>JADJQZ010000001.1:4800000-7020619 GCA_016712465.1 Candidatus Obscuribacter sp.
GCATATCCTTGTCCGGCATGGGCTTGCCGCTGTCTCTAGCGACCAAGAGCAAGACCGCTTTGAAGTTGTTGCCCTGACCCAGTGGCACTAACGTGACCGCCCGCTCTTCCCATTTTTGAGACCAGAACTGGCCGGGTAGGCGCTCTTTCATTTCCGCGGGGGAAAGGTGAACAGTTTGCCCTTCCAGCAGATACTGCATAGAGCTCTTGGCGATCAGATCGGCAATCTGCTGGGCCTCCGGAATTTCCGGGTTTTCTTCCATCATGGGCATCCCAGGCATGGCCGGCGGCAACGGTTGAGGAAATTCCTCCTCTTCTCCGGCGAACTTACACTTCACCGACTTGACGGGCAGTTGCCCTTCCAGCGAATCGAAAAGTGATACCACGCAAAGATCCAGGTCGAAGTATTCCTGCACGGCCTTAACAAGGGTGTCCATGATCTGATCGGCTTCCTTGAGGGAACGCCTGATCTCCAGTGATACCTTATTGATAAGTGACTCGCGTAACTGATCGGCACGAATCTGTTGCACCGCCATATCGGCGCGAATAACGTTACTCAAGTGACCGGCAATGGTCAAACCGAGTTCACGGTCCTGGGGTCTGAATTGCGGTCGTTTAGGTTGCCGTTGCCAGAGCCCGATCACACCCATGCGGTGACCTTCTGACACCAGGGGCAGTACCAGTGCCATATCATGCCCAAAGAAGGGATCGCCTTTGCGGGAGTATTCCATATTCACCACTTTGCCGCGACCTGACTCGAAGACAGCTACAAAGGGGTTATCTTTATTGGAAAGATCCATGGAGCCTTCCTGGTTCTCCCGAATCTGAGGCTCAAGTATGTTGAGATCTTGGTTGAATAGGTAGATCTGAGAGTGAATGAAACCCATGTGGTCTGCGACGAGCATAACCGATTTAACCAGGGAATCGCGACTGCTCTCCCCTTTGGAATCACGGAAGAGGCTGGCGATCTCGTTGATCAGCTTCATCTCCTGGGCGTCCATTTCAATCTTCGATTGGTCGAAAGATTGCTGCACAACCACAGAGAGCATCTCTGCTACTTTCTGCAAGACAACGGCATCTTCAGTACTCCATTCTCTCGGTCTGCCGCACTGCTGCAATTCCAAAAAGCCGGAGAATATTCCGCGGGACCGGAGCTGCACCATCAGTCGTCCGCGGACATCACCCAACTCCAGAAGGGAAGAAAGGGTGCGCGACATCTTGTGCAGATCGGTATCCTGAGCCGTATCGGGAATACTGATCACACCGGTGCCGGACTCATCGGGGAAGCGTGAGAGAAACTCCAGCACAATCGACATCGACTCTTGAGAGTTGAGCTGATTGTCTACGAAGCAGGTGTTGCCGCCGATGGAATACTCATTGGTAACGGCAAGTTGGTCGCCCACCACTTTCCACATCAAACCGCGGTCGGCACCAAGTATGGTGGTAAGAGTCTCGATGGCGTACTGCAAAATGGAATTGAGATCGCTGGAATGCCGCAGTTGCCCAATGATTTCGCTGATAATCGACTGCGCCGAAGGCGGTATCAGGTTTTTGCCGCCGGGCATGGCGGAAGGATTCAGCTCGGCGCCGGCCGGCACCATGGCCATCATGCCGGAATTGGTGCGGTTATTTTGCCCCTTGCGGGACTTTGCCGGTAAAAGGGAAGACTCCGCTCCCGCCAGGGCGTCCGGTTCTACGATGTCGCCATAAACCGAGCCTTCCGGCATGCTCTTGATGGAATGTTGACTGCGTCTGGGTGAGTTGACATTGAGATTGACATTGGGTCTATTGACCGGCTTATTCTCTGCCTCCACAAAGGCACCGGCCTGGGCAGGCGGGCTGAAGTCGGCAGCCAGGGGCACACCGTGGGCGCCGCCGTCCGGGCCAAGACCGCCCATGCCCACCACCGGCTTGTTGCCGGCCATGTAATCCATGGCGATGGGCTGAATCTTGTTTGGTCCGGTGATGGTCTGGGCGGCCTGGGAAGAGCCCGGCACAGTGAGCTGATAGACGGTCTCACCGGAATTTTCCTGCTCGAAGCTATTGCCGTCGATAATCAAACTCTGCTGAATCGGCCCCTTCAAAATAGGCCACAAGCCCTTCAACTGCTGCACGAAGCGCGGGTCGCTGCCGCCCGGGCCCAGAGAGACTCGCGCATCCTCGATGCGGTTGCTGTCGGCCAGAGCTAGAGACTGCCAGACCGGCAAAAGACGGTTGAAGGACTCCCTCACGATGGACGGATCCATAGAACCGGCGCACTGGTACTTGTGATTCTCCGTGGACTCGATAGCCTGCTGTCCATAAATAACCATGGATAGCCGCGGGCTCTCCACAATCACGCTCCACTCGTCCGGACCTTCCGCTCTTTCGTCTGAGAAACAAGCCACATAGGTGGACTCTCTTAAAAGCAAGCCAAAATCTTTGCCGGATGGCAATAGGTCACCGGCACCGTGCCGGCGCCAGTAAACAATGACCGGGTTTAACCTTTCGGATAGTAAGAGCTGTTCAACCTGTCTGATAAACGGCAGAAATCCGTCGGGCGCCAAAATACTCAGAGGCAACGCCCCTGAGCCGGCCTGCTGTACAAGCATCATCAGAAGTTGTAAGGGTCCGGAGCGCCCGGAATCGTCTACCAAGTCTAAATTCTTCCTGTGGATCCTGTGGGATTTCCATATTCAAGGGCAAGAACAGGGTGTACCCAAAATTAAATACCACCGCCCCCCATAGCCTAACCGATCTAATAAGTACTGTATCTATTAGCTACATTAATGCCTGAGAAAGTCATCAATTCCAAGCGGCCGGGGCGAGCAAAAGGTCCGGGGCGACAGTTGTCAACCCCCTTACAATAAGTCTCTCTTTACATGGCAGCCTCCCAAAGGCGGCGGGCCGGCACCTCCGTGTTAGCATTGTTGCCGCGGCAGTGTTTACTGCCTGGCTCAAATGGCGCCACCGGGCAGCAAGAGAAGACTTAAAAGAGATGACAAGGGAGAGGGAAGTCGGCACAGTGACGAAAGAACCGTCAGCCGCAAAGAATATTTTCGAGTCCAAGCGGGCTCTCATGGACGAGCAGGTCTATCAAGAAAACATAGAATTCTGGGAGAAAGCCTGGGGTATGGTAGCCCGCCCTTACAAGCAACTCCCGCAGCTCTCCTATGTGCCGCGTATTCCGGACGAACTTAAACAGCGCCGCGTCGGCTCGGTGCTCGACCTGGGCTGCGGCTCGGGCTGGCTCTCCATCTACCTGGCTCAGCATGGCTTTCAGGTGACCGGCGTGGATGTCTCAGCCCAGGCCATCAATCTCGGTAAAATATGGGCCGAAGAAGACAATATCGACGTCAACTTCGACGTCATGGACATCGCCAACCTCGACTACGGTGAGGGGGTCTTCGACGGAGTGGTGGCCAATTCTATTTTTGAACACTTTCCCATGGATTTAGCCGTGCCGATGGCTGAGAGTGTCCTTTCCATGCTCAAACCGGGAGGAATTTTCCTGGGTTGCTTCGACAATGTGGGCGGCGGACCGGGCGAATATTACACTCTTGCCGACGGCACCCACGTTTATACCGACAAGGGACGCAAGGGCATGCTCTTGCGCCGCTACAGCAACGAAGAACTGGAACAGCTATTTGGCGGTTTCGCCAGCCTGCTGGTGGAAGAAGTAGACGCCGGCTCCCGTTTCGTCATCGCTATCAAGAGCATTTAAGTTCGGTCCAGAGCCTGTCGTAAATGAAGATCGACTTGCCGATATCTTTCAACTCCTCACAGCTGTTCAAGACGGCATCGGGCGGATAAAGATTGCGGTCTTCCTTCATAGACGACTCGACGCCTTTAAAGGCCAGATAATTGGCCGTAGCATAATGGGTAAAATTGGCGCAGGCCGCCGAAACTTCCGGCTCCAGCATGTAGTTGATCCACTTGTAGGCATTTTCCTTATGGGGAGCCAGCCTGGGAATACAGAAATTATCCGTCCAGATGGAAGCACCCTCACTGGGGATCACATAGCGCACCGACTGGTTCTCGCGCCTGGCCTGATAGGCATCGCCACTGTAGATCTGAGATAGGAAAGAGTCACCGGAAGAAAGCGCCACTATCACCTGGTCGGAGGAATAGCACATAACGAGCGGCTTCTGTTCTTTCAAGCGCCCGCAGGCCGCCTCAATTTCACCCTCATCGACGCTGTTGTATGACTTGCCGGAGCGCTTCAAAGACATGCCGATCACTTCTCGCCCATCATCGAGCAAGGTCATACGCTGGCAAAATCTCTTATCCCAGAAGAGGTCCCAGGATAGCCGCTCCGGTTCCAGCGAAGAAGTAGAGCCGGTCAGTTTTCGGTATTGTTCCAGATTGTAGCCGATACCGGTGGTGCCCCAGGTATAAGGCACACAAAAACGCAGCCCCGGATCAAAAAGAGAGTTGCGAAAACGCGGCATCAGACCGGACAAGCCCTGGATGCGATCGTGCTCCAGCTCTTGCAGAAGACCGAGCTTCTTGAGGTTTTTCACCATATAGCTGGAAGGGACGATAATATCGTATTTGGTGCCACCGGCCTGCAATTTGGACATCAAGGCTTCATTGGAAGCGAAGGTGTCGTAAACGACTTTGATACCATAGCGCCGTTCGAACTCCGGTATGGCCTGAGGATGCAAGTAATCGGCCCAGTTCAAAATGTTTAGCTGCTTATCGCCGCCCTTCTCTTCCCGACTGCATCCGCTCAGGCTGCATGTAAGAGCGAGCGCCGACTTGAGAAAATCTCTGCGCCCGACCTTCACGGTTCACCTGAACCGGCCGCAGCAAGCAGCCTTAAGGATTGAGGCGGCAGAAAGACCGCTGTAGCATCGCCAAGGCTTAAAGGCGGTAAGTCATGGGAGGGCAAGCTGGCCTTCAGCTCAGCACCACCTGTGGTGGTGAAGATCAGATCGGTAAAGCTGCCTTGATAGGAAATATTTCGCACTTTAACCGCCAGGCGGTTGCTGCCTTCACTCAGGGAAGCCGGGGAAAACTTTGACGATTCAGCCAGTTGCACGGTCTCGGGTTTGAAGACCAGTTTAACCGGGACGCCCGCTCCCAGGGAAGCAGGGTTTAAGACCTCGATGATTTCACCGGAGGGCAGTTCCACCTTAGAAAGAGCGCCCCCAACCTCCTTAAGTTTCCCCTCAAGCAAGTTGGAATTGCCGATGAAAGAGGCGACGAAAGGCGTGGACGGCTCTTCATAAACCTGACGGGCCGAGCCGACCTGCTCTAAATTACCGGCGTTAAAGACGGCAACTCGACTGGAAAGCGCCAGGGCTTCCGACTGATCGTGCGTGACCATGACAAAGGTCATGTTCAGCTCACGCTTCAAGCGCGAGAGTTCTTCCTGCATCTCTTCCCTGATTTGCACATCGAGGGCCGATAGAGGTTCATCCAGGAGCAAGACGAGCGGACGCACAGCCAGAGCCCGAGCGAGTGCTACGCGCTGCTGCTGTCCTCCCGACAACTGGGAGGGCATTCGATTTTTCAGCGCTTTCAGGCGCACCGTATCCAGTGCCTTATCCACTTCCGCAGCTATGTCCAGCCCGGCAATCTGCCGACCGGCGCCATGGCGCAAGCCAAAGGCTACATTCTCAAAGACCGAGAGGTGAGGGAAAAGCGCATAACTCTGAAAGACCATATTAACCGGACGCCTGTAGGCCGGCAGGTCGTTCATTACCTTGCCGCCGATTAAGACACTGCCGGTGGTAAGGGTTTCAAAGCCTGCGAAGATTCTCAGCAAGGTGGTCTTGCCGCAGCCGCTTGGTCCCAGAAAACTGTAGAACTCCCCTTCTTCCACCTGCAGCGAAATACCGTTGACGGCATTTGTGCCGGCACCGTCATAGCGTTTCACCACATTCACTGCTTCCAGAAGGACTGTCACTACTTCTTCTTACCGCCCTCTTTCATGTCTTTGATCAAGAAGGCGATCTGAAGATTCAGCAAGACTTCTTGGGAATCGATATCGACTTTGAGAATGTCGGCAATTTGCTCAAGACGATAGCGCAAAGTATGACGGTGAATAAAGAGGGCACGAGCAGTAGAGTTCAAGTTGGCGCCCTGTTGCAAATAAACACGCAGGGTATCCACCAGTTCCGACTCCCATTCGTCATCATAGGCGGCCAGGGGGCTAAGGGTCTCATCAAGAAAACGCTCCAACTCCGGATGATCAAATACCAGGTATAAAAGGCGCTTCACACCTAGCTCGCCATAAGCCAGGGCAAATTCTCCTTCACCATGAATCATGGAGCCAATCACCAGGGCCTGCCTGGCCTCGCCGTAGGCATCCGGCAATTCCAGCATGGTTTCCACAAGACGACCGGCTCCCAGGCGAACAGCGGGGTTCTTGCCGCCGCCCTTATTCAGCTCCTTAATGCGAGCCACTATATCGTCGGCATACTTGCGCCAGGTTTCGGGCGCTTTGGCCAGGTAGGGCACCACAAAGGCACGCATCCCTTCTGCATCGCATGAGATGAACTCTTCGTCGGGATAATTGACGCCCGTGTTCTCGCCGCCTTGAGAGGCGCCGCCCACATCCACGGCAAAGACATAAAAGCCGTCACAGAGATCAAAGCCGAAACTGCGCTCCAGGCGCTCCTGGTCGGAAGCAGAGACAGAGCGGCCGGAGAGCAGATCTTTGAGCAGGCTGCGCTGAGTCACAGCAAAAGAAGGGGAATCTTTCAGACGGTGTGAGAAATCGACCTTGCAGGCCAGAGCCAGAGGCTGCATGTACTCGGAAAACTGACTGACATCGTCCTGGGGGCGAATCATCACCGATACATAACCGGCAATTAGCTCAGAGAGCGGAATCGGGAAGACCAGCCGGCGCCCCAGGCGCACCGGCGAGATATGAAGATCAGCCTGTCCGTCAAGTTGGGGACCGACTTTCGGCGTCAGAGCCTGCAGGTTTTTCTTGTATTCCCTGAGGCTCTTGAGGCTCTCTTCCGAGAGCAGTCTTTGTTGACTGGCGGGAGTAGCCCCCATGTTGCGGGAAGCCAGCACCTTGAAGTCTGCCGTTTCCACAACCAGGGGACGATTCAGCCAGCCGGAAACAGCCTCCACAAGCCCATCCAGCCCCTCTTCTAAGGCAATGGAAAGCATGACGCTATAAAGCCTGGCCGAAGCCAGCTTCAACTCTCGCAGGAAGACATAGCGCACATCCTCAATTACCTGTCCCGGCTCACCGTAGCTGGGCACCAATAGCAGAGGCACACCGGCATCGTTGCAATGTTTAATCAAGCGCTTCAACGACGCTTCCGAGAGGGGGCTGGCACCGACGATAGGAGATGACATCCCGGAAAGACCGTCGTTAGAGGCACCAGCGGTTATGGCCATGCCGAAATCAGGTGAGGTCTTGACCAGAATCAAACCTGAAAGTCTCGAAAGGAGCGCCACCTCGGGCGTAGAAATGGCATCGGACTGGATAACCAACAAGCTACCCTGGCGAGGGGCATGACCGGTGGCCGAAATCACCTGGCTGACTGGTCTATCCAGATTGCCCTGTCCACAGAGTATCTGGGCCTCCGAAAGAGCGTCGGTGGCCAGGAGTTGCTTGATGGTAGGTTGTACCGAGGTGGACAGTTGGCTCATTTACTTTTTGATTCACCCAGCGACCGTGGCAAGCATATCTATAATATCCGGCCCGCCGCCGGGTTTTCCAGAAAGTTAATGACCGACGCCGGCCGCCCTTGTGGGAAAAATTAGGTAGTGCTAACATCCCCGTTTGGAAGCCCTGGAGTCAATAATTTCAAAATTAGACGAGTCAAGGAGAATACCAAGATGAATCGAGCTGAGCTGATCAGCCACATAGCAGAAATGACAGGTCAACCCAAAACCGAGATTGGCAACACCGTCACCGCCATCCTCCACACCATCACCGGTACCATGGGCCGCGGCGATAAGGTGACCCTGGTGGGCTTTGGCACTTTCGAGCGCCGCACCAGACAGGCCCGCACCGGCCGCAACCCCCGCACTCTTTCCCCTCTGCGCATTCCGGCCGCCAAAGTACCGGCATTCCGCGCCGGACAGGAACTCAAGGATGTGGTGGACGGTCGCAAGAGACTGACCGGCTGGAGCGATCCAAACCCCAGGAAAAAGGAAAGCAAGCCTCATGCCAAGCCGGCCAAGAAAGCCGCGCCTGGAAAGAGCAAAAAAACAGCGAAGAAACGTCGCTAGTTTTCCAAGCATAGAATCCGAGAGAGAGGGGCGCCCACGGTGTCCCTCTCTCTATTCGGGCGATATACAAAAGACATAGAGCGCCACCAGAGGTGGCGTCACGAAAATAAAATTTGAGCTTTTCAGTAGTTTTTCCTGCCCGACCTATTGAGGTTTTCAGAGTTTTGAGTAAAATTTAAGCATTCACCTATTTCAACTTGCCAACTAGAAAGACCGCCCGATGAATCAAAACGAGCACGCAAAAGCCCTCGATAAAAGACTACTTGGACTTTTCGAAACCAAAGCCAGGGAGTTCACCCGCTTTTCCGAAGAGAACCCCAAGACCGCCGTCATTACTATGCTCATCGCCGGCCTTTATGAGGAGCTTGCCGATATCGTCAAGCATTAAGAGCTTCAGGCACTGATTGCCAGAGGTCAAACAAGGAAAGAAAACAAATTGCCCCTGGTTAAACCGGGGGCAATTTTGTTTTCTCAAGATTGAATTGTGAGTATTTTTCCCATTTACAACACCTGCCGCCCTGGTTTAATGTTGGCCCATAAATCGCAATCGTGCCCAGGCAGGAGGTCTCAGGTGGATATTCCGTTCTACATCGCCAGTTTCTTGCTTGCCGCCCTCATACTCATCTCAATTGCCGAATCAGACCGCCTGGTCAGGCTTGTCAAACCCAAACCCAAGAAAGTGGCATCCGGTTCCTGGGGTGTTTATACGGGCGTAAGTGCCGAGAAATCAGTGGGCACGGTGGAAGTCAAACCACTACCGGGTCGCCAGAAAGTTATTGGCGGTAGTATCACCTACGCTGCCGGTCGCGGCGTTAAAATGAACGGCGGCTAGATCAAAAGATCCGGCCAGTCCCTTCATATAGGATTTGCCACTTTGCCACGCAATCTTAAAAGAGCCGGTCTTCTAATAGCCTGCTCGCTCCTCTGTCAATTCCCGATACTACCGGGCGGCTTCGTCAGTGAGGCGGCTTTCGCCAAGACGGCCGAAAGCACCAAAGAAGTCGAAAACACCCAGGACCTCAAAGACGGGGTCAAGTTTAGCTATTCCACTGAGGCCAGGAAAGAATTCGATGCAGCCGTTAAAACAGGCCGGGATTTCATCGAACAGTATTTGAAAGAACATCCGGACCTGGAACCGGGCAGCCTGGCACTGGTCTCGGACATAGACGAAACTATTCTGGACAACCGCCCGTACATGGAAGAAAAGGCGGCCGGCAACTTGAAGGAAGTAGACTGGAGCGGCTGGGAAGACTGGATGAAGAAGGCCAAGTGCGCGCCTTTGAAGAACTCGGTGGAACTTCTAAAATACGCTCGCAGCAAGGGCGTAGCCGTCTTTTTGATCACCGGCAGGCAAGAACATGTGCGTCGGCAAACCATTGCCAATCTAATCAAATGCGGTATCGCCTATGATGGCTTGTACATGCGCAAGGACGGCGACAAAACGCCGGCCAGCCAGATGAAAACCGAGTATCGCAAGAAGCTGGAAGAGATGGGTTACAAAATACTCGTCAATATAGGCGACCAGGAGTCGGACCTGAGCGGCGGTTACTCCTTTCTGTGGAAAAACTGCCGAACAAAATGTATCTGATCAAGTAAGAGCGAGAAACGCCGCCGTTTACTTGGCCAGGCGCCCGGAGGTGAGGGTGTCGGCGCTGATGATGCCGACATCGCGCAGAAGTTGGGCCTGCAAAATATTGAATTGAATAATGGCGTCGGCCTTGCGTACCAGGGCCTGGGTGAAGTCACGTTGAGCGTTGATTACGTCGATGTTGGTGCCGACGCCGTTAGCCAACCTTACCCTGGCCAGACGCAGTTCTTCCGCCGAGGAAAGCACTTCCTTGGTAGCCACTTCAATCTGCCGCTCGGCGGTCTGACTTTGCAGATAGCTGTCGCGCACCTGCTGGTAGACATCCATTATCGTCTTATTGACGCGCAAGGAAGCCTGACGAGCCTGGGCTCGTGCCGCCTGCACATTGGCCAGATCGGGCACCCCGAGGGAAAGATAGTTCCAATCTACTTGCACGCCGATCTGATACGACTCCCGCACGCGGCGATTAATCACCGTGCCGGGATTGTAAACCATGCCGGCCGGTACAACGGTGGAGGCCGTGGTTACCAGACCGGTGTTTTGAATATTGGTCAAAATGGACTGCGGAGCGGCATTCTGAGCCAGGGGCACGGCCGTATAACTGGGCGCCGTGGTGGTATAGGAAGTACCCAGAGTCTGTCCATTGCCGGCGTAGCTGCCGAAGAACTGAAACTGCGGATAAAGAGGCGCCGCCTGCACCTGTATGTTGCGCTTGGCGGCAATGCGCAATTCCTCGAACTGCTTCAATTCGGGACGGTTCAAGATAGCGATGTTGATCAGACGGTTGATATCAAGGCCGGGGTCAACCAGGCGCACCTTGCGCACTTCCGACTCCACCGAGAGCAAATTCACTGCGGCGTTCAAGTTTAGGGCAGTAGCCAGATTGATGGCTGCCCGCCTCAGACCGACCTCCTGGGTGAGCAATCCCTGCTCATCCCGAGCCAGCTGAGTCTCTGACTGCAAGACCTGAAAACGTGTACCGGTGCCGGCTTTCTCCAACTGGCGGTTCAAAGAGACCTGGGCTTTTGAAACATCTACCGCTCGCGTCTGGATCTGTAAGAGCGCCTGATTGCGCACCAGCTCGTAGTAAGCGCGGGTGATGGACAGCAAAGTATCATTGATGGTGGCTTTGTACTGCTCACGGCTGGCCCGGAAGTTGTGCAGGCTGGCCAGGGAGCCGAACATGACGGAGCCGCCCCGAAAACCATAGAACCTGTAGCCGGCGGAGACAGAAACAAAGGGATTGGCAAAAGTAATAGGAATGGCGCCGCCAATCAAACTGGTACCAGCCTGGTAGAGAGAGCGATACTGCATGAGAGCATCGGGCAAGAATTTGCCGAAAGCTCCCACTGAAAGCCATTTATTCTGGGTCATGGCTTCACGTTGAATGCGAATATCCAGATTATTATCGAGACAATAAAGCACGGCTTCCTTCAAGGATACCGGCTGCGTGTAACTGGCCTCCAGGCGAATCGGCGGCAGGGTAGCGGAAAGAGGCATCAGCTCTCCACCCAGCGGCAGCCTCAATTCAATGGCCTCGCCCTGCAAGAAGCGCTGGCGAAAACTCTCGGCCTGGGTGTTGATTACTTCATAGTCTTCCTTGCGCTTGCTTGGAACCAAGCCGGAAGGGTCGGGAGCACTGCTGCCGGTATAGGCGCCGGCGGCATCTCGAGAAAGCCCGCTGGCGGGACCGGTGAGAGCATCGTTGACAGGCACCTGGGCGGGCGGCGCATCGACCTTATCAAGGGATTCTGCAGGCGCATCCTGACCGGTTACCGCTCCTGTATCTGAAGGAGCGGACGCCTCTTGTGCCCAAAGGGCTTGATGAGGAGCCAGAGCCAGAGTCAAAAGACATAGACTTGAGAGAATTCTTGCTTTGCTTACCGGGGATTCCTGCATAACATCTGCCTGTTGAATGAAGTTTTCTCTACCGTTCTTACTTCACGAGAGCTTGCACCGCCTTGAATTTGTCAGTGCCGGCTTCCTTGAGCATTTCAAAAAGAGCCATCTCCATCACGGTTAAATCAGCGCCGTTACATCTCATCTTTTCAAGAGCGGCCTGCTTGTTGGGTGCAAAACGACTGCCCACGGCGTCCTCGACCACATGCACCTGATAGCCCTGACGAAGCAGCTCGTGCACCGATTGATTGACACAGACATGAGTCTCAATACCGGTAACGATGACCTGCTTCACAGACTGTAGATTCTTCAGGTGCTCCATAAACCCGTCGGCGCCGGTCACGGGGAAGCAATTCTTCTCAAAGTAGGAAGCCTCGGGGGCGGCGTCCTTGATGACGCTCACGGTGGGACCGAGCCCTTTCACGTACTGCTCGGTGATAATCACAGGCAGCCCTAGAATGGATGCTGCTTTCAGCATGATGACAATATTTTTGACCAGCCCCTCAAAGCCATCAATGTGGCTGGCAAAGCGCTCCTGCACATCCACCACCACCAGACAGGCTTTTTCAGCGTCGAGAAGTTTTTCATGCCGGCTCAAAGTATCCAAGAGCCTCCGGTTTTTGAGAGTAAGTTGAGACTAAGCTAGCAGGAGAAGCCAACCATTTGGTGAATATCGACCAATAATTGCCCCCGAGGCCAGTTAGGAATTACTCAGGTACGGGTCAGCAATTTCACCCTTGTGTAAACAAGCCTAAATGCAAAGGAGAAGCCCTTTGCCCTCAGCCCGTGATTTATGATATAAATCCACATGACGGGGCGTTAGCGCAGTTGGTAGCGCGCTTCAATGGCATTGAAGAGGTCACGAGTTCGACTCTCGTACGCTCCACCATCTCATAAGCATCAAAAGCCCGGCTATGCCGGGCTTTCGCTTTTGGTACCGGTCTCTCGGTGACGCCCGATGCCAACCCTGGGAAATTTCTAAAATTTAGCTAGAATGTAATCCGTAAGCGCTACCGGCTCAGAGGACGATGCTCTTAAGGGGGGTAAAGTGGCCAAAAAACCAAACAACCTCGTCCTGGTCACCCCCTTTGTCATGCTCTTCGTGGGCTTTATTGCCATGGGAATAAGCACTGTTTCCCACAGTATCGATCATCTGGCGGCAGCCATGACCCGGGTCGAACACCCCAAAAGCCCCGACTTTTCCGCCTACGATCACTTGCTGAAAGATTGCGTACAGAACTTAGACGGACGCAATCTGGTTGATTACAACAAGGTCAAAAACAGTCCCTATCTGGGGCAGGCCCTGGCTATGGTGGCAAGAACAGCCACCGACAAGTTTGAAAACGGCACCGATAAGATTGCCTTCTACATCAATACCTACAACTTGCTGGCAATTAAATGCATCGCCGACCGCTTTCCCGTAAACACCGGCAAGCAGACCTCAGCTGACATGCACAAGCGGCTCTTCGTGGTGGGGGGAAAATCTTTAAGTGTCGATACGGTCATGCGCCAGGAAATTACGCCTCTGCTCACCGACGACCTGCCCCGGGAATACAACCCAGATTTTGCCGTTTTCCTTTTGACCCGCGGCACCATGGGCGAGCCCGACATCACCAATCATGCCATTACGCGCGACACGATCACGGAAGATAGCGAGGCGAATATGCGGCGCTTTATCTCCAGTAAACGAAATGTCTATATCGGTCCAAAGGGAGAAGAGTTTCTCATATCACCCTGGTTTCAATGGCAGGGCGTCATCTTCGGCGCAAGACACCGCGACTTGCACAGTTACGTGTACAGCCTCCTTGACGAAAAGGATCAACGAGAAAACAGCGTATTCTGCATGCGTCAGTACCATGCTCGCTTCGATTGGAGAATAAATGACATCCATGCCTGAAAAGGCTCTTGAGCGCCTGGTACCCTTCAGCTTGAGACTGCTCCTCCTATTTTTGTGCACCTGCCAGCTTAACGCCTGCAAGGCCCAGGAAAGTCCGGAAAGTCAGGAAGTGACGCCCTCGCTAAAGAAGCCCACTCCCATCAAGCGTGCCAAAGTGGAGTTGACCGATAGCAATCCGATCTATGTAAGTTATCCACAAAGCGGAGCCACCGCCATCACGGCAAGCAGCAGCTTCATTATAGGCTCAGCGCTGCCGGGAGGCAGCTTGAGCATCAACGGTAAACCGGTAAGCCTCAACAAAAACGGTTTCTTTGCCCAGACCGTGCCCCTGGCCAGGGGCGTCAATCGCTTCCAACTGCTCTACTCCAGGGATGGTGCCCAAAATCCTTATTCAACTTTTGTTCAATTAGTAAGAGAAAAGCTGAGAGAGCCGCTTTCCGCCTCCTCTCTAACCATCTCCACCGAAGGCGTCGAGCCTAAGGACGACCGGGCCCTCACCGCCGGTGATATCATTGAATTTTCCTGCCATGCCACACCCGGGGCGGCTGTCTATGTGGAACTAGCCGGCAAGAAGATTGAGATGGCCAGCCTGGCAAGCTTGAAAGCCAGAGCGAAAGAACGAAATGGTTCGGGCATCAACCGGGGTCTGGAAGCCGCCTACGGGCAGATCTTTCAACGCTTTCCTCAGCATTCCCCGGATCTCTATCTGGGGCTCTATCGTATCGAAAACAACGATTTTTTCAGCAACAGTCATCCTCGTTTTGTGATCAGCAAAGGCGGTAAGAACACCAGTCTCACCCTCGGCACCAATATATCGGTGGTCAAGCAACCACTCATGGCCCATACCATACACGACGATACGATTGTGAGAGTGGCGCCGGAACTGGCACGTCTCACGCCGCTGCCGGCAGGGGTTAGGCTGATCACGGACGGCTACCAGAAGGACAATATTCGCTGCCTTTACAAGACAGGCAAGCACGTCTGGATAAAAAGAGAAGACCTGCAATTCGAGCCGCCAGGCGCTCCCGCACCACGGGCGGTGTGCCGTTCCGTGCAAGTAGATAAAGACGACTGGGGCGAAATAGTTTCAATTCCCATGAGCCAGAGACTGCCCTTCTTGATTGAGCAAACGGTAAGTGCCGGTTCCAACAAGTTGCAAGTGAAAATTTACGGGGCGCAGTCGGATACCGACTGGGTTTATCAGTCACCGGCCGACGGCGAAGCGAGATTGATTGAAGACGTCGCATGGAAGCAACCGGAAGACGGCGTTTATGAAATCGACATCGCCCTCAAATCTGCAAGGCAGTGGGGCTACTTCGCCGAATACACGGATAATACCCTCAACTTACACATCAAGTATCCGCCCCGTCTGGTAAACACCGCAGAAAAAGGACGATCGGAGAGACCGCTTGAGGGTCTTGTGATTTGCGTAGATCCCGGTCATGGCGGTCTTGAAAGCGGCGCACTCGGACCTTCCGGTTTGTGCGAAGCCGAGGTCAATCTGGCTATCGCCAAGAAATTCAAAGCGGCCCTGGAGAAAGAAGGAGCCACCGTATTCATGACAAGGGAAGAAGACATAGATGTCTCCCTTAACGACAGAGTAGCCTTTGCCAGGGATAAGAAAGTGGACTTACTTATTTCGGTGCACAATAACGCGCTGCCGGATGGACGAGATCCCTTGAAGGAGCATGGCACTTCCACCTACCGCTACCATCCCCAATCCATAGAGCTGGCCCGCTGCCTTAAGAACTCCATGGTTAAGGAACTGGAACTGCCTGATTTAGGCGCACGCTATCAAAACCTGGCCCTTTGCCGCCCGACAGCCATGCAAGCGGTACTGGTGGAAGTGGCCTTTATGGTCAACCCCGATGAATACAGCGGGCTCATTGACAGTCAGTGGCAAAACAAAGCGGCCAGAAGCCTGGTAAACGGCTTACTGTCCTACTTTGGACGCAAATAAAGGCTTCGCCAGGCAGTAACTAGAACTGTTGGCGGGGCGGCATCGGTCCCAGGGGATCCAGTTTGAAACTTCTTTCAAGCTCTTGCCTGTAAGCCATATTAGTTAGAGCTTCCACCGAGTACATTTCGTCGTGCCAGTAACTATCTTCCCGATCCTTAAGGTCATCCAGACGCTTACGGAGATTGGCGGGAATGAGTTCTTCTTGCATTAATCGCCTCGAATCTAGACAGAAAGTGTTCCTAATTTTATGCCTGGAGAATGACTTATTGACTTATCGCACTGCCATCTTATGTGGTGCCTTTTCAAGGCAAGAAATCATTAAACTAAATCTCACATGCACAGCACTAGTTTAAGTCCTTCATCGGGATTAGCAATTCTTGACTTCTTCGCATATCCAGAAGAAACCAGCACCGGCTGTGGCTTTCAGATTTGTCTACTTAAAATCTTGCCTTAGACTTTGACAATATATACTTCCAGCGACAGTTCCGATCCAAACGATTCGTTTTCGGAGGTTCAGTGAATATACTCTGAGAGAATCACTAACGTCTTATAATAAAGAGATGAATTTAAAGCTTCGACTGGAAAAATTATGCGACGCCCGCGCCTGGGTCAAACTTTCCTTTGCCGACGGAACGGCGCTTGTGGGGCGACTTTTGCGCATCGGGCAAGATTATGTGGAGCTTGAGACTTTTGGTGATTCGGAAAAGCGCTACTCTTCCGACTATGTCAGCGACTACTCGAGACATCTGATTCCCCTGGGGCTGATAAAACTGCTCACCGTCGAATCACCGGCCTTTGCCGAATACGAAAGGCGCAGGCTCGATTATTTGTCGAGGCTCGATTCGCACGATACGCCCGATCTGGAGCGCTAAGCTTTAGGAGCTACAGTCATTCGTTCTTTGCGGCGCTTGGCCCAACCCTCAATTATTTCCTGGCGCGCTCGACCAACAGCAAGGGCACCGGAAGGCACGTCTTTGGTAACGACGGTACCGGCACCCACAACCGCCTCCGCGCATAGTTCCACCGGTGCCACCAGCACCGAATTACTGCCGGTGGAGGCACCGTCACCAACTATGGTGCGATCTTTGCGCTTGGTGACATGATCGTAATTGGCTGTGATAGTGCCGGCGCCGATATTAACATTGCTACCCAGGCTAGCATCGCCGATGTAGGAGAGATGCCCGACATTGGTGTGATCGCCCAGGGTTGCTTTTTTCAACTCCACGAAATTTCCAACTTTTGAGGCGCTGCCCACGGCGTTGCCTTCCCGCAAATGGGCAAAAGGACCAACCCTGGCCCGGTCACCAATGACGGAGTCATTGACATAGGAACTGACCACGGAAGCACCGGCGCCCACACGTACCCGCCCCTTCATGACCGTGTAGGGTCCAATCAGACAGTCGGCGCCGATTTCGATGTCACCGGTAAGAATGCAGCCGGGCATGATGGTGGTCTCCTGCCCGATTTTTACCTCCGGACAAATCCAGGTACTGTGCGGATCGACGATGGTGACGCCGCTCTCCAGTGCCAGCCTGCTTACAGTGATATCGCGCAAATGCCTGGCCGCTTCCGAAAGCTCAAGACGGGAGTTGATGCCGGCCATCTCCCGCCAGTCGGTGAGAGCCACGGCCGCAGCACCCGCACCCGATTTGTAGGCCCAACCCACCAGGTCGGTAAGGTAATACTCTTTCTGCTTGTTTTCGCAAGTCAACGACTGTAAACCGTCTTTCACCGCGGGCCAGCTCAAACAATAGATGCCAGTATTTACTTCGCAAATAGCCTTTTCAGCCTGGCTGGCATCCTTATCTTCCACAACGGCCCTGACTTTACCGGCTTCATCCCGAACGATGCGGCCGTAGTTCTTGGGGTCTTCTACGATAGCCGTCAGGGCTGTAACGGCTGCACCGGACTGCTCATGACTTAAGAGCAAGTGTTTTAGCGTGGCACTCTGTATGACCGGTGCATCTCCCACGGTGACAATTACATGACCATTAAAGCCCTCAAGGGCAGGCGCTACTTGCATAACGGCGTGGCCGGTACCCAACTGCGGTTCCTGTAAATGAGTGAGACAGGAGCCGTCCTCAAAAGTTTTTTCGACAAAATCGCGCACCAGCTCGGCTTGATGGCCGACCACCACGTGCAGTTTCTCGGGGGCGAGAGCCTGACACTGCCTTACAACCCGGCTCAAGATCGGCATGCCGAGCACGTCATGCAAAACCTTGGGCTTAGCCGACTTCATGCGCTTGCCCTGTCCAGCAGCCAAAATAATTGCTCTCACCGCTACCATAACTACTCCCGAGCGCCGCTATGCGGCTCTCTTGAAAAACTATCGCCTGTGACAAGTTAGGTTAACACAAGAGCCTGCCCCTTTTGCTAAGAACTGGACAGGCTCTAATGTTCAAAAGCATAGAAAAACCGAGGCTCCCCTGGTGGGGAGCCTCAAAAAATGCTCGCAGGGTTGGTGCTGCCCCAACAGGCTCAATCCCTTGTGCCTCTCTACTGGAGTGACTGCGATATCAACACGCTAATTCTTACCTGAAAGCCCTTGAGACACCTGCCTTTTAACCTTTCGTTTATTTTGCCTGTAACGAAAATGCATAACAATAGAAACCAGATTATCATCTACCTTTAGTCAGGGCTCTTGAGTGAGTATGTGGCATATAGCTAAAAGCTCGGGCCCAAGATATCGGAAGTAGACGAAAAGGTCAGCAAAATGTTGCCAGTAGCTATCAAAACGCCATACCAAACCAGAAAAAACTCGAAAGTGGGCAGTTTTTTTATCAGACTGACCTGGCTGTATCTGGCGCTCATGCTGGTTCAGTTCGCCACCTCAGCAGCTCTTGCCCAGAGACGAACGGCAGGCAAGCCCCAGACCCAGTCGAGCGGTCCCAGACCCTATCCGGAGTTTCGCAGCCGTTTCGGGGTAATTCGCTGGCTTTCCGACCAAATGCCCCTGAAAGTCTTCGTCAGTCGAGGTTTGAGCCTCGACTCCATCATGGACCCGCAATTAGGAGCGCCCGTTGCCAACGTCGACAACCTGGCAGCCTGGCCCAATCTGGTGGCGCAAATAGTGGAAAATCCCCAGCAATGGAACAGCCTGGGGGTAGCGGAAGGCTATGTGGACGGACATTATCAGGCCGCCCTGGAAGGAGTCAGCGCCTGGAAAGCCTTTGAACCGGAAGGCTTTCTTTCTTACCAGATCACCAATGACCCCCAGGAAGCCGACATCTACGTCTTCTTCACCAAGCAGTTTGTCAATAAACTGGGCATGGCCCTTTTCGCGAACGACATCAGGGGCTACACTTCCAAGACAAATTTCCCATACAAAGCCATTCTCGCCGGAGGACAGGCCGCCTTCAAACCAGTGGTGATCGTCTTGCGCACCACCGAAGCCAGGGGCGCGTCCATGCCCCTGGGCAAAATGAAAGCCGCTGCTACTCACGAGTTTGGTCACGCCCTCGGTATAGAGGGACACAGCACCAACGCTGCCGACCTGATGAGCGTGTACTACGGCAGGGGCGTCATTTCGCCCAACGACGCCGCCACACTGCGCTATCTCTATCGACTGCAACCGGATTTAATCCCCTGAGTGCCAAAGGCGAAAAATGCCAAGAAACGACGATCACTACATGAGAAACCGGGGCGTGCGCAAACCCCGGGCTCCTTATGGTGATTATTCGAGTGCAGACGACCAGAGCAGCGAGGATGCGGAACCGGCAAGGGCACCGGACAATGGAGCGCGTTCCAATCGCCAGGATAGCTTCCGGGCATCGCGCGGGGCTCCTGCCAGCTTTCGGGAATTAGATCGAAAAGCCCGGGAAGAAGCGGAAGAGGAGAAGGAAAAGAAGCGGAAAAAAGACCGCAAGCGGCTCTTCAACCTGCTCAGCAATGAAGCCCTCTGCCTGGCCATTATCTTTGCCATGATTGCTACCTTCAACTACATGAGCAGCGATTACACCGGCGAATACCTGACATCGAATCCGCAACTGGGGCTGGTCAAACTATCGCTTTTGCGGCGTGCCGCATCGGTGGAGGGAGAGCTCTGTTATGGGCGCTATCCGAATATGCAGATGATTAGCGGCGTAGACCCGGGGAAACCAAATCAACGCATGGAATTCTCCACTTCTCAAGAATGGCAGGAAGCAGGCAATTTACCACACAAGGCCGTCTTCCTTGGCACCATCAGTAGTAGCGCCGCCACCGGCACCCTGGTAGACGCCCACGGCAAATACAAGCTCAAACTGGAAAAGAACATGGTGGCATCGGTATTTCGGCAATTCCAGGCCCATCTGCCGGTCCTCCCCACCTTCCAGCCCCCCACCTGGGTAAAGACCGAGAAACCGCTGATTGCACCGGCCAAGCCTGGTTTTTCCAGGGACGAACAAATCAGGCAACTGCAATTACCCACTTTGCGCAAACAATTGGAAGATGAACACTTGCTCAAAGTAACACCGGCCAAACAGCCTGGCAGCAAGCTCAGGGCCGCCCCCGCCACCTTCAAAGACAGTTTTGACTACTCTAAATATCGCCGCTTTCAACAAAACAGCGCTTCTCCCGCTCGCCTTGATCCAGGTCAATCGCATTATCGCCTGGATAGTGGGAAAGCTCGATGACGGTAGCCGCCGGCGGGCAGAAAAGACGGATATTACTGCGCGGATCTGCCCCCAGCCCCCGTGAGATATGAATGGTTGTCTCACCACGGCAAAGTACGCCGCTTGCTTCATGACGAGCCAGTTCCGAATCAGTCACAAGGGCGCCAAAACCCGGCAATCTAATTTGACCGCCATGGGTATGTCCGCCAAAAGCCATGTGGAACCCGGCATCGGCCAACATCTCCAGTTTACGCGGCAAGTGAAAAAGTCCCAGCCGCAGCGACTGCGGCGGCGCCATTGCCATCAGGCTCATAAGCTCATCTTCGGCGATACCGGGATAGTCGATGCCGACAATATAAATATCTTCGTCGGCCAGATGCACGCTTTCATTGACCAGAACGGTGAAACCGCCCTGCCTGAGTGAACGGGCATGGGGGGTGACATCTTTCTTCCGAGCAGGGTGGCGCAGCTTCTTGATCACACGACCGAGAGTCTTGTTCAAGATGCTGTAATCATAATAGTCGTGATTGCCAAAGACGGCATAAGCTCCCAGACGGGGCTTACGGCTCAGAAGATGCTCACCGTATTTAATACCATGCTCAAACTCGAAGACATCGCCGGTTAAAACCACTATGTCATAGTCATCATCAGTAACACTGCGGATGAACTCCACCTTGTGATCGTCGGAACCACTCAAATGCAGGTCGGAAAGGTGCAAAATGCGCAAATCATGGCGACGCCCACCGGCGGCGGCCCGGGAGCGTGTCCGCAGTTTCAGGGTCTCCAACCGATATTTGCGGGTCTCAACCCGGGTACCGTAGAGGAAGAGTGCCAGTCCGGCAAGTCCAAGCCCTAAACCGGAGAGGGAGAGGATGCCTACCAACTTGACCGCACCACTCTTACTCTTCTTGAGGTTCTTACCGGGCTTGCGCCGCACCCTCTTGAAGAGCAACATAATGAGATACCAGGCTATTTTGGCTTGCATGATGGCTATCTAGATCAGTTCAAAGCGTTCCCGAGATTCGAAGCGCTCGTCTTGTGCCGTTTCGAAGGTATCGACACTGACAAAGCGCCCATCTCTACTCTTACCACTATTGCCGTCGGTCCGGCCGATATCCGGAGCCGACAGAGTAGAAGCCAGCCAACGAAAGGGGAAACCAATGCCGATCAGCGCCAGAGCACCCAGTATGTCGTAAGGCAGCGGATACCAGGTCATATTGCGAGCCAGTTCAAAAACCCAGGGCTGCCAGGCCAGGGCTGCCGAAGTGCCGTTCATCACATAGGAAAACAAGACGCTGCCGAAAAGGTACATCAGTCCGCACAGGTGAGTGACACTCAGCCCCGCCACCACAGCCAGAGACTGACTCAAGGTAGTGCGCCGCCCCCGGGTGATCATGCCGGCCACCCAGGCTGTGGGAATAAGCGCCAGCAAGTAACCGAAGCCTGGTTCATTACAATAGCTGAAGCCGCCCCCGGCCGCAAAAGGATGAATTCCGAAGAAAGGTCCAAGCAGACCCAGCGCCACGAAAAAGAAGCAGGCCACCACTCCCAGATAAGGGCCCAATATATAACCGACGAACACCGCCGCCGGAGCCATAGGGCAATAATTGGTAGAACGGTATTGGGGGGCTTCATGCTTGAAGCCGGGAAAAATGGCCATCACTTTCGCTTCCGCTTGCTCGGGCAGAGCAAGCACGGCGGCGTCAACTCGGTTTTGCAGGAAAGCCACCAAATTGCGCTGGCTGGAAACCGGCACACTGATAGCTGTAAAAGCCGAGAGGAAAAGCACCAGTACCGAGAGCATGGTCATCACCACCTGCCCCACCGAGGACTTGCGTTTAACACGAGTAATTGATGCCGGTCCCTGAGAACGCAAAAGAATTCCTCAATAGCACTGCTATTTTGCTGGCGTACCTATTGTCGTCTTAAGGCTCAGGGCAAGTCAAGTCCTTAGATATCCAATGCATTTACAGTTGAGGTAAAAATCCGGAAAAATAAAATTCCTCTCGCCTGAGTATCCGCTAACCTGAAGGCTGGGATTCTTCCTCAAGGCGGTCACCAAGAAAGAGCTTTTCCAGACCCTGATAAGAAAGCCCCTTTTCTTTAATGCGCTTTTGAAAGAGGGTGAGAAATTCCGGTGAGGAAAGGCGATCAGTCCAGAGCACCAGCGCATCTTCATCGTTATCCTGGTAATAATTGCGGCGCACTCCCAGGCTGCGGAAGCTGTATTTGCCGTAAAGCTTCTGGGCCGAATCATTGGAAACCCGCACTTCCAGCGTGACCCAATCGGCTCCTACCTTGCGGGCTTGAATGATGTCGTTGATGAGCAGACGCTCACCCACATAGAGCCGCCTGTAATCCGGGTGCACCGCCAGGGTGGTGACATGGGCTTCCTCGCCAATCAACCAGAAGCCTGAATAACCAAGCACCCGCTCATTCTCTTGCTCCCTGGCTGCATAATAAAACCCGGAAGGATTGATAAGCTCATTCATAAAAGACTGGCGAGTCCAATGATGTGAGCCGAATGCCACCGGCTCAATATCCATAACCTGCTCTAAATCACCAATGGTGAGCGGGCTTATATCAATGACTTTCGACTCTTTCGACACCATCGCCTTTCTTCAGCGTAATGGAAGCACCGCGCAAATATAGGGGCTCGACCTTAAGATAAGGGTGGGCTTGCGCGGATGACAAAGATAACCTAAGCAGAGCCAGTTTAGACTGGGTGAGGGCCATATTCTTTACGGGCTGCGCCTCAAGCAAACCCTCAGGGCAGGGAGCCAGCCGCGCCAAAACCGCCGGTTCCACGGCAATGACAGCATTTTCGAACCGGCAGGAGGTGAAAAGCTCCCGGGCCGCCTCGTAGGTCAAATATGAAGGAGGCAGATTGGCAGAGCCCTCCATCACCTGCAGATCAAAGTAACCTTCAGCAAAAGGCAGAACCGAATAAACGGCCGCATAACAATGGCTGCGGGAAGCTTCTTTAACGATTCCTACAACCGTGGCACCGCTGGCGGCTGCCAGATCGTAACATGCACTTTCCAGGGAATTTATGCCAATCAAGGGAATAGCAAGAATCTGGGACAAAGTGCGGGCCGTCACCACCACCACTCTTACACCGGTAAAACCGCCAGGTCCAATACCAACACAAATCGCCTGCAACTGCTCCCGTTTAAGGGAAAGCTCGGACATCAGTCTGTCGATGGTTGGAATCAGACAGCTAACTGTGCCCTGGCGATCACTGCGCTCCTGCCCGTCAAAATCAAGGCGCTCCGAAGCCAGCACTTGAAAATCTTCAAGACCCGAAGCGCCTTCCTGCCATTGGCTGCGAGAGCGGGCACTGACAATGGAGACCGAAAGATCCCGTCCGCTGCCGTCGAAGGAGAGCATCAACATGGAGGATCAGTCACGACTCCCGGAAGATTCACCCTTGGAACCGGAATCGACCCGTGCTTCCGGCGGAATCACCGGGTTGTCGGTAGTCTCGCTCACAGACTCAGGCTTTGGGGAGACGTTCTGCACTGCCTCCTCCGCATGGTCGCCGCTGCCGTTGGAAGGACCCTCGCCGCTGAGTGCAACCTCGCTGGCTTCCTCGATGGCACGCTCGAGACCTTCTTCGCCTTCCGCCACCACTTCTATATTGCCGCTCTCGATCATTTCTTGCAGCATCTCGGGGGTCAGGCCCTGCTGCCGCAGCACTTCCATTTGAATAATGCTGAGGAATTCTTCCGGCGTCACACCATCCGGAAGTTGAGATGGATCGATCATATCGGCAGTGATCTGGGAAATATCGAATATTTCCATGGGTTCCGGCTGAGGCTGAGCCCTGAAAACCTGCTGAATCGATTCGGCTTGGATGGAGCGCAAAAGTTGGTTGAACATATTGAAGGCTTCCCGCTTATATTCTTGCAGCGGGTCTTTCTGAGCATAGGCCCGAAGCTGAATGCCTTCTCTCAAGAGATCGATGTTGTGCAGATAATCCACCCACTTGGTGTCGATATTGTGCAGCAAGACCTGGCGCTCGAATTCACGCATCTCATCGAGACCAACATGCTCTTCCCGCACTTTGTAAGCGGTTTCCATGGCGTCCCAGAGTTTCTCTCTCATATCATCATAAGAAAGTCCCTTCAGTTCGGCCACCTTCACATCATGCATCATGGGAATGTCCATGGAGAGTGCCTGCAGCACCTCGGGCAATCCTGATTCTTCAAAGAGATCGGGCGGAGCATCGGGATCGAGATGGGCCTCAAGGATCAAGTCGAGGTGCTCTTTCATCATGTCCAGCATGCCGTCCCGCAAGTTGGCTTTCTCAAGGATACGACGACGTTCCCGGTAGATAACTTCCCTCTGGGTACTCAAAACATCGTCGTACTGAAGCACGTGCTTACGCATGTCGAAGTGGTGAGCTTCCACTTTCTTCTGGGCGCCTTCGATGGAGTTTGTCACCATGCCGGACTCAATAGGCATGTCTTCATCAGCCTTGATGATGTCCATCAAGCGCGAAATATGTTGACCACCGAAGATGCGCATGAGCTGGTCTTCCAGCGAGAGGAAGAAGCGCGTTGTACCGGGATCGCCCTGACGACCAGCCCTACCTCTTAGCTGGTTGTCGATACGGCGAGCCTCGTGCCTTTCGGTACCAATGATATGCAAGCCACCAATACTGGTGACTTCCTCATGTTCCCTATCAGTGATGACCTTCATTTCCTTGGTCAATTCCTTGAGACGAGCTTCGTATTCAGCCATCTTTTCCGGGTCGGAATGAAGCTCTTCGTCCTTAAATTCTTTTGCCAATTTCTCTTTGGCCAGATACTCGGCGTTTCCACCAAGCAAAATGTCGGTACCACGACCAGCCATGTTGGTGGCCACGGTGACAGCACCTTTTCGCCCGGCCTGAGCTACGATCATGGCTTCCTTCTCGTGATGCTTGGCATTCAAGACCGCATGAGGAATACCCTTTCTAATAGCCGACACCACTTTAGCGGTGCGCAGAGCCGAGTAGGCCCGATCAAGGAATTCTTCCTCTTTCGGGTACTCTTTCTCTAATTTCTTCACCACTTCATCGAGTTTGTCGGCATCGATCTGACCGGGTCGCTCCATAATTTTGCGCAGGGAAGCAATGTTCTCGCCTTCCAGCTTGCGCCTGCCCATAAGTTCTTCCAGGCGCTTAATTTTGAAGAGCAGAAACTCATTCATCTTGGCCGGTCGAGTGAGCAGATCGTCAATAAGTTCCGACTTCTCAATAGAGACCGTACCCACAAGCACAGGGCGCCCGGCTTCGTGCATGTCGACAATCTCTTCCACCACCGAGATGTACTTCATGCGCTCGGTCTTGTAGATGACGTCGGGATTATCCTGACGCTGCGACTTACGATTGGTGGGGATTGATACCACGTCCAGGTTGTAAATCTTGGCGAATTCGGGCGCTTCCGTCATGGCTGTGCCGGTCATACCGGCCAACTTGGGATAGAGCCTGAAGAGATTCTGATAAGTGATAGAGGCAAACGTCATGGTTTCCTCTTGAATCGGCACGCGCTCCTTGGCTTCAATGGCCTGGTGCAGTCCGTCACTCCAGCGGCGGCCTTGCATCATCCTACCGGTGAACTCATCGACGATGGTCACTTCCGGCTTGCCTTCCTCGTTGGGCACGATTACATAGTCGGTGTCCAGCTTGTAGATTTCCTTGGCGCGCAGGGCCTGCACCAGGTGATGGGCGTAGTTGTGGTGCATATCAAACAGGTCGTCGACCCCGAGCATCTTCTCGGCATTGATGATGCCGCGCTCGGTGAGCATGACGTTGCGCTGTTTTTCGTCTACATAATAGTCGCAGTCTTCGTCGTCCTTATCTTTGCCTCGCTCCAACAAGGGCGAAATCTGCGACATGCGCACATAAAGCTCGGTAAAGGAATCTCTCGGATAACCGGAAATAATCAGCGGCGTTCTCGCTTCGTCAATGAGAATATTGTCGACTTCGTCGACGATGGCGAAATAATAGGGACGCTGCACCAACTCATCAAGAGACTTGCGCATGTTGTCGCGCAGATAGTCGAAGCCGTATTCGTGGTTGGTACCATAGGTGATATCAGTGCGGTAAGCCGCCGCCTTTTCCCAATCGGGCTGATGGGAATAGACAAGCCCGGTGGACAGGCCCAGGAAGCCATAAAGACGCCCCATCCACTCGGAATCTCGGCGAGCCAGGTAGTCGTTGACGGTAACTACGTGAGCGCCGCGTCCGGCCAGGGCGTTCAGGTAAGTAGGGAGGGTGGCAACCAGGGTCTTACCTTCCCCTGTACGCATCTCGGCAATCTTGTTGAAGTGCAGGGCGGCACCGCCCATGAGCTGCACATCGAAGTGGCGCATGTTGAGCACGCGGCTGCCGGCTTCACGACAAACTGCAAAGGCTTCCGGCAAAATGTGCTCCATCACCTCAGCCAGGGCTCTGTCTTTCATGGTGCGAATCTGCCCGGGCATCTTCGGCACATCATCGGCAATCAGCTTGACTTCCGGCACATCTTTCAGAGCATTGTCAATTCTTTGCTTGAACTCGGCAGTTTTGCCTTTCAGTTCGTCATCAGAGAGCTTACCCATGGCATCGGCGAAGGAATTAGCCTGGTTGACGTAAGGCTGCAGAGCCTTGACCCGCTTCTCATTGGTATCGCCAAACATCTTCTTGACGAAGTTTTTGGCTTTGTCCTCCCAATCACTCATGCTCTTTTTCTCAGCTCCTGAAACGCTTTCTTGAGAAAGCCCGGTGTCAATCCCGAGGCATTTCCCTGAGGCAATTCGACCTCAAGGGCGTATCTTAACCCGCCCTCTGCTACATTACCCCTGCAACAAAGCCTATTTTAACATCTCTAAGCAACCCCCTTGAAAAGCGCAGACAGCTGGAAGCAGGCTTGCTATGATAATCCGGACGTCAAGAGAGCAAAATATAAGGCTCGGACGGGGCAAGCTGAGCCAGATTTCATAAGAAGCCGGAGAATTAAGAAGTTGACCACGGAAAACGCCAGTACGGAATCTAAATTGAACGAAACCGAGAAGAAACGTGCCCTCTCGGGTCTAACCCTGGCTGAATTAACGGACTTTGTAAGTGAGTTGGGTTTGCCGAAGTTCCGCGCCAAACAGATTCATAGCTGGATCTACGCCAAATGGGCCAAGAGCTTCGACGAGATGACCGACCTCGGTCAGGAATTGAGAGCCAAGCTTAATGAAGTGGCTACCATCCAATTCCTCAAGCTGGCCCATCTGGAAGTGAGCCGCGACGGTACCCGCAAATATCTCTTCGAACTACCGGACGGTCAATTGATTGAGTCTGTGCTGATTGCCTTTGAAGACCGGGATAGTCTCTCGGCCTGCCTCTCATCCCAGGTGGGCTGTGCCGTCGGCTGTACCTTCTGCGCCACCGGCTACCTGGGCTTCAAGCGCAACTTGACCCATCAGGAAATCGTGGACCAGGTGATGAGTATTCAAAGGGAAAGCGGCCAGCGCGTTGCCAACATAGTTTACATGGGGCAGGGCGAACCGCTTCTCAATACGGATACAGTAATTAGTTCCATCAAAACCCTGATGAACTCAGTAGGCATCGGAGCCCGCCATATAACGGTCTCCACCTCCGGTATCGTACCCGGCATAAACGACCTGGCTGCCGCCAATCTACCTATCACCCTGGCCCTCTCCCTGCATGCGCCGGACCGCGCCACCAGGGAAGAAATCGTACCAATAACAAGCAAGTACCCCATCCATAAAGTCATGGAAGCCATGCACGATTACGTCAACACTACCAGAAGGAGGGTGACCATCGAATACGTGCTTCTGGAAGGGGTGAACGACTCGGAAGAACAAGCCCGCATGCTGGCTGAACTGGTCAAAGATTTACACTGCAACATCAACTTAATTCCCTTCAATCCCACCATGAACAAAGAAGGTCAGATACTCTACCAGCGCCCCGACATAAGAACCCAGAAGCGCTTCCGCGATATCTCCGGTCGCACCGGCAAAACCGTCACTATCCGCCTGGAGCGGGGCACCGACATAGATGCGGCCTGCGGGCAGTTGCACAATAAATTCCTGGCCGCCAAAAACTGAAACTTACCGGATAAGAGATGTTTTTCTGGGAAGACTTACTGACTGAACAGTTCCAAGACTGGCGCGACGGTCTGAAAACAAGTTCTCCGTCATTTCTAGATCAAAATAAACAAGATCAAGAAGAAGCCAGTGCCAGACACCTGGAATGGCTGAAAGAAAACTTCTTTGCCGAAAGCGACGAAAGCAAATTATCCCAGGCATTGAGATCGGTATTGTCGGTGGATGGCTGGTACGTAAAAACGCAAGAAAGTGGCGAGCCTTTACATCTTGAGCAAGTACCTGAGCAATTTAAGTTCTTTCCCTACACCGACCTGAGCGGTCTGGCTAAGGCGGAGTCAAAAGGCGGCAAGAGCCGGGAGACTAGCCCCAAATACCGACCGGTGAAGGAAGCGGGAGTCTCTTACCTGGTCTTGCATAGGCAAGAGAGCCATTCAAGCACACTCATCCCCGCCGGCGAAATAGTCAAATACCTGCCGGCAAAATGCGGTGGTATCTTATTTTATATGGAGGCGGAAGATGCAGGAACGAAACCACTCTTCTTGCCGGAGAAGTACCTTGAGCGCCTCAAGAGCCTGACTGAAGCGATGCAAGTAGAACACTACCTGGTCTTTCCCGGTGGTGCAGGAGCACAGTTAGAGACCCTGCTCAAACACCATTGGCAGGTGGAAGTGAGGGGCGGTGAAATAGTCAAAAGCAGTATTTTTTCAGATCTAAAAATGGTGTTGGCGGCCACCCACAAAGACAAGTGCCCTTTCAGCGAAACTATGATCATGAGCGGCCAGGACTTGTTTGCCTGGGTGGCGGAGCAAGATGATGTGGACGGACTGGCCGTAAATGTAGTCGGCAAGCTGGAAAGTGGCGGCAGACCGGTAAACAATCTGGTCATGGCCCCGGGGATAGTTCATGCACTGTCACGCGGAATTGACATACGAGCAGGAGCAGCCCCGCTACCGGCCCGCTCCTTGAAAGAAGTGGAACACTACTTAAAGCAGGTCGACTTCCCCTGGAAAGACAGGCGCTTTGTGGAAGCCGTTGTAAAAGACGACAGCGGTCAGGAAGTGGTGCTCTTGAGGGCCGTGGTGGAAGGGGCCAGCACCTGGAGAATACAGGACAGCCAGGGAGGGCAACTGCTCGCCCACGAAGAGGGTCTGACCTGGAGCCCGGTCTTCCAATTGCCCCTCAACTACAAGCAGGTGAAGGGCTTTGGCGAGGGCAAGACCAAGATACTTTGCGCCGGGCACCTTGCCACCGAACTCGGTGCACGCTCGTACCGGGCTGAAGATATCAATTACCTCTGGCGTCCCGGCCGATTTCTCTTATTGGGTCGACTGCTCGACGAACAAGACAGGCGAAGCAGCCAACACCGCATGGAAGTAGCCGGAGAGTTATTGAAGTTGCTCGATGGGCAAGACCGCATTCCGCGCTCGGCCATTCTCACGGTGGAGGGGGCAAAAACTTTCAGTCTCAAACCATTCACCAGAGGGAAACAGTGGCTGGAAGCCAGTCTCAAGCGTGCCGAACAATTTACCGGTGCTTTTGCCTGGGGTGTGGCTTAAGCGCTTTGAACTGCGGCACCGAAAGGTAAAGCCAAGCACTCCCGCCTTCACGCGCTCTTCGTCCTATCGTCCGATAACTCTTTCAAAGGACAGCCCAGCGCGGCTCTAGCCTCCGCCAAAACTCTTTCTATTTCCCGCTCGTCCTCAATCAGATCAAAATCTTCCAGTTCATAATCGCTGAATACCAAGGCTTTTACCCACTTACCATTCTTAAACGAAGCAATGAAACTATCGCGTTCATCAAAAAGTTCTATCTCTGCATCATCAGAACGCCTTAATAATACCGAGTTTACCAACATTTGCTCACCGTCCTTTGGCAGTCTCTATTGTCTTTTCGATCAATTTTATTATTGTTTCTTGCGTTTGCCCTGTCCGATTAAGGTACTGTTGGAAAGCGTTTTTGTATAGTTCCACCGCTTGTTTATCGGCAATTTTCTTTACTATTGACTCCTCAGGAGTCAAGCTTGATACATCCTTTCCACGCCATTGCTTGTACATCTGATGTTCAATCTTACCGGCTTCATTCATCTCTAGCGGCAAGATTTGATACTCAAGAAGCTGCCCATTTGGCGCTCTCAGATCAATTGCCGCCATGCGCCAGCCTCGACCTTTTGGTTTGATTAGCTTATCTAAATCCAACTTAACTATCTCAAACCCACTCTCTCTGAGTTCTTTGACAATGTTTGGTAAATCGCGCAGGTTCTCAACCGGGGTCTCAAATCTGAACGAGTCCCTTACATGCTCAACATCAAACCAGTCCTTAGTTTCCTTTATTGACGGGCGCCTTGCCTTATCAATTATATCTTGAGGCTCCTTGATACTGATCTGCGACCTAGTGCCATATTTAGTGTCAATTCCTGCCAAGAGCTTTTCTACCAGCGGCTTGTTCTCTTCCGTCAGAGCCATCAACTGCGCCACTTTCTGCTCTGCTGTTGCAGTGCGGTCTATCGGATTTACGATGTCTTTTTCGTGCAATGGTTTCCCCACTCCACCTCTTCCCGGCTTCGCCAGTCCGTCAAAGTCATCGGCCTTTGACATTGCAAAAGTATAGTCTTTCTCGACACTACCAGCCATTCCAGCCGCTTCCTTCAGCGGCTCTCGTCCCTTTAGAAACCGGGCCATTGCCTCCAGCGCCTTCCTCTCAGCCTCTGGGTTCCGCGGCAATACCTCTAGCCCTTCTTTGAGAAACGCCATAAAAGCCCCTGGCTTTCTCAGCTTATCAGCTTCTAGCGAAAATGCCGATATGCCAAACCCCGCACATATCTCCGACATAATTGCCATCTGATCTGCCGGAGTTTGTTTCTCATACCACAGGTTGAGTACATCAGCAGTACGCCTCAAGAGCAGGCTGTAATCTCCGGTTTGCTTTGCCTCTTCGGCTGTCACTGCTATGTCGGCAGAGACTTGAGCCCCAGCAAGGAGCATGAGCCCTAGCGCCTCTCCCGCCTTGCTCGCATCCTTCCTGGCTTGCTCTGGATTGCAGAGTAGATCATGGTCGTACTTCAAGAGCCCTACCACAAGGTTGATACCAGCCAGCAACGTATCCCGGCTGCTCTCCCCCGTCCTTACCAGTATCTCCTGCGTTGTCTGCCTTATCGACTCTTCCGCCTCCGGCCCTCCTGCTTCCATCGCTTGCGCAAGCTTCTTCAAATCCTCCTGCGTCAGTCTTCTAACGCCTTCCATCTCTTTGTCTGGGTACTGCACATGCCCGGCTAATGGCTCCTTTAGCCTCCCAGGTATCTCATGCACCCCACAGTCTTCTTGCTCATAGTAGGATCTCGGTGTTAGTATTTCCGCCGCCTGCTCTTTGGCGAGCTTCGTGAGCCGCTCCCTATGCGGTCCCGGTTCCATAGCGTCAGCTTGCTTTCTGAACCGAAGCATTACGTCTGCTACCGGATCGGTTTTGGCTGCGGTCTCTAGCGCCTCTAGGGTTCTCGACTGCTCTTTCAGAGATTCTTTCGGTGCTTGAGCTAACAATTCTTTCTCGGTCGTCTTCTGCTCCCGGGACGCTACTTTGCCTTCATAGCAAATCTCGATGCTCTGATTCTGGTCTGTGATTCCGGCGAACTTCCTTAGAGATCCATCGCTCTGATTCGTCCTTATAGCCTCAGCCGCTTTCACGGCCTCCACCCCGGCATTCATCATCTGCTGAGCATCCGGCCCATTCAAGCCTTGCCGCTCTGGTTGCTTTTCGCCTTTGTCGTTCACATCAGCCATAGCAGGGCACACCTCTTGCAAGATTGCCCTATTATTCCCATCTGAGGCTGATAAAAAACCATCGCCCACCATGGCTCTAAACCATGCTGTCACGCCATACCTGCCGCGCTTCCTGAGAGACGCCAGTCTCAAGTGCACCGAACAATTCACCGGTGTTTTTGCCTGGGGTCTGGCTTAAGCGCTTTGAACTGCCGCACCGGAAGGCAAAGCCAGGCTCTCGGCCGGCAGCGGCTCAAATTCAAATTTACCGGCGGCGCTACTCTTCACGCGCCCCCAGGGCACACCCGGCTCATGGTCGAAAATTACCAGGTAATTGTCCCTGGCGCAGTCTACCAGCCACTTCGACTTCTCATCGCAGCTGGCCAGGGGATAGTGGTCATAACCCATTACCCAGGGCGGAGAAAGATGGCTTTTCGTGGGCAGGATGTCGGCGAAGTAGACGGCTTTTTCACCCTTAGATTCCAGATAGACAACCTGATGGTGCGAGGTATGACCGCCGGTAATACGCACATGCACACCAGGACAAACTTCGTGATCACCGTCCACAAACAATATCTGCCCGCTCTCCTCAAGAGGCACATAGTCGTCGGGGCGATAACTGGCTCTGGCCCTGGCATTGGCCTTGAAGGAGAAATCCCATTCTCCTTTTTGCACCACATATTTGGCATTAGGATAAGTAGGCACAATCTTGCCTTCTTTCTCAATGGTGGCACCGCCGGCATGGTCAAAATGCAAATGAGAAATTATGACGAAATCTATATCTTCCGGTTTCAGACCCAATTGAGCCGGTACCATGGGCGGTGCGGCAAGCGTCTTCAAATCGTAGCGAGCCCTCTCCTTATCGCTCCAGCGGTCGCCCATGCCGGTCTCCACCAGCACTTTCTTGGAGCCTGTATCGATGAGCAAAAGGTTGCAAGCCAGAAGCACCCGGTTGGCTTCATCACAATCTGCAGTCTTGGCCCACATGGTCTTGGGTACAACCCCGAACATGGCACCACCATCAAGGCGGAAAGTTGATTCTCTCAAAACATACAGGTCAAAATCGCCGAACTTCATAATAGCTCCGTCAAGCAAAACAACAGAGCATAAGTCTACAGAGAATTGCCCAGATTTTCTCAGTTCAACTCATAATCCAGATCAATAAGAGCTTGCCTGGCTCGCGCTTTGATCTCTTTGCTCTTGGTGCTGTTGAAGACCTTGAGCCAGAGCTTGACCAATTGCTCACGAGCGCGGTTGCGTACCTTTTCCGGTTCATTGGAGCGGTAGATCCCGTCCCAGGTGCGAATTTCTTTAATTATGGAAGGAATGCGACTCTCCAGGATATTAGCCTGGCCGGCAAGCCAGTGCGGCGCTTCCGGAAAGCGCGCCGCCAGCCGGTAATATTTTGCTGCTTTCGTCTCATCGTGACCGTACAAATATGCATTCAGCCCGGCAATGTAAGGCAGGTACCAGTTGTCGGGATTGGCTTCAATGCCCGCTTTAATTATCTTGTCGGCCAGGTCCGGACGTTTCTGGTCGGCGCCGACGCTAAAGGCACAGAACCAGTAAGCCTGAATGAAGTGGGGATCGAGGCCGGTTATTAGCTCCAGATAGGGAGCGCAGAGGGCATAGTTGTCTTTTCCCCGGCTGAGGGTATCGCCTTCATAGCCCACAAAGGCCAGCCAGTAAAGGTCGGCCATGAGTTGATCATAACCAAGCCCCAGGAGCCTGGCATGCCTGGCGGAAGGCAGCAGACCGGAGCTTTCAAGGGCGCTATCGGTGGTCTTGAGACTGGAAGCAAGGCAACTAAGAGAACGCTCCCGGGCCCACATTGAACCCAGGAGCGCAAGCAAAAGCAAAGCTAGACAAGAGAGGCGGCTAGAGGACAAGAAAGAGCCTGGCTGCATCTCTTATAAATTTGCCGATTTACTGATTGGAGAGAACCAGAGTAGTGCCGGGAGAGGTTCCACCCAGGGCGGTACCTGATTTACCAGCGCCGCGAATGGCATAAGAGGTAGGAGCAGCACCGGTGATGGCGCTGTACTCTACGTTACCGGCTGAGCCCACGGAGGTGGGAGCACCGGCTCTGGTAGCCTGTACGTCTGAAACGGCGCCACTCTTAATTGCTTCGGGGGCGTTGGTGAAGGGGTTGACCGGATTCTTCCCGGCCGTGGCACCGGCACCGGTGGAACTGCTGCCGCCCGGCAGGTAGCTCAAATAATCGGAACTGGAAGCGCTGGCCGGATAGGTACCGCCATTATCAGTAGCATAAGACTCGGCGGCAATCTGAGCCGTGCGCATGTTGGCTTTGACCGAAGCTTCACGGGCCTTATCCTGGGCGCCGATGAAGTTCGGGAGCGCGATTGCGGCAAGGATACCGATGATGATAACGACAACCAGAAGCTCAATAAGGGTGAAGCCCTGGTTTGACCTGCGCTGAGGTTTGCGCCCCACGCGACTCCGCAAACTTACTAATGACATAGCACTGCCCCTCTAAATGTGACCAAACTCATATTAACCGGTTTGAAGAGAACTTACAGAGTAAAAACCAGGGGAATTGTCTGGAAAAAATAGAGATTTTCCGTATTCTCCCGAGCCCTGCCTTTGACTTGCCCAGATTGTGAACAACAATAACGACCCGGGAAAAGCGAAAGCCGCCAGGATTTCCCGGCGGCTTAACAATGGTTTACATGAGGGCGGAACCTAAACGGTTGCTAGTTCGCGCTCAGTGACGGTAACTTTCTGTTCAGTCTTGTGACGATCGTGCTGTACTTTACGAGGACGTCTCAAGTGCTCCATAAATCTGCGATGAGCGAGGGTATCGATTTGGGCCTGGGAGGTTTTCTCCGGCACCGAAAGAACGAACTCTGTGTTGCCTTCTACTTTAGGTTGTTGGTTGTATTTGCCTACCAGGTAGAGGTAGCCGCCGCGTGTCGAATATACATAATGAATCATGCCGCCTGCCTTTCTAGATTGCTCTTAGATGCCTTTGAAGTACGCCGAGAAGAAAAAGAAGAGTTTATTTGAGACCTGAGAGAAGTATAAGAATGCCTCACCAGGAGTTTAATCGCAATTGCCTCAAATGTACACCAGGAAATACTAAGTGCGGAGCTATGTTTCAAAGTGAAAAATAATATTGTCTGAACAATTGCTGTCTTAGTGTGTAACAGCTCCCGTTACAGGTTGTCCAGATCCGGCTCCTGATGCTGATTCCGCTCTACCTTCCTGGGATGACTGCGCCGCTTCTGATGAGAGAATTTTACTGGCGAGGTCATCACCGATGATGATCGTGACGGAGCTTTCTATATCTCCAACAGATGCATTCACCACATCTCCTATATTGCCCAGATCAGCTTTTACTAAACCTGCGTCCTCGGGATTTGCCTTCTGCGCAATGATTCTCGTGCGCTTAACCGGGTCTGATAATTCAAGCATGCGCTTCTGAACAATGACATTCTTATAGCCCTTAGAACCCAGTATACGAGCCAGTTTAAAGCCCATTCCTTCAGTAGAGCTGGAGTTGCCAATAACTATTCTGATATCATCCCTGGTGGTCTCGATAAAATTTGCACCCATCAACCGCGATACCATCCTTCTGACATCACTTTGACTGACGGCCCAATCCCCGGATGGTGAAAAGCTGCCGGGCATCATCGTTAAGAGCTGGTTAGATTTTGGAACGCCACGCACAAAATTGGCCATCTCCATCATCTGCGGCACCGTCAGATCAGTAGAGATATATTGTTGCGCTATTTCCATCAAGCGCGGAATATGCCTCCAGGACTCAGGCTTGAGCGCCTTATCCAGCACGGCTCTGAGGAAGATCTCCTGCCTCTGTACCCGGCCGATATCCCCTAAAGCATCATGGCGAAAACGCACAAAACCCATGGCTTGATTACCGGTCAGGGTATGTACGCCGGGCTCCAGATCAATCTTCAACTTAGCTGTCCAGTCCATATACTGCATCTTCTTGGGAACTTCGACGGTAATCCCGCCCAGTTCATTGACCAGGTCCACCAGACCGTGCACGTTCAAAACAACGTAATGCTCAATCGGTGTATCAAGAAACTGGCTGACCGTGCTGACAGCGAGAGTCGGTCCACCCAGGGCATTGGCGGCGTTTATTTTCTGAGAACCGTTACCGGGGATATCAACCACGGTATCGCGCGGTATAGAAATCACCCTCAAGGTATTAGCAATAGGATCAAGGCGCCCCACCAAAATGGTATCGGAGCGCCCTGTGAAAGCGTCTTTATCGGCTTTGAGTTTACGCCCGGAGTCGGAATAGACCACGTCGGTACCAAGCAAAAGTATGGTACAGGGCTGCTTCAAAGTAGCTATGCGCAACTGCGGCGGCATCAGTTGAGGCTTGGATACCGATACGTAGAGGTAGGCGCCGAGCGCACCTAGAAGGGCGCAAGTGATAAAGATAAAAAGCCAATGGGATAGTTTCAAGCTATCTACGGGTCCCCAAACTCTGGGATATTATACGTGCTGTAGCTGTTTAATCATGAGACGGCTGACCAATCGAGGCAAAACCACCGGATAGACTGAACAAAATGAGACTTACAGAATGAGCCTACAGCCTCTCCCCAAGAAAATCCTGACAATAAATTTCGGCGGCATCGGGGATGAAATTTTGTTTCTGCCTACCTTGCTGGAAGTTAAGAAACTACTTCCGGACAGCCGCATTTCCCTGCTCCTGGAACCCCGCTCCAAATCCGTGAAGGAAGTGACGGACCTTGTTGACGAGGTTCTCCCCTTCGATATAAAGAAACGTCCGCTCCTACCCTCCGACTACCTGAAGCTGCTTTCACTAACCAGGCACGGTAAGTACGATCTGGTTATTTCCTCCGGCTCTTCGCCGATGGTGGCGATGCTGCTTTTCGCCTCCGGCATTCCCGTAAGAATCGGATATGACGCCGGCTCTCCCGTCAAATGCTTGCTCACCCATCCGGTCAAGCTCAATAAAGAACAGTACGCCGGCAATATGTACCACGATCTGAGCAAAGGTCTGAGAGCCTACCTGGACGAACACCACAAAGGTCAGACCTTTCGCGTAGACGACGGAGAGGGACTGCTGCAGATTCCTCGCGTGACCATTGATCGAGCCGCTTCCGCACGCATGAAAGAGGCCCTGCAAATAGAAGAACGACTGCTCAAGCAAAGGCTCAGCCTTGCCCCTGCCGGTGGTGGCACCGGGGCTGTGGAAGATGAGCGTGAGCCGGTACAGAGAATTTTAATCCACCCCGGCACATCCAGACTGGCTATCCAGAAAGGCATCATCAAAACCTGGGACAGCCAGAACTGGCTGACACTAATCCGCGCGCTTCTGGGGCAGAAGAGTCTCAGCAAGCCCATCGAAATAATTCTAGCCGGTGGACCAGATGACGAAGAAGTAATGAAAGATCTGATGCAGGCCCTCGGCAGCGAGGCCGACAAAGTAATCAATTTTTACGGCAAAACACGAAGCCTGGCCGACCTTGCCGCCCTCATCGAAATCACCGATCTCTTCATCTGCGTAGATTCGGCCCCCATGCATGTGGCCGTGGGCTTGGACAAAAAAGTAGTGGCACTCTTCGGTCCCACCGATCCGGCCAAGCTCATACCCAAACAGAAGAACTTCTGCGCCCTTAGCGATAATGCCTCTACGGCTCGGAGCCTGCTAGACGGGCTCGGCGTTCGGCTTCTTCCCGATACTGTCGTCCAGTCTTCGCTGGATCTACTGAGGCAAGGGTAAGACCGATAAAGCTCTCATCGAATTGCTCGGCAATGATCTTGTCCATTTCCTTGCCACCATCCTCGGTGAGAGACAGAAGGTTTGTTACCACCACCGGGTCAAACTGGGTACCGGCCAATTTGCGCAATTCCTCAATAGCACGCACATGTCCGATAGCTTTGCGATAGGGGCGATCCGTGGTCATAGCGTCATAGGCATCAGAAACTAGAATGATGCGCGCGCCAATCGGAATGTTCTCGCCCTCTAAACCGTCCGGGTAGCCGGAGCCGTCGAAGAACTCGTGGTGATGCTTGACATATTCCCGCGCTCGCACCAGGCCTTTTAAATCACCAATAATTTCAGCAGACTTGACCGGGTGGCGAGACATAATCGAGCGCTCCTCCGCCGTCAGTTTGTCGGGCTTCCAGAGAATAGACTCGGGCACGCCGATCTTGCCGATATCATGCAAGATGCCGCCTAGCTCAATGTCTCGCAGTGTGTCTTCGGGCAGGCCCATCTGGCGGCCGATTAGAACGGCTATGCGGCTTACTCTCAGACTGTGCCCGGCCGTATAATCGCACTTGGCATCCAAGGCATCGGCCAGAGCCCTGATTGTGCCCACGGAGAGATTCTCCAGCTCGGTGAGGGCGCCGGAAAGCTCAATGACCAAATTGTCGTTGCGCTCTTTTAACTCGAAAGCTTCAAGAGCCCTACGGACTGTCAGTTTCAGCTCATCGGCATCCCAGGGCTTGGGAATATACTTATAGACATGACCGGCATTAATGGCGTCAATTAGGGCTTGTACGTCAGTGTAGCCGGTCAACAAAATCTTGATGGCATCCGGGCGAATCTTCAAAGACTGCTCCAGAAGCTGTACTCCGGTCATGGAGGGCATGCGCTGGTCGGTGATGATCAAGGAAATTTCTTCCTTCTCCAGCAGATTGACGCCTTCCTGCCCGCTAGCCGCCTCAAAAATATCGTGCTCTTCCGAAAGTACACGCCTCAAAAGCCTGAGATTAGGAACTTCATCATCGACTACGAGGATTTTGTGACGGCGCATTTCTAGCAAATACCTCTTTTGAACCCTCGTGCCGGACGGGTTTCTCTAATCTGGATCGCTCAAGTAATCGGCAGTCACTGAAGCAGCCGAATACCCGTCTCCGCCAGCCTGCCTTCTGGCAGTCAGGGGCACCCTCACATAAAAGGTAGTGCCTTTTGAGATCTCGCTGGTAAACCAGATTTGTCCGCCATGCCTTTCGATTATCGAATGACAAATGGACAGACCGAGACCTGTTCCCTGACCAACCGGTTTGGTAGTGAAGAAGGGATCAAAGATTTTACTCTGAACCTCGGGCTTTATACCAGGCCCGTGGTCGGTTATTTGTACAAGCACGCTTTCCCCCTCCAGCCGCGCCTCGATATCCAGGCTGGCGCCAACAACCCCCTGCATGGCCTGGGCGGCGTTGGAGAGCAGGTTCATCCAGACCTGATTGAGCTGGCCGGGATAGCAGAGCACCTGCGGCAGTTCAGCAAAACCCTCCTTGAAATTGACCGGAATCTTGTCTTTACCGTAATACTGGGAGAGGATCTTGAGGGTCGACTCAATACCTTCGGCTATGGACGCCTCTTTTAGCTCCGCTTCATCCAGGCGGGAGAAGCTGCGCAGATTGCGAATAATATGGCGAATTCGCTCGGAGCCCTCATTCAAGTCGGCAATTATATTGTCCAGGTCGCTGACCAGGAAGTCGTACTTGAGCTTGCGCTTGAGCTCCTCCAGGGGCTTTCGGTGCTCCTCCGGGATCTCGCCGGCGGCCTCCACAAGCCGTTTCAACTCGTCAACATATTGCTTCAAGTAAGGCAGGTTGCCGTGCACGAAGTTAATAGGATTATTAAGCTCATGGGCAATACCAGCCACCAGACGACCCAGAGATGCCATTTTTTCGTGGTGAATGAGCTGAGACTGCATGGTCTTGAGCTCCAGGTTCTTGGCATCCAGATTGAGATTCTTACCGACCAGATCGCGGTTCTTGAAGGAAAGCTCACCGACCAGATTGGCATGCTCGATGGCTACAGCCACCTGCCCGGCCACCACCTTGGTGAGCACCAGCTCCGATTCCGAAAAATTACGATCAGCCCGGCAATCAGCCAGAATCACTATGCCTTTGGAGACCTCGCCGTACATCATCGGCTGCAGAACGAGGGTCTTGTAGCCGGTTTCAAGCAGTTCCTCCTGCACATCCGCAAAGAACTGATCCCTGGCCGGTGATTGATAGATAAAAGTCTTGACCTTGGCGCCGGTTTCCGGATCTTTCACATAAGAACTACGCCGCCGCAAAAAGAAGTTCTGCAAAACCGGCGCGATCCCTTTACCAGCGCCGACACCGGCGGAATCAGCGGCCGGAGCAGCGGCCTGCACATAGAGAGGATCTTTCATGCGACGACCACCGTCGTCATCCTTCACTTCAAGGGTAGGAGGGCAGAGGATAGCCACAAGATGGGCCGGAACCGCCTGTGAAAGTTGCTCCACAGCGGCTTCCAATATGGAATCAAGTTCCAGAGTGCTGCGCACACCCTTATTAATGGAATTGATCAGACGTTCTCGCTTGGCCCGCTCTTCCGATTCGATAACCAGTTTCTCGTTAGCTTCCAATTGTTCAAGCAGACGCTCATTGCTGCGCCTTGACACCCGGCTCAGATAATCGCAGAAACGGGCCCAGAGAAAAGCCACCGAAGCGAAGAAGAAGGCCCTGGCAAAGATGCGGCGCCAGAGCTTGAGCGCAAAGGCGGAAGCGAGACCGCTTGTGGCACCGCTGTCTCCCGATGTGAGACCGTTGCCCAAGGCAGAATTATGGAAAAGATAAGGTAAGAGAGGAGAACTTTCCAGCATCAAAAGCCCGATATAGGAAAGCGTGACCAGAGTGGAAACCAGATAAATGCCCAGGCGGCCGAAGGTGTAGCTGGAGAGCATGATCGGCAATAGATAGAGAACATAGAGATCAGACTCCAGCCCATGGGTGAAGTGCACCAGGCCGGTGAGGGCCAGCACGTCCAGGAAGAGCAGGACGGCGTTGAAGGCATGCAACTTGCGACTCTTGGCCTTGAGGTTCTTCACCACAAAGGCCAGACCGACGAAGGAATAGATACTCACACCACATATGATACCGGTGGCACGGTAGAAATCGAATTCACCGCCGGCGAAACTATAAAGACCGACGCAAAGACAGAGACTGACCAGGGAAAAGGCAATGCGGAAGCGCAACAACTGTTCGCTCTTTAAATACAGCTCGGAAGTGAGTTCCCGGCTCTTTCCCTTGCTGTAGCTCGGCTGACGGGCGATGCTTTTAGTCATAGACTAAATGTACTCGGAGGCGCGCTTGTATACTTCAGCGGCTTCGGTAAAGCGACCCAGGGTCTTGAGCGCCGTGCCCCAGGCATCGTAGACGTCGGCATCATAGGGGTCCAGTTCGCAGGCTTTCTCATATTTTTCCAGAGCCAGCTCCACCAACCCCAGCAATGAGAGAGTCTTACCCCAGGCATAGAAGAGGGCATGGTCACCGTCAGTGGTTTCAGATGCAATCCGAAAGTTTTCGTCGGCTTCCACAAAACGCCCTTGCGACAAGAAAATCTGCCCGGCCACGACGCGGGCGGCGGCATTACTGGGGTCTTCCATCAATACCGACTCGATGGCCTCCAGGGCCTCGTCAAGACGGTTCTGCTCTTTGTAGGCCCTGGCCAGAGCCACTCGCACATCGCTGTCCCGGGGCGAAACCGCCAGAATTTTCATAGACTGAGATTGAACGAGCTCATACTGAGCCGCTTTCAGCAGTTTGTCCAGGGCTTCTTTTTGCGGGGTCAGACATTCCGGATCATAGAGAATGGCTTCCTTCAAATGAGCCTGAGCAGCGGCTTGATCGCCCATTTGATCAAGGGCGCGCGAAAGATGAAGGTGCCCGAGGGCGTAGTCCTGCCTGAGGCTGATTGCCGTCTTGAAACGCTCGATGGCATCTTCATAGTTGCCGGACAGCATCAAGGCGCAGCCCAGACCGTCAACCGCCTGATAGTTAGCGGGCGTATCCTGCAATACCTGGGCGAAATAACGAGCCCCCTGCTCGTAGTTGCCGGCGCCAAGATGAGCATGACCCAGCCAGAACTCGTACTGACCGGGATTATCAGGAGCCTTTTCGTCCATGCGCTCGATGGCCAGTTCGCACTGATTCAAGAGAATCAAAGTAACTGCCAGATAGACCCTTAGATCGCGAGAATCCGGCTCCAGCGTCAGGGTTTTCTCAAAAGCGTCGGCAGCGCGCTCAAACTCACCTAGTTGCACACTGACCAGACCCAAGTTCATACAGGGTTCTACGGACGTAGGATCCATGTCGGCGGCTTCCATGAGCTTCTGACCGGCTTCTTCCGCCATACCCACCCGAAAGAGAGCCACGCCCCAGTCGTTATAAATGAGAGCCCGTTCGCGGGCGTTCAAGCCCCGGTGCCCCAGGTTGACGGCCTCCTGGAAGAGCTTCACCGCTTCGTCTATTTGCCCCTGATAGGCCATAGCCGAAGCGGCGTGGCGCAAAACCGCTACATTACGCCCATCCAGTTGCCAGGCCCGCATGAAGCATTTGCCCGCATCCACTTCATTACCAAGTTGTGATAGGGCAATACCAAGGGAAACCAGTGGCTCCGGCAATTCCGGCTCCAGGTTGACGGCAGCCTGAAAGTACTGAGCGGCTTCCATAAACTGACCCAGTTGGAAACAAACCAGCCCACCCTCTATATAGGCGGCGGTCAGGTTGGCATCAATCTTGAGAGCCTGGTTGAACTGAGCCAGCGCCCCCCGCGTGTTGCCCATGGCACCAAGGGCAATACCCCAGTGCAAATGCCCCACGGCAAAGTTGGCACGCCGCTCGCAGGCCTCGCGAAACTCCGGCATGGCGTCCTCGGGGCGCCCATCCTTGAGAAGGACAAGACCGAGCTGGTAATGGGAATCGGGATTATCGGAGTCGATGGAAAGAGAGGTTTTGAGGTGACGCTCAGCTTCCGCTACTTTACCGGAATTGAAGGCCAGAACTCCCAGTTGAAACTGCATGGCCGGATCGCGGGCATCCATGCCCGGGTTCTGCTGGGTGTACTGAACCAAGCCTGAGTAAGCCTCATCCCATCTGCCCTGGGAGACCAGATCTGATACTACTTGGGCAAAAGGGGTCTGCATTAGCTGAATATCTCAGTCATTTACTAACTTGGAACTGCCTAGATTTTAACCTATGGCTCTTTTATAGGAAGTTCATTTTCTCAGGCACCTTCACATGGTCCTGAATAAGCCGCAGGGAAGTCCGCTTCGCAACCCTTCAAAGGCGGCCAGAACCCCCAGGCAGAGGAAGAACTGGACCATCCAGAATGCAGCGACCACCTGCCATTCCACAAAGCCTTTCTCGCTGAAGACGGCTTCGTAGTGATGATGCAGGGGCGCCATGCGAAATAAGCGCTTGCCCTCTCCCGGCAAGCGTTTGGTTAATTTGAGCTTGATAAGAGCTAATCCGGTCAGAGCTTTCTCTCCCGGGCCTGGCTTATATTCTTTGGTGAGCTTGAAATAAATGACCTGGGCCATGACCGACAGAGCCTCGAGAATATAAATCAAGGAGAGGGGAATGAACCAGAGCGTCAGACCGCCCGCCATAACCAGACAGGCCATTAAGCCGCCGATAAAGAGGCTACCCGTATCACCCATGAAGATGCGAGCCGGATTTTTGTTATAGATAAGGAAGCCCAGGAGGGCGCCGGCGGCGGTGGCGGATATAGTGGCATAAGCAGGCTGACCGGTTTCATAGAGCAAGACGGACAGGGTGGCAAAGACCTGACAGGAAGTGCCGGCAGCCAGGCCGTCCATACCATCGTGCAGATTGACGGCATTGGTGGTAGCCGCCGCCAGGAAAGCACAGAGAGCTACAAAAATCACCACCGGCAGTGTCACGAAGGTAAAGGGCGTGGAGCCGGAGCCGGAGCCGACTCCCGGCAACAGGGCAGCCAGGGTCTGGGGTAAGACCAGGGCCCCTTTGCCCAGATAGAGTAGAAAGAGGGCCAGCCCCGCCCCCAAGAGGGTTTCCACCGCCAGGCGCAGTTGTCCGGGAATGCCTTTATTAGCCTTATTTACAACCTTGGCGGAATCATCGAGAACACCCACCACCCCGCAAAGAACCCCCACCAGGACAACCACCACGGCCGACAGGTCGAATTTCAAAACGGGGGAGACGGCAAGACAGGTAAAGGCGGTGGCGAATATGAAGGTGAGACCACCCATAGTGGGTGTCTTTGCCTTATGCGCGTGGCTCTTGGGGCCTTCCTCCCGCAAGAACTGATTTATTTGCAATTGCTTGAGCCGAGCAATATAGAAGGGCAAAATCACCGCCGTTAACAGGAGGGCGGCCAGAGCCGGCAGAAAGAGCGACGAAGCGGCCTGCCAGGAAGGGTCCAACAGGGCAAAGTACACGGGTTGGTGGAGAATGCTATGGGGCAAACCTGATTTGCTAACGCTCTTTTCTTAGTCTAGGTAGAAGCTGGTGACTATCTTACGATGTTCCTTAGCATAGTTTACCGATTCTAAAAGCGTATGGCTTGTGTGATAGAGGAAACAAATAATTTGCTGGCATCTATCGATTATCTCGTGGTTGCATATACGACTGGCATCAGCCAGAGTCATAGTACGCCTTTCGGGATACTCAACGATATTCTTGATGCCTATCAAGAGATCCTGTACTTCCCCGGGCTGCTGGCTGATGGTCTGGGGCAAAATAATGTTGAGGCGGTCCGGATTGGCGCGCTGGGCCCCGCGAATCACGGCCATATTGGTGCCGTTGGCGCCACCGCTGGTGACCACCTGGTTGCCCGATAGCACCAGGGCATAAGAGAGCATCTCTACCAGTTGCTGGTGGGTGAGGGGCAAGTTGCGAGTACCGATGATTGCCACTTTGCGAGGACCGGACTGCTGAATCAACAGCAACTCTTGGGCTAGCTCATCTACAGTCGGGATAGTGGCGGCAGTCGGTTCTAGTGGCGGCATATACTTCCTCTCGATCCCTATATATTGATGCTGAGTCGAAAACTGAAGGCAAAAGTTTTTACCTTGGGTTTGAACATGATCTCAACTCTGGCAACCCTAAGATTACAAGTCTTCCGAGGCCTTTGGCAAAAGCAAGAGCTTTGCTGTTTACAAGTTTTAATTAACGGATCTCCCCCCTTATTGAGGACAATAGAGTAGATGGCAGCCTCTGTCCCAATCCCGGGCGATTTCCAAAGAGAGCGCATCGCATAGCAAAGAGATATCCACCCTGAAAGGGCGGCTTTGCTTGACATCACTTTCCCCAGAGCAGAGACTTAGCGGAGACATGCAGTGGCTATAGAGATACCGGCGGAAAACCAAGTAATGGAAGCGAGATCCGATTACGGCAGCGGCGGAGGAGCAGGCGATGAACTGCTCAATCGTCTCAATGCCGAACAGGCACAGGCCGTCACCCAGCTCTGGGGACCTTCGCTGGTGATTGCCGGTGCCGGCAGCGGCAAGACCACGGTCTTGACTCGCCGCATCGCCTGGCTGATTTCAAAACTCAATCAAGAACCGGAATCTATTCTGGCCGTCACCTTCACCAATAAGGCAGCGGCTGAAATGCGCCAGCGCATCGAGTCCATCGTCGGACCGGATATTGCCAGACGCATAACCATCGGCACTTTCCACAGCATTTGCGCCCGCCTGCTTCGCCTCGAGATAGCCAACTACAAAACTACAGACGGTCTGGTCTGGGACAAGAATTTCGTCATCTACGACGAAACCGACAGTATGAGCCTGGTAAAAGCCCAGATCAACAAACTCAATTTAGACGACAAAGTTTTCGTACCGAAAGAAATCAGGCATACAATTTCCGCCCTAAAGAATGACGGTTATACCCACGAAGTCTACGCCAAGGAAGCGAAGAACTACAGAGAAAGCCGGCTTTCCGAAATTTTCTCCGCCTATCAAGCCGACCTTGCTCGCAATAACGCTCTCGATTTCGACGATCTGATTTTGATGTTCACCGATCTCATGCAACAAAACCAGCAAGTGCGGGAGCGCACCCAGAGGCGTTTTCGCCACGTACAGGTAGACGAGTTTCAGGACACCAACAAGTCACAGTACGATTTGATTTCACTTATATCCAGGGTGGATAGCCCCGAGCACTTCATCAAACGCGATCGCCCCCAGCTCACCGCCGAAGAGATGTGGTACGAACGCAGCTTGATGGTGGTCGGAGATGTAGACCAATCCATCTATTCCTGGCGCAAAGCCGACTTCCGGATCATTCTGGGTCTGCAAAAGGATTATGAAGGCTGCCGCATGATCAAACTGGAAGAGAACTACAGATCTACGGCCACCATTCTGGAAGCAGCCAACAGCATCATAGCCAACAACACCGAGAGAATCGACAAAGTCTTGCGTTGCAACCGCGGCAAGGGCGGCAAAATAAATTGCTACGAAGCACAAGACGAAATCGATGAAGCCTTCTACATCGCCGAAGAGTTGAAGCGCACCCGCGCCAGGGGCCGCAAGCTTTCCGACTGCGTGATTCTCTACCGCACCAATTCTCAATCGCGGGCCATTGAAGAAGTGCTGGTGCGCAGCCATATTCCCTATGTGGTTGTAGGCGGCACCCGCTTCTATGACCGCCAGGAAATCAAAGACATGCTCGGCTACCTGAAGTTGGTCTACAACCACAAGGACGGGCAGGCCTTCAACCGGGTCGTGAATGTACCCAAACGAGGTCTCGGGAAGACCACACTGGATCGAGTCGAAGCCTATGCCGAACTGAAGGGGATGAGCGCCATCGAAGCTTGCCTGGAGGCAGAGCGCATTTCCGAACTTTCCCAGAAAACCGTTTTTACTTTGAAGACCTTTGCCCAGCAAGTAATTAGCTGGCAAGAAGCCTCTCAGACAGTATCCGTTTCGGCTCTTCTGGAGAAAATTCTCACCGATACCCGCTATCTGGACAAACTGGAAGAGGAAGCCCATCAAGCTAAAGATGAAGTGGCACTGGGCCGCATCGAAAACATCAGAGAACTGGTAGTAGTGGCAAAAGAATTCGAGACCATCGCCGATGAGCCCGATCTCGACTCCTTCCTCACCCGCATCTCCCTGGTGAGCGACCTCGATGCCGTCAAGAACAACGAAGACACCGTCAAGCTCATGACCATTCACTCTTCCAAAGGTCTGGAATTCCCCTCCGCCTTCATCATGGGTCTCGAGGAAGGTCTCTTCCCCCATGTGCGCTCCCTGGATAATCCGGCCCAGATGGAAGAAGAGCGCCGGCTCATGTATGTTGCCGTCACCAGAGCCGGTGACGCGTTGCATATCACCCTGGCCAGAAAACGCTCCATGGTGGGTCGCGGCTTCAGCGGCGGCTTCTCATCTACATTCACCATTCCCAGCCGCTTCCTCAAGGAGATTCAGCCTGGTCTCATCTCCGGCTACTATCCCACCGGTGAAGACGGCTACGCCAAGCACCTGGAAAGGCAGGCCGGCAACTGGGGCAAAGAACCTCAAAGCAGATCTGCCGGCGGCTATGAAAGAGAGCGAATTCCGGAAGAACGCAGCTCATTTGACAACGAGCAAAATCGCAAACGGGATCGCGGCGAGTACTCCGGCTTCGAAAGCAAGTACGGCAACAACAACTACTCAAGCGGCGGCGGGCAAAGAAGCTACGGCAATAGCTCCGGCTCCAGCGGTCAGTATGGTTCCTCATATGGAGCAAGAACCGGTTCAAGCTCAAATTCCAGCTACGGACAGAGCAAAGGGAACTTCAAACCAGGTGGCAACTCCACCGGTCAGCCCACTAGAAGTTCATACAGCGGCGGTAGCCCCTATGGCGGACAGGGCAAGAGCCAGCCGCCGGCCAAACCGAGAGCCATGCGCCGACCGGAAGAAGTGTTGGAAGTAAGCAAAGAGGTCTCCTATCAGAAGTTGTCCATGGGCGACCGGGTCACCCATGTCAAGTTCGGTGAGGGAACGGTGGTGCAGGTCATCGGTGAAGATGACAAAGAACTCTACAACGTAGAGTTCGCTGAGCACGGCAAGAAACTCCTCGATCCCAAGTTCGCCAAATTAGTGAAAGTAGATCCAAAGATATAGACGTTAAGCTTTAGGCGCCTTATGAGGCAGAACCAATTTCCCCGGCGGGTGAGCCGGATAATATATTGCCGGGCTGGTCAAGCCCGTACTCTTATTGTCAGGGGGAAATAGCGGTGTCTCAAGAGAGAACCTTTGTGGCTGTTAAGCCAGACGGCGTTGAACGCGGTTACGTCGGCGAAATAATTTCACGCTTCGAAAGAAGAGGACTCAAGCTGGTCGGGCTGAAGCAGATGCAAGTTTCAGTGGAACTGGCCGAGCGTCATTACGGCGAGCATAAAGGCAAGCCCTTCTTCGCCGGTCTGGTGGGCTTTATCACCTCCGGTCCGATTGTGGCCATGGTTTGGGAAGGCAAAGGAGCCATCACTCTTGCCAGAAACGTCATTGGTGCCACCAATCCGGCTCAATCCGCCCCCGGCACCATCAGAGGTGACCTGGCCGTGGAAATCGGTCGCAACATGGTGCACGGTTCCGACGGACCGGAGAGTGCCGCCAGAGAAATCGGTCTCTTCTTCAAAGAGGATGAGCTGATCAAGGACTGGAACCGCGCTGTAGACAAATGGGTCTCAGAATAATCGCAACTAGAGTGCGAGAAGCGAAATAGCCATTTGAAAGACCTTCCCGACGGGGAGGTCTTTCATGCATTCTATGGTGCCCAGTCGGCAGTGCTTGGAAAAGCAGGGCTGGCAGGCGAGTTCCAGGTGACAGGCAGCCACCCTTCCGGCCGGTCCGTAAGGTCCGTTACGCCCCCAGGGTGAGGCACCATGGACGGCCAGCACTGCCGGTCCGCCCCCGGCGGCAGCGGCGCAGGCCAGGTGCATAGGGCCGGTATCGGCACCAATCACCAGCGTGGTTCGCTCAAAGAGGGCCAGTAAATCTATGAGATTGGTTTCACCGGTAATATCAGCCAGTAAGTGCGGACGGCCGGCCGCCGCTTCTATTCCTTTATATATATGTAGGTTAGCAGCTCGCTCGGAGGGTCCGCCCACAAGTACAATTCCAGCATCTAGCTCCTTCTGAAAACGGCATGCCAACTCAATCCATGACTGAGCCGGCCAAATTTTGGTGTCCCATGTGGTACCGGGAATTAAGACTATCAGCGGCTTTTCTTTAGTCGCCATATATGGTGCCACATCTGCCGACTGAATGATGTCATCGGAAGATGGCTTCGGCAGCGGCTGCACCGCTGGTGATGAAGCAGCGAAAGAGCCAAGCAATTTCTCAATTTTGCCCCGCTCGCTCTCGGTTACGGCAGGCAACGGGAAACAGACCAATGTATGGTCTCGAGGGAGGTTGTCGGAGGGCGGCTTTGCACCTCCGGTAGTGCGCAGGGCGAAGTCGGCGAGAGCCAGGTTAAGGTCGACGACATGGCAGTCAGGGGCAAAATAATCACCCACGTCCAGGCTATCGGTGAGCCAGTGTTCGGCCGATTCCCTGGTGCCTTTGAAGCCGACCACCTTTTTGGCACCGGAAAGACGGGCCAGGGCCGCACTCTTAAAGAGCCCCTGGGCGTCGATGGCCAGGTCGTAGGATTCCCGCTTGAGCGCCTTTATGAAGCGCGCCATGGTAGAGAGGGAAGCTAGCACCGCCGATGGTTTTCGGCTCTTGAGGCCGGCCAGGAATTCCTTTTTGGGGAGGACAAAAACTTTATCAACCAGAGGATTATTGAATAGAAGTGGTGCGGCAGCAGGCTCCACCAGCCAGTGCAGTTGGCAATCGGGAAGGTTCTCCTTCAAACGGGCCACCAGAGGCAAGCAATGAATGACATCACCAATGGCACTGAGCTTAACTAATAAAATTCGGGTCATTTTTCCAAGTCTCAGCCGGATCCTTCTCGGGATTGTACATCCTCATGAGCCCACTACACGGCAATTTCAGGTCCTGCCTCGCTAATTTACCTGACACTCCAAGCGGTGCCCATCGCCTTTGGTATCAGCCATTATGAATGGTGCGGCACCATTGACAGGGCCAATTCCGCCCCTGGTATCACTTTTTTGTGGTATCAAAACCCCAAAACCCTTGCGGCACAAGGGAAAGAAAATTTGTATATGCGATGGGTTATAAATGCATACTTGTTTGGTACAATATATGTGCCACCTTGAGTGGTGGTAACCCTATAAACGGTGGTGCCATAAAACGAGAGTTCCACCGGAAGATATGAGAACGGTCCCATCAAAAAGGATCGTTCTGCTGGGAATTGCCCAAACTTAGTTTTCCCAGTCCACGCTACCAGCGGCAGATAAAGCCTCACTGGCTCCATGCCTGCTGGATTGAAAAGCAAATGTCCCTACATACATTAAGGAGTGAATCATGGCAGGAGCTGCAAAAAAAGCTGGTGGCAAACCGAAACCCAAAGCCGCAAAATCAGCAAAACCGGCTAAGGTAGCCGCAAAAAGACTTGGTGGTGGTCGTAAACTTGGTCGCAAAGCCCCGACCAAGCACACAACCAAAGCCAAAGCCCCCAGCGCTTCCCGCGGCGGCGATGATGAGTACATGAAGTTCTCAGGCAAATTCACGGTCAGACTGCCCAAGTCTCTGCACAAAGCTCTGGTAGACAGAGCCGAGAAAGAAGGCGTCAGCCTCAACCTCTTCGTCACCAATGCTCTTTCCAGAACCGTGGCTCTGCCCGGCAAGAAAAGATAAGCAAGAGATTTAGTGCTTCAGGAAAAGGGAGGACCTCAGGTTCTCCCTTTTTCTTTGCGTATTCAAAATTTCTAATATTAGAGTTAGGCGAAAGCGGCCGCCACTGCTCACCGGTTTCCTGTCCGATAAATAGCAAAAGAAGGCAAAGGCGAGCAAAGCGCCCGAGGGAAATGAAGAGGAAGGAAGGGCAGTCCCTCTCTCAAGATTAAACAGGGCTCAGAAAGTCGACCGGAAGCTTATCAAGGTTACCTTTGAATCCTGACCACTAACCGATAAACTGGCATAGTTTGACTCAAGCTATTGTTCAGTGAGTTAGATTTCCCGTCACCGTTCCAGGACAACAAAGAGAAACCATGAGTAATTCGGTACCCATTCTTAACCTCAAAGCTCAGTACGAAACCATTCAGACCGAACTAGAGGCCACCATACTGGAAGTTCTTCGCAGCGGTAACTATATTCTGGGCAAATATGTACAGAGCCTGGAAGAAAAAATAGCCGCCCTATGCGGCGCCAAGTACGGCATCGGCGTGGCAAACGGCACGGACGCCCTGCTCCTGGCGCTCTGGTGCCTGGACATCGGACCGGGAGACGAGGTCATCACCACTCCTTTTACATTCGCCGCCACAGTGGAAGCCATTGCCCTGCGCGGTGCCAAACCGGTTTTCATTGATATTGACGAGCACAGCTACAACATCGACCCCGAGCAAATTGAGCGGGCCATCACGCCCCGCACCAAGGCTATTATGCCGGTGCACCTTTATGGTCTGCCTTCCCACATGGATCCCATCTGTGAGATAGCTAAGCGCCACGGACTGAGAGTAATAGAAGATAATGCCCAGGGCATAGGCGCCACTTACAAAGGTCGACCCACCGGCAGTATGGGCGACCTGGCCTGCACCAGTTTCTACCCCACCAAAAACCTCGGTGCGGCCGGAGACGCCGGTATGATTGTGACCAGCGATGAAAAACTGGCGGAGCGACTGAAGGCCATTCGCGCCCACGGCATGCGCAAACGCTACTATCACGACGAACTCGGCGTCAACAGCCGTCTCGACGAATTACAAGCAGCCGTGCTCTCAGTCAAGTTGCCTTATCTGGCTAGCTGGAATGCACGCCGGGCCGAGCTTGCCGACCTCTATACGAAACACCTGAGCGGCTGCCCAGGCATTGTCACCCCCACCGTCAGCCTGGCCGGACAGAAAGCCGGCACTGCCAGAGGAGAGGTGCAGCATGTCTATCACCAGTACACCATCCGTGTGCTGAGCGATGCCGGCACCGGCGGCACCCTGGAGAATCCCAAGCGGGATGAATTGATAGCAGAACTTTCCAAAGCCAATGTCGGCTCCATGTGCTACTACCCGGTACCGCTGCATGTACAGCAGGCCTTCCAGCAAGTGGGAGCGAGCATGGGTCAATTCCCTATCTCTGAAAGACTTTCAAGGGAAGTGCTTTCCTTGCCTATGTATCCGGAACTGACCAATGAGCAAGTCATTTATGTAGCCGATTGCATCAAGTCGCACATGGCGAAAGTGGCTGTCAGCCCAGTGGCAACACCGGTGTCCACAGCTTTGAGTTCGATCTAGGGCTCATTTAGCAAGCAGTGACTGCCGCCGATACAAAGGAAAAAAACAGGGACAGTCAGGTCCCGGGTCGGGCACAGGAGGAGAAATCCTTACCTGTGCTTGTTCTTGTACTGGCCCTGGTTGTGCTCACCACCCTGGCTTACAAAAGCGTCCTCTTCAATTTTTTTGCCGGCGATGACTTCGTGCACCTGATCTGGCTCAAGGACGCAGTGGTCAACCATGAGCTTATCTGGCGGAACTTCCACAGTTCCTGGCTGGACGGCACCACCACCAAGTTTTACCGCCCCCTCATTTCAGTCTTTATGGTTTCCGACTATGTCTTATTCAATAAAGACGGACTGGGCTTTCACATCACCAATCTGCTCTTTCATCTGGCTTCGACGGTGGCGATCTTCTTCATTGCCTCCCATCTGGCTGCGGAGACCATGCGCCTGGCCAAGGGAGCTGACGGTGCGGCGCTGGAAGGGGCCATACCCGATGCCAGTTTTCAGAGGCTCTGGCCTTTCTGCGCGGCCCTCATGTTTGGGCTCTATCCCCTGCATCCGGAAGCCGTCTCCTGGATTACCGGGCGGGTGGACGCGGTGGTTACAGCCTTCATTACCCTTTCTTTCTGGTGCTATCTGGCCGGCCGCCGCAGCAAGAATATCCTGATTCAGAGCCTGTGCTACATCTTTCTGGTGCTGGCCTTACTCTCCAAAGAAATGGCCATAACACTACCGGCGGTGTTCATTCTCTTCGAATTCTTCTTCCCGGTACGCCTCAGTGCCAGAGGGTTTTCCAGCCGAGCCCTGCTGCGAAGAGTGACGGACGCCCTTGCTCCCACGGCACCCTTCCTATTGGTGATTGCCGTCTACTTCGTCGTGCGGCTTCTGGCGCTCGGCACATTCGTGGGAGGTTATGACGATTCGCTCTTCTTCATTTCCGACTGGAAGAACTTTATCTATGTCTGGATCTGCGGTCTGAGACTGTTCATCGAGCCGTTCAACCGGGAGTTGGTGAGCGTGCGCTCCTGGCCGGTCAAACTCTGGGACTTGAGCCTGGCCCTGGCAGCTCTTCTTGCCCTGGGCAATTTACTCTTTTTCCGCCCTCTCACCAGGCTCTATGTTTTTCTTGCCGGCTGGCTCGTCTTGAGCCTGCTACCGGTCTACAAAGTTTTTGCCATCGCCGACGACCTGCAGGGCAGCCGTCTCGCTTATCTGGCCACCGTGCCCCTGGCCATGCTCCTCTGCCTGGGGGTAATCGGGCTGGGCAAAAGGCGCAAGGCTCTGGACAAAGGTTTTCGCCTCATCCATGCCGGTATTTTCTGCGCCACAGCCTTTGTCTTGCTCAATCTTAACAACCAGGCCTGGGTGGAAGGCGGCAAAACGGCCAACGCCATTCGCCAGGCCCTCTCCGAGCTTTACCGCAAAGTTGAAGGTGATCCCCAGGTTCTCTTTGTGGGGCTACCCGATCAAGAGCACGGCGCCTATATCTGCCGCAATGCCCTGCCCGGCATGACCCGCGCCCCGCAGCTTGAGCGGGATGTATTGAACGCCATCATGGTTGATCGCTTTGAACCCATTTTTCCTTTCGCTTACGTTAAAGAGTCCCTCTTTCAGGACCGGGACAAAATCAAAATCTTTCGTTTCGACCGCTCCGGCAGTTGCTTCCGGCCAGTGGACCTGGGCGGCATCGGTCAGTATCCACAAACGGACAATTCCAACTCGGATAGAGAAACAAGCTTCAGCGGCGCTGATTTAAAAGAAATTGCGGCTGAGAGTGAGTCCAGAGGCGGCGCCGTTCGCTATGAGTGGACGGCGGAAGGACTATTGAGCGAAGGCAGTGGCGGACGCTGGGGCAGGGCGGAGATAAAGCTGAACCTACCCAAACAACCTTGCTTTGCCCTGGAGTTTGTGGCGGTCACCCTGAAGGTGAGCGAGCCGGGCGTGCTGAAAGAGGGACTGGACCTACTTTACACCAATGACCTGGTGCCCAGTTACGAACTGCGTTGCCGCACCCATGCCCACCTGCCTGCCACCACCCTCAGTGACGGTAGTCTGGCCAATCAAGAACTGCAAGTAATTCTGCCTCTGCGCAGTTTACCGGAATGGTCTCTAGGTGGAGACAGCCATGGCTTTATTTTAAAATTGCCGCACGGCATGAAGGCGACCCTCACCAGGGTGGAAGTGCTGAAACCTCAACAAATTTTGCCGCAGATTCACTTCGCGGGTGGCGGTTATCTGGGCAGCAAGGGCTATTTGCATGTGGGCAAGGGTGCCACGGTAGACTACGACGTCTCCAATATAAAAAATGCCACCACTGCTATGGCAGAAATAACCAGAGCCAATCTACTCTTCGAAGAACAGAACAGCACTGAGCCTTCGAAAGTAAGAGGCCGCACCATAGAACTGCCCCAGGTCAAAGGTCAAATCAAATTGACGGCCGACATGTTCCCGGCTCTGGGCATCTACCAGATGCGCCTCTGGGCCAGAGACAGCCATGGCAAATGCTTCGGACAGGCAAGCGATCATATCGTTATCGCCCGCGACTGAAGGCAATCTCTCTGAAAGAAAGACCTACTGTTTAGGCGGCGCCTTCAGCAGCATGCGGCCATTACCGACCCGGCGCGTAATCTGGTGGTCGTCGTAATAGGCAAGCAGGGCCATGGTGTACTTGCGGCTCACCTGCATGGCTTCCCGAAACTCCGAGGGGGAGATATCGCGACGTGCCTGCCAGAGTTTGCCCAGGAGGCGGTGACCGGCTTCTATGGTTTTACGGCTGGCGGCAAATTCATAGGAAACAATCTCAGCTTCGCCGGCAGTGGAAAGCTCATCCATGATCTCTTTCAAGGCGCGCTCGGCCAGCCCGCATTGTTTAGCCAGCTCGCTCAATTCCAGCACCGGCTGTGCCTCCAGTATGGTCAGCACTTGCCGCTTCTTGTCCGCTCCGGCACCACTGGAAGCCCGTGCCAAAGGCACAAGCTTGTCGCCCTGGCGCTGCACAAGTTTGCCTGTCAGTACTTCGCCGGTGAGGAGCGGCAGGAAACTGCGGTCAAGGAAGGGGCATAGTTTCTGCCGCAGCGATTCAATCGAGATGGAAGCGGCAGCCTGGCTTTCCGGCGCCAGGCTGGAAAGCACATAGGCAGTGACTTTCTTCTCCAACCTGGCCATGGGCAGGGGGTGATAGTAGTATTCAGCGAGCTTTTTAGCGGCCACATTCAAGCTTGTATCTTCCACTGGCGATGGCGTTTCGGCACCTTCCAGGGCAGCCGCCAGGGCCGCAGAAGCTTCGCTCTGGGGTAGGAACCAGTGCATTTGCTCCGCCTTCAGGGCTAACTGGGGGTGCTTCTGTAAGACGAAGCGAACGGCTCCGGCATACTGCCCTGCCGAGAGCAGGGAGAGAAATGGTTGTATGTCGGCTCGCTTGAACCAGTGCGGTCGATCGGCGCCGAGAATAGAACCACCGGCAATACCATGGTCGCCATAGCGTAAGACGAAGCGATCGCCGGCCCGCACTGAGCCCGGCTCATCCAGGGCAATCTGGGCGAAATAGAGAGCCCGCCTTTTTTTAGCAGGGAGATCTTCTTTTTCTCCGGAGAACTCAGCGGTACAGGCAGCGGGCTCCAGCCAGCGCAGATAGCCCGGATACTCGGCGGTGCCATGATAGAGCTTTACGGGCTGCGGTTTGAGCTTCGAACCGGTCGAGGAAGCACGCTCCGGATCAAGGGAGGCCGCGGTCGCACCGCCATCTTCGCCAAAATATTCAAGACCGCCCAGATCTTCGATGGTGACTAGCAAAGTGAAAGCCGGCGCACAGGGCAAAGTGCTGAGGACGCTGCCACGACTGAGTTTGGGCTCATCCTTAAAGGCCAGATTGACAGCCAGGCGTTGACCGGCATGGGCTGCTTCCAATTTGCGCCCGAAGGTCTCGAGCCCGCGCACACGAGCCGGAATGGCGCCGGGGCTGAGGGTGAGACTGTCTCCCACCTTGATTGAACCCTCCACCAGAGTACCGGTTACTACTTTGCCGTAACCGCTTTTGTTGAAGACCCTGTCCACGGGCAAATATGCAGCCAGTTCGGCTTTTGCCGGGCTGTTGCAGTGCAATTGCAGGAGCAAACCGGCCAGGGTATGGCTGAGGGCGTCGATGCCGTTCAGGCTCACGGCCGAGACCGGCTGCACGGCCAGGGCCTGCATATTGTAGAGGGCCAGAAGGGCTTCGGTAGACTGCCCGACACTCTTCACTTGCTCCGGCGCCAGATCTATTTTGCTGATAGCCAGGAGCACTTGCCGCACGCCAAGGAGGCTGAGAATTTTAATGTGCTGCAAGGTCTGGGGCATGACGCCTTCATCAGCCGCCACCACCAGCAGTGCCAGATGCAAACCACCCACACCGGCCAACATATTCTTGAGAAACTTGCCATGTCCGGGAACATCGATGAAGCCAACTACTATATCTTCGGCAGGCGGCTGAGAGTCTGCCGCCGCTTTTATAAATAGCGGCGCAAAGCCGAGATCCGTGGTCATCTCCCTTTCTCGCTCTTCCTTCAAGCGGTCGGGATTGACGCCGGTGAGCGCTTTCAGCAGGCTGGTCTTGCCATGGTCCACATGACCGGCGGTGGCGATAGTGAAGTACTTTGTCATAGCTTAGATTATATTCCCCTCTTGCTAAGAGCTGTCTAAAGGGAAAGTTTCACTAAAGCGCTAGAATCACCAGATCTTGACCTATCGAACCAGCCGCTTTTGCTGGAAATGAGAGCCCAAGACCTGCTCAGTATGCGCCGGACGGCGCGGGGATATACAAAGTGCTACATCAACTTATCGATCCGATTCTAATGTGGATCAAAGATTCAGTCGCCCAGGGAGGCTACCTGGCTGTTGTCATCATGATGGCTATTGAATCGGCCAACATTCCCCTGCCCTCCGAGGCCATCATGCCCACAGCGGGTATCCTGGTGCAACAGGGCAAAATGAATTTCCACCTGGCGGCCCTGGCCGGCGCCATTGGTTGCGTGATAGGCTCTATTCCTTCCTATTTGCTCGGCATGTACGGCGGCCGTCCTTTTCTGGCCAAGTACGGCCGCTATCTTCTTCTCAAGGAAAAAGAGCTTGAGCTGGCTGAAAAGTGGGTGGATCGCTGGGGCGACATGACCTTTTTCGTCTGCCGTATGTTGCCGGTGGTGAGAACTTTCATATCCTTTCCAGCCGGTGTATTGAAAGCTCACTTCCTCATGTTCAATATCTTCACCTTCATAGGCTCCCTGATCTGGTGTTACTTTCTCACCTGGGTAGGAGTCTATTTCGGCGAAAACATGGAAACTTTCCGCAGCATCTGGCACAAATTCGACCTGGTGATTGTGATTATCTGCGTAGGCGGCTTTGGCTATTACCTCTACCGCCACCTCAAACACTAATAACCTTCTAAAAAATACGCTCTACTCAAAACGGGTTGGCTTCAGCCCTTTTTGTATTGCCTGCGGCGGGTGTCCTCACGAATTTCCAGCAGTTCATTGAGGAGCTTTTGCTTATCGGGGCCGTCCCAGCGCTTGAGCCAATCTTGAATAGCCAGCTGGATCATGCCGCTTTTATCTGGAGAATGAGTCCCGTATAGCTTTTTGAGTTCCAACCAGATGTTTTGCAGAGCCGCCAGTTGTTCGGAAGGCAATTTGATTGTATAGCTTACGTACTTGGAAGAGGCACCGGAGCGCGTCGTAAAGCCGGAGGCATAGACGGCGCCGGAGGCACCGACCGCCGAACTGGCGGTTTCCGGCTTGACCTGATGAAAACCGGGAATAATCTCACGGGGGAAATCCCGTTCATCTACTTCCGGTGCGGCTTCCTCCGCCGATTCAAAACTGCTGTCTGCCATATTCGCCTTGCTGGTTTCCTCGTTTATCTTCCTATCTAACGGATTGCCGTCACTGCCGCCGGGGGAATCGGTTCCAATCTTCAGGTCCGGAGCAACGTGCTTTTTATCCAAGGAAATGCCCTCACTCGATAAAGCAATACGACAACAACAATAACAACATTGTATGTGAAAGCAAGGAAAGACGGTCTACTGACAAGCGATAATAGAAGAACTCATGGGGGAATCATCAGTTTCCCTGTTGATTTTTGCTCTCGCAGGGGCTTTTATAGAGATGGGACATAGAGACTATTCATGCTGGTAGATATAATTCGAGCCATTTTAGAGAGGGTTTTGAGGGACAAACTCATTTTGGGTTTGATCATCATCGGCATATTGGGCATCTTTGTCACCGGCGCCAATAAAGATCCGGGCAAAGACAGATTGGTCTCCAATCAGGAAGAAGAGGCGGCAGGTTCAGGGCAGAAGCCTGGTCAGCAAAAAGGCCAGGCAGCGGCAGGTCAGGGAACCGGTCAGGGACAACGGCCCGGCGGGCAACAACAGGCTGGTCAGGGCGCACCGCCCCCACCGGCAGAATCGCCGCAGCAAACCGCAAATATTGCCTGCGAATTCATCAAATGGTGGCTCACCAGGGCCATGGACTACCAACAGACAACGGCAGTAGCCGCCCACAAAGAAGCTTTGAGCTGGATGAAACCGCCGGCCACGGAGGCCTTTGTGCAGCTTTTCTGGAGTGACGAACTGGCCGCCCAGGTAGAGTCGGGGGCGCGCACCGGCTCCTTTCAGACTTCGATGGTTTCCCCTCTGGCAGTCAATCCGGACGGCTCCATTCCCATTCGAGCCATTGGAGTGCTGGTCCTGCAAGATACCGGCTACCCGCCCAAAAGCCAGCCACTGGAGCTTAACTTCCTGGTCAAGAAGGAAGCGCAGGGCTACCGTATTGTCAATTTCTATTCACAGGCCGGGGAAATTTCCTATCCCGGCGGGGTTCGCTAGATACTTCCGGAATGAAGTTTCATTCAGAGGCAGTGGCGCGCTCCGGCCGGGCATGGGTTCTTCTGACAAGTTATTTGAAACGAAAATATGCAAATTGAGCAACTTGAGTAAGCGCAAAAACCTCCTGTGGTATATTGAACAAGCTAAAGGGCCGGCGCCCTTGAGTAATGATTTGGGGCATCTTCGAGGCTCCAGTCAGGGTTGCTGTTTAAGCAAGCTAACAGTGGCCATGCAAGCAAAATGCCGAGGTAGCTCAGTCGGTAGAGCAGAGGACTGAAAATCCTTGTGTCGGCGGTTCAATTCCGCCTCTCGGCAAATTTTTAAATTCACCCCCGAAGCCGTTGTCAAAGCTGCCGTTGTCAAAGCCGCCGTTATAAAAGCTGTCTTTATCAATGCTGATGGAAAATTCAAACCGCTCAAAAGACACGAACAGCCGTCTTTTGCTTTCGGGTTTGCTTTGCCTCTTGTTCAGCCTCTTCTTTGCCAGCGGTTGTGCAGCCAACCCTGATTTTGACGCGCTGTCGGACGGGGCAAAATCAGGGCAGCCTTTTCTGGTCAAACCCTATTTGCAACTCGGTCATGAAGCGGGTGGCTACACCATTTGTTGGTTCTGCCGGGAGAAGAGCGACATCAAGGTGAGCTATAAAACTCCCGGAGAGAAGAAATTCAGACCGGCGGAAAGTATCAGTATCAGGGAAATCACCCTGCCGACCTTGAAACCTTGTTTTCGCTATAGTGCTCGCCTCAATCAACTGAAAGAGGGCGAAGGTTTCTCTTATGTGATTGAGAAAGAGGGCAAGCCACTTTTTCAGGCCGAAGGTAAAGTTTATCGAGCCCAAGCCGCGGCTCAAGGCGAGACGAAAGCCAAGAGCAAGAAGTCCGGCAGCGGCAAAATTCAGGGTGAAAAGGCCATGACCAAGATTGCCGTTTTTGGTGATTGCGGCGCTGGTTCGGAAGGACAGCGCCAGGTGGCGAAAGCCTGCCAGAAGGAGAACCCGGATCTGGTGGTGATACCCGGAGATGTCACCTATCAGCGCGGGCTGTTCAGCGAATACCTGACCAATTTCTTCCCTTATTACAACAGCGATGAAGTGAAGCAGGGCGCCTCTATGATGCGCTCGATTCCTTTTGTGCCGGTCCTGGGTAATCACGACATCGCCCTTTCCGGGCGGGGCACCGATCTTGATCGCTTCCCCGACGCCCTGGCCTATTTTATTTTCTGGCAGGTTCCTCTCAATGGTTTTGACAGCACTACCGGTAGTAGCAACACCCCGGCCTTGAAAGGCGACATCAACCGCCAGAAATTGTTTACCAAATCTGCCCAGGATGCCTTTCCGGTCATGGCAAACTTCTCTTTTAATTTTGGCAACAGTCACTGGACAGTGCTGGACGGCAACTATTACATGAACTGGTCGGATGAGAAGATCCGCGCCTGGTTGAAGAACGACTTGAAGTCGGTGAAGTCAGGCATGTGGAAGTTCGTCACCTTTCACCAGCCGGCTTTCAGCATCGATGCGCCCCATGGTAAGGAGCAGCGCATGCGGCTAATAACGGACATCTTGCAGGACTATGGCGTGGATCTGGTGCTGTGCGGACACTCCCATTGCTATGAGCGCACTCGTCCACTCACCTTCGCACCGCTGCCCGGAAAAACTCAGTTGACCATGAATGCGGACGGTACAGTAGATGGTTCAATGAAGCTGGACATGGATTTCGACGGAGCCCGCACAACCACCCCGAAAGGTCTGATTCATATTGTCACAGGAGCGGGGGGAGCCAATCTCTACAAAAAGGACATGAGCTATCATCCCTCAGCCGGCAACGACTACATGTTGCACTTTATGGCGGACAAGCATTCCTTCACCAGCCTGGAAATAGGTGAACATACCTTAAGCGTGAAACAGATAACCGGTGCGGGCGAAGTCATCGACCAATTCAAGATGAGCAAATGAGCGAAGTTTCCCATAGCATTGCCGGCAACTGGTTCGGTAAGTACGGTTATGAAGACGAGACGGAAGGCGCCACCTTCGAAGCCGTATTTCTGGAGAGCCGCGGCTATATTGAAGGCAGCATGCTGGATGATTGTGCCCTGGGCGAGGCCTTTGTTTCAGGCACCTTCGTCTATCCCACCATCAGCTTCACCAAAAAGTATCGCAACGCCCGCCTGGAGACCATTGAATACCGGGGAGCCATGAGCGAAGACGGGCAGTCCCTTCTGGGGGTCTGGTGGATCAAGGCGGAATTGCCAGGACACATAGACACTCGCGGCACCTGGACGGCCTTCCGCGAAGGTTCGGACAGCGCCTTGCCCATTCGCGCCCTCAGGCTGGAGCTTGTGGCAGCCGGCGGCAAATAAAGTAGAATAAGCGAGTTCGCTCGTAAGCTAAATAGAGCCAGGTGGTGAAAGATGCCCGATTGAAGGCAGACCTGGCGATAAGAAGGTAAAGTAAGTGCTGGAAGTCGCAAAAATATCCGTCCTCGCCCTGGCAATTATCGTCTTTGCCGGCGGCATCATGGGCTTTGTCAAGGCCAAGAGCAAAGCTTCCCTTATCTCCGGCGTCATAAGCGGCATAGCCCTGGCTGCCTGTTTCGCGATTTCCCTCAGTGAAATCAGACAGGGTCTGATGGGTGCCCTTGTGGTGTCCGGGCTCCTGACCGTGGTTTTCATAATTCGCTATGTCAAAACCAAAAAGCTAATGCCGGCAGGTCTGATGCTCCTGTGTTGTATCGGCTCACTGGGGCTTCTGGCCAAAGCACTCTTTGATCCCAACTGAGCAGGCGACAGTGCCGTTTCTCTCAAGCGGCACGAGTGTCAGAAAGTATGCAATTTCTAAAAGGTCAAGAATATGAAACTTGTCCACAAAGGCATAGCACTGGCCCTCATTCCCTTACTGTTTGAACTTTCCTTGATTGCCACCCTGGCCTGGCAGTTGAACACCCTGGAGAAAGAGCGGCAATTGGCCGGCCAGGGCCGGGACATGATCTCGCTTCTGACCAACTGGTCTCGCTCGATGGCGGATGCGGCAATCTACTTGATTGTCTCGCGCTATCACGAAAGCCCCAGCGAAGAGAAACGCTTCAAAGATACACTGCAAGCCATGGAGCAGCAGGCCAAAGCGCTGGCCGGTAGTGCCGAAGCCCTGCCCGAGTTGAAAGCCGACATAGCAGCGCTAAAAGCCCGCAGCGATAAGTTAGCGGCCCAGTTGTCTTACCAGCTGAGGCCCGGTGACAGCCTGGGCGGCAACACGATTTTCTCCAGCAATCTGGATATGCGCAATCAGCTGGAGCCCCAGATAGTTCAATTCATCAGAGACTGCGATCGCTTATCAAACCGGGTGAAAACCCTGACCCACGCAGAGAACCCCGTCAGCCTGGAGAATATCTGGCAATGGATGGCGGCCAATGGTATAGGCAGTCTGCTGATCAGCTTGGTCATGGTCTGGTTTTTCTTCGGCAGTATTGCCAGACGAATTCTCAAAATAACCGAAGACACAAAGTATTTTAAAACCAATCGCAAGCTTCCCCCCATACAAGCAAACAGTGGCGGGCAGGACGAAATTTACGAATTGGAGAGGGAATTTCAGGATATGGCCAGGGCCGTGCAAGAAGCCGGAGCCAGAAGAGAACAGTTTACTTCTATGATTTCCCACGATTTACGCAGCCCGCTAGCGGCAATCAATATCACCCTGGCCATGGTTCAAACCGGCGCTTACGGCAATCTCAACGCCGTCGGACAGGAACGCATCAACAGTGCCGAAAAGAGCATTCAAAGGCTGCTCAATTTGATCAATCAGTTGCTCGATACGGAGAAACTGGAAGCAGGACTCTTTCAATTACAAATCAGCCGGGTTGGTCTTTTATCGGTGGTCTATCCTGCCGTGGAAGCCTTGAAGCAACTGGCTGATGAGAAGCAAATCGAACTTAGCTTTCGCTGTCAAGACTATGAAGTGGAAGTAGATCTTGAACGAATGAGTCAGGTAGTGCAAAACCTTTTGAGCAACGCCATCAAGTTCACACCAAAGTGGGGCAAGATCACACTTAAAAGTGAGGAAACCGAGGATAGCTATATTGTCTCCGTCAGTGATACCGGTGTGGGAATCAAAGAAGAATTTCTAGAGCGCATCTTCGATCGCTTTGAACAGATCAGTGAACATGACATGCCGCGCCAGGCAATTAGACAAGGACAAGCCAAGAATCGACTCAGCACTGCCGACAGACTGGCTGGAAGCGGGCTGGGCCTCTCTATTTGCAAAGCCCTGGTGGAGGCCCATGGTGGTGAAATCGGGGTGCACAGTCTGGAAGGTAAAGGTTCGACATTCTGGTTCAGCCTGCCGAAACCGGAGCCCGGAAAACGTTGAGCAAGGACAAAATCACTATCGGCAGCCCGGAATGCGATCGAAAAAGGGGCGAATTAAGGAAGGGCGAAAGCAGCACCCATACCGAAAGCAGGCGCTGGGGCAAGGTACTGCTGCTTCTCGCTACCTTAAGTGGCAGCGGCGCAGCCCAGGCGAGAGTCGATGACATATCCTCCATGAAAGCGCTCGCCAATTATGCCCAGGCCGGAAAATTTGTGGACTTGCATGAGCCAAGCAAGCAACTGCATTATCTTAAACTAGCTCTGAAAGAAGCACCGGATTCAGCACCGCTACTCACGGACCTGGCCTCAGCCTATTTTGACCTGAAGCAACCCGGCACAGCCAAAAACTATCTAGAGAAGGCCTTGAGGGCCGCTCCGCAATGCCGGGAAGCCCTAAGTCGCAGAGCCTTCATTGCACTTCTCAGCAACAATCTCAAGCCGGCTATAGCCGATCTTGAGAAGTGCCTGGCGGTGAATAAAATTGAGCCTCAATATAATGACGAAGGCAGTGATGCCGCCAACCTTCTTACAGCCAGCAAGCATCGAACAGCCTGCACCGAAGCAAAACAACAGCAGCTGGAAAAGCATTATGGCGGGCTTCGCCGACTGACCGAGGCGCTTGAAATGAGAGACCAGCTCAAACTGAAGGAAGCCCTGCAGGTGGCCTCCCTGGTGACGGCACAATACCCCGAACGGGCCTCCCCGCGCTTTACCAAAGCCGTAATTCTGCTGAATCTGGGTAGGTATAAACCGGCAGCAAACGAACTGGAAATTCTCCTGAAACGAGAACCTGGCAATGCCACTCTTCTCTATTTCCATGCCGAAGCTAAAAGACTGGACGGCGCCGCTTCGGCAGCGATCAGTGATTACGAAAAAATACTGAAAAGCGGACGCATGCTGATTGCAAAAAAGTTTACGGCGGAAACCGGTAAGCACAGAGGCAACCACGTCTATTTCGACGATTGGATTGTCACGCCGCTGGATATCAACTACTTGCTGGCTCTAACCCATCTGGAACTTGAGTCCAAGGGAAAGGCATATGAAGCTATAGAACGAGCCCTGGCCCTTAACTCTCAAGACACTGACTGCTTGCTCCTGGCAGCATCGATCGCCCTGGAAGCAAATAAAGGCGACCAGGCCAAAAGATTTCTTGAACAAGCCAGAAAGACAGGAGCGGCCAGCGATCGTCTTAAGGATCTCAGCATTCTGACGGAAAGCAAGAGCAAAGAGCAGGCCGTAGCCCAATACAAACTCTGGATGAGCAAACTTCTGGAGGAGCCGGCAAAGAATGCCAGCACCCTCTTTATCATAGGTCGCCGTTTGGAAAAACTAAAAGACTATGAGCTAGCTTCCCGATGCTGGCAAAGTCTTTACGATACACTGCCGGCGGTACCAGAGCACAAACTCTATCTGGAGCGCTGCCGACGAATGGCCGGAAAGACTAAGTAGGATTTTCTCCAATCGTTTCTTCAGAGGGGCTTTAGAGAGGGGCTTCGTAGAGGCTTCAGAGAGAGGCTTTAGAGAGGCTTCAGGTCCTGTAGGCGCGCCCGAGCCGCTTTAAGTGTTTCATCCTGCCTGGAGAAACAGAAGCGCACATACTTATGCTTCAGTGGATTGTCGGCGCCAAAGAAACTGCCACCCGGGACCACAGCCACGCCAATATCCTTAACCAGGTATTTGGTGAAAGCCAGATCGTTCTTATGACCGAACTTGGAGATATCGCAGAAGGCATAATAAGCCCCCTGAGGCATGTAATATTCAATCCCAATCTGCTCGAGGGTCTCTAGCATGTAGCGGCGCCTCTCCTCGTATTCCCGCTTAAGTTCATCATAATAAGACTGAGGCATATTAACCGCCGTCACTCCAGCTCTCTGCAAAGGAGCCGGAGCACCCACCGTCAGAAAGTCATGCACCTTCCGAATGGGCAGGGTCAATTCCGGTCTGGCTATGGCCCAACCCACACGCCAGCCCGTCACGCTGTAAGTTTTGGAAAGAGAATTGATAGTCACCGACAAGTCTTCCATTCCAGGCAAGGAGGCTATGGAAATGTGCTCCCTGCCATCATAAAGAATATGCTCGTAGATTTCGTCAGTCAGAGCCAGAACTCCCCATTTCTGACAGAGCCCGGCTATGACATTCAATTCTTCCCGACTGAAAACCTTGCCGGTGGGATTATGGGGGGTATTTATAATTATCGCTCTGGTTTTGTCGTTGAAAGCCCGGGCTAGTTCCTGCTCGTCGAAACTCCAATCAGGAGGATTCATACGCACATAGCGAGGTACCGCACCGGAGAGAATGGCATCCGGACCATAGTTCTCATAGAAGGGCTCAAAGACGATTACTTCCTCCTGGGGATCCACCAGTGCCATCATAGTGGCAACCATGGCTTCCGTAGCCCCACAACAGACGGTAATATCCGTTTCCGGATCAGCTTTTATACCATTGAAGCGCGCAGCCTTCTCGGCGATTGCCTGCCTGAGAAACTTATCGCCCCAGGTAATCGCATACTGATTGACATTATCAAGAGTGGCTCTGGTTACCGCTTCCTTTAATTCCGGTGGACAGGGAAAATCAGGCAAACCTTGCGCCAAATTGACGGCCTTGTGCTGCGCCGCCAGTCTCGACATTTCGCGAATCACCGATTCCTGAAAGAGATTAGCTCTGGCAGAAGCAAACTTTATCGCCTGAGATTGCATAAACACCTCGCAGAAAATCGGGTTAAACAGGCTCATGATCATACAACTTATGGCACCCCTTCAGGCGGAAGAGACCGTTCTGAATCGGAAGCAATTACTGCGACTAGTTTCCAGCTATAGAACTTAATTGAGAACGCTGCCAACGCTATAAAACCCACTTCTTTCATGAATCTTTTTAGAAACACAGCTTGATTTTAATAGCAAAGGGGAGTAGTCTTGCTCCAACTTATTGAGACTAATTCTCAACAGTATGGAGCAAAATCGAAAACGATTTTCACTTAAAAAATCCAATCTTTCTGGCGATTAAGCAACTAATTCGCCCAACGGAATCGAATCTGTCGATTAAAGCAGGCGCATAGTTCTGCTTTGCCTCAGCCAAGGCCAACTTGCGTCCTTGAACTGTTCTCTACAGAGAGCAGCTCTGGCTTTGCCGCCGGAAGAAAAACTAAAGCATGGAGACAAAAGAATGATCGGGAAACTTTTTTACGGCACTCAAACTGGAACCACAGAGGATGTAGCCAGACGCATAGGCGAAAACCTTCCGGAATTGATAGTGGAATGTCGCAATATTTACGGAGTCAAAAAAGAAGAATTCGTCGACGCTGATCTTCTGATCTTGGGCGGTTCAACCTGGGGAGACGGTGAACTGACGGACGACTGGCAAAACTCATTGCCGATCTTAGACACCCTAGACTTAACGGGAAAGTCCGCTGCTCTCTTTGGTCTGGGCGATCAAGTCGGCTACTGCTACAACTTTGTAAGCGCCATGAAATTACTTTACGACAAAGTCAGGGAGCGAGGCGCGCGCATCATTGCCAGCGATATCAGCGCCGATGGATTCGAATTTGAGCACTCGGAGTCGTTGATAGAAGGGAAATTCACAGGTCTGGTTCTGGACGAAGTAAATCAGCCCCATAAGACAGATGAACGTATCAGAAAGTGGACCAGAAAAGTAAGAGAGTTTGTGGGCGCAATAGCATGAGGAACAGAAATGTATTTCATTAATGGCACAAGAACCAAAGTAAAAGTAGAGCTAGTGGGCGGTCCCTTAGATGGTTTGGCGGTAGCCTGCCCACTTGCACCACCACCCTGCTTCCTTATTCCGACAGGCGCGGAGCTGGAAGTCTCAGTCTATATTTTCAATAGTATCGCGGGTAATGAGGAGGCCAGACTGAAGTACACTTACTCAGGAGTGGAAACTCTAACTCCAGATGAGATGACGAAGCTAGAAGCAAGCCCCGGCAACTTTTGACAACCCAAAGACTAATATTGTTGCCTCGCCCACTTTCTTGTTCGAAGTTAAATCGTCAACGCTCTAGAATTGCGCCGAACTTTTAAATCGTCAACGATCGAACCTTTAGTCGCATTCCTATATTGTCAACGCTCTAGAATTTCGCCGCATTTTTAAATCGTCAACGATCGAACCTTTAGTCGCATTCCTATATTGTCAACGATCTAGAATCTCGCCGCATTCTTAAATCGTCAACGATTGAACCTGAGCGAGCTTACTCGTCAGAGGCTAAAGCCTGCCTCGAAATGTGGCGTTGAACTTTTTCCCACTTGCTTACGTTATTAAAGTAAGTTCTGGAGGAAAAATGCCATGGCAGTGACAGATTGGAGCAATCGTACTAAAGTCGGAATGAGCCAACAGGCTCGTAGACAGATGATGGAGGAAGCCTGGGCTGAATTCTCCACTCAGTATCCGACTGAGGAATCGTGCCTGGAAGCATTACAGAAAAACCTCTCAGATCCTGCGTTGTTGATGTGCCCACACTGCCATTCGACCACGATAGAGGCAACCAAAGGATCGAGAGTGGGACGCTGTCTTCAGTGCCGAAAGCCATACTGGTTTACGGCAGGCACCTTCTTCCATAAAATAAAGAAGATCAGACCCTGGATGGGAGCCATTTGGCTCTTCGAAAACGGCTACATTTCAAGCGCCTTTGCATACAGCCAATTGGCTCAAGTTGCGCAATCAACAGCTCAGCGCATCTTCAAGAGCCTATTTTGGACTTTAAACTCACAATGCGACCCGAGCGACTTCGTCACAGAATCTGGAAATTTCCTACCCCTCTTTAACAAGAGAAGCCTGGCAACTGCGCGATGGAAACACCCCAGCACTGAAGAAGTCGATGCTATCAATGACGAGGTGCAACAGAATCATGGGAGCACCCACGAGCGAGAGCATGGACAATCCCGCAATCAAGAGCTGGAAGAAAAACTTGCGGACGGGGGAAGCCAGAAGCAAGAACACAATAACTCAGACCAGGACCTGGAACTCAATAACCCAGTCCAGGATTTGGAACACAACACTCCAGACCAGGAGATGGAACACAACAATCCAGCCCAGGATCTGGAACACGATAGCTCAAACCAAGACCGGGACACCACTCTCAAGCAAAAGCAAGACCTGAATCAAGAGACCGCCAACCGGGATGAATTCGTCTACCAAGCAATCGCTACTTTAAAGCTCCCGACAACCGAGCAAATCTGCTTGCTGACGGGGTTATCGGCACCGAAGGTAAACGCCACACTTACGCTCCTTGAGTTAGAAAATCGGATCTATAGACGACCTGGAGATCGCTATCAAACGATAGAATCAGCGCAGGCGGATGAGCAGTCAAAAAGCATGCAAAGGCAAAATGAGAGGCTAGTATCTAGTTCAACGAAGCAAAGCGATCTGGAAGATTTCATCACCTTCGTGGCGGAAATACACCAGGGTTGCAGCCACAAATACTTAATGCTCTACACAGCCATTCAGCATGTGCGCTTAGGCATAAAACAAGACTCTCAACCAATCAAACTCCTAGACCTGTGCATGCAGCAAGCACCCATAGGGCTCAAGGACCTTCGCGACTTCATCACGCCTCTAAGACTACCATTTTTGCTATCAGCATACTGATTCATCCTAACTTCGCCTTGTTAGAAAGTACGGCATCAGGAAAGTAGAAACGCAAAATTTCCACATAGTTCTTACCTTTCACAGCCAAACCATGTCCGCCCCACTGGCAATAGCCAATGCCGTGACCGGCACCGCGCGAGCGAAAGAGGTAGGTTCCGCCTTGCTTTTCAAAGGAATAGGCAAGCCCGGGCACGACACCCCAACCCAATTTCTGGCCAATCAAAAGCCACAGATTGTAGCCACTAACTATCTTGACACGACCGCGCTGCCTCACAGAAACCTTTAGCGGACGCCCCGCAGCATCACACTCATCGATGTGCAGAAGCTCCAGAGACAGCTTTCTTTCAACTTCGGCCACCGACACCTTCTCCAGGTGCTGCAAGTAAAAGGGAGAAGCCTGACATGTCTGACAGGTAGCCGGTCTGGCCGAAGAACCGGGCTTACCCTGAAACAAATTCGCCGTTGAGAGCCGACCGGCACAAGTGGAGTGGAAATAAGGTTTGAGCAAGCGCCGGCTGACACGCTCCCGAAGTTGGGAAGAGAGAGTGGCTCGCACAGCCTCCTGGCATTGAGTTCTTGCATAATCCGACCCAAGGTAGGCCATGGTGCTGGTATCATCGGCAATAACTTTCCTTGAGTCACGACAAGACAACCAATTTTGCACCAACACCGACTGCGCCTTTAGTGCCTCCTGATGAAACTGCGGTGGACTCTCCGAACCAACCACACCGGCCACATAGTCCGCTGTCGGCAATTCGGCGATCATTTTTAAGCCGCCGCCGCTAAAGCGCAGAAACACACTGGCATTGATTAGCCTGGTCTTCTTGGCTATACCAGCGCTAACGACATGCAAAGAAAGGGGTTTGCCCAGAGGAGCCAATTGCAGTTCGGCGCCACTCAAACCAGCCTGTCTCACCCTGGCGTTAAGGGCACCTTTTGCGCTCGGACGCAGTCGAACTTGATGGCCAGCACTATCTAGAACTAGATGCCAGTCATCGCCCGTCAAAACAGACAATGGCAGTGGCGCAACCACTCGAAATGGCGGCGAAAGTGTGTATTCAACGGCTCCGCCGGAGTCTGCATTACCGCTACTGGCAAAGAGCTGCACCCTCACCCTCGCATCAAGACAATGTACGGGCGGTGCAAGAAAGATGGAAAACACCACCAGCAGCACATAAAGGAGTTGCCGATGAATGCCCATTCAAGCACTCACCATGTGGTGGAAAAAAGAATTTCACGCGCTTCCGGTACGGCCGCATCCTGCGAAGTACCGGCAGGAGCAAACAAGCAAAAAGCATTGCGCGGTTTATCGAACGGAAAGAAACCGATGATGTGCGATTGAAATGTTTTCCCGTGCGGCGTCGTCCCGGTTTTAGCCGCAATTTTCAGCTTGTCCTGGGTGTCCAATTTCCGCGCCGTGCCTTCCATCACGCAATGTCGCATACCGGCAACCAGTACTTCTCGAGCCTGACTGGTAAGACCAACGCTCAATGGTTTCTCTTTCTCTACGAGGGTAAAATTTTCACTGCTATGCAAGACCGGCAACTTACCTTCAGGACCGACGGCAATCAAGGCAGCCATACGCATCAGTTGCAGACAACTGGGCTTGAAGTCCTCAGCCAGGCCAAGTACGTAGGGCAGAGAAGACTGCCCGGAAGCACCTTCACTCTCCGGGAAAACTCCACCGCGACGGCCGGCTACTGGAGAAGCCAGACCAAGTTGCCTGGCTTTAGCAAGGAAGGTGCGCTTGGTGAGACGGCTGGTTGCCTGTGCGAAAAAACAATTACAGGAAACCGCCAGAGCCCGCACTAAATCAACTTTGCCATGAGCAAACTGGCAGTGCACCGAGGTATCCCTTTTACCGGCAACTCTTCCACCCACGGCAAAGGTGCCGGTGCATTCAAACTTTTCGTTCTGGCTCAGCAAGTTCTCTTCCACCAGGCAGGCTGCAGCCACCAGCTTCATCAAAGAACCCGGCTTTTCAAAGGGCACAGAAAGTCCCGTGGGAAAGCCGACATTGCCGTTCAAGAGATCGCACCAGACAAATGCCGCCTTTGCCCGGGCATCACAAGACGAGGTTGCTGCGTGCAAGCCTCCCAGAGAAAAGAGCGAGCGAATAAAACCCCGTCTATTTATCGGCTCAGCGTCGTCTTTTAGTATGCTCATGGTTCCGGGAGCCTCATCCAAATCCCCCTCAAGAAACAGTCATCCAAACGAGTTAACGCCACCATGACAACCGCCTCACAAAGGTCCAATGCAATTCTCACACTTCAGGCAAGACGAAAGCCTGAGTTGGAAGACATAATAGGCTTAATCCTGTGAAATAACCACCTGGCGATGAATCCATTCAACCTGGCAAGTACCGCTTTAGTCCTGTCCCTGGCTCTTTCGAGCACCGGCATCGGTCTTGCGGCGCCGCTGCCAGCAAACGCACCCGAAAAGGGGAAACATCACGCATTAATTAGCAAGAAGTTAAAAAAGACCCCCCTGCACCAGATCGCCCGCGCCACTTTGCTCAATCACTTTTCCAGCTCCCCTAAAAGATTGACGGAGATGGTGAAAGAATTCGACATCACTCCCGACCAGAAGATAGCCAGAGGACTATTCGTGACCCTCTACAAAGATGGCAAAACCCGCGCCTGCTGGGGCTCAATCAGTCCGAGACAGGCCGATCTGGTTTCCGCCACGGTTTATACAACCGTCGATTGCCTCACCAAAGAATACCGCTATCCGCCGGTGAAAGCCTCTGAACTGGGGGATTTGAAGGCCCAGGTAACCATAGTGGAAAAGGTAGAACCGGTGAGGAGCGGCGCTACCCTGCATCCCCTCACGGACGGTCTCATGGTCAGAAGCGGTGGAAAAGGAGCGGTGTTGCTCCCGGGGGAAGCCAGCTGTCCTCACTACCAGGTAATGCAGTGCAAACTCAAAGCTGGTATAAACCCCAGAGAATCGTGCCAGTTATACAGGATAAAGGCCCATGTCATCAGGTGAACCAAGAGTGAAGAACTTTCTTGATACAGCACTGGCAGCTCTCTTTACTTGGGAGTTTCTCATCCTGCAAATTCTCGCCCTCGCTCTGGTCGCCGTGATGCTGGAAACGCCCACCGGCTCCATTGCCGGCACCATAGCCCTGGAGAAAAAACAGTTCGGGGTCTACAGTTACAACCTGAAAGAAAACAAAGTTTATGCTCTGGTAAACGGTCCCCGTAACGGCCCCCAGGTAGAACGCGGCGTCTGGGTGAACGACGACGGCAGCTTTCGCATAGACCAACTGCCCGTGGGCGAATATATGCTGGAAGTAAGAGCACCCGGCTTTGCCAGAGAACTGGTGCGCGGACTATATATAGAAGACGGAAAGGTAGCGAAATTACCGAAACCCGTCAAACTGAGCCTCCTTTCTCCCAGTGTCAATATCGCTTCCAACAGCAGGGTCTTCACCACCAAGGACAAGCCTAATTTCTGGGTGAACGCCACCGGTGCGGCAGAAGCCGAGGTAAAAGTCTACAAAGGTGACTTGCTCGCCCTTCTTGATGCTAAAACCAGCCAGAAATGGGGCATCTCTCTCGCCTCCGACATGTCCCTCTATGTAGACTCTTCCAAGAAATTTGAGAATCCCTTTGAAAGTGCAAGCAGCGGTACCCGCACTGAGCCGGTGAAGGTCTTCAAGCGCAAATTGGTGCAAGACCAGAGCGACTCCTCCCATGCAGAATTCGCCTTCGATGAAACCTTACCGCCCGGTGACTACTTCACAGTTTGCGAAGTAAAAGACCTCTTTGGTAAGGAAGGCGCCAAAGCCATTACCTGGTTCTCAGTCAGCGACATCGGCCTGGTGATCAAGCACGCCCCCGGGGAAGCCGTGGTGAGAGCGGTGGACCTCACCAGCTTGAAAGGCGCATCGGGAGTAAATGTAGCCCTCTTCGAAAGGGTGGAAGGTACATCCCCTCAGGCAAGAGTCAAGGCCGGTACGGGCGCGGACGGCATTGCCCACCTGCCCCTGACGGAAGAATTGAGAAAGAAACTGGGCTTTGATGTGATCGTCACCGGCGTCAAAGGTGCCCATAGAGCATACGGCGGCTACAACTACTGGCGCGCCGACAGCGACCTACACAAGACTTATTTCTATACCGACAGACCGGTCTACAGGCTGGGTCAGACAGTTATGTTCAAAGGCATCGCCAGATTGATGGGCGAGAACGGATTGAGCAATGCCGGAGCCGGACAAAACCTGGCCATTACAGTGGAAGATCCCGATAATAATGCCATCCAGACCCTCAACCTGAAAACCAGCAAACACGGCACTTTTTCAGGACTGATAGACATTCCGGCAGACGGCAAGACCGGCGGATATCAGGTACAGATTGCCTACGGTGACGGACATACCAGCTATCAATCTTTTGAAGTTGCTCAGTACCGCAAACCGGAATATCAGGTGGAAGTAGAACCGCTCTCAGACCGAGTCATCATGGGTGAAAAGGGCCGGGCGAAAGTGCGAGCCACTTATTACTTCGGCGGACCGGTGGCCGGAGCCAGAGTCAAGTACAGCATTTATTCATCCACCGACTGGGCCTCGCGCTACAAGCTCATGGATAGACCGGAGTACTGCGGCTTCTTTGATGATTGGGAAGGCAGCGATTACGAAAGCTCTTCCGGTGATTTTCTGAAAGAAGGCTTTGCCGTTACCGATGAAAACGGCGAAGCAATTGTTGAATTCGAGACCACCGCTCCCACCATGCCGGCCAGCGGCCCCATCGGTTCGATCTTCCAGGACAAGAAACTGAAAATCGAGGCGGAAGTAACGGATATAAGCCGCCTTTCCGTGGTCTCCAGCGGCAATGTGCCGGAATCCTCAGGCAACTTTGTGCTTCTCGTCAATCCGGACTCCTGGGTAGTGAGAGCCGGGGAGGCACTTTCCGTAAACATTCGCGCCCTCACCTATGACAGCAAAGCTGTTGCCAACAAACCGGTCAAAGTGAAAGTGATGCGCTTTCCCTACGACCGCATTAAGGAAGAATACAAACCGGATCAGGTGGTGGTTGAGCAAACTGTCACCACCGACAGTGCCGGACGCGCCCATCTACAAGCAGCCATCGGCAATCAACTGCCTTCGGACAGCTACTACGTAGTGGCAGAAGCGCAGGACGACGGCAACCACAAAGTCGTCGATACCACCTCGATCTGGGTAGCCGCCGGTGAGAAACCGTTTTTCTTTTCCGAGAAAGAAGCCGACAAACAACCACTCACAGTCAAGCTCGATAAGAAAGTCTACAAAGCCGGTGATAAGGCTCGCCTTGTAATAAGCGGACCCTTCACCGGTAAGGAAGGCATGGAAGCATTGGTGGGCGTGGAAGGCTACAAACTGCATGAGCTGAAAGTAGTGCCGCTAACATCTTCAGCGCAAGTAGTAGAAGTGGACATCAAGCCGAATTACGCCCCCAACTTCTACGTAACCGTGTCGGTGGTAGGCAAGAAACGCCAGTTTTATTCACAGGAAGAACCAGTCATGGTCAGCCCTGACAATCACTTCCTCAAGCTCTCCATTGAGACCGACAAAGAAAGATATAAACCAGGCGACGATGCCGTCTATACCATCCGGGCCCTGACCGCCGATGGCAAGCCGGCAGCGGGAGCGGAGGTGTCACTGGGCGTGGTAGATGAAAGCATCTATGCCATCCGCCCGGAAACCGCTGAAGACATCCGGAAATTCTTCTACAGCCGCATTTCCAACTGGGTAACCACCCTCTGCTCCTTCCCCGAACAATATTCGGGTGGACCAGACAAGCTGGAACCGCGGGTGCGCAAAGATTTCAAAGATACTGCCGCCTGGTTCCCCAACCTGGTCACCGACGCCGAAGGCAAAGCCGTAGTTAAATTCAAACTGCCGGACAATTTGACCACCTGGCGGGCCACCGTGCGTGGTATCACGGCCGGTTGCGATGTGGGAGCCTCCATAGCCAAGGTAATCTCCACCCAGGACATAATTGCCAGACTGGCTCTGCCGCGTTTCTTTGCCCAGGGCGACCAGGGTCTGGTCACGGCCGTGGTCCACAACTACACGAAGAAGCCGCAGACCGTCAAAATCAATTTGACCATGGGCAGCAACCTCATGACCACCCTGCCCCTGGCTCAAACATTGACCATCGAGCCGGACGGCGCCAAACGTTTCAGTTGGAACGTAGAAGCAGTCACTATCGGTGAGACAACCATCAAGCTGACGGCCATCGGGCAGACAGCGGCCGATGCCCTGGAGCGCACCGTGAGCGTCAAACCCATGGGCATAGCAGTCAGTCTGGTGCGCGCCGGCATGATGACTAAAGACGACATCGAAAGGGCTATCGAAGTGCCGGAGGCAGTGGATGCCGCCCCCGGAACCATAAAACGCAGCTTCGGTGTAGCCGGCTCAACCATCGGTCCGGTGCTGGGCAACTTCTCCGCTCTCATCGATTACCCATACGGCTGCACCGAACAGACGATGAGCAGACTGGTACCGTCAATAGTGGCGATGCAACTGAATAAACAATTGTCGGTGCCGCTCAGCGCCAGCGACAAGAAACGCTTCGATACCGTCTACAAGGAAGCCATGCAAAAGCTCTCTTCCTACCAGCACGGTGATGGTGGCTGGGGCTGGTGGCAGAGTGATGAGTCGAGACCTTATCTGACCGCCTACGTCATGGAAGGCATGAAACTGCTCTCGGAAGCAGGCTATGCCGTCGATGCCGCAGCCATGGAGCGAGCCTGCAAGTGGACGGACAACAGCTTGAAAGAGATGCTCAAGCAACTGAAAGACCCCAAACGTCTCAAGGATGCCTATGAGGATAGAGCCCGCCTGGTGGACATGAGCTACATGCTCTATGCCAGAAGCTTGTACAAGGATAAGGCGGCCGGTCAGGAGGCCAATACTCAAGCGCTCCTCAAGGAAGCCTTCGGCTATCTGCGAGAGCCTGAGCAGTTCCAGACCATGCCCGTCGAGGCCATCGCCTACTATGCACGCGCCGCCAACAACCTTGGTCAGAGAGAGCATGCCACCAGCGCCCTCAATCGCCTCATGGAAATAGCCAATACTACTGAGGCTACCATCGACTGGGAATATTCAAAACGACTGGCAGCCTTCATCGGTGACAAGGAGCAGAGCTACTACCCCTACCGCTTCACTCCCGAAGAAAGCACAGCGCTGGCAATGACGGCACTGGTGGAAGTGCGGCCGGAACTTTCCGGACAGATTGAGCTTGTTAAAAACTGGCTCCTGCTCACCAGGGGCAAGGAAGGCTGGGGTACGACGAAAGCCACGGCAGCCGTATTCAAAGCCCTGCTTCTGGAGGAATTGAAAGCCCGAGCAGCCGATAGAGCCGCCTCTCTCAGCCCGGAGGGCATGGACGGCTTCAGATGCCTGGTGAACGGTATCAGTTTGAGCGATTCCAATCGCTACGGGCCAGAGAAGTTGCTCAACCTGCCGTCCACAAAAGAGGCAAGTAAAGTCACCTTGCGTAACGATGGCAGCCGTCTCTACTATTGCAACCAGACCAGCTATTTCAAAAATCTGGTCGGCAAGAGCCAGACCGGTGTAGACAACCTGCCCCAAGACCTGAAAATGGAACGAAAATTCTACCGGCTGAAGCCCCTCGCCAATACCGCCGACGGTACCATCCACCTGAAAGCGGAACCAATCGCAGGCGGACAGATTAAGGCCGGTGAGACCATATTGATGAAAGTGCTGGTGGAAACTCCTCGCTCGCTTCCTTACGTTATCGTGGAAGCAGCCCTGCCGAGCGGCGCCGAAGTGGTAGAAAACGCCGCCAAAGAAGATGCCGTAGAGGAAGAAAATCACGTGCAGGGAGATTGGGAAGTGCCCTGGTGGACACATCAAGACATCCTCGATGACAAGATTGTCTTCTTCGGTTCCCATCTCAAATCAGGCAAGTCGGAGTTCTCCACCCTTCTGCGCATGGAATTACCGGGCAAAGTGAACGTCGCTCCCGTAAATATGGAAGGCATGTACACCCGCGCCATCAAAGGTCTCTCCAACCTCGATCAACTGACCATCAGCGAGTAAGGTAAGCAGGAGTGAAAAGCGGGCAAAGAAAAAGTTGGCAGAAGCCGGGCAATATTTTTCTTGCCCTGCTCATTCCCGCTCTTCTAACCTTTCACTTTGCCACGCACCCCTTCGCCACCGAACTGGCGGGAAGAAGCATCAACCTCTCCGCCTATTCCGCTCCCCATCGCCAGAATTTCGCCAGCGCCCTGGCCCGACTGGATGGAACAGTCATTAAGCCCGGGCAAACCTTTTCCTTCAATCAGAAACTGGGTGAGCGTACCAGCAGGGGTGGCTATGTCCCGGCCCCGGGCTACCTGGGCAATGATCGCATTGCCACTAGCGGCGGCGGCATCTGCCTCATTTCTTCCAATCTCTATCAACTGGCTTTGCTCTCAGGCCTCGACATTGTGGAAAGAAGCAATCATGTGCGCCCCGTCAGTTCAGTAGCCCCCGGCCTCGATGCCACGGTCTGGTACGGCAGCCAGGATTTGAGACTCAAGAACAACCTTCCTTACCCGGTGGAGCTTTCCTCCCGTATCGAAGGCAACTTCGCCTATATGAAGATTCTGGGAAAGGCCGGACTGAAACCAATCAAACGCCGCCTGGAAAGAAAGGAGATAGCCAGAGACAATCGCACTTGCCTGGTAGAAGTGTATTTGCTCTCTTCTGAAACCGAAGAAGGCAGCCCCGAGACCCGACTAGTCTCCCGCGACTGTTACAGAATCGGTCGTTGACTTTCCGAAGAAGTGGGAAATCAGGAGCAAGACCACAGTCAGCCCGGCTAAAACAGCCAGCGTAGTCAAACGCTCTTCCATGGAAGCGGTCAACCCCGACGCCACCAGCCCACCGGAGAGTACGGCGCAAGACCCGGCCAGGGACGGAATCAAAATTACGGAGAGGCAGCGCGCTTCATCCTCAGGGCTGCGACCAAAGAAGGTTTGCAAAAGAACTGCCCCCACAACTCCGGCCACACCCAGGGCAACCAGGTAACCGGCGGCCGGTTCGGCATGCAAGAAGAAACTGGCCAGGCCGGTACCAAAGGTAGCAAGCAAGGCAATGGCTGCTGCATCAATGCGCCGTTCTTTGTTGTAGCGAATCATAACCATTACAGCCATAACCACAAAAAATCCCAGGTACTGCGCCGCACTCACATAGGAATGTTGCAGGTTGATGCCGGTCACATTAGATACCTGCGCCGCGGCGAAAGCCTGCTCCATAAGCCTTGCTCCAAAGAACAAAGCAGCGCAAGCCGGCAACTGCGTAAAGGCAGAAACCATGACACAAGCTGAAATGGCAGCCAGTCCCAAGTTGCCGAAGAGCCTGGTGGCCAATAGGGTAAAAATGCCGACTATCAACAAGGCCTTGATGTGCTTGCCGGCCCGCTCGCCGTCGGAGAGTCGCTCATCTTGAGCCATCCGCCCCAGTGCGTCCAGGGCATACATGGAGCCGAAACCGGCACCAACCAGGACCGCCAAATTGGTGAAAGTGAGGGCGTTCAACCCCTTGGTGAGAACCACCAGCATACCCAAGCCGCCGGCTATGGTCAGAACCAGCCTTTTGACGATAAGCTTATCGTCATGCATGAAGGGTCGCTGCATCAAGTTGAGTAAGACGGCCGTAGCGAAGGCACCAGCGATGATGTCACCATTTCGACCGGAGGTCGAAAGAGTAGTGCTGACACAGGCCATAGAGGCCAGATAAGCGAAGGCCGCCGCCACATCATCCAATCGAGCCTGCTCAGGCGAGGTAAAGTTAGACATTACCTTCCAGACCAACATGCCGGCACTGAAGGCAGCGGCCACCTCGGGGAGGTGCTCTGGTTTACTGGTGACAAGGGCAACACTGATGCCAAGCAAAAAAGTGGTGCGCATATTACGATGCTTGGAAGGATCTATGACGCCGGATAGGTAGACGCCGGCAAGTCCAAGAGCCGCATAAGGCCAGTAGGAGGCAAAATCATACTGAAAGGAAAAGCCCACGGCAAAAATGACTGCAAGAAATCCGGCCACGGCCAGAAGCCACTTGAGCTGGCTTTTGAGAGGGCTCCAGTCCACTGTCCAGAACTTGGAGCGAACCAGATCGAAGAGGAATACCACCAGGCACAGAGCTAAGAGAACAGGATGCAGGCCATTTGCCATAAGACCTGCCGGATCGTTTTGCCCCATGAGATTAACTCCGTGTTAGACTCTAACTCAAATATGGTCCATTAAACTAGCTTCAATGATGAACTCGGTAAGCTTGACCGGACCCGAAGGAAGAGCAGTAATTACCGAAAACACCGAAAGAAAGCTCGGAACGCCAAAATAGCACCAAGATTGCACTAGATTATAGCGAATATGAATCGTCTACTGATTATGGTTATATTTTTAGGGGTCTTCATCACCCTTGGTTATACGGCGCTGAACGCACCCGTAAAGACGAGAGGGCCGGCCCCCAAGGTCGAGGAATTTCTGAGCAATATCCAGGCCGGCAATTACAAAGCGGCAGTGGAAGGCTTCGGGACCAATACATGCCGCTGCCCCGGCAGTCTGGGCTGGGTTTCATACCTTGTCTATGCCTCCAATGAATCCCAGAATCTGGCATTTCTCTTCGGCAAAGAATTCAAGGTCGGAGAACCCCAAGCCAGACAAATCGCCACGACAGTTAAACCCACAAGCTTTCTGGACCGCCCCGAAGACTGGGAAGTCAATGTTCCCATCAGTTTTGACTTCCACAAATACCAGCCTCGATTCCTGCCTCTGGCCATGGCCTACGGTTATGAAATGACCGAAAACGAGTTACAGAACTTCCTTGATAATCCCGATGCCGAAGCATGGAGAGGGTTCTGCCTGCGCCTCCGACCGGACTTAAGCCCGGGTCTCACGGCATTGCCGGCTGCAGCCAAAGCGCTGGAGAAACCCGGGAACGACTCCGCCTCCCGCGACCGTGCCGTAAGCGGTGCCAACGACAAAGTAGAGGAAATGGCCAAAAATCTCTTCGGCGAAGACCATATCAAGTACTTACACCCGGCCGATGCCGGCAAGGTAAAGCGCCAGGATGGCAGTGAGATACCGCAAGACGAGCTCCTGCAAAAATTACCCCGCCTGGAGCGAATCTCGCTCAAATTCCACATGGTCAGACGCGACCAGCGCCTCCCCTATTCCGTCTACCAGTTTCTTGTAGTGGACCCGGTCATAGTCTTGCCTCAAGCAGACGGCAACGACAAGCGCATCAAGCTGAAGAATTACCTGGCACCTGTCTTCAACGAGAATAATGCCGGTGCGGAGAAAAGCGGAGCCGCCTTCTAAGAGCGGTTCCGACACGGACAATCTACTCTACATCGTGCGCGAATTGGGTCCCAGGGTCGGCAGGGTTACCGTAGACTTGTCCGTAAACTCATACTCCAGGTCACTGACCAACTTGTCCGTCAGTCTGATCAACAAATCCAAGTCATCGCAAGCCTTTTCCAACCGTCGCTGCCTGAAGGCTTCCTGCAGGCTGCGGCTGAGATCAACCAATCTCTGGGCCTTTATCAGCTCATAAGCCGAAACCATGGTGTCCAGCTTAGCTTCCAAACCATTCAAGTCTCCCGCCGTCAGAAGCAGTTTCATCTGATCGAGCTGCGCACAAAAATCCCGGTCGAAAAGCTCACATATCATCGGCAATAAGGAAGGTTCAAAACTACGCCGCAAATAAGCAAAATCCACCAGCCCCTGAGACTGCATCAAAGCCCGAGCGGTGATACAGGGAACCGGACGGCCCGGTGTGACTCGCCTTGTCACCGGTCCCAACCAGTGCTCTACCAGCTTCTCCAGTGCCGCAGGATCAACCGGCTTGCTTAGATAATCATCCATCCCGCCAAGCAAACACTCCTCCCGCGCACCATCCATGGCATTGGCGGTGACCGCAATCACCGGCACGGACACTCCTCTTCGGGCCTGGATCTCACGTATTATTTTGGCGGCCTCGAAGCCGTTCAAACGGGGCATCTGACAATCCAGAAAAACAATACTGTAGCCCTTTTCTTTGAAAGCATGGACAGCTTCCACACCATCGACGGTAACGTCTACTTCAAAGCCCAGATCTGAGAGAAAGAGATTCAGCACCTTCTGGTTGATGGCATGATCATCCGCCACTAGCGCCCGCCGGTCGCAGGCAGAAATAACAGGCACTTTAGCGCCGGCAGGGCCCTGCTCGCTCACGGCAATACGGCTGGTGAGGCGAGGGTTCTGGGCCGCCCTGCTGAGCACCTCGCCCTTACCAAAGTCGGGTGCGATATGAGAAATCAATTCCAAAATATGACTGCGCAGAAGTGGCATAAACAAACTGTAAGCGCTCTCGTGAGAACCGGCATCGGCTTCGCAGGCGTATACGGCAACAGTCTTGAGAACTTTACTCAAACCGGTGTACTGCAAATACTGCAGCATCGACTGGCATTCCTTTTCATTACGCACAAAGTCCAGTACCACGGCATGAAATGGTCGCCCATCCTGCTCCGCCTGGTTGATTATGCGAATGGCCGCTTCCGCTGAACTTGCAGACTGAGCAAACAAATCGAAGCTCTCAAACACATCGGACAAGACGGCCACATTATTGACTGTCGGCTCCAGGCATAACAGTCGGACAGGTCTGGAAACTGGACGGCTCGGCTTAGTCCAGATATCACTGAGAGCGGTCTCGGCCAGTTCATCTTCCAGGGGCAGAAGCAAAGAAAATGTGGAACCCAGATCAGGCACACTCTGCACCTCAATGATACCGCCTAGAAGTTCAGCCAGTCGCTTGGAAATCGTCAGGCCAAGACCGGTGCCGGACTTATCGCGCACCCCGATAGCAGTGGACTGTGCAAAAGGCTCGAATAACTTCTCAATCTGATCCGGATTGATACCGATACCGGTATCGCAGACAGAAAATCTCAACCAGTCCTGATCACTATCTTTCAGGCGACATGACTCTACCTTCAAGACAATATGACCGGAAAGCGTGAACTTGACGGCGTTTCCAGCAAGATTGAGCAAAATCTGGCGCAAGCGCTGTGGGTCGGTACGAAAACTCTGGGACTCGAGCTGAGACACCGATGAGACAAGCAGTATATTCTTAGCCGCAGCGGCCGGAGTCAATATCTGCGTTACCGCCTCCACAACGGAGACGATGTCGCAATCGCGTTTTTCCACCACCAACTTGCCGGCCTCAATTTTTGAGAAATCGAGAACCTCATTGACAATACTCAATAGAGACTGACCGGCCTCTTGCATCATCAAAACATGCTCGCTGGCCTCTTCACTGAGAGGACCGCGCAGAAGCAACTCAATCATTCCGAGAATGCCGTTAAGCGGAGTTCGCAGTTCATGAGAAACATTGGCTACAAATTCCGACTTGACCCTGCGGGCATGTTCCAGAGCAACAAGAAGTTTCCGTTCATCATCAACTAAGCGGCAGGTGCCGCACCATTGATAGGCCGCCCTCGCCTCCTCAAAGGGGGCGGCGTAAATTCGATACCAGCGGTTCTGCCCGTCAAGGCACTTGAGGGAAAGCTCCAACTGAAACGGTCTGCCTTTGTCGCAATTAGTTCGCCAGCTGTTCTCACCCGACACTGCCGCGCTGGAGTCTTCACAGACTGCCATCCAGCCTTTCTCCGATACAAGATCCCAATCGGGTGCACGCAGGGCTAGTGCTTCGGCAGGAAAGTGGCTATCCAGGAATTTGGGTATACCCTCCCCATCGCACAGAAAGACGCGCTCCTGAGTGAAAGGAGCCACCGCCCGACGCACCGCGGACTCCAGGTGAGTAGTGTCCTCGGACCGTTTTTCTATGCAGTTGTCCGACTCTTCAATGCCGTCCAATAGCTAAACCCGCGAAAAGCTGCAAGCGCCAAAACAACCATTTGGCCTGATGCAGCAACTTATAAACACGTCAAACAGAACGACAAAAAAATGCCGCCGCACCAATCGAATTCAAACCGCCAAAGCCAATTACCAGAGCTAATTAATAGCCTACCTATATTGAGCGTATTCCCAGCCATCCAGCTTGTCAACCGCCGAAGCGCCATCAGGCATAAAACTATTTGCAAAAGGAAACCCTTCTGTAAAATTACTCTAAATTCGTGAACTAGCCTTCCCCCGGTCGGGGGAGGAGCCCCCAAGCGACTGCAGTATCTACTGCGTGGCTTCCCGCGAGAGGCTGCGATTGCGCAGGCTCAGATAAAGAAGCACGGCCATAGGCGCAAGCAGGTAAATCAAGAATGCCACCATATCCGGAGCAAAGGCAGGCAGCCCATAGGCATAAATGGCATAAATGAAAGGCAAGCAGTCATCCAGCACAATTTTAAGCAAATAGGCTACAGGATTCAGTTTTGCCAGTTTAGCAATGAAGAACCAGACAATCACACTATTGATCAGACCGGATAGAAGAGCAATTAAGTAGTCCTGCCAATGCCTCTCGCCGCTGCACATGATCAAATCGTAGAGAAGGCAAAAACCCATGTAGAACCAGAAGTTGCGGCAGAACTTCATATACATGCCGGCGCCTATCAAATAAATGGCAATAGCCAGCAAGAAAGACTGAGGCAAGTCGAGCAGATCGGAAAAGACCGCCGAGAAATAATCACTGAGACTGCATAAAACATCTATTTGCGCCCCGCGAATCTCGGGCGAATAGAAATAATAGAGGAAATAGGTGAGGGTCTCCTTCAGCTGGCTGAGTGCCTCCCCGCAAAGAGCAACGATTATTCCGTCCAACCACATTTCCTTTTGCGAGAGCCGGTCTTGCAATGCTCTCGGACGAAAAGCAGTGGTCAGAATGGCAGCGAAAGTAGAGCGCGGCGAAAGAATTCTAAAAGCCCCAAGAGAAAGGGCCAGCGCCAGAAATAGCTGCCAGAAGACACTGGCGCTATGCTGCACAAGCTGTAAAAAACGATTGAATACGTAGGTAGCTTCGGTCAAATGAGTTTCGTACTGGGCCATGAAGGACGGCCAGTGATTGATCTGTTCAAGAACAGGCACCAGAGCCAGAACAGCCGCCACCACCAGGGGCAGCCGCCAGCGGATTACACCGGCGCGCAGCAGGCAGAACACCCAGTAAAGCAAGACCAAAACTATGATCACTTTCGTGTAGAGGCGCACGGTAGCAAATATCTTGTCTTGCTTGGTCTCTTTAATTCTCTCGTAGCGCCAACTATCGGGTATTGTCCAGGCCTGGGCAAAATTACAGGGCAAATCGCCCACGACCTGCAAATAGAACTTATACTCGGCTTCCCCGACCTTCAAAGACGGCACAACAAAGTCCAGGCTGTAATCACGCCGATTCTTCTCATCCTCCCTCGAAAGCCTGGAGAGCTTAAAGTCTTTGTACTCGGGGTGCACGCGCCTGATATAAGCAAGAGCCAGCGCCTTGGCGTCCTCCTCAGAGAGTCGCGCGCCGGGGGCATCGTCATCTTCTTTCAAATCCAGGGAATACTCGGAACCGTCAGCTCTCAGCTCGACCCTGTACTCAGTGGGATCCATGAAGCGAAAGAAGCTAACGGACCAGACCAGACCGGGCTGGGTTAAACGACTGAGCTCAAGGGTTCTGGGTCTTTTCACCTGTTCAAAGAGATACTGCATCTCTTCCATGGCTACATTGGCCGAGAGAACCGGCACGGCAATGTGATTTTTGACATTGATGCCGGCTTTCTGCAAAATGAGCCGCGCCTTTGCCACCGCCTGCTCCCGCCCGATCTGGCAACGGGCATCATCACCGCAAGTGGGCAAACGAATGAAGAAAGTAATGGTCAAGAGAACCAGCGAGGAAATGCCGGCGATCAATCGAAACCGTCTGGAGAATCCTTTGTACACATAAATATCATGAACACTGTCGGCACCAGGGGTTGTCGCCGCGGCAGCAGCGCCGAATGACTTGCTTACGGCCTCATTGGTGAGAGCAGCGTCCCCGCCCTCATGCACCGCTGTTTCTCCATCCACCTGCGGCGAGGCTGCCCGCAGCCTGGTGACGAAGAGGGAAACAAAGAAGAGCAGTAGAAACGGCACAAGGGGAATGAAGGACGACAGCCAGAGCCAGAGTTGACCCGGGCCAACCGAGAGGAGCGGTTTGACATCAAGAAAGGCATCTAAGAGGTAGTGCCCGATGAAGCAAGGCAGAAGCCCGTAGCGCCGCAAAACAAAGCCGTAAAAAAGACCGACTACGGTCAGCTCCACACCGCGGGCAAAGCAAGGTTGCTGGGGATAAGAACTGTGCATAAAGGCCCAGATGACCGCCTGCAAAAGATTAGCCAGCCAGAAGCGACCGGTGGCTTTCCAGGCCAGGGACAAACCCACAATTCTTGCCACTGTTTCTTCCTGGGAAGCAGCATGTAACCCAAGAGAAACGGCCGAATAAAACGGCACCGTAGCGCTCAACACCTCCACACTGTCTATGCCGCTCGGGCACCAGAAACTGAATTTTTCACCCAGCAGGTAATAAAGAACAATCCAGCCCAGGTGCACCAGGGCCACCAGGTAGCCTATGTAGAGCGCCTTTGAACCTTCCCTGGTGAAAAAACCGGCCGGTTTGAGGAAATTCTCCAGGGCCACCCGGCCGGGGTAAAAGTGCCTGTAAACCACATCGGCACCGCCGAAAAGCAGTCCGCCAAAAAGCATCGACCCGAGAGCCGAGGCCCCGGAGCGACCAAAATAGGCGAGCAAGTAATCGTTATAAGAGGAAGTAGTATCGTAAGCGGCCTGAATCGATTCGAAGTCATTGACGCAGTCAAGAAAGCCCGTCAGGGCCATGGTCAAGCCGCCGAATACGGCGAACCGCCAGCGCATCTGCTTGCGAGAAAGGGCCCAGGGCACAACCAGAGCAGAGATTATCTGGAGAGTGCTGTAGAAAATATTGGCAATGCGCTGCAAGAGTTCATTGTATGAACGCATGTTGTTGTACTTGCGACTCCAACTGTCGGGCACGAACAAGTAGCGGTTGTAACCGGTGACCATATTGCCTGAGACTTCCACGAAATGCCTCAGCTTGCCGCCGTGAAAATCCTCCCGCTTATCCTCAAAAGTAAAAGAATGATCGGTTCGATGCACCCTGGCATTGGTCTCGTCTCGCACCAACTTGAGCGTGCCTTCCTGCACTCGCCCTTCCAGCTTGAGAAAATCGGAAGCAAGGTAGAGCGCCTCTTGATGACTCAGACTGGGCAGACGCCGCTCTTCCTCCAGGGTGCGCAAATAACCCACCAGGGCGCCGTCCGGCGAAAGCCAGACCCGGCATTGCTCAATGGTAAACTCCCGGCAAAAGCGCACAGACCAGGCCCAGACCGGCACCTTGTCACGCATGATGGCTCCGGCCTGAGAAAGACCGAGTTCGTATTCGAGAAAGGTTTTAGCCTCATCGAAGCTGGTGAAAGTTATGGACTCAATCTCTTTTTTCCTGGCCCCATCCGCTTTATCAAGGGGCCAGAGGCGTCCATCGTAACCTTGCTGACCGGCAAAACTGCGAGCTCGCTGCACAATTTCACTGCGACTGAGGGGCAGCGATAGGGAAGCCGTGGGGAATACATTGCTTTGCAACCGGGCGTATAAAAGCCCACCCAGAAGAGCCAGAATGAGCAAAACCAGAGCAACCCTGTCCCGCTTGCTCCCAGTTTCTTCAGGCCCCGGGGTTTCCATCTCTTTCACGTTGATTCTTTGACTGTTCGATTTGATAATACCAGGCTCACAGACATTAACAAAACCTGAAATTTCCCAACTCAGTCCCCGCCAACGCCCCGAGAAGTGGCGCCGGTAGCGGACTCCATCAGCTAGCCCCGGCGACGATTATCGACAAACAAGATGCCGAGGGGGTAATATGGACGTTTTGTTACAAGTGCTTGTGAGGCACCGATTTCGCCGTGGCTACAAAGTCCGAAACTTATATGTGGGACAGGGAGCGCGAGACGATCTCCCGCTCAGACCTGAAGAACTTGCAACTGGCAAGACTGAAGCAGGTATTGGAAAGAGTCTGGCACAATGTGCCCACTCTCAAAAAACGCTTTCAAGAAGCCGGCATTGATGAAACAACCATAAGCAACTTGCAAGACGTCGAGGCGCTTAAAGACTTCCCCTTCATGAAGAAGTCCGACCTGAGGGACAACTATCCTTTTGGTCTCTTCGCCAGCCCCATGAAAGAAGTCAATCGACTGCACTGTTCCTCCGGCACCAAAGGCAAACCGACGGTGGTGGGTTACACCAAGCAAGATCTGGAGCACTGGGCGGAAGCCTGCGCACGCTCTCTGGCTGCGGCCGGTGGCAGACCAGGCGACATCATTCATAACAGCTACGGCTACGGGCTTTTCACCGGCGGTCTTGGAATGCACTACGGAGCCGAAAGATTAGGCGCCACCGTGGTTCCAGCTTCAGGCGGCCGCACCCAGCAACAGATTATGCTGCTGCAAGACTTCGGCGCACGCATCATTCTCGCCACTCCGTCTTACATGCTCAACATGGCCTACACCATGCTCGAGCTTGGTATACCAAGAGATTCCATCAAACTAGAAATTGGCATCTTCGGAGCCGAGCCCTGGACCGAAGAAATGCGCGCTCAACTGGAGAGCCTGCTCAAAATTCAAGCCCTGGATATCTATGGCTTGTCGGAAGTAATGGGACCGGGCGTCTCCATGGAATGCATTGAAGGTAAGAACGGTCTGCACATCTGGGAAGACCTCTTCATTCCGGAGATCATCGATCCCAAAACCGGTGAAGTTCTACCAGACGGTGAAGAAGGCGAGCTGGTCTTCACCACGCTCACCAAGGAAGCCATACCGGTTATTCGTTATCGCACAGGCGATCTCTGTCGCCTCATGGCCGAGCCCTGCGTCTGCGGTAGAACCTTCAAGCGCATGACCAAGATCAAAGCCCGTCTGGATGACATGCTCATCATCAGAGGCGTCAATCTTTACCCCTCCGAAATCGAGAAATGCCTCCTCTCCATGGAAGAGCTGGCACCACACTACCAACTGGTGGTGGACCGCCACAAAGCCCTCGACACCCTGGAAGTACAGGTGGAAGTAACGGAAGAACTGATTGGCCGCTGGGGCAAATTTGAAAACGGCCACGTGGAACTGAGCTCACTTTGCGAAGGCATTCAAAACTTACTGAAAGACTCCCTTGGTCTGACAGCCGATGTAAAACTAATGGAGCCTCGCTCCCTACCGCGCTCTGAAGGCAAGGCAGTGAGAGTGGTAGACAAACGCCTCAAGAGTTAAATGACCAAAGCTTATTGAAAAACGTAATTTAAAATACCGGCAGCAGCAATTGCCGCTCAAGGCAGGCGATAGCTCAAGATAATCCCAGGCAAAAGCAAGGAAGACAACTAATGGCACAGCCCAACTCAGCCGAGGCAGTTTTCACGGGACTTCCCGCCGAAGCTTATGGATTCAAACGGATTATCTACGTCAAACAAAGCTATGTAGCCACCATCACCATCAACCGCCCGGACGTACTAAACTGCTTCGATACCCTCACCTTGAAGGAACTGGGGCAGGCCTTTATGGACGCTGCGGCCGACGACAACATCGCCGTGGTGGTCATCACCGGTGCCGGAGAGAAAGCCTTCTGCACCGGCGCCGACTTAAAAGAGCAAGAAGAGCAAATTCTGAAAAAACCGAACAACTACCACAAGTGGATGTATCAGTTTATTGAAATGCACGACCGCCTGCGCAACATCGGCAAACCAACCATCGCCCGGCTGAACGGTATGACCGTGGGCGGCGGCAACGAGCTAAATATGGCTTGTGATCTGGCGGTGGCAGCCGACCATGTCATCATCAGACAGGTGGGAGCGGCCCGCGGCAGTGTCGCCGCCGGTGGTGCCACCCAGTGGCTACCAATGATCGTAGGCGACAGAAGAGCGAGAGAAATGCTGCTTCTCTGCGAACCAATAGACGCCTACACCGCCCTCGACTGGGGTCTCGTCAACCAGGTAGTACCGGCATCCATGCTCGATCAAGCCGTAGCCGAACTGGCAGAAAAGCTCTACAACAAACTGCCCGAGTGCACCCGTTACACCAAACAACAGCTAAACTTCTGGAGAGATTTCTCATGGTCTATGACCATAGGCCATGCCAGAGACTGGCTCACCCTCCATGCCGGACAATTTGAAACGGCGGAAGGTCTAAGATCATTCCGCAAAAAACAACCCATGAATTACGGCAAAATCCGCTGCAAAGAAGCCGGGCAAGCGGAAGCCCTGAACCTGGCCATGGACACCAAACCATGCCAGGCTTGCCACGGAGAAATGCCGGTCAGCTTCGGCTTTTGCGGCCAATGCGGCGAAAAACTGAGTTAGACAAGACACTGGACCCTTCACACGAGATGAAATCTAAGCAGGAGAAGAGATGGTAATGACAATCACCTATAAAAACATCACCACAGCCAGAGAAGAAGCCGGGCAGGCTTTCATCGGCATCGCCACACTGAACCGACCCAGTGTTCTAAATGCTCTCAATCATGAACTAATGACCGAACTGGTGGCCGCCCTGCAAGAATTCGACCAGGACGAAACTGTGCGGGCCATCGTCATCACGGGCAGTGACAGAGCCTTTGCCGCCGGTGCCGACATCAAAGAAATGTGCGACGAAACAACAGTGTCCATGATGCTCAAGGACAGACTGGCCACCTGGGACAAAATCAAGAACATCAAGAAACCAATAATCGCTGCCGTAAGCGGCTTCGCCTTAGGCGGCGGCTGCGAACTCTCCATGATGTGCGACATCATCATCGCTTCCGAAACCGCCCAGTTCGGACAACCGGAAATCAATATCGGCGTCATCCCCGGAGCCGGCGGCACCCAGCGCCTCACCCGCGTACTGGGCAAGTACAAAGCCATGGAATTGACCCTCACAGGCCGCCCCTTCAGCGCCAAAGAAGCCCTGGAACTTGGTCTGGTCAACAAAGTATTGCCCGTGGAACTCTACCTGGAAGAAGCCAAAGCCATGGCCAGAGAAATTGCGGCCAAATCTCCCATTGCCGTAAGACTGGCTAAAGAAGCCGTACTAAAATCCTTTGACGGCACCCTCGATGAAGGTCTCACCTTTGAGCGCAAAAACTTCTATATGCTCTTCTCCTCCGAAGATCAAAAAGAAGGCATGAAAGCCTTCCTGGAAAAACGCAAAGCCGTCTTCACCGGTCGCTAACGCTCAATTTCACTCACAAGGAAAAGAAAAAAAATGTCGGACGAAAAGATCCTTCTTACAGAAAAGAAAAACGGCGTCGGAATCATCACCCTCAATCGCCCCGATAAACTGAACGCCTTCAATGACGAGCTGACCTTTCAATTGCAAGACGCTCTCAAAGAAATGGAAAAAGACAAGGAAGTAAGAGCCATCGTCATTACCGGCGCCGGTCGCGGTTTCTGCTCAGGACAAGACCTGCAAAGCCGTTCCATCGCCCAGGAAATGGGACAGCGCCCTTCTCTTGGGGACAGCATCAAGCGCCGCTACAATCCCATCGTGATCAAGCTGCGCCGCATTGAAAAACCCATCATCGCCGCCGTCAATGGTGTCGCTGCCGGTGCCGGGGCCTCCGTGGCCTTCGCCTGCGATTTCCGCATCGTCAATGAAAAAACCAATTTCATTCAGTCTTTCACAAAAGTCGGTCTCATCCCCGACTCCGGCGCCACCTTTGTGCTGCCGCGCTTGATTGGTCTGACCAAAGCCTTTGAGCTAATGTTGAGCGCAGACAAACTCTCCGCCCAGGAAGCTCAGAACCTTGGCGTGGTGAACAAAATCGTCGCCGAAGAAGACCTCATGAAAGAAGCCATGGCTCTTGCCGAAAAACTGGCCATGGGTCCGACCAAGGCCTTCGGTCTCACCAAAAGAGCCGTCAACAAAGCCATCTTCGACGACCTGGAAGAACTCTTAGAATACGAAGCCGGACTGCAAGAAGTAGCCGGACGCTCCGACGATTTTCAGGAAGGCGTCAAAGCCTTCATTGAAAAGCGCCAGCCCCAGTACACAGGCAAGTAATCCTGAGAGAAGTGCCCAGGACTTAGCGCTCAAGAAAACAGCAGGGTGTCGAGACCTCTCACCAGACCTTTGATAGAGGTGACGCGCCTGACAGCCAGCATAGTGCCGTCCACATAGGGGGCGGCACTTTTGCCTGCTTCATGCTTAATAATAAGCCTTTCTTCCGGCATAGAAAAAATGGACTCAAAGGCCAGCACATAACCGGGCAACCGCAGCGAATGCACAGGCGTACCCTTTATCTGCGCTCCTCTAGCCCCAGGCTCCCCCACTGTGGCAGAAACAGGAAAGAGCATCTGATTCTCGGCAACTGCCGCCAAAGCCTCAGCCAGTTCCCGTGCGGTGCCGCTGGGGGCATCAGGTTTTTCAGCATGGGAATAGTCAATAATCTCTCTGTGGGGCAAATACTTGGCCGCCAGAAGGGAAAAGTGTTTTGCAAGAGCCGCCGTAATGGAAAAATTACCGCAGGCAATCAGACCCACTCCCTTAGCCAGAGCCAAACTCTCAAGCTCGGCATAAGCTTCCTGACTCAAGCCGGAACTGCCCACCACGCAGTGCACACCCTGGTTAAGAGCCGCCTTCACATTGCCTTTCACCGCCTCGGCACTGGTGTAGTCGATATACACCGTCGGTGCACAAGCAAGTGCAGCTTCGACCGTATCGTATACCGGCACCGCGGACGGTGCCCCAGCAAAGCCGGGCAGTTGGCTCAAATTTTGCCCGGCATACTTACGCGAGAGACAAGAAACCAGCTCCATATCGGATGCAGCAAGAACCGCCTGAGCTACGGCTGAACCGGTCCAACCACTGACGCCACCAAGACAAATTTTCAAAGTCACAATTTTCTCCAGAAGTCACAAGCCGGGAAACGAATCAATAGAATGAGCATTCAGCGTAGGATGAGGAGGGAAACAACGGTCGTTTAAACTAACAGATACAGGGCAAGCTGATTGAAGAAATCTCCCGGATATCGAGCTAATGCAAATCAGAGCCTCACCAGACTCTCATTGCCATCTATAATACCCGACAACAATCCAGTCAGCCCAAAAGATGGGAGCCTACGCACATCGGTGCCTATCGATTTGGAAGTCCGAGGAACATTTTGGGGCTGGCTGTTTCTAGCTGTCAATTCCGGGAAACCAGCTTTACATAGTCGTCGTAGGAAATCAACTCAAAGGCGTCCACCCGCTTGATAATCACAAACGAAGGCGCATTATCAAGCATATAGTAATGTCCTGCGATCAGAGGCTTTGGCGCGACCTGTTCTTCAAATCCTGGCGGGCAAATCCCATAAGTCAGAGAAAGAACCTTATCGTAATTGGGCTTAAGATCGCGATCCTTTCTCCAGATCTGCCACATGGTTCCGATCAGTCCAGGCTCAGAAGAACTTAACTCAGAAAAACTTATTCCCCGAAAGGGGGTTTGCTCATAGCTAATTGTATTCTGATCAAAAATTATCACCAGTCTCTTCTCAGTGTCACAGCGCACCGAGTACCTGATTGCATAAGGTGTCCATTCTGAAATGGATATGTATATGGCAACGAAAGCCAAAACAACTCCTACTGAAACCATACTCAGCTTCATGATCTGCCTGGTCATTCGTTATTAGCTCTTCCTTTTGCTCTACATTTACACATCTGCTTTATGTGCAGAGTTCCAAGAATGCACCGGTAACTTTGGATGGATCGACCTCGCACTGACCCAAAAATCGTTTGGTAACAGAATCACTGAAATTCCGTTCTTCACAGCGAGCGAATTAACACCAAGAGAAACGCCTAGTAATCGTCAACGAACTAGCGCTGTACTCCAGAATCTCCCCGGTCTTCCCAAACCCATCATACACAAACTGACTATCATTCCCAATCCCGGGATAATTTATCTTTTCCACGAGGCAGTGAGAGACTCTGCCGTTAAGCGCAGACCTGGCGGAACTTTGCAGACGCGACCTTCTTGCCGGCACTCGCCGGTGTCGCCTTAGTGTAGGCAAGTTGCTCCAAAATCGAGCTACTGCTTCTTCTGTCTTCATTGAATGGTTCCAATTAGCTTAGCCAAATTGATACCCTCCCCACGCCCTGCCAGGAGCTAGAAGCCAGAGGTCGGGCTCCCATGACACTATATGCCCCGGCCGAGTACCCATGTAGCGGCAAGACATTCTGGAATTCGCTCTCAAATTGTGAACCAGGAGCTACTGCTCCAGCACATCTCCAACCTGACACTGATTACTCTTCACCGATTCTTAATCAGAGGATCATTATCGGCTGCCATCAACGATAAGAGGCGCCTGGCCTTCTTTCGCGCTGCAGCCGGAGTAAGTGCACCATCCCTGCCAAGGGTCAGCCTTCGCGAAACACCATTGACTCTGCCTTCGACAATGTATGTGTTACTACCTGGGAATTAAGGGGTACTTTGTAAAGCTATGTCGTCACTATGTCGACAACTTGATTCAAAAAGTGCTCAGAAGAATAGCATAACGCTCTCATTTCGGAGAACTGCCTGTTTCCAAACCAAACGTAACTTCTCAGGCGAAGAAATAGCCAGGCTTCGAACGACGCATGGTGGTGAAGCTGTTTAGTCCTTTACAAGACAGGGTTATAGCGGACCTAGTAGAGAACATCTGCTGCGAAAGTAGAGGACCAAATTAGAGATTCGAAACACGAACCCGCTGGCAGGGTCTCTGTGGCGCTTGCAATGGCTCGCCTGGGTAATCCTAGCTCAAGGCAAATTTCACCCCTGTTAAATTGACTTTCGAAGAGAATATCGGCAACCGTCTGGGATCTTGGAGCTAGAGCTTCACCAATGGCTCAGCAATATCAAGCTGACAATTGCTTCGCTCCGACCGCCGTCACGGCCCACGTCGTTCATCCAATATAGCAGTGGGGAACGGTCTTGCGCACTGGGAATTATCGCGGGTAGCAACTTGGTTTAAGTAGAGAATCAAGTCTTCGAGCTTCAGTCAATTAAAGCTGATCCAACTGAACGTCCAACAATCACGCACTTTGAGAAGTCTGTTGCACTCTGTGCCCTTGGCACGAGTGCTCCCGGTCTTGAGAGACTCCTGAAAGTTATTGCCCGGCAATAAGCCATGTCTACGCAGATATTCTCAGGCTGCTGGGTGCAGCTTCACTATTTCTTGCTTGAGTCGCTGGGTCTTTCGCTCAATATTGGCGACAAAGACAGCTGACAGGACATGCGGATCAGTGCGCTGGCGTCGATTGTTTAGGCCACAAACTTAGAGAGTTAAGGTGGAAATTCGCTGCTCACCTTTGATATATCAATGATACCACTAATAGTATCAGCGTACGAATTGTCTTTCCTTAATTTCTTGCTGAGTTCTCCTCCCGGTCTTTTGAAAATGCTGTAGTTTGGCGCTGGCGGCTCCCACAGGAAGGAGGCGCCGCCAGGCGTACCTAACCCACCCTGAAAGGGCAGTCTGTGCTTGACCACGAAGTTAGACTGACCGGCAGCGGCGGCGTGCGTCCAGCCACGCTGTTGTCCTGCCGTGAGTTGCACGCCGTCGCTCCGGAGAGTTCGACAACGTAGTGTGTCAAGCACCATAAATAGGTCTGTCTTCATGTTCATCAAGCTATTGCCTCTTGCTTGATTCCAAAGTGCACCTCCGCTGGAGTTCGGTAGTCCAGGGCTTGGTGTGGTCTCTGGTGGTTGTAGAAGTTAATCCACCGTGCGATTGATTCCCTTGCTTGCTTGGTACTTTCGTACGCATGTAAGTAGACTTCTTCGTACTTTAGGCTGCGCCAGAACCTCTCAACAAAAATGTTGTCCAAATACCGCCCCTTCCCGTCCATGCTCATTTCAGCACCGGAGGCCAACACTGGTTTCACAAAGTCATCGCTCGTAAACTGGCTGCCCTGGTCCGTGTTAAAAATCTCTGGTGTGGCCTGTGCTAGCGCGTCCTCCAAGGCTTCCTTGCAGAACCCTGTCTCAAGAGAGTTAGATAGTCGCCAAGACAGTATGTACCGGCTATTCCAGTCGATTACGGCTACCAAGTACACGAATCCCTTTGCCATCGGAATGTAGGTAATGTCTGCGGCAAAAACCTGGTTCGGTCGCTCAATCTTCAAGCCCTTTAACAAGTATGGGAAGACCTTGTGTTCAGGATTTGCTTTACTCGTTCGCGGTTTCCGATACACAGCTTCTATTCCCATCAGCTTCATCAAGCGCCGCACTCGCTTGCGCGTCACCTGCTTGCCGGCGCGTTTCAGGCTCTCTCTGATACGCCGGGCCCCGAAGTACGGGCGGTCCATGAATATTTCGTCGATCATCTTCATCAGTTCTAGCGTCTCCGCGGCCGGCTCTACCGCTTTGTAATAAAGCGTTGAGCGGTTCAAAGAAAGCAACTCGCATTGCTTCCTTACTGACGGGGCTTCCACCTCCCTGTCCAACAGAGTTTGGCGCTCCTTCTTGCTTAACGCTTGAGCGCTTTGGATAAAAAATCCCGCTCCACCGTCAATTCGCCGATCTTTGCATGCAGTTCCGTGATTGCTGCTTCGCTGATAGCCGCCTCCGGGCTATTCCCGCCCTCAAAGGCTGCGCTCGCATTGTCCAATAGCATCTTCTTCCACTGTGAGATCTGGTTGGGGTGCACTTCATACTTCGCCGCTAATTCAGCCAAGGTTCCCTCCTCGCGCACGGCTGCCAGCGCTACCTTGGCCTTAAACTCGGCTGTAAACTTCTTCCTTGATTTTTTCATGGCCCTGCTACTCCTTGTTAACTCGATTATACGATTTATGGGGTAGCGAATTACACCTTAGTCACTGGCCTGAATTTTGGGATCCAGCTCTCAGTCTGCTCGGACTCCTGTCCACCATTGAACGAGAATACAAGGTGTCCTCAGGAAAAGATCGTCATGGCTGCAACAAGACCGTTGGACATCAGGGATGCCCTCCCTCTCCGATATCATGATAGCCAACCATTGAACCGGCTTTTATACCGTACTTTGCAACCTTGCCAACAACTTCGGCAGGATCAGATATCGCGTCCTGTGGATACTTCTGCAAGGAGCGCTTCACAATTTCAAGATCGTCATTCTCGAAAATCTTTCCCTTTGCGACGTCCCTTTTGCAAAATACTAACGCAATCTCCTCTTTAGATGCCTGTCCTGTGGCAGACTTCTCATGCATTGATGAATCGATTGTCTTGGACCAAGGTTGGACTGCAATAACTATCCCAGAGCTGGATCCCAAAATTCAGGCCAGTGACTAAGGTGTAATTCGCTACCCCATAAATCGTATAATCGAGTTAACAAGGAGTAGCAGGGCCATGAAAAAATCAAGGAAGAAGTTTACAGCCGAGTTTAAGCCAAGGTAGCGCTGGCAGCCGTGCGCGAGGAGGGAACCTTGGCTGAATTAGCGGCGAAGTATGAAGTGCACCCCAACCAGATCTCACAGTGGAAGAAGATGCTATTGGACAATGCGAGCGCAGCCTTTGAGGGCGGGAATAGCCCGGAGGCGGCTATCAGCGAAGCAGCAATCACGGAACTGCATGCAAAGATCGGCGAATTGACGGTGGAGCGGGATTTTTTATCCAAAGCGCTCAAGCGTTAAGCAAGAAGGAGCGCCAAACTCTGTTGGACAGGGAGGTGGAAGCCCCGTCAGTAAGGAAGCAATGCGAGTTGCTTTCTTTGAACCGCTCAACGCTTTATTACAAAGCGGTAGAGCCGGCGCGGAGACGCTAGAACTGATGAAGATGATCGACGAAATATTCATGGACCGCCCGTACTTCAAAGGCCTGGCGTATCAGAGAGAGCCTGAAACGCGCCGGCAAGCAGGTGACGCGCAAGCGAGTGCGGCGCTTGATGAAGCTGATGGGAATAGAAGCTGTGTATCGGAAACCGCGAACGAGTAAAGCAAATCCTGAACACAAGGTCTTCCCATACTTGTTAAAGGGCTTGAAGATTGAGCGACCGAACCAGGTTTTTGCCGCAGACATTACCTACATTCCGATGGCAAAGGGATTCGTGTACTTGGTAGCCGTAATCGACTGGAATAGCCGGTACATACTGTCTTGGCGACTATCTAACTCTCTTGAGACCGGGTTCTGCAAGGAAGCCTTGGAGGACGCGCTAGCACAGGCCACACCAGAGATTTTTAACACGGACCAGGGCAGCCAGTTTACGAGCGATGACTTTGTGAAACCAGTGTTGGCTCCGGTGCTGAAATGAGCATGGACGGGAAGGGGCGGTATTTGGACAACATTTTTGTTGAGAGGTTCTGGCGCAGCCTAAAGTACGAAGAAGTCTACTTACATGCGTACGAAAGTACCAAGCAAGCAAGGGAATCAATCGCACGGTGGATTAACTTCTACAACCACCAGAGACCACACCAAGCCCTGGACTACCGAACTCCAGCGGAGGTGCACTTTGGAATCAAGCAAGAGGCAATAGCTTGATGAACATGAAGACAGACCTATTTATGGTGCTTGACACACTACGTTGTCGAACTCTCCGGAGCGACGGCGTGCAACTCACGGCAGGACAACAGCGTGGCTGGACGCACGCCGCCGCTGCCGGTCAGTCTAACTTCGTGGTCAAGCACAGACTGCCCTTTCAGGGTGGGTTAGGTACGCCTGGCGGCGCCTCCTTCCTGTGGGAGCCGCCAGCGCCAAACTACAGCATTTTCAAAGACCGGGAGGAGAACTCAGCAAGAAATTAAGGAAAGACAATTCGTACGCTGATACTATTAGTGGTATCATTGATATATCAAAGGTGAGCAGCGAATTTCCACCTTAACTCTCTAAGTTTGTGGCCTAAACAATCGACGCCAGCGCACCCGGCAATAATTAAAGCGAGCACGGAAACCGCTGCGATGATTTTTTTGGGGGACATCAATTGAATCCTCTTTCAAATATCTACCTAACATAGGAACCAAACTCTGCTTGTCTGCATCAGTTTGATCTTTGTCGAGAAACCTATCTGTGACAGGCCGAACACCAAATAGCATTACCACCGGGAACCGAAGCCCAAGGGTTCGGCACTTCCCCAAACGCAAGGTATGAATTGCCTACCTGCGGCGTGCTCATATTTGCACCATGGTTCATATCTACAAACGTAAATCCATTGCCGTGTGGAATCAAAGTCGCGCCAGGAACGGCACATCGTACATTCCAAACAAGTGGACCGCTCACTCTGTAAGAAGTCGTTTATTCCAATCCACTATAACACCCTCGTCGTAAGCATTTTTCCCTCGATTCCACTTAAATACCATGGCGGTTGTTGGAACGAATTTTTTATTAAAAGAGTCTGCTTGTGTTAGGGTTATGATTCTAGCTTCTAAATTGCCAGTTGAATTCTCATCGGCTTTTGGTGAATACACTATTTCCGGATAGAACCTTGATCCTGTCTTAAGCAACATAGTCAGCTTTTCATTTTGAAAACCAAATATACGTATTGAAAAAAAAGGTGAATATCCGCGCCAAACTGTTAGCAATTTATCTCTGTCAATATTCATAATATAGAGTGGCTCAATACCAATTTCGTCCTTGGAGTACAGCACTTTTGCTCCATCGAAGATTCTCAATCTGACCGGCGGGAGAATTTCACCTTTCCGTGAAGGCAATTTAGCGATTTCGACTTTAAGTTTTTCCTCTCGACCAATCAAGACCCATTCATGCAGAAATGCAACTTTGTCTCTTGTTTCTTTGACATTCTTAGCTGGGGTCTTAGCCTCTAATTGACAGGCAAAACACAGATAGATGATTGCAAAAACTAAAACAGCTCGTCTTTTCAATGTCCTTTGGCCTCCTCTAAGCACTCATACAGAGAAGCAGTATTCTTACCTTTTGCCTTATCCTTGTCCCGCTTACTCAAACAACATTCGCAAGCCTTAATGTGGTCGTAATACGGCTTGCCATGCCCGCCAGAATATTGGATTATTCCTCTTTGAATGTCGCCTTTGTTTTGGTCTATAAAGTAGTCATCTATTCGCGTGCCAGCTCTCATGTTGTTATTGGGAATGCCCATTTCACTCATTTTGGATCCCACTTGCAATGCAACGATTCGTGTAACGCCCATCATTCCCTTCGCGCCCGCTCCAGATTCACTTTCTGGATCAAACGTCGATTCATTGTAAATCTGACAAAGGACGAAGTTATTACTAACCATAAGCTCGCGATAATTTTCAACCAGACCGAGACTTTCAATCCGAATTTCTGCTTACTCAAAAACCTGTTTGGCATTTCAAGCCCAAGAAGACCAAGGCATTTCATCAATGCTAGGACTGTCGAGCAGAGTACGGGGATACCCAACATGTACAGGACTGAATGATGTACAGCAGAAACAGCAAACGTGCCAATATTCAAGAGCACGATGAAACACAGAAGAACCAACACCCTTACTGTTTGACGGATTTTCACCACCACTTTGGACACGTCAATCACCACGCAACAGTCGCAGAGCTGGTCGCTCCAGTTAAATCACCGCTAGCTCCTGCTCTCATTCTCGACAAAGCATTTTTTTACTGCTCGCTATCTGTCGCCAATTTATTCCTTCCACTTTCGATGAAGTCGATAAGCCCGTCATCGTAAAGGTTACCCCTCTGTACAACCGGCTTGCCGTCTTTAGTATCGAGCAAAATCACAGCCGGCAAGGTGTTGACGCCGTATTGTTTTTTCAGATACTCAATATCTTTATCGAGGGCAGGCTGGAAGGGGTGATACTCAACCAGCACCGGGCGGGTTTTGGAGTTGACAATGGCGGCAAGTTTTTTGGAATGCAAGGAAGAGAGCCGGAAATAATCGCAGTCATAGCCGGCATCGGCTAAAAGGAATAGCATCCTGGGTTTGACCTGCGCACGGACAGAAGTTTTCTCATTGAGAATTGAACTAGGCTGCCACTTTACCAGCCCCCGAGTGGGTTTAAGAGTGTGCCAGGTCTTAGCCATGTAGAGATACTCCAGCAAATCCTCCTTGTCTCGATAGCGAACCAGGAGCGGTGGCTTATGGGCGCCCAGACTATCAAATGCTCCACTGCGCCCCATTTCAAATCGGTGTCCATAGCTATCGCCGTAAGGATTGACATGCTCAGGGTCGGTGGCCCCCAACTCTATAAGGTTTGCCGTGGACGCTATGTCACGAGCAGAAGCATCGAGCAGGCGGTACGGCACTACATAGAGTCCGCTTTGCTGATAGTCCATATTCACTTGATGAGTAAAGCCTTTAAACTCCTTACCCAGACTTTCATCGGTAACCGGTTGAACAGATACGGGTACCTTCACCGGAATGAAATTCTCGTTCACATAGTTGTAGATTTCCGGCTGGCAAAGTCCGTCAGACTCAAGGCGATAGGCAAATTCATCGCCTTTATAAAGCACCGCATACAAAAGTGGCTTTCTGGTCAGCTTAGCTTCGCTGATTGCCTGGGTGCGGCTGCGCCACTTAATAGGCGGCTGCTTGCGAAATGGTGAAGAGAGATCGTAAGTAATATTCAAGCCGAACTCTTTGTCTACGCAGAGAAAAGAAGCCAACATGAATGAACAGCCGGCAACAAGATAGAGCAACAAAGGCTGCTTGCGAGTACCCTTGTATTTAGTCCTGGCCATATGAGAACTCCTTGCGGCTGAGGAAAAATATGGCTAGCGACAGACAAACAGTCACCACACAAACAAAATTTATGGTGGATGTAAAAATGGCGTTGCTGCCGTTCAAGATTTCGGAAACAGGAATGTTGGGAAAGAAAAACACAGCGAAACCACTGCCGACAACATTTGTCAGATGAGTCATGAACTGCTGACCGGCTGTTCCCGCGCCTCGCATACAAACTTCGCTTATAAGTATTGGTCGAAGAAACTGCATGCCCACCATGCCGGCGAAGAGAGTACCGACGATCAAAGCCAGATCTTTCAGACCGGTAACAAGAGAAGAGTAGAAGATGAGCATGCTGGCCGTGCCAAAAGCAAGGATGACACGCTCAAGGCCGTTAGCCACGAAATCGAGGTTACTTAGCAAAGGCGGATGCAAGATTACGGAAACGGCATGCTCCACAAACAAGCATTGCAAAGAGCAGAGGGAAGCAGCAAAACCCACCGCGAACCATTTGCTCAGTACATAGCGACTGACGGTCAGGGGTCGGGCCAGAACCAGTGAGATGGTGCCGTGCTGCCTCTCGCAACTGATGACGCCGACACCCCAGATGAGCGCAAACAGACTGGCCACAAAGGGATAGGAAATCATATCTTCCATGAGGTCGTACTCGTAAGTACAGCGCCTCCAGGTAAAGTGAGCCAGGGGAGCCAATATAAGCAAGGTGAGAAGAATCAACCTGACATTATTGGACTTGAACTGCCGCCAGGTATTAACGCATATAGCTCGGTTCACAGTTTCTCTCCTCTGCGCATTTCGTCGATAAAGACCCGTTGCAACCTGGACAATTCAGGCAAGACTCGTGTTACCGGCACGCCGGCTTCCACTAAACCTTTAATGAGACTGGCACTGTCTTCTTCATTGTCGACAAAAACCCTGGCCAGCCCGTCTTCCGGGGAAAATTGTTCAAGGGTGGCGCCACAATGAGCAGTTACCCTGGTAAAAGTGGAAGCTTCCACAGGAGCCCCGTCCAAAAGCCACTTAACGATGAGGGTGTGGCTCAAGCTGCTTTCCCGGTTGCGCAAATTCTCTTCCTTGATCACTTTCCCTTTCTGAATAAAGGCGACGCGATCGCAGCTCCGCTCGATCTGGTCGAGCTGGTGCGAATTGAGCAAAAAGGTAAGACCTTCCGCCCGCAGACTCTGCAAAAGTTCCTGCACAACAAGCACGCCATGGGGATCCATGCCGGATGCCGGTTCATCCAGAAGCAAATAGCGAGGTTTACCAATCAAGGCCTGGGCAAAGCCAAGGCGCTGCAGCATGCCGCGCGAGTACTTGCGCACCGGCTTAGACCAGGCCGAAGGCTCCAGGTCGACCCGGCGCAATAGCTCCTCGGTTTCCGCATCTTGCAGTTTGTGGGGACGCCCGCTCAGCTCATGGTGATAGTGCAGGAAGTCGCGCCCGGTCATCCAGCGGTCAAAGGTGAGGCGCTCGGGCAAATAGCCTACATTGGACCGGGTGACCAGATCGTCCACGGCCAGACCGTCTATGGAAATGGTGCCGCTTTGATAATTGAGGAAACCCATTAAACAGCCAAGCAAAGTCGTCTTACCGGCACCGTTTGGCCCCACCAGACCAAGGGCTTCGCCCGGTCGCACGGTTAAACTGAGCCCATCGATGGCCTTAACCCGGCCACCCTTGTAGGTCTTGCACAGGTTTACAACCTCAATGCCGCTACCGCTAGCACTTTCAGGCTGACAAGTAGAACCACCGGCTTGAACGGCGGCAGCATTAACATCTCTCAAGAATTGAGCCCTCGCAGGAAGGGTAAAAACTTGTTACCTGGTAGTCAACTGGCAGTCTTTCCATTCTAATGTCGCCTGCTCCAAATTGCTAGAACAACTAGGAACAACTAAGTTCAGGCCAAATTTAGTCTAGGATCACTCTGATTATGTTACAAGTGAAGCATGAACGCTCCTGCACTCACCCTGATCACCAGAGGGGGTTTTCCCCAGTTTAAAATCAGCCGCGGCCACTCGGCCATGGTTCTGGCCATTTTAATCAGCCTCAATTTAGCCGTGGGAGCTCAAGCTCAGGGTTTTGGCGCCGACCGGGGGGAAACTTTTGGCAGAGAGCAGGCTCCTTTTGGTGGAGAGCCGGGCACTTTTGGCAGAGAGCCCGCTCCTTTTGGTGGAGAGCCTGATTCTTTTGGTAGAGAGTCCGCTCCTTTCGGCAGAGAGCCGGATACTTTTGGTAGAAAGACGGATACTTTCGGCAGAGAGTCGAATACTTTTGGTAGAGAGCCCATAAACCAGGAAGAAACTTCACAAGTCGTACCTACCGGGGTAGACCAGGGCAACCAGGTAAAACCAGAGCAAGCCGGTAAGGAAGACGAAACCAGCGCCAAATCCGGGAAAGACGAGAAAAAGCAGGGCAAGTGGGCCATTATCCAGGAAGGAGCCGGTCGGTTCCGCTACCAGATGCCCAATGGCTGGGCCCTGACCAGAAATCCCTTCGTTGCCACAGACGTTCTGGTGAAAGAAGCGGGAGACCTGAACAAATCGATAGTTTTTGAAGTGCGCCGCGGCAAGCCCAATGTTAAAGCGCGCAAGGTTCTGGAAAAACAGATGCAGGAGAAGTTGAAAACTTCAAAAGTTCTGGAAAATCTTGTGGTCACCCTCGGTAGCGATAAAAAGGCTGGAGCAAGACTCTCACTGGAAGGCGAAACCAAAGATTTCCATGTCTGGCAAACGGCATATCTTATCGACCTGGGTCGAGGCTCTTACCTGGTCATGACCGGCTCCACACCCTTGACCGCGGACAAAGAATTAGCCGATACTCTGGCTAGAATGGCCGATACCATCGAAGCCACCCACCAGAAAATCTCGAAAATAGTCAGGAAGTAAGCCGAATACTATGACCACATCTTTCGGGCGCTCTGCACCACTTATTCTGGTACTTGCCTTCATTCTCGGCATGTACGGCTTCAGCCAGGCATCGCGCAAAGCCGATCCCAAGTTCTCTCGCGACTTGAAAACCACTTACCCCAGGCAAGCCTATCAAGCGATGTTCTATCAGAAGTCGGACAAAGGCGAGGGGCGAGTGATTCTCTCTTCCGACGGCAAAGGTCATGTGCGCTTGAAGGAAGTAGCATCGGTGATGCGTTTTTCACAGCCGTTCAAGAACAGTGTCGGCAGCGAGCGCACCGAAAATCTCTTCCTCTCCGTAGATAGAATCACCCTGCTCGACTACCTGCAGGGCAAGAAATACATTGTCTTCCAACATGATAAGACGATTCAGGAGAGCCCTCTCACCAACCTGGGAGTGGGCATTTTCGACGAGGAAATGTACAAGTCTTCCGACGCCAAACGCCTGGAAGACACGGTCATTGACGGCACACCCGTGCGAGGTTGGTTGACTACTTTTCCCCTCACCGATGCCGAGCAAGTGGAGGCCTGGTTTTCCAAACAAACCGGTTGCCTGGTCTTCGCTCGTGGAGCGGGCGTCACCACCAACTTGCTCAAATACCAGAAAGGCAGTTTGCCGGCTCGCGATTTTCTGCCGCCGGAAGGCTACAAGAAGACGAAGATCTAGAGCACCCGGTTGAACTTGCTCTGGGTCTCCGCCAATAAAGAAGCGGCACCGGCCAGTTCCTGCAAGCGACGAGCGACGGCTTCGTCTTTCAGTTCGTCACCGGCGAAGGCGTCCCCATCACAGTAGACAAAACGCGGTACAACCAGACAGCGAAAATCAAGCATCAAGGCATTGGCTATACTCATCACCGACATATAGCTAGACTTGCCGCCGGCAGCGGAGACAAAGCCCACCACTTTGTTCTCCCAGGCTTTTCCGGTCAACTCCACCAGGTTTTTCAAAGCGGCCGAATAGCTAAAGTTATAGACAGGAAAGCCGACAATTAGCAGGTCTGCTTCCGCGATGAGCTTATGCACTTCTTTCACATTGGCGGCACCATAGGCGGCACCACCATCACAGAGGGGCAGTGGATAATCTCGCAGATCAAGGAACTTGCGCTCAGCCGCGGGCAAGACCTCAAACACATGGCGAGCCATGATACGACTGCGGCTGTCGGGATTCAAACTGGCGCTGATAACGAGACTCTTCATCTGTTCCTTCTTTTAGACTCTTAAACTTTTAGGCTTTTAGACTTATAAACTCTTAGAAGCCAGGGTCGGTAGGCATATTGCGCAGGCGCTCCTGCTCTTCCCTGATTCTGGCGTCTACCGTCTTCTGCTCTTGATCACGCATGTAAGGAGTGGGATTGGTCGGTGCCGGCGCTTCATTTTCAGCAGCCAGTTTGTGCTCGATTACGGCAATGCGACGCTCCACCTGATTGACACGCTCCCGGTCTTCCTCGCCGCAACTGGCTACAAACTGTTTGTATTCTTTGAGAGCCGAGGACAGGTGCCTTTCCGACTCCAACAACATAGCCAATTGCAAATGCACTTCCCGGTTGCGCGCATCATACTCAAGGGCCCGGTGCCAGTTCTCAATGGCGCCCTGGTGATTGCCCTTGGTGAGCAGACAGAGCCCTATGTCCAGGTGCACCCGGTCGTAATGAATGCCTACGAGGGGATTTTTGGTGGTGGTCATATCCATCAAGGTCTGATAGGCCAGCACCCACTCTTTCAACTTCATCAGGCATTCGGCATAACGAATCCAGGCTTCATACAGATCCCAATCGCGCTTATTGTTGCCCAGGGCTTCTCGATAGCTATCCAGAGCAGCCCGGTAATGGCCGGCGGTGTCTTCATTGATACCGGCCGCCAGGTGAATCTGGCGAAAGAGCGGATCTCGGTAATCGGTGGCGGAGAAGGCTTTCATTATCTCTTCCCGAGCCTTCTGGTAATTCTTCATGCGGGTATAAACCTGGGCCAGGGCCAGGTGCCCCGGTCCAGCCTTATCGAGAGCCTGCTCCACATGGCGGCTGAGAGCATCAAGGGCTTTTTGGTCTTGCCCCTTGGCTTTGTAGGTCATGCCCAGGTAGTAGAAAGCCTCCGGTGCATAGCCGTTGCGGGCAAAATAGGTAGCCTGCAAAAGAGCATCGATGGCACCATCGTAGTCGCCCTTCTCGTAAAGCTGCTTGCCCAGACGAGCGTTTTTCTCACTGGGATCTTTGGTGTTTTTGCTGGAAGTCTTTCCATAAGCCGGCGAAAGCTGGGTGCTTGCCGACTCCAAAAGTACCGTGCCGGAAGACATGAGTACAAGCAGGAAAAGGGCTGGCAATTTACGCGGATACTTCATTCTTGAGCATTTCCAGAAAGGCAGCTTCGTCAATAACCTTTATACCAAGTTCTTGAGCTTTAGCCAATTTGGAACCGGCGCTTGCCCCGGCCACCAGATAATCAGTTTTCTTAGAAACCGAGGAACTGGCCTTGCCTCCCCTCAATTTGACCGCTTTTTCCGCGTCCGTCCGTTCCATGGTGTTGAGGGTGCCTGTGATCACAAAGGTGAGACCGGCCAGGGTAGGGCTGAACTTAGGGGCGCCGCCCTGGTCTTCCATGGCTATTCCCAGTTCTTTCAGGTCGGCAAGCAACTGCATGTTCTCAGGATGACTGAAGTACTCTTTCACCTGGTTTGAAATGACCGGACCAACCCCTTCGATGTTAGCTATGTCTTCGGCGCTGGCGTTCACCAGCGCATCCATAGATGAGAAACGCTGGGCCAGAAGCTCTCCCACGGAAGCGCCCACATGTCTGATACCGAGAGCAAAGATAAGGGCCGCCAGGGGACGATTCTTGGAGGCTTCAATGGCTTTGACGGCGTTTTCCGCTGATTTTTTGCCCATGCGCTCCAGAGTCAAAAGAGTATCTTCAGTGAGGCGATAGAAATCGGCAGGAGTGCGCACCAGCTCTTTGCGGTTCAGTTCGGCAATGAGCATTTCACCCACACCGTCTATGTTCATGGCTTCTTTGCCCACCCAGTGCACCAATCGGCGCAAGCACTGAGCCGGACAGCCGTATATATTGGGGCAGCGGAAAACCACCTCTTCTTTCAGGCGCAAAAGAGCCGTTCCGCAAGCCGGACACTGGCTGGGATAAACGAAAGGCTCGCTGCCCTCGGGGCGTTTAGCCGCAACCACGCAGAGCACTTCGGGAATGATCTCGCCGGCTTTCCGTACAATCACAGTATCGCCGATGCGAATGTCCAGTCTTTCAATCTGGTCTTTGTTGTGAAGCGTGGCTCTCTTCACCGTGGTGCCGGCCAGCTTCACCGGTTTGAGCCAGGCCACAGGAGTGACGGCGCCGGTGCGGCCCACATCGAAATGAATCTCTTCAATGACCGTCTCCGCTTCCTCGGGTGGATATTTGTAAGCAATCGCCCAGCGAGGAGAATGGCTGGTATTGCCGAGAAGATTCCAGAGGGGACGCTGGTCGAGCTTTATGACCACGCCGTCGGTCTGGTAATCGAGCTTGTGCCTGGGCATATGCCAGTTCTGAACGAACTGCATGAGCCCCTCGGCACCGGTCAAAGTACGATTGGGTTCCACAGGAAAACCCATGGCTTCAAGCAGAGCCAGATTTTCAAAATGGCTATCCGGCTGCTTGAGACCTTCGTCGAGAATGTAGAGAAAATAAGCCCAGAGAGCCAGTTTTCTCTTTGCTGTCTTACTTGGATCTTTCTGGCGCAGAGAGCCGGAAGCAGCATTACGGGGATTGGCGAAAGGTTCCTGCCCATCCTCCAGAAGCTGGGCATTGAGAGCTTCGAAGCTGGACACCGGCATATAGACTTCGCCTCGCACTTCCACCTGCGCCGGTACTTTCAGCTCATAGCTGCCGGCTGGAAGATCGGCCGAGGGGGCGCGCACGGTGCCATCTTTCATGACGGCCACCGGTTTGATTTGTCGTGGCAAACCGGCGATTGTCTTAAGATTGAGGCTGACATCTTCACCGACTTCGCCATTACCCCTGGTGGCACCCTGGAAGAAGTGACCATCTTTGTAGGAGAGCGCGACGGAGAGTCCGTCTATCTTATGTTCGCAGACAAAACTGAGCACCGACTCTTCCCGCTCAGCCTCTTTTAAACCACGAGCCAGGCGCTCCTGCCAGTGCATCAGGTCATCTTCCCCCATGGCATTGGCCAGGCTGAGAAGTGGAATACGGTGCACCACTTCCTTGAAGTCGGTGCTGGGCTTGGCCCCTACTTTCTGAGTGGGGCTGTCCGGTCTGGCCAGGTCGGGATAGGCCTTCTCCAGCTCTTGCAGTTCATAAAAGAGCTTGTCGAACTCGGCATCGATAATCTCCGGCTCACCCACGTAATAGCAGAAGCGGTGGTGCTCCACCAAACGACTGAGCTCATCTATGCGAGCCTTAGCATCCTGTACCGAAACCTGACCTTCAACCATAGCTCTCTCCCGCTTCTCTCCTAAGGACCACACGCCAGAGACCATCTCATCTGTAAAAGGGAAGCGGCGCCCGTTCCATCTTTTCATAAAGAATACTTTTGAAAAAGGAAAGCGGCGCCGCCCTGCCTGTCAGTTTGCCAACTTGACTAATTTAGTCAAGACCCTCACGGCTCAAGATGACACAGTCACCCTGGGCGGTGCCGGAACAGATGGCAGCTGCACCATATTTAGCGCCACGGCTTTCCATCTCGCGAGCCAGCGTGAGGAGAATACGAGCGCCGCTTGCACCAATGGGATGACCAAGGGCAATGGCACCACCATTGACATTGACCTTCTCGGGATCGATACCGAGCATTTTGATTGACTTGAGCGCAACGGCGGCGAAAGCTTCGTTGATTTCCATGAGATCCAGATCTTCGACTTTCAGTCCGGCTTTCTTCAAGGCTTTCTCAGTGGCCAGGGCAGGCACTGTGGCCAGATAAGGAACATCTTGACCGATGGAAGCATGGGAAACAATCTTAGCCAGGGGCTTGAGACCAAGCTCTTTGGCTTTGCCGGCACTCATAACCAGGAGCATGCAAGCACCGTCATTGACTCCCGGGGCATTGCCGGCGGTGATGCTGCCCTTGTCGTAGAAGACCGGCTTCAGTTTGGCCAGAGCTTCCTTGCTGGTATCGGCGCGGGGTGATTCATCCTTATCGACTAACTTGGTCTGACCTTTGCCGGCCGGCACCTCCACCGCCAGAATTTCTTTCTTGAAAGCACCTTTCTCCTGCGCTTCCACAGCCTTTTTATGGCTTCTTACGGCCCACTCGTCTTGCTCTTCGCGGCCGATAGAAAACTCTTCCGCCACCTTGGCTCCATGTACAGCCATGTGCACGCCGGTGACGGGGCATTCAAGACCATCTACAAGCATGGCATCCTGGAAAGCCACATGACCCATGCGCTTACCGAAGCGAGCGGAGTTGGCTTCGACAATGTAAGGAGCCTGGCTCATTGATTCCATTCCGCCGGCCACGATGATGTCGGCGTCGTTGGCCCGAATACGCAGGTCGGCCAGGGTAACGGCGCGCATACCGGAGGCGCATACCTTGTTGACCGTCGTCGATTCAGTGGTGTTGGGCAGGCCGGCCGCCAACAAAGCCTGGCGGGAAGGAATCTGACCACAACCGGCAAGGACCACCTGACCGACAATCACCTCATCAATGGAATCGGGCTTGATCTTGTTACGCTCCACAATCTCCTTGATCAAAGGTGTGGCCAACTTGACGGCGCTAAGCTGAGCAAGAGCCCCGCCCATGCGACCGAATGGAGTTCTAAGACCATCCACAATTACCGTTTCTCTATCGTTCATGGTTATTTTCCTTCACCTTCAAAAGAGCTCTTCAGACAGGGTTGCCCTTACCGGCATTACAGGGCAAAAGCTCATGAGCGAAAAACACGCCGGATGCGGCGGATTTCAAGAGACCATGAACTAAATGCGCCTCCCTAATGTTAGAACAGGTAATCCGGGCAGCCCGCTAAGCTCATCTATTTTTATGTTTTTCGCCTGTCAGCCAGCCTGTTTGAAGACCCAGAGCAAAGTCCTCAAGCGTTAAGCCAGTCCCAATTTGAACTCTATGAGAGGCGTGGATTTTAGACTATGATTGGAGGATAGATATCAGGAAGCATATGTCAAGATCTTTCCCCGATCCAGAAAACCAGGACAGAAACTCCCGGTCGGTGCGCCGCCCGGCTCCCTCATCGAGAGGGCCGGCGCCTGACGACGATGACGGGGAACTGAGCCCCTACAGGCCGGGCAACAAGAGCAGCCGTGGCGCCCGCTCCGGCGGGGCGAAGTCCCAGCCCGGCGGCATGCTCGACAAATTCAACAGCTATGTGGACAGCAAAATGGCAGACGCCGTAGTGCAGCCCATCAGGGTAGAGCCGGGTCGTCGCCTCATTGCCCTGGGTATCGACTTTGGAGCAGCCTTTCTCATAGCCATGGTGGCTGGTTTCATACCATTTCAGCACATTCTCACTCAGGGCCTGGTCATCCCCGTTGTCATGTGCGTGCGCGACTTTCTTTTCGGCGGTCGCGGCATCGGTAAGAATTTCATGGGTCTGCGGGTGGTTGACATGAGAACCGGACAGGCGCCTTCCTTAATGCAGGTGCTGACTCGCAATGCCATCTACCTGGGGCCCCTGGTTCTGCTCCAACTGATAGACCCACTATTGCATCTGATAACGGTGAACGCCATCCTCTTAACTTTGAAAGGAACGATTCACGGCATAGTTTCTCTTTACGTATTGGTAATAGTCCCTTATGAAGCCTACCGGTCTTACTCAAGGGAAGATAGTATGAGGCTTGGCGATGCCCTGGCCGGCACCTGCCTCGTTGATGCCGACATGAATTTCACGGAAATGCTGCCGCGATGAAGCAGGATAAAGCCAAAGAAGCCCTTAAGCCATTGGGGAAGGCCTGAGTTAATGACACATAAAACGGCTTATATCTGGGGTCCAGTCACCTCTTTCAACGGTCCGCTCGCTGCCGGTCTGGTACTGAAAGGCTGGCATGTGCACTTTGCTTGCAAGTCGTCCCTCAACTTCCTCAGTCTTTCACCCCTTGACCTGACCACCCAGGCCCAGACCCTGCTGGACGCGGCCCTGGGCGGCAAGGAACAGGCAAGAACCTTCAAAGACCGCCTCAAGCTGGTTGATCCCTCCGAGGTCAAGAATCAGCAATATGACGCCATCATATTCAGTGCCCTGCCTCCCAATTTCGACGAAGCGCGGGGAGCACGAGCCCCATGGACAGGCGCCGATTTTAGAACCATGGCCAAAACTTTCAAAGGCGTGCCCACCTTCATTATTTCCTCTCTCTGGGGCGGCATTCAAAAAGATGGGGTGGTGCCGGAAGAACTGGAATTCGCCAGACGCAAGCCGCTGAGCCAGTGGGAAACCACCTGCCAGCAGTATGAACAGCGCCTGCTTGAAAATCTCAGCGCCAGCGAATCGCCCTGGTATATGGTGCGCTTACCGCTCTTGAGCGGTGATACTAAAACCGGTACCACTCTCAAATTGGCCGGCATCTACAATTTGATCAAAGAGCTGAAGCAAACTCTGGCCAAGCCGCTTAAAAGCTCCAACCAACTCAAACTGGCTTACAATCCCGATTCTACGCTCTGGTTCTTACCGGTAGACGTGGCCGTCAATACCTTCCTGCGCATCCTCGATGACGAAAACCGCCCGCGCATCTGTAATTTAGTCTCCACCCAGACTACCCTCAACCGAGAATGGCTCTCTCACCTGGCCCGGGCTCTAAAAGCCGACGAAATCGTGGCGGCGGAACCGGACGGACTCAATCTTTCCAATACCATTAGAAAACTTTTGCTGGATGATGTGCAGGTCAAGACTCGCAATCTCTTCGAAGTGAGCGGTCGCTACCAACTACTGCCGGTTCGCCTCGATGAAGACTACTTGCAGAAGCTCATTTCCTACGCTGAATCCGTTCACTGGGGCGAGCCCCAACCTGCGGCAAGCACGTCCGAAGGCAGCCAGGTAGACTACTCGGAAAAAGTAGCTCGCTTTTATTTCGAGCGCTTTGTGCCGGAGAAAATCGCCCAGGGCGCCCTCAACGACGCCAAAATCAATGGCAGCAGCGTGGGCTTCAAGTTGCGCGCATCAAGTTTTCCCGGCTGGTTATTGAAGAACGCGGCGGACGGCTCCAGCCCCCAGATCTGCGTACTTGATCCGGCCTTCGATAAACCCGATGTCTGCTTCCACTTCAGCGGCATGACCCTGGCCGGCCTGATTCAAAAGAAAATCCATCTTTCCAAAGCCCTGCTCATGAAAGAAGTAACTGTGGAAGGCAATATGCTGCAGGTATTCAAAATCGCAGGCACCATCGAGAAATTCCTCAAGGAATTTCCCCTCACACCGCAAGATTTGAGCAAGAGTCAGGAAGACTGAAGCTCTGCTCTGTTTACTGCTTGCAGCGGTCTAAGATTTGACCGCTGCATTCGACTTCATTGCCGAGAGTAAATTAGCCATCTCGATGGCACCGGTGGCTGCTTCGGCCCCTTTGTTGCCGGCCTTGGTGCCGGCTCTTTCGATAGCCTGTTCGATGGAATCTACAGTCAAGATGCCGTTTATCACCGGCACGCCCGTCTCAAGGGCCACGGAGGCCAGACCGGAAGCACTATGGGAAGCCACAAAATCGAAGTGGGCGGTGGCGCCCCGAATAACGGCACCAAGGGCAATGACGGCATCATAGCGCCCGGTAAGAGCCGCTTGTTTGGTCACCAGAGGCACTTCAAATGCTCCCGGGCACCAGATTACATCTACACAAGACAAATCGGCACCGTGGCGACGCAGCGACTCTGTGGCACCGGTCAGCAATTCTTTGGTGATGAAGTCATTAAAACGACTGACCACAACTGCGAACTTCAAGCCGGTGGCAATCAGTCTGCCTTCAATAATCTCAGGTTCGCCCTTGGACATTCCTATTCCCCTTTGCTTTGTACTTTTTCTTTAGTGTCGCCTGCGGTCTCTTCCTTGCCGCCCAACTCCAGCCAGTGCCCGAGTTTTTCTTTCTTGGTGAGCAAGTAATTCATGTTGTGGCTGTTGCAGGCAGGCGGCATCATTACCCGACCAGTCACCTTCAGACCATAACCTTCCAGACCCACAATCTTTCTGGGATTATTCGTGACGATGCGCACCGAAGTGAGACCCAGATCGCAGAGAATCTGCGCTCCTACGCCATAGTCGCGCAGGTCGGGCTTGAAGCCCAGGGCCTCGTTGGCCTGCACCGTATCTTTACCGCCTTCCTGCAAGGCATAGGCTTTGATCTTATTGAGAAGACCAATGCCGCGTCCTTCCTGCCGCAGGTAAACCAGCACCCCTTCCGTTTCTTTGGCAATGAGAGCCATGGCGGCTTCCAACTGCGGTCCGCAGTCGCAGCGCAGACTGGCAAAAACGTCGCCGGTCAAACACTCGGAGTGCACCCGAATAACCACATCGGATTTCCCGGCCACATCGCCTTTGACCACGGCCAGATGCTCTTGATCATCAAGGGTATTGCGGTAGGCATAAAGTTTGAAGTCGCCGTACGCAGAAGGCAAGGTACACTCCGCTTCCCGCACCACAAAACGCTCTTTGCCGAGTCTGTATGAAATTAGCTGAGCAATGTTGATAAACTTGAGACCATGCTTGTCGGCAAACTCTCTCAACTGCGGCACCCGAGCCATGGTACCGTCGGCATTCATAATTTCACAGATGACACCGGCGCTCTTGAGACCGGCCATACGAGAGAGATCTACAGCCGCCTCGGTATGTCCGGCACGCTGCAGCACACCGCCTGGTTTAGCCACCAGGGGAGAGATATGCCCGGGTCTTCTCAAGTCGGAAGCCTTGGACATTTCGTCTACGCAGACTTTGATAGTGGTAGCACGGTCGTAAGCACTGATACCGGTGGTCACACCAAATCTGGTATCAGCATCGACGGTAACGGTGAAGGCCGTGCTCTGGGACTCGGTGTTCTTGTCCACCATCATGGGCAAGTCCAGTTCGCGGGCTCTTTCGGTGGTGAGGGAAAGACAGATCCAACCTCTCGCTTCCGTAGCCATGAAGTTGATCATCTCAGGGGTGATCAGTTCCGCGCCCCTATCAGATCGCCCTCGTTTTCCCGCCCCTCGTCGTCACAGACCACTACGAATTTGCCGGCTTTGATGTCGGCCAGGGCCTCTTCCACACTGTCGAAAATAACTTCCATACCCTTCTAACGGCTCCTCGAAGGAAAGTCCCAACTACATATATGTCAAGGGACCCCTAAAGCATAGCCCCTGCAGCCATAGAGGGGAACATTTAGTGAGGATAATTTCCATGCATTCTTTTTAATGGTACAGATTAGAGGGCTGTCAGACTGCCTATACCGAACTGCGCCAGACGAATGACATAGCGAGCGATAATGTCCGTCTCCAGGTTGACCCGGCTGCCCACCTTGAGCGCCCCCATGGTGGTCACCTGTAAGGTATGAGGTATGAGCGCCACGCTGAACCAGAATTTATCCCCGAAGCGACTGTCGCCCGGGTCTGCGCAAGCAGCCACTGTAAGCGAAACGCCGTCCACGGCCACCGAGCCCTTCTCCACAAAGAAAGGGGCGTAAGACTTATCGAGAGTAAAGCTAATCTGCCAGGAAAAGCCATCTTCCACAATCTCAGCTACTTCGCCCACCGTATCGATATGACCGGTGACGATATGCCCGCCGAGGCGATCCGAGACCTTCAAGGCCTTTTCCAGATTGACTTTCGAGCCCCGAAGCAACTCGCCGCAGCGGGTGCGACGCAGGGTCTCATTCACAGCCTCCACGGCAAACCAGCCCGGCTGACCATTCAGGGCCAGGGCAAAGTCGACTACTGTCAAACAAGTGCCGCTTACGGATATTGACTCACCCAACATGGCGTCGCCAAGAATGGCTGTCGCACCAATTTTGAGCCAACGGCCACCCTCGGTATCCTTTACCTCAAGGACCTCCCCGACTTCTTCCACGATTCCTGAAAACACGACTACCTCAAAACTTGACCAGCCTATAGTTTACTCAGCCGGAGCCTGCTGTGGGGTCAAATCGCGAAAATCAGCAATTAGATAAGCTTTGGTCTCAGAGTGCTGACCAATCATGTACTGAAACCTGAAAGGATTTTCACCGGTATCCTGAGAGGAATGGAAGGCAAAAACGCCCTGCACCTCCACCGGCACAAGCCCCCTGGCATCAGGGTCGCCGGTGGCCACCCGGTCAATGCGCACGGCGCAGATCTGCTTGCGCTCCGACATATCGCGAATGAGCGCCATCAGCTCGGTGTCGTTGCCGGGCAGGTCTTTACGCTGCACCATGCCGGCCAGGATGTTGGGAGCCAATTCCTTACGCAATTCAACGCTGTTCTTTTCACAATTGATATAGCTTGAGTCGAGCAAGTGCATGGTGACGTTGCGCACGAAGCCTTCGATATTACCCTTGGTTTCGCTGGACATCTTGTTGCCCTTGGGCATGGTCAGGAAGAGGAAACCGTTCAAGAGTATGCTCACCCCTAGTAGGAGGTGAACCCCATACTGCTTCACCAATTGTTCCGGACCGATTTTCTGGACTTTCCAATACATACTTACTGCGCCTCCATCGCGCCCACAAACCATTTATTGTTGGCGCGGTAGAGCTTCAATAGCGCGCGACAACTGGATGTGGAAGTATCGCCAGAACTCCTCTCTATCTTCTGGGTTCCCTGCACCATGACCTCTGCGTCATTGGTATCCGCCTTTAGTACCTTAATCTCATTTATATCGCAAACTATGTTGACTCCGCTGGTCGGCCAGTTGTAGCTGAACATATCGGTGGCTACCACCTTGGCGATTTCCTGCATATGGCATTCATGCACGTATTTGAGAGCGAAGAAAATGCAGACAAACAGCCCGCAAAAGCCGACAAACCATTTACTGGGAGAGAAGAACTTGTCCATCTACCTTGCCTCAGCCATCATGTTGCAAGCCCAAATAATAGACCGCCTGCCGGCAGGCATCGGTGTGGGAAAGCTTGGGATTACGCCGTCTCACATCTTCTATCATCTGCAGGCGCTTAGGAATATCTTTGATAGGCTCGGACGTACAGATCCAATAGTCCATGGGACTCGGCACCAATCGGATGGTGCCGTGCACCGCACCAACAATAAGCAAACATTGACTGTCTTTTCTTTTCTCCTCATCACGGGAGAACTGCTCAATAGCGGCCGTTTCGGCGTCGGTCAAGCGGAGCGTCTCTTTGAGCATGCGCAGGTCGCTGGGGTCTTGCCGCAAGAGTATCTTCATGTGCGAGTTCTTCACCACCGAGTCAGCCTGCTCGGCCTGACGGAAGAAGTCTTTCAACTGCTGCGTAATACTGACGAGCATCATACCGTAGTGACGGGCTCTTCTCGAAAGGTCATCAAGCAACCTGGCTCCGGCCTTGAAACGCATCAGCGTGGCAGCCTCGTCTATGATGGCGGCAAAGCGCTGTCCGCGCGCCTTGGAATCGGCGGCGCGGCGCCGGATGAACTCTGCCAGAATAAACACGGCGATTCTTTCCAGACGAGGTTCGTTTACCTCTCTGGTATCAAATACGATGAACAACTTTTCGGTCTCGATATTGGTCAAGCCGTCCACAAGTCCGCCAAAGGCACCAGATCTGGTGAAGAGAGAAAGTCCACGAGCAAACTGATGCAGCCTGTCTCTTTGCAGAGGATCAACTTCGTTTGCCGCAGCCTGAGCCGTTACCTGAGCCAGATCGGTCATAGTAGGAACTTGATTGCGGAAACTGGCTTCCATGTATGCCAGTCGAATCAAACCATCAAGAAGAGATTTTTCCTCCACTGAAAGTTCTTCCCGCCCTTCCGGCGCCAGCATCAAATCCAGCAGGGAAAGCAGTGTGCTGACCTTATCGGCAGACGGCTCCCCGGGCTTGTCTTCAGGACCCAGGTCAAAAGGATTGAGAACGAAACCGGAAGATGGACCAAGGTCCACATAAGCACAAAGCTCCGGCCCGAGAAGCTCCGTGATAAACCGATAAGCACCGAATTTGTCTACGGTTTTATCAATCAAGACAAAGCGCGTACCAAGCGGCAAGAGACGCAACATCATCATAGACACAGCGAAAGACTTACCGGCACCGGTCGTTCCTACTACGAACATATTGTTCGCGTCTTTGCCCTGCCCACGGAAGAATGGATTTAAGAGCACCGGTTCTCTTGAAGCCAGCGCGAAGCCGAAGGGCACACCGTCAGGGGTTCCGCAAGAAGCTGTGAAAAACGGCCACATGGTGCCCACGATAGGCGACATGACCCGGTGCACCACCGCCAGCTTGTCTACACCCACTGAGAGGGTCGACTGCCACAGATCAAGCTGCAGCATCTGCCCGCGGTCCATCTGCGCACCGCGGTTTTTGAAGACCCGCCTGATTTCATCCATGTTCTGAGCCAGATGCTCGGGAGTGTCAGCAGCAGTGGTCAAATAGAGAGATACATCGAAAGCTTTGTTGGAACTGCGCAAGAACTCCTGAATGGCCTGGGCCGCCGATCTCGTAGACTCCAGTCCTTCCAGGTCGGGAGTAGCAAGCTGGGTGCTGGTGACGTGACCCATGCGGTACTTGAGCTTGAGTTCACGCCTGACTCGGTCTTGATCGCACTGGTGAATGAACATGGACAGGGTATATTCGGTGCTGATGGTAAGCAAGTCAACCAACCATCCCATCCAGGTCTCGTGGGGCGTGGCAAACATGTACTGGGTGCCGATGTACTTGCCGTCCAGCCAGACATACTCGTCGGTAATCTTCAAGGCGGAACCGGCAAGGGTAGAAGCCTCAGACATATTGGGACGAGAAGGCGGCGCTTCCGGATCTTTTTGATAAAGCGAGGGATTGAGATCCGAGTAGATCAAGTTACGCACGTCTTTGCGTGTCAGTACTTGCGGTCTCAAGTTGGAAGCCCGCAACTGCTCAAAGGCGGTCTTCTTGAGTCGGTTCAAAATCTCAAGGTATTCTTCGTGCTTTTGAATGGAACGCCTGCCGTTCCAACTCTTGCCGGTCTTGCAATCAGGCGGATGGTAGCTTATCACCACATAGAAATCGCGCTGAGGAACGAAGGTCACATCCTGAACTTTACGAAACCATTTATCGGTGTAGTCCGCATACCACTTCAAGTAATCGTTGTCGGTCTTAAGCAAGATCTGATAGCGAGAGAGGTACTCATCCACCGATAAGTTGCGGCTCTTGATAATAATCTGAATGTCGGATTCGCATGAATTGGCGAAATTGGCAAAGGTGCGAGCCATCATCTCGCGCTCGGCTTCGTCGAAGAGCAAGGCGTTAATGCCCTTGCAGGAAATATACTTACGGAAGCTGCCATCCGCCAGCACTACAAGCCCTTCTTCCTCATCTTCTCCAGGGATGGAGTGGATGAAAGAAACTTCCTGCCAACTGCTGGAGCCGCGCCTATCGGGAGGTGGTCCGTCTTCAGCGCCGCTTTCCCCCTCTTCCTCGCCCCAGGGCAAAAGCTCCCGCACTTTCTCCGGAAGCCCGTTATAAAAGCCGGCAACTACGTTCTGAAAGGAAGCGTGCGGAGTAACCGACATACGCTTACCGCTGATACTGGGAGTCGAAAGACCATAACTCTCACCATCATCATCATCGTCATCTTCAAAATCGTCTTCGTCATCATCATGACGCCCCCGTCCTCCGCGACCGGGCGGTGGACGTTTGCCGCCGGACGCTCCCCGCCCGGAGGACGAACCACCGGACGAGCCCCGGGAACCCGAGCCGCCGCCGGAAGACCCGCGCCGGGGTCCGCCTCTAAGAGCAGAATACTGGCTATCGCTTCTTACCATCTGCTCTTCCGCTTATTACGTATCTTTCGAATTGGGCTTGGCTGCATAGGGCTCTTTTGGAGAAAGTGAGGCTAAGTTAAGTTTACACCGGGACCGGCTCAACTACCCGACCCAATGTAGAAATCATCGGATTTTTTGCGCGGCTCTTGAATGGTCGGATCTGGATAAATGCGCCCCGGTTCGGGTCTGGGAATGAAGGTCGTAGGCACTATACGCAACTTGTAAAGAAGCAAATTCCTCCACCAATTGATGGGCTTCAGGTCGGTAAACTTTACCGCCGGCAGGCAAACACAGAAGAACACGATGGCCAGAAGGATGTTGGCAGGCAAATTGCCGACCTTCCATTGCTGCGGCACACTGGAGAGGATATAAAGTGAAATACAGATGGAAACCACCAGCATTAGAAGCTGGCGAACGGTAAAGTCCCAGAGCTTAAACGGCTTATTGAGCACGATTACTTTGTGCACCCTGGACATAGAATTTCAGCTCCCCAAAGCAACTACTCGACCAGCTAAGACTTTCCACCATTTCATTATAGATGTTATAGATATATGCCCGCTTATGCCGCCGTGTCAAAAGCCACAAGGTCAGAATTCTGCAGATCAGCCAGGCGCATGAGTTTTCGTGCCATAACGGCATAGTTGGGCGGCAAATGTCCGATAATCGAAGCAAAGTGACTGCGGCAGGCCTCAAACTGACCGATTCTTCTCAGTAATTCTCCTATCAGGTATTCGACATCGATACGGCTATCAAGCGGACAGGAAACATCGCTCAGGGACCTCTGGAAAACTTCAATGGCCAACCGGCGATACTCCTTTGACTGTAGCACCGCGCCGCCGTCATCAGCGCACCAGGCGGCATGCAAATAAAAAATGCCGGAGTCGTAATAGTTGCGCTCTTTTTGTGCGGCACGCAGAGCAGCAGCGCGATATTGCAAGTGCGGCGTAGTTCTGGCCTGAAAGAGGGCGCATTCCTCAAAGACAGCATCAAAGGCGGAAGACCAGTCAGCTCGCCCACAACTGGGGCAAGTGCAAATAGCATATGGCTCATAACAGGGAGTCACCTCACCGATATGCTGCCTGAGTTCGCTATTTCTCAGTCCGGTATCGACGAATTCACGCACCTGCCTGGTCATAAATTTCAGACCACAATCAGGACAGCGAACAGCGATGTTATCAAGTTCCAAGGCTAATGCTCCGGCAATTCTAGTGCACTCTGATCCGAGCTAAAAATTGAAGAACTGTCATTCTAAACCATTCCCGGGTCCTTTACCCCTCAAGAAATCGGAGACAGACGCCCTTCTCAGGGCATCTGCCTCCGGTTGTCATTGCAAGCATTGGGCGCAAGCGCTTTCTGCTATTTACTTCGAATCGCCGGACATTCCTCCATGATTGCGATTTTGAGAAACCAAATTACCTTTCCTATCCAACGTTGTTGGGATCGGGCGGATCATCCGGATTCTTTTTCTTCTTCTTGGCGTTGGGATCCATTCCAGCCAGCAGATTGCGCAAGCTCTTCGTGTTGTCCTTACCGCTGACTCGATTCTGATTAGTGCTCATCTTCATCGCGTCAGCATTGCTCTTGCCTTCTGCTCCGGTTTCACCGACATCAGCTTTAGCCATCTGCTGTCCCTTCGCGGCCTCTTTGGCAGCTGCGTCCTTAGCAGCAGCCTCTTTGGCAACGTTGTTACTGGCTAGCTGCTGGCGATTATCCATTCGACCAGCATTGCTGGAAGGAATAATCACTGGCGGCGTCCAACCGGCTTGCTGGATATTACCCTGCTGAACCGGCCGCTGCTGAGACGGGTCCTGTCTGTTCTCGCCACGGTCAACATAACCTTGCTGTTGACCCTGACGTTGCTCAAACACTCCGGTACTGAACCCTTGGTTTTGACCATGAGCACCATGACCGCTGTGGTCGGTCGGCAGGTTGTTGCTGGCTAGCCAGTTATTGCCGCCTTCCTGAGGTCTGGGCTCAGCTCTGTCCCAACCGCCGCTGCTCGGCACTTGTGCACCGGAGCCGGCATCGGCGAACTGTTGACCATGGTGACCGGTGGAGCCGGTCGATTCACCGTGTCCGCTGGCCAACTGATGGCCCTGACCGAATTCGCGGTGACCGCTGTCGTGAGGCTGATTGCCTTGTTGTTGGAAATCAGATTCACGACGGATCGCACCCTGCTCACCCGTACCGCTGACGGTACTGCCGGCGGTACTGCCAGGCACACCGTACTGATACGGAACACTGGAATCAACCGACTGGTTGTAGGCAACTTGTTGGGCGCCTCCAACATGACCGGCGGATTCAGCACTGTGAGTGAAGGTCGGGTTGTGGCCAACCACGGTACCCGGGTCACTGCTCGCTACATAGTTCTGAGCGAAGGTCTGGTTGCTGCCGCTGTGACCGGTGCTCGTGTCTCCTGTGTAGGAGGTGACACTGTGGCTACCAGGCACGTTCGTCACGGAGTTGTCGCTTACCGTGTTTTGAGCGAAGGTCTGACCTACCTGGTGACCGGAGCCCATGTCTCCACCGTGAGTGGATGCACTGTGGCTACCAGGCACGCTCATCACTTGGCCGTCGCTTCCGACCGTGTTTTGAGCATAGCTCTGGCTGACCTGCTGACCGGTGCTCATGTCTCCTGTGTAGGAGGTACCACCGTGGCTCGCAGGCACGCTCGTCACTTGGCCGTCGCTTCCGACCGTGTTTTGAGCATAGCTCTGGCTGACCTGCTGACCGGTGCTCATGTCTCCTGTGTAGGAGGTACCACCGTGGCTTGCAGGCACGCTCGTCACTTGGGCCGTCGCTTCCGACCGTGTTTTGAGCATAGCTCTGGCTGACCTGCTGACCGGTGCTCATGTCTCCTGTGTAGGAGGTACCACCGTGGCTTGCAGGCACGCTCATCACTTGGCCCGTCACTTCCGACCGTGTTTTGAGCATAGCTCTGGCTGACCTGCTGACCGGTGCTCATGTCTCCTGTGTAGGAGGTACCACCGTGGCTCGCAGGCACGCTCGTCACTTGGCGTCATTTACGACCGTGTTTTGAGCATAGCTCTGGCTGACCTGCTGACCGGTGCTCATGTCTCCTGTGTAGGAGGTACCACCGTGGCTTGCAGGCACGCTCGTCACTTGGCGTCGCTTCCGACCGTGTTTTGAGCATAGCTCTGGCTGACCTGCTGACCGGTGCTCATGTCTCCTGTGTAGGAGGTACCACCGTGGCTCGCAGGCACGCTCATCACTGGGCCGTCGCTTCCGACCGTGTTTTGAGCATAGCTCTGGCTGACCTGCTGACCGGTGCTCATGTCTCCTGTGTAGGAGGTACCACCGTGGCTTGCAGGCACGCTCGTCACTTGGCCGTCGCTTCCGACCGTGTTTTGAGCATAGCTCTGGCTGACCTGCTGACCGGTGCTCATGTCTCCTGTGTAGGAGGTACCACCGTGGCTCGCAGGCACGCTCATCACTGAGCCGTCGCTTCCGACCGTGTTTTGAGCATAGCTCTGGCTGACCTGCTGACCGGTGCTCATGTCTCCTGTGTAGGAGGTACCACCGTGGCTCGCAGGCACGCTCGTCACTTGGCCGTCGCTTCCGACCGTGTTTTGAGCATAGCTCTGGCTGACCTGCTGACCGGTGCTCATGTCTCCTGTGTAGGAGGTACCACCGTGGCTTGCAGGCACGCTCGTCACTTGGCCCGTCGCTTCCGACCGTGTTTTGAGCATAGCTCTGGCTGACCTGCTGACCGGTGCTCATGTCTCCTGTGTAGGAGGTACCACCGTGGCTTGCAGGCACGCTCATCACTTGGGCCGTCGCTTCCGACCGTGTTTTGAGCATAGCTCTGGCTGACCTGCTGACCGGTGCTCATGTCTCCTGTGTAGGAGGTACCACCGTGGCTCGCAGGCACGCTCATCACTTGGCCGTCGCTTCCGACCGTGTTTTGAGCATAGCTCTGGCTGACCTGCTGACCGGTGCTCATGTCTCCTGTGTAGGAGGTACCACCGTGGCTTGCAGGCACGCTCGTCACTTGGCCGTCGCTTCCGACCGTGTTTTGAGCATAGCTCTGGCTGACCTGCTGACCGGTGCTCATGTCTCCTGTGTAGGAGGTACCACCGTGGCTTGCAGGCACGCTCATCACTTGGCCGTCACTTCCGACCGTGTTTTGAGCATAGCTCTGGCTGACCTGCTGACCGGTGCTCATGTCTCCTGTGTAGGAGGTACCACCGTGGCTTGCAGGCACGCTCATCACTTGGCCGTCACTTCCGACCGTGTTTTGAGCATAGCTCTGGCTGACCTGCTGACCGGTGCTCATGTCTCCTGTGTAGGAGGTGACAGCGGGGCTACCCGGCACGCTCGTCACTGAGCCGTCGCTTCCGACCGTGTTTTGAGCATAGCTCTGGCTGACCTGCTGACCGGTGCTCATGTCTCCTGTGTAGGAGGTACCACCGTGGCTTGCAGGCACGCTCGTCACTTGGGCCGTCGCTTCCGACCGTGTTTTGAGCATAGCTCTGGCTGACCTGCTGACCGGTGCTCATGTCTCCTGTGTAGGAGGTACCACCGTGGCTCGCAGGCACGTCTCGTCACTTGGCCGTTGCTTCCGACCGTGTTTTGAGCATAGCTCTGGCTGACCTGCTGACCGGTGCTCATGTCTCCTGTGTAGGAGGTACCACCGTGGCTTGCAGGCACGCTCATCACTTGGCCGTCACTTCCGACCGTGTTTTGAGCATAGCTCTGGCTGACCTGCTGACCGGTGCTCATGTCTCCTGTGTAGGAGGTACCACCGTGGCTCGCAGGCACGCTCGTCACTTGGCCGTCGCTTCCGACCGTGTTTTGAGCATAGCTCTGGCTGACCTGCTGACCGGTGCTCATGTCTCCTGTGTAGGAGGTACCACCGTGGCTTGCAGGCACGCTCGTCACTTGGCCGTCGCTTCCGACCGTGTTTTGAGCATAGCTCTGGCTGACCTGCTGACCGGTGCTCATGTCTCCTGTGTAGGAGGTACCACCGTGGCTTGCAGGCACGCTCATCACTTGGCCGTCGCTTCCGACCGTGTTTTGAGCATAGCTCTGGCTGACCTGCTGACCGGTGCTCATGTCTCCTGTGTAGGAGGTACCACCGTGGCTTGCAGGCACGCTCGTCACTGAGCTCACATCCCCAGTTACGGAATTTTGAGCGAAGTTCTGGCTACTGCCGCTGTGACCCGTCACCGAGCCCATGTCTCCACTGACAGTGGAACCTTGAGCAAAGTTCTGACCTCCCTGGAAGCCCGTTACCGAGCCGGCATCGCTACTGACCGTGGCAGCATTACTGCCATAGGTCTGAGAACTGAAGCCGCTGGAAGCATCGGCCACACTGCTGTAGTTACCACCGACAGCGCCGGACTCTCTAGCCTGAACGTAGTTGGAGAACTCACCAGCAGCGCTCGGGTTGTTGGCCAGGAGTTGCTGACCGGCAGCCATGGCCGCCTGCGGGTTGCTATCCATGTTCATGGCAGTGTTGACGAGCGACCGCTGTTCGGGGCTCATGTCATTAGCCATGTTCATTGCCTGGGCAGCCACTGCATCAGCCGGTCGATCCATGCTGATGGTACCGGCTCTCTCTGCCGCAGGCGAATCACCAAAGGCTCTAGCCGCTACATCAGCCACAGAGTTCGGCGCACCAGACTGGAGAGACTGGAGCGTAGAAGCCGACACACCGGTGTCAGCCCGGAAGGCCTCGGCATTGGTCATCTGCTGACCATTATATGTAGTGGCGCCGTTGGGATCGGACATGGCAGCACTGGCCAGATCAGGGCTGGAATTGACGATGGAATTCGCCAAAGCCTTGGGATCTGAAGCTGTGCCCTGGGCTGTAGATGCATCACCAAGTGAGGCTCTCTCAAAGGCGCTGTTGGCAGAGGTGGCGTTGAAGCCAGTAGCAGTAGCGTCACTGCTGCCGCTCATCGGCACGCCGGAAGCATCACCATTGATGCCTGTCAAGCTCTGGTTATTGCCCAGACTCATGCCTGTGTCAGCTCCCGTACCGGTGAAGGTCGGGAAGTCCGAACCCTGGGAAGTGCTGCCGAAGTTCAGCGCACCATTGGTAGAGCCGAAGCTCGCTCCTGTGAGCGGAACTCCATCAACAGATCCGGAGGTGAAGCTACCGCTAGGGTTGCCGAAGGACAAGCCCGTGCTGGAAAGCCCAGCATTGAGTTGACCAGCATTGTCGGCGGTGTTGAAGCCGGCCTGCTGACCCTGACCAAGTGCGGTCGAGCCGGCTGTAGCATCGGTGGATTCACCAGCACCCTTGATGGTGCCCGATTGATCAAGCACTTTATCGCCGGTGGAGTGGAGACCGATACTGTTGCTGGCGGAAACATCGGTGTGGCCGGAACCGCTGGTGCTGTGAGGCATGGCCCCCATACCCGCACCGGCACCCATTCCAGCATCCATATTTCCAAGGTTGGCTGCACCGGCATCGGCCGACGGCGGTAACCCGGCGTCGTTTTGACCGGTCATGCTGCCTTCGCCTTTGAGAGCATCGCTGCCGGCTCCGCCCTTAAGGCTGTCGGCACCGCTAGCTCCATCCAGTGAACCTTGCATGGTTCCGGCATCAGAACTTCCCGTGTCGGCGTTAGCCATGGGCGGTGCGACCACCGAGCCCATGCTGTCATCACCAGAGGAAGAACTTGCGTCCGGGCTACCCTGTTGAACACTGCTCTGGAGCGAGCCCTGACTGCTGGTAGCATCACCGGAGGAAGAGGCCGTCGGCGAGACTTCCGTACCTGATCCGGCCGCATTACTGGGCACGTGCGAAGCATTGCTGGCAGAACCGGAGTTCTGGGCGCCGGACTGCTGACCGGCCCCCTGTTGACCGCCGGCCTGCTGGCCGCCGCCACTGCCGCCGCCGCCGCCTTTACCGCCGCCGCCTTTGTTGGCTTGCTGAGCAGCAGAGATAGCAGCCTGAGCTGCGGTCTGAATGGAGTCGCTCACCATACCGGAGAAGTCGAAGGCGCTCTTGACGGCTGATACTGCCATCATCAGTAGTGCCGTGACAATTATGGTTCCGGTGAATCCGACACCTTTGAAACAAGCGAGCAAGAGAATAATGGTGTTCCAGAACAAGCTCCAGAAACACACGACTATGACGCCCTCGCACCAGGAGCCGAGAGCACCCTTCATCTTCGCTACAGGCCAGACCCAGAGCGCTGCGGCTATGGGGCCCATGCACCACAGGTAATAGAGGTATGCCATCTGGAAGGCGCAAGACACGTTCCAGCTCAAGGCCGCCGTCATGGCCAGGTTGTTGATCATGGCTCGCATGATATTGACGGCCTGGGGAACGGTTTCGTCAGGCATGATGCTCTGATAGATGCCCAGGCAAGGGTCGATCAGAGCAACCGCGATAGTGTTACGTTCCAATACAGCGAAGACCGAGAATCCACCTGAGGCCGCCGGAGTGGCGTCCTGGTCGATGGCGTTGCGGTTATCCTCTGGTTTGTTAGTGGGATAAGCTCTTTGAACGGCGCACTTGGCGTCTTCATACATGTCCGAGCCGAACAGCCTTCGATACTCGTCGGCAACCGTATAAGTCAGCGAGTTAGCTACGTCAATACCGTAGTTGATGACCAGGAAAGTACCTGGAATGAGGAAGATACAGACAATTGATCTGAGCAAACCTTCCAGGGGGTGTACTTCTCCCACGAGGATGGGAGAGCCCTGGGCAACGATTGCCCGTACCTGAGCCAATACAGCTCCAGGCAGAAGGAGCAACACGGCCATCGGTATGAACAAATGGTCGCGGATGTCCTGCCACACGTTTCCTGGCTCGGCAGTGAAGTTGGTAAGGAATTGTTTGCAATAATCAATAGCGGAATAGGCCTGGTTGGTAACCACGCCGGCTTCCGAGTTGGCGGCGTTGTTAGCCGCCACGCCGCCGGTACCGGTCATAGCGTGCATGATACGCTCAGGAGCCATCTGCTTCTCCAGCAAGCGGCTCAAGCCATGGTTCATGTGGATGGCGAAAGACTGGTCGGTGAGCACACCACCAGTACAGGTGTATGTATCCACGTCATAGCGACCACCTTCACCAGGAGTCTGAGACTGCCAGGCGCCCGGCGGAATCGGCGGTACTATTGAGTACTGATACTTGTTCGTGATCTGCTGCGGAGTATTGGCAGTTTTTTCACGACCTTTCAGGTTCATGAACTCGGCATACTCGGGGTTTCTCAGACAGTATGCCTGTTCAACGTAAGCACTACTCTGCAGGTTCTGCTCGGAAGCGCTGCCGCTCGCCGCCGGCTGCTGGGCAAAGGCGGGTGCAATTGAGCCGATAGCCAGGGTCAGAAGAAGAGCCACCAGCCCTGCCAGCGCCTTTCCATTTCTTTGACTTTTCTCTTTCACTAATTGCATCTTTGAGAGCCTCGACGAATTTTCGAACATATCTTTGGTTCTGCCGGTCAGACCGGTCTGAAGGAGGTTAATCATGTTGTTTTACTACCTCCGTCATCGTCCTTACTTTCCAGCGAAGCTATCTGTGTGCCGAGATTTCGCTCTGCCGATCCCTGGGCACCAGTCTGCACGCTGCTGGAGGAACTACCTGAGTCACCGTTGCTGGCACCACTCGACGGAGCCGATGCCACCTGGGTAACCTGCACATTGGCTTGCGGCGCAGAATTGCTATTGCCGGCGTTGTTGCTACCGCTATTGCTAGCGCTGTTGCTACCTGTCTGCCCCGAACTCGCCGATGGCGGGTTGGGCACTCCGGCGAGCTGCGTGTTGCCGGCCTGTGCATTGACAGCTCCGTTACCGGCCGTAACCGCCACGGGCGCTCCAGCTTTGCCCTTGCTGTTGGAAGAGTTGGCGCCGCCGGGAGGTGCTGCCGTGTTGGCACCAACCTGGTTACCGACACCCTTGCTGGCAGTACTGCTGGATCCGGGAGGCAGAGAACTGCCCTTGCCCTGATCTGCACCCTGGGCGGCACCCTGAGAACCTTGCCCAGTGCCTTGAGCCATGGAGCTATTGGGCGGCGGCTGAACCTTGACGGACTCACCATCCTTACTTCCTTTGCTGCCGGAATCGGACCCGGCAGATGCCAGCTGCAAGCCTTGATTGCCTTTATTGGCATCAACAGGCGCTGTGGGCTGGCTCTCCGTTTTGGTGTCGGTTCTGGTCTCGCTGCGGTTCTCGCCGCCTTCTTCACCCTTTCCGCTTCCGGCGCCGGAATCAGCACCCTTACCACCGCCGGCTCCACCGCCGCCGCCGCCACCGCCGCCGCCTTTAGCGTCGCCCATGGCAGTTTTCATGGATGTGCTGTAAACCTGAGCAGCCTGGCTGAAGCTGCCCTTAGGATCGAAGATAAAGGGTTCCATCGGAACATAGAGCATGATGCCAAGGAAACTGGCAAAGATACAAACTTCCCACTGCAAGTCGCCGGTGCCCCCACCGGTATAGATGAGTCTTTGCGTGATTACAGCCAGAATCACCATCCAGTAGAAGCGCCAGAGAGAGACCTTGATCACTGCTTCCAACCAGCTGCTGAATACGCCGCGGAAAGTTCTCTGACTTATTTGAGGCCAGGCGTAGAAGGCTGCCGCTAATGGTCCCATCAGGAACAAATAGCATATATAACAAACCTGCAAAGCCGTCATGATGACGATGAAGAGCGCTGCTATGTAGACCATGATATTGAAGGCCAACTGCAGAATTATGGAGATGAAGCCCTGGCGCTCCATGTGCACCGTGCCCTCTCTCATGTTCATGAAGACACCCTCACCGGGCGCGGCCCATCCTCCAAACAAGGAGTCGATCAAGCCACCAAGGAAGGCACCGATGCTACCGAACAAGGCACCAATGCCTGCGAAGAAGCCGCCACCGCCGCCTCCTCCGCCACCACCGGAGCCACCACTTCCGCCACCGGCGGAATAGTTAGGATTGGGATTCGGGGGACGAATAGCGTTGTCGTCGTTCTCCCGCTTGGGATCGTAAGACAACTCATGACACCAGTTTACGATCATGGGAATATCGACCCAATCACGCATGGAGTAGGCAAGCGAATTGCCCACATCTATAGACCAACTGACAATCACCTGGGTGCCGGGAATGAGGAAGATAGCCACCATAGAGCGAAGAATACCTTCAAAAGGATTCTGCGCTTCCGGCACACTGACGGTGTTGGAAAGACCTCTGCCGACGGTACCTTTCACCTGACTGATGACGGCACCGGGCAAGAGAAAGAGAATAGCCATGGGTACATAGCAATGCTTGTACATCTGCATGACCATGCCCACAGCATCAGGAATGGTACGGAAAAGTGCGCCGACATTACCACCTGTGCCGGAAGCTTCGTTGGCGACGTTAATGAGAGCACCGGCGCCGTCAGCGTCGAGGATGCGATCGAACATGGTGGTAAGAGACTGCTCACCCACATTGGCGGCACTGTTTGAGGCACCTGCCGAACCCATACCGGCGGCAGTGGCTACGTTCCAGTTCAAGCGCTCAGGGTCCATCTGGTTTTCAGCAAACTTACTGAGAGCCTGGTTGGCGTGAATGGCGAAAGATTGGTCGGTAATGAAGACACCAGGAGTCGTGTAGTTTCTGGTGATGTTACCGATGTCTCTCTGCTGAATCTTGGTGGGCAGTACGCCGGACTGCATCTGCATGTACCAACGTTGGCCGGACTGATCAACCGGTGTTGCTACGTTGAAGGTCACAGGCATTGGGAAGGCCGGAATGGCATCGACAGCCTTCTGGTTCTTGGTACCGGGAACGTCTTCAGTTCTATCGTCGTCGTGACTGCCCTTGGTCCAGGGATTGCGGTCGAAGTATCTCTGACGGTTAGCCCAGGCCGTGCTCTCCGTACCATTTTGAGGAATACCGGGGTTAGTACCGGTACCATTGGCTCGCACAGGGCCCTGAGCGAAAGCAGCCTGACATGAAGCAACCATGGCCAGCATCAAGCCGACGAATTGTAAGCCGAGAAGCGTCAGAGCAGCGGGTCTCATAGCCAGCTTCAAAGAAGAGCCAGCGAATCTGCATTCACTCTTGCTTTGCGTATGCTTTGACTTGGTTGAAAAGGCTATTTTCATCATTCTTACCTGATCTAAATCTTGCTCTGACTTTTCTGGTATCTACATTTACTAAGTGTTTAAAAAAATCCGAATCCGTTAACTGTCACCCTTCTTTCATCTGTCATCGCCTCAGTTGTACGTTACGACTTCCATCCGACAATGACACCGACAATCTATCATTCCAGGGGCGACCAAAAATGGTTATTGTTCCTTTCACTTCCTGATTGGGCTGCACCAGAGTTGTTTCAAAATCTGCCCTCAAGGCAGCCTCTGCTAATTTATGATTGTTCTCGGAGACGGCAAATGCCTCCGGATCAAAACTGAAATCATTCTCGCTGTTGTTGCGAATGGCCACGGTCAATACCGACTTGCGGGCAGTAACATTGACACCCTTGAGCTCCATGGAGATACCACCGCTGGTGCTCTGCGGTGCCGGTTCGGCACTGGCGGCAACCGGTGCCGGAGCCGGCTTCAGATCGCCTTCAGGTTGAGCAACCGCTGCCGTTTTGGCGCCTTTCTTACCACTGCTTTCTACCTTCTTATCTTTACCGGTTTTAGCAACGGGCGCTGCGGCAACCTTTACGGCCTTTTCACGAGGCTGTTCCTTCGGCTGCTCAGCGGCAGGCTTGCCGCCGAAACCAAACAAGGAGCCGAAGCCGAATACACCCTTGTTCTCAGCCGGCGCCGGTGGCTCCGGTTCAGCCACGGCCAGGGACTCAGACGAGGGAGTGATGCCGGACACTTTACCTATAATGGAACGAGCGGCATTGGTTCCCGCCGTGGAGGCAAGCTCCATCTGAGCGGCTTTGAGATCTTCCTTGGCGCTGTCGGCATCGTTTTGAGACTGGGCCACATCAGCCGCCGCTCTCTGTTTTTCAGAGTCGGAACCAGCCACTTCCACTTCCTGCTTGCGTGCGGAAAGAGTCTGTTGAGCCAGGGCGAACTTATGATACGCATAAAGGTATCTGTAGTACGACTGCACCAGGTCACTCTGCATGCGGCGCACCGTCGCATAGGCTTTCTTGTCCATGGCCACCGGCTTGAAGATGGCATCTACCTGGCGAGGATTGACGTTGAAGCTACCCCGTGTGGCGTCGGCAGGCAAACCGACATCGACTCGCGAAAGAGTCTCGGTCAACTTACCATCCTTAGAGACCACATTCTTAATGGCACCACCGGCAAGGGCACCCTTCCAGAGAACTTTCAAATCATCGCGTTGTTGGTAAGGTGATCTGGCATCCATGCCCCGGGGAATTATCGGTACGAAGCTTGATTTCTTTCGCTCCACCGGCTCATCCTCCTGGGAGGAACTGCGGCGCGGCTGGCCCTGCCCGGCCCCAAAAAGCCCAGCCGGTCTCTCCGGCTGCGGCGCCATCTGAGGCGGATAGCCGCCCTGATAAGGAACGGCATAGGGATTCAGATAAGGATTGGCATATGGGTTAGCGTAAGGATTCGCATACGGGTTAGCATAGGGATTGGCGTATGGATTTGGCGCGGCGTTAGGGTCGGCACCATTGTATGCCACATCGGCGCGAGTGCTAAGGGTCACTGCCGGCGGTGGCGGAGAGAGGGCGCCGCCCCCTACGAGAGAACCGGGAGGCGGTGGAGGCACCACACCGGTTCCACTAGAACCGTAAGGATTGGCACCGGGATAGCTGTTTCCGTATGTTGCAAGTTCCGTGGGCTTCACTTCCTGGGCCGCACCGAATGTATTGTTGTTACCGCCTGATTGCGCTTCCGAACCGGCGCTGGTAACACCAGTCGGCAAGCCGTTGCTGTTGCCCATCTGACCAAGCGGGTTCATGGATCCGGCCACGGCACTCTCCGGCTGGGCACCCGAAATAGGCTCTCTGGAGACCTTAGGAAGGAGTCGACCAAGACCATCGAAGCTGAAACCGCCGAAGCTGCCGCCGCCACTCTGGGCTTGCGCACTCTGGGCCTGCTGGGCGCGCAAGGCCTGCTGCTCCTGATCTGCCAGCACTTCTTGCTGAGCCATCTCCACGTAGCGGGGATCCACCTTCGGTCTCAATTTACCGAGAGCGCCTCCGCCGCTGGGAACCATGGCAGCGTTGTCGCTACGCCCCAATCCACCACCAACTCCACTACAACCGCTGAGGATTGTAGTGGAAGCAATGAGTACAATTAGAGCTATTAGGACGTTTGCCATGTCTTGGTTGAAAGACCTCCTGAGTCTTTGAAACTACCTGCCTCGTTACTTCCCTAGCAACTTGGCTCGAACCGACGTGGATGAACTGGAACCGCCACCGGAGTAGCTGCCGCCGCCGCCACTGCCGCCGTAACTACTGCCGTAGCTGGCTGGGGCTGCCGCAGCCCGCATACCCGAAGCAGGCTTGCCCAGCCCGACAGGACGGGCAGCCACATTGGTGGCGGCTTTCTGCTGATTGGCATATTGATTACCAAGCCCGCCCATTTTGGCTTGCGGCAAGGCCATTGCCGGTCCCATACCGCGAGCCGGGATATTGGTTCCGAAACCGGCCTGGGGCAGGCTGCTCTGCTGCATGCGCGGCATCACCGGGCCCGAACCAGTCTGGAAAGGCAGTCCGCCTTCGGGAATACGACCGCCGCCATTGCCGACGGGAGCAATGGGAATGTTGAAACCCTGATCGTTAGCGGGAGCAGTCCGATAGTCCTTAACCACCGGACCATCATCGAGAATCTGCACCTGCAAGGGCGACTTGTGCCAGCCGGCTTGCTGCAACTGACCCTTTTTCAAATTGACGGACCCCTGAGCTTTCGCCTCGGAACCGCACGAGAGAACCAGCGCCAGTGCCGCTCCCAACACTGGTACATACTTCATTTTTAGAAAATTCGGATTCATAACTCTAACCTCTTAAATCCCCTAGCCAATTCCATTTTTGATTGAAAAGAAATCTTTCGCCAACTAATTTCATCTATCTCGCTAAACTTCAACTGTTCGCCCGGCTATCTACCCCCGGGCATTTTGATAGGCAGCGGCATGGCGTTGATGCTGTTGATCATCTTGTTGCCGATGCGACCGACGGTGCGATTGAATATTTTGTTACCCTGACTGTTAGTCCGCTTGTTGCTGGAAGCACTCTGCATCTCGTCATCAGGCAGAGAAAGGTCTTGTGTAGCAGCCTGGTTTACCTGCATGGCCGTCGGAGCTTCCGGCTGAGCTGCATAACCCTTGTCGTTCAAACCTGGTTCCTTGCCCATCTTTCTAAGTGCGTTTTGGGCAGCAGAAGATCTCGGTGCGCCGCCGCCGTCTCCGCTGGCGTACACATCGCCGCCGCCGCCCGCACCAGTGGTGTTGCCGCGTCCATAGGGAGTCTTCTTCTGCACGAAGGCACCAGGGGGCACCGATGTATAGCCCTGCGAGCGCGTCACTTCACCCATGCCGGCAGCAGGTGCGCCGACAGAAACCGAACCGCCGCCGCTACCGCCGTATGAGGACGAGAAACTGCCGCCGCCGCCACCACCGCCGCCGGAGCTTCTCAGCATGCCTCCACCCCTCAGACCAGGCAAATCGAGCTGATCGGGCATGGGCGGGAAGCCGGGAGGAGGTACGGGTTCATCACAGACAATAGGAAGCAAGGAGATGTCGCTGCGGCGCGGCTTGGGAGTGGGTCTCCAACCGGGCATTGCAAGAGGAACGTTGACCGGAGCCGCTTGCACCGGAGCGGGTCCGCCCCCATGGCGCGACTGCTGAGTCTCGTTGGAGTATTGATTGTCACCAGGCTGATGCACCCAGCGACCCATGTTCACCGGCGGCAATTGCGCCATAGCCGGCGTGTCGATCATTACAAGGGAAAGGGCAGCGGCGAAGGAGAACGCCACCAGGCCAAGGTTAGCAACCCTGACCCGAATAGTTCTTGACATTTTAGTTTGAGCTTGTCTCACGCTATATCCCTCCAGGGGACGGTTGAAACCAATAGCCGGCTTCTAGCAGGATCATGCCCATTTTTAGTAAGTAGAGAACGCCAAAATGCTGAATTTATGGGCTTGACAACTAGATTGTAAGAACTTTTTTTGCGCCTTTTCCTCTCCTTGAAAAAACTGCGAGCAAACCCCAGACGGCAAGCGGAGTGACTCATTTTTAAGCCTTTCCGCCCCCCTTGTCAATAAGAATTTGCCGACCCGGGTACTTCAGTGTTGTCCAGACAACATTTTTGCGGAATGGGAGAATTCCCACTAAACTCGAAAAAAGCGAAGCCGGACAAGGCTTCCCCATGGTGAAATCCTCACCAATATAGGGACTGAGCGATTATGTCGAGAAAGATAAATTCTTTGCGAACTGCATTAACTCTTGTTCTCTCCTTCGCTTCACAATGGCAAACAGCGACCGCTTGCGCCAAAGACACGGAGACACCTGGCAATTCGCCGGTGCCAATGACATTATCGACACCGACTCCCACCAATCCCCTTGAGCACAACAACCGCGCCGTGGAACTGGGTACCAGGGGACTCTGGCAAGGTGCCCTCCGTGAGCACGAGATTGCCATTGCCGGTGACCCCGACAACGAAATGTTCAAGCGCAATTTATCGGGCGCTCACCTGAGATATGCAGACATTCTGGCAGGTAAAAAACACTATAAAGAGGCAATCAAGCACTATACTCTCGCCCTTTATGCAGATCAGAACAACGCCCCGGCCGACGCCAACCGCGATGCGACTTTGCGCCGCATCGGCAAAAATCCATCCAGTGTCAAGTACTGGCACGGTGTTGCCGACAAGGCCATGCAGGCGGCAGATCTGCGCATAGCCATTCCAGCACTGCGCAAGTGCACTAAATTATCGGACAACCCTTCTTACAATCTGGAGCTTGGCCGAATTCTGATCGAAAACCGGCCATCACAAGCAGCCCGCGATGAGCTGCTCACGGCAGCCGGCAAGTTTGCCTCTAACGGCGACAAAGAAGGGGAACAAGCATGCAAAGACTTACTAAAGCAGAGTAACCCGCGCGCTCCCTATCAATGGGAAGGCGACAAAAATAAATTTCTGTGGGATGACAGGCGGTAGCCAAGCAGATTTTTGCAGGATGGTTAGAATGGGTAGTTAAATCTCAAGGGCTGAGTAGGTTTTCCGGGTACTTAATAGCCATGAGCATCCAAATAATGGTTGCCGAAGAAGTATCATTCTTCAAGCTTCCGATCCGCAGACTTTCTTACCAGTACTTCAATCCAGAATTTCCATCAAGTAATCCGGCCGGGAATCGCCTCAAAACAAAATCTAGCAAATGACTGATAACCAAACTCAAATTACTCTTCGAACAAAGAAATCAATCCTTGTGGCAATGGCGGTAAGCCTGTCGCTTTTGCCGGCAGTTCTACTTAGCCCGTCATCGCTGGCAAAAGGCGGCAGAGGAGGCGGTGTTTATCTGACCACACCAGAGCCCACCAACCCCCTGGAGCACAATAACCGCGCCGTTGAACTTGGCACAAAAGGTCTCTGGGACAACGCCATCCGTGAGCACGAGATCGCACTGGATGGTGACCCCTACAATGAAATGTTCAAACGCAACTTGTCCGGCGCTCACCTCAGATACGCGGATATTCTAGCCGGCAAGAAGAACTTTCCCGCCGCCATCGATCATTACCGCAAAGCCCTCTTTGCCGATCCTAACAACGGTCCTGCCGACGGCAACTTAGATCGCTGCCTGGCTAATCTTGGCAAGAATCCGCACGACGTCTCATACCGAGCCGGTCTGGCCGATGGTGCCGATAAAAACGGTCACTTCATCGATGCCGTAGTGGAGTTTCAAAAGTGCATAAAACTCTCAGACTCCGGTCAGTATCACTATCGCCTCGGACGCTGCTTTATCAAGGGCGGCAAAGTTTTGGAGGGTTACGACGAACTTTTACAGGCCCTGCGCAAAAGCTGGCCCAAGGACGATCCGGTCTTAGTCGACTGCCACTTGCTTCTGGCTGAAACCCTGAAGGATTTCGCCTACAAGGCAAAAAATTATCCGGACAAAACCGTCTATATAAAAAGATTGAACAACGCCTTCATGGAATACCGGCGCGCCGTCATGCTAAACCCCATTAACGGCGAGGCACTGTCAGGCATGACGGAAACCGCCAGGGAAGCTGTTGCTCTCCAACCCAGTTTCAGAAACCTGCTCAATCTAGCGGCGGCTTACCTTTTGAGCGGCGACTACGATAGAGCCAAGATCAATTACGAAAAAGCCTGGCGCCTGGAGCCCACCAATCCCGATCTGGCCAAAGCACGCATGGCTTATCACCGGGCGGTAGCGGAAGCACCGCAGGGCATTACCAGCAACCTGCGCGTCGCCGAGTCCGAGCAGAAAATTCAAGACATGCTCACCAAAGAACCCAACAACGTTCAGCTCCTCTACATCCTGGCTCGACTGAAAGAACGGCTGGGAGACACGGCTTCCGCCATCGAGCTGCTGGAGAAAGGCAAATCTATTAATGCCTTCCTCGAGCCGCAATTGATTCCCACCCTCGATCGCCTCAAAGGCGTATCCTCCGGCGCCACCACTGCCGATGGCAAACCCGCCCTCGGTCCGGACGGTAAACCGCTGCCGGCGGGAGCCACTCCTGACGCAAAAGCCGCTGAGAAAGCCAAAGCAGAAGCGGAAGCAGCCAAGAAATACGGTGAGATTGAAAGCATGATCGGCTCAGGCAAATTTGAAGATGCCGACAAGGAAGTTGATACCATCCTTAATGCCAACGCCGCCGATGGCAAGGCCTGGATGTTTAAAGGAACCATCCTTGAGAAGAAAGGCAATGTGGATGATGCTTCAGTCAGCTACAGACAGGCGGCAGGCTTCAAGGTTCCCGGCGCGGAAGAAGCCCTCCTCAGGCTGGAAGGCATGAGAGTCAAACCGCTCATGGATGAAGCGGACAAATACCTGGGCGAGAAGAAACAGGTGGAGGCGGCGGAAATTCTCAGGGAAGCCGCCAGACTGGCCCCCAAACTTCCTGCCGTGCACCGGAAACTGGCCGACCTACTCCGGCAAATGGGTGAAACCAAGGAAGCAGACAAAGAGGACCAGAAAGTTCGAGACATGGAGAAGAAATGAGAGGGAACCCAGAGGGAGGGAAAACAGTCAAACTTCAGGGTAAAGAGCTATTGCCAAAAGGCGAGTTCGGTCATACATTAATAGTTTCCAAGCGAACCTTGGGAATGCGTTTTACCAGAGGGAAGCTTTGTTAGTGAAGCAGCGCAGATTCGCATCCATGCTTGCCGCGGCCCTGAGCCTCACTCTCGGGCTGTCCTTCGTGCCTGCGTATGCCATGACTCTGGCGGAAGCCGACCAATTACTGCTGCAAGGCAAACTGAAAGCGGCCGAGGAAGCTTACCGGGAACTACTGGAAGAAGATGAAACCGGAGACGCGGCAGCCGGTCTGGCCGTCACCCTGGCCAAGCAAGGTTGGCCCTCCAAAATTGTAGAAGCCGAAAAGATTCTTAAAAAGGCGAGGGAGAAGCATGCCGATAACCCAAACGTGCTTGCCGCAGCCGGCTACGTAGCCTTTGTCCATTCCAAAACCGTTGCATCTCCAGCCAAGCGCGACCTTTACCTGGAAGCAGCTGAAAGCCTGGCCAAGAAAGCCATCAATCAAAATCCAGACATTGTCATCGCCCACCAGACTCTGGGACAGGTCAAAATTGCCCAGGACGATATAGAGGCTGCCGTCGATCCTCTGCGCAAAGCCTGCAACCTGGCGGAAAACTGCGTCAACTTAACTCTCCTTGCTCAGGCCCTGCTCAAACTCGACCCCAAAGACAAAGAAGCTGACGAACTCGTCACCAAGGCCTTGCAATTGAAGTCTGATTATCCCGCTGCTCGCCTGCAGAAAGCCATCGTGCTCTCCGCCCAGGGCAAAAATGAAGACGCTTACCTGGAATTGAAAAACATACCGCCCGAGCACCGCAATTCTGAGTGGCATACGGTGGCCGGCAATATCGAGAGTCGCCAGGGTGACGGTCCTTCCGCCCTGCAATCCTGGAACAAAGCCAGCATGGAAGACCCTCGCAATCCCGAGCCTTACAAACGCAAAGCCGAACACTATGTCATGCGCGGCGACGGCGCCCTGGCCATTGCCGAATACCATACCGGCCTCGAGATATTGCCAAACGACTGGGCCATGCGAGGGGAGTTGGCTGAGTTGGCCCTCAGGCAGGACAATCTCGATGTAGCCGAAACCGAGTTCAAAACTATCCTGGCCACCAAGCCCGACGACGCCAAAGCGCTGCTTGGTCTGGCTCGGGTCGGCTTTCGCAAATACCGGAAGGAAGGCAACTTCCCCCCGAATTTCAATCAGCTCATGGACCGCCTACAGAACATCATCACCGAACAATCGGTGCAGGGCAAAGTGGTCAAGGAAGGCACCCGCAGTCTTCAGGAGAGCATCGAACTCTCAGAAGCGACCAAAGCCATCTCCCAAAATCGCTTCCGAGAAGGTCGCCAGAAATTCATCGATGTAATCGAAAAGCACAAAGAAGAACCCTACGATCTGGTCACCCTGGGAGAGCAATGCATATTCGAAGGTGACTACAAAGCCGCTGAGAAGGCCTTTGCTTACGCCAAGGAGATTCCGGAAGTGAGCACCCGCGCCGAACAAGGCATGAGCAAAATCACCACGCAAAGGAACGAAGCTTCGCGCCACGTCAAGCTTGGTGACGCCGCCTGGAAGATACCGGAAATCGCCATCGACCACTACAAACAGGCTTTGAACGCCGACCCCCAGTATCCAGGCGCCTATTTTGGATTGTTCAGCCTTTACACAAAGTCTGATAAACAAGACCCCAATCAAGCCGTCACCTACGCCGAAGGTTTCCTGGAAGTCGCTGATGACGTCAGCCCCCAGCGCCGCGAAGTGGAGGCCGGTCTTGCCAAACTCAAGAAACGCACCGGTGGCAAAGGGAAGTAGAATAGTAAGGGCTCTAATCTCGCGTTAAGGAGAAGGTGGAATGACCGCCGGAGAAAAAAAATCAGTAGAAGCAGAGGAGGGCAAGACGATCCGGAGGTCCTACCTGCAAATCCTCAGGTCATCTTATGCTGCTATGAGTTCGAGTGAGCAAGATTCCCTTGCGCAGAATTTTTATTTAGTTATTGCCGGCGGCATGGCCTTGATTGCCCTCAGCACATGCGGTACCGACCTACCCCGTCATATGATGTCGGTGATTGGTCTTCCCACATTGATAGCGCTATATTTTACGGTGTCCAGGTCTAAATGGTAAAAGCTAAGGAGAAGGTGGAATGACCGCCGGAAAAAGAAAACCAGGCAAAGGAAGATTTCCCTCCAAGGGTGGAACTGAGGACGAAGTTTTTGACGCCTCGCCCGATAAAAATAGCGCGCCCATCATCGCAGATGGAGCCAAGGACCTGCGCGATACGGAAGCCTGGAAGAAAGGAAAGTCAGGTCTGGCGGGAGCCTGGAGCCGGTATCTGAAGGTTCTGCAAGACTCCTTTCAGAACATGGATCGTTATGACCAGGAAGTCTTGATCACTCGTTTTTGCTATGTCATTAGTATTGGTATCTCCGGCATCATTTTGAGTTGCTTCTATGGACTCTTGCCCGCCATGGTGAGAGTGCTGGCTTTGCCGATTGTACTTGCCGGCGGCTGGTATGTCGGCTCCAAGATTGTGGCACCGGCAATGATCGCTCGTATCATCAAGTAATTTCCAGGCATACATGTAATCAGATTAGGATAGAAGACAATGGCTATGACTCCCAAGACTAAGAACATACTGGGCGGGCTGGTGATAATGGCAGCAGCCTCGCTTATGCTTGGCCATATTTTCGAGTATATAGCCGGGTTAACCAGAATAATTTCGGTTATTCTGACAGTACTGGCCGTGACATGGCTGGCTGTTTTCCTCTTATCCAAACTAAGCGGCAAGGGCTACAAAGAATCCAAAAACGGCAAAAGCGCCTCCAAGAATAGCACTACCGATGATGTCACCGACGCCGAAAGCCGAACCGTCGAAGACTGAGTCAAACAGTAACTTTTCATCCTTGATTCCGCACTTACCAGAGAACCGTCCATGAAATTCACATTCTCATTAGCAGCAAACTCCCAGTCAGGGAAGAACAAATCGAGGCTCGTGGCTCTGGCGGTCACCGTGTTGGTAGCCGGCAGTGCCAATGCCAATTGGCAGGCGAATGCCCAGGGCGATTTTTACAAAAGCTCGGGCGGCGTGAGCGGCAAAACAGCCATCTTGCCAATCGGCACCTCATTTGAAGGACGCATCCAGAGTACAATCGGCTCGACACAGTCGAGAGCCGGTGAACGCTTTGCTATCGAGATCTCGGCGCCTGTCTTGGGTAACGGCACCGAGGTACTGATTCCCACCGGCGCGCAAATTGTCGGAGAAGTAGTGGAGGCCATCCCTTCCAGTAGACAACCGCGCCCGAAGGAGAAGCGCATCAATCCGCTCGGTAAGTTGCGCACGCAACTGATGTCGTTGCAAATGCCAAATGGCATGAGCTATCCCATCGTGGCCTCCATTTCGGGAGATATCGTCCACAGCAAGTACGGCACTTACCAGGGTCTCTCCGGACACAAGAGTTCGGTCGGCTATGTGGGCACCCAGGCGGGCTTCGACGCGGTCAATCCGGCCCTGCGCAGTCAGAAACGCAACGGTCAGTTAACCGTCATGAAAAGAGAAGACCTTCTGCGCGACCCGATTCTGGGTGAAGACATAAAAGGCGGCGACACCGGACAGAAGAAGGTAGTACGCTCCCTGGTCAAGAAGGGACGTGATCTCTATATCTACTCAGGCTCGCCCATAACGATTCGCCTTGACGCTCCCCTCAAGCTGTCCTACGGCGCCAGCGCCGGCCGCTCCTCTATCGACCTGACCGCCGATGAAGATGATCCACTCGGTAAGCAAGCGCCTAAAGCCGGCAGACGCTTCAATCCAGTCAGAGAGAGACCCAAGGTCGAATCTCAGGATCTGGGCGGCGGTAATGCAGAATTGTCCGGTCCGAACGCCGTCATGGGTCAGCCAGGCGCCGCCGAAGCGCCAAGGCAGCAGCGCCAGCCGGCAAATACCGGCAGCGAGGCTCCTGGTTCAAGCTTCTAAATCCTTTTCCAAGACATCTTTTAGGTGCAAGCCCCCGGCAAGATGCTAGCCTTATAGGTGGCAGTAACGAGGCCTCGGGCAAGAAAAGCAATGGAAAACGAAAACGGCAAATCGAAACTTCCTTTCGTGGTGGCTATCACGGGAGCCAGCGGCGCCATCTATGGACTGCGGCTGCTGCAATTTCTGCTATCGTCCGGACAGCCTGTCGACTTACTTCTTTCCAAGGCCGCACAGCGTGTCATGAAAGAAGAGCACGACCTGATCTTAGAGGGGGATGTCGAAAGCCTCCTGCTTTCCTATTTGAAGCTACCAAAGGCAGTACCACTAAAATTACACCCTCTCAACGACTATGGTGCCAGTGTAGCCAGCGGTTCCTACCGAACCCGCGGTATGGTCGTGCTGCCTTGCAGCCTGGGGACCCTCGGTGCGCTTGCCGCCGGACTGACTGAAAACTTGATTCATAGAGCCGCCGCCGTCACGCTGAAAGAACGTCGCAAGCTCATGATCGTAGTAAGAGAAATGCCCTTCGGTCACATTCAATTGAAAAATATGCTGGCCTTGTCGGAAGCCGGTGCCATCGTTTCCTGTGCTTCTCCAGGGTTCTATCATCGCCCTGAGACCGTCCAGGATCAAGTAGACTTTGTAGTCGGCCGAGTGCTCGATCAATTCGATTTCGACAACCAACTATTCAAAAGATGGAAAGAAGACAGCCGCCCCATAGTGCAAGAGAAGAAGGTTGGTCAATAGACAATGGACGCAGACGACTTCACCTCAAAAATCGCGGAGCTTTCCGGACTAAAGGGCTTGAGAGGCGACTTCAAACTAACTCTGTTCACAGGTTTTCACTTGATAGACAGAATCAAGAAAGTAAAACTAGTAACAGACAGTGCCACCACATACGCCACTGTCAGCAAGATCTATCCGGAAGGACGGGCAATTCTTTTGCGCCTGAAAGAATATCCGGACCGCACGGCGGCAGAGACAATGGTGGGAGCCACAGTCTTCACTCAGCGCTGCCAAATGGGCGGACTGACCGAAGACGAGTTCTGGATAAACGACTTAATCGGCATGGAAGCCTACACAACCGGCGGCACGAAAATCGGCACTATCAGCGCTGTTTATGGGGAAGGCAATCAGTTACTGGAAGTCACCGCCAACGATACCACTCCGGAAACAGAGAAAACACATCTGGTGCCTTTTGTAAAAGCCCTGGTGCCGAAGGTCGATGTCCGTGCTCGACGTGTGGAAATAGTAGACATTCCCGGACTGCTGGAATGAGCGGAAGCCCCCATATGGGGGATATCCGCAACAGAACATTAACAATAACTCCCATTAAATCACCACATGGCAACTTGATATCCTCAAGCATATCCACTACCTTATTACCAAGTTATGAAATTGAAATAAATTGGGAGCAAAGCACCCCCGGTGCTCCCTGTTAAGAAGCCCTCTTGCATGGGCGGCAAATTAAATAGGCCGGTATAGTTTTAACCGGTCTGGTATCTCGCGTTGAGTACTTTACGTCCGAGACTTTCACCATGCCCACAATAGCCACAGCTCCCGTTCTTTTGACGCCGGTTTCCGATGAAGACCTCGGCCAACTGGAAATTGCCCTCCCCAATGTCAGCGTCATTTCCTACGCCGGACCGGGCGGCACAGGCGGCTTGCCTGCATCACTTTCGCCAGTAGTAAAACGACTCAACACCAGGGTCAACTGGTTTGCACTAACAGATTTACCTGAACAAGATTTCTCGCCCACCGGTTCGAGCGGATTCACCTTCCACAATCCCAATGTGCCCCAGTGGTTGATCAAAGCCCACCGTCGCTTCTGCCAAAATTACCTGGCGCCGCTTCTGCACGGTTTTCCAGAAAAGGCCGTCTTTGATCAGGAAGACTGGAAATCATTCAAACAACTGAATGAATCGATTGCCTCTCACTGCCTGATCGCAAACTCCGAGAGCTACCCCAGCCTGTTCTGGTTGCACGACTACCAACTAGCTCTGGCTGCACCGATAATCGGTTCCGAAGCCGGCATCATACTCTGTCAGTTCTGGCACGTCCCCTTCCCGGAAGCCTCCATAATCACTAGTTATCCTTGCGGTAAAGAACTGGTTGACGCGCTCCTGCTCAATCGCCTGGTTGGTTTCCACACCAAGAAATACGCCCAGAACTTTATAGACGCAGTTGAGCAGTTCTACCCGGAAGCAATCGTAGACCGAGAAGCAATGACAATTGTCCAGAAGGGCAAGACCTGTAGACTGGCTATCATGCCTCTGGGTATAGACGTACCGTACTGGCAAGACCTGGCCACAAAAGCCAGACCCAAAGCAGAAGCCCTCTCAATGCAGTTGGGGCTGGCTCATCAATTTATATTGGGAGTAGACCGGCTGGAGCCAAACAAAGGCATACTGGAGCGCTTGAACGGACTGACGGAATTCCTCACCAACCATAAGGAATTCCACCAACGTTTCCACTACGTACAAATCGCCCAGGAAGTGAAAGAAGCAAGCCCGGAACTAATTGAATACAAAGAGGCAGTTGAGCGCAAAATAGAAAACATCAACGCCCAATTCAAACAAGACAACTGGTCCCCCATTGTTTACTTACGCGAAAATCTCAGCCAACAGGAATTAGCCGCCTGGTATCAGGCAGCAGCAGTGCTGAGTGTCAATTCCACGGCCGACGGACTCAATCTTATCGCCAAGGAATTCGTGGCCTCTCGCCTTGATGAGCAAGGTGCCCTGGTACTCTCCCAGAATGCCGGTGTAGCCAGTGAACTTGCCAGAGGGGCGCTTCTAGTCGATCCCCACAGCGCCGAAGCTGTCGGCCTGGCTTTCCATCAAGCCCTTTCCTTTGACAGCGAAGAGAAACGTCGGCGCATGATGTCCATGCGCCATGTAATCGGATGGAATCAGTTGCACAACTGGGCAGTGGGTTTCTTGCGCAAAGCCATTCTGGACTGAAAAATAGTTTCACGACATTCTCACAGCACCTGCTCTAAATTTTGGTTGCTGCCAGAGCCCGGGATTTCTCCAAATCCCGGGCTCAAAACTATCCGTCCGTTTTACAAATCCTTCACACCTGAAAAGGTAAGCTCAGACCGTGGAAAGCAACCCCCTGACCACCTACCCCCTCAACACCTAGACAAAAGTTTCTTGCATCATATTCTTCAAGGTTTACCATCATGGTCACATTTCACCCAGAGAGGCCTCACCAGACCGGTGAGCAAACCGAAGGTCATAACACACACAGCCCCCAGGACAGCCGCACCCTCTTAGTTCAAAACGCCTTTCAGCCCGGCAATACCCTTGATTTTTCGGTAAACAGCGCTGACGCCACAAGACGTCTGACGGACGGAGCCCAGGCCATCCTGCCGAACTTTGGTCTGGCTAAGGAAAGCGATAGGAATATGGCGGAGCCGGCTCTGGCTTTTGCGGGAGAGCGTGCGGATATCATGCAGGCCGCTTTCAGAGGCCACCGTTCCACCACCGCATTGGCCAGGGATTTTGAAGGGCAGAAACTCTGGGAGAAAACACCTTACAAAAATATTGTCGATAACGGCGAGGCCGGTTGTGCGGCTTCACTGGGAGTCTTCCTGAAAGCAGCCGGCTACAGATTTGAGACATCCCCCCTGGCGGTCGGTCTGAAAAACAACCTTCGTGCAGCCGGCTGGCATCCTACATCGATGGATAACGCCACTGCCGGTGACGTGGTTTACGGCAATAAAATCGGCAGAGTGGCTTCCCAGGGCGGCGGTGCCGGGCACATAGCCGTCATAGTGGGCAGACGCGGCGACGGTGAAGTCATGGTGGCGGACAACAATGCCAAAGAAGGGGGCGTCTGGTCAATCCGCCCGCTGAAGGAGTCCTTTCCTCCTGAGAGATACAATTATGGCCGCCTACAATTTCTAAAGCCTCCGGGCCGCTAATTTGCAAAAGCAGCCAAATTCTGCTTCGGTATAGCGAAAACAAGCCTCGACCTGCAAGAAGGAGAGGCTGGAGATTCGGTAAATTTCGATGGGCGGACCCATATGAAGTAGACTATGTGATGTTCGCCGGGGCCGGACCGGTCCAGGCGCCGTAATGAGAGCCACTTTGAAAACCGGAATAAGACAAACCGAAACTTGCCGCACCAACTGTTGAAACAACTGTTAGCCCCCAAGGTTTTGCACAAGAGCCTGCTGCTTGTGCTGGTGCCGCTTCTCATTCAAACTCTCTTCTTTTTTGAACTGGGCGGCGTGGTCTCCAAGGCCGAACAAATGGCCCTGGCCGAGAGAAAACAGAGCACCGTCGTAGAGCAAGTGAATTGGCTCATCGCCATTTTCATGAGCACCACATCTAATCTGGGCACCTACATAATCACCGGCCATAAGCCCTACGCCCAGGAAGGAAAGCTGGCACTGGCCAAGCTTCGCAGCCAATTTGACGAACTCGAGAATCTGCTGGCCGATAGCCCGACGCAGCTAGGGCACGTCAAACAAATGCGGGGGATTATCGAAGTACAACTGAAGGAATTACAGGCGCTGGAGCCGACGGAAGAACGAAATAGCTTCACCTATCTGTGGAGCCATATGAAAGAGTTCCGTGAGACCATGCAGGAGATAGGCGTGCGCACTGGTCTTCTCATGCGCATGATCTCCGCAGAGAAAGACCAGCTTGCCCAGATGCGCAAGGAAGAAGTGGCGGCCAGGCAATCGGTAAAAGATCAGATTCTCACCGGCATGATAGTGAACTTTATGCTTGTGGCGGTGATGCTCATCTGGTTCATAAACAACATCACCGGCCGCCTTTCCGTGCTTGTGGAAAATGCCAGAAAAATTCCTACCGGTCAAGCCCTGGAGCGGCAGGTGAAGGGTAACGACGAACTGGCCTACCTGGATGAAGTGCTGCATAATGCCGCAGCCGAACTAAAGAGGGCCAACGAACATCGGCAATCCCTCATGGAAATGGTGGCGCACGATCTGCGCTCTCCCCTCATGAGCTGTCAGGTCTCCATGCAAATTCTGGCCAGCGACAAGATGCCGGAACTGCCGCCCATAGCTGTCAGACAAATCAACTCTGTCCAGACCAATATCAAGCGAGTAGTGGAGATGGTCAACGACCTTTTGACCATGGATAAGCTGGAAGCCGGTCAACTGGAACTTGATGTTGAGACAGTGCAGGTACCTCAGCTTGCGCAAGAAGCCATGGACAGCGTGGCCGCTCTAGCCAGAGAGAAACGTGTGACCATCAAGAACAACTGCACTCCGCTGGCTGTTGAGGGAGACCCTAAGCGGCTTTTGCAAGTACTGGTCAACTACTTGTCCAATGCCATAAAATTTTCTCCGCCCGATTCACTCGTCACTGTTTACTGCGGTAAAGAAAAATCGATGGTGGCAATTTTTGTAGAAGATCAGGGTCCGGGCCTTGAGCCGGAAGATCAGGAACATATCTTCGAAAAGTTCTATCAGGCATCAGACAAAGAAAACAGCAAGGGCTTTGGACTCGGTCTGGCCATTTGCAAACTTCTGACGGAGGCCCATGGCGGCTCGGTAGGAGTCGAAAGCATACGAGGTAAAGGCAGCCGCTTCTGGCTGGCTGTGCCGTCAGCCTAGGAAAAACTGCGCTGCAAATTGGGCTGCTAGAATAAACCTGAAGCCGGCTTCCAATTCAAATGGAGTGAAGTCTATGACAAGTAAATGTCCTTTTGTCGTCTGCCTGACGGCACTTTCGCTGGCTATTGCGCTCAGCATCCAGACAGCAGCGGCCCAGGGACTGAGGGGCAGATTACGAGACCGAGTCAATAATGCCGGCGGCAGTAGCACTCCGGTAGAGTCCACACAAAATCAAACCAGCATCCCCCAGGTCTCGGTGGTAACGCTCCAGACCAGGCCGGGGCCGGGCGGCTCGCAAATGGTAGTAACCCCCAAAGGTCTTGTGCTTCCCTTGCCGGGTGCCGGAGTGAACGGCTCAACCGTACAAATTTATATAGGTGCCCAGGGCGGTTACTGGTATGTGGATAAAAACAATGAGACGGTTGACCTCACCAGTATCATCAATGCCATGCAAAGTGCTCAACAAACGGAAAATGTTCCGCAGTACGCACCGCAACCGGAAGTGACGAATAACTACAATCAAGCGCCCCAGACTGCAACCGGAGCCGCTGCCGCCGGGCTCGGAGCCATGGCCGGTTCCATGCTCGGGGCAGCCATGACGAATTCCTACTACAACAACGTCCCCTACGGGACTCCCATTCACTACCCGGTGGGCGGTTACCCCTACTACCACAGAGGCGGCAAGCCGGTTTACATCAATAACTCCACCAAGACGGCTAATGTCACCCAGGTCAACAACCAAATTTATAACCAGCACGCCACAAACCTGCAACAACAGCAAGCCTGGTATCAAAAGCAAAAGACAACCAATTCGGCTCAATGGAAAACCTGGCAGCAAAAGAAGGGCACGGCCAATCCATTTCTCTCTTCAGCAAACGGCAGAACGCCTGCTGCCGCAGCCAGTGGTAGAACCGCAAACGCTAATCGAGCGGCGTCCGCTGGCAATCGAGCCGCTGGCGCTAGTAGAACGGCAGCCGGGGGCAGAACCGGCGGATCTAGAGGCGGTGGTAGAGGAAGACACTGAAAACACGCACCAGGCGATATGCACCACATTCAGTAGCACCCTTGCATTTCTGCAGGAGTAAACTTGTGAAGCCAGCACCACTAGTTCTCAGTCTCATCATACTTGCCGGTCCGGCCCTGGCTCAGGCGCCGCAGAAAGCGCTTAAGTTCCCGGCCGACAATAGCGTCGGCGAGATTTTCCGTGTTACCGACATAAAAGCCTCACGGGGCAAGTACTACAGCCATAAATACCAGGGTCGAGCCATGGGACTAGTGGGTATAAGTCCTGATTGGAAGCTCTCGATTCGTTTTAATCCCACCATCATCAAATACGTGCAAGTGCTTAAGACCATGCCGGTTGAAAACGTCTACTCCATGGGTTTCGATTATGCCAATGTGAAAGACGAACATGCAGCCGACATTCTGCGCTTCCGGCAGTTGCGAGAGCTGGACATCGCCAATACCGAGCTTTCCGATAGCGGCGTTGCCAAATTTGCCGCACTCGAGAAACTGGTTTACCTGGATGCTTCTCACACGGAAGTGAGAGGGGCTTGCCTGTTCAGCCTGGCCGGATCAAAGAGTTTGAGCAGCATAGATCTGGGTTTTAATGACATCGAAGGAAAAAATCTAAACGCCCTTAAAGATCTGAAGACCCTGAAGTATCTCAATCTAAGCAAGTGCCATTTGCGCAGCGACGACCTGGCATACCTGGCCGGCTGCAAAAATCTGGAATATCTGGACCTGAAAGAGAATCACCTGGTCGGCGACAAGGGCATGGCTGCATTAGCCAAACTCAAGAAGCTCAGGTACATTGATCTGAGAAACACTAATGTCAGTGCCTCTGGCGTTCTTGCCTTGAAAAACCTGCCCCTGGAAACCATCAGAATCGAGTCAAAGTCGCTCAAGGAAGGACAACTGGCACAACTAAAGAGTGCCCTACCTAAGACTAAGTTTCAAATCGGCAACAAGATGAAGAGCAAACTGGGCATCTTCAAAGACGTTACCGGCATTGATGTGCAATTGCCGTAGAGCCTACCACTTGAGCAGGTTGAAGCGATCCATGTCGACAGTGGAAGTGTTGCGATAAAGCGACAACACGATAGCCAGACCTACTGCCGCCTCAGCTGCTGCCACAGTCAAAATGAAGATGGCAAAGAGCTGGCCCTTAAGTTGACCAGGATCAACATATTTGGAAAAAGCGATCAAGTTGATGTTGACGGCGTTGAGCATCAGTTCGATGGACATCAGAACACGGACGGCATTGCGCTGCCTGCACATGCCGTAAACGCCCATGGCAAAAAGAAGAGCGGCGAGAATCAGATAGCGGAGCAGCGGAGCCTGATAAAAAGTGAGCATTATGAAGCAGGAAAGCAAGGTAGCCGCTACGATCACAGGCTTGTTGCCGCCCACGGAGCGAAAGGCCCAGCCCAGTCCGCCCAGGATGACGCAGAACCAGAAATCATAGTGATGGGTTAGCACTTTATCCACACCGATACCGGCATAGGTGCCGACCAGAGCGGCACTGAGGGCCACAAAAAACACAGCCAGCTTGGCTGACCCTTCTTTCTCACGCTTCAGAACTAGTTGGTTGGGTGCGTTCATGTCTACCTCGAAAGCGCCAAGTTTTCCTCGGCTTTTTGGTCTTCAGAAGATGTGGGCTCGACTTCTTTTTTCTCGTTTTTAGCAAGCATGATAGCTCCCATCAAGGCAGCGAGAAGCAGCACGGAAGCAAATTCAAAAGGAATGGCATAAGTAGTGGTCAGTTGCTCACCAAGCACCTTTACGACATCCTGCGCCACCGGCTCGGTAGAGACAGGCCACCGTTTCTCACCAGTCAAAGCCACATATATGGTGGAGAAAATGATCACCGAAACCCAGAGTGGAAAGCCCTGTTTCACAGACAGGAAGAACTGGGCCGGACCGGCCATACGTTCTGCTTTCTCAACTATGGTGTCGTCTTCCATGCGGGGATTGGTCAACATGAGCGCGATAACAATAACGAGGGTGATAGCCACCGCGTAAATCATCACCTGGACAAGGGCCAGGAATTGCGCCGACAGGAGCAGGAATAGCGCGGCGATGGAACCGAACACACCAATTAGAATAAAACCGCTGCGGATCACAACACGATCCACGAGCACGCCTACCGCCAGTACAACGGCCATAGTGGCGAACAAATAAAAGAGCCACGTCTCTACTATGGGTGCTGCTAACAAACTGCCAAGCATTTTCTTCCTCTGTCCTTTTCCTTACGGTCTAGCGTTCAGACTGAATCAGTCTTTCTTTTCTTCAGGCTTTTCTTCGGGCTTCACTTCCGATTTAGCTTCCTCTTTGGCCGGAGCCGCATCAGCTTTAGGGGTCTCTTCCTTGGGAGCGTCAGCTTTAGGAGCGTCCGCTTTTGGAGCTTCTGCCTTGGGGGCTTCTGCTTTTGCAGCGTCAGCTTTAGGTGCGTCCGCTTTTGCCTCTTCCGCCTTGGGAGCGGCTGCGGGAGCGGGAGCAGCAGCAGCGGCCGCCGCGGGGGCAGCCGGCTTGGCAGCAGCGGGAGCCGCAGCTTTAGCCGGTTTGGGCTTGGGCAGAGGCATTTCCTTCTTCTCGAAATAGAAGGCCGACTCGTCTTGACTGAGAGTCAGTTTTTTCAAATCGTAGATGAGGGCTTCGCGGGAATACTCGGACAACTCAAAGTCGTTGGTGTTGATGATGCAATAGGTGGGACAAACTTCCGTGCAAAGTCCGCAGAACATACAAAGACCGTGGTCGATACGGAAATCGATAAGCTCAAGCTTGCCGGTCTCAGCACTCTTGGCGGAAGTGATTTCAATACACTTGTCCGGGCAAACACGCTCGCACTGACGGCAGGAAATACAGAGGTGATCGCCGGTTTCGGGGTTGACCGTGAGGGCCAGACGACCGCGGAAGTGTGTAGCAATAGCCGGCACAATCTGCGGATATTCCTTGGTGATCGGCTCCTTGAAGGAGTGGCCGAATACCGTAGACAGACCGCGTCTGACCTGGTTCAAACCGCTAAAAGCTCTAGCCAATAAATTAGCCATGGCAGATTACCAACCCCCTTGCGAATACCACGACGATAAAGACGATAAGCGAAAGCGGAATCAAGCGCTTCCAACCGAAATCCATGAGCTGGTCGATACGGAATCGGGGCAGAGTGCCGCGGATGAGAATCGCGAAAAATACCAGCGAATAGACTTTCAGGATAACCCAGAGGGTGGAGAAGAGCGTCTCAGGGTTGACCAAATGCAGAGTTTGAACCAGGAAGGAATCATTGAGTAAAGCAATTGCCTGCTTCAGCGGTGCAATGCTGTCAAGGATCCAGACCGGTATAGGGTTGTCGCCGCCACCCAGGAACATGACCGTAGCAATGCTGGAGACGACAAAGAGGTTGGTGAACTCAGCCAGGAAGAATATGGCGAATTTGATACCGCTATATTCGGTGTTGTAGCCGGAAACCAATTCAGATTCAGCTTCGGGCAAATCGAAAGGGATGCGGTTGATCTCAGCGCAAGCACCAGTCAAATACAACCAGAAGGCAATAATGGTTGAAATGATAAGTGCGCCCACTGCCAGGTAAGAAAGACCCGAGAACGGATAGCAGGTGGAAAGGATATTGCCCACAGGCTGCCCGGTTACGGTGCCGGCAAGAAACTTATCGATACCACTGAGCGCGCCGCCGCCGAGGATATTCCAATTAAGGATACCGCCGGCCTGTTGCTGGGTGATTTTGACAAGATCCAGGGTGCCGGCCAGCACACAGATGGTGATGATGGAAAGCACCAGAGGGATCTCGTAACTAATAGCCTGGGCAGCGCTTCTCAAACCGCCGACCAGAGAATACTTGTTGTTGGAAGACCAACCGGCCATAACCAGTGCCACCACCGGCACGGAAGCAGCCGCCAACACATAAAAGATACCGGTAGGTAAGTTTAGAACCTGGAAGAGTCCATGATTATTGGTGACGGCAGCCAGAAGCGGCACGGCGCCAAAGATGGAGGGAGCGAAGAAAACAATGGGCGCCAGGGTGAACATGAAGGCATCGGCACCGGTGGGAGTAATGTCTTCCTTGAAGAGCAATTTGACCGCATCGGCGGCAGTTTGCAAATAACCGTCCGGTCCTACGATATTCGGTCCTTTGCGGACGGTGAAGAGAGCCAGGGCACGTCTTTCAATCAAAACCATGAACATGGCGTTGATGGGAATGAAGACCAGAATGGAGAGGACCGGAGTGAGGAAGCAAAGAATTTCATTGATCAGTAGCGCCTTTTCTCCCAGGCTGTTGGAGAGAATCATCGGCAAAAGAATTCCCACTGCCCAGGTAACCATCCACACCGCCACAAAAACGATGGTCAGCCAGACTATGCTGAGGAGGGTCAATTTTCCGATTTCGTTGCCGTTTGAAATCATTATTTCTCGATTTCCTTCACTACTACTAGGTTTTCTTCTTGCTCTCGAACTTCCGTCTTGCGACGATTCGGCCTTATCTGTCTACGTCAGGCAAGATGACGTCGATAGAACCAAAGATTGCCATGATGTCGGCAATGGGACTGTCAACCAGCAGTTCCGAAAGAACCGAGAGGTTGCAGAAAGAGGGATTGCGCCAGCGGAAACGGAAGGGCTTTTCACCACCGGTGGAAGTGACATAGCAGCCGAGAATGCCGCGCGGCGACTCAACAGCGGCAAAGCCTTCGCCGGCTTTGATACGCATACCGGCCATCTGTTTCTTGGCCATGATTTCGCCTTCCGGAATCATGTCCAGGCACTGTTTGATAATCTCGTTGGACTGACGCATTTCCAGAATGCGAGCCATATATCTGTCCCAGGTATCGCCTTCTTTGTCATAGGTGATGACATCGAACTTGAGTTCAGGGAAGACCGAATAAGGCTTGGTGCGGCGCAAATCCAGCGGTATACCGGAACAGCGAATGCAGGGTCCGGTGACGCCGTAGTCTTTCGCCACTGACTGCTTGAGAATACCGACACCTTTGGTGCGCTTCAAGAAGATCGGGTTTTCGGTGACGATGGCTTCGTATTCATCAATACGCTGAGGGAACTCATCGGTAAATTTCTTGACCCGCTGGAACCAGTCGGCCTTGGGATCTCTCTGTACACCACCGATGCGGATGTAGTTGAACATCATGCGCTGACCGGCAATCTCTTCCAGAAGATCGAGAAGCTTCTCTCTTTCCCGGAAGGGATAGAAGGGGAAGCCGAACATGGCACCAAGGTCGATAAGGTAGGTACCGAGCCAGAGCAGGTGTGAAGTAATGCGGTTCATTTCGGAAACCAGTACTCGCAGGTACTCGGCCCGACGGGGAACGGTGATACCGTCTAATTGTTCGCAAGACCGGGCCATGGCCCAGGAGGTGAACATACCCGAAAGGTAATCAACCCGATCGATGAGGGCTTGATACTGGAACCAGGTGCGATTCTGCCCCTGCCATTCCTGGGCGCGATGCAGGTGACCAAGAATGGGCTCAACATGCCGCACCATCTCACCGTCCAGGGTGAGGATGAGGCGAAGTACGCCGTGAGTGGCAGGGTGTTGAGGACCCATGTTGATGATCATCTCATCAGTTTTCAGGTCCACATTTTGTAGTTCGGTAGCCATCTCGAATGTCCTATTTATCTCTTCGTCTCTATCTGATCGTTAACGGAAGCTGTGGGGATTCTTGTCGTTGAGACCGTCCACCGGTTGCTTGTAGTCGCGCCGCAGCGGATGCCCTTCCCAATCCCAGGGATTGAGTATGCGTCTCAAATAGGGATGACCGGAATAGCGAATTCCCACCAGATCGTAGGTCTCGCGTTCGTGCCAGTTTGCCGCCGACCAGAAGTTGGAAATGCTTGGAACCATCGGCAGTTTGCCTTCCGGCACATCGGTCTTCTTGATCATTACCTTGAGCACCAGTTCATTGGTGTGGGAATAAGACCAGAGGTGGTAGACGGAATCATAGGTGTCATTGTTGTCCACGCCCGATACGGTGATGAGCAAATCGAGCTTCACTTCCTGGCTGTTGCGCAGGAGCTTGAGGGCAGAGGGCAGATGCTCTGCTTGAATGGCAATGGTCTCTATGCCGCAGGAATCAGCCAACCTGGTGGTGGCAATACCATGCTCTTTCAAAAACTGCCCGTATTGACCGGGTTCCAGTGGAGCCTCGGGTTGTGCCGGTGGTTTTGCATCGTGTGTCATTGAAAGTCTCTACTTCTCTTCGTTTTCTACTGTCTACCAGTCAAATACTAGTCTTTCTTCTCGCTTGCTTCTGCCTGTTTCTCTTCGCTCTTGAGGGCGATGGTGGCGCCACCCGCCAGCACGGCATCGGCTTCTTGTCTCGCCTCTTCCACGAGGTCGTCCACGAGTCTGCCGGTGTCGTAGTCTACGTAGCGCACTGCGCGCTGATTGTAAGTACGCTTCTTGCGCTCATGATAATTCTCGGTGCGGATTTTTTGTTGCAGTTTGAGCAAGGCATCAAGAATCGCTTCCGGTCTGGGAGGGCAACCGGGCAGGTAAACATCTACGGGGATGATTCTATCTACGCCCTGCACTACGGAATAACTGTCGTTGAACATGCCGCCGGTGATGGTGCAAGCCCCCATGGCAATCACGTACTTGGGCTCAGGCATCTGTTCGTAAAGAGTAATCAGTGCCGGAGCCATTTTTCTGGTGATGGTGCCGGCAGTAAGAATCATGTCGGCCTGCCTGGGGGTGGCGCGGAATACTTCGGAACCGAAGCGGGAAATATCGAAAGCCGACATCCCCACGCACATCATCTCGATGGCGCAGCATGAGGTTCCGAAAGTGAGGGGCCAGACGGAATTGGAGCGAGCCAGGTTAGCCACCGGCGATATGACCGGACTGAGCAATTCACCCAGTGCGTCGATGGCATGATCCAGAGAAGTCAGGGTGACGGTATCTTTCAACTCGTCGGGAACGTAGGGAGAACCTACCTTAATTAAGTTGCCTTCACTCATAACCTTGTCCTACTCAAATCTAAAACTTCTAACTTGGAAAAACCTTTCTACTGCTCCCACTCGAGCGCTCCCTTCTTCCAGGCATAAGCCAAACCGGCCGTGAGAATGACCAGGAACAAACCAATCTCCATGGGCCCGATCATCTTCAGACCTAGCATGGTACCGGCGTTGGCTGTGGACACTACACGGTTGAAAGCTTCCGTACCTAATAGGATGCGAGGAATGTTGTCGGTGGCCAGCAGCCAGGGAATGATGAATATGACTTCGATATCGAAAAGTATGAACAACAACGCGTAGAGGTAATAGCGGATGTCGAACTGCACCAGTGCCTCTTGCAGAGGCTTCATACCGCACTCATAAGGTTGGTTTTTGGTGGGGTTGGGTCTGTGGTAACCCAGGGCCAATTGCAAGACCCAAGCCAGAAGAATCATACCCAGGGCCGGTAGAGCAAAGCCCACCACCACAAAGATTACGATTTGAATTAGCTGCAGCGCACTTTGATCCATATTGATCAGAGCCTTCCTCTTTATGTTGACTCTCTCAAATACTTACAATCAAGAGCGCTCATCTCTAGCGTATTTGCTTTCTTGCCAGACCGGATACTGCTTGCAGAATTCCTGTCCTTCTTTCGCTACTAAATTGGGCTTCCCGATTACCACTATTCAAGAGGTTGTCTGTTCTCGACTCTAAAGCATACCAGGCCGGAGACAGGCCGGTGTGACACCTAGATTATAGCCAGGTAAGCACCAATCTCCCACCAGTTGTCAAAGTAAGCCTATAGACACATGTGGTCGGCAAATCGCCCTCTCAGTGAGAAAGTGGTAACCGTTAAAAGGAAACTCACCCGAAATTCTTTCCGGCTTTGTGCTGCATGGCTTTAAGTTAAGGTGAGCACTCCAGTTCTTTGAAAGCCTGAAAAAATCGAGATAAAACGAGCAACAACCAAGTAAATAAGCCAATCTCTAGCGATATATCCTGGAAACAATGGTTAACAAAATGAGCGCTCTTTTCTCGCCTCTTGTAGTCTCGACAATAGGAAGGAATGAGGCACAGGAATCCCTTGAAAGCAGTAGCAATTACCAACATCGCCAGCGCACCCGTCAACACTAGAATTGAAAGTCCCATGAGTGGAAACCAACTGACCCCCAAACGTTTCAAAGAGCTTGATCAACTTTGCAACAAGCTCGGAGTAACGTGCGGTCGAATGGGTCTGGTCCACGAGGCACTCACCCACAGTTCCAGCGCCGTGGAAACACCGGGAGCAAAAGATAACGAAAGACTGGAATTCTTCGGGGATGCGGTCCTGCGCTTTGTCATAAGCGAATACTTGCTGGAACGCTTTCCCGATTACGATGAAGGCAAACTGACCGAACTGCGCTCCGTACTTGTGTCAGACAAAGTACTGGCGGAAATAGCCCAGGAAATCGGTCTCAGTAAATACATCCTTTTGGGTCAAAAGGTGCAAATGCGCCCTTCCATAATGGCCCAGGCGATGGAAGCCCTGATTGGCGCCATCTATCAAGATCTCGGACTCTTCCATGTACAAACCCTATTGGTGCGGCTCTTCGGCAATCCCACTACGATTGCCGATCGGGATGAGGTAAAGGACAACTTCAAAGCCCAGTTGCAGGAATTTACCCAGTCCAGAGGGCAAGGTCTGCCCTGCTACCAGGTTCTGGAAACCGAAGGTCCGCCCCACGATCCGACCTTTAAAGTCTCCGTAGAGATTGCAGGTCAGATCATAGCCAGCGCCAGCGGCAAGTCGAAGAAAGCCGCCGAGCAGGAAGCAGCCAGACTGGCCTATGAAAAAGTGATCGCCTCCTGAGAGACGACCACCCTTCATTTATTGAGCAACTGATTTACTGTCTCAAGTCATCCAGAGTGGCTGCTTGCGGCTGTCCCGGTGCCGGTGCCGTGCCGGCGCTGCCTGTTTCACTGGGCGCCAGTTCGGAAGCATCGATACGACCGGCAGTGGCCTCGGTCTTAGCCGGGCTTTCAGTCTTCTGGGCGCCTTCACCGACGGCAACCGAAGCCAGTTCGGTGGCTTTATTGCGCAAAATCAAAGCTTCCTTCTCAGCGCGAGCAGCCTTGTACTCCGCCTCGGCGGCACGCAAGTGAGCCTTGGCCGCTTCCAACTGCTGCCTGGCCTGCTCGGTGCGCTTGCGAAGAGCCTCCACCCGCTGATTGGTGCGCTCCATTTCAGCCGCGCCAACCGTACTTGTGGTCTCCGCAGGCTTTGCGCCCGAGAATTTCAAGAGCTCCAGTTGCGGCTTGGCATGAACCTGCCCAGCCGTTGCCAGTCCGGCGCTCAAGCCGATGGCCGAAACGACCAGTGTTAGATGACGTACTTTCCTCATTTGTAAACTCCCCAACCCGACTTTCGGTGCAAAGCCGAATCTATAAAAACAACCAATGCCGGTACCTTTGTCGATGCTAATTATAGTCAAGGGTTGCCCCGCTGGAAACGTCTGCCAGACCCTCAAAAGATAGAATTGATGAGCCTTGGAGCCACCTTGAGCAAACCCGAAAACAAGCCGAAAACACATCCGGCGGCCATACATTAATACGTCGTTCACAGAGGCATTTGACCGGCAATCGCAAATACCCGCAGCATGCCCGAGCAGAAGCAGTGAGAGGCATGACCGGGCAATTGTTAGCGGAAAATAACCAGCCTTTGCAAGCACAAGTCTAAATGTTCACTTAAACCTCAAACACTTCTCTTGAAAGCTGGATATACATTGGTCTATATTGTGGAACTCGCCAGTGCGCGACCCCTCTGAAGCGACCTCAAAATCGTCGGTAAGAGTAAGGTTGCGGCCCTGAAAGGCTTGTGCCCCAGGGGTCGTAAACTGATAAGTCGCGCAAGCAAAGAAACCATCCACGCGTACCCCGCCGGATGGAGATTCTTTCTAAGGCGCCTGTGGCTTGACGGCCCAAACCAAATCTACATGCAATTCATGCAAGAGTGGAGAACTACTGACAATGATGCTAGTCGAGCCACCAATTCAAAAGGACAAGGGAGTGACAATTTCAGTGACAGAACAGCAGTTAGAAAACGCAAAATCCGAATTCGAGCGTCTTCTTGAAGAATCTTTGAGTTTCAAGTTCGAGCAAGGCGACATCGTGCCGGGTAGCGTGGTGCGTATCGAGAGAGACGGTGTACTCGTTGATGTGGGCGGCAAATCGGAAGGTTTCGTACCCCTCAAAGAAGTCTCCAACATGCCGGTTGACCATATCGAAGACGTTTGTAAGGTCGGAGAAAGCCTGGAGTTTTACATTCTCAGAGAAGAGAATGAAAACGGACAACTGACACTTTCACTGAAGCGTGTTGCTCAAGCCAGAGGCTGGGTACAGCTCGAAAACATGAAGCGCAATGATGACACCATCCGCGCCAAAATTTCACAGGTCGTCAAAGGCGGCGTAGTGGTCGATGTCTACGGACTGAGAGGTTTCGTACCGGCAAGCCAACTGCGCGTCAAAGGCACCACACCGGAAGAACTGATCGGCATGGAAATCCCCATGAAGATTTTGGAAACCGACACCAAACGCAACAAGCTCATCCTCAGCCAGAGACTGGCTGTACAGGAAGAGAAAGCAGCCCAGAGAGAAAAAATCCTCTCCACTCTCGAATCCGGTCAAGTTGTTACCGGCGAAGTGGTCAGAATCGCAGACTTCGGTGCTTTCATCGATCTCGGCGGTCTCGACGGACTGCTTCCCATCTCGGAAATTTCCTGGGAGCGCGTTTCTCACCCATCCGACGTTCTCAAAGTTGGTCAGATGGTCACCACCAAGGTTCTCAAAGTGGACCAGGAAAAGGGTCATATCAGCTTGAGCCTCAAGCAGATGCAGCCTGATCCGTGGAAAGAAATCGAAGACAAGTTCAATGAAGGTCAAGTGGTCAACGGCACCGTCCGTAAGATCCAGAGCTTCGGCGCCTTCGTCCAGATTTATCCTGGTGTAGATGCCCTTCTCCCGACCGTAGAAATGTCCGAAACTCCCACCACCAAACCGGAAGAAGTGGTACAGGTTGGACAGCAAGTGAAAGCCATCATCAAGAAGTTCTCTCCCAAAGAGCACAAAATCTCTTTGAGCCTCAAAGGCATGGATGTGAGCGACTTGCTCGGCTAATTCTTCTAAAAAAGAATAGAAGCTCAGCTTACGTAAGACCCGCCCCCAACAGGGCGGGTCTTTTGTTGCAACACTCAACTCACGAAAGCGATCGACCAGAATTATCGCCCCCGGCTATTCAACCAGCGACGCTGCTGAAGCATCGCTTCGCGCCTAATATCACCTGCCGGTATTTCAGTATGCTCATAAATAAATAGTGCCCGTCGATAGCATAGCTCAGCAGGCTCAAGTTTCCTCTGAAGCACATAAAGCTGACCAAGCCCGTTGAGACAATCGGCCACCATCGGATCATCCTTTCCAAGTTTCGCCTCTCCAATAGTAAGAGCCTTTTTAAAGAACTTCTCAGCCTCGTCATAGTGACGCTGCCTGGCTTTACTGGCAGCCAGAAACATCAAACTGGTAGCTACCTGCCTACTTTCATAACCAAACTCTTTAGAAAACAGTTGAATAGACCGCTCAAGACTGCGCTCAGCTTCAGGATGTCGATTGAGCGCTGAATAGCAATACCCAAGATTGGCCAGTATAACGGCAGCCTCAAGCGAATCGGACTGGTAGTTGTGACTGGTCTTAGCGCGCTGTAAAACCTGCACCCCCTTGTCATAGTTACCATCAGCAATGCAACTGTTAAAATCGGCAAGCTCAGCCTTTGATAGACAATTCTGCAAACCTTCGACCTGACTTTTGCCCGGCGCCCTGACCAGGTTCTGACCAAGTTCGTAGTCAGCCGTTGTGTCAGCCAACTTCGCCCCAAAGGCGACCTTAGCTGAAGACTTGCCACCCCAACCCGCAGCTATGATGGCAGTAGAAAGGACAACCAAAATCAAAGCGAAAGCGGCAAGCAAACACAATCTGCCCGGTGTAAAACGGAAATAGAGCGGTGGCGCAGAGAACTCGTCCCGGTCCGGCACATCCACAACAAAGCCAGGAGAGAAGCTTAGCTTTCGCAGGGCAAGCTCCACCTGCTTCATATCAGACGGTCTGGCCTGCGGTGCCTTGGCAAGCATTCTAGCTACGAGTTGTTCCAGCTCCGGTGGAAAACTTTTGCCTCCAGAAGCTTCCTCCAGGGTCGGCACCGGGGCTGAATCATGCATAACGATGGTTTCCATGGCGCTCTCGCCACGAAAGGGCGGACAACCGGTAAGAGCCTCAAAGATGGTACAACCGAGCGAATAAATATCGGAGCGAGCCGTCACCGGCAGCCCCGCCGCTTGCTCCGGGCTCATATAAAGCGGGCTACCGAATACAGCACCACATCTGGTGAGGCGCTGACCATCGGAGGGAGCATCCGTCAAACTGGCTATGCCGAAATCAACAATCTTGGCACAGACATCAACGGCTTCGGCACTGCCACCGCCAGTAGTGAGAAAGATATTACCGGGCTTCAGATCGCGGTGAATGATGCCCTTACTATGAGCAAGAAAAAGCCCACGGCAAATCGGCTGAAACAACTCAACCGCTTCGGCGGCAGTAATAGGCCCGTCCGACTTGATTCTATCAGCAAGAGAACATCCGGCGAGAAATTCCATCGTGTAGTAAGGAATTCCGTCTTGCGACAAACCAAAATCGTAGACGGCAATAATACTGCTGTGATTAAGTTTGGCCAGCGACTGGGCCTCTCTTTGAAATCGCAAACAAGTATCATCATTCAAAGCAGACCGGCAGAAAGTCTTAAGAGCCACATCCTTAGCAAGCATCAGATGCCGCACCCTATAGACGGCACCCATACCTCCTTCGCCCAGAAGACTCAAGACCCGGAACTTGCCGTCGATAACGGTGCCCGGCTTTAAATAGAGCCCGGGAAGCGGCTCAATAGGCTCGGCACACACCAGCGTGCCATCCAGAACGGTAAAGAGCCTCGACTTAGACTGGTCGTTCACAGTGTGGAACCCTTTGCAGATTCGTCATAGTAACCGATCACTACTGATGCATTTATAAAGATACCCGCTCCGGCATAAAACGCACCTAAAATTGGCGCTGCGGCTTGCCTGGTTCTGCAGTTCCGTCTTCAGTAAATTCAACACAATAGCTTTCGGTGCACCAGCGCGCTCCACTTTCTATTGCGCCTGGTCGCAAGAACTTCAACAATAGAACAAACAGCCATGCCCCCATTCAGAAAAGACAACTCCAATACGCCATTTCCAAACAATAGCTTCCGTCTATTTAAATGGTGTCAATACACTCCAGTCGAGCGAGTTACAGCCACTGCACAAAGCAACAGCAATAGGAGCACCATTCAACCTCACCGGCACAGTTAGAGGTTAGTTAATGCCGTTCTCCTGGGCGAACCGTTCAAATTCCTGGCGATTGAGGCCCATATCATCAGGTCCGAGTTGATCTTTACCTGGATCTCTGGATGTATCATAAACCTCCAGAGCAACATTACCCATCTCCTGTGCCAGCAGCTCCCTTTCTCCGGCATCCATCTTTCCATCACCGTTATCGACAGTTGCAAACACCCTACCGATGTAAGACCCAGGCTTGAGTACATCCTTCAGCTCGGAACCATCAAGCACTCCATCGTGGTTCTTATCTTTCTGCGAGAGGAAGTCGGACACCCCGCGAATTACTTCACCATGCTGTAGTTGATCATCACCGTTCTGATTCCATCGGTCAAAGGATTGTCCGTTACCGGTCCCTGGAACAGGAAGCGGCGCTGGTTTGGGCTCGTCTATCGGTGTCGGCTCAGCGGGCTGCGGCTGATCAACCGGTTCAGGAACGGGGTTTGGCTGAGAAGGTTGAGCAGGTTGATCAATTGGTGCCTTGGGCTGTCTCGGGTTTTCACCAGGAACCGAAGGGAAATTTCGTTTTAGATCATCTATGAGCTTCTGCAGGGTATTGGCAAGCTCACGGAGGCGCGCCTCTAGTTGTTCGGCGTCTGTCCCCGGTTTCGGCAAATTACCATCGCCCGGCTTAGCAATAGGTTCCGGTTTCGGCGACTTCCCATTGTCGCCCGGCTTGACTAGAGCTGAAAACTCGGAGCGATTGATGTTGCCGCTATTATCCTTATCTGCAGACAAAAGCGAATTTACTATATGCTTCTCAGCCAGCGCATTCATTTCAGCGGAAGAGAGCCCGGCTTGTCCATCAGTATCAGCCGCCTTGTATGCCTTGCGAGCATCATCCCGACTAAGACCGAATGAGGAGGAGACCTTCATCCATTCCCTTTTCTCCAGAACACCGTTGTCGTTGCGGTCTCCGGCCAGCATTCTACCGACCACGCCCTGGGTCAACTCTGCCCGTGAAAGTGTATCGTCTTCAGGCTTGTTGTCCTTGTTCAGGTTGAGTTTATCAAAGTCAGCTTGCGAAGAGATAAAAGGCTGACGACCGCCTCCACAGCCATGAGGATGTGCGTCGGGCCGGGGTTTGTCCGGCTGTGGTTGAGGTTGAGGTTGCTCCGGCTTCGGTTGCTCCGGTTGCGGCTTCGGCTGCTCCGGTTGCGGCTTCGGTTGCTCAGGCTGTGGCTGCGGCTTCGGTTGCGGCTTCGGCTGCTCCGGCTGCGGCTGCTCCGGTTGCTGCGGCGGCAGCTCCGGCTGCGGCTGCTCCGGCTGCGGCTGCTCCGGCTGCGGCTGCTCCGGCTGCTGCGGCGGCAGCTCCGGTTCCGGCTGCGGTAGTTCCGGCAGCGGCGGCAGTTCTGGTTCCGGTTGCGGCTTGGGCTGCTCCGGTTGCGGCTTCGGCTGCTCCGGTTGCGGAGTAGGTTCCGGCAGCGGCTGATCACCCGGGTTGGGATCTACAGTGCGGGGCTTATAACCAGGCACAATGCCTTTGTATTCGGCTTCGCGGCGAGAGATTATCTTGCCGTCCACCATCACCTTTTGCAACATCTTCGGCAGGTCAGCAGCGGTGCCGTTTCCCTGGGTGAACTCCTGCCTGACAAAAGCCATGTCGGCCGGTGCTTTATAGGTCAAGTCTTGCCAGGCGCCGGGCGGATGTCCGGGCTCTTGTCCGGTAGTTACTTTCACATCTGCATTGAGCGGACGCAAGTTTCCATCAGTTGACCGATAGTAAAGATTGGTTGTTCCTGGAGTAGTGCCGGTTTTGTACTCGGCATAAGGATCAAACGAGATTGACTGCTTGATGGTCAGACTACCGTCACCATTCTTTGTATAGATACTGCCATTCAAGCTAGGGTCCATAGCTTGCTGCATCGACTGATAACTGCCGTCGGCCATGCGCTCCCAGATTTCAGGCATGGGCTGGGTTACCGACTCCGGTCGGCTTGGATCATCGGGCGGAGCTATACCCTTCTGCTCAATGGAAGACACAATGGAAGACACGCCCCGAACGGCAACATCACCGGAACCGGCAAGGGGGTTTCCAGCCTTGTCAGATACATTTTGCTTGTCGTAGGGGGAGGGGGGATTGCCGACACCATCATCGATAACAGGCATGCCGCCGGGACCAAAAGGAAACGGGATATCACCGGCATTAGCTTTGAAGTCACCAATGGTTTTGCCGGCTCCCGCCAGTTGCCGATCAGACATCGTCGGTCCGACAAATATTCCATCTCCGCTGTTTCTCAGCGAATCGACCTGGGAGTTGCTCACCTTTCCCTGCAAAATTTCATGGGCGCTTGGCGCATTTCCACGGAAAGCAGGGGAAGAATCCAGCGAGATACGGTTCCCATTTCCCAGGAAAGTTGGTCCTCGTCCAAAGGAATCGCCATAGAGGCTCTGATTGGTTGAGAAATTCAATACGTCATTGTTAATAGTCAACCCTCTGTCAACCGGACGATGCATAGAAGGATCGCCACGAAAGAACGCTACGTCTAGATTCCCGGAATTGTTCTGAGAAGACTTATCAATCGACGCTTCCGTATTTTCAGAGGGTTTGAATGACATAGTAAAAACTCCACACCGCCAAACTATCCATATTCAAAGGCGCAGAACGGAATCCAACGACCTTCTTACGAAGGGCATCGAATCTCATGTGCGCTGGAAAGGCGGAGTTTATAGTAAGGGCTTAATGCCAATCGCCTTTCCACAAACCATAGTGAAACTGTACTGTGTCGAGATGGTGTTGACCACCTTAAATTAAACGTGCGGGCAGACCATGCTAAATGGAAGTATCTGTCGGCTTTGAACACTGACCGGAAGTGAGAGCTTCCAGGCCTAGACACTCCTGAGCAATGCGCCGACCGGCAAACATGACCGCTAAGGCAGAGGCACTGAGCGCCGGCAAAAACGCACTTACCTCATCGCAGATTTCCTGAAGCTTTCCGGTTCGGTTTCCTGTCCAAGACTTGTCTTCTGCCTGTACACCAAATTGCAAGGCATAGCCATAGTAACTGTCGGCGGCAAGCAAGCTAGTGCGCCCCTCGCCCTTACGCACACGATTGATGGAAATTGGAATCTCGAATCCATTTAAGTCGATATCACCGAAGTAAAATATCTGGTCGGCGCCAAATTCCTGCATTACATTATCGATTGACCTTTCCGCCTTCTTGAGAAACATTCCGGCACCGTAGACTATGGCGGAAAACATACGTGAAATTCTATTCCATTCACAAAAACTGAAGTAAGTATGATGATTCTCTACGATCAAAACTGGGTGTCCTGGTTCAAAGGTTGTAACCACAAGCGGATACTCAACCTCCCTGGCACCGATAGCAGAAATCGGCAGCTTGCCGTCAAAAATAGCTCCGTCTCGACACATCTTATCCAACTGCTTTTCATCACCAAATAGCTGAAGAGACCTCTCTCGAAGAGGCACCTGAATAATTTGCCTACCTCTGTTTTCAATCAAGAACTGATTAACGACCGAGGCAAGTAAGATCTGTCGCTGACTGGTGAAGGTACTGCAGAAGTTCAATACCGGTACCCAGGGAATGCTCTGGGCGCTCAAGCGGTTTTCACTAGAGGAAGAAGGCGAAACCGTTACCCATAGAGGCAGGCGAAATTTGCCGCTACTGCTGTTTGAATAGCCGCGCTTTCCTTTAGGAAGCACAATTGCTCCACTAGACTCCAGCATCTTAAGCGCAGTCAGAAGTTCTCCGAGCCGCTCCGCACTGTCGATTACCTCTGGTCTAATCGACAGGAAGATATCTACCAGTGACTGCAGCTCCAGTCGTTTGCGGGGGGCCGCCAGAAGGCGCTGATGAAACTCTCGCAGGAACTGCGACGCTAGTCCGTCAGCCCCCGGCGGCGCGCCCTCTGATTCAGTTTCGGTCGAAAAACTCATAGTCACAAAGCTCAAGATGCCAGCGGCCCGATTTGTTATTTTGCCCGACCCGACGCAATCGAACGATTCTAGCAAATTCACCGAGCGTATTGTAATCCGGCATGGCCGTGGCCAGTATGAGCTGTGTCCCCATGGCCTGCGCCAGCGCCCGTTGAGCCTGCCAGATACCAGGATTGGTCGCTTTGGCAAACGGATTATCTAGAATGAGCGGGCCACTGGATGCGGACTTCTGGCTAAAGCGTTGCTCCGCTCTGATCTGAGCAGTTACCAGATAAAGGAACATGGCCATAGCCACGGCCTCGCCCCCGGAATTGGTCAGCTTGTTGATAGGTACGTACTGTTCCTGTGGATCAATCACCATCTTCAAGAACTGTAAGTGCAACTGCCCACCGGCAACCAAAAGAACGAGGTCGGCCAGAAGCGCTGCGCCTGCACCCGGCGGACGTGATTCGGCGATTAACCGGTCTAAATAGGTCTCGACGGCGCCGCGCTTGCTATCAACACCGCCGGCCAGAGCAGTACTTCTATACTTCAAGACCGCCTTGTTGCCTACATAAGGTGCCGATGCCGGCACCTTGTTGTTGTTGGCGGCACTGTGTAAAATCCTCACAGCCTGTTCCAACAGCACCAGAAGCTCTTCCACAGAGGAGGCGAACTCGCCTTTCATGTTGCTGAGAATATCCTGAGTAACCCTTAAACGCTCGTTAATGTCCTCAGCCCAGGAGGTGGCGCTCAAAATGGCGGCATCAAGCTCAGCCCTGGTGATGCTCTCAGCCACAACCGGCTCATACTTGCGCAAGTCTTCACTGCCGGCCCGCTCTTTCACCGCCACCAATTGCCTGGTCAATGCAGTGAACAATTCACTTATCCGAGCTCGCTCAGCTTTCGCCTTCTTGCCGGTTTCCTGTAGCACCGGCAAAATTTCGGACATGCTTTCCAGGCTGTAGCGCTCCCGATCTATCTCAGCGTGCGAAGCAAATTCCTGGCTGCTCAGGTAGATGAGTGTTTTTTCCACTTTCTCCAGATTCTCTCGGGCAGAAAGAAGCTCAGAAGAAATCTCATTCAAATTCGATTCTACTGCCAGTACTGAAGCACAAAGGGAACCCAGTTCAATTTCCAACTCAGAGTTTAACTTATGTATCTCCTGCGCCGATAAAGAATGCAAGGGCTCAGGCAAACCGGCAAGTTCATCCAAGCTTAGACCGCTCGCTAGTCGAAACTGCTCGAACAATGCCTCAGCACGAGCTCGCGCTGAACCGGCCTGGTCACGCGAAGCGAGTACACTGGCGAGCTCTGCTTTAGCAACGATAATTGCTTCGACTAAATCCAGCTCAAACAATTCCTTCAACTGACTCGGAGCAAAGGCTGGAAACTCCAGCCTGAATCTCTGCGCAGCTCTATCTATACTATTTTCAGTCTCTGCAATTTGAATGTCGAGCACCGCCAGCTTCTCGTTGGAAGACCGATCAAGCAAAGCACGGCTTCTCCTGTAAGTGTTCTCCAGCGTTTCAAGAGTCGATTTAAACAGTTCTTTACAGCGCAGGTCTTCTCTTGAACCCTCTAAAACGTTCGCAAACTCAGACTCGGAAAGAAAGTAATCTACCTCACTCCTCTTCTTGCCAAAAGCCAAACTCTCATGCTTTAGCTTCTCAAGCAGGATAGCCTTCTCGATAGCATCTTGAATTATTCGACTTATAGCAGCGCGACAGTCAGTCAGAAGGACTGTAGTATCATCGAGCTCAGCTTCGACTTCACTCAGGCTAAGCTGCAAAGCGGCAAGACTTTGCTCGAACCCGTTCAGAAACTGTTTTACTTGAACAAGTCCGGCAGTAAGCTCTTGTTTCCGTTCCTTAGCATCGGCAAGTTCGCCCTGATAGCGAACCATTTCCCCTTCGCAATTCTCTATCTGCAGCCGAAGTTTACCGAATTCCTCTTCCAGATCCAAAATCAACCGGCTCAACCGCGCTTGCTCAGTATGAAATTCAATCAACTTATCAGCGGGATAATTCTTCAGATAGTATTCAACTTTTGCCAGAGCGCCGTGGCAATCATCGATCTCGGCTGAGACGCTTGCACTGAACTCAATTAGGGACTGCTCTTGCTCAGATAACTCCTCTGCAAAAATTGCTGCCGCCTCTAGATTAAAATGGCAATCTCGACTGGCGGAAAAGACCACCGAATAATTTCCAACCGTCGGCTTATCCTCAACAAGCGAAACTACCACGCTGTTCTTCAGTTCCAGCTGCAAAGCCTTCAACTGACTGCAGGCGACAAGTTCCTTCTCGGTCTGGACACAGACACCAAGGAAGCGCGAGGGATCGCTCACAACAATCCTTCTAGCTTCCGCCGCGTTAGGTACAATTTGAGCCAGATAACCGGCGAAACTGCGAGCCGTTTTAATGCCGGAAGATTTTAGAAACTCCACAACTTTTTCTACATCGTCGGAAGGTCTGGTCAATCCACAGGCGGCTATGCTCTCCCTGTCTACCCGCAGCTGAAACAATGCCACAGAAGAGCGGTCTTGCTTGGCAGTCAATTCACTTCTAAAATGCCGCAATTCCTCAAGTAGAGCGGCTCCTGGAAGCAAGCTCGGACTTTCTTCAGCGACAGCAAAATCAACCGACAGTGCCGACACACAGTTCAGATTCTTAATTTCATCAGCTAGATTCTCAGCCCTGGCTAACTCACGTAATATTTCATCCTTTGAGGCACACTTGTCTCTTCTTTCCTCTTCACATGACTCCAACCTGGTTTTGAGAATTTCCAGAGTTTGAGAAGTTGAAGTGACGTACTGTTCGAGTTCGGATATCTTGATTCGGTTCCCATCCAACTGCTCGCTATAACGACGGAAAGCAAGGTCTGGTTCTTCATCCGGCAGAATTACTGCGTCCTTAACAAGGCAGGCAAGGGCGTTCTTATAGGCCACCAGTCTAGCCAGCCTTTCTCCCTGTAGTCGTTGCAGCCTACTAACCTCTTGCTGAAGTTCCTCACTGCGCTTCTCAAAATGAATGCGCTCACGAACAGACTCGGTTCCTGCCGATTGCAGTTCATCTATGCGAGAATTCAAAGAATCATGAGTCTCCTGGTAGCGCAGGCGCAGCAAGCTGCCCTCCAGTCGCAACGGCTCTCGCACCTCTTCCAGGCCGGCTTCAGCAGCATGGCGCTTGGCCCGCAAGGCTTCTACAGTGCTTTCAAATTCCGAAAGCTCTCTCGCCAATTGTCCTGCTTTAAGCCTATCCAGTTCAAACTTAGAGGCAGAAACGCTTTCTTCACTGGCCTCAAAAGTCAGGTTACAATCCTCAAAAACCTTGCTGTGCTGAAGCAATTGATTGACATCAATTCGCTTCTTCAAGTCGGCTTCCTGTGTGAGCAGTTCAGTCTTCTTGCCATTCAGAAGCTGCACCTGAGCAGAAAGACTTTCTTCTATTGCCACAACCTCACCGCGCAGACTCGTAAAGCTATTGAAGGCCAGACCAAGCTCTCCCGTCAGCGCCCGCCAGGAAGCCTGGGCTTGCTCGTGAGACTGAGCCTGGTCCGAAAATTCCAGGGCCGCACCAAGAAGGTCCGTCAGTCCGGCCGCCCTAGCCTCAAACTCAGGCTTACGCCTTAGCTTGTCGCAAGTAAGACTGAGAGCATCTCTGACGTTTCGAATGCGGTCTTGATCAAGAGTCAACTCAAAAAACAGTTTGAGAAAATCCAGTTCGGACTTAAAAGTCAGAAACCCGCTATCGACGCCACCTTCTACTCTCGAAAACTCCAATTGTAGCTTTAACAAGCCGATATCCAGGCCTCGCTCAAACTCAAGATGTCGCTCCCAGTCGTTCTGCATTCTGGTACTGAAGAAGCGACCACGCTTAAGTCTTTTCTGCTCATCAATCCATCTGAGCACCTCAGACATCTGCCTGGCACTGTTCCCGTTCAATTTTGGGCCGGGTATGGATTCAAGCGTAATGTCGTTGGTGACAATGTACGAAAAGTAGTGTCGCTCCAGCTCGCTTGCACCAGGAACCGCCTTATTAGCCACCACCTGCGCTGTTACCACCCTGGCTTCCGCGGCCGGCCCATCGTCCCGGTACCACTCAACGGCAATGAACCCGGGTAGCCCATCTTCAGAGAAGTATTGCGACATCCTATTCTTCGAGTCATGCAAATGCTTAAGGAAACGGTCCATTCGTGTTTCAAAACAAGAAAAAATGAACGAAAGTAAAATGCTCTTTCCACCGCCGTTTTCCAGATGAATGATGGTATCGGTGGGTTGCTTCGAATCAACGGAGCGAAAATCAAGAATTAGTCCGTCATACCAGGAAAGCCTGACTCCGCAGTTTCCGACATAAAGTCTACTAATTTTATACATCAGAGTCGCCTCGCCCTTCTCTAACCCGTGAATCGAGCAGATTCAAACTCAACTGAACAGCCTCACCGCGCACACCGCCATCTACAGTGGCAGGGTCGACGGCGGTCTGGTTTGGGTCCGCATCAGGGGCCCGAAACAAGATTGCCCCCGGGGAATCAGGACTTTCTTCCGGCACAAAAGCGGCACCGCCGTCTGAAAGTTCGGCAATCGACAAACCATCGGCCGAGTGCCTGGGAACACCTGCGGCTCCACTTCCGGCCAGCTCATAGATCTGCTGCAAGGCAAACTCCCTTAGATGAACCTTCATCCTGAAGGTGGGAGTATAAAGTGTTCGCTCGTCAGCCAGACTCTTACGCTCAACTACAAGCATGCCGCCGCGTTCAAGATGATTGATGGAGAGCTTCAAGAAACCACTCAAAGAAGCAAGCGAAGCGCGCTCCGAACTGGGATTTGACGAAGGCAAAGTCATGAGATATTGCCAACCTTCGGCGATGGTTCCATCTTCATCGCCAACTATTGCAGAAGCTTCCTTGACTTTATGCAGGAAGACCTCAAGGTTGCTTCTAAAATCTATTAACGCAGCAGGCGGCGGCACAAAATCATCGTTCTCCAAACTGTCTGTCGTGGGGAAAAAGGTTGCAGCAATCACAATCTGGGCTAAAAGCAGCCCGACTTTCTGCTTCATGTCGAGCCCAACCCGCAAATCAGATATGCGCACGGCAAAACGGGAATCAGCACCGGACGGAGCTAGTACCAAGCCCTTCAGGGTTACAGCCAGCACCGTAAGTTCCATCCCCCGGGCAAAATCCTCGACCATGGAACGAAACTGCACATTGGAAATATACTCGCTTATGAGTTCCCGGTACTCACCAGCCCCCGGTTCCCTTTCAGCTTGACTTAGCGCACAATAAAGCAGCCTACCGGCATTATACGGAGTGCATAGCTCACGCAAATCTTACCCCTCCCAACCCTCATCGTTTTCGCCCTCTTTCCGGCGAAAATCAAGGGCCGTGCCATCCACAAGCGCAGTTCGATACCGGCGCTCGCCTATGCGCACAATTGTATCTTCAAAGAAGGCCTCCGACGGTGCGAATATACGATATAAAGTAAAAATCAAGCATCGCCTGGCGCTATCACCTGGAAGCTCTTTTTCAGCTCGCTCCAGAATACTTTCAATTGAGATCTCAGACGCCCTCATCAGAACACCCTTGAGCCATGACTGCACCCACTCTACCAACTCAACCGGGAACTGAGGCGGAGGAGCATTCACAATCACTATCTCGCCGTCGTCTATGGCCGGCAGCGCTCTTTGCGGGCGCTTTACCATGATGGAATAGAGTAAGGAATTGAAATCGTATACGAGTGGGAAGTCAGGTCGATGAAAAGCAACCGTGACGGAATCAGCGCCAGTGGCAAGGGTTTCAAGACCAAGCGACAGAACCCGCGGCAACAGATTATCCTCCAAGTCAGGCAATCCGATTCTGCCTCTGGGCCGAAACAAAAAGCGCTGCGCCTGGAGAAACTCTTCCGGTGCAGACGCTATTTAACCCAGAAGCCTGGCCCTTATGCTGGAGGAAGAGGAAAGAATCTCTCGCAACACAAACAGTTCCTTGCGCGTTTCATCCTCACCTAAGTTCTGGATAAACTCCCGAACGGAATCGAGCATTCGCTCATCTTCTCGTCTGCGCTTCTCCACATGAGAGGTGGCCTCGGTCAGGCGCGGCGTCATCTCCCGACTCCACTTGATGGAAGCAGGTGCGCGCTTAACCCGCGCCACAGCATCACCAATCGCCTGTCGATACTCTATCGATAAGGCGCGGGCACGCCTGGCTATTTCCACTGCTTCCTTAAACTTGCCCCGCTCCACCAACAGGTCGAGCATTTTCTCCATTAATTCCGATGAAATCTCAGGTGATAAATCAAGCATTCCCAGATAAACCAGATAGCCGGCTTCAGTCGGTTTATAAAGGTAGTGCCCCCCCGGTTCCTGGCTGAAGCGAATCAATGAAAATCTGAAGGTTCTCGTCTGACCGCTCGGACCATGGAAGAATTGATACTCAAAATCTTTGTATGTATTCGCACGATTGAGAATCGCATCCAACACTACTTCAGCACAGCCTTCCGCCACAACTCTGTCTAAGCTGTCATCCATAGCACGGACCAATTCAGACAAATACGATACGATCTCCCCAGCCGCTCTGCCGCCGCCAAGGGCCACCCCCTCCATCAAATAGTCGAAGAGCGAAAGCACCAGATAATGCGTATCGAGCCGCTCAAATGGTGAACTTACCTCACCCACCTTGAGGCGGTTCTTATCGAACTCAAGCTTCATTACCGGGCGCAGAAGCAGCACATTTCGTACTTGCCGACTCAGGCAACCCCTCTGGAAAGTCTGTCTTCAGCAGCTATCTCAGAAGAGTCGAACAGTACATTAGTCCCTTCTTCCTGCAAGCAACCTCCCGCCAAGCGGCTTCACCTGGGCACTACCATTCCCAAGAACGCTGAAGCACACTTCCAACAGAACTTTATTTTAACTGGAATTAACACCGGTGCCACGCCATCTGAACCTAGCCAATCGGCAAATGTAGAAACTTTTAATGGCTCCGACACCGCCCCGACACATTGACAAGCCAGGATGCTGATACACAAAACGCTGGATTCGCCAGCAATTGTTTACTAATCAAACACAGCCCCCTCACCACCGATAACAGTCGGTTCATTCTTCCGTGCTCACATTTCTTCTGAACAGGTAGAACAAATGACCCTTGAACAATCAGAAACATTTAGAAGTAGAGTGGAACAACCTCAAACCGGCAATGGTTTGCGAATGGAAGATCCTAAAGAGTTCTTCGGGACCCTCAAGACCGTACAAGAACAACAGTTCGGCAATACCAATACTGAGTACATGAAAGCCGGCAACTTTGGACAGACAGGCACAATACTAGATTTTTCCAGTCAAGATCCTTATAAACACGCTCAAGCTGCCAACGGCTTCAGTAGCTTCACGACCAACAGGTTCGAGCCAGGCAGCAAGACCTTCGAGACAAAAGCGGGCAATGCCAGCCAAGATGGCGGCACGGCCTTCAACAGCGCCCCTCCACAGGAGCTAACCACATTCAGTGGAGACTATAAGTACCAATCCGGCGGCAACCTTACAGACAGGTCGACCCCCCCCAGTCTCTTAAGACATCACAGCCTCAACGACGACGGACATGACCACGGACACGACCACGATCACGGGCACGACCACGATCACGGACACGACCACGATCACGGACACGACCACGATCACGGGCACGACCACGATCACGGACACGACCACGATCACGGGCACGACCACGGAAATGAACAGTCTTCGCAAGCGAATAAACCATTCAATGAATTTTCGCCCAGTCCATTTGAACGGGCAGGCAACCCGTTCCAATTCCAACCGCGCAACCAGGTCCAGGACGGCGACATGGTCAAAGACATCAACGGTAATCCGTATTACAAGTCCTTGAGACATCGTCCCGACTGGTCAACCCCAAACAAGCCGACTGACAACGGAACTGATGCCGGACGGGAAGGAACAGGCCGTAGCCCGGAAACCGACAAGCAAATGGACGATCTCATCAAGCAGATTCCGCAGTTGATACAAGGTCTGCAAAAAATTCTCAGTGACTATATAGAAATTTTGCGCGACTATTTGAAAGGAAGAGGCGGCGCCGAATCACCGAAGCCGCCCTCCGATCAGCCGGCCCAACCATTACCGAAACCACCCATAGATACCCCTCCTGCACCAGCGCCAAAACCACCTGTAGACATTCCTAACCCACCAGCTCCAAAACCACCGTCAGATATTCCTACTCCTCCGGCTCCGACACCCAAACCCGGCGACGGCCCGACAAAACCCGGCGACAAACCAACCACACCCGGCGACAAGCCCGGCACTGGTACAGACGGTGTGCCCCTGGCAACAGAGGCAGAAATTCAGAAAGCCATGAAGCAGATTGACAACCGCGGCGCCAGTCAGTCCTACATAAAGGAACTGGAGCAGGCCATGCGCGAAATGCCGCAGCAGTATGTACAGTCGTTTATCAATGGCAAAACCAAAATGATTGCCTACGGAGAGGGCCCGCGCGGTCTCGGCGGCAGTTACAACAGCGGCACCAACGTTATCACCATGTATGAAACGGCCCCCTTCAGCACAAAAGGCGTACTGGCCTGCGAGATGGCCCACAACTGGGATCTGAACCCGTACATAGGGAAGCATGTATCAAGTGAATCCTGGTACCGCGATGCCTACCAAAAGGCAAGGCAAAGCGGCATCAGCCAGGGAGACAACTCTTACTCCAACCAGTACGAGTTCATACATCACATGGCCAAGTACTACTCAGGTCTCACCGGTGGCAGTGTCGGTCAACTTATGGACTACCTCGGACCGGAATACAAGCAAAAATCGAGACAAGCCTTGATGGCATAATGGCAGTTACTGAATTTGATAAGTGAGGCACAAACATGGCTACAATAGAAGATCACAGAGTTCAGGATGCTCCCGCCGAAAAAGCTGGGAATGCAGGGCTCACAATCGCTGATATCAATTGGACCAACGTAAAAGACTCCAGCATGAACCAAACTGGTGATAAACCCATCTCTAACTTAGGCTTCCCCAGCGAGAGCACAATTATGATTTCCGATAAAACCGAACAACCAAGAGACGCCAAAACAGACAAAAACGGCAATCTTGTAGAATTTAAAATCGGACCTGAAACAAATGAAAGTCAGGTTGAAGTAAAATACGTCAACCCGAATGACCAGAATCCGGTCGTCGACAATGTGCAACTGTCTCGACCCGACGGACAGAAAATCTCATACCAGAGAGAACGAAGCGACCCACAAGATGCAAACTCCCCGTTCTCATACTCAGAAACTCGCGACAATATGAAAGGCAATCTTCAGTTTCCCGGTGTGGAAGTCGGCAAAGATGGCAAAGTAAGCGTATTTTTCGACTTCGCTCATAAGAAGCCGGCACTGTGGTTTAATCCAACTTCAGGCGCTGAAGAATATCCTTAATCTCTCCGAGAAATCAAAAAGACACAAGTCCGACACTAAATCGACTAACCTCGGACACAGGCGCTGTCAATAATTGAGTTAAACGGACTACCCCCAGGTCGTATGGTATTTCAATAATGGCAGATAGATTAGATCTAGGCGACCGTACTGAAAACAGTTCGAACATGCAGGTCGCTAGACTCAATGAAGAGCTACTTCATGGTAAGCCCGACAGTAGCCTGCACCAAACAATAAAGGCGTCGCCTGGAGACACTCTTCCTCCGGTCGAAATCACGACACAGCCTGAGACTTCAAAGCGTCGGCTGAACGATAGCGGTGAGTACACAGTAACTGAAGGCGATATGCTTAGCTACATCGCTAAAGATTTTCTCGGGCCGGGAGCAAGCACCAGAGACATCTATAACTTTGTAAGTAAAATCGCCAGAGACAACAATCTCAAAGACCCTGATCACATCCAGCCCGACCAGCGGTTGAAAATAAACCTACCGCCGGCCCCTGACGCAACCTCACCGGCGAGCCAGAAAGCATCTGCGGAAGTGACAGACGGACAGGCAAACAGCCAGCCTTCGCCCAAATCTGAAGCTCTACCGTCGAACGACGGTTTCAGCGCCCCAAAAGCACCAGTCAGTGAGACTACGCAAAACCAGGTTGTTGGCCCCCAAGTCGAAGCCGATAACCCGGTGAATTCCAAATCGGCTGATGTGGCTGTTGCAGCCGATAAAATTCAGCAGCCTCCGACTGAGCCGATAAAACCGGTAGAACCGGAACACACTCAAACGGAACAAACCCAATCTGAACAAGCTCAACCGCAACAAACTCAGCCGGAACAAACAACCGAGGGACAGGTCGAACCGAACCTTCAAAGTAATCCGCCGCTTGAAGAAGAGCAAGGAACAGTTGAAGCAAATACAAACGATACGACTACAATCGACACCGGCGACACCCTTGACAAGCTGGGTCATGTGGCCGGTCTCGCTCTTGAAGGAGCAAAAGACCACATTGTCGAACATCCGGTGCTGGTGGCAGCGGAAACTATCGGCGGTGCCATCGTTGGCGGTGTGCTTGTTGCTACGGCTCCGGCCTGGTTGACGGCGAGCGTGGCAATTGGCGGCATAGGGTACCTGGGCTACAAACTTTATGACAAGTCCAAAGAAGTACTGCCCGCCCTTGACACAGTATTTGAAGACAATCCAAATGAAGCGGAATATCGCCAGTCCGAACAGATACTAAAGGAAGATCTGGGAATCGGTCTGGTAGATGGTGCCATGATAGTGGCTGGAGGATACGGTGCCAAAATGGTAGCCAATAAATTTTCATCCAAGGCCGCCACCGGTACTGCCGCCAGCGCCGAAGAAGCCGAGCAAGCCATCGTGGAGGAGGCAGCCAAGCAAGTCCCCAAACCGCAGCCCGAAAAAGCGCTGCCCGGCAAGGCAACACAGAACACCGATGCGGTGAAAGCCAAAGCAACCCAGAACGACGGACCGGATCAGTCAACAAAACCCACCGACTCAAAAGCCGAAAACCCATTAGAAAAAGGAACCCCGACTATCACCCAGAAAAACAGCAACACGGCTAGCGCTGACGAGTGGACTGGTACAAAGTACAAAAATACTGACGGTACCTTCCGCCAGGAAGACAGTCACTTTGTTTCCGCGGACGGTCGAGTAGCCGTGGTAGCTGACGGAGTTGGCGGCAACGGTGCCGGAAATGTGGCCAGCCGCATCACTACTGACGTATTTAGTGCCAGAATGCAGCAACTGCCGGAAAATGCCGGCGATGACCAGGTGGCGGTCTGGCTGAAACAAACCATAGAAGAAGCCGCACAGATAATGAAGCAAGCTCAATATAGCGGCCGGTACACGGCGCCTGATGGTTCAGTAATCGCCACCAACGGCAAGATGGCCTCCACTGTAGTTGCCACCGTCAGAAATGAAAACAAAATGCTGGTAGCCTGGGCCGGCGACTCAAGAGCCTACCGCCTGCGCAGCGGCAAGCTGGAACAAGTGACCAAAGACCATAGCTGGGAGAACGAAATGGTCGACAACAATATCATGACCATGGAGCAGGCACAAGCCCAAGACAAAGGACACATAATAGTATCTGCACTCGGTTCTAAGTTGAAAATCGACCAGGTAACCGTAGATATAGCCAAAGGGGATCGCTTTCTTCTGGCCAGCGACGGTCTGGAAACATTATCCGCACCGGAAATTGAAACGATTATGAATACAAAGGAAGCCACCGGTGAAGTGGCATCCAGGCTGCTCAAGAGAGTAAAGGCCAAGCAAGCACTTTCAAACGAAGCACAAGACAATACCACGGTCATCGTTCTTGATCCGAAGACAGCAGTGGAACTTCCCAAACCGGTGCTCAAACCCGCTAAACCTGGTAACCCGGGAGGGAAAGCCCTGGTGATAATGCCGGGAGTAGTGCCGACAGAGGAAGCCCTGCACCAATATCTCGAAGTTCCAGCGCTGTCCATCTAGTTTAGAGAACGATCCCATCTAACGCTTAATGCCGAACTCACAGTCAAAACGCCCTAAAACCAGTCTAGATCACCGTGACAAAAGTAGACCGTGCAAACGCATCAGCTTCAATACTCTATTACGCCCTACAACTATACCCGCTTCAAAGCGTAGTCTCTGCCATACCTTGCGATGACCTTCCCCTGCCGAAGGAGAAGATTCAATCTCTTTACGAATAGCATCCAGTAGAAATTCATCGCTGACAACCGGTTTAGGACCACGCTTAGCTCCGGCATGAGGGTTTCGCTCTCTTTCCAGACCCTCATATACGGTAGATCGAGGAAAGGAGAGCACGCGACATACAGGCTCAATTCCAATGGGTCGGCTTGGACAAGCCGGAGACCGCAGCCGACTAATTTCGACGATCTCCGCTACTGAAAAGACCGATTATCAATGGACAATGCCGCTCTAAGTATGGCAATCTCAGTCTTAAGGTGTTCAACTACTCTATTCGCCTCAGTCAGACGGCGATTTTCCCCGGTTCTCGGTTTGGCGCGCAGTCCTTCCGAACCATTGGTCTTAAACTCCTCGCACCACCTTTCAATTTCTACCTCTGAGATTCCAAACAACTCCGACAGCTCTGCTGCCGTCTCGCCCTTCAGTAGCCTCAGCACCAGGTCAGTCTTCGCCTTAACCGTCCATCGCCCTCTCTTGTCGCCTTCAATCACTTAAATCACTCCTCCATTTAACTACGTCGTGTCCAGGACAAAAGAGTGGCAGTCCTTCGTCACAGCCTCGTCCGTCTAGAGCAAAACGAAACTGGCCACACTTGCTCAAGCCTGACACCGTCGCTCCAGTGCCACCGCACCAAACCGTAACACAGACATTTTAGAAATCTTACGGCTCCAAACTGTCGGCAATGTGTCGAAGCGACTCCTGTTTCAAATATCAGCTAAGAAATAGTTCAAGCTCAGCGATTAGCTGCCAATCATGTAAAATTACCTAAGGTAACCACCGGTCTCTTTGCTGAAACCAGTTCCAAATCGTTTCATTAGTTTTCAGAGGCTCCGTCTGAAAGATATTCACCAATTGGTGAGATTGGCTAAAACTATAAATGAATATACAGTCAACGCAAGCACACTGGAACGACATAATTCAAGAAGCCGCCGATATAGTGCTGTTCGAGCCCGGGCTGACCGGTCTAGAAGAACAAGTGAGCGGCTTAGCAACCGGCACCGAACTCTCTAAAAGTTGGCTTACAACTGTAGAGTCTTGGCTCAAGCAGTCAGCGGCAATATCTGCTCTCGCCCTGAGATTGAATGAACTGGCCGGCATTTACTATTCACTTGGCGAACTGGCGGCTGCAGAGCGAATCTGCCACGCCGCCTTTCTATTTGCTCAGACGGTGCATGGGAGCGAGCACGAAAATACAGTGCTCATATCAGGCAATCTCACGAAGCTCAAAGACCTCAAAACTGTCGACAACCCCATCAAACCCGACCTGCCGAAACTACGAAGCTTCACAGGGCGAAAGCACCAGGAACGCTAGCAGGCCTGCGCTTCAATACTATATAGACCGAACTATCCAGTGCTAAGCGGCGGCACACATTGGCGGGGCATGATCTCCGCCAAGCTGCCATCTCTGTAGGCTGCAATAACCGCCAATCTAAACAAAGCATCGGCAAGCTCTGTATCGCCCCTACGTTCACTGACAAGGGCGAAGTAATAATAACAAAACCATGCTGGTATCTTCACAACCCGCATTATAACTACCTTCTGTGGTGAAATCGTGAACAGAAAATTGTTGACATTCTGTCCGGCAGAAAATCCACAGACGGGCACCAGAAAGCCACTAATGCCACAGACGACACCACGCCACCAATTTTGCCGCACACCTTCTATGCATAACTGCCGCCCCCTTAGTAAACCATGTAAAATCCGTGAAAGCTCTGAGTTCAAACAATTCAGCCTCATTGCGTACGCGGCACCGACACCTGGCTTGCTCTCACAAGGAAGGAACAAAGCAGCTCGGTGAGCTGGTCTGATCGGCATAGTTTCAGAGATTTTAACGGTCCGACACCCCACCGACACAATCGAAGTCGACCATGTAACTGCGACAACTGCCGACTGTCAATAGTTGCTCTTCCGGTTCATTCTCGAATTCGCATCACTTCTTTATTACCAGGCTGATTCAGTATGCACCGGTCCAACAACACCTTTACACCTGTGCTCGTTACGGGACAATGCTATGGTCAAAGAGTTCTTTGAAAATACAACAAGCTTACAGAGAGATTCAAACCAGCTCTCTACCACTAACATCGACTACCAGGAGTTCAAGCAATATTTTCCAAGCCAGGCGCTTTCCGCCTCTAAGTTCAAGACAGGTGCAGACGGCGGCACACTCTCATTCGGCACCCAAGACATCTACGGCTCCGAGCAAAACTTTGCTGCTCCATCAATGTCAGGTCGGTACTCAGAGCCCAGAGCTGGTGATATGAGCAATGGTCTACTCAGCACCCAAGTCGAGGGCAGCCACATTGGTAGCTTTCAGCATAAGCATCAACTCGACGGTCATCATCGTCACGGCAATCACCAGCACGATCTTGGCGCACCGCAATCGGACGGATATTCAAAAGGTGCTGATGGAAGAGCAGATAGATCGATTGACGGCAAGCTTGACAACAAGCAAGTCAAGTCCAGAGAAGAACGCCTGCAAGAACTACTGGCAGATCTAACACGAATTCAAGAAATGCTCAATAAACTTATAGAGCAACTGGGTCTCCTGCCAAAACCGCAACTGCCAACACCAAAGACTCCGCCTGCACCGGAGTTGCCCGATATTCCTGCACCCAAGGCTCCGAAATTGCCTGATACTCCCGCACCCAAGGCTCCGTCTACGCCGGAGTTGCCTGATACTCCTGCACCGCCCGCACCGAAGTTGCCTGATACTCCTGCGCCCAAGGCACCGTCTACACCGGAGTTGCCTGATACTCCTGCACCGCCCGCACCGAAATTGCCTGATACTCCCGCACCCAAAGCTCCGTCTACGCCGGAGTTACCCAATCCATTTGGTGGCGATGGTGGCTTTCCAGGCTGGCCCGGCGGCCAACCTAAGATAGACAATCCAGACGCCGCCTGGACAAAGCCGCCAGCTCCATACGGAGAGGGCAAGCCATTTCCGGATCGCGGCAAGAATTTGGGAGCGGACGTACCGGTGAGCGGCACCTCAGACGCCATCCAAGACATGGAGGAAAATGGCGTGGCACCGCCAGATGCTAAAGGAATCACATCCAGTGTAACCCATCCCACACCGGAAATCTGGAGAAAACTGACGACCCCGGAAGGCAAAACCATTTATATCTCTATGCAGCAAGCTCTAGATACCAACCCGATGGACGGCAAATCAGTATACACTCAGGGTACCAACGGCAAACTCTCAGTCAAAGAAAACATTTCTTTTGATCCCCTTGCCATGCACACCCTGACCAAGGGCAATGTACCTGAGGCTGATGAACTCTACTATCGCGGCACAGACGGGAATCTTCATGTTCTAAACGGTAAAATCACGCACCAGCCTGGAAATTATCACGGTAGACCAAGCGACGGTTGGTATTCCCTGGATTACGAAGTACCCAAAGATATGGCCTTCGTTCGGCAGCAATGGGCTGAAGGTAGCGGCTTCCCTAAAATTGCCGAAAAATTTCTGGTAGACGGCAAAATCATAACTATCCACGAAGCCACTAAGCTACTCACTTAACACCGCCAGCCGTCTCAACACCGGACAAAGATTAACGAACCCATCAAATCAAGGCAAATCTGACTAGAGCATGATTGGACAGCCCGCTTCAGTCAAATTTTACATGTCCACTAAATTGGTGCCACGCCCCATTCAAACCCACATTCGTACCGGTTTGAGCAGTGTTAATTGAGGGAATAAAACGAACACTTAGCCTTAGCTTAAGCCGGTGGCTAGCGAAATCAGGTCAAAAGACTCGTATTTCCGAAAGGTAGTTCTGAAAAGTAAAGGACAGGCGACTCGGTTGGTGGCAGCGGCGGAGCGAGAGCCCAATGAAAAATTATCACTTCAAACGAACCGGCCGCGGCAGTGCAGCGGAAATGCCGCTCACGTTGATAATTCTATTTGCTGTTTTTGCTTTTCCACTCATTGACCTGATTTCACTCGGGTTATCATACGGCGCCGCCTGGTTCATCTCCTTTCAATGCGCCCAGTCTGCTTCCACCCAACCTGATTTCGACGGCTGCCTGGCCACCCTGCTCAAGAAAACCTCTGAATTGAACGGGCAAGGGCTGACCACCATGCTGAAGATGACACCCATTGCCGGTTATAACGGCTCCGGCACAGATCTTTTTGTTGACGCCGTCGACTTCATGGATGCTGGCAAGTGCCATACCATCGGTCCGAACAAGGCGGTTCCACCACCCATTGATCTTACCAACCGCTTTTACGAAATCGCCGCTCAGACTACCTACCGAGTAGAACCTTTCATTAGCCTGCACTCTGTCCCTTTTCTGGCTTCGGTTCCGGCCCTTGGCACACCTATCACCCTCAGCGTCAAAGTCAAACGCTGCGCAGAATTTCCACAGGGTCTGGTACGCGGACCAGGCAACGGCACCAATCTGCCTGCCAACGCCGCCCAGCCCACCCAGGCAACTTCTTTCGCCAGCCCCATTCTGGCGGCAAAGGAAGCCGCCGAGCCCTGGAATCGCCCCAAAATCTATGAAGAGATCGAAGCTTCCGGCAGCAAAATAGTTGACCACACTGTTGTTCTGGTTAACTCAGATAATCCCGACTGGACAGATACAGGCTTAGTAGTTCAACCGGGACAGACGATCTGGATCGACTTTCGAGCGGACGGGGTGTGGGGGGGACAAAAGGGACACTACGCTCCTCAGTTAGATGCGGATGGTCATGACTACGGTGGCAATGTCGGCTACGACAGGAATGAAATAAATGTATTCGGTAACAAGTTTCCATCCATCAATTACAACCTGGTAGGAACTCTCGATCCTCGAAGCAGCCTTATTGTGGCACAACCCTATGACTTCAACGCCGGCCGAGAACTATACAAATACAGTCCAACCAAGACCGGTGCGCTTAAACTCGGCTTCTGGAACTATTTTCCGACTCAACTCTCACACTTTCCCAAAGGCAAACCAACTCAGCCTGAAGCAGAAGCCTATGTGCGTCAATACTATGATAAGAACCACATAGGCACCATGACGGTTCGCATCATTGTCTGCCAGTAGTTTCGCCACTGCACACACATAGTGCCACCTCGTTCTCAATATCAGTCCACTAAATTGGCGACAGCTTGATTTAACCAAATACTCATCCTGAGCCAGTTCTTCCCGGTTTACAAAATTCCACATCTGGGAATGAAAAAGCTAATAAGCCAGGCATCCCTGAAGTACCTCTCTGGGGAAACAGCTATGACACACCGAAGCAAAAAGCGCGGCACTACTGGAAATACCGCAGAAGTACCAGTAGTACTATTGATTCTCTTTGGCATCTTTGCCTTTCCATTAATAGATATAATTGCCCTGGCACTGGCTTACAGCAACGTCTGGTTTATCGCCTTTCAATCCGCGGCGGCGGCCTCCACTCAAACCGACTTCACCAGCTCACTTTCCGCCACAGAAAAAAAGACCTCCGAATTTAACGGCAACGGCTTCACAAGCATGCTGAAGATGACGCCGCTAGCAGGCTACAGGGCTACTGGTACAGACCTCTTCATAGATGCAGTAGACTTCATGGATGCAAGCAAATCTCAAACCATTGGTCCAAACATAGCGGTACCACCACCTATCGATCTGACTAATCGCTTCTACCAAATCAGCGCTGAATCAAGCTATGAAGTAAAGCCCTTTGTTGACTTGCATGCCGTTCCCTTTCTATCCAGTGTTCCCGCTCTCGGAATTCCAATAACTCTGTCTGCAAAAGTTAAGCGCTGTGCAGAGTTTCCCCAGGGTCTTGTGCGCGGTCCCGCAGAACCTGGCAGCGCACCGGCAAGTTCAGCACAGGCTACACCTGCAACTTCCTTTGCCAGCCCAATTCAGATAGCCGGTCAGACAAATGAACCCTGGAATCGTACCAACATCTATGAAGAAATTGAGGCATCCGGCAAAAAGATAGTAGATCACGCTGTTGTGCAGGTCAACGCAAGCAATCCAGACTGGACCGGCACGGGTCTTATAGTTCAACCAGGCCAAACCATATGGTACGACTATCGAAAAGATCTGGAATGGCCGGTCAAGGGAACGCGGGTAGGTGCTAACGGGCAGGTAAATACCTCTATATCTGCCAACATCGGAAGAAGAAGCGAGTCCGGAAGCATAACAGCTTCTTTCAGGAAAACCGCCTTCGGTTACTATCCTCCAGCCAGAAACCATAATCTGGTTGGTGCTATAAACCCAAACAAAAGCTTCATCATGGCACAGTTTTATGATTTTGCCACCGCGCCACCTGACGAATGGACCAACCAATTCAGCACTGATAGCATTTACAAATATCCTGCATCCAAAACGGGAGAGGTCAAGCTAGGCTATTGGAATATTGAACCAGTAATATTTGGCACAAGGCCGGAAACCGGTCCGGAGGTTGCTGAGTCCATTTTACGCAGCCGCTATACTGGTTATAAGTTATGGACAGGCCACATGATCGTTCGAGTCATCGTCACTAATTGACAGCAAAACCAAACGAACCTGTTGGTGAGCATATCCGCCAGGTTTACAAAATTCCGTTTACGGGTATGAGCTTGAGTATTGCCCAGCGCCTAAGCCCCCCACAAGTCAGCCCCCAGAAATCCTATGACACAACGCCCCCGTAGTCGTAGATTAGCCGGTCATACAGCTGAGTTGCCGTTAGTGCTCCTGATGCTCTTCGGCGTATTCGCCTTTCCTTTAATAGATATAATTGCCCTGGCACTGGCTTACAGCACCGTCTGGTTTATCGCCTTTCAATCCGCGGCGGCGGCCTCCACTCAAACCGACTTGAGTGGTGCGCTTTCCGCACTGGTCAAGCAGTCATCAACGTTTAACGGCAATGGCTTGACTAGCATGCTAAAGATGACACCTGCGGCAGGTTACAAAAATACCGGCACCAATTTGTATGTAAATGCCGTAGACTTCATGGACACCGGTAAATCTCAAACTATCGGACCGAACAAAGCAGTGCCGCCGCCAGTCGATCTTACTAATCACTTCTATGAAATCAGCGCAGAATCAACTTACGAGGTAAAACCTTTCATTGACCTGCAAGCCGTGCCGCTTTTGAGTTATGTTCAGGGGCTAGGTGCGCCAATTAAATTCACAGTAACGGTCACTAGATGTGCAGAATTTCCGCAAGGCCTGGTAAGAGGCCCCGCAGACCCGAGCAGCACACCGGCCAGTGCCGTACAGCCGGCACCACACACCACCTCTTTCGCCAGCCCGGTCGAGACCTACAGCCGAACGACCGACCCCTGGAACCGCCCGCGCATATACGATGAAATCAAAGCAGCCGGCCAGCAAATTATCGACCACACTGTCGTTCAGGTAAAAGCAGCAAATCCAAACTGGACAGACACCGGAATTACTGTTGGACCGGGGCAGATGATTTGGCTCGACTTTCGGGCCGACGGCGAATGGGGACAACGGGGCTACAGACCAGGCATGGGCAACGGTGACAGGACAACTACTGCCGACGGCATAACTGGTTACGACAATCCCATGGGCCCCGCTGGTGATCAGAAAGCCGCGCCGGCCTATGCACTGGTTGGCGTTATTTCACCGGCAGGCGTTAAGATGGAAGGCTCTAAATTCGACTTTCTTGTGGGCTCGACACTCTACAAATATACACCGCAGAAAACCGGGCCCTTGAGCCTTGGTTGTAATTGTCCACTGGGCAGAGACGACCCTGCAACCGAAGGACAACTGGGGAATATCGGGGCTTACGGCGTCATGACTGTGAGAATTATCGTGACGCAGAGCTACATATAGCACCAAAACAAGACTGCGCGAAATGAGCACAGCCTAGCAAGAGACAGATCAAAGCCCTCTCCACGAAGCAGACAGACTCCAAAGTCATGTCCAAACATTTAGGTGCAGCGGCAACCACAGACAGCTCACCTCAAGCCAATTTCAGACGGTTTGCAAATCATCACAAATGGGTACAAACAAACAAACAGCCCGGCATCACTACAATATTTCTCCGGGGAAGCAGTTATGACATATCCACACCGCAGTCGCAGAGCCGCCGGAAATACAGCCGAGGTACCGGTGGTACTTTTGCTTCTCTTTGCGCTCTTTGCCTTTCCCTTGATTGATATGATTGCTCTCGCTCTGGCTTACAGCACTGTCTGGTTCGTTGCTTTTCAAACAGCCATGACGGCATCTACTCAAACCGATTTTAACAGTTCACTTTCCTCGCTAGTCAAAAAGACCGATGAGTTTAACGGCAAGGGTTTCACAAATATGCTAAAGATGACACCCATAGCCGGTTACAAGGCTAGCGGTACAGATCTGTATGTTGACGCCGTCGACTTTATGGATGCCGGCAAATCTCAAACCATCGGGCCGAATAAAGCTGTACCGCCGCCGGTCGATCTTACTAATCGGTTTTACGAAATCGCCGCTCAGACAACCTACAGGGTCGAGCCCTTCATCAGCCTTAAGTCAGTACCATTCTTGGCAGCGGTGCCAGCTCTGGGTGCACCCGCAATCCTTAGCGTTAAAGTCAAACGCTGTGCAGAATTTCCGCAAGGTCTAGTACGGGGACCAGGCAACGGCACCAATCTGCCTGCAAACGCCGCCCAACCAACCAACCCAGGCAACATCATTTGCCAGCCCCATTCTGGCAGCAAATGAAGCCGCCGAGCCCTGGAATCGCCCCAAAATCTACGAAGAAATTGAAGCCTCCGGCAGCAACATCGTAGATCACGCGGTTGTGCAAGTACAGGCTAAAAATGCCTTTTGGACGCCGACCGGGGTAACAGTCAGCCCCGGGCAAACAGTATGGCTAGACTTCAGGGCCGACGGAAATTGGGGCACAAGCAATGGTGCAGGTTCTGTAACCGGAGTTTATACCGCCGATGGTATCCGAGGCTACTCATCCGGTGGATTGAATTATGCCTATAATTCGAACTACAACCTCATTGGTGCCGTGGCACCAGCTGGAAATACAGTTGACAGACTAGACAGCGGCTTCCACGTTGGTTCGAGTCTGTATAAATATAAACCAACCAAAACTGGACCTCTTGTGCTTGGATTCAATAATGAAACCTGGCATGGTAACGGTGAAATCCTAAATGCTGCGGAGTCTGAAAGGGCACAGAAAGTCTACTATGAGCGCTACCACCAGGGCAATATGATTGTGCGCATTATAGTCACCAACTGAGCCTGGAATGGAGCTTATATGAGACACAAACCAAATCGGAACCGTGCAGGAAGCACCGCAGAAACACCTCTAATCATGCTCATTCTCTTTGCGCTCTTTGCCTTTCCCCTGATTGATATGATCGCTCTCGCTCTGGCTTACAGCACTGTCTGGTTCGTTGCTTTTCAAACAGCCATGACGGCATCTACTCAAACCGATTTTAACAGTTCACTTTCCTCGCTGGTCAAAAAGACCGATGAGTTTAACGGCAAGGGTTTCACCAAAATGCTAAAGATGACACCCATAGCCGGTTACAAGGCTAGCGGCACAGATCTGTATGTTGACGCCGTCGACTTCATGGATGCCGGCAAATCTCAAACCTTCGGGCCCAATAAAGCTGTGCCGCCGCCGGTAGACCTTACTAATCGGTTTTACGAAATTAGCGCAGAATCAACCTACGAAGTAAAACCCTTCATCGACCTTCAGGCCGTTCCGCTACTAAATTACATTCAGGGACTGGGGGCGCCCATTACCTTCACGGCCAAGGTCAAACGCTGCGCTGAATTTCCGCAAGGTCTGGTGCGCGGGCCAACAGATCCGAGCACCGCACCAGCCAGTGCCGCACAGCCGGCGCCTACCACTTCCTTCGCCAGCCCAATTTCCGTAGCAAGTCAAGCTACCGAGCCCTGGAATCGTCCGCAGCTATACGACGAAATTAAGGCAGCCGGGCAGCAGATTGTCGACCACACTGTTGTTCAGGTAAAGGCGGACAATCCCAACTGGACAGACACCGGAATCACTGTTGGACCAGGGCAGCTGGTCTGGCTTGACTTCCGAGCAGACGGAAAATGGGGCGAATCAAACTTAATCACAACTGCCGACGGCATAAGTGATTACCCATCACCGCAGGGGCCAATAGGTGATCAAAAGATGGCTCCGGCCTATGCCTTGCTTGGAACCATTTCACCAACAGATAACTGGATTCAGAACTCCAAGTTTGACTTTCTTGTAGGTTCAGCGCTCTACAAATATGCACCACAAAAAATCGGTCCACTACGACTGGGCTGCAATTGTCCAATAATCAGTGAGGTTAACGACATCAGCAACCCCCGTCAAACACAGGAGGGTATGCAATCTTACTTATTGTCGCAGTCCGTATCAGGCGTTATGACGGTGAGAATTATTGTGACGCAGAGCTATATTTAGCGCTTCTCCGCAATCGTTTAGACTGTGCGACAACTGACTCTAGAAACCACCTTACTCAGTTAATCTCAATTGGGTCCTGCCAGATACACTTTAAATCTTGCAGGAATCGCTCGGGGAAGTTTTTCTCTGTCCAGAACTTGGCAAATTCGTCGTAGGTCGGAAAGGTCTGAGCGAAAACATGACCAAGCTTGAGCATAGAGTTCAAGAAGAGTATTTCATCTCCGCCCCCCTCAAGTCTGGCAAGAGCCGTTTCAATTCGGTTCGCGGTTATACGCAGGCGGGCTTCCTTAGATATGTCCGTCATGTGAGAGTTTCTGGATTCCTGATAAACACAAAATAGAACGTCTATGATAATTCAGGTGGGACGAAGCAATTAGGACGCATTTGTCCCATTTTTACGAGACACCAGGGCAGCCTTACGGCATCCGCAAGTACTCCGGCTTTCAACCAGATTACAGATTCCGCTCTGTGGAGAATTGAAAACAGCAGCTCGGAAATACTCCACATTACTCTCCACACGAAAATATGCTTAGCCTCACAATTTGTCTAGCGTCAAGCATCCGCAGACCGGACCCCGATGCACTTTCTAAGTTATCGCAGTCTCAGCTTGAATTCCACAGCCACACCGGGTTTGAGATATGTATCTCGATTGCCGCCTGGAGCAGTGGGAAAACTGGCAGCCAGCGTCGGATCTTGATCTAGAGATTTGTTATAAGTTCCTTTGGGCTCATCCGGCTTGGCAGGTGGTCCCATAAAGTCGTTTACCAGAAGCGTTTCCCCGGCATGCAAACCACCCTGACTGGAAGCACGCCCGCCTTTATATACATAGTCTCGAATAAATAGATCATAAAACTTGCCGGTATCATCTTTGACGGCAAACTCAGTGCGGGCAAATATTTGATTATTGCTCACCGGCAGAAAGTACCGACTACCTGTTTCAACCGCCGTGGCGTTGATATTGCCGGACTGATCTACGTCATAGCGAGCAATCTGCGGTGTGGAATTGGAGACGCCGCCGGGGAAAGGATTTTGCAGCATATCAAGGAAAGACTGCACATTCATCCTGGAACCACCTCGCTTCATCCAGTCATACAAGCCTCTCTTCAACAAGTGCTCCATCAGTGGGTGAGTGCTGGAACCGTCAACCTGCGTGTCTTGCAACGTAGATGGAGGATAATCACCACCCACGGCCGTCTGTAAGAGATCAGCCGGGCTATGCCCGACCTCGGTGCTCCAGAGCAAAGACTTGGGACTAGTATACTTATTAATTTTCCCGGCCGAGAAGTTAAAACAAAGGAACCCGGAGTGGGGTATCTCCTGATTGGAAGCACCAGCTATGGCACAAGCTGAAGATTTGACGGTGTTCTTCTCGCCACTGTTTCTCACAAGGTCATGGTTCGCCTCACAGAACACGGCACTGGGAATCATATAAGGCAAACCATCAACACTGGTTTGAAACTTCGAGGCATCAATCAAAGTACTGTGATCGGCGGAAGCAGCAAAAACGAAGTCTTTTTGCTGGAGCGGCACATTCAAAGAAGCCTTGTAGAATCCATCTTGAAAGGAATCAGCCGGTGCACTAGCAAATTTATCGGGGAAGGGCGCACGGCAATTGGACGGCACACCAACTATAGTACCCAGCTTAAGTTTGAGCGAGCCCGCTTCCATAGCGCTCTTGGGCCCGACAATGCGCACGGCATTAGATTTATAGGCATTAACTGCCGTATCGTAAATGTTGATAGTTTTGCCGGCCGCATCAAGACCGGTGCCACCGGAGCTACAGCATTTGTTCAACTCAGCCACAAGAGTGTTCTTCGCCCTCATAACTTTGTCGTAATCAGCAAGAACAAGCCCCTTGATAAAGTCGTCTTGCAATTGGTCTGCGATAATAAGGTCGAGGCGTGTGCGCCCTATCAGTGAGTTAATGCTGCTTACAGGTAAATAGTAATTGTCTTCAGCCCTGGTTGCTGTACCGGTTGGTGGACCATCAGCCAGAGAGACAAAACCCAACTCAGGGTCTTCCACAACGACTGTTGAAAGTGCATCAGCAGCAGCCAGAGCAGCAGCTTCTATGGCTGTTTTCTGTTCATGATTGCCAGCTAGAAGGCTGACAAAATTCAGACCAAAAGTCCCGATAATAAGACCAATAAAGCCAATAACCACAAGGCTCAATATAAGCATGTTGCCATTGCTTCTTCGACTATTGCGAATCTTGCCTGAAGAGGATAACAAAGGAACTCCGAACATCCGAACCAGTTTTCGTCCGATCATTCCACCACCTCCAGCACCCAACCATAAGACCGAAGATTCCGACTAGTAATTTACTATACCCGAAATGCTTCCTTACGAATGCTGCCGACAAATAGAAACTTCAGGCGCAAGAAACAGAAACGGAGTATTGTGCAAACCCTAAGGCTCTTCCAGTATTTCGCAGGACTCTCACAAATTTCATATTACTCTCCGGCTCCGCACCGCTAACATAAAGAGGCAAGATACCGGCTTCAGACTTACTTACGGCGTCAACGACACTGCCGCCAAACTTGTGAATATAGCGCAAGGAAGCAACGGCATGGGCTGCGCTGAGTACCCCGGTTTTTACCAGAAACTGAAGGCTCAGAGCACAATCCAATTCAGTTTCAGAAACCAGGCCTTCCTCTACGAAGATCTCACCAATAAATCGATCACCGACGGCAAACCTGATACCAAGTACCCGGCGCAGTTGTTCTGCCGATATCAGACCTGACAGATGCAGCAAGCCACCAATAGGCAAAGGACGACAAGTCGACATATTAGAACCTCCTACTCAAGAAAAACGGGGAGCCGACCGGTTGCTCTAAACTCAACAAATAGAATCGGATTCAGACATATTGGCAAGTCATTGTGTCAACATCATGTCGAGCAAAACCAAGGCTAAATATAAGGCCAAATCTTGCCACCAATTAATTGGACAGCGTCTTCACGAAACAAACCGGATTCCACCGGCACGGTACACCAAACAAGCAGTCTCTATGCGACTTGACTGGCGACCACTGACTCAGTGCCAACCGGCTCAGCCACACTTGATAAATTACGGAACGGAAATTCAATTGTATCAACCGAAGTTTTGCCTGCCGGCAAGATAGCCACACAACTGTGCCCCTGGCTTACAGACGGCTGAAAGTCGGCATCGAGATTAGCAAGCGATCGGCGCTCCCAGTTCAAAGCAGAAGCCCCGTGCAACAAATCATAGGTCAATTGCGCCTGTGCTACAGCCTGTTCCAATGCAATTTTACCCGACCGCACGGCAATCTTGAGAGAAACAATCACCTTTTGAACAGGTAGCGGCACAGAAAGACTGAGGCGACCGGAAAAACTGGTGCTAAGTCGATTGGAACTAATTGCCTCTTCAAGGAAACTAAGAACTGAAGGTAGAGACAGCGACTCATTTGATAACAACCAGGTATCCAATCCAAACAGTTCTTCCTGGTCGATATCAGAAAGGGAGCCAGGCCCGGCACACTCCAGTTCATCCAGGGAAACCCGTCCTGTCTCTAGAAGTCGCAACTCAGTAACGGCTTGCCGCCAGATAGTGGTGGAAAGCAAACCATGACTCCATAGGAATTTCCCATCTATCTGCGCATGAAGATCAAATTCAATATCAGCGGCAAGAGTATGCTGAAACTCGCTCAAACCGATAACCCCCATGTGCAAGAGGTATAAACTAAGCGGAGCCAGGCGCCTGAAAAAGGGTGAGGCTGCAAGTTCGCTAAAGCTCGCTTGCATTGAAAATGCCTGCCGCAGCAACAAGAGCGCCTTAAGCTCAGAGAGCGCCTCAGAACACCCCAAGACCGATTGTACTGCTTGATGCAGGTTCTGTAGCTCGCTCTCCGTCAGAGTACCGCAGGTAGCCAACAATCGCACCAGCGGCAGAGATGTCATTTCGACACAACGCCGAAGTCGCTCTGCTCCATCCGGCTTTATTCGACCAAGGGCCAGGAGAAATGTCAAAGTCAGACTAGTGGTCTTGCAATTCATGATGCACAGGGTCTGTCCGGGGTACGAGCTAACCTTAACCAGACCAAGTGTTAGGTGCGTGTCAGGCGCATTAAAAAACTACCGGTATCTGCCCGGCATTGTTTTATCAGGCTAGGCATTCAGCCTGTAGCCAATCTTCTTAATGTTCTCGATAATCAGACCCTCGTCATCTTTTATCGCCTGGCGCAGGCGCTTGATGGCGGATCGTACGGCATTGTCACCGGGACTCTTGTCTGTGTGCCAGACCCGATCAATTAACTGCTCGGAACTGAAAACTTTATTGGCGTTTCGCATCAAGAACTCAAGGAGACTATAATCGGTGGGCGGCAGATTCAACTGCTTCCCGTCTAGATGCACAGTGTGTTTGGCCGTATCAAGGGTGAGCCTGCCGGCACGCAATACCATATCAGTGTAATCTGGCGGTCGCCTCAAAAGGGCCCCCACCCTCAAAGAAAGCTCCTTGACACTAAAGGGTTTGGTCAAGTAGTCATCGGCGCCCGCCTCAAAACCTACCGTTTTCTCGACGATCAAATTTCTGCCGGTGAGCATAATAATAGGGCTGATGCCCTTGGCCGAACGATAGCGACGGCAAACCTCTATCCCATCTATTTTAGGAATGGTAAGGTCCAGAATAACAAGGTCGTAAAACCCACCAAGCATTCTATAGATTGCATCTTCCCCATCGTGAACAATCTCAATGGTGTGCCTTTCTGCCAGGAACCATTTTTCGATTATTGTGCACAGCTCTTTGTCGTCTTCAACTAGAAGAATTTTGGCCAAACTTCACCTCTTCAGAACCGACAGAATTGCAAACAGCAACCTTACTATATGCAATTCTAATTATATCCCGACTGTAAACCCGCAACTCAGCCTGAGTAGCCTTTAGAAAATTGGGGGCAGCAAGGCAACATTTAAGGGAGGAAACACAATGGTGACACTTATAGAAGTCATACTTTCCATCGGAGAGACCAAAGTTCAAATTCTTCCGACCGCTTACCATTTTTACCAGTCCAATTTTATCAGCCCGCGTTTCTTTACTAAATTGAAGCTTTGAACTCCGCCTCCCCGGAAACCGCAATTTACTATAGCAAAATGACCTGGGAGAACCTTGCCATGAATAACGGCAGCTTCGAGGACTCACCCGACAAAGGTGGTTCCAAACCGGAATTCGTATCCGGTGACAACCTCTATCAGCCACAACTCTTTAGAAGCGTTCTGGAAAGAAGTACAGATAAAAGTGTCAAACTGGGGCAGGACGACAGTCTGGAATTTGAATCGTTCTTCCCTCAAGCCGACAAAAACACCGAAAAATTAGAACCAAAGTCGCGGCCCAATCTATCAGCGGTGCACCAGGAGGAGCTTACTGAAGGTCTGCAAATCAATACATTCCAAAATAAAGAGGTAGATCAGGGCAAATTCACAGCGGCTGCAGAGGTTTTGGGTATCAACCAGCAGTTTGCCCAGAGTAAATTCAAGGAGCTTAACAGCACTACCCTGAGCGCCGATCTGGCAGCAAGAACCCTTACAGACATGACTTTTGCCTGCTGGAAAAGAGGCATTACGCCCTGGTAGCGATACTTGCTCGCCGTATGCCCTGTAAGCCCACGGGACGACGAGCATTGACAACCGGGCGCGAGAAACGAAAGGAGAAACCCATGCACCATACAGAACCATTCAGTAGCCCCCTTGAAATTTGTCCCTTCTTCTCAAGGATGTCTCTGCTCACGGCGGTCTTTGCCGTCACTCTCGCCATAAGCCTGGCCAACTCGAAAAACTTTTACCTCCAGGATGTTGGCCCAAAGCAATCCATTGAAAACCGGACAGCCAGACAGGGGCTCCTAACCGCAGGCAGACCATCCCGCTCCGACTGGGACCAATAACCAAACACCAAACCGGTAAGCGGCGACTAACACCCTTGCACTTTAGCCGCCCGACTCCTAGACTAGAGCCCCGTGGCCGCCGAAAGAAAGCCATGGCTGTCAAGCCCTGCTTCTTCGACAATATCGTGCCTCTGGTGCTGGTTTTCAATGTTAGGTAATCTGAAGCTAACTCAAAAGGGACTGCTGATCATCTCAGTCCCGCTTCTTTTGCAAATCAGCTTCTTTACTCTCTACGGCGATCTGCTCTCCCAAACCGAATTCCTCACGAGAAAAGAACACCGCGAAAAGAATGTCATCGGAAGAACGAACTGGATTACAAGTCTGATTCTGGCTTCCAATCTTATGGCCCTGGCCAAAGCAGGCAACTATGTCTCAGATGTAGATAAGAGCCTGGAGTATTGCCTCTCCGCCAGCATGCAAAACCTGAGGGAACTGGCGGAGGTATTTGCCGTCACCGACACAGTGCAACTGGCGACGGTAGACGAAGCAACGACAGTTACGGAAGCACTTATTAAAAGCACGGCCGCCGTCGCCGCTTGCACCGGCAGCGATACCACAGCAAAGACCAAAACGCTGGTTGAACATTCCATTCAACCAGGTCTGCTCAAGCTTTTTGAACTCAGGCACAAACTTTTGGAAGCCGAAAGCCGCCGCTATAAAATCGGCATCGACTCAGTGGCTGCTATCAGGAAGAAGAAGCGGGAGTTCCTGACTGTCGGTATCGTCCTAGATATTCTCATAGCCGTGTTCATATTCTGGATTTTCACGCAAGAAATCACAGGCAGGCTGGGCGTCCTTGCCAAAAATAATCAGGCTTTTGCCGATCGGAAGGAATTGAGTGCCCCTCTTTCAGGCAGCGATGAAGTAGCGCAGTTGGACAAAAGTTTCCATGAAATGGCGGCAAGAATCAGGGAGGCCGAGTCGCGCAAGCAAGAATACATGCAGATGATAAGTCATGACATGCGCACACCCTTGACCTCAGTAATGTGTAGCCTCGAACTGCTTTCCATACCGGATTACAACCTGTCTGAAAGCGGCAAACGCCAGCTTGTAAAAGCAGAGAAAGAACTGGGAAGAGTGCTGACTATGATTAACGAGATTCTCGAAATCGAAAGACTGGAATCAGGCTCTTTCTCTCTGCACAAAGAAATTGTCTCTATTCACAGCCTGGTCTCCACGGCTCTACAGTCAGTTGAACCGGTGGCGGCAGAAGCCGGCATCAAGTTGACCAGCGCTGTCGATGAGACCATAGAAGTATTTGTCGACGTAGATAAGCTGGTACGGGTGCTGATCAATTTGACGGCTAACGCCGTAAAATTCTCGCCGCCCGATACAACCGTCGCGATCGAATGGTTTGCCAAAGACAAGAAAACCGTCAGGGTACAGGTGAAAGACCAGGGTCGAGGCATTCCTCCGGAGTTTCTCGGTACTGTTTTCGAGCGCTTCAAACAAGTGCAAGTCAGTGATGGGGTCGCTCACAAAGGCTCGGGGCTGGGCTTATCAATCTGCAAAGCAATCGTCGAAGCACATGGCGGCACCATCGGGGTCGAGAGCCAGGCCGGCCGGGGAAGTACCTTCTGGTTTGATCTGGCCATAGAAGTTGAAGACTAAAAGTGGCTTGCAAACTATTTTTAAAGCCCGGCCGCCGAATCTCCACTGCTACAGGATGCCGCTTGCTGCTGATAGAAGCCCACGTGCTGAAGGCATCCGGGGGCAAGGGTAACCCAGGCACCAAGATCAAGCTGAGCGGCGCAGGGCGCAAAGCCCTTATCACCCTCCCGGCGAAAGGAACACTGACTGCGCATTTTAGCAATGCTCTCCAGAGACTCGAAGCGCACCAGACGTAATTGTTCCACTTGCGCCTGCTCGGGAGCGCAAGGCGGTAAGCAAGAGAACTTGAAACTAAGATCATTGTCGGGCAGCGGCAGACGCGCATCGATGCTACCTCGATAGAAGCTGCTCGCTCCTGCTTTGTAGCCGCTTCTTTCATCATGTTCTCGCAGTTCCTGAAGGGACGCAGGGAGGCTGGCATTACTGGGCATTCCGGCCAGTGACCCGAGGGTGATAGCCTCTACACGGGGGCTTTCCATCTCCAAACCGGGCAGGCTGAAAGCCGCACCCTGGAAGGACTTGTCACAAGACTCTTGCAGTGTTCTCACATCGCGAAAAGACATATCCCGTACAATTTCGAACTCCTCTTTCACCTTGCAGGCACCGCTACGGGCATCATCCATCAAGTAGCCTGAGAGAGCCTTGAGCTGCGGGTACTTACTCAAAACCTCGTTGTTGACCTGTCGCGAAGAAAATACCAGTTGGCGGCTATAACCAATCATATGATTAAGCTCCCCAAGCCGGTTACCTTTGTTCAGGCAAGCGGCCATGGCCAGAGACTTTTCCTCGGCCAGCGACCGTGACTTAGCAGCAGAAACACAGAGCAAGCAAACGGTCACTATGGCAAGCAAAATAACCGCCACCAGCCAGCCCATCAAAAAGCTCAAGAGCAGTACCGAGCCCCTCTTCGACCTGTAGCTGACGGATGAATCAGTCATTACTGCGTGACTCCATAATTGAGGGAGTAAAGGCGATTGGAACTGCGGCTTTTGACCGAAAGAGAGAGAGAAGTCTCAACCAATTCATCAGGCAAGACGGCGGCACTCTCTACAAAACCGGCCTGCCCCAGACTGCTTATCAGGGCCCGCGCCGTATCGTCATCGGCCACTTCCAGACGGGAAACCGAGTGCCCCTCTACATACAATTCAAGTAGTGTTCGCAAAGAGGCATTGGCGGCAGCCTGCACCTGCGTAGCCGAGCCGGCATCCTCCATTGCAATAGCAATTGCCACCGAAGATCCAGAAGGAACCGACAGCGCCGAGAATCGGTTCAAGCCGATGGCAGTAGCGCCGGTAAACCAGAGATCCTGATAGTGACATTTGCCACCGTCCTTATCCGTGAAGAATACGGAAGCTTTGACGGGCTCACCGAGGACGGTGCCCTTATAGTCGAACAAATTCTTAGCGGCTTTGACTTTCAGATCGACAACCGTCTCCGACTGATCGAATAACTTAAATCCCAGAGCCGGGTACATGGATGAAACCAGCAGAAACAAGGGCATGATTAGAATCAGCACCGCCAATTTACTGTTAACAAATAGTCGTCTCGTTTTATTCATTGACATAATATCTCGCCGTAAACGGATCTATGCCGCCGTTTTCCCACTGCACATTGTTGACCAGCTTCAAAGAAACCGGTGCAGTCAAACCCGGAACCGCAAAGGGCTGACCGGCGGAAGCCACCAGCGGCGAGAGGCTGACCGTGGTAGCTCTGGTTAAGACGTATTGCACATCAGGGTTGAGCCAAGTAACCGGAATCTTTCCCGGCTCTTCCACGTGCATTGATTGTCCACGATAATGAAGAGTCAAATAGAGTTCGGATTTTTCAATCTGTACCCCGCCCAGGCTCTTCAATGGGGAGAGATTCTCACCCTCCCTGAAATAAACCTGCCGTGCTTGAGAATACTTATCGCAGCGAGCCAACATGCGCAGATTGCTCTCCAGTACCGAATAGCTCAAGGTCCATCGAAGCGGAATCACAGCCAGATTCAAAAGCGGCAGTGTAAAACAGAAAATCAGAACCAGGAAGGCGCCGGTCGTCTCGACAATCTGACTGCCCCGGCAAGAACGGCCGACAGATCCAGTGTGACGGTATCCACAGGCTGACATAATTAACACCCTCCAGCCCTAGAGACCCAGAGCCGCTTTCAGTGCGGCTTCCGCGTTCGGCATGCCGTAACCATAGGATTCAGTCCAGACCTGCTTGCTGCTGTCTTTATAGCAAGTAGATTTGAGTATATTTTCCACTTGTACATTGGTGAGGCTCGGCTTGGCCCCCCAGACCAGTGCCGCCACTGAAGCCACAAGCGGGCAAGAGAAAGATGTACCGGAGGCACTTCCTACCCGGCCGGCCGAAGATGTGCAATAGATGCCTGTGCCGGGAGCAGTAAACCAGACTGGCCGCCCGTATGTAGAGAAACTTGCCAGCCCGCCGCCATTGTCGATGGCGGAGACGACTATCAAATAAGAGGAGAGGGCGTTGGTATCGCGCAGATGATCATTGCCGGCGGAATTGAAGATCAAACCACCTTTCGTGTCATGGAACCAGCGGAAGTAAGTATGCAAGACCGAATTCACTGACTGATTGGCGAAGCTGTAGGGCGGTGAACCATTGGCACTGATGTTGATAATCTTGATACCCAGATCGCCGCAGCGCTTCACCCCTTTCAAAATGGCAGAAGCAGAAATGGAACCGTCGGAAAAGCCGGTGCGAACCGGATAAATATAAGCGCGCCGTGCCGGAGCAGCCGTATTAACACCATTATTAGTGTTGGCTGCAGCCGTGGTAGAAACCATGGTGCCATGACCGAAGACATCTCGCTGTCCTTCTACACCGGTGACCGCATCGTAGCCGCTATAGGTTTTGCCCTGCAATTCGGAAATACTGCCGTTCACGCCTGAATCCAGAACCCCAATTACTATTGGTCCGCCCTGGCTGACATTCCAGGCATTAATCACATTCAAGGCACGCAAATGCCATTCGCTGGCATAGTAAGGGTCATTTACAGGAGCGGCTACGGCAGCATCGGTTTTATAGACTAAATCTCTCTGCACGGAGGAAAAATTCTTATCCTGAGAGAGCTTTCTTTCCGCCTCGGCAAAATACTGCTGCTCTACTTTCACCATAAGGACGGTCATGTCCCCTTCACCAATTTTCTCTACGACCTCTCCGTGCACTTCCTGAAGGCTGCTATCAATTGCTTCCTGGTCCTTCCCTTTATTAGGCATGACCATCAAAATATTGGGACGCCACTGGGGCACCCTGGCGTTTCGCGCACTGGCGGGAGTCGGTGTAGCAGGCTTCAAGACAAATTCAGGCTGCGCCAGACAGGCGGGAGTAAAGGAGGAAAATAAAGCCAGAGCCAGGACCCAGGGAAGGCAGGCGCGCCGGACATTCTGCAATTTGTTCTTGATTAACATCTATACCACCTGTCGTAAGTAACGGGGGAATCTGCACGAACGGATGTTTCCGTAGTTAGATGCTAAGGAGCGATTGTGTTGGAAAGATGTCGAAAGGATAAGAAGTGAGAGAACAGTCGAATGAGCTGGAAGAAATAAAGAGAGTGAAACTCATGTCTCCTTAGAATTAGAAAACAGGGTTTCCAGATCCGTAACGAAACCTTCTTTCTTCACGGCGGCGATACCTCTTCTCAGCAAATATGAGAAGAGACTGCAAACAGCTAATGCCGGAAGTAGATAATCGGAAATCAACTTATGGGCGGAGTCTAAGAATGCTGCCAGCACGAACTGCTTCAGTAGCGGCAGAGCAGACAAGAGGAAGGCGTAAACGATGAAGCCTACGGCGACGCTCCAGGTAAATGGGCTATCTTTGCCAATCTTCCCCTGAGACGGTCCAAAGTAAAACGCAAAGAACAGAAGCAAGAGAAGCAGCAGACTGATGAGGATTTCGGACATTGCCCCTACAATCTCCTGAATTGATCACCGACTAATTGATAATCACCGGCGAGTTTCCCATTTAGACCCATGTCGAAGAAGCGATTGGGGATAAACCAAACTAGTAGCATTACCGACAAAGCAACTAACAATAACTGCCTTTCGGTAGAGGAGCGCGCCGATATGTTGCGCTCTTGCTCCACCACCGACTGGCTCACATCTTGCGGATTACAAAGCAGCACCACCGCACTTCCCTTCGAATACCGCTTGAGAGCCGGTGTGATTTCGACATCACGGAAAGATAGAGTGTTTGTATAAGCTTGGTTTTGGTACCAGTATTGAATATCTACGGATAGGTAATTGTGCCTGCCGTTCTTTGCATCCCAGCTAGAGCTCTGATTGAGGCTCTGCACCTTGCCGGCTATCTTAATCCATCTATCTATCATTACCTGGCTGCGATAGAGGTCTAGACCACAAAAAATGGACAACACCACCAGAAGCGTCAGCATCAAACCTTTTAATGATCCGCCAATTTCTCCTGGACCGGAAGGTGCAACGCGCAAAATCGGCGGTGGAGCACCAGGGCTAGCTGTAGGCATGTTACCAACCTCAGTGAAACACGTCAGCCAACCACGCAGGAAATAACAGAGCAGGCACAGAGCCAAACCTACAAACAGAGCTATCTCAATATGGTAGGTGTCGCTGGGACGCCGGATATAGACGTAAAGGTTATTGAGGAAAGGAACCTGCTTGTGGAAGAGGTTGCAAGCCAGGTAAAGCCAGTAGGTAGACAAAATGCCGGTCAGGGCGGACCAGACAACCGGACGTCTTTGAAATGTGATTGTCAAATTTAGGCCGCGCTCCCCAAGAAAGAAATTGAGGAGCAGCAAAGTGACAACGATAAACTGAACGAACATGGTTTTCACCTTAGTAATCTTCGAACCACGGAGTTAACACTATAGTTTAGCGCCGACGGCGCTGGGCAGCCAGGGCCGTATCGAGAGAAAGAGATGGATCTTCGGCGGAAAGCTGGCTGAGATAACTTCCATAGTAGCTTCCGCCCAGTAAAAGCCCGCCGATGGCAATAAGCAAAAGACTGGAATAGAGCATGCTCTTATCGCTTTGCAAAACGGCTGGGTCCAGCACAGAATTATCAGGACTAGTACGCTCATATCTTATGTTAACGGGCTTGTATCGCTCCTGGCTAACCAATTCCATATCGGATTCTATCTGCTCAAGAAAATTGGCAGGCTTCTTGCCGGTGGCGACAGCTTCTGCGCGCGCTTTTTCCATGCGTTCCAAAAGATCGTCGGTCTTTACCGGTAAGAGTTCCGGCGGATGGAAAGTGAAGCCGCGCACAAAGCTAATGCACGGTCCGGCAGTAACTTCTTTGGTGTAGTCCCGGTTGTCCAGCTTGTATGAGTACTTGGCATAGGGGCAAACAAGCGGCAAAAATCGGCCGATCACAGGCATACCGACCGGATGCTCGCCAATGGTAATCAGTTTACCTTCCACAGTCGGCCAGAGAGCCGACTTAGCCACAGCCTGTCCGTCGACGAGGTAGGCCCCGTAGCCTATCAGCCCGATCACGAGAACGCAGCCAAAAAGCAACCTTATCCCTGCATCTCCCACGCTGAAGTGGATGTCGCTGGCGGTCTGCCCGTAACTTTTGCCGAACATGTTGAACTCCTTTGTCGGTGGTAGCAAAGTAAAAACTCGAATAGGATACCGGCATCCGTCGATTGAAGGCGGCTATCCTCAAATATCCGGCAGTATCCGCATAATGTTGGCCCGCAAGTCTTCCGGATCAGCTTTCAAAGCCCGGTCCAAATACTCCCTTGCCGCCTTGAAATCATGTTGTTTGCGTTTTCCTTCAGCCATGTTGACCAGGGCGTTTACGTAGTAAGGATTAATCTCCATTGCCTGACTGAAGACCGCATCGGCCTCCTTATAGCGTCCCTCATCAACGAGAAGGGAAGCCAGATTACCGTAAGGCCATTCAAAATAACGTGCCATTTGATTCAGCAAGCTGATGCAGATTGTCTGCGCCATACAATAACCTTCGAGCAGATCCGCGTTGGGTTGGCTCTTGTAAAGCCTGTCACATTCACTCAACAGCGAATCGAGAAGATTGGCTCCTTTTTCATACTGTCCATAGTTGTAAAACTCCTCCACCTGACTGGCCTTGATCGCCAATCTGATTTGCATCGGCTCAAGGGGAGAACGAGAATAGAAAAAAGAAATAAAACGCGAAAAGGACAGCACCATTGCCCCTCTTCCTTCATCAATATATTTGGCGAGCAATTGCAGTAAAGTGACGCCGGAGGCGGAAAGGAAGGGAACAAGCAGAAAACCTACACCAAGACCCATATAACCGACCAACTCGGCAAGAAAGATTTGGTGATGATATTGAAGCTTCCTTTGCAAAAGAGAAAAAGGAACGGGGCCTATAACCGCAGCAACAAAGAAGGACACGGACGATACATGATGGTGCAATAGAAGGTAAATAGGCAGGCCGATCGACAAAGCCAAACCGCTCGATATACCAATTGAGGCCGCAACAACCGTCCGCCGCCTGGCCCTCTCCATGTCGGCCGCCAGAAGCCGCTCAATCTTAATGTCTATCATTTGGCACCGCCCTTCCCCGGGTGAATACTCTATACAGTGAACTGTAGAGTTCATAACCGGCTGTGACCCCGGCCACCCGACCCTGGACGAGACAAAAACCAACTCTGACCTGGCGCGGCAGGAAGACCCCGGAAGGCTCTATCTCCGGCTCCAAAACTTGGGAACTCTTCTGGAATTCGACTTGCTTATACATGGTTTCAATAACTCAAGAAAATTGGTGCTCTAATCAAGCACACTTTAAGAACTTATGGTGACTGCTGCGTGTCAACGAGCACCATAACCGGAACAAACCGAAAAACCAGGCAGCCCCGGCTACTTGCCCTCAGCTGCCTTGATCTGAGAATCCCAGCGGCGGTTCAGCTCGCTGTCGGCAGTATTGGCGCGGTTGAGCGCCTCACCGACCGCGGTGTTCCCTTTCACAAACGACCGGGCGCCGTCAGCCAGATCAGATGGCAAATTGCTGAGGAATTCCTTAGCGGAATTCAGACCATCCAGCAGCTTCTTACCGGTGGAGGGCGCATCATCAGTGACTTTGAGGGAGGAAGCATCTCCTGTCTGATCGCGAGAAATCGTCATGGGATGGTCTCCCTTAAACTTAACGGACTTGGTATCACCGGGATCGCCGACTATCTCGCAACTGGGCAAGCCTTCCGCACCGCCGGAGCACCGGCTAGCCAGACTATCCATAAATATCTTCTGGGAGAGCGGATCGGTAATGGTGCTGGTAATTTTTTCAGCCTCGGCCGGTTTGCCGTCTTTAACCGACTCTTGTACCTTTTCAAGCTTCTGCCAGCCGTTCATATTGTCTGCCATAGAAAAATCCCCCGGGGAGTTTCAAAATCTCTAGTAAAGGCGCCCTTGGAGCAACAACGCCACACTAAAGTTCTTACGTGACAGCAACGTGTCAGGTTCCCGGTAAACCCCAGGCTGCGGACAAGAAAAGGGGCAGGAATAACCCTGCCCCGGAACCTCTTTAACTAAAGCGCTCAGACTCTATTCTTTTCCTTCTGCCTTCTGGAGCTGTGCCTTCCAGCGGCGATTCAGTTCACTATCACTTGTGTTAGAGCGATCGAGGGCATCTCCGACCTTAGTGGTTTCCTTCACAACACTCTTGGCGGCGTCAGCTATCTCGGATGGTAAATTGGTAACGAAATCCTTGGCTGAGCGCATGGCATCCATTAATTTCTTTCCGGTAGACGGCGCATCGTCGGTCACCTTCAGGGAGGAAGAACCGCCCGATTCATCACGAGAAACCGTCATGGGATGCTCTCCCTTAAACTTAACGGCTTTAGTATTACCTTCAGCGCCGACGATTTCACAACTGGGCAGACCGGCAGAACCACTTGAGCAACGACTGGCCAGGGTCTCCATGAAAATCTTCTGGGAAGTGGGATCGGTAATCGTACTGGTGATCTTCTCAGCCTCTTGAGGCTTGCCGTCTTTGACAGACTCTTGCACCTTCTCGAGTTTCTGCCAGCCGTTCATATTGTCTGCCATAGAAGTGTCCCCCGGGGATGCCGCGATGAAAAAGGTTAGAAATACCTACCTTATACCCGCTGTCCCGCGCCACGAAACCGGTCCTAAATCTCAATTTTTACCGGCTCGATAATATCAAGCTCTACCGGCACCGGCCCTACTTTCCAGATGCGATCGCAGTACTCGCCGATAGAACGGTCGGAAGAGAAGGTACCCATGCGAGCCACATTGAGGATGGACTTGCGGGCCCACTGCCGGGGCTCCTGCCAGAGCTTACCGACCTGGTCCTGACACTGAATATAGTGCGCATAATCAGCCAGAATCATGTAGTGATCGTAGTTCAGCATGGCATCCAGCAGGGGATTAAACAAGCCCGGATTGGAGGGGCTGAGGGCACCACGAGCAATCAGATCGATGGCTTCTTTCAGCTCCCGATTCTCATGATAGTAGGCCGTGGGCTGATAGCCATTTTGCCGCAGCCCGATAATCTCATCTACGGTCAAGCCGAAAGTGAAGAAATTCTCGGCACCCACGGCTTCCCTGATTTCAATATTGGCACCATCAAGGGTGCCGATTGTGAGCGCACCGTTCAAAGAAAACTTCATGTTGCCCGTGCCGGAAGCTTCAAAGCCGGCAGTGGAAATCTGCTCGGAAAGATCGGCAGCGGGATATATGAGCTGGGCGTTCTTGACGTTAAAGTCAGGGAAGAAGACCACCTTGATATGGCTATGCGCATCCGGATCATTGTTGATTAGCTCAGCCGTGCTGTTGATCAGCTTGATGATCAATTTAGCCATGAAATATCCGGGCGCCGCTTTGCCGCCGAACACAAAAGTGCGAGCGGAAAGTCCCTTGGTTTCGCCACGCTTGATGCGATTGTAGAGGGTGAGAACGTGCAAGACGTTCAACAACTGCCGCTTATACTCATGGATACGCTTGGTTTGCACATCAAAAAGAGACCAGCAATTAGCTTCCAGTCCGGTCACTTCTTTAATGCGAGCAGCCAGAATTTGCTTGCGTTTCAACTTCACCGTCGCCCACTTGGTGCAGAAACTGCTGTCTTCAGCCAGGGGCTCCAACTGCCTCAATTGATCAAGGTGACGGGGCCAAGTATCACCAATAGCCTCGCTGATTAGATCGCTCAATTCGGGATTGGAGAGCAGCATAAAACGGCGCGGCGTCACGCCGTTGGTGACATTGGTGAACTTATCAGGAAAGAGCAAATAAAAGTCTTTCAGCACAGTGCTCTTAAGCAAATCGCTGTGCAACTTGGCCACACCGTTGATGGCATGACTGCCCACACAGGCCAGGTTGGCCATGCGCACCTGCTTCTCTCCCGTCTCGCCGATGAGAGAGAGCCGCGAGAGCAGTGCCGGATCACCGGGGTGACGCAAGCCCACCTCGCCAAGGAATCTAGCATTGATTTCATAGATAATTTCCAGATGCCTGGGCAGAAGCCTCTGAAAAATAGGCAAGCTGTATGTTTCCAGGGCTTCAGGCAAAAGAGTATGGTTGGTGTAAGACATGGTATTGGTGGTGATGAACCAGGCTTTCTCCCAGGGCACCCCATGCACATCAACAAGAAGACGCATCAGCTCCGCCACAGCAAGAGCCGGATGGGTATCATTCATTTGCACCGCATACTTTTCATGGAACCGGTCGAAATTCTTCTCGCGCTGCAAGTAAATGCGAATCATGTCCTGCAAAGAACAAGTGACAAAGAAATACTGTTGCTCCAGACGCAGTTGTTTGCCGGCCAGCGGCTCGTCATTGGGATAAAGAACCTTGGTGATATTTTCGGAATAAACTTTGGCATCCACGGCGCGGTAGTAGTCACCGACGTTGAATGCCTGGAAGTCGAAGGATTCGGATGCTTCCGCCTTCCATAATCTCAGTAAATTTGCGGTGTTGACGCCGTAGCCCAAAACCGGCGTGTCATAAGCCACACCGGTAACTACTCGCTCCGGCACCCACCTGACGCCACTGCCGCCCTCGCAAGCAACAGTGTGACCGCCCAGATAGACATCGAAAGCCACATCGGCATTGGCGATTTCCCAGGGATTGCCATACTTGAGCCACTTATCCGTCATCTCGGTTTGCCAGCCGTCTCGAATGGCCTGACTGAAAATACCGAATTCGTATCTGATACCGTATCCGATGGCAGGTATCTGCAGAGTGGCCAGAGAATCCATATAGCAGGCGGCCAGCCGTCCCAAACCGCCATTACCCAGACCCGGCTCGGGCTCTCGTTCCATAAGCTGGTCGAGACTCAAACCAAGACCCAGCAGGGTCGTCTCAGTATCGTCATAAATACCCAGGTTAATAAGATTGTTGCCAAGCTGCGGACCGATTAAATACTCGGCTGAAAGATAAACAACGGTGCGACTGCTCTTTTCAAAATAGGTACGAGCAGTGCTGGTCCAGCGCCGCATCAGGCGATCACGCACTACCCTGGCCAGGGCCATGTAATAGTCATTAGTGGATGCCACCTGAGCAAATTTGCCCTGGTCTGAACGGAGATTTTCAAGCAGGTGCTTGCGAACCGCCTCGTTGGTGTTGAGCGCATTCATTTCAACGGTATCGGCACCGCGCTTGCGCTTAGGGCGTTCTTCCACAACTCCTCCTCCGGGCGAAAGCCCGAGAACCAGGTCTCATTGCTAGTTCTTTACAAATAGCTACTTTTAAAGCCTTCCTGCAACCAGCTATTGTAGTCCGGGCGCACAATTCTACCCTCATTCCCAAGCACTATATACAAACTCATCCTCCGGAACGAGATTAATATCGGTCCGGGGCGGTAAGCTTATACATTAAAGCCAGTGCGCCAGGCAATTCATTTTGCCCGGCCGTGGATAAATGCCCTCACCGGAGTAATAAGAGATGACAGTTGCGTCTGAAGATCGAAAAACTACGGAACTCGCTGTAGATCAAATTTGTGCCTATGGTATTGCTCGCTCAACAGTGAAAGTGGATGCAGCCAACCCGCCATTAGGGCAGGAGGAACTTCGCAACACCGATGCTTACTGGCGCGCCTGCAATTATCTGGCGGCCGGCATGATTTATCTGAGGGAAAACCCGCTGCTCAAACAGCCTTTGAAAGTCGAACATATAAAGAATCGACTACTTGGCCACTGGGGATCCAGCCCGGGTCTCAGCTTTGTCTATGTGCACCTGAACCGTCTCATCAAGAAGTACGATCTGGACATGATTTATATGGCCGGACCAGGTCACGGTGCGCCGGGAGTTCTGGCACCTGTCTACCTGGAGGGCACCTATTCCGAAATTTATCCCGATAAAAGTGAAGACGAAGAAGGTATGACCGCTTTCTTCAAACAATTCTCTTTTCCGGGCGGTATCGGCAGCCATTGCACGCCGGAGACACCCGGCTCCATCCACGAAGGCGGCGAACTGGGCTATAGCGTGTCCCATGCTTATGGCTCGGTCTTCGACAATCCCGACTTGATCACGGCCGTCGTAGTGGGTGACGGTGAAGCGGAAACCGGTCCACTGGCAACCTCCTGGCATTCCAACAAGTTCATCAACCCGGCTAGAGACGGAGCGGTGCTGCCGATTCTGCATTTGAACGGCTACAAAATAAACAACCCCACCATCCTGGCCAGAATAGATCACGAGGAGTTGGAAGCCCTCTTTCACGGCTACGGCTACACACCCTATTTCGTGGAAGGTAGCGACACCGACAGCATGCACCAGGCCATGGCCGCCACTTTGGAAAAATGCATCACCGAAATTCGCGCCATCCAAAAAGAAGCCCGGGAAAACGCTGCCAACAATATTCCAGTCAAAAGACCGCGCTGGCCGATGATCGTGCTGCGCAGCCCGAAAGGCTGGACCGGACCGAAAGAACTCTCGGGTCATAAAATTGAAGGCAGTTGGCGCGCCCACCAGGTTCCCCTCACCGGCGTCAAAAAAGATCCGGAACAGTTGGAAATGCTCAAAGCCTGGATGAAGAGCTATAAGCCGGAAGAACTGTTCGATGAGAAAGGGCGCTTGCTGCCCAAGCTGAAAGCGCTAGCCCCCGAGGGCAAGCGCCGCATGAGTGCCAACCCCCACGCCAACGGCGGACTCTTGCAGAAATCTCTGCGCATGCCGGACTTCAAGCATTACGCCGTTCCCGTAGAGAGACCCGGCGCTTGCGAAGCCGAGAATACAAGGCCGACGGGCGCTCTCTTGCGCGACATCATGAAAACCAATCCTGACAATTTCAGGCTCTTTGGACCCGACGAGACGACTTCCAACAAACTGGACGACGTCTATGCCGTCACCAAAAAATTCTGGCTGGCAAATTATTTCCAGGAAGATAACGACGGCGGCGAATTGGCCAGAGACGGAAGAGTAATGGAAATGCTCAGCGAACACACCCTGGAAGGTTGGCTGGAAGGCTATCTGCTCACCGGTCGCCACGGCTTCTTCGCTACCTATGAAGCCTTCGTGCACGTCATCGATTCTATGTTCAACCAGCATGCCAAATGGCTGGACATCTGCAATCATCTGGGCTGGCGCGCCAGTGTCGCCTCTCTCAACCTGCTCATCACCTCCACGGTCTGGAGACAGGATCACAACGGCTTCACCCACCAGGATCCGGGCTTCCTCGACCTGGTCGTAAACAAAGGGCAAAAAGTAGTGCGCATCTACATGCCGCCTGATGCCAACTCCCTTCTCTCTTGCGTTGATCACTGCCTGCGCAGCGTTGACTACATCAACGTTATCGTCTGCGACAAGCAAAAACACTTGCAATACATGGACATGGACTATGCCGTAAAACATTCAACCATGGGCATAGGCATCTGGGATTGGGCCAGCAACGACAAAGGTGTGGAGCCGGATGTAGTCATAGCTTCGGCCGGAGACATCGCTACCCAGGAAGCACTGGCTGCCACAGCCCTGCTTCGGGAAGAGTTTCCAGACCTGAAAGTGCGCTTCGTGAACGTGGTAGACCTGCTCATGCTGCAACCCGAGAGTGAGCACCCCCACGGGCTCTCGGACAAAGACTTCGACAGCCTCTTCACCATCGACAAGCCGGTCATCTTCAACTTCCACGGTTATCCCTGGCTGATTCACAGACTGGCTTACAGGCGCACCAATCACAACAACATGCATGTAAGGGGCTATAAAGAGAAAGGCAATATCAACACCCCTCTGGAACTGGCCATCAATAACCAGACCGATAGATTCAGCCTGGCAATGGACGTCATCGACAGAGTCGAGAAATTGAAAGTAGCCGGCGCTCATGCCAAGTCGAAGTTCCGCAAAATGCAGATCGAATGTCGCAACTATGCCCACGAACATGGCGTAGACAGACCCGACCTGGCTGATTGGAAATGGCCCTATTAAAGAGGTGACAAAAGAGAATTGGCTGACCAGGCCATGATATACAAAGCCCATCCAGGTCGCAGTTATCCCCTGGGGGCCAGTTTATCGGCAACGGGCGTAAACTTTGCCATCTACTCAAAGAGAGCATCCTATCTGGAATTGCTTCTCTTCGATAGCGAAGATAGCCCGTTGCCTTCTCATACCTACATGCTTACCGCTGCTAACCGCACGGCTAACTACTGGCACATTTTTCTAGAAGGTCTTAAGGCCAATCAGGTCTATGCCTGGCGTGCCTATGGCGACATAGAGGCCGAAAACAAACAACTCTTTGACCACGACAAGGTCCTTTTGGATCCCTATAGCCGGGCCATTGTCGGCTGGAAAAACTATTGCCGCAAAGCCGCCGCCACAGCCGGTGACAACTGCGAAGTGAGCCTGCGCTCAGTGGTGCTCGACCACGGCAATTACGACTGGCACGGTGACAAAATTCCCGACGTCGACGCCGACAAAAGAGTCATCTATGAGTTGCATGTGGCAGGTTTTACAAAGAATGCCAACTCCGGTATCGAAGAGAAAAAGCGCGGCACCTTTGCCGGTTTAATAGAAAAGCTTCCTTACCTGAAAGAGTTGGGGGTGACCACCATTGAACTGATGCCGGTGCAGGCCTTCGACCCGGCCGATGCCCCGGTCAATGGCAAGAAGCTGGAAAACTACTGGGGCTACAGCCCAATTGGTTTCTTTGCTCCGCATCCGCATTTCAGCCTGGCGAAAAATCCACAGGCCATGCTGGACGAATTTCGCGACATGGTCAGAGCCTGCCACAAAAGCGGACTGGAAGTGATACTGGATGTGGTGTTCAATCACACCGCTGAAAATGACGAACGTGGTCCCACCCTTTCTTTCAAAGGTCTGGACAGCCTCACTTACTATATTTTCGACGAAGACTCCAAGGACTATAGAGACTTCACCGGTTGCGGCAACACCCTGCGCACGGAACATCCGGTGGTAGGCCGCCTGCTGCTTGATGCCTTGCGATACTGGGTGGAAGAAATGCACGTGGATGGCTTCCGCTTCGATCTGGCCTCGATATTGTCCCGCGATGTATTCGGAGTGCCGCTAGCAAGACCGCCTCTAATCTGGAATATCGAATCGGACCCGATTCTGGCCTCCTCGCTTTTAATAGCCGAAGCCTGGGATCCGGCAGGTCTTTATCAAGTTGGTTGGTTCGTCGGTCAGGGTTCGCGCTTCGCCGAATGGAACGGCCCCTTTCGAGACGACATCAGACGCTTTGTCAAAGGTGACAACAACACAATAATTTCGCTGGTGAAGCGCCTTTCAGGCAGTACCGATATCTACGGTACTCGGGTCGGGAAACCAAGGCAATGTATAAATTTCATCACCTGCCATGACGGCTTCACCTTAAACGATCTGGTCAGCTACAACCAGAAGCACAATCTGGAAAACGGCGAAAACAACAGGGACGGTCGAGACGACAACTATAGCTGGAATTGTGGTTTCGAGGGCAGCACAGCCGATGCGCAGGTGGAAGAACTGAGAGAAAGGCAAATTCGCAATTTCCTTTCACTTCTCTTTCTGGCCTCTGGTACCCCTATGCTTTCCATGGGAGATGAGATCAGACGCAGCACCAGAGGTAATAACAATGCCTACTGTCAGAACAATGAAAGCAATTGGTTTGATTGGAGCCTGTTGTCCAAACACCGAGACCTGTACAATTTCACGCGCGACCTGATCAAACTGACCAGATATTTCCATCTATTCCGACAAGACGCGGCCCATCGCCTGCATATGCAGAATCCTCATAAATCCTGGGAATCCACAGCCACGGTTCTCACCTGTCATGGTATCAAACTGAATGAACCGGACTTCAGCCCCAATTCCCACAGCATTGCCATCGAGCTAAAGAATACGGCGCTGCAAGAGCATGCCTACGCTGTCTTCAATTCATACTGGCGCCCCCTCGACTTTCAGTTGCCGCTCATCAAAGAGCCAGACGCATTTCATAAAATCCTGGACACCAATCTCAGTTTCGTCGCTTCCGTAGACAGGTTGAAGGATTTGAAACCGCTCCAGGAAAAGACTCTCACCGTACCTGAGCGCAGCATCGTTGTACTCATGAGCACAGCCGGGCTCCTGGCTGAAAGAGGTAAAGGCGAAGGCAAAGCAACCTTGCCGAGCGCCAGCCAGAACATCACATGGACAGGACTGAAGCGCTTGCGCCTACCAGAATTCGAGTGATCACATGGTTGGCGGTACTTTGCCGGTAATAAGAGCCTGGATCAGCCCCTGCACCATGGTCGGATCGAACATTTTGCCGGAGGCTTCCACCACGTCTTTCTGAGCCTTGATCGGATCTTCCACCTTGGCACCGTTGCGCTTGCGGGCCACCATTTCGTGGTAGCGATTGGCCAGACCGATGATGCGAGCAGCCATTGGAATTTCATCGCCCTTCAGTCCAAGTGGGAAGCCGTTGCCGTCGTACTCTTCATGGTGGGCTCGCACAATTGGAGCCAGTGGTTTCAACTCAGGGAAGGATTCGAGCAACTCGGCACCGTCTATGGGATGGTGCATCACCAGCAACAGTTCCGCATCGGAAAGTTCCGATTCCGGCTTCTGCAATATCTGACCAGCCGCGCCCAACTTACCAAGATCATGCACTAGAGCCGCTTGCCTGATCACATCCAACTCGGCACCGCTGATTCCGATCTCCCTGGCGATAGCTAGAGAATACTCGGCAACGGCACGGGCATGACCGGGCTCAAACTTATCCTTACTTTCTATTTGCGAGACCCAACCGTCAATTCGACCAAGCATACGCATATCGAGTCCGGGTGTAGCAAAAATATAGTCTGCAGTTTCGTCCTTGGAACTGCTCATGAGGGCATCCAACTTCTTCTTGGCGCTGGCTTCGTCCATGTCGGCAGCGGAATCACCACTAGGAGGAGGCGGTGGTGGCGGCGCCGCCGAGGGTGGTGGCGCCGTTTGCCCAAGCTTGGGTTTGAGAGATTGACCGCCGCCGCCGCGGCGACCACCGAGCATGGAGCCACCCAGGCCGCCGCGCAGTCCGCCAGACGGAGCGGCCGCCGCCGTTCCTGCCGGTGTCGGGATGTCGTCGAGATTGCCCCAGCTCTGACCTGAAGCCGGTGTGGCTTTAGGCGTGGGAATGGCATCAAGATTACCCCACTCACCACCGGTAGTGGCAGTGGGTGCGGGTGCCGGTGCCGGTGCCGGCGCCGGAGCTGGTTCTGGAGCGGGTGCCGGTGCCGGTGCCGGTGCCGGTGCGGGAGCGGGAGCCGGCGCTGGAGCGGGAGCGGGAGCGGGAGCGGGAGCGGGAGCCGGAGCGGGAGCCGGAGCCGGAGCCGGAGCCGGAGCCGGAGCCGGAGCCGGAGCCGGTGCCGGAGCAGGAGCCGGTGCAGCTTGATTGACGGAGAGGAAGGAAGGCACCGCCTGTGATGGCGGCATAGTCGCCTCTTGATCGCCGCCGGCTTCCGCCACATCGATCTCGCCGAAATCGAGATCGGCGTATGGGTCTTTCTCCGTCGGCGAGGACTGGCGTGCCGCCGGTGTGCGGGCAGCAGTGGGCGATGTGATTGTAGGTGCCGGGAATTCGCCGGTTACTTGCTGAATTTTAGCCTGGGCCGAAGCATCAAAGACTTGCGGCTGGGAGGCAGCGGGAGTTTGCTGGGCGGGATACTCGCCCGTGATCTGCTGCAATTTGGCGGGCGCAGGAGCAGGTGCAGGAGCCGGTGCCGGCGCGGGAGCCGGTGCGGGAGCGGGAGCCGGAGCAGGAGCCGGCGGAGGCGGCGGCGTTGGCTTGGGTGGAGGCGGCGGTGCCGGTTTGGGTGGCGGCGGTGGTGCGCCGGTCTTACTGGCCTGAGGTATAGCCTGCTGTCCAAGAGCTCCTTTCAGAGCCCGTCTCACATCGATGGCAGAAGCACTGGACTGCTGCTCAGGCGTACTGACAATACGCTGGTGCAACTGCATAATAGGTTCGCGCGCACGCTTCTCGGCCGGCAGTTTAAGCAGCGCTTCCGCCACCTTATCGGCCACATTTTGAACCATGTCGATTTCGTTCTTGGTCCAGGCCCGGCGATAATCGCACTGCTGCAAAATAACACAGCCATGAGTACCGTGAGAACTGCGCAAGGAAACACCCAGAAGCGATTTGGCACCGATTAGCTGCAGTTCTTCCTGAGCCGGCGAAACGTAAGAGTTTTGCTGCCCTTCAAAAAGTCTGAGCGGTTCCCGGGCCAGAAGAGTCTGGGCAACCAGCGCCGAATCAGCTGAAGGCCAATAACAATGCTGCAGACTCTGCACCTTATCTTGCTGCCAGAATTCAAAACACTTCCAACCGGCTTGCTGATCATCGGTACAGATAAACAAGCAACGGCTCACATTCAAGGCCTTGCCAAGTATATTGACGACCATGAAGAGCGCATCCCCGATGCCCAGGGAATAGGTCATCAAGTTGCCGATTTCAACTAAGAAGGTATCGCGAAAGGTGTCGCGCTGCACAACATCGTTGATTTGCGCCAGCCGAATAATATCGCCCAGCTCACCCAGAATCACCCGCATGGCATTGAGTTCGTCCGGGCTGACATCGACCGAGCGGCTTAAGGTGAGCGAACCGAAGGTTCGCCCCTGCAAGACCAGGGGCAAAGTGGTGGCTTTACCGGGCTGCGGCACATTACCGGTAGAACGGTACTCACAAATGGAAGTGACGTTCTGGTCCAGGGGATTGCTGAGCACAATCTGGCAGGCATCAGCCGAGAACTGATCGCCCAGCTCCTTCACGGTAGTCTCCAGAATCCGACGAAGATCCCGAACCCCGGTCAGTTTTTTCACTAGCGGACTATTCATTGGTACCCTGTCTCAGTTGCCAACTGGCCAAACACCCTTATCCACGATAACACGAAGGAAGCCCAAGCCTGAATGGAAAAGGTCAAATACTTCATACCGAAACCATAGCCGGAGCAAACCTGAAAGCCCGCCTTGTTTGTCCGAAAATGCGCGCTTTTCCTTTTTATAAGACATTGACAGGCTGAAATTCTGAACGCCCTGAGAAAGAAGCCTTGAAAAGGGGCAATTTTAATAGCAACTTATGGCTCCAGGGATTTTAATATTAGGTTGCGCTATGTGCTGTCTGCTTCGCAGACGGGAATATTGACCTAGTTGAGAACCATCCGTAAGAACGGGCAAATAAATGCAATGCCAGAGTCTTGCGGCCCCGGCTCGGACCAAGCGGCTTTCGAGGATAAAGAGTGACCGTAGATACACAACTGATGGGCTATGTGACAAAACCGCTCACCGTCGGAGACATTATCGGACAGTCTTTTCGCATCTGCAGACGACAAATCGCGCTCGTATTCAAGGTTTTGGTCTTGCCTACGGTCATCCTGGGAATAGGCCGAGTGGCGGTGGTTCTGGCCGGAAGCTATGCCTTTCAGTCGGGCAAAGAAGCATCGCCTCAAATCGCCTGGGCAATAGTCGGCATCGTCGGTCTCATTTGCCTGATCTGGGGCGGGTTGCTCCTGGCCATCAGGCAGCTGGCCCTGGTCAGATTGTTCACGGGCTTTGCCGCCAACATCGAAGAGGCAACTGAATTTGTCCTCAAGCGCGGCTGGTCTATTATCAATCTGATTCTGGCCTGGTTTGCCATCTGCCTGGTGGCCGTCATTTCCTGGGCGGTGGTGGCAGTCCTGGCAGCGCCGCTGCTCAAGAATTCGGGCGGTTCGGCAGTCCTGGCCTCCGTGGGTATTGCCATTTCCGTTCTGGGATTTGGCATCACAGTAATTTATCTAGGACTGGCAGGCTCACTGGCCTTTTACGGACTGGCCATCGAGGAGGGCGATCTGGGTGCGGTTCTAGCCAAAGCCTTCAACTTGACTTTCAGGAGTTTCCTGCGCACTACCGGCTTCGGCTTCCTCTCTATGCTCTCCGTAGCCATGCTGGCCTATCCCCTGACTCTGCCAATCTGGATTCTCACTGTCGGCTACTTTCTCGTCACGGGCGTGGCCACCGGCGCCTCAGAAACCGCCCAGTTGCCGGCCTTCATTCAGGTGATCAACGCCCTCTGGGAAACCGTCACCAATATGGTGATCGGACCCATCTGCTATGTGGCTTACGGACTCTTTTTCTGTGACTTGAAGATGCGCCTGGAGGGCTCCGACTTACTCATGCGCCTGGAGAGCCTGCAGAACAAACCAGCGGAAGACGAGCCGCCCCCGCACGCCCATGCCTTTGTCAGTTGAGGCCGCGCCAGTGGAATTCAAGAACATTGCCGGTCCCTTGAGCGAAATCGCCAAGAACTACAACTATAAAGAACCGCCTGGCATTCTGGTCGGTCTGCAAGAACTGATTTCCAATCTCTTGCGAGCACTAGGCGAATTGTTATCCATGCTCAAGCTGCCCTCGGCCGGCGCTACCGATTCACGCGCAGCCGCCACCCTGGTGCAATATGCCGTCATTGCCGTGGGAGTTATCTGCGCCGTCTGCCTCATCTTGATTGTTGCCGGCCGCCTGCGGCACATTGCCGCAGCCAGAAAGCTCGCCCAGTCAGGGCTAATCAATGCCGAAAGACCCCTGGACAGACAGGGTTGGAAAGAGCAAGCGGAAAAAGATGCCCTGGAGGGCAATTACAAAGAGTCGGTACGCGCACTTTACATGAGTGCGCTCTATCTGCTGGATGAACGGGGCGTCACCCGCTTTCAAGCCAGCAAAACCAATTACGAGTACTTTTACTCTCTGGTTAACGCCGGCGCCGGCAAGAACTATCAAATTCTCAGGGAACCCTTCCGCAATCTGGTAGACCGGGTAGAAGAAATCTGGTTCGGGTTCAACGAGGCTTTGCCCGGCGACTATGAGTTTTGCCGCGCCGCACTGACGAAAATGGAAGAAGTCCTGGCTACCGTCCCTGTCGAAATTCGAGGGGATAAAAGTAAACCATGAGTGATGCTGCTACGAGTATGGAAAAGGTACAGCCCCCAAAAGGCGGTCTGCCCCGCGACCTGATCATCCAACTAGGTGCACTACTAGTGGTATCAGGGCTACTCACTTATGCCGCACTCTCTTCCGACAAACAGTTGGAAAAGCTCTTGCCTGAATCCAAGATTTTCGCCTCCAGCTACAACTTAAAACCAAGCGGCGTGAGCGGGCTCTTCGAGCTTTGTGAGAAAATCAGTGAGCGGGGCCGCAGGATTGTGCGCTGGGAAAAACCCTATCGAAAGCTAAAGGGAGGTTCGGAGACTACACGCTTTGTAGACTCTTCCAGACGCAAAGAGACCTTGAAAGAGGCCCGCGGTACCTTACTGATAGTCAGACCGGATGAAGCCCTGGCCGAATTCGAAGTAACTGAAATACTTGACTGGGTAAAACAAGGTAATTCCCTAATTTACCTCGACGATTTTCGCTTTCACTTCAGCCGCCGTCTGCTCGATAAAATCGGACTGAAGGTAGTGCGCCTGGACAAACCGCTGGAAGACAGAATCTCAGACCGGTTGCCGGTGAAAGCCCTCTTGTCCGGCAGCAACGCACAAACAAACAATGGCAATTCCGATGATAAACTTGACGCTATCGCGCCGCTCTACACCCATCTAAGCGTGCTGAGACTGACAGCCGGTGAGGCTCTCAGCGGCGGACAGGCCCTCGTGAAGGTGGACGGTCACACCTTGATCACTCAAAAAACCTGGGGCAAGGGTAGAATCCTCATATCCAGCGCTCCCGCCATGCTCTCCAACAAGCTAGTCGGCAAGACGGAAGCCTGGGGTAATTTCCAATTTTTTGCCAACTGGCTTGCCACTACTAACGGTGACATAATCTTCGACGAAGTCAGCCATGGCTTTAAAAACGGTTCTAATGTGTTCATCTATTTCTTGAGAGGCCCGGCCGGCTTCGTCACCTTGCAAATCATGGTTCTGCTCATCATAGCCATACTGAGTGCGCATCAGCGCTTCGGGCGAATTGAGAAGCTAAAGGACGCCAGAAAAATTGCCGACAGCGAATATATCAGCGGTCTGGCCAACACCTACCAGCGAGCCTCGGCCCGTCGAGCCGCCCTGGAAATAATTCACCAGAACTTGCACAACCGCCTGGCCAAACTGATGTCGATCTCCCCCCACGAACCAGGTGAACGCTTACTGGAAGTTCTAAGAGCACGAAACGAAAAAGCCTGGTCGGAAGATTTCAGGAGCCTGGTTATCAAGACAATGGAAGACCTGGAGCACCTTCTGAAAGCAAACCATGACAAGAATGCCGCGCCGGCAGAGAAGCATAAAGAAGTACTGCCGCCAATTAGCGAAGAAACCTTCAAAGAGCTGGCCATCGCTTGCGATAAAATTTGTAAGCAGCTCGATAGCAAGTTGACAATAGAATCATCGCCCCCTGCTTCGGCACTGAGCAAAGGAAATTAAATGCAGCAAGAAGTGACAGCTACAGAGAGCAAAACAGAATCGGAAGAATTAGCCCTCACACGTGCTACCTTTGCCCGCCTCAAAGATGCCCTCAACGAAACTATCGTCGGCCAGCCCATGGTCATAGACCAGCTACTAACGGCTATCCTCGCCGACGGTCACGTGCTTCTGGAAGGAGTGCCGGGCACGGCCAAAACCCTTCTGGTGAAGAGCATTGCCAGCCTGGTGGGAGCCGACTTCGGTCGCATTCAATTGACTCCCGACATGTTGCCCTCCGATATAGTCGGCACCAGCGTTTACGACTTGAATGCCCGCACATTCAGCCTTCGCAAAGGTCCCATTTTTACTTCCTTACTGCTGGCTGATGAGATCAACCGGACCCCGCCCAAGACGCAATCAGCACTTTTGGAAGCCATGGAAGAAAGACAGGTGACCCTGGACGGTCATACTGAGAAACTACCCGATTTGTTTCTCGTGGTAGCCACACAAAACCCGGTCGAATTCGAAGGCACCTATCCGCTGCCGGAAGCCCAACTGGACCGCTTCATGCTCAAGGTATTGATCGGCTACCCCGGCGCCGCCGCAGAAAAGCAAATGCTCTCAAACTGGCAGGAGGGCAAGTACCGGCGCTTCACTAAACCTCTGACAGCCGTGACCTCGGCGGAAGAAATTCTTCAATGCCGACAGGAACTGCTCAAGGTAAAAGTAGAAGCCAGCATCATGGATTACCTGGTTGAGCTGGTGCAGAAGTCTCGTTCCATTTCCGACTTGCAATTGGGTGCAAGCCCCCGAGCTGCGCTGGCCTGGCTGGCGGCGGCCAAAGCCCACGCCGCCATAGAGGGACGTGATTTTGTCACTCCTGACAATATAAAGTTTGTGGCAGAGCCTGTTTTGCGGCACCGCTTGATCATGACGGCAGAAGCGGAATTGGACGGTGTAACGGTATCACAAGTAGTGGCGAACCTCCTGCGCCAGGTGACCGTGCCGCGATGAGCGCCAGCCAGAGACTCTATCTTCTGGCAATCCTGGCGATTGTGCCCATGGCTGCGGCAGCCTGGTCGGCCGATCTGGTCAAAATCGGACTGGCCCTGGATCTGATCTTGCTTCTGGCTTTTCTCATCGACAGACAGATAACGCCGCCCCCAAGTACCATAGACGCCCGCCGCGACATGGACGATAGGCTGTCCATCGGTCGGGATAACGATGTGGTGCTCACCATCAGCTACAAAGGCGGCATACCTATCTCTTGTCTGGTAAAAGATGACAGCCCGGAGGGCATTGAAAAGTCAGCCTCGCTCTTGTCGGTTCAACTGGAACCCGGTCAAGAAACGAGGGCAGCATACAGACTGAGCCCCAGGCGCAGAGGCAGCTATCAATTTGGTCAGATCAATCTTCGCTACAGGAGCCGACTGGGACTTTTCTACTATGAGCGAAAAATCCAGGCGCAAGCCAAGATCAAAGTTTATTCCGATCTGAAGGCGCTGCACGATTTATCCATCAAACTCTCGCATTCCTCCGAACTGGGCGAACTGCACCAGCGCAAGCGCGGGCAGGGCACCGACTTCGCCTCCCTGAAGGAATACAGCTCCGGAGACGATTGCAAGGCCATCGACTGGCGCGCCACGGCCAGGCGTGATCGGCCGGTGATTCGCACCTACGAAGCCGAGCAGGAACAGCGGCTACTTATCCTGGTGGATGCAGGCAGAATGATGGTTTCCGATCTGGAAGGTTTAAGCCGCTTCGATAGGGCGCTCAATGCCGCTCTCTGCCTCGCGCTTACAGGACTCAGCCACAACGACCAGGTAGGCATAGGCATCTTCGCCGACAAACCCCTGCTCTACCTGCCGCCCAAGCGCGGCAAGCCTTACATGCACCGCATTCTGGAGGGTACTTTTGCAGTGGAACCGCGCATGGTCGAACCAGACTACGCCGGTATCCTCTCCTATTTCGCCTCCGCCCAGAAGGGTCGCTCCCTGATGGTGGTGCTCACGGACCTGACTGACCCCACCGGCTCCCAGGCCCTCCTGAGCGGTCTGGCCAATCTCGCCCCCAGACACCTGCCCTTTTGCGTGACGCTCAAGGACAGACAGGTTCAAAAATTCGCCTCGCAAGATCTGGTGGCGGCAGAGAAATCATCGGCGCACAAAGGCGACATCATTAACAAGATTTATCAAAAGGCAGTAGCACTAGACCTAACCAGTCAGCGGGAGCTAGCTTTAAGCGTACTGACGCGGCGAGGCTGCCTGGTGCTGGACGCCGCTCCACAGGAATTATCGGATCGACTTGTGGAAAAATATATAGAGGTCAAATCAAGGGGGAGATTGTAAGCTGAGTAACCTGTTCTTCGCAAGTTTCGTGATGCTCTTTGCTGAGACCATGGCGATTCGCTGGTTGGGCATAGAGATTCCGGTTTTACGAGCCTTCCCTAACTTAATCTTGATGCTGGTCTTCATCGGCGCTTCCGCCGGCATTGCACAGCCTGATAGAAAAGTTTCCAAAGTGAAACTTACCTGCGCCCTGCTCTGCTTAATCGGCTCGGTGATAATCGTGCCCATAACGGGTCTCAAAGACCTCTCTCTGCGCATCGAAGAAAATAATTCAACGGCAGCCGTCATAGCCGGACTGACGCTCATTTCACTGAACGCCTTAAGCTTACTGACAATCTTCAAGGAGATTGGCACCACGGTCGGAGAAGGTTTCAAAAATCGCCCGCCCCTCTCAGCCTATTCCATCAATTTGCTCGGCTCCATGTTCGGAGTGCTGGCCTTTGCCGCCTGCTGCTTCCTGAACACACCGCCCTGGGTCTGGCTTTTGATAGCCGGACTGGGCACATTTGCCTACAATCGCAGCCGCGCCCTGCTACTTCTCCTGGCACCACTAGTAGTAGCAAGTTACTTCAGCGCCCAGGGAGCCTTCTGGTCACCTTACGGCAAACTGGAAGTTAAGAACTTCAATGTACCGGCAGGAAGCATCTTCGGCCAGGGCAATTACATGCTTTTCTGCAACAACCTTTATTTCCATTCGGCCACTCATGTTCCCGATCCTGAAACTTTCGCCGCCAGAGAAGCAGCAAGGCAGACAGCCAATCAGCAAACACCGGAGAGCGCCGAGGCGAAGAAGGACGAGGAGCATCTACTCATCCACGCCTACAAATGGATGAAACTACCCTACCGCTTCGCCCCCCATCACGAAGACGTACTTATTCTTGGTTCCGGCTCCGGCAATGACACGGCCTTTGCCCTCAAACAGGCCCGCGACTTGAAGAAACTGGATGCCGTGGAAATCGATCCGATCATCGGCAACTTCGGCCGCACCATCCATCCGGACAAGCCTTACTTAGACGAGAAAGTAAATCTGAAAGTGGATGATGCCAGGTCACACCTGCACCGCACTGACTTAGACAAACGCTATGACATTATCAACTTCGCCTACTTAGACCCGGGTGGAACTCTTAATACGGCTTCATTCATGCGAGTAGACAACTATGTCTTCACAGTGGAAAGCATCAAAGACGCCCTTTCGTTACTGAAAGATGACGGCATTGTCTCTATGAGCTTTGCCACCGGTGCCGACCACCCCGTCACGGCTCGCCTCTACAACACCATCAAGGCAGCCTGGGGCAAGCCGCCCCTCACCATGTGCGAAGACAGCTTTTCCAGTTGCATCTTTCTCTTCGGTCCAGGCATGGAAAAGAATCCGGAGCGAGTACAGTCCCTCATCAAAGAGTCCCTTCAGGACGATAAAGAGCTGAAACTCTGGCAGCCCAATGCCGCTCAAGCCGCCATGCGGGTAGCCAGCGATGACTGGCCGTTTCTCTATCTGCAATTTGACACCACTGGTCTCATCCTCTACAGCACGTTCCTGCTCTTCACCATCATCATTCCCGTGCCCTTCCTCTTCAAAGTGGAAAAGTCCTCGGTGCTTGCCCCGCAGTGCTTCGCCATGTTCGTTCTGGGAGAAGCTTTCATGCTTATGGAAACGAAGTGCTGCACTGAACTCTCACTGCTCTATGGCAACACCTGGCTGGTCAGTTCGGTGGTCATCTTCTCATTCCTGACACTGGGCTTTCTGGCAAACCTGCTGGTCTTGAAGCTGGAAAACAAAAAATTGACCCGCATCCTGCCCCTGGTTTATCTATCGCTGTCGGTCTTATTGCTGGCCGACTTCTTCCTTTCCATGCGCAGCATAGCCCTGCCGGCAGCCGGCGCCAAGCCGCTCACGACGCTTCTGACCTGCCTACCCGTATTTTTCGGCGGGCTGCTCTATTCTTCTCACTTTAAGACCGTCAAGGATGCCAACATGGCGCTGGCCGCCAACTTACTGGGTGTCACTTTTGGTGGTCTGCTGGAGAATCTGTGCGTTGTAGGCGGCATCAAGAGCTTGAGTCTACTCACGCTCATTCTCTACCTGCTGTCGGCACTGCCCCTGATCAAAGGGAAAGCCGATAGTAAAAACTAGACGATGCCTTTGTCGCAGGCATATTTAACAAGAGCGGTTCGGCTCTTCAGCTTCAGTTTCTTGCGAATGCGAGAAGCGTGTAGTTCCACGGTGGATTCAGTCAGGAAAAGACGCTGGGCGATTTCCTTGTTGGCATAGCCGGAGCTGATCAGGCGCAACACTTCAAGCTCTCTGGCGGACAAACTGGCCGTTTCGACTGTTTCAGGTACGCTTCGCTCCTCCGCTCTACCGACACGAGGCAAATGCGACACCATATCCAGTGCCGAAGTAAGTTGCTCGGTGACATTGCTGATCAGACTGAGATGGAAGAGCTGGTGCTGACTTTCCTCATAAGTGGCGGAATGGGTGAGGGCAATGGCCGCCTGCGAAGCTAGCGTATCCAGACCATCCAATTCAGTTTTATCCCAGAGTCGTTTATGGGCATCTACCAGTACCACTACTCCAAAAAGCTGGTCCTGGCAGTAAAGCGGTGCCCCAGCCAGACTGACGATACCGCCGAAACTAAGCACATCGTATTGCTCTTCGGTAATGGCACCGGCGGCCAGAAGTTCGGAAACATCGCCGTAGGCAGTGCACCGGTGCCGCAGCAATTGCACGGCAAAGAGGGGAAACTGGTTGGTGCGACCCAGCCCCAGGGGAGACAGGTCGGGATCTTCGTACTCGTGGCAAACCAATTCAGGCGCGCCCGGGCTAGTGCGAACCACCAGACAACGGCTCGGTCTGAGACCGCGCCCCAGGCTGTCCACCAGGGTCTGCAAAATACAATCGCGATCGAGCGAGAGATGCAATTTGCAAATAGCCTGACGGAGCCACAATTCAGCGCTCAAACGCCGTGACATCTCGGAGATGGCCGGCGGCTCGTCTATCCTTGGCGCTCCCTGGGAAGAAGAAAGAACGGGAGACACCAGGGCAGCGAAAATGTTGGCTGCCGCCTTTAGCTGAGTGAGACTCTCGGACCCCCTCTCGCACGGTTGGCAGACAAGTAGAAGTAAACCCAGTATGCGGCTCTGGGGCTTCGATGCGGTGGCGTCTCCTGCCACCGGCACCAACAAACCGTGCACAGACTCCGGCCGACCAGCAAGACGCATGCGCGGCAACGGCTGAGGACGGGCCTTGAGGGCCTGCACCTGCTCCTCACCCAGTTCTATAGGTTCACCCAGAGACAATTGCAAAAGGTGATCCGGTTCGGCGGCAAGCAGCAGGGACCGCTCCCGGGACTGTTCGCAATCGACTTTATGACCGTGGCTATCACCGCCGCCCAGCAAACGACTTAAGACCAGGCCTTCCTCGGTTCGCCCGCAAAGAAAGCTCAATGGCATCTCCGCCGAGCCGTCAACTCGTAGCGGAACATACAAGCTTAAATTCGGCAAATTCAAATGTTCCGCCAATTGCATCAGGCAATCGGTCAGTTCAGCCCAGTCAATCTCTCTTTCACCGCCGCTCCCCTGAGCGTACGGACCCCGACAGATGCGTTGCCCAATCCGACTGAGGAGAGCAAGTATGTCTTTTGACGCCGTCATCGTTCCATTCCAGGGCGGAGTAAACCCCAACCGTCCCAGGGGTTAGCCCCTAAGGAAACCATACCTTTCTAACATAGCCGATCCCGAGCCCCACGGGGGCGTCTTCTGAGCTAAAGCGCCGAGGGAGCGCAGGCCTTGAGCCCCATGGGTTTTCCCTATATGCCGGAATTATCGATTAAGAAGCCAGGAACTGAGAGCCCTCGCCGGCCGGTCTATAGCGGACAGCTGCCCAGAAAAGGGGCAAATCACAGAATTAATATTAATCAGACGTTTCCAAGCGCAAGCAGCCACGCCCGAGTTGCCATAAATTCAGCGTTTTCCCATCTTCCCCTTGGGAACTTATTGGTATAGAATTAATCTATCACTATATCTATCTAGGTATATGTTTCGCATACCGGGTTTATTTCTCATGCCTCGAAAAACGGATTCTGAACAAAGCAAAGCAAAGGCTAAGGCCGCCAAGTCCTCTTTGAGAAATCTCAAAAGGCAGTTTGGCAAACGCATGGTTGAAACCCTGCTGAAATCACCCACTCTCATTGACGACATCGACAAGATCAGAGCCGCCGGCGTTCGCATTCGCCTGGTGGACGGGCCCTGCCGGGCCTATTACGACAGAAAGAAGCGCACCATCTACATCGGCCGCTGGTGTCCGCGTAATTACAAGCTGATAAGTATCGCCCACGAATTCGTACACGCTCTGGTCAAGCCGACCTTAGACCCGATTCCGGGTAAGACCGGCCGGCAGGAATTCATCAATCGCTGCCTGGAAGAAGAAACAGAAGCGATCGTGCACGAAATCGAGATAGTCAAAGAGCTTATCAAAGCCGGCACTCCGGTTGATCCCAAAGAGCTGGAATGGCTGAAGCGCTATCGCCGCGGTGGCCGCAAAGCAATCCGCAAGGCGCTGGAAAAAACTATCACTTCCACCACCGGCGAAGATTATCCGGAGTATTACGGTTCCTGGTACGACGAAATCGTACCGCCGGCGCAGCGTATTCCCTGAGCCGCATAGCAGACCGAAAGCTCTAAATTCAGACCGAATAAGCCAGGCTGGGGAAAATCTCTCCGTCTTCCGACGTATCCAGGGAGAAGGGCTCGGCTGTGAGGGCGGAAGCGTCCGGCACCAGCCGACGAATTTCTTCCGCTACGGCATGGGCCTGGGGTATACGGCTATGCAAGTGGATGGTCTCAAACTCCAGGGGCACCCGTGTGCCATCGGAGGCAGTCACCTCGCCATGGCGCAAGAGGCTGTTGACTTGCTTCATTACTTCCTGCGGGGTCTTAAGCATGGCTCGGGAATGGGTGTGGGGCAAAAGATTGCCATTGGCATCATAGGCCCTGTCGACCCAGGCTTCTCCGGCCACCCGCAAACCAGCCCGCTCGCCGCTTGCCAACAAGATATTACCGGCCGGACCAAGCAGAACCAACCAGCGGTCGTATTCAGCGATAGCCCGGGCAACGATGGTGGCGATGCGGATGTCGTGGCTCATCTGACGATAGAGGAAGCCGTGCGGACGCACCTGAGTGATCTCAAGACCGAAGGTACGGGCCAGACCAGAAAGGGCCCCTAGCTGATAAAGCACCGAGGCGCGCAGTTCAGATGAGCTGAGGTGAATTTCACGTCTGCCGAAACCGGCCAGATCGGGATAACCGATGTGAGCCCCGAGAGCCAAACCATAATAGCGAATGCTTTCCAGAGCCGCTTCCATCAGGGAAGGATCGCCTGAGTGAGCGCCGCAAGCAACGTTCGCCGATGTGACGAAGGGCAAGATCTCCTGCTCTCCATCTACACGGTAGGGTCCGAAACCTTCACCGATATTGGTGTTAATGTCATAGCCACGAGGAAGTAAAATGCGCGAACCGGCACCTTGAAGCACTGGAGCAGGGGCTGGACCAGCCTCTCTCACATTTCTGTCGCCACGACCCTTCTGATGCTTTGTTCTTCGCATCTCCTGCTCCTTGCGCCGCCAGCTGCACAATACCTGTTTGAGTTATAAGGCGGAGTTTGATTTTATCAAGAATCGGGTCATTTAGTGATGTCAGGCTTTTCCCTATGGCGTAGTATGAAGTTGGGATTAGAATGGTGTTATCAGAAAATACCGTTCAGGCGAGGCAGTCACTCTATGACCAGAGTCTCCATACACAAGAGCAAGGGCCGGGAAGCCGGTCTGAAAGCTCGCGCTCTCTTGTGCGGCGGTTTCACCTTGCTGATGGCGCTGAGTTTGAACCTCGGTCAGTCGGCCCAGCCCGGTCAGGCCGTCATGGGAAGCCTGGACAGCCCCATGGATTTGAGACTGCAGGCCATGGACTATCTGCTTAAGGGCGACAAAGAACAAGCCCTGGGGCTCTACGGCACGGCCATAGATGCCGCCAGCGAGACGTACGGTTCAAATTCCATTTTCCTGGCAGACCTTTGCTACGAAGCAGGCGCTCTCGCCAATCGCATGGACAAATTCGACAAGGCTGAGAACTATCTGCGGCAGGCTGTCACCATCAATCCTCGTCTGGCCATGGCTCGCATGGAATTGGCAGAGGTAACCAGAAGACGCAACAAACCCATGGCTGCCCTCGAGCAAATCCAACAAGACCTCTCCAATCATCCCGACTCTCTCATAGCCAGACAACAGTTCATCAGATGGCTGGGAGCGAACGGAAAAACGCCCACCGACAAGTCTATCGCTCATCAAGAGAGCTTAAGGCTTCTGGCTGCTATTAACAGGAAACCGGCTCCGGCCATCCATATCAACGAAACCAAACCCCTTCCACGAAGCACCGAAACCAATCCACCGGCAAAAACAGTACCGACACCGGCTCCTGAGAAGTCGGAATCTCCGGGCTCGAGTTTCAGGCTACCGGGACGGCCAAGCCTGAACACAACGCCTACGACTGCACCGGCTCCTACGCCGGCGCAGATCAAGCAGGCAGAGGAAAAACTGCAGAAAACAAAGAAAGTCGAGAAACCCAAAAAAGTTGAAAGAGTAGAGAAACCGGAACCCAAGCCGCACAAAGAAGTAAAGCCGGCACCGCAGAAAGAAAAGCCGCCCGCGCAGACACCTTCACCGGCCGCACCGAAAGCCACCAAGGAAGCGGTTGCAACCGAAAAGCCGAAGAAGGGAAAGGTCGAGCAGCCAAAACAAGCCGAGCAGGTAGTACCGCAGACGGTGCCCTCTATGCCTGTACAACCGGGCTATCCAATGTATTCACCAGTACCTGTAATGGTTAGCCCACCCGCAAAAGTAGGCAAGGGCAAAGGTGGTCTCGTGCCCCCGCCACCACCGACGATGCCGCCGCTCTACCCCGGTATGGCTCCCGGAATGGCGCCCATGCCCATGCCTATGATCATGCCGCAGCAACAGCAACCGCCCATACCCAAGAAAGAAAAACCGAAGCCACCGCCCAAGAAGGTGGAGGAAGAAACCAAGGAAGTAGAGGACAAACCTCCGCCCATGCAAAACCCGCCCTCCGATGCAGACGGCGACTTCATGCTCGACTGGGGTGGTGTGAAAAAAGTCAAAGGCAAAGGCAAGTAGCTATTCAGTTAGCCGGTTTCACTCCCAGGGTGTGATTTCTGCCGCTCAATTCCGGTGCCCCTTCAGGCACAGGTTGCGGTCTGGCTCCCGGCTTTATCAAAGGTAGCTTTTTCTTCTGCTCGCTGGTCAGTACTGAGCGAATGCCGATGAAATCATTGATCATCAAATTCTCCACCTGCTCCTGAGTTTGCTTGAGTTCACTATGTTTGGCCTTAATCTGCTCAGCCGTAGAATCCGGTTCGAAAAGCAAATCGCGCATTTCAGCCCGTTTGGCCTTCAGGTCTTTCTGCAGTTCCTTCGCCTTAAGTTGAGTCTGAGAACGCATGGTCTTAATCTTGGTCTTTTGCTCTTCAGTTAAATTCAATTCGGTCAAATTGAGAGCACCACCTCTTCCCATACTGCCGGAGAAGGAAGACATGCGTCCCATGCCCCCGCCTCTGCGACCGCCCCCGGGAGTATCTGCCCCCGGCATCATGCCCTCGCCTTCACCGGCATTCATGCGTCTTTCTCTCAAACGGCGAAAGCGTTCCTGGGGAGAAGGCATGTTCTCGGCCTCGGGCATTTCGCCACCACCCTCGAAGGCCCGCCGAAAACGTCGCTGCCTGCGACCACCACCGGAAAATTCCGACTCTTCCGGAGCCGCAGTTTCAGAGGCGCCAGTGCCAGTGGCAGGCGGTACCGCTTCTGCAGCATTGCTGAAATAGCTGGTAAACATGAGCGAAAATAGGGCGGCAAGCAACAACCGGCCTCGACCACCAGCCTCTAATTTACCCTGGCTCGACTTATAGTTTGATTGCATACAAACCATCCTCGTTAGTACTGATTCCATAATCATCAATGCCATCACCGACAATATCATCGTATTCGGCTATCAACTCCGGCGCCGGCTGAGAGACGGCAAGGGGGGCAGTCGAAGTTAGCAACGGAACAGACTTGCCTTGAGACTGTGCCACTAGATGAGGATTATCACTCGGCTTGAGGGCAGGAGCCGGGGCCGGGGCAACGGCTTTCTCGGCAACGGCCGGCGACGACTCTTGCCGGTGCTCAACAGCCTTGGGCACATTGACCGGCAAAGCCGGCTTCTCGGCCACTTGCGTAACCGACTGGTCGGGCACGGTCGCAATAGGAGCTTTGCTGGAAGGAGAACCAAAGAAGGTGGCGCCGACTACGACCAGAGCCAGAGCGGCGGCCGCCACCAGAAGCGGGCGAGGAAACTGAAAAACCTTTGCTGTTCCGACTTGCACAGGTGCGGCAAGCTCGGCAGGCGCAATTTCTTGCGCCTGCTCCGTTGCTTTGATGCGAGCTTCCACCAGATCGCCGAAGTCTCTGGGCAGTGGCGGTTCCGGCAAAGCCTGGAGTTTGGAGACCAGAGCGCTCAACTCTTCCAGACGGCCAGTGCAGTCACCACAGACGGCCAGGTGCTGCTCTATAGCCTCGGCTCGCTGGTCATCAAGCTCCATGTCGAGATAGGCGTCAAGTTCCTCCTCAATCTGGGGGCAATCTTCTTTTCTGGCTTGGCTTGGCTTTTCCATTGTCCGTTACCTGGATTTTAGGGGCTGGGTGCGGTTTTCAGGAGAGAAATAGGGATCTAGGATCTCTTTCAGTTTGAGGCGTCCATAGTGGAGGCGAGAACGCACGGTACCAATACTGGTGCCTACCTGGTCGGCTATCTGCTGGTAGGAGAGGCCCTGGATATCATGCAGAACCAGGACTATCTTCTGATTTTCCGGCAGGCGCTGAATGGATTCTTCTATGATACGGGTCTGTTCCTCTTGATCCAGAACCTGGGAAGGCCCCGGGCCGGCATCGGCAACCTGGGTGACAGGTTTACCGGAGCCGAAGTTTTCATCCTCCTGCCCCTGGGCCTGTGGATCAAAAGATATGGCAGCAATGTCCTTTCGCCTGTGTCTCATTCTCAATGCATCCATGCAAAGGTTCTGACAAATCCGCAGGAGCCATGACGAGAAGGTGGAATGAGCCCGGTACTTATGTAGGTTTTGATGAACTTTAACAAAACAGTCCTGAACGATTTCCTCAGCTTCCTCAGAACTTCCCAGGAGACGGTAAGCCACGGCAAAGACGCGACCTTGATGTCGCCGAACCAGGATCTTGAATAGAGCCATGTCTTGCTCTTCCCGGTATTTGTCTATGAGGGCCTCGTCAGTAAGGTCCACGGTACTCTCCATCCTCATCGGTATGGTCCAAGGATATAAACGCTGAAGGGCAGCAAAAAGTTCAATTTAAAATGGAAAAGTTTTGGAAATTAACAATTGTTAATCATCCTTCGCTTCTGTTCTATCTACCCAGCATAGGGCTGAAAGAGACAAAACGGACTGTGCATTTACACACTATATTAGAGCAAGAAATTGAACGAAGAGGAGGCACTCCATGAAGAAAAGACTGCAAACCCAGCTTTGCCTGACTCTTCTGGTCATCTGGCAGCCCTTAGCCGGTCACTGCGCCGACGTGGAAACCAGGCCGGAGCTGAAAAGTACCAGCGATCTGCCGAACTTTCATAAAGTCCATTCCTTTCTATACCGCAGCGGTGAGCCCACGGCAAAAGGCGTACAGCAGTGCCACGACCTGGGCATCAAAACCCTGATCGATTTAAGAGCCACAGGAGAGCGCACCAGGCGCGAGGCTGCCTGGGGTCAGGAGTTCGGCATGAAGTATATAAACCTGCCCATGAGCGACAAAGCTCCCACAAAGAGCCAGGTGGATACATTTATGGAAACAGTCAGACAAGCAAAGAAGGATAACGCTCCCGTGCTGGTTCATTGCGCCCATGGTTCAGACCGCACCGGCTGCCTAGTCGGCATCTGGCGCGTGAGCGAAGACGGCTTCACTTACGACCAGGCTTATAAAGAAATGCGGCGCTACTACTTCGGGCCTCAGTTCAAACAACTGTCCGGTGCCGTCAAAGCCAGGGCAAGGTAAGCTCCAAGCACGAGCTCGGACGGGTGATGAGGCGGTTGAAATGCAAATTTCAAACAATTCAAGCCACATGACCCTGCACGGTTGAGCCTAATTCGCAAGGGTCAGGGCATATAAATGGTCACGAATAGCTATCAGCCGTTTTTCCAGGTAAGCAGTCAGCAATCTGTTAACTTCAGATTCGGTCAGGTCTGATTTCTTGACTGTGAACACATCTTCCAACGGCCCCGGCACAGTTCTTGGTTCAAATCTAACTGCGTGACTTAATGATGCCTTCGAAGCACTGGCTGACTTTTTTAAGACAAAACAGAGATTTTCAGGAGCCCAGACCCTGCTGTTTGACGTTCTTACTTCTGCCGACCTTCTGAATGCCTCTCTCAAAACATCGGGGACAATGCAGTGGCAACGCCGATCCTGGGCATTCATCAAGGATTGGTTATTGCTAAATTCACCATAAATTCGTATTCTCTGGCGTCTTCCACTTCCGTCTTTAAGATAGAACCAAGTGGTCGGCAAGTCAGTGATTGAAATATCAGAACCGTAGTCCTTTACTTTCAGATCGCAAAGTACACTATTATCCTTCTTGAACTCTTCAAATTGACTTTCGGTCATTTGCCAATAGCTATAGCCGGTCGGGCTTTTGCTATCTGCAGCAACGGCAGTTCCATCCTCGTACACAACTAGAAGAACCGTATGCGCGGAGAAAGAATGCTCCACAACTGCATAGAGATAGCTCACTGTGCTCGACTCATGCGCAGCGTCTGCTTTACTTTTGAAGTCTTGCAATTCCAACTGCCGCTGCAAGGAATATGCGAAAAAAACTGGTCTGGGTATCCAGTTGGACACCGGCTTAGTCACACAACTCTGCAAAAACGTCACCGCAAGACAAAACAGAGCTATGGAGCAAACAATTGAGGACGAAGCAAACTTTGTAATCAAATTCCCCTCCACCAGGCGGATCAAGCGCTAAGATCAAGAAACTGCTCCTAAACTCTTATTTCACAAAAGGCTGGGATGACAAACGAAACAATACTGGCGGAAGGTAACTCTACGCCTTCCATCACGAGGCGGCTGCTAGCGTTGATGTTTGACTCGATTCTGGTATCCAGTCTGACTGCAGTGACCATCCTATTGCTGTGTCTCTACTCATCCAATTTCTGCTTTAAGTATCATACTGAATCTCTTGGACCATTATTCCCAATTAGTTTCACTGTCTGCCTGCTTTCACCGTTTTGGCCATGGCTAAATTTATACTCTTGCGCAGAGGTTTATAAGATGGCGGGGGCGAGTCCCACTCATTTTGGACACGTTCCGGAACTGCTTCTGGCATGGATTGTTGTTTTGATCAATATCTTTGCTAATCTCGCTTACCACACTATCTTAACGAGTTCGAAAATGAATGCCACAGTGGGTCAGCGCTGGCTGGGCTTAAAAGTTGTGTCGGTGCAAGGTGGCACTGTCTCACCAATAGTCGCACTACTCAGAAGCGCTATCAAGCTTGCCGCTTGGACCATCTGTTCCTTTATATATTGGTCGGCAGCAACCGCACCATTTGTGAACAATTCGCTGGAATTCTTTTCGTCGGCTCCAACAATCTGGCTCCTGTCCTTTGTCCTCGTTGCATGTCTCGATAGTCTGCCGGTATTTCGCAAAGCCAAGCGACTTATCGAGAGTCAATGGCAAAGATCCACCAACACTGAAACTTGCATGGTCAAAAGCACAAAATCAATGGTCAACTAGTAGCCACAGCACCAACAAAAGCGGTGAGATTGGCGAGACGCTCTTTGCACGCTTTTGATTAAGGCTTCTGTTCCTGTGGCTCTTGGTTAGCCGTCGGCGGAACCTCAGCTTGCTTTGGATCTCTGCCAAGAATTCCGTCAAGGTTTTTAAGAAAGCGCTTGGTCATCGGATGATTAGCACCAAGAACCTTGGTGGCAATAGCGCAAGCTTCTACAGCAGTTCGTTTTGCCTCGTCGTTCTTGTTCTCCATACTATAGGTGGTTGCCAGATTGTTGAGGCTAATTGCGGCATCAGCACTGAAATGCCCATGATACTTTTCGACTAAAACGAAGGCCCGCCTTTGCATCTCCTCTGCCGCAGGAAGTCAATCAGTCCGGCTGTAGAGCGTTCCAATATTATCAAGAAGGCTGGCCATTGCGACGCTCGATGAACCTTCTGTCTTTTCTAATGTAGCTTTGGCGCTGTTGAGCAGCGGTTCAGCCTTAGCATAGTCTTTCAGCCCGATATAGGCCTCCGCCAAATTCACCTGGCAGTATGCAGTGTCTTTATTACTATCACCAAGCAACTTGCGATAAAGGTTGTATGCCAATTGATGTTCAGCAATTGCTCGGTCAAATTGCTTTAATTCCTGATAGACAAGACCGAGATTTTGGATAGTAACGAATTAATGCTCGTCCAACTATAAAGGCAGAACCTTCTAGTATTTCAACATTGTTCAGCCGCTGGCCAGCCCTATTTATGAAAATAAATCTGTTGATTTTGAAACGATCTTTAGGATTTGAAAGATATGGAATCAGGCAAACTCCCTCATGGAATTGTATTTCGGATGGACTGTACCTTGCACTAAATGCTGGATTTCCACCGGACTTTGGAGTCATGATCAATTGGCCCTTTCTATCAACAAATCCTAGACTTGATTTATCGGTGCCTTTAATAGGTGGATATCCAACAGCAGCTAAACCTTCCGAAAAGTCGAATGCGAATTCGAATCTCGCAGGGATAATTACCCTGCCTTCTGGATTGAGGAAACCCACCTTGCCGTTTTCAGATTCCCGGAAAGAGGCTAGTCCGTCGCAAAAGTTGCCAATGTGTTGGTATTTGGGCGCCAATGTAAGTTTTCCATTTGAGAATATGCCAACAAGGTCATTGTTATGCACAAGCCTTTTGGAACCTACAGGCGGGTCAATCCTGGTGTATCTTGGCTCAAGAACCCATTCCCCCCGGCCATCTATTAACCCCCAGAGACGAGTAGAAGGTTGCGCCATTGATACAACTGAGACAGCCGCATATCCCTCTTCAAATGACTCGCCACAATGAAAACGCTGATCAAATATTCTGCCAGTTTTGTCAACATAGCTAACACAGTTAGATTTTTCTACAGCCGATCCTGAATTGGCCAGTACGACCAAAGCAAAATCGTTTCTGAAAGGCTCGGCGCGATCAAATTGTGGCTTAATGATCCAATTGCCCCCGGTATCCAGATAACCCCAGCGCCCGTTCACACATGCGGCCAAGCATCCTTGAGACAATTGGTCTTTAAACTCGCATTCAACTAACTTAGAATTTGCAAGATATTTCCCATCGAGACCTACAAAACCCACAAGTCTACCGCGTCTCACAGCGGCCACTCCATTACTAAAAGCACTGACCTGATCGAATCTTGCGGCAAGAATATCCCCAGTCTCAGTGCAATACGAGAAGGCAAGGTTCTCCATACCATTTTTGTCATAAGTTCGTGGAAAGACCCGCACAGGGGCACGCTTCTCTGTCAGGTAATTTACTATCTCATAGTTATTGGTCTTTGGGATTATCTGACCATGGGGCCCAATGAGCTTCCTCACTGCTCGTTCGGGGTTCAGCATCCTGACTGCTATCCAGCCATGGGCATTGCGACCAATGACACGACAATGCGGAAGGAGGGTTGCTTTTCCTGCAAGATCCATTATGCCCAGTCGAGTAAAATCACGATTCGGTAGACAACTAGGTTTCACAGAACGCTCGGTCAGTTCAATAGTTTGTCCAAGTGCAGCTTCAGTAGATTTACAGAGACCTGTTTCTGCAAAACAGAATGTTGATGTAAACACGAGGACAAATGCTGCGAGACTCAGGCTCTGCTTCCCGCTTGTGTAGATACCATGACTTTTATGAAGAAAAAAACTGACAATCATCGTTAAGCTCCTCACTGCTCGCCCTTCAACTACGCCGCGTGCCAGTTGTTGGCGACTATCGTCATGAGGTCTTGGTTATTGCGGACATCATTAACATTGGTGATGCTGGCGCCGGTATCTTGCTGATAGGCAGCTATTTGCTGAATTATCAAGTTGACATCGGCACTACTTACAAAAGAGCCATCTTCCAGTTCAAAGCGCTCTATTCTTGCTGTATTGATAGTCTGATCGGTCACCTGGATTGAATCCCCGGCCCCCTGGCTGAGGTAGAGATTGTTACCCTCCATGTAAAACGCCACGTCATTGGTTGTTATACCGGCTCCAAATCGAATTATGTCCATCTGGTCAGCCGCTCTGCCATTGTCGGCGACAGTGTCGTTTCCATCGCCTCTGTTGAACAAATAGGTGTCGTTTCCGGTTCCGCCGGTAAGTGAATCATCACCCAGACCACCGGCAATCACATCGGTACCGGCGCGGCCTTCGATGTAATCATTTCCAGTGCCGCCAGAAAGATTGTCGTTGCCTGATTCCCCATAGATACTGTCATTACCGTCATCGCCGTAGATAGTGTCGTGTCCACCGGCGCCGATCAATATGTCGTTTCCAGCGCCTCCATGGATCTCATCGCTACCGGCTCCACCGTCTATGTGATCATCACCGAGACCGCCGAAGAGAGTGTCAATGCCGTTTCCACCCGAAATGGTATCGTTGTCGTCTCCCCCATCTATCAAATCAGCACCGCCGCCGCCAGAAAGAATATCGGCGCCGGCCATGCCGTAGATGGTATCGGCTCCGCCGCCTCCATCGATATTATCGGCTCCATCCCCGCCGTCAAGGCTATCATCACCAGAGCCACCAGTAAGGATGTCGTCTCCTTCCTGACCGTATATGATGTCGGCTCCGACGCTACCGTCCAGGTTGTCGTCGCCAATGCCGCCATCGATATAGTCAGCCCCGGCTCCACCTAGAACATTGTCATTGCCTTCTTCTCCGTAGAGGAAGTCATTGCCGTTTCCGCCCTCTATTGCATCGGCTCCCAGACCGCCATGGATTGTGTCGATTCCGGCGTCGCCGAACAGATGGTCATCCCCGGCTTCGCCATTAATGCTATCGGCGCCGTCGCCGCCGTATACGAGGTCATTTCCACCACCAGCATTGACCGTATCGGCGCCGCCCAAGGCACTTATCGTATCCGCACCGTTTGTACCGACGAGATTGTTAGCACCATTTGTTCCAGTGATGGTTTGCCCTTGCCCACCACCGAGCTGGTTAACGATATCCGCATATGTCAGGGTAGCACCGTCGGAAAATCTCACCAGTTCAATATGCTGGCTCGTGTCATTGCTCAGGAAGCCCTGAACAAGTATGCTATCGGCCGACAGATTGAAGTTAATGCGAAGGTCCAGCCCCTCGGCAGCATATGTGACATCACTGCCCAAGACACCAAGCTCTATCGTGTCATTGCCGCCGCCAAGGACTCCGGCTCCGTCGTTAAAGATATCAAGACCGTCACCCAAGTTGAAGCGATAGATGTCATTTCCGGTGCCACCAGAAACGAAGTCATTTCCTTGTCCGCCGGCAAGGCCATCATTGCCGTCGCCTCCGTCCAGGCTGTCTGCTCCAAGACCACCGCTTAATGCGTCGTTTCCGGCTCCGCCACTTGCTGTGTCGTCTCCATCATCTCCGTACAGGAAGTCATTTCCATCTTCACCATACAGGAAGTCGTCGCCAATTCCGCCGGAGAGATCGTCATTTCCAAGACCGGCAGCTACGCTGTCGTTACCGTCTCCCGCCGCGATGATGTCTCCGAATCTACTTCCGGACAGCACGTCATCGCCGGAAGTACCTCTGGATGCATCTGCTATCTGCTGTATTTCGGCACTGTCTACCAATATGGAGCCATCTGCATTAAAGAAAGCACCAACATTCTTCAGCGCCGCTCCATCAAGTTGATTGACTACTGTTACAGTCTCGCCGCCCGAGGATGTAAGGCTGAAATCGCTACCGGATGCCCTCACAAGCACTTGGAATTCATCTACCTGCGAAGTGAACTGCACGAGATCACCAGCACCAGGATTGACCTCAGTCGCATCTTCTATGATGGTTAGAGTCCCGGTTCCTGCTCCTACATTGAAGACACCGGAGCCTTTTCCAGCATGAACAGTGTCGTTAGCGCCCACTGTGAAATTGACATCGCCTGCGCCAAGCAAGAAGGTAGAATCAGAACCCGTGTGCGTTATGAACTCCCTTACCTGGGAGAACCTTCTATCGACAATAGCGCCAACTGAAGTATCTGCTACAAAAACATCTCTTAGAAGCATGTCGGCAAAAGTGGCTTGAGAAGCATCAGCAAATGAGAATTGCCCAACTGTCTTTGCAATCGCCGATGCGTCCAGTGCATCCTTCAATGTCAGGACTGCCGTGCCAAAAGCATCGACCAGGGTCAAGTCTTTGCCGCTGGAGGTCAAAGTAAGCGCGTCTATGTTGCCTATTTCACCAAAGGTCACTGAATCAAATCCGGTTCCCGAAGTTCCAGCTACTTGCTCGAACAGCGAAACACCAGAAACTCCAGCGCCTAACGTAATAGACGTATCTCCGGCTCCACCGTAGATTGTCGTGCCACTTGCGGCAGTTATCGTCAGAGTTCCAGAGCTGGCAATAATCGTGTCTCCAACCCCGGCGTTAATTACGCCCGTACCTGTTCCTGCCGTTATGGTATTCTGCGTTCCTGTATCGTTGACCGTGGTATTACCACTACCCATCAGTATCTGGTCAAAATTACCACTATTGTTGATAGTCTCTCGGCCCGTTGACGCCGAGCGATCTAATAGCACGTTATCTTGATCGTTCGTGATCACGGTTACTATCGAGTCCACCAGCTGCTGAGCCGTGTATGAGCTTCCGTCCGCAAAGCGAAAACTTCCAATATTTCTCAGACCGGATTCGTCGGAGGACTGGCCTGTGACATTGATGTGGTCCCCATTTGCCAGCGTTATAGTCATGCCATATGAGCCATCCCAAACTACCGAAATGTTTTCCAGCGTGACACCGTCATAAAATTGCAGCGTGTCTCTGCCGTTATTTTGGGTCCCACCCAGGGCTCCAGCCACATTCACTGTAAGAGTTCCGAAACCGGCTCTCGTGATTATCTCATCGGAACCAGCCTCTGACTGAATAGTCGTGTTAGTGCCCACAATGATTGTGTTGGCTCCAGCTCCAGCATTAACGAAGTTGTTAACGCCTCGGTCCTCAATCTGATCGCCTCCAGAACCGTCATACACAAAGCCATTGTTGCCGACTATTGTGGTTATTTCCTTCCAAGTGGCAAATCGGCGATCGATTGTTGGACCACCAAAGAACGGATCGACAAAGGCAATTACATGAACACCTTGCTCAAGAACCTGGTTCAAACTCAGAGTCGAACCATCAGCAAAAGTGAAGTTCTCAACATACTTAGGAGTCAAGGCATTCGGTGTGCTCACTCGCGCAGCCAATGTACCGCTAAGAATTATCTTGTCACCAGAGGCCAGATCTATGTTTAGGTCATAAGACGAGACTTGACCAGATGAAACATGAGGAGCCCAGAAATAAAGACTAGAGGCTGAAACACCAGAGCCGAAATTGATAGTATCAAAATCACCCGTCTGACGGGGGGAGCCAAATGGCTGAATCACCGTGGTCCCAGAACCGATTCCGATATTGAAGGTGTCCCTTCCTCCACCTTCTGTTATTCGTGCATTCTGCCCAACCGCAACGGTGTGAGTTCCGGTATTTCCAGAGTTGCTGGCTGAAGCGGACAAGAAAAAATGATTACCACTGCCGTTATCTATAAAATTACTGTTCCCTGTTCCAACTAAAACTGTGTTGTAGCTTCCATTTACCGTTGTAGTTTCAGCCAATGGTGAGTAAATCCGCTGGAATGTCTGAAAGTCACCATTGAAGGTGACGTAGACGGGGTTGTTCTGAATTTGTGCAAGATTGAGTACACTACCGTCAGCGAACTCGAATTCGCTAACGTGCTTTGTCGACAAACTGGAAACAATCTCGGCGGAGCATTTTTTGTTCTGTAAATTCAGTCCCGGAGCGGTTTAATCTTTCTGGTGTCATATAGCTCGAAGACCTGATTTTGAATATACCACAAAAAAGACAATTAACAGGTGAAGATTTTCGAGTACAAAGCAGGACTCTGCGGTACTGCCAGTAGTATCATCCGCTGATCCTGTACTTGATAGATTGGATGAAACAGCCGCGCCAGGTCCTGGCGCCACGGCATTGTCCCCGACGTTTGTATGTGATTGCGAACGAGACAGCCCACCTTTTGGGGAGGTGAGCTATCTCGTTCGCTCAGGGCGCTCTATTACGCATGAGCTGCCACTGCCAAATAGATGTGTCGCTCTATTCTACCGGTTGGGACGGCGTGTTAGCGAAACTTAGGTAGCATTTGTCAGTCTGCCAGTCCTCGGAGATCTCCATCACAACCGCAGTTACTAGTCGCAGGCATGAGGCGAGTTTGGGAAGATCGATACAACCCGTGTGCGCCGCTTAATCTCCTTGTTCAGGCGCTCGACACCATTAGTAGTTCGAGTCCGAATTCGATGTTTGGCTGGCAATTTGAAGACCGTAAGACCTTCCGGTATATTTTCCGCCATCCAATTTGATAGGCGTGGGGCTGTCTTCTCATAGCTTGCTACGGTCTTGCTCAAAAGCCTTTCCGCTTCCTTCCCATCCGGCGCATTGAATATGTTACGTATGTCCGCTGCGACCTGAAGCTTCATTTCCTGCTTTGGCACGTGCTTTTGCGCATTCTGCTGGAGATGGTACTGGCATCTCTGCCATGGAACAGCCGGAAATACTGCTTTGCGAGCCGCTTTTAGTCCCGCATGATCATCACTGATGAACATTTGGACTCCGTGTAAGCCTCTGTGCTGGAGAGAATGCAAGAACTTTCTCCAATGAATCTCCGCTTCAGAGAGCTCAACCGACACTCCCAAGACCTCGCGCTTCCCGCTCTCGGATACCCCGACTGCAACAAGAACTGCCTGATCTATGACAACACCTCCCTCTCTCACGTTCTCGTAGCGTGCATCTAGGTATACATAGCGGAAGCGATCGAGGGCCGCTCTCTCCACGAGGAGAATAGCTCATCAAGCTGGGATGTCGCCTTGCTGACAGAAGCCGAACTGACTTCAAAGCCGCACAGCTCCTGGGTTATCGACATCACTTTGCGCGTTGATACGCCCTGTAGATACATCTCCGCTATAGCCAATGTAAGTGCTTTCTCGGAGCGCTGACCCTTCTCTAGGCAGTTAGGATAGAATTTCCCGTCCCTTGTCTGCGGGACCGCTAGCGGTATCTCACCTACTCTTGTCTTAATCGTCTTTGGCTTAAACCCGTTGGCATGTGTGGTTCTTGCCTCTGTTCGTTCGTAGGGCCCGGCACCTAAATGCTTCTCTCGCTCAGCTAACATGGCCGCATTTAGCAAAATCTGAATGGCATCTCCTATGCGCTCCAGACCGCCCTCTGACAGTATTTCCAGGATATTCCCTTGGATGTATTTTGTGCTATCATCTTGTAAGACCATCGGTTGTCCTTCTTTCTTGCAATTGAAAGATTAACCGAGGTCTCCCCCTTTTGACCGCTTTTACAGAAAGTTTCTTGCACCGACACAATCTCATTTTCCAACAAAATATTGTCGGCTGAGCCATTGAATGTCAGCCTTACATTGGTTAACTCTGTACCTTCTAGCGACATGTTGATATCGCCAGGTAAGATGCCAGCTCCAAATACGATCCTGTCTTTGTGGGACAGACTCAGATCAACAGCCCCGCCTCTCACAGTAAGCGCCCCATCTCCCTGGTCAAAGAAGAATTTGCCATTTCCTTGCCCTTCAACTATCAATGTGGTTCCAGGACCAAAGTGAACATCTGCATCTGCACCCAAAACATCTATCTGTTCTATAGACGTCCCTGGAGAACGCAGATAAACACGGTTGTTTCCACCAGCCAGGTTTATGATGTTCTTACCAAATCGACCACCAACAACAAAAGTATTCTCGCCTGTTGAATTGAGCACAGAGAGCGCCCCATCTCCCATGTAGATAAAATCGTTATTTCCATGGGTATTTATAGACTCGTTGAAGGCAATAGATGAGCGAACAATAGTGGCATTATCTGCAAAAGATGTAACACCCGTACTGTACTGATCAATTACTGCAAGAAGAGCCGGAGACGAAACTGCTATTATGTCTCTGAATGTCAATGCAAAGTCCGTGTCCTCTGCAATTGCAAATCCATCTAACATTTTAACGAATTGGGTAGCCTTAAAACTCGCCAGGGCAGGGTCAGACTGCTCCAAGTCCAACAAGGCTGTTGAAACAAGCGTGAGATCGTACCTACTGGGTGCATCTGATGGATTATTATATTCGCCTTGTGAAAGCAAATCGGCCAGATCACTGATTGCGCCAGTGGAGACCATTTGTGCATAAACGTATTCTTTTATCAACTGAAAAGCTGAACTCAAATACTCACTCTGAAAAATGCCAGGCGCTCCAGTGAGTGCCCCAGGATAAGTCAAGGTCTGTCCGTAGAACCTTTGAACTGCGTTATAGACTTGATTGTCCATATGAAGACCTGGAAGGTCATGAGGCAATGTATCTGAATCAGTCCATTTCAGAAGGATCTGCGTAAGTAGGCTGTCCTGCTGTTCTATCGATGTTGCCTGGCTGAAAGCAGTCACAAGATCAACCAAAGCTCCAGTAGTATCTAGCTCCATTGCCTGCTGCAAGTCCCTAACAGTCCCCAACCCCCGAGCGCTCGGAAGTGCTTGTATAGCAGCTGATACTTCTACAGGCACCGTAGACGATGACAACATGGTGTTATCTTTGAGGGCGTAATCAGCCAAGAACCCTGTTTGCCCACTTGCCCAAGTGAAACTACCTACAGCAAGTTGAGTGTTTTCGTTGCTATCAGTCAAAATAGCAGCCGTAGATCCTAATGAGATGGATGCAATCCCGAGTTCGCTCAGGGTCTCAAACGTACCCTCTCCCTTCAGTACGCCGATTTGAGAATAGACGGAGTCAAGTGAACTTATCAAACCATCGTGGTTTGAATCAAACTGACTTAATGCTTCAAAACCTGAGGTGGCATAAGCACCATTTGCAAGTTTCATAGACGTGCCAAAAAACTGGCTACCATCCTCGATATAACCATCACCGGTGCTGTCTATAACGAGAAATCCATCAGTGTCAGACACCCATGCTGTTCTATTCTCAAAACCGCTCGCATGATTGTCAAAAGTAAAGCCTTCGTCTATCGATACTGTTTGAATGCCGTCACCATTGAGATCGAGAATAATTGGATCATATGCTGGAGCACCAGCCGCTCCATTTATCTGCCCTGCTATCTGGTCAGTTTTTTTAGGGCTTTTAAAGGGTTTCGGTCCGTCGCCATCATCACACTGTTTTTTGTCCTTAAATTCATCAGGCCTATGTGTACCTAGCGCGTCAAGAGCGTCTCTAAGCTTAGAAGTCACATTAAAAAACAGGCCAAGAACATCAAAAGAATTTAGAGTTGTTTGGACGGTGAGTGGCTGGTTTCCTTGACCGTTAACATATGCACTTTCAACTATTGCAGCGATTATATTTGGAACCAGCTCTTCAGTGTCTTGCGACTCTAACTTCACCCACTCCCCGCTTAACGAAGGATACGTCACCATAGCTCGAACGAAGTCTCTTTCAGCTCCGATCAAAAACCCTCTATCGTATCTATCCTTAAGGTCGGCATAGTCTGCATTATATGCATTTTTGAATTCTACGGTATCGGTATAGTTTCTCGTTGAAAAGATTTCCCCTAATAGTGTTGACGGCGGCATAAAAGCGCAACAAATTGGGCGGCAAAAGAATTTCGCATATCAGAAGGAAAGGGCTGCCGGCTACGGCAGCCCTTTCCTTCTGGTGTTTTGAGATCGCTCAACCTGCGTTCTGCTTGGACATGGCTTCCATTCCGCAACTGTCACAAGCATGCTGGCTCGATAGCCGCTCCAGCCAGCCTCCTCCGCCGCGAACTCAAGGTTTTGGAGTTCCTCATCCCACTGGATTCCGATTGAACCACGCTGCCTTACCACTGTAGCCAGGTCTCCTCACATTGGTCGCACTCAAGCAAGAACAGCAGTCTGATCATTGGCTGATTCCTCCATCTTTCTTGCTCGACCGCGCTTTCTCTGGGCTCTCTTTTCAGCGGACTCCAGTGCTTCTTTCGTTCGATAGGAGGCTCCGTCAATTTTGACGATTTCTGATCTGTGTATCAATCTGTCCACAAGAGTGACTACACACCCTGCGTTCGGGAAGATTTCTCCCCACTCTTTGAAGGGCTTGTTGGTCGTGATGATTGTTGATGACTTCAGGTACCGAGCGTTAATTACCTCGTAAAGTAAGTCAGCATAGCGATTGTCGTAGCTGAGATAGCCAAGCTCATCAATTGCCAATAAGTCCGGGCTCGCGTACTTCTGTAGGCATCTCCGGCGGGATGTGGCACCATCCTGGGCTGACAGATCCGACAGCATTTGACTGGCTGAGACAAACTTGGTTTTGTATCCGGCAAGCAGAGCCGTGTGGATCAGGTTCTTCGTCAACATCGACTTACCCAGACCGTTGGCGCCAAGAAAGATGATATTAACTGCCCTCCTCATGAATTCTAGAGTGAACAGCTCTTCTACAAGCTCTCGATCAATTGTTGCCACTCCCAATCAAAGTCAGACACAGGCTTCATCTCGTGTATCTGAGACTCTCTCAAGCGCCGCTCTAAGCTTCGCCGATTCTTCTCCGCCGCCTCAGCCTCTAACAGTTCTTTGACCCACGATTGATTGGCATACTCATTCCATCTGGCCGCCATGGCCTTGAAGCCCAGCTTGCTCGCCTGTTCTTTCAAATCTGTCGTCATTGTTCCTCCTTGGAAAGATTGTCGTAAGTAGCCAGCGAGTGCGGCAAAACAACTAGATCGGTAACTCTTTTGTCGTCCGGTAAATCAATCTCAATTGGCGAAAGCAGCCCCTTCTGCCTCCTCCTCCTCTCAAGTACGTTGGCAACATCTGCACAATGGCAAGCTCCAGACTTCACCACTTCCTTGATTGACTCCTCCACTTCTGCCGGACCATATAAGTCCAACAGTCTCAGCAATTTGCTCGTCAGCGAACCGATTGAATAACCCCGCTCCGCAGCCATACGGAACATCTCTCTTGCAGTTGGTGCCGAGCAAAATAGTCGATTCATGCCGCTGCCCTTCTTTGCCTTTTTCTTCTCTTCGACCAGCCTCGAAATGTGCTCGGTAGTCTCAATCTGACGCCTCTTTTCAAAGCATCGCTTGTGCTTCGCTACCTCCTTCAATCCGTCCAAGATACGCACCCAATCGCTGTCCGCATGCACCGTGAGCTGCTTCTGCACGTATTCATGAGGTACTGAATAATCGTTCATGTCATACCTGACATACGGTGCCTTGCCAACCGATACAACCGTGCTCTCAAATACTGCATACGGATTGTCCGGCAACGGCATCAAACTCCCTTGCTCTTGCTTAAATGCCTCTGCTACAGTCATCGTTCGGTCCTCTGAACACGGTCTGGTGCCTGCTACTTCTCGGCACCAGACTATCGCCTGATTGTTCAGGTCCTCCAGACCATCCCACTTCCGCGCAGCAAAGAACGAATGCCTGATGTACTGTATCGCCCTCTCGACTCGCCCCTTTTGATTGCCCCTGGCGATAGCTACTGGCTTCGGGGCATATCGGTAATACGCTGCAAAGTCCAGCAGCCGCGGATTGAATCGGATGGCATCGCCACTCCTCTCCAAAACGCCGATTTCAACTGGTCGTACTTGACCTGCCTTGGCACACCTCCCCAACTGCAAAAGGCGTCTACGTGCCCCTGTAGAAAGTTCGCCGTGGACATGCCTGTGTAGAACTTCAGAAACACCTGCCGTGACCAGGACAACACAATGACGAAAGCGTACAGCTGCCGCTCGGCATTACCGATTTTCACTTTCCCGAAGCACGCCCAGTCAACCTGAGCCTCCTCTCCCTTAATCGTACTCAGCCTGAGATACGCTTCAGCTGCCGGTTTTGGTCGATGCCTGGCTAGCATGTCTCGAAAGTGGTCGATGCCTCCAGGATACCCTCTCTCTTTCACCATTGCATACAGCCGCGATCCCGTCAGTCTCGGATACTTCTGCAGCACAGAACGGATGTACGGCAAATACGGGTCAATCAACGAACGCCTGATCCTGACCCGCTCAACGCTAATTCCATTTCTGGTTAATACCCGATCAACTACACCGTGATGAATCTGTAGCTGCCTGGCGATGGTGCCTCTTTTCCACTTCTCTGCGTAAAACAAGCGCAGGATCTCTGATTCTACTTCTTTTGAAACGCCCACTGTTACCTCCTGTTGTTCTTCCCAGGCGACATCGCCCGATGAAGTCTTGGCGTGCGACCGCCCCACAAAGACGGCCGCAACCGCTGCAGCGAATTAACACTGCATCTTCAGCCGGCTCAAATTTTGTGATTTCCGTAGAGACCACTTCCTCGGTCTCTGGACAAACAATGTCATCCTGACAAGCCAGAAGGGAACCATGATGCGTCACTTCTTCTTTGCACCGCCTCTTGTATTCTGCCTGCCGGCGGCTGTGATTTAGCGCACCCCTAAAGCTGCGCTGGTAACGCCGCCCGGCTCAGCCTGTCCCTGTCGGCGGTTTAATTTCGCGCAATCCTGGCTGCAATATCGGTTACCCCGGTCACAGCTCCTGCAAAGCCTTACCTGTTCCCGGCATCGGGCGCAGTTGAACAGTCGAAAGGAATCTTGCTCATCGTCCACTCAATGAGCAAAAGGCCTGGACAGGACTCAATTCTTGTAGGAAACTCTCTCCTTCATCGTCCAATAGATGAATCCAGGGGTTCAAGTTGCCGCTTGAACCCTTGACCTTTTTGCTAATTCCTAATTTCTCAAATCAACCCGAGAGGAACAATTGCTCGCGGTCGATATATTTCCGATATGCGTGGCGAAACGCCGTCAATAAATACGCGCTTCTAAAACGCCGTCAACACCTAATAGGTCATTCAAGGCGTGACCAAACTCGTGTAACGTTGCAAACCTGCTATTTATGAGTGAGCCAGGAGGAATTGGAACATCGAAGACTCTTCCACCTATTCTAAAGTCAGGTTCATTCTGCTGACCTGGCTCAGTATCAGCGCATTCGTCCGTCTCGCCACCAGCTCGCTCTCCCTCGTCATTGGGTGGAAGTAAATCAGTAAATTGAATTTTGTTGTAGCCAGCCTTCTGTAATATCTGTCCGATTATTGGATTGAATCTCGCCAAGTCATCTATTGCGCTTCTCACGCCATAGGCAGCATTATCCTGGCTTATTCTGCCAGCAGAGCCAGGCGCATACCTGCCAAGAGGCTCCAAAATGAACTTAGGATAATAACCTTTGTTAGAGTTGTTTGACATGTGGGCTCTCCGCTACTTAAGTTGATTCTCAAGCCTATTTGGATAATACCTAACTAGAGCTTTTCCCATTTTGAAAGGAAATCCCATAGTTATTACTTCTGGACCTGGTCCAATCCATTTTCCAAGCCTATTGATATAGCCTTTACCAGAACTCCAGAATTTGCCATCCCAGTAAGAGCGCTCTGGAATTAGACAAATGCCGTCATGAAATAAAACGAAGTCCGGGTTAAACTCTGGATTTGACGGGTCTGAACCACCCAAAACAGGAGAAATTCGAAACACTCCATGGCTATCTATAAAGCCAATTTTGGCTTGCTTTTCAGGCTTGGATGGATAAGTTCTTACGGCCGCCAAGCCTTCCGAGAAGGTACCAGCAAATGCAAACTTTGCTGGCACGGCTACCCTTCCATCTGTTGAGAGAAACCCATAGAGTTTACTTCCAGCTGCTTGAAATGGTGCCAAGCCATTGCTAAATCTTCCAATGTATTTATAAACGGGTTGCACCGCTATTCTCCTGCCGGAGAATACTCCTACGAGATCTTTATCATACAAAAGCCTTGTAGAATCTATCAGTGGTCCAATACGGCTAAATTTGGGTTCAACTACCCATTGTCCGGCTCTATCGATGAGTCCCCACAAAACCTCTTGATTCTGGCGTACAGAAACAGCGGCATATTCGCCCTCAAAAGATTGGCCAGAGTAGAACTCTTTATCAAGTTGTTTGCCAGACCTGTCTATAAAAGTCACAGAGTTGTGATTTTGTCCATTTCCTACTGGACTGACCAGCGCAAAGCCATTTTGAAATGGTTTTGCGAATTTAAATTTAGGAGATACTATCCAATGGCCAGAAGTATCTAGGTACCCCCATAGACCATTCATACGGGCAGCAAGTCGTCCATCTGAAATCCCTTCTTGAAACTGACAATCGACCATTTTGGAGTTAGGAAGAAACTTTCCGTCCAGCCCTATAAATCCAACTAATTTTCCTATTCTCACGGCAGCCACGCCATCACTGAATGGACTTACCTGATCAAACTTTGCAGGCAGGACATATCCCGATTCCGTGCAGAACGAAAATTTATAGTCAAATTGAGCATTGCTAAGGTATTTGATTGGTATGCGGTACTCAGTCATTACATTTACAATTTCTACATCGGCTCCCTCCGGAATAATCTTTCCTCTGGGAGTTATCAACTTACGCAAGTTGGAGTTCTTAATTCTGGCTGCAATACATCCATCTTTTTCATCTATGCCGATCAATCGACTGACAGGGACTGGCTTAATTTTGCCAGTGACATCCATCAACCCCCATTGGTCATGTCGCCGTTGGCACTGCTGTACATGCAATTCTCTGAGTTCAAATGTCTGTCCGACTCGACTACCTTCATCTTGCCAAAGCGAGGTTTCAGCTAAGCACGTAGCAACCGATAGGCCCAACGCTGCAAGAAGTACCAAAGTTTTCATCAACCAACCCCTGCAAGAAGCCTTTAATTTACCTTTCTAACACGGAAATAGTGACGGCTACAAGTATTATGGAATACCTGTTTTTGAAGGATAAGCACCGGTCAGGATTTCACCCCAAAATGTTATCTGGATTACAGTTCATAGCTAGTGGCAGCGGCCTTTCCACAAGCACACCCTATTGATGTCAAAAGCTTAGTCCACCAGTGGGTTCTAATGCTCCAGCAGCATTTTCAAGTGGTACAATAGTGGTCTGGAATTTGGTGGTAGTCACCCATGAACGCTAACTCTCCATCTCGCTTTACCGTTTTTGTCGATGACAACTTTCACTACCAAGACGAAGAGGAGCGGTATATTTTTGGCGAGTTCGAGAGCTATCAAGAGGCTCTATGCGCCTGCCGGAAAATAGTCGATGAATCCTTGAACCGGCGGAGCATTTTTTGTTCTGTAAATTCAGTCCCGGAGCGGTTTAATCTTTCTGGTGTCATATAGCTCGAAGACCTGATTTTGAATATACCACAAAAAAGACAATTAACAGGTGAAGATTTTCGAGTACAAAGCAGGACTCTGCGGTACTGCCAGTAGTATCATCCGCTGATCCTGTACTTGATAGATTGGATGAAACAGCCGCGCCAGGTCCTGGCGCCACGGCATTGTCCCCGACGTTTGTATGTGATTGCGAACGAGACAGCCCACCTTTTGGGGAGGTGAGCTATCTCGTTCGCTCAGGGCGCTCTATTACGCATGAGCTGCCACTGCCAAATAGATGTGTCGCTCTATTCTACCGGTTGGGACGGCGTGTTAGCGAAACTTAGGTAGCATTTGTCAGTCTGCCAGTCCTCGGAGATCTCCATCACAACCGCAGTTACTAGTCGCAGGCATGAGCCGAGTTTGGGAAGATCGATACAACCCGTGTGCGCCGCTTAATCTCCTTGTTCAGGCGCTCGACACCATTAGTAGTTCGAGTCCGAATTCGATGTTTGGCTGGCAATTTGAAGACCGTAAGACCTTCCGGTATATTTTCCGCCATCCAATTTGATAGGCGTGGGGCTGTCTTCTCATAGCTTGCTACGGTCTTGCTCAAAAGCCTTTCCGCTTCCTTCCCATCCGGCGCATTGAATATGTTACGTATGTCCGCTGCGACCTGAAGCTTCATTTCCTGCTTTGGCACGTGCTTTTGCGCATTCTGCTGGAGATGGTACTGGCATCTCTGCCATGGAACAGCCGGAAATACTGCTTTGCGAGCCGCTTTTAGTCCCGCATGATCATCACTGATGAACATTTGGACTCCGTGTAAGCCTCTGTGCTGGAGAGAATGCAAGAACTTTCTCCAATGAATCTCCGCTTCAGAGAGCTCAACCGACACTCCCAAGACCTCGCGCTTCCCGCTCTCGGATACCCCGACTGCAACAAGAACTGCCTGATCTATGACAACACCTCCCTCTCTCACGTTCTCGTAGCGTGCATCTAGGTATACATAGCGGAAGCGATCGAGGCGCTCTCTCCACGAGGAGAATAGCTCATCAAGCTGGGATGTCGCCTTGCTGACAGAAGCCGAACTGACTTCAAAGCCGCACAGCTCCTGGGTTATCGACATCACTTTGCGCGTTGATACGCCCTGTAGATACATCTCCGCTATAGCCAATGTAAGTGCTTTCTCGGAGCGCTGACCCTTCTCTAGGCAGTTAGGATAGAATTTCCCGTCCCTTGTCTGCGGGACCGCTAGCGGTATCTCACCTACTCTTGTCTTAATCGTCTTTGGCTTAAACCCGTTGGCATGTGTGGTTCTTGCCTCTGTTCGTTCGTAGGGCCCGGCACCTAAATGCTTCTCTCGCTCAGCTAACATGGCCGCATTTAGCAAAATCTGAATGGCATCTCCTATGCGCTCCAGACCGCCCTCTGACAGTATTTCCAGGATATTCCCTTGGATGTATTTTGTGCTATCATCTTGTAAGACCATCGGTTGTCCTTCTTTCTTGCAATTGAAAGATTAACCGAGGTCTCCCCCTTTTGACCGCTTTTACAGAAAGTTTCTTGCACCGACCTTGAACCATCTCCTATCCGAAAAGCCAGACTGTACTGAAGCGCAACTCTACGACCGCTACACTTCTTTCGGCAATGACCCTTTCATCCGCCCTCAACCAAACAACACCCCGGCCTTTTCCGCCTGGCACTACGCAAAAGAACGCTGCCAAGTAATCTTCAAAGGTTGAACAATGAACAACAAACTGCCAAACCCAAATCTTGAATACTCCGAAGCCCTTTCTCTTGACCTTGAGGAAGCGGCGCTGGCCTTCACGCACTTCGGTTTTATATCTCCGGCAAAAGACCTGGCGGCATCAGCGAGAACACCAGGAGTCTTGAAAGCTAGCTCGATAGCTTTATCAACCGCCGCCTTGGCTACGACAAAGGTACTGCCCGTTTTCATCCGCTTCGACCGTGACATAGACCGAGTAACAGAACGGCCTTGAGGCTTCATGAGCCATCTCTTGCAACTTCTCTTTTATCTCTGCGCTCGCTTCCAGCATAGGCACCTCCAGTATTTTTAGTGCGTCGCCGCACCCCCATGCCGCACATGCGCCATTGCGAAGACCAGGGTCCCAGAGTCAAGACCGCCGAAGGCGCCATTAGGCTCGATCTTGACTCTGGGGGTCTGAAGTTACGCTTTCTTTCGGGCTACTTGAGGAAGGCAGACGCCTAACTCAAGTAGCCCGCTTTGACTTTTCCCTTGCTCGATTCTTCCCGTGGCACTCTCTCCACCGCTTTGCTTATGTATTTCGCGGTAAGGTTAAACTTGTAAGCCACAGGAATTTGTTGCCAAAGTGCTTGGTCCAAATACTGGAGCGGTCTATCCGGAGTAGAGAAATGATCGACTTTATCTTAAATTTTCCACGGGAATTAGCGCACGATCTAAATGTGGCTATTTGCGTACTGGTTTTGATCATTTTGATACTCCTCCTTTTTCCCCTTTTGCCTGCGGAAAAGCACTACTCCGAGCTATCTTCGCCTAGCAGTAAGGCTAAGCCTCTTCGTACACTAGTGGCTTGCCTGTCTGCGTGGTTGATTGACGCAAGTTTTTTTGCCTTGCCGGCAATGGCAATTACTGGAAGTTTTTTCCTATTGGGGCGAGATTTTTGTATGGACCCACGGGTCACCTATCCTGACCTTAGAGACGATTTGACAGGTACTCCCAGTAATATTATTTTGAAGTGTTTTCTTGCTGCGCTGAACCCCTTCTGGTTTTGCTGCTGGCAGGCATGGAACATTAGTCATCCACAACAAGCACCAGCAATAGATCCTTACACCAACATTTATGGTCAAATTTTTCTGGTCCTGATTGAAGTGTTTTTTCCACTGGCCCTGTTTTGCACGTACAAGTGTTTCTGCGCTGCTAAGTATGATGGTTCTATTGGTACCATCATTATTGAACATGAGAACGAAAGCTCGCACAGTTCAGTAGCAAGGAATCCTCTGTCGCTGCAGAATATTATTTCTTCCATGCTTTTGGGCGTGCCTAACTATTTGAGGACCCTGCGGGGAGTTGCAGGTTCCAGCAGTGGGGAACGGGTCTGTTTTCAAACCAGTATCAGTAAAGGCAAGAGAAATCGATGGTTTGTAGCGAGTACGCTTTCCCTAATTATTGTTGCGATAAGCCAAGTATTCACTTACTTAGAACAAATTCGCAGGGTCCATAGCCAGACCAGCTTAGCAATAATAAGGTTTTCCAATAGCAATGCATCAGATATGGACCGCTGTACTAGTTCACTATATCTGGTGAGTTCTCTTAGGTACTCATATGCGAAAGAGTACAAAGCAAGAAGCTTGAATCTGTTAGAACAAGCCGTCAGTAAACTGCCAGACAACAGGTCGGTTTTAAAAGAAATTGAGTACGAGAAAAACTTTGTCGATGCCGGAAGCCCATTTGGATACATAAGTAAATTCTACTTTGAGTAAGCATGGACCAAGCTTGGGCTGCATCTGGCGCGCGAGCGAAGACGGCTTTACTTACGACCAGGCTTACAAAGAAATGCGGCGCTACTACTTCGGTCCTCAGTTCAAACAACTATCCGGTGCCGTCAAGGCCAGGGCAAAGTAAATCTGTCAGGCGCGATTTAGGCACACTGAAAGCGAAGCTGTCACTACCGGTTTTCAGGGAGAGCCATATGGTCTTGCCAGCCCGGCCGCGTTCCTTAATATCGTATTTGAATTCGGTGGCAATTTCATTGCACCAGCTGCCAGACAAGACGTTGCAAGCAACAAGAAAGAGCAAAAGGGAACAGAAATTGAATCGTGCTTCCTCTAGAGCCTCCATGAATTCAACCGCCGGTAAAAGATTAGAGTCGAGGATGTTATCAGCCACCTGGGCAAGCCCCAAGATTGCTTCGCACCTAGCTATCACCCGGCCCATGGATTTACTCAGAAGACTATCCTTCAATGGAACTGCTATCATGAGCGCTCATTGCTTGTTTACTTTGAAAACGCTATGTTGAAAGGACCAGTCTGTAATGAGTGAACACATCATTTTCATGATTCATGGTATCACCGATGGTTCCAATGTCGAGCGTGATTTTGAGAGCTTGAAGAAACTCCTGCAGCCGAAACTACGGAGAGACAGCAAGAACTTTAAGCTTGTCGGTATCAACTGGAGCCCCTCTACCATTAGCGGCAAGAGCGTCATATATAACCGCTGTTTCGGTAAAATTGAGGCGGGAGACAGAGCGCTTGTAGACGCGACTTTGTACCCTATGCAATTGAATCCGCATCTGCTGGGCTCAGTCTTTCACATACCTAGCCCATTTTGTCTATTAAAGTCGCACTGGCATGCCTGGCGGGGCTGGCGATATTTTTCTACGCTATTTGTGGGAGATATCATTGCCTACACCGACGAAAACGACAATGGCATAAGGCGCTCGGTGTGGAAACAGATGTACGAGGAGCTCTCGGGCTATGGCGATCAGTTGCCTGAGGTTTCCATCATCGGGCATTCTCTTGGTTCGGTGATCGCTTATGATTTTGTCTGGGCTCTTTTGGGGGAGGAAAAACCGCGTATTTTTTCGATGGGCTCAGATGAAGGTGATAAAGTGGGTGAAGACTGGCTTTTGAAGCTGAGGGATACCTATCGGAATCTGATCACTGTCGGCTCTCCTGTTGGGCTGTTCCTCATGCGCAACAAAAAGTTTTGGGACAGTTCCATGCAGAGCGACGATCGCTCGGTTATTCGCAATCTAAAAAATCCACTTACGAAAGGCAAGCATAAGTGGCTAAATATTTTTGATACCGATGACTTTGTCGGATATCCTCTGGCACCGCTGTTTTCCAGTGCAGAAAATGCCGATACCGCCGCTGCTCCAGTCGATCTGGAGGTTGAGTCAAACTGGTTTCCACCGGTGTCGCACGTTAACTACTGGAAAAATGGGAAAACGGCGAGTCTCATTGCCAACGCTTTTTAGGGCTAGGTGCTCCGGCAATTGCTATTGCAGTCGAGAGTGCGCAACGCCTTACAATTGGGGGCATTGATAAAAACCAATGACAGTAGGATAAGCACAGGGCAGGATTTCAATAAAAAATGTTATCTGGATAACAGGCCAGCGGCCTTTCCGCAAGCACACCCTATTACCACATCAAAAGCTCAGTCCAACAGTGGGTTTTAATGCTCTCAAGTGGTACAATAGTGGTCTTCAATTTGGTTGAGTAGTCGCCCATGGACACTAACTCTCCATCTCGTTTTACCGTTTTGTCGATGACAACTTTCACTACCAAGACGTTCAGGCAGACCATCAAAGAGTCTTCCACGGCGCTATCGGCATTTTCTTGCGCCCCTATCCTGAAAGCCACCGGGTCAACCGCTGTCCAGCACCGCTGATGGGCTATACTCCAGCTCCCCGAACCTGACCGGCTCATAGATGTCATCCAATGAGATCCCGGTAAAGCTCCTCAATATCGACCCTCTCACCCGCGCTCTCTACCAGGTGCTCTATCACCCAGTCATAGCCCCATTCCACGCCAACGCCTTCCACTTCTCTCATAAGGTCATCACTTCCACATTTCGGGCAGCGGTACTGACCGTTTTCATCGGCTTCGACTGTTACATAGACCGAGCAACAGAACAGCCTTGAGGCTCTCTTACACCGCTACTGTCCTTTGCCCTCGTTGAATGCATCCACCAACACTGAAACCAGCATGGTCAACTACGCTCACGGCAATCAAGGAGCCGTTTTCCGCGATTTTAGCCGTCTTAGAAAGATTGCTCGCTGTTTCTTTTTCTCGTAGCAGGCTTTTCCTTCTTGCATTGAGTCGTTATAAAGCAACGCCTCTCCCGGGATGTCTTTTAGAAGCACTGTGGCTTTCTGATAGGCCAATGCAGCCTTATCATATTGAGTCAAGCTTATTAAATTCTTGCCTAATTCCCTGTACTCCTTTGCAAGAGCAATCTTAGACTCGATAGAACTCGGATGTTGCAGGTTTAGCTGGCGCGTTTTCCTCTCCAGACAGATTAGCATTTCATCATGGTGCTTCTTGACAGTAATCCATGCTCCTGGCCCAATATTGCAGTCGTCTTCGCTGTAATTCGCTGGTGGCGGCGGCGTATCTGATAGGATAACTGGTGATTCATGAAGCTCTGGTGCACCGGAAGCACAGGAAAGCGTACTTGCCAGAAGAAGGAAAAGTGTAGAAACAACAAGCCTTACTGAACTGTGATGAGGCTTACAAAGGCAACTCATAAATGTTCCTCTTGCCGAATTACTTCGAACCGAGTGATGCTGCGGCAAACCCGCCAACAAATTTTCGTGCATCTGTGTAACTAGGCTTTATAAGAACACGTCCACTGAAGTCAATATAACCCCATCTGTCACTTGCACTTGAATCACATTGCTTATAGCCATTTCGCCCATTTTCATTTAGTAGCACCATGCCATCATCTGCGAACTCTAAGGAATCTATCCAAGGTGATTGAAAAACCACCTTGCCGCTCTTGTCTATTAACTTCCACAATTTTCCAAACACAAAATTGCTTGCCACAATCGTCATTTCTTCTTGATGTGACCAAAAATCTAAGAACTTAATTTTTGTTGCAAGCAAGCGATTTGATTTCAGATCGAAAAAGTTTATGTCCCACGGCTCACCATCTGATACTGGGACAATTTCGTCAGAAGAAGGCCAGATTCGCTTAAATTCGGGGCTACGTCTTTTTCCTGTCTTATCTACGATAAAAGACGTTCCCGAATCAGAGACGGCAAACAAACCATTGCCTGTCGTTGAGATATCTGAATAGACGCAGGGAATTACGAGATTTCCTCGTAAATCCATTACGCCAACTCTATCTCCCTTTACAGATCTAACGACACAATAGTCACTAGTGCGCTGAGCAACATGCCTAAATTCTGGAAGTTCTCGCTGGATACAACCAGTGTCATCGATAATGACGACCTGGCAATCTTCATGCTGTTTTCTCATCACAACTGCATTGTGGTTGTTGAATACAGCACGTTCTTCGAAGGCTGGTTGTACCAACACCTTGCCATTTTTGGAAATGAGCCCCCACAGAGCACTTCCAGGTTTCCTGAATAAAAAAACAGCATTCTTCGAGTAAACCAGCTCCATTCTACTTGGCTTAATCAGCCAAGCCAAGGAATCATCAATAACTCCAGATTCGCCGCTTCTTGAATTTCTCAATATGGCGAACCCATCAGTATCGTAAGAATGCACAGAAAAGATTTTAAGATCAGCTCTTAAGGGGAGTTCAGTAAAGAGCTGCTTACAGACCGCCCCATGCTTCATCATTTCGTATTGAATTCGATTCATTTTCGTCTGTTTGATCGCAGAAATAGCATTACGGGATTCGTCTACCGTTAAATAATCAACAGGGATGCTTTCAGCAGCCCCCCTTTGATTTTGTTGTCCATTACTAATGGAAGTTCCCACTAACATAGTGTTCTGTGGTTGTTTCAAAACAAATACACGGCTATATTGCAAGGGTAAAATAGTCTTTCCGGTGCGATCAATAACTCCCCATTCAGACTTCGGATTGAGATGGCCTGCTAGCTCACCTTCTTCCAGATTCGGCAACGGTCCAATAGCTTCAGCTTGCAAGGCTGTCGAAGACAGCAAAGCTGCTATGCAGAATTTGCAAGCCACTTTACACAGCAACTTTCGAAGCAAATCCACCACCCAAATCTTTCACAACAATTGGGAAATTAGGCTACCAATAAAAAGCTTACCATAAGCTACTGGCTCTGTTTGCGACTGATGCGCTGGCGCAAAAGCCTGGCAACTACTGGCTGGCACCGGGCTGACGTCGGAGCAACACGGCGAGCTGTTCGGTAGCTACGATCTTTATCTTTCTCAGGACAGTTTCGTTCTCCATAGTCTGGAATTCGACGTCAAATCGAAGGCGCCTTTCCCAGGTCTAAACAGCCCCTACGCTGAAAGCTTAGCCGTAACTACTTCCCGCTGCGCTGCATCTCTTTCTGTTTAGCAAGAGCCTGGTTGAGGGCGTTCATCTGGCCCTCTAGAGTGCTTAGTTTCTCCTGGGCCAGCTTAGACCAGGGATAGAATCTCAAAATTTCCTTGAGCGTGCTTACAGCCTTGGGCATGTCGGCAAAAGTCTCCGACAGTTTCACCTGATACCAGAGAGCCTGCCAGTTATCAGGCTCCAGAAAGAGAGCCTTCTCAATATAGCGCTGCATCTCAGGGAAGCGCTGCGACTTATATAGATGCACCGAGCAATCCACATTGACGGCTGCGTCCTGCGGAGCCAGTTGCAAGGCCCGGTCCATGGTCTGCTTGGCTGAATCCATTTGCCCGTTATCGAGATAGAGCAAACTCCAGTCAGCCAGAATGCGCCCTTCCACCTCGGTAGCACCAATGCGTTTGGATAATTCCTGAGCCTTGACGAAGTAATCGTAAGCAGCCTTGGAATGCTCGGGACGATTTAAGTCTTTGGCCATCATGCGCTTGAGATTGCCGAGCCTTCCCAGGGCTCTTGCCTCATTGCGCTTGTCGGCACCGCCTGATGCCGCCAAGAGAGCACGCTGATAGGCATTTTCGGAAAGGCGGAAATCACGTTTCTGAATCAGTTGATCATCGCCTTGCTTGAGAGCCTGCTCGATTTCACTGCGTAATTTGACGACGCCGGAAGATTTGAGGAGCATGCGCTGGAATTTGTAATCGATATAGACGATAAAATTTTCCAGCAGGGGATTACCGACAATACCCAGATTGGTAGTCTGGAAGAAACCTTGATTATTGGCTGTACTGGCAGCCGGCGCCTTACTGATTGTATATGTAAAATCCACCCTGGAGACCGGACGCCCGCCCAGGCTGACACCGTCTATGGTGACACGCCCCAGTTTAATAGGCTTGCCGTCAAGACCGGTTCCTTCCGTAACACGATGCCCGGAAGCAGCACCGGCATATTTGAGGGCCACCGCAGCAGGCAAATTATTGTAAGCTGCACCGGTGTCAACCAGCATGGGCACATCTTCCTTGCCTACGCGCACTTTCACCACGGGGGCGCTGCGGCGAGCGAAGGGCACGGCAATCAGATCGGCTGGTCTTACGAAAGTATCGGCGTCATAGAAGGTAATCTGCGACTTGCCGTAATCGATGGCCACCACATAGCGCGAGATAAGATTGGTGCCGATGATGCCAGCCAGGCGCCGGCCCAGATGGCGCGACTGACCGGAGAGATCAAGACTGCGCGCATCCAGATCGTTAACCACAAGATTACCAAGCTCCAGGCGTCCTATGGTGGTAACATTGGTAGCCACGGCGCCACCAAGGGCGGTGAGATTGGCCAGCCCCTCTTTCAGTAGATAATTCTCGGCGGCCACCCGCCTGTCGATAATGGTCTCGGAAGCACCGGTGTCGAAGAGAAATTCCAGCTCCTCGCCGTTATTGATGCGCCCTTTCACCAATAATTCCCGCTGGGAATAATCGAAGGGCAGTTGCACGGGACGGGCCAATTTATAGCTGCCGCCCGGCCGACCGAAATCCGAATCGGGCACCTTGGTCAGGCTGACGTCTTCCACCTGCCTGAGCATGGCAGCCTTGCCGTCTACAAGGCGCGCCTGCCTGTAGGGGTAAACAGTGCCAAGGGCTGGGCGGTACTCACCAAATTCCAGGCGTACCAATTTGCCGCCACTCTTAAATTCCACCGCTGTAAGCAGAAAGGAGAGCGGCTCAATAAAAAGAGTAAAGGAGCTATTCTCCTGCTTAAGACTCTTCACTTCCAGACTGTGGGTGGAAGTTTTACCGCCATAGGTTACTTCCACACCGCTATCGCTATCGGCAAGCGCCCTTACGGTCTCAAGGAGGTAAAGAGATGGCGGCAGGGTTTCCCAATTTAAGGCATTGGCACTCTCGGATGAGAGATCGGCCACTGAACTGCCGTTTTTTATCCAGGCGAAGCTGCCGTCAAAACCCTGAGAGAAACTGCCACCGGCAGGCTTTTCATGATCAAGGCGCCAGAGATTAGCCCGGCGAAGAATACGAAACGTAGCATCGGGCTCGGCACCACCATTAGTGGCGAGATCAGCCCCTTCAAACTCCTTACCTACGACGGAAAAGCCCCGGCCCGAGCGACTGCACGCTTTCGGCACCGCCATAGGCAGACAGACTTTTATTGAGCAAGACTGACGGGCTTAGCTGACTGCTTTCAGCAGCGGTTTCCGCCGCTTGAACCGGACTTTGCAAATCAAAGGCAAAGCCGGCACCGAAAATGAGCCATGGAAGAAAGAGACCGGCAAGGGTTAGATTGCGGCCAGCTGCTTGCATTGACCTGGAGCCGGAAGCGCGAGCGGACTGAGAGTCTGATAGACCTGACGCAATTTTAAACACTGCTCGATGAGCTCCTCCACTTGTGCCAAGGGTACCTGATTGGCGGCATCGCTTTTTGCTTCATCGGGATTGGGATGCACTTCCATGAACATGCCGTCGGCGCCGGCCACCACAGCGGCCCGAGCCAGGGTCGGCACATATTGCCGCTGCCCTGAGGAGGCATCGCCGGCGCCACCAGGCAACTGCACCGAGTGCGTGGCATCAAAAATGACGGGGTAGCCGTTTTCTTGCATGATGGGAATGGAGCGGAAATCTACTACCAGGTTGTTATAGCCGAAACTGGCTCCACGCTCGGTCAAAAGAATATTCTCATTACCCGAGTCGACAAGCTTCTTGACGGCATTGGTCATATCGCGCGGCGCCAGGAACTGTCCTTTCTTGACGTTAACGGCCTTACCGGTGCGGGCTGCGGCCACGAGCAAATCGGTCTGTCGGCAGAGGAAGGCGGGAATCTGCAAAATATCCAGCACGGCTGCTGCTTCATCGCACTGGGCACTTTCGTGCACATCGGAGAGCACCGGCACTCCCAGTTCCCTTTTTACTTCGGCCAGCATCTTCAGACCCTCGGCCAGACCGGGTCCGCGAAAGCCGTTTACGGAAGTACGATTAGCTTTATCAAAAGAAGATTTGAAAACCAGATCAAAGTTGTGCTTGCGGGAAAGGGCCAAGAGATGCCTGGCAGTGACAAGCAAAATATCGTAGCTTTCAATCACGCAGGGACCGGCGATGATCAAAAACCTGCTGGGACTGGTCTCCATTGACCCGATTTTGACTGTCTTTACCATTTTGCACACTCTCAAAACTCGTGTATACCAAAAGCTATCGCTGAGGGTTTAATTGTATCAGTATGACGGCAGTCCCTTTTACATCCAGCCCGGACGGGCTCAAACTGAGGCTTCACCTGCAACCCGGGGCGAAAACATCCGGCTTTGCCGGTCTTCGCCAGGCCGATGGACCGGGCGGCAAGACCGATACCAGGCTGGTTCTGCGCCTGACGGCGCCGGCCAGAGAGGGAGAAGCCAACCAGGCCTTGCTGTCCTTCCTGGCTTCAGCGCTGAAGTTGCCTAAATCATCTATAACCTTGGAAAGCGGCGCCACCAGCCGCCTCAAAACAGTCTTCCTGAAGGGCTGCCCGGAAACTCTGGCGGAGCGACTGAAGCAGGCGGCCGGCATCTAAGCAGCGGCTGAATCAGATAAAGAATTCAGCGATTCATGTTCTTGACTAACTTGTAGACTGTGTGCCCGGCCCGCTGTGAGACAGGCATGATCAATCCCAGGCGGATGGCATCGGCCAGTATAGGACGCAAGGTTTTCATACGCTTGATTTGCCGGGGTCCACCGGCCATCTCCGGCAGGGTCATACCGAGCGGATTCTTCTCCAGCAACCTGACAACCTTGTTCTCAGCAGCCGGCGGCTTCGCCCCCTGGCCGGCCGGTCTGACAATGGGCGGACGTCCGCGTTTTTTTACTTCCGGTGTACCGGTCTCAGCCGCGGTATTCTCTTCGTCCTCCGGGACAGAGCCCGGTTCTTCCATATTCACAATCCCACCTATACCAGAGAATCTTTACCCTCGAGACTTACCGTGTAGATCTACCCACCGCAAAAATGCTCAAGAGCAAGCGCCATGCGAGTGCTATCATACGCGCCAGAGACCAAGCTGAAAAGATCACCGGATTAGTCAGGGGCGGCAGTAAGGATATCAAGTACAGTGACCGATTTCGCAACGGCCATCCAGAATCGATATCGCATTACCGGTGAACTGGGCTCAGGAACCATGGGTAATGTCTACAAAGCCGTACAGCTTGCCACAAACCGACCGGTGGCCATCAAAGTGCTGGCCTCAGATCTACTGCGCGACTCCAAATCATTGAAGCGGCTCAAACGAGAAGCCAAGGCACTTTCCGTCCTCAATCATACGGGCATCGTCTGCGTCTATGAATTTGACACCCACTCGGCCCCCGTGCCTTTCATGGTTATGGAATTCGTGCCGGGGCGCTCACTGAAGGCAATTCTCAAATCCAGACAGTTAAAGCTGGAAGAGACCGTCAATCTCATGCTGCAAGCGGCTAAGGCCCTGAGCCATGCTCACTATAAAGGCATCATTCACCGGGATGTAAAACCAGCCAATATGCTCATCGATGAAGAGCGCATGGAGCTGAAGATTGTGGACTTCGGCATTGCCAGGCCGGCCAGCAATCTTACCCAGGAACAGCTGACCATGCAGGGGGAAGTATTCGGCAGCCCGCTCTATATGAGCCCGGAGCAGTGCCAGGGCATTGAGATAGATGCCCGCTCGGACATCTATTCCCTGGGTTGTGTCTTGTTTGAATGCCTGACCGGCCACCCGCCCTACCGAGGTGTCTCCGCCTTCGATACCATGACCATGCACCTCAACAGTGTCGTGCCGAAACTTGAAGATGAGCTTGATCTAGGACCCTACCGGGCGCTGGCCACAATTGTGGAAAAGACTCTCTGCAAGAAGCCTGCCGATCGCTTTGCCAGCATGAGCGACCTGGCCACCAGCCTGGCCATTTTGAAAGAGACAGTAGTTATCAATGCTGCACCGCAAAAGTTAGCACCCGGCAAGAGAATGCCAAGCAGTAAGGTGACGGTTTCAGGTACGTCCCGGCAGAGCGTTAGCAAAACCCACGGTATAAAGCTTTTACTTCTGGTAATGGTGGGACTGGCGGCTGTGCTGGCCTCTATCTACGTCGGCTTAAGTTGGAAGAAAGAATCTATTTCCAAGAGCGCCTTCACGCCCAAACTTCCTCTCAAACAGGGTACGGATGCCCCTCCCGAAGGAAACCATCGCTCGCCGATGCAAGAATACGAGGAACAAAGGGTGCCCTTGAACGGTCCTCCTGAAAACATGGAAAACCCTCAGTCCACTGGATCTCAAATGCAGGAAGGCGGGGTCTATCAGGTGGACATTCCCGTCAATGGTTCAGGCGCCGCCGAAGCACCGGTTAAAGACCAGACACCTGCCGTCGACAGCGGCAAACAGCAATAAAGAATAGTTACAGGTTATCACCGGCTCACCCGATCCTGCACCTACTAGTTGATATATTCCTCAGTGTTCTTTGCAAGCATTCTCCACTTGCAAACAAGAGGCAACAATACACAAGTCAAGCGGCGGTCTATTCCTGAGACGGTCGCGGTAATTGAAGAGGAATGAAATCGGTGAGCATTGGCTCCTTTGTATTTATGTTGCACAGCCATTTGCCTTACTACCGGAAGGCCGGCATGTGGCCCTTCGGAGAAGAGAGCGTTTACGAATGCATGGCGGAGACATACATTCCTCTTCTCAACGCCATCGCTGAACTATACAACGAAGGTCTGAACGCCAATCTCACTATCGGCTTAACTCCCGTGCTCTGCGAGCAACTGGCCGACGAACATATCAAAGACGGCTTCGAGACTTATCTGCAAGCGCGCATCAAGGCGGCTCGCCAGGACGAAGGGCGCTATACCAACCGCGGCAGCGATCCCAATCCCGAATTACATCACTTGTCGCGTTTCTATCTAAACTGGTTCCTCTCCATCGAAAAAGATTTCAAAGAGAAGTGGAACCGAGATATTCTGGCCGGGTTCAAGAAGTATCAGGACCTGGGTGCCATAGAAATCACAACTTCGGCAGCCACCCACTGTTTCTCACCCCTTCTGGAAGAAGATGTTTCACTGCAAGCGCAATTTCAGACAGGCGTAGACAACTATCGAAAACACTTCGGCCGGGCGCCTAAAGGTTTCTGGCTGCCCGAATGTGCCTACCGTCCATCCAAAGAAGAGAGAGCAGGCATCGAAAAGTTTCTGCATGAAGCCGGTATCGAATACTTTTTCACTGAGAGTTTTGTCATCAAAGGTGGTGAAACTGCAGAAGTGAGACGAGTGGTCGGCCCTTACGGCTCGGTGCAATACCTCTCCAGTGCCACCACCACTAATACCGGTCTCGATACCTATGAGGCCTTCTGGTTAAAAGACTATCAGGTGGCTGTAATGGGTCGCCACGAAGAAGCCGGTTATAAGGTCTGGTCAGCCGATCACGGCTACCCCGGCGACGGTAATTACCGGGAATTTCACAAGAAAGACGACCAGTCCGGTTTGCATTATTGGCGCCTCACCTCCAAGTCAACCGATCTGGGCGCCAAGGAAATCTACAATCCGGAAGCGGCGGAGAGTCGCATGAAGGAAAATTCCGATCACTATGTAGGGTTTGTGCAAGATTGCCTCACCGAACATTTGAAAGCCACCGGAAAGCCAGGACTGATAATGGTTTCCTTCGACACGGAACTCTTCGGACACTGGTGGTTTGAAGGTGTGAGCTGGTTGAAGGAAGTAATTAAAAAGCTGAAGACCTATACGGCTGTGAAAATGACCAGAGCTAGCGATTACCTGGCCGAAAATCCTCCGGAAAAAACCATCGAGCTGAAAGAGTCATCATGGGGCTCCGGCGGACATTTTCAAGTCTGGCAGAACAGCGAAACCGACTGGATGTGGCCGCACATTCATAGAGCCGAAAAGCAAATGGCGGAAGTGGCGGATCTGCCCACGGTCAATCACGACAAATTGATCACGAGAGCAGCCAGACAGTTGGCCCGCGAAATGTTACTTCTCTCGTCTTCCGACTGGCCCTTCCTCATAACCACCGGGCAGGCCAAAGACTATGCCACGGAAAGATTCAATGACCACCGTGAACGCTTTGAAAGCATATATAAGATGATCAAAGGCGGCAATGTGGATGAAGCAGCCCTGCAGGACATCGAAGACAAAGACAATTGCTTCGAAGAAATCGACCTGCACCATTTTTCCAGGAAAAGTCTACCTAAAACTATCACTGTCTAGGTATAAACTAGTCTAGTTCAGTTTAGAGCGGCCAATCTCAGAGTTCGGAATAATCCATGACCAATCCATCTTCAGTAAGACTGCCTGTCCTGGTCAATCTCCAGACCAGCGAGCGCTTCACCATCGAGAATCAGTCCATCACCCTGGGCCGTGACCCGGACTGCCAACTGGTCTTGCCCGAAGACGGCTTCGCCTCTGCCAATCACTGCCGCATCTTCTGGGATCAGGGCCGGCTCTGGTTGGAAGACCTGATGAGCAGTAACGGCACATCCTTGAACGAACAACTGATCACGCGCCCCAGCCAACTTTCACCCGGTGATGTGATCAAAGTCGGTCACACCAGATTTCGCATCGAATAAAGACCGTCAGGGACGAGAGGCATTGGGGTATTGCCCCTGAGACTCAGCCCCTTCATTCTTGTCAAACTGCCAGAATTCGCCGCTCTCATCCCGAGGAGAAAGAGGTGCAGGCGGGGCGGCGGTATCAGCAGGCGGAGTGACAGGCACTGCCACGGTAGTCGGGCTAGAACTTGCCGGTGCATCAGCGTCATAGTGAAAACCATCGGAGGTGCGCACCAGTGCACCAGTTTTGTCGGTGCCGGTGCCCGCGCCTTTGGTCGAGGAGCCGCCTTTGTGTTTCACCGGCAACTCTTCTTGCGTCACGGTCGGCTTCGGCGCCGGCGGCAAGTTGAACAAGACAGTTAAAAAGATGATGACAAACAGACCGGCACCGGCAATCATGAGACCGCGATCCTTGCGCCGCTTCACTTCCACGGGACAATCCCGGGTCATAAACTTGCCGTCGGTTCGCTTATATAGAGTGGGTTTCTTTATATTCTCGCGCTGGAAAATGACCGACTCGGCCTGTTCCAGACTGAGCCCGTCGAAGTTATAGACCGGGGTCTGGCATTTATCGCAATAGCGAAAACGTTCCACCTTACCGGAATCGCTCTCAGGCCAGCGCCACTTACAGGGCAGCGCCTTTTTCTTACATTCGATGGGCTCGATAATGACAAGCGGTTGGGAAGCTTTTTGCCTGATCACTTCCTGCATTCTCGACTCTTTTAAAACAAAAGACTGCGAGACTGCCTGAAACAAGACATCATGGTCGAGCATCGTCTTGGCAACCGGCTGCTTTTCTTTCTTGACCGGCGCGGGCGCCGGGCTAGCTCCAGCCGCCTCAAGTTGGGAGCTCTGATTGAGGGCTTCTGCTTCAATAAGACTGCGAATATCCTGAACAGCCAGAGTCTTGGCTATTTTTCGAGTTTTCTTACGCTCCCGGGGGGCTGCTTCGCTCTCCATTATCGGCAAAGACATCTCGAGCATGGTCTTCGCCACCCGTTCTTTGCGGCTGGCAGAGGGCAAGACATTGCCACCGGCAGGCTCGGCACAAGCTTCGGCGGCATCCACGGCATTAAGATCCGGTTTGGAAATTTCCAGCATGGTTTCCGCCACCCGTCTTTTAGCCTGGGTGGGCAGGGAACTTTCCAGCATGGTCTTTGCTACACGGCGCTGGGGCTTGAGATTGACTTCGGCATCGAGCAAAGTCTTGGGGACACGCCTGGGCTTGGTCTGCCCCTCCGCACCGGCTTCCTGTTCTTTATTCTCTTCCTGCATCTCTACCCGTCACTGAAGCTATCAGCACTATTGTATCCCCGCAGGCACCGGCCGATGATCAAAGTTCTAATCTTGCCCCCCTTCTTGCCCCCTTAAGATGTATTCCTAAATTTCCAGGTGGGCGAGTATAACTACAGTGTCGCCGAGTGTGATTTAAAATCGAGGCTGAAAAATATACCAATATGGCAAGAGCTGGAAAAAGCAAGAGAAATTGTCACGGTGGCTCATCCATAGCAGAGTTCGGACCGGCCCTTGGCATTATCCTTATCTGCTTCTTCTTTCCCATGATTGACCTTCTGGCCATGGGTGTTTCTTACGGGCTCTGTATGGTCTTGAATCACAATCAAGCCCACGAAGCAGCACTACTGCCCAATGCCGATGCTACAAATGCCGGCGGCATCGTCAAGAAAGGAATACCCGATCAGTGGCTGGACGGCATGGGGCGCTTCGTAAAATTGAGCGGCTATCCGTCCACCAATGTCAGTTATAGAAACGGTGTGGCAGACGCCTCCAACAACCAGGATAAATTCGTGACGGTTTCCACAACCCTCACTTGCAATCCATTTTTGCCAATCCCGGTGCCGGTTTTGAATGTGCCAGGTCTGAACGGACCCATGACTTTCACCGTCACTTCCGAGTGTCAACTGGAAAACCCGGACTACGCACCTTAAGGGGAATGAACTGTGAGAACGCATAGACGCAGGGGACACAGCATGATTGAAGCCGTAAGCGCGGCCATGATCATCATTCCTGTCACCCTGGTTTTGCTAGACCTATTGGTGCTGGTGATTGCTAATTCCATGAATGATAGTGCCGCCAAAAATGCGGCCAGAGCGGCAGCCAATCAGTCGGATGCCGCCAGCGCTTTTAACGCCGCCAACAAATCTCTGGAGTCCTTCAAGCCCTCTTCCATAATTCCCGAACTGAAAATTCAAACCTTCAATTATCCCAACGCCCAGGATATTGTCACCTGCAAAACCCGCATGAAAGTTGTGTTGCCGGTGCCCTTTCCCGGCTACCACCAGCTCACCTTCGAAGCCCAGGCCGCCGAACCGGTAGTCGGCACTAAATAACGAAAGCAAGTCAGATGAGAGAAATCGCCATGAAATTTCCCCGCAAAAGCAAGCGCGCCAATCGAGGCTCAATCATAGTCCTGGCCACAGTGCTGGCCCTGACGATTGTGGTTTTAGGGGGCGGCTTTCTCTTCTTCGAACTCTTCATGGGCGCCCAGAAAGAAACCAAAAACGCCGTCGATGCCGGTGTACTGAACGTCGCCAAGCAAGTTCTGGACAAAAGCAATGCTCAGGTGTCGGTGATACTGCCGGGTGGTCCCACCTCTTGTTTCTGGGATGTTACCTGCGATGAACCGGCCAGCTACAACATGGGCGACGGCATCATCAATTTGAAGCGCGTCAACCGCATGTGGGGCAAGGCCATGCTTATTGCCATCAATGCCGCCGCCGCGCAATCAGACGGCAATGCCGGCTCGGGGCCCGGCAATGCCCAGCAAGCCTTCAACCAGGCCCAATCAGTCAGCGATCAACTCACCGACAAACTCAACAACCAAACTAACTTGCACGGGTTTTTCGCCAATCTGGCCTCGCAAAACTCGGTGCGTATGCTCGGTCTGGGAGCCGAAGTGAAACCCCTGCCCGGCAACGGCTGGGAAACTTCCCTCATGGAGCGCGGTGCCGAGAGCAATATCACCTTGAACGGCAGCCCGCCTAATTTCAACCTGCCCCCAGGCTACAATTTTAACAACAGCTATGTTACGCAGTCCACGCGGAACCCGGTTCCACCGGAAGCATCGAAGCTTTACTTTCTAAAAGGCTATATCCCTCTCACGATAGGCAACCAGACCTTCTGGCAGGTACCTTTCAAGTTTGATGAAAAGCCTCACCACGTCTCAAGATCTACCTTTGAAGCTTCGACCATGAAGAACAATCCTCTCGGCTGGAACAAGGCTGTACCCAATGCCTTCTCCGGCGAAGGGGAAGCCATAAAGAAATCTCCCGATGGGCAGAAAGCCACATCCTGGGTGCTCACCAATCCCAGGGAAAACTTCCAGCTCTCGATGCCGCATTCATTTGTGAAGATACACGTCGACGATATGGAATCGCACTGGTACTTTCCCCTGAGCCCCACCCCCATGTTGAAATGGTCCACCCAGAGTTACGGCTACACTCCCAGTTCACAGACTAGCCTCATGCCGGCCGGCGGACCCCTGAGCGTGTCGGTATCGGGCACCTTTTTGATCGGTCTGGATGTGGTTGGAAGAACCCTGGACGGCGTCATATTCGACCCGCCCTTCAGCGGCAATAGCAGCAAAGTGGAAGACTACCTGACCAACCGCTGTAATGAAATGATGACTGTTCCTAACTACACAAAGAGCAAGGGCCATATGCATGCAGCCCTGGCTGATCCGACAACGATATTAGCACTCGTCTCCGGCGTCAGAGACTTTTATCTCTACAGCCCAGACGGCATGAATCTCGCTTGCAAACCGCAGCCCCTAGCCATCGCCCAGTCACCCTGGCTGGCCACCATGATCGCGCAAAATGCCGACGGCACCGAGACCAAACTTATCGACGGCGCTACCTTTCCTGCCGGTCTCGGTATCCCGCCCATGTCCACAGTGGTTCCCGATCCCTTTTGCACTCCCGTGCCTCTACCGGTGGTGGGCTTCTGGTACAAAGACGTAGCCTGGACACCGGGAAGCGGCTACAACGGCAACCTGGGTCTGATCCGCGTCAAGCGCTGGACCGAAGTACAGGTACCGGGTATGTCGGTCTTCCCGTAAAACCGGTCAAACAACTTGCTATTACAAGCCGAAGCAGATGTTCACTACTCTGCTTCGTGCTGTTTTTCTCGCTCTTCCACCTTGATCTTGATACTCTCTTCAGGCTTTGCCGGAGCGATACTACCCAGAGGAGAGTTAGGCACTGTTGAGGCGGAAGAGACGACACCACTGCTTGACTCACTGCTGCGTGTACGGCTGAACCAGGCAAGCACTGATACCAGCCAGATGAACAAGCAAGCCAGAAGCACCGCCTCATAAAACACAATTACTTTCTTCAGATCTTGAATTCCCAATCGCGACTGCGCGGGCTCCGCTGGATTGTAAAAGACCGGGATTGTCAACGACTTGCCATAGGTATTAGTGAGTTTGGCTGCCTGCTCCGCCGGCTTGCGAGAGTTCTCAATCTCGCTTGCCTGATAGTTCTTACCGTCCACCAGATAGCTGTAGCGAACAACCACACTGCGGTTTTCGACCTCAGCTTTCGCTTCAATGAAACGTCCGCTCACCGGGCTCCAGCCTTCCTGCAAGTGCAAAGGAATCACACAGACCAGGCAGCCGATTGCTACAAGCAAACTTACAAAGGCAGAAATCTGATAGGCGCCGCGCCTCTGATTTTCGTAACTGTAAGGTCGGTAGGCACCATTGTCGTAATCGCTCATAGACAGATACTCCAAACTGGGCTTCCGGGACGAAGACTAAATTGCCGCTACTTGAGAAACCAATTGATACTAATTATGGTGCCATTGTCTTTGGCATTGCGCACACAGGTGATATTCATTTTCTGCTTGGGGTTTTCGGCCGTGATTAGGAAAAGATCGCCTTGCTTGCCCATCTTGGCCATGGCCTGAGCGGTAGGGGTGCTGGTAGAAAGCTGGGCCTTCTTGCAAGCATCCAGGTACCACTTGTACACCACATCCGGTGCATCCTTGGTGCAGATAGTGACGGCCGCTGCCGGCGTTCCTTTAGTGGAATGGACAAAGCCCTTGTCGGTGACATTACTGGTATAGGGCGGCAGGGGGAAATTGGAGGGCTGGGTGGAGGCCACCTTCACACCGGGGGTCTGATATTCCCTTCTGATTTTGGCAATCTGCGCGGCCCTCTCTTCCGGCGAGGGCGGATTGGCGGCCGGTCCGGTAGGTTTCTGCCCCAGGGCGGCAGGTACGGCGGCAAAACCCAGAAGAAGAACAACAACCACGGCGATAGATTTCATAAAGCACCCATGAAAGCAACTGCTTGCCAATGATAGCAAGCCACCGCAACGGGAAGGGACCCCGGCAAGGAAAGCAGTGACAATCGCCTATTGACAAGCCGGGGCGCAATTATGAAATTGCCTGATTACCACCTTAAAACCTTGATATTTCTTCAACCAAGGCTCCTGCCCCTTTCAACCTGCCTGCGCCCTGTTGTACCTTTGACCTCTGAGCCAGACTTAGAACATAAGAGCATTTGCATGAACCCTACCGGACTTCAGTCGGAATTGAACCGACCAGCACAACCTTCACATAGGACGAGCCATTCCACCATGCGGAACACCCGTACCAAGATCATCGCCACCATCGGCCCCTCCTGCCGGGATCCCCAGGTCATAGGCGAGATGGTCAATGCCGGCATGGACGTGGCTCGCATCAACTGCTCCCATGCCAGCGCCGAGTTCATTCAAGACGTGGTCGCCGACATTCGCGAGTTGAGCAGCCGCATGGAACACCCCATCGGCATTTTGCTCGATCTCTCCGGTCCCAAACTGCGCACCAGCAAGCTCAAAAACAACGAACCGGTGATGCTGGAGAAAGGCAAGACCTTCACCCTCACCAACCGCAAGGTAGAAGGCACAAACGAAATCGTGGGCACCAACTACGCCCCCCTTTCCCAGGAAGTGAAGCCAGGCGACATCATTCTGCTCGATGACGGTCTTATTGAACTGAAAGTTAAGTCAACCAATGACACCGACGTGGAATGCGAGATCATCATCGGCGGTAGCCTGAAAAACCATCAGGGCATCAATATTCCGGGGGTTCGCCTCTCGATTCCGGCCCTGACTGAAAAAGACAGGCAAGATTTGAAAATAGGACTGGCCTGCGAAGTAGACTTCGTAGCGCTCTCTTTCGTGAGAGACGCTCAGGACATCCTCGAACTGAAAGAAGAGATTGGCGACCACTGGCCGCCGGTCATGGTCATAGCCAAACTGGAAAAGCCTGAGGCCGTCGAAAATCTGGAAGAAATTCTCAATGTCACCGACGCCGTTATGATCGCCCGCGGCGATCTGGGCGTGGAGTTGCCGCCGGAGAAAGTGCCCCCGGCGCAGAAACTCATTACAAGAAGGGCGAACGCCAAGGGTAAGCCGGTTATCACGGCCACCCAGATGCTCGATTCTATGGCTAACAACCCTCGCCCCACCCGCGCCGAAGCCTCCGACGTAGCCAATGCCATCTTCGACGGCACCGACGCCGTCATGCTTTCGGAAGAAACGGCCATGGGTGCTTATCCGGTGGAAGCGGTGCACATGATGGATAAGATCGCTTTTGAAGCGGAAAACAGCCAGGACCGCTCCAAGTTACACGAGCATGAACTCTATTCTTCCGCCCATGCCGTCGCCCACGCCGCCTGCGCCATGGCTGTCGACATGGATGCTAAAGCCATCGCGACTTTCACCAAGTCCGGCTCCACTGCCCGGCTCATTTCGCAATTCCGCCCGCCGGCACCGATTGTGGCTCTCACCCAGCTCACCCATGTCTACAGGCAACTGACCCTGACCTGGGGTACAACGCCGGTCATGCTCACGGAAGTCTCCGACTCGGAATCGACCCTGGCCCTGGTGGAAGACACCTTGCTCAAGAAAGGCTTCGTGCAAGCCAAAGACAAGCTGATTATCACAGGTGGACTGCCCATTGCCGCCCGCGGTCCGGCCAACTTCGTCAAGCTTTCCATTATCTCGCCCCGCACCCCCGCCAGCTTCTGGCAGTTGAAGGGCATCTAAAAGCTAAACGGCTTGCGACTCTGTGTGCACAAGATAGGCGCAGAGCGGATCTTGACGCAAGATATACTTTTCCCTGGTCACTTTCACGCCTAAAAGCGATTCAATCAAACTGGGCTCCATGGCGCAGACCTGCCTGAATTTGTTGGCCAGATCGTGCACGGCACAATGCCTCTGGTAGATAAGGAAATTGCCGTCCGGCAATTCTTCCCACTCAGTCATATAGCCGTCTTCGGAGAAGATGCGGGATACTTCCGCCACTCGCTCCTTCAAATTTTTGCCGGCGATGCGAGCGCCTAATTTCTCAAGACGCTTCTGGTTACGCAGGTTGAGCAAGTCCATCACACCTTTGTGTCCGGCTGTCTCCAAAACCGCATCCAGAATATCTTCCGCCAAATTGGCACTGGCTGAGGGGAAAAGACCCTCAGCCTTGTCGGACAATTTGTATCGATAGGTAGGACGCCCCCGAGACTGCCTGACCATGCGGGCTTCCACCAGGCCGTCTTTCTGCAAATGAGCCAGATGGCGGCGCACGGCCATCGAGGTGATGCCCAGGAATCCACATAGATCGGCCACGGTCAACTCACCCTGCCGCTTCAGATAAAGCAGCAGTGCTTCTTGAGTCTTTTCCGGTGCGTCGCCCAGGGGCTGTGTGATCATTTTTAGATTCGGCTTTTGATTGAGTTATGTTGCTGAAAATTGGCTTTTAGGAAAGCTGAGGCAGTTTTTATTGACCGCACAGGGCATCGAAAAATTGCCGGAGAGATACCGATTCGGCCGGTCGAATAGCTGACAACTTGCCCGTAGCAGAGCCTCAAGCCCCAGAAATTGCTATATCCAAATACATTATAAAGAACCGGGGCAAACATATTCTATTTTTGATACTATTTTATCTATAAAATGCTCTGCGCCGAAGGTTGGAAAGCTTTAAGGCTCGTTCCCAAGAGTAGAGCGTATAAATAGAATGCGTAATTATAGATACCTGAATCTCTTATCTTGAGAAGTTATTCACCGCCAGTTTAAGGGGAAACCATAGATGACCGCGCAAAAGCCCATTTTGGAAATTGTCGATCTGCATGTGAATGTGGAGGACAAGGAAATTCTGAAGGGAGTGAATCTCACCATCAAAGCTGGTGAAATCCACGCCATCATGGGTCGCAACGGTTCCGGCAAATCGACTCTCTCGTACACCGTCATGGGGCACCCCCGCTACAAAGTGACCAGCGGCAAAATGCTCTATAAAGGTGAAGAGATTTCCCAGATGTCTCCCGACGAGAGAGCTAAGTTGGGTATTGCTCTTGCTTTCCAGTATCCCGTCGCCATTCCCGGCGTCTCCGTTTCCAACTTCCTGCGCAAAACCACCAATGCCTGCCGCGGCAGAGAAATCCCGGTGAAGGAATTCCGCCAGGAGCTGAAAGCCTTGATGGCCAAACTGGGCGTCAAAGACGAGTTTCTCTCCCGCTATGTCAATGACGGCTTCTCCGGTGGTGAGAAGAAGCGCCTGGAGATCTTGCAACTTTCCCTGCTCAAGCCATCCCTGGCTGTGCTTGACGAAACCGACTCCGGTCTCGATATCGACGCCCTCAAAACCGTTTCAGAAGGCGTCAATGCCATGGTCTCCCCCGAGACCGCCATCCTTCTCATCACTCACTATCAGCGCATGCTCGACTACGTGCAGCCCGACTTTGTGCATGTCTTCCAGGACGGCAAAATCATCACCTCCGGCGGCAAAGAGCTGGCCCTCGAACTGGAAAGCCGCGGCTACGAATGGGTACAGGACACGACCGTCAACCAGGCCGTTTCGGTTTAGGAAAGGCAGGAGGCATTTATGTCACGCGCAGAAACTAAAGAAGATCAGGCCACGCCCGATCTCAGCCTGAACGAAATCGGCAACGATTACAAATACGGCTTCCATGACGAAGAAGACTACATCTTCAAATCCGGTCGTGGTCTGACCAGAGAAATCGTCGAGAAAATCTCGGCCATGAAAAAAGAGCCCCAGTGGATGCTGGATTTCCGCCTCAAGGCTCTCGATATCTTCATGAAGAAGCCGATGCCCACCTGGGGCAACTGCCAGATGCTGAACGATATCGACTTCCAGAACATCTTCTATTACATCAAGCCTTCCATGAAAGGTGAGAAAAACTGGGAAGATGTGCCGGACAACATCAAGAATACCTTTGACCGCCTCGGCATTCCCGAAGCCGAAAGAAAATTCCTGGCCGGTGTCACCGCCCAGTATGAATCGGAAGTGGTCTACCACTCTATTCGCGAAGACCTGGAAGCCCAGGGCGTCATCTTCCTCGACATGGACTCCGGCTTGAGAGAGCACGAAGCCATTGTGCGCGAGCACTTCGCCACAGTCATTCCGGCTGCCGACAATAAATTCTCAGCCCTCAACTCCGCCGTCTGGTCCGGCGGCAGTTTCATCTGGGTACCGCCGGGCGTCAAGGTAGAAATTCCCTTGCAGGCATATTTCCGCATCAATGCCGAGAACATGGGTCAGTTCGAACGCACCTTGATCATCGCCGAACCAGGCAGCTTCGTGCACTATATCGAAGGATGTACGGCACCGGTCTATTCATCCGATTCCCTGCACTCGGCAGTGGTTGAGTTAATCGCCAAACCAGGCGCTCATATCCGTTACACCACCATTCAAAACTGGTCCAGAAACGTATACAACCTGGTGACCAAGCGCGCCGTAGCTCACGAAGACGCCAAAGTAGAATGGGTAGACGGCAACCTCGGCTCCAAGCTGACTATGAAATATCCGGCCATTTATCTGATGGGACCGAGAGCCCATGGTGAAGTGTTATCTATCGCCTTCGCCGGCGAAGATCAGCACCAGGATGCCGGCGCCAAGATCATTCACGGCGCACCGGATACGACATCAATCATCGTCTCCAAGTCCATCTCCAAAAACGGCGGCAGAACTTCTTACCGTGGTCTGATCAAGGTCTATCCGGACGCCAAAAACGTCAAATCCTCGGTTAAGTGCGACGCCCTCCTCCTCGATGAGAAGTCGCGCTCCGACACTTATCCCACCATGGAAATAGACGAGAAAGAAGTAAGCATCGAACACGAAGCCACGGTTTCCAAAGTGGGCGAAGAGCAGCTCTTCTACCTGATGAGCCGTGGTCTAACCCAGGATGAAGCCACAGCCATGATCGTAAACGGCTTCTTCGAACCCTTCACTAAAGAATTGCCGCTTGAGTACGCCGTCGAACTGAATCGCCTGATTCAGCTCGAAATGGAAGGCTCAGTCGGTTAAGGAAACAACACAAGAGGAACTGGTCAAGTTTATGTCAGAGTCATTACAGGTGGATAACTTACAAGTCAGCACCATCGCCAGAGAGAAGGTGGAAGACCTCTGCCGCCTCAATGGTGAGCCGAACTGGCTGAAAGATAAACGCCTGTCGGCCTGGGAAAGCTACTTGCAGTGCCCCATGCCCACAGTCAAAGACGAAGACTGGCGCGCCACCCTGGTAGGCAAACTGGATCTTGGTAAACTTTGCCCGGCCGCTCCGCTCAAGGAAGGCAAATCAGCGAGCACACCGGCCCTTCTCACCGCCGCGCTGAAAGATCTGGCTAAGCCCGGTGCTATCTATGTGGAAGACTACGCCAGTGGTCAGATGAGCGTAGCAGTGGAAGCAGAGCTGAGCACCGCCAAAGTGGTGGTCAGCCCCTTTGCCCAGGCCGTGGAAAGTCATAAAGCCGTTCTGGAGAAGCTCTTTGCCGAAAAGCGCGGCATCCAGGACAAATTCACCCTCATGAATGAAGCCCTGGCCGGCGGCGGTCTCTTCGTACACGTGCCGAAGAACACCAGAGTGGAAGCCCCGGTGGTAATGATGCTCAACCTACCGGAGAAGGCCACAACGGCCGCTAAAGATCCGTCCGGGCTGGCAGTCTTTCCTCGCGTCATCATTAACGTAGAAGAAAACGCCTCCATCAATTTCGTATCCATCGTCGCGTCGGAAAAGACCGCCGAGGCAACTGAAACGGTTCTGGCTGCCTCTGTAGTGGAGTTCCATATTGCCGCCGGCGCCAAAGTATCGGTGGCGGAAGTGACCAATCTGGGACCGGAAGTATTTTTCGTCAACCGGGTGAGAGCCTATGTGGCCAGAGACGCCGTCATAGACTTCAGCACCGCCGGTCTGGGTGGTAAACAAACCAAATCCGATATCGAGACGATCCTTATGGATAGAGGCGCTCACGCCGCCGTCAAAGGCGTTGTATTCGGCGGAGGCGCCGAGCGCTACGCTTACAATACAATTGCCGAGCATGCCGCACCTGATACCACATCCAATATCAATTTCCGGGTTGCCCTCAAAGACAAATCCGCCTCCATCTATCAGGGCATCGTCAAAGTCGACAAAGTAGCCCAGCGCACCGACGCCTACCAGTCGAACAAGAACTTACTGCTTGGGAAGGAAGCGAAAGCCGATTCCATACCGAAACTGGAGATTCTTGCCGACGACGTCAAATGCTCACACGGAGCCACAGTTTCTCCCGTAGACAAAGAACAGCTCTTCTACCTGACCTGCCGCGGTTTGACCGCGCCGGAAGCGGAAGAACTGATTGTTACAGGCTTCTTCCAACAAGTACTGGATACAATTCCCATACAGGGTGTAGTGAATTTCCTGGCTGCGCTCACCTCAGACAAACTGCACAAAAGCTAAGAGGGGCTTGAACTATGACCAACAGCCTCGGTAGCGTCAAAATAGCCCGGCTAGACGAAGTCGAACCCGGCAAGGTCAAGGTTTTCAACCTGGGGCAAGAAGCAATAGCCCTTTGTAATGTAGACGGTAAAATATACGCCGTCAAAGATGTCTGTACCCACGACGACGGTCCCCTGGGCGAAGGCGAGCTAAACGGTTGCCAGATAGAATGCCCCAGGCACGGCGCTCGTTTCGACGTCACCACAGGCAAAGCCATGTCACTGCCGGCGGTACTACCGGTACCAACCTACAAAGTAGACGTCCAGGGCTCCGACATCTTTGTTTCGCTAGAGTAAAAAGCGCTATGCAAACCCTCAATCATCCTCTAAAAACATCAGAAACGGAGCCAGACTTGCCTCACTCCTACAGCAAAGAAAGAGAGACAGCCACCATGTCCAGTCTCGACATAGAGAAAATCCGCAGAGACTTTCCCATTTTGCGACGGGAAATAGACGGCAAGCGCCTGGTTTATCTGGATAACGCCGCTACATCCCAGAAGCCGCTATCCATGATCAATTGCTTGAATGAATACTACCAGCGTTACAACGCCAACGTGCATCGTGGTATCCATACACTCTCGGAAGAAGCCACAGCCCTATACGAAGGCACCCGCGAAACGGTACGCCGTTTCATCGACGCCCGCGAGTCTTGCGAAATCATCTTCACCCGTGGCACCACGGAAGCAATCAACCTGGTGGCCTACAGTTGGGGCCGGCAAAATGTCTTGCCCGGAGACGAGATTGTGCTCTCGCCCATGGAACACCATTCCAACCTGGTTCCCTGGCAAGTTCTGGCCCAGGAAAGAGAAGCCAAGCTGGTCTTCCTCGACCTCACCGAAGACGGTGAAATCAATATGGAGACCGCCGCTAAACTTATCGGTCCCCGCACCAAACTTCTCACCATCACCCAGATGTCCAACGTTCTGGGCACCATCACTCCTGTGCAAGAACTGGCTCGCCTGGCTCACAAGCAGGGAGCGGTAGTGCTGGTGGACGGCGCCCAGGGCGTACCGCACCTGGAGACTTCCGTGCAGAACTTGGAAGTAGATTTTCTCGCTTTCTCTATGCACAAGATGCTCGGTCCTACCGGCGTGGGCGTGCTCTGGGGCAAGAAGGAACTTCTAAACGCCATGCCGCCTTTCATGTACGGCGGCGACATGATCAGCTCGGTGGCCCGTGAGCGCTCGCGCTACAACGAGCTGCCCTGGAAGTTTGAAGCCGGTACTCCCAATATCGCCGACGTAATCGCCAGCGGACAGGCCATCGATTACCTGAACGCTCTCGGTATGGAGACCGTGCGCGAGCACGAAGTGGAAATCACCAGGTACGCACTCAGTCGCCTCAAGGAATTGAAAGGCATCACTATTTACGGACCCAAAGATGCCACTAAAAGAGGTGGCGTAGTTTCCTTCAATATGCCCGACATCCATCCCCATGATCTGGGGCAGATTTTGTCTGATGCCGGTATTGCCATAAGGGCCGGGCACCACTGCTGCCAACCCCTCATGAAAGACTTGAAAGTCATGGGTACCGCCAGAGCCAGCTTCTACATCTACAATACTTTCGTGGAAGTAGATATGCTGATGGCCGCCCTCAGAGAAGCAGATAAGGTTATGGGAAATGTCGCTTGTAGATGATCTTTATCGGGAAACCATTCTCGACCACTATCACAACCCTCGCAATCACGGCTGTATTGAAAACGCCACCACCTCTGTGGAGGGTGTCAATCCGCTCTGCGGCGACGAACTCACCCTTTACCTGAAGGTGAACGAGGCGGGGCTTATTGAAGATATCAAAATGAATGCCCATGGCTGTTCCATAAACACAGCTTCCGGTTCCATGATGTCGGAAGCTATTCTCGGTCAAACCGTGGAGCGGGCTAAAGAAATCATCGAAAGCTTCAAAAATATGATGCTCACCAAGGGAGAAGAGCTTCCCCTGGATGAAGAGATGGAAGATCTTGAGGCCCTGCGCGGCGTCAAGAAGTATCCGGTACGCATAAAATGCGCCCTTTTGCCCTGGAACACCCTTCTAGAGGGTCTCGAAACAGCCGGGGCAAAGCCAGGTCTCAGCTCTACCCTTAGCGATTCAAAGTAACAGAGGAAAAGGCTATGGTTTCAACCCTCCAGGAAGATCTCGTCTACGAATGTCTCAGAGAAGTAGTGGACCCGGAGCTGGGCATTAGTGTCGTCGACCTTGGACTGATCTACGACGTCAAAATCGACAACAATAATGTGGTGGTCAAGATGACCCTGACGTCGCCGGGCTGCCCGGTCGGTGCCGTAATTCAAGCCCAGTGCCACCAGGCAGTCAAGAAATTGCCCTGGGCCAAAGAGGTGAATGTGCAGCTGGTCTGGATCCCAAGATGGGACCCCAAGACCATGGCTTCCGAAGAAGCAAAAATGGATCTGGGCATTCTTTAGGTCGGACTTTCCTAAATAGTTCTTAACAAGAGAGCAAATTCTGACCGGTTCTTTTACGGGCCGGTACGCTAATTGCCGCCTCCGCCGCTTTTGAGCCGCCAAAGAAATCCGCTCCGCCCCCGTAATCTAATGAAATCGGGGAGACGGATGAGTAAACTTAAAACATGCCCAGAACCGTAATTCATGACCATGACGGCCACGTCGACGATTTGCTCAGTTGCATTCTGCTCTGGCTCAGTCCTGAAATCGACCTGCAAGCAGTTGGTATTACCAATGGTGACTGCTACGCGCCGCAAATTTTTGAAGCCACGCAGAAAATTGCCACCTTCCTCGATATAGACGGTCCTGAAATCGCCGTAACGGAAGATGAGGTCCCCAATCAATTTCCCGACAACTGGCGTCGAGAATCTTACATCATCAACGAATTGCCGCTTTTCGAAGACAACTATTTGAAGAAGCCTTACCAGCAGGGGCGCCCCAGACGCATAGATTCGGTCTTTCTAGATTGCCTTTCCAACTCCAAAATGCCGCTCACCGTGGTCACGACCGGTCCGCTCACCAATATGGCCAGACTGCTCGAGGCGCACCCGGAACTGAAAGAGAAGATTCAGGAGTTCATCATCATGGGTGGTGCCGTTTCCGTGAAGGGCAATGTGGAAGAGCCGGGACACGAAGGTTCCGCCGAATGGAACGTCTATGCCGACCCTCTAGCCTTCAAACAGATCGTCGATACAAAACTGCCAATCAAGCTAATCACCCTGGATCTCACCAATGAAATGCCGGTCACCAAAGACTTCATCGGTAAATTGGAAGCGCAGGCGGAACGCTCAAGGGCGTCGGCACTGGCCGCCAAGCTCTGGTCGCTGGTGAAAGGCTTCGACTACTATTTCTGGGACACCATTACAGCGGCTGTAGCCATTGAACCAGGGCTTTTCACATTCAAAGACATCAAAATAGATGTTTCCACCTCTGGCAAAACAATGGGGCGCACATCACAGGCCCTTTTCGGCAAGAAAGTACAACTGGCCACCCAGGTAAATAAGCAGGGCTTCGAAGATTTACTGCTTTCCACCCTCAGCATTCGCTAAGGGCAGAAAGACAGAAGGAGCCGCTTGACTTCCGCCGGAATTCCGCTAAGCTAACTTTACTTACTACCAATTTCAACCCTTGCTCATGCCCCGCCTCAAGCCGGGCTGCGATTTACCATGGACATCAAAAAATGGCAGCAGACCTTCAAAGAGAAGGTCCTCGACAATCCAAAATACAAGTGGTACCGGCGCGGTGTCTACGGGCTCAGTTTCGCCTATGCCTTATTTCTGGGCATCACCTCGGTGCCCTACTACAGCGCCATCGGCAATGCCGAAGCCTGCTTCAAGCAAGGTGACTATCCCCGGGCCGAAACCTATATGAAGGAAGCCCTGGAACAATGCCGCAGCTTTGGTCCCGACTACCAGTACGATAAGCGCACGGTCAGGGTCACGAACAATCTAGCCGAACTCTACCGGCAGCAAGGTCGCTACCAAGAGGCGGAGCCCTACTACCGCCAGACCATCACCGCCGCCGCCAGAAATTTTCCGGAGAATCGCCCGGAAAGAGCAGTGGTACACAATAATCTAGCGGCCCTCTTGAGAGAGATGGGGCGCTATCAGGAAGCCGAAGCCGAGTACAAACAGGCGCTGTCCATCTGGCAGACAAAGGTCAAACAACCGGATTCACCGCAGCTAGCCAAGTTTCTCTGCGGCATGGCCAAACTCAAATGCGACCAGGGACAGTACAAAGAAGCCGAGAATCTTTATTTCCAGGCCCTCAAACTGAATGAAAAAGTGGTGGGCAAGGGTGATGTGGACAATGCCTATATTCTTGCCAATATCGGGGGGCTCTACCGCGAAACCAGACAATACGAAAAAGCCGACAGCTATTACCGGGAAGCCCTCAAACTCGATCTGGCCGTTCTAGGTCAGGACCATCCTGACACAGCCTGCGACTATAACAATCTGGGAGCCAATCTGAGAGAACAGAACAAATTGGCCGAGGCCCTTCCTTACTTTGATAAAGCCCTCAAGATTCGCCTTTCCAAGCTGGGAAGGCAACACCGCCTGACAGCCAAGACCCTCATGGGACAGGCCGAACTGCAAAGACGACTGAAGCATCTCGATTCGGCCGAAACACTGGTCAGACATGCCCTGGACATTCAGAGCAAGTGCCTGCCTCCGAATCATCCGGAGATTGCCGAAGCCAATGACATACTCGGACTGATTCTGGAAGATGCCGGCGGTTCTAAATCAGAAGCCGCCGTACAGCACTTCCAGAAGGCTCTTTTCATCCGCGAAAAACTCCTCAGCCCCGATCATCCGGACATCAAGAGCAGCCAGGAACATTTGCAAAACGCCATGAAACTGGCTCAAAAGCCTCAATAATTTATTAGGTTGCCGCTCACCTGCTCATTTTGAGGCTATGATCTCTGACGATGTCAGTGTCTCGAGAGTTTAAGGTGCATTATGTTTGTGAAGAAGAGCGGACTTACTGAAAGCGATGTCAAAAAGGCGCTTTCCACAGTGATGGACCCCGACCTCAATATCGACGTGGTCTCCCTCGGTTTCATTTCCGAAATTCAGATTAACGGCGGCAAAGTTTCTTTCAAACTAACTTTGACCACACCGGCCTGTCCCGTCAAAGAAAAAATGGAACAGGAGTGCAAAGATGCGGTGCTGGCTCTCCCCGGCGTCGAAACGGTGGAAATGGAAACCCTGGCCCAGGTTCCCAATCAGCGCAAGAACGGCGATAAGGAACCAATCCCGGGCATCAAACATCTGATTGCCGTCACCTCAGGCAAGGGTGGTGTGGGCAAGTCGACGGTCTCGGTAAACCTGGCAGTAGCCCTGGCTAAGCTCGGCGCTAAAGTGGGCATCCTCGATGCCGATATTACCGGTCCCAACGTACCGATCATGATGGGTGTGGATAACTACGAACCCACAGCCAAAGATTCCCGCATCATTCCCGCCGAAAATCACGGCGTAAAATGCATCTCAATGGCCTTCTTCGTGCCCAAGGACACCCCGCTCATCTGGCGCGGTCCCATGCTCGACAAAGGTATTCGCCAGTTCCTGCGCGACGTGGAATGGGGCGAACTGGATTACTTGATCGTGGACATGCCCCCGGGTACCGGTGATGCGCAACTGACCATGGCTTCCGCCACCCAGCTCTCCGGCGGCGTCATCGTCACCACCCCTCAGGAAGTAGCGCTTCTGGACGGCATGCGCGGTCTCACCATGTTCCAGAAAATGGAAGTGCCAATTCTGGGCTTCATCGAAAATATGAGTTATTTCCAGCCCAAAGGCTCAAGCGAGCAATTTGAAATCTTTGGAAGAGGCGGCGGTAAGCGCCTGGCCGAGGAAACGGAAGTGCCTTTCCTGGGCGAAATTCCCCTCGATCCGGCTGTGCGCATGGGCGGCGACAGCGGCGTTCCCATCGTGGAAGCCGATGCCGATAGCCCGGTCACCAGAGCCTTCATGGAAATAGCCAAGCAAGTAGCAGCCCAGGTCTCCATTCACAACCATGCCGCTCTGGCCACGGCCTGAAGGTCCGCAATATATAAATAGGGTTTTGAAGAGATCACTTTGAACTGCAAAAATTGCCACCTGGAAGTGGAGTCCAAATGGAGCTTCTGCCCCGTTTGCGGCATCAATTTAGCATCCCTCTCCAAGTTCTCCCCAACCAGACCGGCTACAGCGGAAGAAAAACGGCGAGTGGAAACTCCTTCCATGCAGGAGTTGGTACTGGATATGGTGGCAAGACAGGCCCTCTCGGGTGCGGACTGGCAAAAGGTCTGCCGCGGTGCCATGGAGATGTACAGCATCTCCCCAAACGATGTGCGGGGAGAACTCTTCAAGCGCGGCTACAAGTTTGACGAGGACGGTCAGCCGGTAAAAATTACCGGCAAAGCCAGACTGCACGGGCTTGGTGAAAATCTGGTGCCGCTCAAAGCCAGGAAAAAGGGCGAAGACGAAATCAGCGTTAAGGACCGGCTGAAAGAACTGCTGGAAGAAGCCCTGCTTGCTGCAGATGGTCCCTGCCGAGAAAAGCTGCAAGAAGCCTGCCGACTTCTGCAAAGCCTATAAGCAGGGTAAACAGGGTCTTTACGTCCGGCCAAATCCAGTTATTATAGGAACCAGTCGCTGTATTTTTGCCGACTACAGCCGGTTCCCTATTGACCCTATATACGGTGCATGCTCAAAAGTATACACATCAGAGACTTCGCTCTCATTGAAAATACCCTGGTGGAATGGACCAGCGGATTAAATGTGCTCACCGGCGAAACCGGTGCCGGCAAATCAATTCTTATGGATGCGCTCAGTGCCGTTCTCGGCGGCAAGGTAGCGCCCTCCATTATTCGTCCCGGCAAAGAAAAGGCCGCCATCGAAGCCTGCTTTCTGGCCGGTCCTCATGTTCTGGCCTATCTCAAACAAGAAGAACTACTAGCCGATGATGAAAGCGAAGAACTGGTAGTCGCGCGGGAAATAAGCAAGAGCGGCAGTAAAGTTCGGGTAAACGGCACCCTCGTGAACAGCGCCATTGTCTCTGAACTGAGAGGCATGCTCATGACCGTACACGCCCAACACGAAGCGCGCACCCTCATGACGCCTCAGTCTCAACTGGAGCTTCTGGATGGGCTGGGTGGTGATGCCCATCAGAAAGTAGTAGATAAAGTTCGCACGCTCTACTTGAGACACAAAGATCTTTCGGCCGAACTGAATGGACTGACCATGTCGGAAGAAGACCGTCTCAAGTCTCTCGACTTCGCCAATTTTCAGTTGAAAGAACTGACCGAAGCCGAACTCCTTTCCGATACGGAAGACGAAGAGCTGGAGCGGGAGATAAGCGTTCTGGTCAATGCCATAGATCTTAAAAGCCAGGCCCTCACCGCCCAGGAACTTCTCACCGGCGGCGATATCACAGACGGTCTCAGTGCCCTGGATATGGTGCAAAAAGCCCTCTTAGAAGTTGAGAAATCCCTGCGTTTCGATCCCAGCCTGGAGTCACTGGTAGAGAGCCTGCGCAGCGGTCTGGCCAATATCGAAGAAGCCAGCCTCGGTCTGAGGCGCTACGGCGACAGCCTCGACACCGATCCCGGTACCTTGAGCGAGCTGGAAGCCAGAGCGGCGTTATTATCAAGCGTCAAACGCAAATACGGGCCGCGCCTGGCCGATGCCAGACATAAAGAACTGGAACTGGCCGAGCTAGTGGAAAAGCTTGAAAACAGCAGCCTGGAAACGGAAAAAATCAAAGACGAACTTACTCGCCTCGAAAAAGAATTACTGAGCCAGTGCGCCGGTCTGAGCGATAAGCGTAAAAAGCTGGCCCAGAGCCTCTCGAAACAGGTAGAGAGTCATCTCAAAGACCTGGGTATGGATAAGTGCCGCTTCGAAATCGCCTTCCAGGAGCTACCGGCAAGCGGACCAAACGGCACGGACCGCCTGGAGTTTCTCATTTCTCCCAACCCCGGGCAGCCACCCATGCCTCTTTCGAAAATTGCCTCGGGCGGTGAATTGTCGCGTATCATGCTGGCCATCAAGACCATCTTTGCTTCGGCCGATCACGTCTCCACCGTCATCTTCGACGAAATCGACACCGGTCTGTCAGGCCGCGTCTTGAATGCCGTAAGAGACAAGCTGTCCGTTCTCTCCAAATCCCATCAAATTCTCTGCATCACCCACCAGCCCATCGTAGCGGCAGTGGCCGACAACTACCTGGAAGTCAAGAAAGAGCACAAGAAAGACGAAACGGTGGTGACGGTGTCCCGGCTGGATGATGAAATGCGCCTAAGATCTCTTGCTTCCATGGCCAGCGGCAATGCTAGTGAAGAGTCTTTAACCTTCGCCAGGTCCCTGCTGGAGCAAGCCAACCAGGCCCGGGGGCAAATCTAAGCGCTAGTTTCGTTTAACATTGCGGAATAGAAGCGCTTATTACATTGACACGAATGTATATCATTCAATAGAATGCATCGTTACCTTCTGGCTTCAGGGCCTTGAGGGTCTCTATTGGGGCGTCGCCAAGTGGTAAGGCACCTGGTTTTGGTCCAGGCACTCCGAGGTTCGAATCCTTGCGCCCCAGTTCTGCTTTTCCGGCCAAGCCTGAAGAGCCAGAGTTCAATCACGTTATCGCCAAGTAAAAACACCTTTGATAGGTTAGGAAAATAGTCATGGAGAAAATCAAACTGGCAGTCTCGAAACGCGAGGCTAAGACACCGAACCAGTTGAGACGCGAAGGTTTCATCCCCGGTACCCTCTACGGAGCCGGTGTGGCATCTGAGAACGTGCAGCTCTGCGCCAAAGAGTTCAGCCGCTTGCCGCAAGCTGCCTATTCACACATGATCGAGCTCGATTATGAAGGCACCACAGTCAATGGACTGATCCGCCAGGTGCAGCGCAAGTCAACCAAAGACTTCGTCTACACCGTTGAGCTCTACAGAGTCAACCTCGACAAGAAACTTACAGTTTCCGTTCCTCTCAAATATGTGGGCGCCAGTGCCGCTATTCATGCCGGCGGTCAGGCCGTAGAAAACTACCAGGAAGCAGAACTGGAATGTCTCCCCAGTGAAATTCCTGATTTCGTAGAAGTAGATATGTCTATGATCGAAAACATGGAAGGCGCCATCCACTTCGGCGACATCAAATTGCCTCCTACCATCAAGATCTTGAATCCCCTCGATGAAATCGTGGTCAAGGTCGTAGCCCCCAAAGCTGCTCCCACACCGAAAGAAGCAGCCGCAGCCGGCAAGAAATAAGCGAAATCAAAGGCAAAAGCTAAGCAAGAGAGCCGCTCCCTGTGGGGCGGCTTTCTTTTCGTCTCACAGCCCCTCGATGAAATTCATCAAGGCGGCGGCAAAAGCCAGGAAGTTACCGTAACCCGGCTGACAATCGAGGGTTCCGTCCGGCTGAAACTTCACACCCAGCCCCTTCAAAATGATGCTTTCCAGAGAGGCCGTGATGGCCGGATTGACCCTGGAGGGAGGCAAGAGAGTAGCCAGGGAAGAATAGAAAAAGTTTCCGGTCATCTCGTTCATAAGAATACGCTGCCTGAGTTCATCACTGAGCCTGGCGTTCTCGATTTCATCAAGAGAACGGCGCTCGGCAAAGGGATTGTAACCAGTCAAAGTCTCATGCAAAATTATACCCATCGCCAGAAGATCGTTGGGCAAAAGGCCTGGATAATAAGCCGGCGTTGTCACCACCATTGGTGCGGTATTGCCATGCACGCTACGCAGATCATCGAAATGCCCAGGATCAATGAGCAAGATGGAATTATCTGAAGCAACCAGGATATTATCCGGTTTCAAATCTCCATGATATTTAAAGCCTTCCTGCTTGCTCAAGCGATTCAAAGCCTTCAGGCACTCCACCAGCGGCAAAAGCGAATCCAAGCCCTCTGCCAGCATTGATCGGAGCGTCTTGCCCTGAAAGAAATCAGCACTGAAGAAAGTTACTGCCGCCGAATCTTGACACTGCCGCACCTTGAGCCAACTCTTATCCTGGGCTGACTGTAAGCGCTGAGCCTGAGCCAGCAAGAGCGCTGCCGTATCCGGAGCAACCGCACCCCAACTGCCTGTGAACTGCATCAATGAAACAGTAGAGTTGGCCGCCTTACCGGGTAACTCTACTTCCTCCGCTCTGGCAGCCACTTTATAGATGATACTATTGCCGGTATCATCCTCGACACCCTTATAAGTGGTTGAGAAGGGACCACCGCCCAGTTCCTCGGTTATAAGATAGGAACCCCGCCTCAAACCAATCCAGGTTGTAGTTTTCACACCAGATCCTTATCTTGTCTTGCAACTACCAGATCATCGGATCATTATAGAGATCGGACATCTTCACTTCTTTCTTGACGCCGTCAACCTTGACCACCTTAAAGGTACCATCTTTGTTCTTACCGGCAACAATCCAGCCGTATTCAATGCTACCATCCCGGCGCCGCACCGCAATAACTATTGCCGGTCTTGGCGCATTGCCTGAGACAAAGTCGCCACACTTCTTGAATCTGGTGCCATGTTATTAGACTGCTTGAGGACCAGGGGCGGAATATCACTTTCCATCACGGGCAGTGCCAGTCAGATCTTGGGACGCTCCAGGATAGACCGCTCCAGTAACTGGTTTTCGCCGGCATTAAAGCGACGCGGTGTTTCACCATCAGGCAGGTTGTCTTGCCTCCGGGGCGCTTGTAGTTGACTGCCTCATCGGGGACGGGCTGAGTGGTCTCGACCTTAACGCCGGTCTCTTCTATGGCACCACGCAAAGCCGAGCTTATAGCGAAAGCACCGGCGGTGCCGGACACTGCCGCCTCAATATTTTGCTTGCCCGACTTATCCCCTTCCCTGGCGGGAGTCTCTTCAGCCTGAGCCGTTTTCTGCTCGCTGTGCTTGCTTGTCTTAAGTGACTCTGGAGTGCGGACATTCTCACGGGCTATACCGCCAGCCCTCTCCGGCTCGGATGTCTGGGACTTACTACACGTCTCAACCCGTTCGTGCCTGGTGTGCTGCGCACTAGGCAGTGCGTAGTCCAAGATTAAATACCGAATTTCGAAGCTTGGGAGAAGGCCTTCAGTTCATCGGCGACTAGATTAACTGAGACACGGCCGTGTTCGACCCCTTCCTGAATGACCAACCGTCCGCCGGATTTCAGCCTCTGCCGCAACTCTCTTGCATTGCTGACAGCAATTATGGAGTCTTTGCCACCGTGCACAAGGGTCACAGGAACCCGCGCTTGCTCAATGGAAAGACACTCAAGGCTCGGTTTTGGCCAGAAGTTGAGGGTGGAATATTGAAAATCCGGATAGATGGAAAAAAACGGCAGCCGGTCGCAAACAGCCCGCCTCAAAGTCGTATAGGGCGAAACCAAAAGCAGGGCCCGGCAAGGTCTCAGACGGGCCACATGGGCAGAAACACCGGTACCAAGAGAAGTGCCCATCAGGATAATCTCTTTCGGGGAAAGTCCAAGCTGTTTTTCCAGATAATCATAGGCGGCCACTCCATCTTCCAGCATGTGAGCAGTACTGGCTCTGCCATCGCTCAAACCAAAGCCTCGATAATCGTATATGAGGCAAGAGTATCCGGCGCTATGAGCGGCCCTGACCATACCCAGATGAGGTATCAGGTTTCCCTGACCGTGACTGATTAGCACCGTGGTCCGGCTCTTGCCCCGAAAGTAAAACCCCCGGCAAAACTGCTTTGCCCCGCACACAGGGATTGCCACGGGGACCGGCTTCAAATCGGAAAGAAGACTAGCTGGTAATTCATATTGGCTGACCGGGCACCCTACATAAAGAAGATAGGGAGCTAGATTTACCGGTGCAAGCAGAAAATAAGCCCCGGCAAACAAAGCGCCAAGCAACGAAACTACAGGCTTGCAGTACTTACCGAGCAATGAAAACCCTCTCCAGTCCATGCAATTCATTTAACCGCACCGGAAGCAACGCTTAGCCCCCGTCAGAAACACTTTCTCAGGTGTGTTTTCTCCGGCGAATCAAATTACTAGAGATCAATTAATTCGAAACGAATAGCCCACGCCCACAAAAGCACTGGGGGAGCTTCTATTCAAGCCGAAGCCAAAATGGGCGTCGACTTGATGATAGGTCTTGATGTTCTTGACCGCTCCAAAATGCGCCACCTGAAAGGACGGTCTATGAGAATTCTGAGTAAAGAAGCCGGCATATTCCGCAAAAGCGGAGGAAGTGGGAGAGAGGCTGCGGGTCACCATGGCAAAAGGCTGCCACTGCACTTCACCGCCAGGACCATTGATGATCAGAGACTGCATACCGCAAACGGCCCAGCGCTTACCCAGGTGTATGCTGTAAGGCAGTCTCAGCACAGGCTGAGCTACGCTGCCACTGATGCGCCTCATACCAGAGGGTATATTCACCGCCGTTACCAGTGAGGCAGAGAGATGCTCCCGGTCTATGAGTTGCGTCTTGAGCCCAACTTCATTCAAACCGCTGGCTCCTTCAAAAGATTGAGAGGGGCCATGAACGAGCACGTACTGAGGCACGAACATCTGTAATTCCAGGCGCCGAGTGGCACCGATTCTCACCTCGGTCTCAGGTATGTCGAAATAATCGCCGCCATGCTGCAAGTGTTGATACTGGCTACCATTCTCCAGTTGCAGGGTACCCCTGGGTACCACGATGCCGGACTGGCAAAAGCTTGGGCGATTTGTATCTATGGGGTCGGTCTTTTCGATAGCAAGGACAGGCAACCTGGCTGATGCAAAAAGCCAGACCAAAAGACATAAGAACTTTACGCGCCCGTCATTGTCCGCTCTTTTACCTAGCCTCAAAGCATGAACCTTAGAAACCCTTCTCCAGTTAAGGATAGGACATCAGCCCCGGGGCGTTTGGATTAATTATGAATTTTTTGGAGAAAGCATTACACTGCTTCGTGTAATAGTGTAATATAAAACTCGGAGGTAGTCATGTCCCCCAGTCGAAAGCCCGAAAACAGCCCAACCTGCTGCCCGATCCAGGTATTGTTGCCGGACGTGCAACCCCTCAGCGACGAAGAAGCCGGCGATCTCGAAGATCTTTTCAAAATCCTGGCCAACGACACCAGGTTGAAACTGCTGCACCATCTGGCCCGGGTGGAAGAAATGTGTGTCTGCGATCTGTCCACAGCCATGGAAATGAATGTGCAGGCAATTTCCAATCAACTGCAAAAGCTTTCCGACCGCAAAATTGTCGCCACCAGGCGCAGTGGCAATATGATCTACTACCGACTGATCGACAATTGTTTGATTGAAATACTCAAACAAGCTCAATGCTTGCTAATAGACAGCAAGACCAAGTAAATACCCAGGAGGGATCGAATCATGGAAAAAACATGTTGTGAATGTTGCGACAAAAAAGACTGCCAACCCTGCCAGGGCTGCCAGTGCTGCTGCTGCTGTTGCAAAGTATACGAAGAGGGGAAAGCTTGCCCCTGCACCCCAGAAAATCCCTGTAAATAGAAAAAGAAATGGCTTTGAGAAGGCGCAGTTTCATACCTGCGCCTTCTCCCGCCCCTAAACAAGTGTTGCGCTTGCCTTAATTGCCCCCCGGGGCTCTGGACAAATCCTTTGCCAAGCCCTGAAAATTCATGCCTGTATCTACTTTCTAAGACTCAGGCTGGTAAAAAATGCATACGCAATATCAAGACTACAAAGACGGCGATCTGACTTGCGAAGCCTATATCGCCACAGATGAGAACAAGAAAGGCAAACGCCCCGCAGTTCTGGTTAGCCATGCCTGGGGCGGGCAAAGCGATTTCGAACGAGGCAAGGCGGAAAAGCTGGCTCAGCTAGGCTATGTGGGCATTGCCATCGACCTTTACGGCAAGGGCAAGCGCGGCAACTCCATGGAGGAAAATGCCAAACTCATGCAGCCCTTCATGGACGACCGCGCCATGCTGAGAAAGCGCATTCTGGCGGCCCTCTCCTTTGCTAAAAGCCTGCCGGAAGTAGATGGCGACAAAATAGGTGCCATTGGCTTTTGCTTCGGTGGCCTTTGCGTGCTCGATCTAGCTAGAAGTGCGGCTGCCGGCGTGCAAGGCGTGGTGAGCTTCCATGGTCTTTTCCACGCCCCCAATATCGGCGAACAGAAGCCGATTACAGCGAAAGCCTTGATTTTGCACGGCTATGACGACCCCATGGCCACACCGGAGCAGATGGTAGCCCTGGCCGCCGAAATGACAAAGGCTTCCGCCGACTGGCAGATTCACGCTTACGGCAATACTGTCCATGCCTTCACCAATCCGGAGGCCAATATGCCGGAAAACGGCATAGTCTATTGCGAGAAAGCCGACAAACGCTCCTGGCAGGCCATGGTCAACTTCCTGGCCGAAGCCCTGGCCTAGGGCGCAGGTGTAGCAAGCCCTGAAAGTATATTGCGCAAGCGCTCTGTGACCGGATGCGCTTCGCCAAGAACTTTCACTGCAATTTCAAAAGCTTCACCTGCTGTTTTCCGAGCTTCCTTAAGTTTGCCTTGCCGTTCATAAGTTAGAGCCAGGTTGCCCATACAGATCAGGGCGTCCGGATTTTCACGCCCAACTTTCCTGGTGTAAATACCCAGTGCTCTAACCTGCATGGACTCTGCCTTGGCAGGTTCACCCTGCCTGCAATAGAGCACGGCCAGATTGTCGCAAAAGGTAGCGGCTCCGATACTGTCTTTTCCCTCGTGCCGCTCGACACCGGCAAGGGCTTCTTTCATCAAGACTTCAGCCTGCGCAAACTCTCCCAGTCCAAAGAGCGCCTGTCCCATATTGCCCTGACAGAGATAAGTATCGGGAGCACCGGGACCAGCCAGCCGAGAATAAATCTTGTAGGCAATTTCATGTTCAGCAAAGGCCTCTTGCCAGAGCTTCTGAATTTGTAAAACAATCCCCAGATTGTCATGCAAAGTGGCGGCAGCAATAGACTCCTTCCCCTGCGGACCGAGAACCAGCAGTGCCTGCCTGTAAGCAGCGGCTGACTCCGAATACTTACCGGCTCTCTTGAGGACCGTGGCCAGATCATTGACAGCAAAAGCCTTAACTTCGTTATCTCCACTGCCCCGACAGGTTAACAGCACTACCTCCCTGGCATATTTTTCTGCATCCTCAAACCGGCTGCCGGTCTTGCAAAGCATCACCAGAACGGTCAAACTCTCCAGTAAAGGGCCATCGCCCTTGCCGGCATCAGCAAGGGTTCTGGCTTCCGCCTCAGCAGCTTTAACCCGGTTCAGCGCGCCTGACAGATCGCCCCGGTCAAAACAATTCTTGCCGGCCGACATATACTTCTCAAAGGCATCTTCTCCGCCCCCGGCAATGGCAACCGTACCAGTCAGAAAGAGAGTCAGACCGGTGATGAGGACAACCATACAGTAAGTGGAGAAGGATAAGGCTCGACCACTTTTCCTGCCCATACACTCACACCGCCCCGCAGCCACACCTGTACTTCGCACACAAACCTGCAACGCCATCAAATTTCCGGAGCTAATTTCAATTAGTCTACCTATACTTTAGAGCATTATGGAAAAGAAGTTGATTCTAGTCACCGGTGCTACCGGTTATGTAGGCGCCCGGCTCATACCCCGCCTGCTGGAAGCCGGGTATCTGGTCAGGGCTGCCGGCCGCTCCATGGCCAAGCTCAAGGCCAGACCCTTTGCCGAACAAGAGGGAGTTGAACTCTGTTCACTCAATGTGCTCGAAAGAACAGACTTGAAAGCTGCCCTCAAGGACGTCTATGCCGTTTACTATCTCGTTCATTCGATGAATTCCAAAAGCCGCGATTTTGCGGAAGCAGACCGACTGGCTGCCAAAAACATGGCAGCAGAAGCGGAAGAAGCTGGAGTGCGGCGCATTATCTACCTGGGCGGGCTGGGGGAAGACAGCCCCGAACTGAGCAAGCACTTGCGCTCAAGGGCCGAGACCGGAGAGATTCTAAAGAGCGGCAAAGTGCCTGTCACCATCCTGCGGGCAGGCATGATTCTCGGCTCCGGCAGCACTTCCTTCGAGATTCTGCGCTACCTGGTGGAGCGACTACCCTTCATGATCACTCCCCGCTGGGTGAAGACTCCCTCCCAACCAATCGCCATTCGAAACGTCCTCAACTATCTGGTGGGTTGCCTGGGCATCGAAGCTACCACCGGTGAGACTTACGACATCGGCGGTCCGGAAGTGATCACTTACATGGAATTGATGCAAACCTATGCCCGACGCGCCGGTTTGCCCAGACGAGTGATTTTGCCAGTGCCTGTTTTCACCCCGAGAATCAGTTCCTACTGGATCCACTTTGTGACGCCGGTACCAGCCTACATCGCTCGTCCGCTGGCAGAAGGACTGCGCAACCCGGTAGTATGCAAAAACAATGAGATACTAAAGCTGATACCACAAGATTTACTGGATGCCGACACGGCTATCGGCATAGCCCTGGAAAGAATGCGCAGCCAGACTGTAGAAAGCAGTTGGACCGATGCCGGCAGCATGCCTGCAGACGAATGGTTGGCACCCGGTGATCCCGGTTGGGCCGGCGGCACTTATTACGAGGACAGTCGCATCATCACCGTCAGTGATACCACAAAAGAAGTCTGGCAAAGACTGGTCCGCCTCGGCGGCAAAACCGGTTGGTATTACGGCAATTGGCTCTGGAAGCTGAGAGGCTTCATGGATAGGATGCTGGGTGGGGTCGGTTTAAACCGGGGCAGGCGCAACGAAAATGAACTGGGCGTAGGTGACGCCCTCGACTTCTGGCGGGTCGTAGAAGTAGAGGAGGAGAAGCACCTGCTCTTGTTGGCAGAGATGAAACTCCCCGGTGAAGCCATCTTGGAATTTCAAATCTGCCCCCAGGGCACACATACCCAGGTAAGGCAGATTGCCCGCTTCGTGCCCCACGGACTGCTTGGCTTGCTCTACTGGTGGGCGGTAACCCCCTTGCACGAATTCGTCTTCAGCGGCATGCTCAAAGGGGTAGCGGCGAAGAGCCCCGCCACCATAGTGGAAGGTCCGCATAAACAGCCCGGCAAGTCCTGATGAGTAAGAAACAGGAAAGGGGCAGTTTGCCACCGCCCCTTTCCCGCTTTGATTGATTTGTGGATACTTACGGTCCGCTGCCGCTTCTCACCGGCTGCGGCGGCGGTTGGACGCGGGAAGCATTCAGGTAAGTATTATAGATATAGGCATTTTGCAAATCATTGTGATGGTTATTACCGCGGGTAGCCAGCGGAATCACAATCGGCAGAGTGATGGCACAAGCTAGAGCTGTGACGCAGGCGCCGACGATAACAATCTTCTTCCAGGTAGGAGCTTCATAAGTCTTGGAGGCTCCGGCCAGTTTTACACAACTGGGCTGGAAGGTCATGCGCGGGCTCTCACCGATTTTGGTAGTGAACTTAAAGACCCGCGCCGAGGAAATCGAGGAAATTCTGCTGCAGGGAATAGACTGCCCGGCGCAAGTAACGGCATCGAGGGTGACGGAAGAAATGGGTCCGTTAACCTTGGAACCATCGATCAACTTGACAAACTCCGAACAGCCGTCGGGACTAAGTTGCGAGAGACCGGAGCCTTCGTCGAAGAAAGCGTGCCCGCTTATGGATGAACCGGACTGGCTCATATTGAAGAGTTGCCCCTTGAGGGTCGGGCTACTGGTACTACCTTTGGTACTGATCTCGATAGCGGTACCGGCCAACGTAGCCAACCCGCCTCCAGCCAGAAGCAGCGCGCCGACTTTATTGACTTCCACCTGTCCGGTCATACCGCTAGACTGCTTGTAGTCGACGGCCGCATCTGCCGGCAAGGGCAGACAGGTCATCTGGAAGGCAAGCAAGAACCCCATCAAACTAGCAAGAAATTTCACCACTTCGCTCCGTCAAATTAAGCCGATAAAACATATGATTCCTGATAATCGTCAGCCATTATTGACTCTACGATAAAGTGCAGTCAACCTGACGGAAACCCCTAACTGACAACTAAATTAGTCTGGAAAGCGAACAAGCACAAAATATTTTCCCCCGGGTCATAGCCCTGAACATCAAAAGATTTAGCAACCTTTTAACCAAAAGGAGGGAACAAAACACAATTCTGCTTTCGTTTCAGTCTCTCATTTCAGTAATTTACCTGGGACCAAGGTGGGCTACAATCCTCTAAATCCCCTGAACAAGACCGGCTATGGAAACAAGCGGCTAGCATTGCAACCAAGAGAGTGGAGATGAAGAATAAAGCGATAGCGGGCTCAAGGGCCGAACGCACCCGAACCTTTCCCGGTTTACCCTTAGTAGCCCTGGCATTCACCGTTATAGCCAACCAATCGGTAAGCGCGGCGCCTCAATGGCAGGCGATGAATTCTTCGCCCGGCACCATCGGCGCCATCAAAACCGAGCAGAAGGAAACCGGGCTGACCACCTTACGGCAAGCCATTAAAGATAGTCAGGTTTCACTGAGCGTGCAGGGCGACGGATATACAACATCGTCAGTGCGACTGCTTTTGACAAATAAAACCAAGCTGCCGCTCAAGCTGGTCATTCCTGCCAACGAAGTATTGCATCCCAATACATCCGCAGTGCAAACCATGATGATCACTAAAGACATGGTGGTCACCCTACCGGTAGGGCAGGTAACCATTGCGGAAGTACCGACAGTGTGCGCTTCCGTCAAGACTGTACCACCGCCGCCTAAGGACGGTGTCAATTTCGAAGTCGGACCCTATGCCGATGCCAAACTCTGGCGGCAGTTATCAGCAATCATTGCGGCTGCCTCCGAGTTGGATCGTTCCGGCGCCTTCGCTTCCGTGCCGATAAACACGGGACGCATAGACCAGATTGCTCAGTTAGCCGTCTGGCGAGTACTGGGTCTGGCCTCCGGCAAACCGGAACATGCCGTCACCCCCGAGACCATCCAGGCGGATTTGCTGAAAGCCGTAGCCGACCAGGTGAAGAAAAACCCGGAGCTTTTGAAGCAACTTGGAGATGGCTATGAACTCAGCCCCAAGGGCGAACTGATAGTCACAAAGCGCCAGAAGAAAGCCCTGGATGAGCGAGTTGCTTCTATCTTCGACGCTGTCGATTTAACAGTCAAACGCAGTACTGATCCCGGTCTGAAAAGTGTGGCCAGCCTGCCGCAGGACTCCACCTGGGACACCTATGTCAATGTGGGCGAGCGTTCCTATCACAAGGGCGACTATGTGGAAGCGGAAGAACTGCTATCGCAGGCGGTGCAAGAAGCGGAGGTCTTTGGAGAAGCTGATGCCCGTCTTTCGCGCAGTATGACCAGCCTCGCTAAGTGCTACCTGGACCTGTCCTGGTGGGAAAAAGCGGAAGCCTTATTCAATCGGGCCCTAAAACTGCGAGAGAAAGTTACCGGCGCTTCCTCACCGGAAGTTGCTGAGGTAAGCCAATATCTTGGACTGCTCAAACAACACCAGAAACTGTATGGGGCAGCGGAGGAACAATTCAAACGGCCTGGACATATTTGAGAAGGCAGCCGGCGCTTCCAGCAAAGCCGTGGCTGAAGTACTGAACAACCTGGGAAAAAACTTCTATCTACAGGATGACAACACAAGCGCCGAGCCTCTCTTCAAAAGGGCCCTGGCCATCATGCTACTTGATCAACAACAGACTCAGGACAAAGGCTTTCCCAGCCTACCCTCTTCGGAAGTAGCGGAAGTAGAGACCAATCTAGCAGACTCTTACTGCAAATCAGGCAAGTACGAAGAAGCCAATGCCCTCTACAAGAAAGCGCTGGCCATCGACTCTAAGACCCTCGGCGAAGAGCACCCCTATGTGGCCACAATCCTGGACGGTCTGGCCAATGTTTCCACCTGGTTAAACCAGAAGGACGCCGCCGAGCTATACAAGAAGAAAGCTCAAGAAATTAGAGAAAAAACCCTGGGCAAAGAGCACGAGCAAATTGCCACGCTGCCTCTCGGCACCGAGGCTCTCACTCGCATCAAACTCTACACGGCGGTGCCAAAGCCATTTCATCCAGCCTTGAGAGTGTGAAGGCCGGTGCGTCCACCATTGCCGGCGCCAGCACCGACAAAGCCAAAATCAACCGCCCCATCAAAGACAAATGGGCCCTGGTCATAGGAATAAGCGAGTTTCAAGATACCAGCATCAACCTCAAATATGCCGCCAAAGATGCTAGAGATTTCGCTCAGTTCCTGGTCAAGGAATGCAAATTCGCTCCCGACCATGTGCGCCTCCTGATCAATAAGAATGCCACCAGGGAAAACATTCTGGCGGAGATAGGAGACAAGTGGTTGCCCCGAGTAGCCAATCCCGACGATCTCGTCTTAATCTTCGTGAGTAGCCACGGCTCGCCTTCTAAAGTCGATCTCAACGGCGTCAATTACTTGGTTGCCCACAACACAGACAAAAACAGCCTCTATGCTACCGGTGTGCCCATGCAAGATCTGATGCGCATGATCAAAGACAGGGTCCATTCCGACCGAGTAGTCTTGATGATCGACCCAGAGTTCCTGGGAATCGAAGCGTTACGACAACGGTGTCTTCACATATCACCTCATGAATGCCCTCAGGCAAAACGGCGGCATGGCGAAACTGGGAGACGCCTTCAAGTACCTGCAAGATAACGTGCAAAACGAGGTGCTGAGAGACCGCGGTGAATTGCAGACGCCGCTGCTCAAAAGTAAATGGACCGGCGATGACCTGATTCTATCGGCACCGCCCCTTCAACCTCGTCCCGGTCTTGAAGAAGATTCAAAAATATTCGGACTGGAAGAGAAAGTGGTACCACCACAAGCCGTAAAGAGTATTCCAGTCACGAACAAGGTCAAGGCCGCAGCCCCGCAAGGCAAACCAATTAAGCCGGCACAGAAGAAGGGCAGCAAGTAATTATTTGCGCTCTTCCAAAAGTATGACATCAAGTTTGGTGACAGACTGAGATTTGAGAAGGTGATATCTTTCCTTCAGATGAGCGAGCACGCTCTGGTAAATTCTCCAATCATGGTCCCAGTTTTTGATAGACTGCCTGATTACAATCCAGGTACGCCCCTTAATGGGGCTCAGCCTGTTATCTGCGGCCAGGGCACCGACTTGCAGTTGTTTACCACCTTCCGGAAGATTCACCTGAAAGTCTTTCACCCGCTCCCGGTTCAAGCCCTGATAGTAATAATTCCAGACATAGCTTGAGTGATAGGTCCAGACCAGAATGGTATCACCGGCTTTCTCGTTCTGTTCAATATATCTAGTAGCCAGACGCCAGTCTTCGTGCACGGGATGCACGGTGAGACTGTAGAGATTGAGCGGCACAATATAGGCATACAACATAGACAAAAGAGCGGCAGCAATTCGGCTTTTGCTGCACAAGAAGTCGAATCCGGCCGCCATGGCAATGAAAGCATAGGGAGCGGCAAAGAGAAGATAGCGAACGATGAGGAAGCAGGTTCCGGTCTGCGAAACCGCCCAGGCGAAGAGCACCGTGAAGGAAGCCCAGGCAAGGGGAAAGAGCAAGGCTCTTTTCTCTTTCACAACAAAGCCTGAAAGTAAGGTCAGCCCTAGCAGCACGGCAGAATAGAGAAGCGCCAGGGGTCCGCCTTCCTGAGGTCCCAGACATTCCTGAATGGGGCCGGCGCAACTGGTGAAATTGACCGGCACCATTATCATTTCAAGCAGCCCCGGCACGGGCAAGGTGCCTCGCCAGGCATCATAGGCGTTGAACATGGAAATGAGCGGCATCTTCCAGGCAAAAACCAGGGCGCCCACCGAAACGAGCACAAATACCAGAGCAAAGGGGGCGAACAGCTTGTCTTTTCTTTGCAATAAAACAGAGAGGAAAACATCAACCACCAGGAGCAAAGCCGTCAATGGCAGAGTCCAGATCATCAACACTCTAGATAGCCCCCAGCTCAAAAGGGCAAGCAGGGACTGTCTCTGCCAGGCGAGCACAAGTAAAAGACTGGAGGCCAGAGCCAGAAAGCTACCCATGGTGTACATCCTTGCCTGCTGGCTGTAATGCACCTCCAGTGGTGACAGGGTCATAAGCAAAGCAGCCACTAAACCAACCCGATGACCGGCCGAAACCTTACCTAAGCAGTAGGTCAGGACAATGTTCAAGACCCCAAATACAACAGAAGGCAAGCGCAACCAGAGCTCACTTTGCCCCAGGTGCATCCAGCCCCCGAGCAAGGCAAAATAAAGCGGTCGAATCGAGTCAAAGGCCATTAGCTCCGGATCGGCATCGCCCCTGGCTACCAACACGCTATAAATTTCATCGATGAAAAAGCCCTGGCTATCAAGAGTATAAAGACGCAGGCACAGCCCTAGTATGATAAGCAAGCCGAGCACAATGAGGTCTCGCTTGCTCTCAGACTTAGAAGTTGCAGCAGGAGCAGTCGGTGCAAAAAATGACACTGCGAAATCCCCGATTCAGTCCCCGACTGTGGCAGTAAATCAAGATAGCAGCAAGTCACTAAAGACCGGGCAAGATCAGCGATTAAAATCTTTTGACGCGGAGTTTTTCTTCCGCTCCAGGTTGGCGATTACGGCTCTGTATAGGTCTTGCAAATCCTTCAGATCATCATCGTCCGGGGCAATGGCAAGAGCGGCCTGAACGTCGCGCAGTGCTCTCTTCCGATTCTCCAGACCGCCGATACGACTGAGAAGACGTGCCCGGGCGACCAACAACTGACCATCACTGCCACAGAACTTCAACCCACGATTCAAAACTACCAGGGCTGCCGACAAGCGCTTCTGCCTCACCAGAAAATCCGAATAGCTGAAATATGCATAAGCCCACTGTGGCTGCTCCTTAACATTCTCCTCAAACTCAATTTGAGCCATGCGAGAAAGTCCCAGATAAGGCTCTATAAATAATTTCAGCCCCTCATACGTGATGCCCTCATCATCAAAATCCGTACGGACAGATCGATAGTAGGCGGCGCAGGCTTTATCCAATTCGCCCTTTTGACAGAGGGCAAGACTGGTAACAAACTCTATGTGTCCGCCCTCTGCACCCGTTGAGCTCTTCAATCTCCGCAGTTCCAATAAGGCCGCATCCGGTGATCCGTCCTTTACATAACGCAGGGCCCTGAGCAGTCCCGAACTATCTCCGGGTGCCTCGACACTGGAAGGCATGGTTGCGAGCAGCCGGTCGGGGACTTGATTGAGGCGGCAGAGGGCCAACATATTGAGCAGCTGCCCCTGCTTTAAAGGCACCATCAGCTTGAACTGGGAAAGGTCGGTAGAAGCGTCAATCACCGGCAGTTCCGGTAACTTATCGAGACCGAGAGTGCTGACCTTGAAGTCGGATCTCTTGAGCCTACCAGGCATTAAATCTCTCAGGCACAAAAGGACCCGGCGTCGATAATGATGGCTGCTCACTAGCACTTCCAAGGGAGGGCGGAAGGGCAATCTTCGTTCAGAAAGAATTGACTTTACGGCGGTGAGAATCTCGTCACTAGCCTCATCAATGGCATAACCATCCTTCAAGCCGCTGTATTGGGGCAATTTTCCATCGGCGATCAAGCAGATCACATAATTCCTACCGACTATAGGCTCCCGACCGCGCACTATCGTATTTTGCCGTCCGAATAGATCGGTGTCGTCAGAAGAGAGTTCCTGGCTCAAATCACATTCGAGTTTGAGTATAGGAGGAACCTTACTACCAGCAAGCCTCCAGCAGACTCGAAAACGGCTCAGACCCGTCTTGTCCGTACCCAGGCACCTCGCCACCACACAAGCCACCAGTTCGGGGTCTCGACAGCAGGCCGCCACTCCATACTCAGCCGGTAAACAAGCCCGCACCGGTCCGAGGAACAAGCAGGAAAACATGTACACGAGCAGCAAAAATACAGAAATAGATTTATGAGTTCCAGACACGGTGATCCTCAATGAATACCCGGCACCGGCCCAGGCGAGCAATGTTCGCCCCGGCATGTCAAACTCCACCTCAAGAATAATACAAATTGGCCTAGCGCGCTCAAAACGCCAAATTCATTCTTTCGAAGGTAATTTAGCCTTGCCCTCAATGGCCATGAGAATTCGCGCGCGCAGTTCACGGTAAAAGACACTGCCTGAATCTAAAGCTATCGCCTCTTCAATGGCCTTGAGGGCCTCGGGCAAACGGCCGCTGTGCAAGCGCTTTTCAGCCAGACCGGCGTAAATGCTGGCGTCTTTTGGCGCCCCGGCAAGCAATTGTTCGTACGAGAGTTCGTAGGCTTTCGTTTCACCCAGGCGCCTGCGTAAATAATCGAATACTGACCCAGCCCAGACCTCTTCAACCCAGCTTGAAGATTTGTACTCAAGGGCCAGGGTCTTGTAAGCTTCTTCATCGCGACCAAGCTGGGCCAGGGCCATTGCTCGCAAGAGACTGGCTTCCGGGCTTACTTGCAGGGGCGGATTACTGGACTTAAGAACCGCAAGAGCCTGTTCGGGCCTGCCGGCTCTTATATAAGCCATGGTCTCAGCATGCAACATCTGCCGGGACGAACCGACTAGACCTCCCGGTCCCATTGCCGGTGCCACCGGCTCGCCGCCACTGGTCGCCCGACGCACGTCCATCATGGTCAGGCGCTCGCCTTTTTTAACACCGGTCACAAGCATAAAATCTGAAGGCTTCGACGCTGGCGTCAGGAAAGGCAGGCGAGGCAATTTGGCCCTGGGGAAGTACCGCAATTGCAGTTGCCCCACCACCAGGGGACCGGGAGCGAGATCTCGACGGGCCACAAAAACCTGCTCGTCGAAGAAGTGCTCGCGCTTCAACTGCTTAAGGGGCGGAAGAAACGGCCTGCTACGCGATTTCAGAGCCAGTTCGGCCGCGCTTATCAATTCATTGTCCGCCAGGAAAATGGCAGACTCACAGGTAATGCCAGGACTCCACAACCTATTTCTGGTGGCCAGAACAAATATCAAATAGCTATTCCCCTCTATTACGGCACCGGCTCCCACGCGCCGAGGACCAGTCCAAGCAGCTTCCAGGGGGTGCAGCTGCCGCGGCGCATCTTGCAACGTATAACGGTTCAATACAAGATACTTGGGCACCGCCGAGCCGGCAATTTTCCTCTCTACCTCGAAGAGCGCTCGTTGACTTTTCTCGACAATCCGGCAACGAGCCACCACGCAAGATACGAGCCCATCATTTTCACAGTATGAAATCGGGCTGCGCTCGCCGGTCAGGTAATCACCGGCCCATGCCGAAGCCGGGCTACTCAACATAAAGGCGCCCAGCAGGAGCAAAATCAACCGACTTCTCAGGTTCATCCGACTGCACCAGCCACTTTTCTACCTGAATCCCAGCTTACCGCCCTTTCCCCAGCTTTACAACAGGATCGTCAGGGCGGTAAACTGCCCCGGTGGAGACACAAGCGCTATAATCTAGAGTCGGCCGCAAGAGCCTCTGGTGGAGTCCTGCGATTACTTTGCAACACAGTTGGTTCTGCCATGAATTCGCTATTGAGCGACGATGCTTCAAATCAAAATAGATACGCTAACCTGAAGCTTTTGCACCGTGGGCGCAAACACTTGATTTTTCGCGCCCTGAGAACTAGCGATAACCTGCCTGTAGTCATCAAGACTCTGGCTCTCAATCCGACCAGCACCACCCTGGCTGCCGACCTGAAAAAAGAGTACAAACGACTCAAGAGCCTGCACTTAGCCGGTTCTGCCAGAATCATCGATTTCGAACAGTTTCAGGGCAAGCCGGCCCTTATCATGGAAGATGCCGGGCCACTCAACCTGGAAGGATATCTGACGGAAAGGAGAAGGCAAAAGTCGGCAGCGGATCTGCCAACTCTTCTGCCCCTGGCCTTGAGCATGACGGAGTGCCTGAATCGCGTTCACAAAGCCGGTCTTCTGCACCTTGATCTTTGCCCAGCAAATTTTGTTCTGAACGATGCCTTGCAACCAACAGGCGTCACTATCGTAGATTTCGGCGCCGCCCATCAGGCAAATCAAACGGCAGAAGAACCGATCGACCCCATCAGTCTGGATGGGACCCTGGCCTACTTATCGCCGGAGCAAACCGGGCGCATGAATCAGCCTGTGGACTTCCCCAGTGATTTTTACAGCCTGGGAGCGATTTTCTATGAGATGTTCACGGGCAACCCACCCTTTCCCCTGCAAGATCCGCTGGAACTCGTCCATGCTCATCTCTCGATTTCGCCGGTGCCTCCCCATCAGTTGAATGCCAGTGTGCCGGAAGTGCTCTCACAACTGGTGCTCAAACTACTAAATAAGCGTCCCGAGGATCGTTATCAAAGTGCCTATGGTCTGGCCTGCGATCTGGAGAGAATCATCAATATGCAAGAGATGGGAGAGCAAATTGCTTCCTTTCACCTCGGTCTGGAGGATAGACCCTACGGCCTACAAATTCCTTCGCGCCTCTACGGGCGGGAAATGGAGACGGCCGCGCTTCTACAAGCCTTCCACAATACTATCGAAGAAGGGCGAGCCGAGTTGTTTCTGGTGGGAGGTTATTCCGGGGTAGGCAAAACCACCCTGGTCAATGAGCTGTACAAACCCCTCATACAAGAGGAAGGATTCTTTCTTTCCGGCAAATTCGATCAGTACCGAACCAACGTACCTTTTGCCACCTTCCACCAGGCTTTCCAGGGCTTCATTCACTACCTTCTCACCAAACCCGATACCATCATAGAGCACTGGCGAAACGAACTGGAGAAAGCCCTCGGGCAAAATGCCGCCGTCATATTGAACGTAATTCCCGAACTGGAACTTTTGCTGGGGGAAAAGCCGACGGTGCCGACTCTCAGCACCGCCGAAGAACAGTTGCGCTTCGACCTCACCTTCAGCAAGTTCGTCAGCGTCTTTGCCAGAAGCGAAAAGCCAATGGCTATATTTTTAGACGATTTGCAGTGGGCCGATGCCGCCAGCCTTCGCCTCATCAAGAATCTGGTCTCGGAAGAGGGAATTGGGACATTGCTTATCATCGGAGCCTATCGAGACAATGAGGTAGGCCCCGAGCATCCGCTCAGTCAGATGCTGAAAGAACTGGCAGAGAGCGAAATAGCAGTAAACCAGGTTATCCTCAAGCCGCTTTCCGAAAAGCAAGCCTGCGCGCTGGTGGCCGATACGCTGCGCTGCAGCGAATTAGAAGCAGCGCCCCTGTCAGGTCTTGTTTATGAGAAGACAAACGGCAATCCCTTCTTTACCATTCAGTTTCTCAATACGCTCTATCAGGAGCAACTCCTCTTTTTCGACGACGGCGGCCGCACCTGGAAATGGGATCTAGCCCAGGTAGAAGCCCAGGGCTATGCCGACAATATCGTAGACTTGTTGTTGGCAAAATTATTGCGTTTACCCGCGGCCGTCAGAGAGATACTAAAACTAGCAGCCTGCCTGGGCAACAAAGGCGACTTCAGAACCCTCTCCATTCTCTGCCAGCAAGACGAAGCGACGCTCATCGAAAACATACAACCGGCCATAGAACAAGGGCTCATACTCAATCAATCAGGCACCTATAAATTTCTCCATGACCGGGTGCAGCAGGCTGCCTATTCACTGATTCCAGAGGGGGAGCGCAGCCAGGAGCACTTGCGCATCGGACACTTGCTATTGCAACACTCTAAGAACGAAGAGGTCGAGGAGCGCGTCTTCGACATAGTCAACCACCTCAATCTTGGTAAAGCGCATATCACCGAAACCGAGGAATTACTGGCTCTGGCTGCCCTCAATCTGGTTGCCGGTCGTCGAGCCAAAGCCAATACCGCCTATAACTTCGCCATTGAAATTTTTGAGCAGGGCGTTTCTTTACTGAACGAAGAGTTCTGGCAGAATGCACACCAGCTCTGCTTCAACTTGATCTTCGACCTGGCCGAGTGCAACTGGATGTGCGGTAATTTCGATCAAGCCGTGAGCCTCTTCGCCAATCTTTTAAATCATTGCCAGACCAAGCTTGAGAAAGCTCGTATCTACACCATGGAAATCGAGCTATATACGGGCAAAACTGAGCTAAACCGGGCTGTCGGGCGCGCCCTGGAAGCCCTATTACTTTTCGACATCAAACTCTCGGCCCACCCCACCAGAGAGGAGGTGCTGAAAGAGTACGAGAAACTCTGGCAAGTTCTCGGTGATAGAAAAATAGAAGAACTAATTGCTCTGCCGCTCATGAGCAATGAAGAAATCAAAGCTACCCTCGACATATTGCAGGCGCTGTATGCAGCTGCACTATGCTCGGACCAAAATCTCTTTTTGCTTTGCGCCTGCCACATAGTGACGCTCAGCCTCAAACACGGACATAGCGACGCCTCGGTCATGGGCTACGGCTTCCTGGGTATGGGTCTGGCCAGGGTTTTCGGCAAATATGATGAAGCTTACCGCTTCGGCAAATTAGCCCTGAAACTGGTGGAAGATCGCGGTTTAACAGCCTATAAAGATCGCATCAACTTCATTTTCGGCGATACGGTGAACTTCTGGGTCAACCATTTAAGAACCAATCTACAATATCTCTATTCCTGTTTCGAATCCACATCTCGAAACGGAGATGTAACCTATGCCGGCTACTGTTGCAATCATATTGTCATAGATCTGCTTATCTGGGGCATTCCCCTTGACGAAGTACAGGCACAGTCGGAAAAGTATCTGGCCTATTGCCGCAGCGTCAAATTTGATGCTCCCGCCGAAGCCATTATCGGCATGCAACTTTTCATACAGAATATGCGCGGCCTGACCGATTCTTTCACAAGTTTTGACGGTGCCATAATCGAAGACAATGAGCCCTTCAACGAGACCATCTACGAATCCTACATAACGCAATATCCGCAGCCCATTGTCATCTGCTGGTATTACATTACCAAACTGCAAGCCCGCTTTATGTCCGGGAAATATAAGGAAGCCATAGCCGCCGCCAAGAAAGCAGAACCCTTGCTCTGGTCCAGCCTGGCCCACATACAGGAACCGGAATACTGGTACTACTATCCCCTGGCCCTGGCCGCCCAATACGATCAGGAATTGCTCAAGGTAGACGACGAAAGTAAATGCAAACAATTGAAGGAAGCGGCGCTGACTATCATCTCCGCCCACCAGGAGCAGTTGGAACAGTGGGCTCAGGCCTGCCCGGATAATTTCCGCAACAAGCATTGCCTGGTCAAAGCCGAACTGGCACGGCTGGAAGGGCACCTGCTGGAAAGCGAGAGGCTCTACGAAGAGGCCATTCAATCAGCCCGGGAAAACGGCTTCATTCAAAATGAGGCGCTGTCTAACGAACTGGCGGCGCGCTTCTACAAGGGTCGCGGTTTTGAAACCATCGCCAACGCTTACTTGAAAGAGGCTTACCGCTGCTACAAACAGTGGGGTGCCCATGGGAAGTTGCGCCAATTGGAAAACCAATATCCTGTACTGAGACAGGATAATCCCGCCGTTGCCTCCCTTGATTTAATCACGGTTCTGAGAGCCGCTCAGGCCATCTCTAAAGAAGTAGTTCTCGATAATCTTCTGGAGACTTTGATGCGCACCGTGGTAGAAGCAGCAGGGGCGCAGAGCGGCATTCTCTTTCTCGAACAGGACGGCGAACTTTATGTGCGAGCGAAAGCTTATATCAAAGCGGAGGAGTTTCGCAGCACAAGCCAGGAACATCGCTCCATTGCAGTGCAAATTGAAGAGCTGGCTCTCAAGGACGGACGTGACCTGCCGACTTCGGTAGTCAACTATGTAAGACGCACACACGAGACCATGGTGCTTAACGACGCCGCCCGAGAGGGGGCCGGCGACAGCCTCGGCATGCTCGGCAATGATCCCTACTTCAGACAGCGCGGCAGCCGTTCAGTGCTCTGTCTACCCATCGTAAAACAAACAAAGCTGGTCGGAATTCTCTACCTGGAAAACAATCTTGCCTCCCATCTCTTCACGGCAGATCGTATTGATCTGATGCAACTGCTCTCCACGCAAATAGTCACAGCCCTGGAAAACGGCTTACTCTTTGCCGGCATTCAGAAACTCAATCTGGAGTTGGAACAAAGAGTGGAAGAGCGCACCGCTGAGCTGGCCATTACCAATTCCGAATTGGCCAGAGCCAAGGAAGCGGCAGAAGCGGCAAACCGCGCCAAGAGTTCCTTCGTAGCAAATGTCAGCCATGAAATTCGTACGCCCATGAACGCCGTAATTGGTATGAGCGACCTGCTCAGTAATACCGCTCTCGATGCCAGGCAACTCGATATGATCGGCACCATCCGCGAGTCAAGCGAGATATTGCTGGGCTTGATTGATGACATATTGGACTATTCGAAAATCGAAGCAGGCAAACTGGAACTGCACTTGAGTGATTTCAACCTGAAAGAAGTCTTGCATAGTTGTACCAATTTGCTTACGCAGAAAGCTGCTCAAAAGGGACTGAACATAGAGAGCCTGGTCGGGGAAGAGATACCGTCCATGGTGTGCGGCGATCCGGCTCGCTTGCGCCAAATTCTCATCAACCTTTTGACCAATGCCATCAAGTTCACAGAATACGGTACTATCAGAATTGAAGCCAGACTGGAGAAGCAAACGGCAGAAGAGATGCTTCTTTACATAAGCGTCAGCGATACCGGCATCGGTATGGACGAGCAAACTCTCGCACAGCTTTTCCAACCCTTCACCCAGGCGGACAATTCCGTCACTCGCCGATACGGCGGCACCGGTCTGGGTCTCTCTATCTGCAAACGTCTGGCTAATTTGATGGGTGGCGAGATCGGCGTCACAAGCAAAATAAAGGAAGGTTCCAAATTCTGGTTCACGCTCAAACTGAAAGCCGGCAGGAGCCAGGAAGTAAGCCAGGTAAGACCGACTGTTCATCCCCTCAGTCAGAGCGGCAGCAACAATCTACCGCCGGTCTTAGTGGTAGAAGACAACCAGGTTAACCAGAAACTGGCGCTCATGCAACTCAGTAGCCTCGGACTGGACGGTGTCACCGTCAATAACGGAAGAGAGGCCGTGCAAGCTTATGAAGAGAACCGCTACAGCTTGATTTTGATGGATTGCCAGATGCCTGAGATGGACGGCTTCGAAGCAACCAGAGAAATTCGCCGCTTTGAGAGTAAGCACGGCGGGAAAGTCCATGTGCCAATTGTGGCCATGACAGCCCAGGCCATGGCCCAGGATCGGGAGGAATGCCTGGCTGCCGGAATGGATGCCTTTATAAGCAAACCGGTGACACTCAATTCCCTGCAAGCGGTCTTATCCGACTGGTTGCCGCAGACCGTGGAAAAACCCCGCGAAGCGGAATGCTTGCCGCAAGAAATAAGCGACGAGGAAATTACCGATCCAAACCAGAGGGCCAGGCGAGACTTCAGAGCCGGCTATGAGTGCCTGCAAGAACTTCTCGGCAAGGAAAATACCGACCAGCTTTTTGAAAAATTCATTGCCAGCGCCGAGAATCTTCTTGAGAGAGGCGAGCAAGCCATCACCAGAGCCGACAAGAAGGCGCTAAAAGCCGTCACCCATGAACTAAAGGGTACCTGCAAATCACTCTATGCAAATGATCTTGGCAAACAAAGTGAAACCCTCGATCTGCTTTTGGCTGCGGCTGAGGCTGACCCTTCCTGGCCCACTGTGCAAGAACTTTTCCAGACCCTGAAGGAAAGCTTTCAAGCCTACAAGCAACACTGGTCGGCAGGAATTTAGGCGTTTGTTTTATCGTCCTTCGGCAGGGACGGCTGGGCCGTCTTGATAGCAGGGCTTTTCTCTGTGACCGGCAGTTTGACGGTAAAAGTGGAACCTTTGTTGAGTTCGCTTTCCAACTCGATGCTGCCGCCGTGAGCCTTGATAATAGTGAGGGCAATTGCCAGACCCAGTCCGGTACCGCCCCCGTACAAGCGGCTACGGGTGCGGGATCTTTCCACCCGATAGAAGCGATCGAAGATGCGCTGCTGATCGGCTGGCGCGATACCAATGCCGGTATCAATGACCCGAATGATGGCCTGGTTATCGGTGGAACGCAAGGTGACGGTCACCTTACCACCGGCCTGAGTAGCCTTGATGGCATTGTTGGTCAAGTTGAGAAAGACCTGCTTCAATCTGTCGGCATCGGCATAAACCCAGATCGACGACTGCGGCAGAATGAACTGAATCTCTATCTGCTCAGGGGCAATAACGGTAACAGTGTCTTCCACACTGGCCATCACCTCGCGCATGTCAACCACTTCTTGCTGGTTGATGATGGCCTGACCGGCATCGGCACGCGCCAACTGCAAGAGGTCGGAAACAAGTCGAATCAGCCGTCCGCTCTCATCTGATATCGTCTGTAGTGCCTCACCAAGAAGGTTGGCATCGATGTTGGATCCGCGGCGTAGGAGCAGTTTGGTATAGCCCTGAATCGAAGTCAGGGGCGTTCGCAGTTCGTGCGAGGCATCAGCCACGAACTGACATTGGATATTGAGAGACTCTTCCAGACGATTCAATAACTTATTGAAAGCGCGGCGCAACTCCAGAGTCTCAACAGGCTCATGGGTATCTACCTCCAGGCGCTGCCGCAAATCCATAGAGGCCAGCTTGGTGGTGGCCGCCAGGAGCTGGGTAAGCGGGCGCAATATCAAATCGGCGAGGAACCAATTGATGCCCAAAAGAATAAGAAGAAGCGGAATATAAAAAGGAACGAAGCGAAAGAACTCCTGGGGCGGAGCACCGGAAACGCTGAAGACTATGACATGGCAAATAATGATCGGCAGAACACCTGACATGGTCATAAACATGGCCAGTCTTGCCTTCATTGATTTTGACCATTCAGACTTTTCCAAGGCCTACCTATCGAGTAAATATACGCTTGCGAACACGGAAAGACACTGCACTATTTTGAACTATTTTCTGCCCGGCATCGTCAACCAATTTTGCCGGCCCCGACTTCATCATATCTGTTGACTTCGTCGTAAAAAATTCTCTTGAATTCTGGCATCAAGGCCTGGTTGGTGACAAGACAGGAGCCGGTATAAATGGAAGAACCACCGGCAAGGTCGAAATAGGCGCCCCCGGCTTCCTCTACCAGGATCTTCATGGGAGCCAGGTCCCAGGGCTTCACACCTACCTCCAGCATGGCCTCGGCCCGTCCTTCAAAGACAAGAGAAAAACCCAGATAGTCGCCAAAACCCCGCTGCCTATCAGTGACGGAGACACAATGAGTGAGTGCCGGCCAGAGGCCTGACTCCAGAATACGATTGGGTCCGCCGAAATTGAACAAAGACCGCTCCAGACTGGTCACCGAGGAGACCCGAATTTGCCGGTCACCCTTGAAAGCCCCCTGACCCCGTACGGCATGAAAACTCTCTTGCATAGCCGGCGCATGCACCAGGCCAAGTACAACGTCTTCCTCCACTTCCAGAGCTAGCAGAGTAGACCAGATTGGAATGCCCCGCGCGAAATTGAAAGTGCCGTCGATGGGATCGATGATCCAGGTGCGCTCCCGTTTGCGCATCTCACCTTCCTCTTCTCCGAAGATGCCATCCTGAGGGAAATGCTCGGCCAGCTCAGTGCGAATATAGCGCTCGACTTCTTTATCGGCCCTGGTGACAGGCGAACCGTCGTCCTTGGTATCAACCTCGATACCGATGTCAAAATATTGCATTGCTATTTCACCGGCACGTGCCACTACACGTCGGGCGAAAGAAAGCTCATGGACAAAAGAAGTCATTGATCGAAAAGAATCCAATTGAAAGCGGCTGACCAATGATAACCCGCGCCGGTCAGCCCAAAGAGCATATATCAAGAACTAGAAAAAAAGCTTGAAACAAACCCGAAAATTAGACGAAAACTCCCGGCGGCCCTAAAGCCGACGGGAGTTCCGCGTAGATCAGGTCAGGTCCAAGCTCTCGCTGGGAGATTTTTAGAACAAGTATTCGTAGATGGCTCTAGCGCCACGACCAACACCCACACCTATGTCACGCACATCAATGAATGTGCCTTTGACCAGGCGCTCCCAAATGAATCCTTTCTGTCTTTCAGCGTATGCCAAGCGCATATCTTGCTCAGCATTCTTCTCTTCAACAGCTTTCATACGAGCTTCCAGACTGTCGACACGTGCTTTCAGTTGGTTGAGTTCACCACGGAACTCTTCCAGAAGAGCAGCAAACTTTTCGAGGTCAGCTTTATCGGCTTTCTTCGCAAGGCGCTCTTGAATGCACTGTTCGTATTTGTAGAGAGCAGCTGCCAATTCAAAACGTGTTGTGGATTTCTGACCACGGTATGTTCTGTCTGGATAGCCAACCAGTACGTGGCATTCGCCATTTACCAGTTCTTTGAGGGCATTGTAAGCCCACTCGTTACCCACTACGTCTGTCAACTCGCTGATATTCGTAGCCCCTTGAGCATTCGCGCTATTTGCGTTGATCAAGGTGCTCGCACTTACAGCAACGAGTGCAGTAAGAAAGGTTGCAAACCCCTTTTTCATAATAGTAATCACTCCTTCAGCAATGACCTGACTCTAACGTTCGTCATCATAGCTTAAATATTCCAGGCGTTAGTAGTAGTAAAACCTAGAAAAACGTCCGGGCAAAATAATAGCTCATCAAAAGCCGCATCTACTGGCGCATTCAGGGTTATTAAATCAATCTAATAATTTACATTCAGATCGCCCAAAATATATCCGATCGAAATCCCGAAAGGCTGATAATACTTGCCTTCTTGGCATCAAAAGTCTCGGAACTCAGTCCTGTTACAGCTCTTGGAAGTGCCACCATTTCAATCATTGCATTATCGGAAACAGTTATCAGAAGCGGCTGCAAAGAGAATCGCGTTACTTCGATTTACTTACGCGGAGCGGAAAACAAATTCGTAAACATCATGCTGAAGTCGGCAAGAGAAGCCCTGGTATTCAAGAGATTGCACTGCAAAATCTCTCCTTATATGTAGTTACGTAGCCCCGTGCACCTCAAGTCAAGATAAAGAAATTGTCCGGTGAACAAATGGCAAATTGAGAGCGCGCCCAGAGCCGCCATCATCTAAAATAAGCCTTTGCCTGCCGCTACATTGGCGCGGCGTTTCACCATATACAGTGCGGGGTCTGAATTGGAGCTGAGAATCGCCCACCTTTATGCTCATTTCCTCAATATCTACGGAGACAGGGGAAACATCATCGCCTTGAGCCAGAGGGCCCGCTGGCGCCAGGTGGAAGTCAAGGTCGATGTCATCGACCTGGGACAGGATATCGATCCGGACTATTACGACTTCTACTTCGTGGGAGGCGGACAGGACAAACAGCAGATTGTCATTGCCGAAGATTTGCGGAAAAAGGAAAAACAAATCAAAGAAGCCATCGGCAATGGTGCGGTAATACTCTCCGTATGTGGTGGCTATCAGCTACTTGGGCACTATTACAAACCACACGAAGGACCGGAATTAAAAGGTATTTCGTTGGTTGACGCCTACACGGTGGCAGGCCACCGCCGCATGATCGGCAATGTACTCGTCAAAAGAGACGATGCCACCACTCTTGTCGGCTTTGAAAATCACAGCGGCAAAACCTTCCTGGGCAAAGGCGTGAGCGCTCTGGGCAAAGCCATTGTCGGCAACGGCAATAACGGTGAAGACAAACTGGAAGGTCTCGCGCAGGGCACCGTCTATGGTACTTATTTGCACGGCTCCCTGCTGCCGAAAAATCCAGGTTTTGCCGATCAACTTCTCAGCCAGGCCCTGGCCAGACGCTACGGCCCCCAGCATTTACAGCCCCTCGATGATCACTTCGAGAACCAGGCTCACAAACGAGCCATGACCCTTCCCGCTTGAGAATCCCAGTGAAAACAATCTCCATCCTCATTCCCGTATTCAACGAAGAAAAGACCCTGGTCACAGTTCTGGACATGGTGGCCAATGCCGACACCCTGGGACTGACCAAAGAGCTAATAATCGTTGACGACGGCTCTTCCGACCGCACCAGAGAAATATTGGCCGGTCTCGATGCTGAAAAGTATCACGCCAAAATTTACTACCATGACAAGAACCAGGGCAAGGGTGCGGCACTGCGCACGGCGCAGGGTCACGCCGAAGGCGACCTGATTATGATTCAAGACGCCGACCTGGAATACGACCCGAAAGAATATCCGGAGCTTCTCAAACCAATTCTGGAAGGTCGGGCCGATGTAGTCTATGGCTCCCGCCTCTGTGGCGGCAAACCAATCCGAGCCTTCAAGATCACTCACTTACTTGGCAATAAGTTCCTCAGCCTGGTCACAAACATCCTCTATAACGCCACCCTGACGGACATGGAAACCTGCTACAAGGTCTTCAAAAAAGAAGTCTTCAAAAAGGTCAAAATCAAGTGCGACCGCTTCGACTTCGAGCCTGAAATAACGGCAAAAGTCTTGAAACAGGGGGTGCGCTTGTATGAACTGCCCATTTCCTATTACGGTCGCGATTACGACGAAGGCAAGAAAATAACCTGGAAAGACGGTATATGGGCAATTTGCGCCTTGATTAGATTCCGTTTCAGCGACTAAAACTGTTGCCTAGCAACTTGTGGAAGGGCGAACTAAAGGTTATCCTCCGTTAATGAAATATTTGGTGCACCCCACCCCTTACCAAGTTGAACTCCAATGAACATGAATAAATTTTCTTTGCTGCGCAGCCTTAGCATGCGCCCCGCCAAATTAGTGTTATGCCTGATTGTAAGCCTGGCCTGGTTTTCAGACCCCGCACAAGCCCAGAGCTATAACTATCGAATTGGAGACACCCGGGTTCAGGCTGGTCACAACGGGCTGGCCGGTCATTCCAGTACTTATATAACCAGCGGCACCTTGAGCCGTTCGGCCCAGGCCGCCGTACTGCCCATGCCGCCTCAGATTGGCGGTCAGGGGGTATGCGGCATGACCCCCGGCGTATCTGCCAACCCCATGGGTCTGCAGAGTGCCCGCATGGGTTCCACGGTGGGCATGGCCGGCGATTACATGCGTTCCGACCTCAATCCCAACTGGTCCATAACCCAGAGACAACAAGCCCAGCAGGGCCAGTACCGCCAGCAACAGTACCAGGTGAGACAGCCGGTGCTGCGCCAGGCGCCGCCCCCGAACTACACCACCTACGGCACGGCCACCGGGCAAAACAACTATCATACCTCCGGCGTACCCGCTAGCGGAGGCGCCAGCTACGGTTCTGGTTCCAGCGGCTACAAAGGCTACTAAAGCGCACAGGCCTTCCTGCTAGACTTAGCCCGTTAATGAGTGCACTCGCGGGCAAGTTTTCAAATGAATAGTCAAGTGAAAAGAGTTGTTGTGATTGGCGGCGCCGGCGCCATGGGTCACGTAGTGGTTCGCGACCTCCTGGATAACCCACAAGTCGAAGTAGTCATTGCCGATTACGACCGGGACAAGGCCGATGCCCTGGCTGATACCCTCAACTCAAAGCTGAAGACCACAAGGGTTAGAGGCGATTTTACCGATATTACCAACAAGCCGGTCATGGTGAAAGGCTTGAAAAACGCTGCCTGCGTCATCAATTCCACCCCCTACTACCATAACGTCAATGTCATGGAAGCCGCCCTTGAGGCCGGCTGCCATTATGTGGACCTGGGCGGGCTCTTTCATGTCAGCAAAGAACAACTCAAGCTGCACGACCGCTTCGTCGAGAAGGGTCTGACGGCTGTTATCGGCATGGGTGCTGCACCGGGCATGACCAATATAATGGCCGCAAAAGCCCAGGAAAACATGGAAAGCGTAGAGTCCATAGACATTTATGTAGGTTCCATAGACAACACCAGAAGCAGTCATCCCTTCCTGCCGCCCTATTCCATTGAGACTCTCATCGATGAATACACCATGCCCCCCATGGTCTTCGACGGCGACTACAAAGAAATGCCGCCCCTCTCAGGGGCCGTAATCGTAGACTTTCCCGAGCCGGTGGGCAAGCAAGAAGCCATCTACACCCTGCACTCGGAAGTTCTCACCTTACCTCAAACCTATATGGATAAGGGCATCAAGAGCTGCACTTTCAGACTGGGACTGCCTCTGGAGTTCCACGAAAAAATCAAGTTTCTCATGTCGCTTGGTTTCGGCTCCCGGGAAAAACTCAGCACCAAAGAAGGTGACTTTACCCCCCGCAAAATTCTGGCCGCCATGTTAAGCAACTTCCCGACACCTGAAAGTGAGCCCGACGACTGCGAGGTAGTGCGCGTTGATGTCAGAGGACTGATGGACGGCAAACCGACCCTCTGCCGCCTGGAGACAACCGTACACAGTGTCAGGCGCTGGCACGAAGGCATCTCCTGCGGCGCCCTGGACACGGGCGTACCACCATCCATAGTGGCACAGATGCTGGTCGCCGACGAGATCATTTCCACAGGCGTACTGGCGCCGGAAGTAGCGGTACCGGCCGGGGCCTTCTTTGCAGAACTGGCCAGACGCGACATTCACATGAAGCGCATTACCCAGGAAGACCTGAGCGAATCTAAGGTACTGCAGCCGTTGTAAGGGCGGCGATAGTTTCTTTCAAACTGGCTTCGTCAAAAACATTGAAGAACTTGATCGAACGATCGATCTTCTTCACCAGGCCGGTCAGGACTTTGCCGGGACCGATTTCCACAATGGTATCAACGCCGTTTGCCGCCATAAAATCAACGGTGGCTGTCCAGCGCACAGCGCTTTCCATCTGCCTGGCCAGCTTTTCTTTCAATACTTCCGGTTCCTGGGAAGGCTTGGCATCGAAGTTCTGGACTACCTGATACTTGGCCTGGCCGAAGGGCAATTCCTTAAGAGCAGCGGCAAATTCTTTAGCCGCACCGCTCATCAAAGGTGAGTGAAATGCACCACCTACAGGCAGTGGAATCAGCTTGCCGCCCCGTTCTTTAATGAGAGCACCGGCTCTGGCCACGGCATCGGGATTACCGGAGATAACCAATTGATCTCTGGTATTGAAATTGGCCACCAGCACAACATGGTCGGTGCCGGTCTTACCTTCAGCTTGCAAAGACTGAGAAACTTCCAGACAGAGAGCCTCCAACTTATCGCAATCCATACCAAGCACCGCCGTCATGGCCCCCTTGGGACAGCTCTCCATGAGGGAAGCACGCTTCTCCACCAGCTTAACGGTGTCTTTGAGACTCAAAACAGAAGCTACACACAAAGCAGTAAACTCACCCAGAGAATGACCGGCCACATAATCAGGCTTGGGTCCGCCCAGTTTCTCGTAACAGGCAAAGGCCGCCAGAGAGGCCGCCAGAATGGTCGGTTGGGTATTAATGGTACGTTTCAGTTCCGCTTCCGGTCCTTCAAAACAAAGGGTACTGAGGGAACGTCCGGCCGCTTCATCGATGGCAGCGAATGCTTCCTTCGCTTCCGGCATGGCTTGATAGAGCGATTGCCCCATGCCCACGCTCTGCGAACCCTGACCTGGAAAAACACATGCCAGCTTACCCATTGAGCTATTCTCCTCTTCTATTTCTTAAAGCGTTACTTTCACTTCCGCAGCGGATCGAAAGCTTCTTTCAATTTTGCCAACCACATCGGCACGCATTATATCGCAGGCAACGCGAATGGCATTTTTCACAGCCGTATGCCTTGAGCCACCATGGGCGATGACACACACACCTTTCAACCCTACCAGGGGAGCGCCGCCGAATTCATCGGGATCGACTCTCGCTTTGAGAGCTTTAAATGCAGGTTTGGCGATGATACCGCCCATCTTGCCCCGCATCGAACTCATCAGCTCCTGCCGGAGCATGTGATTAACCATCTTGGCAATGCCTTCCGCCGTCTTCAAGGAGACATTGCCGGTAAAGCCGTCGGTCACCACCACATCGACTTTACCCATGGGGTAGTCACGGCCTTCCACAAAGCCAATAAAATTCAAATCATCACGACCTTTTAGCAGGCTGTAGGCGGCCTGCACCAGATCGTTGCCCTTGGTCTCTTCGGCGCCGATGTTGAGCACCCCGACACGGGGCCGCTTGACGTTGTTGAGACCCGAATAAAGAATGGAACCCATCAAACCGAACTGCACGAGCATATTGGCGTCGCAGTCAACGTTGGCACCGGCATCTACAACAATGCAGCGGTTGGGGTGAATGGTCGGCATCTGAGCGGCGATGGCACAACGCAAAATATTGGGCAGCCGTCCGATCACAAAGGTGGCAGCCACTGCAGCCGCCCCGGTGGAACCACAGGCCACCACGCAATCGGCATCGCCCTGAGCCACCTGGGCCATGGCTTTCACTATGGAAGAGTCTTTCTTGCGCAGCACTGCCTTGCTGGGCTTCTCGTCCATAGCCACCACTTCCGAGGCAGCCACGATGGAAACATTCAAGCCCTGTATTTCATGGCGCTTGAGTTCAGTCTCGATGTCCTGGGGACGACCCACCAGTTGCACCGAAACCCCGTATTCGCGAGCGGCCAGCACAGCACCGTGCACGACCTCGCGGGGCGCGTAATCGCCACCCATCGCGTCTATGGCCACTCGAATCATCTAAGACCCCAGCTGTCAGTCAACTGTGTGCTCTCTCTGAAAGTATCCGCCAACGCCATCTTAGAGTCATATAAGAAATCGCCGCTCTGGCATTTTCAAAGCCGGATCGGTGATTTGACCCTTTCTCGTAAGCCTCAGGAAGCCTGAGCGTCTGCACGGCGCGCCGGTCTACCACGATAGTAGCCGCAGTTGCCGCACACAGTGTGGGGTCTCACGGGAGCGCCACAATTGGAGCAGGTACCAACGTTTATCTCACTAGCTTTCCAGTGCGCTCTGCGCTGGTGTTGCTTCTGGTGGGATGTCTTTTTCTTAGGAACAGCCATGGCTGTATAGTTCCTCCATCATTCCGGAATCAAATATTATCTACTAAAAAGCCTCTACTCCTGCTTAGGAAAGAGAGTCTTTAGGTTCTTCCAACGCGGATCGATCGGACGATCTTCCGCGTCTTCCCCCTCCACATCCTCTGAAACCACGGCAGACTGAGGATTATCCGGTTTTGGAGGACCGGGACAATCGCTGCCGCAACGACAAAAAACAGGCGAAGCTAACGTTACAGCTTGATACACAACGTCGCTGATGTCAATAATGCCATCCGCTCCAATCTCCTCATAGAAGTCATTCTTAAGCAATTCTTTTTCTCGAGGAGCCCCCATTTCAAATTCTTCCACCAGGTCTTTGTACGGCACGAAGAGCTCATCCAGGTCTACATTAAGAGCCTGAAAATAGGGTCGCCAACAGGTCTGGCAACTGAGCTTTAGAAGGGTCTTAACATTACCCGAGACCTTAACACCTGCTCCAATGCGAGCCACAGTCAGCTCACCCACCACCGGCTTGACCGCATCAGCTACCGGCAACGCCTCGGAGAAATCAATAGTGAAGCGTCTCTCACCTAATTGCCCTAACTCATCAATACTTATTTTCATAATTCAGTCTGCAGGCAATCTTAAACTAGGGGCTGACAAACAATAACTGTCAGGCGGAACTGCAGGCCAAAACAGCTACAAATCAAAGCAACGCCATGAATTATAGTACAAACCAAGCACGACTTCTGGCTGCCGGTTGGGTCTTCACAGGCACCGGCGAGGCTCTGCGCCATGGCGCTGTCCTCTTGAGGGGCGACAAGATTCTCGATGTCTTGCCTGAAAGTGCCTGGCGGCGCCTCTTAGAAAGCGAAAACCTGCCGCACAGCCACAGACCGGCGGCCATCCTCTCCCCGGGTCTCTTCAACCTGCATACCCATCTTGATTACACCGACGCCTCATCCATTTATATGCAGTGGAAATCCATGGACCCGGGCCGTCCCCAAAATCTCTTCGCCTGGCTAAAAGATCTGGTCAGCCTGGCCAGAACCTGGAAAGCAGAAGATTTCCGAGTCTCGGCCGAACATGGGGCTAAGGAACTGGCCCTGGCCGGTGTCATTCACTGCGCCGACAGTTCCTACACCGGCGAAGCAGCCCGGGCCCTTGCCGCAAACGGGCTGAAGGGACTGGTGGGTCTGGAGCTTTTCGGTCTGGACGAGGAGAAAGCCGCCGGCAATTTTGAGAGCTGGCTCAAGCGCTTTACCGCCCTGGAAGCCGATCCGGTCATCGTAAAAGCCAATCAAGAAAACCGCCGTATCACCCTCACCGTGGCCCCCCATGCCCCCTATACCGTGGCGCCGGCCCTCTGGCAATTGGCCAGAGACTTCGCCCAGAGCCGCAATCTCACGGTCCTGGCCCACCTGGCCGAATCCAGGCAGGAATGCGCCTGGCTCAAAGTCTCTCCCCGCCTTGCAGGCGACCACGATGCGGAAACTCAGAGCCTGGCCGGAGAGCTGGACGCCTATCTGGAGTGGATTTCACCGCCGGGTACAAGACCGGACCTGCTCAAGAGCTTGCCCTTCAAAGAGGGCGGCAGGAGCCCCACCGCCCATCTGGCCGCCCATGGCTTGCTGGACCGGAATCTACTGGCCGCCCACATAGTGGAACTGAGTCCCGAGGATATAGCTCAGTTTGCGGACCTTGGTGCCCGGGGCGCCCTTTGCCTGCGCAGCAACTTGACCCTTGGCAATAATGCCGCACCGGCGGAAGCCCTGGAAAGGGCAGCGATTCCCTACAGTCTCGGCACCGATAGCCGGGCTTCCAGCCCCGATCTCTGCCCCCGCGCCGAAGCCGCCTATTTCAATCAAAAGCGCCAGGAGCCGCTCACTGCCGCAGCTCTGCACCGTCTCATCACCCTGGAAGCCGCCCGGGTACTGGCGGTGGACGGGCATACCGGCAGCCTGACAGCAGGCAAGCAAGCAGATCTAGCCATCTTTGAAACGACAGAGGATCTTGCCGACGAGGAAGCGTCCTATAAACAGTTCTTTGCTGCAAGCACCAGGCTAAAAGACCTCTTCGTGGACGGGCGACAGGTAGTTAGTGATGGCGAGCTTGTTTTTTCGTAGATAAAGAGAGGCAAACCTGGTATATAGAAAACAATTGGCTATAAGTTGTGGCAATTTGTCTAAATTGAGTTAGAAAAGGGGCTGAGAGATGGCAGGACGCACCGACCATATATGCAGCGGCAGAACCTGTATGTTCTGCCGGGTGCTGGAAAACCCGCAGAAAGTGAAAGGCGGCACCGGTACCAGAGCATATATGGACAACCAGGTGATCGAACGCGTCAAAGAGCTGGAGGAACGCTCACTCTTGACCACCACCCAGTCGGCCCTTTCCAACGCCGGCGGCGAAGATATCGAGAGACTGGCGCTCATCGATTCTCTCACCGATCTCTACAACAGCCGCACCTTTATCAAAGAAATCAAAGACGAATTGAAGCGGGCAAAGCGCTATAAACGCCCTGTTTCGCTGGTGATGATTTCGGTTGACAACTTTCCCGAAATACAACGGTCTTACGGCGCTCTCACTGCCGACTCCGTACTGAAGCTCGTGGGAGGAGTGGTGAAAGGAGCCGTGCGCGACGTAGACATTGCCGCCCGCTACTCCGCCGAAGAATTCGCCATCATTCTGCCCGAGACCAACGCTTCCGGAGCCGCTATCGTGGCAGAGCGCATCCGCGCCCGGGTGACCAATCACGACATCACCCATAACTGGCACAACCTGAAAGTGGCAACCAGCGTGGGAGTAGCAGCTTTCCCCACCCATGCCCGGGAACATGACGAACTGATTCACCGCACCATCCAGGCCCTGGAAACCGCAGCTCAACGGGGCGGCAACCAGGTGGTCACGGCAGTATAGGATCTACTTCAGGGACCGCCAGAAAGAGTGCGCTAAAATGGGAAACTCTATCAGTTAGAGTCTCTCATCACAGGCTGAAAACTTTTAAACATGAGTACATTCGGGCAGTCAGGAGGACGAGCCGGGGGAAGCTCCGGCAGATCCAGCATTAACATCGGCGCATTTTTCAAAGACTGGAAACCAACCACGGTATTAGTGGTTCTCATCTGGTCTTTGACCAATTTGATTCAAGTGGTGCCCAACGCCACCGTGAAAGATTGGCAATTTCTCTCGTCTTTGAGCGGTGAACCGCTCCGCCGCGAGGTCATGCAACGGGTAGAAAAACAACCCGGCTACGAGAAAATGAATGACTACCAGAAAGAATTCGCCATCAAGAGCGAATACGAGAATGCGGCCATGGGCAATAACATTCAGGTGCTCGGCCACATCAAAGGTCATACCGTCTTTACCAACCTCAAGCTCGGTCTCGACTTGCGGGGCGGCAGCCAACTTTTGCTCAAGGCCCTGCCAGCACCGCCGCAAGTACCAGTGATAGACAACCACGTTATGACCGGCGTTGAGACCGTAATCAATAACCGCATCAACAGCCTTGGCGTTTCCGAGACACTGGTGCAAAGAGCCGGTAAAGACAGATTGATTGTGGAGTTGCCGGGCATCAAAGATCCTCAGCAGGCCAAAGACCGCATCGGTACAACAGCCCTTCTGGAATTTAAAGAAATGGTGCTCACCTCCGATGGTGGCGTCACCTGGAAAGATGTAAACCTGACCGGAGCCGATTTCAAACATGCCCAGGCTACTCCCATGGCTGCCGGCAACTATCAGGTAGATTTTGAATTCAAACCGGAAGGCGCCAAAAAGTTTGGCGATCTGACCAGCCGTTTGGTCGGGCAATACATTGGTATCTTCCTGGACGGACAGCCGGTGGACCGCGGTCCTGACGGTCGCCCCGTGCCGATTGAAAGGTATCCCGGGGTGAGAGTCAATGAGCCAATAACGGGCGGCCGTGGTCAGATAACCGGCAGTTTCAGCCAGGCTCAGGCCGTGGATCTGGCCCTCAAGTTGAATGCCGGTGCCCTGCCTGTGCCTGTAGAAATTTTGGAAGAGCGCTCCGTGGGCGCCACCCTCGGTCAAGACTCCATTCAAAAGAGCCTCGTGGCCGGTTGCGTCGGTATCGCCGCGGTCATGATCTTCATGGTGGCCATCTATGGTCTGCCCGGTCTCATTGCCGACCTGGCCCTGATTCTCTACACCATTGCTACGCTGGCCATCTTCAAGACCGTACCGGTCACACTCACCCTGGCCGGTATCGCCGGCTTCATCCTCTCCATCGGTATGGCCGTAGACGCCAACATCCTCATCTTCGAGAGAACCAAGGAAGAATTGAGCCGTGGTCGCAACCTCTATGTAGCCATCGAAAACGGTTTCAGCCGCGCCATGTCTTCCATCTTTGACTCCAACGTCAACAGCTTGATCGCCTGCGCCGTCTTGATGGTCTTCGGTACCTCCATCGTGAAAGGCTTTGCAGTTACGCTAGCCATCGGTGTGGCCATCTCAATGTTTACAGCCATTTCCGCCACGCGCACCATGTTGCACCTCATTCCGAAAGAATGGGGTCTCTTCGGTCATCGCTTCGACGGGAAAAAAGTCGGTCAACCAGCCAGCAAGGAGGCCGTTTAAGTGTTTTCGAAAGTCAACGTCGACATAGTCAAATACAGAAAGATCTGGTTGGGCATCTCGCTCCTGATTACAATCCCGGGAGTGCTGGGCATCATCGCCTGCATGTCCAAGTACCATGCACCGCTCAAGCCTGGCATCGACTTCACCGGCGGTTCCATTCTGCAATACCAGTTCGATAAACCGACAAGCCTCGAATCTGTTCATAAAGTTCTGGAAGACTGCGGCTTCCATGGCTCCCAGGTGCAGCAAGCCACGATTTCCGGACAGGAAGCAGTGGTGATGCGCACCAAATCTATTGATACGGAAGCCCAGAAAGCAGCCCTGGATAAAAAGCTGACGGAAGAGTTGGGCACATTCAAAGCTATCTCGGTAGACAAAGTCACCGCCACCATCGGACCGGAGCTACTCTCCAACGGACTTATCGCACTTCTGGTTACCTTCGGCGGCATGGTGGCCTATATCAGTTATCGCTTCAAGTTCGACTACGCCGCCTGCGCCATCGCCGCCCTGGCCCACGATATCATGGTGCTGGTAGGCATCTTCGCCCTGCTCGGCTATTTCGTGGGCACCGAAGTAGACAGCTTGTTCATATCTGCCGTACTGACGGTTATAGGCTTCTCCGTTCACGACACGATTGTGGTCTTCGACAGGATTCGTGAGAACGCCAAATATGTGGGCAATAAAGTAATTGATCCGGTAAGCAAAGTCGAGTACAAAAGAACTTTTGGCGATATTGCCAATGACAGCGTCAACCAGACCCTGGCCAGATCAATTTACACATCTTTGACCGTTATCATTACCTTGCTCGCCCTCTACCTGCTGGGCGGCGTCACCACCAAAGATTTCGTGCTGGCCATGCTCATCGGCATTATTTCCGGCACCTACTCCTCCATCTTCAACGCCAGTTGCCTGCTCGTCTGGTGGAGAGAGCAAAAATCAACAAGCAAACCCAGACCAGCCTGAGAGATAGCGAAATGTCAAACAACGAAAACATGTCGGAAGACCAGAAATGGGAACTTCTCACCCGCTCGGAAAAGCTTGGTGAGGTCTTATTGAAGCGCGGTAAATTGACGTTGCAGCAGCTTGAAGACTTGATTAAAGAGCAAGAGCGCACCGAATCACCCCTGGGCGAACTCATTTTGGCCAAAGGCTGGATGACCAGACAGGAGCTGCTCTCGGCCCTCGATCTACAACACAAGACCGACCAGGCCATTATCGATTCCCTTACCGAAATGATCCAGCGCAATAACGAAGGCTGATGGCTGCCGCCCCTGAGCCCACGGCAGTAATCACCGGCGCTGCCTCAGGTATAGGTCGGGCCACCGCCCTGGCTTACCTGGCATCAGGCTGCAACGTAGTAGCCGTGGATATTGACGAAAACGGTCTGAAAAAGCTCTCGAAAGAAGCGGCAGCTTCCATGAACAGCCAGGTCGGCCTGGAGATTCTCGCCGCGGACATAGCCGACCCGGTCACAGCCAGGCGCACCCAGGCCCTTTCTAAGCGAGCCTTCGGTGGCATCGACTATCTCTTCAACAATGCCGGCAACGAATTCATCGCCCCGCTGATGGAAACCGAAGAGGCTGACTGGGACAGAGTAATCGACACCAATCTCAAAGGCACCTATCTAATCACTCGGGCTTGCCTGGAACTGATGCTTGAGGCCGGGCGAGGAGTTATCACCAATAACGCATCCGATGCCGGCCTGCGCGGCATCAAACTAAACGCCGCCTACAGCACATCCAAGGCCGGCATCATTCACCTCACCCGTTCCCTGGCCCTCGACTATACAGGTAAAGGCATACGCAGCAATTGCATCTGCCCCGGCTGCATCCGCACACCGCTTTGCGAGAGATTCAATGCCGAAGTAGGCGCAAGGAAAGGGAAAAGCGGCGAAGAAGTGCTGCAAGAATTCGTGCAAGAGAATATCCCCATGGCTAGAGTAGGTACACCGGAAGAAGTGGCAGCCGTAGTGCTTTTCCTCTCTTCCCCTGCCGCCAGCTACATCAGTGGTGCAATAATTCCTATAGACGGCGGACTGACGGCCGGTATGTAAGCCGCATCGAGGGGGCCTATGTCCATCCACAAAGCGCGAGCCCTGCTTCTTTACGATCAAAAAAACTATCAAAATGCCATTTCCGAATTCCGCCAGGCCCTCAAGGAAGACCCTGAAGACTCGCAGGCACACAGACTTCTGGCCATGTCGCTTTCCCTTGAGGGGCAGCACAAAGAGGCTATTCGAGAAATTAAGTACCTGCTCGGCAAGTATCCAAACGATGAGGATGTTTTGCATGTTGCCGGGCTTATACACTTCAACAACAAACGGGACGGTGACGCTGAAAAATTCATCAAAGCCTCCCTGGCTATCTTTCCCGACCACGCCGACGGCCACCTGATTCTCAGTTATATTGCCGAACGCCGTGAAAAGTGGAAGCAGATGCGCGACCACGCCCAGGCCGCTCTCAATCTGGAACCGGAGCATGTTAGAGCCTTAATCGCTCTAGCCAGAGCCAAGAGTGAACTATCCGACCAGAAAGGGGCCCGGCTCGCCCTGGAAAGCGCTCTGGCCATAGAACCAAATGATGCCCAGGCCCATGCGCATCTGGGCAGGCTGCTCCTTGATCTGGGGGATCGAACCGGGGCAAGAGAACATCTGCGCGAATCTCTACGCCTGGATCCTAATTGCAGCGATGCCCTGGAAGGTTTTATAGAATCTTTGAGAGCCAAGAATATTTTCTATTTCTGGTTCATCAGCTTCGTCTGGGCCATGACTCGCGGTCCGGCCAGATTCATAGCGTTTTTGCGCATCGGGCATCCAATTCTACTGGCACTGGTGCTCATGTTCTGGCTTTTTGTCTGGACCGTAAGAGAACTGGCCACCCTTTCTCTTCGTTTTGACAAGGATGTACGACATTATCTTCCACCGGATTTCAAAACTCGCAATACCAGAAATCTGATTGTCATAGGCTGTATCTTCGGCTTTTTCATCGGCATGGGCGCCTATAGCGATTATCAAAAGGTAAATCAGATCAAGAGCCTGAAACTATTAAGCACAGCCAGAGACCAGAGCAAAGCAAAAGAAGTAGAAGGGGAGCTGTTCGACAAAGCTTACAAGGAATTCGTCAGCTCCTCCTTTTCCTTCATCTTTGATCTCGATGAGCTAAATGCAATTTACGACTATGAACTGAAACAAAGGCCGCAGAACAAATATCGCCTGGCCCTGATTGCCCTCTGGCTGGGCATGGAAAGCAGAGGTCGGGTAGTGAGAGGAGATGAAGTGGTTTACTTCAAACAAGCCCTTAGCCTGGCTAATGAAATCGGCGACCGCAATCTGTCGGCTTATGTACAAGCCCAAATTGCTTATAGCCAGGGCAAAACAAATGAGCAACCCGGTCAACCCAAGTGGCTTTCCGCAAAGCAGGCAAATTTAGACTAACTAGCGCGGAGAGAGTAAGTTACTTCTTGCCGCCAGAAGAAAGCGCCTGATCTCATCAGCATCAATGGCAACTGTGGCAGTCCAACTCTGCTCAGAACTATCACTCAAGCGGGAGGGCAGGCGCTGACTGACAAGACCCAAAATCCTGCCATCGGAAGCAATGAGAGGACTACCGGAAGTGCCCGGCGAATCAGGTCTGGAAAGTAGAGTGACGCCGGCCGAATCACGCACCATCACCTCGGGATGTGCGGCACGCACCGCCGCTCCGCCCACATCGCCATAAGAACTATTACTTTGCACGGAAAAGACGGATAACCGTCTCTCCTCCTCATCCGCAGCATAAGCAAGAACAGCCTCGCCCGGTCTGGCTTTTCGCAGATCGTAATAGTTCAAGGAAGCCGGTCTCACAGAAGTATCACCGGTTTTTGCCACCACCAGAGCCAGATCTAAACCTGAATCCGCATAGACGACCCGCCCCTGGTGCAGCCGTCCCAACTGCCCTTCTGAGTCATAACCACCAACCAGACGATACTCTTTACCCACCACAATGTGAGCCGCCGTCAGCACCAAGACTTCATCATCTGCTACGGTCAGATCAGGCAAAAGGGAAGGATCAATGGCTATGCCCCCGCCGGTCTCAAGACCGCCGCTGACATTCATCAACTTCGACTGAGCACTCCTCCAACCGGCAAGCAAATCTTGCTCAGTGCCGTTGCCCAGGCAGAGCGATAGATCCTCTTCCGCGAAATAACCTTCCTCATCCTTGTCACAGACTTCCATAGGCCCCTCCAACGCTAAAGACAGAGTAGCGAGGAAAAAGTGACGGTTACATACCCCACGATAGCCTCTGAGCTAAGCCGCCCCCGACTGAGCAATATGTGTAAGTGACCGAACGCATGGAATTGTCACAGAGGAAATTTTATCTTGACATCACCGCGATTCGCTCCTCCCCAGGATTTCTAGAGGCGATGAGCAAACTTACCACTGCCAAAAACATTTAGCTCGAGGTCAAAAATCATGGTTGATCGCGCCGATTCACGCACTTTAGATAGCGCGGAGAGCAAGCTTGCGCTCCCAACGAACAATTTCGATCAGGTCTTTTCCGCCCAAGATCTGTTTGCCAATGCCACACCGATAAAAGCAGCCCTGGCGGAAACCCAAACTTCCATAGCGAAAACCAGTGCAGCAGATATGCTGAACGGCTTTTCTCTGGAGGAGTCTACCCAGTCTATAATTCAGCCGCCCCCCATGTTGATGGCCGAAGCACGTTGCGCCACCGGCTGGGCCACCATATATGGAACCACAGGCAATCCCATGGCCGACGGCACCCCCTACACCGGGCGCGAGCAGGGAGTGGCCATTGATATGCGCACACCGGTGCTGGATTCTCAATTGGGAGATCGACTGGTGATCACGAACCTCAATAACAATCGCTCCACCACCCAGATTGCCAGAGACAGGGGCGGCTTTGGAAATCCTAGAGAATACGGCACCCCGGATGGACAGCCTCGCCTGGTCGATCTAACCTATGCTGCCGCCAATCGTATCGGCGCCGGTGACATGACACCGGTGAGAGTTTGCAAAGTAGAATAATCTGATAGAGCGACCGCAGCGGAAATCTTTCACCGAGACAAGGCATCCATCAAGCCTTCGATATCTTTGCGCTGCTCCCGGGAAATAAGTATTTCCTTGATGTCGCTAACTTTCTTATAGCCTGTGGGATATTCAAAATCGCCGGCCTTGTAGGGAGCCCGCCACCATTTTTTGAGATCAAGAGCGGCGTGACCGGCCAGGTTGTCGCGGGGCAAATCAAACTTGAGCCAGGGAATGGACTTTCGCAACTGCGCCTTGTCGATGCTTTTCTCAGTTACTCTCGCCGGCGCATAGGTTCTAAACGAGCGGACCAGAACAAACTGAGAGCGAGGCAGATTGAAAAACCGGGAAACAAGCATGGCGCACTGAGGCGAAGTCTTCAATTCAACCGGTGTCCAGACCTTTGTATTGTCGGCAAAACGACAAATCTTGCAGCGCAGACCCTTGAGGCTTTCCTCACCGACCACAGTGTAATCGGAGACGGATAAAGGGATGTTCTTACCCGCAATGGCTAGCGAACCAGGATTAAAGGCGGGGAGGGAGCCGGTCCACTCTTCCTTCAGGGAGCGATTGAAACAACTAACCCGCCACTGCGGTGCCTTTGCCAGAGTTACCACACCGGAGCTGAGACTCTCAACTTTGATGGCTTCCTTAGCCACGTAGAAACGATACAAACCGGAGCCGAAATGCTCACATTCAAAAATCCAAACCGGCTCAGTTTCAGCCCATGCAGTGCAAATACCGGCCAGCACAAAGACCGCAAACAAGAAAGGCAGAAGCCGGCGTAATTTCAAACCCTTCAATGGCATCACCGGAAGTAGAGCAGACCCAGGTACTAGCCTAGCAAACAAAACGCCGCCCGGCTATGACCGCTCAACTTCTCGATCCCGCGCCGGGGAAAAGGCACCGGGTTTTGCCGAGGGCATCCTGGAATAATCCATAAAGAAAGCCTACTTTTTGCTGCTATATACGTGCATCTCGATTTCTTGCAGGGTAGCCATGCCATCTTGCACATTCTCTTCAATCACAGCTAGAAAGCCGCGAATCTTCTCATCCGTATCCATGAACTCAATCACCATGGGTAAATTGGTGGACAGGTCGAGAATTTTAGCCGTATGCAAGGTGGAGTGCGAACCAAAACCCATCAGACCGCGAAACACGGTAGCACCGGCGATACCATAGCTCTTCGCCTCTTTGACCAGCCATTCATACATGGGTATCTTGCCCTTGCGGTCGGTTTCACCGACAAAGACCTTCAGTAAAAGCCCCTTACCTGTTGTTGCCACCGGCGTCCCCCCATTGCAAAACCAAACTAAGCTAAACTAAATTAGACCAACTTCGCCAGCACCATGCCCAACCAGACGAAGAGTAAACCCAGCACCACTTGCGAAACAGCATTGAAGGCCGCCAGCAGAAACTCCCCGTCTTTAATGAGTTGCACAGTCTCATAACCGAAGCTGGAAAAGGTGGTAAAGCCGCCCAGGAAGCCCACCGTAAGAAACAAGCGGGTGTCGCCTTGCAGGGCAATTCTTGTTTCAGCCAACTGGGCAATCATGCCAATTAAAAGGCAACCAAGCATATTTACAAAATAGGTGCCCACGGGAAAACTCAAGGTGGGCAGAAGCTTCTGCAAGGTAGTGGAGGAAAGGTAGCGACAGACACCACCAAGACCCGCTCCAAGAAAGACAATCAAAAACTGCATGGCAACTTCCGCATTAAACTGCCGCTATTATAGCTTTATTCACCCTCTAAATAACCAACCACAGCCTGCCTCAACCCAGTGCTCTTGATGCGGGGCAGAAAGCGCTCCACTAGAGCCACTGGCTTATCACGGCCCTGGCAGAGAGCCCAGGCGGCATGCTCAAGCAACATTTCATCCTCTTCGCTCTCCAGATAAGCAGCAAGCCTGTGCCGAAGATAAGCAAGCTCTACCTTGCCGCCCCTCAGTTTATTGCCGAGAACCACCAGAGCATTGCGACGTAAGCCTCTCAGCTTGGGGCGACGCAAGGGCGAATTGAGAAAGCGCGCCCGAAATTCCTCTTCGGATACTGCATCGAAAAGTCCTAACAGATCAAGATAATGGCCTGCCCCGCGCTCCGGTTTGAACTCCGGCCAGGGTGAGGCAACGGGCTTACTGTTATAGGGGCAGACATCCTGGCAGATATCGCAGCCAAAGACCCAATCGCCCAGGCCGGCGCGCATTGCTGGAGCAATCCCGCCCTTATTCTCAATCGTCAGGTAGGAGAGGCAGGCATTGGCGTCCACTACATAGCCACTACCCTCGGTGGCAGGCACTATGGCGCCGGTGGGACAGGCAGTGCCGCAGCGGAAGCAATCGCCGCAGGTGCCGACATAGGGTTCGTCCGGCTCTAAATCAAGGTCGAGGAAGAGTTCGCCTATGAGGTTATAGCTGCCCGACAACTTGGGGCCGATGATGAGGGTGTGCTTGCCCACAAAACCAAGCCCATGACGGGCCGCCAGCGCTTGCTCGAAGAGGGCGGCGTCGTCGGTGACGGCGCGCCGGGAAAGGGGATGCCCCACTTCCTTTTCGATGAGGGCGAATAGATCTCGCAACTTGGCCCGCAGCACATTGTGATAATCAAGCCCCACCGCATAACCGGCCACACGCCCCCAGACCATGTTCTCGGGCGGCGGTGGCGGGCTGTTGTAATAATTGACGGATACTATAAGAATCGAACGGGCGGGGGCAAAGGTCATTGAGGGTGTGACTCGCCTTTGCGGGTCTCGTTTCAAATACTCCATATCGGCACTGAAGCCGCGCTCCAGCCAGGCACTGTAAGTATCCAGCGCCTCGGGCATAGGCGCCGGTGATGCCACCACCAGGCGGTTGAAACCCAGGGACAGGGCCAGTTCTCTAATTCTTTCCTTCAATCAGCTTCAGCCCCAAAATGTTGCTTAAATAGTAGCAAAGCCGGAAGGCGTTTTATAATGTGGCAGAGGAAATGCAAAATGAAAGCACAGCTCCAAAAGTCAGCCACACTCCTTCTCACCCTGCTTATGCTAAGCCTGCCCCTACCGGCGCTCAGCAAAGCTTACTTTGCCGGTCGCAAGGAAATGGTGGAAAAAGCCGACCTTATTGCACTTGTAGATGTGGCGGCCGTGGAAAAATGCGACCGCAAAGGCGAACCTTTCAGTTATTCACAAAAGGCCCCGGCCCGGGTGCTGCAAGTTTATAAGGGGAAGTGCGGCGACAATCTAACCATATATGGTGGCGAAAACTTCATTTGCGCCAGGCTCAACATCGAACCGGGCAAAGCCCTGGCCTTTCTCAGAAAAGAGAAAGAAGAAGGTGCTTACACAGGCTCCAACTGGCATCTTTCGCTCTTACCGGTGACGGCAAACGGCAAGCAAGTGAAGTGGTTCAAAGCACCGCAAGAAAGAGAACTCTCAGAGCTTAGCCTGGCCGCCGCCCGGCAAGATATAAAAGATGACCTGGAATGCCGGACCATTCTGGAGCAGTCACCGGCTTTCATCAAAACCATTTACGGGGCACAGCGGCTGGCCGGTAGCGCCGTCGGTGAAGGGGCTGAAAAATCGCCGCTCTACCTGGCTTATCTGGAAGCCCTAAAAAATGCCGCCAAGTACAAAAAGGAACTGACTATGACGGCACGCTACGGCTCGCCGGCCGGCAGGCTTTATGCGGTCTCGGCCCTGGCCGCCGGTCAGGCCGAGGCGGCCCGCAAGCTCCTCACGCAGATGAGCAACTGTAAGGATAATGTTTACTATCAAAGCGGCTGCAAAGGGACAAATGAGCTGCTTGGTACAATTAGCCAGGAGCTGGTGAAAAAGGGACGGTATCTAGATTTTGAACTCGGCAAAGACTGAACAAGCCTTGAAGATAGAAGACTTCGAATACGACCTGCCGCCCGAGCTTATCGCCCAGAAGCCCCTGGATAAGAAAGACCAGTCAAGGCTTTTTGTTGTGGATAGAGGGCGGGAAGCCTTTGCCCACAAGCATTTTTTCGAACTGCCGACCTTGCTCAAAAGCGGCGATCTGCTGGTGGTGAACGACACCCGCGTACTGCCTTCCAGGCTGGTAGCTCAGAGACATTCAGGCGGCACCATCAAAATACTTTTGCTCAAGCCTCTGCCCACCAATACCGCCATCTGGGAAAGCATGGTAACGCCCATCAAGCGCCTTAAGCCCGGCGAAAAATTGACCGTAAAACGCGATGACGGTATTGAAAGTGAAATTACCGTGCATGACATAGTGAACGGTGAGGACGGCTTTAAGAGACTACTGGTAGACCTTGGTGCAAAAGAGGCAGTTTATGAATTACTGAGCCAGGTGGGCTTTGCACCGCTACCGCCCTATATTCAGAGAGACTACCACGAAAGCAAGCACCGGCAGGAAGATCTCAGGCTCTACCAGACTATTTTTGCCACTGCCCCTGGTGCAGTAGCGACCCCCACGGCCGGTCTGCATTTCACACCGGCAGTAATTAAGAGCCTGGAAGAACAGGGCATTGAAACCGTGAGACTGACCCTGCACGTGGGTCCGGGCACTTTCAAACCCATCGAAGCATCCGTGGAAAGCCATACCATCGAGGAAGAGCTTTATTCGATTTCGCCTGCCACGGCAGCCAAAATCAATCAGGCCAGACAAGAAGGTCGGCGCATAATTGCCGTTGGTACCACCTCTTTGAGGGCGCTGGAAAGCGCCGGCGCCTCCGGTCGACTGGAAGCGGTGGAGAACCGGGGCACCAGGCTCTACGTTAAGCCTGGCTTTCAATTTAAGATCATCGACGGGCTGATAACTAATTTTCACCTCTCCAGAAGCAGCCTGCTTGTGCTTGTGGCAGCCTTTGCCGGGCGGGATCGCATCATGGACGCCTACCGGGAAGCTATTGAAAAGCGGTACCGTTTTTACAGCTACGGCGATGCCATGCTTATTTTGTAGCGAGCGAGGCAAATTATATTTATCCCCAAAATGGTGCGCACCATGCTCATTCCTCAAAAGCTGGCCAGGCTAAGACAAGCCAGGGAACAAATCTTGCACGAAGGGCAACTGCAAATTTCGCGGGGGCGCTATCCGGAAGCGGAAGCTATTCTCAACAAGGGTCTGGCCGATTGGCGACGGGAAGGCGGCCCAAAGGAAGAAGAACACCTCTTTATTTTGCCCCTGGGTAAAAGCCTGGAGCTGCAGCGCAAGAAAGTGGAAGCTTACGAACTCTATCTCAAGGCTCTAAACAACCTGACCGGCGCCGCCTACGACGAAGTCTACGACCAGTTTCTCTACTTAAACCAGTCTATGGGCGCCTTCGACAAGAAACCGGACTACGGTTATTGACGCTTATAAGAGAGCTTAGCCTTCCGGCGCGAAGGCGAAACCGTTGCCGCCGCGTTGCTGCACAAACTCGCAAGCCAGATCGGCGCGGGCAATAAGTTCGCGGGGATCTTCACCGTGACCGGGGAAATAACTGACGCCGAAACTGAGTGTCACCGGCAACTTGTGCCAGTTGTAGCGCAAGTCGAGCTCTTCGAAGCGTTTGCGCAGGCGATCGGCCAGAATTGTGGCACCGCGACCGGGTGTTTCAGGAAGGACGAGAATATACCTGTCGTCGGCAAAACGTCCGCACATATCAACATCGGTACGAATACCGGCGAGCAGAAATTCGATGACGGAAAAGACCACAGTGTCTGCCGCCAGGTTGCCAAAGGAAAGCTCGATATTGCTGAAGCCGTCTACCCCTACGACCACTACCGAAGTAGGACGGTTATAACGCTTGGAGCGCTTGACCTCGCGGGAAAGCTTGCGGAAGAGATAGCGAAAGTTGTAACAGCCGGGCAAGCCGTCGTAGAAAGCAATTAAGTCTAGATCGTCGGAAGTAAGGACGATCTCTTCTTCATCCCCGCGTACATGGGAAAAAATATCCCCGGGTTGCCTTTCGCCGGGTTCGTTGGCTCTCTCAAGAGCTTTGACCTTACCGTCGTTCCAAACCTGGTTGCGAACATTGGAAAGCTGCCTGTGAAAAACACCATCCCGGATAAAGGTCCGGTCAGGCATATTGTTCTTTTTCGGCTGGGAAGGATCGAATAGATTCATAAAAGCAGTTCTGGTAACGGGAGATTACTGGATTAAGAACAATGGCAAACTACAGCGATCAGCTCAAGGCGAAAAACACTCTCAATTTCCACGAGTTAAGCATAGAGCAGAAAGCACCATAGTGAAAGGGGGTTCTCTACCCTAATACCCCAAGTTGATGCACTTTTATCCTCTTGGAATTCCCCCCCTTGTGAAGAAGAGGGCAGATAAACTCATACTTTTAAGGCCGCCGGCTCCAGCAGATAGAGTCGCACCATATTCAGTGCCTGATTGGCGGTGCGCCAGCGCACCTCGGAACGGTTGACACGATTGCCCAGGCTGAGTTTACGAGTATAGTGCTCAACCCCGGCGCCCTTAGCACAGAGGGCCACATAGACCAATCCCACGGGCTTTTCCTCTGTGCCGCCCTCTGGACCGGCAATTCCGGTCACGGAAAGGGCCAGATCGCTACCGCTCAGCTTAAGCATGCCCTGAGCCATGGCCAGGGCCGCTTCTTCCGAAACAGCTCCGTACTTATTCAAAACTTCTGCGTCGACACCCAAAAGTTCCACCTTGGAGGCGTTGCTGTAAGCAACCACGGCACAGTTGAGAAAGCGAGAACTGCCGGGCATGTCGGTTAGTCGCTCGGTTATAAGCCCGCCGGTGCAGCTCTCGGCCAGGGAAAGGGTCTTACCATGACCGGTGAGAAGGCGCCCCACCACCGCTTCCAGGGTGTCGTCGTCTTCCCCATAGAGAGTTACTCCGCTGCCCTGTCTGATTTCATCCACCACGGGCTGAGCCAGTAGGCGCGCTTCTTCCTGGCTTGCGGCTTTAGCGGCTACCCGCAGGCGGCATTCCCAGCGACCGGCATAAGGAGCCACGGTGGGATTGGGCAAGTCGAGCAAATGGGCGTATTTCTCTGCCAGGGCCGACTCTCCGATACCGATGTGTTTGAGTTCGGTGGACCAGATGGTGCCGGCTGGATAATAGCGAGCCAGATAAGGAGCGGCCGTCTCCGTCCACATGGCCTTCAGCTCGCTGGGCACGCCGGGGAAGGTGAGGATGACCCGGTAGGGATTGTCCCGTCCAAGGGCGGAAACGTAACTTGATTCGATGCCGGCGCCGTCGAGATCGGCTTTTTGCAACTGCCAGACTATGCCCGGCGCCGAGCCCACCGGATTGGGCAGGATATCGGCACCGCGAGGGCGCAGGGCCTGCTTGCGATTGCTCTCGGTCATTTTTATGTTGCGACTGGCGAAGAGCTCTCGAATAAAAGCAAGGACCTCTTCATCCATGTCCATGGGGGCGTTGAAAACACCGGCCAGACATTCGGTGGTCAGGTCGTCGGCGGTAGGGCCGAGCCCTCCGGAAGTGATGACAATATCGGCCCGTCCCAGGGCCTGCCGGACGCACTCTTTGATGCGCTCGGGATTGTCTCCTACCACCACGCGGTAAAAGCAGTCTATGCCAAGCAAGGCCAGTTCCCGAGCCAGGAACTGAGAATTTGTATCAAGGACATCGCCCAGAAGGAGTTCGGTGCCGATACATAGGACTTCGGCTCTAGCCACGGCCGACTCTAATGATGGCCCCCGGCAGCGGCCACAGGCTCCGGAGCGTCTACCTTGTAGTTAAAAGCAGCCCAGACTCCGATGGCGAGCACGGAAGAAGCAAAACAAACGAAGAAAAATACCATCCAAGATTTGGCCGGGTCTTTATGAGTCGCATCGCTCATTTACTGCAGTCTCCTCAAAATCGATTTATAACTAGCGCTGACCCAAGTATAAGCCCTTGGCTGCCCCCAAGAAAATAAACTCGACCTCAAAGAAAACTAATGGCCCGCCCCTTCAATTCGGCAGGCCGAACAGCCCCTTGACGAGCCCCAGGGCCGCATCCTTATCATAACTGCGGTCGGCCGGCTGGCTCACCTGGGCCAGGTAGAAATAGCGCCCTCGCCTCAGGCAAGCCACCAGTCCGGCATACTGCTTGTCGGCAAGGCCTTTCACCGTCAGAAGCTGAAAACGCAGAATCAGTTTGCCGCTGCCGTCTGCCAGTTCTTGCTTGTCTCTTTCCTTCACCGATGAAAGCCTGGCAAATTGAGGCTGACTGCCGCTTCCGACCAGCACATTTTCACAGGCCTGCTCCAGGAAGCGGTTTTCGTCAAAGTACTCCTTGGGATCTTCCAGATCCAGGCGCAAAAAGAGAACCTGCTTTTCAGCCCTGGCTTCCTCGAGAAAGCAGACCAACCCGCCCCGGTCTTTCAGCCCCAGGTAGGGATTGAGACCCACCGCCCCCGCACCCAGTTCGGAGGCGATGCTCTTGAGGGCGACCGGATCAACCATGCGTTTGCCCAGCCGCCCCAGATAGTCCACCGCCTGCACGCCCAGAAAGCCTCCCAGGAAAAGAAGCATGGCTCCCAGTCCGGCCAGGGATTTGATGGCAAAGGGCAGTCGCACGCTCTATTTAACTCCCAGACGCCGCTTCCATGAGACAAAAGTGTTGGAGAGCAACATGGCTACCGTCATGGGACCAACGCCGCCGGGAACGGGCGTAATAGCTGAAGCACGGGCGGCCGCCGGTTCATAATCCACATCACCGGTCAGTCTCCCTTTGCCGTTTGCGTCCTCTACCCGGTTGATACCCACATCTATCACCACGGCGCCGGGCTTCACCCAGTCACCCTTGATCATATTGGCCCTGCCGCAAGCAGCCACGAGCACGTCGGCGCTGCGACAGACAGCGTCCAGATCTTTGGTACGGGAATGGCAGAGGGTAACAGTGGCATCTTTGCCCAGAAGTAGTAACGCCACCGGCTTACCGACCAGGGCGGAACGGCCTACTACTACCGCATGCTTGCCCTTCAACTCCACCTGTTGATCAGCCAATAGTTCCATCACACCCAGGGGCGTGCAGGGGAAGAGCCCGGGCTCACCAATGGCCAGGCGTCCCTGGTTGATAGCCGTCAAACCGTCTACATCCTTGTCGGCGTCGATCAAAGCCAGCACCGCGCGGCTGTTTATGTGAGAAGGCAGGGGCAGTTGCACCAGAATACCGTCTACATTCTCATCGTTATTGAGCCTGGTCACCAGTTCCTGCACAGCTTCCTGGGCGGTGTCCTGAGGCAAAACATGGTGAAAACTGACAATTCCTACCGCTTCGCAAGCGGCGATCTTGTTTTTCACATAGGTGCGCGATGCCGGATCTTCACCGACAAGAACCACGGCTAGCCCTGGTTTGCGCAAGTTCGGCTGCCCCGCCAGATGACCGGCCAGTTCGGTGCGGATTCGCTCCTTGACCTTCTCTGCTACGGCCTTACCATCGATACGAAGACCCGCCTTATTCATTGCTTCTGTGCCCAAAATCCCTTCCCTCGCTGCTTTTGTTACTGTCCTGCATTTAGTACCGGCTCCAGGAACCGGTTTTACCACCGGTCGTACTACCAGAAATGTTGAAAACAATTACTCAAATCAGCAAAACCGGTGAGCCGCTCGCTGATTTTACCGCCTTCTCGAAACATCACCTCGCCGCTTCGACCTTCTCGAACCACTCCAATGGGTGAAAAAGAAGGGTCCAGTTTCAAGAGCTCAGGTAAAAGTTCTTCCGGCACCGTACCCACCAGTTCGTAGTCTTCGCCGCCGTATAGGGCGAAGGCGAGCGGGTCTTTTTGCCACTGACGAGAATATTCATAGACGGCTTCCGGCACCGGGATTTTATCCAGGTCGATTGTCATGGCCACGCCGCTGGCCCTGGCTATCTGCACCAGCCCGTCGGCCAGACCGTCGGAAGCGTCCATGAGCGAACCGCGCCCGCCGGTCAGTTCCACAAGATGCCAGGCACTACTGAGACGCGGCTCGGGCCGAAAATGCATTTGCAAGAGCTTCTGGGAATGACTGCCGGGACGCAGGAGCGCCAGGGGTATAAGGGAAGCGCCCAGCGGTCCGGGCCTGGTCTCGCTCTGGGAAAGGCGATTCAAGAGACTGAGGGCGGCGCCGCTGCCGCCGAAACTGCCTGTCACCACCACAATTTCACCGACGGAAGCAGTGCTGCGCCGCATGATACCGGCTTCGTGCACGTCACCCATGGCCGTGACATTGATCACGAGCTTTTCACCGGAAGTGAGATCGCCGCCCACTATGCGGGCCCGGTACCGGGCAGCGCAGTCACAAAGACCCAGGTAAAGACTGCGTAATTCGGAGGTGCCGAAATTACCGGGCATGGTGAGAGCCACCGTCAGGAAACGGGGACGACCGGCCATGGCCGCAATATCGCTCAGGTTCACGGCACAGGCTTTCCAGCCTAGAGCCAGAAGATCGGTCCACTCCAGACGGAAGTGGGTGCCCTCCACCAGGGTATCGGTGGTGACAAGACCGCGCCCCGGCAAAACAGCACAATCATCACCGATGAAAGGACTGCCGGTCCATTCTTTAATTCCGGCGATCAATTTAAGTTCTCTCTCGAAAGAGGGCATAAATTCCGCCTCGTACAGATCGGGCCGCACACAAGTCAAATCGCCGCTCCAGCATGACGGCCGGGGCGAATAAACTCAATAGGCAAGTCCCTAATCTCAACAAATGCTTCGCAAATGCTACAATCAGCCTTGGAAGTGCTTAAGGGCCGCTCACATGAATCCAATCATTCAAATTATCGATGGTGTTATCAGTATTTTCAGCATGGCGCTGATTCTCTGGTGCCTGCTCACCTGGTTTCCCAATATCAATTGGTACGATCAGCCCTGGCGCACCCTCGATAAAATTGTGCGACCGGTGCTGGCGCCCGTTAAAAAGGTGATTCCGCCCATCGGCAATATCGACATCTCGGCCATGGTTCTGGCTATAGCTCTAGGTTTCATCCGAAACATACTGCATGCCTTGTTCTAAGGGCACCGGTGCAATTGTTAAATTCCTTGAGTGTTTCTCTCTCATTATGGCTCTAGAATAATGACCGCCGGTATCTGCCGCGGGCTATCCTCGGTCTTGGCTCGCAAGAGAAACAGCTAGCGGCGCAAAAGAAACTACCGCTGGGAAGACAATGCCTACAAGACGCGCCTTTCTCTTTTCTTCAATGAGCTATCTGGCAGGAAGCCTGTTTTTGCCGTCCGCCCTGGAACCGGCTCAGGCCCGCAAGGCTCCGCGCACCCAAAATCCCTTTGCCGGCGGTGGCGGACCCCGCACCCTTTTCAAAGAAGAGTGGCCGCCGGCGATTCTTCCGGCCCATGTGGGTGTCATCGATAAAGGTTATCTTTGTTTCACCGACGACCTCGGTCGCCTGGCCGTAGTAGACATGCGCAAACCGGCGGCAGGCAAGCCGCCCTTCAAGGTGCTGGCTTCCCTGAGCGGGCTTGGAAACAAGGTTATCGACTTTGCCGTCGGACCTTTTGCCGCTTACGGATTGGTTTATCGGGAAAACGACAACCATGAAGCCGTGGTCACCCTGGTTTCAGTTTCCCTCACCCCGGCCACGGCGCCGGCCATCATCAATGAACTGCCCTTAACCAGACTGACCGACGCCCAGGCCATCACCACCAGCGGCGACCTGATTTGCCTGGCCGGCACCGCTTCCTCCGGCGAATCCCTTGTCTCCATATATGGTGCACCTAATCGCCGCGGCGAAAGCAAAGAGCCCACATATATTGCCAGCCTCAGCGTCAACCAACCGATTCGGGCCCTCGACCTTACCGAAAAACAACTGACCATTCTCTCCTCCGACACCAGTGGCCAGCGCTCTCAACTGGACTACGTACTGGTCTCCAACGCCGGAGCACCGGAAGTGCAGAGCGCGGTAAAGATGGAAGGCGATTACCGTGTTCTGTCTCGCTTCAAAGACACCGTAATTGTGGCCGGCTATGAAAAGGGCAGCCGCCCCGGCAAAGGTCGCTGCTTTGCTCGCACGGTCAGCACCGGCACCAATGCCAGAGCACTTTCCACCATCACCCTCGATCCGATTCTCACCGTAGAGTCGGCGGCCGCTCAAAAAGATCGTTTTGTAGTAGTGGGCAGAAGTGCCGGCAAGCGCAACATTATTACCCTGGTGAACGATTCGAACAAAGCCCTGATAAGAGAGCAAGTGCTCGACCTGAGAACTAGCAAGACAGAAGCCGGGCTGCCGGCCCAGGGCACGGCTGCCGTCATTTACAGAGAACCGCTCATCTACATAGCTTCCGGCTGGTCGGGCGTACAAATGCTCACCCGCTCCAGGGAAGGTTTCAGCCTCACTACCTCCTACAACATCCCCAGACTGGCAGCCTCCGGGCTGGCCACCTTCCGGGACAATGTGGTGCTGGTGGGCGCGGAACTACAGCTTTACAACATCAGTCGACCGGAGCGCCCGATGCTTATGAAAGCGGCGGAACCAAGCACTTCGGTCAAGTCGGTAGTCGGCGCCGGTAGCTATGTGCTCTGCCTTGGCAAAGACGAGTTGACCATGCGCAAAATGGACCGCAACATGCTGGAAAACCCTATCGCCCAGCTCAAGATCAATGCTTCGCAAATCTGCTTCGACAACGCCGAGAAAGAACAACGTTGTTATGCCATCAAGAATTCAGAAAAGAGCACCAAAGTAACGCGCTTCAAAGTCTATCAAGACGGTCTGGTGAAAGAAGCAAGCTTTGATGTGCCCGGCTCCTTCAACCGTTGCCAGGCAAGAAACGGCGAACTTCTGCTGGCCGGTCTCAATGATCTGGTCTTACTCAGTGCCGCTGAAAAAGACAGCGATATGCCCACCAAGTGCAGCCGCCACTTCGACAACCTGGCCATTCGTGATATCGCCCTTGGTGACAATTCGATCTTGATGACGGCTGTAGACAAAGATACCAAGGGCTTCTTCCTCGTACTCTCCAAAGAGGCAGGCGAAGCTGGAACAAAAGGTTCTATCGACTTACCCCATGACGGCGTGGCCCTGGCCGTGCAAGGCACTAAAGCCGTGGCCGTGGGGCGCACCCAGGAAGGAAAAGACGTAGCTACCGTAGTTTCCTTCAGCCAGGAAAGTGCACCACAGGTAACATCAACGCTGCCGGTTCTGGATGGTGTTTCTTCGGTATCCCTGAACGGCCAACTGGCGATTTTAGCCGGACGTGGTCTGGAAATAGTCAATCTCTAAATCATGCCGGAGGCAATTTTGAGCAGATGAGCACCACGGATTCGCCCATGATAGAGAGCAAACCCCGGTCTAAATTCAGCCTGGGGCTGACGGCGCAGATCTTCATCGGACTCATACTGGGGGTAGCGGTCGGACAGTTCGCGCCGGAATGGGGAAAAGCCCTGGCTCCCGGTGCCGATGTATTTCTGCACCTGATCAAAACCATCATCGCCCCCCTGGTCTTCGCCACCCTGGTAGTGGGCATCGCCGGTTCTTCGCACAGTCATTCCCTGGGCAGATTGGGCTTCAAGTGTTTTATCTACTTCGAACTAGTGACCACCTTTGCTCTCGTTGTGGGTCTGGCCATGGTCAACTGGTTGCAACCGGGAGCAGGCATCGACCTGGCCGGAGCCTCGGTCACCCAAGCCAATGAGCTGCTGGCCAAAAAGCCCAGCGCCGGCGACTTGATTGTGCACATCTTTCCCACCAGTATCATCGATGCCATGGCCCGCGGTGATGTTCTACAAATAGTTGTTTTCACCATCATTTTCGCCCTCGGTGTAAAAGCAGCAAAAGCCACGCAAATAGTTGATTTCTGCCAGTCACTGTCCGAGGTGATGTTCAAGTACACGGGCTATGTCATGAAGTTCGCCCCCATTGGTGTAGCCTGTGCCATGGGCAACACAGTCGGCAAGTACGGACTGGACGTGCTGGTCTCCCTGGGCAAACTGGTGGGTACCCTCTACCTGGCCTTGATTATTTTTGTAGTCTTTGTGCTGGGTCCGGTTATGTACCTGGCCAAAGTGCCGATCAAGAAGTTCCTGGCGGCCGTGAAAGAACCCTTTATTCTGGCCTTCTCCACCACAAGCTCGGAAGCAGCGCTGCCCAAGGCTTTGCAGGCCATGGAAAGCATCGGCGTACCAAGACCGATAGTCAGTTTTGTGCTGCCCCTGGGTTATACCTTTAATCTAGACGGCACCACCCTCTACCTCTCGCTGGCGGCCATCTTTGTGGCCCAGGCGGCCGGTGTGCATATGCCCATCGAGAAACAAGTCTTAATGCTCATCACCCTGATGCTCACCAGTAAAGGGGTAGCGGCCGTGCCAAGAGCTTCCCTGGTGATTCTGGCCGGCACCCTGGCTACTTTTGATCTCCCCCTGGCCGGAATTGCCCTTATCCTAGGCGTCGACACTCTCATGGACATGGCCCGTACCTCGGTCAATGTCTTCGGCAACTGCCTGGCTTCGGTGGTGCTGGCCAGATGGGAAGGTGTTTTCGACGACCGTTCCGGCGAGCCCCTGGAAGAAAGCCCCAAGTTGCAGGCCGTAGCCACCGCTGAAGTAAGCCAGTAGTAAGACCTGAACCTTAATCAGTAATTACCCTGAGCTTTTGGCAAGCCCAACCGAAACTCCCCATCTGGCGTGGCTTTCAGCCTCGCTGCCCAAGGGCAGTGGAAGATTGCAATTTAAGTAAGTAATAAGCATTTACTCGCAGATCCGGTTATAAAAATGGGTATCTACTGGTTATGCATTTACTGGAAAGACAGTAAGCCTTGAAAATACTTTTGCCGGAGGTTGAGCAATGAGTCCTTCTGAAACATCCACCAGACGTCGTTTCCCACGGCTCTCCTCGACAGCCTTCGAGCATCCACAGGACAGGCAAGCCCTGGAAGCGCTCAGAAAGATTCCCATCCTCGATAAGGTCGTACACAAGTTTATCGAACTAGGCGCCGAGCGCTTTTTCCGGGCCCAACTTTTAGGCGGAGCCGTGCATGTGACGCCCAAACAGTGTCCCAAGGTCTACAAACTCTTCAAAGAAGCGGCTGAAATTCTGGATATGCACGAGCCGGATTTATTCCTGGTCTCCAACCCCATTGTCAATGCCTTTACTTTCGGCGTGGACAGACCCTTCGTGGTGCTGCAAAGCGGTCTTGTAGACCTTCTCTCGGAAGAAGAACTGCTGGGTGTAATGGGACACGAACTGGGACACATTAAGGCCGGTCACGTACTTTATCGCAGCCTGGTGATCCTGCTTCTGCAAATATCTCACCGCATTATCCCGATTCCGGGACTGGCTCAAATTGCGCTGCAAATCGCCCTTTACGACTGGTACAGAAAGTCGGAATTGACGGCCGACAGGGCCGAACTCCTGGTCACGCAAGACCTCTCGGTCTGCCTCAACACCCATATGAAACTCTCCGCCGGTTCCAAAACCATTTTTGAACAAATGGATCACCAGGAGTTTCTGCGTCAGGCAGATAGCTATGAAGACATGGACTACAGCACCCTCAATAAGGTCTATAAACTGTTGATCGAAATTGGCATGACCCACCCCATTCCGGTTTACCGAGCAAGAGAAATTAAACAGTGGGCCGACTCCAAGGCCTTCAGTGAAATAATGGCCGGTCGCTTCCCAACCAAAGACCAGGAAGTGACCACACGCAACTGCCCCCACTGCGGGGTGGAAGTGGCACCATCTTTCTTCTTCTGTCCGGATTGCGGCAAAAACACAAGGGTTTAACACACACAAATGACAAACGGGAAGCGGTCGATCTCAGGCCGCTTCCCGTTTATTTTTGGAGACGCTTGAGTGCGAGAATCACGGAAGAAAAGGGTAAGCTAAGACTAAGACTGCAACGCTGAGAACCCGGTATCCATGACAATGCCCCCCAAACCAATTACATATTTGCTCACTTTGGCTGCTTTCGTAGCTTCTTTCACCCATGCCGCAGCGCTGCCACCATCGGCGACACCACCACCGACAGCAGGCAAGGCTCCTTCCAAAAACAAAGCGCCAAATTTCCCGCCCGGCACAAGCCTGACGGCCAAATGCGAATATTACATTGCGCACTATCAGGTCGGTCCGGCCATCAAGCTGCTTGAGCAAGGGGTGCGCAGCAAACAAATCGACCCCCGCCAGTATTTTCGTTTAAAAGTAGAGGCCCTGCTCCTGGCCGGGCAGAAGCAAGAGGCGGCTCGTTGCCTGGATATAGGACAGAGCCGGTTCCCTGATGACGCCGGTCTATATTACGTTCGTTCCAAAGTCTATTACGATCCAAAGAATCCGAAAGCCAGCATCAGAGCCCTCAATAAGGCTATTGAATTAAACCCAAAAATGGCGCCTGCATATCTCGACCGAGCCAGAGCCTATTTCATCATGAGTGAAAATCTCTTCGGCGAAGATCTTTTGAAAAAGGCTAAGGAAGATATCAATAAAGCCCTGGTTCTCGATCCCAATTTAGCCGAAGCTTATCACTCCAAGGGTGTCTGGCTCTCCCTGGAGCAACACAACAAGGAAGCGATTCAGTACTTCAGTAAGGCCATTGAGCTTGAGAAGACGAATCCCACTTATTACACGCACCGAGCAAATTCCTATAACAGCATCGGAGATTCGATTAGCGCTCTGAAAGATTTGAATGCGGCGGTTGCACTCAAGCCCAGAGACAAAAACGTCCATCTGGACAGAGCCAAGTTGCTCACCCAGATGAAGAAGTACGACGATGCCTTGAAAGACTACCTTGACGCCCTCAAAATCGATCCCAGAAGCACCACCGCTCGCAGCGAACTGACTGTGCTCTACCAGAAAATGGGACGTTATAACGAAGCCGTTGACGAATACACCAGAATCATCAAAGCCTCGCCTTTAGACGATGAGGCTTACCAGAATCGGGGCAAATGTTATCAAGCCATGAAGAAATTCGACCTGGCCCTGAGCGACTTCAACGAAGCTATAGAATTGTCGCCGGATCTGCCTTCCCACTATGAAGCACGAGCCAAGTTGTATAAAGTAATGAACAAGGTTGAACTCTATAACAAAGACTCCCTCATGGCCCAAAATCTGCGAGAGAAGAAACCTTAAGACAGAGGTGCAGGTGCTGATGCATAAGAAAACCAGGCGGCGCTGCAAAAGTTATACGCCCATATTTACCCTCTGCCTGTCCTTACTTTTAACAGGAGCGTCGGCAAAGGCTGAGGATAGAGCCGGCCAAATAAGTGCACTGAAAAACAAAAGCATGCTCATGGCCAATACAAAGAAGTTCAAGGAAGCCATAGCCCTGAGCGAACAGGCTCTCAAGCTCGACAAGCATGATGCCACGATCTTCTACTTAAGAGCCAGAATCAAAGAAGAGCAAAAAGATCCAGTAGCTGCCATAAAAGAGTTGAACAGGGCAATCGAACTCAATCCCAAATATGCCGAAGCCTACCTGCTGCGAGCAAAAGGGTATTATTTCCTGGCCGAAATGGATGAAGGAAGAGATAATTCCGAAAAGGCCAAAAGCGATCTGGCCACGGCCATCAAATTAAATCCGCGGCTGGCGGAAGCCTATGACTATAAGGGCGTCGGGCTGGCCAGCGAAAACAAATTGAAAGAAGCCCTCGACTGCTTTAATCAAGCAGTGACTCTGAACAACAATAACGGTACCTTTCTCGATCACCGGGCTATGGCCCTCAATGCTCTGGGCAAACGCCTGGAAGCGACGAAAGACCTGAGGCGATCCGCCGAACTCAACAAGAACGACCCGCACGGTTGGGTAATTTTATCGCAACAATTCACCGATATCGGCATGTACAAAGACGCCCTCATTAGCTTGAACATGGCCATCAAACTAAAGCCCCACCAACTCGATAACATCTACAAACGGGCGCTGCTCTACCAGAAACTGCATATGTACAAAGAGGCCCTGGCCGACCTGAACAAAGTTCTGGAGAGCAGTCCATCCGATGACGATGCTTTTAGAATGCGCGGCGATTGCTATGTAGGACTGAAAGACTTTCCCCTTGCCCTCAAGGACTACGACCAGGCCATCAAACTATCCGGCGCGCAAGCTTCCCACTACCAGGCGAGAGCGAAGCTTCACAGACTGATGGGAAAAAATGCGGCCGCTTCCAAAGACGAAAGTACGGCCGCAAAATTGAAAGCTGAAAAACCGAAATAGTCTGACAGGTCGAAATCAAGCCTTTTCGGCTTCCACTTCCACTTCGTCGGTACCGTCACTGGCTTTCTTGCTTTCTTCCGACTTGGCTTTCAGCGCACCGCCGCAACTGGGGCAAAAGGCTTTCTCGCGATTGGCGGGAGTGCCGCATGTGGGGCAGGTAAAACCAGGAGAGGCACTGTAGCCGGCCTTGGCCTCAGCCTTCTGAGTAGGCGTGGCATCCGGATCGTTTTTCACTTTGATCTGATCGAGCTCAGCCTGCAATACGGCCATTTCGTGATCAATGGCGGTAGCTTCGGCCACAAGCTCCTTCAAACGCTCCTCGCTCACTTCCTTGTCGTGCTCGTACTTATCGTAGATAGCGCGACCGATTTCCATGAACTTGGCATTTTTCTTGCGCTCCAGTTCTTTAATTTGATTACTCAGATTAAAGCCCTGCATCATTTCTTGTGAGCGCTCCTGCACTTTGCCCACTTCTTTGGCTACCGTGTTGATTACGTTGTCGATAATGTTCACTTTCGACTCTCCATATACAGGGAATGCTCTTACTGCTTTTATACCTCGTTTGTGGAAACGAGACCAAAATCTTAGGGAAGTTGCAAGACTCTCAAATATCAATAGCCTGCCGATCGTCCTTGGGCAGGGCTACCTGCACGCAGTTGCGACCTGAAGACTTAGCTTTGTAGAGGGCTTCATCGGCCATGGAAAATAACTCATCCGCTTCCATACAATGCAGGGGGAAATTAGAAACACCGAGGCTGGCGGAAATATTGCCGTACTCAGGTATGGTCACTTCGTTTATGCGGCGACGCAAACGCTCGGCCGACTGCTCGGCCTCCTCTATTTCGGTATTGGGTAAGAGCAGGCAGAATTCCTCGCCGCCGTAGCGAGCCACAAAGTCGGTGGACCTTGAAGACTGCTTGAGGACCTTGCCGATAGACCGAATCGCCTCATCACCGGCCAGGTGGCCGTACTGGTCATTAATACGCTTCAAATAATCCAGGTCGACAATAATAAGCGACAGGGGTTGTTCGTAACGCTTGGCCCTCTCGAATTCCTTGAGCAAGGTCTCGTTGAAGGAGCGGCGATTATTGACGCCGGTGAGACCGTCGGTAACAGCCTGGGTCTCCCGCTCCAAATGCAGTTCGGCGTTTTCAATAGCCACGGACAGATTGTCTGCCAGTGAGCCAATCAAGGAAATATCATCGATACTCCAGTCCCGATCGAAGGCAATGTCCTGCAGGAACAGAGCGCCCAGAATACGATCGCGCATCACCAGCGGCACAATCAAGCCGCTGCGCAGGGAGAGTTCCTGCAGGAAGCCAGGAGCATAGGTGCCCCCGCCCGTTATATCGCGGTCTTCTATACTCTCGGGCGTCTCCTTGGAAAGAGCAATACGAATAAATTCACGCCCGCCCGGCGTGAAGAATAGATGGCGGGAAGCTTCCACTCCATCGCGGATATACTCAAAAACCTCAATGTCGCTGACACCATCTTCGTCGGAACGCTCCGCTCGCAGCAAGAGACAGCGACTCACACCAAATGTAGTACCAATTTTCTCCACCGTGGTGTCCACCACCTGCTTGATATGCACGGAGCTGCGCACGGCGTTGGAGATCCAGTAAACCAGGCGCTCCCGCTCAAGGTGCTTCATACGGATGGCATCACGGGCGGTGATATCATGGATGAGCTTGAGAGTTTGCTCCTCCATAGAACTGGTCTTCTCTTCAATCTCTTCGTACTGCCCGCGCAAGCGCTCATTTTCCCGCTGCAATTCCTTCATCTCGAAGGCACGGGAAAGGGCCACGGCAATTGGCGCACCAGCAATCAAATCTTGGGTATGCAAGGGGTCAGGCAGCTCCGGACCAGCCACCAGCACAATAGCTGTCAGACTCCCGCGAAAGAAGACCCTGACAAGATAGACCTGCCCGAGACTCTCAAAGGCGCTTATGGCAGCGGCCCGGTCCATGCTTTGCAGCCAATCGGCGCTCAGACGCTCGACCCGAACGTCGCCGGTGCTTCGGGAGACCGGCGGTTCAGCCTCCACCAACTTAAGGGCCATGTCGCCGGCACAGGCTTCCGTGAAACCCTCCACCAACTCTGACATTTCCCCCATGGCACCGAAGATGCACTGGTCGGAAAAGAGCTCCAGGTCAGGGTCCCACATCATTATCGCCGTACTTTGAGCGCCCAGCACCCGGGCGCATAGTTCGTGGATACAGGCCATTACCTCCTCCAGCTCGATGGCGGAGAGGATGTAAATCGTGTGCGCGCTAATATTTTCGTCGTGTGGCATACCTGCACTTGATGTTCCACAAGTCACAAGTAAATTATCCATACACCGGGCTTTACAGATTTTTCAAGAAATTTTCGCGAAAATCAAAAGGTCTTGCACCGACGCCCACACCGCCGCAGTCGCCTCTGTCCGTGGCGCCTGAGGGCGTTTAGGCTGTAGAATACTCTTTGCCGCCAGGGAGAAATGCCGTGCCCACGTACTTCAAAAGCCCCGATTTTACTGTCAAACTGGTCTGCGCCGGGTGTTATCTGACCTTCGGCATTGCCGGTATCATCTACACTATCGCCGGCGGCAGATTCAAAGACGCACCCTTCTTCCGCTTTCACTTCCTGCAGTCCATTATCATAGGACTCCTGCAAACCCTGCTTATCTGGGGCGGCGGCGCCATGATTAGCATCATGGTCGGCATACTGGGACTTTTCGGCAGTGCCCTGGGTGGAATTTCCACCCTCTTCGCAGGCGGAGCTGACCTTGTCTTCAAGTTGATGGGCTTCGTCTTCAGCATCTGCTCCTTGCTTGGTATCATTCAAAGCCTGCGGGGCAAACAACTGGAAATTCCCTTTGTTTCCCGCCTGGTCAGACAAAACATGCGCTGAAAATGTCCGCACTTAAGCTTAAGCCTCTCAAAACTAGCCGGACGGTTAGGGCGCTGCTAACCTTGCCAGCCCGGCCAACCCTGTTATTGCTTTTGGCGCTGCTCTTCAGTCTCGGGCAGCCGCCGGTGCCGGCCCAGAGCTCCGGACCGGCCATTCTACCGGCCCGGGAAGATGCCATAGGCGGCGGTAACCCCTTTGAAGGGCTGGGCCGAGCCGATGATCCAAACCCCTCCCGGGTGGAAAAATATCAGACCCAGACTCCCGCCGCCGATGCCGAAACCGCTCCAGCGGCAAGCCCGGAAAGCAGCACCAAGTCTCCTGAAGCAGACGCCGCCGCCAGAGAAAAGCCGAGCCAGGCAGGAGACAAGCCGCCCCAGACAGGAGACAAGCCGACTCAGACAGGAGACAAGCCTACTCCGCCAGGGGAAAAGAAAAAGGAACAGCGCAGGTGGAAACTGCTTTCCGAACCCAAGACTTTATCGGCAGTGCCCGACCCCATGGTCAAGGAAGCCCTGCGTGAAATGCAGAATGGACGCTACCAGGATGCTCTCAGGCACCTGGAGGGTCTCAAACGCCTTAACCCCAATGCACCGGAATTGGACTACCTGATGGCCGTCGCCTGCGTGATGAGCTTGCGTTTCGAAGAAGCCCGAGAGCATTACGAAAAGGTCTTGCAGAGTCAGGCGCCGCCCGAATTGCATGACCTGGCACGCAAAGGTCTCAATAAGCTCAAGTGAAACACAGGCAGAAAGCCATTGAACTGACCGCCCCAAACTCTCGTCAGACCGTAACTGCCACAGCCCGCCCCAGAAAGACCATCAAATCTTCGGGATCATCAGTGACAATGCCGTCCACCTGCATTTTCAAAGCGCGGCTCCAGGACTTGCGCCCGTTCACCGTCCAGGGATTGACGCCTATTCCGGCCTGGTGACATTGCTCCACCACATCGGGGCGACAGCTATCAAAGCAGGGATGGAAATACCTGGCTCCAAAGGTGGCCGCATAGGCCGGCAGATCGATTAGAACGGCATCGGCCAGCACCGCCAGTTGATACTGGGGAGCCCTCTGCGCCAGGTTTCTCAACACATAATGGTCAAAGGAGCTAATAATAAGGGTTTCCGGATGGGGATAGGCTTCGATGAGAGCCAGGAGATCGTCCTCGATGCCCTCATAGCTCACCGGTGCATTCTTAACTTCAATGTTGAGAATACATTTGCCGTCCACCAGGTTCAGCACTTCCTCCAGAGTGGGCACCTTCTCGCCCTTGAACTCCTTGTCGAACCAGGAACCGGCATCCAGTCTGCGCAATTCGTCAAAACTGACATCAGCCACCAGCCCGACGCCGTTGGTGGTGCGGCTCAGGTCTTCGTCGTGAAAAACCACAAGTTCGCCGGTGGAACAGCGCTGCACATCAAGCTCGATGCCGTCCACCCGTAGATCAAGGGCCTGGCGAAAAGCGGCCATAGTGTTCTCAGGCGCCCACTCACGACCGCCTCGATGAGCGAAGACCTTTACGGTTTTGGCATCCACCACTGCATATCCTCTTTAGTTGAAGCACCTGAACTCTGTTCTGAACCAGGCCCTGAACCGGCCCCAATCCAGAAATAATTTCAGAGATAACTTCCGAAATCAGTTCAGAAACCATAAGAGTCTAGCAGACCTGAATGCCCCTGCTTACTTGAGATCGAGCACTTTTTGCGGATGCAAAATGCCCATATTGAGAGTAACAATGAGCTTGGGAGGCTTGACGGTAATTTTCTCCAGGGGAGCCTCTACACCGTGCTCCATGCCTACCAGACCAACAATATTTTTCAATACCAGAGAATCTTTCTCCATGCCCACTTCAAAGCGCATGCGCTCTTTCTGCTTAATAATGTAAGAGCCCCAGCGTTCGGTGGTGGGATGCTCGTTCACAATACTGATGACATTTGACTGCCGAATTACCTCACGCACATGGGAAGCAATGGCTCTGATCAGGCCGGGAATCTCATCCACCGAGCCAAAAGTCTCCATCAAAACCCGATGCACCAGGTAACCATGCAAGGAAGCACCGTCAGGCCGGTCTTGCAGGAATTTGATTACCCCCGAAAATGGATCGGAAGCCCCCTTGACTATACCCCTGGCCACCTCTACGAGGTCTTTCTCACAAGACATCAAAGTCTCTAAAATTTGAGCATCCAGAGTCTGGCGTTTGCAAAAATCGCAATTAATGGCGTGGTTGAGATTCACTTCGAATAGCCCTCAATGAAGTTCCATGCAACGGACCTAATGTTCTTCTGCCCAATAAAGCTGATAATAATCACCGTCTGGAAGGTTACCTTGGGCAGTGTTTGGCCTTCCCCCTCCCAACAAACGGGGAAAAGGCGCAAAATTAGGGGCACCAAGCAAGAAACCGGGGAGGTTAAATGACAGGCAAGAAGAAAGTAGCAGTTGTCATACCGGCAAGATATGCCAGTACTCGCTTTCCCGGCAAGCCCCTGGTAAAAATTGCCGGCACCACCATGATCGAAAGAGTCTACAGACAGGCAAAGGCCTGCCGCCTGGTAGACGAAGTGCTGGTAGCCACCGACGATAACCGTATAAAGGAAGCAGTAGAGGCTTTCGGCGGCAACCTGATCATGACCCGGGACGACCACCCCACCGGCACCGATCGCCTGGCGGAAGTGGCAAAATCTCGCCCCGATCTGGACATCATCGTCAACATCCAGGGCGATGAACCCCTCATCGACCCATCCATGGTCGACCAGGTCATCGCCCCGGTGCTCGAACAAGACGTAGAAATGTCCACCCTGGCTTATCCGCTCACCGAAGACAAAGATATTGAAAATCCCATGATCGTGAAGGCCGTGGTGGGCGTAAATAAATTTGCCCTCTACTTTTCACGACTGCCGGTGCCCTTCGACCGCGACCGCGGCAGCCGCCGGGCCGATCTGGCACCACCAACCAGACACCTGGGTCATGCCGGACTCTATGTTTACAAACGGGAAACCCTGCTGAAAATAGCTGCCCTGCCGGAGACGCCCCTGGAGTCAATGGAAAAACTGGAGCAGCTGAGAGCACTTGAAAACGGCGTCAAAATTTATGTTGTCGTTGTAGAAAATGGGGTGCGCACCCCAGCCGTGGATGTACCGGAAGATGTTCAAATAGTGGAATCTTTTCTGGCTACTTTGTCGTCAAAGTCCCTGTCTACAAAATAAGAAACTCTAGCCTGGAGCGAACAATGAAACCTGAATCGAAACTGACGAGCAATATCCTGGCGGCATTATCGCTTTCCATCCTGCTCTCAGCCGGCCAAGTTCGGGCTGCCAACGATTCAAGGCAAGCCCGCTACGCCCCCGCACCATCCGCGGTGATGCCCCAGACCATGGAACCTAAAAACGTACCCGACTTTGCCAGCGGCGGACAGGGCAGCACTGAGGGCACAGCCGGCACTCGCATTCCCGCCCAGAACGGCGGTCAGCAAAGCGGAGCGGCCCTGAGGGCCGACGCTGCTTCCACGACGCTACCGGTCTCTACCCATTTGCGCCTGGTTCTGGAAACCATCGTAGATGCTAAAACAAGCACACCCGGCGATATTTTCGAAGCCCACGTCAAAGACGACCTCTTCATCGGGACAGTTTTGCTCTTGCCCAAGGGCAGCCTGGTCAGAGGGCGAGTGGCGGAAGTGACAAAGCCCAGACTTCTTAGCAGGGCAGCCAAAATTGGTCTCAAACTGGAGCAGATTGTCACCCCCCAGGGCGAAGTAATTCCCCTTGATGCCGCCCTAGAATTTCAAAAGGGTCTCACCAATAACCGCGGACAGCTAGATCCCGGCACCAATTTCGGCACCCGGGTAGAATCGAACGTCAAATCGGTTACAGGCATGAACAGCACCGGCACCGCCCGCGGTGCACTAATCGCCGCCAACGTGGCCACCTTAGGCGCACCGGCCATCGCCACAGCCATAGGCAGTTCAGCCATTGCCATCTTCAAAGCCGGCGACAACGTCAGCCTCTCACCGGGGCAAGAACTGGAAGTGCAACTGACCAATGATCTCGGCTTGCAGCTAAACTGAATCGAACTTGGCTGCACTCAGGCGAGCCGGACCGAACCAAACCAAACGAAACCGACTTAGCTAAAGTAAGCCAAGCTAGACCCAGTCACGCTGAACGGAACCAAGCATAGCAAGACCAAACCGAATCAAACCAAATGTGCCTGAGCAGAAAAACCGAACCAAACCAAATCTGCCTGAGCAGACAAACCGTCTGCAGCGGTTTTATTTTAAGCCCTGGTGGGTTTCTTCTTGAGCTGCTGACGCACCATATTCAAATTGGCTTCAAAGGTCTTATTGGCCGGCTCTAAGTTAAGAGCACGCAAGAACTCTTCAGCCGCTTCTTCCAGATAATTGCGCTTCTGATAGATGACGCCCAAGTTATTGTGAGCCCAGGCATTGTGAGGCTGCATCTTCAAGCAGGTCTTGAGCTCTTTGATGGCTTGATTGAGCTTGTCTTGCTTCACATAGAGATTAGCCAGGTTATAGTGGGCTGAAACCAGATAAAAGTTGTGGTTCAAAGCGGCCAGATACTGTTCTTCGGCACCGGCATAATCGCCCTCCTGGGTAAGGAGAGAACCAAGGTTAATGCGAGCCTCCAGGTAATCCGGCTTCTTGTTCACTATGTATTTGTAGCGCTCAATGGCTTCCTTATTGCGCCCTTGCAGGTGCATGATCACCGCCCCCTGGTGCTGTGCCTCCCAGAAAAGGGGCTTGAGAGCGAGAGCCTTATTTAGTTTAATCAGGGCTTCCTTGTACTGCTTCTGCTTGGACAAGGCCATGGCTTCTTTGTAGAAGCGGTCCGGATCACGTTCTTCGATGGGCAGCTCGGGAGCGAGAAGCTCTTGCAGCATAGCTTTCTTTTTCTTCTCTTCCTGCTCTTCCTGATATTCGCTTTCTTCCAGCTTCTCGGCTTCGTCCATGGGCTTATCAATGCCGGGTCTGAAGACACGAGCTTTTTCTTCGCCTTCGCCCTTCTCACCTTTCTCGCCTTCGCCTTTAGCCTCGGCGTCGGTCTTCTTGCCCTCGCCCTCCTTACCGGTGCTCTGAGAAGCTTCAACAGCTTCGCCGGCCGGAGCAGGTTTCAAATCTTCGCCGGCAGCATTGCCGCTTTTAGTTACGGGTGAAGCCTTAGACTCTTGCGCCTTCACTTCCGCGGCTCCGCCTGCCGGGGCCTTACTTTCAGCACTGGCGGGTTTTTCCTTTTCGGCACCTTCCGAGGCAGATTCAGCTTCGCTTTCGGCAGTGCCCTTGCCGCCGCCGCTTTCAGCCGGAGCCTGCTTTTTCTTGCCGATGAAAGGCACCGACGGCATCTTCATGGTCGGCATTTTCATGCTGGGCATCTTCAACGAGGGCTTCTTGAACGAAATAGCAAAGCTCTCACTCTGGCAAACGGGCAACAACATCACTGACAGCGCCAGTGAAAGCGGAAGAACTCTTTTTTTACTCATAAGACTTTTACGCATCCGTTTTATCTTTGTCCGTATCACGTTCAGCCTGCCGGTGCCTGATTTCAATTACTTTCAAACACTCCGGCGGCACGCGACATATCCAATTCTTGGTGAAGATCCCTTGGTCAGGTGCCGGTGAACCTATATAATACCGGGGAGAGTGCCGATTCTAGCGAGTCGCCGCAAGAATAAGCGTAAAATTGCTCACATGAGATATGCGCTACAGATACCAATGGCGGCTATTGAGCACCAGGTCTCAGGAAACTCCTTTAACCCCTACTAATGAGCCACCGATGCGCCTTCACAAAAGACACGATTTTCCCGGCAAACTCCTGGTGGTAGAAGGCGTCGACGGCTCAGGCAAGTCTACCCAACTAGATCTTCTGCGCAACTGGTTGGTATCGAAAGAGCAAAGCGTCATCTTCACCGAATGGAATTCATCGGCGCTTATCTCCAAAACCATCAAGAAAGCCAAGCAAACCAATTCCCTCATTCCTGTAACCTTCAGCCTCTTGCATGCCACCGACTTTGCCGACCGCCTGGAAAACATCATTATTCCAGCCTTGAAAGCCGGTCTCATCGTTTTAGCCGATCGCTATTGCTATACGGCCTTTGCCCGCGACGTGGCCCGGGGCGTCAACAAAGACTGGGTGCGCAGCCTTTACGGCTTCTCCATTCGCCCCGACGGCGCCTTCTACTTTCAGGTACCGGTGGAAGTTTCTCTCAGCCGCATCGCTACCAGCCGCCGCCCCGGCTTCTACGAAGCGGGCATGGATATTGGGCTTTCCAGCGACCCCATTGAGTCTTTTCAAATTTTTCAGTCACGCATAATTTCCGAATACGACAACATGGCGGAAGAATTCGATTTCCACGTCATGCCCGCCGAAAAGACCATCCACGAGCAGCAGATGCTCTTCCGCCAGATTGCCACGAAAATACTCAACGACTAAGCCATCCCAAAAACCACTTAGAGCAAGCCCATGGAACTCTCAAAACATCACAATTACCCAGGCAAACTAATTGTTCTGGAAGGCACGGACGGAGTGGGCCGCTCCACCCAGATGGAACTTCTCGCCAACTGGCTGGCAGTAGAGGGTTACGGTGTAACCCGAACCTCGTGGAAATCATCGGGTCTTATCACCCGCGCCATTGAAAAGGCTAAAGAGAAGAACGCCCTCAACACCATTACCTTTTCCCTGCTCTATGCCACAGACCTGGCCGAGCGCCTGAACAGCATTATTTTACCGGCTCTGAAAGCCGGTTTGATTGTACTTGCCGATCGTTACTACTACACGGCCTTTGCCAGGGACGTAGTAAGAGGCGCCGACCCGGCCTGGGTCAGAAAGCTCTACGGTTTTGCCCTGGAGCCAGACCTGGTCTTCTATATGAAGATGCCGCTGGAGCCCCTCTTGCGCCGCATTATCACTACCCGTGGTGGCTTAGACTTTTACGAATCAGGGCGCGACATCGGAATGTCAACCGATCTCTATCAGTCTTTCAAGCTCTACCAATCGCAGATTCTTTATGAATTTGAGCAAATGGCCGATGAATTCGGCTTCAAAACCATAGATGCCTCAAGACCGATTGAAGACATTCAGCGCACCCTGAGAAAAGAGCTGAAAGACATTTTGAGCGACAAGAGCCTGGCTAGCGGCTGAGGTCCGGCTTTTTTGGTCAATCGTAGAATCGCGCAGCTTAAGAGCGAACCGTCGTCAGGTGGCTAAACCGGCTTGCCGTCCCGGCACTCCAGAAGCAATGTAACCGGACCGCTATTGACCAGGCTTACCTCCATATGGGCTCCGAACACGCCGGTGCCCACCGAAAGCCCCCGTTTCTTAAGCTCTTCTACAAAATGCAAGTAGAGCCGCTCCCCCTCGGCCGGCGCCGCCGCCCTGGTGAAGCCCGGCCGGCGCCCCTTCTTCCAGTCGGCCAGGAGGGTAAACTGGGAAACAACGATAACATTGCCCCCTACCTCAGCTAAACTCAGATTCATCTTGTCTTCGCTGTCGCTAAAAATACGCAACTCAGCGGCTTTTCCCGCCAGATAAGCGCTATCGGCGTCGCTGTCGCCCTCTTCCACCCCCAGCAAGATGAGAAGACCACAAGCTTTGCCGTCAGCTGCCGCAAACGAGCTAACTAGCCGCCCCTCCACCTCTACGCTTGCCCGTGAAGCACGTTGTAACACTGCCTTCATTTCTTGAACTCCGGTTCCCTGCCCAATCCTGGCGCAATTAATGAGAATACCCCACTTATTGAAGCATTCTCTCAGCAAAACTTGGGTTGTAGTGTGTTAACATTCAAATATCGACGCGGGGTGGAGCAGCCTGGTAGCTCGTTGGGCTCATAACCCAAAGGTCGTAGGTTCAAATCCTACCCCCGCAACCAAATCAGAATATAGAAAGCCGGCAAATTCAGAGAATGAGCCGGCTTTTTATTGGGGTATGCTACCTCGTGAGCCTTACCCTTTGCCTTACCCAAACGCGATCAGTTTGGTTGAGTCACAGGAAAGACGATCAACGGACTGCGTCGTCGCTTCGTCTATCATTCGCGGGAGATCCTACAGGTTGTAGCGCCTCGGGTAAGGCAGCGTTCGCCTAACGCAAATGGATACTTCCGAGCTGCCTAACCCACGCCTAACCCAAGATTTGGGACAATGGTCGCCTAGCGCGGCCACAACCCAATGGATTTCCCCGCAAGTCACGCCGCCACTATATACGGTATCACACAAGGTCTTTACTCCAAGGAGTAGTTCGAATGGAAGACATCAAAGGCTTGTATCAGAAAATGACCCAGGTCATGGATCGACAGACAAGTCCGCCCATGCTGGAAGATTTTGTCAGTTTCCGAGACTATATCAACGAAGTATGAGATTCAGTAAAGAAAATCGATGAAAGAACTTTCGAAGTCGCATCTCCATGGCATGCGGCGATTGTATGTATGGACCTGATGGCCAGCTTGGCCAGTGGAGAGCCACTTGATGAAACGAGACACGATATAACTGATGTATCGCAGTTGAAGTCCTTGCCAGCCATGCAATATGCATTTCGAGGCGAGGGAAATTGCTCGTATTCGCTCTGTCCGTCCATTTACCGGAAGCACAATGATGGTCGACGTCCTGAACTTGGACGAGCCATGAATAACTTTGCTGCCATGCTAAAGAATGCGTCGGATTACTGCTTTGCGAACGACTCTGGGCGGCAGAATCTTGCCATCGAGCTCTTCGTTGGAGCGGCTCAACATTATCGACTCAGTACACCCATGATGGATTGGACGACTGATCCATGCGTAGCGGTTGCCTTCGCTGCGGATTACGACCCGAAAGAACACTTATCGGTTGTGTACGCACTTCCAATGTTTCGCGCGGTGCAGCACAATGCGACATTCTACCTGCCACCTCCGTTTGTTGAACGCCTTTATTTGCAGAGAGGGTTTTTCATTGAAACCAAAGAAAAGAAGGATGACGAAGCCCTTCAGGAGTCATGCATCCGCATCTTATTCAAGGAGGATAAAGCTTTCAAGGTCATTCGGAATGGAGCTGAAATCGCTGATTTGATGAAGCCTCTTCCTGCTCTGGACGCGCTTGCTCTGCATGCAAAAGAGCTGGCGAAGAATGGTACTCAGCTCATAAATGATGACATGAAAACGCCTGAGGAAGCAGACCGTATCCTCACCGACGAATGGAATAAGATTGGTGGAATTCCTGACTTTCTCCAGCCCGACATGGGTGAACAACACGCCGAAGCATGGCGAGAATACATCCTTGAAATGATCGAGCGCATTTCCCATTTGAGAACTGTCTGCGGTCAACTACTTTTGTGCCCGTGGTCAATTAAAATTGATCATTAACTCAGGTATTCTGCCTCGGACTTTCAGTAGGGTCCACCGGTCCCTGGTGCTCTGTTCAAGGGCGAGTTGAGACCGCCCTTGAGGCACGCAGCGAATGCTGCGGACGAAAGGGTGGTGAGCCGCTGGGCGGTGCAAGCCCAGCGGAACCTCAGCCTTTGCCAGTGGTAGCCCGGCTAGCTCAAGGGCGTGTCGGTGGCACTGTAGACAAGTTCACCGTAGTAGTCTCCGGGATGCTCGCGGAAGAGCTCACCGGACGCACCGCTACAGTGGGGGCACCGGGCTTTCTGGAAGAAGTCCCAACCGATGCCTTCAGCATCAGCTTGCAGGGTACTTGCATCAGTCCGCCAGGAGATCGGATCTATCTCCTTAGACAAGACACTGAGAGAGTGGCAATCACCGCATTCTTCGCATTGAATACTGATGAGTATTTTGAACATTTTAGTTTACTCCTTGGATGAGGCATCGGTTTCCGGCGCTTGTTTTGTGCGTTTGGTAGTCTTTTTGAGGGCTCATCTGCGCGGAAGCTCGGACCCTTCAGTTCGAGGATTTCGGAATGATGTACAAGTCTGTCAATCGCGGCGGCGGTCGTCATGGGATCTTTGAAAACCTGGTGCCAGTCAGAGAAGGCAAGGTTGCTGGTGACAACTACACTGCGCCTCTCGTAGCGTTCAGAAAGGAGAACGAAGAGAACATCCGTCTCATCGCGAGTCTGGGGTATGTAGGACAGGTCGTCGATGATGAGAGCCTGAAAGCCGTCGAGAGTCTTTATGAACTGGTTGAGGGAGAGTTCTCTTTTTGCACGAAGCAGCTCTTGAACCAGGGCAGCGGCGAGGTGTAGAAGACCGAGCGTCCTTGCAGGCACCACTCTCTCCCGAGTCCAACAGAGAGGTGAGACTTGCCGGTACCGGGCTCACCAAAGATGATTAAGTTTTCGCAGGCATCGAGACAGTCGCCGGCAATCAACTCGTTGATGAGGGTGCGGGAGAGCAAAGGCTGCCGTTCGAATTGGTAGTCTGCAAGAAGCTTGCTGTGTGGGAGTCTAGCGTTCTTGAGCAGTCTGGCTATCTTGCGCTTAGAGCGGTCTTGTTCTTCAGCGATGGCGAGCTGATGGAGATACTCCACATGGTTAAGCTTCTCGCGTTCGGCTTTGCGGGCGAAGTCCAGGTAGTGAGCCCGGAATGAAGAAAGGTGAAAGAGCCTGAGCAAGTGCTCGAGTTCTTGAGTCTGTTTTGGTGGTTTCATGGGAGAACTCCTAGAGCCGGCGAGACTGCATCAGACCGTTGTAAATGCTGAGGTCAGGGGCGAGAACAGTGATATCAGGTGGTGATGCGGGTTTAGTAGCGGCACGTTCTTTAACGAGTTCTTCGTTGGGAATCAGACCTGCCAGCAAGATTTGGCAGAGAGCAGTCTCGACCTTAATCTCACCATCGAGAGCGGCTCTATTGAGGATGTTGAGATATTCCTTGTCGGCTTGGCGTTGAGAGCTGTGGTGCTCAAGAAGACGGTCGTAGCAGCGTCTAAAGACTACAGATGGGAAGAATTCGTCACGAAAGACCCAGGCGGCAAATGCGCCCGGCTTACGAACAAGCCAGCTAATGACGTGCCGGTAGTCTATCTTTCGCTCACCTTTGCGCAGGTGGGGCATTTCTTGTACGAGGACGGTACCGAAGAAGAGCTTGATGGTATCGGGGTAGACTAGGGCTTTCAGAACCTTGCCGATGAGTCGGCTTGGCACCGAGTAGATTGATCCATCGATGGTTACAACGCTGAAGGGTGTTACAGAGGCGGTGCACTCGTCCGGGTTATTCCAGTGGCGTGGCGGCAGTGGTTGGAGCACTTGAAGCTCTTCCAGGACCAATGACTCTCGGCGGTCGTTCAGGCGACGCACAAGGCCTTCGAGAAAAGTTCTGTAATGGGCAATATCCCGGAAAGCGCGACTGCCACGGAGCCTGAGGGTTTGGTCAAGTGCAGTCTTGAGACCATGATGCCGACTTTCAACGCTGCCGTTTTCGTTGCTCTTGCCGGGCGAGTTCTTGGAAGGACTGGCATTGTAGTGCCTGAGGAAACCTACCCAACGTTCGTTAAATCCCTGCGGGTCGCGGCTATCCTTGACGGCGGCGGTCAAATTATCAGTCCTGTGATCTGGGGCGACAGCGCCCAGCTCACTGACGGCTTTCATGTAGCCGCTGGTGAGAGATTCGAAAGTCTCAGAAAAGGCGATGTTGACTGATTGCCAACCGGAGTACGGCAGGATGAAGTGATACAGAAGATGTGGAAATGGCTCACCGCCGATTGTTACTCCGAGTTCTCTGCAATCGGTCCAGTCCGACTGGCTCTGCTTGCCGGGAGAGAGGAACTGTTCGAAGTATACTTCCTTGCCGGTGCCATGCTGGGCACGCCAACGCTCAATGCGACGGCGCAGTGTTCGCCCATGTGATTCATTGAAGACGCCTGGATACCTATCAATGAGGTATTCCAGGATCGTCTTTGCTTGGAGTCCATCATCATTCTTGAGAAGACCGCAAATCTCCTCCCAGTGACCAGCAAAGCGATCAGGGCGGGTTAAGTAGTTTCTGGGTGTGCTCTGTCCACCTGGCGGGGCGCCACGAACATACTTTCGAGCGGTATTGATTGACATACCAGCCTTAGCGGCTGCCTGTCGCAGTGGAATACGTTTGTAGTACTTAAACAAGAGGTTCACCTGTTCCTTTGTGCAAGACATGCTGACTCCGGGTTGACCATCACCCGCAGTGTCACGTGGAATCAGACCCCATGCAAAAGTCCGACAGCATGGCGCCTGAATATGAATTAGACGGCCATGCCAGCAGCCTAATCTATGCATTTAAGCGTGGCGCGAAACACCTTACGGATATCTTCGCTTACTCCAAATGGACACTCCCCCAAAAAGGATCACTTTTAGTTGACCACGTGATCATTTCTAATTGTCCATCAACAGATCGAGCGCATTTCCCATTTGAGAACAAAGGAAGGGCTGAAAGTTAATAAGTTCATTCTGCAACCCGTTGTTTGCACGAATAAACAAATGATGACTGCATTTCAAAAATGGTTGGAGATACAGGAAAAATGGGCTCGCGAAGAGGCGAAGAATGAGGATGCGGCCCGCGGATGGGGAGACTTGGCAAAGTTGCTCAAGCAGCTTCTTTCTGAATGCAAGTAGCTTGCACCGGCGTGCTACAGGCTACTTATTTAGCAGAGACTATTTTTTTCGGGTCAATCGCGATTGCCTGACAGAGGCTGTCGGTTCTGGCGCACTTGGCTTAATCTCATGAATCAAATCTGGATGACTATCCAAAAGTTTCAGCAGTTGCACTAATGCAATTGGAGGTTTTGTCTTTCCTGTTTCGTACCGAGAAAATGCGTTCGTTCCGCCGCCAAATATCTCTGCTGCTTCCCGTTGATCCAATTTTAGTTTCTTACGCGTATTGCTGATGAACGCTGGGTCCACAATTGAGCCATTTATCTCCTTGTTGAATTCCAACATTGATGTACTCAATCGTTCAGATTCCTTTTCATCATGAATTGACTCACCGCAAGCCGGACAAAAATCACCAGTCACCGCCGGTATGATCGTAGTTTCGCCTTTGTAGGTATACGGCACGTCGCGGGTATCGTGCACCAATTCGGCTGCTCCGCAAGATACACACTTCATAGTCATAACTCCTTGAATGAAACAATTAGAACGTCGTCGACTACTGAAAGTTTCAGGTAGATATCCCCGACCTCACCTGGAAAGTGGTAAACGTCTTGCCAGATTGTGTGATCGGCATGGGTGGTCATGCTTTTGTACAGATCACCGTTTTCGAGATTTTTAACCACCTCTTTCATGTCATTAAAGTCCAAGCCTAGTGCGGCTGCTCCCTCTAACGCGCTTTTGGTTGACTTCACGCACCCCTTCTCGACTAGAGCTTTTACGGTTGCGAGTGGATAGTGAGCGCTTTTCTTTTCCATGAACCCATATTAACCTAATAGGTTATTTTTGGCAAGTAGGTTAATCGTTGCAATAAGGACGAGCTTCGGGAACAATAATAGGGCTCGCAAGGTCTACTTTTCGTAGACTCAAATGCGGAAATGTGTATAATGGGTTTGTCAACACTCACAGAAGGGGTCCTGCCAAATGGTATTGAGTTTCAAGGATCAAGGTTTGGAAGCCGAGATGCGTGAATCCAGTCGCGCGAAAGGCAAGTCCCCTTCCCAAATCGCGCGAGGAGATCTTATGCGCTATCAATTTCTTATCGATGATCACTCCCCTCTCAAGCTGGAAACTGGCGAGTTTCTAGCCGTTTGCTCGATAGTAAAATCGACGCAACTGTTCGATGAACCGTCGCGTATCAAACGCATGCCTCTATTGGTCGAAGACTGCATACGCAGCTGCACGAACTCAGCCGGCGAGTACACCAAGACTGAGCAGTTCGATTTCGATCTGGACGCCTTGCTCAATAAGTTACGCGAAGCTACATCGTTGCAGCTGTTTGGTTTGGTTGATCGCTGCGAACGCTATCCACAATCTGACCTTGATGCCCAGCGCTTCAAACACAAGAGGTCATAGTTGGTAGCAATGGCACAGAGATGAAGGAGCCAGCAAATAAGCTGGCTCCTTTTGCATCGTAATTTCCCTCAGCAAAGTGTGCTATTTAGTGCCGATGCAATGTTGGATAAGAGAGACAATATTATTGAGTCGCATGCCGCATAGTTGACACCTTCTACCGTCGGCGCGAAATGGATCTGAATTATCGTCGTGCCTTTGTCTGTTGGGCGAACCTGAATTTCGAAGCTAAGGAATCGCTGCAGGCGGTCCCTTCGAGTGTGAATGTTGCCGCGCGCAGCACCTTCGAATCGAGTGATTTCGTCGATGGACCGTAGGTTTGCGGTGATTCTTCCTGTTTGAGTGTCGGCCGTTACAACATGCCATTTGTCTCCGTAGTTGTAGGAGATCTCGGCGAGAATGTCGCGGATTTTTGCGAACGCGATTTCTGCTGGAACTGGGTATTCTCGCGGTTGAGGATGGAGAAACTTCGCGCGCTCCTCGCACGCGGCTTTGAAGATTGGAATTGCGGCGAGCACTCCGAGCACAAGTCCCGGAACGACTCCTGCACCTGCGTCATGTGTAGCGTCGCCGATTAGTGCTCCGGTTAGAAGGAACACGAATGTTCCGACAATGATTGCTATGACGGCCATACGTCGTCTACCTCCGGTGAGTCTTGCTGTTGAAATTGATTGGTATTGTCTTCGTGTGTGCGTTCTTGCGCAGCACGTTGATTGAAGTTCCAGGCAGTAATTTTGTTGAGGAAAGAGCGCATCCATGAGGGTTGATATGCCACTGGGGCGAAATATTCCGGGGATGTTCTAGACCCGCATGATTGCTCGCGAATATCGAAGAACGCAGCTCCCGTCACATCGAGAGGATGGTGCGAACCCTGCTTGCCTTTCAGCAGCTCAACCCAAAGGCTTGGGGTCACCGTCGCCTTATTGCCGCCGCATTCGAGATAGTTGAATTATCTCTCGCTCGGAAATGCAACTGGGTTGCCGGAATGGAGCTGTGACGTTAAGCGCGTATAGCCCGGCGAGGCTTGCGCCAATTGGCATAACAGAATTCTGAAACAGAGCTGTCTTTTGGATTGGCAAATCCACCTAAGGTTCCAAAATGCCCGAAAATCCTCATCCAAGTTCCACATTCTTCACACAGGTCCAAATTGCCTCAAAAATATTGCGCTAGGTTCCAGTTTCTTCAATTTGGTTCCACTTTCCTCTTTTTTCACACATTTGGTTCCAATTGCATAAAGACAGCGAACCAATTGCCAAACGCATGCGTACGATCGACCGACAAGCGAAACCATAAATTGCCTTGCCTCAGGCGGACAATTCGAACAGAACCTGTAGGCTATCTAATTTGAAGATCCCGGCAACACAGTCGTCAAATTGTCGGTAGCCGTCAAAGAGTTTCCCGCCAATACGGAAGAGATGCTTGAGTCAATCATAAAGCTCACAAGCTTCCACCCTTGCCAGAAACAAAGAAAGGAAATCTCAATAAGGACCGCCAAATCCTGCTCCACCAGTCTTGAGACTGGTCCAACTGTTTATCCAGAAATGTTCTGCCGACATAATCACAAGGTTCTTCAATATGAACCTTAACGATTACCGGCCAATCATCTCTAGCCAATGTATCCCAGCCGCTATCAGTCTTAACATCCCAATACTCAGTATCGCCACTGAATCTCTCGTAGTAGACGTGGCAGTATCTACGCTTGCATCCGACGCAGTCAAACTCATCGACCTCTTTAGCATTGCCGCCGCGCTCTCCGGCGCTTTCGTCAAAGCCGGTAACATGCAAGATCTCAGATTTGCAAAATGAGCATTGACGCATGAGCACCTCCAGCTAATTGAATTATGCCCAAAGGAGGCAGCTTCTCAGCAGGGCGACGCTTCAAAACTTAGTCTAATAACACTGATAAGTCACACCGGTCACTGAACAGTCTCCACAAAAGAAGAGATAGCAGGCGCCAGAGTCACCCCACATCCATTCGCTACCGTCTTCCATCGGCAAACCAGAATCTATTTGAGCGGCGAACTTCATTGTTTGCAAACACCTCGGGCACTTTAGATACTCGCAATCTTGAACCCAGGAGGGGCTCCCGCCGACTCGATGCAGGTTCTCCCATGAATTAGACAGAGAGTGATCCTGTATGGCCCAACGCGGTCCAGTATCCACTAGTTGCACCTCAGATGGGACAAAAGCAGATTCAAGCAGTTCAGGAACTATAGGCTCACCCTCGTACATGTGCTCAATCGCTCCGGTTTGACTATGGGCGAAGAAAAATTCCCAGATACCGGTTTTCCCCTGGCAAGTCAGGCAAGTCACAAATGTCGATGGGCAGTCTCTATAGAACTCAGGCAGAACGGCTCTATCTGTGAACTCCAGCAGGCGATGGAGCTGATTGGAACAAATTTTGCAGCGCTCCTCTACCAAACCGCCAATAATTGCATCCGCCCGAATAAGACTCCGGTCCTGGAGCTGCCAGGTTGGCTGATAGGTTTTGTCTCTCGTGCCAAATGCTGATTCTTCCTCCGGGAAGTAATCCTCTGGAAAGGCAATATGAAGAACTTCGTCCGAATGAAGTTTTCTGAAGGAGCCGTCAGCGAACTCTAACCCGACCCCATTCAGGTGCAACTGCAAAGGCGCCGTCCCTTGCTCGGCAAAAAGCTCAACAGCAGCGGCTTTAGCAATTGCATCCAAGATTACCTGCTGATCCCGAGTTTCAAGCAAAAGACCGAAAGCGAATGCTCTATCCAAGAATGTCGTGCCATCGCCAGGCTCCATAAGCCTGAGGAGTCGGTCTTTATCCAGCGAACCCGAGCCACGCCAAGCCAAGGTGGGTATAGTCCACGCCTCATTTCCGGTAAGGATGAAAGTCTCCAGGTACGGGTGTAACGAATCCGGCTTCTGGAGAGCGGCAAAACTGACAATCTCCTGGGCAACCTCAGAAACTTGAAACTTCTTGATCGCATATGCAGCCAATAAGTCCCAATCGGAAATAGGCATCAGACCTAAAATACTGAGCTCAAAAGCTCGACAGAGCGGCGCCTCGTCCAATACGCTTATGGTAAGTTTGAGAATCTGTTCCGGGTGCATCTTCGCAAAATCAATTTGCAAATCTCTGATATCAAGATTAGAGGACCCAGCCTTGAGTTTACTTACAATTTCTTTCAGCACTCCGGCCTCCCTCAGATGAAGAACTTTGATCGCTCAGAAATACCCGCACGAGAGGCCAGTTCACGCTACCGGCTACCCTGCTCAAGCCTCAGAGGGCTCAGGCTCCGTAGAATTAGAACACGAACTAGTCAATTCCATCAATTTATTCCGCCCTTTCCTGCTGCTTAACTCGTCTTTTGACTCTCAACCCCCAATAAATTAAAGGTTGTCAGCGGAGGCATAGTCCATCCCAGGTCTAACCCGGACTTCCGCTCAATTCTGGCAATAAAGATAGAGTCAAGCGCCCCAATCGTTGTCAAAGTACCGAGCGCCGCTGGTTTCGCTATAATACCTAGCGCAAGCAGGCATCCCGCTTAAGCTGACAAATAGCAAGAAGGGTAGATGAGCGACAAAATTATCGCCGGCGCAGACTTGACCGGCACAAAAGAAAATCCCAATGAAGCGTGGCTGGTGGTAGGCAAGCTGGGTAATCTCGGCATGGAAGTAGTGGAAGTCAAAAAGACTGGCTCCCATATTCTGGCTAAAGACCTGGCCAATCACAAAACCCTGTCCGCCCTGGGGGTGAATTGTCCCTTATCGCTGCCGGCCAAGTTTCTCGACTTTCTCGCCCAGAAGAAGCTCAAGAAAGGCTATGAATCATGGCAGGAAGTAATAGAGGAGTTGGTCTTCACTCCTTATGAAGAATGCCTGGCAATCGCAAAGGAATTCGGCAAAGAACCAAAGCGCGTCACCGATACTGCCGGTGGTGCCACAGGGCATAGCCCCATGCGCCGGGCCAATCCGCCCATGCTGCACCTCACTCATCATGGCATGAAGTTCCTGGCCTCCCTTGATCCCAAGCGCTTCTTCGTCCTACCCTTCCAAGACGCCATTCCTTTCGGCTGCGCCGTCATGGAAGTGAATCCTCAGGATACCGTGAAGACTCTACAATTGCAGGATATCTCTTACGCCAAAAAAGACAATAGCGGCAATCAGGCTGAAGCAGAGCGAGAAAAGCTTGTGCAACACCTTATGAAAATCAAAGAACGAAAAGCTCTCACGTTCAAAGATTTTCCTACGCTCAATATACAGAAGCAGTTCATGCACAATTTTCTGCATTCCGACAAAGCCATAGAAGCGCTTTTGGCCTGCTATACCACCGGAGTTTACGCGTCCTCGCCGGAACACTTTGACGATCCCTTCAGTGCCGACGCCCTGGAAGTGCTATTGGAAGGTTGGACCTACAGGTTGAAAGTTTCCTGAGGCATGCAAAAGCAAGAACCGCTCTGGCCAGCTCTCCTAGCCCTCATAGCCGTGGGCGGGCTGCATCTGGCCATGCCCGATTCTCTCTCGATTGGACCCCGTTGGCTGCTGCTTGCCGTCATCGCCATTATTATGGTGCCGGTGGAGATTCTGCATATACGCGGTAATCATGACTATTGCCGCAAGGCCGGCTATATGGTACTGATTCTTGTCACGCTAGCCATGCTCTTTTCTCTGGTCAGGCTTGTGACTGCCATTCCCGATCGCATTCAAACACCGGCAGATTTGCTGCGTTCCGCCATTTATCTCTGGATTACCAATGTCTTTGTCTTTGCCGTCTGGTACTGGCGCATAGATGCCGGCGGTCCGCACCGCAGGGGGCTGAGGGAAATCCACACAAAAGAAGAAGCCGCCTTTTTATTTCCCCAAATGACCTGGGACGGCGACAAAAACTGGTCCCCTAAATTTATGGATTATCTCTTTTTGGCCTTCAACACAAGTACGGCCCTATCACCAACCGATGCGCCTGTGCTCTCGCGCAAAGCCAAGAGCCTGATGATCTTGCAAGCATCGATTTCACTGATGGTAATCGTGTTGATGGTGGCACGGGCAGTGAATATTCTATAGCTGCTCCTCAAAGAAGTCTTCAAATACCCTGACGCTCGAGTCGCCCCCCCCCTTCTCTAAAAAAAACGAACCGCAAGTGAAATTATGCGGAAAATCATGCAAAGAAGTTTTCAAGGGACCGTCCAACATTAAAACAAGCGATTTTCGGCGAAATTTCGCTCACGCCTCAATTTTGTAAATGAGATAGGCCATCGCCATCATTAACGGCGATCGCAGTCATCACCCAGCAGACAGGGCTTCAGCCGCTACCGCAACAACGTTTAAATTTCTTGCCGCTACCGCAGGGACAAGGCTGCTTGCGCCCCACATCGGAAGAAGCGAATGCACTACCGGAAGCACCGCCGGAAGCACTGGCTCGGGGCTGCACCCTGCCGGACATGGCAGCCGCCGGCGGAGCCATTTGCAGAAGCTGCGACAAGACCTGGCTGAAAGCGCTATTAACTTGACCGGCATCGTTCTGTTCAGCCAGTCCAAGCAGCCGCGCCGGAGCAAAGGCCTGCCGCGACTCTTCCTCTAAGGCTGCGTACTTCTCATGCTCGCCTTCATTTCCCGTTCTTTTGTAATAGCACGAAAGGGCATTGTAGAGGGCCGTCTTATCGGTTATTGCCTCAACTTCAATGGCTTCTTTCAGAATCGCCTCGGTCTTCTCGCTATCCTCATGGGTATCAGCCCAGGCAATCCAACCCCAGGTCCAATCAGGGTTCTCAGTCAACCACTGACGATACAAAGCTTGCGACTGCTCGCCCTGACCAAGCTCCACAAGGCTTTCAGCAAGCCCGTTGCGCCAGTATCCGATAGTTGCATCAATATCTTTTTCATCCTTGAATCTCTCAAGCAGGGCGCGGCTAAGATCGGCGCGCTTCTGCATCTGCTTGCCGTCGGCCAGACCAAGATTCCAGCTGGAACAAAAGACATCGGAAAGCCAGTCGTTGAAATCGAAAAACTCATCGAATTGCAGATCAAGGTCTTTTGTCTTGCAAATATTGTGCTTCTCAGCCAGACCCATGATGTCGGCAAAGGCAGCCTCCCATAAGTTCATGGCGCCGGCTTCGTCGTTCGCTTCAAAGCGTTCGTAGCCGTCCTTAATTTTCAGCTCGGCCAATTCGAAGCAAGGCTTCTCTGGAAACCAGCGCCGCCACAATTCCAGAATGCAAGCAAACACCATTTCCTGGTTATGACCCTGCTTCTGCTTACTGGTGAACTGCCTGTTCTTGAGGGCCTGAAAGGCGGCTTTACTTGCCCTAGGTGCTGCTTCAACCAATTTCTCCAGAGACTCTCGATCGAGCTTGATGCCATTCAAGGTGAGCTTCTTGAGCAACTCCTCATCGGTCATTTTGCAAGCATCGGCGTACTGCCTGCTACCAATTATGTTCATAGAGAAAACAACTCCTGCAAGCAGTTATTTACAATGATTCCAAGATATCGGAAGTTCTCCGCTCATGAGCAGGAAGCAACCGCAAGGGCGAAATGGCGCGCAGTCTCAGGCTAAAACTAAGCTTCCACCAGATCAGCCTTGAATGTAGCCGAGCTAACCAGATCGATTTCCACCGAAAGTTCTTCAGCGATGGCAGCCAGATCTTTAGCCAGAGCGTCGTAAGCAATGGCAGCCGGCACAGCGATTTCGGCATGCATGGTGAAAAGTGGAGAGCCGGTATGAGGGGCATTGACCACTTCCGTATCGACTCTTTGAATATTGATTTTCGCTTCTTTCAGATGAGAAGAGAGCCTGTGCACGATACCTTCGTGATCGGCGCCGGTAAGATGAATGGTGTAGAAGCTGTGACCGGCAAAACGATCCTGGCTGGCCTTGGTCACTTTGAAGAGGACGGTCAGACCTTCCTTGCTGAGAGCAGTGAGGGCGCCCTGCAATTCATTTGAGCGGTGCTCCGGCACGGTGACCAGAGAGATGGCGGCAAACTCACCGCCAAGCAAGGACATACGGCTGGCCTCGAGATTGCCGCCATGGCCCGAAACCACTTCGGTGAGCCGGGCAACGATACCGGGGCGATCTTCGCCAAAAGCGGTGACCAGAAGCTGGGTTCTCATGTTTTGACACTCTCCGAATAAAAAATAAGTAGCGCTAATTTTGCGCTAAACATCCGACCAATTCAAGGTTTTGTAGAGAATTGACAAGTTAGATTTAAGGCGCAACGCCCCTGACAACTCGCATGAGCGACAAATCGCTCTCATGCACAACCCAACTACGGGACAACGCAGTTCAGGGGGACAAGCTTATCGAAAGCCAGAATCGAATCTCCGGGAATAACCGGTAACACCTGCTAAACTGGCACGAACGTCGTAGGGGCAAGAGCCTGCGACGATAGATCTATATGATTAAGGAGAGCATGCGTGTTTAGTTTCGCTAGAAAATTGTGCCTCTTATTCATGGCCGTCACATTACTGTCGCCCATGGCCGGCAATTGCGCCGAAACAAAGAAGCCCAATATTATCTTTATTATGGGAGACGATATCGGCTGGTCCAATATCGGCGCCTACAACCAGGGCATCATGGCCGGTCGCACGCCGCACCTGGACAGTATGGCAAAAGAGGGCATGCTCTTTACTGACTACTATGCCGAAGCCAGTTGCACCGCCGGAAGAGCTAACTTCATTACCGGCGAACTTCCGATCAGAACCGGCATGACCACAGTGGGCCAGGCCGGAGCCCCCCTGGGTATCCCCGATGAAGCCGTAACAATAGCCACAGCGCTCAAACCACTCGGTTATAGCACCGGTCAATTCGGCAAGAACCATTTAGGCGATCTGAACAAGTATTTGCCTACCGTGCACGGCTTCGATGAATTCTTCGGCTACTTGTATCACCTGGACGCCATGGAAGATCCGGCCAGTCGCACGTACCCACCGGAATTGAAAGCAGTAACCGGTCCTCGCAACATGCTGCATTCCTGGGCCACCGAAAGCGAAGATGAAACAGTACAGCCGCGCTGGGGCAAAGTCGGCAAACAGAAAATTGAAGACGCCGGAGAACTTTTCCCCAAGCGCATGGAAACAGTAGACGACGAGATCCTGGCCCATTCCATAACTTTCATGGACAAGGCAAGAAAGGAAAACAAACCTTTCTTTCTCTGGCTGAATCCCACACGTATGCACATTTTCACCCACCTGTCTGAAAAATACGACAGCATGCGCAATTCAAAAAACGGCTGGTCTATCTATGAAGCCGGAATGGCACAGTTGGACGACATCGTCGGTTCAGTGCTCAAGTATGTGAAAGACAACGGCATGGATGAGAACACCATTATCGTCTTCACAACCGATAACGGCGCCGAAAACTTCACCTGGCCAGACGGCGGACAAACTCCCTTTGCCGGCGGAAAAGGTACGGCTCTGGAAGGCGGTTTCAGAGTACCGGCCATCATCAGATGGCCCGGTAAAGTGCCGGCCGGCAAAGTAGAAAATGCCATTATGTCCGGGTTGGACTGGTTCCCCACCTTGCTGGCCGCAGCCGGTGCACCGGAGATAAAGGACGAGCTGCTCAAAGGTAAAAAGATCGGCGATAGAGAATACAAAGTCTGCCTGGACGGCTACAACCAGATGGATTTGCTCACCGGCAAAGGACCCGGCAAGCGCAAAGAGATCTTCTATTTCACCGAAGGCACCCTGGCGGCGGTACGCATCAACGACTACAAATACCGCTTCACCGATCAGCCCGACGGCTGGCTGGGCTCTACCGTAAAATTAGACTGGCCCAGCCTCTGCAATCTGCGCCTCGATCCCTTTGAACGTACAGGCATGCCCGCCAAAGGCGGCGGCTCCCTCGCCTTCTACAACTGGTTCGGCTCTGAGTTCTGGCGCTTTACCTTCGTGCAGCAGGAAGTAGCGAAAATGGCGGAGTCCTTTATCAAGTTCCCACCCATGCAAAAGGGTGCTTCTTTCAATATGGAAAAAGTGAAAGAGGAACTGTTGAAGAAGATGAACGCCCAGAGCAACTAATGAATGGGACGACAGTCTGAAAACAAGGGTAGAAAAGCAAGATTGCCGGAACTGCTTCTGGCACTTTCAGCCCTTGCTTTTCTACCCTGCCAGGCCATGGCAGAGTCGGCTTTTCAACCGACCCTGACCAATCAGATAGAGAAGCAACCAAAAGCACCGCCGGGTATGGTCTTCATACCCGGCGGCGAGTTTTCCATGGGCAGCCTCGATCCCACCTCTGGCGGGGGTACCTCTTGCTCCGGCAGCGATCCCATGAAAGACGCCCGACCGCTGCACAGGGTCTATGTAAGCGGCTTCTTTATGGACAAGACAGAAGTAACCAATGAGCAGTTTGAAAAATTCGTAAAAGCTACGGGTTACAAGACAGTGGCTGAGACCAAACCCAGTCGGGAAGAATTCCCCAATGCACCTGAGGAAAACTTAGTAGCCGGTTCCACCGTCTTCACGCCCACACCAGGGGCAGTACCACTCAATAATTTCCTCAGGTGGTGGCGCTATGAAAAGGGAGCCGACTGGAGGCATCCACAAGGACCAAAGAGTTCCATCAAAGGACGCAGCCGCTACCCGGTGGTGCAGATAGCCTACCCCGATGCCGAGGCCTATGCCAAATGGGCCGGGAAACGACTGCCGACCGAGGCAGAATGGGAGTTCGCCGCCCGAGGCGGACTGAGCGGAGAGACCTATGCCTGGGGCAGTGAACTGAATCCGCAGGGCCGGTACATGGCCAACTACTGGCAGGGACAGTTTCCGGTTAAAGACACCGGATTGGACGGTTTTGCCGGTATGGCACCGGTGGCAAAGTTTCCACCAAATAAATACGGTCTCTACGATGTGGCCGGCAATGTCTGGGAATGGTGCAGCGACTGGTATCGAGCCGACTATTACCAAAAGCTGGCGGCTGCAGCTGAAGAGAAGAAGGAAGTGGTAAAGAATCCGCAAGGCCCTGAGCAAGCCTGGGATCCCCACGAGCCTAGAGTAGCCAAACGCGTGCACAGAGGCGGCTCATTTCTTTGCAGCGACCAATACTGCACTCGTTACATGGTCGGCACCAGAGGCAAAGGCGAAATCAACACGGCGGCCGACCACCTGGGCTTCCGCTGTGTGAAAGACTTACAAGAAAAAGCAAAATAGCGGCGTTCAGTGCAGAAGGAAGGCACGCTAGAGAATTAGCAGTTCGGACTGAAACTCAAGTAACCCGCTCAGGCTCAATCCACAATCCAGGGCTTAGAATCAAGCTTGATAGTCTCTTCCGGATGGGTCGATTTGGTACCACCGTAGTTGGTGGCAGTTTCAACGCCTAATATCATGTGCCCGGCAATGTGCCCGAGAGATCCCAGAGCTACCACGCAAAGCGCTGCCACACAGCCAATTCCGAGAGCGTACTCCACCATGCTCTGACCACTTGTAACTCTACGCTTCATCAATAAGGCTCTCCAAATCAAACAGGCCGGCCATAAAGCGGCGGCAACCAACCAACCAACCAACCAACCAACCAACCAACCAACCAACCCCATTAAATTAGCGCAAAACCAGGATCTGCCGCCAGCCATGCCCCGGGAGGGGATAGCCTCCCCTTGACAGAAGAGAGCAGGGGAGGGGAGGGGAGGAGATGAAGATGCTGGCAGATAGGAAGGTGCCGGTGGATGGGAAAGTGCAAGCGGATGGGAAGATGCAGGCGAAGCTACAGGTGGAGGCAAAAGCAAAGTAGCCGTTCAGATGCCTTGAACTAATTTCTCCAGTTCGTCAAGATGCTCAAGGCGGCTCTTGATTAGCTGCACCGGCAAGCGTTTTTCTTTCGATAAGCGCCGTTCGTAGGCGTAGCTTGAAAGGAGCCAGGCGGCCGTTCCCACCGTGGCCATGCTTGTGCCGACCGTACCCACCACGGAACCATAATAGAAGTGAGCCAGCTGCTTCTTCGGTCTGACCGTGTACTTGTAATAGCCGACGGTGCCGAGAATGCCCTGGGTCATCAGTTGTCCGCCAATCACCGGACCCAAGATGCCGTTTTGAATGGCCACTTTCTCAAGGCGACGCATTACCGTGGTCTCACTCTCCAGCTGTTTGCGGAACAGCTCACCCGACTCAGTATAGAGAGCCAAACGCTTGGTGGAAGGAAGGGAAGCAATCAAGGTACCGTCACCGCCGGCGGAGGCAGCTTCTAGTAGGCGACAATCCTGAGAGAAGGACTTTGCATCGAAGTGCGGCTTCTCTCCCAGTTCTCGTTCTACCGAACGGCGGGCACTGTGGTAAACAATTTTCTTAGCGGCTCCGGCAAGCAAGGGAGCAGTAGCAGCCATAGCACCGCTGACAATGAAAAGGATGTTGGCCGGTCCGTTCAGTTCCGGCTTGGAGACGGCACGATAACCCTGATAAGCACCGACGGCACCAACCGTATTGTAGGAAGCGTTCAGCAAGAAGAAGAGATTCTGATAGGCCGTATAGCTTCTGGTATCGGCATGAAAGTGACTGTATTCGTTGATGAAACAGTCACGCAAGCCGCGCAGTACTCTCGACTCTATTAAGGCCCGCTCCCGGGCCGGATGCTCAGGATGAGCGGCAATCAGGGCATCACGCGCGGCGAGTAAGCTATCGATTTGCTTGAGTTTACCGGCCACAAATTTATTGGCGCTGCTGAAGTCGTAGCCGTTTCTCTTATTTTTAGCCGCCTGCAGAAGATTGGCCGATAGCTCCAGCCCTGAACCGGAAGCAGCCACAATCGAACCTACCATGGCCGTCTTAAGAGCGTTGCGCAGGGCGGGTTTGCTAACCTCCAGAGGACGGCGCCGTCCTTTTCCAAGCTGGTCATCACTGACAATTTCAAAAGCCAACCCGCAGGCAGACCCGGCTTCCTGAGCCAGGGCATAGCGCAAGCGCCTCAACTTTGGCTGCCGGGCACTCTCCAGACGGAACTTGAGACTGTAGCGCTCTATCTCTATCCCGGCCAGCAAAATGTCTTTAGTCAGCCTGGTATATTCGGCGGAATAGCTCTCCTCGCCGATACTGTTAGCGGCAAGGGCCGCGGGCAAACTCTCGGCCGCCTGGCAGGAATGTCCGGAATGGCAGGCAAAGCCTGGCAAAAGAACTAGATTGAGACTGGTTAGTAAGGGGAGGAAGCGTCTTGAGAAAAGCACGAACGGGTATCCAAAAAAGTCGTTGTATAGAAAAAGGCGGCGAGAGAACGGATGAAAGCAGACCAGAATCAAACAGAACTGAATAATGCAAACCAGACTGATAATAGCAGAGAGTGTAGAGACACATTGCTACCCTATCTGCTCAAACACCAGGCTGCATGAAGAGATCTCAGAGTAAACCCTTTGCTGTAATCTTATATGCATAATGCTTTGAGGGAGAGATACGCATGTCCCGGAAGAATTGCCGGAATCATTGCCGGAACCAGTGCCGCGGTGGCGGTCAAACAGGCAGACACAGCACAAGGGGAGCCGTGCTTGTGGAAGGGGTGGCAGCCCTTTTCTTGATCATTACAGGCACCATGCTGGCCATCAGCTTTCTGGTTTCTTCAGGCATGCTTGTCTACTACAAGCAAAAGATGGGTTTCATATCTACTCAGATAGCGCAACAAGTAGGTATGCATCCACAAATGGACGACATGACCATGACCGAAATGACCAGAGACATGATGGCCAAGATGAGCCTGCCGACGGCAAATATGTCGGTATCGCGAAGCAACACCGATGTCTATGGTCGTCCCGGTGTGGCCATCACGGTGAAAAACGGTAAGCTGCCTCTTTTCACCAACGTAGACTTCCTGCCCATGACCATAGACATTCAAGACACGGCGGTAGCCTTCCTGTCGGCAAGCCCATCGGGAGCCGATGCCTATCTGTGGATGCCCAGAGGGCGCATGTCCAGCTATGTCCTACCCATGGTACGCATTCCAAACGGCGGCACGCCGCAGTTCAGCACCGTACCGGTGATCCAGTACTGAAGACGCCTTTGCAGTTAAGAGCGAGGACAAGCGGGAGGCACGGTTAGAGCCACTGCCTTCCCTGCTGCTTAGGTCTTTCCGGCTGCTTCGGTCTTTCCTGCTGCTCAGGCCTTTCCGGCTGAAAGCAACTGTTCACCCACGATCTCACGCCAGGTGCTGCGGCCGATATTGCCGCCGCAAACCACGACGCCTACGCGCTCGCGGGGCTTGAACTCAACATATTTGGAAGAGATGGCCGCGATTGCGCAGGCGGCGGCACCTTCGATCAGCATACCTTCGTGTTCAAGGAAATCGAAGACGGCTTGCCTGATGTCACGCTCTTCTACTGTTACCCACTCGTCTACGACTTCCTGCACGAGCGGAAAGGTAATGGTTTCGGGGTCGATATTACCGGCAATACCATCAGCAATAGTCTCTTGTTGCAATGTGCGCACCACATGCCCTGACTGCACCGCTGTGCGCATACTGGGAGAAGCGGCCGGAACGACACCGACGATGCGCACTTTCGGATTGATAACTTTGGCGACCAGGCCGATACCGGAAATAAGTCCGCCACCGCCCACAGCCACTACCAGGGTGGAGAGCTTGGGAACCAGCTCGTACATTTCCAGTCCGACCGTACCCTGACCGGCGATTACTTCGCGGTTATTGTAGGGTGAGATATAAAGACCTTTTTTCTCAAGGGCGAGACGAGCGGCATACTGCTCGGTAAGCTCCATGTCGTCGCCGTGCTGAACGATTCCGACGCTAAAGAGTTCCAACTTGGCTTTCTTGACGGCAGCCACATTGGTAGGCAAACAGACCGTAGTCTCGCGCTCGGTGGTGCGAGCCGCTTCCGCCATGCCCAGGGCATGATTACCGGCCGAGGCGGTGAATACTCTGGTGATGCCACGCTCCTTGGCAAAAGTCATGGCATTGAGGGCGCCCCGATACTTGAAGCTGCCTGTCACTTGCAGGTTCTCAAGCTTCATCCAGACTTCCGCCTGGGAAACATCGGACATCCAGTGACTTTTCCGCAAAGGCGTATTGGTCACGAAACCTGTGATGCGCTTACGGGCCACCAGCACATCTGAGATACTGAGCGGTTCTTGAGCCATTAGTCCCTTTCAGTTCCGCCTGTACAGGTTCAGCCTGCACAGGACGCGGCGAATCTCTACTATTTAACAATAAATGGAGCGGGTAGCGGGAATCGAACCCGCGTGTGCAGCTTGGAAGGCTGCCGTTCTACCATTGAACTACACCCGCATATTTCAATGATGTCTTCGATAGCTAATTTAGCACAAACTTTCGCGTTTTGCAGGGCCGGCTCAACTTACCTGTATATATCCGCAACAGGTAGTCACAGAAAAGTCATGTCCTCAAATGAATCGCCTGCACATGACAACAACTTTTTGTCAATGCAATCTATATGTATGGCCAGCTTAAGCCAGGCTCATCTTGACATCCATCCAAGCTGTAGGAAAGTAACGGCAAATCTAAAAGTTTTCTGAACCAAGCTAAAAAGCTATGTCATTAATTTGTCGTGAAGAACTTAAAGTGCTACTTTTTATATCGAACCGAATAACAAAACCGGTTGTCGGATGACAAGCCGGTGTTAGTTTTCATCATTTGGCGCTTGCGGAAAGCTCATCACGAAACTATCCTGGCACCAAAGCAAACGAGAAGCTCCAACTGAGCGGGCAAGAAAGGCAACGAATCGAAGTTTCAAACTCATTCTTGAAAGAACAGGGAAGCCATGGCAACATTCATTCAACAATTAGCATCAATGTCCCAACAACTTGCCCTAGTGTCGGATCCCAAAAACACAATTCGCTTCAACCCTGACATCCAGCCGGAACTGCCAAAGCGCCTGGTTCCGCCTCATGTCGAGTCACTCAAGCCTTATCAGCCCGGTCGGCCTCCGGAACAACTGAAGAAAGAGCTCGGCATCGAGCGCTTCGTCAATATGGCTTCCAATGAAAATCCGCTGGGACCGCCGCCTTCCGCCCTGGCTGCCATCCAGGAAAACCTTCTCGATATCAACCGTTACCCCGACCTGTGCGGCACCAAGTTGAGAGAGGCCCTGGCCGAACGCTATGCCACCAAGGTAGACAACATCGCCCTGGGCAGCGGTTCCGAGTCCACCATGGCCAACATCATCCGGGCTTTCCTGCACGACGATGATGAAGTGCTCACCTCACAGGGAACATTTATCGGTCTCTATGTCCTTGTCAAAGCGCAGGGCATCAAGCTCAATACAGTTCCCCTCAAAAACTATCATTTCGACCTCGACGCCATCGCCGATGCCGTCACCGACAAAACCAAGATTATCTACCTGTGCAATCCCAACAACCCCACAGGCACAATCTTCACACGCTCCGAATTCGAAAACTTCATCCGCAAGGTGCCCGATCACGTACTGGTCATCCTCGATGAAGCCTATTACGAATTTGCCGCGCACAATCCCGAGTATCCCGATTCAATGCGCTATCGCCTTGATAACGTGCTCACCCTGCGCACCTTCGCCAAAGCCTACGGTATGGCCGGCGTCAGACTCGGTTATGGTCTCGGACACGAATACCTTATAGATTACGTAAACCGTATCAAACTGCCCTTCGAGCCCAACATCCTGGCGCAGGCAGCGGGTCTGGCTGCTTTGCATGACGACGAGTATCTGGAGCGCACCCTTCTCAACAACGAAGAAGGCATGGCTTATCTAACTTCCGAGTTCGACAAAATGGGCTTGCAGCGCACTCCCTCCCATGCCAACTTCATCATGATTGAAATGGGCGCCCAGGAGAAAGTAGCCCGCATTCACGAAGGTCTCCTGCGGCACGGCATCGCCATTCGCCCGCTTACCGCCTTCGGCTTGCCCACTTGCTGGAGAGTCTCCATCGGTCTGCCTGAAGAAAACGAAATGCTCGTCAAGGCTCTAAAGAATATTCTCTAGAACCGAAGCGGTTACAATGGGACGATGGCTCATCCAAAGAAAGTATTTGTCAGCGCCCTGCTCTCCATCTTCACATCCGGTCTGGTAGCTCTTGCCCCGGTGCAAGCGAAGCTCACCTTGATTAACACTCTCTTGAGTTCATCTCAGTCCGAATATGACAAGGGCAACTACCTGGTCTCCCTCAAGTTGAGCGAGCGGGCCCTGGAAGTAGCCCAGGAAAGCAAGGCCGGCGCCCTGGCTGAAGCGAGCGCCTTGTTGAACGTAACCCTTAACTTGAGCGCTCTCGGGCAATATGATGCGGCCGAGCAGGACTTCAAGAAACTTCTGGCCATGCTCGATCAGTACAAACTGATGCGCTATCCCGTGGCCATACTGGCTTTCAATAACTATGCCGCCCATACGAGAAACTTGGGGCGCTACACCGAAGCCGAAGCCTTTTTGAACAAGGCTGTTGATCTTGGCACCCGGAACTTCGGAGTCAATTCAGTACAAAATGTCCTCAGCGTCAACAACCTGGCCAGTCTTTATTTAAGCTGGGGCAAACTGAAGGAAGCCGAGGCGCTGGTAGACCGCACCATCGAACTGGCAAAAGCGCCCAAGGCCAAGAACACCATCGCCGGCCCTTATTCGCTTTTCAACCAGTCCAAACTGGCGGAATTGAAAGGCGACTACAAGGAAGCCCAGGTGCTCCTGCAAAAGGCGCTCGAGCAAGCCACCACTATATACGGTGCCAAACACGCCTATGTCTCCCTGGTCTACAAAGGCGGTCTGGCTCCTATAGCAATCAAAAACTACGACTTCGAAAAAGCCGAAAATTACGCCCGCCTCTCCCTTGAAATAGACGAAAAAACCTATGGCAAAGAGAGCCTCGGCTATGCCGGCACCCTGGTAATTCTGGCATCCATCGAAGACAAAGAAGGGAAATATAGCCAGGCCAAAGAGCACTGCCAGACAGCACTTGCTACTTACAAGAAAATTCTGGAAGGCAAAAACACCCTCGAATCAATCAATGCCCTCGTGGTAGACGGCAGTATCGACGGACATCTGGGCAACTACGAGGAAGCCTCCGGCAAGCTGGCGGAAGCACTCAACGTAGCAAAAGCAATCCTCCCTGCCAACCATATCGCTGTAGCCAATATTCTCAAAGAGTCGGCACTGGTAGAGTTGGATCGCGGCGCCTACAAGGAAGCTGAGCGACTTATTGAAGAAGCCCTCAGTGCGGCCAAAAACAGCGTGGCAGCAACCAATCCCGACCTGATTGAAATTGAAAAGAGTGCCGGACACATTTACCGGCTGGCCGGCGAGAAGAAACTGGCCCGAGCGCAACTGGAAGCAGCCCTGGCAGCGGCCGAAATCACCTTCTCAAGCAGCTCAAAAGTCAGTCTGGCCGTTGAAAGAGAACTGGCCGCGCTGGCCAGAGAACTGGGTGAAAACGAAGAAGCGGCGACCCGGCTGAAAAAAGTCATCAGTCGGGTGGAAAAAGCGGAAGGTCCGGAAAGCGCCTCACTGATAGGCGACCTGGAAGAACTGGCGCAAATTCAAACTGCCTTAAAAGAAGGCGAGGCCGCCCGGGCCAGTCTGGCAAGGGCCAACGCCCTCATGGAAAAACTGCCCGGTGCCGCACATTTGACTACCACCAGCCCGGAAGTGCTCAACACCGCACCAACCACCATCCGGCCCGTGGCGGACAAGTGGGCTCTGGTGGTGGGCATCAGCGACTTCAAAGATCCCACCATCAATCTCAAATATGCAGCCAAGGACGCCACCGACTTTGCTAATTTTCTCACGCAAAAGTCAGGTTTCAAGAAGGACCATGTCAAACTCCTTTTAAACGACGCCGCCACCAGAGACGGTATCATTCGCAACATGGGTGAAAGCTGGCTGGGAAGACTGGCCGCTCCCGATGATCTGGTGGTGCTCTATGTTTCCAGCCACGGCTCACCAGCCAACGAAAGTGCCGAAGGTACAAATTTTCTGGTTGCCCATGACACCAATAAAGAAAGTCTTATATCCACCGGCATTCCCATGCAATGGCTCAGTAAAATGGTGAAAGAGCAAGTGCATGCCAAAAGGGTGGTATTGATTCTCGATGTCTGCCACGGAGCGGCGGCAGCCGGTTCCAAAGGAATGAACAAGACTTCTCTCAGTCCTGAGAATCTGGAAATCGGTGAAGGCCAGATGGTAATTTCTTCCTCCGGCAAAGATCAAATTTCCTGGGAATCAAAAAATTATGCCAATAGTGTCTTCACCAAAAACCTCATAGAAAGCCTGAGCCGGGAAGCCAAACCCCTGCCGGAGGCTTTCAGCAGCTTGAAAGACAACGTGCAGAGGGAAGTGCTGCGAGATAGAGCCAGCTTGCAAACGCCGGTATTATGGAGCAAACAGTGGCGAGGGGCGCCGCCTGTTTTGACCGTGGTGCCGTCGGCACCGCGTCCCGGTCTTTGAAGCATGAAATATACGGAAGCGCCGGCACTTAAATGAGCGCACTCATGCCTAATCAACCGGAAGGCAAAGATGCCGGCAAATTAGCCAGCTCGAGACTGCGTCTCATGGAAGGTCAGATTTTCGCCGGGCGCTATCTGATCAAGGAGCGCATTTCAAGGGGCACTCTCAGCGCCGTGTACAAAGCCGAAAGGATAGGAGACGGTCTGACCGTAGCCCTGAAGGTACTCTTGCCCAAACTGGTAGTAGACGAAAGAGCGGCCGGCCTGCTCAGGCATGAAAGCGCAGCCAATGCCAGGCTTAACGAAGCCGGCCCGGAAGACGGAAAGGACGGCGCACCGAATACGGTGCAACACCCGTCCCTGGTCTGTATTCTGGATAGTGGTTTCGATGAACCTTCAAAGCTGCCGTTCATAGTCATGGAGTATGTGGATGGTCTGACCCTGGCAGCCACTTTGGAAAAGTCTGTGAGACTGGAAGAACAACAGGCCCTCAACATTACTGCTAAGATTGCCATGGCTCTAGCCCATGCCCACGCAAAAGGAATCATCCACGGAGACCTCAACCCGGGCAATATCATACTTTTGCCGACAGGGGCGGAAGACTGCCAATTGAAAGTGATAGATTTCGGCATCGCCCACATCGAAAACAAGGATGATGCCAAAGGCAACTTACCGGAAGTCTTCGGCTCACCGCACTACATGAGCCCGGAGCAGTGCCTGGGACAAGACCTGGATGCCAGAAGCGACGTCTACTCACTGGGCTGTCTTCTTTACCATATGGTGACCGGCTTTATGCCTTACGGCAACGACCCGCTCTCTCCGCCCCTGAGCCCGCAAGCAATTATTATGAAGCAACTGGCAAACAAACTACCTGATTGGCGCACCATGCAAGTTTCAGAGACAGTAAACACAATACTGAAAGGCTGCCTGCAAAAGCGGCCGGAAAGCAGATATCCATCAATGGCGGCGCTACTGGAAGAACTCAACCGGCTCTCTCCGCAGTTCGTCTTGCCACAAGGAACCGGACTGGAACAAGCTCAAGACCGACCCGGCAAAGCGCAGCGAAGTACTACCATTAGGGTGCAAATCACACTGATCGCCGTGGCTCTTTCCGTGCTCTTGCTAATCATGTTTTTTCTAAGCCAGGCAGGTCCTCGCTGAATGAAGACAATAGAATCACTGCTTAAATTGACGCTCTTCACGACCCTGGCACAAATGCAAACCGCTGCCCTGGCTCAGGGTTGGTCCATACCGGCAGGGCAAGGCCCCGGGCAGACCGCCCGCTTCGAGAAACAAACCGAAGAACAACTTATCAGTCAGGCTAAGCTGGAGACGAAGCGGAACAATCCCGAAGGTGCCTTGCAGATCTGCAACATCATCCTTAAACGCAACCCTAAGTGCACCGCCGCTTATGTCACAAAATCCAAAAACCTGGACTTCCTCAATCGAGATGCCGACGCTCTTAAATGTCTTGACGAGGGCTTGAAGATTTTGCCTCAAGCCCCCAGTCTTTATCGAGAGAAGGGGCTGATTCTCACAGCTATGAATCGCAACCGGGAAGCCCTGGAAGCCTTCAACAAGGCCATCGAGAATCACTGCCCGGAGTGGGATGTTTATCACCAGCGCTCTGTGGTTTATGGCAGTCTGAAAATGCATGCCCGCGCAATCGATGACATGTCGACTTATATAAAGTTACAGCCCAAGCGCTCTCGCGGCTTCCAGTGGCGTGCCGCCGCCTATGCCCAGAGCGGTCAAACCGATAAAGCCATTCAAGATTTGACCACTGCCATAAAAATGTCTCCCGGCAAGGAAGGTGAATTCCTTCTGGAGAGAGCTGAACTCTATATGAAAGTGAAAGACTACCAGAAGGCAGTGGCTGACTACGCAGAAACACTCAAGACAAGCCCCCTGGACGATACCATCTGGCTCAAGAAAGGGCTCGCCCTCAGTAAGGCCGGAAAACCTGATCAGGCCTTGAAAGACTTCACCGAATGCATCGAGCTGAACGGTTCCAGTACTGCCTACCTGGCCAGGGCCGACTTACTGGAGAAACTGGGCAAACACAAAGAAGCCGCTAAAGACAGAGCCAGAGCCCTTCAACTTGAAAAAGAAAAGGCCGTGGAAAAGCTTTAGTTCGCGCATCTCATCTATATGAAAGGATGGGAGCGACGGTTGTCAAAGGGAAACCCTAAGCCTCGCTTAAATCGAGCTAAAGTTTACAAATTGGACATTATTATGAGCCTGTTACACACACCACTCCTCGGAGTCGAAAAATGACAACCACAGCAATCAAAAAGACCGTTGTAGAAGCCACCTGGAATCTCGCCCAAGTTCAAGCTGAAGCTGCACGCACTCTTGGACAACAGTTCATGACCATCATGAGCATTCTTCCCCAGTACGGCGAAAAAGCTGTAGAAGATTTCCGCTCCGCTATGCGCGCTCAGAAAATCGAGCACTTCAAAACCCTCGGCGTCAAAACCCCCTTTGAACTCGTCAAAGCCACCGCTGAATTCGAAACCAACGTATTCGGCAGCAAAATCGAAATCTGGGGCGACGAGAAAGAAGCCGGCATGACCTACCTCACCTGCGGTATGTGGGAAGCCATGAGCAAAGCTTGCACTATGACCAAAGAGCAAGAAGCCGCCATGGGCAAATCCTGGGAAGGTTGCGTCACCGCAATGGCTGCTCAGTTCGGCTTCAAAGCCAAACTGGAAATGACCGAGAAAACAGCTACCATTACCTACACCAAGTAATGCTCTAGAGCAAATCCTGAAATCTCAAGAGAGAGAGCCCCCGGGCTCTCTCTTTTGCTTTCGCTGCAATAACTTTGCAACATTTGCGTTGTTTACTTGAAAGACCGGTTCACACCCTCTCGGCAAGACAGCTGCCGAGGAACCCACCCCGAGCAAGACTGCTACTAATGGCACGGGTGAATGTAATGCCGGAAAATAAAACCAGGGATGCCGGAGCCGAGGAGAAACGCCCCGGAGCCCCGACACCTTTAGATGAAAAACTATTGGCTGCCCTTTTGCAGCAGGAAAAACCCAGACCGTTTCCAGCCAGTGGCTTCGGCACTGTCAACTGCGCCGACTGTCATCCCAAGAAGAGCGAAGCTTACCTGAACCTGAGCGGCGTTATCTATCCCGGGGAGCGACTGCACCGGCAAGCCGGGCTCGACTTGCCGACCACAGCCGGCAAGGCGGATTTCAAAAGACCGTCGGAGAAAGAAATTTTCGAAGCTGCCCCGCCCGAAGAAAAGCTTGCGACCCTGATCAATCGGCTGCCGGAAAACTTACACCTGCAGCTGAAAGAAAAGAAATTCACTCTCGCCACCGACTTCAAGACATTGTCAGAGATACTGCCCGGCACCACACTCTCCAAGCAGGCAGAACAAATCTTGTCTGGTCTCAAGTCTATACAGATTGACGGCAACGGCGAGACTAGATTATGCCTCAAGCTGGACAGGCAAAGTATACCGCTTACGGGAACCGTGCCGATTCTTGGCCGGCTGAAAGAAATAAACCTGGCTGATGAGAAGGGGCAAATTAGCTGCTCGCTGCAAACTACCATCGGCCCGGACGGCACTAGCAAGCTGCATCTGGGAAACTTGCAGGGCGTAAGTATCACACTGGCAAAAACTGAAGGCGACACCGCGCTGCCGCTCAAGTGGCTGGAGTTGCAAAAGGACCAGGGCAAGACCAGCATCAGCGTCGGTCTGGAAAGTCCCTATGCGCTTATTGGTGAGAAGAAACCGATCATACCGATTAGCCTGCCGCTGGAAAAACTGGAGGGCGGTCAGGCAATACAGGACCTGGCCGGCAATCTGCATCGTCTCAAAGAAATGGAAAATTTGCTCAAAACAAAGGACGTGGGGCCCCTGCTGCAAGACCTGCCGGAAAAAGCTACGACTTTCAAAGAAACCATCGCCGCTTTCCTTTCAGGCATCGAAACAATTGCCAAGAAAGGAGACACGGTGACAATACTGAGAAACAGTCAGGTTAAGCACAACCTGGGTGGAGTAGACCTGGTGCTCAATCCCTGCCTGACCCTTAAGTTCAGCCCCTCCAACCGGGCTCCGTCCATAGACAAACTGGGAGGCGTCACGGTTATGCTGCCGGTTCCCGGCGAGCTTGGTCTGGGTGATAACTTGCCTGTGCCAATTGACTCCCTGCGCCTCAGCCCCAAGTACGGTGGACAGAGAGATCTGACCCTGGGCACAGGCGGTATATTTGCCGACTATGTGAAAGTGAAAGTAGACGGCAATCTGCAGGCAGTAACCGATGCAAGCGGCAACTACCTGGTGAAAACGCGCCTCATGAACCCGCTGGGTGGTCAAAAGGACAAGCTCAATCTCAATCTGCGCTTCGACCAACAAGGAAGGCTCAATATGTTGCCCTCGGAGCTTCTCGACATTGTCTCGGCGGCATCGGCGCAAGGAGCGGATTTGAGCCTGAGCGGCGCCGGCAAAGTGCTCCTTTCCGGCGGCACCAAACTAGCAGCCACAGCCGGCTGGCTTTTCGGCTACTAGCAAAAGTTATGGCCGCCCTCAGGTCGCTACCCTTTAATTCGAGACCAACAAAAAAGCAGGTCGCCCTGCTCTTTTGCCTTTAGACTGCGCTTGCCAAAGACAACCTTAGAGATTGCCTCTTTGTGCTTGCTCTCTTTCGATTGATTCAAACAGGGCCATGAAGTTGCCTTTACCGAAACCGGTGGCACCTTTGCGCTGGATGATTTCGAAGAAGAGAGTCGGTCTATCCTGCACCGGCTTGGTGAAGATCTGCAGCAAGTAGCCTTCCGACTCCCGGTCAACCAGAATACCCAGCTTAGCCAGGGCATTGATGTCTTCATCAATTTTGCCCACCCGTTCAGTCAAGGTATCGTAATAGGTTTGCGGCACTGACAGAAATTCTATGCCGCGTTTGCGCAACTCACCGACCGTGGCGATGATATCGCGGGTGGTGATAGCAATATGCTGCACGCCCGGGGCATTGTAATAGTCGATGTATTCTTGAATTTGCGACTTGCGCAGACCGGCTTCATAAGGCTCGTTGATGGGCATCTTAATGGTGCCGCTCTTATTAGCCATAACTTTGGAAACCAGAGCCGAATACTTGGTGCTGATATCTTCGGCATCAAAGTACTGGAAGATATGGAAGCCGAAGATCTGGCTGTAAAAATCAACCCATTTCTGCAAATTGTCGGCTTCGACGTTGCCTACGATATGGTCGATATGCACCAGACCAACGCTGTTGCCGGGCTTGCCAAGAATGGTCTTGAAGCCGGGAGCAAAGCCCTTGTAATTGCTGCGATCTATAAAGGTATGAATAGTGTCGCCATAGGTTGCTACGGCAGCAGAGATGTAGGTACCGTGTTCGTCCTCAACCGTCTTAGGCTCATAGACGCTCTTGGCACCACGGGCGATAGCAGTATCGTAACAAGCTTTCACATCGCGCACGCGCATGCCGATGCTCTTCACTCCGTCGCCGTGCTGCTTCACATGCTCGGCCACTTCGTGCTTGGCCTGCATGGCACCGGTCAATACGATTTTGACATGGTCTTGTTCCATAACGTAAGAAACGCAATCGCGGCTGCCGGTCTCCAGCCCGCGATACCCGACCAGATCAAAGCCAAAGCCGCGATTGTAGTAGTAACATGCTTGCAGAGCGTTGCCCACATAGAACTCTACATAGTCGAAACCATCAATATTGATCTCTTCCACGGGATTAGCTTCTTTGAGTTTGGTAGCTTCTTTTACCATCGGAATCTCCTCGCATTGACTCCTTTCCAGAAGAGAATTTCTCCTGAATATAGGATAGCGATATTGTACTTCAGCATTGCTTAAGAATTAGCCTGGCAAGCAGATCTTAGTCAAAACTAAGGAGCTGAGCCAGGCTTTAAGTACAGGCAGAAGCCGCCCTCGACGCCCTTCAACAGCAAGCGTCCAAAAACTAACGCAGTAGAAAGCGCCTTACCGCCTGAATACCGGGCACAAAAAGGTAACCGGTTTTTTTCCTCACTCAGTGCTTGCCGGCTAGCTCCGCTTTCAAAGCCAAGGCATCTTTATGATCGGGACGAGCTTTGAGACAGTCGTCCAGAAGCTTCAAACCTTCCTGCGAATGCGGGTCTTTACGCAACAGGCAGTAGGCAAGACCAAAATCAAAGGGCTCACGCAAGGACACATCATAGTTGGTCGCCCCCTTGATCAAACGGCGATAATGGGGAATCGCTTCGTCGTGGCGACCGGTTTCACGCAACGCTTCCGCCAGCTTATAAGAAGCCATGGTGCTGAATTGATTTCCTCTCGCCGCCCGGCGAAAGTGTTCCAGGGCCTCTTCCTTCTTACCAAAATGATCTTTCACCTGACCGAGCATCATTTGAATGGTCAGCACTTGCGGAAAGCGCTTTTCAAGCGCTTCTAATTGTGCAACGGCACCCTTCTCGTCTCCAGCCAGAGCCTTGCGCCAGGCCGCCACCGACTGAGTAGCCACCTGTTCTTCAGCCGCCATGTCAAACTTGAAGCTGCCACTGGCGTCCACCTGGCTGGTAGACACTTCCTTGCCTCCGGCCACTTGCAGCCCCTCGCCCTTTTCCACCCGAGACAGATTCATACCGCCGGTATCAACCCGTCCCGAACAGGCGCTCAAACTGCCCGCCAGCAGAAGCGCCACAGACCCCGCAAGAACAAAACGAACAGACTTGATTGAACTTGCCAGAGCGGCACTAGGGCAATAATGTGGCATGACCGAATCCTTGCATAACTCTTGGTTCCTTCACCTTGGAAATGGACAGGTCACGACCGAGGGTCGCTTCCGGCAAGGGCGGCGGCGCATTTTCCATCTGCTCGTCACCGACATAGGTCTTGTCGAGGGAGTGAGAATCCTTGGCTTTAGCCTGCATCAAGCGGATGCGATTGTTGACTTTCTGGGCATACTTCTCGGGCACTTCATTGAGATAAACAAGATCGATCAAGACCTTGGAAGCATTGAAGTAATCCCCTTTCTTCTCATAGATTTCAGAGAGCGCCACACGCAGAAGCAAGTCTTTCGGTCTTTCGTCTTTGAGGAAATTGAGGCGCCCGAGGGCTTCATCGAGTATGTGTTTGTCGCTGGAGATGACCGAAATCTGGTGATAGGCGTGATAGAAAGTCGGCTCGGTTTCCGTCACTTGCAGATATTCCCGGGCTGCTTCTTTGTTTTGTCCGGCTTTGCGCAGAGCTTCCGCCAGGCTGTAGCGCAACTTTGCGTCACCGGGCTCGGCTTCTACCTTCATCTTCAAGGCACCGATGTCTTCAACATGCTCACTGATACCCTGATGATGACTGACCGGCTTATGGCCGCTGCCGGCGCCCTGGGCAAAAGCGACACTATGGGTGGAAGCCAGACAGGCTAGAAGCAGTGCCGCTGCATAAGTGGCTCTGGCGGGACACAGGCGATACTCTCGTTTTTGCTCTTTCATCTTGGAACGACTCATCTGTTTCACAACTTCTTCTTCCGGCCCGGAATTTGCCGATTAAAACCAGGCTAATGCAGAACCCTGCCCATTGTAGCCCGTCTGAAGCGACAAAGCCTGACAACAATTTCTAATCACACAGGACAATGACGCCAAATGGAAACCAAAGTGCCCGCGCCTGAAACCACTCAGCGTCGGCAACCCCCCAGGTATGCGCGCTCAGCCGGGCCTTCCGCCTCCCCCGGCAGGCTAATTACGCCTTATTACAACTCTGTAATAGCTTTCCTGGCGAGCCGAGCTTTCAACGGCATGACCTTCCGCTTGCACCGATGCACAAACGCTTTCCACCGGCTCCCCTTCATCCAGTAGAACACTCAGTTGCTGGCCGGCGGTCATCTTATCCAGCTTGAGGCGAGTTTTGACGAAATTCATCGGGCATTTGACACCGCGCAGATCAAGCTCTTCCATTTTCTCCCTCTGTTTAGCCGTGGTCACGGCAACTCTTTCTCAAAACACACGTTCGGCAGGCAGGTATCGGGGCTCGGACAGTCCTTAAGACCGGTATAACGACGCCATTCCTTCAAGAAACAATCCCGTCCCCGCACATAGGCGGCAAGCCTGGTGAGAAGTTCCTCGGCACCGGTATCGTTGTCGGCCGCCAGACAGGACAGGCATAGTAAGTGTTTCTCCTCGCCCAGAGCCAGATTCAAGACCTGCTGCCGCAAACACAACTGCTTCTGACAGAGCGCACAACGCTCCGCCATTCCATCCATCAATTGAACTGCACAACCGGTCAAAGGCCACATCCCCAAGTGCTTCTATGCAAACCAAGTTTAACCCCTCCCGCCCCGAGGAAAGACAGCGGCTGCCAGCCCGGAACGGGAAGAGAGGGAAGATAAGACACGCTTAAGCTGGTCAACTTTAGTGGGAAGGCTACGCAGCTCCCGGGATCTTCCACCCTTACCAAAATGAATATATAGAGTTAATCTTGCAGCAAGCGTTGCCAAGAGGACACAAGAGGACATAAGGTTGGCCTTCACCCCCGAAGTAGCAATCCGGACATCACAAACTCCCACTTCTGACGCGCTCGATAGAGCGCTTTTAGACCCATCTAAAGTCGGCTTCAAGGCAGGAAAGACTTCAGATCAAGGTCGAGAGCCGCAGAAGACCGAGAATGAGAGCGCCTCCGTGCGCCTCATTCAAGAGTTGCAAGAGCCGGGCAAAGCGCAAAAGAGCAGCGTCGCCACTAATGTGGAAGGCAAGACTGCGGCAGCATCCGAGCCCGGGCCGTCCACTGAAACCAAAGACCAGTTGCGCCTCTCAGGACTGGGCTCCCTCACCGCCGAACAGAAATTCAGCGGCATGAAATTGGTAGAACCTGGTTTTTCAACCACCGGTGCCGACAAATCTAAGTCCGGCGGTTTCGCTCATACGGCCATCGAAGTGGGGTCCAGCCTCACGGCCGGTATCGGCGGCACGGTAGCCTTCTCCCTGGCCCGCACAGCGCCCCTGCCGCCCATGGCCAAAGCCCTGACACTACCGGTGGCCATGCTGGCCGGCGGTGTCCTGAAATACGGCTCCAAAACAGCTCTCGAACATGCCGCCCTGGCCCCGGAAGAACGCACCGCCTCCAGTGCCGACCTGGCCTGGGGAGCCGTGGATGCCGTTTCCGGCATCGGTGCTTCCACCGTGGAAAAGATGGTAGCCACTCGTTATTTCACCAGCCTGGGACGGGCAGAGTTAGGGGCCACGGTAGCGGCGCCGGTAGCCCAACATGCCGGCTACATGCTGGCCAAAGAATCTCTTTCAAACGGTATCAAATCGAACATGGTGCGCGGCATCACCGGTGGTGCCACGGGCGCCGCCATCTGGAGTCTGCCCCACCGGACCAGCGAAAACTGGCAGGAGATCAAGCAAGATCCTTATCAGGGGCTGTCCAAGACCGCCACTCAACTGGTGGGCGACGCCGGGCTGGGAGCCTTCATGGGCGGTGGCTTAGGCTTTGCCGGCACCACCATCGTGCGCTACAAAGATGTGGACGGCAAGCTGAAAGCAGCGGTCATGCCGGAGAAAAATCTGTTGCGCCTGGACAACTATCACATCAACGACTTCCACTCCAACACTGAAATCATGCCGCGACTGACGACCCTGGTGGGCAAATTGCAGCAGGATTCGGCAAGACGAGGTGTTGATGCCCGTTTCATCGTACCGGGCGATGTCGAGTCGGGGCGGGTGAATTTCGCCTTCACCAAAGGCGGCCAGATTGAAAATGAAGTATTGATGCGGGCCGGCGCCAAGGAATTTGTATTGGGTAACCACGCCTACGACGCCCCCGGCGGCAAAGGCGACGTGGCTCGTTATCCGGCCGTGATGGAGCCCCTTCTGCAAAAACATCCCGATGTATCACTTCTGGCCGCCAACCTGGATGTCAGTGCATACCCCCAGTACCAGCGCATCCTCAAACCCTACACCGTGCGTACCGTTGTGCAGGACGGCGTCGAGCACAAAGTGGGCACTATCGGCTTGACCACCGAAGAAGGAGCCATCGAAGGTCTCAAATATATCGATGCCCAGCAGGCGGCAGAGAAAGCCATTCGCGAATTGAACGCCCAGGGTGTAAAAATCATCAACATCCACTCCCACCTCGGTCTGGGAGAAGACATCAAACTGGCTCAATCTCTCATTGCCAAAGATCTGAAGGTAGCCGGCATATTCAGTGCCCATTCCCACGATACTTTGTTGAGACCGCTCTGGGTCGGCACACGCCAGGCTTCAGCCAATCAGCCAGAGAGCAGTTTCAAAGCCTTGATTCCTTTCCTGCGCTCCAGAAATTCCGGCTCTTTCGAAATACCCATCGTGCAAGCCGGCGACAGCGGCAAATGGGTGGGAGAATTGCGTCAGGCCATTCGCCCGGACGGCACGGCACACCGCTACCAGACCACAGGCCGCCTGCACCAGGTCTCCTCCGACATACCGGAAGATATGGGAGTACGCCGCTTCCTCGACGAGAACCTGGCCGACATCAATGCACTCAAAGCTGAAAAATACGAAGCTACGGCCGTAAGCCCCTATGAAGTGGCCAACAGCCGCAACCGCGAGACAGCCATCGGCAACTTGATGGCCGACGCCATTCATTCCGGACTGCAAAAGCGACTGGGCGACTCCGCACCACAAGCGGTGATGGTACACTCGGGCGGCATTCGAGCCGACATACCGGCGGGACAACCGCTGACGCGACTGGATATCGCCAATATCGTCATGAATGCCGGTAAACGAGAAGGCGAACAAAAAGAACTGGTGATGGTGACACTCAAGGGCAGCCAACTGAAAGACGCCATAGAGTACGGACTGAGAGAGCGAGCGACACCGGCAACACCAAGTTGGACGCAGAAGCTAAAGTCTCTCTTCCAAGAATCACACTCCGAACTAGTGGATGAGCCAGGAAACTTTGTTCAAACAAGCGGCATTCGCTACGCCTTCGACACCACCAAGCCTGGTCTGACACCCCAGAGTTCCGGTCAAAGAATAGTAGATCTGCAAATACGCAACGCCAAGGGCCAATTCGAACCGTACAACCCGGACAGCAACTACACCATCGCTACCAGATTCCACCCCCTAGAAAAATGGTTTAAGCACAACATCTTCGGCCAGGGCAAGACCCTTGAGCAAGTGCATAAGGAAGTAAATGCACAAGCCATTCAAGTCTCCCAGGTAGATTTGATTGGCGAATACATCGCCGGCAAGACCATTGATCCTGTAAAATTCAGTGCCGTGGAAGGTCGTATCATAGACCGCTCTCCCGGCGCCGCCGGTGAGATAATGCAGCCTGGTAAGTCACTCTTCACCCAACCGATCGTAGCCGGTACGGATAATTCCAACAAGAAAGAAAGATAGATAATGCCCTCCAGGTCTGACGACTTGCATCTGGCCCGGTTAGTGGCCTGTCCGGTTGTAGTACTTACGGCCGCCCCGCCTGACGGTGAGGGCTACCTGGCCATGGTCAGTTCCCTAAGCTACGCCGACCTGTCACCGGTCTTGTTCGCCACCAATCTTTCAAAGAGCAGTCGCACCGGCGCCGCCATCCTGGCAAGCGGCAACCTGACCGTCTCGATTATGGCCGACCACCATCAAGAGGCCCTCAGGCGCCTCAGCAACAATTCTCAGCCTTGCCCCCTTTCGGCCGCCGGCTTTACCCTCAGAAAAACAGCCTTTGCACCCGGTATAGATGACGCAATATCAGTCTTTACAGCCTCTGTAAAAGTAAGCCTGCCCCTGCCCTCAAGCACTTTGATTGTCCTGGCGCCCTTGGAAAGAGCCCTGGAGGGCAACTTCGAGCAGCAAAGTCCTTTGATCCGCTACAATCGCAGCTATAGAATTTTGGCGGGCGAATTTGCAGAGGCTGAGGATGCTTACCCGGTCTGAAAATACAAGAAACCGGCAGACGGCTAAATTCAGTTCCCGGTCCGGAAACGGCGGTCCTTGCAGCCTGCTTCCGGCGCTTTTCCTCAGTGTCGTCACGGCGGCACCAGGTTCGGCCCAGAATCAAATCATGAATCAGCCGCCGCCCAATCTCTATGCTCCGGCACCACCGCCAACATCGCCCCAAACAACACAGCAAGCCCAGCCGGGGCTGCCTGCTCTGAAAGGAAACCAGGGCGCAAGGGATAATCTGGACATTCTTTATCTGGGTCGCGGTCACTATGCCGGCGGCAGGCTACCGGAAGCCCTGGCCGCCTTTCAGGAATTTGCCCGGCTCAAGCCCAACAACCTGGCCGCTCACTTCTGGTTAGGCACCGTATATGATGAATTGGGCCGCTCTCGCGAAGCCCTCGATGAATACTCCCAGGCGCTCCGTCTGGCCGGTTCTGTAGGCATGGACTCCCCGGAACTGCGCATCAATCTGGGCAACCGCCTGGCCCGGGAAGGTTATTTGAAAGAATCACTCTTCGACTACCAGCGCAGTCTGGTTATCGACAAGCGCTATGCCCTGGCTTATCTGGGTGTGGCTAAATGTCTTCTGGCTCAAGGCGACAATCAAGGCGCGCTCAAAGCCCTCGATCAATACCAACAGGCCGGCGGCAACGACGTCAACGCCATACTTCTGCGAGGGTTGACCCTGGCCAGCCTGGGCCGAGGACTGGAAGCACAATATCACTTACGGCTCTTTCTCAAGCAAGCCATTCCCGGTTTGGAAAACACGCCGGGCAGAGCTAGCACTGCCGGCGGTGTCAACACCAGCAATGAAGCGGTGGAACTGGCGCGCAAGACCTTGAGTACGATTTCCGACTTGTAACGTTTCTTCGGCCAGTGACCTTAAGTGACGGCAAGGGTCAACCACCCTTCCTTAATTGAGCTTGAAGTAATTTCCCGGGCAATGTGCATAAAATAGCCCCTCACAGCAATTTCAACCAAGGGCCCGAGCCCCTCAAGAAGAAAAGCCTTGAAAAAACCAGAACTGCGTATTGAAGCAGACGAATTAGGCGAAATGGAAGTACCGATGCATTCCCTCTGGGGAGTGCGCACGGCGCGCTGGCTGAGTCGCTCCCGGGCCGGCGCCATGCAATATCAAGAGACCAGGCTACACCCCCTCATGGTAGAAGCCCTGGCCACAATATACAAAGCACAGCTGGCCGTGGCCCGCACCGTCCATAGCGGATTAGACGGCTCAGACGCCGCCGCGATTCAAGCGGCAACAACTCTGAAAGGGCAAGTACTGGATGAAATCTTAAATGGTCAGCTTAAAGATCAACTGCTGGTAGACCTGCGCCTCTCGCCCCTGGGAGAAGCTGTTTTCGACAACCTCAATGAAGTCGTTGAGGGGAGAGCCAGAGAGTTACTCGGACTGAAAGCCCATGAAGGCCGGCAAGGAGCGCAAATCAAAAGCAAGCCTTTGGCAACAGCCAGCGGCAAAGCCGCGTCGCGCTTGCCCCTCACCGGCGCTTCCTATTTCCTGGCGGCAGTAAGACTGGCAGCCAATCTGGCCCTGCGCGATCTGGAGGCCACTTTGCTCGATCTGGAGCGGTTAGTGCGCAGACAGTCTCTCACCCTGGAGAAGAGCCTGCGCCAGATGGGGCGCCAGAGCCGGGAAGAATTAGCACCAGCAACCGTCTTCAGCCTTTTCGGTAATGCCGCCGAGCGAAATCTTAAAAGACTGAAAGAAACCCGCAACAAACTCCTGGAGCTGGCCCTGGATGCTCCCCAAAACTATCAGTGCGCCTTCGCGCTGGAACTGGCGGCTCTCACCGGCATGCCTTTCCGGGAGGCCGAGCAGACAAGCTCGCCGGTAGAAAAGGAGAAAAGCGGCAACACCCTCTCGCGCCAGGCGGTGATGGATTTGCAGCAAGTGGCGGCCATGCTGAAAGAACTATCTATAGATATCTCTCACATGTGCCAGGTCTTGAGCGGACTGAGCGAAAGCTTCACCGACAGCACTGTTGAAAGCCCGGACCGGCTTACTTCCCATTCAAGCAGCCTCAGTCTGGCCTGCTTGAGAGTGCAAGCTGAGGAAATGCAAGTCAGCCTGGCCCTGCAGGCCGACATAAATCGCAGCGCCTGTCCGGCCATAAGCCTGGCGGCCCACGGCATCTTAAGCAGCAGCGACGCCCTCAAAAGCGCCCTTAAGAGTTTCAATCAAGGCTATCTGAGTCGCCTCAAACTAAGAAACTAGATGAGAATTTGAACAGGCGCAGTTAGTAATTTGCCCGCGCCACTTTACAAGCCGGTTTACATTTAAATTTGCCCCGGGGCGCTGCCTGTAGTACCGCCGGTAGTATCAGCCACCAAAGCCGGCAAGACCCCGAGGTTGTCGTCCAATATATTTTATCTTGACGCCGGTCCCTGCATTTCTGCCCTTTTCCAGCGTAGCGAATATCGACAAAATATCGAAACCATAACGCCAGACAATAACAAGTAATACAAAAAGGTCCGAGAGCCCGGCAATTATGAAAGCGATTTGATCTGGCAAATCGTTCAAATTTGGTTACCATTAGTACCCGCATGGCATCTTGCTCACTGAAACCGGCCCATGCATCTATATAAGACGGGTGAGCAGCGCTATTTGGCGTTTTTGGCAGATTCTTCCCTGGAGACAATAGCCTTTATGTTCAGTGGTTACCGTTTCGAAATGATTGTCGGCTGTATGAGCGCCGGCAAATCCAGCGAACTGATCAGACGAATCGAAAGAGCTCGGTTGGCTTATCTACCGACCATCATCCTGAGACCGGCCACCGATACGCGTTCCAAGCCTAATCATGTGGAATCGCGCAACGGCATGACCTCCCAGGCCATAGTCGTGGAAGACGTCAAAGATGTGCTCAAGTATTCCTCCCACGCCGTGGTAATCGGTCTCGATGAATGCCAGTTCTTCGGCGACGGCGTTATAGACGTAATTCAGACCCTGCTGCGTCAGAAGAAGAAAATCATTGCCTCCGGTCTTGACCTCGACTACCGCGGCAAGCCTTTCGGCCCGGTACCAACCCTTCTCGCCATGGCCGACCGCGTCGACAAGCTCCTGGCAGTCTGCCGCAAGTGCGGTTCCGACTTCGCCTGTCGCACCCAGCGCCTGGTGCACTCCAGTGAACAAATTTTGGTCGGCGATGCCCAATACGAAGCCCGCTGCATTCACTGTTTTGAACCGCCGGGTGAGTACCAGCTGCGGCTGGATTTGCCAAAAGTAGAGCAGGCAGTGCCTACCCTGGTGCTGGCCGGCGAAACCGTAGAGATGGCCAGCTAAGAATCCGTTACAAACCATCACCCTTCTTGACAGCCCTCCTAAACCTGGAGGGCTGTCTGTTATTGCTGATACGGGCGAGCATCAGATACGAAGAAGCTCTTAACACCGCTTAATCTGAATCCGGCAGGCGTTACCGCCCTAGCTCGATGGGAATACACCACAAGTCAACGCAAAATCCGGCGCTCTAATTAACTTAACAGGTCCGGCTCTACTCTAAAAACCTATCTATCGCTTGAAACTACTCAATATTGCTCCCGGAGTTTTCTTACTATGATTTCCTTCCAGAATTTTCTTCAACAAATCAAACAGATTATCAAGACCAGCAATCACGGCCAGACCGTGCAAGCCAAGGAGGCCGCCGAGGTCAACCCCTGGCAGCACAATCTGGAGCGCCTGGCTGAAAAACACGGCAGTGAACTGAAAGAAACCAACCCGCAAACGGTGGAAGAACAGTTCCAGGTTCTAATCGAACAAGCCAAGATGGATAAGACCAAGGATGCCCTTAGAAAGCAGCAAGAAATACTGCAAAAAGGTGGCCAGCGCTCTGCCCGTATCAACGACAAAACTGTAACCGACGCCAAAGCCTGGTGGGGACAAGCCGTGGCTACCTGGGACCCGGAAGACAGCAAAAACGTGACGATGGAAGACCGCCGCATTCCCAGACAACACAAGTGGTTCAATCAGTAAAGCAAAAGTTATCCTCAGTTTGAGGTCAAGATCCTGGTGGTATGATCGGTGCAGGTATTTGCAACGGCATAGATAAAACGCCAACTTAAATCGTTGATTTGATGGCGTTAAATGGGGGTCTGATGCTAAAACATTCGGCTTTGCTACTTTCCACGGCAGCCTTGCTGGCTACATCCAGCAATCTGTTAGTACAAGATGCAGCCATGGCTAAAGGAAAAGCGGCACGCTCTCGGCAGGGGCACGCCTACCTGGTACCACCTCCACCGGCTTATGCGCCGTCCATTTTGCCGGAACTGCGCCGCCAGGCCTCCCATCCCACCGGCACCAACAGCCGGGTAATCGAAGAAGCCGATGCCAGCCAGGCGGAATCTACCGAAGCCGCCAAGAAATACATTTACAGCACCAATGGCCAGGAACCCAAAGCTGTTCGCCAGAACAAATACGTCACTATCTGGAACAGCAAAAGCTAGCCTAGCCGCTGTTGATGAACGGCGAAAATCCACAGTCGAAAAACAATCCAAATCAACGGTCATTGACGGGCGCGCTCATCGATGACCGTTTTTACGTGCAGTCGCTCTTAGGCAGCGGTGCCACCAGTTCAGTGTACCGAGCCAGAGACAAGCAAGAAGAGCGTGATGTCGCCATCAAAATACTGCACGAGCATCTCTCCCATAACGAGCTACTTCTGGCGCGCTTCAAGCAAGAAGCCCATGCCGCCTCAATTCTCAAACATCCCAATATAGTATCGATCTACAATTACGCCGTATCCTCAGGTGTGCCTTACCTGACCATGGAACTCGTAGAAGGCCAAACCCTGCAGGAAGTTCTCACTGGGGTGGGCTGGTTGCCGCTAACCCGGGCCATGCCGATCTTCCAACAGATCTGTGCGGCCCTTACCAGCGCCCACGAACTCTCCATCATCCACCGAGATCTAAAGCCAGGCAATGTAATACTGTCCAAAACCGACGGTGAACAGGAACTGGTGAAAATTCTCGACTTCGGCTCGGCCCAACTGGCACCCATGCTCAGTGACACCGTGCTCAAACTGACCCAGACCGGCGAAATGCTGGGAAGCATACTCTACATGAGCCCCGAACAGTGCCTGGAGCAAGAGGTAGAGCCAAGCTCCGACATCTACGCTCTCGGCTGCATCATGTATGAAACATTGACAGGCAAACCGGCGCTGGCAGCCCGAACCATTTTCGAAACCATGAATAAACATCTCACTACAATGCCTGAGCCCCTGGCCCAGGTGAGACCGGATCTAACTTTTCCGGATGGGCTTGAAAAAATCATCTTCAAGGCCATGGCTAAAAACCCTCGCAATCGTTTTCAAAGCGCTACCGAACTGCAAGCAGCCTTGAAAAAGCTCACCCTGAAAGTATCTTCTCGGCATGATTCGAAGAAGGCAGCCACAGAAAAAGCAGCGGTGCGAGAATCCACAACGCCGCCCTCTTCCACCGAAGCCGCCCTGGTACTAAATTTCGAGCCACAGCCGGACATTACTTCGCTGCAATCACAAGCCGGCGATCGCCTGGAAAGGCCTTACATAATCCACAACCCGAGCACGACAGCAATTCCGCTTACCTTCTTTGATCTCTTCACGATCATTGCCTCCCTCTGGTTCCTTTTTAGAATTATCTTCAGGGGCGACAGTTTCAATGACCTGGCGCCCTGCTTGTTGATGGCGGCCTGTGCACCGCGGCTAATCTACTATGCCTTCATTCTTATGATGCGCAGCTTTTACCACCGCCGACGTCTCACCAATCTGGCTTCCTCACTGCCCGTAGAGAATATAGCCCTGCTCTCGAGAAAGACTCTGCGCAGTCAGATCTTCTGGGCCGGAACAAGCCAGCTGCCCATGTCCTCCGCCAGTGCGCCGGAGATTGGACTGCGTGTAAGAACTACGGAAGGGCCCAGAGAGAAATACGCCATGGTCATCACAGCCAGTGAACAGCACAGAGATTTCTGGCAGAGCCTGACCGGCCGGACAGGCGATACAAAACACGGCAAATCACCACTTCCTCTTGGTGCCGACATTATTCTGGACCCCCAAGGTTTCCAAATCGGCATTCAATACGGTCAATACTTCGCCAAAATCATCAAGTCGTACAAACTGCCATAACTGGCCCATTGGCTCAGAATCAAGCAGAATGGGAATATTGTCCGGGGGGGGCAGTTCTGTCGATAAATACCATTAGCCGAAAGCGATGCACCAGACTTGGAGGTCTGATAATTGTGCAACGTTTTGGGGCTAACTGGGTAAAACTAATAGGCCCGTGCTATTCTCGCCTGACAGACATCGACAAAAGTGACAACCAAGAGCCTAGCCACAATAGTTTTCATCATCTGCCTCACCTTCGCAACTTGCGGGCAAGAGGCGTCGGCGCGGCGCGCCTATTCCAGCTACGGTGATGTTGACGAGAAAGTTCTAGACGAGATCTTGCACGGCAAGAAACCGGCGGCGCAGAAAAAGACAACCCGCCCCCGCAGCAAGAGCAAGCCAAACCAAGCACCCAATACCACGGGCGGTGCAATTACCATCGCCCCCATTGAGGCATCAGCATCGAACGGCCGCAGGAATTCCGGCAGGACCACACCGACCGCCAGCGGACCTGGTGAAGCCCAGCGCAAAAGCCTGCTATCAAAGCTTTCTCCCGTACCGGAAATGGCACCGCCGACTTCCCTGGACATGGTAAAAGCCAGACAGACAAAACACCAATGACGCCCAAACACTTTCAGTTAGCAAACGAATCAGGCAAGCGTGACAGAAGAAGAATACAGACCCGACGACAATCTTGAGGCTCCGGAAAAAAACGCCGAAGAGCCTCAGCCGCGCCAGAAGACAAGACGCCAGAGCTATGCCCCCAGCCTCAATAAGTTCGAAAAACTATTTTCCGTTACCGGTTTTCCTCCGCCCAGAGATAACCTAGATCCAAACAAGAAAAAAATCACTCAGTTGGAATGGCTCATGCCAGACTATGAGAGTGAGTCGGCCGGCGAAGCGAAAGAAATCAAAGGGCTGGCCGAAGAGTTAGAATCGGCCGCCGGCGTGCAAAAACGTCAGGAAGCAGAGAAACCGGCGCCCAAACCCATCGATCCCACCCACGGTTATCTCCCCGCCCCAAAACCGGTGCCACCGCCGGCACCACCACCGGCGCCCATGCCCCCGTCCGAAATTCCGGAGTTACCACGTTCCCTGCATGTGGAAATACAAAGACCGGCTCCTGAAAAGCCAGCCGAACCCGTGCCCCGCCAGTCAGGCGAGAGACCGGCGCAGGACCCTTCCGGAGAAGGCTACTCCCGTGAAGCTCTGGCTAAGATTCCCACTCCTAAAAATACCGGGGAGGCCCCCAAACCATCTACCCGCACCCGCAGCGAAGTGCCTAAACAACAGCCTGTGGAAGCCCCACCGGAACCGCGAAGGGTCAGCCGTTTACCTAAGTCTTTTGCCGCCCCAGAAGAAGACAGCGATACAGCAATGGATCAAAACAAAAGAAAACTTTCGGCAGCAAGAGCAAGCCGCCCGCCATCGCGGTTCTCACACCTCCTGGAAAGCCACAACGGCAAAATTGCCGCCATCGCCGGCGGTAGCATACTGGCAGGCTTCACCATCGGCATAATTGCCTTCCTGATCATGCCCAAGAAAGAATCCGTCGAAAGTACCAGTCCGGCAAAACCAGTGCAAACCGTCAAGAAACCAGCCCTCACCCTGCCCTTTGTCAAACCTCAGTACAAGACCACGGAAGAGGCGGAAGCAGCCGCCGACACAGCGCTCCTTTCCGGCAATCTACAAGAAGCGATGGACGCGCTCAATCAGGGGCTAAAGATAAATGCCGGCAGCAAGAGCCTCATGCAGAAGCGCGGCTTGACCTATCTTTTGCAAAAGCAATACACCGAAGCTCAGCACGATCTGGCTGAGGTACTAACTGCCAGTCCAAGATTTCTGCCGGCGCTCTTCGACCGAGCGGCGCTCTCCTTTGCCCAGGAGCATTACAAGGAAGCTCAAAGCGACTACAACTTGATCCTGGCTATTGAACCGGGCAACGCCGATGCCTTGCTTGGTCTCAGTCTCTGCAAGTTCAAGCAAAAAGACAGCGAAGCCGGTCTAACTACCCTCAGTCGCATCACCACAAGAGAGCATGATTACAGCCCGGCCCACAGAGCCGCCGGCGAGGAATTTCTCCGCAGTGGCGACTTCGACCGCGCCGAGGCAGCCTTCAGCCGGGCCCTGGAAAAGGACGGCAAGAACGCCGACCTCTATGCCCTCAGAGGGCGAAGCAATTTGCTCAAGGGAAACAACCAGCAAGCGGTGAAAGACTTTGAAGAAGCGGTGAAGCTGGCGCCGGACAATGCCAATTTCAAAAGCGACCTGGAAGTGGCCCGGAAAGAAAATTGATTTTGGGCAGGCTCTGCCATGGAGCCGCAACGAAAGAGGTCTGTCAGAGAGGCTATGTTGGAAGGGCTTGACGACATCAAATGGAAAGACCTCAAGCATGCTTTTGGCAGTGCTGCTGATGTTCCCGCCAACCTGCGCGGGCTCTGCGCCGAACCAGGGGCTGCGGCCCACAAAGAAGCACTGCAGGCTCTATGCGGCTCAATCTATCATCAAGGAACCGTCTACGAAGCAACACCATATGCCGTCCCCTTTCTTATCGAAATCGCAAGAAGCCCCTCAACCCATGACAGAGAGGGCGTCCTCGCACTCATTGAGGCAATCGCGGGCGGTCTTAACAGCTACCCAGTCGAAAAGCACTTACAAGAATCGCGCCAGGCAATCAAGCAACACCTGGATTCTCTTTTCGACTTGCTGCAAGACCAGTCACCAGCAATCCGGATTGGCGCAGCCCATGTCATCGTCAGGTTTCCTGAAGAGTATGAGAAAATCGAGACGGAATTCTTGCATTTGCTTGAGAAAGAATCATCTGAACTATTCAGGGCAGGGATTCTATATCTATTCGGCAGGCTAAGCAAGGTCTCGGACAATGTTCTGCCGCTTTTGCTAAATGCCGGTGACGGCAACAGGCTCCTGGAACGTCAGGCTTCCCATATCGCCATCGCCATGCTAAACCCACCGAACTTGTCAGAAGAGGCTAAAGACATGGTAATAGAAACACTCATTTGTGAAGACATGGTTGGTGACTTGAAAGCGCTTCCCTGGGACATTGAAGGAGAGGTCGCAGCTTTTGATTTTCTGGCATCGCTGGAGCAAGCATCGAGGGAGAAGTGCGTTGCCAAACTAATTCGAACAATCAAGAACGGCGAGGGGAACCACCATCAAGTAGAGAAAATGATGAATCTAGTTTTTGGGGAGCGCGGCGCACTGCTTCAAAAGGCAGATCCGGCAGAGAAAGTGAAAAGTATCGAGGAGCTGACAGAGCAGCAACGCGATGTTCTGAAACTCTTCGTGGACATTTACGATGTGCCAAACGACAAAGGAATCTTCTACGGCTCACCATGCCGCTGGCATTTACCTGGTAAGGCAAGAGACTTGAGAACGCTGTTGGAACCCAAACGATCCTGGTGGGCAAACTTGTTCAAATCTTCGTAAATAGCGCCGCTTAAGATTTTGCGACCTCAATTCGCCCGGTTAACGAGAGGAAGGAAAGTGTCAAAGACCTCAATCATCAAATCAACATGGATTCTTCTTCCTCTACTTATGGGAGCGAATAGCCTGTCAGCGGCTTTCGCCGAAACACCGGAAAATTCAGAAGGTCCAAAAGATAACATTCCGAAGGAGGCAACACCATCGAAAGTCGAGAAACTCAATGAATCAACAGTGAAGGAGCTGGTAAAGAAGTCGGAATGGGTAGGCATCTGTACCGCTGTCGAAGTTACCGATTCAGCTCGCCCTGACGATAAAGTCAAATCAGTAAGATTCAGAATCACAGACATTGTTAAGGGACCACCATATGGACGCACGTTCCCTATTAGATGCGGGGAGAATATTCCCCAGTTAGGCAGTAGCTGGATAATATTTATTGACGTCTGCTTTTCAAAGAACGGCTATTTCAAGACCACTGGCGGCGATAAAGGTCGGATTCCCGCCACTGAGGAAAACACAAAGTTGATAAAGGAGATAGTCAGATCAGAATCACTTGAGAATAAGCGGTCCTAGCAGAGCGAATGAAGCAGCACTCGCCACATTGCTATGATGGAACAAGAGATGGACGCGGAAGTTCGCCGTGCCGTAGCTACGCCACCCAGGAAACCACTTAGAATAAGGGTTTAGAAACATGGGCAATCTCCAGGGAGGACTGCACGAATGCTGCTCCTTCTGTAAACGAAACAAAACAGATGTGGAGTTGCTTATCTCAAAGCCCAAAGTGAGAGTCTGCAACACATGCGTAGAGGAGTTGTTGGTTAAGTGCTCTGACAGCAGCCAATATCGCGAATCGAGACTTCATGAACTTTGCACGTTTTGTTCCTTCATTGCCAAGAATCCCTTTCTACAGTTGGGAGAAGACCCAAACGAAATGGTCAGAAACGTCGGCGGTCCAGAGGTCTGGATTTGCCAAAGTTGCTTAACTCTTTGCGAAGGAATTGTGCTGGAAAAACTTCGGAGATAATCTTAAAATTCAGCCGTTTACGGTTGCAGACCAGCCCCGGCATCAGCATCCCCAATTGCGGGCTGAGGCGCAGCGGCGTTCTCTCCACCTTCATTCTGCGGCGTTGCCGACTCGACTGCAGCCGCAAGCGCCGCCGCATCTCCAGCCGTCGCCTCCGGCATAACTGATGCAACTTCCCCTGCCCCAGCTTGAGTTTCAGTCAACGCTTCTTTCGGTGCCTCCGCTACCTCGGGCTCCGTATCGACTTCATCTTCATCTTCATCGTCATACTCATCATCGTCCTCCATCACGGCAGGCTCAATTCCTTCGGGCGGCGGCACATAAACGGGCAGGGTCGACTCCTTCTCAAAACCCAAATTCATTATTTGTCTCTGGTCGGGAAAAGACCGCACCAGAACCCGGGGAGGATAGGAGCCGTAATCTTCCTCGATGCGATTTTTCAATAGCGCAAAGGCACGAGCCAGGCTGCAAACGCCAAGACTTTCATATTGCCCTTCCTGACCTTCCCGAAAGAATTCCAGATAGTCAGCGCGGGGCACACTGCTGCGCCTGCCTTGCGGCACAATAGCCTTCGTATAGATTGAGCCAGTGCCCATGTCCTGCACAACTTCCAGGGTCGGAGCGAAGAGACTATCCTTGGTCTCGATGGCAATGCGCTCGGAGTCTTGCTCATAAGCGAGGTTGATGGCGGCTAGATTGAAGAGCTTCAACTCAAAGTAGCAGGGATGGTCCGGCGGCAATTGAAAATAATCCCAGGCACCATTCTTCAAAACCAGGGGCTGCATGGGAATCGGACGAGCCTCCTGCCAGAGCGACGCGGAAATTTCCATCATCAACATGAGGGCCGAGATATCGTCTCCATCAGCCACGAGTATGCGGTCTGCCGACGGAGCCATGGCCACCACCGGTCCGGTCAAAACGTCGGGCACTCTGGTGAATATCTCCGGCATCAAAAGCCGCGCCGAAGTATGCACGTCAGGCCAGGTAGCTACAAAGAGCTTTATGCCAGGCTCAATCTGTCGAAAATCCGTGGGGCTTATGGCTTGCAAATTGGCGGTGGCGATGTCCATAGCGGCCTTGATGGACAAATTCCAGGTGCCAAGCTCAACATCACGCACATGCACATAGCTTTCGCCTTGATCATAAAGTAGACCAACGGCAAGCTGCTCCGCCAGAGGCAAGTAGACCAGTTTGCCGTTATACCCCTTGGAAGCATTCGATCGACCAAGAGGTCTCGACTCCAGAATATCGGCATTTTTGCGGCTGAATGTCACCCGGGCGCGCACGCAGGGGAAGAGAGTGCCCTGCAACATGGCGAGCACTCTCTTCTTTTCTCTTTCTTCTGCTGTCTCTCTCAACGACCTTCGCTAGATCCTTTCCAATATCATGGCGATACCCATGCCGCCGCCAATACAAAGGCTGACGCAACCATAGCGAGCTTTACGCTTGACCAGTTCCATGGAAATGGAAAGAAGCAATCTGGCACCGGTGGCACCAAAGGGATGACCGAGGGCAATGGCGCCGCCATTGACGTTGACCTTTTCACGGGGCAAGTTCAACTCTTTTTCGCAGGCAAGATATTGCACGGCAAAAGCCTCGTTAATTTCAAAGAGATCGATCTGGTCCATCTTCAAACCAGCTTTCTCAAGGGCCATCGGAATGGCAGGCACCGGACCGATACCCATAATCTCCGGCGGCACGCCCGTCACCGCCCACGATACTACTTTCACCAGCGGCTTCAAAGAAAGTTTTTCGGCTGTGGCGGCAGATGTAACCACGAGGGCCGCCGCACCATCTACGATACCGCAAGCATTGCCGGCTGTTACTGAGCCGCCTTTGCGGAATACCGGTTTCAACTTTGCCAGCCCCTCAAGAGTCGTCTCAGCCCGGGCATGCTCATCCTTCTCAATGACGACCTTGCCTTTCTTTGATTCCACCTCAACCGGCACAATCTCTTCTCGCAAACGGCCGCTCTGCATGGCCTGGGCAGCCAGGGTCTGACTGCGCAGCGCGAATTCATCTTGATCTTCGCGGCTGATTTTATACTTCTCTTGAATATTCTCGGCAGTCTCACCCATGGAAGCTTTGGCATAGGTGTCGCGAATATCGAGACCGTCCCACAGTTCCATGTGACCCATGCGCCCACCCCAGCGGTTGCTCCAGTTGCTGTAGGGGGTCATAGAAAGAGCATCGGTGCCCCCGGCAAGAACCACGGAAGCCATGCCTGCCTGGATCTGCATGGCAGCGGTAGCCACGGCGCTCACCCCGGAGCCGCAAAGCAGATTGAGGATGTGACCGGGAGTACTCTCTTTCAAACCATTGCGCAAGGCTACGTGGCGCGCCAGATAAATGGCATCTTTGCTGGTCTGAATGACATTGCCCATTATTACCGAGTCGATCAGTTCCTTATCAACACCGGAGCGCTCGATAGCTCCCCGCCCAGCCTCCACGGCAAGATCGGTAGCACTTTTCGTGGCAAGCCCGCCACCAAAGGCTCCAAATGCCGTTCTGGCACCATTGACAATCACTATCTCGCTCATGGGAAACAACCTTTCTAAAAGACGATCGGAAGATACTGCAAATGCCCCCTTAGTATCGCACCCTTGAAGGCCTGGTCGCCCCAGGCCGTTATCAGACAGTGCAACGCCTGCCCGAGAAAAGGCGGGCGATACGAGCACTTTACATCCCAAAGCTTAGGCAATCATAAAACATCTATCAAGAGCATATAGTTCTGACATCTTGTCAGGCTAAAATTTCCGAAGTGCCGCAATGGCTTTCATAACTAATTGGAGGGTCGAACCTTGGCTAAGGTTGGAATACCGAAAGAGATCAAAGACAACGAATACCGCGTTGCCATCACTCTGGCTGGAGTCAAATCGCTTGTTTCCGACGGGCACACCGTCTACATCGAAAAGAGTGCCGGTATCGGCAGCGGCATGACCGACGACGAATACAAAGCCGCAGGAGCAAAAATTCTTCCTGATGCCGCTTCCGTCTTCGGCGAGTCCGACCTGATCCTGAAAGTCAAAGAGCCCCAGGCGCAAGAAGTGCCCATGCTCAGAAAAGGGCAGTTGCTCTTCACCTACCTGCACCTGGCAGCCATGCCCAAGCTGGCCCACGACCTGGCCAAGACCGGCGCTACCTGCGTAGCCTACGAAACAGTGCAACTGGCCAACGGCCAACTCCCCCTCCTCACTCCCATGTCTGAAATCGCCGGACGTCTGGCTACTCAGATTGGCGCCAACTACCTGGAGCGTCCCATGGGTGGTCGCGGTGTTCTCCTGGGCGGCGTGCCCGGTGTTGAACCCGGCGAAGTAATCATCGTCGGCGGCGGCGTCGTCGGCACCAACGCTGCCAAGATTGCGGTTGGTCTGGGCGCCCGCGTCACCATCTTCGATCTGTCACTGGAAAGACTGCGTTACCTTGACGACGTCTTCGGCGGTCAGGTTCGCACCGTATTCTCGGTCGGACACTACCTGGAAAGCCTCCTGCCCCACGCCGACCTCGTCATCGGCGCCGTACTCATCCCCGGCAAACAAGCTCCCAAGCTGGTTACCCGCGAGATGGTCAGCAAGATGAAGAAAGGCGCCGTCATCGTCGACGTAGCCATCGACCAGGGCGGTTGCATCGAAACCATCAAAGCCACCACTCACTCACAGCCGGTCTACGAAGTCGACGGCGTTGTACACTACGGCGTCGCCAACATCCCCGGTGCCGTACCGTGGACTTCCACCCGCGCCCTCACCAATGCCACCATGCCTTATGCCATGAAGCTGGCTAAGTTCGGCTACCAGGCTTGCCTGGATGATCCCGCCCTCAACCTGGGCGTCAACATCCACGAAGGCCAGATCGTACACCACGGTGTACTGGAAGCCGTCGGTACTCCTGTCGCTGCCAAGTAACACCGGCACAGACAAAAAGCTAAAATAAGCCTCCGCTCAACTTTCCTCGGGAAGTACAGGCGGAGGTTTTATTTTTGCCGACAAAACCGGTCGGGAAGGAGAACTCGTGGGAGAGCCTCAGGCTGCTAATGATGAATCCCTGGATCGCCACTGGTCGGAAGAAGTAGAAAAGGTCGGGTTGACTCATAAGCGCTTCACCGAACTGTATGCGTTGGCAATCAAAAGCCTGGCTCCGGACGTGCAAGTGAAAGTCATAGACGAATACCAGATAGAGGTAAAGTTTGCGGGAGGAGACATAGGAGTTTCCTATACTGAAAACCCATGGCGCCAGTGCAAAGATCTACCCGGGGAAAGGCGAAAGAATCTGCGGATTTGTCTTGCAGACGCCGTTCGAAACGAAATAATGGATGACCAGGTGGTACAAGAAACAGATATTGTGCCGCTCATTAAAGGAGACGACTTTCTCAAAGCTGCAAAACACTCAGGTGTAAAGGTTTACCATGAAGAAGTCTCCAAGGGACTGCACCTGGTCTATGCCCTCGATGAAGAGGATGCCCTCACTTTTATCGACCAGAATAGACTCGATGCTCTGAAGCTCTCAAAAACGGATTTGAAGGAACTAGCCCTGGCCAATCTTCACAAAAGAGTGGCCGACAACACCTTCCTAAACACTGCAAATGACCGATACGGAATGCCTACAATTGATGGCGTCTTCGAATCCAGCCTGGTGCTTTTTGAAACTTTCATGACAGCTATGAGCGAACAGTTTCAAAACGACCTGATGTTCGTCATACCAAACCGAGATATTGTATTGCTTGGACCGAGGTCCGACCAAGAACTCCAGGCTTGGTTTAAGTCGCACGCCAAGAAGTCTTTCAAGGAGTATCCGCATCCCATAAGCACCAGACTATACACATGGAAAGAAGGCAAAATCACTGCCATTGACTGACCATAATCTCAAAAGGAGCCACACGTGACCAGCCTCGAAACGAAAGAGCGCAGCCTGGGACGAGGAGAACTAAAGGTTCTCGCCGACCTGTCCAAACTGCTTGGTATAGACAAACACTTCCAGGGTGAAGTCACCTTGCAGGGTCACGACCCCATCCTCAAAAGTCCGCACCATCTCTCGGAAGCCACCGCCTATGCCCTTCTAGCTGAAGCCATGGCGGCAGTATCGATTGCCAACCTGGGAGGCGCGAAGGCCAATTCCCTCAGTATAAATGTCACTGATGCCATTCACTTTCTTCACTCCTCGCACTTTCTCTGGCAATCGGGCTACGGCATGACAGTGGGAGCGGAGTACATTCCCACCAACGGCATTTTCGCCTGTCGAGACGGCAAGCATATAATGATCGAAGCCGGACCACCCTACATAAAGCTCGAACGCGGCTATCTCAACTTCTTTGATTGCGGCAATAATCGCGAATCCATCGCCAGAGAAATCGCCAAATATGACGGCGAGGAATTGCAAGAAGCCCTCTCTCAAAAGGGGCTGCCGGCCTGCCTTGCCTATACAAAGGAGGAGTGGCGGGCGCACCCGCAGGGTCAGGAACTCTTAAAGGTACCGGTCATTGAAATAGAGAAGTTAGCTGATGGCAAGCCGGTTCCCTTCAAGAAAAACGAGGGACTGGGACCACTGCATGACATTAAGGTTCTCGACTTCACCCATGTGCTGGCCGGTCCGCGCAGCGCCCGCACCCTGGCCAACTACGGCGCCCAGGTGCTGCACATAAGCTCACCCTTTCATATGGATACGCTGCCCCAGAATCTGCTCGTCAATCCAGGCAAACATTCCGCTTATCTTGAGTTGAATACAGGCGACAACCTGACCGCGATGAAAGAACTGGCAAGACAAGCCGATGTTTTCACCACATCTTATCGCCCGGCTGTGAATGCCCGTTTTGGCTTGACTCCGCAAGAGTTGGTGAAACTAAATGAGAACATAATCTGCCTGACCATAAACGCCTATGGGCATAGTGGCCCCTGGCAGGACCGCCCCGGCTTCGATCAAAATGCCCAAGTAGCCACGGGCTTTGCCGCAAAAGAAGGCGAGCGCCTGGACGGACCACAAACGCCGCAATTCTCACCGGTATTTTATTTAAATGACTTTCTCACTGCCTACCTGGCTGCCGCAGGAGTGCTGAGCGCCCTCATCAAGCGTGCCACCGAAGGTGGTAGCTACCACGTTAAGGTATCGCTGGCACGAAGCGCCATGTGGGTGCAAGATATGGGTTATATAGAAAAATCAGCCTATGGCGCACAGCGAGAAAAGGACACCTACCCGGCCAATTTGGTGGATGTGCAATCACCTTTCGGCACCATCACAGAACTGGCTCCCGCCGTGCAATTTGAGCACTCACCACTGGTAGACATTCTGCCAGTGCGCCCCTTTGGTGCGGATAAGCCGGTTTTCTGGAGATAACTGAAGTGCCGACTAATACCTTAGACTGCCTGCAGCAAGTTTCACAGAAATCCTCGCTATCGGTTCTCGAATCGAGAGAGACCCAATTTGCCAAAACATCCCTCGATTACCTGGTTTCGCCTGAAGCCCTGGCCAGCATAAAGATAGATCCTTACTGGCCCAAGTGGGATAGTCCCTGGTGGCATATGATGCTTCTGCATGAAATGGGGCTGACTGAAAGCATTCCTTCTGAAGCCATCAACTGGATGCTGGACTTTATGGAGCAGCACTATCTAAAAAGCTTTCCCTTCAAAGAAGAGGATGTGCCGGCAGGTCTTGATCCTCTGAGCAATATCGCCTGCCATTGCCAGCTTGGCACCATGCATCAGCTCCTCAAGTGCTACGGAGTAGAGGAAGCAAGACTGGCCTGGCTGAGAGAATGGTATCTGCGTTACAAGTTACCGGATGGCGGCTTGAACTGTGATGAAGCAGCCTACCTTAAGCCCAAGCCGAAGAGCTCGGTTGTATCAACCCTGCCGCCCCTGGAAGCCATGCTTGCTTATGGTGACGAGTTGAGCGAGGAGGAACTGGCATTTTTAGACGGTGGTGCGCACTATTTGATAGACCGGAAACTCTTCCGCTCTGCCACCACCGGCGCCATCATGGATGAAGCCTGGCTAAAGCTCTGTTTTCCTCGCTTCTACCACTATGATATTTTGAGGGGTCTTTCCTTCCTTCTGAAATGGAGCCGACTGAGAGAGCAGTTTTTACCTGCCATTGCCATAGTGGAAGCGGTTCGGCTAATTGATGATGCTTTTGCGGATGGACTGGTTTCACCCGGCAGGCAATGCTTTGCCGGGGCCAGTTCGCGCTTCTACAATCTGGACACAGGTAGCTGGAGCAGACAACCGGCCAGGTCTTTCCCCTTGCTTGAAGAAGTGAGCCGCGAAGGCAGAGTCTCACCGTACTTGACTGAACTCTGGCAGGAAGCGAGAGTAAATCTTGCTTCTTTGCTTGAGGCCGGACTCATCTCCGATAGCGAAAGCTGACTAAGGTCGCAAGAGCACGCCGCCGTTTTTATAGTAGTAAGTTTTTATGGCCTTCTCAGCCACATAGCGCTCTTGATCTTTCGCCAGGCGTTCCAGCACAGCCTTGGGACAGTTAGAATTTTCCGCTAGATGAGCCCGTATATCATTTTCCTTTTCATGACTGAGTGCTTCCATAATTTCTGCGGGCAGGGACGGGTTTTCAGCCAGATATTGCTTTATGCTTTCACCAACGCTTTTGTCGGCTTTGCTGCGCAAATAGAGCGCTCTCAAACTGGCAGGCGGCGTGGCAGCGTTACGAGCCGCAATTTTCACAAGGCTGAAATTCTTAGCTCGGCTCATAAAGTCAAGAATCTGCCCGTCGGAAGCTTTGCCTCGCATAGCTAACAAGGCCTGAAACTCTTCATAGTCAGGATCACCCTTTTGATATAAGTCGTCTCGAATCAGGCGCTGCAAAATAAAGGTAAGCGGTGCGCGCGGATGGTCGGTAAAGTCCCAATCGAGAGGGGTTTTCTTGGCTAAAACAGAAAAGACCGAAGGCGGCAAGCTGGGATTTTTGAGCAGGGCGAAGAAAATATCCCGGTCGTCGTTTTCGGCATAGGTGCTCAGTTTCATGGAGCCGGCCAAACTCAGCAATACCGCTTCGGGCGTGTTGAGATTTTCTGCCACGCGGGCTCGCACCTCAATATCATTACTTTTGGCTAGAGTTGCCAAATCATCACTTTTGTAGGCCCGTTCGGCTTTCTCTCGCTCCGTCAATTGCTCGGCTTTGACCAGAGGCAAAGAACAGAATAAGGCGGAAACTAACAAAAACATGGTAAGTCTTGATTTGCGCGTCATCGCTAATGTTCCCCTTACTCTCCAGCAATCTTATAAACTGTACAATCACAGGAAGAAATTTAGCAGGCAATTGAAGCTAAAATTAGTCGAGTTTCCAGCGGAGAATATCCTTGCCGTTCCGGTTTTTCCATAGCGACGAAAATGAAAAGGAGCGCAGGCGCCTGCAAGACTTGAGCATCGAGGCTCTGAGCAGGGGCGACATCACTCCCGACGCCAGAAGACGACTGGAAGCGCACAAAAATAGCCCTTTCTTTACAACGACCATGAGCCCGGCCGGGCTTTTATTGTCAAAGCAGGCAGGCTACAAGGTATTGACCCAGGTCATGGGCTCATCTTTCATTTATGTCAACAGGGAAGAAGCCCGGCGGACTTATGGTGACTATACCTGCGAGGTTTTGACCCTAACGAACAGTTACGAGCAAGTCCGCACGAATGCGCTACGCAGGCTGAGGAAGGAAGCGGCGCTTTTAGAAGCTGACGGTGTTGTAGATGTAAGAGTTTTGGTAAAGGAAAAGGAAAAGGAATGGCAGGAGGGGCTGCTTGAATGCACCATTAGCGGTACCGCCATCAGAGTTCCGAACAAACCAGAATTCAAAAAGCCTGAGGGCTCAGTTCAAAGACTCTTCAACAAGACAAAGAGCAGACCTATAAGCCATCCGGCCGGTGGCAAGATGCAAGTCGGAGCGGATGCATCCCTGGACACAAAAGCTAACGCAGCTCCCTTTCTCAGCAATCTGACCGGGCAAGAATTCTGGCAACTTTATCAAGCCGGCTACTGGCCGACGACGCTTGTTTCAGCCAACTGTTGCTACTTTGTCATGGCCGACCAGCAGGCAAGAAAAGCCCAGTCAGGATTCTTAGCAGGCCAACCCAATCAGGAACTCGAATGCTTTAGTAAAGGCATCTACCACTGTCGCTATCAAGTAAGCAATAAACTTAAGAGAGACGCTAAGGAAAGCGGGGGCGAAGGCATTATCGGCGTTCAGTTCGACTCAGAAATCGAAAGAGTCACCTTCGACAAAGAGCCGAACTTCGCCTTCGGCATCAATGTAAATATGTCGGCCCTGGGCACGGCCGTAAGAGCGGTTCCAAGCGGTAATTTGCCAAAAGAAACTGGTTCTTTAATGGTTCTCAATCTTGATAGAAAGAAAGAAAAGTAAAGGCAGGCAGATAAAAGTCTGCACGCTCTTTATAATATCCATGGAGAAAGTCGCGGCAGGAAACACAAATGTCCAGAATCAAGCTTACGTCATGGAATGTCAACGGCATCAGAGCCGTGAGTAAGAAAGGCTTTTTTGAATGGTTTGAAGCGCACAAGCCGGATGTTCTCGGACTGCAAGAGACCAAAATAAGTGCCGATCAACTCACCGACGAACTGACCAAGCGCAAAGGCTATAAGAGCTATTTTGCCCATGCCGAGAGAAGAGGTTACAGCGGCGTAGGCATCTATACAAAAATAGAACCACTGACGGTGCAAGAGGGCTTCGGCGTCAAACGCTTCGATGATGAGGGGCGCACACTCGTAGCCGACTACGGAGACTTCTTGCTCGCCAACATTTACTTCCCAAATGGTGCCGCCAATGAAGATCGCCTCGCTTACAAAATGGATTTTTACACCGAGTTTTTAAAATGGGCTAAGAAGCAGAGCAAGGCTGGTCGAAAGCTTATTGTCTGCGGCGACTTCAACACAGCCCACAAGCCCATAGATCTGGCAAGACCAAAGGAAAATGAAAAGATCTCAGGCTTTCTACCGGAAGAGCGCGACTGGATGGACAAATACATAAAAGCGGGAAACATCGACACTTTTAGAGAGTTCGATCAGTCTGCGGACAAATATACATGGTGGCATATGCGCACCAATGCCAGGGAACGAAATGTGGGATGGCGCATAGACTATTTCTTCGCCAATAGCCTTTTGAAAGACAATCTGGCAGGGGCAGGCATTCTGGCCGATGTGCACGGCTCCGATCATTGCCCTGTTACCCTGGAGCTTAAGATCTGAGGCAAGCGCTTGATATTAAGCGTGAAATAGGGGATATTTTTTCCTATGAATGAACTACCTGCGCCCACCACAATTGAATCAGGCAAAATTTGGGAGAACCGCTCCACCAAGGAAATTCTCTACGGCATTGCCAAGATAAAGAAAGCCGACTACGCTATTTTGCGTATCGCTTCCCATGACATCAACATAGACGGCGAGATCTTGCTTTCCAAAGGCAGTACCGTCTCAGGAGCGCGGCTCATTTTGGAAGACGGAGCGGTGGAAGGCTATCCGGCCTTAAAAGCGCTTCTGTCGGTGCACGACGGCACCTATTCACTTCTAGATTACAGCCAGATAAGTGACCAGGCTGTGCACCTTGAACAAGGTATGAAGGTGAAAATAAACCAGCTCCTCAATGCCCTGCCTAATTTGCCAGACACCGTTGAAGAACTGACCGAGGGTGCCGTGGTGGGCAAAATTCGCAGCTTCGACCCCATAGATTTGCCTGAACCGCAAGTAGAAGCAGCTAAAGGCAGCAAGGTAGGCGTCAAGCCGGAGCCGCCTCACATCGAGACTGCAGACGAGGCTCTGAAGCGCACCTTGCCCGTAGCCGTGATAATCACAGCCGTAATTCTGGTCATGGCCATCATTGCAACCATTGCCGTAATAGCCTTTAAGCCCCAGGTCGTGCCGAACTAGAAGTCGTGCCGAACTAGAAGTCATGCCGAACTAGAAGTCATGCCTGACTAGAAGAGGTTAGGCAAGACCGAGCATAAACTTGAGCGCCGGCTCCAGATCAGGATCTTGAAACTGATAACCGGTTTGCTTGAGCTTCTGGGGCAAGACTCGTAGACTGGCAAGCATAAGTGCTTCGGCCATTTCACCATAAAGAGCCTTGAGCAGGGCGGGCTGCACCGGCAAGAGCGCCGGGCGATGCAAGACACGGCCCAGAGATCTGGAAAACTGAGCATTAGTGACGCATTCCGGCGACACCAGATTGAAGGGACCGGAGAGAGTCGGCTCCTGGATGGCATGATAGATGGCAGCGGATACATCTTCCAGGGCCACCCAGGGGAAGTATTGCTGCCCGGAACCCACAGGTCCGCCGCCACCGCTTTGAAATACAGGTAGAAGCTTAGCCAGGGCACCGCCGCGAGGACTCAAGACAGCGCCGATGCGAGCGTAACTGACTCTCGCTCCGGACTTTTCCGCCAGGCTGCCACTTTGTTCCCAGGAGCGACAGACCTCGGCCAGGAAACCGGAACCGCAAGCGGCATCCTCCGTCAGTGGTTCCACCCCTCTGTCGCCATAAAAACCCACAGCGGAAGCAAAAACCACGGCAGCGGGAGGTTTCTTCAGACCCGCAAGCAACTTAGACAGATAAGTCGTACTCTTGACGCGGCTTTCGAAGATCAACTGCTTTTCCTGCAAAGTCCAGCGCGAAGCCGCCACATTGTGCCCGCAAAGGTGCACCACGGCATCAAGATCTTCCGGCAGGGGTCTGGCGATTTCTTCCCGACTGGGATCCCAGAGGATGGCATCATCACCGGCCACGATACCAGCGCTGGCGCCTCTGGCCAGCGTAATAACCTGATGCCCCTGTGTTTCCAATAAGGCTTTGAGGTGGCGACCCACCAGACCGGTGGCGCCGGAAATCAATATCTTCAGGGGTTTATCACCATAGCGGTCCTTGAGAGCCAGATCCCTGGCCAAAAGAGCATGGCGATAGCGAAAGAGCCTCTTTAGTTCCGACTTTATGTAAAGAGCACCGCCGATTTTCCCAGGCAGGCCCAGGGGCGGACAGAACTCTATCCGGTCCAGAAGTTCAGAAAGTTCGCCGGTGCCGTCCTTTGCCCCGTCGGCGATAAAATCGCCGCCGGTCTCCAGATTTCTTACCTTGTGCAGTTGCTGCCAGAAGCGGAAGGGACCGGCAATTTGATAATCGCAGAATTGCTCGCCGGCGATATAGTCTTTATGACCCAACACCCAGGGGATGCTCACCGGACCCTGCTTGATCAAAAGCACCACCCTGGCGCCGTCTTCAATGCCGCCTGATCGCTCAACGCACTGCACATCCACCCAGGGGGGAGAGAGACGGTCGAAGGCCCCTTTTGCTTCGTGCCAGGCAAAGACCTCGGAAGCCGGGGCATGGAAACGGGAACGCGCTTCAAAAACCAGGTTGCTCAAGCTCACCTCTTTTAAGTTTGTCACCAAGACTTAGGGCAACATGCACAAGCAACATTATGAACCGTCAAAAGACGGTTAGAATAAATAATCCACAGGTATGAAGGTAATGGATTACCTCCAGAACTATCATGACATCTCAATTCGGCTCATTTTCGTAGAATTCAGGGAAGCAAAAGTGGCTACAAACAAAGAATGGGAAAAGTATTTTGAGCAGGGTAATATCGCCTTTGAACAGGGGCAATATGAACAAGCTGAAACCATGCTCAAAGCAGCGCTTTCAACTTCCGAGCGCGGACAGGATGAGCTAGTAACCGCTACAAGCTTGGATCGCCTTGGCGAGCTGTACTTCGAGATGCAGCAATACGACCAGGCTGAGCCTCTTTTCAAACGAGCGCTCGGTATCAGGGAGCGACTCCTCAAACCTCATGACGACATGGTTGTAGCCAGCCTCAATAATCTTTCCGCTCTTTATTTCTTCCAGGGCAAACACGACCAGGCCGAAGCGCCTTGCAAAAAGCTTTGCGAAGTTTACGAAGCTGTTCTGGGTAAAGACCATGCCGAAGTGGCCACTTCGGTAAACAATCTTGCCCTCATCTATTCAGCTCAGGGCAAAAATGAGGAGGCCCAGGAACTCTTCGCCAGAGCCCTGGCTATCAAAGAAAAGGCTCTGGGTAGGCAACACCCGGAAGTGGGGGATATTCTCAACAACATGGCTAATATCTGCATATCGGAAACCAGATATGAAGAAGCCGAGCCGCTTTTGACGGAAGCCATAGCGATTCTGGAGACCGGTATAGGCTCCGACCACCCGGATTTGATTCCAATTCTTACCAGCCTGGCGGCGGTGTCCCAGGTGAACGGCAACCACAAGGCGGCCAGTAAGCACTTGGAAAGACTACTATCCTTGAAAGAAATAAATCTGGCACCCAATCACCCCGAAGTTGTGGATTGCATTGTCAACCTGGCCTCATCCTATCTCTATGAGGGCCGCTTCACGGACGCAGAGCGGCTCTACAAGAGAGCCATGGGTATCAGGGAAAGAGCCAAGGGGCGTCAGAGTCCGGAAGTAGCGGAAATTATCGCCGCCATTGCTTTTGTCCATCAATCGGATAACAAGTACCTCCTGGCCGAGAATCTATATAAAGAAGCACTGGCCATTTGCGAGCAATCCCGCGGAGTTAACAGTCCGGAAGCGGAAGCACGGCTCTGGGACCTGGCCTGCCTTTATCACAATAATGCCCGCTACCAGAAGGCTGAGCCGCTCTGGCAGAGATTGGCCACCCTCAGGGAAGAACATCTGGGTGAAAACCATCCAGACACCCAGGCCTGCCTCGACAGCTTGACCATTTGCTACTTACAGCAAACCAAGTATGCCGAAGCAGAAAAACTTCTGGTGCGCCTCAAGAACCTGCGAGAAGCCTCCCTTGGTCCCGATCACGCCGATGTGGCTGCCTGCCTGCATTACCTGGCCGAGATCATGCGCCATGACGGTCGCTTCGATCAGGCGGAACAGTATTACAAGCGCGCCCTCGATATTCGCACCAAGGCTCTAGGAGCCAATCATCCGGAAGTGGCTCACTCTCTGGAAGGCTACGCCCTGCTTTTGGCAGCCACTTATAGAGAGATGGAAGCAGAGCACATGCGGGTTTGTGCTGAAGCCATATTGAAAGCAGCCAGTCACTAAAAAGCCCGTCTGAATCGCAGCCCGCCACCATAAGCGATACCATTCAGTGCCGGCAATACAAAGCGGTGAGGGCCGAGCGCCAGAGGGGATCGACTTGCAGATCGGTGCTGTCGCTGAACTGTGAGACACTGCCTATGAGCGGTCTAGTAGCAAGTTCTTGCAAGAAGGGATCTTCTATCTGGGCGAGGATGGCGGCAGAGTAAAGGCCTTTACTGATGACCAGAAATGGTCTGTCATGAAACTGTGAGCACTGAGCAGGCAAGGTCTCGGTTATGCCAAGTCGATTATGGCAGTCGGCAAGGTACTCATAAGCTTTGACGAGAAACTTCTCCCTGTCCTGCCAGACAGATTGGCTCAGCACCTGCTCAAGCAGCGGCTTAAGCTCAGGGGCAAGGGCCAGTTTGCCGAAAGCAGTGCCAAACCACTTGGGATAAGGCGCGTATTGTTTTTCCATCAGGAAGCTCAGGCGCATCAGATCTCGAACCAGGCGAGATGCTATAAGCCGCGACCCCAGTTCATCGCCGACAGAGCCGGCCCGGCCCATAAGATGCTCTTCCTGCTCAATGCGACGCCAGGCGCAAGCAAGCAGATAGAGCCAGACATCCTGGGGATAATAAGCGAAACGGCTGAGCACTTTCTTTATGCCGATTTGATCATGAAAGAGACGGCCGCCGGTGAGTGAAAGCAGTTTTTGCTCGGGGAAGGTCAACCAATCGAGAGACCGGATTTCCTGACTCAAATCAAAACCCAGGTACTGAGCGATGAAATCGGCAATGCTCGTAACGGAAACACGATGTTCTACCGGTTCTTCTCTTGCCTCGGCGTAATCTAAAAGCGGCGCGGATTGAGTACCGACCGGGGCTACCGTGAAACCGGTTGGATAACCTCTAAAAAGTGGGGGCAGTTTTTTGCCCAGCGCCCTCTTGATATCCCCTCCGTAAGCCGTCAGATCGGCTACCGGCAGGAATAAACTAAGCCTTGGCCCCCAGTCATGGTCGGTGGACATTTCGGAATCAAAACCCAGGACCTCGGAGCCTGCACCAAGCAAACCGGCAGAAAAAGCGATCTTGGGAAAATCCGCCCGCAGAATGGGCTCAACGACTTCCTTAAAATACGACTGACTTAGGTCCAAACCGGAAATGAAAGAAGACATGAAATTTCGGTTCTCAGAAAGCGAAGACGGTCTGCCCCTTGCGGGGAAAGCCATTATAACGACAATACCAAGAGAAGCGGGCTTCCAACTGACCTGATTGCTCCAGAACCCGGCGGGGAATAATTGGGAATACGGAGGTCTGAACTAATGGCAAAACAAGAAATCGAAGCAGACAAGGTGCTCCCGCCGGTAGAAGTGGCGGATGCCAAAACCAAGCAATGGAGCGACACCAGCGCCGAAATCTGGGCTAAACCCCAGGATGGTAAGACCGACAAAATCGTTACCGGAGCTGCCACTGAGGGCATCGGCCCCCATCCGGACACCTGGAAGATGGACGATAAAGGCAACGTGCTTCAGGCCGGCGACAAATACAAAGCTACCTACGACGCGCAGGGACAGCTCACCGAGGCCAACTTCGGGGATAGCTCCTACAAGCTCGATAGAAAAACCGGCACCCTGACCGAGACCTTCATCGGCAATGACGGACAGCAACATAGCTACAAAACGGAAAACGTGAAAGACTTCTCCGCCAAGCCATTCGAGGGCAATACCCCCGGCGGGCCCTTCAAGGGCATGGGGATAGAAGCAAAAACAGAAGGCGGCAGCGGCACCTCTCGCTCCAGTGTGATCTGGGAAACCGACGGCACTTCCACCTGGCGTGACTTTATGTGGGACCCTAAAAACGTGGTGGAAGCCACCGGACCGGATCAGCCCCACCCCAAAACCTGGAAATATGACGATCAGGGGCGCCTGACCAAGGCCGGCACTGCTGCGGAGATGACTTATGGAGCCAGTGGCGACCTGACCAGCGTCAAGCTAGGCACCGACACTTATGAGCGCTCAGGCCCTGACGAGATCAAACACACCCGTCTGAATAAGGAAGGCAAGGAAGTCGTTGACGTTATCAAAGGCGTCACCGATTTTGCAGCCAATCCCTATTTTTCCAGCCGTTACGGTCGCGTTGCCGGGGTATCCCTAGATATCAAATACGGTGCCACAAGCCGCGAAGGCAGGTCGGTACCACTTTGGAAAAGCGAAGAGCTTGAAATGAACGCCGCCAAACTTTTCAAGGTCGAGAAAAACTAGCGTTCCTTCGAACCTGCCTCTAAAACAACAATCTGCGCGGCCTCTTTCTTAGCCTCTTCAATCATGGAAGAGTTTTCATAAGCTCGCAAAAGCGCTCTATGCCCGGCCAGCCAGCCTGGATAAAGTTCAATTGCCTTCTTAAGATTCTCCACGCCCTCCTTGCGCACGGCGGCATCGGTGGAAGCCGACTGCGACTGGCCGATCAACAAATAGGCGGGCGCATAGTAGGGATTTAATTGCAGGGCCTTGCGCGCCATTTCAACAGCCATTTTATGATCGGAAGCTTTAATTGCCAGTTCGGCCAGGCAGAGGTAAGCCGGGTACGACTTTTCATAGAGGTTGAGCGCATCCTGGGCGGAAGCCTTGGCTTTTACCGGCTCATCCAGCGCAATCTCTACACGACAGCGCTCCACCAGTAAGCGGCTGACCAGGTTTGCATTTTCAGAGCGGGCGCTCTCCATCGAAGCATTGGCCGCAGCCAGGGCCTCTTGCGCCTCCTTGAACTTACCTTCCAGCCTCAAGGCAACGGCATCATAAAGGGCATAGAGAAGATTGCCGGTTCTGGCCTCCACCGGTATTTTATCAAGGTTCTGACGAGCCAGGGCAGGCATACCGGCATCGAGCAAAGCTTCCACCATGCCGTAACGGAAACCTTCTTTGCGTTCGGGAGGCAATACCTCAAAAACAGCCATCATGCCCTTAGCCGTGGTCTCAGTCTGGTCTCTCAAGAGCTTACACTTGGCCAGAAGGAATGCATCATCGGCGGTGGCACCCTTATCTTTGAAGCCCACAACCAGATTCTCAAATTGCGTGGCGGCATCGCCATAACGACCTTCATCGTATAACAGACAGGCCAGCGAACGCATAACATCAATGCGACTCGGCTCGTCGGGAGAAAGCCCCGGTGTCAACTGCTGCAAGGCCATGGCCGTGACAAAGGCCGCTTCCGCCTGCATATAGTCGTCATTCTCGGCATAACAAAAGCCGAGCGAAACCATGTCTTTAATTGAAGTAGGCACTATATTCAGTGCACGCGTATACTCTTTAGCAGCCTGTGAAAACTTGCGCTTTTGTATGTAGTAGGCGCCCAGACTTCTATGGGGACTGGGGTCGGTCTGATTGAGGTTGGCCGCTTCCTTGAACTCTTCAATGGCCTTATCGTCTTCGTTGAGGGCCAGAAGCACATTGGCATAGCCCAGATGCAGGGCCGCATTCTTGGGATGGCGAGTCAGCTGCTCTTTATATTCGCTGGCCAGATCGCTATAACGCTTTTCGGTCACCAGAAGCTTGTAAAGTCGCTCGCGGGCGGCTGCGTTTTCGGGGTCACTGGTGAGCGCTTCCTTCAAACAGTCTATGGCTTTGTTGGTATTGCCGGCCAACAAATTCAAATTAGCCAGTTCGGCCAGCTCAAAGCCTTTGTCTTTCGACAATTCCACAGCCTTGGTCTGATCGCTCAAGGCGCCGGGAAGATCTTCAGCCAGCTTTTTGACGGTGGCACGGTTGCGGAAGTATTGGCCGAACTGCCATCAAGGGTGATGGCACGATCAAGCTCTTTGAGGGCCTCCTTCAGACGCCACTGCTGCGTGTAAATCTGGGAGAGTCGGAAGTGGGCGGCAGCACTCCTGGGACTGAGCTTGATGCCGGTCTGGGCGGCGGCGACAGCGCCATCGAAGTCGTTGCGGGAAAGCTTTACGTCGACCAGCATGTCCCGCGCTTCACTTATACGCGGCTCCACGGCAAGGGTCTCAATAAGCACGGCTTCAGCGGCACGATTATCTTTGAGCCACTTTTGCTCAAGAAAAGCTATGGTTCTGAGCCCCCAGGCAAAGCGCCGATCGGCTTCAAAGGCTTTGCGAGAATAGTCGCAGGCCACCTGCGCCTGTCCTTTCTTGCCGGCGACACAGGCCAGGGCAAAATTGTAGAGACAATCGGAAGCGGCATCCGCACTGCCGGCTTGCAGGAGTTTGCCGGCTTCGTCAAAATGCCCTTGAGCCACTTCGTCCATGGCCTTCACAACAGTGAAGCAATCACTCTGCCTGGCAACATCGCTCTTCAGCACTTGCGTCTCGGCCTTAGCCTTCTCTGCTTCTATCTGCGTGAGCAGTTCCTTTGTCTTGGCCGGCTTGCCCACATACATATAAGCAAAACTGAGCCAGGCCTGCAGGTAACTGCGCTTCAGACGAGCGGACGGTGACAGTTTCTCCGGCAGTTTGCCTGCAAGTAGTTTTTCGATATGTGCCGCCACAGCGGCCCAATCACCACTGTTCATCAAGGTCATGGTGCCGGCATCGATGCGGCTTTGCGAGGAGGCGGTGCGGACCCGAGCCGCGCCGGACGGCGATGTTTTGACATTTTTGCCGACAGCCCCGGCACTGTATGCCAGATTGAGGCTGAGAGTGAGCGCCAGACAAATTATGGAAATGGGCTTTCTGAGATGATTCTGCATTTTATACCTTGACAGCAGCGGGGTCAGCACCGGAAACAATTTTACGATCAGATTCGGAGTTCTTCTTACTTGCGCTCTTCGCAGCCGGGTTGGCACCGTCCCCCTCGGATTCAAAAAGCGATAATTGCATAACTTCTTCCATGGGAATGTTGCGCAGTCTCGGTCCGTCGAGAATTTTCGAGGCAACGCCCTTCTTCTCCATCTGGTTTATCAGATATTGAGCCCGGTCAATAATGGTGCCGGGCAAGCCGGCCATACGTGCCACCTGCACGCCGAAGCTACGACTGGCTCCACCGGGAGCCACTGTGCGAATGAATTCTACTTTGCCCTCGAATTCTTTCACCAGCACCTGATAGTTGACTATCTGGGGGAAGAAGCCGGCCAGCCCGTTCAACTCATGATAGTGAGTGGCAAAAATGGTGCGGGCCCGCACATCACGGGCCAGATATTCGGCCACCGACCAGGCGATGGCCACACCGTCATAGGTGCTGGTGCCACGACCCACTTCGTCGAGCAAGATGAGCGAACGCTTGGTAGCGGAAAGACAGCACTGAGTTGTTTCGGACATTTCCACCAGGAATGTCGATTGCCCCTGAGTCAAGTCGTCTACGGCACCGATACGGGTAAAGACCCGGTCAACCAGACCCACATGGGCTTCTTTGGCCGGTACGAAAGAGCCCATTTGGGCCAGGATCACTATCAAAGCCACCTGCCGCAAATAGCTGGACTTACCGGCCATATTGGGACCGGTCAGGATGATCAGTTGATGATCGTCGGCGGAACCTTGCAAACGCACATCGTTGGAAACATATTTGCCCATGGGCAGGATCTTCTCAAGAACAGGGTGCCGCCCCTGTTTGATATGAAGAGTCTGGGAATCATCTACGTGGGGACAGACGAACTTACGCTCCTGCGCCACCTGAGAAAGTGAAAGCAATACGTCCAGATTGGCCAGGTGTGTAGCCACTCTATGCAGCTCGGCACCGAGTGCCACCAGGGTGCGCCGAAACTCCGTATAAAGTTTGTACTCAAGATCGCTCTCATTCTTCTCGGCATTGAGGATCTTTGCCTCGTATTCCTTGAGATCGGGCGTTATGTAGCGCTCGGCATTGGTGAGGGTCTGCTTGCGAATATAATCGGCAGGCACCAGCCCCTGATTGGCATTGGTCACTTCGATGTAATAGCCGAAAGTCTTATTGAAGTTGACCTTCAAGCTCTTGATGCCGGTGCGCTCCTGTTCGCGCTTCTGGAAATCTTCAATCCACTGCTTGCCGCCGCCGAGCAGATCGCGCACTTCATCAAGTTCGCTGTTATAGCCCTGACGAAAGATTCCGCCTTCAGTCAACTCCCGAGGCGGATCATCGGCTAAAGCCTCGCCTATTTTCTCTTTCACCTCAAGAATTGCTTGAGGAATAGTCTTGAGAGCATTCAAATAGGGGCTGCGAGCATTTTTGAGAACTGCTGCCAGTTCCGGCAAGACACTCAATGTGGTACCAACGGCCAGCAATTCTTTGGGATTGACAGATTCTGCCGAAATACGCACAGCCATGCGCTCGAGATCGCAAAGGCGCCCAATGAGGGCGCGAATCTCCTCTCGCTTGAAGCTTGGTTCGAGCAGTTCCTTGATGGCTTCCTGCCGGGCACGAATTTGCTCGACGGAGAGTAGCGGTTTCAAAAGCCACTTACGCATCATGCGGCTACCCATCGCAGTTTCGGTCTGGTCGATAGCCCAGAGGAGGGAGCCGTTCAAAGCCCGATCCCGGGAAGTTTCCGTCAATTCAAGATTCTTGCGGGTGTTGCCGTCGAGAACCAGATAGCCGTCCACAGTGTAAGTGGAAATGCCTTCGAAATAAGGTTTCTGCCCGCCCTGAGTGCGCTCCAGATATTCCAACACGGCACCAGCCGCGCTGATGGCCAGAGGCAAATCCTGGCAGCCGAACCCTTCCAGTGTGGAAACTTCAAAGGTGGAGAGTATGCGTCTGCTAGCCGGCTCGTTCTGGAAGAACATGGAAGGACGTCCCTTGAAGCGGTATTCAGAGGCGATCAATTCCGGCACTTCCAAGACTTCCCGGGGTACCACGTCCCCTTCCTGCATCTTGCCGATGCGCAAAGGAGCAAGAACCTCGGCCGGGCGCAGGCGGCCCAGCTCTAAAATGAGATTTTCTTCCGAGAGTTCGGTGACGAAGAATTCGCCGCAAGAGGCATCTACGAAAGCCAGCCCCCACTTTTCACTTTCCTTACCGCTGCCTTTGACGATGGCGGCCAGATAATTGTTCTCCCGGCTGGGCAACAAATGTGATTCCAGCACCGTACCCGGTGTCAGGATGCGTTTCACCTGCCTCTCGATGGGACCTTTCTCGGCTCCCACTACCCCGACCTGCTCGCAGATAGCTACGGAATAGCCTTTAGCTAGAAGGCGAGCCACATAAGCCTCATAGGCTCGGTAGGGAACACCGGCCATGGGACAGCGACCATTGGGATAGTTAGGTTCGGGTCGCCCGGTCAGCATGATGTCAAGCTCGCGCGAGGCGACCTGCGCATCGCTATCAAAAAGCTCATAGAAGTCGCCCACCCGGAAGAAAAGCAGCGCATCCGGATACTGAGATTTGACATCCCAGTATTGCCGCATCATGGGCGAGAGTTTGCTTTGCTCATCAGCCGCTTCCAATTGTGCCTCTTTGCCGCCTTCTGTTTTCACCCTGCCAACACCTCGAACAAAAACGCCATCTGATTCTACAGAGTCGCAAAAGACCCCGGGAGATTTCTACTTATTGAAGCCTCAATATTACCTGCACCGAAGGGCTAAGTTATTAAGTCTCTGGTAAACTGACTAAACGGATAAACCATTATCAGAGGAAGTCTACCTTTGCCAGAACTGCCAAGAACCGGACTAAAAACTGCGGGCATCCTGCTTGCCCTCTGCCTCACCTTGCAGGCCCCTGAGGCCCTGAGCCAGGTCAAGCACGACAAACCGGCCGGTACAACCGGGGCGCAGAAGTCCTCCAAGGCCGGAGAGAAGGCTCCCGAGAAAACTCCTGACAAGCCAAGTGAGAAAGCTGCCGACGATAAGAAGAAAGCGGAAGAGAAGAAAGACAACAAGGCAGAAGCCAAGCCTGCACCCGAGCCGATTATTGAAAACGTGGTAAACGTTCAGGCCGAAGATCTGGTAAGAACCCCGGGCGAATACCTGGGCAAGAACATACGCTTCTCCGCCCAGTTCTGGAATTTCAGCAGCGTAGCCCTTGACTACAAGCCGGCCATGTTCTCATCTAAAGACTACTTTTCCTTCCTGGTGCTGCGCCCCAACTCCCATGTGCCTCTGTCGGAATTGAAACTGGCCATGAAAATCCCCAAAGATGAGAAGGATCCAACCGGCAAATTACTGCAGAGCCTCAAAGACAAAGATGAGGTAGAAGTGACCGGCAAGGTTACTTCTGTGGCCCTCGACGAACCATGGGTACAGGTGCTCAAGGTTAAACGCCTGAAAGCCGCACCCGAAGAGAAGAAGGACGAAAAGTCCGACAAAGACAAATCCGGCAAAGACAACTAAAGAGGTAGAGGAAAAGCACTGATGGTTACCCCAGAATCAGCGGCCAATGTCAAGAATTTGCTTACTGCCTTGAATGGAAAACACGGCATCCTGGGCTGCATTCTTGTAGCGAGAGATGGTTCGGTAGTCTCCACCTCCTTGCCGGCCGACGTGGACATCGCCACTATCGGCGCGCTCTCCGCCACTCTCTTTTCCAACAACGACGTATCCATTCAGCGCATGAACCGCGGCAACCTCATTCAAATGACCCTGCTCACCGACCAGGGCATCCTGCACTTTTTCGAGGCAGCCAATCACTACCTCGTCGTACTCACGGCTAAAGGGCAACGCATCAACCTGGAAGGTCTGATTAGATCTGTTGAAGAACAGGGCAAATCCCTGGAAAGCATGCTTGCATAAACAAATATATGCTCGCATTATGCAAGTAATCCTCGCATAATAAAGATATGCAGATGGCCGCAGAAAAGCGGCAGGGGAGGACTGTGAAGGAGCAGCCTTTAGAGGTAAAGTCAGAAAAGAGGCGCACTGCCTGTGGCAGACGCCGTGGCTTCTTGCTTGCGAGCACAGCCCTTTCCTTGAGCCTCAACTTTTTAAGCCCGGCCTTTGCCGCTCGCTTTATCGACCTGACCGGCAACTGGACGGAAAAATCCGTCAATACCCTTTCCGATAGCGGTGTCATCTCCGCCGAGGCGGACGGAAAATTCCATCCACAGGAACCGGTAACCAGGGCCCAACTTGCCACCTGGCTGGTCAAGACCCTCGCCCTCGAAAACCAACCGGTGTCCGGGCCGCCCAGCTTTCCCGATGTAAAACCGGGCGACTGGTACTACCAGGCTGTGGAAATCTGCAAGCGTAACAACTATATGACCGGCTATCCGGACGGGTTCAGGCCAAAGCAAGCCATGCAAAAGGGTGAAATGATTTCCATCATTGCCCGCACCACCGGTACAAGCACCCCCGACGAAGGCACAGTAATAAAAACCCTGTCATCCTTCAGCGACAAGGCTAAAATCCCTGACTGGGCTCGCTCCGGCGTCGCTCAGGCCAAGTTGGCCGGCATTCTCACAAGCAAAGACAACAATGCCACAGTGGATGCCACAGGCATTGCCAGCCGCGGCGATGCTGCCGCTATTCTTGCCAGACTCTACGACTACAGAAGCGATCAGGCCGTCAAGCAGGCCCTCAACGGCGGCAACCGCCCGGGCAGCTATCCTGCTCAATACCAGATGGACGGCGCCACCCGCTCCCCCAGCGGCGGCTACCCCACACAGGCGGCCCAGGAAGGTTATCGACAACCCAATCCGAATCCTTATTTAGCACAGGCACCGGCTCCAGCGCCAGCACCCTACGGGCAGCCCAACTTCCAGGGTCAGGTCAACTACGGTCAAAATGGGCAGCCCCAGTACATGCCGCCCCAACAACAGGGTGGTTACCCAAACCAGGGTTATCCGCAGCCAGGGCAGTCCGAAAGTTTCGGCGCTCAGAGTCCGCCGCAGTTTTACCAGCAACAACCTCAATACGGCGGCTATCCGCAAAACCAACCGCTGGCCGGTCGGGTAGTGGTGGTGGGAGCCGGCACCCAGTTCCAGGCAGCCCTGCGTAACACCCTCGACTCAGGCTCCACCCAGGTTGGCGAACCGGTGGAAGCCAGCCTCTCCTCCCCCGTCTATTCCGGTGGCGTGGAAGTAATCCCGGCCGGCTCCCGCGTTCTCGGTTCGGTAACCAATGTAGTTTCATCCAGACGCTTTCGTTTCGGCGCCAACGGTCGCATCGATATCCGCTTCAATTCGGTGGAAACACCTGACGGCAGACGCTTTCCACTTTCCGCCTCGGTAAATGATACCCAGATCAAACTGGTGGGCGGCTCCACCGCCGGTCGAGTCGGCAAAGGAGCCCTCACCACGGCAGTAGGAGCCGGCAGCGGCGCCGCCCTTGGCACCGCTCTTGGTGCAATCGTCGGAGCCACCTCTAACGGACAAGTAGGTAGAGCTACCGGCATGGGCGCCGTGTTCGGCACCGCCATTGGTGGCGGACTAGGTCTGGTGGGTGCCGGGGTGCGCAAAGGCTCGGAAGTAATGATCAAATCCGGCACGCCACTGCCCATCCAGCTCGACGAGTCAATGCAAATAACCACCGGCGGTGGCGGCGGCGGTTTCAATCAGCCCTACAGTCAGCCTCAGTACGGCCAAGCACAACAGCCTCCTTACGGCCAAGCGCAGCCGCCGCCACAGTACGGCGGGCAACCTTATCAACCCAATAACTTCAACGGCGGTGGTTTCAACAATCCTTACGCAAACGGGCAGTAAAACTGCCCTTATGCCCAGGGACAATGAAGCAGCCTGTTAGTCTCCGCCCCAACGGCGGTTTCTGCGACTGAATTCCTCTATGGCTTGATCAAAAGCCTCAGGAGTAAACTCCGGCCAGAGGGTGGGAGTAACAAGAATCTCAGTGTAGGCCGATTGCCAGAGCAAGTAATTGGAAAGCCGCATTTCGCCGCCGGTACGAATCAAAAGCTCAGGATCGGGCATGCCGCCTGTGTAGAGCGCCTCGGAAATTTTTTCTTCCGTGATCTCTTCAGGCTGCAGTTCTCCGGCTTTCACCGCCTCAGCCAGTCGTCTGACGGCATCGGTAATTTCCAACCTGGAGCCGTAATTGATGGCTACCTGTAAATTAAGACCGGTATTACCGGCACTGGCCGCCATGGACTTCTCCATGGAGGCCCTCAGGGACGGCGGCACGCCCTTAATTTGCCCAAGAAAGCTAAGGCGCACATTGTTGTCCGAAAGCTCGGCGAATTCCTCAGCCAGCACCCGCCCGAAGAGTTCAAAGAGATAGCTGACTTCCTCGGAGCTGCGTTGCCAGTTTTCGCTGGAGAAAGCATAGACCGTCAAATACCCCAGACCAAGAGCGCCCACGTGCCGCACCAGACGCTTGAGACTCTTGACACCTTCCTGATGCCCCTTGAGCTTGGGCAAGCGCCGATTCTCCGCCCATCGCCTGTTACCATCCATAATGATCGCCACATGGCGCAAAGGCAGCGCACTACGGGCGGCATCTGCCGCCTGAGAAGCAGATACGGGCTCACCCATTGATTTATTGCCGGCTTTACCGAATCGAAGTTTGCTCATTGTTACCAGGGCTTTCTGCCCCAAGGACAGCTCAATGCCATTCTACAGCCAGAAACCGTTCCCTATGAAAGTTGAGTTTACTAATGTCCTACTCTAAACTTAGATAAAGTGGAGATAACCGTGTTTCTTAAACCAACTTACCTGATCGCCGGTGATGTCACCGACATAAACATAGACGAACTGAGCAGAAGCGGAATCAAAGGACTGATTCTTGACCTGGACAGCACCCTTGTGGCCCCCAAGTCAGCCCAGATTACCCAGGAAGCACGGGACTGGCTGGACAGAGCCCGGCAACGCTTTCAAATCGCCATCGCCAGCAATAACAAGAACGAAGCCTATCTAGACCTGGTGCGTAAAGACCTTTCCATCACCATTGTCGGTCGAGCTAAAAAACCAAGCCGCCGGGCCTTTCATCGCTTGATGGAAGAGTTCGGGCTGCAGGCTTCCGAGGTAGCGGTAATAGGCGACCGCCCCCTGACGGATATCTGGGGAGGGCAAAGAGCGGGCATGCAAACCATTCTGGTGGACACGCTCAAAACAATGGTGGAGCCGGAATGGAAGCGCTCGATTCGCAAACTTGAGCGGATTTTCATACGAACCGATTAAATATCACTAAAGATAACCGGGGCTTAAAGCCTCCCCGGAAGCTCCAGTTGCAAGGAAGTGTTGTACTATTATGCCGATGAATTCAGGAAGAAGACTAGCGGCAATATTTGGGGGTGCAGCACTCCTGTTATCCACACCACCGGCTTTCGCTGAACGGAAACCGGGACCGCTATATATATCGGCCATATCGCCCGGCGCCCCGGCTGTAGTACCAGGGGCGACACCACAAAATTCCGCTAAAATTCAAAATCAAGTCGGCTATAAACAATATCAAAAAGGTCTCGCCGCCAAAGCCAAGGGCGATCTCAATCAAGCCCTGATCGATTTTCTGCAAGCCAGCAAAGAAAATCCTCGTCTCACTCAGGCTTTTTTCGAACAAGCCCTGATCTTTCGCCAGAAAGGCTTTGCCAACCTGGCAGAGTCGGCTCTCAACCAGGCACTTCTCCTGGAGCCGAATTTTCAACAAGCGCGCTTACTTCTGGCGGCAGTCAGACTGGAAAGCGGCAATGTCGGCGGTGCCACAAGAGAATTGGGCAAATCCCTGGGTCTGGAGCTGAAATCCGGTAATACCGTTACGACGCCGGGCAACCGTGCCAGGGGCCAGGTACTGGAATTCAAACCGGAGGAAGGAAGCGCTACCACGAAAGTCCCGCAACCAGCCAGCGCCGTCGCTGATGGAAGAAAACCCAGTCCCGATCCCTGGTTGGATCGCCTGCGCTACCTAAACGAGCACGGCACAAGCAGCTTGAAACCAGGCGAGGCTTTTATGTTCTCGGAAGAATCGGGAGAAGCGCTTTTGATTCAGGGTGACGGCAAGAAAATTCGCCGCATCATCGCCACTCCGCGCAATAGCCAGGATCTGGTGCAGGAAAGACGCCCCGAACTGCTCCTGCCCAAAGAATTCCTTTACAAGCTGAGCACCCAGGGCAAGGTCTTATCGGAAACGGAAAGTCCTGCGGCGGAAAGAGCAAAAGCCGTTTCGGATGAAAGCAGCCGCTCCCAATCACAAGCTTCCAACTGGCGCAACAACGGCGACGAAAATGCCCTGGAGCAAGACCTGGCAGACAATCCCTTCACGCGCACCGCCGTTCTCGATGAACCGGCTAAGGCAAGTCCGGCACGCAAACTGCCGCAAGCGGCGAGAGAAGACAGCATCGACTCCTTGAGTTCGGAGGGAGGCAGCCGGCTTTCTCTCGATCAAGCTGAAAAACTGCCGGAAGACAATTTTGATGCGGGCAACCTGCTGCCGGATTTAGGGCTGGATGCCGTGGTCGAGAAGACTCAAAAATTCTTCGGCTGGCTCAGAAAAACTCTCAAGTTCCAGTAAGTTCAACTAGAGGTTGAGTTTCTCGCCATTTCACTTTCTATATCAGCGGTAAGACCTTCCGTGGAGCCGGCAGCTAACCTGCCGCCTAGACCGTCCATAAGCCAGGTATTGAATTCACGCTCATGGGTATCCATGAAGTTATGACCGGCCAGTTCGAAGATCTTGAGCGTGGACCTGGGCAAAAGTTGATGTAAGCGCACGGCATAGTGACAGGGCGCCACCGGATCAAAACGGCCGGACGCCAGATGCAAGGGGCAGGCTACCTGCGGCGGTCTGGCCAGGAAATCTACGCCTTCGAAGTTGTGCATGATCTGTTCGAGGGCATGGCGTTCGGTTTCAATCAATGTGCGCGGACGAAAGGACCAGTTCTTATGCAAGCCGCTCTTTTTTATGCCATTGTATCCGGTGCGCATGAAGACACGAAAAGCAAGCGAAACCGGCTTCAGAACACGGGCCGGCAAACCGGCGGCAAAGACCATGGCAAATAGCTCCGGCGACGATGCGGCCATAGAAACACTGATGATCGCGCCCAGAGAATGACCGACGAAAACACAGGGGAAAGTAATATCACTGTCTTGAATGGTCTCTATTACATCTTCAATATGCACAGCCAGATCGGTCTTCTCTCCGGGCTCAGGCGAAGAGCCGTGCCCACGCAAATCGACTGTATAGCAGCGGTGCCCCAGTTCGAGCATCTGCGAAATTTGAGCGGTCCACATCGCACTCTTAGAGCCGGTGCCATGAATAAAGAGAATATCAAGCGGCTTGCCGGCAGCCTTATCAAGGTTGCTGGCCGTATGGGTCTTTAATACAAGCTTCAAAAGACATGCCTCAACTAAACCGATCCGGTCTTTTCCAGATCCATGTCTTTGCCTGGCTTATCGCTCTTTCGGGCAGACGGCAACTCCACACCGGCCAGCTCCAGTAGTTTCCTGGCAATATTAAAGGAGGCATCTACCTTATCGAGCTGGTGCACCGTCGGCAGAGGAGCCGGCTCACCGTCCGAGCGCAGGCGCAAGTTCTCCACCACCGGCACGATGTCGTCGGCCTGTTCGATGTCGTAAGCCAGTCCCTGACTGACCAACATGCGTGCTGTGCCCAGTTCTTGCGGCATCGGCTTGGTGATCATGTCTATGGCCATGGGCAGTCTTCTGGCAATGGCCTCGAAAGAGGTCAAGCCACCAGCTTTGGTGACCATCAAGTCGGAAGAAGCCATAACATCGGACATACGATCGTGGAAGGGCAGCACCGCCGTTGGTACCTTAGACTTGCGCATTTCACGCTTCAATGTCTCGTAGAGCTGCTTGTTATGACCGCAGAGGAAGATAACTTGTATCTTGCGGCGCACATTGGAAAGAGCCTTATAGATGGATAGCAAATTACCGCCGCCGGCCCAACCGGCATTGATACAAATGGTGGGGAGATCGGCTGTAAGACCTAAGTGCTTGCGAAACTCACCGGGGCTGCTGGAAGCCGGCGTGCGAAAATCGGGGTGCACCGGCATGCCCATAATGACGATCTTGTTTTTATCAACGCCAAGATCAATGAGGCGCTTGCGGGCCAGATCGTTGGGAACTATGGTGAGAAGAGCGTCGGGACAGGCCCAACCACTCCAGAAATCGCCGTTGGGATCGGTGACAACGGTTATCAACTTGGTGCGATCTTTCAAACCCAATTCTTTGAGAGAGCGCGCCAAATACTGGTTCGACATGGGATGCACCGAAACCAGCACGTCGGGAGAGTGCTCCTTAACATATTTATTCAAGTAAGGTCTGGTAATTTGCCATCCCATTTCGGAATCGTTGGGCTTGAATGTTTCGATAAACCAGTAGTAGTACTTCATAGCACTCTGCTGGTGGCGCAACAAGTAGTTGTACAGTTCAACAAAGCGGCGGTTCAAAGGGTGCGAGTTCTCCACCACATTTTCCACAAAAACCTGCACCGGCTTTGATGGCGTTCCGTCGGGAAATTCTTCCTTCAAGACATGATGTATGGCCGCCTCAATTGCTTCAGTAGCACTGCGGTGACCGCCACCGGTATCGGAGAACATCAAACATATTTTCGCAGGACGTCCGTCAGTGGTCTCTTTTGAACTTGGATTCAAGAGCCTTTTCCTCATTTGCTTTGGTCGAGAGCGGGTACTGCGTATACCGGCAAACCGGCATAAAATCGTACAAAAAGGGCATTTTCTGCTAAAATCGGCAAAACATCGTACTAACCTTGAAAATAATGTACCATCAAAACCGGCAAACGCTTAGTCTTTCCGCAAAAGAAATCAAACCCCAGGGGGGACGAAACAGGTTAGCGCACTGGCTCCTGAGCGCCGCTTTCATAGCCAACGGTCTGGCTGTACCGGCACTGGCGAACTCGGCCCTGGCCAACCCCTCGCGCCTGACATCCCCGCAGACGGAAGCCAATTCATCTTCCCTGGTCACAGGCGGGGTTTCCAAGCAATTCCCCAGCCTACCAGCGGGGCGCACCCTGCGCCATCGCCCCAACGATGTAAAGATATACGAGTACGACCAGACCCCCATAGGCGAGCGCAGTCCTTTTCTCATGGTGCACGGTCTGAGAGGAGAATACTGGCCCTATTTCCGCTGGCAGAAAGTAGCCGAGCGCCTGACCAAGAACCAGGAATTTAATTCTCTTTACAAGGTCTACATGGTCCGCTACTCCAGCCTGGACCGCATCGAAGAAGTGCTGCCCAAATTCAAAGAGGCTTTCAACAGGCTGTATGATTACGGCGGCAAAAAGCCGATCGGCATGATCGCCCTCAGCATGGGCGGCAATCTTTCTTACCAAGCTTTTACAGACAAAGAAATTGAGCCCAAGGTCAAACTCTTACTGACCATGGGCACGCCCTTCCACGGCTCCCCGCTGTTCTGCCGCGACTGGCTGGCCTATACAGTCTACAAGAGGCTTTCCTGGCCCTGGAGCCGCATCGACCACAATCTGGCCTTCAAGCTCTACTTCAAAAAGAATCCCAATTTGCAAAACGATCTGACCTGGGACAATGCCGACGCGGCCATCCCGGACGTCGGGAAGTTCTGGTCCAAACTTCCCTTTGGACCGAGCGGCAAACTTACTGTAGAAAACACTTTGAACGAGCGCCTGCTGAAGGTTAATACCACGCCTACCAGAAGAGAGAAGCTCATCACCTATGGTGGCTACATAGTCAATCCCTATCTGGCACCCAGGGCCAAGCGTTACCTGGAAAACGCCTTTATGTACCCGCTATTCCTGGTGTCAACGACCTTTCCGGCTCATTTTGCCAGAGAACATCCGGTTTTGGAAATGCTCAATCGCGACATAGCCAATATTCAAGTACCCAAGTCGGTGGCCAAAACTGCCGGTACCCCCTTTGTCTATGTCCTGAACGACGGCATCACACCTGTCTCCAGCGCTATCTTCGTGCCGCCCGATGTGGCTAAGCAAAACTATGTCGCTAAAGAATTAGACGTGGAAAAATTGAAGGGCCGGCTTGACGTGGGCCGCGCCAGGGTCTTCCGCAACGTCGATCACCTTACCTTTATCGACGGCGTGCGTCCGGTTCTGCCCCTGGTAGCTTCCTACCAACAGATCAAAGACGAACTCAACCCACAGGAAACTCCCCGGGACATGTTCGGCTGGATACTGGGCGACATCATGGCCGCCGACGCCGAAGAAGCAGCACGTCTGGCCAGAAAAACCGAACCGTCGGCAGAACCGTCCAAGCAAGCCAAAGACCTGGTTGAAACTTCCAGTCAGTAAAACTTTCAATTTACTTTCCGCAACTTGTCATTGACCACTGTCGATGACGCCCTTAGCATGGAAAAGACTTAGACAGAAAATTTCAGGACCGACCTCACCGTGTTCAGACCCACCACAAAGACCAATGACGACAGAAATGATAATCGCCCCGGCGGTTCTTTTTGTCTTATCTTCTTTCGGGTATGAGTTGAGCAGTTAGCCCGAAAAAAACAAAAGCAAAGAGAGACCGCCGACATCAGTCAGCGGTCGTTTTTTTGCATTGAATCACGCAGGAGAAAAATTATGGAAGAACAGTACACCAGGACGGAAGCCGCCGCCCTGACAAGCCGAAAGGTAGGAGTTGGAGAGAAGGTAATGCTCCATGGTCATATTCAATCCATCCGGCAGCTTGGCCAGCTGTCCTTTCTCAATCTGCGCGACAAAAGCGGTCAGGTTCAGCTTCTGGTGGAAGGCAGCGAGCTAATGGAAGCACTGAAAATCAAAGATATCTTGCCGGAGACGCCGGTAAAAGTCTGGGGCACGGTGCAAGCTCAACCCAATCCGGAAGTACATCTAAAGGCCCTGGAAATACTGGCCGTGGTAAGCCCCGCGCCGGTGGAAGTGGGCAAGAACGCCAAAATAGAGAAGCTTTCGGCCGGGGCACTCTTCGACTATCGCCCTCTCACTTTGCGCAATGAGAAGGTAAGGGCCATCTTTAAGATAGAGGCGGAAATCCTAAAAGCTTTCCGGGAGTTTCTCGGAAAATCAGGCTTCACGGAAATTCACTCGCCCAAGATTGTCGCCACCGGCACCGAAGGCGGTGCCAATCTGTTCTCGCTCGACTACTTCTCCAGACCGGCCTATCTAGCCCAAAGTCCACAGTTCTATAAGCAGATGTTGGTAGCCGTCTTCGAGAGAGTCTTCGAAGTCGGACCGGTCTATCGCGCCGAGGAACATGAGACCACCAGGCACCTGAACGAATATATCAGCCTGGACTTTGAGATGGGCTTTATAAGCGGCATTGGCGAGCTTATCGCCTTGCAGCAAGAATTGCTCAAGCATATTTTTGCCCACCTGAAAGAGCACTGCGCCTTCGAACTAGGACTCTATCAGGCCGTCCTACCGGTCATAGAAGCGCCGATTCCACAATTGGAACTGGCCGAGGCCGTCTCCATTTTGAAAGAGAAGTACAAATGGCAGAGCCTCTCAAGCAAAGACCTCGACGCCGAGGGAGAAAAACTCATATGCCGGCACATCTTCGAGGAGACAGGCATGGAGCTGGTTTACATAACCAACTATCCCCATGTGATTCGTCCCTTCTACGCCATGAAAGAAAAAGGCGGCTCCGGCTCCGGCAGTTTCGACCTGCTCTTTCGCGGGCTGGAAATCACAACAGGAGGACAGCGCATTCACCAGTACGGCGAACTGAAAGCTTCTATGGAGGAAAGAGGTCTGGAACCGGAGCAATTCAATGACTATCTAATGGCCTTCAAGCACGGTATGCCGCCCCATGGCGGTCTGGCCATCGGGCTGGAGCGCCTCACCAAACAACTGTTGGCACTGGCTTCGGTGAAGCAGGCAGCCCTCTTTCCCAGGGACCGCAATCGCCTCACCCCCTGAGGCCGTGCAGTCGCTTCTGGATTGCCCGGGCGAAGCGCTCGGCCGAGCCTTCTTTCATCGAGAGGAAGAGAGAAGGCTCGGTCAGCTCCAGTTCAAGCAGGAGCGCACCACCAGGGGCGGAAGCCGGCACCAGATCCACCCGGGCATAAAGCGGCGGCGAAGGCAAAGTGGCAAGTACGCGCCGGGCCAGATCTATCTCCGCCGGTTCGGCCTGCAGTGGGCTTTCTCCGGCCTGTCCGGCCACAGCTAGATGCTGAAAGGCCGATTTGGACACGGCATGGGAATATTCACCATCAATGAAAACCAGGGCGCGTTCGCGCTCCTTCTCCACCTGAGGCAAATAGGGTTGCAAGAGCACGTCTCCGTCCGGAGATTGCTCACGCAAATACTGTATATGGGCAAGCATGGTCTTCAATGCAGCGCCACCATCGGCGCCATCAAGGTCTACTTTCTTCACACCCCAGGTAGCCAGGCCCACTGCCGGTTTAACAATAAACATCCCGGCACCGACAAGGCCCTCTTCAAACAGCAGTGCTAGCCGAGAACGCAAGAGCTCGGGGCTCAGCTCTTCTCGCTTCTCCACTACCGCCGTCGGACAGACAGGCAGGCCGCTACGGGCAAGTTCGCATAGATAGGTCTTCTTGAGGTTGTCCTGCACCATTGCCAGGGGGTTAAGGAGATGGGAGTAAGCCGCCACTTCCTCCAGAAAATTGCGGAAGCGCGGCAAATGCATGTGGTAGTTCCAGCAGGAGCGCAACACCGTAATCTTGCTTTCCTTGAAAGCCTGAGCGCCGCTAAACCAATCGGTTGTGGCGCAATCAAGCCCGCTCTCGCTCAAAATATCGAGGGTCAGTTGGTCGTCGGGATCACCAAGTGGTAGCCCGTCGTAAGTGACGAAAGTTACATCTGCCATAGGTTTCGAAGATTCTCGCAGAGACCGAGGTCTGCTCATGAGACCACAGACCGAAGGGCACCGGAGCAAGGTTAAGCAGATATCAGGTGCATAGCGACAAGATTAACTTTGCTTTCACTTGGTTTAGCGTATACTTCTGTTAAGGGAAGCGTTAAGCTTTTCGTCACAATTGTCGACCACCCCTAAGAGACTTGCTTTCAACCCAGGGCAACCTGTCTGTAGTAAGTTTAAAACCGAGTGTACGACAACGGCGTCACTTCAAGACGAAGACTTAATCTCGCCTCCCGGGCATTCTTCGGTAAGCAACCACCCCTCCTGCAGCCATTCAGCTGAACAGGAACCTCAGTATTGGTCCGATCCTCATAATTTGCTCAGCTTAAGGGCAGCCCAGGCAACCATCCCAGTAACTCAATATCGGGGTCAATTTCGTTTGGTCCTTATTCATTCCTTTCTCAGGAGGAACTATCTTAATGCGTATTGAACTCGTCTACTCGCCAGGCTGCAGCGACTACAAAAGTGCACTGCACAAACTTGAATACATCATCGCGGAAGAGAGACTGCCCTTACCGGTGGAGCTAGTTGAAGATTCCATCTGCAAGACACCCTCGGTGCGAATCGACGGCGAAATAGTTGAAAAAGGTCGCCCGGCTTCCTGCCTCGAGCCTATTCGCGACATATTGAGGCGCAAGTGGCACGACCTCACCCTCGCCCCCCTGGGCTGCCCCTAAATCCACCAGGCCGACACCATAAGATCCGCCAAGAGACCCGCCCCGGTGGGTCTCTTTATGTGGCAGGCTTAAGGACCAGAGGGGCGTCAGGAGCTATTATTGACTACCTGAAACCCGCAAGAAATAGCCGCCACAAAGCGAATGCTTTTTAATTCCCTCAATTACGCCCTTTTCCTGCCCATAGTCTTTGCTCTCTTCTGGCTCAGCCGTGACAAGTGGAGAGTCTGGATCCTGCTTCTGGCCAGCTACATTTTCTACATGAGCTGGAAGCCGGTTTTCATCTTGCTCATTTTAGGGCTGACCATAGCCAACTACTATCTGGGCTTTGCCATTCACAAAAGCCAGGAGCCCGGGCGCAAAAAAACCTGGCTGACCATAGCTATCACCGGCAACCTTCTCAGCCTGGCCTTTTTCAAATACGCATACTTTTTCAACGACTGCCTCTCCAGCCTTCTGAAAGCCACGGGGGGAGCCGCGACCCATCTGCCTTTCGACATCATTTTACCCCTGGGGATCTCCTTCTTCGTCTTCGAATTCATCCACTATGTGGTGGACGTCTATCGTGGTCATGAGCCCATTAAGTCCTTCCCGGCCTTTGCCCTTTTCGCCAGCTTTTTCCCCACGCAGATTGCCGGCCCCATCAAGCGCTTTCAGGATTTCATTCCACAGTTTCTGGCCCCGGCCAAACTTACCGTAGCCAGCTTCGACTCCGGACTGAGTTTGATTTTGCTTGGTCTTTGCAAGAAGGTCTTGATCGCCGACAACCTCAGTTTCTTCGTGCAGGGCGGTTTCAGCAAACCGGAACTCTTTAGTGGACTTGATCTCTGGCTTTTTGCCTATGCCTTTGCCTTTCAAATTTACTTCGACTTTTCCGGCTATACCGACGTAGCAAGGGGCTCGGCCATGCTCTTCGGCTACAAGGTGCCCATCAATTTCAACCTGCCCTATATGGCCAGCAATATTTCGGAGTTCTGGCACCGCTGGCACATCTCCCTCTCCACCTGGCTGAGAGACTATCTGTTTATCCCCCTGGGCGGCTCCAGAGGCTCTAAGTGGCTCAACTACAGGAATCTGATCATTACCATGACCCTGGGCGGACTCTGGCATGGTGCGGCCCTGCATTTCCTGGTCTGGGGGTTATTCCACGGACTATTGCTTGCGGCCCACAAACTCTTGCAGCCCCTCAAGGAAACCATGCCGGCCTTGAAGAAAGCCATAGACAGCCCCGCCGGACGAGTCGCTTCAACGCTTCTAACTTTTCACATGGTCTGCATCGGCTGGGTCTTTTTCCGGGCTGAAACCAATAGCCTGGCCCTGACCATGCTTGCACGTATGCTCAGCTTGAGCCCTGTAATAGATGGCGGCAAACAACTGGCCATGCTACTGCCCACCATCAATTACCCGCTCATCTATCCCACTATTTTTCTGATTCTGCCCCTGCTTGCTGCCGGTCACATTGCCTGCTACTTCATCGGTAAAGCCGGTTTGGTAGCCAAGACTCCCCAGCTTGCCAGAGCGGCTTTTGTCCTGAGCATGATACTGGCGGTGGTGATCTTCTCGCCGGACAAATCTCCTCGTTTCATCTACTTCCAGTTCTAAGGCACCTGATTTCTATGCACACATCACTGGACAAGCCAAAAGTAGAAGAGTGCCTGAGCAAGCGCGAAAACTTTCGCAAGAGCTATGTCTTGCTGGCCTTTGCCCTCTATATTTTGCTGGACGGTATTTTCAGACTCAGCTCACTGCCTCAGTTTAACAACTTCGATTTTCTAAAATTCAGCCCCCTCAAGGTGCCGCACCGAAGCTGGGTCTACTGGAACGAACGGGAATTCCTCACCAGCCCGGATAAGAACCCACCCGATACGGCGCTTCTGGGTTCCTCACTGATGATGGCCGCCCTGCATGGCGGCGACGCCGTTTACCTGGAGCAACCCCAAAACGTCGCCTTTCATCACAAAAGCAAACTACTGGCCGACTTGCTTACCGCCGCCGCCGGCAAGCCGGAAAGCAATTTCGCCTTTGCCCTGGGCGGAGAAATGGTTTCGGACGCCTGTATCCTCTTTGAGCATATGCTCAAGGAAAAGGGGGCGCCTCAAAGAGTCATTTACGGCATAGCCCCTCGCGACTTCATGGACTCTGCACTACCCTCGGTGGCAAGTACCGAGATCTATCGCTACATGAGTCATGTAAGCGATCTCTCCGACCTGGAAATGAAAGCCCGTACTTCTCCTTCGGAAAAAATCGAATACTGGCTCGGCAAGCTGAGCTTCATTGCCGGACACAAGGAAGATTTCATCTATATCCAGCAGCGCTGGGCCAAGGCCCTGACCGAGAAACTTTTGCCCTACAAAGATCTCGATATGGTCAAAACCCCCTTACACATTCGCCGCCAGGCCTTCAGTGAACTGCCGGAAGATAGCGGCGCCAATGAAGTGCTGACTTGCCCGCCGCGGGTGGCGCAGGAAGCCTATGAAGACAATCTGGCCGAATACCGCTACCGTTACCGCAAGATAAACTGGAAACAGTTCGATGATCAGCTCTCCTATCTGGAGCGTATGCTGAGCCGGGCCAGACAAACAGGCGTCTCCGTAATTCTGGTCAACATGCCTCTCACCAGCGACAACCTGGCCATCATGCCCGAAAATTTCTACAACCGCTATTTGGAAAAGGTGACAACTCTTGCCGAACGTTATCAGGCCAAGGTTCTCGACCTCAACAACTCACAGCTCTTTCCCCGTTGTTACTTTGCCGATAGCGTGCACCTTAACATGAGGGGAGGCAAACATTTCTTCGAAGTGTTGGCCGAAAGGCTTTTTAGGTCTAGCGATCCGCAAACAAAAGCAATTATGATCAAGCAACCTTAATTTGAATTTTCTCGCCGCTGTTTTTATATAATCAAAAGAGAAACGACCATCACGTAATTTCTCAAGGATAAATATCCGGTATTCATTAAGGCATCAAGTTCAGGCATCCCTATGGACAACTCATATACACTAATTGAAGCGCTGCTCACCGACCTCTGTCGGGCCGCCGACGACGGCGACTGTTTCGAAGTAGAACGCATTTACGGACAGGCTCTCAATCAAGCAAAGACTACTTTTGGAGAAGATCGCGCACCTTTGTGCTTGTTGCTCATGTGCAAGGCGATCTGGTTTCAAACCCATGGACAGTTGCCTCTGGCAGAGGCTTTTAACCGCCGCTTGCGGGATATCCTGCGCACCAATCACTTCTCTACGGAGTCATGATTTACTTTCCGGTGCTTATTGAATCTTTGAGCAATCTGGCACGCAGGAGACGCCCTACCTCATACTCCATATAGGTGAGGTTGCCACGCTCCACCACCTTGTCAAGCCTCTCTCGGGCTGCCGTTTTGCGTCCGCCCTCGAAATCTGAAACCGCAAGGTAAAAATCAGTTTCAGTCTGTCGACTCAAATTGTTACTCTCGCCGGTAAGTTCAGAAAGGCTGGTCCAGCCCAGCAGATAACTCAAGAGAGGATAAGGCCAGCAGTGCTCTGACAACTTCTTCTTCACTTGCAGTGCCAGACTTTCCTGAGCATCTTCCCGGTGAAGAGCCTGCAGAGCCAGAAGCTTGATTATGAGGGGATAGGTGGCTTTGCCGCTCTTCCAGGCATCCTCCTGGGCTAGAAAAACATCGGCATCCTTGACGGCACCCTCATAATCACCCAGTCCAAGGCGAATCATGGCGTAATAGACAAACTGCCGGGGTTGGGAGCGATCCCGGCCCAAGCGGCCTAATAGGTCGAGGGACTCCTGCAAGCTGGTGCCGCCCTCGCTGCTTCCCTCTTCGGCCAGCAAGACCACCTTCAGGTGCAGGGCTCGCTTTAAATCAGGATCGGCCTGAAGAGCCTCGCCTATCTCAGTAAGGGCCTCCTTTAGCCGGCCCTGAGCGCGCAAGATTTCCGCCGATAAAATCGCACCATCAGCCTTTCTGGAAAAAACTCGGGTCAGTTTGCGAGCATCGGCAAAGGCTTCATCGAATTCGTGTAACTGCGCGCAAGCCATGGCCCGCAGGTAGATACAATTTACATCGCCCCCCAACTCCAAAAGCTCGGTTACATCACTGATCACCTGCCGGTAGTAGCCAAGATCAAAGGCCGCTCCCATACGAGCCCCAAGAGCCGCCTTCAGCTCAGCGCCCTGCTTAATAGCTGCATTTATATCGGCGAGGGCAGCCTCATCTTCTTTCAGTGCCAGGCGGCTCAAGCCTCGATAGAGAATGCCGCTGCCGCTCTTGGGATTACGCTCAAGGAACTCGTCACAGATGGCGAGAGCCGCTCGGGCACGCCCCTGATCTAGTTCGTGCACTGCCAGTGCCAGCTTGTAATTCCCCTTGATGTCGAAAGGCGCATAGGTAACTACCACAAACAGCCCCACCAGCAAGGAAACGACCCATGCCCAGGTTGCCATTTTTTCCAATCTGTTTCGGCTGCGCAGATCGCGCCGGCAAAAATAGCCAATCAGAAAGCCGCTGAAAAGCCCACCCAGATGATTGGCTACCTGGGCACCGCCACCAATACCAAGAACAAAGCTGATGGCGGCATAGATGAGCCCACCGATACCCGTGCGCGTCAGAAGCACCCGCACCACGGGCCAGGGCTCGGTTATGGCGAATACCAGTAAGGCACCGGCCAGACCGTAAATGGCCCCGGAAGCCCCGGCACCGGCCCCGGTTGGTACCGCCAGAAGGCTGAGACAACCTGCTCCTACGGCCGAAACCATGTAAATGAGAATAAACCGCCAGGTGCCGTACATGCGTTCCACTTGCGAACCAAGCAGCCAGAGCACCAACATATTGCTGGCCAGGTGGAAGAAGCCGAAATGCAGAAAGCTGGAAGTTAAAAGCCTCCAGGGCTGACCGGTCAGGGTGTCTGGACCATAACTGGCCCCCCATTCAATGGCAGTGGCAGTAGAGGTTCTTAAGAAGTTGTCGAAGGATGTAAAAGTACACATAGCCAGGAAGACCCCGACATTCAACACCAGAATGACCAGGGTGGCACGACGGCCGGACCAGGCGCCGGAGGCAATGCCCGGGCTTACGGCTGCCCTTTCGACATCGTCCGCCATTCCACAAACTCCTCAGAATCCTTACAACTCATCTGCTTATCCTGCCACAGATTTACAAGAAATGCAGCCGACGTCGGACATACAAATCACGATCACTGGATTTTTCAGGCAAACGTCGCTATCCTTTTTAGATTAGTCGTACAAACCGGTTGCCCCTGTCAGGATAAATATGAAAGCTGCTCCTCTTTTACTCTCGGCCCTAATGGTGCTTTCCCTCTCTGGTTGTGCCAAGAAGCAAGCTCCCACTGCTTATGGAAGATGGGGCTATCTAGATAAGACCGGCAAATTCCTGATCCTGCCCCAGTTCGACGGAGCGGCGGAAGTGACTGACAACGGCGCCGTAGTGCTACAGAACAAGCATTTAATGCGCCTTGATCCCGAAACCTTGAAAGAGTCGTCCACTCCCATCGGTCCCGATGATAAGGCCGAACTGCCCCCCTTGACGGAGTTGCGCTTCGCCGAGGCCGGTACCGACACTTATAAAATTAAAGACGGCGAGACCGTTATCTTCGATCCTACCGAAAAGAAAAAAGAACTACCCTCGGTGTTCCCGAAGAACGGGCAAGCCTGTGCACGTTTCGGCGACAAGTTTGCCTTCATCACGCCCGAAGGCAAACTGGGCGCCGGCATTTTCGATGAAGCCAGACCCTTCCATGAAGGCCGCGCCGCTGTTAAACAGGCCGGGAAATGGGGCTACATAAAGAAAGACGGTTCCTTCATCATTCCGCCTCAGTACCTGGAAGCCGGTTCCTTCAATCATGGTCTGGCTCCGGTCAAGCAGCAGCAAGACCCGCCCAATTAACCTTAGCCGCCTTAGACAGGGAAGAGTATGCCGGTCTGAGCAAAATATATGTGGGCGGTCAGGCTGAGACCCGACAGTCTGGAAAGTTCTGCCCGGTAATTATTTAGCTGAACACTGTGGCGACCGGCGCGGGCCCGCATCTCAACCTCGCCTGCGGCATGGTCGGTCTTGAAGTCGACCAGATACCAGTCACCGTCAAAAGTCTGAAAAATCAAATCGGGGCGCCGCTTTATCAGGTCATCCCCGTGAAAAAGCGAGTACTCCGCCTCGTTGTAACGGCGGCTTGCCGTGCTGAGAAGCTGATGAAGTCTGCTTTCAAAGTAAATATCAAGCAAGCGCAGCCCCTCGGTCACCAGTCGCTCCAGCTTCGGACCATGGGCCATATGAAAACTCTGGGTGGAAGCAATGTCACGCACATAGACGTAGAGCGCCGCGGCATCCGCCTTGCTATAGGTTGGCAGGTTCTCCATCAAGGCATGAAAAAAGACGCCCAGGAAACTGGGGGAGAAGAGTTCAGGTCCGGCACTGAGCGGACTCAAGAGAGCATCTTTGGTCGCAGCCGGGCTGGTGATACGGCTCAGACCCAGTTCATTCACCTTGGGATACTCGATGTGCACGGGCAAAGGAGCCAGTAAGAGGTCTGAAGGTTTGGCGAGCTGCAATTCCGGCGCCACTCTGGCAGAGCGCCTGGCAGACTGAGCAAACCTTAGGCTGTAGGGCACTAGAGCGGAGGAGAAAGGCAGGCTGAGCCGCAAAGCGCTGCCCGGCTCCGGAAGAACAGTATGATCGCCATCGAGCGAGAGCACCGTACGCAACATGGTTCGGTAAGACTGCACCTTGCGCCCTTCCGCCTTCATGAAAAGAGCCAGGAAGTCACGCGCCCTGGTCATAGCTACATAGAGCAAACGCTTGCGCTCCTCCCATTCCATTTGCCGGTCCAGATAACCGGCCACCTGGTACCAGGCCGGAACCTCTTCCTCTTCCAGACGCTTAGTATTAAAGGCAATACCATAGCCGGGGTGAAAGATGGAACGAGCACTGTTCTGCAGAGCAGCAGCACCCAGACAGGGCAAGGCCACCGCTGCAAACTCCAGACCTTTGGAGGCATGCACGGTCATAAGCTTGACGGAATCACCGCTATCCAGCGGCGCTTCCGATTCACGCATATTGAACTCCCTCATAGCGCTCAGTTTGTCCGCGAACTCGCCGCAACTGAGATGGTCGTCCTGACAGGCCAGATGCACCAGTTTCCAGACATTGCGCGAACGCTGCCTGCCGTCGGGAGCTGCCAGCATGGCCAGTTCGTAGCCCGTGCCGGAAACGATCTTATGCACAAGTTCGCTCAGGGGCAGAAGGGCCGCTTCATCCAGAAGTCGTCGCAAGAGCTGGGCAGCCTTTGCCACCGCCGGTGGAGCGGAGCCGGCGGCCATGGTCTGGAGCCTGGCATAGAGAGGTCCATCACCGGCTGCACCGATGCGATGAATCAGATCATCGCTGAGGGCACAGAAAGGCGACCGCAAGACAGCCAGAAGAGAATGACTGTCTTGCGGCTTGTCCAGAAAGCGCAGCAGACTCTCAAAATCAAGCACTTCCTGGCGCCGCAAAAAGCCGCTACCGCCAAAGACCACAAAGGGAATCCCCAGGGAAGCAAAGACCTGCTCAAACTGAGCAAAGTCTCTGTTGCGCTGCACCAGCACGGCAAAGTCTCCAAAGGCCAGGGGTCTCTGGGCGCCGGACTTATCGGTGAGGGTAACGCCCCGCGCAAGCTTGTCCAGAATCCAATCAGCCACCAGACGAGCCTCATAAACATCCTGGCTGGTTGGGTCTTCTTCCGGCTTCTCATGCAGAATAACTTCCACGCGACTCTCTTCTTCAGATTCTAAGGAGGAGGTCGCCCCGGCCTGGCGGGCCGGGCTAAGCGCTTCAAAGGCCGCCACATAAGGCAAAACTCGCGGATCCCGGTCAAAGAGCCGGTAGAAAACCGCATTCACAAAGTCCACAACTTCCGGATGGGAGCGGAAAGATGAGGTCAGCTTGGTGACCAGGCTTGCACCGGTGAAATCGAGCACACCGTCCTCCAGGCTGCTCTTCCACTTATTGAAAGTAGCCACATCGGCCCCCTGAAACTTATAGATAGACTGTTTGTCATCACCGATTAGAAACAGCCTGGTATCGGGTCCGGCCATCAAACTGAGAAGCCTGGCCTGCACATCGTTGGTATCCTGGAATTCGTCCACCAATAAAGCCCGCAGGCGCTCATGAAAGTAGAGGCGAGCACGTGACTGAGGTTGAGAAAGGGCCCGAATCGTCTGATCGATCAGGTCGTTATAATCAAGGGCCGTCAGCTTAGCTTTTTCTTCCCCATAGTATTCATAAGCAATCTGGAAGAGTTGCAGGAGACCGCGGGCGCAAGCAAAACCCCGCTCGTCTTCAGGCAAGAGAGAGGGGGGAAGCTTTTCCACCACGGCCTTGATTCTTTCCCGCACCGACTTCAGCCCCTCTCGCAGTTCCTTGGACTCGGGCTTATTGCCGCCGGCTTTCAAACCACAGGCGGCAATTGCTTGAAAAGCCTGCCAGGTAAGAGCAGCCGGTCCCCGGCCAGCCTCTTCGAACTGCGACAAAACTTCCAGCCGCACTGCTTCCAGACCGTTCTTCGGATCACTATGAGGATTGTTACTCAACCAGAGAAGAGCACGCTTCAGTTCCGGATCCTGCAAGAGCGACTGCGAAGCCTGCTCTCTTACCTGATTCATAACCGCCTGGGCCGCAGCCTTGAGGCTTGCCTGGGGCGGCACCATAGAGAACTGGTCGGCCTGTGCCGGCGAACCACAGGCCGCCCAGACCGCAGCCAGTGTCTGCTTCAGCTGCATGGAAGAGCGAATCATGCCGGAAAGCAATTTTCGCAATTCATCGATGGAAAATTCATTCAGCACAAGCAGCGCATCATCAAGAGCAGGCAGAGGCACGGCACCAGCGGCGGCACTACCTGGTTCTGCACCAATGACGGTGCGAATCGCGTGCTCTACGGAGGAGGACAGCATTTCGCTGGTTTTCAACTCATCCAGCACTAGAAACTGTGGATCGATGCCGCAGTCGCCCGGAAAAGCCTTCAGAATAGACTCGCAAAGAGAGTGAATGGTGCCGATTCTTGCCCCATCTACCTCCAGCATGGTCTTGCGCCACCGGTCCGAATAGCCGCCCGCTATCTCTGCGGCGTCACGGGAAAGACTCAAGAACTTACTTTTCAAGCGCGAGCGCATTTCAGCAGCAGCCTTACGAGTAAAAGTAACGGCAATAATATTAGCCAGGCTGATCTCTTCATTGCGCCGCAAGATCTCAACATAGCGCTCCACCAGCACATGGGTTTTACCGGAGCCGGCACCGGCCGAAACCAGGACGTTTTCTTCTACGGTGTTGACCGCCACTATTTGCTCGGAAGTCAGCATAGAATCCTAGTCTTCGCCCCCTTCCAGATCCATTTCCTTGCCCAGCTCGGCGATCCGGCAAACCCTTTGATGATCGCAACTGAGGCAAACCTTGTCGTCTATGGGAGCGATTTGAAAGCGCCCCCGGGCAGCCTCAGCGGCAAAAGACACGATATGCTCCTTTACTAAAGACAATAGCTCGGGCCCCTCACCTGCAAAATCCACCCGCCCGATCACTTCGCCCTGAGAAATGCTCAGGAAGAGTCCTTCACAAACCGGTCCCTGCCCCTCCTCCATATTGGCCACCGCCAGAGCATAAACAGGCATCTGCAAATCACTGCCGCGTCTGGCATCATCAATGGTGATCCGCTTGGAACCGGCTTTGTAATCCACAACTTTGATGCGCCCATCATGAGAGCGGTCGATACGGTCAATACGTCCTCGCAACCTCACCGTTGAGACTTCACTTCCCCCTCGGGGCAGAGCCTGCACCACTAAGGGCGGCGCCGAGACTTCTCCCTGGGCCCCTTCAAAACCAAAGGCCTTTTCAAAAGCCACAGGCTGAAACTCCCCGCCATCCTTTAAAGCCCGCGCCTTTTCCTTAGTTAAGAACCGACGTAAGCGGAAGTAAACTTCCTTCTTTTCGTAGTCCCAGAACTCGGTTTTCTTGACCTGCCTTTCTTGCAGCAGCCAGGCAAGAGCATCGGCAATACAGTCATCAAAGAAACCGTCCACCACCTGAGCTTCAGAAAGCAGATTGAGTCCTCTAACCTTCAAGCCCTGGTAAAAAAGCTCCATGCACTTGTGATAGACCTCACCGAGAAGACGAGCATCCAGCCCGGCTTCCGGCTCCAGCTCCGGACTGACTTTCAAAATATGGGAGACCCAAAATTTAAAAGGACACTTACCATAATCGGAGAGCCGGCTGACGCTCCAGAACTCAGGCAAATCCACGCCAATCAGTCCCAGCCCCACTTGCTCCTGCATGTCGCCATTGGTCAGCCCCGGCCGCCCCATGGCACCGGGAGAGGTGCGCGACTGCACCAGGGTGAGGGGCTCGGCCAGATTGCGGGCACAGGTCTCACCCTCCTCCTGATATGCAAACGGCAGGGCCTGCTGCAGAGCTTCCGACAACTTAAGCGCTGTAGAGGTTTGAGCAGAGGCCTCACTGGCGAAGAGAAAGCCCAGGGTATAGTCCATGGGCGACACTGGAGCAAGCAAAGACTTCTGCCTGGGTACGGCAAATTGCATCGACTTGACTTTGCTCTCTTCCCCCTCGGTCAGGAAGAAGGATGGCACCAGCTCTTCACCACTCAGTTCATAAACCGGTGCTGAGAGGTAGAGCCTGGAAGTGGCTCGCTCCAGAAGCGAGGTAAAGAGAGAAATTTCAAATGATTCATGCTGCCGGGGATTCTCGATATCGATGCCCAGCCCGGCCCATTTGCGAACTTCGTCGCGACTGAGAAAACCGCTACGCTCGCCACGCCGGGGGAACTCGCCTTCGTTCAGACCGGTCAAAAAAACCACTTCGAAGCGCCGATTGGGAACCAGATCGGCACTACAGATGGTGACGGCCCGGGAACCGCTACGGGGTCTGCGGAAATTGCTATTTTCGAAAGCTCTCTCCAGCCGCTTGAGAAACTCCTGATAAGTCAGAACACTCTCACCATAAACAGGCGTCAATAGCTCATCTTCAAAAACCATATCGGACAGAATGCGGCGAAACTCTAAAAGCCCCTGATGTTCCTCCCAGGCCATGAGGGGATCGGCATACTCCTCGTCGGAAGGCAAAATCAACAGGTCTTCGATGATATCTTCCACCACGGCCACAAAGTAACTGAGGGTACCGCTCTCCTTCATCTCCAGGCGCTCGATCAAACGAGCTACTGCAGCCTGGGCCGGCTCCAGATCACGGTCGGCACCTTTCAACTGAAAGCACCAATCAGCCCTGCCGGCCACCACCATGCCCGAGAGAGAGAGCCGGTCCAGGCGCTCCACCAAAGCCGACGTCAAATCCAACCAGACCAGGTTGCAAAAGGGACTGCGCAAGGTGCGTATCACTTCCAGGCGCGAGAAATCATTGGTGACAAGAGAGAGCAAGCGCAGCAAATACTTAATCACCGGTAAGCTGGCTACCGGTACGGCTTCATCCAGATAGTATTCCAAACCGGCCCGCTCAAAGGCCGCCTTGATAGCCGGCAAATAGTCTTTCAGTGAACGCGCCACCACAATAATCTGACTGGTGTCGGTGCCGGCATGAAGACATTCCTTGACCGAGCGAGCCACCTCTTCCATCTCCATGGCCCGGTCGAGAGTACGTGAGAGAAGCCGCTCCACACCCTCGCCCCTGGCAGAATCCTGCCCCTGAAAACGTTCGGAGAATTTTCCTTGCGCCCCTTGAAAGGCTTCCCGCAAGCCTTTTATACTCTTATCCTTCCAGGCATATTCGCCATATTTCTCAGCACTTGCAGCATCCACATAATCGAAACTAATGAGGGTGCGCTCGGAAAGCTCGCTGACGGCGCTCAACACTGAAAGCTGCAAGGGGTTGAAGCGATCGAAGCCATCAATGGCGAAAATACCCGGTGCAAGGGAGCTGCTGCCGGCGCGAGCCACTTCCCGCGCCTTATACGCCAATTTCCGTTCATCGTAGACATCCAGCGCTTCCAGTTCGGCCCAGTAAGCCTGATAGACACCAGCCAACTCGATATAGCGAGAATCGCTGGCGGCAGACCTGGACAAAGTAGAGAGCACATCGCGGGGCGACAAACCGGCCCGCTCCAGTTCGTCGATAAGCTCCAGCATCTGCGCATGGGTACCGGCAAACTCAGAAATACTGGCCAGGCTGTTCAGCCGTCCCTCTCCTTGCACCTTGCCGAGAGCCTTTTGCAAGACAGCCGCCCTCAGACCATCTCCCAGGAGGCGGAAGCTCACCCCGGCCCGCCTGAGAAGGCTGTGGCAGAGATCGTAGAAAGGCAATATCGTAAGCCCAATCAGACCAGGCGCGCCCAGCTCTTTGAGAATTCCGTCGACACGCTCCTCCACCAGCCCTTTGTAGCGATGGGAAGGAACGATTAAGAAGACAGGTTGGCATGTCAGGGGAGAACGCAGCAAATAGTCCACCAGCTCCCGCAGAAGCCACATGGTCTTGCCGGCCCGGTAGGGTCCTGTGACTAATTCGACGCTTCTTTCGCGCACAAAACTCGCCTGAAATGCCTGACTTGAATTTAAATTGTTGAAAAACCGTGCCCGTCGAGATTCGAACTCGAGACCTTCGGCTTCGGAGACCGACGCTCTATCCAGCTGAGCTACGGGCACATGGCTAACGCCGCAGTCTATCTATAAAAATACATCTATAGACAACGGCTCTCATTATACTGGAATAGTTGGGTCATGGCGCCCTATTTTACATTCCAGAAAAGCACCGAATATTCCTCGCCGCCTACGGCAATCAGCGCTCCATCCTTCGACCAGGCTACCGGTCTGAGCTTAATACCCTTAACAGCGGCAGGAAAGTCAACCAGATATCTCTTCACAACCTGCCCGCCGGCCACCTCGACAATTACGGCTACTTCATCTTTGCTGGTAAGCACCACCCTTTTGCCGTCGGCGCTAAAGGCAAAGGCGTCACCTCTGGGCAAATAGGCCAGTTCCTCCAGAGTAAATGGGCTCCCCGCAGCGGCACCACCGCTCTTATTGAGTCCTAGAATTAGGAGCCGTCCCTCCACGGTAAAGAAACCAAATCTGGAGCTATCCGAGGCCCAGCGCAGGTCTCCATAGGGCCAACGCTTAGAATAAGTAGCCAGCACCTTACCGTCGGCAGCATTGAGAACATCCACCTGGCAGCGGCCCTGCTCCATGGCCGTCACCTGACAGAGCACGGCCAGGTACTTACCATCCGGGCTGAAGCGGGCTTGATAGCGCCCACCCATATGATCAGAATGGTGAAAGCTGTATACTTCTCGCCCGTTTCCGGCGTCTCGCACTGAGCAGCCAAAGGGCTGACAAACGGCAATGAGACGACCATCCATTGAATAATCTACCGATAGCGCGCCACCACTCCAGGCGCCACCCAGAACCGAGGCTCCACCCAGGGATGAAATCATACGCAGGAAGTACTGCGGATCCTGAACATGGGTCATGGCGGCATTCTCCATCACGGGCACCGTCAGTTCGGGACGTCCGCTCTGGGTGTCGAAAATCTTCATCACGCCTGGACCGGCACCCACTACTCGTTTCCCGTCAGGAGAAAAGGCCACGGCGGTAATGTCACTGACCCGACGCAGCAAGCTGTTACTGGCGAAAGTCGAACGAGATCCATAGCTACCGCGACTGCGGCTCAAACCAGGCCCCGAAGACTCGCTAGATTCTTGAGCTAATTTCTTATCCAACCAACGTCGCTTCAGGTCCTCATCCTGGGAATAACCCAGCACCGAAAGGATTCTGCCGTTGCCGCTCTCGATTACGGAAGGCGGTCTATTTGTATAGGAAACCACAAGGGTTTTATCGTCGGGCGCAAATTCCAGACCGCTAACAAAGGTCATCTGCCTGTTTGGAGTCCTTTCAGACTCGCCATCGCCCCCTTCGCTTTCGTCCGGAACCAACACATGGGCAGGAGCCGAAGCCGCCGTAATACCGACAAATAGAGAGGGCAGTAGAATCGTCAAAAGGATGCTCTTAATCAAGACATTCATTACCGGCGCACAGATTCTTCGTTCAATCATTGATCTTATCCAATTCTTCCTTGCACCAACGCTGCATGGCCATATCTCTGGCCGCCGCTTCTTCCTTGCGCATGGCTCTGAAAATGCGCGCCCGCTCACCATAGGCCGCCGGCGAATAAGGCACCAGCTCGATCACCTTGTTACAAGCAGCAAGGGCCAGGTTCAACTGCCCAAGTTTGCGAAGAGCTTCCAGGCGAGCGAAATAGGCATGTGGATAAACAGGATCAAGAGAAATAGCCTTATCGGCACTGGCTAACGCCCCCTTATAGTCTCTATTATCATTGAGCGCTCGCGCTCGACTTACGTAAAATGAGGCTGTTCCCGGCTCAAGCTTGATCGCTTCTTCAATCTCCCTGAAGCCCCTGGCAAAATCACGAGGAACAATGCAGACACCTTTGAGACGGTGAGCGGCCGCACACTTATTATTCTCAACCAGCACCCGGTGGGCCATCCACAAAGCACCCTCACGGTCTCCCATCTGATAGAGGCAAAGCCCCTGCCAGAGTGATGGCTCCACATATTTGTTGCCGCCACCGGCGTAGAGGGCGGCCGCCTCAAAATTCTCGGCAGCCGTTTCCCAATCGCTCAAATCAAAAAACAATTTGGCCTTCTTGAAATAGGCGGCGGCATCTTCAGGGTTGGCTAGAATGGCTCGATCAAGGCTCTCTACCTGCTGTTTGAAGACTTCGAACTGTGGTATCTCCTTCGGCAGTTTGGCTTTCAAAGCCGGATCCTGAGACTTTTGAAAAACGGATGAATAATTGGTGCGCCCATCCAGATCATCATTCAAACGAAATGCCGATGAATAAGTGAGACTATCTCGCAAAGTCGGCACTGACTCCAAAAGTGGTGCCCCCACAGCCTCTACCGTATCTCTGAGGTCTGAACCGGCAGCCAGAGCCAGATCGGCATCCGAAGTGCTGCTTCCAACTGCAAGAAGTACTGACCAGACAAAAAGCAGCTTTCGCTTGCTGCCAAAAATTCCAGGTCGTTTATACGGGTGAATCATTGCAAACCAGAGGAATCGGGCTCTACTTGAAGACCAAGCAATTTTTACCATAATGCCGCCGATCATTTATGAACAGGAGGGCTAATTTTGGTCACTCAGCCTTTTGACGTAATATGCTAGCCTTAGGTTCTACAAGTAAAGATCAGCAGTCTCGCCTCATCGTCGGCAATTAATACGGAAAGCAAAGAATTGTCAATAATTACAGTCGACAGCCTTTCGAAAAGCTACAAGAACAGCAAAGTGAAAGCGGTAGACAATGCCAGCTTTCAAATAGAGAAAGGCGAAGTTTTCGGATTGATTGGTCCAAACGGTGCCGGCAAAACCACCATTTTTAGTTGCCTGCTAGCCCTCACCAACCCAAGCAGCGGCACAATTGAAATTGACGGCAGATCACCGCAAGACATACATGTGAAGGCTATGCTGGGCTTTCTACCGGAACGCCCCTGTTATAACCGCTGGATGACGGTCAAGCAGTTTCTCGATTATCACCACGGACTGGCCGGTCATCCAGCCTCGGAGAGAGACGCTGAAATCAAGCGGGTACTTGCCCTGGTGGAGTTGGATGTAGACCCGAAGAAACGCCGCATCAAAGAGCTTTCCCGGGGCATGCTGCAAAGAATCGGACTGGCGCAGGCGCTCATCGGCAAGCCGCAGATTTGTTTTCTGGATGAGCCCACTTCCGGCATGGACCCCCTCGGCTTTATCCTCATTAGAAAACTTCTTCTGAAATTGAAAGAAGAAGGCATGACCATTGTCTTGAACTCACATCACCTGCTTGAAGTAGAGCGCGTTTGCGATCGCGTGGCCTTTATAAGAAGAGGCAAAATCGAAGAAGTTTCAAGCCTGGCCGACTTAAATACCATTCGCCAGATGCTCAAAGTAGAGTGGCTGCCTCAAGCTGATAACGATCCAAGCAGGCAGGAAAAACTGGCACAGCTAGCCGAGGCCTGCCAATGCCCTTTGCTCGAAAGTTTTGACTGCGGCGCCAAATTTGCCGTTGCCACAAATGAAAAAGCAGCGGAGTTACTGGCCGGTTTGCAGAAAGAGAATTTTTCCGTTTATCAGTCAACCTTCGAGAAGAAAGAACTGGTAGAACTATTTCTCAATGAAAGAGCGACAGACATGGGTGCTGAAGCCGAGCCGGATCGGACAGAGCAAAGGGAGGGGCAAAAGTGAAACAACCAGGCGCAGCCGTCATCAATCCGGCCATATTCTCTTTCACCCTCTACCGGAAGTTTGAGAATCCCAGATACTTGATTCCCCTTGTGCTCATCATGTTTCTGCCGGCCTTCATGATTACTATGAACCATCTCTACTTCGGCTCTGCCACCACCGTCGAGATGCAAAAGGAGCGAGCACTGTCGATGGTACAGTTCTTCTGCAATCCCAGTCTGTGCTTTATTCTTTCCTACCTCTTCGTCAGCGAAGCTTTTGTGAATAACAAAGCCGTCGCTGATGCCGATACACTATCGCTGCTCTTTACCAGGCCGATCAATCGCTTCAGCTACGTGCTCACAAAATTTCTAGCCGGCACAACAGGAGCCAGCCTGATTCTCATATTGGCAGCCATCATCGCCTATTGCAGCGCTCTTGCTTTCGGCATTGCCGCCATTCCGCTCGACCCGCTCTTGCTCCTCACTATCATCCTGAACACGGCCGGCAGCACAGCTTTCTTTGTTTTCTTACACTGCCTGCCGGGCATCTTCGCCTTAAGCGCTTACTTCGTACTGCTAGGCTGCGCCGGCATGGGCAGCGGCTTCAGTTCAATCCCAAACGGCAGCGAGAGCAATGCCATGCTGGACCTGATCAAAAATGTCATCCTCACTATCCACTACTGGTGCGGCGACTTCATGCCAGCCGCTATCAATCTGCAAGCGCTCTTCTCGGCAGAAGGTCTCGACTACCTGGAACTTGGCGTAGCCGTCACCAATATCTTCATCTTCCTCTACCTGGCCGCCCAGGCACTCTGCGCACGGGAGCTTTCCTATGGCGCCGACTAAAAATACAACTGCCTCAACCACCCTGGCCATACCACTCTGGTTTACCATTCTGGCCGGATTGGCAATTGCCGCTCGGGTAACCGTCAAACTTCCAAGCAGCGAACAGAAGAACGCTATCGCCTGGCTCAAACCAAGTGAAGTAGCAAGTCGCCTCGCCGACCCGGGAGAAACCAGAGAACTCATTTTTTACGATTGCATGGCCGATTGGTGTCCGCCCTGCAAGAAAATGGAAAGAACTACTTTTCAATCAAAGGCGATAATAGAAAGCATCAACAAAGACTTCATACCGGTGCGAGTAAATTTCTCAAGTGAGACCGGGCCGGAAGAAGCCGCCACCAAGAGCCTGAAGAGCAAACTGAGCGTCTATTACCTGCCCACCATCGCCATCACCCTCCGAAACGGCGACCTGGTGGCAAAAGACTGGGGTGCAATCAACCTCAAAGACCTGATGAAAGAGGCTAAAAAGAAAGCCGGGCTGGTGCGCGCCGAAAGGAAGCTAAGCCAGGGTCTGGCCGGTGAAGCGCTGACCTTACTGGATGCAAAAAAACTCTCCGGTGAAGAACCAATCAATGATGAAATAGAGATAGTGGTGTACGACCATACTCTCCGTTCTCTCGGCAAAGAGGATGACTGCAAGCGCCTTCTGGAAAAGAATTATGCAAGAGTAGAGGAAAAACGCAAGGCTCTGCCGCCGGCACTGAATAAACCAGTCTTCTATACGAGCCTCATCAATTATCTACAAGGAAAAGAGAGCTTCGAAAAGCTAGTCAATGAAGCAGCCAATTACAATAGCGACAAAGGCACAGCCCACCTGGCCCTGGCACTGAAAGCAATGCGCGATAACGATAAGACCGCAGCCGGTAAGGAGTTTCGCAAGGCCGCCATGGACATGTCTCGGGGCTACAATGAAGACAAACTAGCCGAGTTCTATATTGATGAATTAGAAAAAGGCACCCAAGTAGCTCCGGCAATGTAATTTCCGAACTTTACTCCGGAACTATATCGCCCAGGGACTTCTTCAGCTTCGAAACAGACTCAAGCTGACGCTTCCGTCTAAGCGCACGGACTTCAGCCAGAACGGTGTCGGCCGAAGCAAACCGACGGCTCAGTTCAGGTTCCGTACATCCGGCAAGAAATGGATTCAATTCTTGACTTAGACCAGACTCGGCATCCACGCTGGACACTTCCAGGGGACAGGGATCCTTGCCTGTCAAAAGATAATAACAAGTACAACCAAGTGCATAGATATCACTCTGGGGAGAAGCCTTGCCGCGGATTTGCTCAGGCGGCATATAAGACTGCTTGCCTACCATGGTACCGGTGGCCGTGCCGACAAAGGCATTGGCCGCCCCGAAGTCAATTAGCACCAGTTGTCCATCGACTTTCAGAACCAGGTTGTCGGGAGTCAGATCCCGGTGGATAACAGGCGGTGCCTGACGGTGCAAGTAAACTAGAATTTCACAGATTTGCTGGGCCCAGTTCAAGACAAAATCCAGGGGCTGCGGGCCTCTTTCCTTTACGAAACGCCGCATGTCAAGCCCATCTATATATTCTATAACTTCGTAGTGATGTTCATTTTCCACGAAGTGATCGAGAACTTTAGCAATGCGAGGATGATCGAGCCGACTCAAAAGCAAGGCTTCCCGATTAAAAAGCTCAAGAGCCTTGGTTTTTAGAGTCTCAGATGAATTGCTGGGAATGACGGCTTCTTTCACAATTATCGAAGTACCCTGGTTGTCCTTAGCGGCATAAATCGCCGCCGAGCCGCCGCAAGCAACCAGTTCCAAAATCTCAATAGTGCCGCCTCTCAGCCTGGCAGACGGCGACAGCGGCACAAACAAGGTGGGCGAAAAGCGAGTCGAAAATTCCTCTTCCCAGAGACTGGTGAAGTTTTGAAAGTTCACATGCTTGATACCGCTCACGGTCGGAAACTCAAGGGCAACCTGGTTTAAGGGCGGTTCAAAAGTTGCATGGGGAGCGTTAGTAACGATGGCATAAACCAACTTCTTCAGTTCCAGAGGTTCAATCTCCTTGAGCTTGATGAAAAGGTCGGTTGTATCCGGTTCATTGTGTCCCTGAAAACTCAAAACTATTTGATCAGCAGCGGATATATCCGCCGACCTTCTGGCAAAGGTAACCTTCTGGAGCTCGGACCAGTCTCGCTTCAGGCGCCCCCCTGCAGGAATAAAATAGAGCGCCGGGAAATTTATGCTTTCGCGGCGCAGCACAAATTTATTCATCAAGACCGTAGAGAGCACCGCCAGATACGCTCCTACAAGCGCAATGGCAAGGATCTGGCAAGCCAAAACCGTTGCCGATGCAGCTAGATGTATGGCGCCGCCGCTGAAGAAAACCGTAAAGGCGACAAATACACCGGCAAATAAAACCAGGGGCGACGTAACTTTCAGGAGAAGCAATCGCGGCCTCGTGAAAGTGGGACGGTGTTCGATATCATAGGCGCCACCCACTTGAGAGAGCGCCGGTAGATCCGCCTGCCTTCTGCTATTAGAGTCGCTCAAGGTCAGCCCTCATCTCATTCAAGCTTGCATAGCGAAGAGCCAAGTTCAACCTGGTAGCCTGCACCACCACCTGGTTCATCCTCTCGCTCACACTACTCAATGCACTCGCCGGACTGGACTCTTGCAGGGGCTCCGGGTCTTCCGCCGTCAACAAAAAGTGCAGGGTGCAACCAAGGGCATAAACATCACAGCCTTCGCCGAGCACACCCTTAAACTGCTCAGGCGACATATAGGCGTGCTTACCTACGATGGTATTGGTCTTATTGCGAGTCAATTCCTGCGAGGCATCGAAATCCAATAGCTTGATCCGTCCCTCCCGGTCTACCATGATGTTGTCGGGAGTGACATCACCATGCACAATCGGCGGCGAGAGTTCATGCAAGTAGGATAGAACCCGGCAAAGTGTAAGGCCAAAGGCTGCCACTCTTGATTCTGGAAGCGGCCCCGACCGACTTACAAGTTGGCGGAGCGTAACTCCGTCCACATACTCTATGACCAGGTAGCCACACATATCTTCAATGAAAAAATCGTAGAGGCGAATAATCGCTGGGTGATCAATTCTGCGAAGAATGGCAACTTCCTTGACCAGAGAGTCGGTTGCCTTTTTCAGTCCATGAGCATTTGCCGGTAAGACCAATTCCTTAATCACAACTTGCTCCGGCATCGAGGGCAAGTCCGGCAAGGGCAAAACTCGGGACAGATAGGCCGTGCCCTGTCCGCCGCCGCTAAGCACTTTCTCGACCCGGTAGCATTCATTCAAAATCGTTCCTACGGAAATCGTCTGGTCTTGCCGGCGACGTGCCCCGCATTTTTCGGAACTCATTTCTCTCAGCCATAGTTCCGTATAGGTGGCGATAGACTCCGATTTAGATAGGTCTGCGTCTCCGACGACTTCAGCATGCGGAGCCCAGGTACGAACGCAAGAAATAAGCGTGGTGGAGTCCATGGTCTCCTTCACGTCGTCCCAGAGTATTAGCACATCCTGGCCGTTTCTGAAGGCGAAGTATACGTAATTTGGAATCAAATTAAAGCGGCGCTGTCTGATCTCAACCTTGCTGAGCATTTCCCAGGGCATAAGGACATTCAAGTATGGATCTTCTATGTCCAGTCCCTTGGCCTTGAGGTCGATCTTCGAACGAAAGGTATTCAGCCTCATCTTAGGATCTGTTGCCAAATGAGTCCAGGCGCAGACAAGTACGAGGATCAATTGCACAACTTCCGCAAAATGTACGACCGCACAAGCCAAAAGCCAGCCGATTGCCAGAAGAATGAGAGTTCTCAGATAACTGGCGCAGAGCGCCACCGGATCGGAAACTCCCTTTGCCGTAATTACAGGATACTTTTCGGTATTAACCAGTTCAGACTTCATGTAGTCTCGATTTCAACACCCCATTCGGAAAAACAACACCATCACTAGCCACCCTTCTTACGTTTCTCCAGTTCGCTGATTCGCTCCTGCAATTGCGGATTATCCCGTGCCAGTCTTCGCATAAGTCCGGTATTCAAACCGATAACTGCCGCCGCACCAAATACAAGAGCAAAGACGCCGAAAAAGATGCCCACCAGAATGCGCGCTTCCAGGGGAGCATGGCTATCACCGAAGACAACCCAGGCAAACGGTGCCCCGAAACAAAGCAGCATCACAGGCGTAAGCAGCCTGAAAACAATGGAATTGGGAGAAACTCCAAGCCCCTGCAAAGCCACGTTGATGCCGGCCAGAGTGAAGAGCCCGCCCACCGCACCGACCACCCAGTGGGGCGCCTTGAAGGAACTCTCCGGTACAGGAAAGGCACCACAAGCAAGCAAGCAAGACTACGCTCACCCCCACCAAGGCGAAGATGGCGCCAAAAATCACACCGGCAACCGGGCTCTGCTCACTGGCGCCAATCTTTCTTACCGGTCCGTCGTAAGAAAAGGAAGATTGTCTCTCGTCTCTCCCGCGCTTCCCCGGCATTTAATGCCTCCCACACTTAGTTTTCCTTGATACTCCACTTCAGGTTAAGCCCTGAGAGGAACGGCTTGACGCCGTGATATTCGTCCGGCACAGTCCAGTGCTTCTCTTCCAGAATAAGCATGCCCTCGTTGAGGGGGAGTCCATAGAAATTTGCCCCAAATTCGGAAGTAAACCTTTCCAACTTAGCAAGCGCACCGTGCTTCTCAAAAAGTTCCACCAGGGCCGGCACCAATACCGGTGCGGTATAGACACCGGCGGCACCACAAGCACACTCTTTAGCGGAAATATGATGGGGCGCACTATCGGAACCCAGGAAGAATTTGGCATTACCACTTATGGCGGCAGCGATAAGCACATCTCTATCTTCCGGGCGCTTGGCCACTGGTTTGCAGAAGACATGGGGATTGAGGTTGCCGCCGATGACATCATCCAGGGTGATATAAAGATGATGCACAGTGAGGGTCGCCGCCACATTCGGGCCCAGAGCCTGCACACATTGTATGGCCTCGGCAGTGGTGGCATGCTCCAGAACAATTTTCAAGTCTGGGAAGTCGGCAGCAATAGCCTGCAATACCGAAAGAAACTTAGACTCTCGATCAAGGGAGAAGGCGCCCGGCATTTCACCATGCAGACAGAGCACCAGCCCTTCTTCTTGCATGGCTTGGTAAATCGGATAGAGGGCCTTGAAATCAGTCACTCCCCCCTGAGAGTTGGTAGTCACCCCATCCGGATAGAGTTTCCCGGCCACCGCACCGCAGGCCTTCAGTTCCTTGATCTGCAGCACTGTTGTGGAAGGCACCACCTTGAAAGTCATGAGCGGCTTAAAATCGACTCCGACAGGCAGAAGGTCGAGAATCGACTGACGATAATTAACCACATCCTCGGCAGTCAACACCGCCGGACTGGTATTGGGCATGACCAGAGCTCTAGCACATTGTTTGACAGTCTGAGCAAGCACCCCGGCCAGCATGTCACCCTGGCGCAGATGCACATGCATGTCATCGATTCGTCTAAGTTGCATAGTAAAAATTCTCCCGGCTAGATGCTAACAAGCTGAGCAAGCCTCGTCAACGCCTCCTGGGACCACGCTCGGCTTGGGCAGTAAGCGGATTATCAGGCCAGGCATGCTTGGGATAGCGGGCCTTGAGATCCTTCTTAACTTCTCCATAGGTGTTTTTCCAGAAACTGGCCAGGTCAGGCGTAATTTGCTGCACCCGATAATTGGGCGCCAGCAAATGCATGAGCACCGGAAGCCGCCCCCCGGCCAGCCGGGGTGTCTCCGTCATGCCGAAGACTTCCTGAATGCGCACAGCCAAAACCGGCGGCTTGCCTACTTCATAATGCAACTTGATACTATTGCCGCTGGGAACGGCTATGCGCTCAGGCGCTTCACTTTCCACAAGCATAAGTTGCTTATGGGTCAACGCCGACTTGAGAACGGCAAGGAAGGAAGACGCTTTCAGCTCAGCCAGACTCGTACAACCCATGCACCACTGGGGCAGAAGATCCCGCCAGGGCTCAGACGAAAATTCAGGCAAGTCGCTCTCCGGCATACACTCCCGCAAACAAGCCAATCTTGCTAAAAACTGCCTGGCCTCGTCATCTACGAGGACACTCAAATCTATGCCGGCACTGAGCCCCCTGGCCAAAACCTCCCCGGCATCAAGATCGGGAGGCAGAGAGGTTATGCCCTCTTCAATGACAAGGTCGCAAAAGCGAGTGCGCTTAAATGCCACCACCTTTTCACGGGCGGCGTCATAAACCACATCTACACTTGTGGCAAGATGTGACTGCGGCAGCCAGTTTTTGCTAATGGCCGAGGCCTGCCTGACCGAAGCCTCCGACTGACCGGTTTCAAGCAGTTCAACAGCTACAAACAGTTCACTCTCGGTAACGGCCGACTCATCGGCCAGCTTTACCCCGCGCCCACCCACCATGAGAGCACGGCGACCGCCGCTCTCCCTTCTGCGACAAACTCGATCGGGGAAAGCCAAAAGAATCGCCCGGGCAAGCGCCTCGTCAGCGGCACCGCCGCCAGTGCCTTGCCCGTCACCGTCCGAACCGGAAACCAGCCGTTCCAATTGCTCGGCAGCCCTTAAAATCTGTTTAGCAGCACCCGGCACAAGTTCGCCCAGGAAAGAGTGCCGCTCACCCCTGGACTCGAATTCCTCAAGGGCCCAGATGCGATCCAGGACATCCGACTGCGACTTATGCCTGACCACTTCACGCTCGCGGCCTCGCCTGTTAATGGGATCACGCTCGGAAAGCATGGCCGCGCAGAGACCGGCACGGTGCCTCTGTCCTTTCTTTGCCCCTTCCAGCAAGAGCCTGGCTAGCCTGGGCTGCAGGGGAAGCCCGGCCATCTGCCGCCCTAACTCCGTCAAGGCACCGCCCTGCATGGCATCGAGTTGATCGAGCAACTCCAGGGCTCGACCGAGGCTGACCGGAGAAGGGGCCTCGAACCAGGCAAACTTCTCCAGGTCCTTCTCTCCCCAGGTAAGAAGCTGCAAGGCACATTCGGAGAGATCTACCCGGACAATCTCAGGATCGGCAAAGGCAGGCAGGATAGGATGTTCCCGCTCTGTCCACAGCCGCAAACAAAGCCCACCCTCAGTGCGTCCGGCCCGGCCGGCTCTTTGATCAGCCGCTGCCCTCGATATACGCTCCAGGCCAAGCCTGTTCAAACCAAGCTGCTGGTCAAGGCGATTGACTCTAGCCAGACCGGAATCAACCACGGCCGTGATACCACCTATGGTGATAGAGGTCTCGGCCACATTGGTAGCCAGCACCACCTTGCGCCTACCTACCTCCTTCAAAACACGCTGCTGTTCCTCCAGAGGCAAATCCCCGTAGAGTTCAAGCAAGGCCAGGTCTTCCCGCTCTGCCAGAGCTTGCAGCCGCTCGCCTGTTTTGCGAATCTCACCCACCCCGGGCAGGAAAGCCAGCACATGACCGCTACTTTCCCTGAGCATACGCTTCACGCCTTCCGCCACGGTTTCATCCAGACTGGTCTGGGGCTGATAGGTCAGATACTCAATTTTGACCGGATAGGCCCGGCCCGGGCTCTCGATGAGCGGACAATCAGCAAGATAACGGCAGACCGGAGCAGCATCAAGAGTAGCCGACATAACCACTATCTTGAGATCAGGTCTGAGTTCGCTTCGCACTTGCCGCAAAAGAGCCAGAGCCAGATCGGAATCGAGATTGCGCTCGTGAAATTCGTCAAAAACCACTATGGCTGTATTTTCAAGCAAAGGGTCTTCCTGTAACTTGCGGAGAAAAACTCCCTCGGTACAGACCAGGATGCGGGTAGCCGCCGAGAGGCGCCGCTCGTGGCGAACCTGATAGCCGACCTCAGCGCCGATCTTGCCGCCGCGCTCTTCAGCAATTCGGGCAGCAGCAGCCCTGGCCGCCACGCGGCGAGGCTGCAACAAAACTATCAGCCCAGGCTTACCACCGGCCAGTTCTGCCAGCCCGGCGTCCAGCAAGGCCGGCGCCACCCTGGTTGTCTTACCGGCGCCGGGAGCGGCAGTAAGAACAATAGACCCGGCGCCGGCCAGAGCTTGGGCAGCAGCCGGCAAAACGGCATCGATTGGTAAAGGTTGGAGCAAAGCGAAGAAGAGCCCGAAAGGATTGCCAAGCTTCCAATTGTAGCAATGCCCGGCCTACTGGGGGGCATCAATAGCCAAGATTTCGCTCCACCTCCAGGAGAGCATCGGCCCCGCATAGGGATTCAAGTTTCTCCTTGAGAAAGTCACGAGAATGAGATCTGTTTCCATGAGCACCACTTTCTTGCTCCATGAACTCGGAAAAAGCCTTCGATATTCGCTGAGAGCGCCTCTGCACCAATCCACACATGAGGATCAACTCATTAGGATTGAGATCGCAACCAGCAGCCTTTGCCCCACTTAAAATTGAATTGTCGAGTGTGGTGAACTGTAGAAGCTCAGTCCCCACCCGTGAGCGACTAAACACAGGCGCAGCCAAACTGCTGGCGGTCGGCACCGGATAGCCGGGGGCGCCAGTCCAACCACCGGGCAAAGGGTGGTCCACGCCACCAGGCATACGAGCGAAAAACCTGACCTCGTACAGACTGCGGGGAAAACTGCGCTCAGGAGATATCTCCGCCATAAGATTCCAACACCCCGGTGGAACACTCTTCCAATAATTATCAAGCTGCACCAGTTCGGGATCGGTCTTGAGAGCCCCGCGCCAGAGAGTATCGAGATTGATCCTGAACAACCAGCGCCTGAACGACTTCGTACTGTCAGCCTGCACCGCGTCCACCGCTTCGACGGCGGGCAGACCGCAAAGACCAATAAGCTCGCGCCTGAGCCGCTTGCGCTCGCTGGCATCCGGCTCAGCCACACTGAGGACAGAAAGCTCCCGGTAATTCCGGTATCTAGTACAAACCTTCCCGTACAGGCGTTTCAAAACCAGATCAAGAGCGATTATGTCAGACTCCCGCCTCACTCTTTTCCGTGCCACCGGAGGATCGTCTCGAATGCGGTTCAAATCTCTATCGAAGAATTTCAGATATCGTTTAACCGTTGCCTGCCGCGCTTCAGCCCGATCGCCCTCAGACTCATCCTTCCCCGCCGGCAAAGGAAAATGCCCACAAAGCTCGACACCGTGAAAAATATCCTTCACTTCCCCCAGAGCCTCAGGACATACCCTTTTGAGCCTGGCAGCAATCTCTCCGGCATCTCTCTCCGCGGCACCGCGAAGCAGAACATCTAAGTCGGAAGCCTCAATCTCTCCGAGAAACTGCCTGCGGGCAAGACTACTTTCGGGCCATGAGCTATCCGACTCGGCAGCAAGGAGAGTATTACCCCGGGACGGCAAGAAGACGGAGAGAAGACCACACCAGGCCAGAAGCCAGGAACTGAATACCAGCCGAAGACCTGGCTTGCTCGCAAGAACCCGCGTCTCTACCATAATCTCCTCTTCCATGAGAGCAAATGTGGCTGACCCTTGCCTCAGTTTAATTCATGGCTGAGACCTGGGCAAGAAAGCTTCAGCAGGAGTCGCCAAGTTCAATTGAAAGCTCTAAGTCTGCCAAATTTCACTGGCAAATATAGCCCAATACCGTTACCCTTATTTACTCGCCGTGATGGGCGGCAGGAAGTTGAAAGTGGAATGCGAGGGTGATGAGGAAGTTACTGCCAAACTTCAATTTCAAAGCAGAGGCAAGCCTGTTCTGCACCTTACTGCTTTGTGCACCATCTCTGGTACTGCTAAGTGCAGATCTTCTATATCATCCGATCAATATCAGCAGCTGGCTTGCCATGCGCATTTATGCCGCCAGGTTGATGACGGAAGGCAAAGAATTATACCTGGACTTTTTTGACTGGACCCAACCCCTGCTTCTCGGCACTTTTAAACTATTGCTGCAGGCAAGAGAGCTTCTTGTATGGCTCTGGACTGGTCTTCAGGCAATCGGACAAAACAGCATAAAGGAGAGTCTCCCCTACTTCCTTTTGCCTGACATATATATCACCCTGGTCATCTTAACCGCTCTGGCAATGAGCCTTCTAATTGGCGCCAGACTGGCAGCCACAGGGAGCAAAGATGGTCAGCACAGGCACTGGCTGCTTCTGCCCGTGGCTCTTTCGCTAACAGCTTATGTGGTTAGATTCGACTTCGGCGACTTGCAGTTTCTGCTTCTACTGAGCCTGGTGCCCTGGTTGTTGCTAAAGTTAAAGCGGGCGGCAGGCGAGACCGTAAACACCCCCCTGGCTCTGTTCATTGGCACTCTGGCCGGTCTGGCAGCCTGCCTAGACCTGCATTACATCCTGGTCTTTGCCGTCCTATCGTTTCTTTTCAAGCCCGTCAAGAAGAAACCGGCACCGGAAACTCTGACACTACTTCTGGTACCAGTGCTCTATCTGGCGTGGCTTTTTGCTTTGCCGGCCGAACAAAGCAAGATATTCTATCAGTGGGCAATGCCCGTCAGATTATTGCAATTCACTACCCCAAACGCCGACCTCTTCGGACCGGATTCCTGCGCGCACCGCTTCGATGTCTGGTGCGCCAGTGCTCTAGCCCTGTTTACAGCCCAGGCCCTTTCGGCCAAGACTTCCTTCTTGCAGACGGCCGGCAAACAAACCTTGCGTTCGCTGGGGGTTCTGCTTTCGGCAGGACTGGCTCTTTACGTGATTGAAAACCAGGGACTATCGAAAGATCTGATTTTGGCAATCTTTGCGGCCACGAGTATTTTCCTGGTTGCTTTAGCAGAAACAAGCAGGGAGCTGGTGAGTCGATTCAGCAAAGAAGAGCGAGAAGCGCTTCCGCTCAAGTATGCTGTAATAGCTGCTCTGCTTCTGATTTCAATGGCCACCCTGGCCATAGGCGAAAACCTCAGGCAAGACCGGCAGCTGTTGTTACATGCCCAGACCGGGGGAATCAAGAGTGAGAAAGTCGATCTGGAGACAGCCCTTACCACTTACTCCAGACCAGGCAGCAAGATAGTCTTCTTCAATGAGCTGGCCCAACCGGCCTATCCAATGCTTATGACCTACGAGAGAAAGCCGGGCAGCTACCTGTTATTCAGCCGCCCCCTCCTGCTATTGAACTGGCATAAAGAACACGGGAAATTGACGGACGCACTCAGTGAATTCCACAACTACATACATGACGACTTGAAAGCAGCGCTCGAAAGCAAGGATACGGCACTGGTAATCATGGACGCGACCATGCTACCCACCATGAAGTCATCGGGACTGGAAAAGACTATTTCAGACGGCTTCAAGCAACTGCCGCCGGGCTGCTTCTACAGCGCCCGCAACAGACAGCCCCACGAATACGCCGGCTACAACTGGGAGTATTTCATCTTCGGTAGAAACAGTGGTGAAACGTCCCAATGAAACTGACGCGCCGCTTCTATCTTTATTTCAGTCTTGCCATTTGCCTGGTGCTCCTCATAGCACCACTCGACTACTGGCTCAAACACCCACTCTTGACCTACGCCGATCAGGCCCTCTACCTGGAGTGTGCCAGGTTGATTCTGGAAGGACAAGTACCATATCGAGATTTCTTCGAATGGAACCCACCTTTGATAATGTACCTGAGTATTGTGCCGGTGGTGCTGGCGCAGATCTTAAAACTACCGATCATTCTATGTTTCAACCTCTGCGTCCTGAGCCTCAGTGCCCTCTCTGCCGCCCTTTCCTTATTCCTTTTAAATCGCTTTCTGACAATCAGGGGCTTTATCAGCATGGTGCCGGTGGTACTTTCGGCGGTGTATTACTCCTGCCGGGAACTTTACTCCTTCGGAGAGCGCGAGCATCTTTTCGTGCTGGCTTACTTTCCCTTTTTCATCTGGCGAATGCTGCGCCACCAGGGCAAACACCTGGCCGCGCTGGAAGGCTACCTGCCACTGCCGCTGGGAGTCTGGACCGGCCTGATGCTCTGCCTGAAACCGCAGTTTGTCATGTGTGCCGCGGCCTGTGAGCTGGTCTTTCTAATGGGAAAGGCTAAGAGCACCCTCGTCAAACGCATGAAAGATCCCGAGATCCTGGTCTTTCTCTCAATAGCCGGTCTATATTTGCTCTCGCTGCTAATCACTCCGGGCGGTGCGGCACAGACTCTTTTCATGAAGATTCTGCCTATGCACGGGCAAGGCTACGACTTTTCCAGACGAGCGCTAATCTACATGCTGCGCGGCGATAACTTTATGGCTACGGCTACCTATACGATACTGGCAGGCAGCGCCCTGGGCTTTCTATTTGGTCGCTACAGCCTCTACATTTCAGCTCTGGGAGCCTTTTTATCAATAGGCTTGTTCAATTATATCTACGGCGGACAGGCCTGGATCTACCGGCTAGTTCCGGCTGAATTCGCGGCCTTTTTGATTGTTGCCGGCGGCGTCGGACTATTGCTGAGGCTAGCCATTCTCAAAAAGAAACAAATCCAAACCATTTCTTTGCTGGTACTGACCTTACTAATGGGGTTGTCCCTCTATCTGACGCAAGGCGCCATGGCCGCCACCAGGCTGACCCTGGCCACATCGGAGCCCTTTGACTTAGCCCGCGTCGGCTACAACGGCAGCTGCCCCAGAGGCGATTTCGAAGGGCTGTTCTATGCCATCGTTGATAATACCAGTGCCGGTGACCGGGTCGCTTTTTTGGGCACCGGCATCAGCCCGGGCTTCCCCGCCATTTTGCAGGCAAATAGAAATTCCGGAGCCCACTATCTCTTTTCCATACTGGCTCAGATACAACATTGTCGCAATCTCTACGGAGAAGAAAAATGGCAGCCCATGCTGGATAAATTAATTGAGAAACATGGTCTTGACGTGCAAAAGTTTTCACCAAAACTGATAGCCATACAAGCGATTCATATGAATGCCATTCTCAGGCGAGCTAATTTCTTTGAGCGGTATATGCTCAACTATAAGAAGATTGGCACAGTCGACGGTAATGATCTTTATCTGCGGGTGGGTGCGGGCGGTCGCAATCTATCGCCGCAAGCATGGAAAGCACTGCACAAAGAAGTGGTGCTGAATATACTGGGTGAAAAAGCCACCGTGCCGGATGAGAGCAGACGAACAGGACTGGATGAAGAACTAATTAAAAGATGGATAGAAGAAGCCAATCAAATGCTAAGTAAATAGAATACCGCCACGTGCCTTTGTCGCAGGCAACTACGACTATGGCAAAAGCGGTCAAGCCCTTGACATAGAATTCTAACTAGAAAATCAATGGAGCCAACTTAGCAAAAAAGGTCAAAACCGCAATTTTCACTTCACTTAAGATATCTACGTGCCTGGCGAAAAATACCTTGAAAATGTAATGGCGGCCATCGACTTCATCGAGGAGCATCTCCTCGACGAAAATCTTTCGGCCAGCGAGGCAGCAAAGCACGCTGGATTTTCGGAATACCACTTCCATCGTATCTTTACTTCCTTAACCGGCGACTCCATCGCCGAGTATATTCGCGACAGGCGTCTATCAGAAGCAGCCTTAGAGCTTGGGCAAAGCCGAGAGTCAATTCTCACTTACGCAATCAAATATGGATTCGAAAGCCAGGAAACATTTACCAGGGCTTTCAAACGAACTTTCGGAGTTACACCGGGAGCCTATCGCAAAGCCCGGCAAGGCCGGAGCCTGCCACCGGATATGATGGCAAAGCGAGCCTTCAGCCTGGCCCTTCTGGAACACATATGCAAAGGAGGAATCAACATGGAACCGGTGATAGTGGAGCGGCAGGAAGAGTATGTCGTGGGCATGGGCGACAGCTTCGCGCCCAAAGCTTCCATAAAAATCAAAGCACTCTGGGATGAGTTTATGAAGCGCTCTCATGAAATTGAAGCCAGGTCAGATCTGGCTTACGGTGTCTGCACGGCCAAGCACCCGGAAATAGAGACGAAAGAAGGTTGCTGCATGGTCTATATAGCAGCTCTACCGGTGCAAGAAGACAGCGAGGTGCCACCGGGAATGGTGAAAGTCAAACTGGAAGGGGGAGAATACGCCAGATTCACCCACCGGGGCCCGATACTGGAGATCGGTCGCACCGTGGACTACATTTGGGGACAGTGGAACCCGCAGGCCCCTTACAAAAGACGGAACAGCGCCGACTTCGAGCTTTACGACGAGCGCTTCAATCCGGAGAGCGCCGAGAGTGAAGTGGATATTTATGTACCACTTACAAGACGTTAGAAGTTGCTGCCGATCGCTTCAGCTCCAGCAAGACCGCCGCGCCGTCAGGAGTAGAAATATCGCCGAGGCGAGTGAAACCGGCTTTCTGCAGGGCGGCAATAGAGCGCGGATTCTCCGGTGAAGGGTCGGATATTATCCTGTTCACGGAAGGATTCGAGAATAGCTTGCGGGCAAAGGCTTGCAGCAATGCCGTACCAAGACCGTGATTGAGCTTGCCGGCCTCACCGATAAAGAAGTCGATGCCTACAGTGCCTGGATCGGTAATGTCTTCCCACCAGCCGTCTGAGCAAAGGCAGGCTATATAACTTTGAATATAGGCCAATGGCTGGCCATCAAGATAGACCAGGAAGCGCTCGCACTTCTCTACCTCGTCTTTGAAATAAGATTCCTGCACTGCCGCCAGGGTTAAAGGTCCGTCCCAGCGCTCAGCCACATGGGGCGCGTTCAACCAACCATGCAGAAGCTGCACTTGCTCCGGGGTGTCGGTCAATTTCTCAAAGCGAAAGTTCAGAGATGTCGCACCAGTTCTTCCAGGGCATTCATATTGTGGATGGTGACTCGCTTGGACTCGATATCGATCCAGTGGCTGTCACGGAATCTATTCAAGATCTGAGTGACGGTAACCCGGCTGGAGCCAACCATATCGGCGATTTCTTGATGGGTGAGAGGAAATTCCACTCGCACGCCGTTGGGAGTAACCTTGCCGTGTGTTTCGGCCAGTGTCACCAGCAAACGGGCGACGCGGCTGGGAACTTGCCTGAAAACCAGATCTTCGATACGCGCCTGGGCTTGCTTGAGCCTATCGCCGAGAATTCCTATAAAGCGCAAACCAAATTCAGGATTCTCCCGCACGAAATTGAGGAAGGCTTCCCGGCCAATCTGGTAAATGCGGCTGTCTTCCAGTGTTTCAGCATAACTATCGTGCTCGTCGGTCTCCCAGGCCGCTTCGCCTATCATGTCGCCCGGCCCGAGCAGAGCCAGAATTACGGTTTTGCCTTCAGTGGAAAGCCTGGTCACCCGCACCCGCCCCTTCTCTATAAAGTAGATGGCGTCACAGGGGGTGCCGGGAGAGAAAATCAGATGGTGCTTGGGCAGCTCCAGCTCTTCTAAGATGCCTAAAAGCCGCCCCAGTTCCACGGGATTGAAGGATTCGAAAATCTCCGACTGTCTCAAACTGAACAGTCTCTGAGCACCTTTCATAGGTCTGACCTCTTATGCTTATCCCGCGAAATATTAAACATGACAAGTTTTCTCCGACTTTATTGAACTAAGCCGCGTGAGATAACGTTATCTGTATTACCCTTCGGTTGTTTTTTGTTGGGTAACAACCTTTTTATACCCCCGCCACCCTTTTTATAACTTCCCAAGAGGTTCCCCTCGAAAGAACTATCTAGCAAGGATGGCAAAAGCAAGGATCCCACCAGGATCTATGCCATAAATCCGCCCAGCAAACTGCACCGATCGCATATACACTAGACAGCAAGCGGGTTTCCTGCTGAGTTTTAATTCGAGCTGAGGGGCAAAGCCGTTATAATTTGCCGGGTGTGCAGATTTATCAGCACAGTTTAAATATGCCTTTTTGAAAGGCTTGCGCTATTTGTATGGTTTGGCGATAGCTTGAGCTTTAGCTTATCTATTTGAGGAGAATTAATATGGCGGTAGTCACAAAAGAGAAAACGCAAGTGGAAAAGAACACGGAAAAGCCAAGCAAAGCCTCTGCCGACAAAGCAAGCAAAAATGAGCCTACGCCTTCCCAGGAAAGGCTGAAGGCCCTCGGACTGGCTCTTGATTCCATCAAGAAGCAATACGGCGACGGCTCCATCATGAAGTTGGGCGATTCCCGTCACACCTCGGTAGAAGTAGTACCCACCGGTGCTCTTTCCCTGGACGTGGCCCTGGGTATCGGCGGTCTGCCGAGAGGTCGAATCATAGAAATCTACGGACCTGAATCTTCCGGTAAAACCACCCTGGCTCAGCACGTGGCAGCAGAAGTACAAAAACTGGGCGGCATCGCCGCCATAGTCGACGCCGAACACGCCATGGATCCCGAATACGCTCGGGCCCTGGGCGTAAACGTCGATGAGTTGCTTATCTCGCAGCCCGACACCGGCGAACAAGCCCTCGAGATCACCGAGCAACTGGTGCGCTCCGGAGCTGTAGACCTGGTCATCGTCGACTCCGTAGCGGCTCTGGTGCCGAAAGCCGAGATTGAAGGCGAAATGGGCGACAGCCTGCCTGGTCTGCAAGCCCGCCTGATGAGCCAGGCCCTGCGCAAACTCACGGCCGTGGTAGCTAAGACCCACACCATCGTCATCTTCATCAACCAGCTCAGACAGAAGATCGGCGTCATGTACGGCAACCCCGAAACCACAACCGGTGGAAACGCGCTCAAATTCTACGCCTCGGTCCGCCTGGATATCCGTAAGATTGAGACCCTCAAGAAAGACGGCAGCGAAATCGGTAACCGCGTCAAAGTGAAAGTAGTGAAAAACAAAGTAGCTCCGCCTTTCCGCATCGCCGAATTCGACATCATCTACGGTCGCGGCATCAACTCTGCCGGTTGCTTGCTCGATATGGCTGCCGAAATGGATATCGTTAAGAAGTCCGGCACCTGGTTCAGCTACAAAGAAGACCGTATCGGTCAGGGTCGCGACCAGGCCCGCAACTTCCTGGAAGCCAATCCGGACATGTTGAAAGAAATCGAAGCCCGCGTCAAAGCGGAACTCACTAAAGGTGCCGTTCCCGCCGACAGCAAGGCCGAGAAAGCCGAAAAAGCTGCAAATAAAGATAAGTAATAATTCCCTTCCCTGTGCCTGGCACAGGGGCAGCTTCTCGGGAAGTTAAGATGAAAAGCGAAATTGGAGTGGTCGACAGGCCACTCCAATTTGCACTAGCGGCTTTAAAATCAGGTGAGACAGCCTGTATTACGAACCTAGAAACTAAGGATATGGCCACGGCAACCAAGAAAACCGGCAAGCAAAAAAATACGGGGAGCAAAGAAACTGCTTCCAAAGCCAACAGCCGCCCGGGCGCTTTTTTGCAGCACGCTTTTGAAGAAAAAGGCCTAATGCAGAACCCCTTCATGGCTTTGCTCTTTGGCGCCATCCTGGGCCTTTCCGCTCCCGGACTGGAGCAATGGTATCTGGCCTGGTTTGCTCTTGCGCCCCTCTTTCTCATGATTTATGCCAGCCAGTCCCTGATCAGACAGTGGCTTCTGGGGCTGTGCTTCGGTCTTGGGTACAATCTCGTCTACCTGCACTGGTACTTGAACCTGGCGCCGCTAGACTGGATGGGCTTTCCTGGTCTGGCCGGTACGGGATTGTCCGTGCTGGCCTGGCTCATCGTCTCCTTCCACCAGGCCCTGATTATTGCCATCTTCAGCGTTGTAGCGGCAAGACTGCCCATCTGTGCCGGTTTCACCTTCAAACGCGCAGACCAGAAGCAGGGCGGAAAGTGGATGATTCCGGCCCTCTCGGTGATTCCCCTGGTATGGGTACTGATCGTCAACAAAATAGGCAACAGTCCCGACTTTCTCGGCGTGCCCTGGAGCATGCTCGAGTACACCCAGTATCGCCAGGGTATGCTCATCCAGGGTGCCTCTGTCTTCGGCGGCATCGGACTTTCTTATGTGCTGGTGGCGGCAAATCTGGCTTTCGCCTGCCTCTTTGCCGCCTTTACGGAAATTCCCGCCCTCAAGCGCCTCTTTGCCGAAAACAAAGACAGCGCCTTCTACTACTGCCTCGGCACGGCACTCCTGATGGGCGCCTATGTGGCACCCGGTCTGGTGCAGGGCTCTAACATCAATTTAAAGCCCGAGCATAATGTAGCCATTCTGGAAGGGGCTATCAATATCGACATGCAGAAAACCTCACACAGGTATTCTCTTACGGAAATTATGGAACGCTACGACCTGCTCTTTAAGACAGCCGGAACCGACAACTTGCATGGTTTGACGGTTTTACCAGAGGGAGCCCTGCCGGCTTATTTGAATGAATGTCCGGAAGTCTTAAACTGGCTCAAGAAGTCTGCCGTTGAGCACAAAACCGACATCGTCGTAGGCGCCATGGACCGCCAGAGCCTTGACCACCCTTACAACGCCGCCTTCGGCGTATCAAGCAGCGGTCTGAAGTGCCAGGAAGCCTATCACAAACGCTATCTAGTGCCCCTGGGCGAATACACGCCCCTCTTTGTCAAGTACCTGCCCGAGTGGGTGAGAAGGTGGACCAATACCCCTTCAGGAAGCGGCTTTGCCGCCGGAAAGCAGCCGGCCCTTCTGCCCCTCAACCTGGCCAGGGTCGGTCCCCTCATTTGCTTCGAATCCATCTCCCCGGAACTCACCGCCGCCACTTGCCGGGAAGGAGCCGAGCTGCTTGTTAACATTTCCGACCTGGCCTGGTTTCATAAATCCAATTGCGGCAAGCAAATGCTCGCCTTTGCCGTCTTTCGCGCTGTTGAAAACCGGCGTTACTTTGTCTTTGCCGCCAATACCGGACCATCCGCTCTCATTGACGCCAGAGGTACAATAGCGGAATATGGTCAGCAGGATGAAAGTAAAGTAGTCTGTGGCAAAGTTGGATTAAATAGCTCGATAACCCCCTTCGCTCTGTGGTACAGATAGAAGAGTACTAGCCAACCATGCCAATCAAAAGAGAATCATCTCCCGGGCTGGCCGTCGTCAGCGCAGGGAAAAGGGGACCCGTGAAGACTGGCCAAACCAGATTACTACAAGCCAAGAGGATGTCGGCTCTTCTGACTTTGCTTAGCGGCGCGGTGCTTTTGGCAGCCCCCGGCGCCCTGGCCGGCGACGTCAAACAAGCCATGCACCTGCCCACTATTGCCGATGCGACGGTGGGTAAGTCAGCCCAGAGCCAGATGTCAGACAACAATCGCCGTGCCCTCATGGACGCCAACACCGAGCAGGCATCGCTTTTTCCTTTCTTCTCCAAGCAAAATACCAAGAGCGATACCAAACTTTCCCGGGCTACCGTGGAAGCCGTCATCAAGGCCCCCAGAGATTTCGTCTGGGACAACCTGACAGACTTCAATCACTATCCCAGGCTCTTCCCCAGAGTTAAGTCGTCCCGCGTTCTCAAGCAAGACGAAAAAACCGTTTATCTGGAAACAGACTTAAAACCACAGATGTTTGTCAAGCAGACCTGCCAGCACACCATCAACGAGATTGGCGCCAAGCCCGATATGCTGCGCTGGCATATGGTGGACGGCACCTTCAAATCAGCAACCGGTGAATGGAAACTGACCCCGATGAGCGACGGCCGTTGCCAGGTTTCCTACACCCTGGAAATTGACCCGGGTCCAGCCATACCAAGACCCGTAGCCTCACTGGCCCTCAAGATGGTACAGAAGGAAATTGTTCAGGGCGTCAAACAAGTAATTGAACAGGACTACACCAGAAGAACAAAGCAAGCCACCAGGTAGCTTGCTTCGAAAGTCTAAATAAGTAGAGGCTTAGCGATGGCGCCTATTAAGGTCCGACCTTGGTGGCGGCCTTCACTTCTATGGTAACCAGATTGCCGGTCACAGCTTTCAGCGTGCCCATGGCCACTTCACCCCAGCGATCGGCGCGAGGAGTCATGCCTTCGCCTTTCTGCATCACCTTCACGTAGTCCACTTCACGCTTGGCATCCACCTTGTTAAGAGAACCATCCAGAATAATGACAACACTTGTCACACCATCAACGGTGCGGGGACGACCGGAAATACGCCCCTTGCCAATCTCGATCCAACGCTGATTGGTTGTATTAGTGCCCTCACCCCATTGAAGAAGCTGAACAGGCTTGCTCAGTTTGATCATGAAAGAACCCTCACAAGATCCAGGAATCCCTAGCAGATAGCAAATATAGTCAACAAAGTTAGCACATTTGGAACTGATCCTTATGGTGGAAGGCTTAAGCTGCTTCAGAATCCCTAACCAGAATTCCTGAACCTACGACTTGCCCTTGCCGGACTTTTTCTCTTTCAGCGTTTCCACGATGGCAGGCAAATGATCTTCCAGGGCTATGTTGGAAAGTTCGAAATATTCCCGAGCCGATTCATCCTCGGCAAAAGAGTCGGCAATCAGTAGCTGTGCCAGTTCCAGATTGAGAGTATTCTTCGGCATAATATTTTTGACCATGTCGAAGACCTTACCCGATAGCTGACTGGGAATGGTCATCACCCCTCCGCTCAGATCGAATTCATCACGCACCATTTGCAGCAAGTCCACGAAAGCGTAATCGAAAGGTCCACCCAGATCATAGGTCTTTCGCGCCGTTTCTTTGTCGTAGATGGAGTCGACAATGGCCTTGGCCACATCGTCCACCAGCACAGGCTGAATGCGATTCAAGCCGCTTCCCACCACACCGAGGAAGGGCTTAAAAGTGATAATCGGCTTGAGCATTTCAATAAAGGGAAAGCGTTCTCCGAACATATAAGAAGGACGGAAAATGGTCCAGTAGAGCGATGATTCCCGCAAAATCGATTCACCTTCACTCTTGGTGGAAAGAAAAAAACTTTCGCTCTCCAGCCTCGAGCCAAGACAGCTAATGTGCAAGAAGCGCTGCACGCCGAATTCATTGCATAGATGCACCAACTTCTCCACAAGATCAACGTTGAGATACTCGTAAGGACTATCACGTCTTTCCGAGACCAGGCGAAAACTACCGGAGATATTGATCACACAAGTAGCGCCTTCCACCGCTCTGGAAAGCACTTCATCGTCTTCCAGGGGACCGACCACTACTTCAATGCCGCGCTTGCGATACTGAGAAAGATTGGACGTCTTCCAGTCTCCGGCGCCGCGAGTGAGAAGGCGAATGGGATATTCGGCGGCCAGCAAAAGCTCAACTACTTTGCCGCCTAAAAAGCCAGTGCCACCGATGACTAACAGCAAACTAAGGCCACATGCCTCCGAATCTCAGTCCGCCGGTGCCCAGGCCAAAGCCGCCTGTACCGAAGCGCAAGCCGGTGCCGCCATAACCATAGGGCGAGAAGCCGTTGTTGAAAGAACTGTAGCCGCCCATAGGCATGGGATTGCCGTAGGGATATGGATTGCCGTAAGGCATGGTGTTGATGGGATAGCCGGTGGAGCCAAGGGGCATACCCATGGTGGTGCCGTAGGGCATACCCATGGTCGTACCGCCCAGCGGCATGCCCATGGTGGCCCCCGGTATGGCCGTGGTGCGACCCACCACTGCCCCGGTGCTGGGGTTGATCATATTACCGGTCATGGTATCAACAAGATAACCGGTACTGGGATCTCGCACCATGGTCCCACCAGGCATGGCATAACCGCCTACAAAGCCGCTTCCAAGCATGTTTCCGATCGAATTTATGATCTTACCCAGTCCACCGGATTTGGTACCACCACCGGGCATAGCCGACATGCCGGACATACCGGACATGCTGCCCATATCCATATCCTCGTCATCATCGAAATCGTCACCGCCGCGACGCTTGCCGCCGCGAGAGGAGGAAGCCATGCTTCTGCCGCCATTGCTGGAGCCGGCGGCAATCGGCACTTTCTCTAGAAGCTTGCTGACCCGCTCGGGCAAGCTCAGGGAAGCATTGGCTTCGGCTTGCTTGGGTAAAACTGTCTGTTCAAGGCGAGCCACCCTATCAATTAAGGGATCCTTGGCGAAATTCTTGCCAAGCACGGCCGTCTCAAGGGAGGTAACTTTCTGGCTTATACCAACCGCTCCCATCATGGGGGCATCCGGTCTGGCACCACCTGGAGCCGGGGAAGCAGATCGCGGCGGCGGCATATCATCGTCATCGTCTTCAGGATTAATTAGCCCCACACCGCCGCGACTACCGGAACGGGAGGAAGCAGAAGAACCATAACCACCACCCGAGCTAAAAACGGAGCCGCGTTTACCGGCACCGGCCGAAGAACCACCGCCGGTACTGAAGCCGGAACCACCACCCATGCCATAGGCGCCGCTGGCACTGTTGCCGGTGCCATAACTGCCGCTGGAACCGGTGCCGCCGGAACCATAACTGCCGCCACCACCGGGATAAGAACTACCAAAGGCCCGTTGCATGTCTTTGCGCAGATCGCGACCGCTGAAACTGCGGGCATCGTCGCCATCGGTGCGAGCTACAGGCTCGGTGTAGTTGCGCGAGGTGGCACGAGCCGGCGTCGGATAAGCGCCTTCATCATCCTCATCTTCCACCCAGTCAGAGCCCGGCGGCGGCTTCTTAGCCACATCTACCCGGGTGCGCTCTTTGAGAGCATCAACCCGCTCACTGAGATCTGTAAACTTGGAAGGCTTGCCGAAGACCTTAGTTTCAAGTCGGTTCAGGCGATCAGCCACCGGCTCCCCGGCATAGTCGCGACTGAAGAGGCTCTGCTCCAGGGCCGTGACAGCCGGGTACTTGCTCTCGCCGCTCAGGACCGTTGATCCGGCTCCTTTCTGTACTGGTGGAGCAACACCGCGGCCAGACCCCTTGTCGGTTATATCGAGAGTATTACTGCCACCACCGGCAGTGCGATTGCCGGCAGCCGGTTCTTCTTCATCGGCAACGGTGACGGAAGAGAGATTTGGCACGGTATCAGCCAGAGCCTTCAGCCGGTCTAAGTCGGCTCCAGTCTTGACCTCGCCAAAGACCATCTTCTCAAGGCGTTCCAGGCGCTGCCCGTCATCATCCTTGGGATAGGGATGCTTGAAAAACTTCACTTCCAACTGAGCCAGACGCGGGTCACTACCGATGGCAGCCCATGCCGGTGCGCCAGCCAGTAGCAAGATAAAGGAAAGGCTCAGTAAACCGCTCTTGCCGGGCAACAACCATCTGTTGCGGCTTGCAGCCTCAACACTGGGAGCAATGGGTTTCAAGGCTTTCATTTAGAAATAAACCCCGGCAATAACGATTGGAAACACAGTAAACCTTACCGGTGGCTGCCACCCGGAAATCAACCAGTACGAAACATATTACCACTTACCACTTACAGGCATCGGCGCATAAATAGGCGGACGTCTCCCCCTCAACCTTTGTTCCTCTTAATAAACTCTCCTTCTGGGATATTTTTCACGGTGCGATTGCTCCTGTCCGATATCCTTGGAAGCGCTGGGTAGCAAACAAGCAGGGAGCTGAGCATGGCAAAGGCAAGCAGAGAGGGCACTGCTCTCAAGCTGGACGGACACACTCTCACAATTGAAGACGTAGAAGCCGTGGCACTGGACTTCGTGCCGGTCCAGCTCTCTGAGCAAGCCCTCGAGCAGCTCCGCAATTCCCGCCGGGTGGTAGACGACTTTCTGGCCAGGCGTGAGGTGGTCTATGGAATCACCACCGGCTTCGGCAAATTTAAGGATGTTTATATTCCCCCGGAAGCCACGGAAGAACTTCAAAAAAACTTCCTGGCCTCCCATTCCTGCGGCGTGGGCGAACCCTTCCCCCAGGACGTAGTACGCGCCATTACCCTCTTGAGAGCCAATGCCCTGGCCAAGGGTTTCTCGGGTATCCGCCCGGAGGTGGTGGATTTGCTTCTGGCTCTGCTCAACAGCGGTGTTCATCCCGTCATTCCCCAACAAGGTTCGGTGGGTGCCTCCGGAGATCTGGCGCCCCTTTCGCATCTGGCGCTGGTGCTCACCGGTGAGGGCGAAGCCGAGTACAAAGGAAAGCGGCTGAACGGGCTGGAGGCTCTGGCAGAAGCAAAGCTGCAACCCGTTACCCTGAAAGCGAAAGAAGGACTGGCCCTCACTAACGGTACCCAGGTGATGAGCGCCGTCGGCTGCCTGACCCTGCTTGAAGCCGAACGCCTGGCTAAAATAGCCGACATCGTCGGTGCCGTCACCCTGGAAGCCCAGATGGGCTCCAAGAAACCCTTCCTGGCTAATATTCACGATGTGCGCCCCCACCCGGGACAGAAAGCCTCGGCCCAGAACCTGATGCTGCTTCTGGAAGAAAGCGAGGTCATGGAAAGTCACAAAGATTGCCCCCTGGTGCAGGATGCCTATTCCCTGAGATGCATGCCCCAGGTGCACGGGGCCAGCCGTCAGGCCTTCAAGCATGCCAGGGAAGTGCTTTCCATTGAAATCAACTCCGCCACCGACAATCCCCTCGTCTTCGCCGGCGCCGTCATTTCAGGCGGCAACTTCCACGGCCAGCCCCTGGCCCTGGTCATGGACTATGTGGGCATGGCCATTGCCGAACTGGCCAATATCTCTGAGAGACGGGCGGAAAGGTTGGTCAATCCGGCGCTTTCCAACGGGCTTCCGGGTTTTCTTACTCTGGAAGGCGGTCTCAATTCAGGTTACATGATTGCCCAATACACTGCCGCCGCTCTGGTTTCCGAAAATAAAGTGCTGGCGCATCCGGCCTGCGTGGATTCTATTCCCACTTCCGCAAACCAGGAAGATCATGTCTCCATGGGCACCATCGCCGCTAGAAAAGCTCGCACCATTCTCGACAATGCCACCCGCGTTCTCGCTATCGAACTGCTACTTGCCTGTCAGGCCCTTGATTTGCGCACGGGAAGAGTGGAATTGGGCGGACGGGAAGCCGCCGCTCAAGACGATGACAAACCTCCTGTGGACCACAGCCCCAGGGAATGGGATGCAAAGGATTTCGTGCCCGGACACCTTCTCAAGACTCGCCTGAAAGCCGGTGTTGGAGTAGAGGCCGCCCACCATGCCGTTCGCCGCACAGTGCCTTTCCTCGTGAAAGACCGTCAGGTTTCCGGCGATATTACACTTGTTGAAAAAATGCTTAGAGACGGCAGCCTCATTAAGGCCGTGGAGGCTGTCACCGGAAGCCTGCACTGAAGACGTTAACAAGAAGTTTCCAGCTGCTTTCAAGAAAACTCTTCCATGTTAAGATTCAGGAGTCAGGCCGAAACACATCGGCTCACAGGGGCGATTAGCGCAGTTGGTAGCGCAGTACTATCACACAGTAAAGGTCGGGGGTTCGAATCCCTCATCGCCCAGATCTTATCGAACCGCTCCCAGAGGCGCCGGTTCCTGAAACATAGCTTTCAATCCGTCCACCCCGGTGGGCGGATTTTTTAGCCAGGGAATAAGATAAACCCGCTTACTCAAGCCCTCGGCAACTTCCTTGATGTACTGCTGTTCATTGCTCTGCCTCCTAAAAAGAACAGGGTCTTGCGTAGCGACAGGGGAAAGAGACTGATTGATCACCCAGGCAAAGGGTTCAATGCCGGCCCGCCTTAAATCAGCCTGCAACCTTTCGGCTTCATGCACCGGCGTGGCCTCGGCCAGGGTGACAATGAGAACACGGGTGAAAGCGGAATCTCTCAGCCGGGGCAGCAGATTTAAGACGGCATCAGGCATATTGCTTGTCTGCCTGAGAACTTCCCGGTGATAAGCCTGAGCGGCATCGAGAAGCAAAATGGTATGCCCGGTGGGAGCGGTATCGAGCACCACAAAGCCATTCTTACCCTCAGCCACTGTGCCGGCAAAAGCTCTGAATACCGCCACTTCCTCCGTGCAAGGCGAACGCAAATCTTCCTCCAGAAGGGCTAAACCCTTCTCATCCAAATTGGCTCCGGCGCTCGCTATCACCTCCTGGCAGTAGCTCTTCGTCTCTTGCGCCGGGTTGATACTGCTGATGGTCAAATTGGCCACGGGAGCATCCACCACCCAGGAAACATGGGCCGCCGGATCGGTAGTACTGAGATGCACTACATGACCGCGAAGGGCCAGCTCAACGGCAATGGCCGCCGCCACACTAGTTTTGCCCACACCGCCTTTGCCCATGGTCATAATCACGCCCGCACCGGCCTGTTCCAGTTCATCAACCAGTTTGGAAAGAGCGGCAGGCAGTTCCCGGCCAGCGCCACTTGCCACTGCCGGCAGTGCGGGCTCCACTGCTGCTCCGAAAACACCGCGTAGCGCCCCCACACCAAGCAGCGCCACCGCACTCAGTGAAACCTTTTGCAGGGGCAGAGCGGCGAGGGAAGCGGGAAGTTCCGCCATGGCCGCCTCGGCTCTGGCTTGCCAGGCTGCGGCCAGCTCATCGGCAGGATCGGCAGCCTGGAAGACCCCGTTCAATACCAGCCCCTGATTGCTGACACCTATATCGCTCAACTCGGCGCTGGTTTGTGCGGCCTCCCGCAAGGCCGTTTTCTCCGGACGAGCCACGAGCAAAAGAAGAGTTCGCAATGGATCCTTGAGAGTTTGTACGGCGTGCTGATACACCTCCTGCTGGGCCTCTAAGCCGGAAAGCGGACCAAGACAGGACATGCCTGTGGTATTGTCGGCGATGAATGTACTCCAGGACTCGGGCAGCGACAGCAAGCGCATGGTATGACCGGTGGGTGCCGTGTCAAAGATTACATGATCGTATTGTTCAGTCGCACCCTGGTCTCCGATCAGCTTGGCGAACTCGTCAAATGCCGCTATCTCGGTGGTGCAGGAACCGGAAAGCTGCTCCTCCATACTTCTAACAGTAGCCTCAGGCAGAAGCCCTCGATAAGGGCCGACCAGGCGTTCGCGATAAGCATGAGCAGCCACCTCCGGATCTAAATTGAGCGCAAAGAGTCCCGGCACAAGCGGTATCGCTTTTGGTGCACTACCCAGCGGCACCTGCAAAACTTCGTCCAGATTGGATGCCGGATCGGTACTGACGAGGAGCACCTTTTTGCCGCTGTCGGCAAGAGCTATGGCCGCAGCACAAGAAACCGAGGTCTTACCGACGCCCCCTTTGCCGGTGAAGAACATATAGCGGGCCGCCGCTTCCAGAAGATTCATACTCCACCTATCAATTGTTATAACTCAAGAACAGCAAGAATTGCCCTTCTTCTTCGAATTTTCCACCCGCTCATCAGTGGCGCAAGCATCTGCCGCCGATGCCGCTTCAGAGCAGCAGGCACCGGCATCACCGGCTGCCTGCACCACGAATTTCAAAGAGCTGCCACCGGTTTCCATAGCCAGTCCCACCAATTTTGCCAGCTCACTTTTCTCCGGATAGTGCCCCTGAAAAGCGACGGCACCATCGGCAATGACAAGCGGCAGGCAGTCGTTACCAAACTTCTGCAAAAGCTCTCGCACTGTTTCATTGCCGACAAAGGCAGCAGGCGTTTGCGAGAGGTTGTAACGCTCAACTTCAACGCCGCTGCGTTTCAACCAGTCGAGATTGGCGGAAAACTCCACCAGAAGCGGATCTACCGAAGGACCGCAAAGACCGGTCGAACAACACATGGGCGGCTCAAACACTTTGATTTTCACGACACTACCTCTCCTGTTTCTAGACCGCGCTAACATTTACTTTCAGCAGGTCATGGCGCTTCAAGAAAGCCAGCACCCGCTCCTTAATCTCATCTCGAATCAAATTCACCTCTTCCTCAGACTTACCTTTCGGATCAGATAGTGGCCAATCATCGCGCTTGAGCCCGGGCACATGGGGACAGGCCTCGCCACAGCCCATAGTGATGAGCATGTCAGCATCCTCAGCCAACTCTTCCGTCAGAAGCTGCGGTCTGGCAGACGAGAGATCAAGCCCCACCGCCTGCATGGACGTTAAAACGCAGGCATGGACACCCTCACCAGGGGCGGTGCCGGCCGAGACGGCCAGGGCTTTTTCCGAATCGGAAAACTGATTAAAGAAAGCAGCAGCCATCTGCGAGCGGCCCGCGTTATGCACGCAGGCAAAGATCACTTTCACCTCTCACCATCCTTTCGCCCGCCATCCTTACTGCAATCAATGCCGACTGAAACTGCTGCCATATCTGATGCCGGAGCGCAACAAGCCGACTTTGCCGGCATTTGCAGTTCGGCATCTTCACCATATGTAGTGGCAGAACCGGTGGTGTAGAAGGTTTCCCAGGGCACACCCTGTGGATCCATCACCCAGGTCTTGTCGGATTGAGCGTAGCAACAGGTGGTTTGTTCCTGTTCCAGAACCGGTTTGCCGGCTTCTTTCAGCCGCAGGGAAACCTGCTTCAGTTCATCCCCGTCTTCCACCTGCAAACCCAGGTGATCCAAACCGGGCGCCCGACCTCTTTCAGAAACCGCGAAGTTGAGACGCGGATCATCGAGCATCCACTTGGCATAATCGTCCTTCCGAACCGCAGGCGGCGAATTGAAAAAAGTCGAGTAAAACTTGATCGACTCTTCCAAGTCAGCCACGGCCAGATGGACATGAAATCTCTTCATCAGCACTTGCCTCCGTTGTCAGAGCAGCAGTTCTCCAGCAAAAAGCCCAAGAGCAACTGCATATGCTCATAGTTAGCGGAATAAATAATGGAACGACTTTCGCGCCGGGAGACAAGCAAGCCGGCCTGGCTCAGCTCTTTCAAATGAAAGGACATTGTGGCCGACGGAATAGCGAAATGTCCACTCAACTCTCCAGCGGCCATGCCGCCAGGACCTTTGCGAACCAGCAGCCTGAATATTTCCAGCCTTGTCTCTTGCGCCAGAGCCTGAAGGGCACTGACGGCTTCTTTTGTTTTCATATTTCCAATATAATCGAAATCTCAAACAGAGTCAAGGGCCGGTCACCCGGCGCTGACTAAAATGAAAATCAGACTGCTTTCAGTCGGTCAAGGCAAATGACGCGAGCCGATGTAAGAGGGGAAGAGAAAACTGCCTCACGTTCACTGTGATTTTGCCTCTCAATTTCTAGGTAAGCCTTGAGGGTGGCAGCAATATCAGAGGGATCGGAAAGACGCTTCAGTTTCTCTTCCAGGATGTGCGAGGTATTTGCTTGAGACATGATTACTTCCTGCCCTTGGCTTTGTACACAGACTTGGCTTTTACTTTCTTGCCTTTCTTCGGCTTCCGTTTGGCGGTCTTTGCCTTCGGCCCCTTGCTGGTAGCGGCGGCCTTCACCGGCGCCAATATCCGTCCGGCCGGTTCGGGAGCAATGTCGGCGCGAGGCGCCTCCACTTTGCGAGAGCGGCGACGGGCGGTTTTGGCAGCGGCACCGATCTCGGCATTAGCCTGAGCAGCCATCTCCGATAGTTCATCGGTACCAATTTCCAGAAGAATAGACTCCAGAGCTTCGATCATGAAGTTAATCTGGGACTCGGTAATGATGAGGGGAGGCTCAATCCTGAAGGTACGATTGGCATTGAGGGTACCGGCCACCAGCACGCCCCGGTAGAAAAGCTCCACCTGAACGGCCTCGCGCAGTTCCTTACTGGTGAACTCCAAACCGATAAGCAAACCCTTACCGCGCACATCGGCCACATGAGCGGGGTAACGCTCCTTCAGCTCATTCAATTTGCGCATGAAATAATTGCCCATGACGGCAGCGCGGGCTGGAAGGTGCTCTTCCAGGAGCACTTCCACACAAGCCGAAGCGGCAGAACAGGCGAGCGGGTTGCCGCCGAAAGTAGAGTTGTGAATGGTGGGATTCGGCTCCAGAACCTTCCAAACCTTGGCAGAAGCCATGAAGCAGCCGATGGGCATAACGCCCCCGCCCAGAGCTTTAGCCAGACAGAGAATATCAGGCACAACACCTTCATGCTCACAAGCGAACATGCGACCAGTGCGACCCATGCCGGTCTGCACTTCGTCCAGAATCAAGAGCACGCCCTTCTTGCGAGTCAGTTGACGCACTTTGCGCAGATAGCCTGCGGGAGGCACGTTAATACCGCCTTCACCCTGAATAGGTTCCAGGATGACGGCCGCGGTATTTTCATTGATGGCTGCTTCCAGCGCTGCGATATCGCCGAAGGGTACATGCACGAAACCGTTCAATAGAGGCTCGAAGGGCTTACGAAAAACATCACGCCCCGTGGCCGAGAGAGCCCCCATGCTGACACCGTGGTAGGCATTTTTGGTGGAAATAATCTCGGTTTTGCCGGTGTACAAACGAGCCAGCTTGATTGCCCCTTCCACAGCTTCCGAGCCGCTATTGCCAAAGAAGCAATATTGCAGATCGCCCGGCGCCACTGCGGCCAACTGGCTGGCCAGGTGAGCCGCCCAGGGATTGATGAGCTCCTGGGAGTGCAGGGCAACTTGATCAAGCTGAGCCTTGACGGCATTAATAACTTTAGGATGGCGGTGACCGACGTTGAAAATGCCGAAGCCGCCCAGACAGTCGAGATAACGACGTCCCTGGTTGTCGTAGGTATAAACACCTTCGTCGCGGAACTCAACGGCCCCTTCGGCACCGGAAAGCTTCTGCGAATAAGCATTGTTGAGGTGATTAATAGAATTGCCCAGCGCCCTGGCGGCTAACTCTTCGTAATTAGTGACGCCGGCGGTTCTTTCCACTTGGGGAAAACGCTTACGCTGCAACTCTCTCTTATAAACGGCCATGATGCACTCGCTTGGGGTATGCCTGTGCCACCGCTAGCGGTACCAGCTTTGAGCCGATATGCCACAGTAAACACACCCATTGATTGGGAATGATTTTTTTGTTTGACTTTGATGCCTTCTGGAGCCTCTGACGCGCTCTCTCAAGGGAGTCGTCTTTTCTTGCTCGAATGTGTCGAATCTATTCGAAAGCTCACGAGCAAGCGCGAGGCTCTGTCTATTGATCTCAGGCCCGCTACAGATAAGTAGACTGGTAAGCTCTCGCTCTGGAAGATTTTTCAGGTTTTGCTGCAAAAACAGCTCTCATAAACAACCTATTCTCTTTGGAATCAACAAACAACGGACAGTGGATGCCGTGCCTAGAGGCGCTTTGTGTTGGAAAGTGGTTCGATCAGCCTTTTGCTGGTGGAACAGGGACCCGGTGTTGAATTGATTTAAGTGGTTCAACCGCGAGATAAGCGCTACAGAAGCATGATTGCCTGTAAGCGTCCCTCTAACTTCCCTTCGCCTCTATATCTCTAATGTACACCGGCTGTCACATTCAGAACAATGTGCAACCTGTACAAAAACCAGCGACAGAATTTAGCCAACCTGTCTAAGACAAAAATGGGAACAGTCCCGCCTTTGCCCTCTTGACTACCGCCCCTGTGCGGGTTCCAGGGCTTCAGGGCGCCGATCAAGGTAAGAGGAACTTCCTTTGGAAACTGGCGTCTCTTGGGCAATAATTGTGATTGAATTGGGCTCCCGAAGCCGCTTGACAATAAAAGGAAGAGATACAGGTTCATGCCAAAGCAGACAATGGCGTCATTCCAGACAAGAAGAACCCCTACATTTATAACAACACTGGCTGCGGTCCTAATCTTGCCGCTCCTGCCAAGTGCCACGCCGGCGCCCACAGTGAACCTGAGTTTCTGCCCCGCCGCCGCGGCCCAGGGGATTACACCGCAGCCTATGCCCCGGCAGTTCCTGGAGCGCTACAACCAGGGCGTTTCTTACATGAAGTCCGGGGAAGTCGATAAAGCGCTGCAAATCTTTAAACAGGTAGCCATCAATGCCCCCTACGACCCGCTCGTGCACCTCAGCCTGGCTGAGGCTATGCACCAGTCCGGCGATACGGACAATGCCATCGCCGAATACCGCCGCGCCTTGAGAATCCGCCCCTATGACGCCTTTGCCCGCATGAGCCTGGGCTCCCTCTTACAAGCCCGCGGCGAACTGCAAGACGCCGTCAACGAATACGACGAAGCCATAAAATTGCGCCCCGACGTGGTGCTCTTCCGCCTCAATCTGGGCATAGCCCTGCGCATCGCCGGCAGCCGCGACGACGCCATAACCGAATTGAAGAAAGTCGTTCAAGCCTACCCTGAGCATTTGAAAGCACGCGCCCAACTGGCGGCCGCCTACCAGGACAAAGGCAATTTTCAGATGGCCTCAGAGCAATACAAGAAGATTTTGCAGTCACAACCTCAGAATTTCACCATGCAATTCAACCAGGGTGCCTGTTTGCTAGCCATGAAAGACTACGGCGGCGCGGCCGAGGCTCTCTCGAAAGCCGTCAAAATAGACGGCTCCGTAGCCGAAGCCCATGCCCTTCTGGGGCAAACCGAAGTCGCGCGCGGCCGGCTGCCGGAAGCCATAAGCGAACTTAGAGGGGCCCTGGCCATAAAGCAAGATCGTGCCGACTGGTACGCTCAATTAGGCGACGCCCTCAGCAAACAAAAAGACTTCACAGGAGCCATCGAAGCTTACAGGCAGTCTCAAAACCTCAATCCGCAAGATACAGCCACCGGCTACAGTCTCGGTTACGTGCTACAGACCACAGGTCAACTGGAAGACGCCGCCCGGGCCTTCGAACATGTGGTCAAACTCAATCCCAATTACACAAACGCACACTATAACCTGGGCATCATCAAACAAAAACAGAAGGACCTGCCCGCCGCGGAAGCTGAGTTCAAGCGAGTACTGGCCCTCAATCCCAATGATGGGCAGGCATACATAAACCTCGGTCGAACCCTGCTCTTGCAAGGAGACTTGAACCAGGCAGTGGGTTTCTACCGCCATGGTCTCAGCATCGAGCCAACAGACCCGGCTGCCTTCCAGGAACTGGGAGCAGCGCTAGTCAAATTGAAAGATTACGTCGGCGCCCGCTCTGCTCTTGAAAGTGCGCTCGGCCTGGCTCCCAACGATCGCAGCGCCATAATCTCCATCGCCAATCTGGAGAGCCTGGAGGGCACACCCTCCAAAGGCGAATTCAGAATCAGACAACTGCTCACCAATGCCCCCAACGACACCGAACTCCTCAATCTTCTGGCAGACAATCTCATTCAGCAGGGCAAGGTAGACGCGGCTATCGAATCTTATCAGCGCATCATCCAGTTGACACCGCGCTCCGCCGAAGCCTTCAACGACCTCGGTCTGGCACTCTCACGCAAAGACGACGTCTCCGGCGCCAGTGCCATGTACAAGAAAGCCATCGAACTTGATTCTCAGTTTGTGGAACCTTTGATCAACCTGGGCAATGTCTACCTGGGTCTGAGAAAGTACGAGGAAGCCGGTGCTCAATACCAGAAAGCCCTGGCACTCAAGCCTGACAGCGTACTGGCCCACTACAACATGGGTCTGGTGGAAACCGGCAAAGAAAACATGGAAAACGCCCTCACCGAATATCAGAAAGCCGTGCAACTGGATAAGACCTATGCCAATGCCTTTTACGCCATGGGCTGCCTCTACCAGGCTCGCAATGAAACGGAGCAAGCACTCTCCAATTACGAAAAGTATTTGAGCCTGGAACCAAGCGGTCCCTATGCCGGTAACGTCAAAGAAGCGATCGAAAAGATACGCCCCGCCACAGCACCGACCACCGCTCCGGAAACGGCAGGTGAAACTACCAGTGGTGCACCGCTCTAGTAACTTGCTTTATACAGCCTCGAAAGATCCCGGCGCGTTCACCAGCTAGAAGCCAATTGAACAGGTTGCGCTTCGGTAAAAACGGACAACCGAGAGAGGCTTCATCAGGAGCGCGCAAAAGGCGCTGGTCCATGAAGTGAGGAAGGAACTCGGGCGACTCTTCCATACAGGTGACCGACATAGCGATGAGAACTCGTTCAGCCCTACCGCCCCGCAGATGCCCGGCGGCCAGCTGACGCCCCAACTTTCGACCGGTGCGATTATTGACAAGGTCCTTGCGGCGGTCCAGCAAGTCTTCGGCCCGCACCCCATCAAAATCAAAGCTAAATTCAGCAAACTCATTAGCGGCAAAGAGCAGCGAGGCAAAAGCATCTCCAAGTTCAAAGGCCACCAGGGCTGAACCATAGAGATGCTGAAAGCCATTGATCTTCTGATTGAAAGCTACAATAGAGCGCCCTTGAAAGTCATTAGCCAGGGTACGGTGACCCGGATAGCCGGGCGGACAGGGACCATCGAGGGGTCTCTGAAATGTCGAAACAAGTATAAGCTTGGAACAGCCAAAAACCGCCTCTTCTGCCAGGCTGACACGCCACAAAACAGAAAGGACATAACCCGCCAAAGGACAAAGCTAGAAAGAAAACACAGGCACAACGCCTTGCACCATATATTCCAGCATCTTCCTTGCCGCAGCGGAAGACAAGGCAAAAGCAGCTCTTTCAGCACAAACGATCTCATTTATAGAAACACACCTCGGCGACTTAGAACAAAAGCTATTACGCAAGCCGCGGCGCCAAGTTGCACTTGACAGCGAAAGAAAACAAGAGAACAGAAGAACAACCGTCCGGCGCCTGCTTAGTCTCTTTTTCAAACCGGGGTCGTAGGCGAAATTATGCGGAAAATCGTGCAAACTTCCGATGATTCACCAAAAAAAAGATTAGACTGAGCGATTTTCGCCAAAATTTCTTGTGCGCCTCAAAATTTTCAAACAGACAGAGCCCGGACAAAGCAAGTGCTGCCTCAGCCGGAGCGCATCGCTTCCGTGTGCTCTGTGGTAACTCGCTTCTGCAAGATCTTTTGCAAGCCCGGATAATTGTTCAGCTCGGGGTCCAGCTTCATTATGGCGAGAGCAGCATTACGGGCATCTTCAAGAATTTTCGCATCATTGACCAGGTCGGCCAGCACAAGATCAGGCAAGCCGCTCTGGCGATAGCCCAGAAACTCACCCGGCCCCCGAATTTCCAGATCTTTCTGGGCAACAACAAAGCCATCATTGGTCTGTTCCATAATGCCGAGACGGTCTCGCGTTGTCTGCGACTTCATCTCAGAAACAAGATAACAATAAGACTGATCGCCACCCCGACCGACGCGACCGCGCAACTGGTGCAACTGCGCCAGGCCGAAGCGGTCGGCATTTTCAATGACCATCACCGTTGAATTGGGAACGTCTACACCCACTTCAATCACAGTGGTGGAAACAAGTATCTGAAATTCACCGCGCCGGAAAGCATCCATGACGGCATCTTTCTCCTGGGACTTCAATTTTCCATGCATTAGTCCCAGACTCATATCGGCAAATTCACCGGTTTTCAGCTTTTCGTATTCCTGGGTAGCAGCCTTGGCCGAGAGCGACTCCGACTCTTCTATCAGAGGAAAGACTATATACGCCTGCCGCCCTAACTCTATCTGCTTTCGCACTTCCTGCCAGAGTTCCTTTTTCTGGGAAGGGCGCACCAGTTGAGTGATAATCGGTTTTCTTCCGGGAGGCAATTCATCGATTTCGGAAACATCCAGATCACCGTGCATGGTTAGTGCCATCGTCCGTGGTATCGGTGTGGCAGTCATGGTGAGAAGCTCAGGATTCTGACTCTTGGCTTTCAGCCTGGCTCTTTGCTTAACGCCGAAACGATGCTGTTCATCGATGATGATCAAGCCCAGATTCTGAAACTCCACATCATCTTCCAGAATGGCGTGGGTTCCCACCACAATATGACTTTGCCCGGAGAGAATCTCTTGCCTGGCGGCACGCCGTTCCTTGACGCCGTGCTTGCCCAGCACCAGAGAAGCACGCAAGCCTAAAGGCGCCAGCAGACGCTGAAACTGCCGGTAATGCTGCTCGGCAAGTATTTCGGTAGGAGCCATCATGGCACCCTGAAAGCCGTTTTCTATGGCCACCATGAATGCCATAAGGGCCACCACGGTCTTTCCGGAACCGACATCGCCCTGCACCAGGCGGTGCATGGGTTTGTTGGAAGCAAGATCTCTGGCTATCTCACCAAAAACACGCTCCTGGGCGCCGGTAAGAGTAAACGGCAGGGACTGCCGCAACCGACTGACGTAACCGTCGGCAGCCGGCTCATACTTGATTGATAGCGCATCTTCTCGTTGCTCATACTGATCGCGGCGATGGGCCATCTGAAGCTGTATGCCGAAAAGTTCGTCAAAAACCAGGCGCCGCCTCGCTTCATCCTTATCTTCCGGCGTCTGCGGAAAGTGTATGTTGAAAAAGGACTGCTTCAAGCCCATCAAATTATAGGTTTCTCGAATTTCATCCGGCAGCAGTTCATCGATACCATCACCATAACTGCTCAAAGCATTGTGAATGATGTTTCTAAGGTAGCGAAGCGAAAGCCCCTCAGTAAGCGGATAAACCGGCACAAGTCGCCCGGCATGAAGACTTTCAGGCATTGATCCATCCGCATCTTCATCGCTGTAGCCGCTGGACAATTGCTCCCCACCGGAGAGACTCAATATTTCAATCTCGGCATTCTTGAGTTTCAACTTACCTGAGTAGTCGTCTCGCTCAACCACGCCGGATGCCAGAACTTGAGCACCTTTTGGAAATTGCTCTTTGTAGCGGTCAAGCAAATACTTATTGGACTTTCCGCCGACAAAGCGACTGACAATGATACTGCCGGTGCCATCAGAGATTATGGCGCTCAGTATGGATACATTGCCCCGCTTAGCCTGATAAGCGCTCACCGAGCGAATTGTGCCGAAGATACTCACTTCCTCGCCGATAACCAGATCGCGAATATGCTCTCGGTTCAAAAAGTCGAGATGCTTGCGGGGGTAGTGGCAGAGCAGTTTCTCTACCGTGCTGACATCCAGTTTGGCAAGCAGATTGGCAATACGCGGACCGACGCCCTTGACGAACTGCACTGGTATCTCGGATATCGGCTTGCCTCGCATATCAACAAATGCCGGGCGTTCGGCAGTAGCACCGGTGCCACTTTTACGAACACCGGTCTTGGGTGCCGTTGCAACAGCGGCTCCGGCACCGGCACTTATGACGGTGGCAGAGCCCTTAGCTTCGCCTTGAGCGCCTCTTCCAGTTTCTGTGCGACCACCTGCCTGGGTTTCTATTCGGCTTTTAGTTGGCGCACTTGCTGCCGGTCCGCTTGTTGTCGGCAGGCCTCTGGCCGGCTCGCTTCTGGTGGCGCCGACGGCTCCCGCAGTTGCGCCGGACGGCCCCGCATTTGCGCCGACGGCTACCGCATTTGCTCCGGATACCCCCGCATTTGCGCCGACGGCTGCCGCATCTGCTCCGGTGGCAGGCTCTGCGCCCATGGCTTCAAAATAAGGAACAAGAAGCTCTTCAGCCCGGCTGACGATATTGATGCGCGTAGCCACGTCGGCATTGGGATATTGCCGGAAAAATGCTCTCAGGGTGGTCCAGACCGGATCGAGAGGAAACCGCCGCACCAGACGATCGGAAGTTACCCGCATGAAATGGGAGAAGGTACTGTGGCGCCCCTGAAAATCGGCGTAGCGCGCCCGACGCTCCACGGCAATGGCCCGGCGCAGGGCCGAGATTTCAGCCTCTTTTGTGGGTCTGCCCTTGCCGACTACCTTGACCATTACTCTAGGATTTCTCTAACTTTTCCGCAGCCAAGGCAGGTCTTCCACGGAACATATACGCCAGGCGCAAAGCGCATATACCAACTTCCGGATATCCGCCTTGCTCCCTCAGACCGACCTGCCTCAGAAGACACAATCTAGTGCCCAGAGTAAAGACTAGCCCAGGCAGCCCCTTTTTGCCAATGAAAAATTTGCCGCTTGCAAGCCGGACAAATCCAGAAGCGGGGTGCTGACTAACTCCTTGAGCGACTTATTGCAGTCTGTTCAGGATCAGTTTGGAAATAGCTTTCAGTGTGGCGAATACACCCAGGCCTTCGGAGGCAACGGCTTCGAAACTGGGAACGCCGGGAGTGTTCAACTCACGTTCCATACGTTCAATGGGCATGGCGTTAGCCAGGTCGCGCTTGTTGTACTGCAGAACCCAGGGAATGTTATCGAGGGTGAGGCTATATTCTTTCAAGTTGTCGACCATGTTCTGCAAAGACTCAACGTTGTCTTTGGAACGCATGACATCGGAGTCGGCTACGAAAATAATTCCGTCCACACCGTTCAAAATCAGCTTACGGCTGGCGTTATATTCCACCTGACCGGGAACCGTATAAAGAGAAAATCTAGTTTTGAAACCTTGAACGCTACCAAGGTCCAGGGGCAAGAAGTCGAAGAACAAAGTACGTTCGGTTTCTGTTGCCAGACTGATCAGTTCGCCTCTGGTTGTAGGCGCGAGCTGGCCATGGATATACTTCAAATTCGTGGTTTTGCCACCAAGACCGGTGCCGTAGTAAACGATTTTGCAGTTTATCTCGCGTGCCGCGTAGTTAACGAGTGCCATCTACTTGTTTCCTGCTTCCCCCGCCATCAGGCTCTTTCCGTCTAAATTCAAATTCAGCGACTTATTCAATACAACTGATTTGTGCCAACTGCTTGTTTGCCGAATATTTTCGAGCTTCTTTAGCCTGCCGATATCAAGCGGATATTTTAGAACCGCCAAGAATTGATACCACGATTTGGAGTGTAATAGAAGTGCTCCATAAGACCGCTCTAAAAGGTACCTTAAAAGGTCTGTCAAGAACAATCTTGTAAACCAGATTTCTTACCTTCCGCTAACAGGCTCCCGTGAGGCCCACTGGAATGAGGCTCTCTAGTAACTCTGACAAGGACTCCTTACAACCGCCAAACAGCATGAACTTTTCGACGGTTCCTGAAGTTTAGACTATCACGATTTATACCCAGTGACGGGCAAGAATGAGGCAAAAAATCGCTTTCGCTTAGAACTATTACAAACTTTGCAAAGAACGCAAAAAACCGCTCCGGCATATATCCAACGTGGTACAATTCGCACTTTGCTTGTGCTTGCAGCTTCCGATATCCGTCGGTAGATGAGCACGCAGAAGTCTCGTGAGAGGTCGTTAACGACCCTGAAGCGGGTCAGTTAGTTAGCGCCGAATAAACAGGCGCCTGGGTAAATAGACGGGATTATTCAAAATGGCTAAGCGTTGTGACGTATGCGGCAAAGGACCCCAGACTGGTGTTCAATACACCTTCCTCCGGTCGCACTTTAACCCGCACGGTAAAAGACGCTGGTTGCCCAATTTGCAGCCGGTCAAAGCGATGATCGGCAAGACAGTGAAGCGCCTCAAGGTGTGCACTTCTTGCATCAAAGCCGGTAAAGTGCAAAAGGCAATCTAAGCATCTAAGCCGAAAAACTAGAACAGTATTGAAATTGAAAGCTCTCTCAAGGGATTTTTCGGTTATTGGCCTTTGGCCAGATCGAGAAGTCCCTCTTTCTTTACTAAATAAAGCTCATTGCAAAACTGGCAACGCCCCTCCGCCTGACCGTCCTCTTCGGCCATGGAAAGCAAGTCATTGGCCGGCAACACCTTCAAAGCCTCCACAAAGCGCTCCTGGGAGCACTTGCAGTAAAAGCTGATGGGCTTCACATCGGTGAGGGGGCGCACTTCAAATCCGTTCAGAATGCGCTGCAGAATGTTTTCAAGACTCATGCCTCGTCGCATCAGGAAGGTAAAAGTGCCGAAAGTAGTGATGTTGTTCTCAATCTTGCAAATGGTCTCTTCCGTGTGGTCAGGCAAGAGCTGCACCAGAAGACCACCGGCCGCCTCTACCCCCTTACTCGTCAAGTGGGTACCCACAACCACAAGGGAGCCGGTCTGGTCGGAAGTTACCAGATAGCGGTTTACATCCTCGCCCACTTCTCCGGAGGCCAGCTCCACCGTGGAAGTATGGGGAGCACCGAAGCCTGAATCAACGGTGACATGGAGATAACCGGAAGATCCTATGGCCCCCCCAACATCAAAATTCCCCAGGGAGTTCAGTGGTAACTCGACCTGGGGATGCTCTACATAACCTCTAACTGTGCCGCGCGGCGATGCATCCACCACTACCCGGCCCAGGGGTCCGTTCCCATGAAACTTCAAAGCCACCTGCCCGTCCCGGGCCAGCATCGGGGCAAGCAAAACGCCGGCTGTAAGAGCTCGCCCTAAGGCAGCCGTAGCAGTGTAGGAAAGATCGTGCTTGCGCCTGGCACAACTGACCAGCTCAGTTGTGGTGGCTATTACTGCCCTTATGGTGCCATCGGCTGAAATAGCTTTGAGAAGTCCGTCTTTCATTGCTTGATTCTTTGCTTAAGCCCGATTCTCACAGTGCCGATAGGAAATCCCCAAAAGGCTCTATTTCCCCATCATAGCAGCATATTACATTTTTTAAAGGGTAATTTAATTGAGACGGCCACTCACTATGCGCTTGATCCCGGCCAGATCCTCTTTTATATCGATATCCCCAAAGCCATGTCGGGCAAAGATCTCCGCCACCGCATCCGCCTGACCTTCGCCTACCTCCAGGAAGAAATCCAGCCCCGGTGGGCAGAATTCAGCAAGAGCCTCGGCGAAGCCCCGGTAAAAGCCAAGCCCGTCCTCATCCATGCCGCGCAAGGCAATGTGGGGTTCGTAGTCCTGTACCTCTGGCTCAAGACTAGCCATGATTTGTGCCGGTATATAAGGTGGGTTGGAGACAAAAATGGGCGCTATGGGTCGGGGCTTGCCTAAAACCGGCTCTATAGCCATGGCCTCCCGCAGGATCGCACCGGTCTGGGGTGCGAAGAAGTCCTGGAGCAAGACCTGGCTCCTGGCCTCTACCTGGTGCTGTGCGGCGTTTTGCAAGCAGTACCGCATTGCCTCCGGCGAAACCTCGAAAACAAGGGCCCTGGCCCCCGCAAAGTGCTTCAGCAGGCTGACAAAAATGCAGCCGGAGCCGCCACCCACCTCTATGATCAGGCGCGGTCCGGTTTCTTGCAATCTGGAAAGGACGGCCTCCACAATCAGTTCCGTCTCCGGCCTGGGAATCAAAACCCCTTCGCCCACGGCAAAAGACAGCCCAAAGAAATCAGCCTGACCGAGGGCATACTGCAGGGGCCGCCGTTTGAGCCGATCGGCCAGTACCAGTTCCAGTGCCGAGGCCGCTTCCCCCAGCAAACGATCACCCTCGATAACCAGACTGCCGTCCTTCACCTTTAAAATGGTAGCAAGGGCAAGACGGGCTTCGGCAGCGGCCTCATTTGTGGAAATACCAATAGCCTTCAGGGCCCGGGCAAAGGCCAGGCGCGCCGAGCTGACGGTCTGTGCTTTCGAAAAGAGGGGCGATCCACCATGGTTGGCCGGCGGCTCTTCCCCCGGCGCCCGATCAGATTTAGATCCCGGCAACTGTGTTCATTTCCGCTTCAAGCAGGCGCTGTTGATGTTGCAGGATACAGGCCTCAATAAGCTTATCCAGATCTCCCTCCAGTACTTGCTGAAGGGAAAAATTCAGATTGAGACGATGATCGGTGACACGATTATCTTTGTAATTGTAGGTACGAATCTTCTCGGAACGGTCACCGGAGCCGACCTGCGACTTCCGCTCGTCATAAATGGCTTTCTGCTGCTCTTCCAACTGCATCTGATAGAGCTTGTTACGCAAGATCTGCTTAGCCCGCTCTTTGTTTTGCAACTGAGAACGCTCTTCCGAGCAAGCCACCATCAAACCTGAGGGTCTGTGCACGATACGCACGGCAGTCTCTACTTTGTTGACGTTCTGGCCGCCGGCTCCACCTGAACGCATGGTGGAAATATCCAGGTCATTGTCGTTCAACTGAACATCGATGTCCTCGGCTTCAGGCATGACAGCCACTGTGGCAGTGGAGGTATGAACTCGTCCGGAAGCCTCGGTAGCCGGCACACGCTGCACGCGATGCACACCGGATTCGAACTTGAATTTGCTGTAGGCGGCGTCACCTTTAAAGCTGACGATTACTTCCTTGTAACCGCCTACTTCACCTTCACTGCAACTGGCTATTTCCGGGGTGTAACCGACCCTATCTGCGTACTTCAAATACATGCGCAACAGATCACCGGCAAACAACGATGCTTCATCGCCGCCTGTACCGGCACGAATCTCAAGCATGATGTTCTTTTCGTCGTTAGGGTCTTTGGGCAAAAGCAAAATTTTCAGTTCACCGGTGAGGTTCTGGTGCTCTTCGCGAGCTTCCTCCAGTTCCATCTCGGCCAGTTCACGCATCTCCTTCTCACTCTCGGTACGCAAGAGTTCCTGCGCTTCCGAGATACGTTTTTCGGCAGCCAACCAGCGGTGATAGGCGCTGACAGTGCGCTCCAACTGGTGCCTGGTGCGGGCCAGGCGCATGAACGTAGATTGATCGCCGATAATCGCGGGATCAGAGAGTTTTTGTTCCAGCTCGTTAAAGGTCCGCTCAATATCTTTGAGCTTTTCGACAAAATGCTCCATATGAAGAGCCTGGCACCTCTGATGTAGTGCTCAAAAGTAAGTGAGCCTGATGAAAAATTCGGAGAGGGAGGGATTCGAACCCTCGCTGCGCTTTTGACGCAGACAGTCTTTCCAGGACTGCACGTTAGACCACTCCGACACCTCTCCAAGTGGTTTGTCGATTATAACAAGCAACGCTACTTGAGGACCCGTCCTGTGACGGGTCCTTGTAGCAAAGAAAAAAAACTTTATGCCTTCAGGCTTTGGTAGCCATTAGCTTGAGGCGCTTGGCTCCACCTTTAATAATCGGCAAAAATTCCTCGGCCTTCAAGCTGGCTCCGCCCACCAGGGCACCGTCGATATCGGATTGAGCCATTTGCTCGTCGATGGTGCTGCCTTTGACGGAACCGCCATACAGAACGGGAATACCGTCAGCCACGGAGGTGCCGTAAAGTTCATTAATGGTGCTGCGGATCATCTTGCAAACCCGGTTGGCTTCCGGCGATTCGCAGTTCTTGCCGGTGCCGATAGCCCATACAGGCTCGTAGGCTACGACAATTTTAGCCACTTCTTCTGCGCTCAAATCTTCAACAGCGGCTGCCACCTGACGACGAATCACCTGATCGGTAAGACCACCTTCTCTCTCGTCAAGGGTTTCACCAACGCAAACAATCGGCACAAGCTTGTGCGCCAGGGCCGCCTTGGTCTTCAAATTGACGCCCTGATTGGTCTCACCAAAAAACTGGCGGCGTTCGGAATGTCCCAGGATGACATGGGTCACACCCAGGTGGGTGAGCATGCCGGGGGCAATTTCGCCGGTGAAAGCACCGCTGTCGCGGTGCTCCATATTTTGAGCACCGACAAAGCAATTCTGCTTATTAGCGGTTTTGCCGTCAGGCGCATTAACCACGTTTAAGACCGCCGGCAAGCTGACATAAGTGGGGCACAAGATGATGTCCGGCAGAGCTTCCCCGGCCAGTTCTTTGGCCACCCCCTGAAGCACGGCTTCAGCCAGAGCCTGGGCTTCGGCAACGGTTTTATGCATTTTCCAATTGCCGGCAATAATGGTTTTGCGTACTTTTGAACTCACGGACAACTCCTCCACACTAGTAACTGCTAATGAGGCATAGATATTTGCAACAGTCGTCTAATTCTACATCTCTATAAACTAGAATCTCTGTAGTTCGGGCAAAATCGCAATGAAATAAAGAAGGAACCGCTGGGAAATGGACGCAAACGAAGCAAGAGAAGGCAGAGCAAAACTTCTAGCCGGAGCCGCTGCCAAATTTGCAGAGGCTGACGACGCCCCCTTGCGCCTACCGGAATGGGTAAAACGCTCGGTCTTGAATACGCAGGAGAATCGCGAGACAAGATTGATTCTCAAGGAAGAGAACCTCAATACCATCTGCGAGAGCGGTCGTTGCCCCAACAAAGGCGAATGCTGGGCCAAAGGCACTGCCACCTTCATGCTCATGGGAGCGCTCTGTACGCGCACCTGTCGCTTCTGCTCGGTCAACAAGGGCATGCCCAGCCCCCTCGAAGAAGACGAACCGGACCGCATCGCCCGTGCCGCTCAGAAAATGGGACTGCGACATGTGGTTTTGACCTCGGTAAACCGTGACGACCTGCCCGATCAAGGCGCCAATCATTTTGCCCGCACCATCAAAGCTCTCAAGGAAGCCATCAAAGGGGTGGCGGTGGAAGTTCTCACACCTGATTTTCAGGGACGCCGGGATGCTCTTGAGATAGTGCTGGCAGCCGAACCTGTGGTCTACAATCACAATATGGAGACCGTACCACGGCTCTACAAGCGCGTCAGACCGGGCTCCAAATATGATCGCTCCTTGCAAGTGCTGGCCATGGCCAAAGAAATCGCTCCTGACATTCCCACTAAATCAGGACTGATGCTGGGTCTGGGTGAAAGTTTTGACGAAGTGAAAGAAGTTATGCGCGATCTGCGCGCCCATGGTTGCGACTTCCTCACCCTCGGTCAGTACCTGAGACCCTCCCGCGATCAGCTACCGGTCAAGCGTTATATCGAGCCCCAGGAGTTTGATGCCCTGGGTGCTTACGGCTGGGAAATAGGCTTCAAAATGGTCCACTCCGGTCCTCTGGTACGCAGTTCCTATCACGCCGAAGAACTGGCAAACAAGCTCTAGGCGAAGGAAACCGCATGAGGGCGACTAATCATGGAAGAAAGTGAGAATCAAGAGCAAGACCTGCTGGACTTCAGCCCAGTGAAGGACGGCGCTCAGGCCGCTACCGTCAGTGCCGCCACTCCTTCCGCTTCACCCATCGCCGAAGCCAGCACCCTTTTACAGGAAGGACAGTACGAGAAGTGCCGCGACAGACTGACCGAAATCTGGCTCCAGGCCCCCTATGACCGGGCCGTCATCGAACTCTACTGCGCGCTTTTAAAGGAAGTAGGCGAGGTCGAATCGGCTAAACGCTTTGCCAATTTGGTGGCAAAGCTGAAGGAACCGACGCCACCATATAAGCACCATCAGGAACTCTTTGAAGTTGGTTATGCCCTGGTAGATCTAAGGCAATACAAGCTCGCCGCCATGCTCCTCAGTGAACTTATCAAAGAACTGCCGGAAGACCCGCTTATCAATTATGAGCTAGGCTTCTCCCTCATGTGCCTCAAACAGTTCGGCAAGGCCGTCACTCACTTTGAAAAATTCAAAAATGCCCGAGACGACTTTGATGTAGTGCTCAATCTTTGCGTTTGCTACACCCTTTTGCGCAACGAAGAGGCCGCCGCCCACACCCTCAATAGTCTCAAACCCCTGGCTGAAAGCGAAGAAGAAAAACTCGAATTCAGCCACAGGCAAACAGTTCTAAAGCGACTTTCAAGACTCTCCCACAAGAAAATCTTGAATGAGCGCGATTGGTTTTTCATTCTCTACGGATCTATCCTTTTACGACCGGGCAAATCCTTGCCCGAAGGCAAACTGGAACTCAAGCATGTGGCCTCCACCCTGGTCATTCTCAAAGGTTTGTTGAGCGGACTGGCCGTGCAGGAAGAAGGCATTGAATACTATTCACTGCGGTCTAAGCCGATGGCTTCGGTTTTCTCGGAGCTTTGCGAATTACCGGTGGACAGCTACCGCGGTCCCGACCGTCCCGACAAATGTCTCTTGATGATGAGTTGGACCACCGACATTCTGGGACCGCATCAGGTCTTCATCAATAATAATGAACAACGGGGACTCTTCGCCCTGGCCATCAGCCCCACCGAGCCACTGCCGGTAATACCGGACATCATTGGCTATACAGCCAACGACATACTGATGCCCTGGGAAGGCCGGGAACATTCTCCGCGGGAACTGGAAGCCCAGATGAAGGCGCTGTTGGAAAAAGCCCAGAACCTGGAAGCGGATCCCGATCTGCTCCGGGAAACCCAGGATGCTCTCGATTATTACCTGGACAAGCTGGATCTTTTGGTATTTGCCAACAGCCCAGGCTTCGCCAATCGCCCCGAATATACAGCTGAGCTGCCGGCGCTTGAAAAAGATCCGGAGAAATAGACTTTGCAATTCCTTAAACGTTTTCGCCTCACACTGGGATACATTACCTGCCTGCCCCTGGCAGGAAAAGTGGAAGGCGAACCGGTGGGTCTGGCCAAGTATCTGCCCTCGGTGGGTCTGCTTCTAGGTGGCATCCTCAGCCTCACCAGTATGGTTCTGACGGCCCTTTCCGTCGACAGCCTTTTCAGTGCGGTGCTTCTGGCAGTGCTATGGCTCTTGCTCACAGGCGGACTGCATATGGACGGTTTGATGGACACCGCCGACGGTATCTTCTCCCATCAAAGCCGGGAACGCATGCTGGAAATCATGCAAGACCCGCGCGTAGGAAATTTCGGCGTTTTGAGCGGGGTCAGCCTTCTGCTCATAAAAATTACCGGCATGGCCGCCCTGAGCGGCTCCGGGCTTTCCACCGTGCTTCTCCTCGCCCCTATGTGGGCACGCCTGGCGGAATGCTATGCCATCGGCAAATACAGTTATGCCAGAGCCGCAGGCAAAGGCAAGATCTGGCACGACAGCACCAGCTATCCTTCAGATCTAATCAAAGCGGCAATCTTACCCCTAGCTGTCAGCGCCGGACTGGTCTGCCTCGGGCAGTATTATGTCCTTAGCTTCACGTTAATTAGCATGATCACGGCCCTGAGCACCGCCTCCTACCTGAACCGGAAGCTGCAAGGACACACCGGCGACACCTATGGTGCCGTGGTAGAGCTAAATGAAGCCCTGTCCATAGCCGGGCTGGTGCTCTTGTCGTCAATTCTCCACAAACTGGCCGGAAGTTAGGAGCGCAACGGTTTCAATCAACCGCTGGACAACTTATCGTTGGCCCTTACCCGCATGGTGTAAGCCTCACTGGTGCGACCGGAAGCCGATAACAGTTCTGCGTAATTTCGCAAGGCATTGGCCTGTACAGAGTTCATCCCGGGGTTCAAGTCATAAATGGCGATGGCTCTTTTATAGAGAGGCTCGGCTTCTTGCAAGCGACCCTGGTTGCGATAAATAAGAGCCAGGTTGTTCAGGGCATTGGCCAGGGTGGGCGAGTTCACATCGAGTTTGGCGGCGTATATGGCGATAGCTTCCGCACCGTTTCTCTCGGCACTCTTGAGACTGCCCTGCCGACGCTCCACCTCGGCCAGATTAACAAGGATATTGGCTCGCACCAGAGATTTCTTGGAAGCCACCGGAGAAGCTTTTTCAAAAGCGGAGAGAGCTTCCTTATAAGCGCCGACGGCCTCACCATAGCGCCCCTGATTGCAATAGAGCGTACCGATTTCGCTGGTTACTTCCGCCACCATTTCGCTATTTTTGCCGGTGGCGGCACCTTTCAAAGCCTGACGCAAAAGCGCTTCCGCCTGGGTAAAATAACCGGCTGCCGTATAGAGTCGCCCGAGAGCAGCACGGCTCTGAGCCAGTTCGATGCTACCGGCCGGCAAATTATTCTCTCTCAGACTGAGAGACTGTTGCAATACCATCTCGGACTTTTCGTAGTCGCCTTTGAGCGTCAGGGCCTCACCCAAGCCGTTCAAACTCTCGGCAGTAGCCAGTAGCTCGGGGCGCATCAGTTTGGTTTGAATCTGACTGGCCCGATCAAAATAGCGATAGGCGTCCTCGGCCCGGCCCTGGTCGTTAGCAAGACGCCCCAGGCTGAGCAAAATCTCGGCGGTCTCGGAACTTTCTTGCTTGGCCAGCTCTTGCCTGGAGAGGGCTTCTTTCAAGGTCTTCTCGGCCTTGCCCAGTTCGCTGCGCTGGATTTCACCCAGGCCTCTGGCCTTCAATTGCGCCACACTCACATCAAAACCGGTCATACTGACGACAATCATGGCCACGCCGACGGCTCCTAAGCCCAGCGAAAGAGCCATCGCTTTATTTGCAGATTTTTTCTTAAAACTATTCATGAGCTTTTCCTTTGAGAGTACATTGGCAATGGCTTACTAGCGCAGACCGTTTTTCAACAGTCCATAGCCAAGTCCCACAGCCGCACCAACACCGGTGCCCTGCCACATGCGCTTTCTGCCGCGCGTGGCGGCTGCACTCAAGCCCAGACCAATCAGGGTACCGCTTGCCACATCACGCACAATCGGATGTCGTTTCATGGTATGGCTGGAACGAACTAACCCCACACCGGCGCCAGTTCCGGCACCGATCAAACCACCGCGCAAAACGCCACGCCCACTGACAAGACCGGTGACCGCACCGGCGGCAGTGCCGACCCCGGCACCAATGGTAGCGGCTTTCACCTTGGGATGTTTCTGCCAGTAAGTTCTCTCATCGCGTACATACACTTTTTGTATAACCGGCTTGAGCACGGTTTGATTGCGATAAATAACTCTTGGCTCAGCTCTATAAGTATTCTGAGAGGCAGCGGAGCGCATGGGCTGACGAATATCAGGATCGTCATAGTCGTACTTAGGTTCTTGCCGGATCAGCCTGGGCATGGAAGAGCTGTTTTCAACCGAGCCGGTAAGTAAGCCCTGAGCAAGGACAGGAGGCAAGGTCTGCGTACCCAGAACACAAAGGACGGTTGCCTGGATAATTACATTCGAACGCATGATAAATTCTCCCGAATTCAGTGTGATGCCCCCCCAAGAGCCACAGAAGCACAATGGAAAGCGCACCAATGCTGAGGGCCGACCTGATGCCGACCACAGCAATTGCGCTATTTAAGAATGACTTCTGTGTCCAATAATGAGACTGACGACAATGTCTCGCCGGAGTTCCGGATAATGAGACGATGTTAACGTTACCGTTGCAATTGCCCGGTAACTAAAGATTTGCCCCGGGAGCAAGCGCGCTAGAAGGAACTTTCCTGCCGGTTCCGGACTCTATAGTAACGGCAGTTGAGACGGTTCCATATAGAAAGAGTGAAAGAAGATGCTGACAATTAAAACCGGCAGGAATGCAACCTTATATATCGCCCTGGTTCTAGCCTTCTCCCTTGCACCGGAGAGTCAGGCCAAGAACAATGTGGAAGTGGTATCAGGCAAAGGTGAAAGCCTGGAAGTAAGAGACGGACTCTTCGGCAGCAAACTGAAGGTGCAAGACCGCTTCGGCAATAAAGTAGAAAGCGGCAGCGGCTGGTTCGGCACAAGCAAGAAAGAAGTGAAAGTACTGGGCAACAGCTTCGAAACTAAAAAGGGATTCCTGGGCGGGAAGTCGTACAAAGCCACTTCCATACTCGGCGACAAAATTGAAACCAAGCGCACCTGGTTTGGTCTTGGCCCCCGCAAAACCACAGTCGACCTGAGCGGCGTCACTTCTGTGGCCGGCTCTCTTCTAAAGAGTAAAAAGGCTGACGCCAAGCCAACCCTGAAAGCCCCCGAAACTACTGCCAGTCAGGCTGATAGCGCCAACTGGCAGTAGAAAATGGCGACTTCAGTCGCCGGCACTGTTTTCTTTAAAGAGCTTACCTACGCAAAAAGAGAAGCACAGGTAGGAAACAGGAATTGAGGCCAATATTCCGGCAATGGGACAGGCCACTTGAGTGATGGCACGGATCATTTCAGGATGCCTGGTGAGGGCACCGAAGAGACCCACGCCAAAGCCCACCACAAAGCCGGCCAGACCACCGGCAATGAAGCTGGCAATAGCACTCATAAAGAAGAATATTAGCCACCACTTCAAGACAAGCTGGCGATTCAATTTTCGTTCTGTCATTTTGCCTCTCTACCTGCCTGATGCACACGCAGGAAAACTCTAACCGGGCAACCGAGGCTAAGATAGCACTATTTAGCGGCTACCTCAACTTGAGAAACTGCCCGGTTTTGACTATCCCTGCGGTAGGCCGGTCGCAACGGCGGTGCGGCGGAGAGGCTGAGTATGCCCACGCCACTAAGGATGGTGAAGGCAGCGACCACCGTGGTTGGTCCCACTGGCTCCCCCAGAATCACCCAGCCAAGCAGTACGGCCACAACCGGATTGACATAGGCATAGGTAGAAACGCGCTCCGGGCTCAAGTGTTTGAGCAACCAGGTGTAGGCCGAGAAAGCGGCTATAGATCCAAATAGAGTCAAATAGCCGAAAGCTGCCAGTGAGGAAAGGGAAATTCGAGCCGGTTCAAAATCTCGGTGCTCGCCGAAGATAAATGCAGCCAAAAGCAGGAAGGCACCACCGGCAATCATCTGCATGGCCGTTCCCAGCATGGCAGAGCGGGGCATGGTCAACTTGCGGGAAATGACCGTTCCCAGGGCCCAGCTAAAGGAGCTGAACATCACAAGCAGAATGCCCATAGCGTCAACCTTACCCACCCCTCCCAGAAGCGATGGCGAGACGAGAATGAAGATACCGAGAGTACTCACTAGAAGCCCAAGCCCGGATAAATAGCTGACCTTCTTGAAGCCGCCCACCATCCATTCCAGAATAGCAACATAAACCGGCACCATGGCCACAAGCAGGCTGACCAGACCGGAAGGCACCGACTTCTCCGAGAGAACCACACCGCCCGTGCCCACGCTCAAAAGCAAAACGCCGAGCACACAGGAGGTGCGCCACTCGGCCGGGCTGGGCCGCTCAGTACCCATTAGGCGCAAGACCAGATAGAGCGGCAGACCGGCCAGGAGAAAGCGGGCACCGGCCATAACCAGAGGAGGAATAGTATCGATGGCAAAGCGAATAGCCAGGTAGGTCGACCCCCAGATGATATAGATGGAGAGAAAAGCTAAGGCTATTTGCAATTTTCCTGGTCTGAATTTGGCTTCCATGACGTGCTACCTTTCTTGAACGAATTCAGCCTTCCTCAAGTGCGCCCGAAGGAGGAATGAGCTAATTGAGTCAGGCTATATACATAATGCGCCTAACCACATTGGGGCGCAACCCCAAACTCGCTAATATGCTAAACTTTCTAATAGCATTTGGCAAAACCACCTAACCGGATCAAAACCATGGACGACATTGACCTAAAACTATTAGCCCTTTTGCAAGAAGACGCTAAACAGAAATATGCAGATCTGGCCCAGAGACTCAATTTGTCAGCTCCCTCTGTACACGCCCGCGTCAAAAAGATGGAACAGGCCGGCATCATTGAAAGTTACGGGCTGAAAATAGACTCAAGCAAGATAGGTCTCAAGCTCTGCGCCTTCGTGCGGGTAACAACGGAAGGAGTAGGATCGGAACTGGGGAAATCACTTTACCGCTTCAAGGAAGTAGAAGAGGTACACTCCGTGGCCGGGGAAGAATGCCTTCTTCTTAAGGTACGTACCGCCGACACGGACAGTCTTTCGCATTTCCTCGATGAGATTCGCCGCGTCAAAGGCGTGCGCAAGACCATCACCAGCATTGTTCTGACCACCGTGCTTTCGCGGCAGGTCTTGCCCGAGAATAGCAATGTTTAGATGAAATAAATTCCCGGGGTTTAGCTATGCTTCTGGGCTATTATCGAGTTTGTAAGGCACTCTCAAGGGCCGGATTCAATGAAAGAAGCAGTTCTCACCTCCCATCACCTCTCAGCCATTCTGCCACTCAAGCCGGAAGCCTTCAGCTTCAGCGCCGAAACACTGCTCAATTTGCTCAACCAGGCCGTGGTGGATGCCGGTCTGGCCCGCATGGCCGACGCCGTAGCCGACTTCAGCCCCCAGGGGGCATCAGCCGTCATCGTTTTGAAAGAATCCCATGTGGCTGTGCATATCTGGCCCGAGCACGATGCCGCCACCGTTGATATTCACGTTTGCGACTATATGGCCGACAACTTAGCCAAAGCCAGAGCCCTGGCGGAACTTCTCAGTGCCGCCCTTTCAGACAAGCACGATAGCGACCTCTGGCAAGAGTTGACTGTATCAAAGAAAACGAGAGAGCGTGCGCCTTTAGCCGGCAAGTAGTCGTCTATTTTCCCTTACGAGGTCCTTTCCGGGCGGAAGCACCGCTCTTACCAGGGGCGGCACCACTGGTAATACTGCCGGAAACCTTGGTAATGGAATCCTCCGCCACCACTTTCCAGAGCCCCAGACTATTAGGCTTTATGGTCCAACGCACACGCGAAATTTGCTCAGTGCGGCTACTTCCCTTCACCGTCGTCTCTTTCACATCGAATTCCATCTCCACTTCCTCGGCACTGGAGCGCGTTACCTTCTCACCATAGATCTCGGTTTTCCAACCGGTTCTCTCAAAGGGCATGGTACCGGCACTGGCCAGTCCGGCACTTCTGTTCTCGGAAGCACTGGTAGTGATCCAGGAAACACTGGAAGCAATTTGAATGCCGGTGCGCAGGCGGGCACCATCCTGATAGACCCCATAGGCAGCCGGACTATGTCTTGCGTAGAGAGACTTAAAAGTGCTGAAAACCTCAGCGCCCGAATGCAGAGCTTTGACCTTCTCTTCATCACTTTCAAAACCTCGCATCTGCTTGCGCTTCTTTGAACAGCGGATTGGGCTGAGGAGATCGTGAGAAAGCTCGTAAGCACCTAAATAGAGCAAATTGGGCCCGGCCAAGGGCGTGATTTCCTTGAGACCAAGTTCCATGGCCCTGGTTTGATCGAGAACCGCCTCGTCATTCTTCTCCAGCACCAGCAAGGCCCTGGCCCTTTGCAAATGAAACATGGCCGTGCCGGGAACTTGCTTGATACACTCGCTGAGGATGTCGTTGGCGATACCAGCGTCGCTCTTATCAGCTTGCTCTTTCTTGGGTCTATCCAGTAGTGCACGGGCCTTAAAGTACTGAACCATGGTTGTCTCTTTCCAACCAGGTCTGGCGCATTCCTTGAGCACGCCGTCATATTGCTTGAGAGCCAGCATGGCCTCAAACTTTAGCCAGTCGCTCTTTTCACCCAGAGCAGGCGCCAGGCTTTTGAGTTTGCTTACACCATCAAGACAGCCCTGGGCACTGCCGGCCACCAGACTGCTGAAAGCCATATTGTAAATGGCCGGGTCCCGCAGACGCATGTCGGCACCGTAGGAAATACCTGTCAACTCTTTAAGTCCGGGTACATTCATGGCCTCAAGCTTTTTGACGGCGGCGATATCGGCCTCGGTGAGAGCGAGGCTCTGCCTGAAGTCGTTGTAGGCAGCACCGGCATCGTTCAGCATCAATTCTGCCAGACCGCGGCTGATATAAGGGCCGGGAGAATTCGTAGTATAGGCAAGAGCTTGATTACTGAGAGTCAGTGCTTCCCGGGCTTTGTGTTCTTCGATTGAACCAATAGCCCGCATGGACAGTCCATTGGCCATGCCGAGGCGCTGCCCCCTCTCCCGCATGGAAGCCTGCAATTGTTGGCAGCTATTCTGAGCTATTGCCCCGGGCGCAAGCCCGGCAACACCGCAGAAAGCGAATGAGAGCACCACTGTAACAGTGAGAGCGCCCCTTATCCGCCTGATAGAACTCACTTCCATAACCATCCAATCTTGAATTAGAAACCCGAGCACAATTATAGTCGCCCCAGCCTCCCAATAAATTCTCAAGAAGCTTGTTCACACAAGCTTTTGGAAACAAGCCCCGGAAACCGGAAATTTTAATAGTGAAAACCAAACAGTAAGCCTTGAACCGGGGAAGAAAATGCTATGACAACTAGCTTAGATGCTGAGGTGTAACATGACTGATTTATCCCCGGCCCAGACAGCTGCCTTCGACGAGCTTATTAAAGCTCTGCCCATAGGAAACATCTTTGTAGTCTGGTCCCATACAGGCATGGGCAAGACCACCATTCTCAAAGAATTGCACGGGCTCAAAGGCGGCAAATTTTTGACAATGACCGATTACATTCAGCAACTGAGTACACAAGACCCGCTGAAAATGGAAGAGACCTTAGAAAGTATCCTCATGGATGCCTTTAGCTCTCATGAGCTGGTAATTTTGGACGACTTGCATCTCATATATGACGTCATTTGCGGATGCGGCTATGGCAGCGCCTATCCCCGCGGCAAGTATGTGGAAGCAATTTTGACCAGCATAGCCGGCCGCATAATCGAATCCGGAAAGAAACTAATTCTTTCTTTCGAGGGAAGCATACCGGCTCCCATTCGCAGCCGCTGCTACATAAGCTCCATTCAAAAATTCAAAGCAGCAGACTACAGCACTATTTGCAGCAACATTCTGGAAGAAAAGGCAGCCTCTCTGGACTTTCAAAAGATTCATCGCTTCGCCCCCAAATTGAATGCTCATCAGCTCAATACATCAGCGCTCTGGCTCAAACAGGAGGAAGTGGATACGGATAGATTCATCGAATACCTGCGCAGCCAGCGCATGGGCAGCAATGTGGATCTGGAAGAAGTAGAAGCCATAGACCTCTATTCCTTGCGCGGCATTGACGACGTCATTCAAAGCCTGGAAGCCAACATAATCGTTCCTTTAGAACGAGATGATCTGGCTACCGAATATGGCATCAGCCCCAAACGAGGAGTGCTTCTGGCAGGACCGCCCGGCACCGGCAAAACCACGGTGGGTCGGGCACTGGCCCACAGGCTGCGCAGCAAGTTTTTTCTCATAGACGGTACCTTCATTTCCGGCAGTCGCGATTTCTACCAGAAAGTGCAATATGTTTTCGAGACGGCCAAGCACAACGCGCCCTCGATAATCTTCATCGACGACAGTGATGTAATCTTTGAAAACAAGGAAGATTTTGGACTCTACCGCTACTTACTGACCATGCTTGACGGTCTTGAAAGTGAGAGCAACAAACGAGTCTGCATCATGATGACCACAATGGATGTGGCCAGCGTGCCGCCGGCCCTGGTGCGGTCGGGGCGTATCGAACTATGGCTCGAAACAAGACTGCCCGACAATGAAGCCAGGCTGAAAATCCTCATCGATCAAGCACACCGGTTGCCGCCGGAGCTGCGCAGTTACGACCCTCTCAGACTGGCGGAGATAACAGATGGGCTTACCGGCGCCGATCTGAAGAGACTGATTGAAGATGCGAAGATTCTCCTGGCTTACGATAAATCCAGAAATGTCGAATGCGAAGATCTGTTCTCATACTTCGAGCGGGCCACTGAAACCATTCGTTCAAATAAGCTCAAATATGAAGCTGCGGAAGAACGTTCAAAACAGCGAGCGCCGTCAATGAAAGAGGCTCTGGAAGCAGCTTTTAGTTCTATGGGCGGCTATGGATTTGACACTGACAACTTCCCCGACTGATCCTCAGACTCTCAGGACCAAGGCCGAGCGGCTCTAGAAGCGAAATCTGTTTTAACTTTTGTTTCAGTCTCCTAAACTGCGGCAGATCGTATTTTGCTGTCACAAAGCAAAGACTATTCCAGAGTCAGCTTGACAACGCGCTTGCTTGAGTTAGCGCCCCATTCTATGAATGGTTCGCCCTTATTCAATCAAGCACTCTGTCAGGCTGATGTGCGCCGAATCTCGGCAGTACGCTCAAGTGAGACATGGTTTGGATTTGCTGTTCCTTGCAAGTTGCAGCCCTCAAGAATGCAATAAGAATCCGACCTGGAATGAGAGTGGAATATCAGTGAATAGTTAGCTCCAATCTCACGCACTTGAACATTTGGCAGCCCGCTCCGATCAACTCGGAGGGGGCTGCTTTGTGCCTGGCACAGGCTTTAAGAAAGACATAGTTCCACTAGCAGGCTCAAGCCGACCACTGGCTGTTTCGGTCCTTCACCCGCCAGATATAACCATCCAGCACATAATGGGTGCTCTGGGGCAAAGAAAGAAGGGGCACCAGAACGGCCAGAAAGGCCGGGTCGGATATGACCGGCAGCCCGGCAAAAGGCGCAAAGAAAGTGAGATGCTCCCGCCAGACAAAGCCGTCCCAGAAACCTTCTTCCAGGTAAGCCAGGAAAACCAGGAAGGCAAAAAATGCCGGCGCAAAAGAAACCAGGACTTGCAAAACTCCGCTTCCAGCAGCACCGGCATCCGCACTACCGGCGCCACCACCCTTGCGATACAGCCAGATCAAAGCCATATAGGGTATACCGTGGCTCAAGACATTGGTCATGGTGAAAATCAAATCGGAATTGGTGGCAACGATACCCACATACCAGGAAAGCGCCGTTCCAAGCATTAGCAAGTTGCGGGGCAGATTGACAAAGCCGCTGTTCTTAAAGAGAAGGCACTCCTTGATGAAATAAGCGATAGCGACCAAAATATAGAAAACACCGGCCAGGGGCAAAATCGCAGAAGCGAGAGCCGAGGCCGAGAAGAAGTCTCCTTCCACAAACCAGTTGAAGTGGCGGGGCGCGTGAGCATGCCAGTATAAAATCGGATAAAGCGTTACCGTGTAAATACAAATCTGATCCAAATGCCGCGCCCAGGTAGGCACTTGCGTATCACCACGCCCATACAAAGCAAGAAAGCCGTACTGCTGGCGCACAAAGTGGAAAACCGCCAGATAGGCCAGAGCCCTCCAGAAATAGAGAGCATCGAGGCTGTAGAGCAGAACCCCTACCACCTGGCAGGCAAGAGGTATGACCAGGAGCAAACGCTTATTGGCGGCAAGTGCCTCTTTATCTAAATAGGTGCGAAAGAGGGTGGCATAGACATGGGCCACATCCACCATAAGCACCAGCACAACCCAGGCAAAGAGGGGCAAGTTTTCCATACCCTCGAAGCGCCGGCCAAAGAGCAGGGCAAAAGTGGAAGAAATGAGGGCCGGCGACAGAATGAAGAGCAGATCGAAGCCAGGCGAGGACAGCCAGGGCTGCCGCTGCTTCCTTTCCAGAGGTAGAGAATGGGTGCTCTCCATTTCAACTCTTCTCCAGTTGGGTAAGAACCCTCTCGGCGGCCTGCACACCCTGGTACTGTGCCTCTTCGAAATTGGAAATACCACTCATGTCGGAATGGGCAAAGTGCACCGCTCCCTGATTGAGGGGCAGCTTGCGCCTTTCCTGCCAGATATAGTCTACCCCCGGTGAAATCATGCCATGCCCCCAGGGCCAGAGGTCTATAGAAATGATGTCCTCGGTAATGCCCGGATGCATAGCTTCCAGATCGTCTACTATGGCGGCCGACCAGGCCTTCTCCGGGCTATTCAAAAGTTTGCGCCTGGCCGCATCTGGCGGCAACTGGGAAAGCGGCAGGTAATAGGTAACAACAACGCTGCTCCGGCGTGTGGTTATATTCTGATGGTTGGCCACTACATAGCCGAGGGAATCGCCGTAATAGCTGACATTGTCCCAGGCTAAGCCGACACCGCGTCCGGCGGGCGCCTTCTTCAAGGTAATGTTGGCTACCAGCCAGGGAGCGTAAGTGGGCTTCTTCTCAAGTTTGTACTTTTCCACCATATACGGTGCCAGAAAGCGAGGGGCGCAAAAGATGGTGAACTTAGTTTTGTATCTTGAAACAGCGCCGTCTCTAGTGAAGTAACAGAGGCTACCACCCTCCTTATCTTCAGTGAGACGCAGCACGGGAGCGTTTGTAACTATCTTGTCGGCAAGCAGTTCCTTGAGGCGCGAAACTAAAAAACCATTGCCCTCAGGCCAGGTGACTACTGAATTGGTCTCGGCATTAGCGGCATGGCCCCTGCGGCCGGCGAAATAATGCAGACCGGCCCAGGCCGAGACATTCTCGGCAGTGGCACCGTAATCGTCACGGCAGCAGTAATTAACATACCAGTTCAGAGGGCGGCTGGCGAAATTATTCTCCTTGAGCCAGCCAGCAAATGAGATCTTATCCAGGTCCCGAAAGCGCGGGTCCTCAGAACTATGATCAAGAGGAATGGCAAAAGCCGGCTTGCCGTCGCTGCCTTTTGCATCCCTTAGCTCATGCACAGTGTCAAAGAAGCGCTTCATCTCCGCTTCCTCAGACGGCTTAAGACCCCGCTTGGGCACCAGACCTTCCTGAAAGCTGCCGTCTTTGAAGAGCCGCTCTTGCGGATCGTGGCAGAGATAAAGTTCGTTGTACCTGGGCTTTTCCTTATCATGATCGGCTTCAATTATGCCCAGTTCCAGAAAGAGCTGCCGCACGTATTTGGACTCACTGTTAGCCAGGGGAACATAGTGCGCCCCCCAGGGGAATTTACTGACTGCATTTTCGCCGTAACTGGAATTGCCACCCACCTGGGGCTCAAGCTCCAGAATCAGAAAGTCCTCAATGCCATTTTTCTTCAGCCACCATCCGGCCGAAAGACCGGCCATGCCGCCACCTACGATGACCACCGTCTTGCCGCCGCAATCCACAAAAGAAGAGAGCGCAGCGGCACCATCTTTCATCAAATCTCTCAGTCGATGCCTACTTGCCGGGAAGGTCCTGCCATACTAAGCCGGAACTGCGCCGGCTGCACCCGCAAGAACTGAAAGCCCAGCCCTAATACCGCCAGTCCACCCAGACCTTTCAAGAAGTCGGCGCGGCTAATGGGCCTCATACTCGCTCCATTCGGCTTCGAATAGATGCACAAGTTCCTGATTATTCAATCTGTTTACGGCCGTTTTGGTAGGCAGCATATCCCTGGGGAATTCCAGCATGGCGTTGAAACTCTCCGGCGAAAGATAGGTAAGTCCGGGGGCATAATTCCGACCAGGACAAAATGGGGTCTGGGAGCCAATAACATAGCCCCAATCGCCGAAAGCCGGCACATAGGCATGGTAAGGAGTGGTATAGAAGCCGCTTGCCTTCAAAGTGTTGACCACGCACCAGTAAGAGTTCTTGGCAAAATAAGGCGAGGTACTTTGAATGACCACCAGTCCATTTGGTTTCAAGGACTTCTTCAAAGTCTTATAGAAAGTATCGCTGTAAAGCTTGCCCAGTGAAAAGTTACTGGGGTCGGGAAAATCCACCACAATGAAATCGTACTTCCGGTCGTTCTTTCGCAGCCAGACAAAGGCATCTCCGTTCAAGACCTTGACCCGAGCATCTTTGAGAGAGTGCTTATTGATACTGGTCAAAATCTCCTGCTCTGTGAAAAGCTGGGTCATTTTCTGATCGAGATCCACAAGCTGAATAGACTTGACCTGGGGATATTTAAGCAATTCCCGAACAGCCATGCCGTCGCCGCCCCCCAGCACCAGAATATCGCTAGCCTGGGGCAAAGCAGCCATACCAGGATGCACCAGAGCTTCATGGTAACGGTATTCATCCCTGGTGGAAAACTGCAAATTGCCGTTTAGAAACAAACGAATATCTTTACCGTTGCCGGTGATGACGATGCGCTGATAGGGCGTGGAAGTGGAAAAAATTATGGGGTCGGGAAAGGTGGAAGTTTCGGCAACAGTCATAATCTTCTCTGAAAAGGCAAAACCGCCCGTGAGAGCCAGCACCAGAACCACCGCCATGGTATTGAGGAAGGTGCTCGACTTGAGTTCGTTTTTAAAGAGCCTGATTGACCAGAAAGCGACCAGCACATTGAAGAGCCCGAAGAGAAAGGACACCCGCACCAGTCCCAGATAGGGCACCAGTACCAGGGGGAAAAGAAGAGAGGCCAAGAGCGCGCCCACATAGTCGAAGGTGAAAACCTGGGAGACCAGATCTTTGAACTCCAGTTTGTCCTGCAGGATGCGCATCAAGAGCGGCACCTCCAGGCCAATGAGAATGCCGATTATAGAAACCAGGCTATAGAGCAAAATGCGAAAATTTTCCACATGCTCAAAAAGCAAAAAGAGCAGGGAAGCGGAAATTCCGCCCACAAGCCCCACTAAAAGTTCAACCCGTATGAAAGTAGCAATTACATTTTTGACTACGAAACGAGAGAGATAAGAACCAACCCCCATGGAGAAGAGGTAAACGCCTATGACTGTTGAAAACTGCGTTACTGAATCACCCAACAAATAGCTGGCAATGGTACCGGCTATCAGCTCATAAACCAGCCCACAGGTGGAAATGACAAAAGCGGTAATGAGGAGGGGATAGATCAAGAGCTTAACCGTGAATGGCGGAAGCCACAATTTGACCAACGGCAAGAGTCATAGCTGCCAGTGTGATTGCCAGCGGCAGATTCTTCTCTTCGACAATTTCCTTCCACATGTCACCAGGTGTAATCTTGTCAAAGACCACAAAAGTGGTACTCAAAACCGCTATGCCGATTGCCGAATAGACAATCGAGGCCACTATGTACTTGAGGGAAATGAGCTGGTCCATTTTGGGATTTTCTCCTTGTTATTCTACTTGTGATAGACGCCCTGGCTCTGGCGTTTGTGTACGGTGGTACCAAAAGGATCGAAAAGCTTGTTGCCGGTGAGGGCAGCATCGGTGAAAAGCCAGAAAACATAGCCGGCGAACATTATCGAGAGGCAAAGCCAGGTTAGGCCGCCCGCCGTCAGGCGACTGTGAGGGGAGTCGAATAAGGGCCTGGCTTTGCTAGCTTTACCGTCCGTCATTCTCTAATATTTCAACCTGTACTGGCATAGGGGTTGTAGTCGCTTTCAGACCAGCGGGTACTCTCAAAACTGGTGTTGGACCAAGCCGAGATACCGGGCAGGAGGGAAAGCAAGAAAAGGCACCAGAAATAATTACCGTAAAGCGGCGGCGACTGCTTCACTACCACATTGAGAACATGCGGATTGGTATCCTTGAAGTCACCACTTTCGGTATCAATGTTGAGGTAGTACTTACCTTTGGGTACCGCCGATAGAAAGACATTATTACTAGTGCCGCCCTCACTCCAGGACTCACCACCGTCATAGCCATGGTAGTACTCGATGGTCTGTGCAAAAGGAAAGGTCTCACCGGTGTCATCGTTGACCATCTCACCGGAAACATAGAGCCAGCTATTGTCTACGGATGTGCTGAACTCGAGTAAAGCGCCGGTTTTATCCCGGTCGATATTGAAGACCGCTGTTGTATATGTGGGCGCATTCTTGGCATTTGCCGTATAAACCGGCGACGAGTCAAGCACCTGCCTACTATTGTTGTAGCCTAACTGCCAGACTTGCAGCACCGTCAAAATCACGAAAGAGGCAAGCCAGAGCTTGGACATGTACTGCCAACTGACGGCAGCACTGGACGGCTGATTGGGCGCCACCTTGGAGGGCCGCTTCAGCTTTTTGGCCGGCTTAAAAGCAGCCGCCACGTCGTCCACCTCGAGATACTCGGAAATGCTCCAGACTATCTCTTTGCCGTCGGACTCGGAAGAGAGCATATAGGGCGGAGAGATATAATCTTCCATGTTTACGAGAGAGTCGGCTTTTACTTTCCAGTAAAATTCGCCGAGCACAAAGAGCACCTTAGCCCGTCCTCGATAAAAGAGCTTGAAGTCCCGCCCTTCCAGCTCCATTTTCACCTTGTACCAGGAAGTGGACTGGCTGTGGGTGCGCGACTGGGGCTTCTGCTTGATGGTGGTGACAAAACTCCAGTGGTCACCATTGCAGGTCAGCCAGCGGTGACCGTAATAAGGGTTAAAGAGCAAGTATTCGTCCCAGAAATAGCCGGAAACTTCATCGGCTCGTACCATGTAGCCAACTACTTCCCAGTCTTTTCCTTTCAGCTTGCCCCTGGTGCCGAGGGGTACAAAGGGCTCAAAATGCCTGGTCTTGCTGAAATACTTTTCGATGATCCGATAATTTGAGTCGGTAGCATCAATTACGGTCTGGCAAAATTCGCAGACGCAAGAAAGTGCCGCACCGGGATAGCGAATGGTGACGGTACCGCCGCAAGCGGGACAGGCGAAACTCCTGGCCAGAGGCTTCGCCTTCTTAGCAGAACTTTCTTCTGAACTACCAGCCATCTATTTCCCTCAGGTTCTGAAACTGAAAGTCGTCAAAATCTTGATACCGCCCGGCAAAAATGCGGGTCTCATCGGGGGCATACTCCACTGTTGCCATGGCTAAATTGCTGCCGGTCAAATCAACGCTGAACGACTTTCTACCAAGCCCCGCATTAAAGGGCAGTTCACCCTCGCTGAAGAGACAATGCACATTGCGGGCATCTTCCACTTGCATCTGCCCCACCTGCTCGATATAGACCGGAGAGCGGGGCACCATGCGATTGATGTCGGGTGCCTGAATGCCGGTGACCGGATAGCAAAAAGCATAAAAGCCCTGTGCTTCCGCCAGCCAGCCTACCTTGTCGCCGCTCAAGGCATACCATTCATTCCAGGTACCGTCTTCATAGCCCACCTTGAGGCGACCGATCAGTTCGAAAGGTTGGCCATCGAACACTCCCTTGGTGCCAATTTGCAAGGGCGTCAGATCGTCTTGCAGTTCGGACATGCGTCCGAGCACTTCCAGGTTGATATCATGGCGAACCAGAGTGGAGTGGCAAAAACTGCACACGGAAAAGACCGATGCCTTTGAGCGAAACTCCACCTCGGCGCCGCAAGATGGGCAACTGAGCTTGATCATCAGGAAATTCTTTTCAAGACTTCCGCTTTCTTGCTCTCAAACTCTTCCTTGGAAAGAATTCCTTTCTCATGGAGAGTCTGTAGCTTTTCCAGCACGGCAAAGGGATCTTCTTGCTTCTCGGCGGCGGCAGCCGGAGCGCCACCACCTTCATTCATGCCCTGATTGAAAGCCTGCCCCATCAAGGCAGAAGCGTTCAAACCAACACCCAACATGCCTACCCCACCGGGATTTTCAGCGGCCGCAGCAATGGCGTCGGCAGCCTGGAACTGGGCATATTTTTTCAAATCTCCAACCAGGCTCATGGAAGATTGCTTATCAAGATACTGCTGCAATTCTTCCGGCAAAGTGACGCTCTGTACCAGGAAGCTGGTCAGCTTCAAACCGTAATCCCAGAAAGCATGATCAAGAGAGTTCTTGAGGGTTTCGGAGAGCTTCAGCTGATTGGCAGCCATGTCGAGGAATGGAGTCTTGGCTTCACCCAGGGTGGCGGCGATGTTGGTGATGATCAGAGAACGAAGCTGTCCATCAAGTTCGGTGGTGGTATAGACCTCTTTGGTGCCGGACACTTTCTGGTAGAAAGTAGTCGGCTCTTCTATGCGATAAGAGAAAGTACCGAAGGCACGCAGGCGAATTACGCCGAATTCTTTATCGCGCAAGGTAATGGGTTGCTGGGTGCCCCAGCGCTGATCGAGCTGTTCTCTGGTGGAGAAGAAATACACTTCCGACTTAAAGGGAGATTTAAAGGCTTTGTCCCAGTTGAGAAGCGTAGTCAGGATCGGCAGGTTCTTGGTGTTCAGCTCGTAGCGACCGGGACTGAAGACATCCCCAATATTGCCCTCATTCACGAAGAGAGCCATCTGGGATTCCCGCACCGTAAGCTGGGCGCCGGTCTGTATTTCCTTGTCCATGGTGGGAAAGCGATAAGACAGCACCCCGTTTCCACTCTCGGTCCACTCGATGACATCGATAAACTGCTTCTTGAAAATATCAAACATCGAAAAATCTCCCAATCCGGTCGAATTTTTGTACTAAATACATGGCTTGAGGCTGCCTGAAGGTGCCCGAGGGTCCTTCCAAATTTCTTGCTAAGGATAGCAAGTTTCAAGGGCTTCTATATGAGTGTTGCCCGGGGAAAGAACCGGCACGGTCGACTCTCTTAAATCAGTTCTGTTTCTTCCTTCTTTCAAGCCTTGCCAAGCGCTTGTATGCCTAAGCTACACCCCGGTAGACCCCATATGCCAAAGGTCATGATTTTTCTTAACTATTTCCCGGCTCCGGTCTAATCTTCACCCGGATGCTAGAATCGAGAAAAGGGGGGAGATATGAAAATCGACAGAGTCAGAAGAGCAATTCTTTCACTGGTTCTCACAGTCGTATCTTGCTTCGCTCTCTTTGTGCTCAGTCACCCCCTGCAGGAAAGCGGCGTCAAGCGTCCCCTGACCAGCCCTGACAGCTGGGTAAGCACCTCCATGGTGCGCGACTACTTAAGTCCGATTAGCCAGTTTAAACTGGAGACCCACACCAGTCGTTTCCATTCATCAGGCGGCTTAGCCGACCTGTGCTTTTTCAGCAGCACTGCCGGGCTTTACCTGAGAAGGTTTTGCGAGAGCACCCATTGCCTCAGCAATGCCCCTCTGCAAAACAAGCTCTGGCTCGTTTACTGCAGCTTGATAATTTAAGAAGCAGCTTCGGCTCGTCGTCTTTACCGCAGGGCTGCCAAATTCACGAAATATCCGTCTCAGTGAATAAATTCGCACTGGCATAATTTGGCACCCCTCTACCGAAGAGAGTGGTACAAATGCATAATCTTTCCTTGCTCCAGGACCTTTTCGTCATCTGGATCAGTGCTCTCATAGCCGGGCAACTGTTTCTGCGACTGCGTCTACCGCCCATTGCCGGCTACATGATGGCGGGCATAGCGGTGGGCCCCAATGGTCTCAAATTAATCACCGACCAGGAGCAGATTCATGTGCTGGCTGAGTTCGGCGTGGCCATGCTTCTCTTTGCTCTGGGGGTGGACTTATCACTGAAGCAACTAAAGGCCTCAGCTGGGAAACTGATACTAGCCGGAACCAGTCAGCTTTTTCTGACGGTCCTCGCCACCGCTTTGACGGCAATGGCCCTGCACCTGGCCGACAGCCCCGGGCAGGCCTTTCTCTTCGGCTGCGTTTGCGCCATCTCCTCCAGTGTGGTCATCTCCAAGATTCTCTTCGACCGGGGCGAAAGCGACTCAGTACACGGCCGAATCCTTCTTTCTATGGCTATCTTGCAAGACCTCTCCCTGGTTCTAATCATCCCGTTCATGCCAATTCTCGCCGCTCACGGCAACACAAGCTGGGGCAGTATATTAATCTCCGCCATGAAAGCAATAGGCTTCACGGCTCTAATTTTTTTCGGAGCCATGCGCGCCCTGCCCTCCATTCTGGCAGGCGTAGCCCGTTCCAATTCTCGGGAGCTTTTCCTGCTCACCTTGCTGGGACTTTGCCTGGGTATCGCCCTGCTCTCCCATCAAGTCGGCCTGTCCATAGCCCTGGGAGCCTTTCTAGCGGGCATCATGATTTCGGAGTCTCTTTATGCGCACCAGGCCCTGCACGATGTACAGCCGCTGAAAGATCTCTTCTCCGTTGTCTTCTTTGTATCGGTCGGAATGTTGCTTGATCCAGCATTTATCTTCAGTCATTGCCTGGAAGTAGTGCTTTTCGTAATCCTTCTCATTTCCGGGAAAACCGTGCTGGCAGCAATTTCCGCCCTCTTTGCCACGGCCAATGTTCGAAGCGCACTGATGGTAGGAGCGGGTATGGCCCAGATCGGAGAATTCTCGTTCATATTGCTCAGCATGGGCCGGGATCTCAAAATGATAAACGATTACATGTACAACCTCTTCTTTGCAGGAGCGGTTGTGAGCCTGATTGCCAGCCCGGCACTATTTGCCGCCAGTCCTAAGTTGAGTCACTGGCTGAGATTTTTGGGCACGTTTTTCAAGAAGAACCAAAACAGTGAGGAAGAGGAAGGCCATGACGCAAGCCGCTTGGCCGGAAGACTCAAGGATCATGTAATTATCTGCGGCTTCGGCAGAGTCGGCCGAAACCTCGGCACAGTCCTTTCCAGCTACGGCATACCTTACCTGGTCATCGAATTGAACGCCGGCATTATCGATGATCTGGCCGTCCGTGGTATTCCGCATCTTTATGGGGATGCCACTAGCAATATGATTATGATCAAAGCCAATCTCAAGGAAGCGGCCTGCCTGGTCTTGACCATGCCGGATCCATCGGCAATCACAGCCATTACTCGCTTCGTGCGCAGCCGCAACGAAACCATCAGTATTATTGCCCGCGCACACCGCCAGGCCGACATCGCCGCCTTCACCGCCTGTGGTGTCAGCGCCATCGTGCAGCCGGAATTCGAAGCCAGTATCGAAATTACCAGATTGGCCCTCTTCAGCAGGCGCCGGGCTCCGGAAGAAATCGAAGCGGCCCTGGAAAAGGTAAGAGCCATGCGCTATCCCCATCCCAGTCCGGACTTCGAAGCCATGGACCGGGCACCGCTCTATATGATGTTGGAAGAAGAACAGATGGGACGCTGGTTCCTGAACGTGGACGACAATATGACCGGGAAAAGCCCTAAAGACTTGAACGTGAGAGGACTGACCGGGGTAACCATTACCGCTATCAAGCGGCAGGAAAAAACACATACCTATCCCTCTCCCGACTTTCCATTCAGCCCGGGAGATCAAATTTATGCAGTCGGCAAAAAAGAAGAGCTAGTGCGCTTTCAGGAGCACTTCAAGATGCGCCAATTTTCGCCGGTACCTTAGACCGGCGCTCCTTCAGTCAAATAGAGACGCCGCTATTAAGCTTAGGACGACGCTTTTCTCTCACATAGTTAACTTCGGTAAGGGGCAGGAATTGACCTTCCTTGGGATTGAAGGTAAAGACTTCGCCCGTCTGAATCTTGTAAGCCCAGCCGTGCAGATTCAGCTGCCCGCGAGCCAGCCCGGCGGCCACCGACGGATGAGTCTTCAAATTCTCAATTTGCACCAGCACGTTCTCCTGGATGGCGATACTGAGCACTTCATCGTCTTCCAACTTGTCCAGTTCGTAGTTCTCTTTGACGATGCGCCGTGTGGCATCGGCGTGGGAAAGCCAGGCTTTCACCACTGGCAATTCATCTAATTGCTCGGGATTCAGCAAGCCCTTCATGGCTCCGCAAGCTGAATGTCCGCAGATAATAATGTCTTTCACACCCAGGGCGCTGACGGCAAATTCGATGGTGCCGCCCTCTCCGCCATTGGCAGCGCCGTATGGCGGAATGATATTGCCGGCATTGCGCAGAATGAAAAGGTCGCCGGGCTGAGTGTTGGTTATCAAATTAGGATTGATTCTGGAGTCGGAGCAGGTAATGAATAAAGCATCGGGGGTCTGCCCCTGAGCCAGCCGCTCAAAAAGCTCCTTTTGCGATTGAAATACATGAGACTGAAAGTGATGCAGTCCGGTAATCAATTTCTTCATCAATCACTCCTTAAAGTGCCTGCACTCTTGGCTAGTTCTGAAAGAGGAGCCTGACTTCAATCTGCCGAGGCCAATGAAGTCTGATCCGGGACCGTCGGAGCCAATCAGTCAATATATTCAAAAACTTGCATATATGCATCTTAACACAAGAATGCCCCGGGGAGCAAGGTCGGGAACCATCAGGAGGCTACCGCCCTTTACGAACAAGCAAGGTAGAGGCCTTGTCTTCAGCGGCCACCGACCAGCCGCTATCCTGCTTGAGGGCCTGCACCAGAGAGCTTTCTTTGGGAAAAATCACCCAATCTCGCTCGAGCTTATCGAAACTCTCTTTCCAGCCGGGCCTGGTCTCGCAAATTTGCCCATATTGTTGATAGAAGCGCTCGCCATAGAAGTCGGCCCGGTCATCGATAAAAACCGGATAAGAAAGCTCATAAGAAAGAATGCCGCCCCAGTTATCCAGGTTGAAGCCCTTCTCCGGCTTCAGTTTATGCTCCCTGATATATGTCAGTGTTTCCCGGGGCTGGCTCTCCGCATCAAAGCCGGCACTTTGTTTGATCAGACCGCTAAAGCTGCCCACAAGAATGACCAGGCAATAGAGCAAAGGAAGAAAATGAAAATTGGAAAGCCCTTCCTGCTCATTGAACTCGGCAGTGCTCTTTCTCATTGAGGCCAGGCGTTTACCCAGCCAGGAAGTCTCAAGGTAGGTAAAGGCAGCCGAACCGTAAAGTTGTCCGAGCACAGGCAAAGCAACTATGGCGAAAAGCGAAATATTACGCACCGCTCCCAGGGCCAGATGCCCAAAAGCCAGACACATAGCCAGGCTGGCCGCAGTGACCCGCCCTCTCAGATAAAAGCCGAACAATAAGCAGGCAAAAAGTACTTCCAAAAAGAATGCGTGCAGGTTGTGCTTGAAATCGGGCGACCTGAACTCATCGGTGACGGCAAGAATAGCCGTACCGTGCAAGTACTCTCTGATGTATTGATAGAGTTCCATGCCGTAGGGATTGATAAAACTGACCAGCACAAGAGCGGTCAGCAAACCGGCAAGCACTGGAATTTCCCTGGCGGAGCGCCGCCCCAGGAGCACACCGCCAGTGGTGACACATAGATAAAGCCCGGTGATGGCAAAGGCGAATAAGAAGGCCGGATGGGTATTGACCCAGATAAGCATAGTTGGCAGAAGCCAGATAAATAGCCACTTCAAGCTCAATCTGCCCCGGTAGTAATCTTCCAGGCGGGTGTAGAAAATATAAATACCGAAGAACGTGAACAGATGCGGACGCACCAACCAGTGATTGGCGGAAGCCAATAATCCGATGATGGAAAAGAGCATGGCCGGTGCAAAGTGGCAGCCGAAGGAACGCATGCGCTGGTAGAGAGAGAGCACTAGAAAAGCAATGGCAAAGGCACAGACGCTGGCCAGCAGATTCAGACCCCCCAGGGAAACCAGCCAGGCCATAAAGGCGTCGGAAAGCCATTCATAAGCAACCCAGGTCTTGCCGGGGAAGGTAAAGGAAAAAATGTCGCTGCGCGGAATCACATGCTGGTTGAGTATGTGAAAGCCGCTCACCAGATGCCAACCGGTGGAACCATCGGAAAAAATGTAATTGGGGCGCATGAAGAGCAGAAGCTGACAAACCCCTACAAAGATCAGGTCTCCCACATTCGGAAGCGGACTGGCCTTGGCAGCGGCAGCGGCAGGGGCCGGCTCTTCACTGGTGGAGGCTGGTGAATTTTCCAAGACTTAGAACCCGCTTGGAGTCTGACCGGTGGCCCGCATCATTTCTTCCTTGCTCTTGCGCTCCTTCTCTTCCAGAGCTTTTTCTCTAGCCCGCATGGGACCTTCTCTCTCGTCTTTAATTTTGTTGATGAGGGTGAGCTTGCGACCCCGATAAGCCGCCAATTTGACTATATCTTCCTGCTCGAAACGCTTGGCGTTATTGTAGACAGCCAGATAGTCCTCCACCGTTTTACACTTCTCCAGACCGCGTTTGAGAGTCAGCCTGGTCAGATCGACCATATTGTAGACTGCTATTTTTGGGACCAGAGCCATCAACTCATCGGTAGTATTCTGGTCTTCAATCAAATCTTTCAAGGCCGTGTGAGACATGTTATCCAGCCCGATAGAATGAGCCTCCCTGGCAAAGAGCAAAGCATCAGGCACATTATTTACCAGGGTGTAGGCCTTTTGCATGGACACCTGCGCCACTTCCTGCACCGAGGCCTGATGAGCTTTGTGAGCGATATCGATGAGAGCCTCGAAGTCTTTTGTGGCTCCTACGAGACCATCGAGGGCAGCCTTGGAAATATCGAAACACTCACAATAGCGAGCTTTTAGAGCCACGTTCAAAAGTTCGTCGGGGGTCTTGGCCAGGCTGAGACCCTTTTCGAGGCAGGCCCGCTTGGCCTTGGCGGCCGGGGCGCCGTAACTATCAAGAGCAGAGACTATGGAGAGGCAAGCCGCCGTGTCACCGGCCTGGGCCGCCACTGACTCCACCTGGCTGGTAGCCTGGCTGAATTTCTTATTCTTGAAGCCCTTCACGGCCTTGGATAGTTGCCCTTGTAATTCCACTGACAAGTTGGAATCCGGATAGGGACTGCTCTTAGTTAGACCGGCCGGTGCCAGAACCATGGTAAATACGGCAGCCATGCTGAAAACTTTTAGCCTTTCCCCGGTGAACACTGCTTGCTCTCCTTGATAAGCCCTTTGAGGGTCTTTAGAATCATGCACCTTTTAGCTTCATTTTAATCGTCAAAAGCTCATAGCGCCCAAAACGCACCGCCGCCAGGTATTGACCCTTGCGGCCGGAAAGTACGGACAGTTCGCGGCCGGGCTTGAGCGAAAGGTCGCAAAGGGCGGCACTCTCCACCGCAAAACCCAGGCCGATATCAAGCTTCAATTCTTGCCCCGAAGAGTTGAGAAGACGTAAGACCAGACAGTTATCAGGCCCGGCCTGATAAAAAGCCTGAAAACTAATGCGCCGGTCGGAAATTTCGAAGAGCGAGCGGTCCAAAAACTCCAGTGCGGCTCGGTCCGCACCCTCAGGCAGCCAGAAACCTCTCAGGTTGCCTTCATAAATTTCAGCCAGTTGCCTGGCCCCGGCATCCGGCTCATCGAGACCGGCAAAACCCGGTTCTTCCGTCAGGGAAGCAAGGGCGAGGGGCGCCCAGCCATAACTTACTTCCTGAGGACCCAGGCAATTAGCCTCGGGGGTCAAAATACAGGGTCCGGCGCCGCCACCCCGACCAAGCAATCTCACCCGGGACAAATTCCCTACGGCCCGCAAAATCGTATAGGACACCTGGTTTGCAGCCTGACCGAATTCCGGTAAGCCACTGTTGAAATAAACTTCCTCCCCGCTATAGAAGAAGCGCTGACAGGGATAGCGGCTGCTCGGAGCTTCGTGCCCGAGGGGCTGCAGGTCGTCTCTCTCTGCCACGGTATTGAGGACAGGAGCCGGGCAAGCTCTGCCTATGGAGCTGAAATGGTTTTCGCTGACGGCACCGGCAGCACTACCGGACTTATTAAAGACAACTTCCAGACGATGCTCGCCCACTTTATTTTCAAACTCCGTATGGAAGAAAACTATGGGCAGGCAGGCTTTCAGGCTGACCGTCGTCTCCAGGCGGTGGCGCACAAGCTTTTCGCTGCGCTTGAAGAAAGCAGCCCTGGGGCTATTCTCTGCTTCGCCCTCTAAAAGCGGCAACTCACCCATAGGCTCGAGACCGTCGGGCAGATCGATTTCATAGGTGAGCCTGAGGGAGGCTAGAAGTGGTCCCTCCTCTCCCGGTTCAACCGCTACCAGCCTGGCAGTGAGAGGCTTATCGCCGGGCAACGGATCAAAGTTATAGGTATCGCCGCCATCGCCGCGATCGATGAAGTGATGGCCAAGTTCGAAAACCCGGCCGGCCAGCGCACCAGCCCCCGGCAAGCAACGCACTACCAGTGGTGCCGAGTCCATGTGCGGCTCTTGCACGAACACTTCAAAATATTCGTTGCGCAGACAAAGCCGCTCCGACTCCCCACTCAGGTCAGCCCCTCTTCCCGCCACCGCTATATAATTACTGCCCAGGCTGAAGGGCTTGGGAGAAGCCAAAAGATAACCCTCTTCCACTTCCACTTCTTTAAAGGCCGGTACCCCGCCCAGACCGGCAAAAGCCTCCCGCAGGGGATAACGAGCCGTCACCTGGGTGAGAGGCATGCCGGGGCTCTCACCCGGCATGAGGGCCCGGCGCAGGAAGACCGGTTGCGGACAGGAAGATGCACCGCTGTTGAAATAAAATGCTCTCTGCTTGCCAAGCTCGGGATCTAGCAAATGGGGCAGACCAAGCCCATGCTTAATTTCGCCAAGGGGCGGTAAGCCAAGAATTCGGCGCCCCAGCTCCTCCAGGCATCTGCGCTCGACAGTATCAAGACCGGCATTTAGAGAGTCTGTGCGGCTCATCATTTCCCGATGCACCGAGTCGATACTGCAACCGCAAATACTGTCATGGGGATGATTGAGAAGCAGTAGCTTCCAACTGTAATTGAGCTCCTCCAGAGGGTAAGCGGCAAGACCAAAGGCCGCCAGCGCCGCGCAAAGGGGCTCGGTCTGCTTGAGGAGACGATGCTCGGCCAGCCGATTGGCGCGCTTGAGATAAAGCCTGGTGGAGAAGACGCCGTCTAAGATATAGGCGCGCTCGTTGATAAACGCACAGGTGTTATCTCTCAATTCATTTTCAATAAGGCGAACAGGCTCATGGGCCGCGGCATCACGCAGAAGCGCAAGAAAGGAACCCAGGTCGCTTTCCTGCAATTCCACATCAAGCTCTTGCAGACGTGGTTTCAATTTTTGCAATTGCCCTGAAAAATTCACAGGCGGCATGATGTGATCGCCGCCGACCGGCACCAGCGCCCCACCCAAAGCTTCAATGTAGGAGCCCTTCTTACCTGGTAGGCCTGGTTCGAAGGATACAGGTTCGATGCCGTTCTTGCCTCTCTGCCGACCAAGAAAAGCCAGCAAATAAGCTTCCATCTGTTCATCGCTCACACCATCAAAAAAAGCGGTGTGATAATAACCGGCATTCATCTGCAGCGCTAAAACCGATGAACCGTCGGGACTGCGCCACTGAAAAACCGGCTCATTCAGGGCCGGCACTCCTCGCCAGACCACGGCATTATCAATACCGAAGCCGCGCAAAATGCGGGGTAAATCCAGAGAATGCCCGAAGGTATCCGGGCAATAACCCACCCGGGCCGAGCCCCCCAGTTCCTGGGCGCGACTCAAACCCAGAGCCAGATTGCGCACCAAGCTCTCACCACAGACCAGCAGTTGATCGGCAAGCACAAACCAGGGGCCGATGAAAAGCTTGCCGGCCACATTGGCTGCCACAATCTCCTCTTTCAGGGAGGGACAGACCTCCAGTACGTCGTCGATCAAGGAAGTCTGTCCATCCAGCATAAAGCCGTGACACTCGCCGTTTCTCACCACTTCCAGGGCCCGCTTCACCACCGTCGTCAATTCCAGACGATAAGCATTGAAGTTCCAGTACCACTCTCTATCCCAGTGTGTATGCAGATAGAAGAAGAGCTTCATGGCAAGAATCCTTCCAACAAGGCAGAAAAAAAACGTCAGCCCTTCATAAGAGGGGCGAAATACTTTACGCCCTCTTCCAGGCTCTCGGATAATTGCAGCGGGTCATCGCTGAGGAATTCATCCTCGAACTGCATTGAGAGGGCCCCCTGGAAATCGTAGAGCTTGAGCAGTTCAATTACCTGCCGGAAATCGACCTGCCCTTTGCCGGCAACGCGATAGCGCCACCAGAGCGGACCATACATACCGCTATCGCCGAGAATGGTGCGGTTGATCTCCATATCATGTGCCACCACATGCGATATTGCCTGCGCAAAATGCCCGATATTCTGCAAATAATCAATGCCCTGCCAGAGGCAGTCTGCCGGCGAGTAGGAAAAAGAAAGCCCATCGCAGCCGGCCAAAAGTTCACGCCATTCTCCAGGCTCAAGCGGTCGCCACTTGCGCAGCGACTGCCCACGCATGGAAGGAGGTGCGGCAAGGCGCATTACCAGCTCCAGGGATGAAAGTTCTTCCAGCGCTTTTAGCTCAGCATACTGCGTCAGAAAAGCAGCCAGAAAATCTTCGTCGGCTGCCGGTAAAAGGGAGAAGCCCAGACGGGGACAAGACAGATTCCGCGCTACCACCGCCAGCTTTTGCAACATGGGCGAGAACTGCTTGACCGACCGTTTGTCCAACGGATCCAGGGCATAGTCAAGGTTCAATATAGAGAACTCTACCCCATGCTTCCTGGCGTTCTCCGCCACGGAAGCGAAATAAGCCGCCTCCTTGTCATCCTGACTTTTCGCCCCCTTGCCGGTCTTCACCACGAAGGGCGCAAATGAATATTCAACGGAGGCAATAGCATGGTGCGCCGCAAGCTCTACCGCCCCGTCGAGCCCGCAACCAAACCTGGTGGCATCAAAAGACAATTTCATCGCCACATCTTAGCAAATTTGCCCGCACATAAAAAGACAAGAGCCACTATAGGCTGCGCAAATAATCACGCCTGACAGCCGGGTCGGGGATGTCATTGAAGTCCATGCGGGTCATGGTTTTGGCCATAAAACCACCATGACGCATAACGGAAATCGTCACCGGCGTATTAGGCGTGCCCACGATCAAGTCATAACACTCATCCTTACTTAAGCCGTAAGTTGGTACCCCGTCTACGGCTACGATGATGTCATTCACTTGCAGACCGGAGTTCCAGGCCGGCGTACCGGGAAATACGCGATTGATGACCGGGGGCTTCTCGGACACTTTCAAGAATTTGACGCCGATGATGCCAATAGAACGGTCGATCTTGTATTCGAATTTTTGAGGTCTGTCCTCTGAGTCGACAGTGGCCCGCTGGCGCATCAGACGCTCGGCTTCCTGCCTGGCCTTGAGCCCGGCCTGCAGGGCGGCGTCGTTAGCACGGGCGTTCAAGTCGACCTTCTTGATCTTCTTTTTAGCGGGGGTAGGCGGCGGCTTCTGAATGCGATGTTCGACCCCGCCTTTCAGCAAGGAGTTATTGATGCTCTCTTCCAGGGTGTCAAGCTTGGGCACGGCGGGCTTAAGGGGCGCATCTTCGGCCTGGGCATGCACTGCCGTGGAGGCGAAGGATACAAACATGAGCCCGGCGCCCAGGGCCAGCGCCCGGCAGCGCGCCAGGCCGGACCGGCATCTGCTTGTATTGACTGTTGCGGCTTCCGTCATCCCTGACCCCCCCCTTCTACATCTAGCTTACCCTGGTTTTGCCAATCAGCCCATGGTATTTCCCCTGAGGAGCTTATGAAGGCTAGCTTAAGCCTGAAAGACGGGCGCTTCTTTCATGTTAACCTGGCTGATGTTTAAATCTCAGTCCGCCTGCGCGGACCTGTGGAGGTACTTTCCGTGAGTAAAGTAACAGTAGTTGGATCCGGTTTTGTGGGCGCCACAGTTGCCCAGCTCCTGGCTGACAAAGATATCGCCGATGTTTGCCTGGTAGACGTAATCGACGGTATGCCCCAGGGCAAGTCCCTTGACATGATGCAGGCTGCCGCCGTGCATGGCTTCGACCGTAAGCTTGTCGGTTCAAACGATTACGCTGATACCAAGGGCTCCGACATCGTCGTGATCACTGCCGGTATCGCCAGAAAACCGGGCATGTCCAGAGACGACCTGCTTAAGACCAATGCCAACATTGTTCAGACCGTCGCGAGAGAAACCGTCAAGCACTCACCCGATGCCATTTTCATCGTGGTCACCAATCCGCTTGACGTCATGACCTACCTCACCTGGAAAACCACCAAATTGCCCGCCTCTCGCGTCATCGGCATGGCCGGCGTACTGGACTCCGCTCGCTTCCAGACCTTCATCGCCATGGAAACCGGTTTCTCCGTACAAGACGTGCGCGCCATGGTTCTGGGCGGTCACGGCGACCTGATGGTGCCCCTCACCCGCTGCGCCACCGTCAACGGCGTTCCCATAGCCAACTTCCTCTCTAAAGAAAAAATCGACGAAATGGTCAAGCGCACCCAGAACGGCGGCGCCGAAATCGTAGCCCTGCTCAAGTCCGGCAGCGCCTACTACGCCCCCGGTTCCTCGGTGGTACAGATGGTGGAAGCCATCCTCAAAGACCAGAACAGACTGCTGCCCTGCGCCGTGCTTGCTGATGGAGACTACGGTCTCAAGGACGTCTACATCGGCTTGCCCACAGTTCTGGGCAGAGAAGGCGTCAAGCGCATTGTGGAACTGAAACTGGAGAAAGAAGAAGCTGAACTCCTGAAGAAATCAGCCGATTCCATCAAAGAGAACATCGACTTGATGAACAAGCTCCTAGTTGCAGTCTAAGCCGCGAGCGCCGGGCCCAGCAGGCTCCACCTTGTAATTCGACTAAAGTAAAGCCCGGATTTGCAGCCCATTGGGGGTTAGTTTAAGCAAATCTGGGCTTTTGCTTGCTTGACATATAAATAGGTATAATATCCATGATTTCCTAAAATCACTCCTCTTTACTGCATACTGCAATTTTCGCCACGGAAGGTCCAAGGTGACACCAGATTTGATATCACTCCTGAGTCGCAAATATAAAGCCGCTCTTTTCCTCGCACTCTCATGTCAGATCGCCGTCTTATCAAACGGACAGGCCTCAGCCGTTGCGCAAGACGGGCAAGTGGGCAAAGGCGATAAACTGGCCCAGGCCAGTGTGAGCACCGCACCAACCGGTGATTTTAGTTTCGATGATGATAAGAGCCACGAGACGGAACGCAAGGAAGTAGAGGAGTTTCTCAACAATCTTGAGACCATGTGGAATCGTCACGACATCGACGGCGTCATGGGCAACTATGCAGACGACTACGTCAACAACGACGGCATAGATAAAAACACAGTGCGTAAGTTAACGAGCGAATTCTGGAAGACCTATCCGGACGCTCACTCTTCTTCCGCCACTAAAAATATTCGCATCGACGGACTTTACGCCACTGTAGATTCCCGCGACCAGGCAACCGGCACCACCGCCAACGAATTCCAGTCTATCAAGAGCAAAGGCGAATTGCAGTCGCTTTCGGAAGGTCGCCTCTATCTCAAAAAAGTCAGCGGTCACTGGAAAATAATTGGCGACCGCATCGATTTTGAAAAGGTGAAAGTCTCCTTTGGCCTGGCCAAACAATTGAAAGCCAGCTTCACCGCCCCCGAACAGATTCGCTCGGGCAAGCAATTCACGGCCCGCCTCGATGTCTCCCTACCGCCCGGTCTCAATGCCGTAGGCTCCATTGCCAATCAGCCCCTCAAGTACCCCCAGGTGGCCGCCTCCGACAACCCCAGGGTCTTTGAAGCCGGTTCCTCCCTCGAGCGCGTCATGAACGCCAACAACGAGAACTGCAATGAATTGCTCACAGCCCGGATACTCTTGACCAGCCCGACCAGAGACAAGGTACTGGGAGTCTCGGTTTTCACCAGAAGACTGAATGTGGTGCCCGAACCAAGGCCGGAAAGCGTCATCGGCGAAGCAACCGTAAAAGCCGATCCTGTGAAAACCGATTCTGTAAAAGCCGATCCACCGAAAGCGGAAAATGAGCAGAAATGAGGCTTCACCTGCAAAGGTAAAGTCGCTTCTCTGGTTGACTCTTTCAGCCGCCCTGGCTTTTACCCTTGATCGTGTGAGCAAACTCTGGGCGCTCTCTTGCCTTGGTTATCACGAAAGCGTCAAGTTTCTGCCGCCCATCCTCAACTTCTACCTGACCGGCAATACCGGCGCCGCCTTTTCCCTGGGCAAAAATAATGGTCCCTTCGTGCTGGCCCTGGCCACCGGCACCACCATACTTTTATTAGTGTGGGCAGGCTTAAGGGCCTGCTCAAAGAACACAGGCCGCCTGGAGAGCACCGGCGCCGGCATACTGATAGGCGCCTCGCTGGGCAACCTGTTCGACCGCTACACCCGCGGGCAGGTGACCGATTTTCTCGAATTCGGTTTTATACACTTCCCCATCTTCAATGTGGCCGATGTTCTCATAGATGTAGGGATAATTTTGATCGTCTGGCAGATCCTCAGCTCTAAACCCCGAGAAGATCAAAATGCTGCTTGAAGTCTCAGAAGACGATGATAACGGCAGCACACGGCCGCGCCTGGACCAATACCTCAGCCTGAAGCTTACCGACTTTTCCAGAGCCCGCCTGCAAAAGCTCATTGAAGACGGTGCCGTCAAAGTGAACGAGAAACCAGCGAAAGCCGGGCAAAAACTACGCCCCGGCGATCTGATCAGCCTGGACCTGCCCGACCCAGTGCCACTGGATGCAGTGGCAGAGGAAATTCCCCTGGCTATTGTTTTCGAAGACGAAAACTTACTGGTCATCAATAAACCAGCCGGCATGGTCACTCATCCCGGTGCCGGCGTCAACAGCGGCACCCTGGTCAATGCCGTCCTGCACCATGCCCGGGGCAGCCTCTCATCCATTGGCGGCGTAGTCAGACCGGGCATCGTGCATCGCCTCGATAAAGACACCAGCGGGCTGATCATGGTGGCAAAAAATGATCGCGCGCACCAGAGCCTGGCCGCCCAATTGAAAGTCAAAAGTGCCAGGCGTTCTTACCTGGCCCTGGTGGAAGGCAGCCCCGGAGAAGAGAGCGGCACCATAGACCTACCAATAGGACGCCATCCGAAAAAACGCGTCCAGATGACCGTGGTGACACCGGCCATGGCGGTGGAAGCCAGACATGCCGTCACCCACTATCAGGTGCTGGAACACTTCCACAAATACGCCCTGTTGGCCTGCCAGTTGGAAACCGGACGCACACATCAGATAAGGGTGCACCTTTCGCACCTGGGTCTGCCCATTGTGGGAGACCTGGTTTACAATCAAAAAACCACAGGCACACTCCCAGCCAGAGCCAAACTGGGGCTGAAAGGTCAGGCCCTGCACGCCCATAAGTTGAGCTTCACCCATCCTGTCAGCGGGAAGCTGTTAGAATTTGAGGCCGACCTACCGGCCGACTTAAAAGCCCTTATAGACCGGCTGAGAAATTCGGCCAACCAAACATCAGGCACAAAATAGATGTCGCACAAAATTCTCTATATCCTTATATCTGTATTCTTAATAGTTAGCACCCTTTATTTTGCCGCCATCAACACGGCAAATATCTCATGCAACTTCATCGGCCAAAAATTCGACGTACCCTTAGCCTGGATTGTGATCAAGCTCTACATTCTGGGCGGCGTCACCACTCTCTGCATTTTGCGCCTGCGCCGCCGGGAGGAAAAGTCGGAACAGAAACAGTTGGAATGGAAAGCCCAGGACGCTAAACTGCAGGCCGAGATTCAAAATGACACCGTGAAACTACTGGAAGCCAAAATCGCCACGCTGGAAACGGCACTGGACAAGGCGCTCAAGAAAAAGGGCTAATTCTTTGCAGCAATCATCCAAACAACCACTTCTTCAAGCAATAACACTGGCGGCAACACTATTGACAGCCCTGCCGCCGGTGCAGGCCGGTCACCATCCAGGTAAAAGCAATATCCCCGTGGTGAAAGAGCAGGGTCAGGCGCCGGAAGACAAGCCTTCAGAGGCACTAAAAGAGAAAGCCGGCAAATTCTTCGCAACCTACCGCGACTTAGACCGCCGGTCAGACCCCGCCCTCATAGACCTCTACAGCGATGATGCCGTCATCCATGCCTCCATTGAACGGGCCGGCGGCGGCATCCTCACCGAGAAATTCAGCAAAGGCGAATTCAAACAAGAACTTTTGCGCTCCATTAAAGACGAGCGGGTCAAAGCCCTCAATAAGGAAACCGTTCTAGAAAACCTGCAGATCAAGGTGCTCAAGCACGAAGGCCTGAAAGAGCAGGTTACCGAGCTAAGCTTCGACGCCCACCACAAGCACTCGGCCCTGCGCGTCAATTGGCTCCTGCGGCAGGACAAGAAGGGCAATTTGCGCATCTTCGAAGAGCATTCCCTCAGCTACAGCAAAGCCCGGGCGGAAACAAAAAAACCTCAGTCCTGACCGCCGCCGCTGGTCTTGAAATCTGAGGCTTTTAACCCATCGACAAAGCGCTTGAATTCCTGCGCTTCTTCTTCGTCTTTTTCGTGATCGGCAGCCACCGTGCCGTCGGCAATCACCTGGGCGGATACCATGATAGGCGCCTTGGCCCTCAAGGCCAGAGCAATGGCGTCCGAGGGTCTGGAATCTATGGCCCGGGTCTCTTTCTTGCCGTCCAGGCTCTTGATGAAGATGGTGGCAAAATAAGTATCTGAAGCCAGTTCGTTAATCTCAATATGATCCACCCGAAAGCCCAGGCTGTTTATGGTGTTGAGCAAGAGGTCGTGGGTCATGGGCCGGCTTGGTTTATGCTTACCCAGAGCCCTGGTGATGGAATTTGCCTCGGCCTCGCCAATCCAAATAGGGAGAGCCCGCCTTTTGGTGCTGTCATACAGCACCAGAATAGGCATGTGCGTCTTCTGATCTTGAGCTATTCCAAAGACAAACATTTCAATCATTAAGAAAGACTTCCCTGGCTCGGATCATTCTAAATATGCCCACTTTGCACGAATTTCCACACATCTTGTGTTAAATTCTCTTATCAAAACTGAGGCTGACACTGGCTTCGCGCAGTTTTAAGCCTTTCAAAGCCCCAACCCGAAGCCCCAAAACCAGGCAATAGAGGCACTTTCGCCCGACAAAGCGCGAGCACGGGCAAAACCCTTAGTTCTAAGCAAGTTGACGCACTATAGTCAACATGCATAAACTAATAGCTGTTAGTCGGCCTGGTTTTCAACCGGTGGGCTGACGCAATGTCCTCCTGAACAAGTCCGGGTGGCGGAATTGGTAGACGCGCACGTTTGAGGGGCGTGTGGGCAACCGTGAGGGTTCAAGTCCCTCTCCGGACAATTTTTTATTCTAATCAGAAAGCAAACTTTAAGCTTAGAGCTTGAAAAACAGGCGAAGGACATAAGTCCTTCGCCTTACGCTATGATGGCAAACGGCATCCTTCTCTATCACCCACCTTGAGGTCTGAAGCAATGCTCACCCAAAGAGCCCAGTGGCCGCACACAGTCGCCGATATCACCAAAGCCCTTGATGGAGTCTGGGGCCTTTGCGGCGCCCACGGCTTAAACGGCAACCTCTACCGCCTGGAGCGCAGCCTGCACGAGCCCATCGTCTACACCTTCACCGAATACAGGGGCGAAGACGAAAGCGACATAGTCAAGCGGGAAGAGTACTCCCTGGAAGACAGGCAGATAGCCGTAGATCAATTCGCGAAAGCCCTCGGCTTTGGCCAGTCCAATTAAATAGCCGCTCAAGAGCCATGACGGAGCAAAGCAAGCATTCACATCTGGGCATCATCATCCAGGGCTCCCTTTCGGCGGGGCTCGAAATGAGGCTGGATGCTTCCCAGAGCGTGGAGGATCTGCGCGTGGGGCGCTTTGTGGTGGTAGAGGGAGCCAATACGCGCTTCTTCAGCATGGTCACCGACGTCACCCTCTCCTCCTCCAATCCCAACATTCTCTTCAACCCGCCTGGCACCGACCCCTTCCTCATGGCAGTTCTGTCGGGCACCTCCACTTTCGGCACGGTCAAACTGCAGCCCATGCTCATGCTGGAAAAGCAAGCGCTGGCGGCATTCAGCCTGGGAAGCGCCGCCGCTTTAAGCGAAGAAGAAAACGAGGGAAGGGGCTTACGACCGGTAAAAACTATTCCCAGCCATTTTTCCCAGGTCTTTGAAGCCAGCGCCGAAGACTTTGCCCTTGTTTTCGGCAAGGAAGATAACACACCGGGCAATACTTACTTCAGCATCGGCCGCCCTCTCAACATGGAGGTACCGGTCTGCGTCAATCTCAATCGCTTCATTGAAAGATCAAACGGCATCTTCGGCAAATCAGGCACCGGCAAATCTTTTCTCAACCGCATTTTCCTGAGCGGCATAATCTCTAAAGATCTGGCATCAGTACTGGTTTTCGACATGCACAACGAATACGGCTGGCAAGCCATGTCGGAAAGCAAAAGCGCCCCCCGGGTAAAAGGCCTCAAGCAACTCTTCGGGCATCAAGTGGTGGTCTTCTCCCTCGATGCCGAGTCCTCCAAAGCTCGCGGCATTCCCGATGCCCGAGAACTATATATCGGCTACAACCAGATAGAAATCGAAGACCTCGACCTGCTCAAAAACGAACTGGCACTCTCCGAGGCCACCCTGGAGAACGCCTACATAGCCAGGGAGAAACTGGGACAGGACTGGATCGCCACCCTCCTTGATATGTCCGGCGAAGAAATCGAGGAATTCACCCAGGTGCACAAAGGTCACCCGGTAGCACTCAAGACCCTGCAACGCCGGCTCAATACTATAGTGCAAAAAACGCCCTATCTAAGACCGAGGGTAAATCACAACTATATCGAAGAGATACTGCAGCAAATTCAAGCGGGCAAACACATTGTGCTGGAGTTTGGCAGGCAGAACAACCTGCTTTCCTACATGCTCGCCACCAACATTATTACCAGACGCATTCACGCCGAATATGTGCGCCAGTCCGAGCGTTATATTTGCGATCCGGAACGCGTCAATCCGCCTCGCAAGCTGGTTATAGTCATCGAAGAGGCTCACAAATTTCTCTCTCCGCAAGTGGCGAGGCAAACCATATTCGGTATTATCGCCAGAGAAATGCGCAAGTATTTCGTCACCCTGCTCATAGTCGATCAACGCCCCTCCGGCATCGACCCCGAGATTCTCAGCCAGATAGGCACCCGGGTAACGGCCTTATTGAACGACGACAAGGATATCGATGCTGTATTCACCGGCGTTTCAGGCAGTCAAACCCTGCGCACCGTACTATCACAGATGGACCCCAAGCAACAAGCTCTGGTACTGGGCTATGCCGTACCCATGCCGGTGGTGGTGCGCACCCGGGCCTTCGATAGTGAATTCTACAAAGCGGTGGCACCGGACGGCGAAGCTCACGACTGGCGAAGATTGGCCAGAGGCAGCCGTGAAGAGCGGCAAATTCTGGAAGAACGGGCGCAAAACGCAGCCGGGGAGCTATTTGGAGATTAGGCAGAGCTTGCTTTAGGCCCTGTAAGTGATAATCTATAAAAATGCACACCGCCAAACCGGATGAGCCGGAAGAAATCGACCCATACGCTGATATCCCGGACGGCGCCGATCTGACCCTGGATCCGCCACAAACGGCAGCGAAACCGGCCCCGGCCGCAGTGCCGGAAGCAGCGGCACAGGGAAAAGTAGAAACAAAGGAGCCGGCCAAGGCAGCAGCGGCTGAGACCAGAAGCGGCGAACTGCCCAAGGTGAGCGAAGAAACACGTTCCTCCACACAACTGCAGGCGGCAAGAGCCGCCCATCAAGCTTATATGCTGCACGATGATTCTATCGACAGCGACGCCCAGGACAATTTCGTAGAATCGAAAGAGCCAAGCGAACTACTGATGTGCCTGGTGCTGGCCTCGGCTTATCTTGGTCTGGCCAAGTACTGCTGGACACCGCTCTTTCTCGCCAACGACAAACGGCTCTTCTACAGCGTCGAAGGTTTCTTTCTCTCCATCGCGCTCTTAGCCATCCTGATCGGACTGAGGCCCTTCCTGACACCATCCAGCCTGCAGCTAAGCCATTACGGTATCAAATACCGTGGTCCTTACTGGCCTCAGCGCAAATCCGTCAACTGGAGCCAGATTCGCAAGGTCTACCTGAGCCCCGAGTTGATCATCGTGCTCTACCACCCCCAGCCGGGCAAGAAACGGCTCTGGCCCTTGATTATCCCCTCTATCTACCTGGCCGACCGCGACCGCATCTCCCAGGTCTTCACCCGCTATTCGCCCATCAAAGCCATCAACCTGTCGAGCCCGGCGCCCATCTCCAGAATCGTCATGGTGCTCCTCTTCCTGGGAGCCGTTATCTGGCTTTTGGAAATGCTTATAACCCAGTAGCGATGCCGCTTGTTCAGGCCAATTACTTGCTGAACTCGAGAGCGCGCAGATAAGTAATCAGATTATCAAGCTCGTCGTTATTGATACGCTCAACGCTCTGGCCGGGCATCATACCCTTGCCTTTGCGAATAAACTGCTTGAGGGCCTGGTCTTCCGGAAACTTGGCGTTCATCGCTTCCAGACTAGGCCCCATGCCGGCTTTGGCTGAGGGATGGCAGGTATTGCAACTGCGTATAAAAATCTGCTCGCCCGTCAAATTGGTGGAGCCTTCCATAGCCCGCTCCCGCTGAGCCTTCTTCACTTGATCGATGCGCTTCATCTCTTCCGACATAACACATCCGGACAATGCGGAAGAGCCGGTAAACATTGCAAGTAGCGCCAGGAAGAACAGGCCGGCTGTAGGCCGGGGTGAGCGCCCGGCGCCCCCCTTCTGCGAAGCGACCGAGCAGGCCGCATCAGGGCGAAACCTATTAGACATATTGCAAAATCCTCACCCGAAAACCTCTTGACAGCCAGAGTTTACCGCACTTTTACATCCTACTTTATAACTGTTTTCAATATCTCAAATCAAAAGTAGGTCAGGAAGCCGGGCCTATCTTAGGACGTCAAAACCCTAATCAAAAATATGCTTAACATTGAGTTTACCTTTACGTTGTAGAGTAAGTACAGAGGCGAAATGTAGTTTCTTTCAAGGCAAACGACAGGCAGCAGCAATACAGATCACCTGGCTATCCAGCCAATATCCTTCGTGATTTTTTCGGTATCAAAACAAAATCTGCTCCTAATCCATTTCTTCTTTCAGTAAGCGATAAAGCAAGCTTCTCAGTACAACTTCCTAATAGAAAAGTGGCGACAATATGACACAAGTAACCAGACTCGATCCCCCCGCCAAGCAAGGCCCCAGCGAAGCAGAAGAACGCATAATTATTCGCGGCGGCAAACCGCTGCATGGTCAGGTTAGAGTTTTCGGTGCTAAAAATGCCGTCCTCAAAATGATGGCTGCCGCCCTTCTTGCCAAGGGAGTAACGGTTCTGAGAAATGTGCCCAATCTCACCGATGTGCACATGATGGCTGAAGTGCTCAGACACCTTGGCGCCAAAGTAGAAGTCGGCAACGATGAAGTCAAAATCGACGCCACCGATCTTACCGAAATCGAAGCCCCCTACGAACTGGTCAGCCAGTTGCGCGCCTCCTTCGTAGTTCTCGGGCCCCTCCTGGCTCGCTGCAAAGAAGCCAAAGTTTCCCTCCCCGGCGGCTGCGCCATCGGCGAGCGCCGCATCGACCTGCACGAGCGCGGTCTCAAACTTCTCGGTGCCGAAGTGGGCATCGACCACGGTTATGTTTATGCCTCCGCAAAAAAACTAGTAGGCACACGTGTTTACCTCGATCGCCCCTCCAACGGTGCCACCGAAAACATTATGCTCGCTGCTGTTCTGGCTGAAGGTCAGACCATCATCGAAAACGCCGCTCAAGATCCTGAAATCGTCAACCTGGCAGACTGCGTCAACGCCATGGGCGGCAAAATCACAGGCGCCGGCACCTACCAGATCGTCATCGACGGCGTACCGCTGGAAGAAATGCATGGTGCCGTAGTTGATACCATTCCCGACAGACTGGAAGCCGGTACTTTCCTCTATGCCTGTATGGCTGCCGGTGGCGAAGTAATAATCGACGGCGTGAACGCTCATCACATCTACGCTGTAATCTCTAAGATTCACGAAATGGGCGCTGAATGTTCTATTTACGCCCCCGACACCATCAAGATCAAGAGCACCGGCAGACTCAAGCCTACCGACATCACAACCGTGCCTTATCCAGGCTTCCCCACCGACCTGCAAGCGCCTCTCATGGCTGTTCTTGCCGTCGCTGAAGGTACATCAATCGTTACCGAAACAATCTACGAAAATCGCTTCATGCAAGTTGGTGAATTGCGTAGAATGGGAGCCGACATCCAGCTCAAAGCCAATTCGGCCATAGTCAAAGGTGTGCCCAAACTGATGGGCGCCGAGGTCAAATCAAGCGACCTGCGCGCCGCCGCCTCTTTGATCATCGCCGGTCTTGGTGCCGACGGCGTTACCGAAGTAACCGGTCTCAGCCACCTCGACAGAGGTTATGACCGCCTCGAAGAGCGTCTGCGGGCTCTGGGTGCCGATATCTGGAGACGCTAGAAATCTTCCGGCTGCTGCTTCAGATTTCTGACCGTTGACCGTAAAGTAAGTCAGTTCTCAACGCTCAAGTAATCGACAATGATCGTAATGAAATTCGGTGGCACTTCCGTTGGCTCGAAAGAGCGCTTCGAGCAAGTGTACGGACTAATCGAAAGAGCCCGCCAAAGGTCGGCACCGCCCCTGGTGGTAGTGTCGGCCATGTCCGGCGTCACCAATGCCCTGATCGAATCGGCCAACCTGGCCGTCAGACGAGATCTGGAAGGCGCCCTCAATCAAATTGAGATGGTGCGCAACAAGCATATTGACGCCGTAAAGGGTCTCTTGAGCAAAGAGAAAGCAGATCTGCTCTTAGCCGACCTGAACGGACACCTGGCCGAACTGGAATCGGTCTTGCGCGGCATCAACTATCTGGGCGAACTATCGAAGCGCTCCATCGACGCCGTCTCCTCCGTGGGTGAACTGCTATCGTCCCGGGTGCTGGCCGAATACGCCACTGCCAGAGGCATGCAAGTCACCTGGCTGGATGCGCGTAAACTGGTAATCACCGACGACAACTTCGGCAAAGCCAATCCGGACTGGAAAGAAATTGAAAAACGCGCCGCTCAAATTGCCGAACTGAGCAAAAAAGGTTCCACAGTGATCACGCAAGGGTTTATCGGCTCCACCGCCGATGGTGTCACTACCACCCTCGGCAGAGGCGGTTCCGATTACTCAGCTTCCATTCTCGGCGTAGCAGCCGGAGCCAAGTGCATTGAAATTTGGACCGACGTAGACGGCATGATGACCGCCGATCCGCGTATCGTCAAAAATGCCCTGCCTATCTCAGAGGCCTCCTTCCAGGAAGCTTCCGAACTGGCTTACTTCGGTGCCAAAGTCTTGCACCCGCTCACCATCAAACCGGCCGTCGAGAAAGATATTCCGGTCAAAGTGCTCAACACCATGCGCCCCGAGTCGGAAGGCACCCTCATTCAGAGCAAGCCCTCCGCCGTCTTCGGCAAAGACGGCAAGGCCAGAAGTGTCTGCGCCATCGCCTCCAAGAAAAACATCACGGCACTCTTCATCAGTTCCCCGCGCATGCTCATGGCCCACGGCTTTCTGGCCAAAGTTTTCAATGTCTTCGACAAGAACAAGACACCCATCGACTTGATTGCCACCTCGGAAGTATCGGTGTCGCTCACCGTTGACTCCACCGAAAACCTGGAAGCAATTCGGGAAGACCTGAAAGAACTGGGCGAGTTGCAAGTTTTGCACAACACAGCCATCGTCACCGTGGTGGGCAGACAATTCAGAGAGCGCAGCGGCATTGCCGGCGAAGTCTTCTCAGCCCTGAAAGACGTGAACATTCTGGTCATCTCCGGCGGCGCCTCCGAGATAAACCTGAGTTTCCTGGTTATGGCCGAAGACTCAGACCGAGCCGTCCAGCAACTGCACGCTCACTTCTTCGACGACTAAGGTCTAAATCATGAAAGCCAAGCCCATAGATCTGCGCAGCGACACTGTCACGCTGCCGCCCGAAGCCATGCTCGCCGCCATGATCAAAGCCCCCCTGGGCGACGACGTCTACGGCGAAGACCCCACCATCAATGCCCTGGAACAACGACTGGCGCAAATGACCGGCAAAGATGCCGCCCTCTTCGTTGCCAGCGGCACCATGGGTAACCTGGTGGCGAGCCTCAGTCATTGTGGTCGCGGCGATGAAATCATCCTTGGAGACAGAAGTCATATTGCCCGCTGGGAACAGGGCGGGGCCTCCACCCTGGGCGGCATCAGCTTGCGCACCGCTCCCAACCAAGCGGACGGCACAATCGCTCTCAATGACCTGAGAGCATCGGTAAACGAAGATGATCCGCACCGCACCGTCACCCGCCTCATCTGCCTTGAGAACACCTGGATGGGACAGCCCCTTTCTGTCGAATACATGCATGCAGTGAGCGAACTGGCCCTGAACCGCAACCTGAGCTTGCACCTGGATGGCGCCCGCCTCTTCAACGCCGCCACTTACTACAAGACCGACATTTCCACCTTCACCAGCCTGGTAGACTCGGTGCAAATCTGCTTTTCAAAAGGGCTCTCCGCCCCGGCCGGCTCCATTGTCTGCGGCAGCCACGACTTCATCAGCCGCGCCCGGCGCTGGCGCAAAGCCCTTGGCGGCGGCATGAGACAGGCCGGCGTGCTGGCGGCAGCAGCCCTCTATGCCCTGGACAACATGGTAGAACGCCTCCAGGAAGACCATGAAAACGCCAGCCTGCTCTCGAACATACTCAGTGAAATCAAAGGCATCAAACAAACTACAGCCGTCAAAACCAATATGGTATTCTTCGAACCAACGGCTGAAAGCGGCATGGACAGGCAAGATTTACTCGGCAAAATGAAAGACGCCGGCATCCTTGCCGGTATAGAGAGCAATTTGGGAATCAGAGCCGTCACCCACTACGGCATCAGCAAAGCCGATATTGAAGAAGTCGGCAAGCGCATGAAAGCCGTTTACCAGGCTTAGCCTGCGCACTTAGCGAAAGAAGCGAATCAAAGACTTCTCGTTATCAATAACGAAGCGCCTGTCCCCAAGAAAATCCATCCCCAATAGATTGAAGTTATTGGAAGAAGTGGTAATCATAAAATTGCGCTTCTCTATGCCCTGCAGGTTAATACTCTCCACCCGGAAGGCCGTCACGGAATGACTACCACCGACACCGGAGGCAGAACCCTTGTAGTATTGTCCGTCAGTGGCGCGAAGACCGATAGCCGAAGCCTGAAATCTCGATATCGAAGTGGTGCCGCAACCGGTATCAAAAATCATCTCAATTGGCTCGCCGTTTACATTCACTATGACCACCATGTTGTTTCCAGCCCTGGCGAAGGGCACATCAATTGTATTGTAGGGAACAGAAGTCGATGCCGTACGGCTGTTCTTACGCAGCAGGTGTATGTAGTTGGCGGATCCGGTGAGATTGTATTGCAGGTCTTTGAAAAAGTTCTGACCCACCAGGCCGTCAATGCCCTCAGGCATACTCTTGATAATCGAAATGTTCATGGTACGAGAAAACTTACCCATGCCGAAAGTAACCGGTTCATACCAAGAGCCGTCAAGACCGCCGGTACCCATGACCAAACTGTCTGGCGCGCGAACTGGTGCCTTATTGCCGGCCCGCGTCCAGGCAGTCAGTGAAACGCAGGTGGACTCCGCTCCGGTGTCATAGATCATTTCAAGCCGGTGTCCATTAATAATAACCGGCACAAACATATGCCCGCCGTGGCCTTTGGTAAGCGGCACCCTGTCTTCATCGGGACCTTGAAGTTCGCCTATTTCATCCGCCTTGTCTTTCGTACCCGATGCGGAGCCCTTTGCGGCAGACTCCTTCTTATCGGACTTCTCGGCAGTGCTCGCCCCCGCAGGAGATAATGAGGCCGCGGCAGTCTTGGCATATTCAGCGGCCTTTGAGCCGGGAAAGCGGACCATAATGTAGTCGTAATAGCGGCGTGCATCAGAAGTGCGCCCGCTGCGATGGCAGCTTGCCCCGAGGTAATAATAAGCATCAGCGGAATTGGGCTGGGTCTGGACAAGGGAAGAAAATTTCTTGACTGCACCCTCATAGTCACGAGCATTGAAAAGCTTCACGCCTTCAGTCAAGCCCTGAGCCCGCACAGATACTGGTACAAACAAGAGGCAGCCGAAGAGCAATAAAAATTGCCCTGTCCTACGACTTGCATAGATAATTTGCCAGCACTCCTTCAAAGAAACGTTCCTCGTTTAACCGTCAAACCCATCCTTATTTTTACACCTTTGCAGGCAAAACAAACGGCATCTCCACGCACATTAACGATTAGGAGACGACAGGCTGCGCCGAAACCTCCATCCATAAACCTTGGCATCAAAACTCCAGGGTAAACCCTGAGTTAGCAGCGAAGCTAAATCAGCCACCTTGCCTTAAAATCTCCCTAGTGTCATCACTCAAGAACTTCAGACTGGGAATATTTGCATGACTTTTCGGCTTTCCCTACTCACCGCATCGCTTGCCGGTCTGTGCCTGGCCCTGCCGGCTACAGCCTGCCTCTGGGATTACGATACACTCAATCAGGAACAGTCGCGCTTTCCCAGCACCATAGAGTTAATCACCGGAAAGTTTTTGCGCCACTCGCCCAAATTTTATCAATGGCGCATAGAAGATCGTTTGCAGAAACTGGCCAAAAACCCAGAAGATATTGCACTCTACGATGATCTTGGGGTGGCCTATCAGAAAACCGGCCAACATGAAAAGGCTCTTGAGACCATGTCAGCCAAAGACAAGCTCAGACCGGCCCTATATGAGACAAAGGCAAACCTGGGCACCTTCTATATTCTCTCGGGCGACCTAAAACAAGGGCTGCCATTTATAGACGAGGCACTCAAAATCAAACCTCATGCCCACTTTGATCGTGAACGCTATCAAAAGTGGCTGGTTGAATACGCTCTTAGCAAATACCCTGACGGCAAGCTAAACTTCCCGCTTTGCAAACCCGAGACCGGTCCTAGATTTCCAGAATTCCTGGCGGTCAAATTATCAGGACAACCCGGCTTTCTCTCCCAGGAAGCTTCGCAAAAAGCCGTGCAGGCCGTTTTAGGGATGATGCGCTTTGCAGACTATGATAATCCCCTTTTGCTAGAGGTACTAGGAGACCTTTTGATCGCCTCCGGCATGCCGGAGGATGGTAAACAACTGAGTGCCAGAGCCTATTTAGCAGCTTCCTACAAGTTCAAAGGGCAACCCGAGGAAAAGGAATACAGGGTTCTGGCTGAAAAGGCTTTGCACAACCAGGCCAGACGCGGTGACGACGAACAAATGCCGCTTGCCGCCTTGGAAGAAGAATTTCGCAAAGAGAGAGCCGAGGCAGAAGCCTGGTATAGAAATTTAGAACACAAAGAAAGCCTCTGGATTGAAAAGGGCTTAAACGCAGACAGCGAGTTCGACAAGCTCTACCATAGTGAACCTCGTCTTTCAGAAACCGTTGACACTTTCGGGCTAACTCTCTCCGGCTTAGGGCTAATGGTAATCTTCAGCTCTTTTGCATTCTGGAAAGCCTATCGCCGCGCCGAGAAGAAAGGGAGCTAGGAAAGCTTCCAGCGCCGACACAGGCTGAACAAAATGAATTAATGCAGGCAGCTCTCTAATTGCAGTCGCTTCAATCCATAACATCCGGACGGCAGACAACGACCAGGCGTCACATTACCGTCACGATAAAGAGCAAGCATACGACAACCAGCAGACCTTCGGCGCCAAGAGAGCACCGGCAAGGGGCTGCCACCATTTTCTTTCTAATTCGACTTCGCCCCTATCGTGCGCCCACGGATGCCACGTACACCTTTCACTGGAGTCTAGAACATGACACTTGAGTCCCACGAAAAACCCGAAGTATTAATGAAACGCGACTCGTCATTACTAGTCGGTCTCAATGATCAAGATACAAAATCGTTCTTCGACAATCAACGCAAAGTCGATAGCAGCCTGTCAGTGTCAGCAGACAACCAGACGCTGGTATTCGACACCAAGAGTCTGTACGGTGATTCAGCAAACAGCCTGGCCCTCTCTTCCAACAAGGCTGTCGGAGACAGGGGCACAGCCGCGACTCCCTTTATCGCATCAGCAGCCGACTTCGACAGGCTCAATGTAAATAAGTCAATGGACCCCAAAAATGATGTCGTGACCAGGTCGGAATTGACCCAGGGTATCCTTCATGAGCTAATTCAGTGCAACACTAACGGCAACGATCGCGTGGACAGAGACGAGTGGCTAAAAATATCCGGCAAGTTCGGCTATGACGACAAGACAGCCAACCATCTCTATGATCTCGGCACTCGGCTCGATAAGAAAGGCTACTCCCTGAGTGAAATTGCCGACAGGCTCATCACAAAAGACTACATGGCGGCCGACCTGAATAACACCGGCAGTCTGGACAGAAATGAGTTCAGCAGCCTGCTACCCAAGGACAATCCGCAGCAACCACCAAACAAAGGTACGGATCAGCCCATCTATGTTCCAAACGATAACACGAACCCGCAGCCCACACCTAGCGATACCCGCGTAACCGACGGCAGTGACATCTACAATCAATTGAGGATAGACAGCGGCGTTTCACAAGCCGATATCACCCAAGTAAAATCAGCTCTCAAGAACGTTCCGGAGCCGGTGCGCCAGGCGCTCAGAGACCTCAAGCCGGAAATAATCATCACACCTAATGTTCCTGTCAAAGGAGCTGCCGCATACTGGGATGCAGCCAACAATCAAATAGTAATCGGTGCCGGTAGCGGCATGGTGCAGGAGGCGGCCTCCCACGAATTCTGGCACGTAGCCGACACGCGCTTTGGAATTACAGATGAACCCGGCTTCAAACAAGCAGCAGCAACCGATTTACAAAATGGAGCTCTCAACAAAATTGGTGGGCTTAAGAGTATCCTGGTCGACGATCCCATAGTAAACGGAACCCCAGTTGGAGATGTCTTCGCCGAAGTGGGTGTGGATATCGATCGCTACTACGGCGGCAACGATGATCAGACCGGCATTGCCAGTGCCATGGGCAGAGGTTTCAGCAATACCGAAAACTGGCTGCGCCAGTGGACACAGGCACACATGGCTTAGAAACGTGATTAAGGCTGAGTCAGATTGAACACACTTCAATTGTGATTCGCGGGGAGAAAAGATGACAAATCAGGCAGTATTTTCAGACAAGCAAGTTGACACTATGGTTGAGAAAGTCAAACAATTCCAGCCGCTGTCGGAAGAATTGAACGCCATTCCTTATCAAGACAGACTGGCTCTCGCCAAAGCCGTTGAAACTAAGATTGCACAAGAACGTGCACCGGGAGACTCACTGCCGGCTCTAATTGTCTCAACCGGCACCGACAGCAGGGGCCATGAGCATTTAACAAATGCGCAATACACAACGCCAAAGGGAACGGCAGATCTGTACGATTTGCCAGGCACCATAGAGAAACAGCCACTCAAGCAGGAATTCAAGCTAGATCTTGACGGCACCCACAGCAAGCATCTTGAGACAGGCGGCAAGGAAATACTTTATCCGAAAGCGCAGAATTAGCCTGTTCAAAACCAAGCCAAACAGCGCTAGAGGAGCCAAAAGCTAAAGCGAATCGGAATACCAGGCCACGTCTTTACTTGCAATAGGAACAATCCTCGACAATGCAGTAAATGCCTCTTCCGTATTGACCTTTTTTGCCAAGGCGCAGACCACCATGGTTGGTGCACCTTCATAATTGCTGCCCTGGTCAAAGGAAAATATATAACCAGAATCCGGGTCTTTTATAGCAGCGAAATACGCGTGCTGAGGTTCGGTATGATTCCAGCAAAACTCGATACCAAAGCGCTCTTGCACTTGCTCAGGCGTCAACCTGATAGACATAAGATAGTCTCTGGCTAAGCTCAGTTCCTGCAGGTCTGCCTGGGCAATCTGTTCGAACTTTCTGTCCACTATGCTCGTCCTATCGAAAGCGATATAATAGCTAATTCTTGAGCTTTCACCAGTGGCGACCTCTAGGTTCCCCGCCGACATAGGCCGGAGCCTTTTCACGAGGGCAGCCTGCTGCATAGGCCCATCCAAGTTTTATCGGAGTGCTACCTGGGCTGAATCCTACAAAAGCGGAAAGGGACATCTCTAGAACAATCCAAATCACTAGCGTATAAAGATGAGTGCGCACCCCCACCTTTACGACGAAAAGAGAAATAATATAGGCAAAAAGAAAGAAGAGAAGGAAGATACCGTCCAACAAATCGGCAGTAACGAAAAAATAAAGAGCCATACCGATAGACTTACAAGCGACGTTAATAGCCGCCAGAAGCAAACCATATGTAATCGGCCACCAGATCGGAAGCGACCACAAAATCCATCCATACCAGAGCGGCTGCTCCTTCTTGGCCGGGGCGGCTGTGCCAGAAGCGTCGCTTGCACCTGCAGCGCTTGCCCCTTCGCCGCCTGATTGCGAAGAGTCTGATGATTGAAAAACTCCACCGTCTTGCTCAGGCTCGCTCAAGGGCTAAAACCTCATGTTTCACCAATGCTGATATGTGACACCAGAGCAGAATGCTTAGAGCCGTCGCTCTAAGTTCCCACAACTTCCTTGGCGGTCTGCTCGTCCTCTTCATCCATACTGGCTTGCTCAAGGCGCGAAAGGATAGAAAGAGACTGCTTATACATCTCTTCTGCTTCCTGCGGTCGCTGCATTTTTCGCAAGAGCTTGGCGTAATCGGAGAGAGTCTGAGCCAGATCGGGATCATCGCCGGCCAACACACTTTTACGCAGTTCAAAAGAGCGCCTGATCAAAGATTCGCTCTCGGGCAAGCGCTCTTGCTTCATATAGATGTTCGAGAGAATGCTATAAAGCTCAGCCATTTTAAGAGGTTCAAACTTGCCGGATTGCTCGGCAATGGCCACAGCCCGACGCACAAAGGGCTCGGCCTGGTCATGTTTATCTTGGGCCAGCAAGGTGCCGGCCAGGTTGCTCAAATCGGCAACCAGGGCTGGGTCTTGCGGGCCAACTTGATTGAGGCGGTGCACCAGCACCCGTTCATAGATTACCTGAGCCTGTGGGAAATTACCCTGGCGGAAATAGCTATGGGCAAGCCGTTCGAAGACCCGGTGCAGCGCGCTGGGGGGATCGCTTGAAGGGTCGAAACCTTTCATAAGATCCTCGGCACTGCCCTGCCCTTTCACAAGAGAAGCAAGACGGCTGGCTCTGGCATCGGAGGGCTGGATGGTCTGATTGTGCTTGCGCGGTTTCTTGGGGGCTTCATCGGTGGCGATTAGCGGTGCAGCGCCTGCCTCGGCAGTGCCGGGCATGGCAGCCAGAGCCTCGGTTTCAGCCAGGGCTTCAGGGGAAGCATCGTCGGCCGTGGACATTTCAACGAGGGAGTCATCGGCAATGGAAGGCATTTTCATCTGACCGGCATCAGCTTCCGGCGGTGGTGCCAGATCGATTGTAGAAGTAACTTCAGCAGCCAATTCAGCAGCTACGGCAGCGGCGGCAGCATCGACATCAACTATTGCAGACGCACCAGCACCGTCTGCAACTGCAGCAACTGCTTCCGCAGCGGCAGTGACTCCAGACTCAGCCTTGGCTAAGGCCTCAGCGGCAACCGACTCAGCGGGCGGCGTGGCAGTGGATGCGTCGGCGTCGGCACCGGCACCGGCATTGGCAGCAGCCGCTTCTGCAGCCTGTTCCCGAGCCGCTTCTTCTACTTTCTGCTCTATGGTACGCTCGCCTTTGAGGCGCAGTCCGCGCTCTTTTGACCAGCCCAGCTCTTTGAGAGCATCGTCGAATTTGATTGGACCTTCCGGGCTCTGGTGCAGACAATAGTCGAGGGTAACCACGGCATCATCTCTACCGATCAGCCCCTTACTAATGAGCTGATAGCAGCGCAAGGCAGCTTGCAGTGTCGGTACATCAAGATGGCCGGTGAGCACGAGAAACTTGCCAATCACGGCAGCCGACTTGGTAGAAATGTCAAAGGCATCATCAAGTTCGTCTTCGGTCAAGACGTTAGCCAAACTGAGCAATTCATCGAAGGTGATGTCGCCTGAAATTTGCTGTTCTTCGCGCACATCTTTGACAGCGTCTTCTAAAGTGGCGCCGCCGCCGTGCACACGAGCAAGACATTCGCTGGCTCTGGTGGAATTTAGCTCACCCTTATCAACCAGCTTTTGCAGTTCAAGGGCCGCGTCAAGAATTGACTGGGATACCAGCATCTGGCTGATCAAGACCTGACCTATGGTTTGCTGATTAACCAGCCCCCACTCCAGAGCGTTCATCACATCGGTTTCGGTGAGCACACCGGCCATTACCATAAGCTCACCCAGCCTGAGCCCCTTTTTGCGGGGAGCTTCGGGCTTGGCGGGCGGCGGCGGTGCCTTCTCGTCTTCGGCGATAGGAGCCAGACCAGCCATGGCGCGCAGAGAAGCAATGGCTTCTGCTCTGGTCATCATTTCATCGCGCACGCGCACTTGCATATCAAGCACGGCATTGAGCACTTCGTTGGAAATAATCTGATGCAAGACCAGCATGCGCCCCAGGGGCAGACCGGTGGTATTGCTCTGTTCTACGGCTTTAGCCAGCACTTCATAGGTGACAAGACCGGACTCTACCAAAAGCTCGCCCAACTTGCTGCTCTGGGTGCGCTTGGGAGTAGCATATTCAAACAAAATATCGCGGAAGGGAGCGCCTACTTTATAAGCAATCTTCAGACAGCGCAGGGCCTCGGTCAGCTCCACCGACTTATCGCGCAACATCGACTGGGCTTCTAGAGCCGACTGCAGGTCACGGGGCGAAATCAGCCCGTTCATCACCAGCATCTGACCGATCTGCATCTTCTTGCCCTGGGCGGCACGCATGGCTTCCCCCAGTTGCATTTGCGTCAAGATGCCGGCCTGCACGAGCAGATCGCCTAGCCTGGTACTGGTTATGGGCCGTTTTAGAATGGAAGACACTTGGGGAGCAGCCTCTCAGGATAAAAGCATGGTACGCAATGCCATAGTCGAAAGCTCTTAACTAGCATAGCATTATGCTTCCCCCTTAAATACCCGGTAAGTAGCCAATAACAAAGCCCAGCGCCCGGCCCGGCTGAAAATCAGGGCAGCTTACAGAGGCTCAAGCAGGGCTTTGCTTGATGTTATCGGACAGTGCGATCTATTTGAACATAGTCGTCGGTAGCTGATAACGCAGGGCCTCGGCCAGAATCTCGCGGGTGATACGCTCTTGCCCTTCGATGTCGGCTATGGTGCGAGCGATACGCAAGACCCGATCGTACCCGCGGGCAGAGAGACCGAATTGGCTGGCAGCCCTGGCAAGCAGGGCCGTGCCGTCGGCTTGCAACTGACAGTGCCGTTTGAGATCTAGACTGCTCAGATGCCCGTTGTAGACAAAGCCACCGCTTCTGCTGTTGCGACTTTGCTGCCGCTGAACTGCCTTCATGACACGCTTGAGGATGGAAGCAGACGTTTCTTCGCGGTTGGTGCCGCTTAGCTCGGTCTCTGTCAGGCGATTTACTGCTACTTTCAAATCGATGCGGTCGAGCAAAGGCCCGGAAATTCTGGACCAGTAGCGCTGAGCCTGGGATGGGTGACAAACGCAGGACTTGACCAGATCACCACGAAAGCCGCATGGACAGGGGTTGCAAGCTGCAACCAGGATAAAAGAAGCGGGATAAGTAAGAGTTTGACCGGCGCGAGAAATCACCACTTTCTGGCTTTCCAGGGGTTGACGTAAGTTATCGAGATGGGTGCGAGGGAACTCAGTCAATTCATCAAGAAAGAGCACCCCCTGGTGACTGAGGGAAATTTCTCCCGGCTTGGGTGAAAGACCGCCGCCCACCAGACCGACAACGGAAGCGCTGTGGTGAGGATTGCGAAAGGGGCGTTCCATAACGATGGAAGACTTCTTTGTAAGAAGACCGGCCACACTGTGCAATTTGGTGAGCTCGATTGCTTCATCGTATTCCAGGGGCGGCAGGATGCCTGGTAAGCGCTCGGCCAGCATTGACTTACCTGACCCCGGCGAACCCACCATCAAGATGTTGTGCCGACCGGCCGCAGCAATTTCAAGAGCTCGTTTCACGTGAGTCTGCCCCTTTACCTCGCTCATGTCACGAGGGAAAGGAGACTGTGTCTTGAAAGAAAGAAAACTGCGTTTACGGCTGCCCTCATATACGGTGCCATTGGTCAGGCTCTCGGATAGCTTCATCACCTGCATAAGATGAGAGACAGGATAGACCGTAAGACCATCTACGAGAGAGGCTTCATCGGCATTGCCCTCGGGCACCACGATGCCCTTGGCACCGGACGCCTGACAAGCTAAAGCAATGGGCAGAACACCGCTCACCGGTCGCACCGCACCACTCAAAGACAACTCGCCCACAAACCAGAGACCGGCAATTTCTTCACTGGCAATGAGACCGGTAGCCACCAGAATGCCTGTGGCTATGGGTAAATCGTAGGCCGGCCCTTCTTTGCGAATGTCGCAGGGAGCCAGATTAACCACCCATTTTTTACCGGGAGGCATAAGAAAGGAACAAGACTTTATGGCGGAACGCACTCTTTCACAGGCCTCTCGCACTGCCGCATCGGGCAAACCGACAATGCTTATCTGACCAAGACCGCCCAGACAGTCTACTTCCACCTCAATCGGACTGGCTTCCACACCGGCAAGAGCTCCTGAATAGACACATGCAAACATAGACAAACTCCCAGCAACGCCCTCCTTCTATAAGACGCCTTCCACATCCAAAAAGTTCAATCAACCCAAAATTTCTTCCAAGCTGCATCTACCATCCTTGTATACGGACGGCACAAAAACAGCCGGCATCACCGGTTGGCATGTCACTGGAGAGACTTTTTCTTTGGAAGCACTTGCCGCAGAATAATCGGTAAGGATTTACTTGACGCGAGCCAGAAGAGTTTTAGCCTCTTGATTATCCGGATGTTTCTCCAGAATGGCATTGATCTCTTTCATGGCTTCCTCTTTAGCACCGCTCTTGATTAGAGCCGAAGCCAGGCCGATTCTGGCATCGAGATTATCGGGTTCGATTTCCAGCGCTTCGCGTTCTTCTTTGATCTGCTCTTCGAGCTTGCCGTCAAGACCGAGCACCAGTGCCAATTTATGATGGGTGACATCATTGGTGGAATCTATATCGCAAGCCGAACGGTAAGCGGTAACGGCGGTGGCGATATCGCCTTTACCAAGAGCGGCTTCGGCTAAGGCGCAAAAAGCGCGTGGCTCGCTGGCATCCATTTCGGTAGCCGACTTGGCTTCTTTGAAGGCCTCTTCAAAACGAGATTTCTTTGCCAGCGCCTCGCTCAAAACATAGTGCGCAATGGAATTTTTCGGGTCTAGTGTAGTGGCCTCTTGCAGAACCTGAATGGCTTCATCGTATTTGCCCTGCTCATTGAGGATAACGCCGAGGTTGTTTTTGGCAGTAGGGCTCTTAGGATCGCTCAAAAGGGCTTCCCGATATTCATGCTCGGCTTTGCCGTAATCGCCTTTCTTGAAGAATTCGTTGCCGCTGATCAGATATGTATTGGCCGGTCTTCGTATAGTGCCGCAGCCGCTCAGGCAAACAGTGCTAAGACAAAGCAGAGCCAGAGCGGCTGTTGCCGCGGCCTTCTTACTTTGAGACTGTATGGACCGGTTATTCATCGGCTACTTCTAACGAATCTGTCAAAGGCGCCGGAGCTTTCAGACTTATTTCTAAGAAATCTTCTCCGCCACCTTCTCACCTTTTGCCCCAGCGGCTTTGTCAAGTTTATTATAGACCTTGAGTTCATCAAGTTGCTCACTTGATGCCGCCGACGGTGCACTGGTCATTGGGCAGGCACCGGATTGGGTCTTGGGAAAAGCAATGACGTCACGAATAGACTTGCAGCCGCAGAGCAGCATGACCATACGGTCCAGACCAAGAGCAATACCGCCGTGGGGCGGAGCGCCTGATTCCAGCGCTTCCAGCAAGAATCCGAATTTTTCCTGGGCTGTTTCCCGGGTTAAACCGATAGCGGAGAAAGCTCTCGACTGCATCTCCTGGTTGTGGATACGGATAGAGCCGCCGCCGATTTCGCAACCGTTATATACGATGTCATAGGCGCGGGCGCGCACGTTCTCGGCATCACTTTCCAGCTTATCCATGTCTTCCACACGGGGGCTGGTGAAGGGATGGTGCACGGCCATCAGGCGACCTTCTTCTTCGTCGTATTCGAAGAGGGGAAAATCAACCACCCAGAGAAGCTCATGGCGAGTTTCATCGATTAAGCCCAGCTCTTCGCCCAGTTTCAAGCGGAACCTTCCGAGCACATTGGCCACGTTTTTAGGTTTGTCAGCCACAATCAGGATGACATCGCCGACTCCGGCACCGGCCAGCTTCTTGATGGCTTCGATTTCCTCGGGGCTGAGATGCTTGTCGAGACCGGAGGAACGCATGCCGTCTTTGCCGAAGCACATGTAGGCAAGACCTTTGCCGCCCACTGACTTGACGTAATCACCCCAGGTGTCGAGCATTTTGCGAGAGACAGACTCAGCCAGACCAGGAAGAACTATGCCCTTGACCTGCCCGCCGCTTTCGGCCGTATCTTTGAAGACCTTGAAGGAGCATGCTTTAGCCACTGAAGTGAACTCTTTGAAGGCCAGGTCGAAGCGCAGATCAGGCTTGTCGCTGCCATAAAGACCCATGGCATCCGCATAACTGAGGCGGCGGAAGGGCGGCTTCAACTCGATGCCGGCGCAGGCGAAGCTGTCCACCAGAACACCTTCCGTAACACGCATCACTTCTTCTTCATCGACAAAAGAGAATTCCATATCGATCTGGGTGAACTCCGGCTGCCTGTCTGCGCGCAGATCTTCATCACGGAAGCAACGGGCCACTTGATAATAGCGATCCACGCCGCTAATCATCAGGGTTTGCTTGAAAAGCTGGGGAGACTGAGGCAGGGCATACCAACTGCCGGGGTTGAGACGGCTGGGCACGAGAAAATCGCGAGCGCCTTCCGGGGTAGCCTTACAAAGAATAGGGGTTTCCACTTCGATGAAGCCTTCGGTGTCCAGATAACGCCTGACGGCCTGCGTAATGCGGTGGCGCATAATCAAATTGCCTGACATCTCAGGTCTTCTCAAATCCAGGTAGCGGTACTTGAGCCTGAGAGCCTCATCTACTTTCTCGCCTTGATCAAGCTGGAAGGGCAGAGGCTTAGCAGTATTCAGGACCTCGCAAACAGTGGGATATAGCTCAATGGCGCCGGTCTGGGCGCCGTCTTTGCTGGTGCCTTCCGGTCTGGCCGTGACAACGCCGGAAACGGCAATGACATACTCGTTCTTCAGATTAACGAAGACATCGTGCACTTCTTTGTTTTTATTGGGGTCGGCAGCGAGCTGCACTTTGCCTGTAGAATCACGCAATTCGACAAAAATAAGTCCGCCCAGATCGCGTACAACATTGACCCAGCCAGCCAAACAGACAGTCTGCCCGACTTTGTCCAAACCAAGTTGTCCACAACGATGATCGCGCCGAAGCTTAAGGCTCACCCGACTGCCCCCCACAAGAGAAATTTCCAAGCCTGCATTTTAGCTGACAAGAAGGCGAAACGGCGGCTATCGCCACCTCCTGTTAAGATTTGGAAGTAGCCAAAACGCCAATTCGGTGTAGACTAAAAGTGGTAGCTTAGATTGTTCTTCTTTTGAGGCTGCCGAAAATTTGAAGCCCTGCTGCCCTTTCTGGGGCGGCTTAGTACGGAAAGAGATGCAATGAGTTTCCTATCAGAACCAATTCCTAAAATGATCCTCGGGTTCCTTATCTTCGTAATAGGCATCTCCTTCCTATACAAGGGATGGAACGCCTGCGTACTTGGACGCTTCTATTACTGGTCCGGCTTTCTGCCCCTGACCATGATTTCACCCTGGATGACCCACCTGCCCCCGAGCAAACGCTCACTCATCAAGAAGAAAGAGGGCATGTTGGCTCACATCTTTATCGGACCTTCCTTCTTTCTTTGCGCTGTGCTCTGTCTTTGCGCCGGTGCCGATATGCTGCACCTGCCCGGTACAAAAACGCTCAACACGGTCCTGAACGGTGGCGACTCGAACAAGCCCACAGCCGTTTCCTTCGACGAAAACACCGGTCGTTATACATTTCCAATCCTGGCTAAGTCAGGCGGAAAACTTTACAAACAGCTCTTTGAATCCAAGATTTCGGAAGACAAAGACATCATCGGTCGCAAACTCGACAAGATGATTCCCGACCAGGAACGGAACATAGACGGCGCCATGGTTAAAAACGCCAACGGTAAGTAAGCCGCAGCACAAATCAGAGAAAGGAAGGGTCATCAAGTGCACCCTTCCTTTTCCTTAGGCTCTATTTAGTTAAGTAGTGTCTATGGAATGCTCTTTTTTGGCGCTAGATGAGCCCGGAGGTGATAACATCTATGGTTTGCATATATACAGTGCACCAGACTTAATTCTAGATTGGGGGGAGGACCTTTGTCAGAGGTTAGAGTAGCCGAAGGCGAAAGCATCGAAGCAGCGCTCAAGCGCTTCAAAAAGAAAATACAAAAGGCCGGAATTCTTTCTGAAATCAAACGCAGAGAGCGTTACGAGAAGCCTAGCGTAAAGAGAAAGCGCAAAGCCGAAGCTGCCAGAAAGCGTCGCTCCTAATTTAGAGCAAAGAGTTAGTCGCCGCCTGTAAGGCGCCGCGCGCACTCGAGCCTCATGCCTTCCAGAGTAAGATCTGTGAGCATGAGGCTTTTGCATGTCCAAAGAAGCTTTTGAGTTCGAAAAATCGGTGGAAAGTCCAAGCCGGTGGCGTTTCCGTCTACCGCAGCGGGGCTTTAGAGCCTCTCCTTAAAATGTGGGAGAAGTAAAAAATCGCCAGGGTTATCAAGGGATTATTCGGGGTACGAGCCGGGCATAAAAGATGCACAGGCAAATTTCGCACTAGATTCCTGCCGTTGGCTTGATAGAACATCAGACCGCACCAGCTCTTGAGCAAAGGTGAGGGTTTTCCACGCGGCAAGCAACCAAACCGGAGAATGAATACAATGACTAACTCAAACAAAGGCAAAGCAAATGAGAAGTCTCAGGCAATGGTCTCGGTTGAAACCGGCAATTTGAAAGAGCGTTTGAATAAACTATACGACTGCCGCCGGGGAGCCAGCAAACAGTTGGTACAGGAAGGTCTCTTCGAGTATCTTTGGGACTTGAAGGAGAAAGCTCTCCTGGAAAAACGGACCACCGTGGAGGTGCCCGGCAATTGGTTGGACGAACTGGAAGAACTGCAAGACGACCGTCGCGCCGGCTCTTAAGCGCAGCCAGGCCGGCTGCCTGCCTCAAGTCAGCTACAGATTATTTGAGCTCCGTAGTCTTTTGCGGCACCGTACTCACTTGCGGTGCCGCCTTCTTTTGCAGCAGCCCGGCTCTGGCCCAGGGCAATGCCGCCAATTCCAACCCTTCCGTTAGCAATGCCGCCTCCGCTCTCAGCAAGGCCCAGGCGAGAGCCCGGGGCAGCCGCCTCTTGCCGGGTAAAGCGCGACTGCCCCTTTACCGCTCCGGCAAGACTCAAAAACAGATGCTCGCGAAAGAGATACTGCTGGCCAGCCTCGCGGTCAGGCGAGCAGAAGCAAAACTGGACAGCCAACTTGAGGCTCTGGCCGGGAAGCTGCCGCAGCTTCTGCACAAACAGGAATTGACCGGCTCCCCCTCAGACGACCTGCCCTGGCGCAGGCGGCTGGCAGACCAGGTGGGCGCCAACCCCTTCGACCTGGAGCCAGAGCTGAGCGGCGAAATGGCCCGGGCCAGAGCCACCTGGAGCGCCAATCACAGCGGCGGTATGCCCAGAAACAACCAGGAACCGGCGCAACCAGAAGATACAGGCAAGACGCTTTCAACGGAAAATTCAAAAGAAACGTTCCGTCAGCCACTGCCGGAGCAGCGCTCCCACGAAACCAGGGAGAGCGAGCCCCGGGTCTATCTAGTGCGGGTGCCGGCCCCGTCCCTCAAGGCAATTGTGGAAGAGCGGCAACTGCCTTCCCTGACCAGACAGCAAATAGAACAAACCGACAACACGCCGGGCACTATATATGTACTGCTGGCTGAAGACCAGACTTACTTGCTGATTGCCCTGACAATAGACGGCAATCCACTTTGCGCGTCCAATCCGCAAGAAGGCCTGCGCGGCGTGCTCGGACACCTCTAAAGCCTGCCCCCATGAGAATTGAGCACAGATTCGCCAAAAAGCTACCTGGTTCAAGTCAGGGCCTACCACCAGAAAAGATCTAGGCTAATTCCCAGGTTCCCGGCGGCTGCTTTTAGCTAACCTTAAATGTAGCGCTGGCCCCAAGGGTTCTATATCTCACCATTCTTCTCCGGCTTGAAAGCCTTAAGAGGGAGTTTTATGCACAACTATTTTTTCAAACACAAGGGCACACTGGCCGTCATGAGAAGCTTGCTACTGGCAGGCTCGGCTCTCAGCCTGATAGCCGGTCCGACTCTCATTCCCACGGTCTCCGCCCGCAACCTATTGGCTGCAACCGGCACCGGCACGGTAGGCACAACCGGCAGCCGGGAAACAGCCAAAAGCCCCTTCACCACTGAAGGTTCCGGCACCCTCACAGCCATGACCGGTCCCGGTCAAAAACTCGGTGCCTGTCCGCTCAAGCATACCGCCGTCAGTGCCGACATTTCAGGCTACGTGGCAAGAGTAACGGTGAAGCAGACCTTCTCCAACCCTTTCACAAAGAAAATAGAAGCCGTCTATACCTTTCCTCTGGCTGAAAACGGCGCCGTGGACGAGATGGTGATGAAGGTCGGCACCCGCACCATACACGGTACTATCAAAAAACGCGAGGAAGCCAGACAAATATACGAAGACGCCATGGCACAGGGGCACGTTGCCTCACTTTTAGAGCAAGAGCGCAGCAATATCTTCACCCAATCGGTGGCCAATATCGAACCGGGCAAAGACATTGAAGTGACCATCAGTTATATCGAGACCCTGCCTTACGAGTCTGGCAAATACAGCTTTGCCTTCCCCACCGTGGTCGGACCTCGCTTCATTCCAGGTAATGCAGTTTCAGGCGGCGCCCAGGGCGGCGGCTTTGCTCCCAATACCAATCAAGTGCCGGATGCCTCCCGCATCACACCCACACCGGTCAAAGAAGGCGAGAGAGCCGGTCACGATCTCTCCATCGATATCCATCTCAACGCCGGCATGCCGGTCAGCGCCGTAAGCTCGGCCCTGCACGAAGTCTCCATCAAGAATTACGGCAACAGCAGTGCCGACATAAGCCTCGTCAACAAAAATACAATTCCCAACAAAGACTTCGTTCTAAGCTGGAATGTGGCCGAAGACACACTCAAAAGCGGCTATCTGACCTACAAAAACAAAGAAGACAAGGATGGCTACTTCACCCTGATGCTGATGCCGCCCAAACGCGTCACCCCGGCCACCACGGCTCCCAAAGAGCTGATCTTCGTCATCGACTGTTCCGGCTCGCAAAGCGGCGCACCGCTGCAAAAGGCCAAAGACGCCATGCTCTATATGCTCGACCATATGAACAGCAACGACACCTTCCAGATCATTACTTTCAATAATAATGTTGAAACTTTCTCAGCCAAACCTGAACTATCGAGCAATGAGATGAAAGAGCGGGCTCGCGATTTCATAAACAAAATGCAAGCCCGGGGCGGCACCTGGATGGCACCGGCGGTAGAGAAAGCTTGTTCCACGGAAGCGGACAGCCACAGACTGAGAATCGTCACATTCATGACCGACGGCTATGTCGGCAATGATTTTGAAATTCTCGGTCTGGTGAAAAAGCTGAGAGGCAATTCCCGCTGGTTCCCCTTCGGCACCGGCAATAGTGTCAATCGCATGCTCATCGACGGCATGGCTAAAGAGGGCGGCGGCGAAGCGGAATACGTTCTGCTCAATTCTTCCGCCCAGGAGGTAGGCAAGAAATTCTATGAGCGCATCGGCAGCCCCGTGCTCACCGATGTCAAACTTTCCTTCGACGGACTGGAAGTGAAAGAGGTATTTCCCAAAGAAGTATCCGATGTTTACGCGGAAAGACCGCTCTACTTCAAAGGGCGCTATACCGCCCCCAGAGCCGGCACCATCACCCTGACCGGCTTCAGCGCCGGCAAACCGTACAAACAAACCATGCACGTCAATTTCCCGGAAGCCGACAAGAAAAACCCGGGTATTGCCTCTCTCTGGGCCAGAGCCAAGGTAGACCGGCTCATGTCGGAAGACTGGTTCGGCGCTCAGCAAGGGCAGGTCAATAAAGAGATCAAAGACGAGATCATCGCCACCGCTCTCAAGCACCACATCATGACCCAGTACACTTCCTTCGTAGCCGTGGACGACGCGGTGAAGACCAAGGGCGACAAGGCCGAAAAGGTAAATGTACCTATTGAAATGCCCGACGGCGTAAGCCGAGAAGGGGTCTTCGGCAATGCTCCCGGCAGCGCCATGCCCCGCCGAATGGCCGCCATGCATGCCAGCCGTAAGAACAAAGCTGCCTACAACATGCCCTCCTTCCAGGCAGCCGCCATGCCCTACGGCGGCAGGCAAATTGCAATGGGTAAAGTCGGCAACTACAATATGGGCTACGCACACAGCGCTAATCCCGCACCACTGGTAGCGGCAGGAGGCACTTTTGGAGGCGGCGGCGGTGCAGGCGGCGCCAGTTCCGGAGACGCGCTTATGACAGACTGGGGCGCGGTCTCGCGCATGAGGGTGAAGGGCTCACCGAGGCAAGCAGAAACAAAAGCGAGCCTGCCCGAAACGAGCAAGGTCATTTACCGTGAAGCGATGAAAGATGGTAGAGCGGCGCTCAATGAGCAGGAACGAGGCAGCGATGAAAAGCTCTCAGTGAACTTGCTCTCAGCCCTGAAGAAAGCAGAGAGTAAAGAGGAAACCGCCGGTACCCTGCTCAAACCAGCGGAAAAAGCGCCTGCGGTAAACGACAAAACCAGGCGAGTGCTGGTCAACATCAAACTTAAGGTGAACAAACTCTCTGCTGCTCAAAGAAAAGCCCTGGAAGCGCTGTCTGTAGAAATCAAAGAAGAGAAGAAAGGTCGTGAAATCAAAGCCTCCGTACCTCTCAATATGATCAAAGAGATAGCCAAGCTGAGTTTCGTACTGAAAATCTCGCTTGAATCGGACCTCAAGTAGGGACGTAAGTACGGATAACAAGGGAAAGAGCCGCTAAGTGCGGCTCTTTTTCTTCACTGCTTGTTTATCCTCTTGCGCACCAGCTCAGTTGTTTCAGGCAAGGCACGAGAGAGATCGGCAGCAGAACTATCTGTGCTGCCCATCAGACCGGCCGCAATCTCAGCAAAAGCTTCACCGGGATCTTTGAAGTAAGAAAACCGCTTAGCCTCATTGATTTGCTCATACTCACGGCTATGGACCTCTTTAAAATGTGCATCGACTGAACCTTGCAATATATCATCGAGGGCGTGCCCCAACTCATGCATGGTCGTTTCAGCAATATGCTGCTGGCTGATTGGCTCAGACAGGTCACTGGTACCTCTAAGCAACTTGCGCTCATAAATGTGCACGTCTCTACCGTAAGTGCGTCCCCCTTCTTCACCAAGGGTGGTATCGGCAACACCGGGTTTAGGTTCAGTACCGGAGCCCGGCCACTTATCGTCAATATTGGGACCGACATTTATGGTTGCCCCGCCTTCATCCAGGATTTTCATATATCTTGCCGGGATCGACTTAATGACGGCGGTCACGGTCTGAATGGTCTGAGGGGAAACGGGCGGATGCTGCGCACGCGGCTTGATTATAACCAACCGCGAAAGCAAAGTACTCTTTGCAGCTGGCACAGCGGCTGCCGGTGGAGATGTAGCAGGCACGGCAGCACCGGCTGCGGGGGCGACCGGAGCAGGATTTGCCGCTTCAACGGCAGCGGCGGCACCCGGGTCTAAGCGGCGCAAACTGGCTAGGGCAACTGCCCGGCAAGGATCACCAGGATAGGTCTCTACTAATTTACGATAAGCCTGGCTGGCTCGCGCCCGATCTCCGAGACCGGAGGCACAATGACCAAGATAGAGCCAGACCTGTGGATTGCTGCAACCCATCTGCGCCGAACGTTGAAAAAAACCAATGGCCGACTTATAGTCGCGGCGCTGGTAATAGGCAATACCGTAATTGAAGTCCGCTTCGCCGGCAGCCCATGCAGTCAGCGGCAACGCCAAACTCATGTAAAGACCAATGGTCAGACAAGATGCGAAAGTAGAAATCGCCTGCCTGAGATTAACTGCCCGTGATAATAGGCAAAGAGAACTGTCACGCAGCCAATTAAAGGGCATAAACCAACCTTCTCCTCTCTAGAACAATCCAGAAGACTAAACGAAAGAGATCACAGTCCATCCTTTCTGCATTGTTCGTCCGATCCCCAACTGCCAGGTCACCTTTTCACAATATTATCGTATAGACTGATGCTGTGAATTAGTGCCGGTTATCCTGACACAACCAGAACATCACCCATAGCAATACGAGCGACGGTAAATAGCAACTTCCATCCATCTGAAACTTTCCACAGTCGCCATCATCCTGTTCTGCCACCTACTTTCGGGTGCCGGCAGCGCACCGGTGCAGGCTGGCACACCGGCAAAACCTGCCGCCAAAAGCGGACAGATCGGCGAAACAGTTAATACCTTCAAACAAGAGCACAGTCTAATGGGCCGCTCGTTCTTTGGTGAAGTGGGCAAAACCTGGCTGCGCATAACCAATAGCGAGGGCGGTTACATGGTTGAAGCATGGCAGCCCAATTGGGATGTCTATTTCATCAACAGAAAGAAAAAGCTATTCTGCAGGATGCCATACAAAGAGGTAATCAAGAAAAACTGCCTCCTAAAACTCAGCACTTTCAGTATCTCCGGCTCATTCGACAAAAGCCTCCAGAGTAAGACCTATCAATTAAGGGGCAAGACCTTTTGTGAATACATGTATCCCGGAGAGGAAACGCATTTCTCGTTTTTGAACGACAAAATTCCCAAAGAAAAATCTGTCTACAATCACTTCATCATGAAGACCGTCAAACTGCCTGGAACTGCCAAACAAGCTGAAGTCATTTACAGCAAGACCATGAGCCTTCCGGCAGCCGGCGGTTTTCCTGTAAGCCTCTACGGGCACCTGGCCCAGAAGCGAGAATGGGAATTCGTCACACGCGAGTTCAAAGAAGCTGCGGCGCAGCCGCCATCGATTGCAGATCTCAAGGGACTTCAAGAAACTAAAAACATGTCCGATGTAATCTTCAGCAGCGAAGCCCAAGCAGTTATAGAGGAGCTAGCCAAGTAGCGCCTTTCATGGGACCGCTTGAAAATATTCCTTCCGACTCAAGCTGGCTATAATTAGCCCAAGATCTGATGCAAGCGGTTATCACGCTTGCCGAAGGCGCCTGTGAATACAAAAGGAAATTGTTAATGCCTGAGCCCAATTATGCAGCGACCATATCCAAAGAGCTGAATATAAGTGTCGGCCAAGTAAGCGCCACCCTGGCCTTACTGGATGAAGACTGCACCGTTCCTTTCATAGCTCGCTACCGCAAAGAGGCCACAGGCTTACTCGATGAAGTGGCAATCACTAATATTCGAGATCTGAAAGAGCGCCTCGCTCAACTGGACAAACGCCGCGACGCCATGCTCAAATCGCTGCAGGAGCGGCAACTTCTCACCGATGAATTGCAAGCCAAGTTAGCCGCCGCCACCAATTTAAACGACCTGGAAGACATCTACCTGCCCTTCAAACCCAAGCGCAAGACCCGTGCCAGCGTCGCCAGAGAAAAGGGTCTCGAACCCCTGGCCCTGGACATTTTCAATTACCGCATCAAAGATGTAAAACAAGCCGCCCAGTCATATGTAGACAAAGAGAAGGGCGTGGAGTCGGTTGAACAAGCCATCGACGGCGCCAAAGACATCATGGCCGAATGGATGAGCGAACACCCGCAAGCCAGAAAACAACTGCGCGCCTATTGGCTCAAAGAAGCAGTGCTCACTTCCAAATTGGCCAAAGGCAAAGAAGAGGAAGCGCAAAAATACAAAGATTACTTTCAGTGGACGGAAAAATCTGCGGCAGCCCCTTCCCACCGAATTCTGGCCATGCTGCGCGGTGAAAACGAAGGCATGTTAAAGCTAACTCTTGCCCCCGATGACGAAGAAGCTCTCATCATCATGGACAAAAACTTCCTCAAGGGTGAGGGTGCCTGCAAGGATCTTATCGAAGTAACAATAGAAGATGCCTACGACAGGCTACTGGCACCTTCTATGGAAACGGAATTGAGAGCCGAACTGAAGAAGCGCGCTGATCATGAGGCCATCAAGGTCTTCTCCAAGAATCTGAGAGAACTATTGATGGCACCACCCCTGGGGCAAGATTCCATCATCGCCCTCGACCCAGGTTTCCGCACCGGCTGCAAACTGGTCTGCCTCTCGCCCCAGGGCGATTTGCTGCACCACGACGTGATTTATCCACACATGGAAGGCGGCGATGGCGCCAAACAAGCCAAAGCCAATGCAGAAAGAAAGCTTCTGGATTTGTGCAAGAAATACTCCGTGGTAGCTATCGCCGTGGGTAACGGCACAGCCGGCAGAGAAACGGAAGAGTTCCTGCGCTCCATCGACTTTGCAGGCGCCGCGCTCACCGTACCTCAGATAATCATGGTAAACGAAAGCGGAGCCTCCATTTATTCAGCCTCCGATGTGGCCAGAGAAGAATTCCCCGACCACGACCTGACCGTAAGAGGCGCCGTCTCCATCGGTCGAAGACTGATGGACCCACTGGCCGAACTGGTAAAACTCGATCCCAAATCCATCGGCGTCGGTCAGTATCAACATGACGTGGACCAAAGCGAATTGAAGACCAGCCTAGACGATACGGTAATCAGTTGCGTAAACTCAGTGGGCGTGGAGCTGAACACCGCCAGCAAACAACTGCTCTCCTATGTATCCGGACTCGGCAAGCAAATCGCCGGCAATATTGTGCAGCATCGCCAGGAAAACGGCCCCTTCAAATCACGGGCGGAATTGAAAAAAGTCAGCCGCCTCGGCCCCAAAGCCTTTGAACAGTGCGCCGGCTTCCTGCGCATTCGGGAAGCGGCAAATCCACTAGATGCCAGCGCCGTTCACCCGGAAAGCTACAAAGTGGTGGAAGCCATGGCCAAAGACCTTGGTCTAAAAGTTGCAGATCTAATGAAAGACCCGGAGGCGCGCAAGAAAATCGACCTCAAGCGCTATGTCTCAGACAAAATCGGCATACCGACTCTGCAAGACATTTTGCAAGAATTGGAAAAGCCGGGCAGAGACCCCAGAGCCAAGCTTGAACCGGTAAAGTTTGCCGATGGAGTGCACACCATGGATGACCTGAAAGAAGGCATGAAGATTCCCGGCATCATCACCAATGTCACAGCCTTCGGCGCTTTTGTAGACGTAGGCGTGCATCAGGACGGGCTTGTGCACATAAGCGAACTTTCCAACAAATATATTAAAGATGCCAGCGAAGTAGTTACCGTTGCACAGAAAGTACAGGTAACAGTTCTGGCTGTTGATAAAGCAAGGAAGCGCATTTCACTTAGTTTGAAACGCTAGCCAGCCGGCAAAGCCTCAGCGCGGTTAACCTGAAAGAGGCGTGGTATTTCCACGTATCACGAGGACTTCACATGGAAGTCTCTAGTATGGCGCCATCGTTTTTCTTCCAGAGGGTAGATGCCATGACAGACTTAGTTAAAGAAGCGGCACCGGTGGACAGCCAGTCGACCAACGCAGCGCACCTAGACAAACTGAGAGCCGACAGCATCCTTAGCCCAAAGGAACAAACTGAAATCTACGCCAAGCAAGCAGCCCAGGAAGCAGTCGTTTACGGACCAGGTTCTGCTCTTGCCACTTCCATGGGCATGAGCGGCGTAATTGCCGGAATAGGTATCACGGAAGCTGCCATGATAGCCAACAAAAACATCGAGGGGCAACAATACGGCCGAGAAGTCGACTTGATCAAAAGAGACTTCAAAGACAAGCTAGGCAAGGACACCATAGAGGAAGTGGAAGCCAATTGCCGCCCCGGTCTGGGCACCAAGACCGCAACCTACGCCTTCAAGATGGGCAACGAACTCATCTTCAGCGGCATAAGCGGAATGGCTCTTTCGCCCGCCACAGGCGGCTGGTCGGTGCCCGGTTATCTGGGCGTTGGCGCTGCAGCAGGTTACAGAAACAGCCAGATCAATCTATACTTGCTGGAGAAACGCTGCCAGGCAGAAAGCTACAGACATGTCATAAGCAAGTGGTAGGCGCGGTGCTCAGAAGGGATTAATTTAGCTGGGGAGAGATGGCCTTTTATTTTGCACCAATAGCAGAAGGTCTTGGAGATCTTCTATTGACGCTTCCAGCTCTGGATGCTCTAATCGCCACAGATGAAAAGACATACCTGGTAGTGCGCTCAAGAAAACAACTGGGCTGTGCCGATGTAATTAACGGACTGGCAGGCTGCATTCACGAACCGGACTTTCTGAAACGCCCTCTTGCAGACGGGGACAACTACATAAATCTGCGCACCCACCCACTTTTTATGCACAATGTAGTGGGCAGCGATCGCTTCATTGAAGAATTCGGATGCCTTTCAATCATAGACATTTACGAGCTCATCGCCCACGACTATCTAACTGTCAACCTGGGTATTCATTGCACCTTTAGGCACTACAAGCCATTTTCCGCTAATCCCCAGCCCCTGGCTGACGGCAAAATCCTACTGATCCCCGGTTCCGCCGGCACCTACAAATGCCTGGAGACTGCTCGCTGGATGCACCTTATGGACCTTTTGCGCACAAACAACCTGGAATTCCTGGTACTGGGCAAACCCGAAGACTCTCAGGAAGTCAGAGACTTGCTTACCCTTGGTGCACCGCATCTACCCACTCCAGACCTAAGGGCGGCAATCGATGCAATCAGTGCCGCAAGCGCCGTTGTTTCGGTAGATACTGGTCTGATGCATCTAGCCGTGCAACAGGGTATACCAACAATCACCATGCATCAAAGCCGTTCGATTTTTGTCAGACCGGAGCCAAACTGCTATCCAATTCTTGCCAAACCATGCATAGAAGCCTGCCTCTCTTGGACAAAGGCAGAACCATCAGCAGTGGATTTCTTCGACAATTTCGAAGGTCCGGAGAATTATGCCTGCCCGGCCGCATACGAAGACCGCTGCATGAACTCAATCAGCCCGGCGACAATTCTGGAGAAACTGCTAGAAGTTGTGCCTTAATCTCAAGCATTGAATTCTGCCTTTCGCCCGGCTCTTTACTCAAGGCCTGTTTGACAGCCGCCTTTATGTATGGCGGCAAATGTCGGCCCCGACTGGGCTCCGAGATGTCATAGGGCTCACCCTGAATCTTCTGCATAAACACTTCTATGTTATTGCGTCCGCTGAACGGCAGTTGCCCGGTGAATACCTGATACATGAGGCAGCCCATCGAATAAATGTCGGTGCGGTGGTCCACTTCCAATCCGCGAATCTGCTCGGGGCTCATAAACTCAGGTGTTCCTAGCACCTCCCACTCTTCGGTGAGGGGCTTCTCCTCTGAAGCCCTGAGATTCTTAGCCACACCAAAATCCACTATCTTTACCAGCGGAGCCTGGCCGGGACGTTCTACGAGAAAGACATTATTCGGTCTCAGATCCCGGTGGATGATACCCCGCTCGTGAGCATGAGCCATACCGTCACAGATCTGCGAGAGGATGGGAATAGCCTTAGGCAGCGGCAGCCTTCCTTCGATTTCAATGGACAAACTGAGCAGAAGACCGGTGATATATTCCATTACAACGAAAGGGGCAGTATCACTGGTTGTACCAAAGTCAAAGACCCGTACCAGGTTTTCATGATTTAAGGCAATGGCAGTCTCGGCTTCACGGTGAAAGCGCTGCAAATGATGCTCGGAAGGCAATTCATCTTTGAGAGCCTTAATCGCCACCGGAATGTCAAGCTTTTGATCATGGGCTTTGTAGACGATAGCGTCCTTGCCCATGCCCACTTCACCAAGCACATGGTACCTGCCGTTGAGCGTCAGCCCGGTAAGAGATATGGTCATAAACTTGTCCTCGATGACAGATTCGTGCCCTGAATTAAGGACCAAATTTTAGCGCAAGCGGCCCCTCAGAGTATGAATTGGGGGATAAGTAGTGCGGTCGACCGGCGGCGCTCCGGAAAGATAAATCTAACGCCGAAGTTATACAATGGGAATGCGGAATTCGAACTATTTTCCTGAGTGGCGTGGTCGATAGAGAATTACGGACCGAGTCTGCCGAAAGGGCACTCGCCACCAGCCGGTTCCTAGCATTAAGGCCGCTAACAAACAAGATATCACGGCGATAAAGCAATCAGCTCCGAACTCGCAGCCATAAATCAGCACACCACAGTTCCAATTGCTGCCACCAGAATGATCAACCTGCATCATGAAGAGGCAAAAGAGAACAAGACACAACTTAAAAACTGCCCATGCCATTAGCGGCAGGGCAAGCCAGGCAAAGATTGATCCGAATAGTGTAAGCAGTGCCTTTCTCAAAACGCTACACACCCTCCCGGCCCCGCCCAAGCGCTAGCATATAAGATAAGTTTATAGGAACTAACCCTTTCTGGGCATTCAATACTCATGCTCCAAGCCAATGACCTGATTCGATTGATTGCAGAAGGGATAATTCGCCAAGTTGATCTAGAGACAATTGCCACGTCGAGTCGAGCAGACTGCGTAAAAGCGACATACAGGTATCTCACGGCTTCCTTTGACACTGCTCTATCCTCCGAAGTTTTTGCTGGGTAAAGGAAATGAGCTGAATCGGCAGCCACCTTTAAAGTGCCCCTACAAACTCTTATAGCGGAACGGAGGTAATGGTGGCGGTGGAATCCGAGCCAGTGCTACTATGAGAAAACCATACTTCACGAACGACGAAAAATGAAGCGAAGAGTTGCATGCTGCGGCTTGCACCCCTTCATGGTAGAGAGTCTTGGAGAATCGAATGAAAGCTTTATACTCCATTATTGCCGCATCCTTCTTGCTGATTGCTAGCTCATTGGCGGTGTTCGCTGATACGAAAGACAATAAGATAGCCAAGAAAGCCGAACCGGAGTTCTATCCATGGCCGAACGGTCAACCCGGCATGATGGACAAGAAAACGAAAGATTTTCTCGAATCCAGAGCTGATAATCCCAGTCAGCAAAAATTAGATGCCATGCTCCAGCAAGTCGATAAAATCACTGTGGATGGCGGGCCGAAGGAGGGATTTTCCACAAAAGACACCGAGAAAATCAAAACGTTCAAGGAATCGCTTAAGATAGTCGAAGATCCCAAAACATTCGGACACTGCATGTGCTGGGGAGATCCTCAGATTTACTTATATTCAGGCAATAAGCAAATTGCACACCTTTCTTGCCAACATGGTTCTGCAATTCGCTGGAACGACGGATGGAAATGGGATGCAATACTGAAGGACGGTTCGCTCCTGACTGAATGGCTGGCCGCAAATGGAGCGCCTCGATTAAAGAGGTATGTAGAGGACGACCGAAAACGTGCCGAAGAATCCGAACGTGCTTTGAAGAAATGGCTTGCAGCAATGCCTCCAAGTATGAAGCCATACACAAAGGAAATGCTGGACGATGGATTTTGCTTGAATCTCTTCATACTCACCGGAGGCAAACCCGGGAAACCGGAAGCCAAGGCGCAGTCTTCGCCGTTTTCTAAGTACTGGAAAGCTATAGAATCAGCTTATCCCGACAAAGACTCGCGAGTGCTGGCCTTGTTGGCCTGGTTCGGCTCAGGAGCCGGACCCTGGAGCGGATTTCCTTCATACGAAGAGCTGCCAGAAAAAATGCTCGTCGAAATTGATACCAAAGACATACTGCACGCCGTTCAAGGCAGGAGCCTCTCCAAAGAGCAATTAGATGGCACCGCTCGTTACTTTGCCGGCTGGGGTTTTCGTCAGAGCAAAAATGAATTGAGCCTGGTTCCAAGCACCCTTCAGAAAGCGTTACTGGCACATGTAGAAAAGTCTGCGAACCAGGACAACATTGAACGGGCACGGGCGGCCTTTAAGGTCAAGTAATCTTGACGCTCGTTCGGTGACCGGCTAATCAAGCGAATTCATCCAAACATGAGTGGGATTCTTAAACTCAACCAGGAAACCTTTCTGGCGACAGGCCCAGATAGCAATGGACCAAGTTTTTGCCTTCGTCTCATTTCCTATCTTGAGACGCTCTGAATTCGACTCAGGAATTGGCGGTGCTGTCTCAAATACACTCTCATCGGCAAAGAATTCACCTACTAATGCCTCCGCGGCTTTATCTTTGACGGCATCTCCTGACGAGGTTACCAATTTTAAGTCGAGAATACGTCCATGACTATCAAGCTTAAAGCTGTAGGCTGGTGAATTGGCTGTCTTTGATGCTGGAACATCTCGCCAACGGCTGGAAAGCCCGGCTGAGCATGCGCTAAGCCACTGCCAGTGTGTCATAGAGGGCTTAAGCCAGGGCTGCACCTTACGGTCATAAATCGACTTACCGCACGCAGGAGCTATACTGCTAGCCAGAGACAAAACGACTAAGATAAAGACGAACAGCCTCGTCATACTAGCAACCCCGATCGCACAGCCAGTAATAAATGCCAAGTTTCAGATTGCCACAAAAAGGCAATAATAGCAACGGGAAAAACAGATGGTGAGTTTATTCAGCAAGAGCGCAAGTTCCCTGATCAATCGCACACTCAAGCACCGTCTCGTCGGGAACAACATTTCACTCATTCAAACTGGAGCTTAGGCAGTCCCTTCATCAATTCGCCTCGGATTCGCTGAAGTAATTTTGCATCCTTAGAGTGAACCGACCAATAGATGCCATCAAAGACACCGATGGAAACATGAGCAGTACTCCAAATACTCTCCATTGCATCTGCGTCTATCTCATCTCCAATCGATTGAAGAAAGCCGCATAGACCCATCTCATCCATATCGACCCCATCAAGCTCCTTAGAGAACTCCCGAATGTCAATCCTAAAGAAAAGCGAAGCTTGCGCTTCAAGTAGCGCCTCACGTTTGCGAAGTTGAATCTCATTCTGGGTATGGGCCGTTAGAGCACTTATGTAGCATGAGTGCAGCAGCCAAAAACGATAGTCTAACTGACTTGATTCTCCGACAATTCTGACAACATCACTTGCCGCACTTGATGGCGCAACAAAGTGAATTTCGTAATTCATAGGAGTTCCCCTACAGGCCGGAAGGAAGGACGAAACCCATAGAACACTCGCATTCTCACCGTGTTCACCCAAGTAAGACCGAAACCACTAATAACACCAGCCAGTTAACGAGGGGCGTCAAGGATAGGCAAACAGTTCTATGCACCGGCTGCCCTTTGCGAAAGGACCACCAGGCAGACCCTAGTGAGAGCAGCACCGCCGGAGCATAGGTAGCAATCGACAGATACGCCAGCCAGAGCAGATTTTGGTTTGCGCCCGGGGCAAGGGCAAAGAGCTTATCGGACATAAAAGAAGAAAGTAGTGCAGCGGCACCAATCACCAACTGCACTACCGACAGTATCAACAGATACGCTAACAGCAAGTCTTATTTGACGATGCGGTCCAGAATTTTCAAGACACGCTCATCATCAGGATCAAGACGGAGAGCCTGGCTGAGTGCCTTACCGGCCTCGTTCGCATCACCCATTATGTCGAGCACTCGACCCAAATTGTAATAGGCATTCTCGTAATCTGGCTTCTGCTCGATGGCCAGTTTGTATTCTTCCACAGCACCTTTGTTATCGCCACTGGCGCTGAGGGCATTGCCCAGTACCACGTGATAAATGGGCTGGTCCTGCTTCAAGCCTACGGCCTTGCGAGCCTCTTCCACGGCTTCCTGGGTCTTTCCGAGGTCCAGCAAGCAGACGCTCAAATTGGAATGAGCCTGGTGCAATTTGTCATCGAGGGTAACGGCCGCTCTCAATTCTACTTCCGCCTCTTTGGCGTTATTGTTCTGCCTCAGAGCCCAACCGAGATCATTATGAGCGATGGCACTATCCGGCTTGGCCTTCACAGCTTCCCGGCATGCCTCCACCGATGGTGCGTCCTGCGCGCCGGTGCGCCAGTTGCCGGTACGTCCGCCTTTTTCCAGATTGGTCTTAGGCTTGGCTTCCACCGGGGTTGAGACCAGGGTGACATTCACAGCCATAGCTAAGGTCAGCGCCATCAAAACCGACGCCGGTACAGCCCTTTTGATCAGGCTGGCTGCCTTCCCCGGGAAAACCTTGGCTTTTGAAGACAAAATGCTTGCGCCCATGACACTCTTTACCTCTCATGCTACAACTGCGGCAAATTGAGAGTTTACTACGTCTGAAAGCGCGGAAACTTAGCAGGATTTCAGTCGAAAGCCCGGTCAGCAATCAATCCGGCGGACCGGTGAAAGTCCAGACGCAGAGCAAAACCCCTACGGAAGCCACCAGCATGCCGAAAATGATGCACTCGAAGACGTTTTTGGCGTCCTCAAAAGCCTGCTTGGTCAAGATTCCGCCGCCCCCGACAAAAGTTAGACCGATTATAAATAGCAATATTTTCTCTAATAGGTCCATTTACGAGCCTTCGAAGGTAGAGGACAGTGCTCACGCTCACGGGGCTTAACTTCCTCAGCCCTGGAGGGCTCGATTGAGGACAACTAAGATTTAGCAGGCGGCGGCGGCATAGACCGCAAAGCAAGTATTGCTAGAAATATTCCCACAATTCCCAGAGAAGTCAAAAGCATTTGTACGAAGCGCTCCTCTCGGCTCACCGAGGACATGGGCTTATACTGGGTTAACGGCGTATAAGTGCGCATAATCGACTTGCGCCGGCGGGTCATGCCGTCCACCAGCAGGGCATTGGAAAGCAGGCTCTTATCCTTGTCGCGGTCCGAGGCCTCGACGGGCAGGCCGGCGAACCAGAGGGGAAGAACCAGGCAGAGAAGGAAAGAATAGACTTTACGGGATACCATAAACCGGAACAAGCCTTTGCTGTTTGTTCGAAAACCGCCGCCTCGCGGGTCACCCCACTATATTAACAGGCTGCCGCCGCCGCCCCCAGGTGCCTTTCTTGACCGGCCAGACCCCGGCAATGGGTTCCCGGCAATACTTACAGGCACCGTCCTTTATATGATAGCCGCCCAAATCGTACCAGTTGCGCCCAATGAGAACCTTTTTGCAAGCCGGGCAGTAGGTTGCCTGGCGCCGGGAATCGTCTACATTGCCCACATAAACATACTTTAGCCCATGCTTGAGAGCAATATCTCGGGCTCTTACCAGGGTGGCAGCCGGTGTGGCGGGACGATTTACCAGGCGGAAATCAGGATGAAAGGCGGAAAAGTGCAGGGGTACATCCGCCCCCAGGTTCTCGACAAACCAGGCGCACATAGCCTCCAGTTCTCTGTCGCTGTCATTTTCCTCGGGTATGAGCAGGGTAGTAACTTCAAACCAGACCTTGCTTTCCGTCTTCAGCCAGATGAGGGTGTCCAGCACAGGCGCCAGGTTGGAAAGGGTCAGCCGGGAATAGAAATGCTGTGAAAATGCCTTCAAATCCACGTTAGCCGCATCAATATGGGCATAGAAGTCTTCCCGGGCGCCCGGATTTATGTACCCGGCAGTGACGGCGATGGTCTTCACGCCCACCTCGTGGCAGGCTATAGCCGTATCTATGGCATATTCGGCCCAGATCACCGGGTCGTTATAGGTGAAGGCTACGGCAGCACAGTCGAATTCCCTGGCCGCCGCCGCAATCTGCTCTGGCATGGCGGTCTCACTCAAGAGTTCCACCTCCCGAGACTTGCTGATGGTCCAGTTCTGGCAAAACTGGCAGCCAAGATTGCAGCCGGCTGTGCCGAAAGAGAGCACGCTATGACCGGCATAAAAATGATTGAGGGGCTTCTTCTCTATGGGATCGATGCAAAAGCCGGTACTGAGCCCGTAGGTGGTCAGCTTCATCTTGCCGCCCTGATTCTGGCGCACGAAACAGAAGCCCCGGTCGCCGTCCTTGAGGGCACAGGCACGCGGGCACAGGTCGCAGACAAGCGCGAGGCCGTCAGCCGAGACATGGCTGTAGCCTACATCTATGGTGAAATCGTCTACTTCCCGTTTAACCATACTTTCCGTTTGCTCACCGATGACAAACTTCCGCACGCTCTCCCATAAAACCGGCCGCCGCTAGTAAGAGGACGGTTCAGCAGCCCCCGCTACCTTAAGTATAGTGGGCTCCCGCCTCTGAAGTTGCTCCCCGCAGAGCAGAAACTCCGCCGCCAAAAACTCTCGGCATTAAAGATTAAATCGCCCGGCAGCCTTTCCAAAATTTCCACCCGCCGCATATATCCCTATGTGCAGGCGGGACATTTCTTAAAACGGTTAATCACAGGTTACTATGGCAGGCTCCAACACCCCGGAAAACCAAATAAAGAAGGCTCCGGACGCTGTCAAAGAAGGCGGCGAAGCCGAGAAAGCACGCCTGGAAGCTTCCCAGTGCATGGCCAATGAAGCCTACAAACCTTCAGAAAACCCCGAAGATTTCAACAGAATGCTCAGAGGCATTGAAGACTTTCGTTCTTCATCCAGAGCCATCCTGGCTCTGAACGACAACGAACAGTTCAACAGCGGCAGCAAAATCTTCTCCGACGGCAGCAAGTTCAAAGGCGGCATTGCCGGCGACAGTCACCTGGGCAACCGCCAATTGACCGCCACAGGCGCCGAGCAGAAGCCCGCTGCCGTCGACACCAAGACTGCAAAAGTTAGCATGGACAGCATTCTGCCCAAGCTCACCCTTCAAGACGGCAGCGCCAAAGCACCGGCTGAGCGCCCCATCGGCAAATCGACACCAGTAGCTGGAAACTTTGATTTCCTTGGTGACGTATTCACCAATGGCGCTCCCGGAGAGTTTAATGCCACTAAAAACTATGAGCAGAATAGCAATCAGGTGATGGCTCCCGCCGATAAACCTCTGACACTGAACACCGCCGAAGAAGCCAAAGCCAGAGCTGAACAAATTAGCAAATTCAGAGACGACAGCGAAACTACCTTCAACCAGTTTGCTGAAATCGAAAAAAATGTAAAACCCGGCGAGAAGCTGGAAAAAGAGGGCGATGCCATCGTTAAGCGTAACGAGCGCGGCGAGGAAATCTTCAGAAGAGAAGGCAGCGTAGTTACCATCACCAAAGACGGCAGAAGCTATGTAATGGACGAAAAGACCGGCACCCGGGAAGTCTGGAGCGCCGACGGCAAATTGGAATTGAGAAGATACAGCAGCGGTTTGCTCGAGACCTCCGACGGCGGCGACGGCTTGATCAGAGTCAACCCGAACACCGGCGCCACCTGGATGACCGACAAAAACGGCAATATCATCTCCGATATTCGAAACACAACCGACGGCGGCAAAATTCTAGAAGTCCAAAATACCAAAATACTGACCGTCAATGAAACCATCGACACCAGCGATGCTGCCGCTCTGGCAGCCTTGATCAACCAGAAAGAGAAAGAAGGTTTCAGCGGCGTCATCCATTTCAAAAACGGCAGTTTGCTCGTCAACATGAGCGCCGAAGTGAAGGATGCCAACGGCAAAGTAGTACCCGGCAATCAGAACAGAAAATCCGCCTTTATCTCCCATGACGGCACTGTCATGCAAGAGGTAGACGGAGCCTTTGTCTTCAGAAGAAACGCCAAAGATGCAAAAGGCAATCTCATCGGTGAAGCTGGTATCGTTGACGCCGCCGGCAAAGTACACATGGCTGGAAGCGCCATCTACAACCAACTCAAAGCTCGAATCGGCGAAGGCGAACTGGAAAAGATCCTGGCCGCTTTGAACAACGGTAAGATTCAAACCGACAACGGCAGCACCATCGCCAAAGGCGACCGCTCCCCCGATTCATCCGCTGCTACTCCCAAGTTCAGTTCAATCACCGCTGAAAACGGCGATGTTCGCACCACCAACAGAGTTGGCGGCATTCAAACCGCCACGGTGCTGGCTAACGGCGCCGAAGTCAACCTCACACCGGGCACCACCACCACCGATATCAAACTTGCCGACGGCAGACGCATTAGAAGCGATAAAGACGGCACCACCACTATCGGTGACATCAAGGTCGACCGCCGAGGCGCCGTCACCGACATGCGCAATGGCACACGCATGGACGACAACGGCATGCGCACCACCGACGGCACCAGCTACAACAGCCACACCGGTACGGCCAGCTTTTCCGACGGTACCAGCGTAGATTCCCATGGCTCAGTCTTCCGCACCCAGGATGGTTCACCTTCCCAGAAAGCGCAATTGGTTGCGATGGAAAGCAAGGCTCTAAGCGCTGCAGCTTCCGCCGAATCGATGGCAGCCAGCGTCATGGCTAAAGCAGCTTCCGGTAGAGTTACAAGCGGCGACATCGCGGCGCTCAGTTCCACCCTCGGCGGTCTCGAGTACAACCTCAAAGCCCTCGCCGATCAGTCGGATCTTACCGCCATGGTACGCTTGATGATGACCAAAGGTACAGTTTCCGAGTCTCTAGCTAAAGCGACTCAACTGACGGCACAACCGCACATGCAAATGGCCAGCTAATAATTAGCTGGCACTATCTGTAGTGCTTTTCTCCTTCTTCTCCCTCAGAGCCAAAAAGTAGGTGAAGCCGATGTCTTGGTTCTCTGGCGCATTCTTCATGTTACCGAACCACTTCTCAGCAATGGGATAACAGTCGAGAATCGCTCTAGCACACTCAGAGTATCTTTGATCTGCATATGAGAACCAATAATCCGAATACTCGTTCTTGGCATTAATATTCCGAGGATTCAGGCGTCCTCTGTACTCAAGATCTAAATCCCAGACAACCACATTCTTCTCTGTGATAGTTCGTGAGTTCCCGTAAGTAAACGACCAGGATTCAAACCTACCAGTATATCCATATTCCAAAACAAGCTCAGGCTCGCCCCACTTATTGAACTGAAAACAAAGGAGATCAATTCCCTGATCATGAATGCGCCTCAAATGGGGCAAACTACCTTTGAAGCCAAGACTTCTCAAATAAGGCAGGACGTCTTGCTTTAGTTGCGCGCGCATTTTATCACTTTCAGGCACTAGCTTCTCCACTTACTGAGGGCTTCGGTCAGAACTAGCATAGCATCTGCGATTACGAGCACACAATTAGTTTACTTATGGGACGAGCCATCCTGGATTACTGAAATACACACAGACGACCAGACAATTCACGAAGTGTCTCTCCACACTAGCTGCTAGCATCAAACAGACTGTAGGATCAACCCTCAGAGAGGGAGAGCTACACGAGGGTATGATGAGCAGCAAACTCACACGAATCATGATTTGGTCGGCGCTCTCAATACCTTGTTTTTGGTTTATGGGATATGTGTGCTGGGTGTTTCGGTCCTTGGGAGACATTTTTGTCAGTCCAGCTAAATTCAGCGAGACTGAGTGGAAGAATACACTAAAGAAATCTCCACCGAATCACTACGCGCAGCTTTCTCTGCTTATGGGCATGGACCGTGACCGTTCCTTGAGAGGAAAGACGCCCGAAGAAGCTGAGCAGATACTTGGCTTAACAAAAGCGAACCTGAGAGACGACTTCCGTCCTGTAAGAATAGTGTACAGAGTCAACGACATTACCATACAGCTCTACCTTGAAGATGGAAAAATCACAAAAAGTACTAGTTGCACTCCCGGCCCAGAGAATTACTAGGCAACCACTTCTGCATGATAGTTGCAGATGGAGAAGGGAACTAACACTCAGCCTGATTGGGACTCAAATCCATCCAAGCAGAATAAACATGCCCGGCAATAGATCTCATGCCGACTAGTCAAACAGAGGTATCTTACTTGCTTATCCAGCTCTTCGAAGTAAAATGAAAAGCACTGAGAACACAGATCTAGGGACATAGATCTAGGCACATAGAATTTCGGGAGCCTACTAATGCCAAAGAAGAGAAGATCTTGGCGAGCGAACTTAGACAAAATCATAGAAGAGGAATTGACGAACTGTGACTTCTCGCCCTTTGATGGGATTTCGTATTCATTTCCGGTGAGCGACGAAATCTTGGGAGTTGTGCAAATCGAGAACAGACTCCTGATCTCCGGTGAACACCATTCCCAAGTGAGCACTCGCTTTGGACTCATACACTATGAGCTAAGCAGTGCTCTGGATCTCGTGTACGAACCAGCACTTCATGCACCATGGTTCTGGACAGCAGGAACAGAGCACAGCCATATCAAACTGAAACAGCAGCTTCCAAAAACATTCCGGCATGAGATTTTCAAGGATACAGATTTATCAAAACAGTATTGTCTGATCAGAGAAATAGCTCAGAGCTTGAAGAATGAAGCCATACCAATTGTCACCGAGCGATTTAAGAAACTGGCTTGCCTGCAGTCATACTGTGAGGAAACCAATCAAAGAGGTGTTGAATACTGCGCTATTCTGGCCCTCTCTGGAGATGCTAAAACTGGTGCAGAGTTGGCGGAACAAATTCATCAAAATCCGAGATTATTTGACCAACACTGCGGTGTCTGGCAAGCGGTAGGTCCGGCTTTTGCCGGCTGGATTTCCACCGGCAATCCTAGCAAGAGCCTTGAAGATGCCAGAAACTGGGTTCTAAATGGTGCTATAGAAAGACGTGAGGAAGTCATGCTGCACGGCAGGCAGTATGAATGGTGAATCTGTCTGACAGAAGGCAGGGTCGATGGCGGCAAATGGTACTCAGCAGAAAGGTTTAGTTATTGATTCAGCACTCGATGCAGCCGCAGTGACTAACTACCGGTAACAATAAAGCGCGACAAATCCCCAATCAAAAACAACGCCGGCTAAATAAAGCCGAACTTGGTCAAAACCTTGTCCCACTTGCCGCTTGATTTAAGTATCACTTCAATAGCCTCACGCACAGCACCGTCGCCGCCGTAAGCTTCAGTGACGTAGTGGGCCCGGTCTTTCAATTCCTGCCTGGCATTACCCACAGCCACGGCGAAACCACAACGTTTCAAAAGCGGGTAGTCCGGGAAATCGTCTCCGATAAAGCAAACCTCATCATCGTCGACGCCTTCCTTGGAGAGGATTTCTTCGTAAATGCTCTCTTTCTCAAGGTAACCCTGGTAGATATAGGTTATTTTCAATATGCGGGCTCTTTCATTGACCGCCTGAGAATCACGACCGCTGATAACACCGGTTTTGATACCGCACAAGTTGAGAAAATGCAGCCCGGCTCCATCTTGAGAGTTGAAGCCCTTAAACTCGGTGGGTTTGCCGTCCGGTCCTGGGAAATAATAAAGGGTGCCGTCGGTGAGTACGCCGTCTACATCCATCAAGACAAGTTTGACGCGGCTCGCCCGTTTCTTGACCTCGTCTGAAAGCAGGCTCAAGTCAACCGATCTACTCTCGACAACCTTCCTACCTGCCGCCATGCCCTGACCTCCATCGCCAATTCACTCAAATTGCATATAATAACATCTGTTTCCTGGGAACACTCGGCATTGGCAGAAAGGCACAGGCAGAAGTGAAGTATTTTAGCGGCGCAAAGACTTACCAAATACTAGATGTAGAAGCCGTATCCGTGCAGGCTGCAGCGGCTGACGGAGCCCTGAAATCATTTACTTCACCGCAAGAACAGGAAGTTCCCAGCCTGGCGGCTGACATCGCCATCATAGGCGGTGGCATGGGCGGTATCGCGGCAGCCCTCACCGCCCTCACGGCAGACAGCGGCGTGAGCGTGGTTATGACGGAAGAAACGAGCTGGCTGGGCGGACAAATGACGAGCCAGGGAGTCTCAGCCCTGGATGAAAACAAATGGGTGGAAAGCACGGGCGCTTGCCTCAGTTATTTGCAATTGCGCGACAAGCTTAGAGAAAGCTACAGGCAGACTGGTGGTCTTACGCCGGAAGCAGCACAGGATCCCCTTTTGCATCCTGGTAGATCATGGGTAACGAGACTGTCCTTCGAACCGGCAAGGGCCCTTGCCGTCATAGACCAGATGCTAGCCCCCTATATTGCCGCAGGTCGCTTGACGATTCTCACACGCAGCCAAATTGTAGATGCCCACTGCCGGGAAGATAATCGTATCGAAGCGCTGCTCGCGGTTAATGTAGAAAACGGCCAGTTCACAGAGATCTGCCCCAAGACAGTGCTCGATGCCACCGAACTGGGCGACCTCTTTCCTCTGGTGAAAGTGCCCTATTACACCGGCTCCGACAGCAAGAGACTGACAAACGAGAGCCATGCCCCAGAGCAGGGCGACCCCGAGAACGTGCAAGACTTCACCTATCCTTTCGTGCTGACTTTGCATGCCGGCGAAAATCACACCATTGAAAAACCAGACGACTACGAGACTTTCAAAAACGCGGGGAAATTTTCACTCTTCGGCTTCAAAATGTTCGAACACTACGAAGGTTTTGATCCGGCAAGACCCGAAAATGTGAAAAACTTCCTGCCTTTCTGGACATACAGAAGACTGATAGACAAAAGCCTCTTTGACGGCAGTGTTTACCAGTTCGACATCTCTATGATCAACTGGGATGCCAACGACCTGCGCGGTTACAACATCATCGATAAAAGCCCCTCTATTAGAAGAGACTATCTATCACTGGCCAAACGACTCAGCCTGGGCTTTCTTTTCTGGCTGCAAACGGAAGCACCAAGAGACGAAGGCGGCCAGGGTTACCCGGAATTCAAATTAGATTTGACGGTTTTGGGCACAAAGGACGGTCTGGCCAAATTCCCCTACATCAGAGAAGCCAGGCGCCTTGCGGCAAAGACTACCATCGTCGAGGAAGATATCGTCATCGCCGCAAACCCCGGCGTGCGAGCCCGGTCTTTTCCTGACAGCGTGGGTATTGGTCATTATCCAGTAGACATTCACGGCAGGCAAGAAGTAGAAGGTACAGCCCAGGCTACCCGTCCTTTTCAGATACCCTACAGCGCTCTAGTGAGCGAGCACTGCCCCAATTTACTGGCTTGCTGCAAGAACCTGGGCGTCAGCCACATTACCAACGGCTCTTATCGCCTGCACCCGATTGAATGGGCTATTGGTGTCGCCGGCGGTGTGGCAGCAGCCCTTGCCGTAGCGGAAAATATCGACCTCAATAAAATAGCCGATCAAGATGCAACACTGAAAAAACTGCAAACCACACTAATCAAACTGGGAGCACCACTTTTCTGGCTCGATGATATTGGTCCCAAATACCCTCAGTTTGCCGAAGCCCAACTTGCTATTTTGAACGGACGGGTGACGCTGTCTGAGGAGAGCTTGAGCTTCCCCTCAGCTTCAGCTCTTTTGGATCACGGGCGTTCAGTATAAGGTCTGCACTCTCGGGATTTAGTTCCAGAGCCCGCTTAAAGGTCGACATAGACGCAGACTGAGCACCAGCACTGATGGCATCGAAACCGCTCTCGGCAAACTGACTAGCACTCAAACCTGCTTGATTGAGATGCCTGACTGCCTCTTCCGCCTCAGCCTTGTTTTTAGTCTTTCCGGCAATTTCCAGCATGATATACCAGGGGAAACTATCAGTAGGAGAAAGCGCCAGCAACTGCCTTGCCGCCTTCTTGGCCTCCGGGTAGCGACCGGCACTGGAGAGACCCGCCATATAATCGGTCCAAACATCTCGGTCAGTAGGATCGGCTTTAATGAGTTTCTCAAGGATGGCCAAACCCTCATCGTAGCGCTTCAAACACATGAGAGCCCAGGCATAATTGATCTTGGCTTGCCGCTCCTGCGGGTGCGAATCAAGGCTCTTCTTAGCCAATGCCAGAGCCGCATCGGTCTTACCATTGAGAAACATGCAGTGCACCTGGTGCCTTTCACTCTTGAGCTTGGCACTGGGTCCGTGCTCCAGTTCGGCGCTGCGGGCGAAGCACTGCTCAGCCTCGATAGTAAAATGGTTCTCCAACAAAATGGCAGCAAGAGTAAACTGCACCGCACCGCTGCGCGGTGCCAAATTTGCCGCCACTCGGGCACTCTTGAGAGCTTCCTTAGCCTGCCCCTTCTCTTGCAAAATGAGCGCCAGCATCTGCCAGCCAGTGCCGTCGGATGGTTCAACCTCAACTGCCTTTCGCACAAACGTCTCGGCCCGTTTGAGCACCTCCTGACGATTCTGAACGCTATAGGTAGCGATCACTAGTTGGTTCAAACGCAGCCACGGCGCGGCACTCCTGGGCAGGGCAGCAGCAGCTTCTCGGTAAGCCTTCTCCGCCTCGGCGGGGCGTCCCATCTGCCGCAATAGGTCACCGCAATAGAGACGGCTGCTCTCATCTCTGGAATTGAGAAGAATAGCCTTGCGAAAATAAGCTAGAGCCTCTTCCTTCCGCCCCTTATGCCAACTTATCAGCGCCAGCGTTTTGTAGGTGCGATAAGTTTGATAAGCCGCCAGTTCAAACTTGCCACCATTTGACCCAAGGCTAGCTAGCAAGGTACTCTCGGCTTCCTTCTTGCCTCTGTAGTACTGCGCCCGCCCCAGCACAGCCAGCACTTCCTTGTTTCCCGGAGCCAGCTTAGCTGCCGCCTCCGCCTCACTAAGGGCAGCAGCAGTTCTGTTCAAACCCATTAGAACCCTGGCCATAACAATGTGGCAGCGAGCATTGTTCGGCTCTCTGTCGAGGGCAATGGCCGCCTGGTTATAGGCTTGCCTACTGAAAGGCGCCTTGGCAGAAGTCCTGGCCTCTTCTCTCAACTCGAGATTGGCTTCCGCCGCCCCCAAGAGAGCCGGCACATAGTCATCATCAAGCGTCAGAGCCTCTTTGAAGGAAGCCAGGGCGCCGCTAAAGTCACTGCGCCCCATGCGCTCCGTGCCGGTCTTACACAGACTTACCAGCCAAGCTGACGAAGCGGCGGCGGCATTAGCCCCGTCTTTGGCGGCAGTCGCGCCGTCTTTAGCGGCAGTCGCCCCATCCTTAGCGGCACTTGCCCCGCCTTTAGAGGTATTCGTCGGGGACTGTGCGAGAACCGGAAGGTCGTAGGAAAGACAGCCGGAACCATACAGAAGTAAGACCAGAGCCGTTGCTAAAAGATAGCGCCGCGGAGCCGCTGATAAAGGATGGCTCCGTGGCGCAACGTCAAATACAGTAGGTAGAGTGAAAATAAATCTTCTCCCAAGCAACTCCACAAGCAATATGCCCGCCAGTCGGCCTTCTACAAGCGCGGATCCACCGGTTCGCTCTCAAGGGCGAGCAGAGAGAAGACACATTCGTGCACACGGTAGAGAGGCTCTCTTCTGACAAAGCGCTCCACAGCCTCAAGCCCCAGGGCGAATTCACGTCCGGCAAGGGAGCGCTTGGCACCAAGCCCCCTTGAGCGGAGCCGCTCCAGATTTTCGGGGCGCGTATAATCGGAACCATAAATGATGCGCAGATACTCTCGCCCACGGCATTTAACCGCCGGCTGTACATAGCCCTTGGGACCGCGAACAATGGCAGCCAGAGGCTTCACCACCATACCTTCGCCAGTAGCGGTGATTTTCTCAAAGAACGCCGCTGCCTTAGCAATACCATCTTCGCTATCGGTATCAACCAACTCATAGGCAGTAGCCCTGAACACTTCCGGATCAATGGCGCTCAACCGGGCAAGAGTCTCCATCTGTGATAGATGATCCACACCCATATGGCAGACCCCTTCACTGGCAATTATCTGAAAAGGAGCCAGTTTCAGATCGCTAAGCTGCTTTACCGGCCAGCAGTAATTTCGATAAGACTCAACAAACTTCAAGGCATTGGAGTGCTTGTCTTTCTCTATGGCAAGAAGATTCTCTACAGGCAAGCCGTTAACCAGGGCCGCCGAAAGTAATTGCGTGCGTTCACCGAGCACCATGTCGGCGCAAGCTCCCACAGCCGCATACTGTTCCTTCAAAAGAGCCTGCGCTTTCTGAGACCAGGGCATCAGTTCGCAGTCAAGAATCAACCAGTCAGACTGGTAATGATCAAAGAGCTTGGCTTCAGTTAAAGCCTTTGAAACACGTTGCAATAGCTGCCTTTCAAGCGCCCTCGACTGACTATCATCGGCAAAGAAAGCTCGCCCAGTGCGAGTGTAGATAACACCTAGGCGACCTTCGCCGTCACCATCCACGTCACCTGCACCACCAACCGCACTGCCGGTAGCACCAGTAGCAGCACCACCCGCCAAACCAAAGCGCCTGGCAATCGCCGCTTCATCTCTACCAACGATTACCACAGCCCTTGAGCCCATGTGCTTCTCTTCCAGCACTACCTGGCTGACGCCATTGCCCCGGTAATAGGCCAGTGCCTCCTCGGGTCTTTCAAGAAAGCCTTCTTGCTTGCTGGTCTCGCTGGGTGACATGGTCGGAGGCAAATAGACCAACCAGCGCGGATGCAATGCAAACCGGCTCATCACTTCCAATGCTGCTCTGGCGTTTTCTTCCCGCACTGTCACGTTACCGGCCAGACGAGTAGCGACTACCCGTTTACCAAGCACATCATCGATATTCAAGCCCTCATCCGACAGGGCACTGCTTTCGGTGGCACCCGCAGGTTGAGCAAGGGCCGCTCCGTCTTCACCTTTAGGAGTAAGAAAGGGCTTGGAAGGCTCATAGTAAACAGCGCGAGCGGGAACCGAAACCACTTCGCTTTCAGGATAACGCAGAGCCGTCAACTTGCCCCCGAAGACACAGCCTGTATCTACACAAATTGTACGATTGAGCCAGGAAGGCTCTTCTACCGGCGTATGTCCGTATACAACGGTAGCCTTACCGCGATAATCGAGAGCCCAGTTATAGCGCACAGGCAAGCCGTAGGCATCGGTTTCACCGGTGGTTTCGCCGTAAAGGCAAAACTCTCTAACGCGCCCGGAAGAACGTCCCTGATAGGCTTCCTTCAGTCCGGCATGAGCCACTACCAGGCGCCCATCATCAAGTACCAGGTGGCTAACCAGTTTATCAATAAAGGTAGAGACGGACTGCTTAAAATCCTCGCTCTCAGACTCCAATTGCGCCAGTGTCTCAGCCAACCCATGGGTAATGCGCACATCACGCCCTTTGAGTTTCTTGACCAGCTTCACATCATGGTTGCCGGGCACGCAAAAGCCGGCTCCCGACTGCACCGCCGTCATACACAGCCGAAGTACATCGGGCACCTTCGGACCCCGGTCTACAAGGTCACCGAGAAAAATCAAGCGTCGCCCCTGGGGATGGCTCAGGCTGTCAGCACCAACCACATAACCCAGTTTATCCAGAAGCTCCAGCAGTTCATCGTAACAGCCGTGGATGTCGCCGATAATATCGAACGGACCTTTCTCGTGCTTGCGATTGTTCCAGAGAGGAGTACGCACCACGGAAGCGGCAGCGGCTTCCTCGGGGCTATTCAGCACATAGACATAACGAAAACCTTCCTCTTTCAAAAAGCGCAATGACTTCTTCAAAAGTGTCCGATGGCGACGCACCACGTGGGGTCCGAAGTCGCGGTCCGGACGCGAAGCATTTCGCTCATGGCAGACGTTCTCGGGCATGTTGAGAACAATCGCCGCTCCCAGACAGTCATTTTCTTTTGCCAGGCGCAGCAGAGCCTTTCTGTCGTCAGGCTGCACATTGGTGGCATCCACCACAGTCAAACGGCCTGCCGCCAGACGTTTATCAACGATATAGTGCAAAAGAGCAAAGGCCTGCGCCGAACAACTCTGGTCATTTTCATCATCTGAAATAATGCCCCGACAAAAGTCCGAAGAAACTATTTCAGTACTCTTAAAATGCTGCCTGGCAAAAGTAGACTTACCGGAGCCGGAAGCACCAATGAGTAGCACCAGGCACAAATCTGGCAGTTCTATCTTCATCTTGTGAATACCCCCATTTGGGTAGGAGCACCGACTTCATTGTCCAGTTCTCCTATGGGATGAAAACCAACCTGGTAGCCATGCTGCAAGGCAATACTTTCGCACCAATCTTTGAATTCCTGCCTGGTAAATTCAAAGCGGTGATCGCTATGGCGCAATTTACCCGCCGGCAATTTCTCGAAACGCACGTTGTACTCAATGTTGGGAGTAGTGACAACAACCACACCCGGCTTAGCCTCGGCAAAGACCACCCGGGCAAAGGCTTCCAGCCGGTCTTTATCAAGGTGCTCAATTACTTCCACACAGGTGGCGGCATCATAGCCTTGCAGTCGATCGTCCCGGTAAGTAAGAGATCCCTGAAACACAGTGCAACCAGTGCGACTTGTACGACCAGGCACAGAGGGCTGCAAGGTTTCATCAAGACGCAACCTCTTCGCAAGACGGCTCAGAGCACGACTGGACACATCCATGCCCGAGACATGCTCAAACCCCTTATCTTCCAGCAGAATCTTGAGCAGTTTGCCCTCACCACAACCCAAATCAATAACTTTGCGGGCACCGCATTTTTTGAGAGCATCAAGCACCGCCTGCTGCCTCAAAGTGTTGAGCGAGATACGCTCTTCCAACTTCTCTTCTTCGCCGGCGGCGACTTCCTCTTCACCCTCCACCGCCTCTTCCGCCAGTTGCTCCAGGGCGCTTCTGGTCAGGCGCCGGGAATGCCTGAGGTAGCGAGAGACAATTACTTCCTTGAGGGGATGGGCCGCCAACCAGCCCTCGCCATGGCGCAAGAGCTTTTCAACTTCAGCCTTATCGATAGAATAGTGCTTGTCGTTATCGAGCACCGGGATAAGCACATAAAGGTGCGAGAGCAAATCGCTGAGACGAGTGGTAGCCCTGAGTTTAAGCTTATAGTACGGGCTCTCGCCCCACTCGGGAAATTTCGCATCGAGGGGAGCGCCGCTAAGCTCCACATCATAACCCAGGGGCGCAAATAGCGATTCGATGAAGGCGGGTCCGCTGTGGCTCCATACCACTGAGACGGTAGCCTCCAGACAAATAGCCTGGTCGGCCAGTTCCTGCCTCTCCCGGCTGCGACCGGCAAGAGCCGAGCCGAAGACCTGGGCGATAGCCACACTCAAGAAAGAGGAGGCACAGTAGGGGCGGTCGTTGACATATTGCGAAAGGGCAAACCCCGAGGTTTCAGCCCCGCTTTTGCTTTTGCGAATCAAGGCGATCGGGTCAACATCGAGCATGAGCACTGCGGTGGTACGCGCGTCGCCGACCTCGCTGTAGAACACATGGGCGGCACCAAAGCTCATGGGGAAGGTCTGCAAATTGGCCGGGTTTTTATGCAGCAAATAACCCAGATCGCCAGCACCCGGCTGTTTCATAGTAATTGTCAGGTTCACAATAGCCCCCAACTAGCTCTCTTGTACTTCTCTTTTTCTTATCCCGATAATATAGCAATTAATCGAGCGGAATGGACTGAAAGCTAAGAAGCTTGTGGTTCTGGCTGCCGACCGCAATACCAATATGGCGAACCGTGGACTGGCCTCTCCCTGGAGGGACAATACTAAACTGACCGCTAACGGGTAAGATGGAGAGTGTTACCAACACTGAACTGCAAAAAGTTACCAATCGAACAAGACCCCGCATGAAGGGGTGGCACAACTGTTCCACAGCAGCAATGGCTCAAATACTTTGTTAACATCCCGGACCTACACACTACTCATACTTTTGCTAGTTTGTGCCCACCTCTGTTCACCAGGGTTCGCCGAAAACTCAAAAGAGATTCAGGCAGCAGAAGCTGCGCTAACGGCTAGGCATTCCGATGAAGCAGTCAGGAAATTCACAGCTTTAGCAAATAGTGGCAACCCAATAGCAGCTAGACGCCTGGGATTTATCTACTCTAGAGGTCTCGGTTTACCAGAAGACAACGAAAAGGCTAGATACTGGTTGCAAAAAGCCGCAGATGCGGGCGATGCTGAAGCAATGAGTGAACTTGCATTCCTTTTCTCAGCCGGCCTGGGAGGAGAGAGGGACGATAGAAAAGCAACCGAATTGTTCAGGCAAGCAGCCAGTTTGGATGATGACTATGCAGAATTCAGCATGGGTCTTCGCTGCTTTTGGGGTAGCAATACCAAACAGGACTACGGACAGGCCTTCAAATACTTTCAAGCAAGCGCAAAACATAAACGCGGTGACGCGGAGTGCCTATTGTCTCATCTGTACGAAGAAGGTCTGGGGGTTGCGAAGAACCCTGAATTAGCAAAGCATTTCAGGGACTTAGCCAAGCAGCACGGCTGCACCACCGGAGAGTATCAAATCGGCAGAACGTACCTCCAGGGTCGGGGTACACCGCAGAACTTCGTCAAGGCCTATTACTGGCTTCGCAAGGCGGCAGATGAAGGTCATGAGCACGCCATGAACGACATTGGTATGATGTATGCCAATGGAAACGGCGTAACACGTGATGATAAGAAGGCTCTCGAATGGTACCTGAAGGCAGAAAAGAAAGGCTGCCCTTATGCAAAATTCAATTTAGCCGAAAGGTATCGGACCGGAAAGGGCATGCCCAAAAACTTGACCAAGGCGCGAGCGTTGTACAAAGAATCTGCACAATTGGGTAGCCAGGAAGCAGCCGAGATGCTTAAGCGGTTAGAGTCTCACTGACTTTCGAAAGCGTGGCACTGATAGCCACTGGCAGGATCTCCACCTCAAGCATTAGAGACCATAAGCACCAGTATAATAGAGGAGGCACACTAGCATTTAAATCATAGGAAGGAAGAGAAGCACTCAAATGAGCTTAGATCTTTTAATCTACGCAGAAGGTAAAGACTCGAACTTACTCTTACACGAACATTTCTATGCTCGAGACTATTCTAAATTCGGGGAACAAAAACTTGGAATATACAAACTCATCAAAGGTTTGTATGAAGAGTTTCCAGAAGAAGCCCAATCCTGGGAAGGTAGCATGACTTTTAGTAAGTCGTTTCTTGAATTGAATGCGCCCACAACACTGTATACAGAAATCTTTCAATACTGCAAGAAAATGGCTAACGAAAACGGTCTTGTTCTGTACAACCCACAAGATGACAGCACCTATTTTCCAACAAACAAGTCTGCACTTCAGATAGAGGAATTACCGGAGGAAATCGAGCTCTTCTTCTCCGACTACGAAGAGTGGAATCAATTCTTGGAACAACTCAAGGCCTTCGAAAGAGTCGGGCGAACAGAGAGAATTGAATGCATGGCAAAAGATGGCACCATGCCGGCCGCCTGCTACATGTCAGATTGGTATAGGTGTGAAGCCATGAAACCCAAATACAGCAACAACAAGATGGAACAAGCAAAGTTTCTTCAATTGGCCAGGCAGTACGCCGAGATGTGCGCATCAAAAGCATACGCCCAGACTTTATCAAGTAGCAATGATGAAACAGCAAAGGACCTCGGACTGTAGCAATATCTCGTTTGCTATAACCGAGCCGAACAACCACTACGCTGCCGCCATTAGCCTTTGGCTGAGGGAAAGACCGTGCCAGTAGAACATGATGGCGTGCGCCTGTCATAATCCCCAGGCTGCTAAAATGCGCAGAAGCAGCTCGCGCCGGTGACGACAAGTGAAATCTAAAGTCCAGCTCCTGACTCTGACATTGGTTACCATGGCGACATATGTCGCATTCTGTGCGGCTCGAATTACGACCGTTCCTTCTCACGCTAGCTGGTTCTACTCCGTCGATCTCTGGCAACTCATAGGCAATAGCATGATGAGCCTGGCATATGGGGCATTCTTCATTATTTTTCTTAGTCTCCCTCCCTACTTATTCCTGCTGGCACCAAGCGTAATCTGTTCAATAGTTTGTGCCATCTATTACAAACCAAAGCCGCTTCATCGCCGACTGCTCATTCTTCTCGTTCCCCTGCTCGCATCATTACCGATGGCAATCTGGGGCGCTTATGTCAGCCTGACTCGCAAACACATAACCATAAACTATGGAGATCACGTTAGGTGGGCCTGCGAAGTTCTAAGGATATTCTGGCAAGCCAGCTTTATTCCGATAGCTCTTATCGGTGCATACTTCCTGCTCAATAAGGACTGCAAAGAAGAAAGAATACTTGCATTATGTGTACTGATTCTCGATGGCTGCCTCATGTTCCTACAGTTTGCCGCAGCCTCAATGCCTACTTCGAACGGTTGGCTTTAGGTTTCCTCAAAATTGAGATTAATCGGATGAGGACGCAGGCCGGTCAATGGAGTATCTTTATCAACGATTTCAATACTGACCTCATCGAGCCAGATCTTACCTATACCAATTAGAAAGACCCCGAATAACAGACTATAGCTCCCGGGCAGCACGTCAATAACCAGAGAATACTGTTTCCACTCGGTCTTGCCGGTTAGCTGCCTGTCGCTCATGTTGTCGAAGGTGCCGTTCCACTTACAGTACCAGCCCCAGTCTCCAATAGCACTTAGTTCAAGTCTTCCGACAGCTTCTGGGTGAAGATCCGCCTTAAGCCATGCTGTCATTTTAATGCGTTTGTCGAGAAAGGAATCTGCCGCGCACACTTGATTTAGATGCCCGCAGGAATTTACTAAATCCTCGCCACTGCCTTCGTAGCCAATGGATTTTATATACGCACACTTCTTGCCCGGATGCCTGCTTGCAACTTCCAGACCTATTTCGAAACGGTCATGCTCGCGGTCGGGAAGACTCCATCCGGGAATTTCTCTGGACCTTGCGATTTGGCTGATTCCCTTGCCCATAGCACTGCCTCCCTTATTAAGCTACAAACCCCACCTCTAGCAATCATACTAGAGACGGACGAACTCCGCCGAAAGGAACAGTTTCAATGACTCGCCCCCGTGGTAACAATTACCATATATTCGTTCGCAGGTACAAATAATGGCGAGTCGCACAAAGAGAAAGAAAGAGTCGATTAAGGGCTGGTTTATGTCAGGTCTCGGCCCTAATGAGTATCTTGCAAGTCTCGATACCTCAAACTTTCATAGCGGCTCCCGCTGCGCTCACCTGTACCCGGGAGACAATCTTAAGTCAGATGAGTCGTGGGCGACACTCATGCAACAGATGAAAGGCGCCGAGTACATCGGTAAACGATTGCGGATGTCTCTCTGGGTAAAGACAAAAGACGTCACAGGTTGGGTGGCACCATGGATGCGCGTGGACGGCATAGAAGGACGCAGCAGCCCACTCTCTTTTGACAATTTTTGCACACGCCAGATCAAGAGCACAACCGACTGGACCAAGTACGATATAGTTCTGGACGTTCCAGCTGGAAGCGTAAACATAGCCTTTGGGGTCATGCTCGGCGGTAGAGGTGACGTCTGGATTGATGACTTTTCCTTCGAAATAGTTAGCAAGGATGTGCCTGTTACAGATTGCCCCTGCAGCAGCTATTTCAGAGAGAGTGAAGAGCCTAAAAACTTGAACTTTGAAGACTGAGGAAAGAGGTTGTGCACAGTAATTGGTATTTACTTGCCTTTCACTTCAGTCTCGAACACTGTGCGTTTGCACATTCATAACACATCAATTGGTTTCTATACTCAGCCTATCATCCGTCAGCAGGGCGAGGCAATGAGTCAGGGAATTCAAACCATATACAGTGGTGACTGCTTTAAAAGTCGGCTCGAAGTGCGCTGGGCAATTTTCCTAAAGGCACTGGGGTTCGAATATGAGTATGAGAAGCAGGCATATGGACTGCTTTCGGGTTGGTATTTGCCTGACTTCTGGATACCTCGGCTTAGAGTCTGGCTTGAGGTAAAGCCGTACTCAGGCGGTGATATAGATACACTCCGATACCGTGAGCTGGCGCTATCCACCGGCTGCCCCCATCTTTGCGTAAGGGGACGCCCGGAGCCGAACAGATACAGCGTTTCAGTGCAGCTACCGAAGAGGGGCTCCTCAATCCGCAAAGCCTCGTTTGCCGAATCTGAAACGAAGGCACGAAAATTGATTCTGGTGGATGAGCACCATTCGTGGGAAGTTCGCAAAGGGGCACCGATATGCAGCCTCGTCGCGCAACCAGTGCTGCATGATTCTGTTTGGTTAAATAAGGCATCGAAATTTGCCGGTTCCTACTTTGAAGAGCAGAACAGAAATTGATCCTGCCTTAGAACTCATATGGGTGAAACTCGCCAACACCAGCCAACCCCGAACTGAACCGACTAGCGTTCAGGAATGCGCCAGGCACGGCTTGTTGCCCTGAGCTATCAACGTACCGATACAAACCTCCATCACCGACGGCAGCCAAGCCCTCGGAGAACTGCCCAGCCCTCTTGTACTGAGGATGAATGACGACGTTACCCGCTCTATCAATAAATCCATAGAGTCCCTGTTCGTGCTTTGAATACACGCGAGCACGCCCACCGGAAAAATGCCAGGCATAGTCAAATTGAGGTGCTATCTTCATCACCCCGTGCGAATCGCAATAGCCAAATTTGTCTCCAACCTGCCGGACAATCAGCCCCTCAAAACAATCACCGGACTCAACAAACGGAATAAACAGATCCTCTTCAGAATCATAACCGCCGAATTTGTAAAACGATACCGCTTTCGGAGCGGGGCGAGGGAAGAAGAGATCCTTGGTCCAGTCCTTAGGAGCACATTCGAAAAGCGAAGCACCACGTGTATCCATGTAGACTCGCTTGCCTGTCTGCACTGGAGCAGAAGAAGCATTCATCTCAAGCCAGACCACTCCTTCATGAAAGTCACCGACTGTATGCCACACTGGAGGTATGACAAACTTTCCACTTCTATCAATGAAACCCCACTTCCCAGCCTTTCTTACAGCAGCCAGTCCGCAAGAAAATTTACCGGCATCCTCAAAGGGTCCAGCTATTGCGACACTTCCACTTTTATCAATAAACTGCCAGGTCTCCTTATTCAGAATCCTGACTGCTGCCAGTCCCTCTGAAAACGGTCCGGCTTGATGAAAATCAGGCTTAATGACCATGACGCCTTCGGTATCAATGTATCCCCACCTTTGCGGATCATCAAATAAGCAAACAGCCGCCAGACCCTCAGAAAACGACCTGGCATTCGGAAAACTTCCACTTAAGCGAGATGTATCTTTTCGAACGAAGAGAAATCGATCACCATATGAAACCAGCGCCCTCTCACAGCTAAACGGATAAAGCGAGCCATTGTGAGACGGCGTCAACTCTCGAAGGTCCAAAAACTCATGTACGAGTCGCCCAGAACGATCTATGAAACCATAAGGATTACCGCTCCAGGAGCAAGCGCCAATCGATACCACGAAAAGAGCACCAACCAGAAGCAGAAGCAGAAGCATGAATTGGCGGCAGTTGCCTTGATCCATTGTAGCTGTCACCTGTCGTGCGGCTGACGCTCTTGAGACGCAGACTCTCTAAAGCATATTCTAGCGCAAACACTAAGACCCGATAGCAGAGCTACTGGCGAACGAGAGCGGCAAAGCTGCATTCACTTTCTGAGGCGATGCCGAAGAACCGAGCCTACCGTAGGCAAGTTTCGGTTCTTCAGGGTGTCAGACCGAAATGTTCTATCGGAACCGTAATTGGCAGCCGAAATCCTCGTCGACCGTAGTAGTCAGTTAAGTATGTTCGTTTAACCTTATGACGGCCGCATAGCAGCTGCTAATTAAATCTACGGAGAAGGAACAATAAATAGTATAGAGCCGGTTATGTCGCTCAGCCTATCCGACAAAACAAAGTGCAAAATGAACGAAGCAAAATTCAAGTATTTTTTCACAGTGGTCGATATCTACGAGATTGAAGGCCGCTTGGTTGCTGTAAGTGATATCAACGATCCAGGCGATTACAAGCCAGGCGAAGTAGTAGAGATACACCGCCCGGATGGAAGTGTTTCAATTGCTCCAAGCTATGCCGTGCTCTTCGAAGAACCAGAGGGAAAGCCATTTGCGCTATTCTTTACTAAATTCGCCCCGAACGACATTCCGCTCGGAACAGAGATCTGGCTTTCAACGGAACGGCCTGCAAGAAAAGCTTCGCGACATTATGAACCGGTATCAAACTCTGACCTCTAAGCGACTTTCTGCGGTCAATCAGAGATTCTAGAACGAGAACAGGAATTCCAGATCTTCCTGAGTCAACTCTTTGGCTACGCTCTCGTCGCCGCCGATGACCAGATCGGCCAGTTCTTTCTTCTTCTGCTGCAGGGCGAGAATCTTCTCTTCCACGGTGCCCCTGGTGATGAGCTTATAGTTGAAGACATGCTTGGTCTGTCCGATACGGTGAGCCCGGTCTGTGGCCTGGTTTTCCACGGCGGGGTTCCACCAGGGGTCATAGTGAATAACGTAGTCGGCGCCTGTCAGGTTGAGACCGGTGCCGCCGGCTTTCAAGCTGATAAGGAAGATTGGAATATCGGGCGAGGCATTGAAACGGTCCACCCGTTCCAGTCTTTCCTTGGCCGGTGTCTGACCATCGAGATACTCGTAGGTGTACCCCTCTTTCTCAAGCTCTTTGCGAATAATGGAGAGCATTTCCACAAACTGGCTGAAGACAAGAATTTTGTGACCTTCATCCACAATCTCGCCAATCATATTGATGAGAGCATCGAGCTTGGCTGACTGGTCGGTAATTTTGTCGCCCGGCGCCTTCAGCAAGCTGGGGTCGCAGCAAACTTGTCTCAAGCGCAAAAGCGCTGCCAGTACGGAGAAGTTGGAACGCTTGATGCCTTTGAGAGCGATCTCGGGGAAGACTTTGGCGCGGCACTCATCAAGAACATCCAGATAGAGCGAACGCTGTTCGTCATCGAATTCACACAGATGAATGATATCGGTGCGGTCAGGCAGTTCTTTTTCCACCTGGCTCTTGAGGCGGCGCAAGATAAAGGGATTGACGATTTTGCGCAGTTTCTGACCGGCGCCTTCAAGCCCGGCTTCAATGGGACGCTCGAAGACTTCGTTGAAGTCTTTGTAGGCACCGAGGAAATCGGGCATGAGGAAGTCGAAGAGAGACCAGAGTTCTTTGAGGCGGTTTTCCACCGGTGTACCGGAGAGAGCCAGGCGGTGAAAAGCCTTCAGGCTCTTGGCGGCGATGGCGCCTACGGACTCGGGGTTCTTGATGTTCTGAGCTTCGTCGAGAATGAGGAACTCGAACTGAATGTTCTTGAGCTGTTCGTAGTCGCGACGAATGATACCGTAGGTCGTGAAGATTACATGAGGTTTACCGGGGCCGTCCTTGCTCAATTTTGAGAGCAGTTCGCCGCGATCGCGACCGAGGAAAAGAGCCGTCTTAAGAGTGGGCGTAAACTTCGAGGCTTCCGATAACCAGTTGTAGACCACTGATGTCGGTGCCACCACCAGAGAGGGGGCGCGGTCGGCTTTGCCATTTTGATAATGCTTGAGCATGAGGGCAAGAGCTTGAATGGTTTTACCCAAACCCATGTCGTCAGCGAGGATACCGGCCAGTCCATATTCTCTTAAGAACATGAGCCAGTTGCAGCCCTCTTTCTGATATTCTCTCAGCTCGCCTTTGAACTCAGGCGGAATCTGGAGCGGCGGCAATTCACGGAAGTGATGGATCTTATGAATGAATTCCTGGAAGCCTTTATCGGCTTCGATGGTGATTTCATGGGTTTCAAGAGCATGCAAAATGCTGAGAGCCTGGTAGAGAGGACGGGCACTGTCTTTGCTCTGACCGATAGACTTGAGCAAGCCAAGCAAGGTGGCGGTAGGAATGCGCACAAACTCGCCGGAAGGTAGCTTCAGGTAGTTGCGGTTCTTGAAGAGTACTTCAATAACGAGCGGGAACGGTACATCTTCGTCGCCAGACAAGCACTGCAAATCGAAATCGAATTTGTACGAGTCTTTTTTGAGTGAAAGACCCGCCTTCAAGGACATCGGCTCTTTACGTACTTTGCATACGCTCAGCAGATCGAAACCGCTAATATCCCAGTCTGCCACCTGCTCGGATTGCAGGTGAAAGAGCACGTCGTAGGCAGGTTCATCGGTGAAGGAAAAGCGATCTGCCACCGTGCGAATGGGCTGCATATTGGTGAGGAAGCGGCGCACCTGGTTTTCCAGATCCCACTGGCGTTCTACCCAGACGCTCTGACCGGTCTCGGATATGGTGCGGGTGAATTTTTCCGATTCAACAGCGCTGGTTTCATCTCTTGATTGTAAGACCAGGTCGCCGTAGCGGAAGCCCAGGGAGACCTCCAGAGAAACAGCATCGCCGGCGCTTTTCTCTTTTGCTCCGCCGGAAGAAGAAATGATGGTGCTGCTGGCAGCGCCTGGCAATTTTCTTTCAGAGAGGCGAATCACTACCTGCGGCGGTTCGGTGATAGCGACGGGGAAAGGCGCGGTCGACTCGTCGAAGACCACCGGCATGCGCTTCAGAAGCACGGGCAGGTCGACGGAAAGAAACTTGGGTACGACTTCCAGCTTGACGGTCATGAAACCGTAGGAATCGAAGTACTGGAAGGAGCGGTGAATGGCGCTCAAATCTATGGGATAGAAAACATTGTTGGAAAGGATCCAACTGCTCTGCCCCATGAAGAAGACCGGGTGTTCAACCGCTTCGCCTTCTTCGGTGATGCCTTCCAGCTTGAGCAGAAGCTCGCCGCTCTCGGTTTCGGAGAGCACCGCCCGCGGTTTGAGGGGCTGGTCTGAGAATGTTACTTCCAGACCGTTGGTGGTATTCAAAAGTTTGGCGCAGAGGCTCAAGTGACCGATCACGGTGCCTTCTTCGCCGCGTGGAATGCGGTGACCACCGGCGGTGCCCTTGGTGGTCTGGGGCAGAGAGGTGAGGTACTTGGCCAGGCGCCAGATGCGAGACTCAGCCGGGAAAAAATTGAGAGACTCCGGCGGTACTTTTAAGATGTTGACCTTGCCCTGGGGTTGCGGCGGCACATCGCCCACAATCATGGCCAGAGGCTTTTCTAAAACCAGAAGACCGAGTTGGAAATCGCGGGCATCAGGGTCCACCCCTTCTTCCCGGGGATCATCGAGCAGGTCTTTAGCCTTGGGAGCTTTCTCTGCCGGCGCTTCTTTGCGCTCGGGTCCGTCCATCAGATCAAAGCGAATGCCTGGATTATGACGGGCTATATGAGTGAGCAAAACAGCTACTGAATGTTTGCAGACTTCCTCGAAATAAGGGCAGGAGCATTCAGCTTTGAACACTTCCGGAGAGTCTATGGTGACGGTCACCTTGTAAGGCTGGGGCTCGGAGCCTATGACCAGGGCTTCTATATTGGATACGCCTTCGTCTTCGGTGTACTTGAGAACTTTCTTGCGCCGATAATATTGCACGCCTCGACGATAAACCGGCTCGCTGCTTGCGTCTTGAACAGCGGAGAGGGTTAAGGCGATCTTCTTACCGGATACTTGCTTCATTTAATAGCGAGATTGAGAGCCAAACTACTCTCTATGGGGTTCGACAAGACAACTGTCAATAACAACAGGCAACCGCTTGTGGGCGGTTCGCGAGTGGCTTCCTGCTCAATTAACAGCCAGTCAGCCAATAGCTTAGCATGACTTGCTAAAGGTTTGATGAACAAGATTAAGCCAGACTAACGTGGGCTCATGTCAATAAAATCTGGTCCCGGCTCCGGCGCCGGTGCATTTGCTGCGGGTAACACTGATGGGGCGGGGGCGGCCGGACTTACCTGGGTGGAAGCAAGACCAGGCGGCGCCACGCCGCTGGAATTAGTTGCACCGGTAATGGCCGTGGTGCGCGAAAAGGCATTTTCGACAATTTTGCGCATCTCCACCTGGCGGTCCTCAAGGGCGCTGCAATAATCTTGCAGCACATCAGCCTGGCTGCGCAGGTTTTTGGCGTTTTCCGAAAGAGCCGGCAAAAGACTCTCAATCTCTTCCAGAATGGAGCCGGGTGGAGCCACCGGCGGACGAATTTTAATTTGCGAGATGCGCCCATTAGTACCAGAAATTCCAGAACCTCCGGTAACTCCGTTTGCACCGGTGGAAACCACGGTCTGAGAGCCGTCTGCCGGGGCAAAATTGTCCTGCATAGCGCCGCCCAGCGATTCCTTCAAGCGCTCAAGCGACTGTTTGAGCCCGATAGCCCGCTTATAAGCCTGGTCGGCCTCCCGTTCCAGCCAGACCTTCCGCGCTTTCTGCGTGGCAAGCTCGCTGCCCAGGCTCTCCAGAGCCTTCTTGCGAATATCCAGCTCGCGCTGCATGTGCTCGAGCTCTTTCTGTTTGAGCTCAATGCCCCGCCGGCGCAAGTAAACCAGAAGCAAAATAGCCAGGGTAAAGCCTATACAAGAGCAAGTAATGTAGCAATATCCGCGCTTGGAGCCCGACAATTCCCAGAATCCGTTCAGGAGGAAGTTGCTCAGGTCTTCTGCGAAAGAGGGGGGAGCGCTGCGTAAATAATAGAGACGACCCAGCACTTTGACTCCGCGCTTGGTGGTTCCGACCTGCACGGCCTGGGTGGAGCGCGGCGACTTATGCGCAAAGAGAGGCTCTAGCTGGGGTGGATCGGTGAGAAGGTCGTAGGGCTCAGACTCTTTCAAGAGACTTTCGGGCTGTACCCGCTTCTGCCATGACTCGCGGCGATAGATCTTCTCGGTTTTATAGAGGACATTCTCACCGGATGGATCAGTGATGACCATGCCGAACAAGCCGAAGGAGCAATCTAATGTGCGCTGGATTAAATCATCACGATTTGCCAGGATCATGTCAGACAGCACCGGCGGCAAGGTGTGATGCAAAAGATTAAAATCGGTGGTCTGCACCCGGTATATGGTTCCCATCCAGTAGCTGTGATAGTGCACATGGCAGATGATCAGCCACAAACACATGCCAGTCAGGCATATAGACGGAACCAAGACACGATTTTTCAGGGATAGAAGGAATTTGTCCATCTATTACCTATATAAATTGACCACTGAACAGCCGAAGTCTACACCCATATATGCATTTCGTACATACGGCTTTTCCCAGGCGGCCCCATTAAACTGCCCCGTAAGATGGTCTTATGTGTATGGCAGGCAACAAATCTGCCGGACGCACGTAAGGAAGACAACCAAAAAGAAATTTTCTTTCGCTGCAGACTGAGGAGAAGTTATAAGTCACTGAGGAGGGGGTATTCAGTAAGAGTAGACGATGATCTAGCGGAGGAATCAGTTAGAGCCCCATCGATAAGACACACGTTCTGTCTACTAAAAACCCATACGGGAATTCCACCCAAGCGGTGGCTGCAACAAAATAGAGCATAGAAAAACTAGAGCATAAAGCTAGTGTGTTCTCCAGAAGCCGGGTCTAACCACCCGGCTTTTCGGCATGACACTGCCGGTAGTGCCGCCGCCGTCCGGCCGAGAAGATAAACGGCGCCTATTTACCTTCCCACAAAAACAATCCGCCATAAATCCTGGAAAATCCGCCATAGTCAAGAGAAAACAGGGAAAAATGAAAGTGTTGCTTTGAAACTAGTTGCGATAAAATCAAGACTCAACATCAGGATCACTTAATGACGGCAGGCAACCCAGCACATTCGGCAAACCATCAAACGGCACAGCCCTCAGGGTCTGCGCCTCTTAGACTGGGCGACTTGCTCACCAGTGCCGGCTTGCTAAAAGCGGAAGAACTGCGCCAGGCAATGCTTATAGCCAAAAGCCAGTCGCTACCGGTGGGTCGAGTGATCATAATGTCGGGCTTCATGAGCGAGCAGCACTTGCAGGCTGCCGTGCAGTGTCAGTCTTTGCTAAAAGACGGTCTTCTGAACACCGAGAATGCCGTGGCAGCCCTGAGAACTCTCTACCGGGAAAACTGCACCCTGGACGAAGCCCTGCACAAGCTTGGTATTCAGCAAGGCGGCCCGACCAATAAACTGGGAGAACTGCTCATCGAGGCAGGTTTGGTTACGAAGGAGCAGCTTGAGGCCTCGCTTGTGCAAGGTCAGACAAGCGGGCTGCCCCTGGGAAGAGTGCTGGTGGTGACCGGTATTTTGACCGAGCAAATGCTGGCATCGGTGCTCAACGCTCAGATTTTGATACGCGACAAGCGCGTAGATAGAGAGCAAGCGATTTCCAGCCTTAAGGCTGCCCGCGACCGGCAAGTGCCCCTGGAGCAAACCCTGGCGGAAACCGGCATTGCCATGCCGAACGCGGAAACAGTGCGGCTGGGCGAACTCCTTGTGATGGCCAAGCTTCTGGAAGAAGCCCAATTGATGCAGATTGTGGAAGTCGGACTGGTGAAGGAACAACCCATCGGTCAGGTACTTGTGGAAAGCGGCGTGGTGAATGAAAATACGCTGCAGCAAGCCCTTAGCGTGCAAAATCATGTCTCTTCCGGCAAACTGCGCAAGAGCCTTTCCGGGCAGGTTTTGGAGCTGGTGCACAATCAAAATCTCACCATTGAAGCGGCCATCGAGCGCGTGCAGCCGGAGCGCCAGCAGATAAGCAACAACCTCCCCCTCTATCAGTTTCTTCAACTGGCCGGCGTGATCGGACCAAAGGACATCGAAGACGCTCTCAAAGCCGGTTCACGCAATGCACAGCTCATGGGACAGATGCTCCTGCTCACCGGTGCAGTAGATCAAAACCTCTTGCAAATAGCCATGAAATGCAGTGATTTAATGGCTCAGGGCATACTGAAAGCTGAACAGGCCGTCATTGCCCTTGGCATTTGCTGGAAAACAAAAGCCACACTGGAAGAGGCATTTCGCCAGTTGGGCTGGAGCCCGGCCATCATCGCCGCCGCCTTCCCCAGCCACCCGACACCCATGGCCGCCACCTTTCACCCCCATTCACAACTTTCAGATCAGGCTCCCGGTCTGGCTCAACTGCAGGCCCAACAGCAAGCACAGCAGCAAGCTCAGCAGATACCTCCAGCTTCGGCTGCCACAGCCGGTGCAGCTTCCCAGGCTCAGACCATGCCGCCTACCAAGCCCATCGGACCGGGCAGCTCCGGCTCCCATTTCCAGACCTCAAGCCATCAATCACCCCTGGCCCAGGCTCTCAACAAGGGGCGCAACGCCGATTCCTCCAGCGGCGGTCTACCGGCCGTATCGGCCAGGGAGAGCAACCGGGAGAGCATGAAACGCAAATCCGATGCCACTTCAGCATCTCTGCCCGCTCTGGCTACCCCCGGTCAACCGGCCCTGAACCTCTTGCAAGAACTTGAAACCACGGGCGACAACGAACCAACCGGAGACGTCACAGGTGAGCATGACGCAGTCGGGCAGAGCCCCGGAGGGGCCGGCCAACTGCGCAAGAAAAAACTCTCCGACCTGATTCCGCAAATTAAGAACCAGGGCTGAGATCCAAGCCTGTCAGGAGCAGCAGCACGAGGGCCAGTCTGGCCAGGTCCGACTGCACGGTCTTTGCCGCAGGCACGGCAAACGAGCGCGCCATTGCCAAGACCAAAGCCTGAGAATCCCTAAAAACCCGCGAATTTAAGCCACAAATGACGAGACTGGCGGGGGAATTATGGTAAAAATTAGCAACTAATCCGCAATCAGGAATTTAGTGGAGTCGCTCGGTGCAAGCCGCAGCGGTTCTGTCCCCACAAATGCTGTGTTGCACAGGAGTTTTCAATGCTTCAACAAAAAATCTCGTACAAACCTTATGCCAAACATGACTTCAGCCATCTGAGCGGTTTGACCGGTATTTCAGACAAGACCCTTGAGATCCACCTGGCTCTCTATGCCGGTTACGTCACAAACACCAACACCTTGAATGAAAAGGTAATCGAACTCACCGAGGCCGGCAAAAGCGGTACTCCTGAATACGCTGAACTGAAGCGTCGCTATGGTTTTGAATACAACGGCATGAGACTGCACGAATACTATTTCGGCAATCTCAAACCGGGCGGTAGCGAGCTGAAAGAAGGCTCTGAGATTGGCAAAGCCATCATCGACACCTATGGTTCCATCGAAACCTGGAAGAACGATTTCTTCAAAGTCGGCGGCATGCGTGGCGTGGGCTGGGCTATCCTCTTCCAGGATCCCGAAACCAAAGTGCTTTCCAACCACTGGATCACCCTGCATGAAGAAGGCAATATCGCCGGATTCAAGCCGATTCTGGTTATGGACGTATGGGAACACGCTTTCTTGCTCGATTACAAACCGGCAGAAAGACCCAAGTACATCGAAGCCTTCTACTCAAACGTAGACTGGGCCAAAGTTGAATCGAGACTGATCAAGTAAGAAACGGTTCGAAATCTGGAAAGAAGGCGGTCACCCCCGCCTTCTTTTTTTGTGGTGTTGAGCCCGAAGGGCGCCACCGTCGGTGGGCGGCTTGTTCAGCAGGCGGAGATGCAGCCATGAACAATAAACACTGCCGGCAAAGAGGTTTACGACCCAGCAAACAGAAAAATTCGGACCCTTCCATGAGAAATAATTGATGCCAGTAGACGGTAATTGCGCTGCAGCTAAGCAACAATTCAAGACTATTCCACTTGAAAACGCTACCATATTAAACTGCACGATGGTATCCAGTCGATTGTCTGAAAACAAAGAAGAAAGTGGTTATGAATCAGGGCAAAACCTCAAAGGATAAAGGGCTTCTCGATCGGGTCTTTAGCGACATTTTCGAAAGAGAGCTGAGAGCCTGTGCTGAAGAGACCTATGAAGGCGAAAAATACGTCAACGGTGCCACTTTCACGGCAAAGGCGGCGCCGGAAGGCACCGATAAAAGCGCGGAAGCGACAGCCAAACTAGAGACTGACAGCCGGGATAAGCCGGTGCGGACTTCCAAACAAACCGCCGAGACTGAAAAGAAGAAGATAACCAAGACCGTAGAAATAGTTGTCGGGCAGGCAGCCAAAAATGCTGATGCCGACAAAAAGAAGAAGGCCACCAAGACGGTGGAGATAGTCATGGAGCCAAGTTCCAAGCAAACTAACCATCCCAGCCCCGAGACGACAGTGGAAAAGACGGTAGAAATGCCGGTCGCACAAGAAACCGCTTTTGAAGAAAACAAGCCGGAAGGAAAGCTTGAAGGCAAGCCGGAAGCAACTCAGCAGGAAAAATCAGAAGAAAAGGCTGACGGTAAGCCGGAAAGCAAAGCAGACGAGAACGGCGCCGACGATTCACAAGAGTTTTTCGCCCGCCCCTTCCAGGAAGTACCAAGCGACTTCATAAGCGACTACAACCTGGGTGAAGACTCGGAAACCGGCGACTACGACAGTAGCGAAGGTTATGAAACCGGTTACAGCGACTGGTCCTACGAAACTCCACGCCCCTGGCTCTCCATAGACGAAGCAGCCAGCGTGCTTGGTCGTTCCAGCCGAGCCGTGGAGCGTTCCATACTGGGCCGCTGGGGTAACCGACTACCGGAAGGGTGGAGCGCCCGCTTAGTCAAAATCGATGGTGCCGATCAAGATCAGTGGAGAGTAATCCCCCCACGCGGATTCCGCCTCAGAGCAAACCGCAAATCCGCCACCGTCGCCACTGAAATCGATGGCGAGACAAGCAAACCCACGCAAGAGCCGGAGGCACAAGCCCAGACCGACTCGGAGCCCCAGGCAAAAGCTGAGACCAGCATGAAAGAGGGCAGCGACAGCCAGGAAAGGACAAACCGGGACCTTACAGACCGCAAGAACCAGGCACAAAGCGAGACCACAGGCCGCACTGAGAGCACCAGCGCTGCATCCCCTGCAAAGGGCAAAGCTTCCCAGAAGCCTAAAGAGGAAGACGAAATGTCCTATAAAACCAGCCGGGATGACACCTTCTCTTTTGGTCCCCTGGAAAAATTGTTCCAGTCGGCCACGCGCATAGCACAGAAGGAACTGGCCTCCTTCGTCAACAACGGTCGCAAAGAGCGCCATGAACTGTACAAACCGGACATGGAAGCAACAACCATCGTCATCGACCGTTCCGATGAAGTAGAAAAACTACTGCGCGAACTTGCCGATTGTCAGCGGGAGCTGGCTCAAGAACGCCGTGCCCGCATGGAAGACATGCGTCTTATAAATGAGATGCAAAGTTCCATGAGACTTCTGGAAGTGAATGCCAGAGAGACCCGTCAAATCAAGGAAGACCTCATAGACGCCCAGTCCGCACTGCTTGAACACCGCAAACAATATCAGGAGTTTCTCAAACTCCCGTGGTGGAAGAGACTGTTTCATAAGAAGCAGGCGTAGTAAGCTAGAGGGAATGCTTGGTCTTTCCCTTGGGAGTTAATCTATATATGACGTCGTCGTCCTCCAACGAATCCACTGACAAGCGGTTCAAAATAACCTATTGCACCGAATGCGGCTATCGCGACAAAGCCGATAAGCTGGCCACCGAATTGGAAACCGCCCTCAAAGTTGGTTGTCAGATTCAGCCGGCCGAAGGTGGTGTTTTTGAAGTGGAAGACAAAGGCGTGCTTATCTTCTCCAAGAAAGCCACCGATCGCATGCCGGAAGACGGCGAAGTGCTCAAAATAGTGCAGGGCGTAGCCGACGGGCTCAGCCTTGAAGAAGCCCAGTCAGTGGCAGGTCCCCCCGCCAGCGCAGTTCTGGAGTGGATTTTCGGACTCTTCCGCTCACCTTCAGACACTAAATGACAGACCAGCAAATTCTTCAAATAGCCATCGACGGACCTGCCGGTGCAGGCAAATCAACGGTAGCGAGAAAGCTCGCCGATGAACTGGGATACCTTTATATAGATACCGGCGCCATGTACCGTGCCGCCACCTGGCTTGCCCTCAAGAATAATCTCGACTTGAACGACGGTCCTGGCATAGCGGCCCTGGCCCGCACCTGCAACATCCTGCTCAAGCCCGCCGACGAAACTTCGGACGGCAAAATTCGCGTCTTTGTAGACGACGAAGAAATCACCCGGGAAATTCGCACCCAGAAAATGTCGGAACAGGTTATACCAGTTGCCGCTCTCAAAGAAGTGCGAGAAGTACTGGTGGAAAAACAGCAATACCTGGCCAGCATCGGCAATGCCGTGTTGGATGGGCGAGACATAGGCACGGTAGTCTTACCCGATGCACGGCTGAAAATCTTCCTGACGGCATCGGCGGAAGTGAGAGCGACCAGGCGCTTGAAAGAACTGAACGCCCAGGGCGAAAACCCCAGCTTTGAGGAATTGCTCAAGGCCATAATCGACCGTGACCACAAAGATCGCACCCGGGAAGTCTCACCGTTAACCATGGCCGACGACGCCATCGAGGTAGTAACCGACAATATGACCATCGATGAGGTGGTAAGGGAACTGCACCGCCTCACCAGGGCAGCCAAGGAAGGTCTGAGCGGAGACAGTTCCCGCATGAAGGTCTAGCTAACTCGCCCGCGCCAATCTAAATCCATTCAGTTTCATTCTAATAAATTCCCTTCGAGTCAAGTTTTCGCTTCTACGTAAGACCACCAGAGCCAAGACTTACCGCAGCCTGTATATTCGGCAGTGGTAGCTTAGACCATCCCCGGTAACACACTCGACTCCGTAGAAACAACTCTCCAGCTATGGCAGAACAGTCAGAGCGCAATCTCCTGGCGCAGCAACAGACGCCGGCTCAAGGTACCTTCTCAGGTGCCGATATATTGTTTCAGGAATTCCCGCCACCCAAGCGCCTGGCCGCCAAGCCGCCCGAACAACCGGGCGAGCCGCCTATCGGCACGGCCACCATGCTCAAAGATGAGACCATCGTTCTCAACTTGAAAGCAAAAAACAAAGATGTAGTGGGCGAAGGGGAATTGATCTTCCACCCCAACGACAAAGATTACAACACTGTGCGGCGCCATTTGCAGGGCATGAGCCCGGGCGAAATCAAGCTGGTCAGCCCCTTTGCCGACCCCAACGATAAGACGGGACCGGAAAAGAAAGCGGAGCCTGACAAGACAGAAACTCCGGACAAGACCCAACCGGATGACAAAACCAAACCCACGGACAAGACACCGCCTGCGGTGCCCGATGTAATAGTGCCGCCCAGCGCACAATTTGTCAAAAAGGTGGAAGATACCTACAACAAAATGTCGCCGGAAGTGCGCGAAATTGTAGCCCGAGACGGAGCCCAGCTTGTGCCCACAAGGCGCATCACCGATGCCTTGCCGGAGCTGAAAGGGCAAAAACCCAGGGGCTGGCCGCCAGGCTCGTCATGGGATGCCGTGGACGGTGCTTACAGTCCTACCAAGAAAATGATTGTGGTAGCGGAAGACAAGCAAGCCAAGCCTGGCATCTGGGTAAACGGCAACCGCACCGAAGACATCGTGCGCCATGAAACCGGTCATGCCGTCAACGCAGCCATGGACTATCTCTCAGATGACGCCGACTTTACGCAGGCCTACGAAGACGACAAGAAAAAGATTCCGGCGGCAGATCAAAAACCGCTCACCTATTTCTTGCAATCGGCCGGAATAGGCGCTGACGAAACCTGCGCCGAAGGCATTGCATCAATGGAAGGCGGAGCCACAGGCGGCACCACCTTCGACAAAAACTTCGCCGGCACGATGGCCGTAATCAAAGCAAGAGTGAAGGCCTTTGCCGCCAATCCGCAGATTGCACCAACCCCCGCCGGCGGCAACAAACCCGGCGCGTCCAATAACGGCAGCAAGGATGGATAGAACACAAAGGGTATGATGGTTATATGCCGATAATTGTCTCATACACCAAGTTCAGACTAATGAGCGCTGCGCTGGCCATCAGCGTAGCTTCCTCTGCTTTATTTGTTCTTTCGACCCAACTACCAGGGGAAGCAGACCGGCCGCCCCTGAACCAGGACCAAATCGCGCGCCTGCAACCGCGGGTACGAGTAGCTTTTGCCGACTGGTGGCTTTACCAGCTCTTTCCCTTCGATCGAAGCGACGAAAAAAACACCACTTTCGATGCAATCGCCTGGGTGGACGAACCTGCAAAAGCGGCATTTAAGAAGTTTTCTCGTTACCATGACCTGCTCAAAACCCATGAAATTCTCTTCCTTAAAGACCACACATGGGAACCGCAGAATCTTCCGAACGGCAGCACCAGAGTAACGTACGCAGGCTACCTGGTGAGCCTGACCGATCCGTCCATGAACTCCCACTATGTGAGATTTGACCTGGACATTCGCTCAGCTCCCACAGGATTGAGGGTTTGCGGCTGGAAAATGACCTATGACCCTGATTTCCAGACTACACTCTCCTTTCTCTCGAAATGCCAAAAGCACTCTTCAAGCATGCAAGCAAATCGCAAGGCTTATGACTGCATCAGGGAAGCGCACTTGCGCCAGGAAGAAGGGAAACAACAGTTAGCCCTTTCCCTGGCAAATAAGGCCATCTCGCTAAATCCCGACTGCGCCCTGGCTTACAACGTCAGAGCCGACATTCGGAAAGACTTGCACAACTACAATCAAGCCATTAAGGACTATGACCAGGCAATCGTCCTCAAGCCCGACTTTGCCCTGGCATTTTTCTGCCGAGCAATGCTAAAAGACAAACTGGGAGACAGCATGGGTGCAATCAGCGACTACGGTGAAACACTGAGGCTCTGCCCGAATTTCAATTACGCCCGCATAAACCGCGGCGGCATACTCGACATGGAAGGAGACCGAACAGGCGCTCTTGCAGACTATGACAAACTAGCAGATATTCCAGAATTCAGGGAAGTAATCATGGCCCAGCGGGCCCAAGTGAAATTGGAAATGGGCAACTTGATTGGAGCCATTATCGACTGCAATGAAAGTCTAAAACTCAATCCCAAAAACACCAACGCCTATCGCACCAGGGGCATAGTCTGGCATACCCTGGGTTTGCAAAGGTTCGCTGAATCAGACTTTGCTAAAGCGCGGGGGGAGGGAATACGGTAACAAAGACGCCTGACGAAAGTTTACTGATTGGCACCAAACCAGCAAATCTCGTCACCCTTTATTTCCCTTCAGGCAACCCATACTTCAACTGCAGATCACGCAGATAACCTTCCGCATCGCTTACCGAATTACTATCTACATTGCCGCTGCGCTTGTATATGTCTTTGGCCTTACGCAAGTTTGCACAAGCCGAGGCAAGAGCAGCCTTATCGACTCTTTGCGAACTGTCAGTTTGTTGTTTGACTATTGCATCAGCCAGGTTCAAATAACAGCTACCAAGGGCAGGTCTGGCACTGGTACCAAAAATTTTTGCAGCAGCTTCAGACTCTTGCTTATACAAAGCAATCACTCTGTCGTACATTTTCCGGCGCAACCAGTATTCGCCGATGGTGCTTACCCCATCATCAGAAGCTTCCGTATAGACGGGAGAATTTACACCATCTTTCTCCCACTCACTGAGAACCTGGCTCACCTCTTTAACCATGGCCGCCTGTTCTTTGGTAAACACCTCGCTCAGACCGCTTTCCGAATCACTCGTCTTTGAAAGCAAATCACCCGAAGAGAAATTTCCAACACTTTGTGCCGCCAGTGCGGCATAGAGAAGAGCACCCTTTTGGCCGGGATGGTGCTCATCGCTATCGTATAAATCTAGTTCGGGACGGCGTAGCTGACTGAAGAAAGTCACATCCCCGTAGGGAATCACCTGCGCTGACAGTTCTCGACCAACCGAACGAAAGTGCTGACTGAGCCTGCCCTGCCAATAAAACTGTCCCTTGTCGGCAGGGAACATCAGGATAAGAGGCTTCCCCCCATTTTCTCTTATCAAATTGACAAAGCGCCGATGTGCATAACGTGATTCGTGCGGTCTACCAAATGCAGACTGAGTGCCCTCCTGCAGAATGACATAGTCCCACTTTGTTTTTCTGAGTGCGGCCAAAGTGGTTCGATCTGAAAGATGCTCCAGCAGTGTATAACCAGGTCCTGTAGCGCTCTCCACTGCAAGCTGAGCATCCTTGTGGATGAGGCGGTAAATCTTGCAGAACGAGCCGGGAGAATCAAAATAATAAGTGAGGCTATTACCTATGTACAGCACCTTAACAGCTTGTGCTGCGCTGCTTGCACTATGAACTCTGTGAGTGACAGCCTTCGGAATATACCAACTGTATAAAAGCAATGCAGAAAGCAGAGTGAATACGAACAAGCCTGAATACAAACAGATTCTAATTTTCGAGCGCGCCATTTTAGAGTCTACCTACCGTGAGTATCAACAGTATATTTGAGGCAATTGCCACATCAAAGGCGAAATCAGCGCGGCAAACAGTGCTCGGCGCATCCGCCCTTGTATGAGCTACATTTCCGGCGACGCATCGATAGTCAAGATGATTAAATTTCCATTTTCAGGAGATTTTCCATGCGGCGCCTGTCTGCATTCTGCTTAGCCTTAAGCCTTCCGATCACCTATTCGGTGTCCTCCTCCGTGCATGCGCAGGCTAAGAACAGCAACAAAACAAGTGTTTTCCAACAAGTTGGCGGCACCACGGCGGAAGGTGCCGGTGGCGCTGGCGGATTATTTGGTGCTGGCGGCAACGGCGGAGCTGGTGCCAGTGGTGCTGGCGGCGGATTGTTCGGTGCTGGCGGCAATGGCGGTACCGGTGGAATCGGCGGTGCTGGTGGAGTCGGCGGTGTCGGCGGTGCTGGTGGAGTCGGCGGAGTCGGCGCTAACGGCGGTGTCGGCGGTGCTGGTGGAGTCGGTGGCGCTGGCGGAGTCGGCGCTAACGGCGGTGTCGGCGGTGCTGGTGGAGTCGGCGGTGCTGGTGGAGTCGGCGGTGCTGGAGCTGGCGGTGCTGGTGGCGCTGGCGGATTATTTGGTGCTGGCGGAAACGGCGGAGCCGGTGGCGCTGGAGCTGGAGCCGGTGGTGCTGGTGGAGCCGGTGGTGCTGGTGGAGCCGGTGGAATCGGTGGTGCTGCTGGTGGAGCCGGTGGCGCTGGTGGAATGGCCGGTGCCGGAGGTGCTGGTGGCTTAGGAGCCGGTGGCGCTGGAGCTGGAGCCGGCGGAGCTGGAGCCGGTGGTGTTGGTGGCGCTGGTGGAATCGGCGGGGCTGCTGGCGGAGCCGGTGGCGCTGGAGCTGGCGGCGCTGGTGGAATCGGCGGGGCTGCTGGCGGAGCCGGTGGCGCTGGAGCTGGCGGCGCTGGTGGAATCGGCGGTGCTGCTGGCGGAGCCGGTGGTGCTGGTGGTTTAGGAGCCGGTGGAGCTGGCGGCGCTGGTGGAATCGGCGGGGCTGCTGGTGGAGCCGGTGGCGCTGGAGCTGGCGGCGCTGGTGGAATCGGCGGTGCTGCTGGAGCCGGTGGTGCTGGTGGTTTAGGAGCCGGTGGTGCTGGAGCTGGCGGCGCTGGTGGAATCGGCGGGGCTGCTGGTGGAGCCGGTGGTGCTGGTGGAGCCGGTGGAATCGGTGGTGCTGCTGGTGGAGCCGGTGGCGCTGGTGGAATGGCCGGTGCCGGAGGTGCTGGTGGCTTAGGAGCCGGTGGCGCTGGAGCTGGAGCCGGCGGAGCTGGAGCCGGTGGTGTTGCTGGCGCTGGTGGAATCGGCGGGGCTGCTGGCGGAGCCGGTGGCGCTGGAGCTGGCGGCGCTGGTGGAATCGGCGGTGCTGCTGGCGGAGCCGGTGGTGCTGGTGGTTTAGGAGCCGGTGGAGCTGGCGGCGCTGGTGGAATCGGCGGGGCTGCTGGAGCCGGTGGTGCTGGTGGTGGATTTTTTGGTGCTGGCGGAGCCGGTGGCGCTGGAGCTGGCGGCGCTGGTGGCGCTGGAGCTGGCGGAGCCGGAGGTGCTGGTGGCGCTGGTGGCTTCGCTGGCGGAGTCGGCGGAAACGGCGGGGCCGGTGGCGCTGGAGCTGGTGGTGCCGGTGGCGCTGGAGCTGGTGGCGCCGGTGGTGCCGGAGCTGGCGGAGCCGGTGGCTCTGGCGGATTATTTGGTGCTGGCGGAAACGGCGGAGCCGGTGGCTCTGGAGTCGGGGGAGACGGCGGCACCGGTGGTGCTGGTGGCACTGGTGGAGTCGGCGGAACCGGTGGCTCTGGCGGATTATTTGGTGCTGGCGGAAACGGTGGTGCCGGTGGCGCTGGAGTTGGGGGAGACGGCGGTACCGCTGGAACTGGCGGTGCCGGTGGAACAGGCGGTCGATTTGCCTGGTTCCAACCCAAGCAAATCTTGTTTTTTACAATAATCGGTTTAATAATTGCGACGGCAATCGTTGTTCCAATTGCGGTCGGCGTTAACACGCACCAGCACAACGCACATCATCAACGTGAAATATCGAACGCGCAAAACCTAGCCCGTTGGATGTACATAAACAATCAATTGCAGACGCCGCCACAGTTGCCGCCTCCAGTTCAACCGTTTACCCCCACCCCTGTGCCGGACGGCTAAAAACCATCTCTGCAAAGCAACGCAAGGTAAGCGGCACATTTCATTGCAGTGCGCCAACAATCTCGTCTATGGACTGATTCTTACGGGAACCGGCAGGGTCAGGATGGATGACTTACAATTTGAAGCAGTGGACTAAAGGATCAAGCACCGGGAAGCCAAAGCGGCAGTTGCTAAACACCATTGAACAAAGCCCTCAAAACAATCCTTGATACCTGGCGCGATTGCTTCATCCATCTTTCGCGCATTGCTATTTTCTTTTCCTGCGGTCTGACCTGGGCTGCTCTATTCAGCAATGGCGGTCTTGTCTTTGATCTGCCCTGCCACTTTCGCCTCCAATATGCCATAGCGCAAGCGCTCTTTCTGGCGGCGGCCGTGGCTGGCTATCTGAAGAACAGAGATCTTTTCAAAACTGCGAAAACCAGCCTGGGCAACAACTTTCTTGCCGAAGTCGGGCTGGCGGCCATCAGCCTTGTGCTAAATCTTTTTCTGATCGGCGTTTTGTACCTACCCGCAAATCAAAAGTCCACTGCGCAGTCGCCGGTTCTGCGCTGCTTGCAGATAAACGTAAATACGAGAAACCAGAGTTATGGGAAAGTCGCGGCGCTTGTACATAAATACAATGCCGACGTAGTAGCCCTGCAAGAAATCGACGATACCTGGCTCACCGCCCTCAAAAACAAACTACCAGATTATCCCTATGTAGCCGCACAGCCTCGCCCGGACAACTTCGGCATAGCCATATTTTCGCGACTCAAACTGGACGACCAGAAGACTGAAGACTTCGGCAGCGCCCAGGTACCGACCATGCTAGCCCGCCTTGAGTTTGACGGCGCTCCAGTAACTGTTGTAAGCACCCATCCCCTGCCACCGGTCGGCACGGAAGCCCTGAACATGCGAAACGAACAACTCAAACTATTGGGTGAAGCAAGAAGCAAATGGGAGAGAACGGTTGTCTTGATGGGTGATCTTAACAGCACCTCCTGGGCTCAAATTTTCAAGGAACTCTGCACAAAAGCAGACCTGATGGACACAAGACAGGGCTTCGGCATACAGCCCACCTGGCCGACCTATTCCAGAACGCTCTGGATACCACTCGATCATTGCCTGGTATCAAAAGATCTGGTGGTCAGACAACGGAAGGTCTGCGAAACCATCGACTCCGATCACTTCCCAGTCTACATAGAACTCGCCAGGCGGCACTAGCCAACTTCAGCCCAGAGATTACTCAAACTTCTTTGGCACAAATATATACGCCAAAAACTTCCCGCTCACCCGACGCCCGGGAACAGCCTGCTCGTAGGTGCCTGTGACGGTGGCCGCCCCTCGCTCGGGAAGGCTGAGCAGCCCATTGTAAAATACGGGAGGCAAGTTGGGATTCTCCGGCACATGATAAATTTTGACGAAACTCAAGCGGTTAGCTTGCAAGCGAAAAGACTCTATTGTAAAAGGAATCCCCCGCGGCTCATCACTGCCGCAGCCCACCACCCCCTCTCCCTTCGCCCCCAGGGTAAAGGTTGAATGCAAAGTTCTATCCCCGGGCACATCGTAGAGAACCGACCATTTACCCAGAAGCTGAGTGAGAACCTGCCTGTTGTCTATGGCACAGTCGGCGGCAGAATTGCAGCCGCCCAGTGCCAGCGCCAGTGGAAGAAAAAATACGGCCCAAAATGGCTTGTACTGCCTGGTTTTGATGCGACTTATACTCATTGCTCTTGCCCCGATATTAAGACCACCTGAGAATTCATTTTGAATAAAACTTCCTCCCTCATTTCCCGGCAGGTAAATTTGGGGAAGGTAGAGATTCTCAGAACCAAACAGTCAGGCTGGTAAGTAGCTACAAAAGCCTTAGCCATGGAAAGCAGACAAAACTTACTTGGATAAGCCGGGGCGGTGGTTTCAATCAGAGCCCAATCGGCGAAATCCAGAAAACAGAGCGCATTCACCCGGTCGTAACGGCAGATGCGCTGCAACTGCGGCGGCAATTTTTGCAGCGTAGCAGCCTTGAAGATCAGTCTACCGCGAGGCACATCACCAGAGTAGAAGGAAAACGAAGGATAGGGATCCGCCAGCTGAAAGAGCCCCAACACAGGCAGTAACACACCAGCAAACACTACCAGAGAAGAGGCCTTCCTGTTTCTGGAAAAGTCAAGCCGCAAGAAGGCAAGACCGGAGTTTTGCAACTCCATAAAACAACCAGCCATGAGCAACATCTGAAAAATATTCCAGGGCCAGACTACGGCATTGATATTCAAACCCTGGGGTCCGAGCATTGCAAGAATGGTAAGGTGCATAAACATGCAACCACAAATGCCGAGAAAGCGTGTGCGCCTGAAGACCAAAAGCAAAGCCATGAAGATTTCACCAAGGCACATTAGTAAAGAGACAGCGACGGCATTTTGATCACCGGAGAGACACATAGCCGGAGACGGCGAAAAACCACCCAACCAGGGGCCTATACCTGTAAGGAAACGCCAGTTGAGCTTTTCCAGTCCACTAAACAAATATATAGCCATGATGATCAGACCTAGATACTGAAATCGCTTTTCCTTATAGTCCGCAGAGCTGTCGGTAATGGTAAAAAGAAGAATAATCAGACAGTACTCATAGACCCAGGGCTGCAAGCGGTTCAAGTCCATGAGAACCAGGGCCGACATGCTTAGAAGTAGAAGTCCGACGGCAAGCCTATTGACTCCCACCAGGACCAGAGAGAAAGCACTAAATACGGTGACAATACTAAGTAGAGGCGTCAAGAGCGCCAACTGCCCGAGAGGGAAAAGCGCGCACACCGGCAGGGTTCTACCAAAATTCAACCAGAGGGGGGCAGAGAAGGTCATGCCAACAATCAAGCCGAGGGCGCAAAGCTTGACGGGCCAGCTATCCAAACGAGACGTAGACTGATCACTCAGGGGTGCCAGGCAATATTTTACAAACACGCTAAACTTCGAAAGAACTTTCTCAAACATTTTTGACACTCCAAAGAAAGAGCAACGCCTACAAGGCGCGCTTAAAATGAGAGGCACGGCAAAACACCACCGGCATAACACCGGCTTGGGCAGAGGAAATGGCAGAAGCTATTCGAACCGACTAAATGGCTTTTGAAAGAGCAGGCAATTAAGGGTTGCTACATGAGCAGATTATGGGGCCGAGAGCCGCCCAGGTATATGGGCGAAAGCGAGTATTTTGCCTGAGCGCGACTTGAGGAACCTGTAGATCAGGCTTTCAATAGGAAACCAGCGCCACGCCGTTCTGAAAAGGCCCTGCCTCTTTAAACTGGTAGTCGACAACAAGCTTGCCGGTCTTATCAATGTAGCCAAATTTTCCATACTTACCCACGGGCGCCAGCCCCTCGCTGAATTCGCCGGCTTGATAGTAACCGGGCTTCAATACGGTGCGCCCCTGTTTATCGATGAAGAAAGAACGCCGCCCTACCCTGACAGCAGCCAGCCCCTCAGAAAAGTCATGGGCTTCATCATAAACCGGTGGAATTACAAATTGTCCGGCCCTATCGACATAACCGTACTTCTTGCTCGGCGTGAAGACCACGGCCAGTCCGTCCCGAAAATCATTCACCCCGAGGAAGTGTCCATGAGTGACCAAGCTACCGGTTCCATCCACAAAGTCATACCACTGCATGTCCGGACCATATTGCACCGAACACAAGCCCTCACTGAAGCGAGAAAGAGGCTGCATACCGGCAGGCAACGCCAGCACCCGATAATACTTTTGCTTCACTTGCACTAATTTGTCTGCGAATACAACCGTGTCGGCGCCCCGGCTGAAGTCAATCTGCTTCTCTTCTTGGGCAGTGGCCTTTTTCATGATATCGCCGTGCTTATCTACCAGCACGGAAGACGCACCAATAGAAGTATTCAGGTAATTATTGTAGAACTGATTGCTGACATCAAAACGGGGCGAAATCACTTCCCGCCCGCCCCGGTCGATGTAGCCGACAGCGGAATTATCCGACTTAGATACGGAGGCAAGTCCGCAAGCGAAATCTCCGGCCGAAACAAACTTGATCGGAATCGAGAGTTGCCCGGTCTGGTTGACAAAGCCGAAACGACCGCCTCTTTCTACTGTAGCCAGGCCTTCACAAAAGCTCATCACCGATTGATAAGGCAAGGGATATTTCACCTTTCCGGTCTTGTCGATAAGAGCCCGCTTGGGCTGCGGCTCGGAGACGGGCGAATCGGGCGCAGTCTGGCTCTGCGCCGTAGACGGAGAGCCGTTTAAAAGAAGCACGGTCGGCAGCACAAAACAAGCGAGGCAAAGAAACGCAGGCAAAAGACGCCCCAGCGCGGAAGAAAGAACTAGCTTCGGTTCAGGACTTTTACTCATAACATCACCTCCGCCTCGCTAAAGCTGTCAACCTGTGCATTCTCGCGCACTTGGAAAACGGCTTCAGGAGCATTGTGGGAGCGTACCACGGTCTCCAGGTATCCACTCTCCCTATGGGTGGTATCAACACTTCTTATGTTGTCGATGGCACTCTCCTTCCCTTGAGGGTAGAGAAATACAGCGCTCATTTTGCCACCATAACTAATACTACTTTCGGAAATCTGGTCTTCCGGATCCAGAGTTTCGGAAGCCGAGAAGGACGTCAACCCTCCTGCATTCAGAATCATGCCTGCATAGTTGTAAGTTCGAAAGCCGCTCTCCTTATCGCCTGCAGTTCGCCAGGCACGCCGGTAAAGCATACCGGAGGGGTTGAAGACCGGTAGAAATAAAGTTTGCCCTGGATAGAGGTCAGCCAGCCCCGGCCCCCGCGCCGGATTGAAGACACCATGACGACTTTCAAAACCGGCCAGGGCAGGAATTTTCACGCCCAAAGAAAGCCCCCCTGAAAGCAAGGCGAAGGCGAGAACCAGCAACAGGCTGCCTGCGCCCGCCCACCATAGAACCAGACTGCGACTGCTACGGTAAGCACTAGCCGGGAGCTGACGAGCGGCGACAACCGGTCTATCAACTCTGAAGCCTACCGGAACTCCTTCTTTCACCTTCTTGAGGTCATCTCTTAGCTCCTGCACCGAACTATAACGATCCTGCGGGCGCTTGCTCAGACATTTCAAGACAACCGCCTCCAGATCGAGGGGCATCGAACAGCGCTCCCCCGTGACCAGAGCAGGGGGCTCGTGATTGACCTGATTTACCAGCACCTCAAAGAGGGTATTGCCGGAAAAAGGCAGTTGCCCGCTCAAGGTTTCATACATCAGGCAACCGAAAGAATAGATATCGGTCCGCAGGTCGACAGCCTCCCCTTTGCACTGCTCCGGGCTCATGTAAAAGGGTGTACCGATGGTTTCGCCGGTGTTGGTAAGACTGCTTGCCACATCCGGATTTAGTTGCTTAGCCAGACCAAAGTCAGTCAGCCTGATGGCGCCATCGGATGTGGAGATGAGAACGTTGCTGGGTTTGATATCCCTGTGAATGACACCCATCCTGTGGGCAGCCTCGAGTCCATCGCATACGGACAGAAATACATCTACCGCTTCCGACCAGGGAAGCTCACCGCGAGCGGTCTGCTGCGCTTTCAAGGTGGTGCCTTCCACCATTTGCATGACAATAAAGGGCTGACCACCCTTGAGAAAACCCAGATCGTAAATGGCTACTACGTTAGTGTGCTCTATATTGGCGGCAGCCTCCGCCTCAATCTGAAAGCGCCGGAGGCTGTCGGATTTCCAGGATAGATGCTGATAGAGAATTTTCACAGCCACTTTGCGGCTCAACTGCTGGTCGAAAGCCTCATAGACTTCACTCCAACCACCGGTGCCAATTAAGTGCACAAGCAAATAGCGCTCATTGATTAACTGCCCGGCCATGCTTCCAGTTGGCTCTCCTGCCGTTGACTCAATGGGATTTTGGTGACTACTGCTGCCGGAAGACGAGTCGGCTTCATCCTGAGCGGCTAGAATTTGCTTTTCATCAAGTTCCTCTCTCTTCATGACGAGGGTGCCTCTCGCGGCTCGATTTGTAGCTCCAGAATGACCTTGGTGCCGGTAAGCTGGTTGGAATGTACCATCAAGCGATTGGGATAATAAAGACGAATGAGGGCACTGCGCTCTCTCATAATGTGAGAGCCCCTGCCGCCGCGAGTGCCGGCTGGAGTTGGGGAAGCGGCGGAAAAGCCCTGTCCGTCGTCTTCAATACTGATGCGCATGGTCTCACCGGCAACGGAAAGGCTGACGGTAACATTCTTAGCAGCTGCGTATTTCTCGATGTTATTGAGACTTTCCTGAATGATTCTATAAATGTTCAGCTCTACTTCTTCCGGCAGCCGGGGCAACTCCTCCGGGCATACAAGCGAACACTGCAAGGGCATACGCTGCGCCATGCGCTCGATAAGACTGCTCACTACGGTAGGCAAACCCCAATCTTGCAGGTCACGGGGGGTCAGATCTTCGCAAATGTCGTAAATCTGATCGGTGATGCGGTCGAGAATTTCAATAACTTGTTCATCAGAAAGCCGCTTGTCGCCTTTGAGAGAGCGCTTCAAAATCATGATATCGGAGATGACGGCGTCATGCAGTTCACGGGCCACCCGGCCCTGGATCTCCTCTTGCTGGCTGACCACCTTCTGGCTGAGGGTAAATTTCTCATCCACCAGGGCTCTAACCGAGCGGGAAAGGCTCTCGCCACCATCACCAATAGGCAGCCGCAAAGCATCGGCAGGCAGACTGAGATCGGCGCCGGAGCGAACCAGCATGTCTTTAAAAAGACTGCGCAGCAAAGTATTGACTTCACTTTCATTGACGGCATGACCATCCATATACCAGGTCACCTGGGAGCTTTCTATCTTGAATGCAAGCTTCAACTTGAGTGCCGATGCTTGCTCCTGCTCTTCCAACTGCAACAAGCTGGAACTGGGCTGCAGAAAGACATCCAGATAGTCGCGGCTAGTTCTGACGGTGAGAGCCCAGGCCGACGAATATATCCAGAATCGGAAAACCGTCCGCGAAGCCTTTTTCGAAACCTTTTTCGAAGCATTGGCCGAAGATTCGCATGCAGGCGAGAGCGAACTCTTTGGCTTAGTAATACTTATTTGTAGATCACCTACGGCCGGATGGGAATTAAATTCCTGAATAAGCTCCTCAAAAAATTGATGCACCACCGACAGTGCCAGTGCCGCGTCATCGCCGCATGACTTGCCGGCACCGCTATCACACAAGAAACGGGCCAGACTCTCAGCCGCCTTAGTCAATTGTTTGAGACTGTTCACAGCTTCACTTCCCTTCTTCCCTGTCGAGGCTGCCATAACCATTTTTGGCAGCCCAGGCTATTAAGGCTTCTCGATTTTCCAGCCCAAGCTTCTCAAGCAACAAGTCGCATTGTTTGCGCACCGTAGACTGAGTAGTGAATCTCTTATCGGCGATATCTTGATACTTTAATCCATGGGCAAACAGCTCCAGAAGCTGCCTTTCCGCCTCGGTTAGTTTGATGGTGGAAGGTCTGGCGGCAAGAGGAGAAACAGGATTCGTATCCTTGCTACAGACGCCTCTGATGGTTTCAATCACTACCCTGGAGGGCTCCGACTTAAGCAGGTAGGCAGCCGCCCCTAGCTTCATCACCACGTCGATGAAAGCTTGCCTGTGCTCATTGGAAAAAACCACAATGCGGCAATCGGGGATTTCACAAAATGCCTGCACCATAGACTTGGGACCAAGGCTGCCGGGCAGATGCAGGTCGAGCAAGATTACGTCAGGACGCAGTTCTCGTGCCAGTGCAAGAGCCGCATCACTATTATCGGCCGTACCCACAATCTCCAGTTCCGCTTCCCTTGAGATTGCCAGGCAAATCCCGTCCCTGGTCACTTCATGGTCTTCTACGATAAGCAAACGCATACTGTGCTCGATTCCAAACAGGAATACTACATTATAGGGGCAGGGCAGAGCCCCAGGTAAATGGGCGAAAATGAGTATACCGAAGCAGGGCAGGCAAAAAATGCTCGGGCAACCAGAAGGGCCAAGCATCTCCAGCCCGGTCCGGCGAGGTTCCTAGCTCCTCTTCTTCACAATGCTTTTGGCATAAGATATGGATGCCGCGTCTCTCTTACTCCAGAAGTCTTCATTGAATTCACTGGAGAAGGAGTGCAAAAGTTCTTTCATGCGCACCACTTTCCGAGCCAGAATTCTATCTTCTCGGACCAGTTTCTCAGTGCCCCTGTGATCGATCAGCAAATAAGAATAGACCTCGGCCTTATCTTCTATAACGGCATCCATGGCGTATTCCGAGATAAAGCCCCGTTGAGGCTTCGCCCTTTGCTCGTCAATGCGGTCTTTATGGTAGACAAAGCCTGGTCGGTTCAAAGACTTCCACCTTTGATCATAGTAGCCGTTGATGTCATCGAAGTAGTCAATCATATGGAACAGCTCATGGTGAAAGGCCGCCCGCATATATTGCCAGCCACCGCCCACTTTGATATTCAGGTAGATTTTATTGCGAATGAAGGGTAGACCCAGACTTCCCAGGAAGGCTGCACAAGTAAGACCGCCTCTACGCTGGCCTTCCGATGCCAGTTTCTGACAGAGAATGATCTCGTTCAGTTTGCTCTTGCGAATAACTTGTGGAGAATAAATAGAGAGTTCCCTGGTCAGCACTTGCTGCAGATAAGTAAGACAGGTTCTCTCATCAGCCGGTCTGCATGCAATCGGCAATCCGGACCGCTCTTGATCGGTGATAACTCGAACACCGTAAGTGTCAAATACCTCCTGGGCAATCTCATGTACTGATTTCACGTGCTGCTTCTCCCGGAAGCCTGAGTCGGGGGTAATCCCTCAGATTTAATATTAGTTCCGCTTGCCATCTCGGAAAAACGCCACGAGTTAATCTTTTGGGAAAGTGGCATATAAATTTTAGGGTCGACAGGAGCATATCCAAAAGGTTATTCTTAGGTACATTCTTAACAAGCTATAACAAAGATGTAAAGTGAGCACCCCCCGGCTCCTCAGCAGGTGACATAAAATGGCCAGTTTTTCTACAGAATCATCTTCCAAACCGACAGCCAAAGCTAGAGTAACGAAGACAAAAGAGCGCCCTGTGAGCGTGGCTCCTGAGCTCTCCAAAGGCGTCAATTCTGAAGTGGCGCAGTTCCAGAACATTCTTGAAACAGCCAAGAGTCACAGTTCTAAAGCCCAGGCTAAAAGTCAGGCTCTCACCAAAGAAACCACCCTCACCTTTCAAGCTGTGAACGGCACCAATGCCCCCATTTCAGCCCTCATCGACAGCGACGGGCTGGTCAAACGCATTAACTTCGCCAACGGCAGAGCCATTGAAATGACTGCAAAAATGGGCAAGCAGGCGGTCTACTCCGATACCGGCGCCCCTTCCGTCAGATTGACCAATCTGGCTATAGACGCCGTCGACGGCTCTATCATGTACAAAAGAGCCATGGGCAAGCGCACCGCCACCATGAAAGAAACGGCAAGCGGCGCAAAATACGCCACTATCAGCATGGGGCGTGAGAAAAGAGAAATTCAACTGCTCGACGACAAAAGACGAGTCTATAAAGGCAAAGAAGGCACCATGACCGTTTCCCCGGACGGTAGCCTGGTAAGCCTCAAGCCCAAAGCCGGTGGCTCCATCGACGTATATCCCTGGGTGAAGTTGGTGGCGGTAGAATTTCCCGACGGTCATAAGCAAACCTTCTACGCCAGCGACCGGGAAGTCGGTCTGCTCAAGAAAAACCCGGTCGGTTTCTACGTCAACTGGCTGCCGGCAGATAAACAGGGTCGCCATTTTGAGTGGGGTACACTTGAGCTTGGCTAAAAGCCCCGTTCAGTGTGGAACTCTCTCGAAGAATTGAATCAGCCGTTAATCTCTCTCTGGAATCCAGGAAACAGCCCTTTAGCGGTCGCCAGTCTAAAGCGGCCAGCAACAGCTTGGCCGGGCAGCCTGTTTTCGGGGCTGCTCGCAGCACTTGTGCTGGCTCTTGCAGGCCCGGCGGCCCGGGCTCAAATAGCCGCCGACACCGGCGCATCCAGCCAGAGCACCCAGCTTCCCAGCATCAAACTGGAAACCGGTTCATCTTCCAGCTCTCCCAGCACCACCCAAAACGGCAACACTGATCATGCCTTTCAAATGTGGACGCCCATATTCATAGACGTGCCTCTCTCCCGCAGCCGCAAGGTGCGCGGTTACTTTGAGGCCAGTCCGCGCCTGGGCGACAACTTAAAAGGCATGAACCAACTGCTTTTGCGTTCGGCCTTGGGCTATCGTTTTACCCCCCACTTCAGCGGCTATGTCGGTCATGTCTGGGTAGGCAACTTTCAGCCGCAATTCCTCACAGAAAATCGCATCTTCCAGCAACTGGGTTTCGGGCATAGTCTCGGCAAGCGCCTGCAGGTCCTTCATAGAGCCAGGCTGGAAGAACGCTTCATTCAGGACACCGGCGGCGACTGCTCCATGAGAGCGCGTTACCTATTGAGACTGGCACTGCCTCTAAAAAAGAAGTTTTACGCCGTGGTCTCCGACGAACTCTTCGTCAATTTGAATACCGTAGGAAACGGCCCCGTCTCCGGTATCGATCAAAACAGAATTTACGCCGGCATCGGCAGGCAAATGAACAACAGCCTGCGCCTGGAAGTAGGCTATCAGCAACAGTACGTCAACAAGACCGACCCCACCGACGATAAAGCCAACCATATTCTGGTCACCAGCGTTTTCGTCAGCCTTTAGTCAAACCAGACTGGGGAAGGCGGCAGCGCTAGAGTAGCAAAAGACGGCAGCGCTAGAAATCTTCCGAGACTTCGTCGCGGTTCAAGAGCAACTCCACGCGCTGGCAGAGATCGGCGACCCGGTCGGGCATACCGGGTGCGCGCACATACTGCCTGGCCAGATCGAGGGTGCGCCTGATTCCACGCACCACATCGCCTTCATCGTAGGGCGTGGCATTGCGAATAGCATCCCAATCGGCGCCTTCGGCCCACATCTGAGTGAGCCCGCATAGATGGGTGCCGATGGTGATCGGCATGTCGATGTCGTGCTCTTTCTGCAAGCGCAAAATGCGACGCATGGTCTTCTGCACTTCCAGAAGGGCCTGGTCGACCTGGGGGCTGACGCGGATGCGCATATTCTCATTGGCCCGGGAATCATCACCAACCAGGGCGGTGATCACCGCCGCTAGTTCGGTAGGCTCAAGAGTCTCAAAAAGACCGCTCATGGCCATAGAGGTCAGGAAGAGTTCGTTCTGCCCTCTGATACCGGCAGCGGTGCGACCCAAGTCGGTGGGGCGGTTGCCGAAGATATAGCCTTCCGACCTTAAAATATTCGCCAGAGCTTCAAAAGTGCGCCAGTAGTAGGTAGTTTCTCGCTTAACGCGCTTATCGAGATCGCGAATACGCCTCTCCAACTGTTCCACCCGTTCAGTCTGCTTGCTGCAGGGCTTCTGCACGGGGCAGCCGTGGCAGGGCATGGCATAGGCTTCTTTGACCAGATCTTGAATGCCTATTTTCATATCGGCCAGGGCTGCTACGGCATCCTGGCGAGCTTTGACGGCGGTGGTCTTGAGACCCTTTTCCATCTGCTTGAGCTGCTTATGTTTGGCTCGAATAGCCTCCAGCCGCTTGGCATAAAGATTCAGATCGCCGGGCTCGGCCGGGCAAAGGGGCGCCTGCAAACGGGGCAGCTCCGCTTCCCAGGAAAGTCGCTGGGTGAAGAGAGGCTCCAGTTGATGGTTGATAAGAAATTGTCCGAAGCTTCGTTCAATCAGATCGCGTGCATCATCTATGGTGTGGCGCTCCAGCAAGTTGAGCACCATGCCGTAAGAAGGAGTGAAGCGACTGGAGAGCGGGTCGGCTTTGGCGGTGGCCAACTTACCGGCGTCCTCCACAGACTCAATGGGATTATGGAGAACCACCACATGACCGACTTCGTCCATGCCGCGACGACCGGCGCGACCGGACATCTGCAAAAATTCGGAAGCCATCAGCTCCCGGTGCCCTTCGTCGGAGCGCTTGTGAATGGCGCTAATGACCGTGGAACGAGCCGGCATATTGATACCGGCCGCCAGGGTCTCGGTGGCGAACACTACTTTCAAAAGGCCTTTCTGAAAGAGCTTTTCGACCATGCCTTTCCAACTGGGCAGCATGCCTGCATGGTGCACCGACATACCTTCAAGCAAGTACGGAATATGGGGATGGGAAGCCAGATTGGGATTGTCCCGGGTAAATTCTTCCACCCTCAGACGCAATTCCTTTTGTTCTTCCGGCAAGAGAAGCGGTATGCCGCGAGCCATTTTCATGGCTTCTTCGCAGCCGCGACGAGAGAAGAGGAAGTAAATAGCAGGCAACATATTGCGCCCCGACAAACTGGCCAGCACGTCGGCGGGATGGGTGTACAAGCCGCCTATGGGGCGGCGTCTTTTGTCGCCTCTGATAACGGGTTTCTTCTTGCCGAAGCGCGATTTGAGGAAGGAATTGGTAGCACCGCCGGGAGCCAGAAGCGGGTAAAGGCGACGCTCACCGAAGTAATGAAAGCGCAAGGGAATCGGCCTGTAATCGGAAACTACAAGTTCCGTCGGTCCGTGGGTTTCATCTATCCAGGTGGTCAGGTCGCGGGCATTGGCAATGGTAGCGGAAAGCGCCACAAGCTGAATATTCTTGGGCGCATAGATAATTGATTCTTCCCAAACGGTGCCGCGCTCGCTGTCATTCATATAGTGACATTCGTCGAGCACCACACTGGAAACATTCTGCAAGTTTCGCTTCACGTCACCAAGGATGGTGCCATAAAGCATGTTGCGAAAAACTTCGGTGGTCATGACCACTATCTGCGCATCGCGGTTCACGGAAGTGTCACCGGTCAGAAGACCGACTCTATCTTCGCCGTATTTTTTGCGCAGGTCGTAGAGCTTCTGATTAGAGAGGGCTTTTAGAGGCGTGGTGTAGAAACAACGCGTGTTGGACATGAGAGCCATCTCGACGGCGTATTCGGCGATGACTGTCTTCCCAGAGCCGGTGGGCGCGCAGACCACGACACTCTTGCCGTTCTCCAGATGGTTAATAGCCTCAAGCTGGAAATCATCCAGTTGGAAGGGGAAAAGAGATGCTACATCGATTTGCACTGATACCAGACTTTTCCGATTCCTGATGTCCTGACGCTCCGGCGGCTTCATGTGAATGAATGCTCGAATTTGCTGAAAGCAAACTAATAAGGAGAGCGACGAACAGGGGACGTGACGCAAAGAGATTTTACCAGCAAATGTAAACGGAAGTAGTATTGGAGCACCCAGCCTTTACCCTGAATTTGCGCCCCTTACCGGGTTTTCAACAGCTTCCCGGGGCTAAGAGCGACCATGGAGGCTACACCTTGGAATCATCCGGGGCAATACGTGATGTATAATCACATTTAGCCTTTTGACAGAGCGCCACTGCGTTTTGCCAGAAAAGCCAGACCGGGACGTAGCGCAGGGGTAGCGCGCACCTTTGGGGTGGGTGAGGCCGGAGGTTCGATTCCTCTCGTCCCGAAATTTTAAAAGCTCGCCAGAGCGGCATTTGCGGACTGTTAACAGATTCCCGTTTCTACAGGTTTATAGAAAGAGCTGGGGCAAAGAACAGCCATCGGATATGCCGAGGATGGAAAGCAGAGCCAGACCGTGACGTGGCAGGCAAAAACCACATTCCGAATGGGTCTTCATTCAACCGCTAAAATAAGCGGTGTTTCACTTTGCCTCGTCCTTCTGTCTGGCGGCTCTACTGGTCCAACTGCCCGAAATCATGTGATTACGACAGAAGAATCCGAAGGAAGATGGCACCAAGCTCGAAATCAAAGGGGACCTGTAATACCGATCACCTTGGTCTCGGTAACGAGTTCGCCCATGTTGAGCGCAAAACCTTCATCTATAGAACGCGAATTTTGCAACTACTCGAACAAACTTAAAGTAGCCTCGATAGTCTTACCTGACTTAATGTTACTCTCATGGACAAACTCCCAATATTTCGATATCAAATCATCAGCCTTACTACTCTTGTTAATCGTCATAGAAAGACCGTTGCAGTCAAAAATATAGGTGCCTCCTGTTTCCTTAGCTTTCTCTATCGCCTGATTGATGGCATCATCAATTTTCACGAACCTTCCACGTGGCTCAAAGAGCTCAGGCTCTATGTCTCTTGCCGTCGGCAACTCATAAGTTTCTTGATTCATTTTTTTCGGCAAAAACACATTTGGCGAAACATTGAAACGCATAGCAAGAAGCGCCAGCTGCTCCTTTGTCAGCTCACGTTTTCCGTTCATGAGTTCGCTAGCCCGTCCTTGCGGCACCCCTAGGATAACCTTCAAGTCAGACTGGCCAAGACTGTGCTGCGTCATTAGGTATTGCAGAATTTCGTATGGTTGAACTCCATCAGTATTTACTCGGTGATGCCTATCCTCATACCGCTGAATGGCGTCAGTCAGCATGGATAGATAATCGCCTTCGTCATCAGTAAGAGATTCACCCTTCTTATGAAGCTCCATTGAGATCTCGTGAGCCTTATCTAGCTCTTCATCAGACTTAATTGGACGGAGCGGAAACCGCTCAATCAGAGCCTGGTATTCTTTGCTTATGGTCGACATCAGAACTTCTCCTTGTCGTATTCGGTGTGAGTCATAACTTTGAGTACGTGGAACACTCCACTGTTGATCCAGACCATAGCTGCCAGCCTATGATTGTTTCCAGAGATGTTAAAGATCCACTTGTTCTCGCCAATGTAGTCGGCTGACGGAAACGTGGCTCTGATTTCGGCGTGATTGTTCCACTCAGACTCACGCACGATTACCAGGAAGCGCTTCAAGTTGGAGGCTGCAGCTCTATTTGATTCTATGAACTGCTTAACCACTCGCTCGTTTTGGACTTTCATCGGTGCGCCTCTAAGTCTCAATAAAACCAATATCCCATTCCGGGATACAGCGCGCAAGGGGGCTTATCCCAAATCGGGATAGATTTAATCTTTTCCAGCGTTACCGAAGGATCATATTTTGATCAAAACTCCCTGCTTTTTGAAAGGCTGAAGAGCGAACTAGTTGAACTGGGCGAGCCAATGCAGGACGACGCAAGTCTCACCACCGGCGGTATCACCATCAGCTTCTTAAAGCCAGCCAGACTCTGCCGTCGGTTCGCTCACCAGCCACAAAAGGCTCCGGCCGCAGAAGCAGCGGGGAGCGGCGGGGGTCTAACAAAAACTGCTTGAACCGCTTAAACGGAAGTGCGACGGCGACGACGGGAGGGAGCCGGTCTGTATTTATTGGGACAGAGACGATCGAAACCGGAGAAATAGGTGCGGGGCATCAGTTCCAGCACGCCGGCGCTGTTGGGCTGATTCTGAGCGGCCTGTTCGACACTGGTGCTCAGACTATCCAGTAGCCCGCGAGCGGCATCTACCATCTCGGGCGAGAGAGCCTGCACGGTTTCTTCAGTAACGGTCTGACGCAAGTTCTTTTCCACCGGCATAGCGGGCGGCAAAACCGGCGCCACAGCTTTCACCGGCAGCGTGGTCTTCCTGCTCTGATCTACATAGCTGGCTACATCTATAGAAGGTATACAGTTGAAGATCGGGTTCAGATGCACGAACTCACGCAGTTTTATCTTAAGGATAGCCTTGAGATAATCGTCGAGCTTGTCTAGAGATATGGGAAGTTCATCTGGTAAGAGGGTCATGAGGAAAGACCTCAAATCGATTAAAGCTAGGGCATTAGCCACAAGTGGAGAATGTTAGCAGAGATTAACCGATTGTCAACAGACCATTCGGGTGAAATCAAGAATTTAATCAAAACGAGGTCTAATGAGGCAAGAAAAGGGTCAGGGTCTACCGTCCTGGGCCATTATCTCTCGCAGCTTCTTAAGGGCACTGTGCACCGCTCTTGAGACTCCCATCTCCGATAAGCCGAGCACATAGGCTGTTTCCTTTTGTGACAGGTCGTAAAAGAAAACAAACTCTACAATCTGCCTGGTTCTTTCGCCCAGACGCTTGAGCGCCTGGCTTATCAGTTCCCGGTCCTCGGAAGCAGCGAAGAGCTCCTGGTAGCGCCGGTCCGGCACAACTTCCGAAAGGGCGCGACGATCTTCCCGTTCGTCCTCTTCCGAATTACCGTCCAGGGATTCATAATGCACCCGCACTTCCCAGGACTGCTGTGCTTCCAGCACATCCTGCACGGAAAATCCGGAGGCAGCCGCCAGTTCCTGCACCGTCGGGGTGCGGTCGAGAGCGCGGGTGAGCTTTTCTTCCAACTGGCTCAACTGCGAATTCATCTCGGTCAAACGCCGCGGCACCTGCACTATAGAGCAATGGTCACGCAGATAATGGCGGATCTCGCCCCTGATATAACAGGTGGCCAGAGTACGGAAACTGGCTGAGCGAGCGCGACCGGGATCATAATATTTGATTGCCTTGAGCAAGCCGATGGAACCCACTTGCACCAGGTCTTCAAAGCTATCCGGCGCATACTGGCTGTACTTGCGGGCAATCTGCCGCACCAGGGTCATGTGCTCGCGCACAATCGCCGATGCGTCGCCGCCCAGAACACTAAGGCCGATAGCCTGCTCGCCGTCTGCCTTGTACAAAGGCGACGAAACCACAAAACCACCATCCGCCATAGAACCCGATGCCGCCACCGCTTCTTCCGGAGCGCTCTCACAGGCTGTGAGCTCACAGGAAGAATCGACGCCCACGGTTAAGTCCGTCGGTCTGTCGGCAAATGAGTCCGAATTGCACCCAGGTCCCGGCGAGATGCCCGCTCGAGACGCTTCCGCTCTAAACAAAACTTCACTTCTGGTGTGATTTTTTCTAGCCAAGGTCATTACTCCCACGATCTATAAGGACCCTGAGCCCCACACCAAGCCCCACGGTTATGTTCCCTTGACAACGGTTTTTTAAACCGGTCATACTGGTTGCCTTAAGGCGGGGGGCTTCATCTATTGCTAAAAGAACGCATAATTCCTGCATAATCTAAATCGACCAACCACAGAGAATTTAAGTGAAGAAGGCCACCAAGACATTTACAAGACTGAGAGTGCTCTGGAGCAGAGTACCGGCCCAGAAGCAGCTCCTCTACCTGGGTCTGGCCTGTATCGCCGCCCTGGTCACCTTCACGGCCTGGGTCTGGGTAACCAGAGCACAGGCTTCTATTAATGAATCGGTGAAACTCTTCGGACAGGGACTGGCGGAAGCTCTCGCCCGTGGCGGCGCGGAAGCCCTCAGTAATTCAGGCGATCTGGAAAGCCTGCGCTATTACATTTTGACCCAGCGAGGCAAACTGAAGACCATTGCCTACATTGTTTTTGAAGACAATGCCGGCAACATTCTACTGGACCCCACCAGTAAAAAAGATCTGAAGGAAATCTATCCGGTCTACAAACAATACAAGGAAAACCCGGAGAACTTCACAGTTCCAGGCATCTACCCGTCACCACCGGGATACCGCTCAGTCACCAACATCGTGGTGCGCATGCATAAGAACGGTCAAGATCTGGGACTCTGCTGGGTCGGTCTCTACAACGACCTCTTCACCATTCTCGGCACCCAGCAGGAAACCACAAACTTCCTCACCACCATATTCTGCCTGGTGGGGGTGCTGGGCGCCCTGGGAGTGTGGGCCAACTATACCTTGATCAATGCGCCCTTGCGCACACTGTCGCAAGGGGCAAGCCAGATTGCCACGGGGCATTTCGGGCACCAGATCAAGGTGCAACGAGCCGGCAAAGAAATCGACCAGTTGGTCAACGCCTTCAACTATATGAGCAGCCGGCTGCAGCTTTACGATAAGCATAATGTGGACAATTTGATGGCTGAGCGCAACAAGTTTATTTCCGAAAGAAATAAACTGGAGCTGGTGCTCATGTCTATCGCCGACGGCGTTGTGGTGTGCGATCGCGACAACCGAGTGCAAATCGTAAACCGAGCTGCCACCCAGATCTTCGACAAAGAAGCCAAAGACCTTCTCGGCAAACCTCTGGTGGTCTGCACCGAAGGTCCCGATCAACCGCAAATCTGCCATGTGGTGCAGCAATTCACCGACACCAATATTGCGCCTGGCTCCCTCGAGCCAATCGTGCAGCAATTGCAATTGGGCGAACTGACGGTGCGCCTGCACACTGCCCCGATCTTCCTCAACAAAGAGTTTCTCGGATCGGTAATGATTATGCAGGACATAACCAAACAAGCCGAACTGGAGAAGATGAAGAACGAGTTCATGGCCAATGTTTCCCATGAACTGCGTACTCCCATTACTTCCATTAAGAGCTATGTGGACACCCTCTGCAACCATGGCGAAAAACTCGATCCCGACATTCACCAGGAATTTCTGCAAATTATCGATAACGAGGCCGACAGGCTCATGCACCTCGTCAACGATGTGCTGGAACTGAGCCGCATTGAAGAAGCCAACCGGGAATTCGAGATGCTGCCCATGGATATCCACAGAGCCTGTGAAGCGGCCATCCGCTCTCTCAACCTGATGGCGCGGGACAGAGGCATCGAGCTGGTCTTCGAACAAGCCGAAAATATTCCCCTGGCCAGCATCAATCAGGAATCAATAGAACGGGTAGTGATAAACCTGCTCAACAATGCCATTAAGTACACGCCGGAAGGGGGGAAGATTACCGTCAAGGTGGCAGAGAGCGAAGGCAAGGAAGTAGCCGTGCACGTGAAAGACACCGGCATCGGCATCCCGGAAGATGCCCTGGAGCACGTCTTCGACCGCTTCTACCGGGTCGAGAAGAAAGTGCACACCATCAAAGGAACGGGTCTGGGCTTAACAATTGTCAAGAAAATTATCGAAAAACACGGCGGCCGCATCACCGTTGCCTCAGCCATAGGCGAAGGCTCCACCTTCAGTTTCTACCTGCCCGCCCTGGCGCCTTCCGATGAGGAAATGGCGGCGGAAGAGTCCGCCTCCCTGGTCTAACGAGGCGGTTTGCAAACCGGTAACTAACCCGGAACTTAAACCGATAACGGTTAAGGTATCTATCCTTACTTAGATCGGTAGACCGGGTTTAGCAGCCTCCCAAACAAGACTTTTGTAACCGCCCCCAAAATGCCCCCTTTAATCTGCGGGAACAGGCAAGAATTAAGCCTCAGCGCCCGATAATATTCCAGGCAGGGGCTTGCCCGGAAGACCACAAATACATCCAGGGCATATACCCCGGAAATCCATTGGGACAGCCCTGCAAATCCTCTGAACATTAGCAACTTATCCATTAACGCATTTAGTTTTCAAGCTGGGTCGTGTTATCATCTCCTCGTTGACAAGGTCTCTTTGGACTGGCGTCCACGGGGATATCCATCAGGCATACGCAAAATGCCTAAACCGGTAGCAAAAGCAAAGGCGAAAGCTAAAGCTCAGCGACCGGTTCAGTAAGCAGGAAGGAGGAAATTGAGGATTGGCCAGAGCCATCTATCCGGGCTCTTTCGATCCCATGACCCTGGGCCACTTAGATATCGTTCGTCGCGCTCACGCGCTCTTTGACGAAGTGATCATGGCAGTGGTCGGCAACCCCGGCAAATCTCCCTTATTGCCGATGGATATAAGAAAGAACCTGATCGAGAAAGCCGTAAAAGACTTAAAAGGAGTGAAGGTAGAAGAGTTTCAAGGACTGACCGTTGATTATGCGCGGCAAACCAAAACCACAGTTTTAATCCGAGGACTGAGAGCTATTTCGGACTTCGAAGCAGAACTGGGAATGGCTCAAGCGAACAAGCAGCTCTTTCCTGAACTAGAAACTATTTTTCTCATGACAAAAGCCGAGTATTCTTTTATAAGCTCCTCCACTGTAAAAGAAATCGCCCGATTGGGCGGTGACGTATCCCAATTCGTACCGCATCCGGTGAATGACTATCTCAAAGAGCATTTCAGCAGAGGCACCAAGTAAAAAATGACCATGATTACTGCACCAACAGTACAGGCAACCAACACCTTCAAACAGACCACGATCTACAAGCATCTTGATCTGCTTGAGCATCTAATTGATGATGCTGCCGGTATCTACAAGTTTAAATTCATCAACGCCGACGATTTCCTCGACGTGCTTGATAAAGCCCGGGCTCGTCTCCCCGAAGAATTGCGTGAAGCTGCCGATGTATTGGCTCAGCGCGATGAAATCATTGCCGAGTCCCAGCGCCGCTCCGAGCAAATCATCACCACGGCTCGCCGCCAGGCTGAGACCATGCTGCACGAATCAGAGCTTCTGAAAGCCGTGCAAGCCGAAGTTGAGCGTATTCGCAAGCAAGTGGTTCAGGAAGTCGAGCAAATGCGCCGCGAGGCCATCGCTGAAGCGGAGCGTATCAGACTGGAAGCTGATGAAGACGCCGCCAAGATTAGAGAAGGCGCCGACCATTACGCCGAGCAAGTTCTCACCCGTATGGAGAACGACCTGCAGGGTCTGGCTCAACGCGTCACCGAATCGCAGCAGATTGTCAGAAACGGACAGCGTCTGCTCGGTCAAGTGAAGCGTCACGGCAGCATTGCCGCCGCAGCCACCGCCCCCCTCACCGGCGTGTCTACCGGCAACCCCCTGAGCATGCCCTCCGGACTCTCCTCACCGCTACTTTCCGGTAAGTTCGAGTAGAGCCCATAAGGCCCAACTTAAAAAAGTTGCAACTAAAAGCCCCGCAAAATAAGGCGGGGCTTTTTATTGCCCGGCCATATCGTGTAAGCTTGCCTTTATTAGTTGGGTATTACCTTCAGGTATTACCCGACCGGTAGAACGCCCGCCAATAGAAAACCAGAGCTAAGAAAGGCTAGACCTTGACCGAGACTGAGAGCAAAACAGCAGGGGAAGAACTCAAATTTAATCAGCCGGGATTGGCCCTGTTCGGCGCCAGCTTCCTCTCGCTCTTTCTAGAGCTGCTTTTGATACGCTGGCTTTCCTCCGACTTTGTCCTCTTCGGGGTCTTCAAGACCTTCCCACTGGTAGCTTGCTTTGTGGGTCTGGGCACCGGTGTAGCCAAAGCCGATCTCAAATTCTTCCGGCTCACGCCTTTTGCGCTCCTGGTAACAGTGGTCACCATCTGCCTGACCAGTTTTGCCGGCTACGGCTACCTGGCCTTCCCCTCCCTGGCTCTCTACCAGTGGAACGAGCTGACCAACAGCATGACTCTCGCCCTGGAAGTTTTGAAGATGAGCTTGCTTTTGGTGCTCTTGCTGATGGGCCCCTTTGCTTCCATGTTCTGCATCGGCAACCTGATCGGCCATTGCTTCAATAAATCTACAGCCCTGAGAGCCTATTGCATCGACATTGCCGGCGCCATCACCGGCAGTATCACCTTCGCCCTCCTTTCCTTCCTTTCTTTTTCGCCCAATTTAGAGATCGGATTCGTAATTGCGCTCATGCTGGCAATCACGGTTAGATTCATCGGTCTGACGGCTTCCGGAGCCACAATCATGACCCTGGCGGCAGTAGCCGTCATGCTGCCCATCTTCAATCCACCAGGTACCTCCTGGTCGCCCTATTACCGCCTGGACGTGCAGGAAATCTCGCTCATGCCCCAGCTCACTAAGAGCGGCAAGAAAGAAGACCTGGGCATCATTCTCAACACCAACCGCGGCTTCTCACAGTCCTTCACCAATAACAATGTGGTGGAACTCTCACCGGAAGGAGAAAAGGTTGAAGCAGCCCGCTTTCTCAAGAACTTCCTTTTGGTGCGCAAGAAGTACTATGAACTGCCCTATAGTTTCCACCTCGGCGATGCCGGCCGGAAAGACAATCTATTCAAGCCCAAAGAGATTCTCATCCTCGGCGCCGGCAGCGGCTCCGATGTGGCGGAAGCAGTCAGACAGGGCGTCAACCACATAGACGCTGTTGAGATCGATCAAAGCGTCATTGGTCTGGCTAAGAAATACAATCAGTCTTACTTTGCTCCTCAGGTCAAGTATCACCTCGATGACGGCAGGCGCTTCATGGCCGGCGGCGACAAAAAATACGACATGGTGGTGCTGGCCTGTCTCGACTCGAGAGCAGTCTCAGGCAGCGGTTCTTCCCTGCGTACCGACTGTTATATTCACACCCGTGAAAGCTATCAAGATTGCATCCGCCACTTGAAGCCGGACGGCATCATGGTGCTCAGTTTCGGAGCCTCCGTGGGCGGCAGCTCAAACTGGCTGCGCAACCGCATTTACAAAACCCTGGAAGATGTGACCGGCTATCCGCCCATAGTCATGTCCGACGAAAACGCTAAGTTCAACTGGCCCGCCTATTTCTTCGTCACCGGCAAACCGGTAAAAGACGGGCTTTTGCAAGTCGAACCGCTACCACCACCGACTGCAGGCGAGAAGAGCGAAATCGGCTTCGCCAAAATCGACATGCCCAAAGATGTAGACGGAGTGGTACTGGGAGACGACTGGCCCTTTCTCTATGTCAAAGATAAAGCCCTGGATCTGCCCTACCTCTTTGTTCTCTTCCTCATCTCAGCCATCACCATCTATGTGGGCCGCGGGCTAATCTTCGGCACCAAGACCTCAACCGACTTGCAGCTCTTCTTTATGGGTGCCGCCTTCATCTTGCTGGAACTGCAAGCCATATCGCGCCTGGCCCTCATATACGGTGCCACCTGGGTGACATCATCGGTGGTGATTAACGGAGTTTTGCTGATGATTCTGTTAGCCAACTACATGATCATCAAGCGTCCCCATTTACTGAGTCAAAAAGCACAATATTTGGCGCTCTTCGCCTCCCTCTTGCTCAGCTACCTGGCCCCTGTCGGCTATCGGCAGCTCACCTCGGTCAACCCCGATCTGGCCGCTTGCGCCATTACCATCGTCACCCTCGCTCCCATCTTCCTGGGCCGGTCTAATTTTCGCTACGGCTTTCAAAGGTGCCGAGAAACCCTCTCGCTCTTTTGCCTTCAATCTTCTAGGCAGTGTGCTGGGCGGTTTATTGGAATATCTCTCTACTTACCTTGGTATCAGCAACCTACTTCTGGTAGCTCTCTTGCTCTATGTCTTCAGCTTCTGTTATATGCTCAAAGTAAAGCCTGAAACTGCCAGCTAAAAACCGAGGAACAGCACTTGCCCGGAAGCCAAGCCAAGCAATTCTCAAGCGAGCCCGGTCGACAGCAGACCTCCGACACAGGCAGAAGAGCGAAACCGCTGCTTCTATGGCTGCCCCTAGTCTTTTCGCTAAATCTCGCTACAACCGCCGACTGCACAGCTCAGCCGCCCCAGACCGAGCCCGTGAAAGTACGATGTGCCCTACCGGCTGGGAAAAACCCGAAAGTTCTGGCTCTCTTCAAACAAGCCGGAATCCTCCTCAATGAAAAGAAGTTTCAAGCAGCCATCGATGTTTACAGCTACGCCATAAGCATCGAACCAAAGAACGGCTATGCCTACTTCCATCGTGCCGCCTGTTACGGCAGCCTCGGCAAGCGCGCCGACTCGCTGAAAGACCTCAAGGTCTATGCACACTTACTGGCCACAAGACCGGGTGCTACAGACAACGACAAACTACTGGAACTCTACCTGCCGCAAGTGGCAAGCACCCTCAATCGCTACGAAAATAGCGAAAAGGGAAGAGCGGCCCTGACAAAAGACCTGAACAACGTCATGGGCAAATCCAATATAAACATCAACAAGCCACACATCGGTCTGCAAGCTCCAAGCCCAGAGGACCTGCCTGCATACAGAAAGTGCAAGCCCCTCTTCGACAAATTGGAACACTTGAAAGTCACCGGCGATGATACCGGTGCCCTCGGCGTAGCCAGGGAAATTGTCAGGCTGCTGCCCAACTATTCTTACTGCCACCAGCAACTGGGATGCTGCTATTTTGACCTCGATAAGCTGCCCTTGGCCATTGAAGAGTTTAACAAGGGAGTAGCTCTCAACCCCAAAGACCCTTATGTGCTCATGAGTAGAGCCATAGCCTACAGCCTCGACGGTCAGTACGAGAGAGCCGAGAAAGATTATGACGGTGCCCTGGCCCTGGCAAGCTACCGCACCATTATTCTGGATGATCTCATGGCCGTTCAGTCTGGAGCCTTTGCCGTGCCCAGCAAAGACGAAATCTGGTTGCGCAAAGGCGAACTGGCCATGAAACAGAAACAGAATGCGAAAGCACTGAAAGCCTTTGACGAAGCCATCAAATTCAACAAGCGCTCGGATGGCGCCTTTCTCTTACGAGCCCGCTGCCATGAGAGCATGGGCAATCTAGACGCGGCCATCGCCGACTATAACGCCATTTTGCAATTTAATCCAAAAGATGAAGCCGCTTACAAAGCAAGAGGCGATCTCTACTTCAAGAAGAAAGACTACCCAAAAGCGCTCAGCGACTTCAGCCGGGTCATAGCCCTGGAACCCAGGGAAGCCTGGCGCGCTTACGACGCCAGAGCGAAAGTCTTTGACAAACTAGGCAACGCCGCCGCCGCCCGTGCCGATAGACAAATGGTAAGCAAGCTGGGTTTTCAGCCCAGCCGATAGTAAAATGGCTTTATGAAAGTCGTCTTCCTCTCCGACACCCACAATAGCCTTTCCAAACTGAAGGTGCCGGACGGCGACCTGCTCATTCATGCCGGCGACTTCTGTAGCGCCGGCCGTCTTGATGAAGTGGCGCGCTTCAATGACGACATCATGAAATTGCCCCACAAACACAAGGTGGTGGTGGCCGGCAACCATGACTGGCCCTTTCAAAGACAACCCAAAGAGGCTCGCAAACTCCTCCATGAAAGCATCATCTATCTGGAAGATGCCGCCGCCGTGGTAGAAGGTCTGCACATCTACGGCAGTCCATGGCAGCCCGCCTTCTTCAACTGGGCCTTCAATCTGCCGCGCCTCTCCGTAGCTTTGAAAGAACGCTGGCAAGCCATTCCGGACAACACCGACATCCTCGTCACCCACAGCCCGCCCCACGGTATCATGGACCGCGTACCGCGGGGAGAAATGGTAGGCTGCGAGCACTTGCGCAGGCGGGTGGATCGCATCCAGCCTAGAATCCACTGCTTCGGGCATATTCACTGCGGCTACGGGCAAGAAACGAGGGGCAAGACTCTTTTCATAAATGCTTCCAACCTTGATGAAGACTACCTGCCCGCCAATGAGCCAATAACAGTAGAACTATAACAGTAGAGCTATAACCCTAGAGTCATCAGGGTACAGCGGCAAATCGGAGCATCAACCTCAGGAATGTAGCGCGGCGCCAACACCTGGAACCTTTACGGAGCGCAATTACCGGCAGCGCATTTGCGGGGAGCTAGAAACTGGCACGGGGCTTAAATTGTGGCGAGCCGGGGTATATAAGGCTTACCCCTTACCATCCCACAGTTAGAAAGCGCCGCACCGCCTCGGCAAAGGTCGCCCCATTTCATGACGCAGGAAAAGGACAAAGTCAGCGAGGCCCCAAAAGTAGCTGAGAACAATCAGCTAGCTTCGGTAGACCGCCTCGAACTGCTGTCGAGCCCGCAGCCTCCGCGAAGTGATGCCGGAGGCAGAGACTCACTGCCGCCCCTGACCATTGACGGCACAGATTCGGGGCACAAGCCGAACAAAAAATCCGAGCCCTTTGAGCTGATCAGCACAAGCAAAGATATGGACCCTTCTAAGCCCACCGCAGTCTTTCTGGACCAATTCGCCAGGAAAGACGTAGACCTGGGCGGCACCAAGGTGGCCCACGGCGAAATAAGTCGGGCAGCGGCGGAAGAAAACGGCTTCAACACGGTTGCGCTCAATCTCCAGGCTCCCGAATCTCTGGGCAACGGCACCGACTATTCCAAAGCCATCAACAAAATCGCCGACATGGCGGAAGACGGCAAACTGCCTCTGGGCAAGGGCGACGTACTGAACATCAGTATGGGCAATCTCGACCCCACCTTTGAAGAAGCATCAAAATTCCTGGGCTTTCCCGTCACCGCCCAGAATCTCGCCTCCCAGCGCGAAAACATACTGAAGCGTATGCAAGAGATAAGCCAGGACGAGAGCCGCTCCAAGGAAGACAGGGAAACCGCCGAGCGCGTAGGCAACACCAATAGCGCCATCGACCGCCTGCAGGACAAGGGCGTTGAGGTAGTGCATTCAGCCGGCAACGACGGCCAGGACCGTTTTAGCTGGGACTTTATGAACGCCAAGTGGCAACTCTCTTCCAACCGCCCCTCGGGTAAACCTGATGAATTCAGTGCCAGCCATTCCCTCACCACCAGTGCCGACGGTGTACTGCCCCTCAAGATAAAGCAAGAAGGGGATCTGATCAGCCCGGTACCCATGGCCGAGCAAAAGGGCAAAGTAGCAATTGCCGATACCGGCGTCGAGTTTCCCATCGACAGCAAATCCCCTTTCTCCGGCAACAGCCGCATTTTCAATCGGGAAAATATCAATCCCAAGTTCAGCCAACCCATGGCTACACCGCAAGAAAAGGCCATCCCCGAAGAACTCTTCATTCCCGAACTGACCTTCTCCAGCCAGGAAAAACTGCCCTGGACAGACAAATCCAGCGCGGAGTTGCTTTCCTTCACAGGCAAAACCGAGTTGCCTAAACGTATGGAAATGGCTTATCCCATGAGCGATGTAATCAAAAAAATCACCAGTAACCCTGGACCCGGCGAAGAGCTCATGAGCGGCGTCATCAACGGCACCTCCTTCTCCAATATCGGCTTCTTAAAAGACCAAAGAGCCAGGCTGGAAGCCCTCAAGCAAAACTAAATGCAACCTGTAACGGCGGGCTTTGCTGACAACCGCCTTTGCAGCTCTTTTCCAAACTTCAGTCCCTCTGCACCGGTTAAACTATAGGTGCAAGCGCCAGATATTTGAGGTTGTCAATTTTATGGGAAGCCCTCTGCAAATGCCCTCGGCAAAAATAAGAGTAATTGTCCTGGCATCGGTCCTCACCCTTTCCATGCAGGCTGGCCTACCGGCTCAAAGTGAGAGCACAGGCGGCAGCGACACCTGGTCTGGTTACCTTTCGCGAGGGCAAGAAGCCCTGACGGAACAGGACCTGACCCTGGCGGAAGATAGCTTTCGCAAAGCACTGGCACTGGTCGAAAGCAAGCCCCACAAGCCGGCCGACGAAGAGCAATGCCTGCGCAAATTAGCCGACGCTCTCATGCTCAGAGATAAAACCGCCGAAGCCCAGGCCCTCTATCAGCGCCTCTTGAACGGTTTGACCAGACGCTACGGTGAAAAGTCCAACAAACTGGGACCGGTACTGCTTGCCCTGGGCTCCATTCAGGAAGCAGAGGGCAACCACGCCGCCGCCATGACTTATTATCAGCGAGCTCTGAGCATAAACGAAAAGAACTACGGCACCTACAGCCCCGAGTTTGCCGACAATCTAGCCAGAGCGGGAAGAACCAGTTACAAAACGGGAGATATAACGTCGGCGCGCAAGTACTACAAGCAGTCGATTAACTCGCTCAGCAAACAACCGGGTCTTGCCGCCAGCGATAGCCTCAAGAAGCTGCTCAAAGACTACAAAGACCTCAACATCGGCGACGACAATTCCAACCAGGAGTTGATCAAAGACTTCAAAGAAGAAATATACGGCGGCAGCCCCAAAGAGGAAAAACCGAAGCAGAAATCGGACACCACCGGTAGTACCTCCGCCTTTCAGCAAGAAACTGCATTCAAACTGAAAGTCAGCACCCAGGGTCAAGTTTCAGAAGATCCCCAGGTCATACTGCGGGGACTGGCCGCCCCCTCCGTGCAACCATCCCAGAAAGTGATGGCGCCGGTGTACAAAACCATGAACGAGACAATCTTCAATCAAAGTCATTTCGAAAGAGGCGAAGCCTACTACGAGCGCAAAATCGCCATTGATATACAAGCCCTGGGCGGCGAGCACCCCTCGGTAGCTAACGACCTCTCGGGACTGGCCGTTTTCTACATCTCCAAACAGCAATACGAAAAGGCCAGACCCCTGCTTTTGAGAGCCCTGCCTATCTATGAAAAGGCTTACGGTCAAGACAACCTCCTCACCATAAACACTAGAGCGGCTCTGGCTTCAGTCGAGTTTCACCTGGGCAACACCGAACTAGCCTCCAGCCTCTACAAACGAGCCCTCAGCCAGGGGCAAAGCTTATCACCCAACAGCCTGGAGACGGCACGCATCTTGAATGACCTGGCCTATCTCTACTTTCAGCAAGGCAAACTGCAAGACTCCTGCACCTTTTATGAATGGGCCCTGGCCAGCACCGAGGGCGCCGTCGGGCAAAAAGACCCGCTGCTTGCCGCCTGTCTGAAAGACTATGCACAGGTGCTGCGCGGCTTAGGACGCAGCCAGGAAGCCAGTGCCATTGAAAGCCGGGCCGAAAGAATTCTAGCGGTGCGGCAGTAAGTAAGTAAGTAATGCGGGAAGCGCATGAGTCTGATGGAGCAAACGAATATTCCGCTCATCCGCCCGGCAATAGCCAGTGATGCCGCGGCAATCCTACATTTGATTAAAAGCCATGCCGAACACGAGAAAGAACCTTACGACCCTGCGGGCAAGTTAGAGCACCTGCAGTGGTGGCTTTCCTTAGAGAACCGCAATTGCACCTTTCTGGTGGTTGAGGAAAACAAAACCCTGATCGGCTACTGTACTTTCGCCCTGCAGTTCGATACCTGGTATCAGAAAGAATACCTATTTCTTGACGCCCTCTATCTGGAGCCGGCAGCCAGGGGTAAGGGTCTTGGCAGAGCGCTGATGGAAAGGGCTGTTGAAGAAGCCAAAGCAAAGGCAGTGACAACCGTGCAACTGGTTACCCCCGCCCACAACCATGGTGCCATCGCCTTTTACAAGAAGCTGGGCGGGCGTTCCACCACCAAGGAGTGGTTTACTTTCGAGTTGCCGGAGTAGCTGGATTCCGAGCTTTTAAACTAGCCAGTGGGGTCAAAGAGGCGGTAAAATCACTGAGGTATATTCTTCTACTTAAGAAACCCTATGTTTGTACATCTAAGTAACAGCTCTCAAATCAAACCGAAGCGCGACGGCATAAAAGTAAAACGCCGGTGCGAAAAATGCGGCGCCGAGTCAACATTTGTCGAGTGCGAGAAAACTCAAGACATCAAACTCTACGGACTAATTGCCATCTGGGGAAGCTCCACAATAGTTATGCATTGCACAAACTGCTTTGAGAACTTCAAAGTAGATACTCTGAACGACCCGCAATTGAAAGAAGCCTTCGACGCCAGGCAGAAAAAAGCCGAGGCGGAGGCCGCGGCGGAAGCAGCCAGACGTAAGGCTGAGGAAGAGAAGAAGAAGGCGGAAGAAGAGAGAATTCGGAAAGCAGAAGAATTAAAGCGCGAGCAGCAGCGTGAGGAAGAGCGGAAGCGCAAGGAAGCCGTCGTGGACAAAGAACTTGAGGAACTGAAGAAAAAGCTCGGGAAGTAAAAGCTCCAGACAATATGGACCGAACATCTTCAAGCAGTCATTCTTAGTTCTTGAAGAATGCCATATTGTAGAAGTAGTTCTTCAGCTCCCCTACTGTTAAGGCAAATACACCGTCATTATCACAATCTCTGGCAATGCCGTTTTTACTGGGCTCGCCACTGCCCCATGGATTGCGAACAAGAACCTTACCGCTTCTTTCGTCATATCCAATAACGCTGTAGGCATGATTATTGGAAAGCCCCTCCAGGGGACTGCCGGCCTTTTGAGTTTCAGCTTCGTCTTTGTGCAAACCCAGAGACACAGGCTTACCGGCTTTCAGACTGGCAGAAATGGAAGCACCTATCTCTTGCTCAGACTTACCGGCAATTTCAATAACTGCTACCTCTCCAGTCGCCAGAAGACTCAGCCCATTGGCAATGGTATCGCCACCGTCGCTTCCTTCCTGCGCGATACCGGTTTCACGATCGCGAGCCTCAGGTTTCACCAGCCCATGCTTAATTCGATAGGCACCATAAGCCTTCTCGATAAGCTGAGGCCAGATGCCCGACTGACTGGAGCGACTATAGAGCATGCGTTCTGCTTCCGTTGGTCTGGATACAACAAAAGGCTCGTCGGGAATTGCCGGAAAGCGCACGGTAAAGGTTCCGTCAGCATTAGAAGTAATCATATTCTTGATGGTCTGCGGCGAAGCCTCTGCCAGGGAAGCCAGACCGGCCATAAAGTAGCAATTTCCCACACTGCCCTGACGAACGGCAGCAGCCCTGATACCACCACCACCACCTATGCGCTCGTCGCCAAAAACAGACTCAGTTCCCTTTTCAAGGCTATCAGAGCCTGAATTGACCCACCCCTCCATAGTCCTGGCAGCGGCGTATGCGGGAGCATCAGCCAGGGTCTTCAATCCTTTCTGGAAGGAGGACAAATCGACTCGTTTCTTTGCTAGTGGATTCCAATCACTAACAGTGAATTTATCAAAGTCGGCAAGAAACTGGGCGAGGCGATCACGCTCTGCTGCATCAGAAGTAGACGCCACAGCAGCACGAACCTCTTCCTCGGTGACAGATTTACCGGGTTCGGAGAGTAGCTTATTAGTTACCACATCCTCGTAGTTCTTAGCACTGTCACTGAGCGCCTTCTCGCTCCGGGCTTTAGCGGAGAAGTCCTGTAAGTCCGTAAGAGTTATTCCATTGTCGTCCCAACCGAGAAAGCCGGTTCGCTGTCCCTTCAAGTCGGCGTAGCGCAGTTGCAGCGCCGCAACAAACTGAGCATCCTCGCCCTTGAAGTCGTTTGAGACAATTCCTCTTGCTAGTTCCTTCCTGTCAATTGAACCGTTTTTATCGAGATCAAGACGAGACTCGTTTTTCAAATACAAGCCCGCCAGCTTATCGGGTTGAAAATTGGGAAATTCCTTTCTAACTGACTCGCTACTGCTCATATGGGTTGTTACTGACGTTTTGTCGGTGAGGCGCAAGCGACCACCGTCCACTTCTATCTTTGTCACATCCGCTGGGGCGCTATTCTGGTCCAGCCATTGTGCCTTAGCGTCTGCTCTCGTATAAACCCTCCCATCAGAGAGCCTCACCGAGCGCAGGTTCTTATCAGGAAAATACTCGAAGGAACCAACCAAACCGTCCTTAAAATTGATAGAGGCGACAGAGCCATCGCCGTTTCTCAACACACTTGAATCCGGCTTGAAGAAAGAGCGGCCGCCGTAGAAGAAGCTTGCCCCGGCAGCCGCACTAGATATTGTTTTCGACTCGTTGGAAGCATCGCTGTGGCCGCTTTTGCTGGAATTAGAACCGGGAGAGGAATTTGGCTGCTCTCCCATGAAACCAAGCAGCCCGGAGCCTATGGCGCCTGCAAGCTTGCCGGTCTTGCCGTCTGGCACCGGACAGACAGGCTCACGTTCACTGTCTTTGCGGGCCGCAGCCTGCCTTTCACTCAAAGCAGCCAGATACTGCCCCTGCAGCGGGGATAAGGGCTGAGTCTCCAATTCCGTAGCCTTACTGGTTTCACGGATGCCTGAACTTTCTGCACTCATCTAACAATCCCCAAGTCAAATCGGCAAACTCATATAAACAAGTTCTACGCAACTCAAGGGGTGAATAAATTGAGCAGAAACGAAACTGCGGCCCGGGGCTAACTTGAGCCGCCTCCAGTAAACAAACTAATTCTCGGAACGTGACAAGTCCATAGCACTGCAGGTGGGACTGCAGTTAGTCCGCAAGGCTTGCCAGACTAATCAAAAAACCACAGGCGATTGGAAAACATAAGGCTCTCTTCACTGAGCCCGGTAGACAGAGATACGAACAGACCAGCGGCACGCAAGCAAACCTGAAAAATCCAACCTCAAGAAGCGACCATAAGATCGCCTGGTTGTTTTTTGTACCGTACTGAAATTTGCAACTCCTCACCAAGAGCAGCAACAACTCGCTCGGCACGTTCAATTGAAATTCCGTGGTAGTCATTTCGCTCATCGCGGGAGATCTGAGAGACATCCACAGAAAGGCGCCGGGCCAGCTCCGACTGAGAGATTCCATTGGCTATTCTCAGCGCCACAAGCAATGGTCCAATTTCTGTAAGTTGTGTAAACACGCCAAAGTCACGGCGCTTAACGCGCTCGTACCACTCAACCTCTTCCTTCAGCTGCGCATTGAAAGAAAGAACCGGCTCCATGGCAAGGTCGATCTGCTCACTAGAGAGTTTCAGCTCCTCCAACTTTCGCCGCTGCTCCTGAATTACTCTGCTGTCTGATTCGAGACGCTTGAGACATTCCTGATACTCTGTTTCCGTCTTAATCACTGGCCCTCTCCTGAAGAAGCTTTATGATTCCCTTTTGCCGATGCTCAGTTCGAGATTTTCTGAATGCTGCAGGAAACTGCAGATCGTTACCAAACAAATCCTTGATGCCTGACGACTGTCCAAAGTGCGGATAAAGCTCAACCCTGTAGAAGTGCCACATTGGTAGCTGCTTTTTGGTTGAATTTGCATAAGGAGTGCGACTGGCGGGAGCCCACGTCCAAACCTTATTAGGATCAAGCTTGTTTAAATCTTGCTGCAACGCACCTGAAGCTAAATAGGCAAGCTCACATTCGAAATAGCCATCAATGTCATTGGGATGGTCCTTCTCCTCGACAAAGGAACCGTCAATAAAAATGTTGGTAACACCGACCATCCATAGCTGATTGGTCATGACGCCAAGATTGTCGACCAACCGAGCGCGCCAGATTGCATCCCAATCTTTTGAGGACCCCTCGCTCGGCACCACAAGCGAACTCTGCCTCAACTCCGCAAGCGTGAGAGGGTAGTCTCCCGGTGGGAGTAAACCGAATTCGTCAAATGGAGGAAGAATCATACATTTAACATATAACACACACTTGACAAATATGTCAAATACAATCAAAAGATCGAAGATACCGAAAGGGACGTTTAGTACCGATCTTCTTTTCCGGTACACCGGCCAAATACCGCCATTTAAGCGACGCCGGATTCTGCCAACTGTCAAAACTCAGTGCTTACGTAGTATTGAGCAGATATTCCGCATCATCAACCTCTATGGCTATGCTTAGCTTTTCACCGGGTGCAAAAGGTACTCGCAACGCACTCTTGACGGTAACCTTTGCAATAACTCCAAGATGAGGACCTCAGTCTTTTGCTGTAGGCTGCCGAATGTCGTCTGCCTTTACTAGAATGCAAGAATTATAAGGAAAGAAACCTGGCTTGTTTACTTGCCGCTTCTCATCTGAAGCACCGGCCACGGCTGTCCAAGGAAAGCACTGCCCATAGAAAACACCTAGTGACATCAAGAGCGCTATGGATTGAAGTCTCAGCATCTCTCAACTGTTAACGACAAATCCTTCAGGCAGGTATAGCAACACCACTACTACTCCCCTCTGACAAAAGCATTATAATCGAATGGAATGCCATCCTTAAGCACTAGGGTTAGCTCATGCAAACGGAGAACACGAAGAATATGCGCACCGTAGCTGGGGCGCTGCTTTTGCTCTCGGCAGCAGCGCTAGTATTCGGACGTCATTCCGAATCTCAGATTCCATTTGATTCAGCCATTTGGAAGCACCAGGTAAACAGCAGCGAGCGCCTTAGAATGGTTGGAGATCTCAAAACCAAACTGATGAGCAGCGGTCGAGAGGAAATAGAGCAAATACTTGGTGAACCCAGAAGGGGCTTCGACAGCCTCCATCCAAATGACTACTATTACCTACTGGGCACTCAGGAAAGGCTCCTGGATACTGATGGTATTTGGCTACGCATCACCTTCCAAAACGATCGTGTATGCGACATGCAAGTGATTCACGACTAATGACGCCGATTATCAATCGGCTATTGTACCAATCGGTGATTGCATTGATGGAAAGATCGCCCTCGGCTGATTTGCAATTCTAGACAGCATTCTGCACCATGCAGAAGGTCTCTCTAAGTGCCCCAAGAACAATCACTGCAGCCTACTTCGAACTACTTCGCCCGCACCGGCGTCACCAGGGAGCGGTTCTGCAATTCTTCATTGCCTTCCCTGGCCACCAGGTCGCCTTCCTTCAAGCCACCAAAGACCTCTACCTGATCGCCCATGATCTGCCCCTTGCGCACAGAGACCCACTCTACCCGCCCATCGCTCACCTTACACACATAGGTATCGAGAGGCGTGGAGATAACGGCGGAAACCGGCACAAAGAGGGAGTTTTCACGCCTTCTTGTAGGCCAGTAGACTTTGCAGAACATACCTGGCAAGACTTCGTATTTGGGGTTGAGAAAGTTAAGTTCCACCGGCATGGTTCGCGTAGCCTTATCGAGGTTGTTGCTGATACGAGCCACCGTGCCCACAAAGCGCCGTCCGGGGAAGGCAGAAATAGTGAACTGTACTTCCGAGCCTACTACCACACCGGCGGTATCAATTTCCGGCACCGGTGCCACGATACGCAACAAGTCCAATTGCTTGATGCGGCAAATGGGCGGATAGGCGCCGGTGCCGTCCGGTCCGACAAAACTGCCCACATGCATGCGTCTTTCGGTGACATAGCCGTTGAAAGGGGCGGGAATTTCCAGGTAAGAAGCAAAATCGGAGAAGCTCTCATAACCGCGAATTTTGGCAGCCAGTTCTTCCTTCCGCATAGATAGCTCGTGATCTTTGGCATTGACTCGCTTCATCAAGGAATTGACGTCCTGCCGGTCCGCTTCCACAGACTGAGCCCATTGCACCACATCGTTGTCGGCGATAACGCCGGGCACAAGCGATGCCGTGTAGACGCGCTGATAGGTAGACTGATCGGCAAGCAAATTAGCCTGGGATTTCTTGAGGGCAGCCTTCAATTCTTCCAGTTCCGATTCTTCCACTGCCACTGCCGCTTTGGTGGCTGCCACCTGGGCCAGGGCTTCGTTTCTGTCGGCCAGAAATTCCGGCGCATACATGGTGACCATGAGGTCACCCTTCTTCACCACCGAGCCACGGTCTACATTGATTGACTTAACGAAGCCTTTGATTTTTGGATAGATAAGGACGTCTTGATAGGCTTCGATTTCGCCCGGCAATTGATCTTCCCGGAAGAGCGTCTTAGCCACTACCGGCACCACGGTTAGATTCGGACGCGTGTGCACGGGTAATTCTGCTGCTTCCGGCTTCTTATTGTGATTCAACCAGAGGAAATAAAAAGCACCGCCGGCAATGGCTAGAAAAATCACAACAAAAATGAGGTTGCCCAGGTTGAAAACTGAGCGGTCGGTCTTGAAGCCCACGTAAGCAGGCATGGAACCGGTGCCTGTCGACCCCATGGCTTCATTATTATCGGGTTTTTCGTTTTGATCTTCGTTTTCCATTATTCATCCGTTACCGATTAATAGCCATGATCTTCAGGGTGCAGAGAACCTGAGCCGGTGGGCGCATTTCTTTGCACCATTGTAAATACCAGAGGAAGCAGGGTGAGAACCGAAAGGGTAGACATGGTCAGACCGCCGATGACGGCGCGGCCTAAGGGGGCGCTCTGACCGGTGGATATGGCCATGGGTATCATGCCGGCCACCATGGCGATGGAGGTCATGAGAATGGGTCGCATGCGCTGCTGAGCACCGTGTACGGCCGCTTCTTCCGCCGACATGCCTTCCCGGCGACTGGTCTCGGCGAAGACTACCATCAAAATAGCGTTGGCGATGCCCACGCCGGTGCACATGATGGCCCCCATGAAAGACTGTACGTTGAGGGTAGTACCGGTGAGGGTGAGCATGGTCAAAACACCGGTCAAAATAGCCGGGGTGGTAGACATCACGATTAATACTACCCTCGGTGCCTGGAAGTATGCCAAAAGCATGAGAGTGATCACAACTACCGCCAGAAGCAAGCCGGTGATCAAGTGGAAGAAGGTATCCTCAAGAAGCGGCACCTGACCCATTACATCGCAGAAGACACCGGCCGGAGTCTTACCGGCGCGCTTCACTGCTTCCTTGACGCTGTCGCCCACCCGCCCCAGGTCATTACCGGAAATATTGGCGGTTAGAGAGACCATACGCATCATGTTGTAGCGGTCCAGTTCCCCGGCCACGGTGCCGTAATCAACTTTGGCCACGTCGCCTATGAGGGGATGCTGCAAACGGCGAGTCTTGCTTTCCGGGTACTCTCTATCTACAGCCGGGTCGACTTCAAAATCATGACCGGCCATCTGCTCCGAGCGCAGCGAATTCATAGTGGGAAACTTCTCGATATCTTCCTTGGAGCGAATCTGATCTTGGGGCACCTGCACCTGCACCTGGTAAGAAAAACCGCTATCTTTGTCGCGCCACAGGCTCAAGTTGACGAAGCGGCTGGAGAAGAAGGCCGGCTGCAAAGACATACCGACTTCTTTAGCAGTGACACCGAGCTGACCGGCAAGTTCCCTGTCGATATTGATCTGGCATGAGGGATATTCAAGGGGCTGCCCCCATTGCAAATCACGCAGCTTGCTTATCTTTGACATCTCTTCCAGGACACGGTTGGCAAAGAGCTTGTCGTCCACCAGATCGTGCCCGGTGACCTGTACGGTGATGGGTGTGGGCGAGCCCAGGTTCATAATCTGGCTGACGATATCACCCGGTTCAAAGGAAAAGGTAGTATCGGGCAGGGCCTTATTGAGCCTGGCGCGTAAGCGGTCTTTGAAATCACCCATCTTGATGTGGGAGCCTTCCTTCAACTGCACATCGAGCACGGCCTGGTGCGGTCCGCTGGTCCACAAGAAGGCCGAACTAATTGGAAACATAGCCGGCTGCTGGCCGGCATAACCAAGGGTCTTTTCCACATTCTCGGGGCCGGCTTCCAGTTTGATCTCTTCAATAGCTTTGAGCACACGCTTTTCCAGGGCTTCCACCCGCATGCCGGTGGGAGCCGAAATACGCATGCGAAACTGGCTGCTGCCGGAATCTGGGAAAAGCTCTTTGCCTATGTTCTCGTAGAGTGAAAAGACCGCCACCCCGGTCACCGCCAGGTAGACGGGAATGATGACGGCACGCATGGGCAGAAGGAAGCGCACGAAGTGACCGAGGGCATCCTTGAGATGGTCGATGAAATCAGGCTTGCCCGCGTGTTTGTGCTCGTCCTTGAGCAACCAGACAGCCATAATCGGCACCAGAGTGGAAGCGAGAGTAGTGGAGGCAATCATGGCAAAACCAACGGCCAGGGAAAGCGGAATAAAGAGCTCCCTGGTTATGCCCACCATGAAGAAGGAAGGCAGGAAGACCGACACCACCGAAAGCATGGCCAGAAGCCTGGGCACCATGGTCTCTACGCAGGCATCGAAAACAGCCCGGGATTTGACGGCGCCGGCAGCCAGGTGGCTGTGCATGTTCTCGATACAGACCGTCGCTTCGTCCACGAGAATACCGATGGAGAGAGCCAGACCACTGAGGGTCTGTATGTTGAAAGTCTGCCCGCAAAGCCAGAGCCCGACAATGGCCGAAAGCAGAGAGAGAGGAATAGTCGTAACTACAATCAGGGTACTGCGCAAATCGCGCAGGAAGAGAAGAATCATCAGTCCGGGCAAAATTGTGCCCAACACGCCTTCATGGAAGACGTCGTTGATAGCCTCGCGCACATACTTGGATTGGTCGAATTCATAGCTTATCTTCACATCGGGCGGCAATACCGCCTGCATACGGGGTAAAGCGGCATTCAAGGCATCCACCACGGAAACCGTTGAAGCATCGGCGCGCTTCACCGCCGGGATATAAACGGTGCGACGACCCTGAAAGAGGGCATAACCGGCCAGGATGTCGGAAGAGTCTTCCACCTTGCCTATGTCTTTGACAAAGATTTGCGGACCATGACCGGTGCGAATGGGCATGTAGTCAAGCTGGTGTATGTCAGGCAGATCGGAATTGACGGGCGCAATGCGCAGGTAATCGCCGGTGCGCACGTTACCGGCCGGAAGCACCTGGTTGCCCGATATGAGAGCCTTCACCACCTCATCGCCAGATATATTGTAGCGCCGCAACTTATCGGCATCGACACTGAGCACGATACTGCGAATGTTGCCGCCGAAAGGAGGCGGCGCCTCCGCACCGGGTACGGTGGCAAGCATGGGACGTATGCGCACATAGGCCAGGTCTTCCAGGTCTTTCACCGGCTTGGTATCTGACGACAGCACCAGTTGCCCAACCGGCAAACTGCCGGCATCAAAGCGCAACACAAAGGGGTTCAAGGTGCCGTGGGGCATCAAGCTGGTGGCCCGGTTGGCCATGGCCACCACCGAAGCCATGGCTGAAGCCATGTCGGTATCAGGCTGGAAGAAGACCTTGATCAAAGCCACGTTTTGAATGGAGCGCGACTCGATATGCTCGATACCCGGCACATAGAGAAAGTAAAGCTCGTAAGTGGAGGTGATATAGCCCTCCATTTGCTCGGGCGACATGCCGCCATAGCCTTGAATAATGTAGATGGCGGGAATCTTCAAATCGGGGAAGATATCGCGTTTCATGGAGGTAATGGCCATGATGGAAATCAATACCAAACTGAGAACCGCCGCCACAATCGTGATCGGTCGTTTCATAGCGGTAGAGATAATCCACATCTACTTCAAATCCTGCTTGCTGTCGCTATTGCCCTGCACAATGTCTACCACCTGCATGAAGGGCTTGAGATCGCCCTGCACATAAGTAAGCGCCAGGATAGACCGCCACACATCGATCTGAGCGATGGCGTCTTCCACCTCTGCTTCCGCCAGAGCCTTTTCAGCCTGGGCGAGAGAGACCATATTGGTGAGTCCGGCGCTGTAGCGCTTCAAAACTTTTATCTCCCGCACGCGAGCGGTTTCCACCAGGGTGGGAGTTTCGTCGGCCACCTTTCTTGCCTGGGCAAGCAGAATACGGGCCCGGGCGTCTTTCTTTTCTAAGACCTGCATGGCCAGTTCATAGTCGGCCTTAGCCGCCAGTTCATTGCTGCGAGCCATGTCCTTTTGTGCTTTCAGAGGGAAGTATTCCATCACAGGAAAGCTGTAGGAAACCCCAATCATATAGTTAAAGACCTGGGGTAAAACACCGGCTGCCACTGGCTTGATGGGGCTGGTGCGATCGCCGCTGCCCCGTCCCCACATGGAAGCGTTGAGCCAGAGGTGTGGGCGATAGGCTTTGTCGAGCAAGACTTGCTTGGCGCGCCAGCGGTTTACTTCGGCGGTCTTGAAGAGAGCGATGGGATGGGAAGAAAGGTCAAAGGGTCCGGTCTCTTGCATGTTGGACGGACTGCGCACCAGGGGATCGGAGACTACATCCAAGTCGGTGGCGGCCACACCCATTTTTTCAGCCAGACCCACCAGCGCCAGACGCGCTTCCTTTTCTGCTTTGATGAGAGCTATTTTGGTGCGGGACACTTCAAAATCAAAGTCAGCCGCATCGACACCCGGTCTCAGCCCTTCAGCCACAAGGGTCTTGGCGCGCAAATTGGCCGCTTCCATATGTTCGAGAGCCGCTCTGGTGGCACGAATCACCTGCTTAGCAGCCACTGCCGTCAGGAAGGCATCGGCAGCGTCAAAAGCTACATCCAGCCTGGTCAAATTTAGATCAGCCCGAGCCGAACGAGCATCGGCATAGGCAAATTTATCATTGGCCCGGCGCAATCCGCCGTCGATGAGAAGCCAGTTGAAGTTTGCACCCTGCAAGTTATTGACGATTGGTTTGTAACTGACACTGGTGGCAGAGGGACCACTATCCACCGGCACCGTATCAAAGCCGGAGACATTGTTCATAACTACGCTAGCCACGCGGTTACCGGTCACTCCGGAAGTCTGCACGTCAAAGTTGAGGTTGGGTAAATACTGGGTCTTAGCCAGAGCCACGTTGGCGATAGAGGCCCGCAATTTAAAATGCTTGTTGTTGATAGCCGGATAGTTCCGCAAGGAAATCTCTACGGCTTCTTTAATGGTGACGGCTCTGGTCGGTCGAATCGGCTGAAACTGGAATTCCGGCACCACTGTCTCGCGACCGGCAGCCAGCACCGCCGTCCCTGATATTAAGCAGGCGAGCAAATTTGCAAGTACGAGAGCTTGCATTACGACTGCTCGAATCCGAACTTTCATGACAAGTATCGCCTGATGGTGCCAGAGAGATAGACGCCTGCGCAATTAAGAGAAAACCGGGCCGCAAAGGCCTCGGCAAACTACCGCATAATCGTCTCAAACGTCATATGCACCGCTATTTTACAAGGTTGGAGCAGCCCCCCTTGTGAGCGGATTCTTATAATACCTCCTGACTTCGCTCCGGCCAGTTACACCACAGAAGTACTATTTGCAATCCTCGCCTGCCTCGCTACAATGCAATGCACGTTGAGGACAGGCCCATCGCTTTCAAAACAGTACTATCCTGCACACTTAGCCTGTTTGCCTGCCTGACCCTGCAGGCAGCAAAAGCCGATGACGCTGATTTTGGCGAACGCGCGGACGGACCGCCCATGGACGAAGCGAGAGATAAAGACGGCACCGACAGTGATGACAAGAGAAGCACCGATGCCGGTAGCAAAGATAGCGCCGATGCGACAGGCGTTAAGAGCATGGACAATCGCTTTGACGGTTCCGAGTACAACCCCTCCACTTTCCAAGATACTGACTTCCACAAAGAAAGTTATATCGATCTTCTTTTGAAAAGTAAGCCCAAGAAAAAAGAGAAGAAAATTTCGCAGCCGCCCCCGCTGGATCTTCTCGACTGGCAAAGTGCCGATGACGGTGTTTTCTTATCTGCCGACGACAAAAAAATGAAAGACAAACACTACGATGAGTTTAAGGCGATTCTGCGCAGCCCACCCATCATGAAACCGGACGACTGGCTACCAGGCGCCCTCGACCCCATCAACAACGGTGGTTTCACTATCGCCCCCGATAACGGTTCGCCGGTACCCTACAGGCTGAACGGCCACGTCAATATTCAGAGAGGACGCCCCTGGCTCCACAGCGACTGAGCTAGGGCGCCAGACCCCGAGCCTGTTCCGCCGCCACCCGCTGGCGGAGGGCACGCTTCAAGACGACGCCGGCATCCGCTTCCAGCATTTCAGCACTGAGACCGGGTCCGCTCACTTTACCCAGACTGCGCAACAGCCTGGCATAGTCTTTCAAGGTGCCGGCCATCAGCACACTATTTTCACCGGTGGTCAAATACATATCGGTGGCAGCCCAGGAATAAAGTTTCTCCGACTCCGGCAATTTTCCAAGACTATAGGTGAGCAGGGCCAGATAGTTCAAACGAATGGCCGTATCTAACTTCTGGGCCGCCAGGGGCAAACTCGGCAAATTCCCGGAAGCAGTAAAACCAAGCCCGGCAGCGCCGCCATCATCGGTAGCTCGTTCGTCATTTAGAAGGTCAAGCATAGAGCGAGTGCGCTGTACAAGTAAGGCATCATCACCGTATACGCCCTCATAAATCTTCAGTGCCCGGCTAAAAAGTTGCCTGGCCGCCTCATAATTACCGGCCGACATCTGAATAGCGGCCAGCCCGCAAAGATCCCGAGCAACACTGGGATGTTCGGCACCAAGAGTCTTGATGTCGATAGCAATCATACGTTCGTAAAAATCGATACGCTGCCGGTTTATCGCTTCCAAGGCGGCCGGATCCGGCGTCGTCTTCAGTCCACGCAAGGGCGGCATGACGGAGCGATGCGCACCGTCTTCGGTATCACCACCGGCGCCTGTTTCAGCGCCGCCGGCAAAAGCGGCATCTTCCTTTTCGGCAAGCTTAATCGATACGGCGGTAGCAAAATTGGAAGTCGGCACACCGGCTTTCTTAGGCAAACTATCGAGCCGGTCGCGCAAAAGTTCGCCGCGCACCTCGGAAGGCAGATTCTTACCCAGTCCGTAGCTCTTCTCCAGAAGGTCGCCATAATCGCTCAAGCAGGCTTCCAACAAATCACCCGTGCTGAGAGTCTTGCAACCAAGAAGCAGGGTTATGCAGGAAAAATACAGAGGCTCCGCCTTCTGGAAATTTCCACTCTTGTAGAGGGCACGCGCCAGCCGATGCTTGCACTGAGCCAACTCCAACCCGCCGCTACCGGCCGGTGCGTTTTCAGCAATGGCTACGGCTCTTTCATAAACACTGAGAGCCGGCTTGTAATTACCATCAAACTCATAAATGTAACCAAGTTCCAAAAGCCTCGGCAACAAAAGCGGGCTCTCTTTCCCGTGGGCGCGCTCCAGCGTCTTCAAGCACTGCAAGTAGAGGGGCACCGACTCATCTACAATGTCCTGCTTGTAAAGAACTGCCGCCAACTTCTCTTGACAGAGAGCCAGATCATCGGCACCACTGGTCTTGTCACGCTTAACATCGCGTAGAGCCTGGCGAAAGCAGCCTTCCGCCAGAGGGTACTCTTTGGCAACCATGCGCCTGTCGCCTTCCTCCAGCCCGGCTCGCCAGCCGATGCCGGCCGCTTGCGAATGACCGGTCTGCAAGAACAGAGCCAGGACGCTACTGAAAACAAGGGCCGTATTTGACCGCGGGCGAATATAAGACACGGCTTCTCTTCGGGAAAACCAACTTGGTTTATGTTACTGCATTTTTCCCGAATCTTAACCGGCTGCTTGCCGGAGCAAGTCCAGATCTAACAAGAACTAGCTAAGGTGTTATTGCCGCACCGTGAGGGGAAATGGAAAACCCATGGAAGACTACCGCGAACAAATCATTTTTGAAGATGATGAAAGACGGGCCCTGCAAAACCGGATCGATCCCACAAGAATTGAGCGCTATCACCGTATGGTAGCCCTCCTCGCCATTCTGATAGCGGTGGTAGTTCTTCGCCTGGCCGTGAGAAACAGTGTCACCGACTTCAGCATCTATGTGCCGAAAGCTTTCGAATTGACCATACTGGCTTGCTATCCCTTCATCTTTGCCTTCGTATTTTCGAGCGGACCTCCTAGCCGCTTGAGAAAATGCGGGCTCTTCCTGAGCGTTCCACTGGGCTTTTGCATGCTGTCCTACCATATACATATACAAGTCATGCAAGGTCTGCAAATTCGCTGACTCGCCAGACTTTCTTAACCTCATCTTTGCCGACCGGTTATTACCATGTGGGCCACTTTGAGGATCAAAGCTTATGGAAACCTTGACTCTGCCCCTGACACTGAAGAAACTGACAGAAATAGAAGTGGAAAAGGACGGTATTAAAAACACCTACTGGTTCGACCAATACGCACTCGACCAATTGGGCGAAAAACTCATGGAACTGGCCGAGGCAGAGAAAGAGAGTAAAGAAGAAGCCCTCTATAAAAAGCTCAACTATCCCCTTTAACTACGGAAGCAAGCCCCTGCTTCAATCAGGCAGGCAGATTCGTCCCCGGCGCTTGGTAGGTCTGCGCAGCGGCATTTCTTCAAAATAAGTGGGCTTTACCAGACCCTCGGCGAAGGGAAAGTAAAGTTGCACATAACGCATGGGCCGCGAAGTATCAGCTTCAATTTGAAGATCATCACTGTCGCCGTAAGCAGCCGGTACGATAGAACAGTCGCTTGAAACAGTGAGGGTGGGAAGTCCTGGCTCAGCCGGTTCCGGTAAGCTCTCAGGCTGCCCTTCATCAAGGGGATCGAGTTGGAAAAGGCGTTCTACAGTGGCCGCCGAAACCTCTAAATCTGTGGAACTTTCTTCCACTAGTTCTTCCACTACTTCTTCAACCAGCACTTCGAGCGGCTCTTCAACCAGCACTTCGAGCGGCTCTTCAACCAGTGCTTCCACCGGCTCTTCAACCAGTGCTTCCACCGGCTCTTCAACCTGCGCTTCAACTAATTCTTGCTCTGGCAGTTCTTCTCTTTGAAAAATTGCCTGCACTTCCGGTTCGTCGGCAATTACAAGAGCTTCAGGCGCCGCTGATTCTTCCGTAATGATTTCCAATTCGGCAGCAAAAACTTCCTGCCCTTCCGGCAGGTCCAACTCGGCTTGGCAGACCGCCGCGAAATCCGGCAACTCTGCCCGCTCAAACATGGGGGGCGTTGACGATTCGTCTTGCACATCATCGTCAAGCTTTGCTTCGCCGGAAGCTAGAGGCTCCAAGGCACTCAGTTCCTGATTCAAATTTTCGGCAAGAAGATCAGCACAGATGGTCGACTTGAGAAGTTCAGCCAGGAAGAAATTACAGGCTACTTCCAGAGACATCTCCCGCCGCGCCACCACCGGTTGCACGGCCTCGTTCATCCAGCGAAAGCCGCTCTGCAACGGTAAAACAAAATAGTCACCGGCGCCGTGCACTTTCACTCGCTCCAAGCCGGAGGCTGCCAGGTAAGCCGAGAAAAGTTCTTGCAAAGGCGCAATTTTGCTTAACTTCTCAAAATGCAAATAAACTTGATAGTCGTCTGCTTCACTGAGCTGAAAAAGTCTCAGATTGTTGACGCCAAGTCGTGCCATTGCTTCAGTGAATGCCTGCCATACCATGACGTCTTCGTCGCGCCCCTGGGGCGAAAACGAAAAGAGCAAGAAGGACTCCCGATCATCAATGCAAAGAGCACGGTAGTTTTTGGCACCGTTTTCGATAGATGCCAGCAGTTCTTCATCGCTAAGAGCATAGAACTGACTGAGACTGCGCCAGACATCGGTACCGGTAGTAGAAAGCCTGGAACCGAAGCGAGAGGCAAACAATTTCAACAAGAAAGCGCGGGCATCGGGCACTGCTTTTGCCGGCTCAATCTCTGCTACCAATGGTGGTACCAGTCCGCCATTAGCTGAATTGACGTTAGCGTTAGTAGAAGTAGTACTAATTTTGCCGCTCGCTTTCTAGCACGATTGGATATACAAGAAGGATGGTATTGGGAGCCCGGAAGGAACCCGGAGACCAGCCTGTTAACCGTCTAATGAACCCTTACAAAACACCAGAACTACAATAAGGGCTTGAGACTGAGCAAGTGATTCCCGAACGCGTCACATTTTATCATGTCAGCAGGATGTAACCACAGGCGGTGATTATTTACAAGTCATACAAAGACTATATCCCGGGAATTTCCCAGGGTAATTAGAGCGCCCGCATATCCACTTGCACGCATATTTCAAATCTGGTGTAAAACTGAAGTAGTAACTTCAATGTTACAAGTGGTTACCTAAAATAAAGCCGCTCAGTCTCAAAGTCGGAAAGACCGACAAAATCTATGAGCAAAATCTGGTTTAGCGCCGATTCTCATTTCGGCCACAGAAATATCATCAATTACTGCCAACGCCCCTACCGGAACATCGAAGAAATGGACCGGGACCTGATTGAGAACTGGAATATGGTGGTGGAAGAGAGCGACGAGGTCTACTACCTGGGAGACTTCGCCCTCGATTTCAAGCGGGTGCGGCAGGTGGCACCGCTCTTGAAGGGTAAAATCCATCTGGTTGCCGGCAACCACGATCTCTGCCATTCCAGTAACCAGGGTTCCGGTTCTTATCATCGTCATTATGTGGCAGCAGGCTTTGTAGACATTTGCGAGAGCACCAGCCTGGAAATAGCCGGTGAAGAGGTTCTACTCTGCCATCTGCCCTACTTCGACCCACTTGATCCCGATCAGCGGCTACCCGAGCACAAACCAGACGACCGGGGCAACTGGCTCTTGCACGGGCACGTTCACGCCAGATGGAAAACCAGCGGCAGGCAAATCAATGTGGGGGTGGATGTCTGGGATTTTTTCCCGGTGAGCCTGGAAGACATTGCCGCCCTGATCAAGAGTGCACAAGCGGAAATATGAAATGGGAGTTGAAGACTAGCGGTGACCGGCAGAAGAAACCGACGGCAGGTCAACTGTAAAAGTAGATCCGTAACCCAACTTGCTTTCACATGAAAGCTCGCCTCCATGGGCCTGGACAATCTGATAGCAAAGATATAAACCCAGGCCGGTTCCGGAACCAAAGGGGCCGCTCTGCCCCTGACGAAAATTCGTAAAAAGCTTTTCCCTTGCTTCATCGGCCATACCCGGTCCCTGATCTTGCACCCGCACCAGCACTCGCTCGTCCTTTGGAAGCAATTCGATGACAATTTTCGCCCCTACTTCCGGAGAAAATTTAATGGCGTTTTGCAAAAGATTGGCCACCACGTGGCAGAGGGCAGCAGCATCGCCCCTCACTTTCGGTAAGTGCTGGTGGACGTTTACCTCTATTTCAATATTGCGCAGGGAGGCCAGTTGTTTGAGACCGGCTACAGCCTCGTAAACAGGCACCTCCAGCTCCATTTCGGCAAACTCAAAGACACTGGCATCACGGTCATACTGATAAAGTGCAAGCAAGTTCTGCACCATCAATATCAGTTCATGGTTGGACCGTTTCACAAGTTCCAAAACATGGGTTTGCTCTGCATTAAGATGGCCCGTCTGACCAGTGATAAGAGCGGTTAAAACCTGCTCACTGCCAATTAGCGGGTTCTTCAAATCATGGGTAAGCACGGCCATAAAATTATCCCTTTGGGCGGCCAGCTTTTCCTTGCGGCGCAAGAAGTCTTCCCTCTCACACTCGATTTTATTGAGGGAAACAGCTATAGCCGCCACCAGGCAACTGGAGAAAGTGGCTTCAAAAACTGCCTGTGCTGCCGAACCCAGGCTCCAGCTCCAGAGTTTATACTGCTCACCGAAAAGACAAAGTACACCGCCCAGTACAGCCATTAATAAAGAAAGGGGCAAGAGTCGGCGCGCCACATAGCCGCCCAGCCTGCTGTTGGCAAAAATGGCGGACACCGTGTAAGTGGGCCAGGCAAAAAGAAGAGCCAGACCAAGAAGAAGAAAGCAGACTGCGGCTGGAAAGGACATCTGCATATAATCGCCGACGCTGTATAGGCGGGGCTCACCAAACAGATAGCCGATCAAGCACACCATGGAAATGGATATCAGGAAAAGTATAATCAACTGAGCTATGTAGATTGTTCTCACTCGCTTGTGCAAATAGACAAAGGAAAGGCCCAGGCACATGAAGTTAAAGGCTGTAGTAGGCGACATTCGACTCTGAGCGCCGTCACTCGACTCTGAAACTTGAAGAGGGAAGAGCAATTCCTCAAAATCCGGAGTATTAAAATGCAAATAGTGCATCAGTACCAGACATCCGACGGCAATCTGAAAAACACCCAGAAGCAATCTGGGTAGCTTCATATTCAGGTGTTTAGCAAAATAATGCCAGTGGAGCAAATAGTTTGAGGTAATGAAACAAACCAGAGCCGTGCAAGGCGACATGGACTTCGGCCCAAAGAAAGGCTCAAGCAAGGAATGCACGCCGAACAACCAACCCACAAGCACGCCGCCGGAAATCACCGCCACCAGAAGGGCAAGCGGCCCCACCAGCCCAACGAACCTGGCCTCGACCGAATCAGAACCAGTGCTCAAATCAGGCACCATAAGCAGTATCAAGCCTAACTATCTTCATTCCCATCCTCAGAGCACCTCAGCAACCGGTCTAAGACTGAGAGGCAGCTCAATCCTGAAGGTAGAGCCTGCACCAAGCTTGCTATCGCAAGAGAGATTGCCCCCCATTGCCCGCACGTTCTGATGGCTGAGATAAAGCCCGAGAGCGGTTCCGGAAGATTGTTCTACGCCGCCCGCGGTCTGACGGTAGCCATGGAAGAGCAACTCTAATTCTCTCTCGGTCAATCCAAGCCCCTGGTCCTTCAGCAAAACAACCACATGCCTGGGCTCTGCCTGCCCATCCACCGACTCAACTTTAGCCTCCAAGGAGATACGACTTCCTTCACTGCTGCCGGACTTAATTGCGTTCTGCAGCAAATTGGTAAGAACCTGGGTAAGGGCAGTAAAATCAGTCCTTACCAGAGGCAATTCCGTCGCCACGCTCGTCGAAATCTCCGCCTTATGCAGACTAGCCAGCTCTTGCACATTGGCCAGGGCTTCTTGCACCACCAGGGCAATATCGATCTCAGAAAAATCAAAGGCCGGATTGTCTCTGTCATATCGATAGAGGGCCAAAAGATTCTTGATCATCGTCAGAAGTTCGTGATTGGCCTGCTTCACAACACCGATAAGCTGACTCTGCCCCTCGGTTAGTTGCCCCAATTGCCCCCGCATCAAAGCCGAGAGCACTTGCTCATTACCTATGAGCGGGTTCTTTAGATCATGTGTGAGCACCGCCATAAAATTATCCCTTTGCCCGAGCAGTTTTTCTTTGTGCTTGATAGCCTGTTCTCTGTCCCTCTCGATCTTATTAATTGATAGAGCAATGGCCGCCACCAGAGAACCGGAAATCGCCGCCTCTATCACAGCCTGCAAGGAAATACCGAGGGTCTTACTCCAGAGACCGGAACGCTCACCCATGACACAGACACTGCCGCCGAAGACGGCCCCTAGAAAACATAGTGGCAAAAGGCGCCTGGCCACAAAGCCCCCCAGGGAACTACTGGCGAAGAGAGAAGCGACTGTCTGCCTTGGATATGCACAAAGTGAGGTAAAGGAAACAAGCAAAAAACAGAAGACCGTCAAATTGGAAATTGAGGTGTAGGGTCCGGGCGAGTAGAGCACCGGCTCAGCCATCAGATAGCCCACCAGAAAGACCAGGCTCATGAAAATATTTAGAAGCACCAGGAACTGAGCGACAAAGAAGCCTCTTATGCGGTGGAGCAAGAGTACAAGAGACAGGCCAAGATTGAAAAACATGCAAGCCGTGAGCGGCGACATCCGGCCGGGATAAGGAATCTCAACCGTGGGGAGACGTTCGGCGTGGAGCAGGTTTTCCAGGTCGGGACCGTTAGTGAGGTAAGGCAGGAGTATTAGAAAACTGCCTGTCATCAAGAAAAGGCCCAACACCCGGCGAAGCAACTGTAAGCTCTTGCCCCGGGCCAGGAAGTACCAGTAGCACCAATAGCCGCTGTAAACCAGAAAAGCAGCCGCCGTGGTGGGAGCCATAGGCGGCTTGCCGTTCAAGAACGTGGTCAATTGCGGTAGAGCGAAGACCCAGCTGACCAGCACGATAGCCGCAATCAAAAATACGGAGGCAGCCAGGGGCCCCACAAGAGCCAATGCCACGGCTTCAGCCGAACCTTGCTTGCAATCTTCAGGCAAGTTGGAATCGTCGAAAACAGTATTAATACAAACGCCTCAGCCCTGACCTGACCTGACCTGACCTGACCTGACTAGATCATAGCAGTCCTGAGAAACACGAAAGCAGAGCTCCTACCACTTAATGCGGCTGGCCAGGGGCGGCTCCGTGCGTCCAGTGATCTGATGCAGATATTGTCCGGGGAATTTCTTAGACACCGACCCTATGAAGGCTCGTTCCGTGTGAAGGAAACCGCTCTCAACATTACTGCCGCTGACGTCCAGAACCGATCCCCCACTCTTGAGCCAGCGATGAAGCAGGGACAGATTTTGAGCCTTACTGAAAGCGGTATATTTTTCATCAGGCCAGCGCAGCATAAATTCAGAGGGGCGCGCTTCATAACGCTCCAGATCTTTCAGCTTGCCAATCACCAGGGTTTCAGCTTTCGGGTTTCTGGCATCGAGCAGACTGGGCAAGCGCCCTTCGGCGCGCCAGTTGATAGAACGCAAAACCTTGGCTTCATCAGGCAGAAAATGCCCGGGGTTCTTGCGCACGAAAGCCGAAATCTCAGCTCCGGCAGCCAGATGCCGCCTGGCCATTACAGCCCCGCCAAGCAGAACGCCCAGTGCCAACCCTTCCGACCAGTGCTCCTTGACGAAATCTCCGGTCTGAGCCATAAGGCCCTTATCGCCAGAGGCGGAAACTTCCTTCAAGTCAACCGCCTGCACCGGCGTCTGAACAGCCGCTGCTTTCTCTTTCCTATCAGGGCCAAGCTCAAGCCAGAAGGACGAGACCGCTAACCCTTCCCTCAGCTCAACTTTCGATGCTTGCCCCTCAAGATTCACAGCACTTACTCTGGGAAGACTCTCAAGACAGAGCATAGAGCAGGAGCCCAGAGCCGTCATTGGGGATTTTACGCTGCCCCCCAGGGTCTCAGGGGGCACCGGTGGAACCCGGCAAATAGGTCTGCCACTGGCGCGGCGAAATGGTGCGCATATCACTAATTTCATAGGAGCGGCGAAAGGAGGAAGACTGAATCTCCTTGCGGCTGGCTTCATCCCAATCAATACAGGCCTGGCGTCGCAATTCCTTCACTTCCTTGAGAAGGGGTTGGGCCTCAGCCAGACTACCGCAGAAACGCTTCATATAACGCTCTTCCCGTCCTAGAAAGCGGTCAATTTTTTGGTAATTGCGCCGACGGTTCATCTCGCAAGTTTCCCAAATGAGCCAGGACTGCCAGATTTCAGCAATTTTAAGGGCTTCCGTCTTATTCACCGCCTGGGTGGAAGAAAGGTCGTAATCGGCATAGCGAAGGCTGACTTGCAGGGGCCTGGTGCTTAGCTCCGTTTCCTCACCGTTGCTCTGCCGATAACTGCCGACAATACCAAATTTGATAAGCCCTCTTTGCTCGTCATATTGCTCCGCCACTTTCACCCGCAAAACCAGAGAACGGCAGGCCTGGCTAGAGATTCCGCCCAGGTTGACCATCAGCTTGCCCTTATTTGCAAACTCACAGGGCAGGAATGAAAGCAATTCAACCGTCACTTCTTGCGGGTAGGAGATTGTCAGCTCTAGATTTTCCACGGCCCGGCGCCTCAGCTCCTCCAGTTCACCGCACACCACTGCCACCAGTTCATCGGAATTGGGCGTATGATGAACCACTCCGCCACCATGAACGGCCATGGTGTAAAGCTGCTCCGTAGAATAATCCTCGCCAATCCCTATGGCCGATGTGGTCAACCCGCGAAGCTGCAGTTGCTGGGCATGCACCGCCAGCACTCCCGGGTCGGTGGTACCAAAATTGGCTCTGCCGTCGGAAAGCACCAGCACATGACTCTTCAATCCGCTTCGCTTTTCCATAACCCGACCGGCACAGCGGGCTCCCGTCAGCCAGCCCTCACAGAGATTGGTGGAGCCGCGAATTTCAATGTCTTTAATTGCCGAGAGCACGGCCCGTTTCCCGTTTGAATCACAAAGACGACCGTCCACATGCACGATCACATCTTCGGCAAAGGAGACCACGGAAATGTAGTCACGGCTGCCCAGACCTTTCACAATCTGGGAGGCGGCGCGCTTGGCCTCGGCGATGCGCGCACCGCTCATGGAACCGGAAGCATCAATGACCAGCACCAGATTCAGTGCGGCACCGGCCTTCATATTCATATCGCAGGGGGAATCGCCGTCATAGCAAGACAGATCCAGGGGCTCCCGGGCCTTGGCCTCGATAAGAAGGTAGCGCACCGACCCGCCGCCATCGGAAACCAAGCCTTTGTCGAACGCGGCTCTCAATTCTAGTAAGTCGCTCACTGTCCACCTCCAAGTAGAATTTCCCGCAAAGAATCGCAAATACGGCCCCACCGCTCTATCTGAGAAGCATCAGATAGGTTGCGAATGGAAATTTCGATATCGGGAGTTACACTGAATCTATGCAAAACTTCGCTGCGAGACTGCCCTTTACCCCCGGAAGAACCGGTGAGGGAACTAAGCGCTGTTAAGAGTCGATCCACCGGCGAGCCGCTCACATTTCGCGCTTCCGGAGGCGGCTCATCTTCGCCGCCGTGTTCGGGCTCGACTTTGCGGCTGGTACCGGCTAAGGTGGCATCCTGCTCCCGCGGCGGGGCTCCTCTCAGAGTGCCAGACTGATCATCGTCGTCATCCGCAGTACAGGCGACATAGTCTCTGGTCTGGCCGGAAAGGCCGGCCCGCACACCGTCCAGATAATCAATGACGGAAGAGCGACGGTTGCCCCTAAATCTGGGTGAAACCGGCGGTTCGGCCAGGGTGCGAATGTCTTCGTCGGACATACCCATGAGGGCCTGGCGTACTTCGTTAAAACTCAAGGACTGCCGCTCTCGCAGATTGCGAATAGCCTTGAGCCTGGTCAGATGACCCGGCCCATAACGGGCATAGCGACCGCGCGAATCAGGACCGAGGAGCAAGCCGTTTTCAATAAAGCTTCGGATCACACGCTTATCAAAACCGCTCTCTTCTGCCAGTTCTTCCAGGGTAAAGGTAGCTTCGCTCAAGGCTAGGGCCTCATAAATAAGGAGAGAAAACACAACAAGAGCTATGCTTGCGCCTGCGACACAAACATTAAGAGCACAAAGCAGCAGCCCCCGAGGCAACGGCCCGGGCGCACACTAACTAGAAAGGAAAGAAACCACAGTCGAACTATCGGACTACTTCTAACACAGTAGCACCTTCAATTCGCCATGTCAAATTGATTTCAATGAGACATGTCATGAGCCGGTTCGGGCGCCGGACTGACCGCCCCTTCGCTTACACCGGCAGTGGCACCGCCCTCTACTTTTCCGGCAGCGGGCTCACTTTCACCAGCCTGGCTGGGTTGAGCCAGGGCGGCAGGCTGAGGCTTGAGGGCCGCCGGCTGGGAAGCAAAAGCCGTATATATGATGCCGGAGAGCTTGCGAATCAATTCGTTGGCACGGCGATCATTGTGAGGGCGCTGCACCTGCACCGCCACTATATATTTACGCCCATCCACCGTGGTCACCACCCCGGTATCACCCACCATAGAACCAATATCGCCGGTTTTGTGAGCCAGTTTGGCCCCCGGAGGCAGACCCTGGTTCAGGAGGGTACGAGTTTTGGTGCGCTCCATAATCTTGCGCATGCGCTGGCGCCAGGTATCGGACATGAGATCGCCGCGCTCCACCCGGGCAAGCAAGTAGACCAGGTCGTAAGGGCTGGTGCGATTGGTGCCGGTGAGGTCGGCCAGGGGATTATTGATGACCGTATTTTTCAATCCCCAGGCCGTGAACTTCTTATTTACCTGTTCTTTGCCGCCCAGCAAATCGATGATCATATTGGTGGCGGTATTGTCGGAAATAATGATCATCAGCTCGGCAACCTGCATCAGGGGCAGCTTGGTGCCCACCGGACGATACTGCAGATAACCGGAGCCGCCGGCCACATGCTCGGTCTTAATCTCCAGAATTTTCTTGGGATCGACGTCGCCCCTGTCAATGGCACTAAAGAGCGCCACCAGGACCGGCACCTTGATCATACTGGCGGCGGCAAAGCTGCGATTGCCGTTAAAGTCGACGTAGGCACCACTTTTGGGGTCAACCACAAAGACACCGGGAGTCAACTTCTTAAGCTGGCAATTGGCTTCTATCTCGCGGCGCAACTCACTCAGGGGCGCTGAAAGAGAAAAGGGAGCAGCAATCGGCACAAGGGGAGAGGCACCGGCCGTAGAGTTCTCACAAGGTCCGGTCAGGGGAGAGAAGAAGCTCTGCCCGGCCACAAGCAAAGTAGCCACAGCCAAAGCGCGCACCAGACGCTGGCCGGGCGGCAGAGGACGTTTACGCCTGGGTCTTTGACCAGGATTGCCCTCTTTGCCCTTGCCACTAGGGCCGGTATTAGCCTTCTTGCGGGCAGCCTCCTTGAAGGCGGCGCCGGGAGCCAAAATTCTCACAGGTTGAGCCTCATTCGACTCTTCCGACCGCTCTAGATTTGGCGCTGTTACCATTGAGCCGGGTTCCTTACTAGAAAATCAAAAAACCATACATGAGGAAAGCGAAACGAAGCAAAAGATATCTATCGCAAATAAAGATCCGTTACAGTCGTCATCTTTCCGGGGCAAGCACTGGATCATCGTATGCCGCTATGGGAAAAGATGATACCAGGGACGCTACCGCTATTTTAGCTCAGATGGCTGACAAGTCCAGTAGCAATTTTGCCGTGCCGCCAATTAATTTGGTCCTGAGGCAGCCGGAAAAGCGCCGCCCTCTCACTCCTGGCTATACAACTGCCAGAGACGAGGATAGTGCTCGCGAAAATAGCCTTCATCGTCTTCATCAAAAGGCTCGCCGGCCGGCTCGGGATTCATGACCTCCCGGTAGCGATCATAAATAGCACCATCACCACTGCGCTCTTCATATACCTCGCAAGCCAGGAAGAGCAAGTCTTCGCAAAGCTGAATCTCGGTATGCTCAGCCAGGGAGTCGGGCTCAGCCAGGGCTCCTTCATATACTTCCTTACCGCGCAAGATCAAGCCGGCCCGAAAATACTCGAAGTCGTCGTCGGACAGACCGCCCATCATTAGATAAGCCGCCCCCCATAGACTCCAGGTATAAGCTTGGTCCATCAAGTAATCGACGATTTCTTGAAAGCCCACAAGCTCATCTTCGCTCAACTTGGACAACAATTTTTTGAGTGTCGAAAGTTGAGCGTCGATAGGATCTAGACCCTGCTTATCGCTTAAAAGTTCCTCGGTTAAATCAATTGACTGGTCTATCAAATACCAGAAGGTCAATTCATCCATTTTCAGGGGTTGCCTTTCTTACTTGGTTTCGGGAAGCTCGGACACAAGCTGGTGAGCTTTAGGACGGGGAATAAAAAGATAAAGCATCAGGATGGCCGCCGTAGCAGCGCTGACCATATATTTTACATCGGCACCGATGTCGGTGCGCGGCGAAACAAAGCCTTCTATGGTACCAGCAACCAGTAGCATCAGTACACAGCCGGCGAACATTTCCATGGCCGGTCGGACGGCCCGGCGCAGGGAATCCACCCGCCTGAACTGTCCGGGGAAGAGCATGGCTGCGCCCAGCATCAAACCGGCGCCGCCGCTGATAAAGATGGCTGTCAACTCAATGACGCCGTGACCGGCCACGAAAGCAGCCAGCCTCCCGGCCATGCCGTAGTCCTGACAGACACCAAATACAGTGCCGATCAGCATGCCGTTCATGACCAATATCCAGATCGTTCCCAGCCCGAAGGTAATACCCAGGGCAAAGGCCATGATTGAAACTTTGATATTGTTGGTAGCAATGGCGCTGGAGACAGCCGGACTGGCATCTTGAGCCGAGTCGGTCCACATCTTGCGATTCTCGATCATGTGCCACATCTCTTCCGGCACCAGGGAATGCCCGGCCACCACCTCCAACTGCCCGAAATTGGCATCATATAGCGCCTCCCGGTAACAGCCCAGGCAAGGCAAAATGAAGATCAGGAAAGCAGCCAGCACATACAAAATATTTTTCTGCACCTGCCGGGGAAAACCATGCAGGAAGAACTGCAAAATGTCGGAAAGGCGACTCTCCCGGTTCTGATAGACTTGGTTGTGCGCTCTCACCACCAGGTTGTTGAGGTAAATCTGCAAGTCGGAATTGAGTTTGAGGGCGCGGGCGCGAGAAAGGTCGGCGGAGGTGGCACGATATAGACGTCCCAATTCGGTGAGCCCTTGCCGGTCCAAACTGGAAAGCCCACCTCGGTCCACTTGTTTGAGCAGGTCCTCCAGCTTTTGCCATGACAACCTGCGAGTTCTCAACCAGCGCTCTACGTTCATTTAAGCTCGAATTTCATAGTCAAGACAAAACTCTCTTTCAATTCCCAAAGCTATAACCGGAAAAGCCGATGCAACAGCCAGATTACTCTATCTCTACCCCTGAAAACGTGGATCTACACCTGGAGATTGCCGGCATCGGCAACAGGCTTTTGGCTCAGCTCATCGACACCCTCATTCAGGTAGCCATTTTTGCCTTCATCGCCATTCTGGCCGTGGCCGTCGGCATGGCTATTTCAGTGGCCCCTCTCGATTCCAAGACCAAGGGTATCGCCTACTCGATTTTAGCCATGTTGGCCATCCTTTGTATGTTTTTCATGCAAAACCTCTACTTTATTGTCTGGGAGGGCGCCTGGAAAGGACAAACCCCTGGCAAGAAGCTGGCTGAAATTAGAGTGATCGAGCGCACCGGCCAGCCCATCGGCTGGGGCGCTTCCATAATTCGCAATCTGCTTCGCGTGGCCGACGGTGTCTTCCTGCTGGGTCTGGTGGTCATGCTGGTAGACAAAAATGAGCGCCGACTGGGAGACATGTGCGCCGGCACCATAGTCATTAGAGAGCGCCAGGCTCACCTGACCGATAGCGAGATCAAGGTTCAAGACGGACTGGAAGCCGACAGCACCCTGGATGTAGGGCGCATTAGCCCGGCCGACTACGACCTGCTGGTGGATTATCTTAAACGCCGGGGCAGTCTGACGGAAAAGGCCAGACCCAAGGTGGCCAGACAAATTTTCCTGTACCTGCAAGAGAAGCTGGCCGACAAGGATTCAGCCCAGGAAAGTGAAAACACAGAAGAGAAGGGCCCTGCCGCTTACAGCGATTTCGAAAAGTATCTGGAGAAAGTCTACCTCTCTTACCAGGCCAGAGCCGCCCAGTAATTTGACCCGGGCGAGCGAAGCCGAATAATAATGAGAAAGCCCCGCTGCAAAGAACGGGGCTCTTTCAATTAATTACCGGCACCGGCGGCACCCTGAAGGCAGGGTCCTAACGCTTATCGATAGCCACGTACTTGAGGTTTCTTTCACCGGTATACTCGGCGCGGGGGCGAATCAGCCTGTTGTTGGCGTATTGCTCCAGCACATGGGCCGCCCAACCGGACATGCGGCTGATGGCGAAGATTGGCGTATAGAGGTCGGTGGGAATACCCAACATGTAGTAGACGGAAGCGGAGTAGAAGTCGACGTTGGCATTCAGACCTTTGTCGGCTTTGACAATCTCTTCAATCTTGGCGGACATATCGAACCACTTGGTTTCACCCATGCCTTTGCCCAATTCCTGGGACATGCGGCGCAGGTGGGAAGCTCTCGGGTCGGTGGTTTTGTAGACCCGGTGACCGAAGCCCATTACTTTCTGGTGGTTGGCGAACATCTTATCGAGATGGGGCACAACGTTGTCGAGGCTGCCAATCTCCAGAAGCATTTTGATTACTTCCTGGTTGGCGCCGCCGTGCAGGGGACCCTTCAAGGTGCCGATGGCAGCCACAATCGCCGAATAAATATCGGTTTCAGTGGCGGCGGCAACCCGGGCCGCAAAAGTAGAAGCGTTCAGTTCGTGATCGGCATGAAGAATCAAGGCCACGTCAAGAGAACGAACCGCAACGGCATCGGGCTCTTTACCGCCGGAAAGCATATAAAGGAAGTTGTGGGAAAGGCTGCAATCTTCCTTGGGCGCTACGACTTCCTTGCCGTTTCTAATCAAATCCCAGTAAGCGACCACGGTGGGAATCTGTGCGGTGAGGCGGATAGCTTTGCGGATATTGGGCTCGCGGCCTTTGTCTTCCGACTCGTTGTCGTACATGGAAAGCATGGACACGGCGGTGCGCAAAACTTCCATGGGGAGAGCATCCTTAGGATAATGCTGCATGGCTTTGACGACATCGGAAGGGATGCGTCTGTTCGTTTTCAAACCGGTGGAAAGAGTCTCCAGCTCGGTCTTCGTGGGCAAGCGCCCGTACCACAGTAGATAAACCACTTCTTCAAAAGTGGAATTCTCTGCTAAATCATTGATGTCGTAACCACAATAAATCAGACGTCCTTCCGTACCATTGACATCGCAAACTGAGGACGACGCGGCTACTATATCTTCAAGCCCTGCCTTGACCATGACCTGATTCCCCAAACTAAGTACTGATGGGAATTTTATACACCAAATGACATCGGTGGCGGGGCAAATAATAGACTTATCTTCATACTGGTAAAAAAAATCCAGCTCAATCCGGACAGTCAGACTACTTGAGAGCCCCAGCTTGCCCCCTAACTTGAAAACCAGATCAGCCACAAGCCTCCTCAAACGGCTGGCCAGGAGCCTGAACGCCCTGGCCGAGCAAGACCGGCAGCAAGCGGCCCGTTTTTCGGCTCATCTCAGCCTGGCGGCAGCCGGCCTCTGCCCGGCTCCCCTGGACAGAAAACTAATCGAGACCCTGAACCGCCTCATACACGGTCCCCAGGCCAAACTCATCTATGACGCAAGCGATTTCGCCGGTCTGACAGACAGTTTCCATCTGAGCTTCGCTTCCCGGAAGAGCGAATTTTGGGAGCAGCTTGGCAATCTTCCCGGGCAGCTGCAATACCCCCGGCAAGCCCTGGCCGCCCCCCTCTTCACCGGCAACTTATGGGAGTTTCTGCCGGAATTTCTGCCGCCGCAAACGCCTCAGCCGAAACCCGCGGACTATCTGATCAGCCGGCCGGCGAGCAATCTGGCGGACACTCAATTTTTCACCCCCCTCTGGATTGCCGCGGATATGGCCGAGAGTCTCGACTTGAGCGGTGAGAGTACCGTTCTTGACCCGGCCTGCGGCGCCGGTCATTTACTGGTGGCGGTATTGGAAGCGGTTCTTGCCAAAAGCCAGAGCCGGGGCGAACCCGCACAAGCCGCCCTGGAAGTTCTCCTGAAAGACCGCCTTTGCGGTTTCGATGTGGATAGAGACCTGCTTGACTTAAGCGGTCTGGCTCTCTACATGGCGGCGCGCAAACACTGCTCGGGCGAACTACCCCGCCCCAACCTGCAAAAGCTAGAGCTACCGCTCGGTAGTCTCGACCGCGCTCTCAGACCAGGCGAACGCCGCCCAGGCAGCACAGTGAAAAGCATTCGGGACTTCGACAATGTAATAATGAATCCGCCCTATCAAAGCAGTCGCACCATGGACAGTATCACCGCCGACTACCTGAAGGAACACTATCCGAACAGCAAGAACGACCTCTACGCAGCCTTTCTCGAACTGGCGCTGGCGTTCTTGAAGGATGAGGGTCGTCTCACCACCATCACCCAACAAAGCTTCTTCACTATTCAGCGCTTCGAACGGCTGCGCCTGGAACTGCTCGACAAAGCCCGCTTTCTCAGCGTAAAGGCACTGGGAGCAGGCGCCTTTCCCACCTGCCCGGGAGAGAAGGTGAACACCGCCATTATCACCCTGGAAAAGCGAAAGACCGCACCAGTCTTGCAAAAGCACCAGTCGACCGGCAAGGGTCACTTCAACTACTGCCTCTACAAGAAGGAAAGAGCCGGCGGCAAACTGGAGTTGCTCAGAGATATTGAACTGCAAGAAAGCGCTTTACTAGAAGTAGCCCGGGCCATTCCCGGTTTCCCTTTCATCTTCGACGCACCGCCTGAATTGCCGGCTCTTTTCAGCAATTTCACCAGCCTGGGCCAGTTGGAAAAGGAAGGTGAGCTGAGCATAGTGAACGGACTATTTACCTGCAATAACAAGCTCTTTGTCAAATCGAAAGAAGAGCTGCTCCCTGACGAAGCCGCTCACTATGTGCCCTATGACAAAGGCGGCGGGCGCAAGTGGTACTACGAAACACCGCTCAGGCTCAACTGGCATCCCAACGGCGAAGCCATCCGCGCCTACCGGGCCGGCCGGGGACAATCACGAGCCCTGCCAGGTGAAGCCTTCTACTTCCAGGGCGGTATCACCTACTCTTACATCGGCACTTCCGGTTTCAAGGCCAGGCTTTTAAGCGCGGGCGCCGTCTTCGACATCGCCAGCTCAGCCATCTTCACCAGGACCATAGACAAACTAACTCTCCTGGCCTATCTCAATTCCGCCACCGCCATCTACTTGCTGGCCAGGCTCAACCCTACCATTAACTTCCAAATAGGCGACCTGCGCCGCCTGCCCTTCAAATTACCGCCGCCCGCACTGGACACAAGCCTGCAAGCGCAAGCCGCTGCCTGCATCGAACTCATGAAAGAAGCAGCGCGCTGCAGCGCCACAAGCAACCTCCCCCGTCTTCAAAAAATACTGGCGGAAGAAGCCCGGCAACAGGCGGAAATAGACCGGCTCATATTCGAGCACATGGGTGTGGGAAGCACACTGCGCCGGGAGATGCTGGAAAATGACTGGGTATTGAGCGCCCGCGCTAAGGTTCTTTAAGTAAGAGAGGCAAAGTCTCAGCCAGGGTCATTTCCAGATCGAAACAGTGTTCGCCGCAAGGCTCAAGCTTGATCTCCACGGCCCGGCAATGCACCGCCACGCCCTGGGCATGGGCCTGGCGCAAAGCCCTGCCGTAGGCAGGGTCTATGCTGTCAGCCGGCTTGAAGGCCCGGGTGTCGCCCCGCGCCACCACATAAAATTGCACGGACTGGTCGCCACCCTTCAAGCTAAGAGACCGCAGGGTTTCCAGATGCTTGAGACCGCGCTCGGTACGAGCATCTGGAAAGGCTGCCAGCTTCTCACCTTGCTCGGATAATTCAAGAAGACTGACCGACTTTACCTCCACCATGGCACTACCGGCAGTGCCCTGCAAGTAAAAATCGAAACGACTGTCTTCGTATTTGTGCTCCGCTTCAATAGATGAATAGCCGGAAAACTCAGGCAAGCGTCCAGCGGTAAAGGCTTCCTTGAATAATTTATTGGCCAGCATTGTATCAACGCAGACCATGGCACCGTCAGCCTCCACAAACTTCCAGGACCACTTGAGTTTGCGAGCTTTTTCGCCGGGCGGCGCCTGCCATAGCAAAACCCGCATCCCGGGCTGAGCCAGACCCAGCATGCTGCCGGGGTTAGGGCAGTGAGCCGTTACTTCCGTACCGCAAGGTAAGCGCACATCAGCCAGGAAACGCTTGTAGCGCCTCAGTAAAGTCGCTTCCGTCAATGAGCGAAACAGCATAAGAACTACTAAAAGCCCGGTCAGTCGGCCACAACATTGCTGGAGCCCTGCGATACAGCCAGGGAAGCACCTTCCACAGAAAGAGAGGTCTGCGTCTCGCCGCCGGAATTACGCATCCAGGCGATAAGCTGGTCTACATCCAGTTTACCCTTCTTGCAGCGGGAGTTTATCCTGGACTTCAGGCGTTCCAATAAGTCTTTGTCGGAAACAGATAAACTGATCACCCGCGTACCTTTATCCGTGAGGCGCCAGGCTAATGTCTCCACCTTCTTGCCGAGGGTGAGCCTGGTCTTGACCAGGGTATCGCCGCCCACGCCGGTCTCTTCCACAAAGGTCACCTTGCCTTTACCGAAGATTTTGCGCCAGCGCGGATAGTAACGCTTCTCCACCAGGGCTTCCAGGCTGGCCGAAAAATCACGCTTCTGACTCGTCGAAAGAGTTTCCCACTGGCGACGGCCAAGAGCCCGCAACGACATCTCTTGATAATCAAGAATCTGGGAGGGCTGCGAATGGCCGGCACTAGCCAAACCCTCCTTACCCTTCTGCCTGGTGATGGCGAAATCTTCACTGAAGCCGCGCAGCAGGCGCTCGACGGTGTTCCAGGCCGGTCCACCTTGATTGAGGGAAGCGCAGGCCGCGCCGGCTTGAGACGGGGAAGCTTTTTCAGGGGCAGCGGCCGCTGCACTGAAAGGAATAATCAGAGGCAGAGCCAGGCTCAGGGCCAGTCCGAAGGATGGGCCCGATGGGCGCGCCGGCACCAATGCGCCCAATTTGCTAATGGCGGCAAGGGCAGAGGCTGAAGCTCCGGTAGTCTCACGGGCTCCGGAAGAGGCTTCTCCCCGTTTTGTTGTCAGGGGCAAAAAAGTCACACTCACTCCGCTTTCCTCTTGGTTAACCAAGACTACACCGAAGCCTGACTGCGAGCAAGTACTGTTCTCGAAAGGAAAAGTGAGATAAATGCAAAGCCCAGAAGCACAATCACATCTCTACCTACCTCACAGGGTATACCGAGCATGGCACCTTTAGTGAGATCGCAGGCGTAATAAAGGGGCATTATGGCCGCCAGCTTCTGTTCCCAATATGGCATGGCTTTAATGGGAGTGATGATGCCCGAGACAAACATGAGCGCCACACCGAGAATAGAGACAGTCATGGTGTAGATGCGAATGGTACGCAGGAAGCAGGCAAAGAGCAGGGCCAGGCAAGTAAAGGTGAAGACGGAGAGCAGGGTAGAACCCACCAGGAAGGGAAAGTTATTGCCCAGAGTAAATCCTGAAATGGGAGAAGTGAGACAGAGAGCCAGCCACAGCACAGTGGAAGCTTCCATGGTAACCGTAAAGGTCTTGGCGATAATGGCCGCATCCAGACCCATGGGGGCAAGCACAATCTGCCTGTAGGTCTTTTCCATCCACTCATAAATCCAGCTGAAGCCAAGGTTCATGGAAGCCAGCACATAGCACAGATAGGCGGTCAATCCGGCGGTAATGTAATCCTTCAAACCAAAATGCACCTGGTAGAGGGCGGCCGAATGCAGAGGCAAGCTGAGTTCCTTAGCCTTCTGGGTGAGCACCGAAAGCAAGCCCATGGAAATCTGATCATCCACCAGGGGATTATTGCCGGCCGTGAGAATCTGCACTGAATCTTCCAGGGGATCCTGGGCCACATTAGCCAGTGCCACGATCTTCTCATGAGCCAGGTCAGACTTGGCCTTCTCCAGATCATCATAAACCCGCACGCGGAAGCGACCGCTTTCCGTCAGGTGCCTGGATAGTTCACTGATACCGCCCGGATCGTAGAGCCCGAAAGGCATATCATTGGCACCGGATATAGTATTACCAACGCAAACCAGAATCAAAACCGCCATCAATACGCTGGCGAAGAAATAGAGCGGGCGCCTGGTCCAGGCTAAGATATCCTTAGCCACTATGGCCTTAACGGCATCATACAAAGTACTAATGATGGCCACCCTGTACCTTTTCCAGAGACGACTCAAGGCTCTGGTTTTCCACTTCCGGTCCGCCGCGGGACACCGCCATGAAGACATCCTCCAGATTTGGTTCGCCGCTGGCAAACTTAGTAAAGGGAATGTCCTCGCTCTCCAGCCAGTCGAAAACAAAGCGCAGAAATTCATTCACCGAAACATGCTCGGGCTGGCTCAAATAAATAGTATTGCGCAAACAGTCGTGCCTGATCAGGATATCGAAACGTTCTTTGATTTTTTCGAGCTTAAGGGCCATTTCCGCTCCATCGGCGCTTACCTCGTCCTTCAGCTTGATCGATAAACCGCGCATGCCCTGAATGCGCTCCGACAACTCAGTTACCGAGCCTTCCACAATCAGCTTGCCGCCGCGAATTATGCCGATACGGTCGGCGAGAATCTCCGCCTCTTCCAGATAGTGGGTAGTGAGCAAAATGGTCACGCCCAGCTTCTTCAGGTCCTTGAGACTAGTCCAGATTTCACGTCTGGCAGCCGGATCGAGACCCACTGTCGGCTCATCCATAAAGAGCACCTTGGGTTCGTTGATCATGGCGCAAGCAATAGACAACCGGCGCTGCATGCCGCCGGAAAGATTGCCGGCCCGATCATTGAGCCGCGACACCAGACTGGACCCGGCAATTACTTGCTCGATGCGCTTGTCGACAGTAGCCCCTTTCAGTCCGTAGAGTTCCGCCAGAAAGCGCAGATTCTCATAGACGGTCAGCTCATTGTATACCGAAAGGTCCTGGCTCACGACCCCGAACAATCCGCGAATTCTGCGCCCGTCCTTGATACCGTCATGACCGCAAATAAAAAAACGCCCGGATGTCGGTGCCAGAAGAGTAGTAAGCATGCCGATAGTGGTGGTCTTACCGGCACCGTTATCGCCTAGAAGCGCATAGAGTTCGCCGGGATAGATGCACAGGTTAAGCTTATCTACCGAGACCCTGCTACCAAACATTTTGGTTAGATTCTCGGTGCGCAAAGAGGGCAAAGCCCCGGGCTGAGCGCTTGTCTGCATGGCGCTCAGCAAGCCGGTCCGAGTTTGGTACTGCTGACGCCGCCCGCAGCTTTCATGAGACTTTCGATGTGGGAAATTTTAAACACCTTATAAATTGTGGGCGGCACATTCACGAAACGCACGGTGCGCTTCACCGAGTCGGCGCGCAAGAGCAACTCCTCCAGCCACTCTAGCCCTTCCACGGCAATAAAGGTGCAGGTGGAAAAATCTATCTCTACTTCATCGGTGCTGCCGGCAAGCAGTCGATCGATCTCGTCAACGGCGCGCTCAAGGGAACCCATGATGCGCACACGTTCAATCTTCTTATCAGTTGTCTTGCCTTCGTCTTTTTTAGTGCTCATGGTTCTTATCTTTATCAGGGTCTGACTCTTGGTGCATAGGCAGCCTGGAAGAGCTGCACAATCTCAGGGGCTAGGCAATAACGGGGATTGGAACGCACACTCATATCGCTGAAGGCGGTTTCCACAAGCTCGGGCAGAGCCGCCTGATAGTCGGCCGGATCAATACCCAATTCGGAAACAGAGAGGGGCTGTCCGGCCAGGCGACCGAGATCGTAAACGGCCCGGCGCAGTGCGAGAACCATGCCGTCATACTGACCGCGGCTGCCTTCCGTGGCAAAGTGCGGATTCTCAGTCTGAGGAAGGCTGTCTACAGCCTGTGCCTCTTCCTTGAGACCGATGAACTGAGCGGCTCTAGCGTATTTGCGATCAGCCACCCAGAGCGGATAGCAAGGGATAGAGACAAACTTGGAAGGAATCTGAGCGTTGTATTCAATGGTGGAGAGAAGGAAGACACCGTTGGCTCTGCCGTGGGGAATATCGAAGCGGGCACCGAGGGCGTGAGCGAGGGCATGATTGACTCCCACCGAGGCATTGCCGATGGCCATACCGGCCAGGGTGGCTGCATTGTGCAATTTGTGGCGGTGCAAAATACTGCCCGGATTTTTGAGAGTCTCGGGCAAGGCTTCAAAAATCAGGCGCAGCGCTTCGAGAGCCAGACCATCGGTATAGTCGGACGAGAAAGTGGATACCAGCGACTCCAGGGCATGGGTGAGAGCATCAAAGGCGGTATCACTGGTGATCTCGCGGGGCAAGCTCTTGGTGAACTGCGCATCGATGATGGCCACGTCGGGAATCATACATTCGTCGATCATGGACACCTTTCTAAAGCCGTCTTTCAAAACTGCAAAGGGTGTCACTTCCGAACCGGTACCGGAGGTGGTGGGAATAGCCACCAGTTGGGTGCGCATATCCTTGGGAAACTCCACCATACGATGGTGGAAGTCAAGGAAGTTCACGGCCAGCTCCTGCACATTCAGCTCAGGGTAGTCGTAGAAGAGGCGAATAATCTTGGCTGCATCCAGCACCGAGCCGCCGCCCAGGGCAATGATGGCATCGGGCTTGCTCAGGCGCATGGCCTGCACGGCTCTTTGAATAGTGGGGAAATCAGGCTCAGTACCGATATCGGAGAAGACATCCACATGGCAGCCTTCCGGCAGGCTCTCTTTCACCATCGAAAGATGACCGCGGCGGGAGGCGGATCGAGAGCTGATCACAAAGGCGTTCTTGCACTTGAGGCTCTTCAAATGTTCGATGGAACCGGGATTGCTATAGATATTCTTGGTGGTCTGGAAGCTAATCACATAGTTCTTACGGCGGGGCACTCGCTTGTAGTTGAGCAAGTTCTTGATGCCCACGTTGTCGGTGGTGATATTGCCGCCGCCGGTGCCGCAGCCGAAGCTCAAGGTGGTATTGAGGTGGTTGTAAACGCCGCCAAGTCCGCCTATGGACGAGGGAGAATTGACGATAATGCGTCCGGCATTGATGGCATCGGCATAGCGCTCGATGACGCCGTCGTCCTCACAGAAAATACCGGCCGTGTGTCCGGTGCCGCCGCCGTAATTTATGTCCAGAGCGCGGTTGATGCCTTCCTCGACGGAATCTACTGCCACATAACCAAGCACCGGCATTAGTTTTTCAACGGCGAGACGGTGCAGACGCAACTCCCCTTTGAGGGGACAAAGAATCATTTTGATATGGCGATCAACCTTGATGCCGGCTTGTTCGAGAATCAGATTGGCCGGTTGACCCACCAGTCGATAATTCATGCCGCCGGTGCGGGCGTCGATTACGGCATCGGCAATTTTCTCAACCTCTGCCTCATCGCAAATATAGCAACCACAGCGACGGAACTCGCTGATAAGCTCATCGACAATTTCTCTGTCGATAATCAAGGTCTGTTCCGAAGGGCATTCGGTACCGTTATCAAAGGTCTTGGAAATAATGATTTCCATGGCGGCGGAAGGCACATTGGCCGTTTTGTGCACGTAGACCGGTGTGTTACCGGCGCCGACACCCAGAGCCGGCTTGCCCGAACTGTAGGCGGCCCGCACCATCTGTGTACCGCCGGTGGCGAAGATCAGATCCACTTCCGGATGGGCAAACAATATTTCAGACAGACGACGCAAACGGGAAGACTTATCGACCCAGGTTATGAAACCCTTGGGTGCGCCGGCTTCCAGAGCTGCTTCGTAAATAAGCTTGGCAGCCAGGTTGGATGATTCGGCTGCCATCAAATGCGGTGAAAAGATAATTGAATTTCTAGTTTTGGCGCAGCAGATGCTCTTAAAAATAACAGTAGAGGTGGGGTTGGTGACCGGCGCCAGACCGAGAATTACACCGATGGGCTCAGCCACTTCCACCATGTTTAGTTCCGGCAGTTCTTTGATGACGCCCACGGTGCGCTTGTCTTTTATCTGGGCGTAGAGAAACTCGGAAGCCACCAGATTTTTCAAGACTTTGTCTTCAGTGACGCCCATTCGGGTCTCTTCATGGGCCATGCGTGCCAACCTGGCAGCATTATCGATGGCGCATGTGGTCATGGCTTTGACGATGCGATCAACCTGGGCTTGCGAATACTGGCTGAATACGGCCGCCGATAACCTTGCTTGCCTGGTGAGAGAGTGGGCGCGCTCGGTGAGGATCTGTTCCTGTTCTTTAGAGATGGCTGTCATTGAACTAGTTCTGCGATATTTGTGATGGAGCGAGGAATAAAAAACTGCTGGGCGCTCACCCGGCTCGTCAAACGAGAACCAACCCGACTAAATTTGTCCGGCGGCTAGCCCCAAGGCAATTATCAAGTGTAGGGCAACTTCCTATATGGAATATAGACTTTTGCGATCTCTAAATAAAACTAATAATCTTTTTTTACTTTCACGACACACCGGCGTATTCCCCGAGAACGCCGTAGCAATTGCACTTTCAGGGGGAATCCCACGTAGACAAGCGGGTCAATTTTTGACAAAAGGCGTGGTAATCACCATTGCATGTCAAGATACAGATCATAGAATTAGTCATGATCAAATGGCCGACCCCTGATCCGCCGGACCCCAAGGCTAAAAGCCTCAGGCGCACCGCCGCAAACAGTCAGCCCGGCAAATTGGCGCTATTGGCAATACGCAAGCAAAGGCTAATTCAAATGACCCGCTGGCAAAATCAAAATCACACCCTGGCTGAAATCCTCAGACTCGCAGCCCTGAGAACCATCACCCTTTGCACCGCCGCACTCTCCATCGCCACTTCCTGCTCCATGGCTTCCGCCCAGACCACTGAGAAGCAGCGTCCGCCCAAAGATCTCAAATACAGAAAACGTGTAATCGTCGGGCCTGACGGCGGCGACATTCCCAGACGCATCGATTATCAAGCCCTGAGCACGAGGGATACCCTCATGCTGCCCACCTATGTACCGGCAGCAGCAGCCAGACATGCCCTTGGCGGCTTCGACACCGGCAGCAATACCTTCAGCCGGGACGGCATCGTACCGCCGCCGCCACCCATGAAATCAGCCCTTCTGCCTAAAAGTATCGCCCCTCTGCCTCAGGAAGAGACAGCCACGGCCCGTTCCATTTCACCGCCCCAGCGCACCATCGCCCATGTGCCTCTGAGTCAGGCGCGCCTGGTGCAGATCAAAACCGAAGCGCAGCTTCTATTTAAGAAGGGGAAACTGGCGGAAGCCCAGGCCCTCCTCAGCCGTTATGTGAGCGAGCATCCCCAGGAAGCATCCCTGAAAACCGAACTGGCCAAGGTCTCTCTCGCCAGAGCCAAGGCTCACGTCAAGCAGGGTGATCATGCCAATGCCGCCAAGCAAGCCCGTCTGGCCGTGAGTCACAGCCATGACGTAAGCCCGGAAATTGCCAGCGCCGCAGACCAGGCCCTTGATGCCAGCCTGCAAAAGCTGGGCGTTAACCCCAAAGATGCCGCTCAGCGTTCCAGTCTCGGCGACAAACTCTCGGCACAGCACCGCCCCCTGGAAGCAGAAGTGGAATACAGAACAGCAGCCAGGCTCAAGCCAAGTGAAACGGCCCATATCAAGGCCGGCAATGCCGCAGCTGCAGCCGGGCACAACGAGAGAGCCAAAGCCTCATATCAGAGCGCCCTGGAAATAAATCCGGATTCTTCCAATGCCCTTAAGAAGCTGGGCATCACCCGCCTGCAAATGCGCGACTATGTGGGCGCCAGTGCCGACTTGACGAGAGCGCTGGTGATCAATCAAGGCGACAAAGAAGCAGCCAACGCTCTCATCTCACTCTGGAAAGAGCAAGTGGCAAGCCGCCCCCAGGACGCCAACAGCCACCTGGGTCTGGCCAGAGCCTATCAAGTATCGGGTGAACTGGCGCAAGCGCAAGCCGAATACAAAATAGTGGTGCAACTCAATCCGGTGCATCCGCACCTGCCTGCCGCCCGGCAATCCTTCAAACTGGCTCTGGCCAAGCAAGAAGCGCTCAAGTCCTTCCAGAGCGCTAAGACCATGGAGGCCCAGGGTAATCTCACCGGTGCCTATCAAAAAGCCACCGATGCCGTAGGACTCTTCCCTTCCGACACCAACTACAAAGACTACTGGCTCTCCCTGGCCAATAAAATTCGCGCCCGCGGTGAGGAGTTACCGACCCAGACCGTAGGCGGCAACACCAGCGCCATCAGCCCCCAGGTGATGGAACAGATTCGAGCGCTTGCCATGCCTGGCGAGCAGCCGCCCACTCTCAACTTGCCCACAGCCCAGGCTATCGGTCTGGCTCAGAGCCCGGCTGCCGCTCAAGCAGCACAGGCAGCGCCTGTTTCCATGACCCATGAAAACGGTTACCGCCCTCTCAATACCGATACCCATGTGGCATCCATCGCCAATTTCCTCGACTCCATGCGCACCTTCACCTTGCAGCAGCAGGCGGAAATTGATAAGAACACGCAAGCCGTAAGGCAATCATTGAAAGCAGCCACCAGCGGTATTATGGGCGCGCCGACGGCCGGTTCCACTGCCGATCCCAGCCTGCCCTCGACAGGCGAATCAGGCGCCGGAGCTTCCGGTTCCTCCGGTTCCGTTGTCGGCGCCACCACCGAAGCCGTGACGGCACAGGGCACCGGTAGTGCGCTATCCAGCACCGCCGCCTCAGCCGCCGCAACACCGCAGGCTGCGCTCGCTTCTGCCGCCGCCGCCCTGGCCAATACAAAAATGGACACGGCAGCACCGCCCATGACCATCACCGGCATGGCTCTGGGCGCCGGACAAAATTATGCCGCCGACAAATCTTTCTTGAGTTCGGTTAGCGGCATGGCCGCAACTGCTGCACCCACTCTCATGAGTGGCAAAATGAAAGCTTTCTCCAAGGCAGACATGCAAAACGCCCTCAACATGGTAGCCAAACAAAGCAAAGCAAAAGCGAGCAAAGCTGCCGCTTCCACAAGCCAGCCGGCACCATCCCTGCCACCACAAGCGACACCCATACCGGCGGCACTGCCGAGCCTTTCGGCTCAGGCTCAGCCCCTTGAGCTGAACAAAGTCTATGCGGCAGGCAACCAGGCTATTCCCAGTTTCGCTGCTGCGCAAAACCAGGCGATTCCCAGTTTCGCCGCCGCGCCAAGCCCGGCCCCCTATGGTCAAGCAAACATGGCTCAGGTTCAGCCCCTTGAGCTGAACAAAGTCTATGCGGCCGGCAATCAAGCCATTCCCAGTTTCGCTGCTGCGCCAAACCAGGCGCCCTATGCTCAGGCAAACATGGCTCAGGCTCAGCCCCTTGAGCTGAACAAAGTCTATGCGGCCGGCAATCAAGCCATTCCCAGTTTCGCCGCCGCGCCAAACCAGGCGATTCCCAGTTTCGCTGCGGCACCAGTGCTCAAAGCCATGAACACGCCCTCAATCGGCGGCGGTCTACCGTTGCAGACGGCGCAACCATCTGCACCGCCCTCAGCCAGACTCTACCTGACCGGAGTTAAGGCAGCACGCTCGGAAGTTCAACTGAAAGTGACCCTCCAGAATGATGGGCAGACCGAGATCAAACTGCCGGCCAGCGCCAGAGCCACAGTGAAAAACGGCAGCAAGGAGCCTCAAGAAGCTAAAGTCAGTTTTGCCTCCCGCAAACTGCCGGTAGGCGGTAGTGTCACCGGCACCATAAAAGTACCGGGCACCAGCCTCAGCCCTGCCGCCGATATCTACATTCCAGCCGGCAGCTGGCAAGAAACCAAACTTGCCGACTTGCACTTGTCCGTGCCGATTTCGCAAAAATGATTGCTGGTCGACGCTGCAGTTGATTGCTGGTCGACGCTACTTTTGATTGGTGGTCGACACTGCATTTGATTGAACGGTAGAAGGGAGAGGAATCGCCCTCACCATCTCTCTTTTTGAAAGTCAGACAAAAACCGCTAAACTCATGTAACGAGAAAAATAAAATCTGCTTGACGCCCTAAAGGCAGTCACAGTGATGGTTTCATTCTGCAAAAAGTCCCGAGATGCTGATGCAATATTCCGCAACATCACTATTGTTACAAAAGCAGCGATTCCGCAAAGGAAGTACTCAAGCCTTCCCTGACAGCAGTTTCAATACTTTCTAGCGGCGAGCACTCGCGCTTGATATTGGCTGCAAATACTCGATTGAACATTTCAAGCCTCTGTTTGTTCGTCTCCGGCTCGAATTTCAATCATAACCAGCGGCGAGGTCCCTGTTTTGAGGCAGGGCTGAATTTTGAGGCAGGGCTGAAATTTGCCGGGAAGTAGTATTCCCTGAGACGAATGGCACCGCGGCCAACTTCCGAAGAGGTCCGCCTACCCATGTATGGAAACCAGGCGTCTAAACCAGGCGTCTAAACCAGGCTCAACTGCCACTCTGCGGAATCGCTGGAGGCGCGAGTTTCACATGACGTAAGCCGGTTTCGATCTATAGAGCCTGCGAATGGTGGCCTTATCAGCGGGAGAGAGAGAATTCACCACCCGATTTTCGTGCATAATGTCGTCACGATAGGGACTGTGGGCCTTGATACCGAGAGCGTGTCCGAATTCGTGAGCGGAGGCGGCGATCATCTTTTGCGGCTCCCGGTTTACCAGGGTGGACATTTCAATGATCACTGGTTTCTGGGCGATATTAATGCTTTGAGCTTGCTCATAGGTATAGAGCTGGGCGCAGGTGTTACCACCAACCATGATACCGCCGGGGCTGGTTGAATCTTTGAAGGAATCCACAAAGAAAACCATGATCTGGGCTTGCCTGGGGTCTGTGGTAAAGCCGAAACTGAATATACCCTCTCGCTCAAACTCTCGCCACTGCTCAATCCCGGCTGCCACCTGGTAGTTTGTATCTTCGGTCCACTCCCTGGCCTGACTCAAGCCGGCGAAGGGATCTCCAGGCTGCTGCAGCATTTCAAAAACCTGGTCCGGTCTAACTTTTTGCAATTCGGTAAAGCCCATCTCGGGTAATTGCAGCCCCGGTGAAATCCAAATTTTGAGGGGCATTTTGCGGCTTTCCCAGCGACACAAGCCCATGTTCAAACTGGGCTCACCGGGGTTATACATCTGACTACCGGTGCCGGGAGTGCGGTCCAGTCCGGGGGTTAAATGCAAACCGGATGCCGGTGCCAGCGGTTCACCGCCGGAGGAGAAAGATTGGAAGGTAGCCCGCTGCAATTTGCGCGTGGGCACCTGACCGAGAGCACTGGCACCCGTCAGGCTGAAAGTCGAGGGCAGGAAGAAAGTGAAACCCAGTGTCAGGGCCAGAAACAGCGCCAGGTGACGCTTCCCGCCACCGGCTAATTGAAACAAACTGTAAGACCTGACTTCGCTCTTCAAATTGAATTCCACTAGTTAGACGTAGGAAGGTAAAATAAACTTCTCAAAACAGAATACTCAAAACAGACTCTTAAGAGTCAGGACTGCTCCAGGTAGTCACTTCATACCCCGGACCAAGGCATCAAAACAACTTACCATTAATGCACATTGAAACCTATGATCAGCTCAGCGAGCAAGTCGCTACCCTGGTTGCCCAGCAAATAGCAACTGAACCGGACTGCTGTCTGGGTCTCCCCACCGGACAAACTCCCATCGGGACCTATAAACTCCTTTCAACGTGGTCACGGGAAGGGCGCCTGAACTGGTCAAAGGTGCGGTGTTTTGCCCTGGATGACTATTTGGACGTACCACCAGCACTTTCGTTCCATACATTCTTGAGCGAACACCTTTACCAACACACTAATATTGACGCCGGTAATATTTTCCATCCGGGCATGACCGACAACTACGACGCCCTCATCGAAGGCCAGGGCGGGCTGGCTATGACCGTGCTGGGCATCGGCGGCAACGGTCATATCGCCTTCAATGAGCCCGGCACCCAGTTCCTGAGTTGGACCCACTGTACCTGGCTGGATGATTCCACCAGAAAAGCTAACCAGGCCAGCTTCGGTGCAAGCCGCCCACCACAGAAGGCCGTTACCATGGGGGTGAAGACCATCCTCTCCAGTCGCCGCATTGTGCTTATGGCTTCCGGCGAGAAGAAGAAAGCCATCGTCGAAGCTGCCTTCCGAGGACCAGTGAGCCGCCAGGTTCCGGCTTCCTACCTGCAAGAGCATGAAGGGCTGGAAGTCCTCACCGATTTCGGTTTCAGCCTGACCCGCTAGCTTCCGCCAATCGGCAATGGCATAAGGCAATGGCAATGGCAGTGTCGGGCAGAGCAATGGCAGTGTCAGGCGTAGCACTGGCAGTGTCAGGCAGAGCAATGGCAGTGTCAGGCGTAGCACTGGCAGTGTCAGGCAGAGCAATGGCAGTGTCAGGCGTAGCACTGGCAGTGTCAGGCAGAGCAATGGCGTAGGCCGGGCGGCTTCGCGCCCCGCGCCGGAAGGGGAAGAGTCCCGTTAAAAGAGGGAACAAAGGGGCTGCGCCCACCATCTTCTCAGCAATATGCCGATTCCATTGGGGCAAACCCGATACCAGACTGGCATAAGTGCACCGCGGGGAAGTAAAATCTCTTTTGAACAGGGGTGAAAGCCTGTTAGGCCGCCCGAGCCGGCAGGACAAGAAGCAAAAGGCCATGAGAAAAACAGTTTCAAACGGAAAAACTCTGACTTACATTCTGCTTTCTGCGCTGGTGCTCAGTGGTCTGAACAGCCCCTGCCTGGCCCAGTATTCAGAAATGGTGCCGCCGGAAGTCATTTTGCCCACGCCCGATGCTACCACTTACACTCCCGCAGCCCAGTCGGCAAGCCCCTCGGGCTCTGTCGGGCAACCCGGGCAAGCCGTGCCAGGGCAGGTGCAGATGGGTTCAGCCGCAACAGGTTTTGCACCGGTAGGTGGTTTCACGCCCCAACCCGGGCAGCCCAATCCCTTTGCCATGCGCCCTGTAGACATGATGCGCCGCCCGGCTGGAGTCGCATTCCCGGGCGCGGGCAGTAATCCCAATGCCCAGGGCGGGATGCAAGGCGCACCTCCGGCCGGCTCCTCGGCTTTGCTCCAGAATCCGCCCGGCGCGGGCACTTCTCTGCAGGCCTTGAACATGGCCAACGCCCAGGCCGCCGCACAGAATTCCGTCGATCCCACCTGTACCATCGAAACCAGCAAGGGTCGCATTGTCATAAGACTATTTCAGCAGTACGCCCCAATAACCGTGAAAGCCTTTACCGAAATGGCTAATCACGGCTTCTACAACGGTCTCAATTTTCACCGGGTCGAGCCCGGCTTCGTCATTCAAGGCGGCTGCCCCAATGGGGACGGCACCGGCAACTACACACCTCCAGGGGCAAAAATGCCTCGCTTCTTGCCCCTGGAAGCATCACCTTTTCTCAAGCACAATGCCGCCGGAGTAGTGGCCATGGCCCGCCAACCGCAAAACGTCAACACCTCCAGTTGCCAGTTTTATATAACCCTGGCGCCCCAGGTCAGCCTCGATCAGAAGTACACCGTATTTGGTGGCGTCCTGCAGGGCATGGAAGTAGTGCGCTCCATAGCCAAAGGCGACCGCATCATCTCGGTTTCCGTCAGCCAGCCATAAGAAGCACGGCGTCCGTTTAAAATAGCTCCCATTGAAATAGCTCCCATTGAAGGCGGAAGCTAAATCGAATTCGGGTCGCTGTAAGGCGGCAGTTTTTCTTCAGGAGCCGGTACTCTGAGGGGACTGCGCCCGCCCGGAATCGGCACCGGCAGTGGTGCCGAAGGTGCGGCTCCGCCGGGCTTTTTCAGAGTGCCAAAGGGAATGACCGTGCCGTCCGGGGAGATAGGAAAGGGCATTTCCTCCACCCCGTTGAAATTGCGCATCATGTCCATCATCTGACGGTTCATTTCATCAAACATTTCAGCCAGAGGGCGTGGCTGCCCGCCCGGCGTAAGACTGGGCATGGGCAGGGTTCTCTTATTGGAAAAGTAAAAACCGCCATTGCCGAACTTATCCTGAAAGGTACGAAACTGCGGCGGCTCTCCCGGCGCGGAATCGTCTCCCTCGGGAAAGGCCTCGTTATTGCCGGGCGACTTGGGCAGCGGCCCAAACTTGAAATTGCGCGGCACCGTCTGCCTGCCGGGGTTGATGCCGCCGTCCGAAGGAGCCACGCTCACACCAAAGCCCGTTGTTTTCCTCAGCCTCTCGATGCGATCCACATAAGACATGGCCTGGGACGGCACCCCGAAAAGATGCTCCTCAAGGCGATTCAAGCGCTGGTCCAGGCTTTCTTTGGGATAAGTCTTTTGCAAGACTTTCCATTCCAGACCGGTGACCACCGGATAACTCTCGCCGCCGGCCTTCACTTCCGGACTGGCGGCCCGCTCTTTCATAACTTTCGCTGCCTGGCTGTCTCTTTCTTGCACAGCCTTCTTCAAGGCCGCCAGGCGCTGGCTCTCGCCACCGGCACGACTCTCTCCCAAAATGAGCAGCTCCAGTCGCTCCAACCGCTTTTCCAGCGGATCATGACCATATTGATGGAAGAAGAAGCGATTCTCCAGCACGCTCAACTCTTTGTCGCAAGCCGCCTGCGAAAGGGCGACGCTACCGCTCTCGCTGGGGGAAGGCTTGCCGGTGGGCTTCTCTACCGGGCTTGTGGCAGCGGCAGCAGAAACAAAAAGCATCGTCAGGGAAAGGCTAAGAGAAAGGGGAAGCACCAGAGAGTTCCGGCAAACCGCTCGCAAGTGCAAGAAAGCCCCTGCGGCATCTGATAAGTTCGCTTGACGCTGCTCCATAAATAAGATCCTCACCTCATCGTTGGAAGAGCATAGAACTAGAGATCTTCACTAATTCAGCATAACAGAATATCAAAAGCTCTTGCGCCGAACAAAAGATCTCGCCCTTCAGTCCATAACAAGAAATCGCCCACCGAGAAGGTGAGCGACTTCTTTCAAGCTATGCAGTTTCCAGTGCGGAATTAGTCTTCCGAAGCTCTGAACTCAGCGTCTACAACATCGTCGCCGGTGTTGGAGGAGGAGAATCCGCCTTCATAACCGCCGCCGCCGCCTTCGTAACCACCGTTGCCACCTTCGTAGCCGCCGTTGTCACCGTAGGCATCGCCGCCTTCTTCGCCACCGCCGCGCTGGTAGGCAGCCTGTTGCAAGAGCACCAGGGCGCCGCGCAGTTCGTTCATGATCGTCTTGATGGTTTCGAGATCGGCTTCTTCCTTGAGCTTGGCCCGCAGGTCGGTAACCAGCATTTCGCAACGAGATTTTTCCCCGGCGGTAACTTTGTCGCCCAGCTCTTTGATCTGGCGCTCCACAGCGTATCCGATGGAATCGGCTTCGTTGCGTACATCGGCTTCTTCTTTGCGCTTGCGGTCGTCGCCGGCGTAATTTTCGGCTTCGCGAATAGCTTTTTCGATGTCGTCTTTGGACATGTTGGTAGAAGCAGTAATTGTGATTCTCTGCTCTTTACCGGTGCTCTGGTCGCGGGCTGTGACGTTCATGATACCGTTGGCGTCGATATCGAAAGTCACTTCTACTTTAGGAATACCGCGAGTAGCCGGAGGAATACCGTCTAAGCGGAAGTTTCCGAGAAGCTTGTTGTCGCGAGCCATGGGACGCTCACCCTGGAACACGTAAATGTCTACCGCTGTCTGGTTATCGGCAGCAGTGGAGAACACTTCGGTTTTGCGGGTGGGAATGGTTGTGTTTCTGTCTACCAGTTTGGTCATAACACCACCCATGGTTTCAATACCAAGGGAGAGAGGTGTCACGTCGAGGAGCACAACGCCCTTAACTTCACCACCAAGCACGCCGGCCTGGATAGCTGCACCTACCGCCACCACCTCGTCGGGGTTAACGGTCTGGTTGGGCTCTTTGCCGCCGGTGACCTGCTTGACCAGCTCTTGTACAGCCGGTATACGGGTAGAACCACCCACCAACACAACTTCATCGAGGTTGTCGTAAGTCAGTTTGGCGTCTTTGAGGGACTGCTCCATGGGCTGACGGCAACGCTCAACCAGGTGTCTGGTCAGGTCGTTGAAGCGAGCACGAGAGATTTTCATCTCAAGGTGCTTGGGACCGGAAGCATCGGCAGTGATGAAGGGCAGAGAAATGTTGGTTTCAGTCACCGAGGAAAGCTCGATCTTGGCTTTCTCAGCCGCTTCGGTCAAACGCTGCAGAGCCTGCCTGTCTTTGCGCAGGTCGATGCCCTCAAGGTTTGTGAATTCATCGGCTACATGAGTAACGATGCAATGGTCGAAGTCGTCACCACCAAGGTGTGTGTCGCCCGAGGTGGACTTAACTTCGAATACGCCGTCGCCCACTTCCAGAATGGATACGTCGAATGTACCGCCGCCCAGGTCGAATACTAGAATTGTCTCGTTGTCTTTCTTATCAAGACCGTAAGCAAGCGCCGCTGCTGTAGGCTCGTTGATAATACGCAGCACCTCAAGACCGGCGATGGTGCCGGCATTCTTGGTGGACTGACGCTGAGAGTCGTTGAAGTAAGCGGGAACCGTGATAACGGCTGAAGTGACTTTCTCGCCCAGGTACTTCTCGGCATCTTCCTTCAGCTTACGCAGGATCATGGCGGAGATTTCTTCGGGGGAATATTCTTTGCCCTGAATGGACACTTTGCAGCCGCCGTCGGAACCTTCTTTTACCTTATAAGAGACGATCTTCTTCTCAGAGTCGACTTCGGAGAATCTTCTTCCCACAAAGCGCTTGATGGAATAGACCGTGTTTTCAGGATTGAGAACGGCTTGACGTCGGGCTAACTGACCAACCAGGCGCTCGCCCGATTTGGTAAATGCCACTACAGAAGGAGTGGTTCGCCCACCTTCGGCATTGGATACCACTGTCGGTTGACCGCCTTCCATCACCGCAACGACGGAGTTGGTGGTTCCCAAATCAATGCCTACTGACTTACCCATATTACTTTGAAACTCCCTTCGGACCTACTTTGAAAGCTAAGGCTGGAGACACCCACGAATTATACTTGGGATAAGTTCCAGCTAAAAACAAAATTTGGATATATTTGGATTGGCAACTTCTTGAAATTCGGGGATTGAGTTCCCCTGGCCTGCTTGAACCATCCACAATCCGGTCTTTTTCCATGATGCCAACCCGGTCGGGCTGAACATCCAAACTTATACAAAGATTCATAATTTTATCAGAGACCATTATTTCACCACTTGACGGCGACAACGGTTCTAAAGTGCAAAAATAGTAAAAATGCTTCCGCCCAAACCAAATTCAATTTCAATTTTTTCTTCCCTACAACCTCCCCAAGCACCTCCCCCGAGCAACTTTCCCAAGCACCTTTCCCGAAGAACTTTATTGACTACCTACCTAATACCCAGTTTTGTTCAGTCTATTCGCTTTGGTCTGGAACGCCCCAGTAAAGATCCGACAGTGAGGGAATCTTCAGGCAGACAGGCGGTTCCCAGGGAAACCATGAGGGGATAACCGCTCATGCCGCCGCTCAAGGGCGTGCTCTCCAGTAGTTCACTCAAACGGGCAGCCATGTTGCGAGCCAGATGACCCTCCGTCTCGGGCAAGAGCAGGGCATAGCCGAAGGTCTCATAATGTGCGAGCACGTCGGTCTTGCGCTTGAAGCGACTGACCCGCTCGGCAAACTCTTTGATACCGGAGATGGGCAGAGGCTCGATAATTTGGTTGACGGCCGTGGGTCTAATGGCAATCTCCATAAGGATCAGGGAGAAGGGGCGACTGAAACTCTCCCAGCGGGAGAATTCCCTCTCCAGCATCCAGAGCAGGGTGGGATAGGTATACAAGCCTGTGTCTTGACGCATCAGCAAACGGTCTACAGCACGGCTCTGGCTCCAGTCGATACTGACGGCGTTGTCATCGGCAGCCGAATCAGCCAGCCGGTCAACGAAGTTGACCATATTGCAAGTGGCGAAATTGAAGATAATCGGCACCCAGTCAAGTTTGGTCAAATTGAACCGGCGCAAAATGTCCGACAACCTGCTTTTGTTGTCAATCTGCTGATAGAGTTGCTTCTGCAAATTCATATCGCAGCCTGTGCCGTTTTCCAGCAGTTTTTCAAACTGACTCTCAGTCAAACTGTCGTGCACGCGAATCAAGAAACTGTTTTCCTTGATGCCTTTCTGGCGAATCGCCTTGTATTGATCGTCAAGGGCCGCCCCTTCCATGAGCAGGGTATCCAGCCGTTTGCGAATAGTGCGCTTCTCAGTTGCCGCCTCGGGATAAAAGCGAAACTCCCCTTCCTCCCAGCCCACCAGCTCGAGAATGGCTATGCCGCCGTCCAGGTTGCCAAGCTCGCAGTGCACCGGCAAACCGTCTACAAAAAAGACCACGGCATTTTCAGAGGGTGATTCCACTTCCAGACGACCGGTGCCCTTACTCATACCTATAGATTGCAAAACGTTGGGAATTTGCAGGTTCTTGAGATCACCTTCCAGGGTGGCCTTGGCCCGCATGCGCATTGAGGTTGACTGTTGCTCGTAGTTGTCCCAGGCCGTCTGCAGTTCTCTCGTGCTGGAAGCCTGAAAAGTCGGCTGGCTGCGCAGAGCCACCGGCTTCAAATCAAAGCCGGGAAACTGAGCGGTGATCAACTGGTGAATGTAACCAGGGTCCATGCTTACCTGGTCCCAGACCAACATTGAGGTGCTTCCATCGCCCCGGTAAAGGGCCCAGTGCAGATCCCCTTTACCACGGTCTTTGAAAACCGCCAGGGAATAATCTTCGGGTGGATCCCCAAAAGGAAGCTGGGTGGTACGCCCCACCGCCTTCAGGGATTCGCTGAGCATTGCCTGCAATTGCTTGAGAGTAGGCAAACCAGCCTGCTTCGGCAGCCGATTGAACCCTCTGTCTTCATTTCTACGATTTCCAAGCATCATCAGGCAGTATTAAAGAGCGTATTTCGAACCGATAACCAACGGCAGCGTTGCAATAGACACAATGAAATGGCCTTGACCCCATTTTCACCAGAGTCAAATCCCGTCCTTACATCTTCTACCCGCCCGGCAGGCGAATTTAAATCATTCTCTCCAAAGGAAATTTTGCCGCCCTAACCCGGCAACACTTCCCCTATGGCCAGAGCCCGCACATCCACGACGGAACCGGAGGTCTTAGCCAGCTTGACAAGATCGGAAGACTGATAGCGAAAGAAAACCTGCTCTTTCAAAGGCTGCCAGTGCATGGGCACAAGCCTTTCCGCCCGAATTTCCTCAGCCAGCTTGAGGGCTTCCGCCGGCGAAGCTGTGGCATATTTGCCGCCTATGGGCAAAAGAGCCGTGTGAATGCGCTTGCCCTTTAAGGCATGGGAGATGGTGGGGCTATATTTGGTTGCGCCGCCGTGATAGAAACCCTCGAAGTAATAGCCGTTCACCGGTTTACCCGGCGCCGAGCTTCTGGCAAACAAATGCATAATGGTCTTGCCAAGACGACTCAAGGGGCGGTGGGCTGGCACGGCGGTAATCTCTACACCATGGAAATTGACGGTTTCATGGTGAGAAATGGCAATTAATTTGTCGGCCGGTATCTTGTGACGATACTTTCTGTGCATCCACTGAATTAAGGGCTTGGGTCCGATAAAGGTGCAATTCCACCGGTCGTAAAGCTCTTTGGCCATGAGAACACCGTGGTCAAAATGCCCCACGCTGAACAAAACCAGGTCGCCCTTGGGAAGCCGGGAAATGTCTACCGGCGCCTGTATATAGGGATCCGTATAGATGCAAAGCCCACCGACTTCAATCTGAAAGGCACTGTGTCCCAGAAAGGTAAGATTCAAAACGCTCTTCTCCACCGCGGCGTCGGCTAGTACAATCGTGCCTATTAATTATCCACCTACTACACAGGTTCTATCACGATGAAACGACCGGTAAGTTATCTTTCAGGTGTCCTGGCATTCACTTTACTTGTAGGACTCTCTGGCTTAACCAGTCCGACTGCCCTTCTAGAGCCTGCTCAAGCCAAGCCGGAGCCCAAGGAATGGGCCAAATACTTAAACCCGGTACCGCAGAAAAACTACACGCTCAACAAAAGCCAGGACCGTGAGATTAAGAAAAAAGGTTTTAAAACCCTTCAAATCACAGGCGCCCAGGCCGTCACCAACAAAGAAATTGGACTTTTCGCCCGCTTGAATCCATCCGACAGAGATAACAGCGAGCTTGTCAACAAGCTTCTGGAGAAGCCGGAAGTAAACGGTCTCTCCGCCAATTTCTCCTGGCGTGAACTGAACCCCGAAGATGACAAGTTTGAGTGGAAGAAACTGGATGACTTGCTTGCCCTGGTCGGCAAACATGACAAAACTCTGATCTTGAGAGTCACCACATGCGGCACCGAAGCAAAAACAGAATCGGATACCCCGGAATTCGTACTTAAAAAGGAAGTCAAGACCCTCGCCTACAAAGACGCCGCAGGAACCGAGCACAAGATGCCGATATTCTGGGACTCAACCTACTTGGCCGAATGGGGCAACTTCGTGCAAGAGTTCGGCAAGCGCTATGACAAAAATCCCAATCTCCACAGCGTCGGCATCACCGGCGGTGGCGTAGCCGGCGGCACCCTGGTTGTACCTGAACTTTCCGAACCTCTCAACCAGGAAAATTACAAAGCCCTGGAAAAAACCCTCACCAAAGAGCACGGCATGAGCCAGCGCCAACTGGTTGAACACTGGAAATACGTAGCCGATATCTTCCCCAAAGCCTTCCCCACGGCCCGACTCAATTTCGACATCAATCCCCCTACGCCCAACCGCGCCGGGCAGGACAGTCTCGATGAAATTTCCGATTACCTGATCTATCGCTACGGCCAGCGCGTTTACTTGACCCGCATGCATGTGAACGATGCCAAACACGGTTTCGATCAATACCGGGTTATGCTCAAGTTCCGCCCCGACACCCTTACCGGCTTCCAGCTAACCGATAACCTGAAGGCGGAAGACCTGCCCAAAGTAGAGAAGAATGCCTTCGATGACGGCGCCAGTTTTGTGGAAGTACCTACTAAATTCTTCCTGGGCGATGCATCCAAGAACGAAACCGAACCGTCGGAAGCGGTGAAGACGGCCATGAAGAACTTGAGAGAACATCTGGGCTATCAAATTGTTTCCCAGAAAGTATCTCTGCCCGAGGGCATCAAAGCCGGCGACCCCATCAAAATGTCCTTCACCTTCGCCAATATCGGCGCGGCAACAGCCATGCGCCCGGTGCGCAGCCTTGATAAAGACGTAGCCTCCAGCTACCGCCTGCAAATTGAAATGCGCGACGAAACCGGCAAAGCCAAAGGCTACTATTTGCACACCCCCACCATCCCCACAAATAAGTGGGTGCCGGGCAAGCCCATCACTTGGGAATGCGAACTGAAACCAACCAAGGGTCTCAAACCCGGAGAATACACGGTTTACGTTTCCCTTTTGGAGCCGGAGAGCAAACGCCGACTGAATATATTGAACGGTCTCAGCCAGGAGCCGAAGATGGAGAACAACATCAGCGTCGGCAAGATCAAAGTGGAATAAGGGTCCAAATCGCCCCTCCAGCCAAGATAGGCACCATACTTTTTGAACAGCCCTTGCTTACTTTTGGGGTAGTTCGCCAGCGCCCGCCCAACACCCCTTGGCAGCCTGCCGTGGGCATTCTACGAAGAAAACCGCCGCCCAAACGGCTGTTTTTTCACAGGTCTGTAACAAATGATTGGTTATTCTTTATGGGCGTTGGCGACTCCGCTGCCCTTATAATGCATCCAGCTAGTCAAGCGATAACTGGTGACACTTCACCTCCGCAAAACGAAACTGAAGTTGCAGCCATCAGGCGGAGACTGGGGAGAAACAAAATGATTCAGGATGCTAAATCGGCGAATTTCAATTCGGCAAATGCGAACACAGCAAATTCCACCACGGCAAATTCCCATACGGCACAGATCACCGAGGGTGGTGCTGCGCACGGATTTATCGCACCACCTCTGAGCGCAAGCATTTTTCAGCAAGAAGCTGCCAGACTGGCTCCCGGCACCCTGCGCAAAGAAGCGCGGGAAAGAGAAGCAGCCCTGGCCCGGGAAAAATCCAGAACCGTCTTGCTGGAAAAGTTGCAGGCTTTCGGACCGCTGCCGGAGCACATAGATCTGGCTCTGGAAGCGGTAATTTGGGAAATCACCGACAAGGCGCCCCGGGCCGAATATCTGGCCGAACTCTTGCTTTTGTTCCTGGCGGAAGAGAAAGTTGTTTTTGCACAGGTCTTAGGCATCCTCTTGAAGGATGCCGGTATCAAGGTCGGCTACTGGCGCGGCGAAGTGACTCTTTCTCGCTTCTGCCAGGAAAGCCAACTGGCTCTGGAAGTAAAGATCACATCCACATCAAGAGTAGTGATGAAGAGCGAATTCACCGACCTGGCCCATAAGAGCGCCGACGGTAACTGCTGCTCCGTGGTCGACAACCTCACCTTCCTCAATCTCTGCGTGCATGTCTGGCAAGTCTTCGGTGCTTGAGGCGGTTATTTCGAGCCAGTGCAATTCCCGGCGAACATCCGGCTTGCAGCGTAGTCAGCGCGCCGCCGGTGAGTGTGCGCTTTTGAGCTTCCTCTGATAGAAAGCCACGCCGTCTTTGAAATCTCCCACTTCATCATATTTAGCGGGCACCACCACGCGGCCGGCGGCATCAACAAAACCCCAGCGCTCACCTGCTTTAAATGCCGCCAGTCCCTCACTCATGGCTCTGCCGCTTGAGTTCAAGGAGCCAACTTTCGACTGCGCCGACGATGCACCGATACTCTCCAAAGAACTGCTAAAAACAATCTCCCCAGGCGGGGAAGTGGGACCGCCGTTCTCTGGAAGAATCTGCACCAGTCGCTTGTGCCCCGGTCTATGAGGGTCCGGCTCCATCATTAGATCAATGAAGTATCCGGTGGGACTGACTATACAACCACTTTTGCTCTGACCGGTAATGATTAAAAGCGAGAACCGGTTACCTACTCGCTTGAGCGGACCATGGAAGGTACCGGAAAACAGGATATCGCCGTTTTCGTCTATCAAGTCGCTCAGACCACAGCGAATATAACCTCGCCGATAACCCTGGGCAAGCCCGTCCTCAAAATCACCGACATCCATATCAGGCAACTGCACAAGTTCCTTACCGTTTTTATCTATGAGCGAATACGGTGTCCACTGCCCTTCCACATCGATGGGGAAAAGACCGTTAGAAAGTTTGACTGTGGCCACCCCGCTACTGAAGGCATTGGCGCGAATGAAACGAGGAGCTATCTTCCAGTTTCCGCGGGTATCCACGTAGCCAAAGAGCCGGCTGTACTTATGGGCTGCCGCCCCGAGACCCTGGGAGAAAGTGGAAACTCTGACAAGGTCCTGGAAGGGCGCAAATTCAGGAGCCGTCACCTCCACACCTTTCTTATCTAAGATGCCGGCAAATTTTCGGTCACGAAAAACTGACTGCCAACGGCTCTGCAATCTCTTATGAAGCTGCACATCCTTATCTTTGATGAGTTCGAGAAAGGTTCCAAGATAGTCGAAGCCAGCATATCCAGATCCAAAATTGAACTCCTTTTCCCGCTCCCAAAAGCCGAGACAGCGCTCATACAAGGCTGTCGCCGGCTCAAGCCGCCCTCGCACAGCCAGAAAGCAGGCATAGCTATATATCGAACCGATACTGACGCATTTTTTACCGTCACCTTGAGCGGGCGCCTCAAGGGCAAGTTGAAGAGCCATATCGGAGGCTAACTTATAGGTAGACTCAGCCTTATCCATTTGACCAAGTGTGTAATGCAAATCGGCAATGCGTGTCAGGTCACAGCATCTCTGCTCCTGGGGAAGTTCCTGCTCCCGCAGGTGATAGCTGCGCCAGAGAATTTCCACAAGCTTGCGGTGATCGCGGCTCTGGTAGTAATTTTGCAAAAACCACTGGCTATCCTTAAAGTAACTACATTCAAGTCTGGCGATCAATTCTTCAGCTCTGGCCGTGAAACCCAGCCGATCGTAGATCTCAATCAAGCGTGAGCTGTAAGCAGCAAAATCTGCCTCGGCATCAGCGGCGGTTGAGCCGGGCGCCGACTTTCCCTTTGCCTCTACAACAGCGGCGGCCAGAGCCTGAAGTTTTCCTTCCAGCGCCTTCATTTCCCGCTCCAGCCTGGCCTTTATCTGCTCAGAACTCAAAAGCCTCTGAGTTTTCCGATCCACCATCCAGTTAGAGTAAATTTCATCATCACTACCGAACCACTGAGCTAGCGCCGCCTGCTCAGGAAAGAAGAAGGGCAAGAATAGAACCATGCCGCACAAAACTGAGGCAAGGAAAAACTTTCGACCAGACAATCTCTTGCCCTGTGGCGGTCTCTTCATACTGCGGGTCTCTTCTAATGGAGAGGACCCGGAAAAATCCGGGTCCATCTCATTCTTGTATTGTCTTGCGGGCGATCAAACACCTTGAGCAAAAGCCTTACACCTTCACCTGTTTGGGCTCGGTAGCCCAGCAAATATAAGGCGTATCGAAGCTCGAAACGAGGTCTTCGTGGCTCGGCAATACCCTTACGGTAAAGCCGTGTCTGCCGCTCTTGAAGTACTTGATGGCGCCGGTGAACAGCTTCTCGGAACCCTTCTTGGCAGAAGAATCCGGACGCATATCAATCACTTCCCCTTCCACAATATTGCCATATTGATCGATGGGTCCGTGATACATCTGCACCACTACATCTTCGGCATTCAGCTCACCAAGGTTGATCCAGGCTTTGATATTCATATCGTCGCCTACCTTGATGGTGTCACCGGTATTCTCTTCAACCGCACCGATGCGCACATGAGACCACTTCTGCTTCAGGTTCTCTTTCCAGTGAGCAAGAGCCTTGGCTTTGGAGGCACCATTTTCCACAAAATCGTGATAGCGCACCAGGGACGGGAAGTACATCTCAGTGGCGTATTCACGCACCATTCTGTTGATGTTGAAGACCGGGCAAAGCGATAGCATGGAGCGCTTCATACGGCTCAACCAGGCACGCGGGTGTTTATCTTGATCGCGGTCATAGAAGGCCGGCACGATTTCTTTTTCAAGCAGATCGTAGAGGGCATTTGATTCCACTTCATCTTGGTAGTCGGTGTCTTCATAGACTTCACCGCGACCGATAGCCCAGCCCAGATGCGGCTCGTAGGCTTCATCCCACCAACCGTCCAAAATCGAACAGTTGATACCACCGTTGAAGGCCACCTTCATACCGGATGTACCGGAAGCTTCCAGGAAGCGGCGGGGCGTATTCAGCCATACATCAACGCCTTCCACCATCCATCTGGCTACGTTCATATCGTAGTCTTCCAGGAAGACAAAGTGCTTGCGCAGATCTTCGCGGCGGCAGAAATGCATGACCTGACGGATAAGCTCTTTAGCCGGAGCGTCTTCCGGGTGAGCCTTACCAGCCATGATGATCTGAATGGGGCGATGCTTATTGGTGAGAATGCGAGCTAAGCGCTCGGGATCTTTGAGAAGCAGGGTAGCTCTCTTATATGTAGCCATGCGGCGAGCAAAGCCGATGGTCAGTACTTCCGGGTCAAGCACGTTTCTGGCTTCGTCCAGTTCCACCTGGGTGGCACCGCGCTGCTCAAGCTGCCCGGTGAGGCGCTTGCGGCAGAAATTGACGAGGCGTTGACGACGCATCTCGTGGATTCTCCACAGCTCTTCATCGGGAATATCCGCAACTTTCTTCCAGATGTTCTGGTCGGAATTATCTTCCGACCACTTGGGTCCAAGATAACGGTCGAAGAGATCGGCCATTTCCTTGGAGATCCAGGAGCGAGTGTGCACGCCATTTGTGATATGGGTGATGGGCACTTCGTGCTCGGGCACATCTTTCCAGTTGTCTTTGAAAAGCTCCCGCGATACCGCACCGTGCAATTTGCTCACGGCATTGGTGCGAGAAGAAAGATTGATTGCCAGGTTGGCCATGGAGAACAGCTCGGTTTCGTCACTGGGCTCGGTGCGTCCGAGGGCGAAGAACTCTTTGCGGTTCAAGCCGACTTGATGATAATAGGAGCTCCAGTATTTATCCACCAGCTCGGGATCGAACTTATCGATACCGGCAGGCACGGCGGTGTGAGTGGTGAAGATCTGACCGGCGGCGGCAACTTCTTTTGCTTCGGCAAAGGTTAGACCTTTCTCTCTCATCAAAATAGCAATGCGCTCAAGACCGAGGAAGGCACTGTGCCCTTCATTCATATGGCAGATGGTGGGCTCGATACCCACAGCCTTCAAGGCGCGCATACCACCGACGCCGAGAATGATTTCCTGCTGGATACGAATTTCGCGATCGGCTTTGTAGAGCGCGTCGGTAATGTCTTCGTCCTGCTTGGAGTTCTCGGGAATATTGGTGTCGAGCAGATAGAGCGGCACACGTCCGACCTGTGCTTTCCAGATGCGCATATAAACTTTGCGTCCGGGGAAATCAACCGACACCAGCACCGGGCTGCCGTCTTTTTCTTTCAGGGGGATAATCGGCAAATTATAGAAATCGTTGATGGGATAACGCTCTTGCTGCCAACCATCAGCATTAAGATACTGACGGAAATAGCCCTGTTGATAAACGATACCCACGCCCACCAGGGGCAGACCCAGTTCGGAAGCGGCTTTCACGTGGTCGCCGGCCAGAATACCCAGACCGCCGGAGTAAATAGGCAGCGCATCGGAAAGACCGAACTCGGCGGAGAAATAAGCCAGCACACCGGCATTACTCTTCTTGAAGTTCTTCTCGTACCAGGTGCCTTCGCCCTTCATATAATCGTAGTGCTTCTGGCAAATGCGATTGAGTTGATTGACAAAGCCGTCGTCTTGAGCGGCTTCATTGAGGCGCTCCTGGCTGACCATGCCCAGAAGCAGAACCGGGTTATGACCGGTGGCATCCCAGAGGTCGCGGTCAAGGCGACGGAAAAGCTTGATGGTTTCGTGGTCCCAGGTCCATCTCAGGTTGTACGCCAGTTCTCTCAGGCATTCCAACTCGGGCGGCAGGAAGGGAGTGACTTCGATGGTGCGGATCGGTTTCAACTAAGTAGCCTCGCTGCAAAATAGCAATCATAATAAAAGGAGCAGATACAGCCTATTTGAGCCGCATCAACCCCTCGCTGCCAAGAGGATAAAATCTTTCCTCGGGAGGGCTTTGAAATGGTAGCACTTATTGAGGGCTCTAAAGCGCCTGATTTTCAGCTCAAAACATCCAGAGACAAGGTACAGTCACTGGGTCAGGCACTTGCGCGATTTCCCCTTGTGCTCATAACAATCTTCAAAGTCCACTGCCCTGTATGCCAGCTCACACTTCCTTATATACAACGCCTACACGCCGGGCTGAAAGCCGCCGGGGCTCCGGACCGGCCCGAGCACGCAAGCCCGCTTCCAGACGAAAGCCCGCTACTGGTAGTCTGCCAGGACTCGCAAGATGAAACCAGGGAATTCATTGAGCAGTACGGGCTAACCATGCCGGTTCTCGTGGACGATAACCTGGATGTTACGCTAGCCTACGGTCTCACCAATGTTCCCAGCCTCTTTCTAGTCAGAGCCGACTACACTATTGAGAGCACAATTGTCGGCTTTGACAAAAGTGCCCTGGTAAGCGCGGCCGGGCGCCTCGCCGGTGAGGATTTCGCCCTCTTCACCAGCGAAGAAAACACCACCCTGCCCGCTTTCCGCCCCGGCTGAGGAACCAATGTCAGGTTCTAAGGTTTAGAGCCCATCCAAATCACCAACCACTGGAAACCACTCCAAACAAACCAAGGCAGCCGACCGGCATATCCAACGCATATCCAGGTAATCCCAACGCAGTTTAAAATGTCCGCTTACTAAGACAACGGAAAAAACCATGATTAAAATCGCCCGCATAGTCCGACTGGTAGCCCTGGCCATCCTATTCGGAGGCGGCACGGGCATAGTCTTCGCCGCCATCACCCTGGTACATGCGGCAAAGGCCCAGGGCATCCCCGTGGCCGAAGCAGCCGCCACCAATGCCCCCATCTTTCTGGAATTCGCCAAAGTAGCCGCCGCCTTCGCCATCGCCCTGGTGGTAGCAGAGGCTATTGAAATCAAAGGCGATTTGAAAAACCTGGAAAAACGCAGCAAATGGCCCATGGCCCGCTACTTCGCCAGCATCGTGGCAGCGGTGGCCGCCTTCATCTTCGCCTTCGGCATCGCCCCGCCCATGAAAGACCTGCAACCCAAAATCAAGGCCGACCAGGCCGCCCACGCCGAATTCACCCGCCTGCATGAAGTCTCCCGGGGTGTCTTCAGCGCCATGATTGTCTTCGCAATGGCTTCCATGATAATTCCCGTTCTGGGGCCGGGCAAACACATGGAATAATTTCCCCGACCGGTGCAAAGAAATTGAAAAACCGGGAAAATAAGCCAGTGAAGAGTTGTAGTCAGTTCCCAAGAACAGTCGAGAGAGATTAAATGCCAAGCAGCAAGTTGAAATCCAGACCTTTTGCAGATATTGCGGGATTTACCGTTATGGCCGGCCGTGCCGGAAATGCGGCTTTGAGCCGAGTGATTGCGCTGAGCCTGATGCTCTCCCTGGGCTTTCCTCTAGCCGGTCTTGCCTACCAGGACACCGGCTTCGATCAAGGGCGCGCCCGCATGATGACTGGCGACTACGACGGCGCCGTGGCTGCTTTTGGCGAATCCCTCGGACTCAACTCCAATAACTCCAGAGCCCTGGTCTTGCGGGGTGAGTGCTTCTTCAAAATGGGCAATTACAAACTGGCTATTCAAGACCTGACCAGCGCCCTGCAATACGCTCCCAATAATATCCGCGCCCTCATTCTGCGCGGCATCAGCCACTGCAGCCTTGGCAAAGACGGCATGGCTATTCTTGACTTTCAGTCGGCCATCAAACTGAACGGCCCCCTGGCCGACAAGTTTTTCAACCGCATTACCGGTGGTGGCATCGCCGCCCTCGAACGCCTGGAAGAACAGCGCAAGAATGACCCCAGCGGAGCCAGAGAAGAAGACTCTTACGATGTTGACGACGAGTCGGGCTTCAACGTGCATGCCATCAAAGACTACAGAGAAGCGCTGATAAGTTTGAAAGAAGGCAGAAATAGCACCATCGCGCCCGACGACAGCATCACGGCACAGCCCACAGGCGGTAGCCACGGCGGCAACAGCGCGGTCGGCACCTCCAACATCGGCTCCGCAAGCGCCTCCGGCGACGGCGGCAGTAACCCCGGCAGACGCAGACATCCCGACTGGCATAAGAATGCTATCGCCGGCACCGGTGCCAGCGACAACGGCGATTTCGGCGCCCAGGGCGCTACCGACTACGGCGAAACCACGGTAGTTAGCGGCGAGAAAGACCCGGGCGGCAAAAAATCGCAAATAGCCAAAAACCTGGTCGGCAACCCGAAAGAAGCAGCCGACAAAGGCAACCGCCTGCCCTACATCTTTCAAGACGCTCAAAACAACGCCGACGTAGACAGCGACGACACCATTGCGCGCTATAAAAACGAACGCTTCACTCCCAACCTGGATCAAGACCCCATGCGCGGCGAATTCGGCTTGCTCTCAGGGGCCGGCGGCTTTCCCGGCGACGCCAAACAAGCCATCCTCGACTACAGCCAGGCCATCAAGCTGGACCCCACCAATGCCGAGTACTACTACCGGCGCGCCAAAGCCTTCCAGAAACTGAGAAAGGTCAACGATGCCATGGGCGACTTCAACCACGCCATTTTGCAAGACCCGCAGCAAGGCAAGTATTACATCGGTCGCGCTTCGCTCTACTTCCAGCTCGGCAAGCAGATTCTCATGGACGCCGACATAGTCGCCGCCCGTAACTGCAACCCCGACCTGCCGGCGGTCATCCACTTCAACCTGGAAAAACTCCCCCCGGGAACGCAGTGGGCTGGCGACGGGGCGAGAGACTAGAACTTAAACCGATAACGGTTAGGAGCCCCGTCGACAGACCACACCTTATGTGAGATTCGGCGACGGGGCAAGAGACTAGAATTAGAACTAGAACCTAATTCTTGCACTTGGCAGACAACCGTGGTAAATTAACCATATCAGCCTGGTGATAGGTGCCGTCCGAAGCCAGGGGAAAAGCTCTCTTCGGAGGGCTTTTTTGCTTTTGCAAACTAGTCCCAAGACTTCGGTCTATTTCGAATATGAATTCCTGTTAGAGGGTCGCACACGGATCTCGGATATTGGTTTTCTTCGTAGTCTTTGATCGTCAGTTTGTCATGCAGGTGCGCAGATGCAGTCATGCTCGACACAGACCGACCATAAGGCTGCAATGCCATTATTTTGGAAGACGGGTACAACTACACCATGCGCCTTAAGCACATTCAGATAGCACTTCTGATTACTTGCCCTAATGCTTTGCGGAGGGCCAACTGTGGCTGTGCAAAAGGTAACAAGGCCTAAGCACGCATCTGGTCCGAAAAACTTCAACCTCGATTGGCAAACCTTGATAATGTCTAGCCACTTTATGCTAGGCGAGGCTCCGTCTTCGATAGCATCCTTCAAGGAGCGATACAGATTGAACCCATCAACTACGCAAGCAACACGCAAAGAGTAGCCTCCACCAAATTACTGCCGAAATAATACAACAGAGATGGCTAAATCAAAGTGGCCCAGCAAACTTTAGATTGAACGAGCAGTACGCCCCACAAGCAAATTCTGCAACCCATTCCATCAAATCGACTGATATGGATAAAATTGCAATTACTGCAATCCGGTGTGCCGCTACTTCAAATCATACCGGTCGAGGTTCATGACCTTGGTCCAGGCTTTCACGAAGTCATGCACGAACTTGGCTTGACCATCGTCAGCGGCATAGACTTCAGAGACGGCGCGCAGCTCCGAGCTTGAGCCGAAGACCAGATCGACGGCGCTGGCTTTCCATTTGAGCTTGCCGCTCTTGCGGTCCTGCCCTTCGTAAACGCCGTCGTCGGCGGAAGCTTTGCTCCACCTGGTGGACATATCGAGCAGATTGACGAAGAAGTCGTTTGTGAGAACTCCCGGTCGACTCGACAAAACACCAAGCTTAGAGCCGCCTTCGTTGGCATCAAGGGCACGCATGCCGCCCACAAGCACAGTCATTTCGGGCACAGTAAGGGTGAGGAAGTTAGCGCGCTCCACCAGAAGATCCAGGGGCGATCTTTCATTACTCTTGCCGTAATAGTTGCGGAAGCCATCGGCTGTGGGCTCAAGTACGGCGACGGAAGATACGTCGGTTTGCTCTTGCGAAGCATCGGTGCGGCCGGGCTCAAAAGGCACTTTCACATCGTAACCGGCTTTCTTGGCGGCGGCTTCCACTGCGGCACTGCCACCCAGCACAATCAAATCAGCCAGAGAAACTTTCTTGCCGTCTTTGCGCTTGTTGAAGTCAGACTGAATGCCCTCAAGCACTTTCAGTACTTTAGAGAGCTCTTCCGGGTCGTTGACCGCCCAGTTTTTCTCGGGCGCAAGACGGATGCGCGCACCATTGGCGCCACCACGCTTGTCGGTGCCGCGGAAGGTAGCAGCGGAGGCCCAGGCAGTGCGAACCAGCTCAGGCACGGTGAGACCGGAGGCCAGGATCTTACCCTTGAGGGCGGCGACGTCGGAAGCTTCAATCATCTTATAGTCGGCGGCAGGCACCGGGTCTTGCCAGATCAAGGCTTCTTTAGGCACTTCGGCACCCAGATAACGAGAGCGCGGTCCCATATCTCTGTGGGTCAACTTGAACCAGGCCTTGGCGAAAGCCAGTTTGAACTCCTCGGGATTCTGCTGGAAGCGCCTGGCGATGCGGCTGTACTCAGGGTCAAATTTCAAGGCCAGGTCGGTAGTGAACATTATGGGCGGATGCTTCTTAGCCGGATCGTGAGCATCGGGCACCGGTTTTGCCTGGGCCGGATCTTTCGGCGTCCACTGGGTGGCGCCGCCCGGGCTCTTGGTTTGCACCCAATCAAGATTGAACAAGTTATTTAGATAAGCCATGGTGAAATTCACCGGCGAAGACGACCAGGCGCCTTCCAGGCCACTGGTGATGGTATCACCGCCTTTGCCCGTGCCGAATTTGTTATCCCAGCCGAAACCCTGCTTTTCGAGCCCTTCGCCGGCCGGTGCCGGACCTACATATTTGTCGGGAGAAGCAGCGCCATGGGGCCTTACCAAAAGTGTGACCACCGGCAATAAGGGCTACGGTTTCTTCATCGTTCATAGCCATGCGACCGAAAGCTTCGCGAATGTCGGCTGCCGCCGCCAGTGGGTCGGGCTTGCCGCCCGGGCCTTCCGGATTAACATAGATGAGTCCCATTTGCGTTGCCGCCAGGGGCTTTTCAAGCTTGCCGCCGGAGCTGCGGTTGTCGGACATAAACTTAGCGCCGGGACCCCAGTAAATAAGATCAGGCTCCCAGTCGTCTTTGCGGCCGCCGGCGAAACCATAGGTCTTGAAGCCCATTGATTCAAGAGAAACGTTACCGGCTAGAACCATCAAGTCGCCCCAGGAGAGCTTGCGCCCATACTTCTTCTTGACCGGCCAGAGCAAGCGGCGCGCCTTGTCGAGGTTGGCATTATCGGGCCAACTGTTGAGCGGCTCGAAACGTTGCTGGCCACCGCCGGCGCCACCACGTCCGTCATAGATACGATAGGTACCGGCACTGTGCCAGGACATGCGGATGAAGAAGGGTCCGTAGTTGCCGTAGTCGGACGGCCACCAGTCTTGAGAGGTCTTGAGGACATTTTCAATGTCCGCCTTTACTTGCTTTAAATCCAGGCTCTGGAACTCTTTTGCGTAGTTGAAATCTTTGCCAAAGGGATCAGACTCGGCGGCATGCTGCCTCAGTGGTGAAAGATCAAGCCGCTCGGGCCACCAGAACTGATTCGAACGCGGCGCTCCATCGGCCATGGCCGGCAAAGCCTGAGACGCCATGGATATGAGCGTAGCCTGAACAACAAGCACCTGCACAGATCTTCTAATTACCGGCTTCATCATTAGGTTGAACCCTCTCTTTTAGGCAGCACTGGCACCACGCACAAAACTGTAACCGCAACAGGCACGCACCTGGCGGTTAGATAATCGAAACACTTTGGACTGAGACCATATTTAGACTAACTCTAAACTTAGGCACTGTCAACCCCGCTCCAAGCGCCAAAATATGGGGGAGACTAGCACCCTTCCGGGTGTCCAGACCCGAATCCAACTTCGATATAAGGTTAAATCCTGTTACCGCATTACTGACTTGATGAACCAGAGGCACCGGAATTGCCGGAAGCGCCGGACCCACCTGCGGTGCCGGAATTGCCGAAAGCGCCGGAATTGCCGAAAACACCGGAATTACCGGAAACAGCGGGACCGGCAAGAGCCACCAACCGGTGCTCCAGGTCAGAGCCCTCCAGGCGCAACCTCAAATCGCGATAAAAAAGCACATAGCCCGTATAAGCCACGGCGAATGTCACCATATTTAGTACCACATCAAAACCTACGCCCACAACTTGCAGGTAGACCGGATCTTCCGCCGAAGCCATGGCGGAAGTAACACCGTCGCGGCTCACCATGAGAGCGTGAATAATGGAAGCCAGCGTGATCGGGCTGGAAATAGCCACACTGACAAGGGCCAGGGCCGTGGTCAACAGGCAAATATAGGAGCCGCCCCGCAAGGGTCTGGCCATGGTAAAAGACAGGCTCTTCGCCAGAAGCTCTTTAAAAGGTTTATCCTCAACGGCGGCGCTAGCCATCAAGATGGCTCCGTAAAGAGATGTAATGGCAATAGAGATGGTCAAGAAAAAGCCGATGGCACCAAAAACAAGGGCCCCCACCACATAACGCTCTGTGCCGCCATGGGGCACCAGGGGCACCGCCGCCACAGCAACAACGGCCCAGAGCATGAGCACCAGCAGGGGCGGCAAAATAGCCAGGTTGTAGGCGCCGAAGACAGCCCAACCACGCTGCTTGAGCCTGGCATAAGCCTCTTGATAGCCATTATTGACGCCCAGCAAAAGCCTGGCCATGGCTGAGCAGCGCAGGCACATCTCCCAGGCGGCGTAGAACCAGACCACAATGCAAACCAGAATCACACTCATGGCAATGGCAAAGGGTGTCACGGCAAGTTGCGACTTTGCCGCCACTTGCACCCAGGACTTCAAGCTGTACTGAGCCAGATTGGAGCCGATGGCGCTGAGCATGGCCGGCACCAGGAGCACCTTCCAATATAGACCAATGTTGCGGCGTACCAGTCGAAATGCCGTGCCGACCAGGTCTCCCAGGGATTGCGGTCCGGTAGCCAGCGGCTCCACAGTTGTACTTGCACTCGGTTCCAATTTGATAAGGCAGCAACCATTGGTGATGTTAAGCTCAGAATGAGAGCTTCTGTCAGTATAATATTTCCAAGCTATATTTACTGGAAACGGCATGCCAAGAGTCTCAAACAAACGGACCTACCTGGATCCAATCCACCAGGACATCGTACTGGACTGGGATAAACCCGCCGAAAGGCTGGTCATAGACCTTATTGATGCCGTGGAGTTTCAAAGGCTGAGACGCATTCATCAGCTCGGGGTCTCCTATTTCACCTTTCAAGGCGCGGAAGGCTCACGCTTCACGCACTCCGTCGGCGTCATGCATGTGGCATCGCGCCTGGCTGAAATACTCATTTCAAGACAGCCGGAAGCGGAGAGCGAACGGGCCGTCATCCTCGCCTCCGCCCTTCTGCACGACGTCGGGCACGGACCCTTCAGCCACGTCACCGAAAAAATTCTCGGCTACGACCACGAAGACTGGTCTTGCAAAGTCGTCTCCGGCGACACGCAGATTAGAGCCATCCTCGACAACTATAAAGAAGAGCCGGGACTGGCCGACAAGATTGTCAAAGTCTTGAAGAAAACCTATTCGCCCCACTACGTCTCGCACATAGTCTCAAGCCAGCTTGACTGCGACCGCTTCGACTACCTGCTGCGCGACAGCTATATGACCGGCACCGCCTACGGACTCTTCGCCATGAAGCGCATCTTGCGCTCAATGGAAATCGACGAAAACGAAGACCGCCTGCTAGTTGTAGGCGAGAAAGGGCAAATAGCCGTGGAAGACTATCTCTTCGCACGCTATTCTATGTACGCCCAGGTTTACTACCACCGCAAAAATCTGGCAGCCAGAGCCATGTTAGGCAAGCTCATCCAGAGAGCAAAATTCGTCATGGAGCAAAGCCCCGGCGAAATCTCTTTCATCGACGAAGAAACACAGCTCTGGCTCACCGGTCAGCCCCTGACCGTAGAACAATATCTGCGCCTCGACGACGTACAATTTTTCTACCATATTAAGCGCTGGCTCAAAGACAAAGACCCTATCCTGCAAGACATGGCCTTCCGCTTTCTCAATCGTCGCATCTTCAAAGCCAGCCGCATAAATAGCCGCGACAAAGCTGAAATCGCCGCCATCGAAGCCCAGGCCCGCCAGGCTGTAGCCTCTCTCGGCTACGACCCGGAATACTATGTAGCAGTAGAATCAACGGGCTTCCGCCCCTACGATTACTACCGCCCCGAAGAAGAGCATCCCCAAACCAATATCATGGTGCGCACCGAATCCGGTGAAATCAAAGAACTATCGCAACTGAGCCTGGCCGTAGAAGCGCTTGTGAAAGGCAACTACGAATCATACTGGCTTGTCTACCCGCAAGAAGCAGCCGACAAAATCAAGGAAATCAAAGAGCCGGCTCTCACCCACGCCAAAGTATTCTAAATTCAAAATCGGAAAATCGTCAGACAAAACTGAGACACACTGCGACAAAATAAGCTAAAGAGAAGCGCAAAGAGGAAGCATCCAAATGTTCGATAATCTCACAGACAAGCTGCACGGCGCCTTTCGTTCCCTCACCGGTAACGATAAGCTTACCGCCGAGAACATCGAAGAGGCCATCAGAGAAGTAAGAAAGTCTCTTTTGGAAGCCGACGTCAGCTTGAAGGTCGTCAAAATCTTCATTTCCAACGTGCGCCAGAAAGCACTTGGCGCCGACGTTCTCACCGCCGTGCGACCCGACCAGCAGTTTGTCAAAATCGTCCACGACGAACTCGTCACCATCCTCGGTGGCGAGCACAGCCCCCTCAACCACAAAGGCAACCCCGGCATCGTCATGATGGTCGGCTTGCAAGGCGCCGGTAAAACCACGGCCTGCGGCAAACTGGCTAACAAACTGAAAGCCGAGGGCGAAAAGCCGCTCTTGGTCGCCTGCGACGTGCAGCGCCCCGCCGCCATTCACCAGTTGCAAACCCTGGGCAAACAAATAGACGTGCCTGTCTTCACCATCGAAGGCAACATGGACGTGCAAGAAATTGCCGAAGCCGCCGTCAAAGAAGCGAAAGAAAAGGGCCTTAACCCGGTCATCCTCGACACCGCCGGCCGCCTGCAAGTAGACACGCCGCTCATGGCCGAGCTTTTGATCATCGACCGCTTCCTCAAACCGCAAGAAAAAATTCTCGTGGTAGACAGCATGACCGGTCAGGAAGCCGTCAACGTCGCCGAAACCTTCAACACCCAGCTCGACCTGACGGGCTTGCTCTTGACCAAAGTAGACGGTGACGCCAGAGGCGGCGCCGCCCTCTCAGTGCGCGAAGCCGTGGGCAAACCGGTCAAGTTCATCTCCACCGGCGAAAAACTCGACAACCTGGAAACCTTCTACCCCGACCGCATGGCCGGCCGCATCCTTGACATGGGCGACGTGGTATCCCTCGTTGAGCGCGCCCAGAAGACCATCGACGAAAAAGAAGCCACCGAAACCATCATGGAGATGTTCACCAAAGACCTCAACTTCGAGAGCTTTGTGAAAATGCAGGGCATGATGAAAGGCCTCGGCAACATGGGCGACATCATGAAAATGATGGGCTTCGGCGGCATGTTCGGCATTTCCACCGACCAGCAAAAGGTTATCGCCACCGAAGGCGAAGCCATGATGAACATGTACCAGATTGCCATCAACTCTATGACCAAGGAAGAGCGCCGCAACCCCGACCTTATAGATTACAAGCGTCGCCGCCGCATCGCCAAAGGCAGCGGTCTCAAAGATAATGAGATCGGCAAAATGTTAAATGACTTTCAAAAAATGCGAGAAGTCTTCCGCTCCTTCCGTCAGATGATGGGCGGCGGCGGTGGTTTCCCGGGCATGCCCGGTATGCCCGGCATGGGTGGCTTCCCCGGTATGCCCGGTATGGGCGGCTTCCCCGGCATGGGTGGTCCCGGCATGGGCGGCGGCGGTGGACGCCCCGGCATGCCCCCGATGCCCCCCGGCTTCCAGGGCATGGGCCAGCGCCCCGCCGCCAAAAGCGGCAGCGGCTACTCAGGCGGCGCCTTCTTCAGCAAGAAGAAAAAGAAGAAGAAATAGGTGCCGGCAAGTTGCGCTAGGTTAACAACATATACTGTTCGGACATACGGCTTGGCGCTTCCTACTGGTAGAATTGCTATTTGCAGTCTTTTTGATTAAATGGAGAAAGATAGTCAGTGGTTAAAATCAGGCTTAAGCGCGTTGGCGCCAAAAAAGCCCCGCATTATAGAATCGTCGCCGTAGACTCCCGTATGAGACGCGATGGCATGCCCATCGAAGAACTCGGTTATTACAACCCCCGTTCCAAAGAGCTCAACGTCAACAGGGAAGCAGTTGAAAAATGGATGAAAAACGGAGCCCAGGCAAGCGATACGGTAGCAAGCCTTTTAAAAAGGGACCAAGGCGCTTCGGCCCAAGTAGCGGGCGCGTAAGACAGCCGGTCATCCAAACGACCGCGCCGGAAGATCTGGCCGAGTACATACTTAAGGTACTGGCCAAAGATCCTGACGCCCTACAATTTGAACGCGAACAACTAAACCCGGGTCGCAGCCGTATCAACGTCACTTGCGACCCGCTGGTGACCGGACGCCTCATCGGCAAAGACGGTCGTACCATCACGGCGCTGCGCTCGCTCATCAGAGCGGCCGCCAGCCGCTACGGTAAAAGAGTAGATATCGAAGTCTCCTGAACACCTTCACGGGAGACAGATAGTGACTCAAAATAATTCAGAAGAGCCAGGAAGGGACCTGATAAAGGTACTCCTGGCTGAAGGTGTAATTTCTCAGGCTCAAGCAGACCTCGCCGCGCGAGATGCTGAAAACATGAGCATGGGACTAGATGATGTATTGCTAGCCAGGCGCTGGGTGACGGAAGAGACGTTGCAGCGGCTGGCTCCCTGGCTTTTTGGGGGGGCGGGGGCTGGTGCTGGTGGAGTGGGCTCGGGAAGTGGTGGTGCGGGGGCGGGTGGTTCTACTGCAAGTGCTGGTGCAAGTGACTCGAAGAATAATGGCGGGGCGGCGGGCTCCACAAGCGCATCCGATTCGAACACAGGTACTGCGGGGGCGGCGAGCAGTGGGGCGACTGGAACTTCGGGAAGTGCTGGAACGGCGGGTGTCGGCTCTGGTTCTGGAGCCGGGCGGACTTCTGGTGCAGGAATTGGACGAGCATCCGCGTCGGGAATGAAGGCCGCGGATAAGGACTCGCAGGGAGCTGAAGCGGAAGGCTTGAAAGAAATGAAGGGTTCTTCGGATGATTACGGTGAGAACCTAGCACGGTATCGATCGATAGTGAGGCAGATCCTCGGGAATGAGGGGTAGGGGTCGTGATGCGGATTCGGTGGGAGGAATTGTGGTTTACAGGGAAGAGAGAAATCGAGCACTTCGGATAGCTTAAAGCCAATCCTTCAGTTAGCTCTTTGCATATTGGGATTTCAGATCGGATGGCAAAAAGTCGTTTCTGGAATGGCACTATATGTAGTGTTTGTTTTCACGACCAATTGAGATCGTGAAAGTGCCGGTCAAAGCGGAACGCTAATGATGCTTGTCACCTGCATGTGCCTGGTTCGGGGGATTGCTACTAAATTTGTTGGATGGTGCCGCAAAGTCTTTTCTAAAAAGGATCATCTTCCCTCACTATAGAGACTCCAATATCGACAGAGGGAGAATTGCAAGTAAAATGAATGTGATTCTATACATACACGAGTTCGTTAATATAGGTTTGATATCAAATGTTCGAAGTCGATAAACCAATCGAAAATATCCAGGAAGATCAATTCAACCGGAGTGTTTTTGCGGAATCCATCGCAAAGGGTTTGTCGACTTGGAAGAGGGCGGACTCGAGGGCGGAGCATTTTTTGTTCTGTAAATTCAGTCCCGGAGCGGTTTAATCTTTCTGGTGTCATATAGCTCGAAGACCTGATTTTGAATATACCACAAAAAAGACAATTAACAGGTGAAGATTTTCGAGTACAAAGCAGGACTCTGCGGTACTGCCAGTAGTATCATCCGCTGATCCTGTACTTGATAGATTGGATGAAACAGCCGCGCCAGGTCCTGGCGCCACGGCATTGTCCCCGACGTTTGTATGTGATTGCGAACGAGACAGCCCACCTTTTGGGGAGGTGAGCTATCTCGTTCGCTCAGGGCGCTCTATTACGCATGAGCTGCCACTGCCAAATAGATGTGTCGCTCTATTCTACCGGTTGGGACGGCGTGTTAGCGAAACTTAGGTAGCATTTGTCAGTCTGCCAGTCCTCGGAGATCTCCATCACAACCGCAGTTACTAGTCGCAGGCATGAGCCGAGTTTGGGAAGATCGATACAACCCGTGTGCGCCGCTTAATCTCCTTGTTCAGGCGCTCGACACCATTAGTAGTTCGAGTCCGAATTCGATGTTTGGCTGGCAATTTGAAGACCGTAAGACCTTCCGGTATATTTTCCGCCATCCAATTTGATAGGCGTGGGGCTGTCTTCTCATAGCTTGCTACGGTCTTGCTCAAAAGCCTTTCCGCTTCCTTCCCATCCGGCGCATTGAATATGTTACGTATGTCCGCTGCGACCTGAAGCTTCATTTCCTGCTTTGGCACGTGCTTTTGCGCATTCTGCTGGAGATGGTACTGGCATCTCTGCCATGGAACAGCCGGAAATACTGCTTTGCGAGCCGCTTTTAGTCCCGCATGATCATCACTGATGAACATTTGGACTCCGTGTAAGCCTCTGTGCTGGAGAGAATGCAAGAACTTTCTCCAATGAATCTCCGCTTCAGAGAGCTCAACCGACACTCCCAAGACCTCGCGCTTCCCGCTCTCGGATACCCCGACTGCAACAAGAACTGCCTGATCTATGACAACACCTCCCTCTCTCACGTTCTCGTAGCGTGCATCTAGGTATACATAGCGGAAGCGATCGAGGGGCCGCTCTCTCCACGAGGAGAATAGCTCATCAAGCTGGGATGTCGCCTTGCTGACAGAAGCCGAACTGACTTCAAAGCCGCACAGCTCCTGGGTTATCGACATCACTTTGCGCGTTGATACGCCCTGTAGATACATCTCCGCTATAGCCAATGTAAGTGCTTTCTCGGAGCGCTGACCCTTCTCTAGGCAGTTAGGATAGAATTTCCCGTCCCTTGTCTGCGGGACCGCTAGCGGTATCTCACCTACTCTTGTCTTAATCGTCTTTGGCTTAAACCCGTTGGCATGTGTGGTTCTTGCCTCTGTTCGTTCGTAGGTCCGGCACCTAAATGCTTCTCTCGCTCAGCTAACATGCCGCATTTAGCAAAATCTGAATGGCATCTCCTATGCGCTCCAGACCGCCCTCTGACAGTATTTCCAGGATATTCCCTTGGATGTATTTTGTGCTATCATCTTGTAAGACCATCGGTTGTCCTTCTTTCTTGCAATTGAAAGATTAACCGAGGTCTCCCCCTTTTGACCGCTTTTACAGAAAGTTTCTTGCACCGACGACTCGAGCTTAACTGTCGCTATATATGGTGAATGGGGTGGTGGTAAGACATCAGTAAAAAATCTAGTCAGACACCATCTAAGCTCTAGCGAGAGGAAGTTCAGATGGATTGACTTTAATCCTTGGTACTGGAGCGGATCTGATGAACTTGCAACGTTTTTGTTTTCTGAAATTGACAAGGAATTGAGCGACAACCTTATCACTGAAGAAAAGGAAACCGAACTCAAGACAAGCTGGAGAGATTGGTCAAAGCTAAGCTCACTAACAGGAAAAGGACTAAATATCGTTGGTGCCGGAATGAAGTTGCTTGATATTCCTGGCAATACAATAGTCTCAACTGGCGGAAAGGCATTCGAGAACCTGGGTGAGGTCTGCCAGAACGCTCAAGACCTTTCGGCGGCAGGGAAGACCGTAGAAATCCCCAGCCTGTCTGCGCTTCGAGGCCACTTATATTCGCTAATGCAAGACCTCAAGGAGCCCGTGATAGTAGCAGTTGATGACATAGATCGGTTAACTGCTGCTGAAGTCAGGCAGCTGTTTCAGTTGATCAAGGCAAATTCAGATTTTCCAAATCTAGCATTTTTATTATTGTGCCAGAGAGAAGTTGTAGAAGCCTGCTTGTCAGAACTTCTTCCAAAAGAGTTAGACAGTAGATTTCCAACCGGAAGATTCTTTCTGGACAAAATCGTTCATGTCGGCCTAACACTACCGCCACTTCCAAGTGATCAAGTTCTCTTAAAGCTTCAAGAGCGAACCAAGAGCGTTGTAGGAGAATTTCAGGATGTAAAAGGGATTTCGGAGCAACTTGACCAAGCTTGTTCTGCTATCCTCCCATTTTTTACAACGATGAGACATGTGATTAGGTTTGCGACAGGACTATCTTTCCAGTGTGGAATTTTTCTTCGGGATGGCGCTGAAGGAATCTTTCCACCCGATCTAGTAATGCTTGAGGGACTTCGAATGTTCGAACCCGATGTTTTTAATCAGCTGCCGAAGTTGAGACTTGATTTGGCTGGTGAGGGTGCCCGAACGAAAGTAAACGAGATTCTAACAAGCCTCCGGGAAGAACGACGGGAGATTTCCAATAAAATCCTAAGCAGGCTTATACCAGCAAGCTCGGGCGAAATGTCACCATTTTCCATATCTGAGGACGACAGAAGTAGGTATAGGTTTTACCTGGAGTCCGTTTTTGACAACTATTTCAAATTCGTAAGATTGCATGTAAAAAGGTTTGAAGAGGGCGTGAATATCTCAGGGTGAGCACTTGAGTCTGTAATACCTGTTGAAACCGGTCTAAAAGCGCAAAGAGAAGGGCATTACGTTCAATTCTCTTTTGTCACTTTTCTTAGGTGCTCTAAGGGAATTGCCCAACGATAGTTGGAACGTCCCTCAAGAAAAACTCCTAGTCCATCTTGAATCATAACAAGAGTGACGAAGTACGGAGGAGCAAGCACACAATTTTGTTTCCTGGCAGCATCAAGAACGATTGAAAATTCGTGAATAAAGGAATTCTCAATTCTGTTGGCGAGATGAAGATAGCTTTCCCCTGAAGATCCTAACTTCTTGAAGTCTTTTTCAAGATCCATCATGAATCGAGGACACTCAATGCAAAACAAATCAAAGAGCTTGTGCTCCCTATCACAGTCTGCTTTGGTAAAGGCTCGGCCGAAGTACCGTTCTTTTGTATTAAACAAATGCCTAATTCCGAATCCACCCCTGCCCAGCTTTGAAAAGAGTGGATCAGCAAGGCGTACTGAGTATTTGAGATGACCGAATAGTGACATGGCAACGTAGACACCATGAAGATTCTCATATGCTTCGAAAAAGTGAAACGGGTTATGGTCGAGTTGTGCAAACTCATCGTTTGTCATCGCGCCAGGCTCCACTGAGACCGGATTGTCGATTTGAGAGGCACTATTCAAAATGAAGTCGCGTATGGCATCAAATTCGGATTGCAGCACTATTTCACCGCAGTCGCTTTCAAAGGCACAGAATGCCAAATAATTAAGAGCAATTTTTGAAATCGTCCTTCTAATATCCTTATCAATCGTTCCTTCAATAATTGCAAAAACTTCAGAGGTCTCATCCATGGAATCACCTAGAGTAAGAGCATCGTGCCTGAATTTGACGCCGACTTTTTGCAATATTCCTTTTAATCGATCGTGCTCTTCGGTACTCTCGGCGAAGATGTAGACTGTGCGATGATCTTTGGGACGCCACTGAAGCTTATCTAAAATCTCGGACTCAGCCAAGTTCTTGGTCCAAATGACTTCCTTCTTTCCATTGGCAGATACAACCACAATCTGCTGCTCTGGAATGGCCTTCTTCGACTGAGAGTCGAAGCTTGGAAAAATGTGCCCAAAGATGTTATCTCCGCCAACTTCGAGGGACCATCTTAGACGATCATTCCTCAATCGTGCCCTACGTGATTTCTTCACCTTGTACTGAGCTGCAAGCATTCCCTCGAACGAGTCTTCCTTGAAGACTGTTTCTAACTTGCTGAGTTCGCCGTTGCAGGTTGCGCACACCTGCCTGAGAATTGGTGAGTTGGATTCAAATGTTCCTAGACTTCTAGGAATGACGTGCTCTCTTCCCGGCTTTGACATTTGTTCTAAGCAATAGATGCACTTCATCGATTGTTCCAGAGATGAGTACCAAGGATCGATTCTATTGTACTATGCATATTCTGTGCGATCTGCGATCAATGAAGCTCAGCCCCAGCCGTTTCTGTCCGAGCGTAAATCCTGCACAGTCAGAGTACAATTCAGAGAGGGTGAAGATCTAAAGCTCGACGGATTTATGGACCGCTGTTCCTCCAAGTGTCTTTCAACAGTTACCCTTTCGGCTCATGCTTTGAATCGAGCCATATTGGTCCAGTCGCGCTCTGAAGTCCAGGCTCGCGTATTGGCTACCACGGTCTGAGTACCCCACAACTGGGGCTCGCCCTCGTCTTCCGACTCCCTTCAGCAAGGCTTCAGAGACGAGGCTTGTCGCCATGTGAGGCGCCATGGACCACCCAATGATTATTATCAAGGGGTGTCATTATTATTGTCCGCCACCATGCCTCAGCCCAAATCTAACCAAGGGCTGTTCTCAACAACCCAGCAGGAGCGAACAGACTTAAAGTCGAACAAGACCAAGCTTGGCAGGCGGTCAAACATCCCATAGACAGCACAAAGGCACGGCACCCGCCCACATAGCCAACCCTTTCACAAACAGAGGCTTACCCTATCGTAGAATCTAGCAAAGAAACAGAAAATGGAGGTGCTCGCTATGGGCAAAAACATTCGATTCGCCAGTTTGCTCATCGGCTGGCTGCTAATCTCTCTGCCAGCTTATGCCAAACAAACAGAATATGTACTTGCCCCGGTGTACTTCGTCACCGATAGGGTACCGGTAAAGCAGAACGGGAAAATACAATTCCGCGACTACGGGCAGAAAATTGACTCCTTCTCTGCTGGTATCAAATATGTACCAGTGCCAATGAGAGATGACATTCAGAAAACCTGGTCAGAACTCGAAGCGAAGGGCTGGATAGACAAGGCTCACTTTCCCTCTGTGACAGAGAAAAAGAAAAAGTCAGATTCCAAGTCTGAAGCAATCGAAGCCGCGGAGAAGCTATCTAACTATGAACTGTCCGACGAAGAAATAACCAGTACCCTCAAGAAGCTACCCGACAATACCGAAATCGTGCTTTATGTGCACGGCTTTTTCAATAGCTTCAATGACGGAACCGAAAGCGCAGCGGAGCTAACATCGTTCTTCAAGACCCCCGTAGTCGTATATTGCTGGACGACGCCTAAAGATGAGGTGAGGCCAAATCCAGTGCCTACACCACTGATAAAACTTCCTAATTTAACTCCTAAGATCTGGCAATCCTACCGAGAATCCGAGGTCACTCATCAACACGGGCAGGAGCGCTTTACAGCTCTGCTTGTTTCCTTAGATATGAATTTCCCCGGCAGACTCATACCGGTCGCCCACAGTATGGGATCACGCCTCCTAGATCAAGCCTTGCTCTGCAGATACGGATACTTTGAGCTTGCACCGAAGGAAAAGAGACTGAAGGAAGTTATCTTCTCAAATCCGGATCTGGATGGGCGCTATTTTGCAACTCACGCCGAAAGGCTCTGTGATCAGGCAGAGAAAGTGCGTGTATTTTTCGTCGCCCAGGATGGAGCCATGAAAGTCTCCAAGTTTTTGCACGGCAATCACGACCGACTCGGTGCACCAAATCCCAGTATCTCAGCTCTAATAAAACGTTCCGACGTAAGCATGATTGATATGTCCAAACTCGGACAGGGGAACTTGGGCACCCTTGGCCACACGATGCCCTCCTGGGTACTATCAAATATGCACAAATATGGCACCATTGACAAGGAAGGGCGCAGCTATGTTGAGCGAAGGCCAAATAACGATGATAAGCTCATTATCCTGGAGCCTGTCAAAGGAAACACCAAATGAAAGTCAATTGGCGCTTTTACCCAGTTCTCGGCTTGACGGCTGCACTGCTTATGCAATCGCCTCTCAGTGCCAGGGCATCTGAACCGCAGCATGTTGGGCCTCCGGTTCTGGATGTGCCGGTGTTTTACGCAACAGATCGCGAGAAGCTTACTTCCAATAAGGAAGAAGCAGGAGCAAAGCTTGCGCCCTTTACCATGGGCTGCGCCCGGGTCTTCCTGCCATACGAAAAGAGATGGCAAAATGGCGATAATCTAAGCGAACAGTACCAGAAACTTGGCTGGCAAGTTGACTCAGCGCGTGACACTATCAAACCATTTATTGAGGTGAGAGGCTATGTGGCTGAGCCCGCACCTCAAAGCGTACTTTCCGTCGAAGGAGAATGCAGCGACTTCTGGAGCAGACTGAAAGCGCAAGCAGAGGCAAGCTCCGATCATCGCGTCTATATCTACATACATGGCTTTGCCTCAAGCGGGAACAATGCCGTCTATAGCGCCGGAATTCTTGCGGCTGAACTGGAAGCCCCTGTGATTGCCTTTACTTGGCCATCGAAGGGCACTGCCGGTCTTAAACCACTTCGTCTGGTTGGGCGCAAGCGCATGCGGGCGCTGTATCTCGCAGATCGCGAGATGATTGACCAACCACAGGTTCTTTCCGACCTGAGTGCATTCATTAGCAAGCTAAAAACCGAGCTGGGACCGAACGTAAAGCTAAATCTCATAGCTCACAGCCTCGGCAACCGCCTGCTGGCAAAATACCTTGCCAGCGATTCTACTGACGAGTTTGCCGGGGTCTACTTCCTGGCTGCCGATGTTGATCAGCAGTTGTTCATGGAAGCCCTTAAGAAACTTCAATCAAAGTCTAAGTACACTGCGATTTATACCAATAAGAACGACCGCGTTCTCAAGGTATCTGCTGGAAACGATCTGCTAGGCTTCAAGATTTCACATAAGCTGGGAGACGCAAACTTCTCCGTGCCAGGGGTCGAATTCATCGACTACGGCCAAATTGCAGAACCCCGGTCAATAGACTACCTGAGGTTGATGCACTATGTACCCTTCGAACATTTTGGCAGCATTGTCAGAACCGGCCAACCTTTCGATGACGGCAGTGGACGTTACATTGTAAGGCGAACGACCATCGAGAGGAGCCGCCGGAAGTGACTAACCAAACCGGAGTACCTGCAATGCCAATCCCGGCTCCCGGCATAACCGAACGTGCCGACTACTACGCTCTTGAAAGGGCTGCTCGCCATGGCAATATGCTACCGGAAATTGCGGCAGCCAACCTAGACCAAGCACTAGGGATTCGAGAACACGAGCTTCACAAGTATGTAAACGCAGATATCACTGCGCAGTATTAGAAGTAGAAAGTACCAATCTGAACCAGAACCAGAAAATAGGGCGAGTTTATTCAATCTGAAATTCTGGCAGAAACCACACACTAAATATCGCTTCAAGACATCGCAAAAATTTAATGCCTACCCAAGCTGTGGCTTCCAAGAGAACATACAATCAAAGACTTGGCACCAAAAAAGGACAGCAGCAAATTCATCCAAACGGATTGCTGCACAAGCAAGTTCGGCTCCGACGGTTGCCACCACCTGCAATATCATCTGCCGGAAAAACGACCGTCCAAACCACCGACATTATAGGCAGTTGTCATTTAACACGCAGCGGGTAACTTACAACCCCGGGTCAACAAGGCAGGCGACTATTCACTCGGTAATTGTCGAGGAATTTACACACCTTTAGGCGACTCAGCCAAAACAGGGCAAACGCCAGATTAATTTCAGGCCCAGAATGTTTACCGTAAATACGTGGCAGTTTTTGAGCTGTTATTCTTGCCCTCTGGTATCCAGAGTTTACTTCCCAATATCGGAAAGGCGGCAGCATTTTGAGAATAGCCTGCTTCAACGTTGAAAACATGTTTTCACGATATCGATTCCTAGATGAACCATGGAGTGAGAAAAAGTACGAGCAATACATCAGCCCGTCAGGGCTTGCAACAATAGCAAGTAGGCAAGGCGATATCTTGCCCGAAGCAACTACTCATGAGCAGCGCAAAAGTACAGCATCTGCGATTCTCGAATGCCAGCCCGACGTTCTTTCGGTATGTGAAGTAGAAAACCTCCAAACTTTGAGGATCTTCAATGCACAGTACCTAAGACACTACTTCGATAGAATCATTTCTATCGACGGTAACGATCCCAGAGGCATTGATGTAGGGTTGCTTGTGAAGAGAGGCTTTTCTGGAACAGTTGAAAACATTAGAACACACGTTGATTTGGCAGCTGAACCAAACGAATTTGTCAATCGAGGAGCGGCGTTCTATGCAAGAGGGAATCTATTCTCCAGGGATTGCCTAAATGTACTACTGAAGAATGCAGGCAGAGAATACAGCATCTTTGTAAACCACTTCAAAGCTCAAGACGGAAAATCCTCCTCAACTGACAAACGGCTGCGGCAGGCAAGAGAAGTTAGCGACCTTGTAAACAATGAACCAATCAATCGAAAAGTAATTGTGCTAGGCGACTTAAATATTGACACAAGGCAAAGAGACTACGACAACTCCCTAGATCCGTTGGTCAACAATTCTAGACTCGCTGAGCCATGGGAGGCAGAGGCACCGGCCCAAAGATGGACACACTACTACGAGAGCGAAGACTCTGTTAGCAAGCTGGACTACATATTTGTGGAACAGAGCTTGAACATAGTAGACAAAGGAATCGTAAGAGCTGGGCTGGCCGAAGATTGCCACTACACAAGCGACCCGCGTTTCCCCACTGTTCAAGGCTATGGGACGGAAGCAAGCGATCATTGTCCAGTCTGGATTGAAGTTTAGGGAGGCGGCCACTTTGCAGCACGTAATTTTCCTAATACACGGTATCGGCGATGGCACACCCGGTGACGACTTTGACACATTTGAACAATTGCTAATGGAAGCATACTGCCGACAAAACAAAGCAAATGAGACAGAATGGAGAAAACAATTCAAAGTTCAAGGAATAGTTTGGGATCCTGCAACAACAGATCCCGAGACGACTATATATAGCCGCTCATTTGGCTCTCTAAGACCAAGCGATAGAAGCCTGGTATCAGAATCGAATCCCTTTCTGGCAGCACTTAGCCTGCCAAATACACGCGCCTGGCGCTATTTTATGACCTTCTTCGTCGGCGACGCAATCGCTTATGTTGATGAATTCGACAACGGCATCCGCCGAAGAGTCTGGGAACAAATGGCTGCGATTCTAAAACCAGAGAGTGCAGGACAAATACCCAAGTTCTCCGTAATAGGACATTCCCTGGGCTCAGTTATTGCCTATGATTTTGTACATGCACTAAACTCTGCACCAGGCAAGATCTTCGATCTTTCACCGGATCCAGCTAAGAACGTTAAACTATCAGCGGCTCAGATAGCATTACTTCAGACTGGCTTTTGCAATCTCATAACACTAGGGTCACCAATTGCATTGTTCTGGATGAGACGAAGAGACCTCTGGCAAAACGACTTCGCAGGTCTCAACAATCCGGTGCAAGGTGCTCAGCGCTGGCTTAACTTCTGGGACAACGAAGACATCATTGCCTATCCGCTGCGAAACTTTTTCTCTACCGGAAACGTTGAAGACATTCGAATTGAAGACATTCGCTTTGATACATCAATAATGATGCCATGGGCTCACACCGGCTATTGGAAAAACAAGGCGCTCGCCGAGCGTGTGGCGGAGGTTCTAGAATAACCATGGAAAAACTGGTGCTAACCACATTAATAATCGGTCTTGCCGTTCTTGGCATTCTGTGGTTCAAAATCACAGATCAAACCATCGGAATGTTAACTCTCCTTTGTGTGGCAGTACTCTGCGCTGTCGTATGGCGTGGTGGCAGCTTCGAAATGCCTGGCGGAATAAAGGGACAGTTACCGGAACCTCTCGCAGAAGATGTTGGAATAAAGCTTAAGCGGCTAAAGGAGAGTCCTGGATCAAAACTTCCGCCGGAAAAGAAACAAGTAATAAAGGGCATACTAAAGGACAGCATTAAACGGGGACAACTAAATGAATTCTTGGCTTCAAACAATATGTGTCCATCATTGACCAAGCTGAATTCCGATAGATATCGCGAAATAGGTCAAATAGACGAACTCTTGGCTCTTAGAGCGCTTTCCCTCGGTCTCGAAATAATGTTGAGAAACTATTGTACATGGGCAGATATTCATTGGCCAGTGAGATCTCCAACTGTGAAGGAGCGCATCTTAGAACTGAAGAAACGTTTGATTCTTGACGACGATGCAGAACACAATTACTCGGAAATCTTTAGCATCATTCATAAAATCTGTGACTCAGGCGAGGCAATTACAAAAGGCGAAGCACTTTCGACTTGTCTTGAAAAGTCAGACGAGCTGATAAATGACTATGTAGATTGGCTACTGAAAGTATTCCATCCAACCAGTGTACAAAAGGAAATTGAAGACATGCGTAAACTGCTTGAGGACTGTCAGTAGCACCAACGCAAAATCAAAAATGTTCAAGCGGTCTAAAGCTGTTAACTGTTAGACTGCGACCAGACACCCCTTTCTCGGAAGCAAATCGAACCCAACTTTTTGTCGCATGTCAATTTAGGAGTTTCAATAAGGCAATAATGGTTATGGTAAGTTTGCTGTGTCACCAACCAACTAAAGCAGTTCAAAAAAATAGCTGAGGATAGAGTGTGACACACCCATGGGACTAGACTCAGTCGAACTACTCTTGGCCATCGAGGAAGAATTCGGCGTCGAGATTCCCGACCATGATGCCGAGCGAATCACCACCGTAGGGGAGGCTTACGACTGGCTCAGAGCCACCCTGCACAGGACGCCCCCGGCCAAGTGCATCACGCAGAAAATGTTCTACAAGGTGAGACGGGCCCTGATCGAAAACTATGGGCTATCCAAACAGTCAATCACGCTTGATGCGAAGATCAAAGATCTGGTGCCCGCGCAGGAACTAAAAGTGGCCTGGCCCTACCTCGACCTCTTTGCCGAACTGGATTTCCCCAAACTCGACAAAAACTGGTGGCCCATGGGGAGGCGCTTTAGCACAGATGAACTGACCTTGCGCGAACTGCTCACAGCCATGGCCACACTCAATGCAGAAAAGCTGCTTGTGGAACCCGGTTCAGATGAGGATATCTGGATAAGGTTGACAAAAGTTATTCAAGAGCAGCTCAATGTCAGTCTGCGAGAAATTCAGCCGGATGCCTCGTTCACTAAAGATTTGGGCATGGATTGACCATGAGCCACTAAGTTTATCCTGGCTAACTGATCTTTCAGGTCTATCCGATCTGTCCGGTCTATCTAAGCCGTCAGCTCTGCCCAGAGTGTTCGGTTTGTTCGGTCTCTTCTACCTGTACTGCTAATCCTTACCAAAGAGTCGCTCGAATACCTGTTTTCTAGCACTGGTCATCTGCTCGCCTAGATCGGTCAGGGGGCGACGTTTGCCTTTTCGCAGCATTCGATCACGCCCCTGATACAAACGAAGCGCCGCCGCCGTTCCCTGAACTGCCGACTCAAGCTTGGCGAGGCGCTTCTCCTGATCTTCCTCATTACGCGGACGAGGAGACTTGCCTCCCACAGGTAGAGCAGGCTCTTTACCGGCTGGTCTAGATGCCAGACTCCTGGCGCTACGCTCATCACGATTCTCGCTCCCACTGGCACGGTACCTTTCGGCGCTGGAACCGACACCGGAAGAATAAACTGTCGAAAAGCGCGGGGACTTCTCACTCAGCAATCCACCGAGATGATGAGCCTTCAGCACCCGCTCGCTGATACCGGTATCGGTGCCCAGAAAGCGCAGCATTATTGTCTTGATTATTGAGCTATGCTCAAAGGAAGTGTGAGAAACCAGCCCCCGCCCTATCCAGGGAGAAATGACAATAGCGGGCACGCGAGCCCCCAGGCTTCTAAAAGCAGGGCTTTCAGGTTCGATGGCAGGCTGTAGCTGGTCTAAATAAGGTGGCCTTACATGATCAAAAAAGCCGCCGTGCTCATCGTAAACGATGATGAGCATGGTGCTATGCCAGTTAGGGCTCTTGAGCAGAGCATTAAAGACTTCCAGCGCAAAATGCTGGCCATGGCTTATATCGGCCGGTGGGTGGTCATCATTGGCGGTATTGACGTCCAGGATCATCTCACCAAAGGCGTCTTTCTCGCGCTCGCGATCTCTTTTGCCACGCTCGCCTTCCACCCAATGTTCTACTACCGGGTTCTTCTCTCTATTTCCCAGGGTCTCTCGAATATCGCCAAGATCCACAAAGTTAGGATCAATCCAGAACACCTCCGGCAATTTGCCGTCTTCGGCATCCTTGAAGAACTTTTTGATGGACTTGATGCGATTGGGAACACCGTTCATCAGATTACGAAAACCGGAAGCATAGCTTGAGTCCACGCAAAGAAGCGAGGGCATATCCTGCGCGTAGAAAGCCCAGTCGACCTTACTGCCATCCGGCTTCTTGGTCTTGTCCATATATCTAAAGAATGATTCTTCATCCCAGGGCATGTCATTGTTTGTGATGAAAAGCCCGTGCTCCTGGTGAAACTGCTGCTCTTCCCATTCCTCATACTCTTCCTTACTGCGAAAATCGTTGGCAGTTAACTTCTGCCGCTTGCCCGGCTTGCCGCAAAGGGATATGGTGCGGTTTACCCAGGTGTTGCCCGGATAGGAAGAGTACCAGCGATCGCAAATGCCGAATTCACTGGCGAAGAGATCATAGGCAGGCACGTGGGCGGCCGGATGATAGCCCATTACCTGCTCCAACTGTTCTCTTTGCTTTCTCCAGTCTTCCTCGGATATTTTGCCCGCAGTTGGCAGGGTCTGCAAATGCAAGCGCTTCCTGAAAACGAGAGCTTGAAAATAGTCTTCGATAAAGCCGACCATGGCACAGCGGTCGTTGGGATCGCCGCTTGGTGCACCGAGATCGGTGGAGCAGAGGGGCAATTCGACGTCTAATCTGCTTGGCCAATGAGGATCAATAGCAAACCCGTCACTGGGTACAGCTTCAGAATCGGGGTTATCGGAACTAATCAAAAGAGAGCGCCCGAACTCGTCTCGACGATTGTGCAACTGCCTCTCGACGTTAACTATGTTGTGACCGGGATCGTCTTCAATCTGTGTATCCTGGAGGGGCAAAACAGGGAAAATCTGATCTTGCGTGAAGAATGCCTTCAGTTCGTCATAAACAGCCGGATCGGCGGTATCAAACTTGCCTCCCTTAATCTGATCGAATTGAAAATCGGTTCTCGCCTTGAGCACATTGAACATGCCTGTGGTTTTGCCGTTCAAAAGACGAGATTCTTCTCTGTCGTTAGCCAGGAAAGATAGCATTTGATCGAAAGAACGATTCTCAAGCATGATCACACCGATATGATCAATTTTCTGAAGATTGGCGAGGGCCTCCTGAGAATTAGGTTCATCCTCAATAGGTGGCGGCGTTTCAGGCTCTTTCTTAGCCAATTCGGCTTTTACCTTCCATTCAAAAGTGAGTTCATAAATTGCTCTATGTTCGTCAATGTGTTTGCCCTTCTGGACATATTCAAAGCGTACCGGTTCGATTGGAAAACTTGTACCGAAATCAATGGCGGGCTGTCCGGCACCCTGGGTATCAACAGCACCGTCGGGCAAATCGAGGTGAAAGCTGATAACTTGCGGCGGGAAAAACTCATCGCGCACGGCATCGCCGATTATTTCAGCCACCAGCTTGGTGGACAAAGCAATCAACTTCATCCCCAACAGACCCAAGAGGACAGTGCCCAGACCTGCAAAGCCACCAAGCACCGCGCCGTAAACCAGGCTGTAGACCGCTGGAGAAATTCCCACGCCGATGGCTCTGGTCAATCCCAACCCGTCAAAGCCGCTCTTCGCACCGCCGGAGATACCAAGTAAGGAAAAGATTGAGGTAGTGTAAGCCACGAAGAGTATGTCGCGCATCTCGTGGCTGGACATGCCGTGCAAATCTTCCAGCTTTCTACGGTTGAAGCCTCCCCAATCAGTCTCTGCCAGATAGACACTGGCCGTGTAGACCCGGTTGCGCCAGTCACCGTCGGCAACAGGAATGGTAGCAATACACTTGGGCAGTGTTATCTTCTTCTTTTCCTTCTCTCTTCCAGCTTTAAACTCGCCAATTTTCTGAGGGTCAAAATAAATGTCGCCCGGCGGCAGCGAGTATATGTCTTGCGCCACGACACCAAGCGAAATCTCGTCATAACCTGCTTCATGCTTGAAGTCTGCAATGCACTCCACATTAGTGAGCAACAACTCAAGCTCTACAGGGCGAAATTCAACCTGCGGGGTAAGATCGAGGAAGTCGGCGATCGAAGGGCGCAGAAGCCTCTCGGAAAATTTCACTTTGGCGCTTTTCCCGCCTCCGGAAACAGCAGCCGACTTCGCTGCATTTCCGGCTCTCGAAGCAGACTTTTTCTCGGTCTCTGCTGCGTGAGCGGCGCCGCCGTCTTCAGCATCGAGCTTATCGATCAGTTTCTGAACGCCTCCTCTGACCCGCTCTTTCAGACCCTTAATCTGTTGATGCGACGAAATATCGGAAGCTTTTTCAAACACCGACTGTCGTCCGTCAAGAGAAAGAGAGGAAATGACTTTGCCGTAACGCAACTCTCGCTCTTTTCCCACAGCGGCTAGTCTTGCGCTGGCTTTGGAAGAGATCTTGTTTCTAACCCCGGCAGGCATCTTCTTAAGGGAGGCACCCAGGATTTGTTCAAAAGAGGCAAGCCCGGTCAACGACTCATCATCGTCCGCTCTATTTCCTCCTGCCACACCCGAGTCAGCCCCGGCCAGTCCCTGGTCCAGGGAATAGCGAACCATTTCGGTGGCACGCTCCAGAAGTTCGTCAAGTGACTTTTCAAGATCCCGGTCGGTCTGGCGCAAACGCTCGAACAATTTCATCGACTCACCTCAAACTTGACTTCAACAATTAAATTCGGCAGCAATAGACGCGGCGCCGAACGAAGTCCAGGGCGCCGTTGCCATGAGAATAGCGAACGGGATTCCGAGGGCCCAGATTATAACGGATTGGTGAAAACTTTTGGTGGACAATAATATGCACAACCTGGCCACTGAGATTCTCATTCAGGAACAGTCGCAGCGCAGTTCAAAACCTCGCGCACATCCCGGCGAAGCACTTCTACTCCGCCCCGATTGGCCACGCGCAGCTCGTAGTGCCCATCCTTTTCTAAGGTCAACGTGGGCATGCAGCCATAGGGAAACTCAATATCATGCACTACCTTGTAACAATATGGACCTCTTGCCTCAGTCAACAACAAACGATATCGAAAACCAGAGAAAGCTCCTACACTCCATTCAATCAGTCGCAGCCGCTTATTGTCTATGCTTCCTTCAAATATAACTTCGCCGCAGTCGGAAAAGGTTCGCAATTCCTTGTCGGTGAAGCCTCCATTAGAAACGGTGTAGCAACAGCGTTCTATTGCACCATTTATCCACTCACAACCGAGGATAAGTACTGAGCTTAACAAGCAAAGTGGCGCAGCCACACATATGCCAACCCACTTCAAATAGCTTGCCGGCCCTGAAACGAAAACCCAAAACACTAACCAAGGCAAAGATAACAAACAATAAAACAGGAGACAATTTAGATACCCGGCGTTAAAGCGAATCGTAGACAACACTAGAAACAAAGCACAGCCAAAACAGAAGACATAGACCAGGCGGAGAATCATAATGTGATAATTCGCCTGCCGACTGGAGTGTTCAAGTAATTCGCCGGAATGCCGCAGAATCTCTCTGGTTCGAGGCTCGTAGCCGATCATTGCAAAACTCCTCCTGCCATCAATATCGTCATGGTCGCACGGGAATGGTTAGGCACAGTGCACCTTGTGTAAGATCTGCGGAAGGCTGGAGATCAATTATGTTTGGCTCGAGGCGGAATCGAATAAACGCTTTCCGCGAACCCTAAATTCGCAGCAATTAGATTTGCTGTATCCCACCACCGTAAGCGCGGAAGTTTTCCAAGCACTCCAAATTCATTGTGGAAAATCCCTTGCCAATGATTCGTTTCTAAGGTATGCTTCATGAATATCCAGATAGTCGACCATGCAACCAATCAAATTGGCTGGCAGCTATGGTCAGGGTTATGCTCGCAGCAATATCTACATAGATAATCGGGCAAAACCATCAACAATCCGCGCAAGCGGCTGAGTTGTCGCGGCAACTTTGCAGAGTGTCCCCTATCAGGCAACCCGGCATCAATCTATAATCCGCCACCACTATGGGAGGTCCACCATGTTTCGATGGAACCCACACGTGACGACCAGAGAATCATTCACGAAAGATTTTCTCGCTTCGCTTGTTGTCTTTCTAATGGCCTTGCCGCTCTGCATGGGTATTGCATTAGCGTCGGGGGTGCCCGTCGAAAAAGGAATTCTCACCGGCATTATCGGTGGCTGTCTTATTGGCTTCATCACCGGCAGTCCCCTGCAAGTCAGTGGACCCGCCGCCGGTCTCACCGTTCTCGCCTGCGAAATTGTAGCCACTCACGGTCTTGCAGGTCTGGCAATAATTATTGTATGCGCGGGCTTATTGCAGCTCTTCATGGGCCTGGCACGCGTCGCTCAGATCTTTCGAGCGGTATCACCGGCTGTTATAAATGGAATGATGTCCGGCATCGGCATCACGCTTATGCTAAGCCAACTCCACATTATTGGCGCTCTGCATCCCAAAGCACACGCGCTGAGCAACATCAGGCATCTGCCTGACTTGTTCGCCAACATTTTAAACCCCAAAACTGCAGCAATGCAGTCGGTCTCCATAGGGATTCTCACTATTGTTGTCCTGATCTTGTGGACGAAATTAGTGAAAGGAAGATTGGCTGCAATTCCCGGTGCACTGGTAGCCGTTGTAGCGGCCACGGCCATAACAAGCATTTTGCACTTGCCGCTTGCGACCATTCCCCTGCCTGAAAATATCTTCGCCGGAATTCAATTCTTAGATTTGGCAGCCGTCTCAAAAATGGATCCCTGGTCCCTGGCACGATTTTCCGTAGCACTGGCCATCATAGCCAGCGCAGAAACTCTCCTGAGCGCGGCAGCAGTCGACAAGTTGCACTTCGGTCCGCGCACTCAATACGACAAAGAGCTTATTGCCCAGGGCATCGGCAACACCATCTGCGGTCTATTAGGCGCCTTGCCGATGACGGGCGTTATCGCGCGCAGCAGTGTTAACGTCATGAGCGGCGCCACCACAAATCGCTCCGCTATCATGCAAGGGCTCTGGCTTTTGCTGGCGGTGGCGGCCATGCCCGGCGTTCTCAGGCTGGTGCCTGTGGCAACCCTGGCTGCACTGCTTTTGTTCACGGGCTTCAAGCTGATCGACATCAAAGCCATCCGCAAACTCTGGAATTTCGGGCCGCGCCTGGTAGGCGTCTATGCCCTCACCACAATCGCCATTGTCAGCACCGACTTACTGGTCGGGGTAGCTGTCGGTATAGCGCTATCCGTTATAAAGCTCGTCTACACTATGACAAGATTGCACGTCACCATCGATCGCCAGGAAGGCAAATCCTTCCTGCAGTTGCGCGGAGCAGCAACCTTTTTGAGCTTGCCGGTTCTGGCCGATGCTCTTAATTCGGTTCCTGCCAACACTGAATTGCATGTTTGCATGGAAGACCTTGATTACGTCGACCACGCCTGCCTGGAATTACTTATGGACTGGGAAAAACAGCACGAGTCCACCGGCGGCACCCTGGTATTAGACTGGGGCGAACTGCGGGCAATGTTCAAAAGCAAGCGTCGAGCCAGACATATTCACCCGGCATCCACATCGGTGTTGCACTGCCACTCCAATAGCAATGCAAGAAGCCCAATGAAGACCACGGCGGTTTAGCTTGCTAAAATGGCTGCTCCGTTAAAAATGGAGAGCGTGGATGTATCACTATCAAACCTTTAAGGGTGCCGACGCCATAGAATTTTGCGAAACCAAACTGGAATTGCCCGAAAACTTCGACACAAGCGTCGTCAACCGCGTAGAAATCTACAGCGCCAGCCTTCCCGAAGATGGCGAAGATTTCTGCGAAGCTCGCGTCATCGATGCAGAAGACGTAGTGCTATGCGTGCGACGCATGTATTCGTTCTAAATTCCGAATAAATTCCCAGTACCACGGCACCGACACCGCAGCCAACCAGCCAGGGAGCCGGATCAGGCATTAGTGGTCTTCCCTTTCTTCCCGACTACTGTTTCAAACCAGAAAATGCAGCAGGGCGAAACCGGGAATATTACGGCCAGTCATAGTCTACAATCTTATTACCGCCGCAAGGAGACTGAAATCAGTATGAACTGCTTCACCAGACTCTACAAAAGAGTGGTTGTCCTGACCGGAGCAGGAGTATCAACGGCCTCGGGCTTGCCAACCTACAGAGGTCAGGGTGGGCTCTGGTCCGACCCTGAAACGGCTCGCTTTACCTCTCCCAGGGCTTTTGTAAAAGACCCTGACGGTGCCTGGAAATTCTGGAGCACCCTGCGCGAGCATTGCCTTAAAGCCGAACCAAATCCGGGTCACCTGGCCCTTTCCGACTGGGGTCGCAAACTAAACTCCTGGGAAGACAGGTCATTTACCCTCATCACTCAAAATGTCGATGGCTTACATGAGCGAGCCGGCAGCCATGACGCAATCACAATGCATGGGTCGATACTGCACAGCAGGTGCACAAACGATACTTGCGATCTTGCAGTCTTTGAAGACAGAGAACTGTTTTTCAAGGGGGCGCCGCGCTGCCCGGAATGCAAGAGCGTGCTGAGACCCGATGTGGTGCTCTTCGATGAAGCCATACCGGCAAAAGCAGAGTGGTTGGTACGGCAAGCCCTGAGAAACTGCGACCTGTTTATTGCAGTTGGTACATCAGGAACGGTGAGCCCGGCCGCCGGCTTTGTCAACAGTGCCAAGTATGTCGGCGCCACAACCTTGCTTGTAAATCTGGAGCCCATGGAATCGGTAAACAAAGCTTTCGACCTGGAGCTTCTGGGAAAAGCGGAGTCACTGCTACCGCGCCTGGAAGTGGAGTTCTTCTACAAACAGGTGATGTTTTCAGGCGACCTGCCACCTGCGAGCCGCGACCGAGAAGAGTACGCACACCAGCGCTTCAATATGGCTCTCAGTCCGGAAGAGCAGGCAGCCCGGGAAGCCCATACGGAACTATTGGGAGGTCTCGATAGCGTCAGGTATGCCGACCCCCAGTTTGATGCCTGGGTGCACCGCTATTACGCAGTGGTCTGCGCCCAGCAGTACCTCAACGAATGCCGCCGCAAGTATCTGACGGAAGCAGAGCTTGAAGCGGTCTCAAGCGATGACGGCTTGTGATTGACCACCCAGATATTTGCCGCACAAATGACTGAACCATCAGTAACTGCGACATAAATAACTGCGACATAAATTACCGCGACATCAGTAACTGCGACCTAAATAGCTGCAACTTAAATAACCGCGACAGCAGTAACTGCGACCTAAATAACTGCAACTTAAATAACTGCCACGCCGGCAAGGCAACACAAAGCAAAGCAAAACAGCAGCGGCAACCAACGCCGAGGCGGCAGCCTACCGGCCGCTGTAGGCCGAGCCCTTCCATTAAGGTATCCTTAGGCGATTAAATTGACAGGGCAAAAGCTCGCAGTCACCAACCGACCCTACCGACACCAACCGACCCCACCGACAAAAAGAGATGGCGCTCAGATGAACGAAAAGCATTTTACGAAAGAGCAAATTCAGTACATTCTCAAGGAAGCGGAATCGGCAACGAACATCTACGAGATTTGCTTGAAGCATGACATCTCCGAAAATACTTTGTACGAGTGGCTGGCCGAATACACTCCCGACAAAGTACAAAAGACCGGTTTCAATCTGCGTCAGTTTATGCATGAAATCTTCAATGGCGGCATCACCCGCAGAGAGCTACTCTATGCAGGAGCCACAGGTATTGCCGGTTTTGCCGCCGGCAATATCTTCGCCATGGTCGGCAAAGTAAGAATGCCGGAAGTGCTCGGTCACAAAATAGAGGTGGAAGACGCATCCAAGTACAAGCAATCCAGTGAAGAGCTGGGCGACTACCTCTATCTTACGCCCCAGAAGCTGGGTGGCGGCACCCACGTCGTAGACTTCAAGCAGGGCATCACCCTGGCTTCCATCAGCTACTGGAATTATGGCGACTCCTGCCCCATCTCGCACCATCTGTCAGCCTATCCATCCAGCAATCCCCGCAAAGGTTTTGAATTCGTCAATTCCACCCAGGGCGGCAAAAACGTCACCATGTACAGCATTCCCACCGAAATCGAAGAGCGCGGCTTGCTCGATACATGGGGGCAGGGTAATCACATTTACCGAGTCGAATTCGACGGCACCAAAATGGAATTGAAAGAAGACATCGCCAAAACCACCGGCATCGGGCTCGGAGTGCACATCACAATTTTTCCCGACGCCAAAGGTTTTGCCGCCGCCGATGGGCAAAAAGACATCTGCGCCTTTTTCGATAGAGTGAGCGGCGATGGCAAAACTTCCGTGCTCAAAGCCTTTAGAGCCGACTGGATAGGCAAAGAGGCCGACGGCAACCTCAAAGACAACTGGCGCAAAGGCGGCAAACTGCGCATCGTAGAGCTGAACAAAGCGCCGGAAACCGGCAAGTACGATTATCAGGGCACCAGGGGCAATAAAATAGACTGGGAAATGGCGCCCATGGCTGAGAATCTAGTCTCGTCCGACGGTATTCCAGGGGCGGGCAAGAAAGGGCTGACGGGGCTGGATGCCGTGGTGCATCATCCGGGCAATAAGTATTCGGCGCTCATCATTCGCATGCTCTCATGCGCCGTCATCGTCGACAGAGAGACATGGGAGCCGGTAGCCTGCCTGCACAACCCCGAGGGCTCGCCGGACAACCTGAAAGTAACCAAATTGCATACTAATCCCAATACCTGGGAAATTGAATTCGCCGACGTAAAATGCGTCGGTCACGAAGCCGGCTTCTCTCCGGACGGCAAATTCTTCACCATGATGAATAACATAGAACAAAACAACATGGCGGTATACGACACATCGAGCCCAGACCCGCGCAACTGGAAGCGTGTCACCTTCGTGAAAGATCCCGAATGGGTGGGCGAGTTCCCCAGCCCCTTTCACCTTTGTTTCTCTATGGACGGCAGCAAAATGTTTGTCTCGGTGATGCACGAGAAACCGGCCAAGAGCGGCTGCTGCGTGGTTGACACCAAGACCTGGAAGATAATCAAGAAATTCAAAAATATCGGCGTCGATTGCCAGACTATGGCAGTCTCCTATGACGGCAAGTTTGTCTTCCAGATATTCAGCGGCTTCCAGAGACAAGAAAGCGGCGCCTTCGTCTTTACTCAGGATGACTCCCTGCGCCCCCTGGGCTTCCTGCCTAACTTCGGCGGGCACCACGACTGCGTCATTATTCCCACCAAGACCGAGCATATGAAGAACAGTCGCTGCACTACGCTCTAATGAACACTCGCGCCGGAAGCAAAGCAAAGAGACTCTTTCTCAAATTGGCCTGCCAGAATTTGCTGCGCAAACCAACCCGCACCATGCTCTTGATCGCAGCAGTAGCCATGGTGACAGGGTCCGTCTTTGCATCCACCATCGTCGGACGCGGCGTGCAGGCTTCCATGGAGAGAAGCTTTGCCAAAATGGGAGCGGATCTAATTGTGGTGCCGGCCCAGGCGCTGGTAAATATCACCAGCGCACTACTGACGGTGCAGCCCACGGAGGCCACTCTCGACACCACTCTGGCGGAGAAAATCAAGGCCATACCGGGTGTGGAAAAGGTAGCCACGCAAACTATCTATCAGATACCAATGATGGTGCACATGCCGGAACACAAGGCAAACCTGATAGCCTTTGCACCGGAGAGCGACTTCACCATCTTGCCCTGGCTCAAGGATAAGCCGGACAGACCACTGCGCAAAGGCGACCTGATAAGCGGTTCCAGGCGCGAGGAGACACTCGGGGAAGAACTGGAGCCCTGCGGCAGGGCCGCAAAAATATACGGCAAACTTGGCATAAGCGGCGTGGGCCCTCTCGACGATAATCTCTTTGCCAGCTATGAAACCGCTCAATATCTGGCAGAGGGCACGGTAGAAGGCAAGCAGGCCATTGCCAACTTCGACCCGAAAAGATGTTCGGCCATACTGGTAAAGCTATCAACCGGCACCACGCCCGAGCAGGTCAGATTTGCCGTCTCGCAACTCAATGATGTGAAAGTGGTTATGGGTACCAACATAGTGACTTCCACCAGACAAACTACTTCCGCCCTGCTGCTCGGGCTACTGGGACTGGCTCTCATGCTCTTGCTTGGTGCATCAATTGTGCTGAGCTTGCTTTTCTCCGCCATTATTTCCGAACGCAAGAGAGAAATAGGGCTACTTTCCGCCATCGGTTCAAGGCGCTCGAACATAATCGGCATGTTTTTAGCGGAGGCTTGTCTGACCACAGGGCTGGGAGCCATTGGTGGTATCGTCCTCGGTGGCGCGCTGATAATGGTCTTTCAAAGATCTCTAATTTACTATCTGGAAACCTTGCAAATAGAATTTTACTGGTTTAGTGCCGCAGAAATTGCCCAAATAGCTTTACTTTGCATGGGTCTGACCATACTTTGCGGGCTACTAGGGGCCCTTGTGCCGGCCTGGAAAGTGAGCCGCGAAGAAGCTTACAGCCTCATCCAGAGCGAGGGCGGCTAGACCATGGAAGTACAGGTCTCACAACTCTCCAAATCTTACGCCAGTGAAAACACCGGCAGTAGCGGTGCCGGCGGTAAAACCGCCACACTGACCAAGACCGATGCGGTGCAAGAAGTGAATTTCACAATCGCCAGTGGAACTTTCCTGGCTATCGTCGGCCGCTCCGGCTCCGGCAAATCTACCTTGCTGGCCATGCTCGGCGGCATCTGCCGGCCAAGTAGCGGCAATATCAAACTGGGCGACAAGAGTCTCTGGGAAGAGAGCGAAAGTAAGCGCGCCGACCTGCGCAATAAAGAAATCGGCTACGTCTTTCAGTTTGCCAGCCTCATGCCTTCTCTCAGGGCCATAGATAACGTGGCACTGCCGGCGCTGGTTTCCGGTCTGCTCAGCGAGAAGGCGGCCTATGCCAGAGCCAGGGCCCTGCTTATTCAAGTAGGTCTGAATGAGCGCATCGACTCCTACCCGGGTGAGCTATCAGGTGGAGAGCAAAGACGTGTGGCCATAGCCCGGGCGCTCATCAACGCACCAAAACTACTGCTTGCCGATGAACCTACCGCCGACCTCGATGAAGAGACGGAAGCGGAGATTCTCAATCTGCTCATTGAGATAAAACAGGCTCACAATTTGACCATGATTCTGGTCACCCATAACAATGACATTGCCGCCCATGCCGACCGCGTGCTGAGCATGAAGAAAGGCCGGGCTACAATGAGCGACCAGCAGTCTGCCGCCGAACTGAACACAAGCAGGGAGAGGCTGGAGAATATTTTTGCCATCTCTTCCAAGCAGGTAGAAACCGAAAAAGTAAGCCTGGGTCTGGGCATCGATCGCTATGTGGGGCGCTTTGTACTGGTATTGATACCGGTGCTCTCTCTTATCTACATTATCAATCTGGCCCTGGCCGGCTACCAGCAAAGCCTCGCCACTGCCAGGCAGGAAGAACAGCAGGCCATGGAAGACCTGGCCATGAGTGATTTGAAGGCGGGAGTGAAGGCAATTAAAATGCTTGGGAACGACTCTTATGAGTTGGAAGTTTTCTTGCGCAATTCCAGGGGCGATAAGCCCATGTTTGTACTCAAGCCCGCTGTCAGAGTCTTTGTGCAACTGTCAAACAACTGGCTGGAAACGGCAGCAGAAGCCATAGACCCTCCCGGGCCTGATGTAATGCAGATCAAGGGCGAACAACTATTTAGATACAAGATAAAACCCACGGTGGCCGGCTATACTCAGTTGATTCCCTACTACATGCACGTGCGCATCACCAACGACATGCTCGTGAGCGGCAGTAAAACACCGAAAAAAGATCTAATCGAACGCAAAGACAGTTACTATGTCTATCTTAAGCCCTATGGCGTAGCCGACGAAGCCATCGCCGCCAAGCTAAAGTTTGCCGGTGCACCGCCTGTCTACTTACCGATGCCGCCCCATTAATTGTCTCCACTAACTGACTCTCTCTCTCAGACTCCAAATATTGACTGTCTCTCGCTTTTGTCATGAGATAAGTATCGCCCTCTCCAGAAAGACTTCCTTTGTTTCTGGAGAGATCCAGGTCCAAACGCCTTCCAGATGACCGTCACTGTCTATTTTGTAGAGTTTGACAAAATGCTGATCGTTGAGTTTGTTATCCCGAATAGTTCCCTTCGCCAATAACCATCTTCCGAAGCAGATACCGGCACCAAAATAGGTTCGCCCGTCCTCAAGTTTCCAGGACATATCATATAGAGCTTCTGTCACACTTGAACCAGTTTTTGTCGCGAATAATTGTCCCAGATAGGCATTTTCATCCTGCCCTACTATGCGATAGTGTTTGCCTAGGTGATTGTCGGTTTTGATTTTCACGACAGGAAGGTTGATCTTCGGCGGTTCTAGCGCACTTGTTAATGCAACGACGCGAACAGAAGTCTTTATCTGAATGTCGCCATACTGTGTGCGATACGGCTCGACCCGGAGTTCAATGCCCCCTGGATAGCGTTCGCCTGGCAGGTATATATCGGTTGCGGTTGAGTCGGCTAAAATGAGCGTTCCGCCGAGAGCAAGGGCAACGCCGCATTTCTCGCGCCTTTCGTCAGAATTCGTAACAAGGAAAGTGTAGAGACAGCCGCTGACGTGCTTAAAGATCAGTCGGTCATACAGCATTTTTTGGAGCATAAAATCTGTATACACTCTGGTGTATTTGGACAGAGTGTCTATCTTAAGCTTCTTAGCATCTAAATTATTGAAAATGCTCTCTCTCTCGGGCTCGAATTCGAATTGAGAGGAGAGCTTCGCGGACAACCCACAAGCTTCTTTCAATAGTCTGATGAATGGTCCTGCCTTTGTGGAGTCTGCTAGTTCGCCAGGCCAGGTTGAAGTGAGTCTACTTAGAGAGTGATTACATTCTTGTTCTAGCAACTGAATGTCTTGGAGTGCTTTCACTATATGGGCCTTGGGATACGCTACGAGAGCAATGCTTCTCTGAAGGCTATTGCACAGTTCAATCAAGTCTATTGACCTGGCAATTTTGGTCTGTATTGAGGATGCATAGTCCTTGAGTGCTTGCTCTCCGTCTGGTTCTGTTGAAGCATTCATGCAGCGTATTTGAGCAGCTAGTTGCTCACACTTGGTTTGCTCGACTTCTATTGATTGGAGTATAGAGTTCAGTTCTGTCAGATAGGTTTCTTGATCTGAGGTGGACGAAGCGGTCGCCTTGTCAATGCCCTCAATTTGGGGGGTCATAGTCTCTAAGACGTAGATGTTTAACTGCTCTCTCCGAGAGTTAATCGCCAGATTGTCTAGAAAGAGCCCAACGTCCATTTTCACTGTGTCGGAAGTCGAAGATTCTGAATTGTTGTCCATGAATTCTTTTTACGTCCTCGCGAGATCTGAGTAGCTTGACTAGCACTTAATTTGATTGAAAAACTTCAGTTGACATTTCAGGGGCCAGATTAGAGATTGTCAGGGTGACCACTTTATTTGATTCTATCGAAAGTTGCGAGCTCAATTGTTACTGATTCTAGCCCTTGGGAAGTGATTGTATTGCAATGCGCCTTTTGCTGCCTGACTCGTAAGGTAGCCAGAGGCAGGCTGGGATTATGCCTTGCACAATAATTGGAGACTATTTCTATGGAGGGATTCAAACTTCGCCCCGTTGCCAAGCCCCCCGACTGGTGATCTCATGTACTCGAAATTAATACAGTTTCGGGAAATTGGATATACCATTCTCACAATTGTCGAACTGGAGTTAGAGCTGTGGCACACCTTCATCCTCAACGAAAGATTGAAGAGCGCCTTAAGAATCTGCAATTGCGAGCAGAGGTGCATTGGGTGCTGCAGCGGCTGCATGAAACTGGTTGTGGAACGATTAGCAGCTTGACGAACATGCTTAGCTTAGTTGAGGCTGACGAACTCATTATCGAACGGCTTAGCTCGGCTCACCATTATTTTGACAAGCAGCTTGCCGAGATCCGAGCAAAGAAGCGGACGCTTGTTGAACTCAAAGAAATGGCACTCATTATTTGTGAAACATTGGTCAACGAGTCCTCAAAAATGAGCGCCGAGCGCTTGTTGGAAATTAGGGAGACTATGATTGATCGATTTATTTTGTGCCAGCAAAAGGAAGAGTATCGAACATTACGCATCAAAGGACCTATGGTTGATAAGGTCTCCTTCAAATGCCGAAACTCGTCCTATCCGACGACCAGGATTTTACTAGACATCCTGGAGGCGTGCCATGCAGAGTTTCGCGGCGGAAACGAGGATTTAAGCGACTTTTGGCGATGGTATTCCAAGGATGTAAGCACAGAAGAAATCTGGTTCTATCATCATAGTGATTTCGAAAAGTGGAAGTGTATTTTCTTTCGAATCTCAGTCAGATCAAGTGGACGAGGAAGAACTCTCTATCTGGAGAGTTTTGTTCCGTTTGGATATGGAAAGGACCCGGCCAATTATCAACTGGAAGCATCCTCAGTCTATCAACGTCCGGGCTGGACGCTTACGCTTGTTACATCCGAAACAACTTCAACCCAAACTACTGAAACGGAGCAGCAAAGTTACTCTACAAACAGGGGTGTTTCGGTAGGGGAAGGGCGCACATCAAACAAGAATACTACAGAGGGAGAGTCATCTGGATTGACAGAATCTTTGAATTGGGGCGTTGCAAGTGGGGAAACCTGGTCAAATACCAATTACTCCAGCATGACACTAAACCCATTGTCAGCGAGCTCGGGCTCCAGTGCTGGCAGTAGCAGTTCGTTTAACCAGACTTTTTCTGGAGGTTCTGGCAAGAGCACCGCTAAGAATTATTCAACGAGTCTTGGCGAGGCACTGAATTATCAAACTACATTGAACGACTCCATTGGGGAGGTAACCTCCTCTGGCATTTCCTTTACAAGCAGCAGGAGTCTTCAAGTCACTTGTTGGGCCTATGGGATCAATTTCGCCGTTAGCTCCAAGCAACATTTAGAGAAATGGAAAGAGAAAAATCAAGACGCTCGAGATCTTTACGATAGAGCTTGGGATCTGCTCAGTGAGCTATGCGAGGCGGAAATGTCTCATTTGGACTCAATCTCTTATACCGCAAAGCCCGCTGATTCTCCGTCGGCATTAGGCTATCTCGAAAAGGTTAAGAGCATTGTCCCAGTGGCTTGTCGCAATATAGGGAGCCAAATTTCCGAGGTGCCTATACAGTCTTCCGTAGAGAAATATCTGGGTGCGCCGCCGCTTCATAACGATTACAGTTCTGAAGACTGAGATCACGGTCTTCTGGGGGAGGGCAAGTGCCGGGCAAAATCAATTGCAGAGAGTATTGTGGAGTCAAGATCAAGACTTTGGCAGACTTTCTTACTGACCACACGCTTCTTCAGGAGAAGCTCTCACAGCGACTACCGGAGCACTATGAACGATGGACGCAGTTTGTGAAACGCCTATCTGTTTGGAAGAAGTCCGTGTTTTGCTTGCGATTCAACGGCCAACCGGCTGACGGAACTGTCGGTGTTTATTTGTTGGCGAAACCAAGTGATCCCAATGACCGCGATTGTTTACAAGCAGACTTAGAGTTTGCTCTTTCAGCATATGGAATTCTTCCAGACGTTCAAGATACAAAACACTGTCTTTCTCTTTTGTCGCCTAAGCAGATAGAAGAATTGCCATTGAGCGATCTTGGAAGGAAGAGGATAAGTCTCGAAGTAGAGAGGGAGTTTGGTAAAGTCCTGGCCCCTGGGCTTTGCAACAATTCAGTGTTTGCAGCCGTTATGCAAGATGCTCCAACACTCTTGTTCGAGCACGAACAAACTCTGCGCGACTTCCTCAAAGATGAGGGCTTAAATCTAGATATATCAGAGAAGAGTGATGCAAAGGGTTGGCTCCCCAATCTTTGGGCGGGACCCAGTGGTCCATTTTTGATTCCGTTTAAGGCTCTTATGTCCACTCGCAGCCCTGTTCAAATTTCGGTATATCTTCAACCACACACGATGACTGTGCCTGAGCGAATCTGGATAAAGAGGCTTGCCCTCTTTGCACAAACTGAAGTACAGCAAACATCTCGCTTCAAGGATCCACTGATGGCAGTAGCTTCTCAGCAGGCTATTAATGTGGTGCGGCGGCTGGAAGACGGAGCATTTGCGACCTGCGCCGTTGTAGCGGCGCTCGATGGAAACACGGGAGCCGCGCAGAGCGTCGCTCATACTTTGCAGGCACTGTGCCTTCGAAGTAGAGAAGAAAGTAACGGCAAAGAGGGAGAGTGGCTGGCAACTGCTCGTCTTCACACTAGCGAGAGTGATACGGTTGACGAGGCGAGGCAGTCGCATGAGAGTCTATCATTTCCGAAATGGTGCGATGTTCCAGGAATGCCTCAGGCTGTTAGAAAACTGCCTTACTTGTCAGATGCAAGAGGCGCGGCTACCGTGTTCCGCCTGCCGGTGAGTGTCAGAGGTGGTGTCGCTGGCGTCTCCGTGGAGCAACCTATTCCAGACTTTACCCCGGGACTGCGGGAGGAAGAGGAAAGTAAGAACAGCTTATTAATCGGCAAGTTTCAATCAGGTGGATACGCTTACGTGCCCGTCGATGATTTCGCGAAGCATACCTTAATAACGGGATTTACCGGCAGCGGGAAGACTCAGACTGTCATGAACCTGATCCATCAACTCTGGTCGAAATTCAAAATTCCATTTTTAGTCATTGAATCTGCAAAGACAGAGTACAGAGGACTTCTTAACTTTTCCGGCTTTGAATGCGCGGAAGGAAAAAAGAATTTATTGGTGTATACTCTGGGAAACGAGAGTCTCGTCCCATTTCGCCTGAACCCATTTCAGTTACTACCGGGTGTCCGAGCTGAAGCTCACATTAATCGCTTGCAGAGTTGTTTTGAAGCAACTCTTCCTCCTTTCGGACCAATGTCATCAATTCTTGAGCAGTCTTTGATAGAGGTATACCGCGATCAGGGCTGGATGATGACCGACGAAGGCGTCTCAGAAGAGGAGCTGTCGAAGCAAGGAGAATTTTCTTCGCGCCGGTACCCAAACATGTCTGAGTTTGCAAAAAAGCTTGAAGAGGTAGCAGAGAGCCGAAAGTACCAAGGCGAGAATCGAGCGACTGTTTTGGCAGCAGTGAGTGGCCGAATTCGTCCGCTCACACGAATAATGAGTAACAGCAAGGGAATGATGCTGGATACTGAGAGTACTAGACCATCAGCTGCTATGCTATTCTCGACACCTTCGATACTTGAAATGAACGACCTGAATATTCAGGATAAAGCCCTTGTGTCGATGTTTCTCCTGACACTCCTACGAGAGCATCGGGAGCTTGAACATAAAAACAAGTCCAAGCCTGGCTTGCAGCATGTTACCGTTATTGAAGAAGCACACAATGTGCTGGAGAATGTACGTTCCTATGGCAGCATAGATGGCGCTGAATCAGATATCCGCTACAAGGCAGTGCAGTCCTTCTGTAGTATGCTCGCTGAAGTACGAGCATTGGGAGAGGGATTAATTATCGCCGACCAGAGTCCAGAGAAGTTGGCGCCTGATGCTATGCGCAATACAAACATTCAGATTGCCCACCAGCTTCGTGATGCTAGGGATCGTCAATCTATAGCAAACACGATGACTATGTCAGAGGAACAACGTGACTATCTAGGTAAGCTTAAGCCTGGATATGCAGCTGTGTTTTACACTGGTCTCCAGCGCGCCAGTTTTGTCAAAGTGCCTCGTTTCGACAGGCCAGAGTTATTTAAAGCACAAAAGAAGACCGACGGGGTACCATCGGACAAAGAAGTAAGAGATTATATGGCTGATGAGGTGGAGGACGTTAGAGAGTTAGTACGTCCCTTCATTGGGTGCTACGGGTGCGGACATATTGAAGAATGCAGCTACAAATGGTCTTCTCGCAACTTGGTGTCGATGCTTAGCGTTAGCGAAGAGCAAGAGTTCGTAGACGCATTCATCACAGATGTCCCAGATGATAAACGTTTTGCGATGACAGCAGAGTTTTTGCGAAACAAACTCCCGCTCGGAGCTGACAGAGATCGGCAGTGGTGCCTTCTCCTACATTTAAAGCACAGGTTTTTGCGAAAAGCGAGTGAGGGTGGCATTTCAGATGAATCACTATTTCGTGTCTTTTGCAACAATGTGGTTGATTAAGAATGGTTTTGTAGCCCTGATATAGGGAAGCTTATATGTCAGATGAAAAAATGATAGACGGGCAGATGGAGAATTCTTCTGAAGCTGACCTCAGAACAAAGGAGAAGATTGGAGCAGCTCTTGCAAGTAATAGTAGGGAGTCAATTCCAGATAGTCCTTGGGAGAAAGCCGGTGGAGAGAAGGCCGGTGGGAAGAACCTGGAGCGTCGGCTCAGCGGTGAAGACTCGAAATTAGAGTATAGGCAGAATCAACAGATCGGCGAAGCTGAGTTCTTGCGTAGCACGGGAAAATTTAGTGACAGGAATCTTTCTCGTGTAGTGGAAGCAATTGCGAAGTTACCACCGGATAAACAGGCCCTTGTCCTTGGTGCAGGGGTTGATGCATTTAGCAAAGAAGCCAGAAAACAAGGACTATCTACCCTAATTGGTACTGTAGCCGGATTTGGTGATGGGTTACAGAACCTTGTTCGGGTGGCTGCGACACCTGGCAGTATGGTTCGTGAAGGTGTTCAATTTGGTCAAGACTTGCTCCTTGACACCCCTGTGGCTATTGAGAAAGCGAACAAGGCTCGGTCAACGCTCTCCCAGCTCCTCGTCAATGGCGTAAGGGTTTGGGAGGTTGCGGACAGATATGCAGGTTCGCTTGAAACCGCAGCGAAGTCTGGTGATTTTGCGAAGGGATTGCGAGATATCTCAAGGTTTGGCAATCTACTAAATGATCGGTGGAACGGGCTAAGTGTTGAGCAAAGGGCGCAGTTTGCTTCGAAACATTTGACAGAACTAGGCGCGACTTTGGGTGGCGGACTCCTTGCTTCGAAACTAGACAAATTAGAAAGAATCACTGTCACGTTAGAGGAGCTGGGTACGGCAGCGAAATCTGCTGGACGGGGGGCGCAGCTTCGCGCCGAAAAGGTTTTCGACAGAATTCTTGATGAAATGTTTCCGCAGCCTCTTCCTCAAGCTGGTGGCAGGATTTCCGCTGGACCATTAAAGCCAGCGCCTGATTCGGCCAGAGAGCAAATGATGGCGATGGCGCCGTTCTTCGAGCAAGGGCAGAAGAGAGCTCTAAACGGAGGTGCTAAGAGAGCAGCGAAAGTGACAGGTAAGTCCGAAGAAGAGCTTCGGAAGGAGCTAAAAACCGATCCTGATTATCTTGAGAAGGCTACGAATGGTCAACTTATATACATGGAGAAACAATATCGAGAGATTTACCTGTCAGCGCATCCACAATACAGAAACTTCAGTAAACCATTTGAGGTTCACCACAGGATTCCGCAGGACGTCTTGACCAGACATCCCAAACTCTTCAGCCACAAGGAAATACATGACATTCGGAATCTCGTTGGTATTCCCCGTGACGCGGGAGTTCATGGCGGAATAAAGACTAAATGGAATGAGTTTTTCGAGACTCATCCAAGTCCTACTAAAGAGCAGGTCATTGAGTTCGCTGTGAAAATTGACAAAAAGAACGGGAGACACTACCTGAAATGAAGTACTTTCAGATCTGTCCGCAGGTTGCAGGCGTCTGTGGAGATGAAACCGTATGTGATGATTGGTCTAGTCGCCCAGTCGTGATTCGCAAGCTGCAGTTTGAGTTAGAGTCATGGCCTGAAGACGATTTAATTTTGGCTACGGTTGGAGGGTACGCAGGAACTAGCAGGCTTGCGGAGGCAATCAAGAAGGCTGAACTCACCGGTATAGAGTTCGATCGACTTGAGATGATAAAAGGTGACCAATTCTGGCTTCAAGAAGAAGAGCACGCAAATGAAAAGATTCCAGAGTACAGGTGGTTCAAATTTACAGGCGAGCCTGGCGTCGATGATTTCGGAATCATCGGGAAACCCGTGGCTTTACCATTGACCGTTTCCGAACGGGCGTTGAAGATATTGAGACAGTTCAATATGAATAATCTGCGCACCAAAGGCTTTCGAGTCAAGTAGAGTTCTAGTAAGAACAACTTATCTGTCCTTACCTGTCCTTACCGACACTTGATCTTGATTCCCAACATCGAACCACCCTCAAGGCAACTGAAAGAGGAAAGCAATGCAAGGCCGATTAAAAGCCGGAAAATGAAGTTGGTGCTTTCGACTTAAGACCGGTTGGCTCGGCACAAGCTTGCAGAAGTTTCTTGCTGCCTGAAACTTCCGTCATCACCGGATAGTTCCCAAAGGCATCTTCGACCTCCGGCTTCTGTGCAGGAGGGGCGGAAACCGGCGGCAAGACATAATAATGACCTTCAAAAGTGTACGGCTGCTGAGAGTGTTGCTGAGCAACTATCTCGGCATCCCAAACAGGGTACTCCGGGGCCTTGAACCAGACCCGCAGATGTTCCGCCGCTGTCTCCTTCATGTTTTGTCTGGCCATGGCTTCTATCATTAAAATATACAGCGGCGAACTGGGGACTTTACTACTCGTTTCCGGAGTGAGCTGCCGTGATCTTAGAAAGGCAGGCACTTCCTTAGCACGGTGGTTTCTGGTCAACAGGTCACAATAGGCCACAGTCACCACCTGGTCAGACCAGTAATCTCCATCTTTATCGACAATTTCAAAGTATCGCTTGTAAGTTTTCATGGCGCTGGCATCATCACCGACCGAAACATAACAAGCTGCCAGTTGCGCCAGGATTCCTTGCAATTTAGGTCCGTGCTTACCGTTGGCTTGCTCCAGAATGGCCAGTTGCCGCTCGAGCAGAGGAATAGCCTTCTTCTTGTTCGGATCGCCCATCACCACAGACGACTCCCGCCTGAGAGTAAGGGCTGAATCCACCAGATAAGAGAGTTGAGATACGGGAGTTTGCGAGGTAGATTCCGTGACCGGTACGAATTTTAAGTAGCCGGCGGCAGCCTCCAGGTCTCCAGCCAGTAGCTCATCGCAACCCAGCCGTAGATAGGTTTTGGCATTGGGCCACAAAAGATGCAGCCGGGCAAGCTTTTCATTGAGCGGCTTCAGTGCCGGGTTATCTTCCGAGTCATCGCTCGCCCCTAAGGCATAGTACCAGAGAGACCGGGCCAGATAACTCTTCGCTTTAGCCGGCGGCAGGCTAAGCCCCAACTTAAGATTTGCCTCTGCCGCTAACTCCTTCAACATTGCGTCATCAAGATTGGCATCATTGAATCTGTTGGCGGTCTCTCCAGCCAGGCTGGCGCAGGCCTGATACTTCTTCGCTTTCATCAGGTCTCGCAGTTGTGCCATAGTCTTCTGCGCATCTGCGCTTCTTAACTCTTTGTCAGGCATGTGCAAATAAAGCTGACTCATATTGTCGAGAAGCCCGAGGGCATAGGAGCGCATGTGCGGTCCATGATTGAAATACTCAAAAGCTTTTTCATACTCATGAATGGCGTCTTCAGCCAACTTATCACGCTTAACGCCCATTCCACTGTCCAGGGCTTGCACCCGGTAAGAATCGGCCAGTTCCCAGTGCAAATCGGCAAGCAGACCGGGAGGCTTTCCAATCAATTCGGCTTGCTTGATTGCTTCTTTATAGTTTGACTGAGCCAGGGGCCAATCTACAAAACGAGCTATCTGAGCCTCATCAATCAGCTTCTGCAACTGTATTTCACCAATATACTTAACGGCGAAGAGCCCCAGCAGCAAGTAGGCAGTTAAAGCCGCCGTGATTTTGCGATCAAAGCGATCAAGGAAACGAAAAAGCAGAAGTTTCTCCGCTTTGCGCGGCAGTCTCTTAACCTTCTCTATCTTGGCGGCATCAAAACATTCAATAATAATATTGAGCGCCCTCTTCAGCTCATTGACGCTGCCAAAGCGCTTAGCCGGTTTCTTATGCAGGCAGCGTTTGACCACGCAGTCGAGAAGCTTGAGGGCACAATGTTCGGGAGACTCGGGACTGTACTGACCGGCCATTTCATAAAGCACATCAACGGCGAGATTGCCTGCCTGTGGCGGGCGACCGACCAGGGCTTCATACATGATGCAACCAAGAGAGTAAATATCCGAACGAGCATCTACATGTGAGCGATCAAGACATTGCTCGGGGCTCATATAAAACGCGTTCTGAACGGCATCGACAGGCATGCCGAAATCATAGACTTTAAGAGCTTCGTCATCTAACTCATCGCCTGCAAAAACAATCTTCTCCGGCGTGAGGTTGCCGTGCATCAGATTGCGAGAATGCGCGTCAGCAAGCACATCGCAGATCTGAACAAAGACCGAAAGAAAATACGCCACGTCCAGTCTCTTGCGCCGTTTTATAAGATCAGAAAGCGACTCACCCTTGAGCCAGTCTGATACCACATAAGGTGTGCCCTCATCACTGATGCCATTCTCGTAAACCGTCACATGATTGGCGTGAGTGAAGTCTCGTGCTTGACCCGCTGCTTTCTGAATCTCCTTGATCTGACCGCTATCACTGATGCGCTCATTGAAAATTCGCAAGGCTAGAAAGCCTTCCAGATCTATATTCCTGGCGGCATAGGTGGTGCTTATCGAGTCCTTCTGGATTTCAAATAGTAGTTCGTAGTTGAGAAACTTCTTTGCCGGTAGTGCAGGAGACTGCGAATCTCTTGCCTCCACTTGCCCTTCTGCCTGCCCGCCTGGCTCGCTCACTTCTGCCCCTTCCGCCAGGGCCGGACAGCATTGGCTCGACTGCGGCTCCGGCGATAGCGACTGCGGCTCCGGCGATAGCGACTGCGGCTCCGGCAATAGCGACTGCGGCTCCGGCGATAGCGACGCCGGCTCAGACATGGATGGTTCTGCTATCAAGGAAACGGTTTTCTCACCCTCAACAATTTTGGGCGATTTAGCTAACTCGGCTAGAGGCGCCGCTTCACGGGCGGAGCCCCTGCCCATTTGTTTTCTAGGCATCTTATCGGTATTCCTGGTAAAACTGCTGAATCACGAGCAACTGCTCGAACCTTATGAATACCCGAATTCGCCGCCCCTTGTCAACCAGGGTTTTTCCTAGATCTTTTGTGCCTCCTGTTTGCGCCAAGTCACAAAGGCCTGTCGACTAGAAGAATTCTGGAAGCGCACAGACTATCTGAGCAGGTTCTTAAAGGCATCGTTAAACTGCTGCCCTTCACCGAATACTCGATCACCTACGGAAGCTCCCAGACTGCCGGCTTCACGCTTGCGTGGATCTCTATTCCAGCCGAACACTCCGTTTTCCAGGTGAACCCCGCCACCAAGACCGGCAGAGGATGCGAGAATTCCACCGTAGAAATGATAGAGAGTTCCCGCCACATCGGTCTTAGACATTTTGTCGGGAGAATTCTGATCGAATCTTTCCAGTCTATTGAAGACGTTATCCGACTGTTGCTTGGAGAAAGTGTCGAAGGGGTAGCCCATGTCCGGACGCGGTCTGTCGGTCACCGGTGCCTGGCCTCGTTCTACAGAGGCAATATTCTTGGTGAAGTTAGCCAGGGTGAGCGTGGCGAGATATTTGTCATTGTTGCAAATATACATGGCTCGCTCAACCATCGTCTTATGGCTGATCGGACCCTGGTCGGCTTGCAGATCTTTCATCAACCGCTGCTCGTAAGGTCTGGTTACCTTGGCACTGTAGGCATCGTCAAACATCGGCGGCTCGTTGGTATTTTTGCCCAGATACCCACCAACTGTCAGGTCCTTCACAATTTCCAGTCCGTTCAATCCTTTTGTTCTATTTGCAAACGGCTCATTGAATGCATCGGATACTCCATTACGGATGGCATCATAATGCTTTTGCACTGCCGGTGAAAGCCCTTCAAATAGGCGAACATTTTGAGCCAGCAAAATTGAATTGTCACCGGAAGAAGAAAACACCGATTTGAAAATACTGTTATCGCCAAAGTCGAGTTTGCCGGTCGCATCAGAAGATGCCCACCGATGCGTCCAGGCGGTTTAGAGAGCCGATCTGGCTGCCGGCAAGCTTCATCGGGGCTTTGGATTCCAACTGGTCCAAGCCGGCTATCTCAGGTATGCCGAACTGCTTATCGAGCAAAGACTTGGCATTCGAACTATCTTTCAAGTGGTTGACGTTCGAAACCTGTAAATCCAAATTGTCGGAAGCTAGGTGAGAGACGGAAGAGCTCTTCTGCGACTCTTCTGCCATTTCCATTCTGGACATATACGGCACCTCAGGGGAATATTGGCGCTTAATTGTTGCTAGTAAGGGGACCAGGCACTCAAAGCCAGTCAGCGCTTGACAATATGAATTTATGGCAAACTCTGTGACAAGTACATACCAGCGGTCATGACCTACCGTGTCAGGGGTTGTAAACTGAGGTTTGCCCGTCACCCATAATCTTTCCGAAAACCACCTTGGCTAAATTCATACAACTGATTCTCACCATAACGGCTCTAGGTTTCTGTCTGGCAAAAGCCGCCCCAGCCACTCAGCAGTTTGCCTTCTCACCGGATCGGAAGCACATTGCCACTAACTCAAGGGGTAAGGTCACGATCAATAATGCCCAGGGCAAGCAACTCTCCCAATTTGATCCTAAAGACTCGGCCGGTCCCCACACCGGCATCATGGAACTCTACTTTGTAGACAACAACCGCCTGGGCATCAGGCTGCACATGAATCCATCACTGGACTACCTTTCAATAACAGATTTGAAAGGCAAAGAGATAGAACACTACCTGGGTTACAACTTCATCTGGTGCAATGATCGCTCGGCGGTAGCTCATGTCGGGCAAATGATTCACTTCAGCGAATGGCCCCACAGTGAATACATCCAGATAAACAACCGCACAGTTTATCCTCCTTCCGGACCCGCTTACGGTAAAGAGGCAACCACGGTGCACACCTTCATCCCACCCTTCTGCTGGAGTCCCGACGACAGCAACCTGGCAGTAATAGATGAAGTCGAGGGGAAGGATAAAGGCAAGTACCTGGTCATTATTCCAACTAACCTGAAGGTGAAGGGCGCAGGGAGCTCCGGCAAGCAGGCGCAGACGCGCCGCTTCCAGATACTGCCGCAGCAAGCCGCTTCCATCGGTTCGCAATGTCCCGACGGTATCAAGTTGACCTGGCAGGGAAAGACGGCTGTCACTATCTCTGCGGCAAACGGCCGCCAGGGAAAAGGCTTGCCCTGTACCATATCAATCAAGTAAAAGCTTCACACTACGGACTTAACACCATGGATTTCCTCACCTGAATTTACAAGTAAACCGACACAAGATAAACTGGCCGACTCATCACCATGAAATGGAAACCACGGGGCTCAGAAGTAAAGGTCAGAAATTTTTTCAGCAAAGGTCAGTATTGAGATGCCAATATCAAATGGAGCTTCCCCGGAAGCTGTCCACCCGAGCCTTCCCGAAAGAGCTGCAAATACATTCAGCAAGAACCTTGCCGGAACCGTCTCAGAACCGCGCAGCCGACTTTTTCTGGCTCTGCGCTTTGCCATGGCACCGCGCACCTACAAAAGAACAAGAAAAAAATCGCAACCGGCACGCTCCAGGCTGCTTGACCTGTTGCTTCTGCCGCCCCTGCTGTCTCTGACAATATGTGGAACAGCGGCCCGGGCCTTGGACGGTGCCACCGTTGATAAGGAAATTGTCGCCCGGCTGGAGAAGATTTCCAAATTACAAAACTCCGGCGACGATTTCGAGAAACTCGAAGGCGCTAATAGCGATCTGCTCAAATACCTGAAAGCCACCGCCGTAAAGCGGGAAGCTATGACCCTCCCTTTGAAGAAAGCGGCCGAAAGCGGTCTATCGGTCTTTACATCGGACGATAAGAAAGTACGCTGCTATTCCTGGGACACTCTTACCGGCGGCACCATGCACGTCTTCTATTCCTTCATCGCCTATAATGCCGGCAACAAGCAGATCAAATGCCTGGTATTGAATCCTTCCGGAACCGGCAGTGAAGGAGACCCCGGCAGCACCATCGAAGCCCTCGATACCTTCACGACTAAAGACGGCAAAACCGTCTATGTCACAAGAGATCTTTTCATCGGCTCCGGTCTCATTCACGGCAGAACCATCAAAGCCTATACCATCACTGGTGGTGCCCTGAAAAAACATACCTTCTTTCAAGCGGGTAAACTGCTGCTCAGTGAAATATCCTTCGACTTCGCCGAATACGAAGACGGTACCGAGTTTGAACTCTCTAAAGACAAGAAGACTCTGAAGGTGCCGCTGATCAAACCTGCTGCTAAAGATTCACCCGGTTCCGGCAAAGCCACCGGTAAATTCCTTAACTACTATTTTGACGGTTATCACTTCATCTTCAAAAAGTAGGGCGGCTCCGCATCATTCGATAGATTAGGCAACCAGAACATGCATAAAAACGTAGAGAATAGAATGGGCCTGTTACCGGCCATCACTGCAGCACTCTTACTGCTGCTTCCCTGTACAGGCACTGCCGCAGCCGAGGATGCAGCCGATCAAAAGAAGCGCCAGGATGAATTTGCTTCAGGCTCGAAACTCTACCAGACCCAGAAGTTTCAGGAGGCCTTGAAGCACTTTCAAAACGCGGCTGCCACCGAAGCCGACGACGGCGAAGCGCGCATAATGGTTGGCTATTGCTATTACAGCCTCAAGCAGTATGACAAAGCCCTGAAAGAGTACACTCTCGCCGCAGACAAGGGCAAGCTCATCTCGGTGCGCAACAAAGCACAGCGTCTGGCCCAGACTCTCAGAACCTACATGGTAGGAATTTGCCCGGGCAACTGCTTGAAGCCGAGCATGCCGGGCTGGAGAAAAATGAACGTACCAGGCAAACCTGACCGCCTGGTCTGGATGGTCTACCCCTATCTAGATCCGGCAGGCAAAGGCGGTTCGGAATACTGGAGCAACGACCACATGGGCGAAGTGATTGAATACGTTAACGGCCGCCCCATTAACAAAGGCACCTGCCCCATCTGCAAAGGTACAGGGAAGGTAAGCCTGCCCAAATAGGTTCACAGCAAGCCACCCGGGGCAAGCACTCACATCAAGACTCAGGCGCGAGGCAAATCAAACAGTCTGCCTCAAAACAGCTCGCTTTCTACATACCGATTCGGCAGATTCGCAGAGATACCTCTGCGGCTATGGCAGGAACATCTCTGGAAGACCGGCTCAAGTTGCGGCTGGAAGCACAAGTATAGCTATATTGCTCCAGTGCAAGCTCCGGCGGCGGCGAAGTCTGGCAATGCTGAGCCTTAAAAGTCGCATACCCCCAGCCGCCGCAGTTGCCGCTCCAGTGGAAAGCATCGGCTCGGCGGCAAAGGCCTCCTGGCTCCGGCAATTCCTCGGGTCTATCAAGAGGAGTAGAAGAGGCACCAGACTGGGTTTGCCCTGTAAACTCAATTTGCATCAGCTCCTCAAAGGTGGAGAGAATAGAGGCGGGCAACGGTTCACCGGCATGTATCCCCCCACGCAGGCGCCCGGCCGATTGACGCAATCATTAATCAAAAGGTCGTACATAAAACCACGTGAGCTTTGCAGAGCACTACCGGTGACAGCAAATAACTGCCGGTCGGCGATAACTGCATAGCGCTCCGCACTGTTTCTGAGCACTCGCAACCGCACCGTTCCCTTTTCATCGACTCTATAAGCATGCAAATGGGGGCAATCACTGGGCACACCAGGACTCATGGGACTTTCCAGCATCTCCAAAACGGAGGCGATATCTACACCACTACCTGTTGCTTTCAGCCAGTCATAGAAAGCCTGCGCCAGAACAAGACGGGCACAAGCCATTTGGGTGGAATTATTGTCAAAATATCCACTGCCCGGATAATCACCCCCTCTCACAGATGATGACCGCAGTTGCGGATCCTTCATAGTGGAAACATTCAACAGCTCAGAGACGGTGCGAAAATCAGGGATGACGCCATCGGGATAACTAATGGTGAGAAGCGGCGCACTGCTTTTTGTCTCAAGCACCGCCTGCGGTATAGCACAAGCCTCCGTGTGCAGAGTTACCTTGCGTCCAAATAGAGCCCACTCCTTCTCCACCGTAGCCTTCACCACCGACGGATTTTGATAAGGGAGCTCGTTAAGATTCTCCGCATAGTGAGCCACGCCGGCCAGGCAGGCCTGGTTTGCCACGGCAGCGAACACAAACGGGGAAGAGTCGTAGGGTACATCAACACCAGACAGATAGCAACCGGCAACTTGCTGCTTCTCAGTCAAAAACGAGAAGCATCCGGGTCTGGGCACCTTAATATTGGTAGACGCACCACGAATAGAACCAAGCTGCAAAGCAAGAATGCCGCACTCCTGGGTGCCAAGGCATTTCCTCAATGTCTTCAATCCTTCGCCTGAAGGATCGATGGTATCACCATCGTAGCTTTTGCCGGCACCACCCGGACGGAGTACATACCGGAGGGTGCGAGCCAGTTTCTCCCCGGTCAGCATCGCCTGCCGAAGATCCTGCCGGGCTATCTCCCTCATGTAATTGTTACGAGACAACCCGGCAATGATCATATTCTGCCTTATTGTGGCCAGAATGGTATTGATGCTCCTCGCACGCACAGGGTAATTGTCGGCGCCTCGACAATAGGCAGACTTACCGCCAGGAACATGATCGGACAATCCCACCAGTCCCATCTGCTCGTCATCAATTACAACCTGACCCAGCCTGGAGGCCGCACACAGTGCTACGGCTTCCGTGGCGCTCTGCTGCCGCTGCCTGTAGAAGCAGAGTAAGCCGAAGTCCAGTGACGCTATACCCAACACAAAACAGATGAAGCAACCCGTGCCTACAACTAACAACATGGAGCCATTGGCCCGGCACCGGGCATAACGATCAGGCGCGGCGACCGGTCTCAGGATAGGTGCATTCAACATGGTTACTTGCCGTGGATTATTTTGTACCAGCTCTGATAATCGGCAGTGTAAGCGGAGTTCTTCAAGTCGGTGGGATAACACTCAAAGTACTTTGCGCCCAGATCATAGTAGCCATGACTGAAACCCAGACCAGGCGTGTCGACGTTCACACCCTGAGCATTCTTCACCCAATCTCCATTCTTCCAGGTAGTATTTTGCTCCGTAATCACCCCGTACCACTGGAACATGATACTGGTCTTGGACTTGACCTCATTTACCATGTCGAACAGAGGGCCGTTCGGTGACTTGCCGGTCAGTAACTCTTGATAAAAATTGGTGTCGGGAAACTGCGCCAGGATAGAGTCACGAATGTCACGAGTACTGGTCAGACCTGTGCTGCCGGCCATGGCGAACATTCCCACGTAATAAGCTTTGCTGGAACTCGTAAAATACCTTCGCCAGATAGCAATCGACTTCAAAACACCATCTTTGAACTTAGCCGTATCGGCAGTTGAAAGAGGCGTCACAACTCGTAAGGAGTCCGCACCCAAAATAGTAGTATTGATATTAGCTACCGAAGGATGATCCTTGAGAGCATAGCCATCCACTACGGTAGCCGACATAGCCGCAATAAGCTTCTCAAATAGCCCCTGAGCCTTGGTATCCCAGGGAGCCGGTACTTTGCCGTTCGGTCCGGTCATGGTAGCGATAGTGGAATCAGCGAGAAGCCACTTGGGTGTACGAAAAGTAAGCATGGCAATGGAAACCTTCTTACCCTTGGAACGAGCGTAACTGACGATCTTGGCAATCCTGGAGAAGTCGTATTTTCCCTGCGTCGGCTCGCAGGCTTCCCAGGAGGTTCTGATCAGCACTCCGTCTACATAACTGCTGGAAAGTAAATTATAATCATCGATAGAATATATTCCTACAGGAACAGCTTTCGACTGCACACCCTGTGCCATCACTGACGACACCGAAGCGAGTGCGCAGACAATCAAGAGTGCGACCGCAATCGCGAACCGAACAGGAGCGAGTTTTACCATTTTTAATACCGTCCGTGAAAGAAAAGCAGGAAAATTCTCAGTGCACAACCGCAAGTGCTCGCCCCTTAACGCGAGAACACTCTCTCCAAGAAATGAACTAGTTAAATTCTGATTTTTAAATGCCCAAACTGCAGGCTGAAGATACGACAAATTTGAGGACCATAGTAATGGTCAACTGTGTCGAAACTCAGGCAATGCTGTGGCAGTGCTGTGACAATAGCCGCTACATATGCAGCTTACAGAAGCCACCCGGATTCCGGCTAGCCATAGACTTAACCGGAAGAAGAAAGCACTCCGCCCCCGGCAAGAATACGCTCCAGAGTTTCATTGAAAGTACCAAGCACGGCCAGACACTGCCCGCTTGTCCCATCGATGCGCCTGACTAGCTGCCTACCTGACCGTAGATGACCTGTTTCAATTGCCAGAAAGCTACCGTCGGCAAAATCAAAATAGCGAAGCATCGGTTTCTGACCTGCTTTAGCAAGGGGGGCAAACCTCTCAGCCAAATTCCCGGCAGTAGCATCGCGATAAGCTCTGCTCTCACCTTCCACAAACGAACTCACCATGGCCAGGTCGGCAAAGGATCTGAACTTACCGGCATTAGGGTTGGAAAACTCTATACCGTCGTGGCGCATATAAAACGTATTCAATTCACCAGGAACGGTAGTCGGCTCAAAAGGATCCGCGCCTGCCAGTCTTCTGTAACCTTCACTGAAGTCAGCTGGCGAAAGGGGCGGCAAGAGGCGGCACCCTTCAGGTACTGACTGCAGTGCCTTGCCGAGCCCCGCCTCTCGTCTTACAGCCAGACCAAGTTTGGGCCGCAAGGCACCCTCGCCGTTTTGCTCGATACCAACAAAACCGCCTAGCAACTGAATATAATCGGTTCTATCCATGCACACCACTTTAAAAGGCACGGAAGACAAACCGGATGGCAAATCGCGGCTATTTATTGAAGGGCCCTCCGCGTGGCCGTGGAAGGAACCAGGATCAATTCCGTTGACACTCGGCGACAACTGCGGCTCCCAGTATAGATCCACGGCAAACATAGGATTGCGAACGCTATATGCACCTGTACCATGATCGCGAACATAGGGCACTAGCCTGGTGATCCAGCCGTTCATTTTATCCCAACCATAAGCCTTGCGATTTTTGTAAATATGCTGCCAGTGGTTTAGATCGATATCACCCCTGGAAGCCCGCTCGAACTGATCAAGAATCGGACGCAAAGAACTGAGCCACCAATCAAGATCGAAAGCAGCCAGACACTCTACCTTCTGCCGAAGCCGCTGCCAATCGGCACTGGTACCCTCAAGGGTAATGGACGGAATACCGCAGATGCACATCATCTGATACTCAAAATAGGGCTCAAAGGCATCAAGAATTGTAAGGGCGCTGACAGTTCGCTCGAGGTCGCCGGTAGTGGAGAAATCCGCCACCAGTGCATCGTATATGGTGCCTACTTCGCCTCTCAGAGCGCCTGCCATAGCGTCGACCATGCCCGACCAATCATTCTCGGGAGAGCCTGGGAAATAGCCGTCAAAAGTCACCATCAGCGTTTTGCGACCGTTGTGTGAGACCAGACGAGAGCGTAACGCCTCATGATTATTGCGCACATGCAGAGCGAAGCCCTGCAATATTGTAGTCCAGATAATATCGGGCGAAAGACAGAGCGGACGATGCTCGGCAAAGGCCGTATGTACGGCGGCAATAACCGGGTGATATGTTATCGCCCGCATGCAGCTGGAATTGTAGCCGGAGCACGATAAGATGCGCTCCCCCGGCTGGGACGCTACTGCATCGAGCAAGGCATTAATGCCTTCATGGGTCTTCCAGAGAGCCACTGGTGCTGTCACCGGCTCAACATCATCAACCTGAAAGGTTACCGAGTTTCCCAGTCTGGATACAGCCACAAGCCACCCTCCCTGCCAGAGCAAAGGCAATATACCCGCAACCGCCATCTGTAATCTTAAGGGCCCAGCCACACCGAAAGTTTAAGCAGTCGTCGGGCTTCCTGCAGGGGTGGCTTAATCCATAATTTCTCCATATTCGCCTGGCAAACTACTCTACATAGACAACTTCGTCGCCGGTAAAGGCCGTCGTTACAATTCAGAGGAGTTTTCCAACCATGAAATTGCCAATCTGGGTCATTCTCTTTCTCGCCTTCTTCATGGCCAAAGGTGCTTCCGCCGCCGAAACGGCCCGAGCCATCGGCTGGATACCAACCTGGCAGCAGGGTCTGGAAGAAGCCAGGCTGAGCGGTAAGCCCATCATGCTCTATGCCGGCGCTCCCAGTTGCAGCGGCGTGCCGGGCATCTGGTGACCGGGCAAGCAACGTACAGACGGGAGTTACCTGTCTCAGCCCGAGGTTATTGACGCCTCCAGAAACTTTGTCTGCATAAGGCTTATGACCTATGAAAGCGAGAGCGAAGCCAGAGTTTTAAAGTCATACTGGCGCCCCGGTGCCGACCTGGAAAATACCCTTTTCACATTCTTAGACCCCTACGGCAGGCAGCTGACGCCCGGCATCCGCAGCCCCGGCTTCGTCTTCAATGACCCTCGCGAAATGGCTCTCAGTATGGATGAGCTAGCCAGACGCTATGGCGCAACGAGCAATAAGAGAGACAATCAAAATCTTCCTGTGGTAGCTTCCGTGCGCCTGGCTTTGAACGTGGCAGCGGCCGACAAACAGCCCCTGGCCGTGGTGGTAAGCAATAGCTCCCAGGAAAGGCGCGCTCTTGAGAAAAAGCTGGCGCCCCTGGCCTGGAAGCAGGACTTAATCGGTCGCCTCACCTACGCATCCGGCAGCCTGAGCGAACTGAGAAATATCGCCGGTATCGGCGTCGCCAAAGGCTATGTCTTTGTGCTCCCGGATGAATTCGGCACAGGCGGACAGGTACTGGGGCAACTGACCGATACGCCTCCCCGGCGGATCTGGACCGCGCCCTCAAGTACACCCTCTACCAGCACAAACCCTCAACCCTCAGTCACCACGAGCACGTGCAGCTCGGTCACAGACAGGGTCTCAAATGGACTTCCGCCATACCCGTAACCGATCCCGGCTCCCTGCGCCATGAGCAGGAAATGCGCCTGAGACCGCCACCGGGACGAAACTAAATTCAAAACCGACCTGTTTTCCTTACCGCCGACCGACGGTAGCATTACCCTCAGCCATAGCGCCTCACGCCCCGTTTCTGCAAATCCTCAAGCAACTGCTTAGATTGCTTATCGGCATCGTCAGCGGCCGCGGTCTGGCCGCTCTTGCGCAATAAACCGGCATACTGACCAAGGGCATCGGCAAAATTATAAGTGTCCTTGCCGCCATACTTCTGAGCCACCAACAGGGAGCGCTGCACCAGGGACAGTGCTTTATCCAGATTTCCCAACTGCTCGTGATGGGTTGCCAGAGCCGTAAAGCCATTGGCCACGCTCACCTGAATATCACGGTTAAAACCATAGGTAACCATGTTATTTACTAGCTGCTGAGCTTCTTGATAGCGCTTCTCAGTTATATAAGCATCGAGCACTGTACGCACCTCGGCGCCGATATCACGGCAGTCTTCCGGCACATTCTTCTCAAGCACGGTGGTAATCTCAAACCACTGACTCTTAGCCTCAGCAGTGCGGCCGCTCTGCACATACATCTGCGCCAGCTTGTTGCGATAATTTACCAACTGAAGACGATCTCGGGCACTTGAGGCCTCGCCGGCAATCAAGAGCGAGTATAACTTCTCACGTGCAGACAAACTTCCCGACTGCTCAACCTCAGATTGCAAATTTCGCAAATTGCGCGTCTGGTGCTCACTATCAAAGGCAGCCAGTCTGGTCATCACCTTATCGAGCTTGTCAAACTGCCCACTCTGTATGAAAAAGCGAGCCTGCATGGAAATAACGTTAGGCAAATAACCGGCATCGGCGTTGGACCCCGGGCGCTCTACCCACTGCAATAACTGCCCATAGAGAGCTTCCGCCCTGGAACTACTGCCGGAGGCGATTAAATACCTGGAAATCTCACGTAAGCTATTATCGTAGTAAGAATAACTATACTGATCGGCATAAGCGAGCGACCGCCCAAATAGCAATGCCACAGATTGGCTATCATTCACCTGGGCGAACTGTTTGCAAAGCTCAAGTAAAGAACGAAAAACACCGCCCCGGTCACACACCACAGCCTTGGCAAGAGCGCTATCAAGCTTGACTGCAGACCTGGCAGCCGACTCTGTCTTACCACTGGCCAGCTCTAAGTAGGTCAACAAACTGAGAGTCGGCACCATGCTACTCAGTCCTGCTGTTCCCGCCTTCTCCTGTTCGGCAAGAGCCAGCGTAGCCAGCTCCATAGCGGTAGAGGTATTGCCTGTCTCTTTCAAAACCTCGGCTAGCTGTGTACGTGCATCGGCAAGAGTGACCTGGTTGACCGGCTGCTTATTTTCAATGGCGAACAAGAGAGCGCGGTAGATAGGCTCGCAGGCGGCGAATTCGCGACGGCTCTTAAGGCTCTGGGCAAGGGAAGTCAGCCTGCTCAAGAAGGCTTGATCATCAAGCTGAGCCCTGTCCGTTTTGAGATTCTCAAGCACCGGCGCAAGCAATAAATTGGCTTCCTTCACCTTGCTGCGATTGACAAGATCGCAAGCCGCCTCAAGCATAGAGCCTGAAAAAGGCCGCCGGGCCGCCTGGGGCAACTTCTCGTAAATGGCTACCGCTCTTGGGAGCAGTAGCTTCAATTCACCATAGCGAGACTGCATACGATAAAGCCTGGCAAGCTCAAGGGTGGCTTGCAGCACCTCTTCGGAATCAGCACCATATAAGACACCACTTTTCTCAATGGCGGCTTTGAGCATGATCTCAACCTCGGAGGCGTCATCAGTATTGAGCATGTTCGACTGCACATATATCTGATTGAGCCGCGACCACATGGAATTAAGCTCAGGAGAGGCGGCACCGGCCTGCCCCAGGGCGGAAGGCACGGCAACCCCAATCAAGACCGATGCTGCCAGTAAAACGCTCAAACACCTTGTGCTTCTGCTGCTTCGAGGCATAAATTCACCCACATGGACAGTTTAATTTTGCATCTACATTAAAGTATCGATACCACCAGTTTTACCACAGCCACAGTTAGAGCATAACTGGGTTTTCCCTGGAAAATTCTCTATCCCCTTGCCCGCCCGGCCGGGGCACTAATGCCCTGCGCTCTCCAGCCACCGCTTCACCCCCTGCCCGGCACAATACCCGGAGGCAAAACACCCAGAGAGCAGATATCCACCGGTAGGAGCTTCCCAATCAAGCATCTCCCCGGCCACAAAGATACCGGGAAGAGCTTTAAGCATAAGATTCTCATCCAGGTTAGCGAACCCTACACCACCGGCGGTGCTAATTGACTCAGCCAGAGGCCTGGCCGAAAGCAACTTTATAGGCAAAGCTTTTACCGCTTTAGCCAGAGCGGCACTATCATTCATCTCATCCCGGCTCAACACTTCATAGAGCAGCGCCGCCTTCAGACCGCTTATACCAAGCGTGCTTTGCAAATGGCGAGAAAGAGAGCGCGAGCCGCGCGGGCGAGCCAGATCGGCCTTAACACGCTCGGCACTGCGGGAGGGCAAGAGATCAAGAGTAAAAGTAGCCTGCCCGTGCACATTTATATAATCGCGCAGCCGCCTGGAGAAAGTATAAATGAGACTGCCTTCAATGCCATAATCACTGACAAGCAGCTCGCCTTCTTTCGTCTCCTTGCGACCATTCACATCAACAAAAGTGAGAGCCACCGACTTGAGCGGCGCACCGGCAAATTTCTCGCGCAAATGTGCGCTCCAGGCCACATCAAAACCGCAGTTAGCACTCTGCCAGGGTGCAATCTTCACCCCCCGCTCCGCTAGCCAGGGTACCCAGGCGCCGGTCGAACCGAGCTGGGGCCAACTGGCACCGCCCAGGGCCAAAATGGTGGCCGCCGGTCTGAGGGAGAATTCGCCTGTGGAATTAGACATGCGCAAAGAACCATCGTCATTAAAGCCGAGCCAGGGTGTGCTCACATGCAAACGCACCGAACCATTTTCACAATGACGCAGGCGCTGCAACCAGGCCCGCAAAAGCGGTGCCGCTTTCATCTCTGAGGGAAAAACCCGACCGGAACTACCCACAAAAGTCTTGATGCCCAGTCCGTGCACCCACTCTCGCAAAGCATCAGGCGGCAGCCGATCAAGCAGAGACTGCATTTCTTTGCGCCTGTCGCCGTAGCGACCGACAAAGGAACCATAAGGTTCGCTATGGGTGATATTCAAGCCCCCAAGCCCGGCCCGCAAGAACTTGCGACCCAAAGTGGGCATGGCATCATAGACATCAACTTCAAAGCCGGCATCGGCAAGCACCTCGGCCGCCATCAGACCGGCGGGTCCGCCGCCGATAACGGCAATGGCCCTTTGTCGGCTCTCGCCTGGACTGGCTGAAATGGACTGGTTACTAAGTTCAGACTCTGGCATCGTTACATTCTAACTCTTCCTCTTAGAAGACAAAAGAGATCCGCTCTAAGTCGAGGTCGCCATTCCCGAGAGTCAGGTTTTAATTGGTAAAAGGTTGGCAAACAACATATGCGAAAGTAAAATTGCGTGCTATCCTGAAATGACTGTCGCGTGGAGGGTATGACCATGCTTAACCAGAAATTTTTCACAGGTTGCCTTTAGCAACTCACTATTTATCATTCAGCAACCACTTGTCCTTGAGCGACAAAGGGTACTGAAGGCACAGCAGCGCCTGCATCTGTCAGAAGTGCAGCACTTGCCTAGCGTGCCTTAGCTCTTTGCGCCCGTCATAAACAAGTGTCAACTAACTTGCGCGCGATGTTCATCTGCGCGCCATGGAGTATTGCTGATGAAACCTAGAAAATTAACAAGGCGCCAGTTCGCTCGCGCCCTCAGACAGGGGCGCGGTGCCGCCTTCCTGCACGTAAAAGAATATGGAGACAAAGACAAAGGCATAAAAGAAGAGATCTTAAATGCTTGCTTGAACAATCTGGTCTATGACCGTCAATGCGAGACCGAGAGGAGCGCCTGGCTGGCAACCATTATCGACCGCACGGGCTTCACCTCGGAATATGTGACGGCTCTACTTGCAGCTCTCAGGCAGGGAGAACACACGGGAAAGGATCTGGAACAACAAATAAATCTCAGTCGACAGTTATTCGAGCGCGGATACTTTGAATTCGCAGGCACTATCGCGCCACTAACAAGGCAAAAGCCCCTGCCCTTCACCGCTCTGGAGGTGAGGTGCAGTCTTGTGGAAATGTTCGGTTTGCCTGGCTTTGCAAGAGCCGCTGAGCTTATGCTCGATGAACAGGACAGCCAGTGGGGCATCCACGATCTCTACGAATACACAGCCGATGCAATAGACTCTGAAGACTCGGTGCGCGAGTACCTGGAAGCAAATGCCTCTAACAATTCAAAGTTGGCTGCCGTCTTTAAGATCATTGAAGAGGAAAAAGCTCGAAGCACACACACCCATAGCAATGTTGAAAAGAATAAACCGGATCTAGCTAAGGTTCTGGAAAAGATAGAACAGGAGACCACACTACTCAGGTACCCGGGTTATTGTGTTAGATTCGGGAAAAGCGCAAGCCAGGACGATCTCGAAACAATCCTGAGTAGAATTGAGACAACAAGCAATGAAATCAAGCTAAATTGTTACCTGGCCGTTTTCTGGTGTCGAGCCATGCCACGCCTGCCGGAGAACAGCAGGGAACTGCTCAAGTCAGACAACAAAACTATCCACAGGGCATTGTGTCGGGCTCTAGGCAATACCGGTTCCCTCCAGGTGAGAGAACTGGCACTGTCGATTCTCTTGGCGGGTGGTGCCGAGAACATCATTACGGCCCTGAGAATTCTCGAAAAATCATGCACAGAGGATATCTGGCTAAGTTTATCGGCTCATCTAAGTAGTCTAAAAACACCGGAGCAAATTCACTCGGCAGGCTTAGCCATACGGAACATCTACTGGGACATGGACACCCATGTAGATCCCGGTCCACTGCTCTGGTTATGCGAGCTTACACCTTGCAGCCTCTGTCGTCACTCTGCTCTCAGAAAACTGATGGCTGAAGGGCTGGCACCCGAGTCAATTGTCTTTGAAGCGCAATGGGATGCCAACTACGAAATGAGGTTTGATGCTCGCGCACATCTAGCCAACCAAACCCTGAACTGCTCTGCAAACTAGATTGCAGCAAACTGGAGAATTTAACCATGTCTGAACAAGAAACAACTACAGCGCAAGCTGAACTGCCCGAGTCTAAAACAATCTCAGATGCCATTCCATTTGAAGAAATAAGCCAGTCCCAGGACCGCGCCTGGTCTTTTCGCCTCTTGCAAACGCTGAAGGAGGGTGCGGACCTCAGTGAAGATTGCCTGGACAAGCTGAGTAGGACTCTAGCCGCCCTCGATGATCCAAGACTACTTCAACCACTGACTGAAATGGTGCTAGATAGAACCCTGCCGGATGTGATACGCCGGGCGGCAAGTGACGCGCTATGTGACTGCACCAGCTTTGATACCACAGTTGAAACCGCAAGGGAGCGTGAGCAGTGGTGGAAGAACGGTGATGAAATCATCCAGAGACACGCCGTGAAAATGGCGGAAAGAGAGGAAGAAGATCTGATTGTATCCCTGGCCGAGAATCCGGACCATCCCCTTCATGGCGCAGCTATCGACAAGTTGAGCTTCTGGGAGGAGCCACGCTTCCAAAAGCTAGCTATGGCGGCTCTCAATCACAAAGAGCCGGCTGTTCGCGCCATAGCAGCCAGAGCACTTCTCTGGGAGCAACCGGTAGAAGCTGAAAGGCGCCTCCTGGAGCTTGCAGCAGAACCTGAATGCGGGGCAGCCCTGGCAGCACTCGGCACTCTCAATTATTGTGCCAGCCTGGAGATTCTATTGACCCTGGCAGAGCTGGCTAGTCACACCACCGACGAGGAAATGAGGGCAGAGTACAAACATACCTTCCATAACGTTGCTGACGAATTCAAAGGCTGTCTCGTCGATCAACCCTGGGACAGTGAAGCGGCACGCAATTACTTCGAGAATTGGGTACAACCGGCACGAGAACTTCTAGAAAGAGAAGGTCTACTGAAAGAACACGCGGAGGAACATGCAAACAGTTCAACCAATCAACCAAATAGTATTGAAAAAGACGACTTCGAATTGGACGTAGACTGGATAATCTCAGATCTCAGTGAGGAAGACGGAACGTGGCTGGAAAAAACTTGCAGATACTATCACATTGACAGTTTTGAAAATTTCAGACCCGCCGAACGAGAGAGGCTGCTGCACTTTCTCTCAAGACACCCCGACCCGAAAGTGAGAGGAATAGCGGTCGGAGCCTGCAAAGTCTGGCAACGCAACGACCAGATGCTCATCTTATTGAAGGACCGCAACTGGGCAATCAAAAGATCGAGCGCCTATAACTGCCGCTTCCTGCCGCCAGATCAAAAACTGGCGGAGGAACTGCTACTAATTTTAAAGGATAAGAACACCAGTAGCACAATGGCTTGGGAAGCAATGGAAAGCTATATGGTCCACCGGCCGGAAAGCGACCACCGAGACTGGCTCTTAGAGCTGGCCCTGCAGGACGAACGCCCCTCGGTCCGCGATAAGGCAATCAGAGAACTAAAATTGACCAACGCTAAAGATCATGTTGAGAAACTGCTGCCAATCTTGGCAGAGCCACCGTGCAACACCTGGAGTCTACATATAGACGTGATAGAGTCCTGCACAGCCCACAACATTCCAATACCGGCGTCTTACCTGGAGCCCCTCTTCAGTGTAGACAACCTCTATCTACAGGAAGCCCTTGCCCATACCCTGTGCGACTGAAGCAAGACCAAACCCAAGCCGACAACTAGCCACGCCTGAGCCAGTGCTTGCCTGTTGTCCAGCCAAGTAAGCGCCTCCCCCCGGAGGGGAGGCTGCCGTCTTCGCTAAAACGAGAGCCGGCCGCTACTTCACGCAAACCCAGTAAAGCCGGTTCAAACCTGACTTTGAACTCGCTGCCCCGTGTCTCGAAATGCTCCTGAAGAAGCTTGAGGGTAGAGTTTACCGAATCAACATCACCAAGCCGTTCAAGCAGAGCAAGATAGAAAAGCATCTGCCGAAATGCGTAGGCTGAGTTTTTAATTGAATGCAAATCGCTGCGCCAGCTATCATGTTTCATCTCCAGTCTGCGACAGATCCAGGTAAAGCACTTCAAGGCAAGGTTTTGCAACTGCGGCTTAAGAGCCTCTTCCAGCGAGAGTCCATCCACAAGAGCGGCCAGATTGTGGGTGGTTAGAATCTGCGCCTGCTCGATAATGGCACCGTTGCGCGCGGCCGACCAGCTCTGCGCAGCTGACTTGGAAGTACCGGCAAGCTCATGACACATATTATCGAAGGCAGCAGATCTACCAGGACCGCGCTCGGGAGTAATCACATCATCGATAGCCAGCACTGCCTCATAATCAAGCCCATAGTAGCGCTCGTAAATGGTGCCCCGCAAAACTGCGGCAGCAGCTTTGGCTGCGTTGAGAAAGTTTACCGAAAAGGTACCCATAAAGATATCGGCGGCAAGCTCATCAACCAGGGCAATTTTTAGTTCAGAAGCGTTAGCCAGGGCTCTCAACTCACGCACCAACTTATTAGGCAAAATGGTCTGGGGAAAATTAGCCAGGGCTAGTTCGGTCACTTGCTCCATCGCCCGGCGCGCTGCCTGAACGGAAGCTTGACTATTACCCACCCAGGGTTCCAGAGCAGCTATCCAGGGCAGCTCTTCAAATCGCACCTGACTTTCCAGGTTGAGCAGCAAAAGAGAACGGCGCTTGCGAAAAGCCTGGTAAGTCGATCGAAAGAGACATGCGAGAGCAGGATCTTCAATAGATGAGACTCTAATAGCCGCCGTCAAGGCAGGCAAAAGCACTGCCATCACCTCACCGGATTTGACCAGTCTGCGACTGAGCAACACCGGTAGTGGTGCCTCCAGGCAGCAGCCCACCTTAGCAGCCAGTGACCTGGGCAATTCAAGACCGGGCTTGCCGCCAATCCCGGCAATCTCCTCTTCTGCCAGAGGTAGCAAGACGGCAGCTGGCGCCTCCAGACCACTTTCGCCGGGATAAACAGCGAGCCTGTCAGCCAGAACACGAGCCAGTTTTGAGTGCAGGGGCCGCGCCGCAATATCTTCCTGAGCACGCCTGAGAGACTGCAGCCGCTCGCTGCCCGGTGCACCATGAGCGGTGACATAGGAAGCCAGAATTTTGCGAATCACCCCAACATCATAGCCGGTTAACTTAGCAGGTTCATCGCAGATGGTGGCAAGATAGCTTCGCAACCTGGCAAAGTTCTCTTTCTTCTTCTCGGGCTTGCCGCAAAGAGAGTGCTTGTTGCGTGCTTCCTTATAATCACTGAGCAAGCGACGCCCCTGCTCCTGCCAGCCCTGGGGGTAATGCTTGCATGGCCAGCCTCCACTCACCAGAGGCTGTCCGTTTTCTGCTCTCAAGAGGTTTCCATCATCGTCTTTCTTAAATTCGGGCAGTTCACCCTGGACGGTTTCCATAAACAATTCAACGCATCGGTCATATAAGGGAGTCCAGATACTGATTGCTTCATTCATGGTCGAAACAGCCACATTATCGGGTTTAGTGCGCAAACCCCGCATCACCTCGCTCACAGAGCGCACAAACACGGACGGCTCTGAGTTTGGCCGCTCTGAAGAGGCGGAAACAGGTGCGGAGAGTTCGAAACAACGCAGCGGATAGAAACGCAAGCGCTCGAAAAACGGCGAGATTTCTTGCACAACCTGCTCGGCACGCGCATCTTCGCCCCGGGTCTGAAGCCAGGCCAGCACTAAAAGCGCCGATTCTTCCGGCACATCGATGCGGTAAGTGCGCCTGGCTAAAAGCTCTTGCAATTCCGCCAGCCCGGGGTCACTGAGATAATACAGATTGAGCAGACGGCGGTCTTTCTTTAAAGACGCGAGAGCATGGGTTGATGCGTCAGTGGAAGCTTCCAGAGCCTGACCGACCTCGGATAATTTCTTCAGTTCGTAAGGCTGCAATTTGCCGCCGGCCATGTAGCCGCCGGTGGCAAATCCACCGTGAACAACTTCCAGGGTCACCCAGGGCGGTGTACCTTGCACCGGCGTGCGAGAGCCAACCTGCAGATTGCCGCTGAGAATACCCCAGATTACATTGCGCCACTTGCCGACCTTAGTTTCGGAGGCTTCACCCTCGCCAGCCAGAGCCTTCACCAGCATAGCCAGGGGATAACCGATGCCGACCGGCGGTTTTTCATTGTCAGTCATTGCTTCATTGCTCACCGAAAATGCCGCCGGCCAATCCGGCAGAAAAATTACCTGAAGGCAGGAATCGAACCTGCGCCCTACCGGTCCGAAGCCGGTCGCTCAACCACAGAGCCTCTTCAGGGAATCAAAACCCTAAACTGGAGTCACCTTCAGCAATCTACCTCCACCTGAACTCGGTTAAACTCATAAAACCCAATGACAAGACACAAGCTCCGGTTAGCTCATATAATCGGAAGCGGCGTACTTAGACCGGGGAATTATGAAACACCCGCCATCTTCATCGACCACAGAACCCCAACCGGAGACAATCGGCGGTTCGGTGGAGCGTGTCACTTTTCACAGCGAAGAGAGCGGCTTCTGCGTGCTGCGCGTTAAGGTCAAGGGGCACAAAGACCTGGTGACCGTCACCGGCTCCGCCGCCTCCATTTCTCCCGGTGAGTTTGTAGAGTGCCACGGGCACTGGTTTAACGACAAAACCTATGGCATGCAGTTCAAGTCGCAGCGCCTCACCGTGGTACCGCCCAGCACCCTGGCCGGCATTGAGAAATACCTGGGCTCGGGCATGATCAAAGGCATCGGCCCGCATTTTGCCAAGAAACTGGTAAAAGCTTTTGGGGAAGCGGTCTTTGAAATTATCGAGGAGACGCCGGAACGCCTCTTGGAATTACCGGGAATCGGCAGTAAACGCAAAGAACAGGTAGAGCGCGGCTGGGCCGATCAAAAGGCCATTCGCGAAATCATGGTCTTCCTGCAATCTTATGGAGTAGGCACCTCCAGAGCCGTGCGCATCTATAAAACTTACGGCAAGGAAGCCATTGCCAAAGTATCGGAGAATCCCTACCGACTGGCCCTGGATATTCATGGTATAGGTTTCAAAACTGCCGACACCATCGCCCAGAAACTAGGCATTCCCAAAGATTCTCTGATAAGAGCCCAGGCCGGAGTCCGGCATGTTTTGCAGGAACTCTCTGGTGAGGGTCACTGCGCCTGCGAGAGCAACAATCTAGTTGAGCATGCCGAAAAATTACTGGAGATAGATGCCGCACTGGCAGCCCAGGCCATTGAGCATGAAGTGCAAGAGGGCAATCTTGTAGAAGATTTTATCGAAGAGAAACGAGTGCTCTATCTAACCGCCTTACACAAAGCGGAAGTAGGCGTAGCCGCAAGCCTCATGCGCATTGCCGCAGGCAGTGCCGCCTGGAGCAATATCGATATAGAAACGGCGCTGCCCTGGGTGGAAGAGCAAGCCAAGATAAAGCTTTCGGAGTCACAAAAGAAAGCCGTAGCCCTTGCCCTCACCAATAAGCTATTGGTGATAACAGGCGGGCCGGGGGTGGGAAAAACCACTCTCGTCAATAGCATTTTGCGCATTATCGCCGCTAAACAAGCCCGTATTCTTCTTTGCGCCCCCACCGGTCGCGCCGCCAAAAGACTCTCGGAATCGACTTCTCTTACAGCCAAGACAATTCACCGCCTGCTCGAATTTGATCCTAAGATCTTCGGCTTCAAGCGCAACGCCGAAAATCAATTGGAAGCAGACATCGTCGTCATTGACGAATCGTCCATGATTGATATCGTACTCATGAATCAACTGCTGAAAGCCATTCCCGACAATGCCGCCCTGCTTCTGGTCGGCGATGTGGACCAGTTGCCGTCGGTGGGGCCGGGAGCGGTGCTCGCCGACATAATCGCCTCGGAAGCTGTACCGGTGGTGAGGCTGACGGAAATTTTCAGACAGGCCGCCACTTCGAAGATAATCGTCAACGCCCACAGAATCAACCAGGGTCAATTGCCTGTCAGAGAAGCACCGCCTCAAGACGGCAAACAAGCGGAGCTGTCGGACTTTTATTTTGTGGCGGCAGAAACGCCGGAAGATATCAGTCAGAAGCTCATGCAAATTGTGGCAGAGCGTATACCAAAGCGCTTCGGGCTCGATGCCATCAAGGATGTGCAGGTACTGACGCCCATGAACCGGGGCGGGCTGGGCAGCCGCTCCCTCAATGCAGAATTGCAGAAGCTTCTCAACCCCAATAGCGGCCCGCAACTGACTAAGTTCGGCTGGAATTATGGAGTGGGCGACAAAGTCTTGCAAATCATCAACAACTACGACAAAGAAGTTTTTAACGGCGACATTGGCACCATATCCAGTATCGATATGGAAGAGGCGGAGTTGCTCATTGACTTTGACGGCCGCGAGGTCAAGTATGACGCCTCCGAACTGGACGAAGTATCGCTTGCCTATGCCGCCTCCATTCATAAATCTCAGGGCTCGGAATATCCGGCGGTTGTAATACCGCTGGCTACGCAACACTATATGATGCTGGAGCGCAATCTGCTCTACACCGGGGTCACCCGGGGCAAGAAACTGGTGGTCATTGTCGGGCAACCGCGAGCCCTGGCCATGGCCGTCAAAAACAAACGAGCGGCAAGCAGGCTGACGGCCCTCGCCCAGCGGCTGCGCAATAAGGCTCTGGCCCTGAAAGTCATCACATAGCAAGCAATTTGAGCCGCCGGTTCAGTAATAGACAGCCGGGACCGCTTCCCGCTCTGCCCGGGGCCCGGGAAGGCAGGGTACAATAATAGGCAATTGACCCCACCCCCAAACCATGCCATAGGTCTGACCGTGTCGGAAACACAGAAAGTCAATATAGAGCAGCGCTACTGCCCCACTTGCTATAAGCAATTTGAAGGTCTGGAAACCTGTCCCCAGGACGGCACTACCCTCAGAGGTCCCAGCAACGATCCGCTCATCGGCAAGGTTTTTGCCGATCGCTACGATATCGAGTCGGTTCTCGGCCTGGGGGGCATGAGCATCGTCTATAAGGCCAAGCACCGCCTCATGAACCGCACCGTGGCCATCAAGATGCTGCATAACAAGCTGAAAGAAGATGTGGTATCACTGGAAAGATTCAGACTGGAAGCACAGGCCGCCAGCACTCTCAACCATCAGAATATCATCACCGTCTACGACTTTGGTGTCACCAACGATGGTGAACTCTTCTTTGTCATGGACTTCCTCCACGGTGAGAGCCTGGAAAATCTAATCGAGCGCAAAGGCAGAGTTCCTTACGAAAGAGCCCTACCAATCTTCAAGCAAATTTGCGCCGGACTTTCGGCAGCACATAAAAAAGGCATCGTACACCGGGATTTGAAACCCGCCAATATTGTGCTCACCAAAGAGGACGACGGCTCGGAAACAGTCAAAATAGTTGATTTCGGCATCGCCAAGATGCTCGTGGGCGGCAATCAACAACATTTGACCCAGACCGGAGAAGTCTTCGGCAGCCCCATCTATATGAGCCCTGAGCAATGCCTGGGCAAAGATCTGGATATCAGATCAGACATATATTCTCTAGGCTGCCTCATGTACGACACCCTGGCCGGCGGGCCGCCTTTCCGGGGCGAGAGCGTGCTTGAGACTATGAACATGCACTGTAAGGATGAGCCGCCATCCTTGAATAGAGCGGAAGGTGGTGCTGCAGTGCCGCCGGAACTGGAAGAAGTTATCCGCAAGTGTATGGCCAAAGATCCAAAAGATCGTTTTCAAAATGCCGCAGAAATTCAAGACATCCTGGGAGCCATTTCCACTACTTTACTGGGGAACAGCGGACGTTATTCCAGCCCCAGCGGAGCTTCACCGACGCTGAGAAGCTCCGCCACCACCCTGGGCACCACGGCCGTAGCCCCTGCTGTTCACCATCAAAACAAAGCACTGATTGCCGTTTCAACTTTATTGACAGTCTTACTTCTGGGAGTACTTGGCTTCATCACCTTGTGGCCCGGCCCCGATGAAGATCGTGGCTCCATACTAAACAAAATGCTCTGGCAGATTAACGTCTCCCAGGCGGAAGACGATATAAAGAATAAGAATTTTCCCTCAGCCGAGAGCAAACTAAATTGGGCAGAGGACACGGCTAGAAATCTCGGCGATGGCAAAAGCCGTTTGGAAGGCACTCTAAAATTGAAGTCGTCACTTTACGACAGCTGGGAAGGACATGCCGAACAGCTGGAAAAGGTCAATTCAGAACTTTCTACCCTTCAGACAGAAGAGATTAGACGAGAACTGGCGGCCAGGATGAAAATGCTTAGCTCGTTTGATGACAACTCAAGTTCACCGGTGCAACAGACCAGCGACAAACTGAACGGGGCGGCGCAGATTCCCGCAATTATTCTTACGGCTAAGAATCTCTACGGAGCAGGCATGTACGGCGAGGAAGAAGACTTGCTCAGAAAGGCCCTGGCGGTAGAGAGAAAATTACTGGGTGATGACCTGGTGGCAATTGCGCAACTGGAAGCACAGCTTGCCGACTGCCTGGTGGCCAGAAGAAAGTATGCTGAGGTGAGAGCCTTGCTGGCTCATGCTGTGGCCGTCTACGAAAAATCAGATGCGGAAAGTCCGGAAGATTATGTGCTAGCGTTGAACAGGCTAGGACAATTCGATCTTGACCAGAGCAACATGAAAGACGCGGAAGCAGAACTAAGCAAGGGCTTGCAGCAGGCAAGGGAACTGGACAGCAAAAAAGGCGCCGGTAGCCATAAGCGCGTGCTCTTACTTTGCATGCGCAGCTACGGTGATCTGCTCAGTCAAACCAAGCGGCAGGAAGAAGCAAGAAAACTCTTGCAAGAAGCAGACGCAATAGAGAAAAGCGGCGGCGGGCACTAAATTTGGTGCGGCACAGTTTGCAACCAGTAAGATCGGTCCGAAACCCTTAAACCAGAAGATTTGCCCCGCTGCCGGCGGCATCTTGTTGGGCGCCCACCGCAGCGCCACTATGGACGGTGTGGGTATACTCTTCAAAAGCATCCAGTAACTTGGTGCGGAATTTCTCCATGGCGGAAATCTGCATGCGCAACTCGGAGGCTCCTTCCTTACCAGCATTCATCGAGGAAGCCTGCTGATAGAGCTTCTTCAACTCACGCTCGATCAATCCGTCCACAACGTCGCAGGCATCAAAGACATCCATGCCGTCGAGGTTGGGAGCATGTTGCCTGGCCACTGCTTCAGAAGAAGTATCGCCGACAGTTTTGCCTTCAAAACCCACAGCGGCTGTTTCTCCCAGTTTGGGCGCGCCGCCTGAGAAAAGCTCAGCCTCTGACATGACGCCGCTTGAAACTCTCACAAGATCACCAAGAAGCTCTTTAGCCAGAGCACCGATTGCCTCCCAGGGAGTCACTTCACCACCGAGGGTGAAGACTTGCAGACCATCGACAGAAGTACGGGTCAATTCCATCAAGGGCGGGTAGTCTTTCTCATCTATCTCTTCCATGGTGTAGGCCAGTACCAGACTGGCGGGCAAAATTGTAATTAAGATTTTGCCGTCGAGACCCTTAACGAAGAGTGAAAAATCACGAGTGGTGAGGCGCCCCAAGTAGCTCTTCACGACCGGCTTGTACCAGACATCGTCAGACTTTTTCTCACGCAGTCTGGCATTTTCGCAACTGAGCATGAGTTCGGTGCCCACGGCGGTTTTATTGAACTCGTAGCTTAGTTCGGTAAATTCTTTAAATAGTGCATCAATGAAAGCAGTTGTAGCTTGAAAAGCCGGCAGATTAGACATATCGATAGCCCGCTTGTCGGCAACAGATTTAGGCTCGACCTTAGAACTGGGAGCCGGCGCGGTGTTTTCCCCAAGGGCCATGCCTTTCAGCCAGCGGCCGGTTTCCTGACCGCGGCGTGATTGCAAAGCCGCCAGAATCTGGGCCGACGCGCCGGAAAGGGCGCTGGCCGGGCTCAAATCTTCCATAGCTGAAACAGCGTCTTCAACCCGCCGGGCCGCCTGTTCCGCCTGCTCACGCTTGATAATCTTGCCGGAAGCCCACAAATCGCCAAATCTGCCCATTTTAACCACCAACCGCTTGAAAACGCCAATATCTATCGGACATTATGATACAGCCAGAGCTGACGGAATGTGTCCAAAACCTGAAAGATAAGAACACTCCGCCTGCAAGAACTGTATGCCGTAAGGGTGCGCCGAGTGAATCCTTAGCTACCGGAAGAGACCTTTGAGCAAGCGCTGAAGCTAAGCCATAAGAACGCCTGTAGGACTATAACTTAGACAGGCATCAGCAACAGAGCTTTGAGTTAAAGCTCTTCGTTGTATGATTCGCCAGGTTTGTATCCAAGAGCCCGAGCCGCAGCGAAGTCCTTTGCCGCACGCTCTTTAAGACCCAGTTTCTCGCAAGTTACCGCTCTCATATACAAAGCCTCGCTGTTTTTGAAATTGATCTGAACGGCCTTATCAAGGTACTGCAAAGCATACTTATACTGACCGCATTTCAAGTAACAGGTGCCGGCCACACAGTGAGGTATGGAGCCCCTTGCCGCAAGGCTGATAGCTCTCTGAGCATCAACCAGGGCTTCGCGATATCGACCGGTTTCACAGTAAACACAGGCCCGATTGGTCAGGCACAGGGTATCCGATGGATTCATTTTCAAAGCCAGGTTCAACTGCTTTTCCGCTTCAACATAGCGTTTCATCAATAAAAAATTCAAGCCGCGGATACTATAAAAATCAAACAACTTATCCTTCAATCCCAGGCTTTCAGCTCGTGCGAAGTCGCTTTCAGCGCCGGCATGGTCGTTGGACAAGTATCGAGACATCCCCCGACAATAATGGCCTTCGGAAGAATCGGGATGAGCTTCCAAATGCTCTTCTAACTTCGGCAAGAGATCTTGCATCTGTTTCTTCAATGATTCCTTGGTTTCACCCTGCCCCCAGGCAGGCTGGCACAACCGCAGGTCTACCGCGAACAGTACCAGCACTATACAGAAAGAGAGTTTCAGCAACCCGGCAAAATTAGCGCCACCAAAATTTCCAACCGTCATATCTTTCCCTGGAGATCATTACCTACGCCATGAAATATACTATGAAGTCGATAAGATATTAAGATCACCTACCATACGTACTCGCACTTTCAGAAATAGAGAGCCGCCACCACATAAAGGGACGCCTGTATGACCGCAACCTTCCAAACCATTGTGCTCGGTCTTGGCGCCATGGGCAGCGCCGCCCTTTATCAACTAGCAAAGAGGGGCAACCGCGTACTGGGCATCGACCGCTACAACCCGCCCCATACCTTTGGTTCCAGCCATGGCGGCAGCCGCATTACCAGGCAGGCCATAGGGGAAGGGCTGGAGTATACGCCTCTTTCTTTGCGCTCCTATGAAATCGTAAGAGAAATTGAAAAGCAAACCGGCGAAAAGTTGCTTCTTCCTTGCGGCGGGCTCATGATCTCAAACAAGGAAGGTCTTGGCACCCACCACATTCAAAACTTCTTTGACAACACTGTCAATGCCGCCAGGCAATACAATATCGCTCACGATATCCTGGAAGCTCAGGACATCAAGAAACGATTTCCTGTCTTCAATGTCGGTAGCCATGAATACGGCTACTACGAGCCGGAGGCCGGGCTGCTCTACCCTGAAACCTGCCTGCGCACTCAGCTCGATTTAGCAAAATCCCTGGGCGCCACTGTACACACAAATGAAACCGTACTGGCATTTCATGCCACCACAAGTGGTGTGACAGTCAAAACCGATCGTGGCCAATACCAGGCCGAACAACTAATAGTGGCAGCCGGTCCCTGGCTATCGGAACTCCTGAAAGATTCGCACAAAGCCCTGGCCGCGCACTTCACCGTAGTTCGCCAGGTGATGTACTGGTTCGACATCAAAGATCATTACGAAAGCTTCAAACCCGGTAATTTCCCAATCTTCATTTGGGAAGGCCAGGGTGATTTCGCCACGCGTTACGGCATGCCCGCAGTCGACGGACCAGACGGCGGCTTCAAAATCGCCAGCCCCAGCTTCAACGAAGTAGTCACTCCCGCCACCGTCAATCGCACCGCCAGCGGTGCGGAAGCCGAGGCTCTCTTTCAAGAACAGGTCGCCCGCTGCTTTCCCTCAGTAAAAAACAAATGCCTGCGCTCGGCCGTTTGCATGTATACCGACACCCACGACTCCCGTTTTGTTATTGGGCGACTGCCGGGTTATAGTTCTGTGCTCATTGCTTCGCCCTGCTCCGGTCATGGCTTCAAACATTCCCCGGCAATAGGTGAATGCCTGGCTGAATTAGCCACAACTGGAACAAGCCGCATTGACCTATCAGGCTTTGCCATTGAAAAAGCCATAGCGGCAGTGTAAGTCAGAGTCGACTAAATTTGAGCCGACTATATCCGACCACAGACCCTAATAGGGTTTGTAGCCGCCACCCTGGGCCATCGAACGGACACCGGGCACATTCTGCAAAGAGCCATAGCGATGCTCGGAATACTTAATGCCGGCCACCAGGTTGGCCAGTGGATCTTTGATTGTGTTGCTGTGTCCGGCTGCTTCCACCTGCCCGCTTCTGTCTTTATGAGCATTGAAAGTAGGCGGAATGGTCTGCATCAAGCCCTGGGAAGGAATGCCGCGCTGGGCGTTGATATCCCAGTTATTTGTAACGCCCGGATTCCAGCTACTTTCGTGCTGCACAATGGTGTTGACGGCACGAATATTGGCATCTGTGACTGGCTGTCCGGCAATTTCCAGAGCCTTCTCGACCAGCTCCCGGCGATCACCTTCCGGCAAGCGACCCAACTTACTGCCATCTCCCTCAATGAGCTGTCTCTGAGTAGCCACATCGAAGAGGGTCTTACCGGCTCGGGATAGCTCCTGGGCTTCGGGCGAGGTCATGAAGGTTTGATCCATGGTATCGGCCGTCTTACCGGAAACCAGTCCGGCGGCGGACATACCGGCATTGTCGCCGGTGGCCTTGTTCATATCATCCAGCAACTTGCCGGCGATGGTTTCTTGCGCTTCCTTAGGCAAGAACTGCTTCATCTCGGCTGGTGTGGGCTGTTCACCGTTCTTGAGCTTGGCGGCAAATTCCTTAAACTTGGCCAGGAATTCGGGATTGGCGAAAGACTTGGGCAATTTGCCCTCGGCAATGAGCTTATCAATCATCTCAGGGGTGAGAGAACTGAGCCAGGACTCAAGCTGGTTGCCGTTGAAGCCATAACGACCGACACGGTGTTCTCCTTCCGGTGTCTTGCGCACGGTTTCATAAGGATGGTCTTTGTCGGGCTTGAACAAGCCGGCCCAGGCCTCTTTACCGGCGGCGACTTTGTCGGTCTCACCTTTCTGCCTGGGCACGTCTCTGGTTTCGAAGGAACCCATACCTTCAGTGGCGGCCCTTGGCATATCCACACCACCGGAGCGGTGCAGACGCTTGGTCTGGTCGACGGATTCTCTAGTCTCGGGGCTCAACTTAGACTGCTCGGCCGGCGGCTTCAAGCCGGTGGCTTGCTCGGTCTTGCGAGAGACAACGTCGCCCTGGTCATCCAGCACGACTTTATCTGCCTGATCGGGGAAAGCCTTTTGCAAGTCGGCGTTGACCTGGGCCACTAGCTTGTCGGTGGCAGCTTGCTGCTCAGCGCTGGGATTGACCTCACCGGGCTCGCGCTCTACTTCTACCCGCACATCCTTGGCACCCAGCTTGACCGGATCGCCGTGCATTTCCACTTTACCGTCACGCTTAACCACATAGTGGGGTTCTTTGCGCTCGGCAGGCTCGCCGCTATTGTCCTTGAGCGAGACTGTAATCTTGGGCGGAGCATCGGCTTTCTCTTTCGCCTTGGCCTCAACCTCGGCCGCGTCCTTAAACTTATCGGCGTACTCAGCGGTCTTATCGACAATTTCCAGAGGCTTGCCCTCGGAAGAGGATGCGCCGCTCGCGTCCGGCTTGGGCTGACTGTCTGTGCCTGCCTGCCCGCCGCTCTTCTCGGCAACAATGGCTTCGGCGCTGGCAGGCTTATGTGCCTCCTTGTGCACCACATGATGTTCGGCTGCCTTATGTGCCGGCTTGTGGTCGACAGCCCCGTCAGCGGTGCCGCCCTTAGCAACGGGCTTGCCGTTTTCGACTATCGTCACATCGTGACTGGCGCCGGCACCATCATTCGCCTGAGCGGCTTTATGGGCTTCGTTGCCGCCCTGACTGGAAAGCACCTTGGCCGCCTCATGCTGCAGACCGGCGCCCTGTTGATTTTCACCGCTATGATGATCGCCTACTTTGGCGACATCCGGAACTTTTTTGGCAGGAACCTCTGCCGGCTTTTCAGACATGACCATTCCTCGTGGTTTAGCAAACGATTCAGGTGGATAGAGGGGCTGGTAATTCTGCGGCATGCCGCAGGATACCTTAAGGGACCTGAACATAACCACGGGGTCATTCAAAGATAATGCCAGACAGGGAACCGGTCAATGCGGCTATTACGAAAACTCCCGGCGGGCAAAAGCCGGCCCGCGACTGAAAGCCCCACACGGGCGCTACTGAAGGTGGCAGGTGATCGTTAATCCACTCTTACGATGCATTAAATGTATCTATCGGTACAGCGGGGATCGGCACTCAGCAGGAACAAGACGGACGATCCGGTAGACGGAAGGGGTTCAATCTAGTTGATACATAGCTGAATGTATACCAGCCTGACTATCAGCTACCCCTCACTGAGTGACCACAATTCTTACAATCATCGAGCCCTTGTTGAAACCATAGTTATCGCCCAAAGCGATCGAATATGGCTTGCCACCCGGTTGCTGATCGGCTGCGGAAATGGCAGTGAAATCATTAAGTCCGAGCATGAGCCCACCAGTTTTAGAAGGTCGAAACTTATACTTGCTGGAGCCCACCACAAATGTACTGTCGGCACGCACCGAATTGTTAGCGGCGGCGTTCGTGATGCTGGACATTTGAGGACCTACAGCTCCCATCAGGTTAAAATTCTGCACCAGGGTCGTACCGTCGAGAATCTCTTCACCGTCAGCAGTAAAACCAGACTGTCCCAAAGAAGACCATTCACCATCAGCTCGAAAATCGATCCAAACCATCTGTCCAGGATTAACAACTAAGCCGGTATCAGTCCACTGAGGGTTTTTAGCATTCACCTGGACTACGGCATGGTCGACGATAGCCTGTCCAGAGGCCTGAATCTCATCATATAAGTGAGGACGATTCCAGGGTTCCACGGGGGCGCTGACTGGGGCAGCGATAGGACTGGCAAAGGAAGTAGTCGGACTGGGGTTGACGGACCCGACCGGTGGGCTCAAGTTGGTCCTCGGTCCACGCACCAAACCCTGAGGAAACTCGGCACATCGTTTAACCCTGGCAGTCAAGGTGACTGGTGAAGCGAGACCAAGCACACCGCGGAGGAAAGGCACAGACCCAAGGTCTACAAAAGGTTCCACCCTGTAGGTGCTATTTGCCGATAGCTCGTAAAAACGATTAGTCAGGTCAATAGGCGGCGGTACTGCCTGGTTGGGACCGAAAGTCTGGGTCCTGCTGGCGTCCATAAAATCAACTGAATCAACAAAAAGATCAGTACCGCAGCCCTGATAGCCATCTATTGCTTTCATTTTCAGCATAGCCGTCAGTCCGGTACTGTTAAACTCTGAAGCCCTGGATTGAACTGAAGAAAGGGAACTTCCGAATTCAGTCTGCGTGGAAGCTGTCGCTGCACTCTGAAAGGCGATAAACCAGGTCATACCATATGCAAGGGCGATCGATACAAGGTTTAAGGAAGGGAAGGCAAACAGCGCAAAGAGAACTAGCAATGCCAGGGGAAACTCGGCAGCGTTACCACCACTCCCACGCTTCAATCGACTGCGAAGAACCATAACCCAGACCCCGCAAAAAAAGAACTTGCCAGTTATCCAGATTCCTTAGATCCAAATTTTATATACCCCATCATCGAAAAACCTAAAAGTAGGCTCCTTAATGGGAATCTTCACTGCTTCACTAAAATCCTAACCCACACCTGGAGATGGTCTCCTACCCGCCGGGCTGAAGCGGCTGCACCTGACGCCTGGCGGGCGGCAGCACCAAATCTTGCAGGCGAGCCAGGGCCAGGCGCACATGAGCCGGCTCCACAAAGGTGAAGAGCGTAAAAATAAATGCCCATTCGAAAACCGGCAGATTGATCATATAGTCGATGCCCAGGTGCAAGAAGACCAGACCCACCACCACATAGTAGCGAAACTCCTTGATGAAAATGGCGTTCCAGCCAAGGAATTCGATGATCAAGGTAAACCAGTTCAAGACCTGCAGAACCAACATATTGTCGGAAATCCAGGGTGCCGGGAAGCGCAGCATATCATCAAGCCTGGTAGCGTAATAAACCGCCGTTCCATCAAGCCATTGATTGCCGGAGATCTTGCACCAGAAAGTCTGCCAGTAGGCTAGAGCAATTGATACTTGAATGAGGCGCTGAGCCCAGGGCATCTTCAACTCAGGCACAGTTTCGCCGCGACGACTGCGCAACCAGGCATCGATGGAATAATGATCGCTGCAGGGAGAAAGAGCCAGGAATGGCGCCACTACCCGCAAGAAGGCATCACCGCCGTTAATATTGTAAGGATTATGGTGATGCATGGATAGCAACAGGAGCCAGACCATCATGGCACTGAAGCGACCGTGAAAGCCAAAAGTAAGAGCCAGAGAAAAGAAGACCAGCACATAATAGAAAATTGTGAAAGTCGGCTCTTGCTGCGGGAAGAGCAGCATCAAATCGAAACGTGGTTCCCTGAACCAGAAGTGGTTAATGACCGTGGGCAAAGTTATCATCGCCTTATCCGAATACCATTCGCTGAAGCGCCCGGATAAATGAACAATGCTGGTCTGCATCACCAGTAGACCAAAGAGAATGCGGTAGACACTGATGGTCTCAGTACCGCTGGGCTCAAACCAGAAACCGCGCCAGATGCGCCAGAGATTGCTCACATTCATGGCAGATCCTCCGGCTTGTAGCGGTAGTAGAAAACAGTATTCATTTTGCTATGCTCGGGCAGCCCGGCCACCGGCGTAAACTTGGTTTTAGGGTCGGGAATTTCAATCCAGTAGAGAAGCAGAGTGAGAGAAGCAGGCTTATTGGCTGGGTTATAAAATTTGCGTCCCACGTATCTGGCAAAATCAGGATAGAACTCTTTGTAGTCAGGCCAGGGAAGGGAATCAACACACCACTTGCGATACTTCTCGTCTTTGAAGCGCTCAATATAATTGAGGCGCTTCATGCGGGGCAGTTCCCAGAGCTTCTTAGTGCCGTCTTCAAAAGTGATAACGGCGAGAGTGTGGAAATTGATATCTTTGATGACCGGCGAAAAAAGACGCCAGTTTTCATCGAGCCCCCAGAACAACCAGGTCTGCCGCACCGGCTCAAGAATGCGCTTCTTCAGTTCACTGTCTTCACAGAGCCAGGTAATCTGATAGAAAAGATAAGTGAGAATGGCGAGGCTGAGTGCCACTTCGGTGGAAAAGCCTCGGGGCAGCCGACCCAATAGACGCCTGAGACCCTGCTTGGACTCCGCCAATCGGCCGCTGATCCCGGCACCAAGAGGCTCACCAGGCTGTTCCTTAAGGTAGCTATGGCCCATGGCCGGCTTCATGTTCATCCTTGTGTGTCCTGCACTACGTTATTACCGTCATTAGCACCGTTCGCTCTCTCCTTTTCGGCAAGCAGCGACTGGTATAGGTTCTTGATCTGAACCAGAGCCTGATCGGAGCCTTTCCCACCTTCAATGGCCTGGCGGCAAAGTTTCATGGCCTCATCCTTTCTGTCTGAAGCAGCATATATTTTAGCCAGTTCTGCCGTCAGTTCGCCGTTGGCTCTGTCAAGTTTATGTTGTTCAGTCAAAATGGCGATGGCTTGCTCGTGTTGCTGCGTGGCACTGAGAGCCCGTGCCAGCTTGAGCTTGTCGGCAGCGGTGGGATTCTCAAGGGCGGCTAGACTGCCGAAGGCATCGATTGCTTCCTGATTGCGGCTGCATTCTTGCAGGGTGTGGGCAAGCAGGCGCCAGGCGCCGCTATGGCCCGGTTCGCGACCGGTCAATTCGTAGCAGGCGGCAATACACAGGTCGGCATCATTTTGTCTGTAGGCTTTCAAAGCTTTTTCAAAGAGCGCCACGGAATCTACCGACTTAAAATTGAAAGAACGGCTCTTTGGCAAATCGATAGCAATATGCGCTTGCTTTTTCAAAACAGACTGGCAGAAAAGCAGGTTCTCCACAGTCTTTTTATCGCCGCGACCTTCCTCCACGGCCAGGCTGAGATCAGCCTGGGCGCTGGCGTATTGCTTACGGGAAAGATAGCAATCGGCACGGCCCACCAGGGCTTCCACCTGGCGAGGTTTGCGGAGCAGCACCCGGCTGTAGAAATCAATGGCCGAGAGTTCCTGGCCGAGTACCTGCTCCACTCTGGCGGCAGCCAGTAATGTCTGGACGGAAGGCGCATCGGATTTGAGTTGAACAGCAAGCAGTTCCCGAGCGGCTCCGGCTTTGCCCAGGTGAGCGTAGCTTATGGACAGTAGCTCCCGGGCGCCGTCGTCTTTCTTGATTTTCAAAGCCGCTTCCAGATCACGTACGGCTTCTTGATGGTCGGCAGCGGCATGCGAGCACTGCGCCCGCAGGAACTGTGCCTGAAAAGACTTACGGAAGCCAGGCAGAGTGGAGGCTGCTTTCAGGCTGTCGGAAGCCTCTTTGTAGAGACCGCCGTTAATTAGCTTGGAAGCAGCCAGCACCTGGCTGTCGAGGTTGAACCGGTCGAGATCGGCCATTTTCTTGTAGTCGGCGAGAGCTTTTTTGCTTTGACCAAGCTGCTCATAAAGCCCGGCTCTGTATTTGTAGTAAGTAGGATTAGTGGGCTCACCTTCCAGAGCCAGGCAAAAATCGCGCATGGCGCCGGCAGTATCGTGGAGCTGCTGACGGCAATAACCGCGCAGAGCCAGGGCATCACCATCATCAGGAAACTGAGAAACGAGGCTCTGGCAAAGGGCAAGAGCACTTTCAAATTTGGACATAGCCATAAGACAATAGGCTCTGCCGACATAGAGGCGCACATTAGTGGGTTCTACCTCAATAGCCTTTTCGTAAGTTCCCATGGCCTCTTTGTACTGACCGACAGTGTACTGGGCGGCAGCCAGATTACCGATTTGATAAGGCTTAAGTTCAGTGCCCAGAAGCGACATCAATTTGCGGCTGTCATCAATGGTTTGCTGAGGCTTATTTACCTTAAGAGACAGGGCGGCTCGGGCATCAAGAGCGCCAATGTGCTCGGGATTGAAGCGAAGCACATTACTCAAATACTGCTCCGCTTCCTGGTAGCACTTGTTGAAGGCCAGGGCGCGGCCCTTTTCATACTGAGCCTCAAGAGAGAGCGGGTTGAAAGCAATAGCTTTATTGCCGGCGGCGATTGCCGCCTGAAAGTCTCCGGCATCTAGGGCACGGCGGGCATCAGCCACACACTTATTGGAATAATTGTTGCACTCCACACCGCTCACAGCCAACGCCACCACAAAGGCTGCCGCACCAATTGTGATACCAACTTTCTGCAAGAAGGTAAGCTGAACCTTGGGCAGCACGGCAGCTTTCTCTTCCAGAGGAATATAGGGGAGATCTTGCCTGGTGGTAGACCTTCTTTCGCGAGCGGTAGAGGAAGCAGGGTTGCCACCACCGGTACCACCAGCAAGAGACTGCTCGCGCCTGGTGTAATCGATGCAATAAGGTTGCACCACCGGTGCCGTACCCAGATTATACTGGCTGGTCTTAGCCTGACGCTTCTGGTAATCGCTGCAATAAGATTCATTCTTTATAGCGGCAGGAGCGGCTTCAGCCTCACTTAATACGGCTCGCAATTCCTTCAATACCATATTTACTTCTTCGCAACCGGAACTGGTAGTATCTTCATGAAGGCTGCCAAAACCAGCCAGCACCTGCTCTCGCTCAAATTTCTCGGCCACGCCTTCCAGACCGGAATCTTCATGGCGGCTCTCGCGACGTTTGATTGGACCGAGAGACGGAACGCCATTAATAGGACCTCTTATTACCGGTCTTTGTCCGGTAGTTCTTCCGGCATCTTCACTAACGACTGAATTGCTGTCCATAGAAAATCCGTCCCGAAAAAAAATTCAAATAGTAAGGTCTACCATAAAAACAGAATTGTGCCTTCGTGCCCCTATCATCTGTTTTCAGCGTGAAGCCTGGGTGAAAAGCGCAGATTAAACCATAGTGAAAACAACGTGAAGTCGCATGCAATGCCACGCTTCTGCCACATAGTAAAGAATGCATCGCGCCGTTCATAGTATTGAATACAATTCGAACTCGCATAAGCAGCGGCTCTTACGTGAAGCGTAAGTGAACCGCGCAGATTAAACCATGGTGAAATCAACGTGAAGTCGCATGAATACAGGCTTCTGTGTGAAAGCAATGTGAAGTAGCTATTGACTTTCGCCCTGCGGAAAACTAACTTTGAAATCAAGCGCACTTACTACCGGGGAGGCAAGCAATGTCTAGCCGTCTCAAGACAATCGAATCATATAAGAAGGAAAGCAACAGCTTCTCTTCCCCAGCTCGAACCAATTCCATATACAATCAACCGGCATATAGAAAAGCAGCAGGGAAAGCCGGGAAACGCGGTTATTCCATGGCGGAATTGCCGGCGGCACTCTTCTTACTATTTATAGGACTGATGTTTCCACTGATGATCATGGCCAGCCTCGGCTACCGTGCCTCCATCTTGTATTTTGCCTGCGATGCCAGTGCTCGCAAAGCCGCCAAATCACCCACCTATACAGATGGTGTCACCAATGCCGATACCACTCTCAAGAATTCACTAAAAGATTTCAGCGGCATCAAGACCGTCGCACCGGTCTGTACCATCTTAGTAAAACCACTTACAGGCGGCAAAGCAACCGAGTCTAAAACGAAGTTAGCCGCCGGTTCCATCGACACTTCCAAAAATCTCTATTTCGTTCGCACATATGTTGATGCCGACTTAGATCCACTGGTTCATTTTGATCCCACCTGGATGAAAATGAACATTCCCGGCCTGACCGGACCTTACCACTTGCAACTTAATATTGAATCCTACTCGGAAAACCCCAACGGGCTCAGTGAGTAATTCAATTTTTCTGGAGAAGAGAACATGCAATCTTACCGACTGCGCAGAAGAAAAGGTATGACCACGGTAGCGCTTATACTGGTGGTAGCTTTCTTCGTTATACTGCCGCTGGGGCTTCTGGGTTTTGAATTTGCCCGCTATACCTTACTATGCAACCAGCTCAGATCCGTCACCGATGCCGCCACGCTATCGGGTACGGCGGCCCTGGCCAGTTCGCCGCCCGGCTACACCTACACGCAGTTGCATGACCTGGCTATGGATGTAGCCATTCAGACCTTCGAACAAAACAGCGTATTGACCACTTCTTTCGGCAAGAAAAATGTCATCGCCAACAGAAACACAGGGAAGGCGCTGGGCACTCCCGCCCTGAACACAGCCCATCTCAACTTCACCCTCCTCGACCAGAACGGCAAGGAAGTAGCAAACGGCAGCAAAGATGCGGTCACCTTGAGACTGCAAGCCATTTATTCAGACAAACCGGTGTTCTCCTCCGCTATCTTAAACATCGGTCCCATCGAAACAGCCTCTGCCGTATCCGACGGCGGTCTGCCGCAACTAGATCTATTTCTCTGCTTCGACGTCTCCGGCTCCATGGACGACCAGACGCCTATCAACCTGGTCAAACGCTATTGGAATCCCGGCACCAACACCGTCGAATACGGTCTGGTCTCCACAGGCAAATCCATATATGACACCTTCAAACCTGTTGATACCGGCACCGGCTTGAACGCCGTGCCACCGCAGAACCTCTATTACGGAGCCTACGGCGGCGCCACCGGCAATGCCACTCCTTATATTTTCTCCGAATCACCCTATCCGGCCGGCAACAAAATGCAGTTCTTGCGGGGCAATCAATTCCCCTATGCCGCCGGCAGCATACCCGGCTTGCCGGCAGCCACGGTCTACCCGCCCGGCGCCCTGGTGCCGGAGCAAGGCTGGCCGCCGGGCAACTACGACCCCAACAACCCTCTCAATCTCAAGGGCAACGGCGTCGATCCCAATGCCCAGGCCAATGGCTTCACCGACCTGGTGGTACCAGTGCCCAGTGTCGGCACCTACGATTTCAGCAAATACGAAACTTGCGTAGAGGCCTCCAGGGGCAATATGGAAAGTGACGCCATCTGCCTGCAAAGCCAGGGCGGCAAGAAAATAAATCCCAAACTTCCCCCCAGACAAGCCGGCTATTACAACGCCTACTGGAGCCAGGTGGAAAAAGTCGTAGACCCCATTGCCGCAGCCAGACTGGCCGCCACCAACTTCTTCTACACCATGAATGTCTCCAGTAACGCCCACTTCGGCTTGAGTGCTTTCTCGGATGCACCCGGCTCCTCTCCCACCTCGGCCTGGGCCACCACCGACGCCAAGTGCGATCCCCAGTGGAAAGCAGCCGGCACTGCTAATTTTCCTGTGCCCTTGATTGCCCTGGATCAAAGCAAGTCCAACTTCGACGAAGCCAACGACGCCATCAACGGCAAAGGTGTAGTGCTGCCCTTGAGACCCACGGGCAAGACCAATATTGCCGATTCCTTGCACTCAGCCATTCTCGAGTTGACGGACAAAAGCAAATATCGCCCCCGGGCCAAGAAAGCTATTATCCTCTTCACCGATGGCGTACCAAACCTTCCCGTGGACCCGGCAACGGCTGAAGCGGCCGCCTTCAAAGAGGCAAATCTGGCCAACAGCAAATCAATTCCGATTTATACTATCGGACTATCCCAGAACGCCGTTGTCAAACCCAAAGAAGACAAGTTTCTTGGCGACAATAAAGGAGGTTCGGGGAAAGGCATTGCCTATATCTCAGGCAATAACGCCATATACGTAGCCGTCACCAAGTCCGCCGACTTGAACAAAGCTTTCCAGACCATTGCTCGCAGCCTGGTGGTGCTCCAATGAACATGCAAGCTCCCCGCAAAGATCAGAACAAACCCATGAGTAAAGCAAAGAGAAGAGATCGCCAAGGCAGATTGACAGGGAAGCCGAGAGGAAGCGTTTCCATCGAGGTAGCAATATCCTGCATCCTTTTCATAATATTTGTCATTCTCGGCTTCGATTTGCTAATTGTGATCTGGGGCTATTCCGTAGTCGATTCGGCGGCGCGAGATGCGGCCAGGGCCGCTGCTTCCACCTCCAGTGCCGCCGCCGGCTTGCAGGCCGCCCAGCAGACCGCCCTGGCCCACCGCACCGACGGCTACTTTGTTTCCCAGCCCACGGTAGCCAATACGCCCACCGACTTTATCTACGTCACGCCGGCCGTCGGCGCTCCCTATGTGGCCGTCACCACCAGGGCTAATGTGAGGCTGCCTGTGCCAATTTCCTTTTTCGGAGCGCAGTTGCAAAACGGTCTCTACCCCTATGCCAGGACCTATACCTTCCCCATCCTGGGCGTACCTTTCGTACCGGCTCCGGCTAACGGCGCCGCCCCGCCGCCGGTGGTAGCCCCACCTCCGGCTCCCGCTCCGGCGCCCGCTCCAGCTCCGGCGCCCGCTCCAGCACCGGCCCCGGCTCCAGCACCGGCCCCGGCTCCGGCTCCAGCACCAGCGCCCAAACCGGCTCCCGCACCAGCGCCCAAACCGGCTCCCGCACCGGCACCCAAACCGGCTCCCGCGCCCGCACCCAAACCGGCTCCCGCGCCCGCACCCAAACCAGCTCCTGCACCGGCGCCCAAACCGGCTCCGGCGCCTGCTCCCAAACCGGCTCCGCCGCCACCGCCGCCGCCGCCACCACCTGCACCTCCGGGGGGCTAATGAACAAGTTCACTATCAAACCGGTCAAGACAACGGCGATGCTTGCCGCTCTGGTTATCGGTCTCGGTACTCTCGCCAGCATGACCTATGTGGCTCAATCCAATTCCGCCTTGAATGAGCCAAACTACTGGCAAAGCCTGGAAGGAGAAATTGGCCGGCTGAAGGAAAGTGCCTCAACCGTTAACCAGGATCGCAGGGCAGCGCGCAAACTTGCCGCCCTGCTCAGGCAAAACAACGAACAGGACAAAGCCGCCGAAATCCTTCGTGCCCTCTGGCTCAAACCGGCTGAGCCCGAAGAATTCGTAGTGGACGCCCTGGAGTTGGCTTCCCTGTATACAGAAATGGGAGCCTTCGACAGTGCCATAGAAAGCTACGAAAAAATTCTGGACTTTGACCGCGGTCGACTCAAGAGCAAAGACCCACAATTGGTTAGAGATTACACCAATCTGGCCCAGTGTTATTACATAAAAGCCTGCGCCTGCGGCGATCCGAAAGATAGAAGCAGCTATCTGGAGAAAGCTCGCCTTACCTATATAACGGCTAAGGACAAACTGGCCCTGGCCGATTTCGAAAATGCCGCCAGAAAAGAGCAGGTGAGAGCCACCATTGCCGAAAATCTTGCCCTCATTGCCATGGACTGCAAGCAACCGATAAATTGAATTGTCCGTTTTTAGTCACAGCTCCGCCACGCCCTCGCCATGCCTTCGACACACAAGATATAGAGAATAGGTAGAAGCCCACCCTTACTACAGAGACTCTATATCATGCTTAACAACAAGACCTCCGGGTCTGCAGAACAAGCAGGCCAGTTTTCACCCGGCGCAAGCAAGCTCAGACAAGTCTATGGCGCCGCCCAGTGGGCCGGCACCAAATATAGAAATAGAGACGGCAGTTTTCGTCAGGAAGATAGCCACTATGTCTCCCCTGACGGCCGCCTGGCCATGGTCGCCGACGGAATCGGCGGCAATGGTGCCGGAGAAGTAGCCAGCCGCATTCTCGCCGATGTCTTCAAAGAAAGATGCAAGAACCTGCCTGAGAATATCAGCTACGAGCGAGCTGAACAGTGGCTGAAAGAAACCATTGAAGCAGCATCCCAAACTGTCGTGGAAGCGCAAAAACGAGAAATCTACCTGGCCAGCGACGGCACCATGATGACCGCTAGAGCGCAGATGGGCTCCACCGTCGTAGCTTGCCTGCGAATGCCGGAAAAAATGCTCATCGCCTGGGCCGGCGACTCTCGCGCTTACAGACTGAGAGGCGGCAAACTGGAACAACTTACTAGAGATCACAGCCTGGAAAACGAACTGGTGGACAAACACCTGCTCACCGAAAGCCAGGCCAGAGAAAAAGAGATCGGCCACATCATTGTCTCCGCCGTAGGTAGACAGCTCAAGATAAGCCAGGTAGCCGTAGATCTTGCTTTCGGCGATCGCTACTTACTGGCCACCGACGGTCTGGAAGTTCTGGAAATTTCAGAAATCGAAGCCCTACTTACTAAAGCCATTCGCCCCAGCCAGGCCGCCAGCAGTCTCATTCAGGCCGTCAAAGACAAACAAACCAATATCATCGATGCCCAGGATAACACCACGGTTGTAGTGATCGCTCCGGTGGTAGACCCGATTATCGCCAGCCCGGCCATGACCTCCAAACCCGGCGCCGCTCCTCAGGTCTGCGACAGCCTCTCTCAGAACTTCTCCAAGATGGTAACAACTCAGAGCAGCTCTTGCCCGGAGCAATCGGAAAATCAACAAATGGGCTTCCGCGGCTGGCCTCTGTATAGCGCCCAGGATACAGTAAAGTCGTGGTTCTGAGTCACATTTGCAGAGCTGCCGAAAGCACCATCAGGGCAAAATAGACCGTATGCCGTAACGAATGGCATGATTGACTGTGGTCCTTCCCAGATTTTTACCGGTTCTTGCGAAGGCCGATTTGACGGCACTGCCTTTGTTTTGATTGCTTGAGGTTTGATTGCTTAAGGAAGGTTTTTCAGCGGCAGTCCCCTGCACTAGAAGTGACAGAGGTCGACCGAAATCAGCAAAGGCCGCCGCATCAAAATCCTGGTAGAGTGCAAAGGGCTGCCCGGCAAGCCTTTCATGCATAATAATGTCGATGGTTTTGACATTTCGCAACGGTGTCTTACCGGTGCTGGGATTGACGGCGCGCTGCTGGTAGAAAAAATCGGAATTCTCCAGATTTCGACCCTCGAATTGCAGATCAGCCTCAGACAAGTGACTGCGATTTTTCATAGCCTGACTGTGGGTGGAAATATGAGCCAGATGGAGAGAAGAATAGCGGGCACGTTTCTCATCAACGGTGAGGTCCGCATCCTTCCATAACTTATAAAGGTCTTTAGCGAAAGCCAACTCAAAAGCCAGGTCGGGCCCGCTCCAGTAACCAGGCAAACAGGTAAGGACCGTGCCGTCAGGGGCCAGCACCAAGAGCTGCAAGTTATGGGCACCAGCACCATTAGTAGTATCACCGACGTTTTCATCGGGGCCGTGCTGATGAGGAATACCGGCGAAATTCTTGCCGTCGATATTTTTGTAGCCCACTACAAAGTCGTCTTTCAAAATGGAATAGACAGGATCTCTGGCAAGTGAGACCGCTCTCAGGGCACTGGCCGCCGCGCAGGTATTGCCGTCTATCTGCCCCAGCATATGCACCCAGAATATTGGTTTGCCGCTGCGCTCGGCCTCTGACCTGGCCCGGGCCAGCGACTTGTACCAGACCAATTCGCTGGTCAGTATTTCAACTCGCTCTTTGCAGGTAGCCTGTGCCAGGGGCGGCACCTCACCGCTACGCTCCGGTTTAGCCGATTGAGACTGAGGCCGGCTCAGGCGAACGCCGCGTTCGGAACCGGGCCTCTGTGGACTGAGCAATGGTCCGTAAGCTTCACCGCTATCGGCAGACTGCCCAACGGCAGCACCGGGATGAAAAGCTATGGTCAGAGCGGCCATAATTAGAGCCGGACCGGCGTGCTTTGCCATGGGCAAATCTCCATCGACCAGTACATCCTAACAAACTCTTGCTATAAAGCAAACCAAAACATCTATACTTAGAACCTGCTCAAAGGGCTGTCTGCCCTATTGAAGCCTTGGGGCAATCAAAAGAAGGGTCTGTCATAAAGGATATGGATACAAATTTACTATTGGATGGTGAAGTCTGGGCGGCACTGGCCTCTCTCACCTCCATGGAAATAATCCTTGGCATCGACAATATTATCTTCATATCGATTCTGTCTTCCAAGCTTCCGGCAAAGCAACAGAACACAGCCCGTATTGCCGGTCTGGCTCTGGCCATGCTCTCAAGAATTGCCCTGCTTGCCTCTCTGAGTTGGGTGATGAGCCTCAAAGAGCCGCTCTTTAGCCTGGCTTCTCATTCCTTCTCAGGCAGGGACCTGCTCTTGCTGGCCGGTGGTGCATTTCTGGTGGCTAAGGCTACCAAAGAAATACACGGAAGAATCGAAGGTGAAGCCGAAACTGCAGACAAGAAGGCAAGTCCATCCCTGTGGGGCACACTAATTCAAATCGCCATTCTAGACATGGTCTTTTCCCTGGATTCAGTTATAACCGCTGTGGGCATGGTTGATCAGATCTGGATAATGATAGTAGCCGTAATCATCGCCGTCATAATCATGATGATCTTCTCTCAGCCGGTCAGTCAATTCATTCACAAGTTTCCCACGGTTAAAATGCTTGCCTTGAGCTTCCTCCTGCTAATAGGTGTGGTACTAGCCGCCGAAGGCTGCGGACAGCACATAAACAAAGCCTATATCTATGCAGCCATGGGCTTTTCCATATTCGTAGAAGCTCTCAATCTAGCTGCCAGTGCCAGAAGGAAGAAGACCATTGAAAGCTGAGAAGCGAAGGCACATTCTCTTGATTTTAGCCGGCGGTCTCTTACTGGCCGGACTTCTCTTCTGGCAACAACTACTGATTGCCAGTCCTCTCTTTTTCGGCTACCGGGGTCCCGACATGTTCGGCATTTATACTGCCGCCCTGGATGGGAAGAACTTTCACCCCCTTCTGCTTGATGCAAAGAGAGAAATGACCCATGCCAGAATTTCCCCGGATGGTAAGAAAATCACCTTTACCCGCTACAACCCGAGCAAAAGAGCACTATTGCCGACCGGCTTTGCCGAAGAAAACGGCAGCAATTATCTAAACACCGAAATAGTTGTAGCCGACCTGAGCGGCTCGGCCTATAACCGCACCCTCGCCTGCACCAATCAACGAGATGTGGAACCCTGGGGTGAGGAAATTATGAACGCCAATAGTTCATGGATAGACAATGACACCATCATCTACATTCACCGGGGTAACCTCAGTTCCCTGCCCCAGCTCAAACTCTATCATCTGGCCGGCCGTCGGAGCGAAGTGGTGAACACCCCTTCCGGTCTGGCAACGGCTGATCCCCACTGCATCAACGGGCAACTGATTTTTCCGGTGGTACCACTCTCCCAGGACAAAAATGCCGTTTGCAGGCTTTATACGATGAAGCTCGACGGCACGCAAGTGAGGCAGCTGCCGCAAGGTCAAATTGTCAGCACTTCCGACCTGAGGGCCTTTAAGCTGGGTGACTACGATCCCTGGCTGGCACCGGATGGTAAAACAGCAGTTTTCATGCGCCATTTCGGCGGTGAAGACTGGCGTGTTTTCAAAATCGATCTGGTCAAGGGCGAAGAGAAACAACTCACCGCCACCGGTATCACCAGCGGCATTCCCAAATGGTCGCCGGACGGCAAAGAAATTATTTACGTCTCCTGGGACAAGTCGAAGCTGGAAAACCTGGGTCTCAATACCATGGGCGCCACAGGCGGCGCCTATAAAAAGGTTCCCCTGCCTTCGGGCTACCTCTTCACCCATCCCTCCTTCCTGCCCCCGGGCACAAGTGGTGCAGCCGATGCCAATACAAATATGATCATCTTCAGCGCCCGAAAAGTACCAGGATTACCGCAATAGAGAAAGAGTGCAAACAGCCTTATGAAAGCAATGGTCTTTGAGAAATGCGGGCTGCCACTGAAACTGGTATCACTGCCAATACCGCCGCTAAAACCCGGTCAACTGCTCCTGAAGGTCTCAGCTTGCGGCGTCTGTCGCACTGATCTACATATAATCGAGGGCGATCTAAAAGAGGCCAAACTTCCCCTGGTGCCCGGTCATGAGATCGTTGGCAGAGTAGAAGCCCTGGCAGCGGGCGAAGACCACAAGACTTCGCCCTTCAGAATAGGAGAGCGCGTGGGCGTCCCCTGGCTCGGTCAGACCTGCGCCGACTGTCGTTTCTGCCTTTCAGAGCGGGAGAATCTCTGCGATCATCCCAAATTCACAGGTTACAACTTAGATGGCGGTTACGCCACCCACACAGTAGCCGACCGCAACTATTGCTTCAGATTGCCTGATGCCATTTCAGACCAGGAAGCAGCCCCGCTTCTCTGCGCCGGGCTGATAGGCTGGCGTACTCTCAAACTAGCCGGAGAGGGTAAGCGACTGGGCATTTACGGCTTTGGCGCTGCCGCCCATATAATCACACAGGTAGCCCTCTTCCAGGGGCGAGAGGTGTATGCTTTTACCAGACCAGGCGACCTGAGCGGTCAAGATTATGCCAGAAGCCTGGGAGCAATCTGGGCCGGAAACTGCGATCAGATGCCTCCTCAAAAGCTGGATGCCGCCCTCATATTTGCACCGGCGGGAGAACTTGTGCCCCTGGCTCTAAAAGCTTCCGAGAAGGGAGCCAGCATCGTCTGTGGTGGCATTCACATGAGTGATATTCCCTCTTTTCCTTACGCCGCTCTCTGGCAAGAACGCTCCATAAAGTCGGTGGCCAACCTGACCCGGCAAGATGCCGTGGAATTTCTGGAAATAGCAGGTCGGATACCGGTGCGCGCAAAAGTCAACCTCTATCCACTGAATGAAGCCAACCAGGCGTTAAGCGATCTCAAGCATGGGCGCTTCCACGGCGCCGCCGTACTGACTATGCCGGATCCTTCTCCTTAACTTCCAGTGTAAAACCAGGCATCAAGGTCTCAACAGGCTCGGAAGGGTTTTCAAAACTGGGAAAGCGATAACAGAGTTCACCCTGCTCAGTGACGTCGATCTGACACACCGATAGCTTCGAGAGTCTTTCAAAAGCCTGTTTGGCATCAAGAATGCTGAGCCGACAATCCAGGGCGGCCTCCGATACCGTCAAAACACCGTGCTTACTCTTGGCGCGATTTAGCAAGGCCTGTTCTTCATACAATTCTTTCACGGCCCGGCGTTCTTTCATTTGCCCGGACACCAGCCGAAAGCCAAGGTAGACAAGACCGGTCAAAAATACAATCAAGCCAACTTGCGAAGGCACGCCGTGCCTGGTAGTACCGGCAATTATTTCGCCGATATAAGTAACGATCAAACCACCCGGTAAAAGCATGAGAAAACTGCCGCCCCACATGGAAAGCCCGGCAGCAAAAGGAGAGCGGGAAGAGATTTTACGCCCGGAGGCGGTGCTTTCACTCACAGTTGCAAACTCAAGAGATTTTCTTGCCATTTTAATTGAGCCCCTGACTGTACTGTGCACCAAACGAGAGGAAATTATAGCAATACCACGGCAGCAGCGATAACTTATAATACCTCTGGAAGCCTATGAAAAACCGCCGTACCCTATGCTCATCAACGCAAAGGTGCAAGACCGGGGTCAGAAACACCATAGAATTGCTCCGACTCAAAAACTTTGTCAAAAAGAGAAACAGACTCGCAAACACGGCATGAAGACGGCGGCAAAAGTGGTCGCCGTCTGAGTGGCGCGCTACTAATAGTCACTTCGCTGGTAGTACTTTTGATAATCGCGGTGATCTGGCAGATGCTCGACAGAGCAGAAAAACAGGTAGGCAAAATCAAAAGTATCAAGGTAGCCGGCGCCCAGGGCAGCGGCAATGAACTAAAAGTAGCAGAATCGAATCGCCTGGCTGAAGAGTTGATAGAAAGAAACCAGAACGAAAGAAAACTCTCCTTCGAATTTTACGATATGACAGACCAGGCCATGGAATACATGCCCAGGCTCAAGAAACTGGAAGAACTGAGCCTGGCCCACACCCGTATCACAAACAGCGGTCTCAAGTACCTGACTGCTTTGCCCCTGACCGGACTGATATTGACTAACACCGATATAGACAACGAAGGACTCAAGCACATTGCCAAACTAACCAGACTGGGCTACTTAAATTTGAGCGATACTGATGTAAACGATGAAGGTTTACGCCAGCTAGAGCCGCTGAAAGATCTTTCCGACTTAAATCTTGCTGCTACCAAGATCACCGACCGCGGCCTGCCCTTTCTCAAGGTGCACCAGCCCATCTGGAAACTTGTTCTGCTCAATACCAATGTTACCGACAGCGGTATGGCGGCAATCACCGAACTAAAAAATCTGGAATGCCTCGACGTAGACAGCACTGCCGTTACCATAGTAGGGCTGAGAAAGCTGACTGCTTGCGACAAACTTCGCACTCTCAATCTGCAGAACTGCCTCTTCAACGACCGGGACGCCGCTGAACTGGCGAAACTGTTACCCGCGCTATCCAATCTCAATATTTCCCACACCCAGCTTACCGGCAAGGGCTTGCTCAGCCTTGCCAAACTACCGAAACTATCCAGACTGACCATCAATCGCCTGCCGACAATCTCAAATGCAGACCTGGCTCTATTTAAGGCAGCCAAACCCGATTGCCTGGTGATAAGAGATCTACCTTGAAGCATAAGCAAACAATTGAGTAACTGTTCGGGCCAGCCTCAAACAGAGCCGCCGATTCTCTATGCTTGTCTAAGCATTTCACCACAATGATCCGGCATGGAAGGCAATCTTGACTCATAGCAGGCTCAAAGCAGTTCTCAAACTCTCAACCGGCATATTGAGCGGAGCAGCCGCCTCAAGTTCAGCGCTGCTGATCATTTATATGGTGGTCTGGTATTTTCAATATCGGCTGCCGGCGGCTCCGCCCAGGCTCATTGATCTGCGCGCCGATAGCGGGGAAAAGCCTTACTATGTATGCCTATGCGCCGCCCTTGCCGACAATCCACACGGTTTTCCCGGCCACAGCTATGTAGCTTTCAGCCGCTCTCTGCCGTTCAACCTGACTGAAGCCGAATCCATCGGACGAGTGCCCTGCCGCTTTCAGGATCAAGCATGGGCCCTCTTTCAACCGGTACCGGGCATGGTAATGAACAGGGCAGCGCAAGGCAATCTGCGCAATTTCAACGCCCTTGTGGCGGTAGTGGATGAAGACGCTTATCAGCGTTGCCTGGCCAGAGTGTCGCTCTGGCAAGACCGGCCTTTTCAGGTGGGCAAGAGCGACTGCGTCGCTCTTACGAATTCCATTGCCGAGGTACTCAATCTAAAACTCCCCGACCAGAAGATTATCTATCCCCAGGACTATGTGAAAGAACTGAAAGACCTGAATTGTTTCAGCATCACAGATCGCAAACTACAGTTCACTTATGGCACACTCCAAGCCGAGCCGCTTTTAAATATGAGCACCATCGGCTCCGGCAAGCCTTTCAAGAGAGCAAGCCGCTTTTCAATCTGAGCAATTCCCGGACAAACCTTAATCTTTAAGGGGAAGCCGCACTTTTACCTGGCAGTTGTGACATACTTGCCTTGAATCAGTCAGGCTGTCTTGCTCACCCTTTGAGTTTTATTGCCAAAGGTATTAGTTGCAAAGCCACTTTTCGGATATTGAAATTAACCGTCGTCTCTTGAGAGAAACCGAGCCCTGGGCCGTGTTGTCTCCACCTCGGCGCTCGCCGCACTGTGTCCGCCTCCAACAAGCCAATCTACTCATTCCTTCAGTTTCTAAAGAAACTGGAGCGACTGCACACAAATAAGGTTACGTAAAATGCAAAACTTCAAATTATTCGTCAGAAATCTCTCTTTTAACACCACCGATGGTGAGATCAATTCCCTTTTCGCCAACCACGGCAATGTTCTCTCAGCCAAAATGGCCACTGAGCGTGAATCAGGTAGACCGAGAGGCTTCGCCTTTGTAGAAATGGGCACCAAAGAAGCGGCGGAAGATGCCATCGCTGCCCTCGATAACAGCGAGTTCAACGGCCGCGTCTTGCACGTGGCAATGTCGGAACCGCGCGAAAGAAGACCCAGCTCCACTTACGGCAACTGGTAAGGTAAAACCTTGCCGGGTGACTGTCCCTAGGGGCAGTCACCTGCCACAGGCGGGAACTTGATGGGAATGGACATTTTCGCCAGAGACTCTTCATCCAGCAAGTATTCCACTTCCATGAGCGTGTCATGAGCATCGTGGAAATCAACACAGATACAAGTAGCTTGCACCACTGCTGCTCCATGGGTCTGACCGATACGCATCTCACAGGGTGCGTTATGTTTGAGTTCGTAGCCGTACTCGGGAAATCGGGTAATGCACTTGATGTCGACCGAAAGACGCTCTACTGATTCAAAACGCTCAAGATGCATGGAAAGCCTGACGTTTTCCAGAGAATGTGCAATGCGACTGGACAATGCTACTACAGGCGTGGGCGTGGCGGCTAACTGCTTGGCAGCAATGCCGTTCTGGTGAATGGTCACCGGTCCGTACTTGGTCATGAATTCTCCCGGGAAATTGGACCTGAAATTTCAAACAGGAAAGTCATGATCCGTACTATCATCTTACCCCTAAACTTAGGTCTCCCTCAAAATTGCCGCACTTTAAGTAAGTAATGCCGAGCAAGCAGGACCGCTCAAAAAAAACGTCATCGCAATCAAACCTTACTCTACTAAACCCACTTCCGGTTTTTCACTTTCAACCACCAGCTCTAAGGTACAATGCGGCAATCTCGCCTGCAGAGCATCCAGCTGAGCCTTGCTGGCGCCGGCCGGGCGATCCAATACCAGGTTTTTAAGGTTCTTCATGCGGGAGAGGATCTCCACTTCTTTCTCCTTCAATACCACTCCGGGCAGATTTATCTTGCTCAAACGCCGACTTTTCACCCTAGCAAGAAACGGACCCACCGCTCCGGGTTGATAGATATGAATGCGCTCCACCGGCAAGGCATCAACCAGAGCAACGATACTACTGGCGGTGACAGGACAATACATTACCGTCAAACCCTTCAATTGCTTTTGAGACTCAAACACTCTCAATGCCTTATCATCGACATTCTTGCAATCAACCAGTGAGACATCCAGGAGGCGGGGATAGGTGCGGCAGACAGTGCTCAATCCCGCCGCAGTGACGCGACTGTGTCTGAAACCAAGCTCAGCCAGAGAGCTGGGACCGGAAAGCGCGCAGACTACATCGTCATCAGCGGACTGATCATTTAACTGCAAAGACTCCAGTTCGGAAATTTTGGAAATACCCTCAGCCATGCCGACGGTTATATCCATATCGCGCAACTCCAACTTGCGCAAGCCATGACCGGCAAGGGCCGCCAGCCCTTCACCGGTGACTTCAGCCTGATTCAACACCATGAATCCGATAGATTTATGGCTTTTAGCAAAATTGATCAACTGCCGATCATGCACCGGTCCGTTACCAACCCAGAGGCCCTTACGGTACTGCAAGTCGGCATCGAGATTTTCGGGGGCAAAATCCTTAGGAAGACCGGCAAGACTGTCCCGGTCTGCGCCGGCAGTCCTGCTGGAGGCCGGTCTATCGCTCTTGAACAGCAAACAGACCACAAGTGAAAGCAGCCCGACCACCAAAACGCCGAGCAAGCCAAGCACGAAAGCTGATGCTAACTGACGGGACTCTTTCAAAATACCCCTGGCGCGAACACTCTCTAGACAGACAGGAAAAGTCTAACATAGCCCAAATTATAGTCAGTGGTCACCATGGAGCCGCTCCTTACTCCAGCCATTTTGAACCAAGCTTGCGCAGTACAGGTTTCAGCGCTCCTACTTTCTCTTTCGCCTTGAGCACGGCAGCGCTAACGACAGCCGGTCTGAGACTGGGATAATTTGCCGGAGGCAGTTCCTGGGCAGCCAGGCAATCAAGCAACTGCGGTGCCGACTGCAGGCTCTCCACGAGAAAATTGTCGGCCAGGGACTTTTTAGACAGCAAGACGCTTACCAAAACCTCGCCCTGAGGGCTCTCAAAGCGCATAGATCTGGAAGCTTTCAATTGAAAGCAAGATAAAAGATCCGAAGGCTCAAGCTGCCCCTGGTAACGCAGAGAAACTGGGCTTTTCAAAGGCTCGGCTTTCGGCCCGGAGATCTGTTGCAAGCGAGACTTAATGGCGGTGCCAAGATCGGCGCAGGAGTTGGGTTGGTACGAGAGACCGAAGAGACGCGCCATAACTTGCATTTTTCTCTCATCTCGGCAACTGCTGTACAACTGTACCGCCGTGGACTGACTGAATTTGTCTATATCCAGACAGGTATCAAGCCCCTGAAAATTCCGGGCGGTAACCCTCGACGCCAGCTCACCCACTGCAAAATCGGCGCTATGATGCCACTGCCAGAGACCGGCGCAGACGACCGTCCCACTCAAAAGAGCACCGATAAAGGTCTCAACCGGATGAGACTTGATCACTCTGACAAAATTACAAACAGTTTCAACCAGAAGCTCGCAAAGCGACTGCGCCAGCTCTATCACACTATCCAACTGAAGATCCATCTCAAGACCTCAAGACGCAACGTACCGCTGCAGAACCGAAAGATAAATCAGGGGATGCCGCATGAGAGCAATTCTATCCATTTTTTTAAATCCTGCTCAAAGCCTGGCCTTGAAGAAACGCAGACCCGGCATTAAACTCAGACCCGACAAAACCGTTAGCCTCTCGACTCTGACTATCTGCCCCTGCTAAAGAAGGACGCTCCTGGTGAACAACAAAGAAATCATGCCCTGGCTGACTGCTCTAATGCTCATCCCGGCCCTTCCCCCCGGGGCAGGCGCCATGCCCGAAACTATTGAGCCTACTGGAACTGCCACGGCGGAGAGCGCCACTGTAGGAAGCGGCGTAGTATATCCGGACAGGACGAACCATAGACCGCAACCCTTCAAAGACGAGCTAGTAGAAGCACCGCTTTCCGAAGCAGAGAAAGCCAGACTGGAAGCCCTCAAATTCCCGCAACTACCCCGGACCAGCATAAAGAAATTTCTCAAGACTCTGCCTTTTCCAAAAGGTCGACCGATTCTCAGTCGGGGCAAACTGGTTTATCTAGATCAGGCGGCCCTGAAAGAAACTTTTCCCAACCAGGTTTTCTATTTGCTGCGTTTTCCACAGTGGCCGCTGCCCTTAGACCCGCCGCCTCCGCTTTCAAGCAATAACATCTTCGTTGTTTCTATCGATCAGAAGAAGGGAATCGCCGCCCCTCTGACCAACGGCGAACAACTGAAAAACCTCATGACCACGAGCAATCTGCGCGGTCAGTCGGAACAAGACAGAAAACGAATACTGGAAGCAGGCTTGTATCTAGCGCAAGAGCTGGCCCAGGACGGCATGTACCAGTTTCAATGGAACGGGCAGGCGCTAAAAGTTTCAAAAGAAGGCAAAGGCTCAATTGCTCAGGGGCAAATCGATGTCATACCCCAGGGCGGCAATTCCGGAACCCTTACTGCAACAGCGCGCTTTAACGAAAGCGGCACGCTCACAGACTTCAGCTCGAAGCAAAATCTCCAGGAAGGCATGCGCCCCATCTGCCAATCGACAAAACTACTGGATCTGGATCCGATAGTACGAAAGATGGCCGAGAAAGACCTGCTCATCATGGGTAGACGCGCGCAAGAGTATCTTATGTGGCAAAGGGAGCAGGTTTCACCGGCACTGAAAGAGGCAATCGATAGAATCTGGGTGAGAATTCAGACCGAAAACAGGTAGTTCGGCACCGGGGCGGTACTGATCTTTAAACCAACCCTTAGGCCAATCCGGAAGCCCACCCGGAAGCCTGCAGCTTACCGGATGGGCCCGCGACAAAACCAGCGAGCATCTAACTCGACAGCTTCACTCTAATCACCTCTTCCTTTGATTAAGGAAGCTGCGGCTTAGTATCTCGGCTTGGGCTTGGAGACGTTGACTGCAATAGTGCGCCCGTCAACTTCTTTACCATCAAGGTTGCGGATAGCAGCTTCGCCTTCGGCTTCTGTGTTCATTTCCACAAAAGCGAAACCGCGCTTGCGACCGCTCTCACGGTCGGTAGGGATGGAAACCGAGGTAACCTGCCCGGAAGGGGCAAAGAGGGCTTCCAGATCGGACTCCGTCAAGTTGAAAGACAGGTTGCCGACAAATAACTTCTTCATTGAATCTCGTATAGCGTGTATGCGCAAATAAAACTCTTTCTGCGCACGAGGCTCTCTAGCTTTGTAGCCCCGGAGGTAGTATGGCAGGTATTACTCCTACTTACAAGCGATTGTCAATACAGAGAACCAAGGGCGGCGTTTCTGGCAAGAAGGGAAAAAGAGAAATACAATCACCCAGGACAGCCCTCATGAGGAGGACCATGAAAATGGCACCGACAAGAATACAGCTTGCTCTGGCAGCGGCTGCCGTCATCCTTTGCACCCCCCAGGCAGTCATGGCACAAGAGAAAAAGGAAACCACAGGCGAGCAAACGGAATGGATGAAGAAAGCCTTCGCCCTCCACGTGAAGAGCCTCTCATTCCAGAAGGGCAGTGCCCATTTCGTCACAGACGGCTTCTTTCAGAAAGCCGGCAAGAGCGACTTCCTCCTATCCAGGGGCGATGCCTTCGAGGGGCAAAGTGATCACCACGCCTCTTCCACCTTCACCTGCACCGGGGTGAATGAAAAGGAGGGTGTCTCAATTCAGTACCAGTCGAATTTCGACCACAGGTCCTTCGGCAAGAATCTGATCAGCACGGATAAAGGCAATCTGATAGTACCCTGGAAGAAATGAGACCGCGACCTTAACGGCGCATAAAGTGAATGACGCTCTTGTCGTAGTCGATGGTGTATTGATAATCGTTGTAAAAGGTCTGACCCAGAAGCGGATGCGGCATGTGAGAGGACATCGTGACACCAATTTCAAAGTCACGCTTCTCAATGGGCCCCAACTTCAATGAACCCACGGGAAAGTTGCGGACAAGAGAGTTGCCTGCTATTCCCTGACTCATGGAGGTGCGGGCATCGTCCGGAATAGTAAGCCCCACCTGGCTTAGATGTTCAGGGGAAAACGCCACACCGGACGCCCCTGTATCAAAATACATGGGCAGCTTCCGGCCGTTCACCTCTGTTACCACAACGATTTCATTGCCCTCCCGGGTGAAAGGAACAACGTTGGGATCCCGACTGAGAGAAGAATAGACCGAGCCTCTGTCGGATTTCTTTTTCATAAAATGAATGCTGTTGGCACCATTATCAACGGTGTAACGCATGTCATGGAAGAAAGTCTGACCCAAGAGCGGATAGCCCGGCATATGCTCCTGCACACATACTTCAAAATTTCGCCGCGTAATACCGCCCAAAGTAACATCCATCTTCTGCACCCAGAAACGCTGACCGCCTCCCTCGCCTACACCATGGGCAGTACCGACGGAAGGGCCTGTGGGCAAAGGTAGACCCAATTCTTGCAAATGATTCTTCCCGACCACGGTAGACTCGGCGCCGGTGTCAAACATCATTTTCAATGGCCGATTGCCGAGGCGCACATCCATTACAAAACAATTTGCGTCCTTCGTGAAGTAAACCCGGCACTCATCCGGAACCGTATCGTTGGAAGAACTGCTGGAGCTGGCCGTGTAATTGCTGCCGTAGTTATGCCCGCCCCCGGAAGGCGCGGCACTGGACCCGGAGTTGCCGCCGGCTGAGGACAGACCCAATTTCTGCATAATAGAAGGATCAATTGAAGCCATACCGCGCAAGGCCAGGCTGCTGGCCTGGGAACCGGGAAAAGTAGAAATGACCCTGGAATAGGCATTCATGGCGCCCGAACGGTCACCCTGGTAGTGCCTGGCCAGGGCCAGATAATAAAAGGCCATGGCATTCTTGGGGTTAGCCTTGACGGCTTGCTGAAAAGACAGACCGGCCTGGGCAAACTGTTTGGCGGAAAGCTGCTTAATGCCCGCTTCATAGGGATCTACGCCGGCAGCCCGGGTACCCACTGGCAAGAAAACGAGGGCCAGTGCAGCTATGAGAGCCGGAGCCCGATTCTTTCCAGCCATTTTATCCTCCTTAAGGCTTTCCTTTCTCACTATTCAAACACACTGCCTGAATACGGACCAATCCGCTCTACCCAGCAAAATTTATCAAAGCATCGGTCTCTAAATATTTACCCAGCCCAAAGCTAAATACCTGCCGATCCTCGCTGTTCTAATGCCGGCTCCGCCCCAATTAATTTACGAACAATCCGCCTGCTTGTCCCTGGCCAGTTCACGCAAATAGACTATTTTCTTGCGCACATAGTCGCTGTATATGACTGCCAGCCTTAAACCCAGTCTGCCGTCCAGAATGCCGCCGCGCAAGAAGTACCTTTGCAGGAAGGTCCAGAGCGGATGCAGCACCAGATTAATAGGGTGGGCGCGCCACTGGTACTTGCCACGCTGATAGAACTCCCGGGCCGAGAGCCTGGCATACTTATCCATGGCGGCGGCAAAGTCATCCACGGTCTTATAGGAATAATGATCCATGTGGTTTTTCAAGACGGCTTTGGGCCCGTCCATCTTAATCGCTTCATGCACCAGGCGCTCGCCCCAGCGCCCACTGCCCTTCTTAAAGAGGCGCAACTGGGCATCAGGGTAAAAGCCGCCGTGGAAAATGGGAGTTTCGCCTATGTATAACACTCTCGGGATTTTATAACCGTCATACCTGGCAAAATCAGGCGAACCTATGAGAGCTTTCAACTCTTGCACTAGAGGCGGTGTCAATATTTCATCCGCGTCCAAACTGAGGATCCACTCACCAGCTGCCAGATCTATGGCAAAATTCTTTTGCCTGGCATAACCCAGCCAATCTTGATGAACGACCTTGGCACCACGCTCGGTGGCAATAGAAATGGTACTATCGGTGGAGCCAGAGTCTACTACAATAATCTCGCAGACCAACTCCTTAGCAGCGTCGATTACGGCACCTAATGTGCGCTCCTCGTTCTGGGCAACTATGACTAGCGAGATGGTTGGCAACACTTACTTCCTGAGCTCAATGCCGCCCGAAGTGAATAACACCTCTGTCGTAATCCACGGTGAACTGTTGGTTCTGCAGGAAATCTCCGCCTAAAAGGGGATAGGGCGACGGCAAACTATCGGCCACACCGATTTCATAATCGCGCTTATCCACAGGACCAAGGCGCATGGAGCGCACCCGCACAAATCGAGTGCGACTCAAGCCATTGACGCCCCTGGTTTGAACGACTCGAGCATCATCGGGCACAACAATACCGCAAGCCTGGGCCTGGGAGGCGCTCATTGAGACCCAAGAAGCACCGGTGTCAAGCCACATGGGCACTTTCTTTCCCTCTATCTCGGTCATGACGCGAATCTCTTTGCCGTCTCTTTCAAAAGGTACATCGTAAGCGGTGAGGGGCGCATTACTGGCGACCTGCCCGGTACGGCGCTGAAAGGTAATGCAGTTGGAATTATTGTCGACGGTGTACTTCAACTCGTCGAAGAAGCGTTGCCCGATGATCGGATAGTTGTCGGCATGCTCCATAACCAGAATCGGGAAGTTCTTGCGCACAATATTGCCCAGAGACAATTCAACCAAATAGACACCCGCTTTCTGACTGCCCCGGCTGCCGGAGCCGGTGACATTGACGGACTGCTCGCTCTTGCCCAGATTGATGCCCATCTCCTGGATGTGATTCATACCGAAAACGACATTTTCAGCGCCGGTGTCGAACAACATGCGGGTGGAGCGCCCGTTTACCCGGCCATCCACGATCATGCAACTGCTTTCTTTCGTGAAATTGACCCGACATTCCGGCGGCATGGAAAGATCATCAGCACCCTGAGATGCTTCCTGCCGCTGCTGGCGCCGACCGGAGGACTGTCCGCCGCCGGCCAGACCAAGCTGTTGCAAAATGGAAGGATCAATACTGGACATGCCGCGCACGGCAAGGTTGCAGGCTTCCGTGCCGGGATATTCGGAGAGGACCCGGGAGTAAGACTCCATGGCACCTTGCCTGTCCCCCTGATAATGCTTGGATAAGCCCAGGTAATAAAGAGCCATCCCCTGGCGGGGACTGACCTTCACCGCCTGGCTGAAATACTGAGCAGCCTGCGGAAACTTCCTGGCAGTGAGCAGTTGCACGCCGGTGCTGTAGGCGTCGGCACCGGCAGCAAGAGCCCCCGAGCCGCCGGAGAAAGCCACTACCAGACCGGGCACCAGGGCCAGAACAATGCGCCTAAACCCGCCTGTTTTCAGCATCCTCAGCTCCTTAACAGCCAACCAACCAGAAAGTATGTACCCTGAAGAAGCGGCAGTACAGTGGAGTCGAACTAGACTCCAAGCTCTTCCTTGAGAATTACCTTCTGCAATTCCGAAGTACCTTCGAAAATTTCCGTCAGCTTGGCGTCCCGGTAAATTCTCTCCAGGGGCTCATCACAGGATGCTCCCAGCATACCGAAGATCTGCACGGCTTCGCCACTGTGCAAGCGGGCGGTGCGGGCTGCATAACTTTTAGCCATGGCAGCGAACTTGCGAAACTCGGCGGGGGCACCGTCTCTGGACCAGGCAGCCCGGTAAGTGAGCAAGCGGGCGGCGGCGGCATCCGTAGAGAAATCGGCCAGTTTCCACTGCACACCCTGATTTTTGGCAATGGGCGCGCCGAACTGTTCCCGGGTATTGGCGCGCTGAGCGGCCAGACTGAGCCCCTCCTGGCAGAGACCGAGGGCGCAGGCAGCCAGCAAGGTCTTGGAGACATCAAGGGCACAAGAGGCAAGAGCCAGGGCATCAGCCCCTTTCAATTGATTATCGGCGCTCGCCTTAGCCGCTTTCAAGTTCACATCGAACAGGCGTGCCGAGCGGAAACCCATGGTGCCCTTGCGCGCGGAAAGTTCCACGCTGCTTCGGTCGGCGCCGTCCAGGAGCCAGACTCCCTTTTCTTCACCGTTTTTGCCAAGCACAGCCAATAAAACCGGCAGATCGGCACTGACCACCCAGGTCTTAACGCCAGTGAGCTTGACCTCGGCGCCGTTCACTTCGGCAATGGTTTCAATCAAACTGAGGTCGGAGCCGGCTTTCTCTTCCGAAAAGGCCTGAGCGCCGAAACACTCACCACGCGCAAGAAGGGGCAAATAACGCGACTTCTGAGTCTCGCTGCCGAAGCGGCTGATCAACTCCACTACGCTGTAGTGGCTGCTCACCGCCAGGGCCAGACCGGCGGCCTGTGCGCCCAGAGCTTCCACAAAAAGGGCGGCGTCCAGAAGGGTCCCGCCCTGACCGCCCAGATCTTTAGCTACCGTAATGCCCAGGTAGCCATTTTGACCGAGCTTACTCATAATTTCTTTCTGGCACGAGCTGCCTTCGACCTTATCAAGTTCAGCGGCCACAGGCGCTATTACTTCATCTACAAACTTGACATACTGTTCTTGCAGCGTTTTTTGTGCGGCGCTTAAGAAGGTGTTCACGGAAACCCCCACGAATTCATACTAGGATATTGGCATCGAAAGCCAGATAAGCCCCAGATCATAGCATTATCCGTGGGCCTGGTAGCAATCCCGCCGCCCCCTTAAAAACCGGCCAATCCGCCAGACAAGACCGCACCCGGAACCTACAACCTTTCCCCAATAACGGAAGCAGAACAGATGACAATGCTTGCAAAGTGGATTCGTAAAGCCACAAATCTCCTCTCCGAGCCGGATAAAAATGAGCTAAAGGCTGACGACTTTGCCATCGAGCACGTGCTCTTTTATCACGGACTGGTGGGCTCCAGCCCGGAGAGCGGCCGTGCTTTCAAAGATGTTCGGGCCGACTTCCACTCGGCAGTAGCTCGCAACAACTCCCAGAATCTCTGCATCTGCCTGCGGCTACCGCCCCTTCACTGGGAAGACAAACTGAAGAAAATCGTGGACGAGATCAAGGGCAAGAGCCGGGAAGATCTGATTCAAACCCTCTTGCCGCCCGACTACCATGATCGCGACAAAGAAAGTCACGATCCCCTTCATCACTCCGACTGGCAAGTGAGAGCCAATGCCGCATTGATTCTCGCTCACATCGGCGCCGAACAAGCTGTCGACAGACTGATAGAAAGCCTCAAGGACACCGCCATTAATACCAGCCCCGCGTTCTGTCACATCGCCCGTTCCCTGGCCGCCTTGCGCACCGAAACAGCGCATCAAGCCCTGACCAGCTATGCCGACCACAGCGAACCATGGATCCGAGTGGACGCCGTCAGCGCTCTTTCCACCTGGCCGCTGGAGAAGATCAAGGAGCCGCTGGCCCGGTCTTTTGCCAGCCACCATCAATTTTTCGACTACCAATCGGTAGTTGTAGCCAGACACCATCGCCCGGTCGAGTTCATTAAAGGCAGAGAGCACGACAAAATCAATGATCAGACTGGCGATATCGGTCTTGAAATGGCAATTGGACTGGTGGAAGCCTTCCGCTCTACTTTTGCCGGACAAAAATCCATGGCGACCGAGCTGGGTCTGCCCCAAGTTGCCGCCGTCCTGAGCCAGACAGAACTCTCCTCCCCACTGGCCGCCAGAACTTTACACCAGGTGCTCACCTGGCTGGAAGAAAACGATGACTTGAATGACGATGACATTGATTGGCCAAGCGAGGCTCAGCTCAAGGCCGGTCAAGAAAATCTACAGGCGGAAAAAACCTCTCAGGCCGTGCTGACAGTCTTGCAGGAAGCTCTCAAAATGGCGCCTCAAGCCCAGGGGGAAAGCGCCTCGGTGAGCAAAGTTCGCCATGCCGTCAAACTGGCCGGCGAGCTCAAAATCGCCGCCGCCGAGGGCGCACTCCTACAGCTTCTGGACACAGGCTCCGCCTACCGCGATGAAGCAGTGGAGGCTCTGGGCCGGCTTGGCAAAGCCGAGGCGGCCACAGCTCTGGTCAAACTGGCCAGACAGTGCGTCAAAGTGGAAGCCCGCACGGGACTGCCTCTCAGCCCTCAACCCATCCAGGAAAAAGATGCCAGAGCAGCCGAAACTTACTGGCATATTCTCCAGGCCCTGGGCAATATCCCCACCACCGAAGCCCTCAATTTGCTACTGGAGGCCGCAAACGACAGCGCCCCCGACAAGCGGCAAGCAGCTCTGGATTCAGCCATAAAACTTTTCCGGAAAACAAATGGACAGCTCGCCCGCTCCAACGAAGTGAAGACCGCCATCATAAAGAGCCTCAACGACCCTTCCACCGCCGTGCGCACCATGGCCGCCCAAGCCTGTGCTCCCATGAACCTCAGCGACGCCATCCCTCCCCTTTCCAAACTAGCCCTGGCTGGAGAAATCAGCCTGGCTCGTGCGGCCCTCGACAGCCTCAGTGAACTGGCCGCCGCCGGCGAAAAGGAAAAGGTTGTGGCAGCGCTGACGGAGGCCGCCAGGGCAGAACGAAACGGAGCTAAAAGTAAACGAATACTGGATTTCGTGGAAAGCAAACTGAAGTGAAGTAAGTGCCATGATAAGGTAGTCTTAGTCGAAGCTACCCCGCCACAAGAAGACCAATCAAGGTGGACAAAGAGGCTAACAGTCAAACAGCAAAGCCGGCAGGCGAAGCCAGGCCCCAAGCGGAAGCTGCGGAGCCGCCCGTCACCAGGCCCATTTCCTCAAGCGCCCTTGATGCCATAGCCGACAAGATGCTGGCCGGCACCAACGGCGGCATGAGCAATCACAGCTTGACAGGCGGCAACCACAGCTTGACCGGCATCACCGGCGGCATAGCCGGTGGTATTGAAGGAGTAGAGCCGCGCCGCCGCAGCCGGCTGGAAACCTACAAACACCCCATGGTGGTGGATTTAGCCATCGCCATCGGACTGCTATTTGCCATGGGCGCCCTGACCATCAGTTTCGTGCGCACCTACACGGCGCATTCAGCCAAGACCAGCATTATGCAAGGCAACTACAAAGCCGCTATTCAGATTCTCAGGGGGGCACCGGTGCCGGATATATTCGGCGGCGCCGGCATGGAAAACAGCGATGATCTGCTGAACCAGGCTCTCTATCTGGATGCCATGGAAAAGCTCGACAACGATCATAACGATCAAACCGCTCCCCAGGAATTGGCTAAAATCACACCCGGCTCACGCTTCTATGACCTGGCCCAGGAACAACTGGAAAGACTGAACCAGCTCAAGCAGGAGGGACCAGCCTTAGAAAGACCATCAGGCGGCGCCGAAAAGTCTGAGAAGGAACCGGCTCAGGGCCTGGCCCTTCCAGGCAACAGTGAAAAGTCTGAAACTGAAAAACCTGCATCGGCAAGCCAGACACCGCAAGGCTCCGGCGAACAAGTGCAAACATCGGACCAATAGCCTCAATCAGGCGAGTCCGGCGGCTAAGAGCGAATAGTTACTGCCAGTTACGATTGAGCCCGGCCAAACCGGTACGAGGGCTATGTACGCGGGGCAATTCCTTGTCGATTTGCTTGTACTTGGCCACGATGCTGTCTTGATTGCTGGTAGCAAGTTGCAGTGCCGCTTTGGCATTGACTTTGTCGCCCATCACCACATCAGGAGCGAAGCGCTCACTATCGGGCTGATAGGGGTGGCTGGCCTTAACGTAGACCGATCCATCCCGACGCACCTTAAGACTGCGGCCCACCGGCACCAGATCACAAGCAGATTCTTGAGAGAGACTGAGATTTTCAGCGGCACCAACTGCTTTCTTCTGACACTGCCCGGCCTTAGTCTGGGAACAGTTCTTCTTAGAAGCAGCCCCGGGCGAAGCCTGTGAGGCGGGGGCCGAGATAAGCGCGGCACAAAAGGCTAAAAGCCCCAGTTGAGTGGACCTGACAACGACCTGACGTTTCATAATTGCCCCCGGGGGACCGCGACAAAGCGGCTAACTGCATAACCAACAGACAGCCGCATCATATATCGAAGTTTCCAAGAGTGCCTATAAATTAATACTTACTTTAGAAGGTCGAGAAAGATTCGACCCTACTCTCGTAAGCCTTTGCGGCATTTATTAGTCGACGATAAATTGCTTATAGTCTGCTGCAGACATAAGCCCAGCCACTTCATTCTGGCTGTCGAGCTTGACTTTGATCATCCAGCCGGCTGTGTAGCAATCGAGGTTAACGACTTCCGGCTCGGAATTGAGCTTCTCATTGATCTCGACCACTTCGCCACTGACAGGCATATAAAGGTCGGACACCGACTTAACGGATTCGATAACGCCGAACTTCTGTTCAACTTTGAACTTTTCGCCAACTTTGGGCAATTCCACAAAAGTCACGTCGCCAAGCTGATCGGCAGCAAAGGCAGTAATGCCTATTGTGGCAATGTCGCCTTCCACTCGGATGTACTCATGTGTTTTCACATACTTGAGATCATCGGGATGACTGAGGGCTTGCGTTGACATTGGTAATAACTCCAAGTAATAGATCTCAAATTACGGTAGCAGAGATTCTAGTAGACATTGTTCGAGATTTTCTTATCCCGTAGAAGAATGTAACCTAAAACTTGGCGAATTCTCCCGCTTGAGAATTCACGCCGACTTCTCCGGCTCGTCCGCCTTCGCCTCTGCTGTTGCGCCTGCCACTTTGCCCTCTTCCTCAGAAAGCAATTGCTCTGCCGTGGATTGCCTGGCACTCTGGGCGCTTTTCAGTCCATCCCGAAAAGCCTTGTTGCAGGCTTCCACCACTGAAAAGGCAGCCGGGCTTCTGCTACTCATGACCACATAGCTCCACTCCACTTCCGTCTTGTCGCTTTCCAGCCGGTGAAAGAGCATATTGAGCAGCACATCCACAGCCTTCACTTCGCCCTGGTCCGCTCCGCCGGAAACCTTGGGAACTCCATACAGCCTGGCCTGTATGCGCCCTTCATCCATGCGATCGTAAGTAATCCGGTAACGGCAACCTAAAAAGGATTCGCGTGTGAGCACCTGGCGCACCACGGTCATTGATTCGCCGCAGGAGAGGAAATAAGTCTCCGCAGCCGGAATCAGTTCGGCACTCTTACCGCTTTTACCGCTGCCAAAAATACGACCGATAAGCACTGGACCGGCGAACACCATGACAACAGCCACGCCGCCTAGAGCCAAGCCCATCATCTGCCCTGTATTGATATCGGACAAGCTGTCCTCCCTCGCCCGCGTACTCTCGTTCTCTTGACCTGGTTGCAATTTTGAGGTGTGTAAGAAATTCTCTCGTTTTTCTTACTAAATCTTCCAGGCAGACAGTCTAGCTAATTGTCGCCGCAAACGACAGACAATTTTGAGAATCTAGAAAGCAGCAATTACCATGAACTACAGAATTCATTCCATCGCCCAGACCAGAAGAATGCCCGCCCCGGGCCGTACCCTCGATTTGATCGCCTTCGCCGCCATGTGCGGAGCCTACCTGCTCTTTCTCACATGCGTCAGCTAATTCTTCCAATGCGGTCCAACACGCTGGAAGCCTTTTCCATCCTTATTTTTTGCGCTTATACCACGGTCTTGTCACAACTTTGGCAGGAACTTTGGTATCACGAATAGCGATTGAAAGTTCCGTTCCCACCTTGGTCAATTCTTTGGGAACCATGGCAAAGGCAATAGGATAGCCAACAAATATTCCCTGAGAGCCGCTGGTTATCTTGCCCACTTCCTGCTCTCCGTGCAATACAGCATAGCCCTGACGAGGCAGCGCCTTGCCTTCGGCTTTCAAGCAAACAATCTGCCTGGAAAGCTCACCGGCTTTCTGCTTTGCCAGCACTTCCCGACCAATGAACTCACCCTTCTCAGGCTTAACGCTCCAGCCAAGCCCCGACTCGATGGGGGTAATATCTTTCTCCAATTCGTGGCCGTACAGGGGAAGACCGGCTTCCAGACGCAATGTATCGCGGGCACCCAAGCCGCAAGGCTCGATGCCACGACCGGCGCCTCTTTCCAGAAGGGTGTTCCAGAGCCATTCTACCTTGGCGGCCGGCACAAAAATCTCGAAGCCGTCCTCACCGGTATAACCGGTGCGACCGAAACTGAAGCTCACACCATCCACGGTGGCTTCACCATAACCGAAAGAGGGCAGGGAAGAAACGAAGTCTCCGGCAATTTCAGCCAAAAGCGGCACAGCCTGCGGACCTTGCAGGGCAATTAGACCGGTGTCGTCCGAAATGTCGGTGAGGGTAACACCGAATTTCCCGGTATGGCTTTTGAGCCAGGCAAAATCTTTCTCGATATTGGACGCATTGACCACCAACATAAAATTATCTTTGCGGCGATAGACAATCAAATCATCCACGGTACCGCCGTCTTCGTAGCAAAGTTGAGAATAAAGAGCGCGGTTGGGCTCGGTCAAGCGATTTACATCATTGGCAATTACGTATTGCACGAAATCGGCGGCCTTATCGCCGGTGACTAGAAACTCACCCATGTGAGAGACATCGAAAATGCCAAGACGCTCGCGCGTTGCCATATGCTCGGTGACAATCGACTTATACTGCACCGGCATGTTCCAACCGGCGAAATCCACCATCCGCGCCGACAGTTTGCGGTGCGCCGAGGCCAGCGGTGTTTCTCTCAGGGTGGTTGTAGCCATTTCCTTATCTCCCAGTGGATATATCGATGAAAAGATACCACCCTGAGAGCTATTTACTTGCTACTTGGCAGGCGCGCCTTGACTAGATAATGCTCACCTACGGGAATTAACGCCGGCGTCCACCGCCGCCGCCCCGCCGGCCGCCGCCACCCATGCCGCCTTCGCGACGCTCGCCGCCGCCCATGCCACCCATGCCGCCTTCGCGACGCTCACCGCCGCCCATACCACCCATGCCGCCTTCGCGACGCTCACCGCCGCCCATGCCACCCATGCCACCTTCGCGGCGCTCACCGCCGCCATTCTCGCCCGGTCTCATGCCGCCGTCACCACCGCCGTGATAAACACCGCCGCCGTTTTCCCCCGGACGCATGCCGCCGTCACCACCGCCGTGATAAATGCCGCCGCCGTTTTCCCCCGGTCTCATACCGCCGCCATTGGTATTGTTGCCACCACCATTTGCATTGTTGCCGCCGCCGTTATAGCGGCCGTTGGCATCATTAGACTGGTGGTGATACCAGTCGTGCTGGCTGTTGAACTCGCTAAAGTGCCTGTTAACCTCATTATTGTTGGAAATATAATTCGCCTGCCCACCGGCCCCCATGTAATAGGGACCCTGGGCGCCGCTGTATATGGGCATTCCATAGGGCACACCGCCAAAGGAATTGCCAAGCACCGAGCCCAGAGTCGAACCCAGCATGGAGCCGGCAAAGGCCCCCACACCACTGCTGACAGCGCCATTGCCGCCGCCGCTATTAGAACCGCCGCCACCATTGCCTGATGAAGAGCTGACGGAAGGATCTACATTAACCTGCACGGGAGGCTGGCTTTGATAATTCCCACCCTGATAATTGGGCTGATTGCCATAGAAGTTAGACTGCGGGTAACCGCCATAAGGCGGCATGGCCGGCTGTCCGTAGCCAGGTTGCGTATAGCCTGGTTGAGCATAACCTGGTTGCGCATAATTGGGGCTGCCCATGGGAGCACTTCCAGCATAACCACCCTGATAATTGCCGCCCCCTTGAGGCTGACCATAGCCACCCCCGTAAGGCTGAGTGGGAAACGTTTGAGGACCGGGAAGCGGCGGCAAATCCACCTGCTGACCGGTTTTATCAACATACCAGCGCTGTCCGCCCGAACCGGTATAAACTGCCACCCGGTGACCTTCAATGCCGACGCCGGGCAGAGGCACGGCCTGTCCGTCGGGTGTGACGAAGAGCTGTTCACCATTGCCGCCCCGCACCACATGATAGAGGCTCATGGACACGTTATTGGTGGGAACAGACTGGGTCTGCCCCTGGTCTTGCTGTTGTCCCAGCACCGGAGCGAAAGCCGCCAGGCTGAGGACGGAAAAACTCAAGCTCAGGGAAAGTATCTGGATATGCTTGATCACCACGCGGCTCCTCTTAACTCGGCAATTGCAATAGTGCAAGAAGACTACCATACGTCCAGAGAGCATGGCTGAACCGGGTCGCCGTCCCGGCATGTTATGCCGCAACTGAGCTAGAAGGACGCACTATTCGCTTCCAGGCTCTGCCCCTGGCACTCAATGTAATTTCAGCTTTGCCTTGAGAGCCTCAGCCTCCTGAGTTCGCCCGCTGCGCACAAGCATCTCTATATGCTCTTTGACGGCCAACTGCAGATCTGCTCTGGCGGCTATACTATTTGCCTTGGTCAGGTACTCTTCAGCTTGCTTGAAGGCCCCATCCGATTCGGAATATCTACCCATCATATTGTTGGTCTGGGCAATACCTTTATACGCGTTGCCAATGAAAAGCTCCTGTCCCGGTACTTTCGCCAGATACTCTGCAGCTCTAACGTACGCCTGGTGGGCGGCTTCCCATTTCTTCAGTCTTTTGAAATTATTACCTTGTTTCATCAAGGTGCTCGACATCGGAATTGGAGAGGGCTCTTTCTCTCTGAATTCCAGTGCCTGTTGGAAATGCTTCTCGGCATCGCTGTAATCTTTCAACTTATACTCAACCTCTGCGAGGCGCTCCAGGGTGTGGGCCCGATCGAATAACGTGCCGCTCTTGAGGGCAAGGGAGACTGCCTCTGCAAAACATTTTCTTGCTTCCGGGTATGAGTCCTGACCCTTTTCAGCACATTCGATATACAGATCGCCCAGTCGCTGCAGGATTTGCAGACGGGCTAGCTCCGGATTACTGCTAGTCGTCGCTTGCTCCAGGGCGCGCCTAAATTTTTCCTCGGCATATTGATCATTGCGATTTGCCTGATCAGACTTTCCCTGTTCAAACGTGAGGCGCCAGGGCTCGTCACTGGCAAATGTGTTCGCTCCCTGAGATAAACGTGAGAGGGTCTGAAAATACTGAACAAATGCTGAGCCGACAATCACCACGGTGGAGAGCATAAATATACTCGCAGCCAATAGCAGCATCTTTTTTCTAGACCTGAGATATTGCATCGGCGCACTGTCTCGCCTGGCAGACTGAGAAGGTGCCTCACCGGCGCGCAATCTCTGCAGATCGGCATGCAACTCTCTGACTGTTTGATAGCGCTCGTCCGGATCTTTCGCCAGTGCGCGAGTGACAATCGTTTGCAAACCCTGCGGAATTTCCAGACCGGCATCAAAGGGCTTCAGCTCTTCATTCACATGCTTGAGTATGGTTTGCACGGCATTGGTGCCTTCGAATGGAGGTTTGCCGGTAAGGCACTCATACATGACACAACCGAGAGAATAAATATCCGAGCGTCCGTCCACTTTAAGGCCCTGGCACTGCTCCGGGCTCATATATAGTGGACTGCCGAATATCTCCCCGGTCTGGGTCAGCTGATTGCTCTCAGTACCGGGAGGCGGCATTACCTTAGCAATGCCAAAATCGACGACCTTTACCGCCTCACCCTTGGTGGCAGTTGTTATGACAATTATATTGCTGGGCTTCAAGTCACGGTGAACTACTCCCATGCTGTGGGCATGGTCTATGCCATCGGTGACCGCCAAAAACAGATCTATGACTCTGCCTGGTTCGAGAGGCCCTTGCTCGGCGATAACGTCCCGCAGGTCTTTTCCATCGAGAAGATCCATGACCAGATAAGGCATGCCACCATCTGTGAGACCATAGTCAAATATCTGGCAGAGGTTTTGGTGAGACAATTGGCTTGTTGCTTTTGCTTCCTGGTCAAAACGTCTGATGGCTTTATCATTGGCCACCACCTCCGAGCGCAAAACTTTTATGGCAAAGGACTTATCAAGCGCCTCGTGAACACCTTTAAAAACCTGACCCATGCCTCCTTCGCCTATCATGCTCTCGATTTTGTACTTGCCCTGTATGTAGGAGCCGGGAGCAAGAATCGCCCGCACAGATTTAATTTCCGCGCCGACTACCCCTGAGCCGCCAAAGTCCTCCTCTTTAGTTCGCTCAAGCCCGGAGCTTGCACAAATACACTGCGCCACCTGTTGTTCACAGGCGCCACAAACCTCATTCAGCCGATTTTTTTCTACCTGTCGGGGCTCAAAATCCAAGATAAGAACCTATAAAAGTCTCTACCCAATTGTCCCATGTCCCTTCAGGTTTTGACTAATGCCAAATGCAATGGCTGTTTAGTCGGTCTCAAAACCGGACCACCAGACACGAGCGCAGCAAAATGCTAAATGCCGAGCATCTCCAACTGTCTCAGGGTTTCCTCTATGACGGCGTTGAACTTGCGAGTATCAGCTTGCACAAGGTTGAATTCCTCATCTTCCACAAGAGGGGCAAGGGCGCGGGCCGTTTCCATATAAAGCTTAAGCCCTGTCCTGGCCCGACTTTCACTTGTGAGGGCGGCAGGCAATTCCAATTCAGAAAGGAAGGAAACATCGCCCAGGCAAATTCTGTGGGCACGACTCCAGAGCGAGTCTGCGCCCATCACACCATAAACTTGCTCGAATAGATTGGATTCCCCCGTGCAAAGAAGTCTTTGCTGGAGAGCAATAGCTATGGGCAAGTTGATAGCCAGCGCCAGCAGAGACAAATAGAGGGTGCTTGTTTCACGGCCCTCAGCAGGAGTCAGATATCTAGTCAGCTTCTGAGCCTCTTCAGCACAACCGGCAAGATGGAAAAGGGCACGCTCATCTGCTTTGGCGGCAAGAGCGTCGCTCCAATAGAACCCTTGAGCCGCCTTCTGAATTCGCTCCAGCGCCCCTCGATTGGAGTCCCTGAGAATCTGCGCCTCTTGCAGCCCCCGAACATAATATTTGACGGCCTTTTCCGGATCGGTGCAGAAGCTCAATGCCTCTTCCTGAGTAGTTTCTGTAAATGAGAAGAGCATACCGCCGAAATACGAGAGATGATAGCTAGAATCACTATCAACGATGGCATCCGCTCTCGTCAAAAAGACCACATCTACGTCACTGCCCTTTTGCGACGCACCACAAGCGGTGCTACCGGTAAGGAAAGCGCCGTAATGACGGTCCGGTCTAAAATTGTGCGCCAACCAGCGTTCAATAATTTCATCCGATTCAATATCCGTCATTGTGCTTTACTGAAAACTGGACGTCGATAATAGTCTAAAATATGCAAGGAATTCGCTGCTACAGATAAGCACCAATTCGCAGGAAAGAGCCTGACAGAACCACTAATTCATCAGTGAATGCGCTGGACTGAATTATACTCAACAGTCACGCCCACCGGCAAGCGTAAAATCCAAGCAATGGCAGGCCGCTACAAAGTGAGGCTCACAGAAGATGACCAATTTCGCCTACTCAGGCGTTCCATCCAGAGAAGCTCTGGCTAAGACATTCGGGCTTGAAGAGCTTCGAATCGGGCATCACTATCTTCGAAGTTATCCAAAGCATGGTGAACGATTGGGCAGTCTATGGGTGAAATATTACTGGCTTTTAGAAGTAAGACCTAGCTTTAATGACCCGTTTGTTGTCTGTGCCGTGTCCACGGACGGCGAATTATTCGACAACAACATCACCCCCTCCTGGACAAAAGTTACCTTTGCCACATCCAAAATATCGGAAGTTTTAGAAGTTTCGGGGGATCCGTTGCCTGATGTTCTCAACAGCTGCAAGCTCCTGCCTGCAGGGAAAAATCTTACCCTGGATGGCGTCGGCTACCAGCTGGAATTCGCTAATTCACAGTTACAAGGTCGTCTACAGTTTGCCAACCCCAAGGAAGAGAGTTTGATAAATATTGTCTCGACAGTCCTGAGAACGGCACAAGAGGTTGCCATCAACTCCGGCAACCAGGACCTCTGTCAAATATGGGAAATCTGGCACCGTTATGAACCGCACTAAAAGCAAGAACCAAAATCTTGTTTGCAGAATTCCAAGACGGTGAGCCGTTGAAGCGTAATTTGTGGGCATTATGCATTGCACTGACGGTTATATGTACTACCGCCGGGGGTTTCTATTTGTTCGCAATATTGTCCAGTCCTATATTCATGCAAATGCTCTCTGAGACTCACGCAGATTCCCGTGTACCCTTGGCCAAGAGGATTGACATCTGGAGCACAGTTCTGGATCAAGAGGCAGAAAGACTCTCCAGGCAAAACACCCCAGATGCTAACGGGCTAATGGCTGAGAAATGCAACTCCTGTGGCTGGACGCTAGTGGACGAATCCCAAAGAAAAAGATGGGGACGAAACAACATACTGGTAGCTGTTTGGATGTTTAGAAATGCAGAACTTTACGCCGACGAGCCGCCTGCGTCCGAAGCAAAGATGCACACCAAGGCGTTTGCTTCAAGTTTTATTCAAGGACTGATCAAAGATTACAATCTGACGGAAGCAGAGCTTAAGCAGGTCGAAGTTGCCACCTATAAATTGCCGGAAGAAAAATAGGACTCTACAATTCAGCCGCCAATTTCGACTCTCAAGCAAAGCACAGTTGCCCCCCGGCGCCCTCTAGCCCTGTGACTCCACTGTCGCGGAGGCGGCATTTTCCTGCCACCTTCCATAAACTCCTTCATCTCTTGAAGCGAGCACTGTTTGCACCGCCTCCAGGCTGCTATTGACGGCGCAGTCTACAAGTTGCCAGTCGCTACCGACATAATCCCCACAAACAAAAATGGAAGGATAGCCTTTCAGCCTGGGACTCTTTAGACCGGCAGCACCAGCATGGTCGGCACGAGGCAAGCCATAGCTGGCTACCATGTGCGGCAAATACCGTTTATATACAAGTTCTTGCTCATAACCCGGCTGCAACTGCTCCAGCAAACGAAGCAATCTTTCCTCATGGTCATCTCTATTATCTTGAGGCTCCAGATAGTAGGCAAGATGAATGAGCACCCCTTCACCATCCGCCAGTTTTGCAGTGGTGGAATGTACGGAATAATAGAGCGGCTCGTCTACACCCAGGGCGAAGGTATGCTTTGGACGCGGCAAGCGCTTCAAGCAAACATCCAGACAGGCAGCGCGACAGGTAGAAAGAGCTTGCCCACTGAGTGCATCCGGTAGCAGTTTCTCCACTTCCTGAGGGGGAATACACAGCAATACCGCATCAAACAAAAACGTCTCTTCGTCTACCAAAATCTCCACCGCATCGGCCAGTTGTCTGACAGACTGAACCTGAGCGCCAAATCGCAAACTGGTTGACTCGGAATTGAGCTTCCGCTGAATAGATTCAACTATAGTCTGCCAACCGTGATCTAGATAAAGTACACCTTGATTGGCCAGTATCACCTGGGCAAAGGCGGCTCCAGCAGACAATTCCTGAGGGCTGTTGGCATATGTGGAAAGTCTGACAAAGGTTTCAATTGTCTGGCGCACCCGAGTTCTTTTCACGTTCACTTTTAGCCATTGCGCAAGGCTCGTAGACATAATCTTGTCGAGATCTAAATGCGGCAGCCTGCGGAAAAATCGCGCCAGCTCTACCTTCTCGGACCAATTCAGGTAGGTTGCCCTGAATAGACTCGAGAGATTGACCGGCAGTTCATACACTTCACCTGCGAATATTGCCAGGTTTTCCCGATTCAGGGGCGGTGCGGCGCCGCGGTAGTCGATGCCGTTATTTTGCAGGTAGCGATGGGCCAAACCACCTGCATATAGAGCATGGGGACCGAAATTTAGGTAGTATCCCTCTTTGTGAGTCGTCTGCGCTCTCCCACCGGCTTTACTGCTCTTCTCAAATACAACCACCTTCGCCCCGCCCTTACTCAGCTCCAGTGCCGCTACCATGCCGGCCACACCGGCGCCGATAATCGCTATCTTCTTTTGCCTGGTGTCCATAACTTTTACCTCGCCACATCGTGGATATTTTCTATCCACGATTATGACACCAAGACTTGCCAGCAACCATAAATTTTAGATAAAATATATCCACGATGAAAATGAGTCAGGGAATCGAATGGTCAATTCACTGCTGCGCCTTGTTGGCGCTGCTGCCGCCCAAGCGCACCCTGCGCATCGAAAAAATTGCCCAGTTCTATGACCTGCCGGTGCCATACCTGAGAAAGCACTTCCAGGATTTATCCAGGGCAGGCATCCTCAAAACCACTTCCGGACCCAAAGGCGGCTATCGCCTGGCCAGAGAAGCCAAAGAGGTGAATCTGCTCCACATATACGAAGCAATCGAGGGTCCCGAGCACGCTTTTCGCTGCAACGAAATTCGCCAAAACGGTCCCAACACCTGCGGTCAGAAGGTCTACCCGGCTGCCTGCAATATAGCCACTTCTATGTGGAAGGCGGAAGAGGCCTTCCGCCGGGAACTGGAAAAGGTTTCGCTGGAAGACATCGTGAAAACGGCAGCCCTGCAGATAAGCCCGGAGCGTCGGCAGAAATCGGCACAATGGCTGGAAGAAGCGCTATCGAATCAGTAACCGGCACAACACTGATTGAGACTTTGGCAAAAGAAGCGTCTATGCGTATTGTTGAACTAAGGTCATTTTCTCACGACAAACTCGATTGTTGCGCTTCAGCAGCGCCCTGCTTGAGAATTTTGGCATACTCAAGGGAAGGATCGAGGGCTATCGCCTTGTTACACTCTTCCACCGCCTCTGGGTATTGCTTGCGCGATGAATAGACGACACTGCGAATCAAATAAATGTATGGCTCCCTTTCGTCTATTGCCATAGCCGCCTCGGCATCATCCCAGGCGCGGTCGAATTCGTCCAACTGGCAATAGAGAATTCCTCGCTTCTTATAAGACTCTACGCTTTTGCCGTCAGCACTAATTTCCAGCGTGCATCTGTCTACGTGTAGCCGCATTTGCGCCTCTACATCGCTGACGGTGACTTTCTGGGCTGCCATAAGTGGCGCGCAGACCTTTCTCCAGGGCAACCCGAGAGCACAAGCCTGTTTTAAGACCACTTGCAACATTGAGCATCGCACACAATGCTTGGTCTCTCCAATTGGAGGCTTGCCGCAAAATTCACATTGAGCCATTTAACATTCCTTTCGCTTCATTTCAAAGTCTTCAGGCTCCCGGAGCAGCATCGCCATCAAGCCGCTGCCGTTAAAAAGCATTTTTCCCACTAACAAGCACTTCGAAGCTACTCAATCGACGCAAAATGAACTACTGCACACAAGTACGGAGAGCCGGAAGAGAAACTATAACCCCACAAATCGGCAATATGAAACAAAGAAAATAGACAAGCGTTGAATATGGCGAATCCCAGAAGCGCACAATCAAAGCGCTAATAATAAGCCACAGGACCAAGACCGACATTGCCGCAATTATCAGTGGACAGTGCAGCGAGGCGGTGAAGTACGCGGGAGAGAGCGTGAAGGCAGCAGATATGAGAAACAGCGGAATCAGCAAGACTTGAAGAGTGAGTATCAGCCGCTTAGGGTTCCGCAGTGCTCCAGTTTCCAGGCAGCCGGTGCCAGCCTGATCCAGGTCGGCTTCTCGCCTCAGTCTTCTGAACATCTGCAACAGTTGAACAGCAGCAGTTGATATAAAGTAAGCGGATAACATTGCTAAAGTCGCGGCAATTAATACGTCACCAGGATTAATTGAGGCCGGTTGCTCGGCAAATCCAAATAACATGGCAACAGGAAGAAGCGCGGAAAGAATATAAGGGGCAATAGCCAAACCTAGATCAATTAATGCCGCGCTTCCCGGTAAACCCACCCCCTGCGACAGGCTTAAATGAAGCCATTCTTCGCCCGGACTCTGCCTGAACCCGAGCCAACGCCAGATCATGGCGTACCAAAGTGGAGCCAATGCGGCAGTGCACATCCAAGCGAGTTGGAACAAGACAGACACTAGTTTAGGGCCGGCACCGGCTCTAACGTTTACATCGATGATAATTGCAAAACAGCAGACAACTATGACGCAAACAGTTATTAGAACCGAATTGATCAATGCAGCCGGAACCAGTCGAAACCAGAAGAACTCCGCTCCGAATTTCAGGGAGCATGCCTTCGGGGTATCGACTTTCAATGGGACATCGGTCATCGCAACCAAACCACGCTTAGCTTTTAGTTCCCAGGCGTTTCACGGGAAACAGTAGTCGACCTGCTCCATGACGGCTCCAGGCTGACTCACTTTCAATTCTAGCGCAACAGAATCGCCATGGGCGCGCCACATCTCCTCTTCACCAGCGAGCCCGGCAGCGGGAAGTCCACAAGAGACAATCTTCTATGCTCTTTCAAAGGATATTTCAAAAGTTACTTTGAACTTTTTTCGCTGTCGCGACGTTATCTATGGTAGTTGGCTTAATACGGAGCGGCAATCATGATAAACAAAGTAGCAAAAGGATATCGTAATCCTCTGGGCTTTTCCAAGACTACAAAAGATAAGAAACCTGATGTCGGCAGACCAACGAAAACTAACACGGCTGCAAATATGCAACCAGTGGCACCACTATCAGCCATTAGAGCGGCAACGTACCACTCGATGATAGATGAAGTTCAGGCGGTCCTGAATCTTACCCTGGCAACCGGAGACAAAGAAGAAGTTGCCAATCTCTACCGAGAATTGTTTTCTCTCTACCTCGAGATTGACCATCCAGACGCTCTGGAGATTGGCAATAAAGCTGTTGAGGCTGCAAAAACAGCACATGAAGCTGATAGTGAGGAGGTTGCCGATACCCTGACTTTGCTTTCCCTGGGCTTCCAGTACCAGGGAAAAGCAGAACAGAGCCTGAAAACCATGGATGCCGCAATTGAGATTTTCATGAAGTCTTCCGATACTTATCGCATCCTTGATGCGCTTGAGTTCGGCATCTCTTCGGCGACTGAGCAACGCCAGCCGGCTAAAGTCAAAGAGTACGCTCGTCGAGGCATGGCAGTCATAAAACAGCACGGAAAGAGCGGAAAGGCAGATCTACACAATGATCTCTCCTACTTTCAAGAGATATTCGATACCGCTGACGATGAGCCCCTTGCGAAAGAGGAGCAGACCCAATCTCTCCAGACGATCATTTCCGCAATGCGCGAGCTGATAGGCGAAAAGTCTAAGCACGCAAGCAAAACGCCATGACGCATGCCGATGCGCGCTAGAGAACATAGTGGCGAGAGTGCAATTGCCACCACTCTTCCCACGACTGCGATTTAATAGGGCTTCTCCGGTAGTAGTCTTCCATAGTCAAATCCTTGATAATTCCAAGTACAGCCTCTCGCAAATCCTTTTGAGCGTCTTTTGTCAAAGGATAGAGAGAGGGAATGCACTTCTGCCCCTCCAGACCAGCAAGCGCATTCGCATATTCTTGAACCAATCGTCTACGCTCAAAGCCCTTACGCATCGCCATTGCCTTAGAAATGTTCACACGAATGATCGGGCCGGCATCAGAGCAGCAAATTCTCTCAAGCGTAGATCTCAAATACAAATGAGCAGAAAGCGGGTGTGCAGCCAACCAACGACTAAATTCCGGTCCCAGTGACTGCAGCTTCAAAAGAGCCAATTGACGCTCATCCTTAGACAACATCTGATTTTTCGCGAGTGACTCAAGATTTCCAATCTTCTCCTGCACACTGATTGGACTGTCGGATTCGGCAATCTGGGCAAGTGCCAATATCTGTTTGCCATACTTAAAAGTACCGACTCTCCCAAGTAGCGCCTTCTTTTGCGCCACAGAAGTGCCCTTCACAATTACTCGAATTGCACAGTCCTCATGAATAAACCCAGAACCAGACTGATAAACAATCACGCAGGCTTCTCCCGGCCGCGCGGCCACATAGCGATCATCATCTAAATCCAACAGAGCCTGCTGCGCTCCTTTTATTCTACTTTCGAAGAAACTCTTGCCATAGCGAGTCTGCCTGACTGCGTCCGGCAATTTCAAAATAATCATATCGCCTTGCTCGAGATTGACTATTTTCTCGCGGTCTCGCCACATTTTGATAGGACCTGTAAGGTCTACGACCTCGTCCTTGCTGATTGCCGGCGAAATCATCAAGAATGAAAGTACAAATTGGCAGGACACTGGTAATAGAATAGTTTTCCCTAAATCTCTTTGTACCGGCATGTAGACCTTCCCCTCGTTAATTCTTGCCTGCCTCCCCCACGAATGCCGACGATACGGCAAGATCAAACCACTTTAGTTCCTGGGGCGTTTGACCGGAAACAGCAGGCAACCGACTCCATGAAGTGACCACGCTGTACCGACTTCAATTCTAGCGCAACAAAATCACTAAACACGCCCACCAAAAAATGGGTATGTTAAGTTAGAACGGGATCCCCGACTAACACTTACAGCCAAGTCAGCGGTGATAGCAATGCCCAAATCAAGTTCAATCATCACACTGGCAGCTGTTATCGCCCTGCTGGCAATACAGCCGCCGGCAATCGCCCAATACTGCCACCACCATACAGGTTACGTATCCTGGGGCGTTGATGAATACGAACTATTTGGACTGACAGAAGCAGAACTTACCCAGAAGTTTAAAGGCACGCTCAGATATGACAAAACAGATAGTCACGCCTATTTCAACGAGGGTAGTAACGGCGGCCCACAGTTTATCCTGACCTTCATCGACAAACGTGTGAGCAAGGTGCAACGGTTGTTCATAGACGGAGCCGGATGTCACATCAAGGGGCCGGTCATTTCATCAAAGAAGGAAGCGCTGGAGTTTTCCATAGACGGCCTAACCAAAATGCCTGCTCGCGCTACAGACGACGAACAGCGGCTGAAGGAAGCCAAAGAACTACTGCGTAAGCTGAGTAAGTGACGAGCTTAACTTGTTGCAGGCATTAAACCCCGTCCCCAATTTGATGGCACAATGAAACAGATTGCCGTCTTTGCCAGCGATATGAACTTTGCCGCAACCTTACCTCAAGAAAGACAGACTTCGACTACGCCGTGGTAAAAGAGAATGTCGGCTTCTTTCCCAGGAAACACCATGAATCTTCTTCTCAGGTTGTTTGTGTTAACAGTTATCGGTTTCTCATGCAGCCAACAGGCTTTCAGTAAAGATTCGCTTCAACGAGATTCCATAAAAGATCAAGGACCAAAAACAAAGTTTTGCCGCAAGGTCTATTCTAAACTGCGCAACAGTTGGCATGACAAACAAGAGTTCACCCGGCCCGTTTGCTTCGATGTCAGAATTGCGGGCTCCGGCAGTATCGAAGAGGCGGAAGTCGCACCGGCAACAAACAGCGAGCTAAAGTGCCGTTTGCTTGGCAGAATGGAATTTGTAGCAATACCGAAGGCAGATACAGTCAGCGAGGAAGCCGGTCGACGCTTTCTCATGCATTTAAAGAAACTACCTGCTCCACCAAAAGCACTGAATGATCCGGCGTGGCTGCGCATCACCTTATGCAATTCAGATAAGCTAACCACGGTGGGCTTCAAAGATGTGGATCTTGAGGCTTGGGCCGCAGAAACCCAGGGGAGCATAAAGAAAGTATGGTTTCCTCCTAAATGTACCGAAGGGGTCGAACCGGTATTGCTGTTTAAGGTAAAGCGAAACGGCAGTCGATCGGATTTAAGACTAGCTAAAAAGTGCGGACTTCAGCTGTCTGATGAGGCCGCTCTAAAAGCTGTAGAAACGGCTCCAGCTTTCAGCCCTCTTCCCGACGGCGCACCCGACACCATTGAGTTTCGCCAGTGCTTTCGTTATAACGTCTTTGGCGACGGGAAAGGCAAATTCAGGAGTTTCTGAGCAGGGTGACCAGAGAGAATTAGCGAGTTTACCATCTTCAACTTATGCAATTACGGGTTAGTATGGAGTCGACATAATGAGCGATTATGCCAAATCAATTAAAGATCTCCCTGAAGTTTTCCAGGCAGTGGGCATCAACAAGGATAGCCATAAGGCACAGGTTCTCCTCTTAACATGCATCGACTTTCGATTCTTTGACGAAGTTTCAGACGTGATCAGATCAAGGAAATTATGTGGAGACTACGATCACGTGATCGTGGCAGGAGCCGAACTAGGCCCCCAGATTGACTTTGGCAAGGAGCCAAAACCCCATTGGAAGCAGTTCTTTTTAGACCATCTCAGGCTGGCAAAAGAACTTCATGAAATAGAACAGCTTCTGGTGCTCGGGCACGAAGATTGCGGCGCTTATAAAAGATTTCTGGGACCAATAGATCCGGACAAGGAAGAAGAAATACACACAATGTATCTTGAGAAACTGAAGGAGCTTATTCGTCAGGAAGGCATTGATGTCAAAGTGGATGGATTTATGCTTAGAAATACAGTCGACTGCCGAAACTAGCAGGCAATAGGCAGCGGGGCGAACAAGCCCCTCAATCCACCATCAGGACGGTCTCTGCACCCAGAGGAAGCTAGTGAAATTAGTATCCAGATCTTGAAGATTGTCTTCCACAATCTTCAGACCGTTCAAGACGGCAAGCACCTTGCTACCCATGGTGGCGGTGGTAGCCGGTAGCTCTCCGGAAGCGATCAACTGAGCCACGCGGGCGTGATCCACCAGGTCACCCTCGCCGCTCACCTGTTCCAGGCGACCGTACTTGGCCCGCAGATTGCCGGCACACTGCCGAAACACTTGTGGGTGAGACATAATGCGCTCCACTTTAGCGAAATCAGCACCAGGCGCAATCATAAGCGCGTGAGCGATCTTGATGGCGAATTCCTCCACAATTTCAAAGTTGTAGCGCGATATTGCGTCTACAGATTCGGTAACGATACCGCCGATTGAATTGTGCATGGCAAATTGCCCGCGATCGACTCTTCCTTCATGAAGGGCCCGCAGCACATTTTCAGTAGTGTGCAGGTACTTGAGCTCATATTCCAGCTCAGGTGTGCGACTCATATAATAGTTGGCCGCTTCTTCATTGAAGCTGCCCGGTCCGCCCTGAATTCCCACCACCAGCTTGTCTTTGTAGATACGGTTCGGCAAAAGCTTATTGAAGATCTTGTCTTGAGCCGCTGACAGTCGCACTCGCATGGGAACAGTGTAGGGATTATAGGTTTGCAGATCTAAAAAAAGCTGCCAGGAGTCCTTAGAGACCTGGGTGCGAATTTCTTGTAGCTTGATGGCTCCGGCTGTATCAATTGGAGAGGGCGTGAGCCCGAATTCATCAAGAGTCCGACCGACAAAGTGGGTTACACCCTGGCTTTCAGCCGCCCAGCGGTCATGCTCGTCAGCAGAAAGAGCCAGCACCTCAAGACCGCGTCCAATAAAGTAGTTTCGCCAGAATTCATTGGTTTCAGGAGTGGCAAAAAAACTATCCATTACAAGTTTGAGCCCGGAGAGATTAAGGTCATTCCCGACTCGCTCCACGCTATCAGGACCAAACATGGGATGCATCAAGATTGCTTCATAGCCTTTAGGCAATCGTCTCTCGAAGACCCGGGCCGGGTGCACTTTCACCGATAGCAAATCGATCAAAGTTTTGGGCGAGCCCATGCGCTCGAAATAGGGAAGATGGGAAATCAGCACTTCTTCAAAGTCTGAAATAGGTACAGCATAGAAAATCACATCGGCTTCCAGCGCTTCCGGCAGTGTGACAAATTCAACACCCTTTACAGGAGCTGCAGAAGCCTGCCTTTCAGCAGAAACATCGTAGAGCCTGACACTAAAATCTCTAGCAAGTACGGAGGACCAGAGCGCACCGAAACGACCATAACCTATTACGGCACACGACTCGGGCTTTCTCATGCAATAACTCCTGCCTTAGGCGCTGGGCGAACGCTAGTAATTCTAGGGTACTTTCTTGCCAAACGAAACAGGGCAGCAGTGGCTCAAATCCGACTAATATCACAGTTCAGTCACAACGCAAACACACATTGGACACCATGATTTCGCATGATCAATACGTATTTTCCCTACTCCAAACTATCTATCTTAATAATTTAATCAGTCTACTCAACTTACCTGTTGTCCCACCAAGCCGGGGACGTTGCCTCGCTCTGACTCAGTCACAGAGGTTATATTTCACATGCATATATTACATTCATTGGCGGTTCGCAAGACCCACCTTATATCGCTTGTCGCTCTTTCAATTATTTGTTTCCCGGACAGTATCTCGGAAGTTTCTGCTCAATCAATACAGGCTCAACCAGGAGGGCAGAACACTAATCGTCTTCCACCAGTTCGAATGGATAGCTTTGTTCAACAAGCCGGAGCCATGGCCGAAGACATCTACGGAGATGAGGGAGTCGGAGGCATAGAAAAGAAAGGTGGGAATATTGGAATCTTTCACCCCGGTAAACTGCCGCCATTCGAAAACTTTACCAGAGCAAACCGAATAGACACAGGTATCGTCGGACAAAGAGCAGCGGGACTGACAACAGGACACGGAAGTTTCATGCCATGCGCCTGGGGCGCTGATGAGTATATCGGCAATGAATGGGCTATGACGGGAAACGCAGCCATACCTTATTACCCGCCTCCACAGCCCTTACCGCCCCTGCAAACCCTCGCCCCACCCAACCAAGCCAACTCCGCACCGGTGCAACATACACACTATTCACTGCCGGTGCAGAGGCTGCTCTCGACGCTTGATTCAGGATTCTAGTACGGCTATCAAAAGGAAGCAGTAACTCTTGTTGAAGGCAAGGGTTACTGCTTTCAACCCAAAGCCAAGCGGGAGGTCTTCAACGACCTCCCACTCCGTCAGCAGTTACATGCTGATTTCTATGCTGCCTGGCTGATATCGCCCTCTTCTTTCTTGTCGTCCTCAGCCGCTTCTTCGGCTTCGGCGGCGACTTCGGCAGGCGCTTCTTCTTCTGCGGCTTCTTCCGCTTTCTCTTCTTCGGCTTCCGCTGCTACTTCGGCAGGGGCTTCCTCTTCTGCGGCCTCTTCCGCTTTCTCTTCTTCGGCTTCCGCTGCTACTTCGGCAGGAGCTTCCTCTTCGGCGGCCTCTTCCGCTTTCTCTTCTTCGGCTTCCGCTGCTACTTCGGCAGGAGCTTCCTCTTCGGCGGCCTCTTCCGCTTTCTCTTCTTCGGCTTCCGCTGCTACTTCGGCAGGAGCTTCCTCTTCGGCGGCCTCTTCCGCTTTCTCTTCTTCGGCTTCCGCTGCTACTTCAGCAGGGGCTTCCTCTTCGGCGGCCTCTTCCGCTTTCTCTTCTTCTGCTTCCGCTGCTACTTCAGCAGGTGCTTCCTCTTCGGCGGTCTCTTCCGCCTTCTCTTCTTCTGCTTCCGCTGCTACTTCCGCAGGGGCTTCCTCTTCTGCGGACTCTTCCGCTTTCTCTTCTTCGGCTTCCGCTGCCACTTCGGCAGGCGCTTCTTCTTCAGCGGCTTCTTCCGCTTTTTCTTCTTCTGCCTTCTCTTCTTCTGCTTCCGCTGCTACTTCGGCAGGGGCTTCCTCTTCTGCGGACTCTTCCGCTTTCTCTTCTTCGGCTTCCGCTGCTACTTCTTCTGCGGCTTCTTCACTTGCAGCTTCTTCGGCACAGGCCTCTTCTGCCTTTTCTTCGCAAGGAGCGTCTTCCGCTACTTCGGCACATGTTTCCTTTTCCTCGCAGGCGGACTCTTCCGGCGCCGCCTCCGCACAAGTTTCTTTTTCTTCCTCTGAGTGGTTTTCGCATGGTGTATCTTTGTGTTTATTCTTCTTTGCCATAGCCGAATCCTCCTGATTCCTTTGGACAAGTGGACATTAGCTGTAGGACCCAAGCCGACAGACTCAGCGCAAAGCCACACCACAGCCCGACTCTGCATTGAGAGCCACGGCAAAGATGGCTTAAAATCAGATTTTAAGCAGTTCTCAAATTGGAACGCAAGGTCATTAGACCTAGCGCCTGATCGCACTAAGAATTAGTTTGAGTATCAGTTTAGCGCGAGTCGGAGCGGGCATCCAAATTGGATGCTGCGATGCGACGCCTCGGCTTTTCGAGTTATGCGTTTGAATCCTACACTTCCATTATTACTGATTTTTGTCCTACTATGAATAGGTTGTCATCAAGTTTTTTGTTAAAACTTTTGGCGAGCTCCAAGCACCGATCATGGTGGCGCAGGAAAGAACAAAAAAAGAAGCAGCAAGAGGCGAGAAATTTGGCTGCCAACCGGGGCAGAACCAGGCAGAATCCGCTATTTAACTAGCTTTCAGAACGCTTGCGCTCAATTTCCTTGTTTTTGATTTTGATTACGAATCCACTATCAGGTTCAGTGGCTGCAGCACCTGCCTTCGAGTCGGACGGAGTTGGCTCAGGGTCTGAGATCTTTTTAGAATCAGCGCCTGGCGCTACAGTATCTTTTGGGGTGGAGCTTACTATTTTAGCGGCTTCAGGAGCCATTGCTACGGATTTTTCTTCCGGTCTAATGGCGTTAAAAGCCCTGTGAACTTGATAGCAAGCCCTTGTTACGAAGAGCAGGCTCTCCTGTGATGCCTCTAACTCGCCTGCATCAAGGAAAGTAGTACAGTCATTCAGGCGCTCGGACGAGAGAAGTAGCTTGCTCAGTGCCTCTTGATAGGTTTTTACCCACTTAGCGTCTTGATCCAGACCGACATACTTACTGGCTGTATCAAGCTCATTACTATCGGTTAGCAGTTCAGCCACGATAGCCTTCAGCCGACGCTGATAACTAACCAGACGCAAACGTCGCCGTTTCTTGCGGTTATGGAAGAAACGCCAGACCAGAAGAAAGAAGAAGGCGAAGACAAAGAGCGCCATGAACAGCGAAAAGCAAAATACTGCTAGAGCAAGGTGAAACAAACCTGGGTCCTGAAATGGCGGGTCAAAGTGGGAGCGGTGAGAGGCAACAGGCAAACCTGAGATATGCCCCAATCTGATAATACCTTGCTAAAGCAAATTGCTCAGACAAATATTGAATCCGCCAGAGCGGACCATGCCGGAACCGCCAGATCTCTTGATAACTAAAATTAAGCTCAAAGGTTATTCACGCCCTGCTGCATCTTTTCAAGCCTGTGTTACACTCGGAAAGTTAATGGCAACTCCATTTGTGCCCTCCAAGTCCATTCAGTAGATATACAGCCGTTGGTCAAAGCCGACCGGACGGATGTTAATCAGGAATCGCTGGCAATCCATCCCCACGCCTGGCAGTCCCCGTCGACACTGACGAGAGAGAAAAATCAATGAACTCGCCAAATTGTTCCACCGTTAAATCAGCCCTGACAGACCTGAGAGAGATACTGAGCCGCTGCCAAATCAATGGAAATGCAGGCGACCCGGTGGAAACCGCCAGAATCATCGCCAACTTAGAAGCAACCATCAACTGTATCGAAGAAAAATCTCTGGCCCAGGGTGATATACCGGAAGAGCGCGGCGTGCCCATCATCACCGGCATGACTGCACCGGTATTGGGCTAAGCTTCCAAACAAGCATAGTTCAGCGCGTAGCAGCAGCCGACAGCGTAGCACCCATATAGCTGAGGCTGATTTCCTTCAGTTGCCTGGCCAGGCTGAGGGCGGCATCAGGCTTTGCCTGTTCTTTCATATGTTTGCGCATTTCCAGCAAGCGACCATCATCAGCCAGCAGACTCACTATTTGCTCATAGAGAGCCTCAGCGCTCAATGAGCCCTGAGGCAAGACCACGGCTGCCTTCTGCGCTTCCATAAAGCGGGCATTGTGGGTTTGATGGTCCTGGGCGGCATAGGGATAAGGCACGAAGATAGCAGGAGTGCCGGTTACGGCCAGTTCCGCCACAGTCATGGCACCGGCCCGAGTCACGGCCAGATCGCAAATGGCATAGGCCATCGAGAGATCATCGAAGTAAGCGCGCAGGTGATAGCGGGGGCTTTCCCAGAGACCAGGAGGCAACTGTTCTTTCAGGTCGTTGAGATTCTTATCGCCGCACTGATGCACAATTTGCAGGTGCGGCTCTACATCCAATAATCGTGACAGGCAGCCGGCCACAGCATCATTGAGGGCCTTGGCGCCCTGAGAACCGCCGGTTATGAGCACAGTCTTCAGGTCGGAGCGCAGGCCCACGATAGCACAACAGGCATCCCGCTTGCGTTCTTCCAAAAAGCTCATGCGCACCGGATTACCGTTGAAAACAAGGCGCCCGTGCTTGGTCTGCATGCGAGCAGCCGCACCTTGCATGCCCAGAGAAATTAGCACCGCTTGCCGCCCCATGACTCGGTTTACCAGCCCGGGATGCGCATCCGGTTCATGCACGGCAGTGGGAATTCCCAGCATATTGGCCGCCGCCAGGGGTGGTGCCGAGGCGTAGCCGCCTGTACCAAGCACAACGGTGGGACGGAATTTTTTCAAAATGCTGCGGGCTTCCATAATGGCGCCGCCCATTTCCACAGGCCAGGTAAGCAACCGAGGAGAAAGCCGACGCGGCATGCCGGAAACTTTGATGCCTATAAAATCAAGTCCGTTTTCCCGAGCCAATCTTTCCTCGGGGTGGTGAGAAGCACCTATATAAAGGATTGCTTCCACATCCGGATCGTTCTTCAATTGTTCGGCCACGGAGAGTGCCGGGTATATATGGCCGCCTGTGCCTCCGCCGGTGAGAACAATTCTGTGACCTTCAGCCATTATTTTCTCGCTCAGGAATGAGTTGCCGCCGCCGGTCTGACCGGAGTAGTGTCGTCTTCCTCTTCCTCATCTTCATCGTGGATTGTGCCGCGATCACGAGAGACCGAAAGAAGTACGCCCACCATGGACATGGTTATAACCAGTGATGTGCCGCCAAAGCTGATGAAGGGCAGGGTGATACCGGTGACGGGCAGAAGTCCGGTGGTGACCATCATGTTGACTATGGCTTGAGTGCAAATGGCGCTCGTGATTCCTATAGCCAGGAAACGCCCGAAAAGCGTGCGAGCCGCCAGTGCCGTGCGGAAGCCATAAACGCCAAAGAGAGCAAAGAGCCCGATTAACAGAGAGCAGCCAATCAAACCGAATTCTTCCGCTACGACGGCGAAAACGAAGTCGGCGTGCTGCACAGGCAGATAGTTGAGCTTTTGCAAGGAACGTCCGAAACCCTGTCCCCACAGGCCGCCGGAGCCAATGGCGTACTGGGCCTGGATGATGTTCCAACCTTCTTTCTGAGGGTGAAGATAGGGATTCAACCAGGTTTCGATACGAGCCATCTGGTAAGGCGTCTTTTGAATGTGGTGCCAGACAAAGGAACCACCGCCAAAGAGGGAGGCGAATATAAGGAAGGAATTGGTGCCGCTGGCATAGATGAGGGCCAGGAGGCTGGCCATGATCATACTGGCTGTACCAAGGTCGGGCTGTTTGACCACGATGGCAGCCATGATCAGGATTACGGCAATGCGGCAGAAGATCTGGCGATGCCACCAGAAGTATTTGCTGAGACCGGAGGCGAGCAAAATGATGGTGGCTATTTTGCACATCTCGGAAGGCTGAAACTGCAAGGGACCTATGGCCAACCAGCGGCTGGAACCCATGGTAGTGACAGAGAGGCTGGGGATAAGGGTGAGACCAAGCAGGAAGAGTGAGCCAAGGGCCAGGGGCCAGGCTAGTTTTTTCAAACGGCGATAGTCATAGCGGCTGACGGTGAACATGGCAAAGAGACCAAGCACAAAGGCTATGGTTTGTTTGCGCAAAAGAGCCGTGGAATCCTGGTAGAAGTGCTGGGCCTCCGGTGCCGAAGCCGAATACACAGCCATCAAGCCAAAACCGCAGAGGCTCAAGGTTATGCCTACAAGAGTACGATCAATGCCGCCGCGAAACTCCTTGCCGGTTGGTTCCGGCGGAGTGTGCTCAGGGCCGCGATTGCGGCGACGGCGCCACCTATCTGGTTCTGGAGTGGACAAGTTCCTTGAAGGCACGCCCTCTATCCTCAAAATCTTTGAACATATCAAAACTAGCGCAGGCTGGTGACAGAAGCACCGGTCCTTTCTTCAATTTACCGCCCAGGTTAACTGCTTCCTCCAGGGTAGCAACCGGATATACATCGTTAAAACCACCGTTGCGCAAGGCTCTTTCAAATCTTTCTCGCGCTTCGCCTATCAAGATTACACCGCTGGCGTACCTTTTGACGACCTGAACCAATTCATTCAGGGAGGTACCTTTGTCTTTGCCACCGGCAATCAGAACGACTTTGTTGTTCGGGAAGGATTCCAGAGCTTTGATGGTGGAGTCGGTATTGGTGGCCTTAGAATCGTTATAGTAAGGTACACCGTCGATAGTGGCAACATATTCCAGGCGGTGCTCGAGAGCCGTGAAAGTAGTCAGGCCGGCTTTGATTTCCTTCTCTGAAAGCCCGGCCAAAAGCGCCGCAGAAATTGCAGCCAGGCAGTTTTCTTGATTGTGTTTGCCGATGATTTTCACTTCGCTTTCATGGCAGACAACGCGGCTACGACTGCCGAAATTGGCGCAGAAGAAGCCATCCTGCATATATGCGCTCTGTATAGCGCGCTCACACTCACCCAGTACGGAAAAAGGGAAGAACTCGCCGGCATTGATTGTGGAAGCCACCACTGAGTCATCCATATTGAGGACGGCATAATCGCTGAGACTCTGGTGTTTGAACATGGAGCGCTTGGCCTCGATATAGGCATCGAGGTTGCCGTGCCAGTCCACATGGTCTGGGGTGAGGTTGAGCCAGACGCCGATATGAGGCGCGAAGGTGGGAGCGTACTCCAGTTGGTAGGAACTGACTTCCATGACCAGGAAGTCGGGTTTGCCGTCGAGCAAGCTCAAAACAGGCACACCAATGTTGCCGCAAGCCGGCGCGTTGCGCCCGGCAAATTCGAGGATATAAGAAATCAAACTGGTGGTAGTGGACTTACCGTTTGTGCCGGTTATGGCAATAATGGGAAGCGGTTTGGTGTCGGCGTCGCCGCGGGTTTCCCGATAAGCCAGTTCCACATCGGATATTACTTCTTTGCGCAGAGAGCGGGCCCTTACAATCACGTCAGCCCGGGGTGGAATACCCGGGCTGGTGATAATTATTTCAGGCCAGCTGACGGCGCGCTCGGTATGACCACCAAACTCGCATTCAACCGACGTTTTTCCTGAAGTCAGCTTTTCCAGGCTGGCCAGTAAGTCCGGTTTAACCTTCTCTTTCGGCTGTGACTCGGAGACCAGTACCTGGGCGCCGCGCGCCGCCAGATAGGCGGCAGTGGCTACGCCACTTCGCCCAACTCCAAGGATACTGACTCGTCGATTTTTCCACTCTGCCACAGGCAAATTGTAACAGGTGAAAGCGGCTTGAAAAGAAGGAGAAGCCTTTAAATACCTCTGGCCCGCTCTTTCTCTTTCATTTCCAGCTTGTATGCCTTGTTTGAGAGATTCTCAATTTTCTTGTTCATCTTCTCAACTTCTTTAGGAGGCATGTCCGGTGAAAGAGCCATGAAAGCCTTGTACTGCACTACTGCTTCTTTCAGGTCTTTGGAAGTCTCGGGGCGCGAACGCTCCAGAGCCTTACCAATACCCAATCTGGTGTCGGCCACCTTGGGGTTGCCGTATATAGAAGCATGATATTTATCTATAGCGCTGGGCAACTGGTTCTTGCGAGCCAGGTCGTCAGCCAGGGTGAGGTCCTGACGGGCAGTATCTTTGGCTTTCATAACTAGATTTAAGCCGCGCTTAGCCCGCTCTTCCGCACCCGGATAAGAAGATGCTTTTTTGTAGGCTGCTTCAGCGTTCTTCAGATCTTTGATCATCAAAGCCAGGTCGGCAACGGCAAAGGTTTGTTTGGCGTCGGCGGCATTGGATATGACGATATTCATCTGGGAGTCTTCATCTTTGAAGTTATTTTGAGCCAGAAGAGCTTCCGCGTAGGCAATACGCTCACCATCATTAGTGGGCGTACCGATACTGGCCAGATCAACAGGAACGCCGGCCATGGAGCGCAGTTTAGCTTGAGCCAGACGCAATTCCATGTCGTTGGGGTTCATGCGCACAGCCTGATCGATCATGCGCTGGGCTGATTCAAACTCGTTGGAAACAAAGAAAGCACCGGTGGCTTCTTTGTTGGCCTTCAGGTAATAGGCGCGGGTCAGGCCTTTTGCCGCCGGGGAGTTTTGCGGATTGGCATCGAGTACGGTTTTGTACTCTTTGATGGCATCATCCAGTTTCTCCAGTTTCAAACTCTGATCGGCAACTCGCAAATGCAGATCGGGGTTGTTGGGCATCATCTCCAGACCGGAGCGCAACTCGGCAATGGACATCTCCAGATCGCCACGACCTTCGCGGATATCGGCGATGCGCAAGTAGCAATCTGGATTCTCCGGCTTGATGCGGATTGATTCCTGATACTGCTGAATACCGGCCACGGTGTTGCCCTGGGCGGTGTAGACATCACCAAGAGTCTGGTGCACGGGAGCGGAATTACGGAATTGATAGAGGGAGGTATTCAACTCCTTCAGGGCCTCATCAAGCAAACCTTGCTTGTAATATGCACGACCGAGTCCGTAGTGAGCTTGAGAGTTGCCGCTGTTGTATGAAATGGCGCTCTTGAAGGCAGAAACTGCGTCGGCATACTGTTCTTTATTGAGTTGGGCTATACCGAGCTGAGAATAACCTTCGGAGTATTTGGGATCGAGGCGAATCGCTTCCTTATACTCATTGATCGCTTCATCCATGCGACCCTGTTCTTTATATATGTTACCCAGGGTGACATGACCTTCCGGCATGGCCGGATCAATGTTCAAAGCTTGTTTGCACTCGGCTTCGGCATTGCGCAAAAGGGCTTCGCGGTTTTTGATGACCGTATTGGAAGAGGAGGTGAGCCTGTTCAGGGTGATCATGGCTCTGCCGGCATGGGCCATAGCGTTGGTCGGATCCATGGAGAGGACTTTGTTGAAATGCTCTTCCGCGGCATCGAGTTTGAATTGCTTAGCCAGAGCCATTCCGTAGCCGACAGTGGCAGCCACGCTCTTCGGTTGACGGCCCATCTCGCCTTTATAGAGATCGGCAGCTTCATCATATTTGCCTTGCAGCATCAACTGATCGGCTCTTACTACTTCTCTGGTGATCCGCACCTGAAACGGTTTGGCAGCAAAAGCAGCATCGGCTATAGCCACGGCGGAAACACCGGAAAGGACGAGACTGAAGGCACTGGCCACATACGCAGGTCTGAATTTGGAACTTGTCTTACTGCGCAGATCTTTACTGGTCATAAATTTCTCCATCACTGGGTTTACTATTGGCTACCGGCAACCGCTTCCGGAAAAACTCTACTTATATAGATGTTCTTCAGAAGCAGTGAGTTAAGTGCCGAAAGCACTTGATAAGCCGCGAGCTTCTGCTGATACGCTGGGCAAATTGTAGCAACGTATACTTATAATCGACAGGTTATTTAACGGTCCGTCAAAAGCACGCAGCCTCAAGTCTCGACGGCCATACGTGAAAGCCTGTCTGATTGTTCATGACGAAGACGTGCTTGCGAAAGTTTCCAGTCTTCTTACTTCTATATATAAGGAGCGAAATTGTGTCCGGGCATTCCAAGTGGGCGAATATCAAGCGCACAAAAGCTGTAGTCGATGCGAAAAAAGCCGTGGTCTACGCCAAGATGTCACGAGAGATCATTGTGGCCGCCAAACTGGGCGGCGGCGACCCCTCGGCCAATTTTCGATTGCGTCAGGCTATAGATAGAGCCAAAGCCGGCGGTGTGCCCAACGACAATATCCAGCGCGCCATTGAGAAAGGCACGGGAGCAGGCAACTTAGACAATTTCGAGGAGCTGGTATACGAGGGTTACGGACCCGGCGGAGTGGCCGTCATGGTCAAGTGCACCACCGACAACCGTAACCGCACCGCCGGTGATGTGCGCTCCTACTTTTCCAAGTTCGGCGGCAACCTCGGTGAGAGCGGTTGCGTCAACTGGATGTTTAAAGAACGCGGCGAAGTAGTAGTGAATCGCAAGAAGAACTTTGACGAAGACGCCTTCCTGCTCGAAGCACTGGATGCAGGCGCTGATGATGTGGATACAAGCGAAGAAGAGCTACTGGTAATCTGTCAGACAGACAAGCTGGAAGATGTACAGAACAAGCTGAGCCGGCTTGGTTATGCCGTATCCTCCGCTCAAGCCAATTTGATCCCGCTGTCTACCGTGGAAATAACCAGCAAAGATACGGCCAAACTACTGCTCAAGCTGCTCGATAATCTTGAAAATCACGACGATGTGCAGAATGTCTTTGCCAATTTTGAGATGGATCAAGACTGGATGTCCGAATATCTCAACTAAAGAATTGGCAGACCGAAGTAAGCAAAGAAGATTAATTCGCACAACTTTTAATTACACAAAGTAAAGCAAGTCAAGCAGTCATAAAAAGGGCGGTAGCTACAATGAAAAGTAGCTACCGCTCTCATTTTCAGCAAAAAGACAAATTACCTACCACGCTTCCAACGAGAGAAAATAGGGGAACTTTAACCAACCTTTTACAGACTGTTACGATTCCCTCCTGACATCGCCGGCGGTGCCGCAAAATTAAATCCGACTCATCAGCGGGAACAAAACGCCGAGCCCAAGATCTGTTCGCTTGCCAAGGGCTTATCGGCAGTTATCTTACTGTCAAGGCCAAGACCCTTAAGTTTCTCCCATAAAGCCCGTGTGTATGCAACAGGGCTGGGAAAGGCAGCTTGCCATGAGATCTTTGACTGGAGAGCGGCGCTTCTGTTACCTTACCGCCTGCTTCGGACAAGCCGCCAAGAGGCTATCCACCAAATATCTGAAACCGGTGCGATACCTCACTAGAAGGAGAAAAACTCAATTAGAACGCTTGCTGCCCGGCACTGAGGGCGACAGCTACTTAAGAAGAGTTAGGACACCGAATGAAAAACAAGTTTGCAACAACAACATTGATGGCTTTGTGTCTGTCTATGACCCTATCTGTCAGTCAGGCAAAAGCTCTACCGGCCAATCTGGACCCGGAAGTGGAATCCTCCGTATGGGAAGAGAACGACCAGGAGTGCGCTTCCGTCACATTGAACGGTAAAGAACTGATTGCTTTCAGAGCCGTCGGTAACAGTGAATCCCTGGAAGACCAGGCCGAGAACCTGGCCGACAAGCTGCAAGAATTACTGAAAGACGACAAGGTGGACGCCAGCCGCCTGGTACCTGCCCAGGAAGGCAATCTGGCAGCCATTCATCTGGACGGCAATACCGTTTTGACTTTCACCCCTCCTGCCGGACAAGATATACAGCCCATCGAGCACAGTTTTAAATTGGTCAATGCCATGCGCAATGTGCTTGGTATCCAGGCCATTCCTCAATCTTTCTTGAAGATGGCCGAAAGTCAGGGCGCCGATCAGGCTTACGTAGCCCTTTCCCGCTCAACGGTTGTGGCACCGGTTAACTTCTCAGCCGACTTCAGCGGTCAGGCTTCCTGGTACGGTGGTAAGTTCCACGGCAGACGCACCTCCAATGGTGATGTCTTCGATCAAGACGGCTTCACGGCAGCACACAGAACCCTGCCCTTCGGCACCAAACTTTTGGTCATGAACAGACGCACCGGCGACTCCTGCGTCGTGGAAGTTAACGACCGCGGTCCTTTCTGCGGAGAGCGAGTCATCGACCTCTCCAGAGGCGCTGCCAACAAGCTCAATATGCTTTCTTCCGGCGTGGCTACCGTAGACTGCATGGTCTTGCCGGTCGAGAAAATCGCCTCTAAGTAAAGAGCCCTCTCTTTCGTTAACAAACGTGATGACACGCAACTAATGGTGAAGGTGGAAGCCTCGGCGCCATCAACAAGGTGCTTGCTTGCTGTAGAATGTCTGCCTGGGGTCTCCCCAAAGCCCCCGGCGGCTTCAGGGCAAGCACCGGGCAAGACAGGTCAAGCATGAGTACAGCCAATTCACAGAGCACAGCCCACCTCGAGGAAGCCAGCAAAGGCGCCGGTAAGGTGCGCGTGCGTATCGCGCCCAGTCCTACCGGCCATTTGCATGTGGGAACGGCTCGCACCGCTCTTTACAACTATCTCTATGCCAAACGTCACAACGGCACTTTTGTGTTGCGTCTTGAGGACACCGATGAGGTGCGCTCACGGGACGAATTTACCCATGACATAATCGACGGCCTCAAGTGGCTTGGTCTGTCCTGGGATGAAGGTCCGGATATCGGCGGACCCTACCCGCCTTACAAGCAGACAGAAAAGGTAGACCACTACGAGCATTTTGCCGACAAACTAATCAGAGACGGGCGTGCCTACCTCTGCTACGCCACAGCGGAAGAACTGGCTCTCTTGAAAGAAGACCAGAAAGAAACAGGGCAGGCGCCACGCTACGACAATCGCGGTCGCGATCTCACCGATGCAGCCCGCACCAAATACGAAGCGGAAGGTCGCATTCCTTCGGTGCGCTTCATCGTCGACGAACCACGCATGGTGTCATGGCAAGACAGTATCAAGGGTGAAATCTCCATCGATACGTCAGACCTGGGCGGCGACATGGTCATAATCAAATCTACCGGGACGGCAATTTACAACTTTGCCGTGGTCATCGACGACATCGACATGAAAATGACCCATGTGATTCGCGGCGAAGATCACATTCACAATACGGCCAAACAACTGCTCATATACGAAGCACTGGCCATCAACCCCCCAGTCTTCGCTCATGCCCCCCTCATCTTCGATCTGGAAAGGCAAAAGCTCTCCAAGCGTAAGCATGGAGAAACGGTGCACATCGACTACTATCGCAAAATGGGTTATATGCCCGAAGCCATAGTCAATTACCTGGCCCAGATGAGCTGGACCCATCCGGAAGGCAAGGAAATCTACACACTGGATGAAGTAGCTCCCCTCTTCGATCTCGACAAGGTCTCAAAGAGCCCGGCCGTCTTCGACGTGGCACGCTTGAACTGGTTCAACGGACACTATATTCGCAGTCTAGCCCTGAGCCTGATTACAGAGAGAGCCAAACCCTTTCTCAGCCAGGCCGGCTTCAATCTCTCGGCATACGAAGGCGAGCAAATCGAACAAATCGTCGGTTCGGTGAGAGAGGGTCTCACCACGCTCTCCGAACTGCCTGACGCGGTGCGCTTTTTCTTCGCTGAAAAACCCGAGCTTAGCGAAGAAGTAAAAACCACAGTGCTGGCCGGTGAAAAACCTGCCCAGGTTCTCAAAACCTTGAAAGACAAGCTGGCGGACATGCCCTGGGGCGACGCTCCGGCGCTGAAGAAAGCCGTAGACGCCATGGGCAAAGAGCTTGCCTTGAAGGGCAAGGACCTTTACTGGCCGATTCGTGCCGCCCTCTCGGGCAAGACCCAGGGACCGGATCTGGGTGTAACTCTCGCCATACTGGGACGGGAGCGCGTGCTCGTCAGACTGGAGTCGGCGCTGAGCCACTGTTGAAGGGGCAATTGAGAGCTACCGACAACCCAGAGATATTCCAGTGACTGAACAAATAGAACACAAAATTCAGGTATTCAACACCCTCACCGGCAAGAAGGAAGACTTCGTGCCGCTTTCAGGCAAGACCGTAAAAATCTACGCTTGCGGACCTACGGTATACGACTCCAGTCACTTAGGCCATGCCCGTAAAGAGATAGTCTGGGACACAGTGCAGCGCTATCTGCGCTTTCTCGGTTACGACGTCATCTACGTGCGCAACATCACAGACGTAGACGACAAGATTATCAACCGCGCCAAAGAGCGGGGCATCGGGCCGGATCGTCTGGCCAGAGAATACACCTATGCCTTCTGGCGGGATATGGACGCCCTCAATGTGGCTTCCCCTGACTTCGAGCCGAGAGCCACCGAGTTCATAAGCCAGATGATCGCCTTCGTGCAAGACCTGATCAAGAAAGGTCATGCTTACGAATCAGGAGGCGACGTTTATTTTGACGTAGCTTCTTTCAAAGACTACGGCAAACTAGGCAAGCAAAACCTGGAGCAGCTTCTGGTCGGCGCCCGAGATCAGGTAATTGCCCAGGAGACGCTCTCTCAACTGAAGAAGAGTCCGGTGGACTTCGCCCTCTGGAAAAGTGCCGGCACAGAGGAATTGGGCTGGCCAAGCCCCTGGGGCCACGGCAGGCCGGGTTGGCACCTGGAATGCTCCACCATGGTCAAGCACATTCTGGGCGACACCATCGATATTCACTCCGGTGGAGAAGATCTGGTTTTCCCCCATCACGAAAACGAAATTGCTCAATCGGAAGCCCTGCATGAAAAGCCGCTAGCCAAATATTGGCTGCACAACGGCTTCATTCAGGTGAGCTCGGAAAAAATGGCCAAGTCGCTGGGTAACTTCAAAACCATTCAAGATCTGCTTGAGCAGTATTCAGCTGATACCATCAGAATTTTCGTGCTGCAAACTCACTACAGAAACCCCATCGATTTCAGCCCCGAGAGCCTGGCGGCCGTAAAAGCCGGGCTGTCGCGTCTGATTCGCGCGGCCAATCTCAGCCCGGCAGGCGAAGGAAACGGCAACCACAGTGCTGTTTCGCCCGACGGACAGAAAGTGGAAAAACAATTCCGCGCCGACTTTGAGCAAGCAATGAATAACGACTTCAACACGGCCATTGCTATTTCACTGCTCTACCAGTTGAGCGACCACATCCTCGCTCTCAAGGATAAACAAGTGCAGGAGCGCCACCATCTCTCGGCGCTCCTGAGGGAGTATGCGGCGGTGCTTGGTTTGAAGCTGACGGACCGGCGCAAAGTAGTGGATACGGAAACCAGCGAGAAGCTGGTGGAACTTTTGCTGGACATGAGGCAAAAAGCCAAAACTAATAAAGACTTTGCCACCGCCGACACCATCCGCAAGAGCCTCACAGATATCGGTATTTCCGTCATGGACACGCCTTCGGGCGCCAATTGGGAAGCCGGCTAACAATCAGGGGCTGCCCTTGCCGCTCTTTAACCGATAAACACCGTAGTCCCAGTTCCAGTCGCAAAACTCCCGGGGAGCCAGGGAAGGCGAAATGTAGCGGGCAAAGCCCTTCAGTTCATAGCGATCCACAAGCCACTTCCTTAAGCCATGGTCGGTGAGGTAGTCTTCCATCTCTCCGCCTTCCACCAATAGGCAAACGGGCGGTTCTCTATCGAGATCTAGTTTGAGACGAGCGGCCAGCAGTTCATCGGTTTCCTTGACGAACTGACTGTGACGCGCAAGCCAGAGTCCATCGACCTTCTGCCTGACCAGATTAGATATAAGCCCTAACGGTTCGCCGCTCAGGAAGTAACTGGAGTTTTGCCTGCCGGAGAGCAACAATTCGGGACAGGCCGGCGCCAGGCGACCATTTAAAAGGAAGACTCGCTCACCCGGAGCACTGTTTTCTTCAATAGCCCGGCGCAGATCTATGTAACCCCGCTCGGCATCAAAACCGGCACCTTCATCTTTTATTTGACGGGTCAGCATCAGACTGCCCCAAACAGGCATCGCGACGGCGCCGACCAAAAGCGACGCCACCACCACCCATGGTATCAACCTCCGGCGCTCTCTCTTTACAGCAAAAAACAACCGTGGGAAGACCCGGGTCAGCATCTCAACCAGGACAAAACAGCCGCAAAGAAGCAGCACCAGAGCCGACAGATACCCAAGCACCAGGAAGTCGCTCAGTCCGCTATAGGAGATTGTATAGACCAGAAAGCCCCAGGCGGACATCACCGCCAGTGGTATCATCCAAAATCTTTCCCTGCCAATTCCGAAAGCCAATAAAAGGGACGCCGTCAAACAATAAACAAAGTCGCGCCGATCCGGACTGGTGCCAATCCCAAATACCATCATGTTCTCCACCTTGTAAACGGAGGCGCGCAAGGTAAGTATCCACTGGCCAAGCTCAGAGGCACAGGCAGCCGGCATAAGTTGAAAACCGCCAAATAGAAGCAGCAGCAAGAGGGCAAAAGCAATACCGCCCCAGGCCAGCAAGGACGGACGAGCCAGAAGCAGCGCCTGGGCCGTGACCACCAGGAAGGGCAGGGGCAGGCAAGGCAGGGAGAGCGAGGCGGCGGCAGAGGCCGTCAAAAGCGCCAGCAGGAAATCCTTCCTTCTCTCTGAAGAAAGCGACTCTCTCTCTTCACTTTCACTGACGGCGCCCCAGAATAATAGCGGCACCAGACCCAGAAAGACCAGATGCTGTACACAGCCCAACTGAAAGACAAAGGGCAGTTGAGCCCCCATAAGGGCAAGCAGATAGAGGAGAGGACGACCACCAGACTGACCGGGGGAGCGCCTCCAGATTCTCAGACAGAAAGCAAAAACGAAAAACTGATAGACCTGGGTAAGGAGATAATGAGCGATGGCCAACTGAGCACCGCCGTTGCTTCCCGGGAAGTATTGCCCGAGCCAAGACAGAAGTACCTCCGGCAATCTGACCACTATCTGAGTGGGCAATTCGTCGAAGTAGAAACTAACAAAAGGAACAGCTCCATTCAAAACGGCAGCGGCGGCGCTCAGTTGATAGGCCGTGGTCGGTGAAAGATTGAGAGCAAAGGCCGACTGAAAGACTACTACCACAAGGGCAAAGACAAGGGCCGGTGCCTGCTCCTTCTTAAATTGTCGGAGCGGTCTTTTAGCGACGAAAGAAGAACTCATCAGTCTTTCCTCCGCCAGATCTGCATGCCGAAGTCTTCACCGATAAGCTCATAAGCCCCCAGAAAGCGCTTCTGAAAATTCAATTTTTCGAGCACCCCGGCCATGGGGCTCACCTGAATAAAGATAAGTCGGGGTTTGAATCCGGCAATATCCTCTCCATACCAGGACAGGACTTGCTCTTCCATTTTTTGAAAGCGAGGCCGGTCGAAGCCGCTTTTACTTGTCACCACATAATCAAGTACCACAAGCGGCATGGCATGAATGAAACGTGAACCAGGGCGCCTTTCGGTCTGAATCATGGAAGGATAACCGGGCGCCATGGCCGTAGAAATAAAAAGCACAGTATCTGTTTTTCTCGTGTTGGCTATTATGGTAGCCACCGCCGGGCTGACTTCATAGTCAAAACAGGTGCCTTTATGGCCAAGGAAAGCCATATCGAAGTGCTCATGCTGCTCTTCTTCAGCCTGAAGGCGTTGCTTGAGCGTAAGTGCGGAATGGCAAGCAATAGTCAGACAGACAAAAACGAAAACCCAACTGAAATATTTCTCCCGCCTTCTCAGGAGGCAGACAAGCAGTAAACCGGCGCCGGCACTGAGTGTAAGACAGGTGCCCAGCCGGACGGGCAAAAGGTGATACTGCCAGGCCTGACCGGCCAGAAAAAAGACCAGCGCGGAGCTCCAGGCAAAGGTGAGAAAAAGGCTGAGCAGACCGGTAATCTCAAAGCTTACCGCCGCCAGAAAGAGGGCCAGCAGGCTGACCAATCCAAGTTGTAAGAAGTCCGGGCGCCAGTATGTAGCCAGATTGAAGAGAAAGGAATTGGTGTAATAGTCGTAGCCTCTGGCATAAATAGGCAGCACAAAACCAAAAAAACCGGACAACATGGACGGCGGCAAAAACAGGAAGTGCAAGAGGTAAAGGGTGATGGCAGCCAGGCAGGTTGCCACTTCCAAATGCAGGAGCGGCCGCCCACAGGGTCGGCGCAGGAAGCAGGCCAGTTCCACCATCAAAACTATAAAGAGAAAGTAGTGCTTGAGAGAAATACCTACACCGGCAAGCAGGCCGGTCAAGCAGGCAGAAATGGCGCCGACCTTGTCACAATCGGAGAGGTCCGGCTCAAGCCGGTAACGAAGAAAGCGTAGTAAGAGATATGGAAAAACAGCAAGGGTGAAAATATGCTCCCTTTGACCAAGGTCCATTTCCTGAAAAGCATTGAACCAGGCAAAAACAAGCACGGAAAGACAGGCTAGAAGCCCGGAAACCTTGCCTCGGGTGGAACGAAGCAACCAGAATGACAAGCCCGCCGAAAGCGCCGCCAGAACATGAACGCACAGTGCAAAAGCGAGAGTAGCCGGCAGAGCAGCCAGCCTTGCCACCACCATCGGTATCACACTCAGATAGATAATCAGGGGCGGATTGTTATCAAAACAATCCACATAGGGCAATCGCCCGGCCATAAGCAAATCGGCCATGCTCAAGTACATGCACTGATCGGGCTGCCCCAACAAAGGATGGCTGATGGAGGCAATTACAGCCACCAGTGTTAACACTGCGGTGCCAAAAACCGCCGCCCAGTAGGATAAATCCCAGGCGCGACTGCTCAAAGCGGGCACAAACTTAAGTCTATTTGCCTGGGTTGTAAACAAAGTCACAGCGGAAGGTCACCGGAGCCTCTTTGAAATCGGAGGGTAGGGCGCCGAAGGGAGCCTGCATGCGCACCGTATCAAGGGTCTTTTCAATGGACCGCTGATTGGCGGAAGCAGCCACAACTTGCACATTCGAACAGAAGCCCGGTCTGGTCACATTAAACTCACAAGTGACGCTGTACTGCTTGTCGGAGGGCACCGGGCGCCAGGCGGTCAGCAGTTTGTTTTGCATATTGACCAGATACTGCAATTGCAGGGGGCTGAGACTGTCATTACCGGCCACGGCAGCCATGACCCTGTGAGGGCTCTTGGGCGCCGGGATGGTCTCCATGGTTTCCACTTTCTCACCCGTGGTGGCTACGCCGGTCTCGGCAGCCGGTCGCGATTTACAACCGGTCATTGCCACAGGCAGGAAGACAAGAGAAAGAATGGCCAGAGCCCGGACAAATCGCATAACAAATCTCCTGATTAACTCTGTTTATTGTACACCCCGCACCCTGTGGTGGGTGGGCAAGAAAGAGACAGGTCAAACCAGGCTCACCGAAGCAAGCGAAAATGGCTTTCTTTTTTCAGATCATATTTCAGGCCGCTTGCAGGGCGCCGAGCCAGCCACTACCAGCGGTGCAATCTACTCTTCCAGATCAAGCTTATAGCCCATGCCGTATACATTCTTAATTAAACTATCCGCACCTGGGGTATCAAGTTTCTTGCGCAGGGTCTTGATATAGGATCGCACCGTTTCCGAGGTGATGGAACTCTCGGAGCCCCAGGCATGATCGATGAGAGCGTCAACGCTGACAACCTTACGGCAGTTGCGCATCAAGTACTCAAGCAGCAAAAACTCCTTGGGCAATAATCGCACCAGGGTGCCGCCCTTGGTCACTCGGTAGGAGCGCCGCTGCAATAGCAGATCGCCTGCACGCAATTCCATGACGGTGCCGGCCGGTCGGCGCAACAAGAGACGAATTCGATCGGACAAATCACGCAATTGGAAGGGTTTAGCCAGATAGTCATCGGCTCCGGCATCCAGGCCGGCTTCTATACATTCCATTGATTTTCTGGCGGTGAGCATAAGTATGGGCGACTCACCGCCAGATTGACGATAGCTCTGGCAGACGGAAAAGCCATCCACTCCCGGAATCATCAAATCCAGGATAACCAAATCAAATTTACTCCTACTGAGAACCTCCAGGGCTCCACTTCCATTATTCAATACTTGCACCGAGTGCAAATCATCTTCCAGCCAGTCCTTCACCACATCCGCCAAATCCGGCTCGTTTTCCACGAGAAGGATTTTTGCCATTTGCCCAACCTTTACGCGAGTGCCAACTCCTGACCCAATTTCCTACACCATTTAAATTCGTCCATGTAGTGATCCATAATTGCTTTTCAAAAAATATTGGTAACACTTTAAGGCGCAAGAAGCAATCACCAAATAGTAAATTAGTTCCGACCGTCTGCCCTTAAGTAGAGCGGCAAACCTTGCGCAAATCCGCAATCACACCACCTTTCACCACTAGAATATGAGGCGAGGACAGCTGCAATGAAAGAAACAACTTTCATCTTAACTGCATGAAAAATGCACAGTCTGTTCCCCCAAATGGGGGACAGATGAGCTATGGTATCAACACAAAAGCAATCGAGGTGCTGCAGATGTCCGGCTTGGGTAATTTTGGCTTAGACAAACTGGGATTAGAGAATGCGCGTGAAAAATTCGCCAGAGCCGTGCTGAAAAAATTGAGCGAGGCGCGCCCTCAGGAGAAATGGCATTTCGACAAGGAGAGCTTTGCCCTCAAGCAAGTAGATGTGACGGAGGAAGCGGCTCCGGAGCTTCTCTATCTGGAGAACCTCTTTCTGCAATACGAAAGCGCCGAGGAAAAAGACAAACCGGCTTTTCTGGCAAAAGCAGTGAGCATCACCGAACCTTTCACCATGCCTGAAACCTTTGAAGAAGCAAAGGCGAATCTGCTGGTCAATGCCATGCCCATTTTCAACATTGTCATAGTGAGCATGCAGTTGAGAAAACTGGCAGCGGAAAACCGCAGGCATGCTCCCGCTCAAGAGATGGAGGAACAGCCGCTGCCCTACTCCCTCATTTCCAGCCAACTGGGCTTGATCTTTGTACTGGACAGACCAGCCGGCAAAGCTTACATCGATCAAGCCACCATCAACAAATGGGGCGTGCCTGTGGACGAACTATTCGACGTGGCCACCATGAACCTGGCCCGCATGACGGCACGCGGCGGCTTCAATGGCATCAGCCGAGAGCCGGGCGGGCCCTGCTGTCTCTATCAATCCGTTTTACAAGACAGCTATGAAGGTGCGCGCATCATCTTCCCGCAATTGTTCGAAGAATTGCCCATCAAAGGCGACCCCGTTATGGTCGTACCCAACAATGATGTTTTACTGGTGACCGGTTCGGAAGATGAAGACGGTCTGGCGCTCTGCCTGGAAGCCTATGAACGAGCCCAATCCCTACCCAATCCCTTACCGCCGCTACCGCTCATCGGCCGGGAGGGCAAGTTGGAAGACTTCCTGCCCCCGCCATCCTCCCCGCTGCACCTTCCCTTCAAGCGCCTCAAAAACCTTTATCTCAATTCCATCTACGCCGAGCAAAAGAAGGTACTGGAAGAAACCACCGGCAAAGGACCCGACGCGCCCTTTGTAGCAACTTTTGCCGCCCTGGAAAAGAAGGACGGTCAGGCAACGGAAGCCATAAGCAGCGTCACCACCTGGTCTCAAGAAATAGACTCCTTGTTGCCCGAAGCGGAGCAGGTAGCGCTGGTGGTCGGCCAGGGCAAAGAGCAGAAGGTTCTCGGTTTTGCTCCCTGGGAAAAAGTATTGACCGTGGCCGGAGAGAGGCTGGAGAGGACCGGCTACTTCCCGACGCGCTTTCGCACCAGGGGTGCTCTCACTCAGGCAGAAATCACGCAATTGACCAGATAGAAAAGCCTGCTCTCGCTGCTGCTTACCCTGGCTTAACTTCAGTCTCTATCCAGTTTTGCGCTAGCTCCAGCTCACTTGCCGGGAATGTCTTACATTCTGCAGTGATAAGCATACTGCCGAGCCTGGTTGCCCATTCGACCCACTTAGGACCGCCCACAACAGCGCACTTTTCAAAATCAGCCCTGTGTTTCATGCCGAATTTGGCATCATCCCACATTGCGGACGGCTCCCAGCCGTGAAAGTCTTCCCTCATTACAAACAAGACCCGCGCTTTACCATGCTTTTCGATAAGCTCTTCCAACTTAGGGATCAATACCTGCTCGTAATCAGCGTGCGTCAGGATCTCCCGAGCCTCCAGTCGCAAAATATTTCCACCCTGGCCGATGACTTCAATCATGGGTAGCCTCCTTTGAAAGAACCTATGTCACATTTGCAAGGCGCTCAATACCTACCGAACAAATGAATCGGATTGCCGGTGAGCCTTTACAAGGCTTTCAGATAGCATCCGAGCCCAACGTCGGTCGCAGCATCTGATCCCCAAAAGCAATCTGGATACTTACTACTTGCCCGCAGTGCTCCCTTTTAACACAACGAATAAACAGCGCTCCATATTTTAACGGAGCACCTGCCGAGTGCACTACCGGTAGTGCACTCGGCGCCGGATAGGCGAGCGGCGGAAGGCATCAAAAACAAGCGATGCCGACTTGATATTTACAGAGCCTGGATCTCAATGCCAACCCGCGCTGCCGAGCAGCGTCAGGAATCGGTAATGAGGTTTGAAAGTCCGGAGAGGGTGGGATTCGAACCCACGTGGCTTGCGCCCATCCGCTTTCGAGGCGGCGCCGTTATGACCGCTTCGGTACCTCTCCTCATTAGCTTTGCCATTTTACCAGCTTATTAATAGGATAATATCGAACCGGCAGCCGCCCGTAACACTAGCTCAACCGCCTGCCGAAAAGCCCCGCGGGAAGGAAAGACAAGCACGATGCTCAGCCTGGCAAGAGCGATACTGGACGAATGCGCCACGAACTATCGGGGGCTCCTGGAGGTCATGCTGCCCCAGGAGCGCACCATGGCCGTTTTTACCCTGGACGGTGCGCAGGCAGAAGCAGCCTGGCAGAGGCTGGCTGTCGAAGGCAGCAAGAAGGGTCTCAAGCCGCTCCTTTTGGGAACGCCGGAAAGTTTCGAACTGCATATGGAAACCCTTGGAATGGCTCTGGAAGAGCCCCATGCCCAGGAGAGCCCGGCTGAATGGCTCAGACAAGCCGGGGCAATCGACCTTGACGACTGGATTGCCGGCCGCCTGGAGGACCATGTCTTTGAACCGGGCCAATGGCCGGAGCAAGGCGAGAGACCGGCAGCCGCTCCCATTCCAAACATATTGAGCAGGCAGGACTTTGTTTACGGGGCGCTCCTCGACATAACCGACATAAGCCACATACCGGCCTGGCTAAACTTCGGCTCGGCCGGAGCCTGTCCGGCAGTACCGATTCATACGGCCTTCCTGAACAGGTGGCGTCACTTTCAGATTGATTGCCTCTGCCTGAGCGAGGAATGCTTCCTGGTGAACGTGGGCAACCCCCCGGCGGCATCCGCCAGGGAGTCATGCCTGAAACTGGCCCGGGAGCACTTTGCCTACTGCCCGGAAATTCTAAGCCTGCATCAAGACAAGCAGCTCAGCCTGAGCCAGTACGCGGCAGCCCTGGCCGATCGCCGGCAATGGCTCTTCAGTTGGAGCTAAAGACCGTCCGACAATAGGGCAACGCAAAGCCGGCCGGGAATACCGGCAGCAAGGGTCGGCTCTTTTCTATTGATTGTGGCTTTCTTGCGGGCGCCCGGCGATATGCACGGAAGCAATGCTCTCAGACTGTGCCTTGAGGGTGTTCAATACACCGGGCATATCAATTTTGCACTGCCTGCGTACCAGCGCCTGCGGAATGAAAATGCCGCCGTCCACATGGCTGGCATAGGTGACCAGGGTGGTACGACCACCATCCAGGGGCTCAAGCTTCCAATAACCATCGACCTGTTTGAAAGCGCCGGAAATACGATGCCATTCCATAGAATGGGGCGCACTTTCCTTCACTTCCACAGTGTACTCATAGCTGCCGGGCAGACCGGAAGGGCTAATCACGTGCTTGACAATCTTCGAATGACCGTGATCTTGCATCAGCTTGCATTTCTTCATTTGCGGGAAGACACGGGAAGCATTGTCGTAATCGGTAAGTACCTGCCAGACTTTGTCTGGAGAGGCTTTAACTGTCACTTTACTGACCGTATAGATCTTGCCGTGCATGAGCTCTTCTGTGCATTCGTGGGCATGGCCGCGAGCCAGAGCCGGCTGGGCCAGGCTGCCCGTCGAAACCGACATTAGAGCTAGAACGGAAGCTGCTAGCGTTATCGCTGCTTTCGTCTTTTTAGAAGTGACCACTAGATTCCTGCCTTTCTGTCGCGAGGGAACAACCCTGCGAAGTAGATTTTCACGCTGTGTGGAATACAATACTGAAATCCAATTAATTGTCAACTTTGCCACCCCAAACGGTATCACATGAAGCCAAGGTAGAAAAGACGGCGCGATGCATATAGCACTAGCTTCAAATGTGGACGGCGCTGGCAATACACTGGTTATTTTCCAGCTTCAGTCTGTCTGCTCACTACCCTGGAGGGGATTCTGAAAAGGTGAGCCAATAACCAGACTGACAGAAAATGACTGCACCGGAATCAGGATGGAATTCTATCTGCTCCTGACTTCCCCAGACAAGTCAGAATCTTTAAAAGTAAAGCAGTAAATCGAAAAACCGCACCACTGCTGCCTTAGCCGCCAGGAAACAAGTTAAGAGGCGTTACCAAAGCATTATTTCCCACTAATTTTCGTCAAATCTGAGAACTAGCCCATGAAGAAGGTGCTGATAATCTACAACCCAACCTCGGGCTCGGCCGCCGGTCCTGAGCTCTGGCTGGGTTCAGTGGTGCACAGGCTTTGCCTGGACGCCGGCACCGTCACCGTAGTCAGCACCACCCACGGCACCACGCCCGAGAACATTCTGCCGGACGGCATTAGCCCCAAGAACACCGACTTGATCGTAGCGGCAGGGGGAGACGGCACCGTGCGCATGGTCTTGCACTGCCTGGCCAGCCGCCAACTTCCCATTCCGGCAGGGATCATTCCTCTTGGCACCGGCAATTTGCTCGCCCGCAATCTTAAAATTTATGAAGAGAACCTGCTGGTAGACCCCATAGAGAAAGCCATAGACATCTTGCTGAAAGGCAGTCCGATGGCCATCGATTTGGGCATCATGAACGGGCAATATTTTGCCGCCGCCGCCGGTGCCGGTCCCCTCAGCGACGCCATCATCACCCCCGACCGCCGCGACAAAGAAAACTGGAAGATGCTTGCCTACGCCGGCTCCATGGTCCAGACCCTGGGCAAGGCGCCGGTTCTCTTTCGCATTGAAGCCGACGGCGAAGTCTTCAAGATTTCCGCCACCGGCATCTTCGTTACCAATATTGCCGATCTCGGGGTAGGCAGCCTCTCAGAGACTGCCTCCATGAATGACGGTTTACTCGACCTCTGCATCCTTTCTCCGCGAGAATTTTCCGACTACCTGAAGTACGGCTTTCACTTCGCCGCTTCGGCCAGCGCCATCACGGCCGGGAAAGCGCCGTACTACGTACGCAAGGTAAGAGATCTGACCATAAGCGTGGTCAAACGTATGCGCCCCTTAAGCATTCTAGAAGCCGGTCTCAATGAAATCACCAACAAACTGATGGGCAAAGGTGCAAGCCGGACAGTCGGTCAAAACGTAACAGCCATGATAGACGGAGACGCCTGGGGCAATACGCCCATGCAGATCGGCATCGCACCACTGGCGGTGCGAGTCATTGTACCGCCGCAAGCCCTTCGATAACAGGCTTGAAGACTTGATTTTCCGCCTATAAATCGCCAACTGCTTGAAACTATTGTTCAGCCACAAGTAATTCGCCGGCCAGCTTGAGTTCTTCGTCCTTGCCGGCAATCTTCTTGTCGAGGCGAGCCGCCAGCACCTGCTCCAGCACCTGACCCAGACGGGGACCGGCGGCAAAACCCAGGTTTAAGAGATCTCGGCCTGTTATCTCCAGACTGGTATCCACCAGCTCGTCGAAATAGAGCTTGAGAGCCCGGCGCAAATCGGTACCGACCTGGGCAATGGAAGCGGCAATGGCTAGAGATTGCAGGGGGCGACCTTTGAGCACCAGGTAGAGTTCGGAGCGGCTTAATTCTCTCATAGAAAGGGGCATCTGCCGGTGCAAGTCAAGACCGCTGAGGATGGCATCTCTTTGCTTATTGGTAAGCTGCAGCCTCAAAAGAACAGCCTCGACGCGCTCCGGCACAAGTTCGGAAAGCAACACCCCCAGGTAAACTATCCAGTTTTCAAAGCGCTCCTGCGCTTCAGAACCGTTATAAGCCTGCTCCAGTCCAAGATTGCCATACCTGGCCAGTAAGCGCTCAGCCCGGCGCAAACTGCGCTTGACGCCACCGCTGAAAGATAACTGTCGATCCAGATAGCAAAGGTTACCACCTAATTCCTGCAACAAGGAAAGGGACTTGATACGCTCACCGGATTGCAGAATCAGTTTCAATTCCTCTTTTATGCGCACCCCGCCCAAGTCATCGAAAATACCCATACTGACGGCCCGCTTAGCTTGTTCCTTCGTGGTCGGATCCAGGTGAAAGCCGAGCCGTCCGGCAAAACGAGCCGCCCGTACAATGCGGGTAGGATCTTCAATAAAACTGAAAGGATGCAAAATGCGGATTACTTTGCGCTCCAGATCTCGCACGCCGTTGAAATGATCCACCAGTTCACCGAAGCGGCTGGGATTGATGCAAACAGCCAGAGCGTTCACCGTAAAGTCTCGCCGGAGAAGGTCCTGCTCCAGTTTGGACGGTTCCACCTCCGGCAAGGCCGCCGGAAACTCATAAAACTCAGTTCGAGCCGTGGACAGGTCCACCTCTTGCTCTATGGCGCCGTTTTTGAAGATCAGGTTGGCCGTACCGAAGCGCTCGTGCCTGGCCATGATCTCGAAACGTGCATCGCTGCGAGCCAGGGTCTCGGCCAGTTCAATCGCCGCTCCCTCAATCACAAAATCCAGATCGAAATTAGCCCGCTCAAGTAGCATATCCCGCACAAAACCACCGACGGCATAAGCAGTCATGTCGGCACTTTGCGCCGCCGTTCCGATCACCTTAATGATTTCCACAATAGGCGCGCTGAAGGACCGCAAGCGCCGGGAGAGATTATTGCCGGAAGCACTAAGACCAGACCTTCTGCTTTTGCGATCGGAACCCCGGTGCACGAGCGCACCACCGCCCGCCTGTCCATACAAAGAATTCAAGACATCTTGCCGCGATACCAGCCCCACCAGTCGCTTTTGCTCGTCCAGCACGGGCAACCGGCCGATATCCTCCGATACCATCAACTGCTGCATCTCAACAAGCGTGGCGTCCTCGGGAACCGTCAAGACCGGGCGACTCATGAAGCCGGAAACCCTAGCATGACCCAGGCGGTGGTGCCGGCTTTGATCGATATCGCGGCGAGAAATAATACCCACGGGCTCATCGTTGTCCATTACCACCAGACCATCCATGGCGTAACGCAACATGAGACGACCAGCTTCATCCATGGAAATATCGGGACGAATGGTACGAATCGGGCTGACCATGATGTCCTTTGCCACCGGCTGCGGTGCCGACATCTGCCTGATCAATTCCACTACTTCCGCTTTAATGGAATGGACATCACCGCCCTTGATCACAGCCGAACCGGCGCCGGGATGCCCGTCACCGCCAAAAGCTCGCACCACCTGCCGCACATCGAGAGTACGACTGTCGGACCGCCCCACCAGGTGCACACGATCTCGCATGTGCACAATGGTAAATGCCCCTTCGCAAGACTGAAGCTCAAGAAGTTGCCTGGTAATTACTGCTAAACCATCCACAAAGTCAGGGGTGCTGTGGGCGGCAATCAGATAACGATGTCCCTCCACTTCCAGGGTCATAGACTGCTGCAGAAGCGTTTCGAACAACTCTATTTGATCGGCTTCCAGCCTGGTGCGCATGTACTCCCTCACCAGAGCCAGATCGGCGCCGCAGCTAAGCAAGAATGCAATGCAAGCGGCATCACGACTGGTGGTGCCGGCAAAAGTCAGGCAACCGGTGTCTTCATATATACCGATAGCCAGAACAGTGGCGTCAAAACTCGTTAAGGGCACTGCTTCCGCCATGATCTTCTCCACCAGAAGGGTGGTGGAAGCGCCGACATACTCTATCTGTGACCCGGCAGCACCGGGAGAAGGCACCGCCCCGACCCGACCAGCGCCACCACTCTCGGTGGCGCCCGGCGCATGATGGTCAAAGATAATAATGGGCGGGAAAGCAGAGGCGGAACCGGGCATCCTTCCTTTAGCGCGGCCGGGCAGAACCGATGTAAGGGTAGCCCTGACAGCCTCGTCCAAGCGCTCGATGTGCTGACAATCCACCAGAAAGATGCGATCGACCCTGGTCATGTCGACATACTTGATATCAACGGTGGGCAGCAAATTGCGATTCAAGGCAATGAAATTACGCACATTGCCGGTGAGCTGATTGCTGAGAACCATCTTGCAGCCGGGATAGAGCCTGGTAAGCGCATACTGCGCCGACAGGCAGTCAAAGTCCATATTGCTATGACAGAGGGCAAGGTCCACGGTGTAATCTCCCGCCCTTATTGTACACTTCGAACCAACCTCGCCCGCTGGGGACGAGCCTTCTCGGCAAAAGGCAGACCGGTCGCTTCAGCCGGACGGGCAACCGTTTAAACCGTGGCGAGATTGGAGCATGACTCACATTTAGCTATTTCTTTAGCTTTGCTGAGGCTTTGAGCGTTTATCCAAGCAAGGACCTGGGTATCTTTCATACACTGCTGATTGCAGCGGAAACCTGCTCCACACTTCTCGACACCAAGGTCTAAACGACGCTCATGTTCGCGCTCGATTCACTCACGCAACTCTACCTGGCCTGTACGGTTCTCGGCTGGGGCTTCATCATCGTCTCCTTCTTCATGGGAGGCTTTGGCGACAGCGGTGACAGCTCCGATCCGGGTCACCTGCACTTACATCAGCATGGGGATTGCAGCTTAGGCGACGCTCACGGCCATGCTATCAGCCATGACGGAGGTCATGGTGGAGGTCATGGCGGAGGTCATGGCGACGGATCCGCCAGCGACGGTCACGCGAACGCAGATAGCCTGAAGTCCACCTCCAACACCGTTGTGGCCTCCGTCAGGACTCCCACCTATTTTCAACTCCTGGGTATCTTCAATCCTACTTCCATTTCAGTTTTCACAGGCTTTGTAGGGCTGACCGGTCTGACTCTCATGAAAAGTCTGCCTGTTCTAGGCATAGTGTCGCTAGTGCCGTCCATAATTGTCGGTCTGATAGCAGTAGTGGTCATGCGCAACGTCTTCTCCTATCTGACAGCCAAGCTGAACGTCTCCAATACTCTCAAATCAACCGACGCCATCGGACACGTGGCTGAGGTGAGCGCCTCTATTACTGAGGGGGGCACCGGTGAAGTCACCTACGTGATTGGAACGACCAGGTTCAATGCCGCAGCCAAGAGTGCATCAACAAAGGAACCAATCAAACGCGGCGCTAAAGTAATGATTGTCGAGCGAGAGGGGCACCTTGTATTTGTAGAGCCCTATCAGGAATCCTGATTATAAGCCTCAGCCATAGGTGATGCCGTTTGCAGGTTGCCAGGACGAGCAAGCTAAAAGCTCCAGGTTCGACGCCTGCACATCAAGGCAAACTGCCTGGTATCTCAAATTCTTCAGCAAAACAATGATGCCCCTTGGAGGCGGTTGTCAAGATTATAAAGGAATATGATTGATCGGCGCCAACGCCACCATATTCGGTATAGGATAGGCTCAATCAAATAAACACCAAACACAAAAAAATATCAGACAGCCGCCAAGTTAATTACCTGACAAGGGAATAAGGCTGCTAGAGATTAAATCTATTCGGTCGGATCAAAACTGACAGGAGGTTCAAAAGAGATGGACATCATGGTTGTTAGTGGCGTTGTAATTGGGTTCGCAGCCCTGATCATCGTCTGCTACTTTTTCGCCAACCTCTATCAGAAATGCGGTCCGAACGAAGCAATGCTAATCACGGGTTTCACCCGCGGCGGACCTCAGATCGTCAGAGGTGGAGGCATGATTGTAATGCCGTTATTTCACCAGAAGAACATTCTTTCTCTGGAAGTAATGACGATAGAAGTACATTCGCAAGCACCGATGATCACAAAAAACGGTATCCCCATTTACGTAGATGGTGTCGCCCAGGTGAAGGTTCGCGGTGACGAAGAAGCTATCGCTACAGCAGCAGAACGCTTCCTCAACAAAAACCAGGACGAGATAGCCACAGTCGCCCACGAAACTCTCGTCGGTCACCTGAGGGCGATTCTAGGCACTATGACCGTGGAAGAACTGATCCAGAGCTTCGATTCCTTCGCCTGCAAAGTGCAGGAAGTTTCCGTAGCCGACCTGGCCAAGATGGGACTGACGGTCGATTCATTCACCATCAAAGAGATAAGAGACACTGTCGGCTACCTGGAAGCCCTCGGCAAGAAGCAAACAGCTGAAGCAAAAAGAAACGCCGCTATCGGCGAAGCGGAAGCCACAAAAGAAACTGAAATTGCCCGGGCTAGTGCTTCCAGAGACGCTCAAATCGCTCAAGCACAGGCCGCAGAAGAAGGGGCAAAGGCCAAGCTCGCCGCAGATACTCGCGTAGCGGAATCCTCTAAAAACTTCCAGGTTTCGCAAGCTCAGTATCAAGCGGAAGTTTCTCGCACTAAAGCCGCATCTGACATGATGTACGACATCGTGAAAGCGCAATCGCAGCAGAAGCTCATCGAAGAAACGCAGAAGATCAAAATCATCGAAGCGCAGAAAGAGGTGGAACTGCAACAGGTAGAAGTGACCAAGCGCCAGGTAGCCCTGGAAGTGGAAATCACCAAACCGGCCGAAGCCGAACAGCTGAGAATCAGATTGATGGCTCAGGCCGAGCAGGAAAAACGCAGAATGCTTGCCGAAGCTGATGCTCTATCTGCCAAGCTGGCTGCCCAGGGTCAAGCGGAAGCCATGAAACTGAAAGCCATGGCGGAAGCCGACGCAAAACGCGCCATCGGTATGGCGGAAGCGGAAGCGGAAAGAGCCAAAGGTCTATCCGAAGCTCAGGTCACTGCGGCCAAAGGACAGGCAGAAGCCGACGCCATGGCCAAGAAAGCAGAGGCCTACAAGCAATACAACGACGCTGCCATCGCCAACATGATAGTTGAGAAACTGCCTGAACTGGTGCAAGCCGCTGCCTCTCCTCTAGCCAAAGTGGGCAATATCACCCTCCTTTCCAGCGGTGGAGAATCAACCGGCATCACCAAAATCTCAGCAGACGTGATGGGTGTCGCCGCGCAGAGCCTGACCATGATCAAAGGCTTAACGGGGGTAGATCTGACCGAATCTCTGAAAAACAAAATCAGCGCTTCGACAGAAAAAGGCAACTCCGGAGGCAATTCCAATCCTGGAAACAACACCGGCGTCCCACAAGCTACCGTGAAGTTGCCTCCCACTCAGAATAACGGCTGAGTGGACGAAAACGAAAACGAAACCGGAAAGACAGCAACAAGCAAGCTGAATTGAGGCAGCCATCAACAGTAAGGAAACAAGAATCATAGTTGTTGGTGCAAGCGGAGTCGGCAAAACCACCCTGGTGGATGCGCTGGCTCCGCGCCTTAATTTACCGGGTATTCCGGAAATCGCAAGAGTCATCTGCCGGGAGCGCGGCATCAAAAAGCTCAGCGACATTCCGCAAAGTGAGCAGGAAGAGTTCAAGTTCGCGGTTCTGAAAAGACAAATAGAAGAAGAAGAGAAAGAAAAGAACTTCCTCTGCGACCGCTCCACTCTGGATGCCTGGGTGCTCTGGCAGCGGTGGAACATCTGCCAGGCCATGACCTATGACACGGAAAAGTTCTACAGACTCGCCAGAGAGCAAGCCGGCAAATACAGCCATATTCTCTACATCCCGCCGGTCTTCACCCCGCCCGAAGACGGATTTCGCTGGACGGATCCGGACTATCAGAGGCAAATAGACCGCCTGGTGAGAATGACCCTATTTGAATGGAACCTCTGGCCAAGCACGTGTACAATAAGAAGCTCGACTCCGGAAGCGCGAGTAGAAGAAGCCCTGCATTGGCTGCAAGCCAACACAGGACTCAGCCACGAATAAGCCGGGAAAGAGCCGCAATATCCCCATGGAAAGCCAAGACAAACCCTCCACAGACGCAAAACCAGGTGCCCAAAGCGGCGGCACCGGTGCGATTACAGAGGAATTTCCCGGCACCCGACTCATCCAGATAGGACTGATGACAGCCGGACTGCTCTTCAATAACAGCAGCCAGGCCGCTCCAGTCCAGGTTAACAAACCGCCGGCAACCGGCAGGGCTTCTCAATCCAACGCAAAAGTGCAGGACAGACCGATTCGGCTGGTATCGCTAGCTCCTTCCAATACCGAGCTGCTTGCCGCGCTGGGAGCAGCTGACCACCTGGTGGGCGTCTGCACCTACTGCGACTACCCCCAACAAATTTCATCCATTACCAGGGTCGGCACTTTCGTATCAGCAAATCTGGAGAGGCTAGCCAGGCTCAAACCCGATGCCGTACTGCTTGTTTCCGGTCAAGAACATCTGGAAGCAATACTCAAGCACAATAATTTCAAAACCCTGGTTCTGAAGAACAATCACCTGAATGATATAGGTTTGAACATCAAAGAGCTGGCCAGGCTGGTTGGGAAAGAAGGCAAAGGAGAAGCACTGGCAAAAAACCTTGAAGACAGCCTGAACTCCTTCCACAACATAATAGGCAGTGCCAATCGCAAGCCGCGCGTCTTTTACTGCGTCTGGCCCAAGCCGTTAATGACGGTTGGGAAAAGCAGTTTCCTGGACGGAGTCATCACCGCCTGCGGTGGCATCAACATCGCCTCCGGATTGGAACCCGCCTACCCCTCCTACAACGCCGAAAAGCTTCTTCTAGCACAGCCGGACGTAATCATTATGCCTTACGAAGCAAGAACGCAGGAATTTCTGAAGCAGTCCCCCTGGAAGAACCTTAAAGCCGTAAAAAACGGTCAGGTCTATTTTCAGCCGGAGCCGCGTTGCGACATGCTGGCCAGACCAACATTACGAATTCTAGATGGGCTGGCCTGGCTTGGTGAAAAGTTGCATCCGGAGCTGGCCTCAAATCTCTCCGCCTGGCACAAAACCTCACAGCAATTGACTAGAACAGCAAGCACCGTAACACCACTGACGACACAAGCCGCCCTGCGCTAGCCCTTTAGTTGACTGAGGCGAGACCTATATGTGCACCGGAGCAGGTTCGCTAACAAACGGGAAGAACTGGGGCGAAACAAAAAGGCGAATCTTGTCCTTACCAACTGGCTCTCTAAATAAACAAGCTCCCAAAAGCCTTGAGCTTGTAATTTTTTCAAGTTTTTCACAAGAGAATGGCAACTGCGTCAAAGCCGCATAAAGAGCGACAGTCTTGCGGCTAATACCATGAAACTCTTGCTTGATCAGTTGACAAAAGGAATCAACGGACTGTTGCAAATCAGCAGAAAGAGAACTGCCGCTTTCCTTATGTGCGGTTTCACTAGAGTTGGGCGACCAGCGGAAAGGCTCTCCACAAGCAAGACCAAACTTGCCGCCCACAAGCGAAACGATCTTAGAATCCAATTCTAGAAGCGTAAGAGCCACGTTTATTTCAGCAGTCTTAAAGTCGTTGTGGCGACAAATCTCATCAAAGGTTTTCTCTCCTCCGGTTAGCAGTTCCAGTATTGCCGCCCCAACTGCATTTACGCTACCTTCGGAAGCCTCTTGCTTGCTCGCACTGGTCGGAGGCGCGGAGTTTGTCTTCGGCTGAGGACTCTCAGAAGGCTCAATGGCTCTAGAGGCGCCGCCGTTGGACGTTTGCAAATTCCTGTCTGGCAGCGGTTCTTCAGTCACCGGATGCTGCCAACTGAGAGTTTCCAGACTACGCTTATTGAAGATTTGCAGAAACAGGCTGGAACTAGCTTGAGTTGCATTCTGCTTCCCTTCAGAGTTGACTACGAAAAAGAGACTCTTGTACATATTCAATGCTGAGGACTGCGCTATCTGGAGGAGAAAAGAAAACCCAGAGGAGCTGATTTTTATGTCGTGCTCAAATAGCCAGATGGCTGCCATCCAGGGGCGCAATTTGCGGGCACCGTGAAAGACCGTTCCCGCCGTCAACCAGGTTACCCGGCAACAGCTTTCACAGCGAGTACTACGACTGAGAGGACTGAACTGCAAGGCACGAGAGTTACAGCTTCGGCAAAAGAGTGCATTGTTTGCAGTAAGTGCATCGAACAAGGCAAACCAACAAGCTCCCTCGTCAGGGTAAATAGAGCAAAACTCCTCCCAAACGACACCGACTTTATCCAAAATCTTTTGCAGTCTCTTATCGTGACCGTCTAAAACTCGCCCTGTCATGGTCAGCCCTCCTTGCTTCATTTTCTAAGACGAAAAACGTCGCCAAAAAGTTCAACCGCACCCTTGCCGACTTATAGTTTTTCGTTATCGGTTGAAAATTCGTGACCACACCAACCTGCTGCCATTTTCCGGAATAGACCGACCGTCTATTCCGGAACCTCCTAGACTGAGAAGGGGCTACCGCTTCCTGCACCGCAGCAAACGGCTCCACTCTTCTCGTTTCATTTAGGTTTCTTTATGTAAGAAATAGACTAGCAACAGGCCTCTTTCGCTCTCGAAGCCCAAAGTTTGCCAGTTGCCCCATTACAACCCGCCAGGCAAATTTTCCACCCCTGCGCCCACAGGGGCAAGTTGCAAAGTGCCCCACGGGTTATCAATACTTTTTATTTACTCTGATCTATAGCTCAGACAAGCCCCAAGACAGCCTGGCTATAATCGTCGAGATGGGGGATGCACTTCGGCATGAGCAGATCTGACCCCGGTTCGGGAACCATGAATCAACACTTAGTTGTCTGCGGAATCAATTACCATTTCACACCTCTGGCTATCAGGGAACAGTTTTGCATCCCGGACTCTTGCATAGGTCATGCACTGGAAGCTCTGAAGCGTTTCCCCCACATAAAGGAATCCGCCATCTTGTCAACCTGCAATCGTACCGAAGTGTACGCAGTTGTAGATGACGTGCGGGGTGGAATGGCTGATATTGAGGCTTTCTTCGCCTCGGTTCAGCATGTCAGCGACCATGAAATTCTCAAACCAAACTTCAAGCTTCTTCGAGACGACGTAGTTCTTCATCTGTTGCGCGTTGCGGCCGGACTGGACAGCATGGTGTTGGGCGAAGCCCAGATTATGGCGCAGGTCAAATCGGCCCACCAGACTGCACTAGAAAGACAGGCCGCCGGACCGCTGTTGGATTTCATCTTCAAACTTGCACTTTCTTGCGGTAAGAAAGTGCGAACCGAGACTTCTATGGGTAGACGAGCGGTATCGGTCAGCTCGGCCGCTCTGGAGTTGGCTAGAACCAGACTGGGCAGCCTGGCTGAGAAGTCGGTAGTAGTGCTAGGTATTGGCAAAATGGGGCAAATCTGCGTCAAGCATCTTCTCTCCGAAGGCGGCAGCGGCGCGGTTGTGCTGCTTAATCGAAATCAGGAACGCATCACTGCATTTCTCAAAAGTAAGCTGAACAACAAAGAAAAAATCAAAAGTGGTTTTGATTTTAGTGAAAGAACAGCCCTGGCTGCTCAGGCTGACCTGGTCATTGTCAGTACCGGTGCCGACGAACCGGTACTCGATGCCAAATCTCTGTCTGCTCACAGGCATGCCGGTTCACCCGAACAGTTGATCATAGACATCTCCGTTCCACGCAACGTCGAACCAGCCGTTGCCTCTCTGGAAAAAGTAAATCTGGCCCATGCCGACGATCTGGCTGAGATAGTCACCCGCAACAAAGCCGAGCGCGAGGCTATTGTCTTTGAGGCAGAATCCATAGTCTATGACCTCTTCGAGGACTACCATAACTGGCTGCGCTCGCAGTTGGTGGTACCGACGATAGCCGAACTGAGAGAAAAGATTGAAGCCATTCGTCTGGAGCAAATAGCTAAGACCAGCACCCAGGGTGAAAAGAGCGAAGAAGGCAGCCGTTTTGAAATGGAATCCATAAGCCGCGCCATCGTCAATCAAATTCTGCACCATCCCACAGTGCAACTGAAAGCCACAAAAGACTACGAGATTCTCAAGCAACAAGCGGAAGCCTTGCGCACCCTCTTTCATCTCGATCCCCTCGCCGGCGGTCAACCTGCCGGTTGCAGAGAGGAGTCGCGGCGCAGACTTGAAAATCGCAACAAGCGCGGTCAAGAAATATCGTGAAAAGAGAGAAGCTGACTGTCGGCACGAGAGAAAGCAAGCTGGCCTGCCTGCAGACGGATCAAGTCATCAACAAAATACAGTCACTCTTCCCGCATTTAAAAATAGACATCTTGCATATCACCACCGGCGGTGACAAAGTTCTCGACCGACCCATCGCCGAGCTTGGAGGCAGAGGAGTCTTCGTCAAAGAACTGGAAGAGGCTCTGCTGGATGGCCGCGTCGATCTGGTGGTGCACTCCCTCAAAGATCTTCCCACCGACATGCCTGACGGGCTAACCCTGGCCTGCGTACTAAATCGGGAGGACGCCAGAGACGTCTTTCTTTCTAACAGTGCAGAAAGCTTCCAGCAGCTCGCCGCCGGCTCCACCGTGGCCACAAGCAGCAGACGAAGAGCAGCTCAGTTGAAAGCCCTCAGGCAAGACCTCAAGTTCATTGACATGCGCGGCAATATTCCCACCAGGGTGCGTAAGCTGGAAGAGGGTCAATGCGACGCCATGATTCTGGCGGCGGCAGGTCTACACCGTCTGGATTTGCAAGATAAAATCAAAGAATACCTCGCCCCGGAACAGGTAACACCAGCGGCCGGTCAGGGTGTTCTTGCTGTGGAATGTCGGCAAGAAGACGAGGATATCCAGAGCCTTTTGCAGCAAATTGAAGACAGAAACACTCGCTACGAAATCACCGCCGAGAGAGCCTTCCTCGATTGCCTGGGTGGCGGTTGCTCGGTACCGGCCGGGGTGCTGGCAAAATTTAGCGAGAAGACTGATACCTTACAGATTGATGCCTGTGTGGCGGCCCTGGATGGCAGCCGCGTTTTTCGCGCCACCAAACAAGGGCCGGCGGCGGAAGCAGCCTCACTGGGCTTGTCGCTCGCTCGTGAAATTGAAGACCTGGGGGCCGGCGCCGTCCTGGAACAACTACGGCAGTCTACACCAAATGTAGTATCACCGCCCTGATTGGTCAAAACAAATCAAACTAACGAGCGAATTCGATGAACGAGCCTGACAAGCAAGGGAAGCCACTGGCCGGTCAAACCATTCTAGTTACCAGAGCACGTGCCGGCAGCGAAATTTACGGTCAGAAACTAAAGGCCCTGGGAGCCTCAGTTCTGGATTTTCCCGTGCTGGAGTTGTGCGAGCCGGAGGATTGGCAAAGTTTCGACAAGCACTTCTCTGACCAGGCGCACTTTGATTGGTTCGTATTTGCCAGTGCCAACGCCGTAGATGCCACGGTCGAGAGACTCAAACAAATCGGCAGATTTGAAATTCTGGAGAAGAGCCGGATCGCCGCTATCGGTGCGGCAACGGCAGCTAAATTAGCAGAGCATGGACTCTCTACCTGCTTCCAACCCTCCAGTTTTGTGGCCGAGAGCCTGGTGACGGAGCTGCCCGCCGCCTTTCCACTGGCGGACAAAACCGTATTCTGGCCGCGCACTGATATCGGCAGAGAGGTGATCGTGGACGGCCTCGCCGCTCAGGGAGCAAGGGTGTATCACGCTGTGGTCTACAAAACCGTCGTACCGAAAGAAGCAAAGGAAAAAGCCCTGGTCATAGCCAGCCGACTACAAGCTGGAGAAGTGCAGTTCCTGACCATGGCCAGCGCGCAATCAGTGCGCAACTTCGCCCAGATCATGAAAGACCATAACCTGCCGGAGCTTTTGGCCAGAACTCAAATTGCGGTGATCGGACCAATCACAGCCAGAGAAGCTGAAAGACAATTCGGAAGAGTGGACATTGAAGCGCGGGTCCACAGCCTGGACGGTCTCACAGAAGCAATCTTGACAGCATTAAAATTCCCAAACCATAAAAATTAGGCTGCTTTTGGCATAGCAGCTTCAGTTTGAGGATATATTTATTGTTTATATCTATTAGTCTGCTCCCTTCAGATCAGGTAGGAACCTTAAATGAAAGAATCGCTCACTGAGACACGTGACAAGTCTTTGGATTACATACTGCCCCGTGTCACTCCCGACGTGAGAATGCGTCGCCTGCGCTCAAAAGCGCCGCTCAGAGCGATGATAAGAGAAACGCATCTGCGCCTGGAGCAGCTCATCTATCCCTTCTTCATCGTAGAAGGCAAGGGCATCAAAACCCCGATCAAGTCTATGCCGGGCATACACCAGCAGAGCATCGATGAAATGCTGAAAGAAGCGGCAGAAGTAGTGTCTCTCGGCATAAAGTCGGTATTGCTTTTCGGAATTCCGGCCACTAAAGATGCTGATGCCACCGGCGCCTGGCATTCGCAGGGCATAGTGCAGAAAGCCACCCGCGAACTGAAGAAGCATTTCCCCGACTTAATCGTAGTGGCCGATACCTGTTTGTGCGAATACATGGACCACGGCCATTGCGGCATAGTCCATGAGGGCAAAATCCTCAATGATCCCAGCCTGGAAATTCTGGCCAGGGCCGCCGTCTCTCAAGCCGAAGCCGGCGCCGATATAATCGCCCCTTCCGACATGATGGACGGGCGAATTGCCGCTATCAGAGCCGCTCTCGATGCAAACGGCTATGAAAACATTCCGATCATGGCTTACAGCGCCAAGTTTGCCTCCGCTCTCTATGGTCCTTTCCGGGAGGCAGCCGAATCGGCTCCCCAGTTTGGAGACCGGACCAGCTATCAGATGGACCCGGCCAACGCCCGGGAAGCCATGCGCGAAATCGAGCTGGATATCGAAGAAGGCGCCGACATTGTCATGGTTAAACCGGCTATGCCTTACCTGGACCTAATTTCAGAGGCCCGGTATATAACCAAATTGCCCGTTGCAGCCTATAATGTATCTGGAGAGTATTCCATGGTCAAAGCCGCTGCCGCCAATGGCTGGATTGACGAGAAGCGAGTGGTAATGGAACTCTTGACCGGCATTGTCAGGGCTGGTGCTGATTTGATCATCACCTATCACGCCAAAGATGTCGCCGAGTGGCTCAAGTAGTTAGGTAAAAAATGAAGACTAGCTCGCAATTACAAATCAGTTTCGCTAACGCATTTGCAGATCTCTACCTCGACAAAGAAAATGGTGAATTCGCCCTCGATTTCAGACGGCAAGAAGTCACTATTTACTTAACCAACACCCAGTATCAAGCCCTGGTGCTCCTGGTCCAGCAAAGTTTGGAAGACGAGCAGTTCGTCGAATACCTGAACTGGCAAAAAGACCCGCTCCAATGCGACGAGAACGAAATCATCGAAGTCTGCGGACCGGACCACATGGTCTGCATGTCCTGCGCCTTCAGCTGGGAACGAGTAAAACTCACCTTCGATATCGGCATGGCCATCGATCTTTCCTTTGCCGACTTCCTTGGTCTGGCAAGCCTGGTCAAAGAAGCCCAGGCCGATCTGGAATGGCGACGGGAGCTGCTCAGACTGAATGCCAACCAGGAGTCGGACGGCGAAGGTGAAGGAGAAGCGGATCTCGACTCGGACTCCGATGCCGGACCGGAATTTCCCAGGGGCACCCAAGACTAACTAATTCTAATCAAATTCCTGGGAATTTTTTGGGTTTTGGGCTATACGCCGGCAACATCCTCTCACTGTTCGCGTCATATCTTCTCGTAGCTCAATAAAAGTGAAGTTAATTGCCGCAGAACTAGGGGCAGCTAGCACCACGATCAGGAAGCAAAAATAGAAGACCTAATTCAGTTCGGCCCGACTCGGCTGCTTAATAGCAGCGGCGGTAAGAATGTCCATACTTAAGGAGTGCGATCATGAAATTGCTCGTTGTAGCGCTAGCATTGGCCGGTTTAACATTTGCCGGCACGGAAGCAGCTTGGAGTAAACACCACGGCAGACACAATGGCTGGAATCAGGGCAATCATTACGGCTGGGGCCGCGGACGCGGCAACGGCTGTGGAAACTTCAACAACGGCTGGAACCAGGGCAACGGCTGCGGCAATTTCAACAACGGTTGGAACCAGGCCAATGGCTGGAATCAGAACTGCGGCAATCGCCGGAACAAGAACTGGCGCCGCCTGGCAAACGGTAATTTCGGGCGCTTCTGGCGCTAAGACAAGTTCCCCAAGCGGCTTTTCCGGCCGGCGCTTATTCCAGCACCAGCAGCTTGCGCACTTTTCGCGAAAGTAGATTGTGGGCATAAGCCAGACCAACTCTCTCCGGAAAAGCCCGCTTAGGAATGACATACATAGCCCGACCCCTTCTACCGAAGAGCAACATAAAAGTCTCTTTCGTCTCCCAGACTTCTTCGAAATGCCACCAGGCAAGTACTGCGTATCGCTCTGCCGCTCTCAGTCCGCAGCCTTCTTCAGTTAGCTCGAAAACAAAAGGCATCCGCTCCCGACCTTCGGAGCGGCCGTCCCTTCCCTCGCTCATGGCTTCGCTGAGGCGAGCCCGACCCAGGACCAGAAGATAGGTATAAACGGCGTGCATGGCGTAGACAGGTAGCGCAAAAGTGAAGACCCAACCATAGTTCTGGAAGAGTTCATAGACCAGATCGGTCTTGCCCCAGATAAAGCCGACGGCAAATGTAGAAGGCAAGAGCCAGCCCAGAAAAGCAAGATATTGCAAGGAAAGCATGGGCAAGCGCTTGCGGAAGAAATAGATCTTCTCTGCCCCCTGCACCTCTCCTTCCCTGTAGATCACTTCCACGGCCACTCCCGTTTTCAGACCGGGAGGCAGGGATGGATCTGGCTCGGCAGCTAAGGTTTCACCGCCTGCGCAAGACTGCCCCGAGGACCCGAGGTTCCGGTCACAAGGGCTGTTGTCCTCGCCCTTCAGTTCGCCCTGATCCGCCGACTGCCCCTCAGTGATGATACCGAGAGCCCCTACCTCGACGCCGCTTCCCTCAATGGAAATTCCGGCTATGCCGGCCTTTTCATATTTGATCGGCAAGTCTTTGCCGCTATGGCGCAAATAGGTGCGCACTTTAGAAACTATCAAATGGCGAACCGCCTTTACTTCCTCATCACCTGTCAGGCAGCGCTTCGGCAGCACGAATACGTCTTGCGGGCCAGCCACCAGGCAAAACTGATAGGCGGTCTCCACACAGGCATTGAGATGACTCCAGTCGAGGGTGCCCTGACCACTGGCAAATGTAATGTTCAAGCCATTTTGCCCCAGTATATAGATAATAGGGAAGTGAAAATTAGGGCGGCTCTCGTAGCTGTTTCTCACCCGGCTTTCAATCAAGAGGGCCGCCAGTCCGGTCACGATGGAAGGAATGCCGACCCCGGCAATAAGCACGGCCAGGAGCAGTTGCCCCTCATCAATACCGGCTGCACCAAAGATATAATCACCCAGCTCGGTTACGCTGTATGCATAGCCTTCCGCCAGAAGAAAGCTGACAAAGAAGACCGAAAGCAGCTGTCCCGGCAGAATCAGGCGCTTGTAGACTGACCAGTAGCCATCATTGACTTCCTCCGGTCGGTACTTCACATAGAAGGCAATATCAGACATTGAACTCACTTCACAGCGAAGAGCAGGGGTGACAAATAATTAGCAGCGGAATGCCTGACCACCTTCGAATAACCAGCTTCCATGCAAAGCTCGGCCATCTCTTCCTGGCTGAAGACGCAACCATCAGTAGTGGCAAGATACATATTCAAGCCGAACATGAGTGGATGCAGAGGCGCCGTGCGCTCCTTATTGGTGAAGAACTCGGCGATCACCAGTACACCACCCGGCCGCAGTGCCCGGGCACAATAGCGCAGAAGCTCGAGGCTCAGCACTTTGCCTTCGGAATGTAAGATGTGCCCCAGTATGGCCACATCATAAGTTTGCTCGGGCAAATTCACCTGCCGCCAGTTGCCAGGCAAGTCCTCGTATTGTTCCCGCACCTGAAAGCGTTCGGTTATTTTTGCGGTGACGGCCAGCACCGGCTCAAAATCGATGGCGCTCACCCTGGTACCGGCGTTATCCTGAGCAAAGGGAATGCTCCAGACGGCACTGCCGGCTGCCACATCCAAAACCCGCAAACTACTGCCGCTGCGATCAGCCAGGGCCAGCCGCTGCTTTACGAACTGCAGGGCATCGACGGCAATGGCGTAATTGAGCGGCACGATTGACTCGGCCAGGTGGGGAAAAATCTCGGACGCCCGTTCCTCTTGATTTACTTCCATGACCGGCTTGCCGGTACTGACCGTATCTTTGAGACCACGCCACATCTTATCCAGCTCTTCGTGCTGCTTGAGATACATGCCCATGAAGAGCGGGCTTTCTTTCAACAGGTAAGTGCCGGCCACGGAGCTGAGCTTGTAAACAGGCACACTGGGAGCACGCCCCGCGCCGCCGCCTCGCACCGCCGCAGGCTCCAGACTGCCGCTCCTTTCCAGATCATGGCGAAGCAAGAGCCCCATCCCCACGAGACTATCCAGCATCATCTCCACGCCCTTGACTGGAAACCTGAGCGCATCCGCCACAGCCTGAGCGGTTCTAGCCTCATCTCTCAGTTGCTGAAAGAGCTCAAGTTCAACAGCCGTTTTGATGATGCGGATAACCCAACTGCCATGCAATAGCCTGGTTATCTCTTCCGGCGGCATGAGGTGCCCCTCGGCCGACACCTTTAATCCTTGCCAATCGCCAGTTGTCATTGCCTTTGGGACTCCTGATTCGCAAGAGAAAATTTGGTGCTGTAGGTCTGATTTGATTCAATAAAATCAACAATTACAAAGTATGCGACAGAATTGCCTCTTTGCTATTAGAAATAGAGAAAATTTGCCTGGATTGCAAAACAATCTATTAACACTAGACTCCCTTTTAGCAGTCCGCTTGCACTATAATGGTCAATCACAGATCGTTGGGCGTGGCGGGAGCCGACGAACCTGGTCAGGGGGGAAACCCAGCAGCCATAAGTTGAACTTTCGGGTGCGTCCAGCGGTCTGCTATTTAAAAGTAAAGTCAAAGTCAAACTCAGAGCTAAGATGTCAAAATCGTCCAAGAGCCCCAAGGGTAATAACGACAACCACGATCAGGAACCGAGCCGTACCCTTCTGGGTCAAATTCTCGTGGAGCTTGACTACATAACCATCTATCAGCTCGATGAAGCTCTGCGCATCCAGAGAGAAGACAAAGATTGCGGTCGTGAAGCCAAGCCCCTCGGTCAGATTTTGCTGGAGCTGGGCTACTGTGGTCCTAACCAATTAATCAGAGCCATCCAGGTTCAAGCCGAATATCGCAAAGCGCAAGCCAGCAAGTAATTCAGCAAGCGCTAAATACACTTATCGGGTTAAACTTCTAGTTGTGTCCGTCTATGTCTTTGCAGATATAGATTTATCCGTCAAGCGTCAGGGTCAAACTTCTAGTTGAATCTCAGTAGTCGTCTCACTTTCGCACTAGTAACTGTAGTAATTGTCGTTGTCTTCGGACACGTAGCTTATAGCGTCTATCTTGAGTACCGCAGCACCAGAACGGAAGCCGGCATCAGCCTCTCCGACCCCAACGATAAGGAAGGTCGCTGTGCCAAGCTGAAGCTGCTTGGCAGCCTACAAAGCACCCAGACTTTCACCGACCTGGTGGCTCGCAAGCTCTTAAAAGATAACAAGGTCAAAACCGGTCTTGACGACCGGGACAAGAATCTGTTGGCCCAGGCAGCGAAAGAAACTGCTGAGCGCGAAATTTTCGCCGGCTCCATCTGGCTCCTGGATGAAAAGGGAAATGTCCTCTTTAACAGCGACACACCCCAGAAGTCCGGTTATTCCCTGAAGCAAGACAGTCAGGGTCTGGATGTAGCCATTTCCACCAAACAAGAATTCCACGGCACCCTCTCCAACAACCAGACCGGCATGGTCTCAGTCAGCACCATCCTGCCTGCGCCCCACGGCTTCATTGTGGTAAACCAGCCAATCTCGCAGGAATATCTCTCGGCCATCGCCACCCGCATCGGCATTGAGAATCCACGGGCCCAGGGTGTGGAACTGGCTATTTATTCCAGAAGACAGAGCAAAACCGTGGCCTGGTCTCAGGACTTCCCCCAGCAAAAGTGCTTCCGCTTCCTCCAGGAGATAAATTTGAAGGGTCTGCCCCAGGGCTACCCGGAAAAGCCTTTCGCAGCCATCACCGGCATATCATTTATTGATCAGCTCCTGGTACCGGCGCCGGGCTTTGAAAGAGCGGACGGCTGGTGGATTGACTTTCGCACCCTGGATAAATCAGGCGAATTCAACGCCGTCATCTTCCTGGCCAAGCCAGTACCCAGCATGACCAGTAAGGCCGTGGAAGTGGTGCTGCTGGGCGGACTGGTAGGCGTTCTGGGAGTATTGGTGGGAATTTTCCTGGCCACTCGCATTGCCGCCTCCGTCAACGAACCCATGAAGTTTCTCATCAAGCGCACCCGGGCCATTGCCAACAACAAGCAAGTAATTCCGCCTCTGGAAGGGCTCACCGGCGACTGGTACGACCTTGGCGAATTAATAGATACGGCAGTACTGTCCATGCGCTCCACCACCCAGAACCTGAAAACTCAGTTGACCAAACAGATGAAGCAGGTGGAAGAGCGCAATCAACTGGCCGAACAGTCCACCCAGCAAGTGGATGTACTCAATAACCAGATCACGCACCAGGCCAAGCAGATAGCTGAATACTCAAGGCAAATCAATCAGGCCAATCGCCAGGCCATCATGGTGCAGCAACAACTGGACGCCGTCTTGCAAGCCAGTACGGAAGGCTATTTGATCACGGATCAATTCGGCAACATATTGCACGCCAACCCCATCGTCCTCAATTGGCTAGGTACCACTGAAGGTGAAATCGCCGGCCGACTCTGCTTCGATCTGGTGCGCAAACCGGGCGAACCTTCCCATATGGAAAGCCCCGGACAGGCTTTCGCCCAGCACGGCGGCAATGCCAACGCCCTCATCGAGCAGTTCTACCCCGAAGGCGTGGTGCACTCCAAAGACGGCAGCAAGAAAATCGAAGTGCTGGCCCACCTGCAACCGCTTTCGGGAGATGACGGCAATATCCAGGGCTATATCATGGTGCTGCGCGACAAATCTCTTCGAAGCGAAAATCAACTCTTGCGGCAAGAAATAGTCACCATGCTGCAGGAAAACATCCGCGCTCCTCTTGCCGCAGGCGAAATGGGATGGTCGGCAATTCTATCAAATGCGGACAACACCATGCACCCCTCGGTCAGCAAATCTCTGGCCGACCTGCACCTCAATTACGAACAGATGATCGGCCTCGTGGACAGCCTCCTGATGATGTACGGCGGCTTCGTCCCACAGCCGGTGGTGCCGAAAGAACAAATCGCCATCACCCGCCTGGTAGCCGACGCCCTCGACGAAGTCACCCCTCTGGCCAGGGAAAGACAGCTTACCCTCGACTACAAGACCGTCACCGGTCTGCCCCTGATCAGCGGCAACAAGGAAGCGATCATGGGCATCTTACGCCAGGTGCTGGAGCGTATGATCGTCATCACCGCCGCTGGTGGCAGGGTGAGAATCGAAAGCCAGTTGCGCGGCAATGAAATGCGCATCGGCGTATCCAGTTCCGGACCGGCCCTGCCCGAATTTGAAATCCAGGATATGTTCCTGGGCTTCATCGAAGGCAAACACGCGCTAGAGACTTACGGTTCCCGCCTTTCCATGCAGTTGGCCCGCACCAATGTGGAGCGCATGGGCGGCAGAATCTGGGCCGAGTCGGAAGCCGGTCGCGGCACCGTTACCTACTTTACCTTGCCTACAAACTAAGCTATGGAAAGAAGTAGGAAGCAAAAGCCTTATTCAAGACCTTAACCGAGGTGGCCCTTGCCCCTTTACCACTGGCCGGAGAACAATCAGCCAGGGTAAAATCTGCAGCAGCCTGCTCTTTCAAGGGCGTAGTACCTTTAAGGGCCTTGATCAGTTCCGCCTGGCGAAACTGGGGATCGGCAAGAGTGGAAGCTAGAAGCACGGTATTACCCAGCACATTGTACTGAAAGTTGCCGCTTGCCTTTGCTCTGGCCGCAGCGTCGGCACGAATCAGGCCGCCATAGAAAATGGAATTCACCACAGTCAAATTGCCGTTACTGTTGTAGTTAAGATTGTTGTGGGGAAGCCCGAGATAGTTGGCATCGGTCATAAAGGCCGTGTTCCGTCTCAAGACCGTGCGACTGGTGCCGGCAGCCCCAGAAAGCAAAATATTGTCCTGGGATGCATTAAGAAAGAGCGAGCCGTTCACTGCCAAAAATCCAGAGCTGCTTTTATTGATTAGCCCCTGAGCCAGACCAGGACCAAAGACGCAATTAGAAACCTCGACCCGACTGTCTTCACGGCCGCCATTGACCACAAAACCACCGGCCGAGCGGTTGTAGGTATCGAAGAACCAGCAGCGCTCGAAATCACTATTGCTTTCTGAAGTGGGAAAGCCCTGCTGGGCCATGAGCAAGCAATTGAATATATCCAGGCACTTATAGACGTTATTGTTGCCGGCGAAAAGCAAACCCACACCGGGCACCTTACTGGGATTGATAATCGGCCCGAAAACGCCGGCAATTTCCAGATTAGAAAGCCAATTGTTGGAGCCGGTGACGGCTACACCCTGAAACAAATAGTCGGATATGCGCAGACCGCCACGACGACTGCCATACATCCTTATATAACTTCCTGCAAGTCTCACACCCACAGGCAAGCGCACCTGCGCACCACCCACAAAGCCGCTCAAGGTGACCCGACCGTTATGACCGGGCTCCGGACTTTGCATGATTGTAATCGGGTTGGTCGCTGTACCACTTACACCTATATCCAGAGCAGTTGTATAAGTGACGCCGCCGGTGCCGCCATCCAATATAATTCGATCGCCAGGCTGAATAGGGCTGATACCAAAATTCAAGGGCGGAATATTGCGTAAGGCCGTAGACCAACTCAGACCGGTTGTACCGTCACCAGCCGGAGAAATATAGTAATCGCGCGCCTGACAGGCAGAACATGCTAAGAAAATAGATGAGAGAAGGAGTGCCGCAACTGCCAGTTCCTTTTTAGCTGTTCTAGCTGTTTTCCACGGGCGAAGTAAACCGAGCCGCCGAGCGCCGAACGCTCGCGGCCTTACTGAATTTTGCATAATGCCGATACTCCCTGAAAGGCTTGAAAGATACCAGTACAGCGTATGGATTAGTCGTGAAGTGTTCGTGACGCGAAAGTGAATTTGGCGTGATACGCGAAATACTTTATTCTCAGTTTTCATTTAATGTGCGCCGCCATAATTTAGACACAAGCGCTTCCTATTATGAAACTCACAAAACCTTACTAATTTTTCTGGAGTGCGCATATGACTAATCGCACCGCGGCTTTTGCCGCCCTAATCTGCCTGGCATCGCTCAGTTTCAATGGGGCTGCAATGGCCCAGGTAGAAAATCAGGGAGAAACTCTCAACGGAGAACTGGAACAGAACTACAAAAGCTCTACGTCAAAAAAGAAAAAGGAAAGAGCGCTCTCACCCTATGAGATGCAAGAACAGGCTCTGGAACAGTCACGCTCCCTCTACGGCAATCCACAAGGAATGCAGAGCCAGAGCGGCTATGGTAATCCATCTCCGCAGTACAGCCAGGCCGACTACGGCAACGGCAACAGCGGCAACTACAACAATTACACCGAAACCTCCACCAATCCAGGCGCACCGACCTATAACGCCTACGCTTCCAAACCCAGCAAGCTGAGAACGGCCCTCGGTGCCGCCGGCAAGCTAATAGGCACCACTGCCGCAGTAGCGATTCCAGTCACATCCATTGTCTTGATGAACAGAGCGGCAGCCAGAAATGGTACCATGGGTGGTTTCAATTCCAATCGTTTCAATCGCATCAGCGGCTTCTAAAAGAGAACAAACCCACAATTGCACCTAAACCACAAGGACTATTCAGGTCCGAAACAGCCTGCCGCTTGACCGACTCCTAATTCCGGGAGTCGGTCAGTCAGGCTTAATATAGATTGGAGAGTAAAGGCACAGAAATGAACGGACCATTTCGAAACAAAACACCAGAATTTTTAACTGCTCTCACCTTGTCACTTTCAATGACTCTGTTAATAGGTGCGCCCATGACGGCAGCGGCTGATTTGAAAAACCTGGAAGCGGCTTACGGCCAGGTAGTGCCGAAGCTGAAAGCCTGCAGCAAGAGCAATTTCAACTGGGACTGGCTCACCCCCCTCAATAATCTGGAGAGATGCTATTTGCAGGAAGGCAATTATCAGGCCGCCGAGCCTCTGGCCCGGGAACGCTTGCGCATTCTCACCTTGACCTTTGGTCAAGACGGCAACAGCGCATCAGCCATGACCAATCTGGCAGAGATTCTTCTCAAATTAAACAAACTGGATGAAGCGGAACAATTGTTCAAAACCGCCCTCTCCATAAACAAGCAAGAGTCTCATGTCTACGGTCAACCTGCCCCCAACTTCGGCTGTCAGCATGTGAGCAGGCAACTGACCGGGCTGGGGCATATTTGCTTGAAGCGAGGTAAGGCTCAAGATGCCGAGCTTTTTTTCAGGGAAAACTATGATCTGGCCCTCAAGGAAGAACAAGAGAGACCGAGAGCCATTTACACACCACAAGCCTGCCTGGAACTGGGCAAGTGCCTGCAAGAAACAGGCAAGACCGGAGAGGCCATGGCGCTCTATGAAAAGGTGGTGCAGTTACCGGTGAATGCCCACAGCCAGACGGCTAAAGCGGCGGTATTGAGAAACTACGCAGATCTGTTGAAAAAGACCGGCAAAGCCGGTCAGGCCGGTCGGCTTTTAGAAGAGGCTAAAAAACTGGAAGAGAGCCACAAAGCCATGAACCGCTCGCAATTAGACTACTGACATTGCTCAAAGAGTAAGTAGCCACTCCTCATTGATCAGGCCTTCCTCGAAGCTCCAGCGCCCATCTTCCTCGCCTTCCACCAGGAGCGCTTTCAAGGCTGCCAGAGGCACGCCTGGAGGCACATCTACGGCAGCCATGCCGTATTGAACGATACCTTCCACGGACACGCCATAAGGTTTGAGCAAATCAATGAACAAGCGGAGGGACTCTGCGACGTCAATGGCACCATGCAGCACCACCCTCAAAGTCAGATGCCCGCCCCATTGATGCTTTTCTTCAAACCAGAGCACCCCTTCTTGATCAGGTCTGGCCACCACCACATCGCAAGCGGCAAGATTGCGAACAAACCAGGGCACGTTGTCTATTTTGTAGAGATGCTCAGCCACCTTTAAGGCCCAGAGCCCTTCGCTGTTCACGGGAGGCCAACCGCCTTCGTCCGGCTCGAGGGCAAATCTGACTTTTACGAAGGGCTCGTCTATGGCCTCAGACATCTACCGCTCCAGAGTGGCGATACGTTCTTCCAGGCGGACCGCTTCTTCTTCCCTTTCCAGTTTGCGCAAAAGAGCCGCATAATTTTTCAATATGGGCAAAAGCTGCTCATCATCAGGGCCAAGCAGTTTCTCCCGAATCTCAAGAGCCCGCTTGAAGAGTATTTCGGCCTTTTCAAAACGACGCTTGGCGCAATGTAAGGTAGCCAGGTTGTGAAGATTCACAGCCGTGTCCAGGTGTTCTTCACCATACAAATCAAGCTTCAAATCTAGACAGCGCTCGTAAAGTTCTTCCGCCATCTGATACTTGCCCTGCAACTGATAGAGCGCCGCCAGGTTGTTCAAACCTTTGCTGAGGCGTTCCAGATCCTGGCGCTGTCTCGCTTTTTCTTCGGGGTCGGCAGGATTGAGAGCACTCACCACCTGGCTCGATTGCAAGCCTTCAGCCAGAGCCTCAGCAGCTTTCAAGGCGGCAATGAACTTTATCTCGCCAAAGGCATAACGCCTGTCGGCATGGGCTTTATGGCCCTCTTCCGTGTATTTTAGCCAGGTCGCTTCCAACTCTAAGCGCTTATCTAGCGTCAGGACGCCCTCTTCCTTTTCCATTTTTATCAATCCACCATAAACATACTGAAAACAGCCCTTCCAACCCCAGGGCTGAGGAGAGAGGCCTATCAAAACAGCCATAACTTTAACACCCCCGGGCTACCAAGACAGGGCCCTTGCAATTGCACGCATACATGTGTATGGTACAACAATGCCTCAAGTCACCGAAGTATTAGCCCGGTCAATTCTCACACCCCAGAAGGCAGGCTCTCTGGCCGGCGCCTACGACTTTTCCTTGAACCCATATGCCGGTTGTGCCTTTGCCTGTTCATATTGCTATGTCCCTAAATTTCCCTCGGCCAGACATCAGCCTGAACACTGGGGCGGCTGGGTGGAAGCAAAGTTGAACGCCCCACAGCTGATCAAGAAAGAGCGGGCGCTGGTCTTCGGTTCGCGCATCTTTTTTAGTTCAGCCACAGATCCTTACCAGTACATCGAACTCAAGTACCGGCTCAGTCGGGCTTGCCTGGTAGAACTGCTCAAGTACAGACCGAAAAAACTAACGCTCCATACCCGCTCTCACCTGATACTGCAAGACCTCGATCTCCTCAAGCAATTCGGGGAAAGCCTATCGGTAGGCATCAGCATCACTTCCGACTCAGAACAAGTCATAAGAGAATTCGAACCGCAGGCGCCAAGCCTTGCCAGACGCCTGCACTTGCTCAAAACGCTAAGCAGCGAGGGCATTTCCGTATTTGCCTCCCTGGCCCCCTTGCTTCCCCATGACGGGAAGAATCTGGTGCGTCTGATAAAGCCCTATGTCAGCCACGTCTGGCTGGACCAGCTGAGATGGCCGGAGGTCAGCACCGCTCCGGAGCTGTTCAAGCGCTATGAAGCCTACTTCCAGGAGGACAACTACCAGCGCGCCTTGCTTCGGCTCAAAAAGCATTTAACAGATTATGAACTTCGGGTAAAACCATAACCCCACGGCTATTCCGGGGCAAAACTCAGATCATCCCTCTTGGCAGCCTGGTATAATATAGGCGGGGGGAATTTTTAAATTTACTAAGTCTTGCCAAGCTATTTCAGATATGCTTAGCATCTGGCGTCCGCATTTTGCTACTCATTGAGCTATTTAGCTCAGCTACTCGCTAAACTGGTTTTGCCATGCACACCTCAAGAACAAGCCCTGCTCGGGCGAAGGCTCTGGCCATAGAGCAACCATCGGAGCCGCCCTTGACGGCTCCGGAAAGCAAAAGGAAAATGCCGTCCGGCAGGACGAGAAGACGCAGTCGAGCCCAAGCTCTCACTGAATATTCAACCCTTATTGCCTTCGTATCGGTCTTAATAGCCCTGGCCTTCTCCTTCACCGAAGGAAAAGTAGCACCAGCCGTGTCCAAAGCCTTCCATGAAACCGCAAAACAGTTGGACGCACTCTCCAACGCCGCCACAAGCGCATCCTGAATATTCTTGCCTCTTGCTCTAGAATAGACACTCGATGGAAAAGAGTGGAAAGAGCAATTCTTTAGAGCAAGCCTTCTCAGAGCCGGCTGCCGAAAGCTTTACGGAAGCCGGTTTTCGTTTTTTCGTAGACAGGGGCGGCACCTTCACGGACATCATCGGTGTCGGGCCGGATCAGCATGTTTATGTGCACAAACTGCTTTCCCAAAATCCAAACAGTCTCACCGATCCCACCAGAGCCGGCATCGAAGCCATCCTGACTTGCGCCGGAGCGGCTGCCCACGGGCGATCAGACGAAGTCAGGGTGGGCACCACAGTTGCCACCAATGCACTCTTGACCAGAAGCGGGGCAAAACTGGTCCTTTTGACTAACAAAGGTTTGAAAGATGCCCTCTCCATCGGCTATCAAGCCCGAGACGATATATTCGCCCTGGAAATTAGGAAAGCTACTCCTCTCTACTACGAAGTGATGGAAATAGATTGCCGCATGGACGCCGACGGGCAGGTGAGCAAACCAGTGGATGAAGAGGAAGTGCTGAACTTGCTCAGGCAACTGAAAGAAAGAGCGCCTGATGCCGTACTGGCTGTTGTATTCATGCACAGCTATTTGAACGGAGAGCAGGAAGACGAGGTAGCAAGATTAGCTACCAGCCTGGGATTTACCAACCTGTCTCTTTCCCATAAGGTCAGCCCCCTGATCAAATACGTCCCCCGTGGTGATACCACCTGCGTGGATGCCTATCTAAATCCGCCCCTGAAAGCCTACACAGAGCGCCTGGCCGCCCAACTGGAAGGCAGTCTCTCCTTTATGAAATCCGACGGCGGCCTCACTACCATGGACGAATTCAGCGGCAAGGATGCACTCCTTTCCGGACCGGCCGGTGGTGTAGTGGGAGCGGTCAAATTCGCTACCGCCAGGGGTGAGGAGCAACTGATCGCCTTTGATATGGGAGGCACTTCCACCGACGTTTCTTACTTCGCAGGCGAATTCGAGAAGCAGTACGAAACCATTATTGCCTCGGTGCGTGTGCGCAGCTCCATGATGGCCGTACACACAGTAGCAGCCGGAGGCGGTTCCATACTGGCTTTTGACGGCGCCAGGCTGACAGCCGGTCCGGAAAGCGCCGGCAGTTATCCGGGTCCGTCCTCTTACGGACATGGCGGTCCCCTTACCATCACCGATGCCAATTTGATCCTTGGTCGCATTTCCGTCGCCCACTTTCCCAAGACCTTCGGCAAGAAACAAGATGCTGCACTGGATACGGTGACACCGAGGAAACTCTTCCAGGAAATGGGAGAACTGGTGGCAGCCAAGACCGGTCTGAAAAAGTACCTGCAGCCGGAAGTGCTGGCCTACGGATTTTTGACCGTGGCCGTGGAGAAGATGTGCCGGGCCATAGCCAGAGTTTCCACGGAACAGGGGCATGACGTGAGTCAGGCCACCCTGGTGGCGTTTGGCGGCGCCGGCGGTCAGCACGCTTGCTTGATTGCCGAGCGCCTGGGCATCAAGAAGATAATCGTAAGCCCCCTGGCGGGAGTGCTCTCCGCTTACGGCATCGGTGTCACCGCCCACAGCGCCTCCGCTTCTTGCTCCTGGCGACAGCCCCTGGCTACGCTGCCAAGCCCGTCTTTACAGACTCGCTTTGAGAAACTGAGAGAGTCCGCGCAAAGGAAATTGAAGACAAAAGTGGGCGCCGCCGAACACCTGGTTTTTCTGCGCTACCAGGGCTCAGATTGCAGCACCGCCGTCAAACTGGATGAATCTCCCTCCATTGAGCAAGTCAGAAAAACCTTCGAAGAAAAGCACGAGAAGATCTTCGGCTTTCATCTGCCGGCAGCCGAAATCGTAATCGAAGATCTAGCCGTCGAACTGAAGGAAGAAAGCCGCCCCCTCGATACCGGCGCCCTTACATTTATCTCCTACGACGATGTACCGGCTGCTTGCCAGAAACTCTATGCCGGAGGCCGCTTTCACGATGTGACACCACTGACGGTGAGAGATCTGCATGCCGGCCTGACTATAACCGGTCCGGCTCTCCTGGCCGGTGCCACGGCCACCACCGTCATAGAGCCGGGCTGGCGAGCCCTGGTGGAAGCCGACGGGGGACTGACCATCATCCGGGAAGAGGGGGAGAGAAGCGCCGCCGACCCGGCCTCACACAGCCAGGCCGACCCCGTACTACTGGAACTTTTCAACAATATCTTCATGGCCATCGCCGAGGAGATGGGCACCACCCTGCAACATGTCAGTCATTCCGTCAACATCAAAGAAAGACTCGACTTTTCCTGCGCCATCTTTGACGGTGAAGGCAGATTGATAGCCAATGCACCGCATATGCCGGTACACCTTGGTTCCATGGGCGAAGCGGTGGTAGCGCTGATGAAAGCCCGGGCAGAAGACTTGCAAGAGGGGCAGGTCTATGTTTCCAACAACCCTTACAACGGCGGTACCCATCTGCCTGATATAACCGCCATCAGTCCGCTGTTCGCCGGTGAGAGTAAACCGCTTTTCTTCGTGGCATCCCGCGGGCACCATGCCGATATCGGCGGCATCACCCCGGGCTCCATGCCGCCCCTCTCTACCACCATCGAAGAAGAAGGGGCTCTCCTCGACAACTTGCTCATAATGCAAGACAGGGTGCTCCTGGAAGACTCCGTGCGCCGGGCCTTCCTGGACAACCGCTATCCGGCGCGCAATATTGAACAAACCATGAGCGACCTGAAGGCTCAAATCGCGGCCAACTTGAAGGGCATACAAGCTCTCAAAAAATTGATGCGGGAACGCGGGCTGCAAACGGTGCAGGTATATATGCAGCACATTAGGGCTAATGCGGCCCTGGCCATAAGAGAGATCTTGCAGGAACTGGAAGAGGGAGCCGGCGTTGCCACTATGGATGATGGCAGCACCATCGCCGTACAAATCAAGATAGATAAGACGAATAAGCAAGCGGTCATAGACTTTACCGGCACAAGCCCGCAAACGATGAACAACTTCAACACCCCAAGGTCGGTAGTCAGGGCCGCCGTGCTCTATGTCTTTCGCACCCTCATCAAACACGACATCCCACTCAATGACGGCTGCAGCGAACCTCTCAAGATCATAATTCCGGAAGGCTCTCTGCTCTCTCCCAGCTACCCGCGGGCGGTGGTGGCCGGCAATGTGGAAACCTCTCAAATTATTGTCGACCTTCTCTACCAGTGCCTGGGGCGACTGGCCAACAGCCAGGGCACAATGAATAATCTCACCTTCGGCAACGAACGCTATCAGTATTACGAGACCATCTGCGGTGGCTCCGGAGCAGGACCGGGCTTTGCCGGCTCTTCGGCAGTGCAGACCCATATGACTAATTCCCGCCTCACCGATCCGGAGATCCTGGAAACGCGCTATCCGGTAATGTTGGAAGAATTTTCCATCCGCACAGGCAGCGGCGGAGCCGGACTCTTCCCCGGTGGCGACGGTGCTTGCCGCACGCTGCGCTTTCTGGAGAACATGGAAGTCTCCATCCTCTCGGGACGACGGAGAACCAGACCGGAAGGGCTAAGGGGCGGTGGCGGCGCTCTCAGTGGTCGCACTACCTGGATCAAAGCCGGCGGTGAGTCCAGCTTGCTTTCAAGCACCGACCATGTGCTGGTGCAGGCAGGGGACTGCATTAGAATTGAAACTCCGGGCGGCGGCGGCTACGGCGCAAGGGAATGAGGGCTCATTTCGCCAGCTTCAAACCTAGAAGCCCCACAAGGATAAGCATCACGGAAGCCAGGCGCAGCATGCCGACCGACTCATGGAAGCAGAGCACCCCAACCAGGAATGTGCCGAGCACACCGATGCCGGTCCAGACGGCATAAGCCGTGCCCAGAGGCAGTTCTCGCATGGAGACGGAAAGAAGGGCCATGCTCAGGATCAGGGAAACCACCGTCAGGAAAAGCAGAAGCGGTTTGGACGGTCCCGCCTCCAGCTTGAAGCCCACAGCCCAACCGACTTCAAATAAACCAGCCACCAATAAAATAATCCAGGACATAAGGCCTCGCTTGCGCATCGGGCCGTCCCGCATGAAACTCAGACCGGGGTCGTCCCCAGTACTTTGATAATAGCAATACTAAAGCCCGGACGGCAAACTATTGTGAAAGAGAACGCACCAGACCAACTTTAAATCGGTCCAATTCCATTTTTATGGTGAGCTTCCTGGCCGCTGCATTGACAATCAAATTCCAGTCGCAATAGGCATCGCCGCGATCCGGTTCCAGCATGTACAACTTCAAAACCGTAACATCCCTGGCCACATTGAATGGTTTGCGCATCTGCGGCAGACAACCGAAGAAAGTCTTGGCATTCATCTTCTCAGTACCGTCCAATACCTGAAAGGCGCCCGTCAGATCAGCGATGAAAGGGTCGCTCTCCTTGCCCAGAGAGATAAACTTGACGGCCTGGGCATAAACCGGTCGCAATGGATTCATGGAGCCATCCGGTTTAAGAGCCGGTTCCATATGATCCTGGATCAGTATTTTGATCTTATAGGGCTGGCCCCGATACTTACCGGAGGCAATGATGTTGAACCAGCCATCCTCCAATTTGAGACTATCCATGGTCAGATCGAAGGAACTCTTTGCCGGAGGTGGACTGCCGGAACGCTTCAAATTGCCCTTCAGCAAACTACGGTGTTTGGCTAAGAACTCGGTAACAGCCTGGAACTCTTTCTTGTTGTCCACAATGGCGAAGCGCACGCCACCGGGAAAGGGCTCTTGCACCGAAAGCACCATGGCCTGGTTAGCGACCGTACCGACATCGGTTACTACCACCACATAAGGCTTGCCATCAAACTGGAAGGCACTCTTGAGCCTGGCCGGGAATCTGTTCTCGCGATTGTCCACGAAAAGAATCTGCCCGGCTCGCTCCTGATCCAGCACCCGGGCAGCCAGGTCCGTCGGCGCTTCCACCGGCACTTCCTTCACCTCGGGATTGATAAAGCGTTTCAAGAGAAGGCTGCAACCACTGAGACTTCCGCTCAGGGTCAGGGCTGCTGCCAGCAAAATCACCTTCATGTTAAGGGCGGAAATTTTCGGCATATCATCAAGCAAAGCACTGAACTAAACAGAAACTACCCTGTCGCCGCCCCGTACAAGAGCTGTATCGAGAGCTTCAATAGCACATGCTATCAGAACATCGTAATCTGATGCATGCTCGGGGAAACTGGCCACACCAACGGAAGCAGTGACGGAGAAATTATGCCAGTTGTGCACGATGGCCTGGTTACCCACCCGCTGGCGGATGCGCTCGCCCACCAGGGAGGCACCGGCGGCACTGGTCTGGGGCAGGATAATACCGTAATTGCTCTCGGAGTACTTGCAGGCCACGTCGACTTCGCGCAGAGCGCTGCGAATGGCATGGGAAGCAATCTTAAGCAGGGCGTCGCAGGTAAGCTGACCGTACTGCCTGGAAAGTTCGTCATAGCCGTCTATGGAAATCATCACCAGGGAGGCCGGATGCTTGTAGCGCTTGGCTCTGGCCAGTTCGGCTTTTAACTCCTTAATGAAGGCCCGGTGGTTATAGAGTTCGGTGACCGGATCAAGCAGGGCCAGCTTTTCTATATCTTCGCCGCGGGCAGCCGCCAGGGAAACCTGCTGTAGAACCAGAGCCGTCTGCTTCTCGTAATCGCGCACCCGCTCCAGTACGGCGGAATTAGCCTGTAAACGCTCTGCCAGTTGGGGGCGGTGCTGCCGCAAATCGGAGAGAACCCTGGTGAATAAAGGCTCGCTTACTTTCATATCGCCAGAAGCCTCGTTAGCCATAGTCCCCCCAGACAAAGTTTCAAACCACAAATACTAAAGCGTCGGATAGTACCGACTACCCTCTAAATTTACCTCATTTTATGACCAAATGAACTACTTGCGCTTCTTAGCTTTTTTGATGTGTAAGCGCTTGATCGGCTTGCGCTTGCTCAAATGTCTCTCGATGATGTCCAGGCAATCGGCTTCCGTGACGCCGCCGTAACAAACGCCGTGGGAATCTACTGCCACCACGGGACCATGCTTACAAAGACCGAGGCAATCGGATTTCTTGACTTTGAGAAGATTATCCAACTCACATTTTTCGATGGTTTTGCGCAGCACCTTGAGCACATCTTCTGAGTCTCGGGCCGAACAGTACTTGCCCTCGGTACAGACAAGCAACTTGGTACGGGAACCATGCTTGCCGTGCTCCCCTCTGGATTTTGCCTTGGCTCTGGACTTATGGGACGGAAGGGGGTGCCTGGCCATTGATGATTCCTACTTTGGATTCCTACTTTGAAATCCTACTTTGCTACTAGGCGTTATTCTAGCCACAAGTACGAGAAGGGCAAGGGCTTGAACATCTATTGACAATTAAAATCTCTGTAACCGGTCCGTCCTTTGCCGACCACTTCAGAAGGCCGGAGGCGCAATCGGGTGCTCATGCTTGATGCCAAAGACAGATAAGAAGAAAGCCAGCTCCGACTCCAATGTGCAAATTATATTTTCTGCTTTACGAAAACCATGTTGTTCGCCTTCGTAAGCAATATATACAGTGGGAATATTCTTTGCCTTGAGAGCTTTGACCATGGCTTCCGCCTGGTTGGGCGGCACAACCTTATCCTCCAACCCCTGAAAGAAGATCACAGGACAGGAGAGCTTTTCCGTGTGATGAATGGGAGAGCGAGCCTGGTAGACCTGCTTGCTGAAGGGATAGGGACCAACCAGATTATCCAAATAGCGGGATTCGAACTTGTGCGTATCCCTGACCAGGGCTTCCAGGTCGCCGATTCCGTAATGGCTGGCACCGGCTTTGAAGACATCGGTAAAAGTGAGGGCGCAAAGCACGGTAAAACCGCCAGCGCTACCACCGGTAATGGCAACCCGCGTACCATCCACCTTGCCCTGTTCCACTAAATACTTGACGGCATTCGTACAGTCTTCCACGTCTACCACGCCCCAATTTCCGTTGAGGCGCTTGCGGTAAGCCCGGCCAAACCCGGTGCTGCCCCCGTAATTTACATCCACTACGGCAAAGCCGCGGGAAGTGTAATACTGCAGCGCCGGCGATAGCAGACTGGAAGCCGCCCCCGTCGGACCGCCATGACATTTGACAAGCAGGGGCGGTAACTGCCCGCTCTCTTGCGACTGAAAATCTTTGTTGGTGGGCGGATAATAAAAGGCATAAGCCGTGCGCCCACCGGAGGTAGGAAATTCGATTACCTCAGGCGAGGAAAGATAACCTGGGTCAAGAGAGACCGGTGCCGAGCTGCGCAATTCCTGGAATTGACCGGTGGCAAGATCGTACTCCACCACGGTATTGGCAATACCGGCAGCTCCCGCCAGCATGGCCACTCGCCCGCTGCCGGCCGTCAGATAGGAAAATTCGCTGTATGGGCTGGAGAGAACTTCCACTTCCTGGTGGCAAACATAACCCAGACCATCCTCACCTTCAAAGCGCACCTTGATGCGAAGCAGCTTCCAGAGACCTCGCAAGTTGACGGCGGCAATGATCTCGTCATCTACCACGGCATAGGTAGACTGCCCAAATACCCACATGGGCAGACCAAACTCGCAGTTTTTAAATTCCTCCGTGGAAACATCTATAACATCCATGGTGAAGAAGTCACGAATAGCCTTGAGCTGCCAGAAACCGCTTTCGTCACTGACGAAGTACAGGGTGCCGTCCCGGCCCCACTGGGGCTGAAAGATGGAAACATCGGTACCGCCTGCCACCTTGCGATGATTGGCCAGAGAGCCGTCCGCTCCGACTTCGGGCCGTAAACAAAACACTCTCGTCCCAGGGCATGTTGGGATGCTTCCAGGCCATATAGGCGAGTCGCTTACCATCATGACTGAGACGCGGAAAGGCAAAGAAGTCATAACCGCAAGTGAGCATCATGGCTTCGGCATCGCCGCTTGCACCAGGCTCCACCGAAGCCAGATAGTTAATCGGCTCCACGGCCATCTCACCAATCTCCGGCAGCAGGCTGTCGTCGATGCCGGTGTGATCTTCCACAACTAAAAGCAGGCGACCTCGATTTTGATCAAGCACTAGATCGCTATAGCGCATGCGACCGGCACTGGTGACTGCCACCGGTTCAGAATTTTCTCCCAACACCTGACGATAGAGACGCTGGTCGGCAAAATTGGAAAAGAAAACCGTCTCCCGCCCCTGATAAAGGCCTACCGTGAAGGCGCCGCCGCCATACTCATGGGCCCGAGTGCGCACATTCAAGGGAGCCGGGTTGATCTCCCTCACTTGACCGTGCTCATCAAGCCGAACCAGCACCTGCCGACCGCCTTCCTGGGGGCGCCCTTCAAGCCAGTACAAAGTCTTGCCGTCCGGTCCATACATAGTCTGACTGAGGCGAATGGCAGCGAGGGCCACATCGGCCGCCGACAGGGGCGACAGCCAGGCGCCATAAGCAGCCCTGGCAGGCTCAGTTAAGGATGCACCACCTCGATCTGCCTGGCTCTCCATCATGACGTCCCCACCTTAAGTAAATCCACAGTATATAATTTGCGCTATAGTGCTAGATTAAACGGCAAATTTCAGGAAGCCTGAGAGTTAAATCCGATGTCGGCACAAAGCAAAACCATCACGGTGACAATCCGCTACTTCGCCCTTCTGCGGGAAGAAACCGGCAAAGCCTGCGAGACTCTCACCCTCGAGCAAGGCACGCTGGCAGACCTTTACAAGCACTTACAAGAGCGTTACAAACTTTCCCTGCCCATAGAAGCCATACGGGCCGCGGTGAACAACCGCTTCTGCAGTTGGCAGACCGACCTGGGCGATGGCGCCGAAATAGTCTTTGTACCGCCCGTAGCAGGAGGCTGAGCCAAAAGCGCCATGGCAGAAAACAACTGCACTTTCAAGACAACCCCGGGCCACTTTGCCGTCAGCCAAGACAGCATCGACGTAATGGCTTTGAGAGCCGCTCTCGGCAGCGATGCAGACGGAGCAGTGGTCACTTTTGAAGGCATTGTGCGTAATCACAATGAAGGCAAACAGGTAAGATCACTTTTCTACGAAGCCTGCAGCGAACTGGCTCAAGGCGAAGCCGAGGCTATCTTTCAGGAAGCCGAAGCGCGCTTCGGTCTGACTCGCATTGTCTGTGTGCACCGGGTAGGGGCTCTCCAGGTGGGAGATACGGCGGTCTTCGTGGGAGTGAGCACGGCTCACCGGGGCGAAAGCTTTGATGGTTGCCGCTTCATCATCGATGCCATCAAGCACAGATTGCCTATTTGGAAGAAGGAAGAATACCTGGACGGCAGCACCAGTTGGGTCAACTGCCAGTGCCGGGAGGACAGCCCATGAGCGAGCCGGTAAACCTACTGGTAGACAGCTTCGGTCGCAAGCATACTTACCTGCGCGTCTCCGTCACCGACCGTTGCAACCTGCGCTGCCAGTACTGCATGCCGGCCGCCGGACTGAACTGGAAAGAAAAAGCGGAATTACTCACCTTTGAGGAAATCGAAAAGCTGACCAGACTTTTCACAGCCATGGGGATTTGCAAAGTTCGTCTCACCGGCGGCGAACCCCTGGTGCGAAAAAATCTTCTACGGCTAGTGGAGATGCTCAGCGCCGTGCCGGGTTTAAAAACTCTGGCCATGACCACCAATGCCACCCTTTTGGCTCCCCAGGCGGAAGCCCTCAAGCATGCCGGCCTCAAGCACCTCAATATAAGCCTGGACAGTTTCGACCGCCGCCGCTTTCAGGAAATCACAAGAATGGATGCCCTGCCGGAAGTGATGGCCGGCATAGAAAGCGCCATTGCCGCCGGGTTTCCCGTGCTCAAGTTAAATATGGTGCCGATCGCAGGCTTCAATGACGACGAAATTCTCGACTTTGCCCACTTCGCGCAAAAGCACAAAATCAATGTGCGCTTCATAGAATTCATGCCCTTCAAGGACAACCAGTGGCAGGCCGACAAAGTCGTCACCTTTGCAGAAATGAAAGCCCGCCTGGAAAAACACTTCCACCTTGAAGCCATGGACCAGCCACAAGGGGAAGTAGCCAGAGATTACGCTCTTAGAGGCGGCGGCACGGTCAGTTTCATTACCTCCATGTCCGAAAGTTTTTGCCAGAGCTGTAATCGCCTCCGTCTGACCAGTGACGGCTCCATGAAGAGCTGTCTTTTCTTCCCCCCTGAAATAAATCTTCGCGATGCCCTGCGCCAAAATGCACCGGAGGAAGCGCTTCGGGGTATGATTTTGGCTTGCCTGCAAGGCAAGCCGGAAGCTCATCCGCCCGCAGAAGAAATTGCGGCGGCTGAGAATCGCTCGATGATTGAAATTGGAGGCTAAAGCCAGAACCATGCGTGACGTTTCGCAAAAAGTGAGCACCCTGAGAACGGCAATGGCTAAGGCTATTCTCCGGGTCAGTCCGGATACCATCGAACAGATCAAGAAAGGCACGCTGCCCAAGGGTAATCCACTGGAAGTGGCGAGGGTAGCGGCAGTGCAAGCGGCCAAGAATACCAGCCAGATCATTCCCTACTGCCATCCTCTGCCCATCGACTACGTAGGCGTAGAATTTCACCTGGACGAAGACTTCATAGAAATTGAGACCACCGTCAAAGCCATATACAAGACCGGCGTGGAAATGGAAGCCCTGACAGCGGCTTCGGTAGCGGCTCTGACCATTTACGATATGGCCAAAATGGTGGACGATTTGATGCAAATCGAAAGCGTCACCCTCATGTCCAAGACCGGCGGCAAAAGCGACTACCAGGCCGATTCCGCCGGCGCCACCCGTAAAGCAGCGGTACTGACTCTTTCCGACAGCATCTCCCGCAATAAAGGGGAAGACGTGAGCGGCAAAATTCTTCTAGCGGCCCTGGAAGAACAGGGCTTTCAAGTAATCGAATACGCCGTCTTGCCCGATGACGAATCAGAAATAGTACCAGCCGTCAGACGCATTTGCGACGAACTGAAAGCCGACCTGCTTCTCACCACCGGTGGTACCGGCTTGAGCCCCCGAGACAATACGCCGGAAGCCCTCAAGCGCCTCATTGAAAGAGAGCTTCCAGGCATCTCCGAAGCCCTGAGAGCCTACGGACAGGAGCGCAATTCTTTCAGTATGCTGAGCCGGGGTCTGGCCGGTCTCCGGGACAAAACCATCATCGTCGCCCTGCCCGGCTCACCATCGGCAGCTCAAGACGGCGTCAAAGTGCTCTTTCCCGTGGTTAACCATGCCTTCAAAATGCTGGCCGGTCAGGGGCACAAACACAGTCACAGTCACGACAAAGGTCGTGGCAACGAATCCGTACAAAGCAAACACTGAGGTAGCCGTGCTCACTTACGAGGAAGCGCTGCAAGCAATCCATAGCGAAAGTGCCCGGATTGAGCGGCAGGAAGAGCTGGTCGACCTGGAAGAGAGCGCCTTTCGGGTACTGGCAAAACCGCTGACAGCGCCCTTCGACCTGCCTCGCTTCAACAATTCGGCTGTGGACGGCTTCGGTGTATTGGTGGAAGACCTGAACGGCGACGCAGAAGCGGTCCTCACCCTCAAATCGACTATTGCTGCCGGTGATGGCAATGGTCACCAGACACTGAAGAGCGGCGAGTGCATAAAGATTCTCACCGGCGCCCCCGTACCCGACTGGGTAGAGGCCGTGGTTATGAGAGAGTTCTGCCAGGAAGCGGCCGACACCGTCAAAGTCAAAGCCCGGGTGCGCATCGGCGAAAACATTCGCATGACCGGCGAAGAACTGGAAGAAGGAGCCACGGTGTTGGAAGCCGGCACCCTCTTAAGCCCCCCGGCCCTGGGACTGGCGGCCACGGCCGGCGCAGCGCATGTGACCTGCTACAGCCAGCCGAGGATCTGCATAGTTTCAAGCGGCGACGAATTGAAAGAACCAGGTCAGCCCCTCAGTGCCTCCCAAATTTACAACTCCAATTCCTATGCCGTGGAAGCAGCCCTCAAGGGCCTCTACTGGCGCAGCGAAAACATAAAGCGCCTACACACTGCCGATGAGCCCCAGGCAGTGAGAGAAACCCTCAAGGCAGCCCTGGAAGACTGCCGGGTCTTAATCACCCTGGGCGGAGTCTCCGTGGGTGACCGGGACTTTATCAAACCTGTACTGGAAGAAACGGGCGTCCGCACCGTCTTCTGGAAGATAGCCATCAAACCCGGTAAACCTGTTTACTTTGCCGTGACGGCAGCGGGCCAACTGATCTTCGGTCTGCCGGGGAATCCAGTTTCGGCCCTCATTACTTTTCACCTCTTCGTCAAACCGGCTCTGAAAATACTCATGGGCGACAAAACACCGCCGCCGCCCCTGACCACCCTGAAAGCCCGCCTGACAGCCTCCCTTAAGAAAAAAGCAGGCCGCCTGGACTTCGTGCGGGCCCGGCTGCAGGCGGACGAAGCGGGTAACCTGAGCGTTACCCCCACCACCGGTCAGGACTCCCACATGCTCTCCGGTCTGGCCTCGGCCAACGCTTTGATCAACTTCGAGAGCCACCTGGAATATCTGCCCGAGGGTGCAACGGTAACGGTAATGCCGCTTTCCTGGAGTTGGTAAGGTCACTTACGCTTTTTCTTACCGTCCTTAGTCTTCTTAACTTTAGCCTTATCCCGGTCCTTAGCCTTCTCTTTGCTCTTCGCGTCACCCATATCGAAACCGTCCAGTTCTCGGCAATGGCGCCCTTCACCCTTACTGTCTATCAATTGCATAATAGTGGTGGAGCCGAAGCACTTCTGCACCGACTCCAACACCTCATCCATTTGCTTGTGCAGGGGACAGAGCTTGACTCCATGCGCTTCCAGCTTAAGGGGGCAGGTTTTGATGCGTTGAATCGGGTCAACGGCATCCACCACGGCAAGCACTGTCAATTTTCCCGGCGCCACTGCCAGGCAGAATCCGCCACCGAGCCCTCGCTGGGAACTGACGATACCTGCCCTGGCTAGAGATTGCATCACCTTGGCCAGATAGGGGGCAGGCACCTTTACAACCCGAGCAATCTCCTGACTGGCAAAGGAGGAGCCCTCGTTGATAGCCAGAAATACAACGGCCCTGAGGGCATATTCAGTGGTCTGAGAAAAAAACACCGCAACTCCAAAAGGCTTCCATTTATCTAATTATAGAGCGGCGGTAAGTTTTGCATATCGCCCCGGGGGCGGAAGAACAAGTGGGAATCATGCAACTCATCCTCAAGACTTAAGCAAATTGGTAATTTTCAATTTTAACCAGTCGAACAACGGTCGGTCTGCTTTCACGCCTCATCAATTCGGACATCTATATCTTGAATTGTAAACACCATATATTCGGATCTGTTTATCCTATTTATTGCTGCCATTGCAGTTTTTTCTTGCCTGGAAAATTCTCTCTCAGCAAATTACCGACCAACGGACGGGACCGGCACGAAACCAGGTAACGCGCTATCCATGCGCCTTTCCAGTTACACACCAAGCTTCATCCTTTTGAAGGATATAAATAGCGCCCTGCAACAGTGACAATTTAGAGCAGTAAAAGCCGTTAGTAATTGTCTCGACAGGCGCCTTTATGTCTACCTCGCCGCAACGAAAACATCTATTGACTCTCTTGTCCAGCCTGGTGATAGCGGCTGTGTCACTCCCCGCTGCGGAAGCAGCAGACGAGGGAGCGCAGCTTTATCAAGATAAGTGCTCAGGTTGCCACACCATTGGTGGTGGCGCCATGGTGGGGCCGGACTTGCTCGCTTCCACCAAGTGGAGCGAGAGCGATCTGAGCGCCGCCGTTAAAAGAATGGAAAAGAATGCCGGTCCGATGACCGCTGCGGAAGTGGCTTCGCTGGTAACGCTTCTCCAGGATGTGAAGGTGCAGGAGCGCCTCAAGACACAGACGGCCGAAGTGAGCAAGAACAAGGTGGAAACCGTGGAAGAACCGGCCTCCGGAGCCGAAGGAGAAGCCCTCTTCCTCGGTCGCCGCGCTTTCAAAAACGGCGGCATGGCCTGCGTGGCCTGTCACGCCGTCGGCGGCGACGGGGGCAAGCTGGCACCGGATCTAACTTCTATCAGCGACAAAATGCCGGAAGCGGCCCTGGCTTCCGCCTGCCAGAATACAAGCTTTCGCCTCATGAAACCGGCCTATGCCGACCATGCCGTCACCAGACAAGAAGCCCTGCATCTGAGCCGCTTCCTCACCGAGGCCAAAGGCCGCCCGGCAGGCAAGAACAAGAAAAGCGTGCAGGCGCTGCAATACGGCGGCGCCTTTGCCGGTCTAATAATGCTTCTGATTGGGCTGGGATATCGCAATAGAAACACCGGCGTGCGTGCCAAGCTTTCGAGGAGGAAATAAGATGGCCTGGATCAGGGATATATTTGCTCCGCAAAAGCGCCAGTGGGAAGATCTCTATCGTAATCGCTGGCAGTACGACAAAATCGTGCGTTCCACTCACGGTGTCAACTGCACGGGCTCTTGTAGCTGGAATATCTATGTAAAAAACGGCATCGTCACCTGGGAACTGCAAGCCCTCGACTATCCCACCATCAGTAAAGAAATACCGCCTCACGAACCACGGGGCTGCCAGAGAGGCATCTCCTGCTCCTGGTATCTCTACAGTCCTATCCGCGTCAAATATCCTTACATGCGCGGTGCGCTTATAGACCTCTGGCGCGAGGCAAAGACCAATCATCCCGACAACGCCATCGAGGCCTGGGCTTCTATTATGCAAGACCCGGCCAAACGAGAACGCTTTCAGAAAGCTCGCGGCAAGGGCGGTTTTCGTCGCGCAGACTGGAGCACGGTCAATGAACTCATGGCCGCCGCCAATCTCTACACGGCCAAAACCTATGGACCGGACCGCCTGGTGGGCTTCTCGCCCATACCGGCTATGTCCATGGTCAGCTACGCTTCGGGGGCTCGTTTTCTACAGCTCATGGGCGGCATCTCGCTTTCCTTCTATGACTGGTACTGCGACCTGCCGCCGGCCTCGCCGGAGATCTGGGGCGAGCAAACGGACGTGGCGGAGAGCGCCGACTGGTTCCACTCCAAATACGTCGCCGTGGTCGGTTCAAACGTCTTGATGACGCGCACGCCGGATGCCCACTTCCTTGTGGAAGGGCGTCATCGCGGCGCAAAAGTCGTGGTCTTCTCCCCCGACTTCTCGCAATCATCCAAAATAGCCGACGAATGGGTACCAATAAATCAGGGTCAGGATGCCGCTTTCTGGCTGAGCGTCGGCCATGTGATCTTGAAAGAGTTTTATGTAGACAGAAAGGTACCTTACTTCCTCAACTACCTGAAAAAGTACGCCGATGCTCCCTTTCTGGTCAAACTGGAAGCTGATGAAAAGGGACGCTATAGACCAGGCAAATTGTTGCGCGCAAGCGAACTGGCAAAGTTTGCTTCAGAAGAAAATGCCCTCTGGAAAACTCTTGTGCTCGATAGGAAGAGCGGAGAAATAGTCTCTCCCAAGGGCACCATCGGTCACCGCTGGCAAAAGCAAAAAGGACAGTGGAACCTCAAGCTGGAAGAAGCACTGAAAGACTCGGCCATCGACCCGGTTCTCTTCCTGCACAAGCAAGAGGGTCTGGCACCGGAAGGTAGCCTGCCTGTGCTTTTCGACGACTACTCGGAAAGCTCGGATACGGAACTGAGTCGCCAGGTACCGGTTCGCTACGCCGAGGGGCTGGACGGCACGAAGATTGCCTACACTACGGTCCTGGAACTTCTGCTTGGCCAGTACGGCGTGGCCCGCGGCGAAAGCGGCGACTACCCCCAGAACTATGAAGATGAGACGGCTATCTATACGCCCGCCTGGCAGGAGAAATTTACCGGCATAAAATCAACGGTTGTAGTAAATTTCGCCAGAGAATGGGCCAGAACGGCAGAAAAGAGCGGCGGCAAATGTTCGGTCATTATCGGAGCCGGCGCCAACCACTGGTATCACAATAACCTCATCTACCGCGCCTGCATCATGCCCCTCATACTGTGCGGCTGTGTGGGAGTGAACGGCGGCGGCTTAAACCATTATGTCGGACAGGAGAAACTTGCTCCTCAGGCTTCCTGGGGTCCCATCGCCTTCGGCGCCGACTGGGGCGGACCGCCGCGCCTGCAAAACTCCCCTTCCTTCCACTATGTGCACTCCGATCAATGGCGCTACGACAGACCCTTCAACGAAATCTGCGCCGTCAACGACGAAGAGCATCACATGGCCAGCGGTCATACCATAGACAAACAAGCCCTGGCGGTTCGTAACGGCTGGCTGCCTTGCTATCCGCAATTCAACCAGAGCAACGAGACGGTAGTGAAAGAAGCCCTTGAAAAAGGCGCCACACAAGACGATGAAATCATCAAGCGTGTTGTCGAGAGATTGAAAGATCGCTCTCTGCGCTTCTCTATGGAAGATCCCAACAATCCTCAGTCTTATCCGCGCGTCTGGTACATATGGCGGGGTAACGCCATCATGTCCTCCGCCAAGGGACATGAATACTTCCTCAAGCACTACCTGGGCACCCACCACAATCACATTTCGGAAGAGGTGGCCGGCCAGTTCACCAAGGAAGTCGTCTGGCATGACAAGGTCGAAACCGGCAAGATGGACCTGATTGTCGACCTGAACTTCCGCATGGATACCTCGGCACTCTACTCCGATATCGTCTTGCCCACAGCTACACACTATGAAAAATACGATATCGCCACCACCGACATGCACTCTTTCATTCATCCACTGCAGCCGGCCGTACCGCCCTGCTGGGAATCGAAGAGCGACTGGGAAATTTTCAAAGGCATCGCCCTCACTACCGAAAACCTGGCCAAGCAGCACATGCAGGAGCCCATCAAGGACATCATTGCTTCGCCCTTGATGCACGACACGCCGGCCGAACTGGCCCAACCCACCGTGCAAGACTGGCTCAAGGACGAGTGCCAGCCCATACCCGGCAAAACCATGCCCAATTTCAAAGTAGTGACCAGGGACTACACAAAAGTCTACCAGCGCTTCATCAGCCTCGGACCCAACTTCCGCAACAACGGACTGGCCGTACACGGCACTCACTACGATGTGGATGATGCTTACGACGCTTACTTGCAGAGTAATCCGACCGTCACCTTTGACGGAAAGACCTATCCCTCGCTGGAGCATGACAGAGAAGTCTGCAACGCCATCCTGCACTTCGCCGCCGAAACCAACGGCGAGATGGCCTACCGGGCTTTCCAGTCGGAGTCAGTAAAAACCGGCATCGACCACACCCATCTGGCCGCCGATACAAGAGCCGTGCGCATGACCATTGACGATCTGAAGGCCCAGCCAAGGAGAGTCTTGACCACCCCTTACTGGACCGGTATCACCAATGGTGAGAGGACCTATTCGGCCTACTGCCAGAACATCGAGGAAGAAATACCCTGGCGCACCCTCACCGGCAGGCAGCATATGTACCTGGATCATGAGACGTATATTGCTTATGGCGAGGCTCTGCCCACCTATAAACCACGGCCGGATGTGCACCTCACTAAAGACCTGGAAAAAACTGCCCGGGACAGCGGCTCCCTTGTTCTCAACTACTTGACTCCCCACGGTAAGTGGCACATCCACTCCACCTTCGGCGACACCCTGCGCATGAAAACTCTCTCCCGGGGTATCGAACCGGTCTGGCTCAATGAAAAGGACGCAGATCTGATCGGAGTTGAAGACAACGACTGGGTAGAAGTTTTAAACGATCACGGCGTGGTGGTCACCAGAGCCTGCGTGAGTGCACGCATACCGCGGGGACTGGCCTTCATCTATCACTCACCGGAGCGCACCGCCACCACTCCCAAGTCGAAGGAGCGGAAAAATCGCCGCGCCGGTGGTCATAACAGCCTCACCAGAACACGCCTGAAGCCCCTCTTCATGGTGGGCGGCTATGCGCAATTTACCTATGCCTTCAACTACTGGGGACCACAGGGAGTAAACCGCGACACCTATGTTGTAGTCAAAAAAATGAGCCAGCCGGAATTTTAAAAGGAGGTGAGAGTCAATGGATGTCAGAGCTCAAGTATCAATGGTTTTCCATCTGGATAAGTGCATAGGCTGTCACACCTGTAGCATTGCCTGCAAAAACGTCTGGACGGACCGGGCCGGTGCCGAATACATGTGGTGGAACAATGTCGAAACCAAGCCTGGCACTGGCTTTCCCACTCTCTGGGAAGACCAGAATCATTACAAAGGCGGCTGGACCTGGAAAGCAAAAGGCAACGGCAAAGGCCGGTTGCAACTTCGCAGTCAGAACAAGTTCGATTCCTTCATCAAGCTTTTCTATAATCCCAATCAACCTGGTCTGGAAGATTATTACGAACCCTGGACCTATAAGTACCAGGAACTTTTCGATGCCCCCGAAGGCGACGATCAGCCGACCGCCGTACCGATTTCACAGATCACCGGCGAACCCATGGAGATCAATGCCGGTCCCAACTGGGACGACGATCTTTCCGGCTCGCCGCTCTACGCGGAAAACGACTTAAACCTGGATGCGCTCTCAGAGGAAGAGCGGGAGCAGCTCTTTGAAATTGAACGGCTCTCCATGATGTACCTGCCGCGCATCTGCAACCACTGCGCCAATCCCAGTTGCGTTGCCTCCTGTCCTTCCGGCGCGCTCTACAAGCGGGGAGAAGACGGCATCGTCCTCATCGACCAGGAAGTTTGCAAAGGTTGGCGCGCCTGCGTGGCCGCCTGCCCTTACAAGAAAATCTATTACAACTGGAAGACCGGCAAATCGGAAAAATGCATCCTCTGCTATCCCAAATTGGAAACCGGTCAAATACCCAATTGCTTCCATTCTTGCGTCGGTCGTATCCGCTACCTGGGCGTTTTGCTCTACGACGCCGACCGCGTCGCCGAAGCCATGCAAGTGCCCGACCATGCCCTGGTAGAATCGCAGCGCTCGGTCATCCTTGATCCCTTCGACAAAGCCGTGATTGAAGCCGCAAGAGCAAGCGGCATCAGCGAAGAATTTCTCTACGCCGCGCAGAACTCGCCGGTCTACAAATACGTCATGGACTGGAAGGTTGCCCTGCCTCTGCACATCGAATACCGCACCATGCCCATGCTCTTCTACGTACCGCCGCTTCTACCGGTCATGGGCAAACTGGAAAACGGCATTTACGAGCATAAGAGTGAAGCATTCTTCAGCACCCTGGAAAAATCCAGACTGCCAATCAAATTTCTGGCCAAACTCTTTGCGGCCGGCAATGAGAGCCAAGTGGAGGCTGCGGTTCGCAAGCTAATGGCGGTGCGCTACTACCGCCGTTCAGTAGATATGGACGATATTGACGTAGTGGAAATTTCCAAAGTAATGCGAGAAGGCAAAACTACACCCAAAGAAGCCGATGAAATTTATGCCCTGACGGCCATTCCCACCATCGACCAGCGTTTTGTTCTGCCTCCCATTCAGAGAGAAGAAGTGATAGGCGGCGGTCACTGCAGCCCGGAAGCCTGCAAGGGCTGCACCGGTCTTGGCACCCCCGTAGCCATCGAGAGAGGGCCCTAGGATGTTTGACGTAAAGACAAGCCAAACAAAAAATGACGGTCAGAGCAAAGCACTTTACGAACTGGCTATTCTCTTCCAGTATCCAGATCAAGACTTTGCTCGAAAACTAGAGGAAACCAGCCTTTTGATCGGCAGCGCCGCCATGGCAAAAGCAAAGGAAAGCCTCAGTCAGTATTCTCTTTCCCAGTTGGAAGAAATCTATACGCGCACTTTCGACGTGGCGCCCCTGGCCGCACCCTACTTGAGCGCTTATATTTACGGCGACGAAAACTTCGACCGCGGTGCTCTCCTTTCAAAGCTGGCTACCCGCTTCCAGGAAGTGGGTTTCGACTTTGGTCAGGAGCTGCCCGATCACCTCACCTGCTTACTGAAGTCGGCTTCCTATCTGGAGCCAATCGAGTTCGAAGAACTGGTGGAATTCGTTTTTACACCGGCTCTGAAAGAAATGTACGACCGCCTCAAAGATTGCGAAAGTCCGTATGCACCACTGATGGAGGTAGTCAGACAAGTTCTGGCTGCCAAAGCTCTTCCCCTTTCTATTTCCCGCCCTTAGTTCTGCCTGGGAGCCACCGCCATGCCTGCCCTAGATAACTTCTTCCTGATAGCGCTGCCTTACCTGGCCGTGGTTATTTGTCTGGTCGGTTCCTTCTACCGCATCAAGACCCGCCCCATGACCTACTCGGCGCTCTCCTCACAGTTTCTGGAAAGCAAAGGTCTGATGTGGGGCAGCCTGCCCTGGCATATCGGCATCATCACCATCATTGCCGCTCACTTTATAGCCTTCCTGGTTCCCGGCTTCTGGCAAGCGCTCTTGAGCAATCAGACCGTCCTGCTCTTTGTGGAAGCAGCCGGGCTAGGACTGTCCTTACTCTGCCTGTTCGGCTTGGCCGCTCTTTTGCTGCGGCGCTTCACTTCAGAAAAAGTACAGAGCGTCACTTCTCAGATGGACCTGGTGGTACTGGTGGTGCTGCTTCTGCAAGTGGCTCTCGGTGCACATATGGCCGCCTCTCTCTCCTGGGGCTCTCTCTGGTGCGTGGGCACCACCGTGCCGTATCTCTGGTCTTTGCTCTCTTTTACACCGGACCTGAGCCTGGTGCAAGATCTGCCCCTGGCTGCCAAAGCCCATATAGTGCTGGCCTGGGTCTTGATCTTACTGGTGCCGTTTTCCCGCTTGATCCATATGTTTGCCGTGCCGCTTGAGTACATCGGTCGCCCCTGGCAGAACGTTGTCTGGGTAAGCGACCGCCGCAAAGAAGCCGCACCGCAGGCTTTTGTAGAGGGTGAGGCGCGCCGCTATTTTGTCAAGGGAGGACTGGCAGCTGTGTTTGGTCTGTCGCTCCTTTCGGTAGGCGTCTTCGACAAAATCTTCCGCTTCTTCTTCGGTCCGCGTCTGACGGCCCATCAAGAAACAGAATTAATGACCACCCGCCTGAGCCGGTTGGAAGCCACCTCCAGTCAACGCAAATTGGAACTGGAAAGGCAAGAAAACGACTACATCCTGGTAGGCAGTCTGGCCGAGTTGAGTTCCGAGAAAGGCAAATACTTCATCGACTACTCCATGATGCCGGCTCTCGCCTTCAAGACCGCAGAAGGACTGCCCCTATTGATTTCCGCCAAGTGCACACACCTGGGCTGCACCGTGGGCGCCGATGCCGTGGACGGCAAAATTCTCTGCCCCTGCCATATCAGCTACTTCAGCATCGATACGGGCATGCCCAACGCCGACTCCCCGGCCAAGACCCCCCTGCCGCATCTGGGCTGGGTGGTCATGGATACCCGAGGCAATCAGCTGGCCAGCTTCAGCGGCAATGGAGCGGTGAAGGGAACTATCAGCGAAGCCCAGCGCACCAGCGCCAGAGTTTACATTGCCAAGGCGCATCAAATCGGATAGGTGGAACCTTCAATGAGAGCTAGTTTCAAAAGGACACTAGAAAATGACAAGGGATAACTCAGGTATAAGCAAAACGGCAAGCGCACTTAGCTTCATTGCGGATCGCTTTCCGCTTGAGAAAATGAACCTTGAGCACATGCTGGCCCATAAAGAAGTACCGGTTCACAAAATGTCCTGGGGTTACTACACCGGCGGCATGACCATGTTCTTCTTTATGATTCAGGTCATTACCGGGCTCTTCCTGCTTTTCTACTACCAGCCGACAGTCTCCGATGCCAATCTTTCGGTGGAGTACATCACCAAATATGTCAGTGTCGGTGGGCTGATTCGAAACATGCATGCCTGGTCCGCTTCGGGCATGATCTTCTTTGCCGTGGTGCACTTGATCACGGCTTTTGCCATGAAGAGCTTTGAAAAGCCAAGAGAGCTGACCTGGATCATGGGAGTACTGCTCCTGATTATCACCTTTACCTTCGGCTTCACCGGCTACCTCTTGCCCTGGAATCAGATTGCCGTCAATGCCACCAAGGTAGGGCTGCAGTCGGTGGAAGACATCGGTCAATACCTGCCCGGCATGTTGCACGACGTACCGCGCATCTTGCGTGAAACTTTCCAGGGTGAAGCCAGTGTCGGTCAATCTACCCTCGGACGCTTCTACGCACTGCATGTGGTGCTACTGCCCCTGGCCCTGGCCGGTCTCCTGGGCATCCACTTATTGCAGGTGCAGGTGCATGGCATGAGTCAGGGCGTCGACGAAAAACCAAAGAAACAAGAGCGTTTCTTTCCCGTATTCCTTTTCAAGGATCTCACCCTCTGGGGTGTCCTCTTCTTTATTCTCTTCACCTTTTCTCTGTGCATACCTTTTGAATCCTTCCTACCGTTTCCTTTGCTTGCGCCCTATGACGCCATGGGTGCCACTCCGCCCGGTATCAAGCCGGAATGGTATTTCTTCTTCGTTTATTACCCGCTGGAACTACTGCCTTTCTGGGTGATTCTTCTGGCTTCAGGCTTGATTGGCGCCGTTCTAATTTTCACACCCTGGATTTTCAAAGGTAGCAGCCGCAAAACCCTGGGCTTCATTGCCACCGCCGTTTCTCTCTACTTATTGATAATGACCCTCTTCGGTGAACAGATCTATCACCTTCTCAAGCACTGACAAACAATCATGAACATCAGTTTCTCCCGAACCAGTAAAACACTAATTGCCGTCACGCCAGTGCTGATATGGCTTTTTGCCATGCCGCAAACTCAGGCTTATCCGCAATTCCAGGAATTCTCCGAGAAGAACTCGGGCAGAAATGTCAACTGCGCCATGTGCCACGTCAATGGCGACGGGCCCACAGGAGACGGCAAAGGACAAATAGGTGGTCTCACCAAAGAAGAGCTGGACAGCCTCATGAAAGCCCGCTCGGCGCTGGCACCGGGCACCCTGGTTGATAGCCCCATCCTCAACAAGTTCGGCAACGAAATCATAAAAGACATTGGCAAACGAAAGTTTCTGGAACTAAGACAAAATCCAAAGGACCTGGCGAAAGCACTGCCTGCGCAATCAGATCTAGACCAGGACGGCATCAGTGACGGCCAGGAGTATCTGGACGGTACCGACCCCTTAAACCCCGAGCATGGCGACCCGCTCAAACTGCTAATGGCCAATCTCAACAAATACAGACTGCATGTCATCCTCACTTTCATCGCCGTAATGACACTAAACTGGGGCATCATGCAATTCCTCAAAGGTCTGGAAATACTGACCAAACCGCGACAAATACCCAAAGCTTAAGCGGACGCCCTTAAAGATCACTGATGGAGTCCACAGAAAATGGCAAGCATGACTCAAGCAAAAGAACCAACCGGCAGTTCCGATTCAAGAACCGGCGCCGATTTGAGAGGCTGGGATCCGGAAAATGAAAGCTTGTGGCAGGCCGAGGGAAAAGCCATCGCCAACCGCAACTTATTCATCTCCATTCCCTGCCTGCTTTGCGCCTTCGCCGTCTGGATGTACTGGGGCGTCATTACCGTACAAATGCTCAATCTGGACTTCCCCTACACGAAAGCTCAACTATTCACCCTCACTTCCATAGCCGGTCTGTCAGGGGCCACTCTCAGAATTCCCAGCACGTTCTTCATACGCATCGCCGGCGGCAGAAACACAATCTTCTTCACCACCTTGTTGCTTTTACTGCCGGCCATCGGCACCGGCTACTTCCTTACCGACAAACAAACACCGCTCTGGATTTTTCAGATTCTCGCTCTCTTAAGTGGAATCGGCGGCGGCAACTTTGCTTCATCCATGTCTAATATCAGCTTTTTCTTCCCGAAAAAGGTACAGGGCTTATCCCTGGGACTGAACGCCGGCCTCGGCAATTTCGGCGTCACCACCATGCAGATCCTGGTACCGATGGTGATGACTTTCGGGCTGCCCGGTCAAACCGCCATGATTCTGAAAAGCGGCAGCGGCACAATGTTCGGCAAGATACCGGCCGGCACCGAAGCTTTCATACAAAATGCCGGCTATGTCTGGGTATTGCTCTTGCTGCCCCTGGTCTTCCTGTCCTGGTTCAAAATGAACAACATCAGAGATGAACAGGTCTCACCGGATACGGGCTCACCGCTTTCCGCCTGCGCCAAAATTGCCGGCATGCTGAGCATCGGACTATTTACCGCCGCTGCCGGCGTCTGGCTCATGCTGCCGAAAAACGCCGGCGGCCTTGGCACAGAGGTGAGCATGTGGCTAATTATTCCAGGCGTGATTGCCGCCACGGTCTTCCTCCTGAAACTCATACCGGGCAAAATATCCACCAACCTGGAAAGACAATACAAGATCTTCGGCAATCTACATACATGGATTATGACCGTCATCTACACCATGACCTTCGGTTCCTTTATAGGCTACGCCGCCGCTCTCCCCCTGGCCATCCAGGTCATCTTCGGCTTCACCCACGTAGCCGGAGCAGACGGCACTATGGTTCATACTGTGGTCAACCCGAACGGACCGAGCGCCCTCACCTATGCCTGGACCGGAGCCTTCATAGGCGCCCTGGTCAGACCTCTGGGCGGCTACCTGGCCGACAAAATCGGCGGCGCCCTGGTCACACAGATAGTCTCGGTGGTGATGGTGGGAGGAGCCCTCGGTGCGTCCCACTACATGAAGCTGGCCTACCAGAGCGCCACACCTGAAATCTATTTCTGGCCCTGCTTCCTGCTCTTCTTATTGCTCTTTGCCGCTTCCGGCATCGGCAACGGCTCCACCTTCCGAACCATCGCCAACGTCTTCAGCAAAGAACAGGCCGGTCCGGTGCTGGGCTGGACCTCAGCCCTGGCCGCCTACGGTGCCTTCATCATACCCATGGTAATAGGCGGTCAGATTCAAGCCGGAACACCGGAAATAGCTCTCTACGGCTTCTCCGCCTTCTACGCCCTCTGCCTGGTTCTCAACTGGTGCAGTTACCTGAGACCGGGCGCCCAGTTCAAGAATCCATAACTAACGCAAGAGTAAGAAGGGGATAAACCCAGTAATCAACCGCTAGTAGCATTAAATCTAAACCAATAGCGGATAAACAGATCCGAATATCCCTGTAAGCTTTTAACTTGCCTCTCGTCACTGCTTTGTTGCTCAAGGAAGCCGTTCATGTCAAAAGTCAAAGGTATCTCCCAAAAAACAAGAACGCTCAGCGCATTGGTGCTCTGCCTGTTCCTGGGGCAAGCATGCGGAGGAGCGGCTCTAGCGCAGATGCCGGGCGCCGATTGCCGGACAACCAGCCAGACAGCCGAACACACGCCAGACGGCCAGCCCAATAACCAAGAGCCGGTCTGTAATCTTGATGCCCCCGAAACGGGAGTCCGGCAAATACCATCAGAACAAAAGGATATTCCCCAGGCGCCTCTCGTGGAGGGGCAGGAAAACCAGACGGATAAGCCGCTGGCTCTTGCTGCCGCCACCACGTCCGATGGAAGCGCGGTCTCTCGACCGGTGTCGGAAGACGCACCGACACCGGTCTTGAGAGGCCTGTCCGAGCCCGAAGCCTTCAAGCTGGGTGCCACATACACAGAGCTGGAAAGTCTCTCCACCCAGGCCGCCAGGAAGGAGTTGGAACTACTCAAGCTAAACGCCAGATACCGGGTGGAATCCACCAAAACGGACAAATACAAGCCCTGGCGTACTTCGATTACTAACTTTGGCACTTACCTGTTCAGCAATATCGGTATCGACCACGTAGCTTATGCCCGCTGGCGCACCTGGCAAAGACCAGCCACAGCGGGTAAACCCTTCCTGGAATTCGGACCGGCCTTCCTTATCACAGGTCACTCCATTGCTACCGTCGGAGTCATGACGGAAGTAGCTCTTGACGTAAAACGCGCTTATCAGCTCAAGAAAATGGGCTTCGACGAGAGCAGCTACCGCAAAAATGTCACCAATCTGAAAAAAGATATCGACTCTCTACTGGAAAAACGAACTGCCACTCTAGCCTCTACGCCCTTTGCAGATAGTGCCGAAAAAGCAGCAGCCGAAAAGGAAACCCAAATTCTCAAGGCAGTCCGGGACGGCGCTCTCACTGAATACAAAAACTTCTGCCTGCGCGGCAAAACCTTTAGAGTGGGAAGAAATGTCGGTAACTTCATGTCTTTCGCGGGCGCCACTACCGGCGGTTACATGGGTGCTCTTTGCGGGCTATTAGCAATTTCCAACCGTAACCCCCATATTGCCGGCCCGGGAGGCATCGGCTTCGTGCTTTCAGGCTCTTGTATAGTTCTTGGTCCTATAATTTCTAAGGCCAGCGCCGTTATGGCCGGCAAACGCCTGGCTAAAAAGCTCAATTCTGAAATTGGACCGGTCAATGCCAATGCCGCCAAAGAACTGGAAATCGCCAGTAAAGAGCTTGCCACAATTCTGCCCGGCACCGCCGAGGCTAGAACGGGGCTATCAACCAGACGCAGTCTCTACGAACTAAGTGCCGCTACTCTCGCCAAAGACGCGGCCATGGCCTCGGCTGAAAAAGCCGCAGCCCAGAGAGAGTTCAAGGAGAGAGTGATCACCAATGCCATTATCGGCGGCACCAAAATAGGTTGGGGAGCCCAACTTGCCAACGCCGGCTTCGGCTTCCACAAACACGCAGCCCAGCCCACCACGGTTATCAATGCGACGGTGAACGGCAGAAAAGTACCAATCTACACTTACCGACCGAAAACACCGCCCTCTCTCTTCGCCAAACGGGTGGCCCAGGGCTCCACAACCTACATCCCAGGTACTGCAGTAGGCATAATTGACGCCATTCAGGGCAGAATCCGGGGCGAGAAGAAAACCAGACAGTTAAAACGTGAAGGTAAGCTACCGGCCATGGTCATCACAGAAAGAGTGAAAAACTTCGATCTGATGGACAAGCGACTGGAAGCTGAGCTGACTCGCCTGCGCCAATAAAGGCAAGGAAAAACCTCAGCTTGCAGATTCGCTCTCTTTATCAATCACGTCATCAACCCAGGATAGTATCGCCATCATGTTAGGAAAGCCCATTGTTGTAACGGCCAGGAGCGCTACATGGCGCACTTCCTCTGCCGTCACACCAGCTTCCAGAGCGCGTCTTGTATGAGAATGCACAGCCCCTTCCATTTTTGCGCCGCAGGCAATAGCCAGTTTAGCAATGGCTATTTGCTTCTTGTCGAGGGGGCCGGCAGCACTGGCTGCCTTACCGAGGCTTTCGTAAGACTCGAAAACTTGTGGATATCTCTTCTGAAAAGCGAGAAATCTTCCAGGCAATTTAGCCATTGGCGCAATACTCCAGAAACACTAACGAGCGAAGACTGAAAATCATAGCAGCTTGCCCACTAGATTTAGAACTCAAAAACAGAACAGAAAATCAGACTCGAGGAAATCATGACAGACAAAGGAAAAGCCATTTCAGTACTGAGCGTGAACACATTTTCCTTTGTGGTCTGTTTCTCATGCTGGGTGCTCTACGGCGTACTGATGGCCTTCCTGGTGGATAACGGACTGTTTCACTTCGATGCCGGACAAATAGGCTGGCTGCTGGGTGTGCCAATTCTCACAGGTTCCGTTACTCGCTTACCGGCGGGCGTTCTCACCGATCGCTATGGCGGCAGAATCGTATTCGCCGTGATCATGCTGCTCTCCGCCGTAGCCATGTACTGCGTCAGTTTCTGTAATTCCTTCGAACATTTTCTCCTGGCCGGTCTGGGTTTCGGACTATCCGGTGCTTCCTTTGCCGTGGGTATCGCCTACACATCATTATGGTTCCCCAGAGAAAAACAAGGCACCGCACTTGGTATCTTCGGAGCCGGCAATGCCGGCGCCTCGCTTACCAGTATGGGGGCCCCCCATCTGCTCAACTACTGCACCAATAACTTACAGAATCTGGAAGGATGGAGAACCGTACCCAAAATTTATGCGGTCTTGCTCGTTGTAACAACCGTAATTTTCTGGTTTCTAACCTTTCCCAAGAAGGTCGATAAGAAAGGGCTCTCCATCGCCATGCAACTCGCCCCGCTCAAGCAACCGCGGGTATGGCGCTTCGGTCTCTATTACTTCTTTGTCTTCGGCGGCTTTGTCGCACTTTCTCAATGGTTGATTTCATACTATCTAAACGTCTATACCATGAGCCTGGCTACTGCCGGACTGATGGCAGCCATCTTCAGCTTGCCGTCAGGGGTGATCCGCGCCATCGGCGGCTGGCTATCCGACAAATACGGTGCACGCTCAATAATGTACTGGGTACTGGGTTCCTGCCTGTTCGCTTCCCTTGCTCTCTGCGTGCCCCGCATGGATATTGAAACACCCGGGCAGGGAGTGATGTGCACAAAAAAAGGCACTGTCACCAGAGTGACCTCGACAGAGATTGCAGTCGGCGAAAAGGTCTATCCCATTAAGAAAAAGGAGGAGGGCAATATGCTCACCATCCTCAATGAAAATAAAGATCTGATCATCTGGCCGACCTCGGTCTTCTGGCAAGAACCAATTGTCAAGGAAGGTGATCAGGTGGCAAAAAAGCAGGTGCTGGCTAGAGGCATCACCCACATTTTCTTCCAGGCTAATGTGTGGATCTTCACAGCCTTCGTGCTCATTCTGGGAATCATGACCGGCATCGGCAAAGCCGCCGTCTACAGACATATTCCTGATTACTTCCCCAACGACGTAGGGGTAGTGGGCGGTATAGTCGGAGTAATCGGTGGTCTGGGCGGCTTTGTCGGACCAATCATCTTCGGCTATATGCTACAAGTGACAGGCATCTGGACAACCTGCTGGATGTCATTCGCCTTACTGAGCCTGGCTTGCCTCATCTGGATGCACGCTACGATCAATAAAATGATGCGTAAACAGGCCCCCCACCTGGTCGACCACATAGAAACGGCGGTAAGTGCCGGTCACTAACCCTGGTCCATGAATTCCCCCTCAGTTCAGCCGTACCGCTTTGCTACAATAGCGCCTTAAGGGAGCTTGGCGGTAAGACTATGAACTCTAGGCGATCATCGATGAAACCGGCGGTACTGGCTCTGGCACTGCTCTGCGCCCTCACCGGTCTCAGTCTTGCGTCCCCCGTTCCGGCCAAAGAAGCTGCACCCGGTCAAACCCAATCCAAAGAGTTCGACGACATCACCTCCGACGACTTTGACGGACATCGGGTGCTGATTCTCAAAGCCCAACAAGCCCTGCGTCACGGTGCTTATGACCGGGCCGTCAAACACATGGAGCGGGCCATGACCACGGGTCAAAAAGACGTGGACGTGCATTATTTCTACGCCATGGCCCTGGAACAGAAAATGGAAAAGGCTCATTTTCGGGATCAGGACAGCTTTTCTAAGTGCGTCAATTCCTGGCTGAAAATTTATCGGGGCGAAGTGGGAGACGAAAAAGGACTCACCATCAAAGGCATAGGTCTGGCGGCCGGCGCTTTCTCCAACGATGAAATGGCCGCCCAGGGCAAGGAGCATCTCTTGAGCCTGGTGGGTTTTCTACCGAAAGCCTGGGAATCGGATGCCAAATATGTCAAGAGAGCCGTCGCTACTCTGGGACAGGCGTCCCACCACTAGCCCGGACGACAAAATAAAAATTGTGCAGGGAGGAAGATAAGTGAAAGCAATTAGCGGACGCAATCAGTTAACCGGAAGGGTTATCTCCGTCAAACTGGGTGACATCATGGCCGAGATAGTCATGCAAGTAGGAGAGAACACAATTACATCGGTGATCACCAGGGGTTCTGCTGAATCAATGGAACTGAAGGTAGGGGATGAGGTGACTGCCCTAATAAAGTCGACGGAAGTAATGCTTCTCAAGTAAATTCCCGGCCTCCACCCTTGAAAAGATATAGAATGCAGACTGGAGACCCAATTTACTCGCCCGATTTTTCCAGCCAGAGCATGCCATGCGATTTTTACTTAAACTCAGCCTCACAGCCCTCACCTTCATCTTCATACTGCCTCATATAGGCGGCATTACTTTTCATGGAGGCTTCGGTACAGCCCTTCTGGTCTCTCTTCTTTTCGGCTTCATGCTCTGGCTGGTAGATCTAGCCGCCATTGCTATTTCCGCCATGCTGACCATTACATCCTTCGGCATGGCGCTGCTCTGGCTCATACCCATGTGGGTGCTGGGCTACTGGCTCTTGCCCTGCATTGCCTTAAAACTGGTGTCCACATTAGCGCCGCAAGCCCTCACCATAGTAGGCTGGACACCAGCCATACTGGCTGGTCTGGCCATGATGATCATAGGCGGCGTGACAAGCAAACTAATCGGCAAAAAGAAAGACTAAAAATTCTCTTTCTCGGAAGCGATATACTGCATGGCGGTCTTCTGACCTTCTGCCGAGCTTGTGTTTATGCCTTCGCTGATTGTGATCAAGTATTTCTTGTTTGTACAAAAGAACTGATGCAGAAGCGGTCGCAGATCCATGACTCTATCATCGTGGTGCTGCACAAAGCGCTCTAGATCTACCGCAACAAGACCATCCACCACGGACAGACTGTTCAACGCATCGGACAAACCCATGCCTGGCGCCGGTCCATCGTCTTTGAAGACTCTTACCAGTTCGAAGTTGTTCTCCCTACAGTAGCCGTCAATAGTCTGAACCTGCCTTTCCAGGGCCGGTTCCGGCGCATCGGTTCGAACATAAGCCACGACCTTAGCCGGTCTTTGCACTTCTTTTGACACATGCTTGAACCAGGGATTTTTCAAATTGCTGCAGGAGCATTTTTTCCATTCATCCCGCATAGATTCATCAGCCATGACCTTAGCCTCTTCACATACCAAATCTGGCCACACTCTACGCCTCCCGGAAACTAAAAACAAGCCTCCAAAGAAGTATAGAACTCAGCTCTTGGGATGATGGCAAGGGCAGAAAGAGGACCAGCCCCGGGGAGCGGCTCCTCTATGCACCTGGGGACGAGCGTGCTCAGCGCTGCTTGTCGAAGAGAATGATGCCGGGCAGTTTTCTCAACTGACCATCTAAGTAGTCCGGCAGCGCTTCTTTTATGCTGCCGCTGCGCGGGCTTCTGGGACGCTCCGGACCGATCGGCACCCCGCAAGCAATGGCGCCGTCGTCATCCTGTACGCACTGGCGCCGGGGCTCGGGGTTGAGCGGTTCGTAAGGCTTGATCGGATAGTCGGGATCCGGCTTGATCTGCCCCGGAAACGAAGGCAAATCGGGCAGTTCGCTCGGTCCATCCGGACAACCGCCCTTCACTGAATGACATTTTTTGCCCCAGACTTCATCAAGCATCGACTGGCTGGCCGTCGACCCGGTACCCCGTGCGCTATCACCGACTTGATTGCGACTTTCGGTGTCATTAAGAGCATTGACTAACTCGTTCATGGCTTCACATCCTTAGAAAAAAAAGAGACTGACTGCCGCCGCAACTTATGGCGGACCGGCGTTCTTGATGCCCTCAAATTAGCAAGGCAAGCTGACATGAAGTTGACATGCACAAAGCTGCAGTCTATGTGCGGAAAGCCGCCAGTGCCGCCTGTCCAAGGCTGATGCCGCCATCATTGGCCGGCACGCGCCTGTTGACGAGAACTCTTAAGCCGGCGGCGAGCAACTGTTTCTCTAAATGCTCAAGCAAGAGAAGATTCTGCATGACGCCGCCGGAGAGTACCACCGTAGCCAGTTGATATTCCCGGCAAAAAACCTCGGCCGCCTCGGCGGCACCGACAGCCAGGCCCAGGTGAAATGACCTGGACAGATCAGCTACCGCTCTGCCCTTGATGCGATCACTGACCATGGCGGTGAGAGCCGCCTGCCATCGCAATTCACGGCTGCGCTTATCAAAGACAAAAGGATACGGTCGGCAAGAAGAAGTGGTAAGACGCCCCTGATGCTCGAGCCAGATGGCAGCCTGGGCCTCAAAAGTCTGCTCAAGGTTGAAACCGCAAAGAGCGGCGGCCGCGTCAAACAGCCGACCGACCGAGGTGGTCGGGAAGCACCGCAGATTCTTTTCAGCCAGTTGCATAGCCAGACGAAAGCGCTTCTCAGGCAGATTGAAGGGCGCCGCCGAAAAATCCACTTCCAGCCCCTTTAATTCGCAAAGAAAGCCGGCTAGAGCCTGAAGCGGCCACTTCGCCGCCGCATCTCCGCCCACCAGACGGGTCTGAGCCAGTCTACCGACCCGATCAAAACCACTCTTCAAAGAGCCCTTGAAAAACTCACCGCCCCAGATACTGCCGTCATCACCATAGCCGGTGCCGTCAAAAGCAAGACCAAGTACAGGCTCATCATACAGCTTATGCTCAGCCAGAACCGAGGCTATATGTGCCCGGTGGTGCTGTACGGAGATCTTCTCCGCCGCTTCCAGCCGATCGGCAAAGCGACTGCTCAAATACTGGGGGTGCTGATCAAAGACAAGGGTCAGTTGATCGGATGCTACGTTATACATAGAAAGGAAATCATGAGCGGTTGCCTGAAAAGCCTGATAACAAGACTCGTGCTCAAGATCGCCAATATACTGACTGACAAAACACTGCCCATCGATGCAGAGTGTTATTGTATTCTTCAAGTCGGCACCAAGTGCCAATACAGGCTTACTTACCGGCAATCGCACCACCGCATCCGGTGCCAGCCCGCGCCCCCGCCTCACCACCTGCACACCCAAAGAACCCACCGACAATACTGAATCATCCATACGCCTGTGAATTGGTCTCTCTCCAATCAGATAGCCGTCGGCGATGCCGAACAGATCCAGTTTGGCCTGCTCATCTTCAAAGGCAATTGGCTCACTACTGCGATTGGCGCTGGTCATAACCAGCACCGGCGGAGCACCATACTTGAAGAGCAAATGGTGCAAAGGCGTGTAGGGTAACATCAAACCCAAATCGCCGTTATCGGGAGCAATCAAGGCCAGATCCAGTTGCGGCGCCCGTTTGTAATGCGCCGGCTGTCGCTGGGCAGCCAGCAGAATCGGTCTGGCCACACCGGCAAGCGCCGAGGCGGCAGCATCTGAAAGTTCCACCAGTTCAAGGGCCAGATCGAGATCGGCCACCATCAGGGCGAAGGGTTTATCACGGCGAAACTTGCGCTCTCGCAGTGCCTTCAGGGCCTCTCTATTACTTGCGTCCAAGACCAAATGATAGCCGCCGATACCCTTTACGGCAACAATTTTGCCCTGCTTGATAAACTCGACGCAAGTTTTGATTCCCTCCACTCCCCGCATTTTTTCGTCACTGCCATGGTTCTGAAAGAAATAGCCGGGACCACAGCTTCCACAGGCCACCGGCTGGGCGTGAAAGCGCCTGTCCAGGGGGTTCTCATAACCCTGCCGGCAACGCTCGCACATCTTCCAGGCCGCCATGGTAGTGGCCGACCGATCGTAAGGCAGCGCCCTGATAATGGAAAACCGGGGACCACAATTGGTACAGTTCACATAAGGGTATTCGTAGTGAAAATCAGCCGGATTGTTCAAATCGGCAAGACAGTCGGAACAAACAGACAGATCTGGTGAAATGCGAGTGGTAATACGGTCACCGGCACGGCTTTCGACAATCTCGAACTGACTGAAGCCCTGAACTGCCACAGTCTCAAACTTGACATCATCGAGCCGAGCCGCCTGGGGAGCCCGCTCCGACAGGGAAGCCAGGAAAGCATCCAGATCACCCCTTGCTCCTTCCAGAAAAATCTCTACGCCTTGCTCATCGTTCAAGACCCATCCACTCAAGTTATGGCTCTTGGCCAGCGTGTACACGAAGGGACGAAAGCCGACGCCCTGAACAACGCCCTCTACACGCACTTTCATAGCTTCAGTCATGCCTGCCGACCTCTAGCAAATGCGCGGTAGCTGCTCTCCCACCAGCATCTCCACCACTCGGCTGGAACCATGCTCGGTGAACACCCGCAGTCGACCGGACGGACCAGACTCCACTTCCCCAATCAAAGCCGCCGCTTCCCCTCCGGGAACGGCGCGCACCGCCGAAAGCGCTTGTTCAGCGGCCGAAGCCGCCACAACCGCCAGGAACTGCCCTTCATTTGCCACGTGCAGCACATCCAGACCAAGCACTTCGCAAGCCCCGCGCACACAGTCGCGTACCGGAATATCTTTTTCTCTCAGAGCCACACACAGTTCGGCATCCTGGGCCAGCTCATTCAAAGACGATGCTACGCCACCGCGGGTGGGATCACGCATCCAGCGTACTTCGGCGGCACAAACGGCAAGGAGCGCCTGCACCATAGGCCAGACGCTGCGGCTGTCGGAGGCCAATTCCGCTTCAATATCCAGCTCACCGCGAGCCAAAAGAACGGTGATACCATGATCACCGATGGGCCCACTCAAAAGTACCTTGTCACCGACCTGAACTCTCGCGGGCGAGAGGTTGACGTTTGCTTCCAGCATGCCGATACCGCAAGTGGTGACATACATACCATCGGCTTTACCATGCTCTACTACTTTCGTATCGCCGCCAACGATGTTAACACCCGCCGCCGAACAGGCCGCGGCCATGGCCGCCAATTCCGCTTCCAACACCACCGCCGGTAGCCCGGCCTCTAGAATGAAAGTACTGAGAAGAGCCAGCGGCCGCGCACCAGAGACGGCCAGATCATTGACCGTGCCGTGCACGGCCAGAGAGCCGATACTGCCGCCGGCAAAGCGCAGGGGCTTGACCACGAAACTATCGGCAGTAAAAGCTAGATGACCACTTTCTATGGGCAAAACTGCTGCATCGGTCAGAGCCCCGGCATTGAACTGAGAACTGGCCAGATGGGGAACTATAAGACCCTCCAGTAAGCGGCGACTGGCGAGACCGCCGGAGCCATGTGACAGCTCGATGCGCGTATCTCGAAAGGGCTCAGTTACCATGGGTAAGCATTCCCGTCTGCTTGTCTCGTGCATAATTGTAGTAGGCGGCGCAGGCTCCTTCCGAAGAAACCATCAAGGCTCCCACAGGATTTTCAGGACTGCATTCCTTGCCAAAGAACGGGCACGCCTTAGGTTTCATCAAGCCTTTCAAGACATCACCGCAGGGCGCTTCATGGGCAACAGTCGACAGTTCGGAAGCATGCTCAGAACTGTTGCGATAAGCAGAAAGAACATCGGCGAATCGCACTTCCGCATCATACTGACTGAAAGCTGCCCTCAGCTTCACGGCCGAGTTGGCAATAAAACCAAGACCTCTCCACTCAAAACTCTCTCTCAGTTCAAAGACTTCCGCCAATACCTGGCTGGCCACAGGATTAGCCGCGAAGGGCACCACCCGACTGTATTGATTCTCCAGCCTGGCCTCACCAGCCAGCAACTGACGCAAAAGCATCAATATTGACTGCATGATATCGAGGGGCTCGAACCCCGATACGATAACAGGCTTTTTGTAATCACGCACAATTTCTTCGTAACTATTGGCACCAATGACAGTGGCTACATGACCCGGTCCGATAAAGCCGTCCAACTGCAGCTTAGGATCATCGAGAACCGCTCGCATTGGCGGAATGACAGTAACATGATTTACAAAGGCGGTAAAGTTTGTAAGACCCAACTCGCGTGCTTTTAATACAGTCAAAGCCGTAGCCGGTGCCGTAGTTTCAAAACCAATGGCAAAAAACACAACTTCTCTTTCCGGATTATTCTGAGCCAGCTTAAGCGCATCCAGCGGAGAATAGACCATGCGGATATCAAGCCCCCGTGCTTTCAACTGCAAAGCACTACCTTGATGCCCCGGCACCCTCATCATGTCACCATAGGCGGTGAGAATCACGCGCTTGTCGGCGGCTATGGCCATTCCTTCATCAACCCGCTCCATGGGCAGGATGCAAACCGGACAGCCGGGCCCGTGAATCAGTTCGATAGCAGGCGGCAACAGTTGCTCAAGACCGAAGCGATAAATGGAATGAGTATGACCGCCGCACACTTCCATGATGCGAAAGAGACGCCCGGAATTCTCAACCAGAGCCGTTATCTCCCGGGCTGTCGCTTTGATCAACTCAGGATCGCGGTATTCGTCAACATACTTCAAGGTCTTGGATTTCCTCCATGGCCTTTTGGGCCTCTCCCAGCATGGTTAAAATCTCCAACTGCTCTTTCGCCTGGCTCTCGCTTATCTTACTCATGGCAAAGCCCACATGGATCAAGACCCAGTCACCCACTTTCAGAGTCTCATCTTCGCGGCGTAAGAGATCAACGCTTACCTGCCTTTTGACGCCGGAAATATCAGCAACGGCCATGCGCTCTTCTGCATCTACGAAAGACTCGATTTTCCCGGGTATGGCAAGGCACATAAACTCTAATTCCCCATCACGTATCTACATTCTATCTAATTGGCAACCATAGTCGCTCCACTGAGGCTGGGTCAACGCTCAGGAGGAGTTCTCACCATAACGCCGCAAAAGCTCCCTGCAGAGAGACTCCATGGACCTTGCCACAGCCTCGCTCAGGGGCGCTCCCGGAGTAAATTGCCCGGCTTCTATGAGAAAGACGGTAACCCTCTCAGGAAATCGCTCCTTCAACATGAGACGTCCAAAGGCAATGGCATGATCGAAGCGAAAATCATGCAAATTACCTACGGCGGGAGCCTGCACAGCCAGAGACTCTCCGGGCACCTCCAGGACAAAGCCGGGTTCTCCAACACCGGTGCAGGCATCCACAATGGCAACCTGGCGAATTCCATCCATCATATCCACTACTGCCAGCCCGGCAGTACCCCCATCCACGGCCCTCATGGACTGAGGCAAACCCAGGTCTAAAAGCCGACTTACCAGGCGAGGGCCGACACCGTCATCACCGCGCAAGAGATTGCCACAGCCAATTATCAGCACGGCAGGGTCAGGTTCGCCAATTTGAATATCTTGTTGCATTGCTCCAGTTCAGCCACCGCCAGGACGCGAACCAACTCACAAACAGGCCGCTTGCTTTGATTTAACACTCGGTCAGTTAGCTATAGTACCCCAAAGAAGAGTAGACTTCGGATTATGCACGAATTCTCCATCGCCAGTAATTTGATTGAGATCGCCGCCGAAGCCGCCGGCAAGGACGGGCGCCCGGTTGCAGTGGTGCACATTAAAGTGGGCGCCCTGAGCGGCGTCGTACCGGAAGCCCTGATCTTCGCCTATGATATTGCCAGAGAAGGAACGATACTGGCCGACTCGAAGCTGGCTATCCAGTGGGTACCGGTCAGAATTTTCTGCCAAACCTGCAACCGCATAGTCGACCTGCCTGGGATTCAAAGTTTCGCCTGCCCCGCCTGCGGTAACGGCAGCTCGGATTTGCGCAGCGGTCGCGAGCTGGACATTGTCTGCCTGGAAGTAAAAGAGTGCTGAAGGAAGAGCGCTTCTCTCTAATGACACTCACACAAAATACAGTGCACATGCATCTTGGAAAAATCCATCAATACCAGACTGCCGCCAGCCTGAGTTTCCCGACAGTGCACACAAAGCCTGGCGGAATAAAGCTTCACGGCATGAAGTCTCCTGTCTTTTGATTTACATCGTGCCGATGACTGCAAAAATAGCTTTGTACAAGGGGCTATTTCCTGCTCATCATTCAGCTCAGCCAGAAGCCTTGAGTACTCGTCATTAAGCGATGGAGAGAGCGGAGAAGGCAGGGCTCTAATCATTTTCAAGCGCTCTACCCTGGCAAACTGCGCGCTATTATCCTCCATTACCGGCTCGGTGAGATTCTCCCGGCTCAGCCTGAGCTGCTTCTGATAGCAGCCAAGGCAGCGAGTCAGCCTGCCCAGCGGATCAAATTCGATCCGGTCCCCTACAGCAAATGGACGCCCGCATAGACAAATTCCTTTATAGCGGGCCCTTATCAGGCGTGAAATCGGCGTGCTTTCACCAGGACGCTTGCGAATCATAACCTGCCTCCTTAAAGGAACCAGAGTTGATGGTCCGTCAAAACACCGACAGGATAAATGTGCAATTAAACAGTCTTGCTAGGCCGGGCCGGTCACCCGCCCCACCGCTCTTCTAGCAGAGAGGAAACTACACCAGGCATCCATACCGTGACCGGTCTTGGCTGAGACTTCAAAGACGGGAGCCCCTGGATTAATGGCGCCAATATTGGCAAGAGCAAGCTCCCGATTGAATTCGCAGGCCTCGGCAAGATCGATTTTGCTGAGCACAATGGCATCGGCAAAGCGAAACATGGGCGGATACTTGAGAGGCTTGTCCTCACCCTCTGTTACCGACAACATAGCCACCCGGAGATCTTCACCGAGATCAAAAGTGGCGGGGCAAACCAAATTGCCGACATTCTCGATAAATAAGACATCCAGAGAGCGAGCACCCAGCTCGGAAAGCGCCGCCGCCACCATGCCGGCATCAAGATGACAGAGGGTACCGGTACTGATCTGCACGACCGGGGCGCCGCTCTCCCTCAAACGTATGGCATCGTTCTCAGTTTCCAAATCACCCACAATGACGCCGCACTTACTGCCTGCACCTAGAACCTGAATTGTCCTCTTGAGCAAAGCCGTCTTACCGGCACCCGGCGAAGAAAGCAAATTGAGCGCAAGTAGACCGATACCCCTGAAAAAGCCCCGATTGCGCTCAGCCTGCAAATTATTAGCGCTCAGAATGCTCTTGTGCACGGAAATCAGATCAGGTCCGTGAGTATGAGCGTGTGCGGATCCGCTCTCGTGGCTGTGGCTATGGCTATGGCTGTGCACATGGTCATGGTCGTGGTCATGACTATGAAGATGACCGTCATGACTGTGCTCCCCACCATTTGTAGACTGCTGCTTACCATTGATGCTGGTGGGCAAGGGCAAACCGCAACCGCATTCAGTACACATTCTTTCTTCTCCGACTAGCTCATCAATACGAAAGCAAAACACAATCTATATGATGACACCGCCCGTGGCCAAATTCATTAACTCAGAAGCTCAGGGCAAAAGCTTCTGCAAATCAGGCAGACTATCACCCATCCCCGAAAGGAAACTGATGCCCACGAGAAAACTGAAGACACCAGTAAAAATACTGACCATCACAAGAACCGACTTTAGTTTGCCCAGCGAAGTCAGCCCCAGGCCGGAAGCCAGGGCAAATATTAGATTGCAGCTAATGATGCCGCTCACAAAACTAGCCAGCATCAACAATCCGGACGCCCGAGAAGCGCTTGCTACCGCTGTCAACAGTAAGACTTGCGAACCGGTCTCGGCTCCTATTCCGTGGATTAATCCAACCGAAAATGCCGTCACATTATTGTATCCCGCGGTATCAGTACAGGTATCGGGCACCTTCTGAAAGCGCCCCGATCCGGTCAGCCATAGCTCCAATTGCTGATAGCCGCGATTGAGGCCGCTCAACAAAATTGCGCCACGGCTCAATGGTAGTGCCTTGTGCTCCGTGCAATTACTAAAGCACTGCCTTGCGCCCAGACAAAGAACCCAGATGCTCAAAACCACGAGGGTTAAACCGACCAACCTCTCCATCACCGGATCAACCCAGGTAGGCAGGACTGAAGCAAAACAAATAGCGCAGGCGCCCAGAGCAATGACAACAAGTCCATGACCGAGCGCATACATAAGCGAGGCCAGCAAACACTGACGCCGACTTCTGCCGGCACAGCCGGCACTGGTAACAATATCGAAGATAGCAGCCAGATGATCCCAGTCGACGCCGTGGCGCAAGCCAAGCAGAAACGAGCTGGTCATAAGTAGCAGGGGAGGCTCAAAACTCAATGGGTCACCTCGGAGCGAGCGCCGGAAGCTGGTATCACTGGCGATACTGCTCAATCACGGGCAACGGGTCCCAACCGAAGACCTGCCGGGCCGGCTTAAGAGCCCAGTGGCCGGCCACCTGCTCGCTAAAGAACAGCTCATGCTCCGCCTCAGTCTTGGACATATGCCTGAGGGCCGGCAACAGCTCATCCATCCCCAGGGCATGGGCATGCACTGCCGCTACGTCATATTCGCGCACGTTCTCGTGTTCCAGCTTGCCGGCAAAATACATAGGCAGAAACCAACCGGTAAAGAAACAACCAATATAGGCCAGCCGACCAATAGTACCCATCAATACTTCCCGCCAGAACGCCGGCTTCTCGCCCAATTTCTTGAGCATGGTGCCCACCGTCTGCCGGTGCTCAACTTCTTCCTTCTCGATGCGAATAATAGTATCGCGGGCAGTGCCTTGCGGCAGGGAGCGCCAGTGCCCGGCATAGGCCAGGGCGGCAGCCTTTTCTCCGCTATAAGCAAGCTGCAAAAGCCGCACCAGTCCTCGCCGATGACCGGCTTGGTTTAAAGCCGACAACGAACCCGGTAAGTTTCTTCCATCGGCTTCCATCTCTTAAAAGCAGCTACTCCCCATGCAAGCCAGAAGCTCAAACCTGACCAACCCAATTATGGGATTTAGCAACCTGCTTCCACTGATCGCGAATGGCCGACATCTCGGACTCGGACAAAGGTCCTTTCTCAAGCAAAGTAGCGTTCGAACGCCAGCGCCCCGGCACCTTGGTACCGACAATCATGGTATGAACACCGGCAACACTGTAGGTGAACCTGAGCGCCCTAGCACCGATAGACTCGGCACTACCGTCCAGGAAATCATAGCCGAGAGCGCGCATGCGCTCCCAGTATTCCACTACGTAACTGTTATCCGGCCTTGACGGGAAGCGCCAGACGGCGTTGCCGATGGGTCGTTTGGCAATCACGCCCATGTTCTTTTCAATGGCCAGAGGCAGGGTCAGCTCGATGGCCTCCTGGTCAAAGATAGACACCGAGGTCTGCAAAGTGTCGAACACACCCATATTCACGGCATAATGAGCATCCTGACCATCGCCGCTATAGCCGATGAAACGCACTTTACCCGACTTCTGCGCGTCCTGCAGAGCTTCAACCACTTCCCCTTTTTCTAAAATTTCCTTGCTGCAGCTATGCAGCTGCAAAAGGTCTACATAGTCCGTCTTCAGCCGCTTCAGACTTCTATCAACACTAGCCTTAATCTCGGACTTGCTCCAGGCCGGATTGTAGAAAGTATCGGCGTGACCGCACTTGGTAAACAAAAAATATTCGCTTCGCCTTTTAGAGACTGAATTTCCGATCATCTCTTCGCTTGTAACGTAGCACTCGGCAGTATCGATGGCATTCAGCCCCTGATCAAGCGCTTCATGCACCAGAGCATTGACGGTCTCCTGCGTGGCACCCTCATAGCCAATCTCAGCCGCACCGAAGCCAAGCACGCTGACACTCATGCCGGTCTTGCCCAGGATACGTTTTTCCATGGCGTCTCTCCTCATTCTAATTTTGCGCTAGACTAGCGCTTGCTGAGATATCTTGCAATAAAGAAGTCAATGGAAACCCCACGAATTTTGCTGGCAGGAAACTGCGACAAAACCACCAACCTGGCGCGGGCGGCCCTGGAGCCGCTTGACTACCAGATCGTCACAGCCAGAGCGATGTCTATGGCCCTCTTTCTGGCTCATAAAAACCTGCCGGAGCTGATTGTTTCACCCTTCGAAATGTTGGACGGTGACGGCATGACCTTCTTGACAGAGCTGAGGCAAGATGAGGAACTTCAATCGATTCCTTTCGTCTTTTGCCTGAACGAAATGCCGGAGGCTCAATTTGAGCTGGCTGCCATCAAAGAGGGCGCTGCCAAGGTCGTGAGCAATAACCTTACCGTTTCCGAATTCAAGAACCTGGTGGAACCGTTAATCCACGAAAGATTGGTCAAGAAGGGCAAACGACAGGAATTCACGCCCGAATAAAGTGCAAAAAACTCACTGGCAGCACTTAATATTGCAGCCCTGTAAAACTGGTTAAAATTGCTCACAATGGACATTTCTTAACGTCACCCCAAGCAAAATCACAGGTAGCAAGTCAGATGTCAAACACCACAAGAAAGCCCCTAGCACTGCTCCCACAGCTCTTAGCAGCCGCGCTCACAGTCACAGCCGCCGCCCAGGCCGCCCCGGTCTGGAATATCGATTCTTCCCACTCGGACGCCGGATTTTCCATCAAGCACTTGATGATTTCCAACGTCAAAGGCTCCTTCACAAACGTAACCGGTACAGTTGAATACGACGGCAAAAATCCCAATTCCATCAAGGTTGATGCCACCATTGATACCACCACTGTCAATACCGGTGACAAAGGTAGAGACGAGCATCTGCGCGGCGCCGACTTCTTCGATGCCGAGAAATTTCCCAAAATGACTTTCAAATCTAAGAAAGTCAAATCCCTGGGCAAGGGCAAGTTTGCTCTCACCGGCGATCTGACCATCAAGGGCATCACCAAAGAAGTAACCCTGACCGTAGATGGACCCTCAAAAGAAGTTAAAGATCCCTGGGGCAATACTAAAATTGCCGCTAGCGCTTCCACAAAAATTCAGCGCAAAGACTTCAACATCACCTACAACAAAGCCATGGATAACGGCGGCACCGTCATCGGTGACGATGTAGCCATTACCCTGGAAATCGAAGCCAACAAGAAGCAATAAATCGTTGACCAAAATCCGGAAACCGAAAATATGGAAGCGCCTCTGTCTTTTGGCAGCGGCGCTTTCCTGTGTTTCAGCCAGTCCGGCGGCAGAGCAGGATAGCCTAAAGCAGGCAGTGGCACTTTTCAACAAAGGTGACTATGCCGCATGCACGGCCCTGCTTAACCGAGATATCAACGGCTCTCTCAAGAATAATGCCGCCGCTCATTATTATCTGGGCACGGCCCTGCTCCGACTGAATCAAAACAATGCCGCCGCTGAGCACTACCTGTCCACAAGCAAGCTAGCGCCGGGCACCGTATACGATGACTATAGCCGCAAGGCCCTTAAATCAATAATGGCTAGAGCCGGCAACATGCCCAACTCCTTGAAAGAGCAGTACCAGGCCCTGACCAACCCGGGGCGCACCGGTCAGACGACCGCTACTAACTCGCAGTCAACCAACTCCGGCTACAGGCAAACTGAAGACGACGACCAGACCCTTCCCACTGCCGCCCTCAAGGACGTAGACAGTACCTTCATCAGCACCGGCAGGCGCACCGCCGACACCGACCGCACTCTCGTGCAGGTGATGAGAGCCATTAAACTGGTTCCCAAAAACATAGTCGACGAACTGAAAGCGGGCGGCATCTCAGTACTGGTGACGCCGACCATCTTGGAAGCAATGCCTGGTTCAGCCATGGACAAACCGAGAGGTTATGACCATGGCGGCGGCTACACCAATTGCGGCGCACTCTTCCACAGTCCCCGCATTTTCATCGGTGAGCGGGTATCTTATCTATCCAGCGTTCCCTACCTCAATAGGAACATCGCCTCAAGCATGCTCCATGAAATGGGCCATGCCTACGACAGCGTCAAAGGACACCTGTCGCAGTCGGGCGAATTTGACCGATGCTACAAGGAAGACTTCTCGCACATTACCAACACCCAGCGCACCAGACACTCCTATTACACGCAATCGGACGGAGCAGGAGCGAGCGAGATCTTTGCCCAACTCTTTAGTTATGCCATATACAAGTCGCAAGTAAAAGCAGATGAAGATGCAAGCGATCTGCAAATCACCTTTCCGCGCTGCACAAAATACATAAAAGACCTGATAAAAAGTAACCGCTAAACATGCCACTATTTGGAAGAGAACCGAAAAAACCAGTCGACTTTACCACCCTGAAAAAACCGTGGGAAGCCGAGCGCGTTAGCATATACGAGCACATAGTTAGTAATCTTGAGGGTGATGACAGCGAGTCAACCTTGAACGAAAAGGGTCAAACCTTACCGGACGAAGCACTGTTATACGAGGAAGATAGTATTCGCTGGGTAGCCGGCGGTCTAGACGGCGCCTTCGGACACCACAACGACCCGGCAGAAGCAAGCGAGTTTTCCAAAGCCCTGGCCAAAGCCATGAAGCAACTGTTCAAAAAGAACAGCCCGGAGGCTCTAGCCGCTTTCTACCATCTTCTAGCACCGGAGAGCACCCTCAACTTTATCGACTCCTTCATGGAATATGCCATCGCTGCCGACTTGACTGAAGATCCCTCCTTTTACGCGCTTGCCAAATGGCTCTTAAAGAATGCCCCGGACAGAGAACCGGTCAAGGCCGGCATCGCTATGCTGGGAGTTTGCGCCACCGCCGACGACCAGGACCTCTTCATAGACATAGGCAAACATGAGGAATTCACCCTTTTCTCCTGCGTGGCCCTGCTGCACAGCCTGGCAGATCCGGAAGAAGCCCTTTTTCGCCTGGGCAAAGCCGTGCATGGTTGGGGACGCATTCAAGTAGTCGAACGCCTGGAAAACACCACAAACGAAGAAATCAAAGCCTGGCTTCTCAAAGAAGGCTACAAGAACAATATCATGTACGAATACACCGCTTACCAGTGCGCCACCACAGGTGATCTACTGGCGGCGCTCAAGCAAGAGGAGCCGGACGACGAGCTATTAATTGCTGCCGGCAACCTTCTATCGAGCATGAATGAACCGGGAACGCCCCTGGAAGAGTACATCGATGCACCGCAAGCAACACTCCTATTAATGCGGCACTTGGCCAAGAGAGAAATTTTCATCAGTCAGTTCCTGGCGGTAAACGCCATCAAAGAGCTGGTGCTGGCATTGCCCGAGACTGAAACTAAAAGCAGCGGGGGAAAACCAACCTGGGCGGAAGTCAGTGAAGAAGTGCTCAACATCTGCGAAGCCATGCGCAGTCGCTCCGGCTGGGAAGAGAAAATCAGAGCACAACTCAAATCAGATAACGATCAAGACTTCTTTGATGCCACCAGACTAGCCGACCTCTTCGGCATCGATACCTGGGAAATGTACTTCGAACGAGTAAAACAAGGCAAGGAAGACTGGTACTTCCTCATGCGCACCAGAGACGAAAGCCGCATAGAGCAAGCCGTAGCACTGGCGGAAGAGCTGCTGCCGCTAGACGAAATAGCCAGCGGCGCAGATGAAAAGATGGGCATGGGAGAAGGCTTCAAAGCGCATCGCTGCCTCGACTTTGTCTTGCAAGAACTGCGCGAATGGCCGGGTCATGGCTACAAACTAATCTGTACCGGACTGAAAAGTCCGGTCACCCGAAATCGCAACCTGGCTTTGAAAGCGCTGCAGGTTTGGGGCAAAGACCACTGGCAAAATGATACGGAAGCTCTTCTGAATGAACTTCAGAAAGACGAACCCAATGAACAAACCAGAAATTATTTTGCTGAAATCCTGGCCCGGGATTCCCATAGAAACAACGAACAGTAGAGCAAGATTTATCTGAGCGGGAAGGGCGGCACGGGTCTCACCGCCGTTCTCTCACGAAATTCGCGAATAACCTGGCGCACCTGCTCAATAGTCTGGCAGCCGGTCAACTCGTCAAAGTAGAGAATGTTGCCGGTTACCTTCGCCACATCAAAGGCCAGATATAGCAACATGAGCGGATTTATCCAGAGCTCACTGCCGACGGTGCGCCTGGTACGATGATGATCCCCGAACTGCCCTTCGAGAGCGGAAATTATGGAGCTGCAAATAACACTCTCATAGCCGCGCATCTCAAGGAAAACAAACTCGGAGGCTTCTCTGAACATTCTTACTTCCGCCATGTCTTCACTGAGCATGACGCCGCCCAGAAATGCTTTAGCCTTGATTAACTGCGATACCGTCTCCAGGGCATACAAATGGCAGAGATCGGTTTCCGCGCCAAAGCCCAGGCAAAGCAACTGTTTCTTCACATCAATATGCATGGCAGCCGACAAGCTGATCATATCTTCCAGGGGCGTACCGATTCGCGACTCATCACCACGCATCAAAGAATCTACACCGCCGTCCACCAGAACCATCATGTCAAACTGCAAGTGCTCACGAAGAATCTCATAACTTTCAATCAGCTCTTTTACCGCCGTCGGGCGAATGCAATAGATTGGCTGATCTAGGCGCTTGCGGCTGAGCCACTGAGCCAAGTAGCCCTCCGGAAAATAATATTCATTACCACGGGATCTGGCGGTAACCGCCACAACATTCCTACTGAGTTCTCTCCCGCTTATCTCACCATGGCGAAAGGAAAACGAGAGATTGGCCAGATGCACGGAGATTCCCGCCTCTCGCAAGGCAAAGAATAGCGGCAACCCGGTGAATACATCAAAGCCGCCGCCTGCTCCCACAATGAGAACGTTCTTGCACTCCTTCAATTGCTTGAGAAAGGGCGGTTCCAGCATTTAATCACCTGGTCAGGCAAAACCTCTATACCCGACTGCCATTGCGGTCTACCGAAAACCGAATGGGTGCCTGCAAAAACTTAATGGTCTGGAGTAGTCCTATCTATTGCTATAACGCTCAAAGACTCTTTACTTTTCCGGCAAACGTATCCGTGGGGAGATAATTCGTCCCAGAAGGCGCCCTAATGTCCGTTTAAATACTCGAAGGACGGATCGTATTTAATGGTCACATTCCCATCCACCAAAACATCCCGGGCAACGATAGCACCTTTAAAGTTACCGCCGGTTGGCGCAACCATCTCCACTCTGGCCATGGGTGCGTAGATGAGCCCGCTGAAATTGAAGCGATCATCGAAGCGAATAGTCCCTTCACCGTCATACCAGATCTCAAGAGTGGCTTCACCACCATCCCCTCCCGCATAAGGCTTTGTACTCACCGCCCCCTGACTGAATTGCCAGATTACCGGCCCGTCACAGATACTGCCGCCTGAAATATAAATACGAGTCCGTCCCGGAGACATAAACCGGATAGAGCTGAAACGCAGGCTATCAGCTTTATAATCACCAGGAGGCAGGCTGAAAAGAGCATACGGATTCAGAGGGCTGGCAGTTTCCGGTGGCAGCGGAGAAGGCTTAAATGGTGCCATTGTATGACGAGCATACCCTCTGTATTGAGCAGTGTCATTCTCCAGAAGTAGCGGCAGTCTCTCACTGTCGGTATCGAGAAACTTCACAACAGCAGACTTTACGGGCTTTCGGCCAGGGCCATAGTTATTGCAATCATTTAAACGAAGCAATTGCCAGGCCAAAATACTGCGTTTCACGCAGAAGCCCCGGGCCAGTTCGCGCACCTGCCCCTCGTTTGCAAGTCGCACATTATTCACTTCCGGCTCGCGCAGAAAGGACAAATATAACTCTCTCTGCTTTCTCAGTTCAGCAGCCTCGTTCTCAAGGTATTGACCAGAAGAAGCCATTTCGACAAGTTCATTGATGATGGTCATGGCCGTCTCGCGATCTCCCATCTGCAATGCGATGGCGATCAATTCATCAAGACTGCTGCATATCGATTTTAGATCTACTCCGGAAGCTTTATGATGCAGGGCGGCCAGATAGGTGCTCACTAAATCTCCCCGGTGTGCTTTGATAAGATTCCTGGCTATCTCTAAATACTTGGAAAGAAAATACGCTCGCTCTCCTTCCGACAATAGATGCCACTCTGACAGCAAAGAACCTCGATCTAAATTAAAAGCAATCCAGTCAGCTTGAGCTATATCTTGCTGCACCTTCGCCATGGCGAGCTTAGTACGCTCGGCCGGTGATTGCCTTAAATACTCTTGCCTGGCTTGAAAAGCTTTTGCCTCTTTATCAGCCCTAATACTCTCTAGAATAACAATCCTCGATTGCAACTGGTTCGCTCGCTCTATCAGGCTCCTGGACTCTAATTCAGATTTTGACTTAGCAGCCCGAGCAGCATTTCTATAAAGACTCTGAATGCGTTGCAAGTAACCGGACTCATAACCCACAAGCTTATCCAGCGGCTTATTCATGAGTTCATCTTCAAGACTCAACACTCTGCTGGTGGGAAACGCACAGGCACCACACTGAATACCATAGTCTAGCCAACACAAATAAGGATAACTCTCCTTAGAATACTCATCAAGTAAAGCGAGCTTTCTATGCCAGAGCCTGGCATTGGGCATGTCTCCGATGAAAATAAATCCATTTATCAGCGAGGAGTAATTTTCACGCTTAATCTCTTCATCAACTGGTTTGAGCTTCTCCTCCAGTGTCACTCTCAGTGCCATATATCTAATTCTGAGAACTGGCAGATTGTGATCTTCTCCAAACCGCTCAATCCTTTTCAGACACTTAAGCTGTTCCAGCTTACTGCCGCCAGTAGCCGACAACTTTTTGTAAGCATCGAGAAACCCCAACAATTCTTCCATTAAGCCAAGGCTAAGACCACGTTGCTTAACTACTGGCCAGTCAATGCCGACTTCGGCTTCCTCAAGCCTCAGTAAGGCCTTCTGCTCTCGCAACACGAGAAGGTTCTGCGCCTCCCTCTCCCGTCGAGCCTTTTCACCTGCGCGCTTCTCATATTCATCCAATATCGACTGCTTGCCCAGCGCCGCAAGAGTTCCCTGATAAGCGGATCCCAGCATGCCAATCACCGCCTGCTCAGGCTGATACCGGAGCAGTATGGGTAAGGCTCTCTCAAAATATTGAAAGGCCCCAGCATAGTTGTTAGCCCTGTACTCAGCCTGTGCGCAGGCATTATAAGTAACGCCGATTCGACGATCTGTCGGACCAAGTTGCCTCCTCTGAGCCTTCAGCAGTTTATTGAGAACCAGCAAAGCAAATCGACTATCCCCTTTCTTCACAGTACTCAATGCGGTCTCACGCAGATCGTCAACAACCTGCTCACTGCTATTTATCTCAACCTGCAAACCTCCACAAAAAACGAACCTGTTGCGGTCCGGCAGCCGATAGTTTCCCAGGGTCAGATCACAACTGAGCAGCTCATCCAACACCACCAGGGCCTTCTCCGGCCTATCACCGACAGCATAATATTTGAAGACCTGCTCAAGCTGCCACTGCAATGCTACTGAACCACTTCCTTTGACTACCCTAACGCGCTCAACCGCCTCTTTCAGAAGCTGATCAAACCTATCAGCCGCACCAGCCTGTCTGAGGGCCTCGGCGAGAGCTCCGTAGCCTACAAGACCTCCACCGATTCTCGTAAAATTGCCGGATTTCTCATTAAAAACTCTCACTCCATGCCTGGCATCGGCAATAGCTCGCTCGACAGACCCAGCCCGAGCCTCTAAGGTGCCAAGAACAATCCAGTGAGTGTATGCGTTAGGCAGACCATTTTTCTCAGCCAGTTCCGCCTCCTTCCTCCGCAATGCTATATCAGAAGCTACTTGCTGCTTCTCTTGAGCTCTATCCGGCTTCGAAGGCGATGCCGCAGCCTTATAACCATTCATACACCTGATTAAATCTGCTTTCCCTGGATCGCTATCCGGCGTTGCGGCAACAGCCTTTGCATATGCTGCGTAAGCGAGCGACGGCGAGCGAGAGGAAACTTGCCTGGCGAGCGCACAATAAAGCCTGGCCAGAGTCTTGCGATCACAATCGCCTGACCGTTCTGCCATATCCACAGCCTTTTTCACACAATCTATTTCTCGACTACTCAAAGAACTGCGGACCGGCAATGACGAATACCTCGAACTGACTGCCTCGTAATAGGCCGCAGCAGACTTAAAATCACCGACCCTCTCCGCCAGTTCCCCAGCAGTAAGCAAAGCAGACCGCGGCGAATTGATATTGCTTTTGGCAATTGACTCACCGATTATTTTGTATGCACCCCGCAGATCACCTTGAGCCAGTACCAGTTCAGCTAACCGTTCATCAATGCGCCCCCCCAAATCATCCCTTTTGGGAGAAGAAGATCGCTCCAGCAAGCAATCTAGAAGACTTGCAGAAGGCAGTGGCAGTAGTGCCGTCCGATTTTGTTTAAGCCAGGCAATCGCCTCTGTTTTCCGCCCCGCGCTCCACTGAATGTTTGCATATTCCAGAATGCCAGCAGCGCGTTGCTCATCCAGGCTACACTTTTCAGCTCTAGCAAGAGCGGCGAATTTGTCGGCGCTCGCGAAGTCACCCTGCCTGGCAATAATGCAGGCTGCACCCAAGAGCAAGGCAAAGCGCTCCTCAGGTATATTATCATCGCTCAAAATAGCGGGGTCACCCGGCATCAACAGCGTCGGAAGATTGGGCAATAAAGCCCGATCAAGAAATATCTTTGCTCTGGCAACATCACCGGCGTGATAGTAGCCCATTGCCAAAAGCCTCAGTCGCACACGCCAGCTATCTTCACGTCTGCGCTGAGCACAACCGGCATTGTAAGCCTCGCCCCGCATGGCAGTAGAATGATAGACACTTTCAAGAAGCGAGAACGGCTTTTCAAGTTCCAGCCCGGAGCGGCTGGCATTGACCACATGCTCGGCATTGATCATCACATCAGCCATTTCCTTACTGTCGCGGGAAATATTTTTCCTGGCAACGACTGCCTGCAGTTTATTCAGGATACTTTCAGAACCGCTGTACCAACCCTGATCGCTCAAGGTTCGAGACACACCCAGTAAGGCACAGAACATGTTGAGACGGGTAAATTCCGTTGCCTGCCAATGCGACAATACTTCTTGCTTGCCATAAAGAGAAAGCAGACTTGTAGCGCTGTTCAGGGCGGCAGTTTCATTCTTTACGGAAACAGCCTTGTAAAAGGCTGCCAACAAAGAAAAGCCGGCTTGTGACAGGTCATCATCATTCTGAAAGAGCGCGTATTCCGGCTGAATCTGAGCCTGCGGCGGCGCCGGCAAACTGCGACTGTTCTCCAGCTCGGTTATGGCTTCCTGCACCTGCGCAGGTGTCGGGAAATATTCCGGCACTCTATTGAGAATGGTAAGATTGGCAGCCCCAAAAGCCCTCTTATAGTAATTGGACAAAACCTCCAAATCAGCTTTGGCGGCAGCGCAGTCACCAACCTTTGCCTTAAGCCAGGCACTTTGGTAGAAAAAGCTGGCCAAGCCCTGCTCACTCACCAAACCCACATAGGAAGGAAGAGGAAGTGCTGTCGGGTTGGGAGGGAGAGTACGCACCCGAGCCCCTGCCTGCACCGCCTCACAAATTGAAAGAGCCCGATTCATTTGACCACGGCGAACGAAATAGTCACTGAGCCACACTATATTTTGGTAATAGTCAACACTGCCTTTGGCTAGTGTTGACGCCAGTTTAACAGCATAACTATCGGAAGCACTGACCCCTTCTGCCTCTTTCAACTCAGCGAAACATCTCATCAACTTGAACTTCTCTAACGCAGGTTGACTATTTATCTCGTCTGACCGCAAACCAGCATTACATAATGCAAGTGCAGCTTGATTTTGTCCAAGTGCCACCAGATTTCTTACAATCATCTGCAAGGTCCCCCCATCGCCTCCAGCAGGGGATAAATCTAAATTCTGTACCTTCAGCAATTCATTCAAAATCGGCTCTGCAGTTTTTAAGTCTCCCATAGACTGACTCAACAGCAAGGCCTGCAACAGCCTTCTAGAGTTTCCCGGCTTGTTTACCACTTCACGATCTTCCAGACAACCATGACACTGAGCAATAGCAGGTAAATCGTAGGGAGCGGCGCTGCCCTCAATCAGATTGCCGCCAAATTCCCGCAACCCGCCCAGGCTAATCAGCATCTGGCGAAAAGTCTCAGCGCTGTAGTGAGTTGCCACAGGCAGTTCAGATTTGATAAAGAAAAGCTTACGGGTTTCAAGCCGCCGATCGCCGTCTAATACTTCAACTTCCACGCAATCAGATGCCTTTCCCCGAAGCATGCCGTAGACCTGAGCCGGCGTCATACCTCGCACATCAACTCCACCAACTGAAACGAGAGTTTGACTGCCAAATGCTCCAGATAAGGGCGGCATGATCATCATCCGCATGGAAACATTTTTTGAAACCTTCAAAACAACCGGAGCGACACTGTAGTTTTCGGCAGTGGAAGCAAACTCAAGGGAGGGATTGCCCCCATGATCTTGGGTGTTTGGCGACTCGGAGACAGTCCCACCCGCACCGACTGCACCAGCCCCCTGAGCCAGGACCAGCGTAGCGGGCCACTGCCCCAGACCAAGTGTGATAGCCAGAGTCAACCTCAGCAATGGTTTACCAATCACCGACTCAGCCTCCTTATACTAGCTGTTCAGCAAGAATACCCCGCCGTTCAATTAAAAACCACATCGAAACAGAACGCCACTCTGGATCAATCCAGACTCAAATTGCCTGGACACTTCTATCGACTCAGCAATTCAGAAATAGTAAACGGAACGAGCCGCTGTTCACGAACGTCGATCCGACAAATTTTTTCAGCCCTTGGTTCCGAGCGACCGGTCAACGTGAGCTCCAGGACAGCCGGTGCTGAAAACCGGCACTGCGTAATGATGTAATTCTGATCCTTGCCCTCTATTTCCAGCAGCGTTCTTCCAACCAATCCCGGCATTAAGTCGCGGTAGCAGCGCAAGGTGAAACTTCTGCACTTTTCTACAGGTAGATCCGGCTCTCTCACCCTATATACGCTATAAGTTCCGGTTGAAGCCAAAGTGTAAAGCCCAGACCTAAATCAAGCAAAGCTGCCAATATGCAAGCGGCAGCGGTGGTGCTTGAGAGCATACGGAGAGAATAGAAGGCAACAAAATATGCTCCCAGATTAAGGGAGAGGAAAAATAGAACACCAACTTTGAACAAGCCACGGGAGTTCAATAGTCTGCCTTACAAAGCCTCCAACTTCCGCTCGACGACATTTGCACTATTGCCAAAGCGTTATCTTGCCGTCATCCCAATAATAAAGCTTATCGCTTACAGGTCTACTACCTTCGCGAATATTGCGCTCGATTAGCTGGCGGGCCCTGGCCACGGCAGAAGGATCGCCGCCATCGGCGGCTATCAATACATCCTTATTGCTGACACCAAATACAAGCCGCCCCTTAACACGTTTCTTGAGAGCAGACATCAATCTATCGTCCAGTATCAAACTGGACTCAAAATCACCACCGCAGGTCACCATGAAGACTCCGTTCTGTGCATAAACACTGATATCGGTCGGCAGATGCGAAAGCAAGTTCTGGAGGGGCACCTTCTTCATATCGGCAGCACCAAGGCCAAACTGAGCCGCCTTTTCTGCTGAGAGCATAGCCAGGCTGTTGGGCGAGTCTGAAGCGTAGACACAAACGATTCCGGGAGCGATAGGGTGCCAGGCCAGCTTGAGAGATTCTGCCGCAGCGCCCTGGGCGGACGCACCCAGGGCGCTGGTCTGCTCAATCATTTCAGTGCTACGCACCAGAGGCACAACGTCATTGATACCACTACTCTTGTTGAAGGCGCCGCCATTTATCTCCTTAGTACTACATAGGAACGTTCTTAAACTACTCTTGCGTTTGCCCGGGATCTGTCGGCAAACAGCCCAGGCGTTATCGGTGAAGGTACTGGAAGTCGTACCGTCGGAGCGCTTCAGTGAAATATTATGATCCTTAATGGAAACTAGCTCCTGGGTCGGATCAAACTTAATTATGGCATCGGCCATAATTCGGTCAAAACGGTCACGGTTTAAGCCCGGCTGCTCAATTTCATCTGAAAAGAACTTATCCAACGATGAGTCGTCAACTGCCGAAGGGGCAAGAGACTTATCGCGATCAACCTTGATAACGAATAATGGCTCAGGAGGGAGTCCCTGGTTTTGAGCGGGAGATAAACCGACACAAGCCGGTAACACCATGCACAATAGCGGCACAGCAAGAAAAAATACCTGGCCACGGATCTTCATAGGGCGAACCTCCCACAAGTGAAAAAAGTGTAGCGCAAACTACAACTCAAGCGGAACCTGTGCCGGTGGGAAATCCAAAACCACGAATGGAAAAACTACGCTTCCGCCTTGCATCATTGCAACGTTATTTTCACAAACCAGCTAAAATCTATGGGTCTATCGTTATGCCTGACAATTGAAACTCGTACGTTGCCGCGTGGTAAATGTAATCAGGTCTAGCTCCGGGGGGCTTATGAAAAAGAATTCGGTCTTGAATGTTGTGGCAGTTGCTTTCACAGTCACACTTATCACTGCCGGTTGCGGCGAAAATACTCAAGCTCTGAAAGACCGCATATCAGACCTTGAAAGCGAAAACGCCGGTCTGAAAGCCCAGATCGCCATATTGAAAGACACCTTCGCCCAGGCCAAAACCGCCGAGTTGAAAGCCGCCCTGCAGCCAATGAACGATGCCCTAGCCAATCGCAATAAAGATGGTTCTCTGAACACCGGCGATGCTTTGCCGAATGCAGCCGGACAAGGCGGCAACGCAACGCAAGCAGCTCCGGGTGCAACAGGCAACGAGAACAAAGCCACCGTCACCTTCATCGACCTGGAAGAAACACCTACCGCCGACACCATCAAAGACCTGGCTCGTCTGGGGCTGTTTGAGGGTATGGGCAATAAGTTCGAGCCGAACAAACCTATAACAAGAGCCGAATATATTGAATGGCTCTACAAAGCTTTCAATATTCTTGAGCCGGAAGCCAAGCGCCTGCGTCTGGCACCGCAACTGGCACCAATCTTCAAAGACGTACCCGCCAGCGTTCCCCAATACAAATACATTCAGGCTCTGGCAAATGCAGGCTATTCAATAGGCTACGAAGACGGCACATTCCGCCCCGATAAGCCCCTCACCAGAGAGGAAATGCTGGGAATTAAGGTTGGTGTGGACGTTGGCAAAACCCTGCCGCCCTGGCGCAGCCAGATGGACGCCGTGTGGAAATTCAGCGACGGCAAAGACGTGTCGGAGCGTTTCACCGGCTATCTCAACCAGGATTTCTATGTATCCGGACCCAAAGGCTCAAACATTCACAGAGCCTTCGGCAGTATCGGTGCCTTCAAACCCAAACAGCCCGTACTGCGCTATGAAGCCGCTGCCACTTTATGGCAGATGGGACAGTTTGGCGATACGCAAACTACTAATGCCGGTGTGCTCTTGAAGCAGAGCGGACGTTAAACCACTTGCAAAAAAAACGAAATCGCCAGCCCAGGGAAAAACACGCTTTACCTATTTTAGTTTTAGCGCCAATAACTCTTTTGCAATTTTTCCTGTTTTGCTGCCAGGTTTAAGACTTCCCAGGTAATGCCTTGCAGCCGCATTACCAATTGGCTGCCGAGCCTTCAGCGCACAGCTCTGCAATAGCTCAAGCACGGTACCGAGATCTCGCGGTGTACCAATTTGGGAATCCTCTGGATTTCTAGCAAGGCTATACTCAAGAATTTGCCTGACGGCATCGTTATGCAAACTGCTAACTCTAGCCACTTCGCTCAGTATTGTCGCCACTCGTTTAGGCATACTGATTTCCATATGCAAGAGCAGCCCCAGTTTTTCTCCCAGACGATCAGGACTGAGCCTTTTTTCCTCAATACTCCCGATCAAACAGTCAGTCACCAGGGATTTCACCTCCGGGGCAGAAAGCAAGCAGCCAGTGGCAAGCAAAAGATTAGCCCTGTCCTGCAAGGGTGCAAAACCCAGAGCCATCGGCAGGAAGTAAAATCTCAGAGCCAAATCGGCCGCTTCAAACCAGCGGACTACGCTCTGGCACTCACTTATGCCCCTCTCATGAAACTCTTCACAAAGAATCGGATAGTTGTAGAACGCAAGCTGGATAATACTCTCATCGCGACTTTTGAATGCGGGCGAATGAGCCATCTCCATCATACCTTTGTCACTACTCTCTCGTAGATCCTTGACGATCAAGAGACTGCGCTCACAGGGATCGGCACCGGCATGCTTCTGCCTGACCAATACAAGCTGCTGCAATATTGTCTTGAGCTTCTCAACATACTTACCGCTATAGCCTTTACCGCCAAGCTCCTTCAATACCTGATCATGAGCACACCAGGGCAACCGCATTAAAGCCAAATACGGTTCTCTTTCCATAAAGGCGAATTCAACAGACGATGCTTCCTTTGCCTGCTGTAAAAACTCTTCCGCACTGACATAGCCGCTATCCAGACTGGGCAATCCAGCACTGATGAAAACACCGCTGGCAGTTCTTTCCAAGATACCAAGCAGTCGCTCCGCAAAGTGTCTTATCGTCCAGCAAAACGAGATTTTCTCTATAGCTCCCTCATCTAGAGTCCTAAAATACTCCAGCGGCTTTTCTCTGTGATCGTCTGCAATGGTATCGGCACCCAAAAAGTGCAACAAGAAATGCAAGAAGAAATAGAAGGCGCCCTTATTCCAAGACTCTGCCTGTAGTTTCTCAACCTTCTTCAGCCTGGCAATCAGCGGAGCAGCCATTTTAGCTAGAAGAGAACCATCCTCTGATCTGCCTATGTTGCGCAGAGCCTCAACCTTACCTAGCGCCACCGCTTTCAGTATCACGTCTACGGAGGCAGGGTTAAAAGGTGCTTCAATTATGGTTAGAGCAGCTTCAATAAACTCCTCAGGGCTTTCAATCACGGGCAGCGGTGTACCCATATGAAAAGTCTCACAAGCGCCATCCGCCATAGAATAGACTTCGCAGACTTCCATCTCAGGTTCTGCGGTATTGCCAAGAATGCTTCTAAACTCATCCACTAGTGACGGACTTATCGCAACCATTTGCTGCTCTATAAGTCCGGTAATTTCTTCATCCACAACATCCTGGTGAGCCTTCAGAAGTTTCAAAAGGCGAGCCTGCACTTCGGCATTCTCCTGAGCGAGAGCCTGCAAAGCCATTTTCAAGCAAGGCTTACGAAAGGCTTTATCTCTTTTGCAGACCTTCTCAACTAGCGACAAAGCACCAAGCAGGGTACTTTTGGTTTGAGAAGCGAAACAGGGCGGCAGATAGCGCTCTACCATCTTGCTTTCGATAGGCTTGGCCTTGTCGATGATCAGCCAGGCCGAAAGGGCGAAAGAAACCGTAGGTGGAATATTGTTCGCAAGGAGCCGTCCGTAGTCTTCCACGAGTAGTGAGCGCTCGCTCTCAGTCGGTTTCAAAACTTCGTGAAAGCGCGAGAACCAGCCCGCTCTGAATTGAATAAACCCTCTATTCAAGGCTTCCAGACTTGCTTTCAAGAGCCTATCTCGGGAAAGACTGCCGTCCTCCTGTAGACAATATAGAACATCGCTCCACAGATGCCCCGGTCTGGAGAACTTATCCATTGCCGCCAGACTGATTTCGCCACTGCCCTCCACTTCAAATAAAAGCCAAATGTCTTCCTTCAATATGCTCGGGTCGCGACGAAGCTCAGCAATGAAAGCATCTCGCTGCTCGTGATATCCCTTGTATGCAATCAAACCGATTCCATATTGCTCTATTTTGGGTCTGGCACAAAGACCCAGGCTGACCAGAGTTCTCACACCTCGATAAGCTCTTGGATTATCAATCAAGAGACTTTCCACGCAGGCATTCAAGCAGTCTGGGGCAAGCAGTCTGGCAGTGGTCTCTGTCAGACAAGAAAATTCACCGGCATGCCACTTGATGCCTTTAAACTCACCGGCAGAGGCCGTGAGAACCACAGCCTCGAAAGCATTGCCAGAGACATGAGAGGGATAATCAGCCTTAAATCTGTAAGTATCGCCGTCTTGCTCAAAAGCCCCTCCATCTGCCTTCTTGTGCCAGGTCCTGGCTAACGAAGAAAGCTTGGACCGCTGAGCCCGAGCCTCAGTTGTGGTCAGGAACTCTCTCAGTTCCTCAACCGGGCCATTGAGAATAAGATGTTCAAGGGTTGCTTCCAGCTCTTTAACTTCCGCCACTTTTGTCTCTCTTTCCTAATCAGCTCGCCGCGCCTTCTAAATTTTCCGCACCATCTTCGTCGCTCTCTTCCTCGCCGCCATCGCCTTCATCAACAGCCAGCTTCAGCCTGGCTGCCAGTATATGCTTGCAAACACCACGAGCCCCCTGATACTTACTGAACCACTGACAGGTGCAGCGTGAAGAACTATCCAGTGGAGATAATGTCACCACATGCATGACATCACTGCCTTTCACTTCCAGTCGCAGTCGGTCCTCTGCGGCATCACCCTTCGTATCGCCATCGGCATCCGCTTCGGCATCAAGCAACCTGACGCCGCCCTCAGCCAGAAGCTTCTGTGCCGCCTTCAAGCGAGGATGCATGTTTTCCACAAGACTCAGGTCAAAGGGCAGCTCGCGGTGGAAGTAAGTACCGAAATCAAGATCGTAGCCGACCAGACCGCGACTACCAAGAACTGCCAGGGCGGTCTTAAGCTCATCGGCACTGGTATCAGTGGCGCCGGAGAGATCATGCAAACTCAGATTCTGCTGCCACTTAAGAGCCGCCCGCAGCCCAGCCAACTTTTCTTCCTGCACTTCCGTCAGGTCAGCCAGTACCTGCCCCTCCCCGGAAAAGCCACGGAAAGGTTGAGCAGTCATAGAGAGCGAGAACACCAGCCCCTGGTCTAAGTAAAGCTTCCACTCGCTGGCCTGCCCATCCGGACTGGCATAAACGGTCATGGCGGCTTTTTGAGAGTTGGCAATCAGAGGCACAAGCTCTCTCAGTAGCTGCAAACGCTTGAGACCGCCCACCTGCACCGGAGCTGAACTGCCGCCACCGGCAGCCACCTGGCTCAAGCGCAGGCCCCGACCGGAGGGCACCACGTAGAAAAGCGACTGGTTATGAGCATTTTGCGGTAGCCCCCTGAGAAAACTGAGGGCTTCGCTCTTTCCAACCGTAAGTTTCTTCTCCATGCGAGCCTGATAGGCCTGCACCTCAACAAACCCTTTCAGCCAGCGCAGCGGCAGCCGCACCTTCTTCTCGATGACAGGCGCGCCACCTTTGGCAAGAGCAAACTCCTCCTTCCCAACAGAGACGTCCAGCGCATCGGTGCTCATAGTGGAAGCAAGAGCAGCTTTCAAAGCGGCGTTGAAGTCAACATTGGTTGTGCCTCTTTCTACAACATCGCCGTCAAAAGCACCCGGTAAAAGGTCCACGCGGGCATAGGCACTGGCACATGCACTGAAGCCCTCAAAGCGCAGGGCGCCGGCACCGCTGGTGATAACAGGGTCACGCTCAGCCATGATGCGTTTCAGCATATTGGGCGGCGTGTAAAAACGCGCACCGACAACTTGAGATAGCGTCAAAAGCGCCCGCGCCACACTGCGCGCCTCTTTCACCCGCCCCTCAAAGAAATAGGGATAGCGGGCTTCCCGGATGGAAGTCGCGAGAGTCAGATGCGATCGACCGGAGGGACCGGTGCTCACCAGGTTGGAATCAAACCCATAGGAAATAGTTTGATTGATAGCAAGTGCGCTCTTGCTTTCGCTCATAGTAAATGTCGCCCCGGAGCAATGGTAACTCCCTCAATTTACCCCGCTGGAGGAGAACCAACATTAAGGAACCCCTTCACTTCCGGACCGGCTTCCAGGTGACGGCACAGACACCGTTGGAACAAGTTGCTGAAGTTTCTTCAGGTTTCTCGATATCCCTGCTTGGAACTCTTCCGGCAGAGATAATCAGCCTTACTTCCTGAAGAAATTCCTGCTTCCCGTCCAGACCACAGGTCCGGACACTGCCGTCAAAATTGTCCACAGCCGGGGCTGAGGCCGTGCCAGCGGCACAGCCGAATTCTAAGTTATACATTCTAAAGACCCTCAAAGAGCGAGTAAGCGGAGCGTTTTGAAGAATGAGCCGGGCTTCCTGATTGCGGACTTAGATCCGCCGGCGTTTTCTTCCTTCAGGCTCTCTCAACACTCTAATTGTCCTATTTTGGCATCTTCCAAACCATCAGCGCTTCACCCGATTCTTGGCGCCGACAGACCGATCTGAAAATACCCGTTTATCGGTCAACGGGCCGATAAACGATGGCAAAACCTACTGAGCAAATAGCCAAACTGCTAAAATGCGGGCATATTGCACTGGCATCCTGACAGACCGGCACCCGGCATCCCCGACAACCTGGATCTTTAGAAAGAGAATTCACCTGGCTATGGACCATGAAAAGCTCGCCGACCTGCAAGCCAATAAGGTCAAATTGACTGTTACTTGCTCAAATTGCAGCACAGTGTTTGAAACCAAAGAAATTACTTGCCCTAAATGCAAGAACACAATCAACACCGAAACACTTTCCACGTTTCAGGGGCCCGCTAAAGATAAGGGCTCCGCTTTGCATTCTCAGCAAAGTACCATGGCAATGCCGCCTTCGAATGAGAATGAAGATAAAGAAGCAAATGCGAATGTGAACGCGAAACCCTATTCATCCTCGAATGAAAGCCCGCCTGCAATGCACACAGCAAGCCAAAGGGATTCGCACGCCACAGCCCTTGCCATAAATCAACCAGCCGGCTTCAAACAGCGTTTTTTTGCTGCCGTCATCGACGAATTCATCCTCGGCGTCGTGGTCTTCGTCGTCTCCCTGTGCGGATTGATACCGGTGGGACAGTACTTCTTGACCGGCGGCGGGGGCTTGACAAACCCAGGTCAGATACCATTCCCATACATGCTGCACCTGGGCGGTGCATTTGCAGTCGTCATTCTGGCAAACACTATTCCTTATCTTTACATAGCACTCTTTGAAGCGAGCAAGCTGGCAGCCACACCAGGCAAATGGGCCATGGGATTGAAAGTGGTATCAGACAGCAACAGCAATGTAAGCCTGCGCGATGGTATATCCAAAACGCTGACCCAGACACTTCTGTATCTTCCTATTTTCACTCTCATCGGACTTACCATCCTGACGACACTTTCCTTTTGTTTCAGCAAGAACGCCGCCAGCCCCGACAAAGATAAACTTGATTATCTATCTTGCATACTCTCGCTCATCGCCGCACTAGTAACCACAGCCGTACTCAGTTTTCCCTGCTTTCGAAAGGGCACCCAGAGCTTAACCGACTTGATATGTAAGCGCTTTGTGGTGGAGCGCGAGACCTCCAGCAGGGTATCCGTACCGCCACTTCAGAATGCGGATGCGGCCATCTACAAATTGCATCACGTGACCGCCTGGGTCTTCTGGGTGCCGCTCACGATTCTGGTAACTGCCATTGAGCTAGCCATATTCTTATGGGGACCGTTAAAGCTATTTGGAGACTTCATCAGCGCTATAGTCGTTATGGTGCTCTGCTGGATAGGCAGCCTCTGGCTACTCTGGAAATTTCGCCGACAGGCGGGCGACCTATTGGCTAAAGCAATCACGGGTCTGCTCTGTGTGACACTCGGCACAGGCATGATCATCATGGCACCGGAATATATAACGAGAGTTTCTAATACCCCCAAAGTTCTGCAACTGATGGACCAGGCCATCCAAGCCAATGACAGGGGCGACCAAAAGAACTATGAAAAGTTTCGCCTGCAAGCCCGAAGCATTCCGTCGTATGCCATTGCTTTCTTCATCATGCGCCACGACTTTTACGAGAAACCACTGGGGATGGCGCAGGAAGCTTACATGGCGCCGAGAATGTGGGGTATCACCAGTAATCCAGGCATCCCAGCCAAAGAAAACCCTGGGGCAAAAGAAAAGCCTGGGCCAAAAGAAAAGAATGAATTCAGGGAAAAGAGCCCGCCAAAAGAAGAGTGAATTTCGAGTACACTGGTTGAGTTTTTGCAGCAGAGATAAACTTCATGACCTCCAAAACTCAAAGCACCGGCTGGTTCGCTCACTTCTTTCAGGGCGCCGCACTTGAACTGTGGCGACGCGCCAATTCAATCGAAGACACCCAGCGGGAAGTGAATTTCCTGGAAGAAGCACTGGCAGCCCCGGTTGGCGGCAAGCTTCTCGACCTGCCCTGCGGAAACGGCAGGTTGAGCATACCCATGGCCTTACTTGGTTATGATGTCACCGGCGTAGACTTTTCCAAAACTTTTGTGGAAGAAGCCCGCTCGGCAGCTAAAGCTTACAAGTGCAAAACTACCTTCGTTAAAGCCGATATGCGCGAACTCACATATGAAAACGAGTTTGATGGAGCCTTCTGCATGGGCAATAGCTTCGGGTATTTCGACCGAGCCGGTACCAACACTTTTCTCAAAACCGTGAGCAACTGCCTGAAACCGGGAGCACGTTTTGTCATTGAATCATCCATGATCGCCGAATGCTTCCTGGTCAATGGCGGAGAGAGAGAATGGCTGCAGCGCGGCGACATGTATATGCTAATCGAAAACAAATATGACTGCCGCAACAGTACCGTCGAGACCAAATATGTCTTTGTCCAGAACGGCAAAGAAGAAACTCGCACAGCCACGCACTGGGTTTATACGACCGGCGAACTCTGCCAGATGTTGGAAGTAGCCGGCTTCACCGTTGAAGAACTCTTTTCCTCACCCGACCCAGACGAGCCGGAACCCTTCACCCTTGGTGCAGAACGCCTGCTACTGGTGGCGGAGAAGAAGTGAACTAGTTATCTTCTCATCACCTCAGGCTTTCCCTTTGAAATATTAAGACTGAGCGATTTTCGACAAAACTTTCGCCTTCGCCTCAACTCTTAAAACAAGCATCCCCGGGCTACAGACTCTAGCCCGTGCAAGTGGCTGGGCCATCTCCGTCATCGATATGGACGCCTCTGTTGCTACTTTTGCTTCGTTTCAAGCGCTTGAGCATATGTTCTACAGCCACACCACTGGCAATATCATCGGGAAGATAGCCCAGCTCTCGTAAGGTCTTTGGCACTAGTTCGGCTACTATATTCATTTTGCGAGCCAGGCGCGCCACCCGCGCCGCACTGCCTGGTGAGCGCTGGCAGCGATAGTCCATCAACTCATCAAGAACGTTACGATAGGGAGCCCGTTCCCCTTCACGCACGCTCAAGGGCAGGGGGCTCATAAGCTCCATATGGCGAGCCGTATAATCGACCCGGCCGTCGGCACTGACAATAATACCCAGCTCTACCACTGTCTTGCCTTCTTTCGGGGGTGGACAGTTGTTCACCACTACCTCGGCCAGAGTTACATCTGACTGACCGGCTACCGGGGCCTGGTATTCTGACAGCGATGAACTGGTCTGAAAGACCCTGGCACAGGCGGTCAGATTTTGTACCGGCAACTGCCCGTAAGCTTTGACAGGCAGGGGTGTACCGGCGGACACAACAGACTGAACAACTGCACCCGCCGTGCCCTCCGTTTGCACACAAATGTCGGTATTAAGCACATCCCAGAGCACATAGTCGCGCACACCATAAGAAAGCAAATTCGCTTGCACCGCCGCACCGTATACGGCAGAGCGATCGCGATCGAGGAAACGAATGGCCACATTGCCGGTATGGGCCGTCACCAGGTTGCGAACATAACTGGTCTCTGCCACGCCGCCCTGATAGAGAACCGCCTTCAAATCACCAACTTCAAACCCGGCTTCGGCAAGTACCTTACCCACAGCGGTGTCGATGTCCAGGCTTATAGGTTTTACAAGCTCCAGAAATTCTGCTCTAGTGATGGAAGCGACCAGGTTGTAGCGCCTGGCGGAGGCCAGATTGAGATAACCGGAACCGGCCGCTGCAAAACTAGGCATGTGCACATGGGCTACTTCAGCAATTTCCAGATCTCTTCGCACCTGCTCGGCAGCTCTTCGTAAGCGCTCCCGGGTGGCGCCGTCCAGCAAGACCTGGATCTTATTGTCAGCCTCAATTTTATCTATCATCCACTGTACAAGTCGATCATCCAGATTATCCCCACCTATTGCGCTATTGCCGCACGAATACTTAATCTCCAGTATGCCATGATAAAACTCCAGAGCCGTGACGCCGAAGGCCCCGGCCCCCATGCTCACCACCAGATAACGCCCTTCCATTTGTGGGTTGAGCGTGCAATATTGGAGGGCGGCAGCAGACGGCTCATTAATCAACTGGATAACATTGAGCCCGGCATCAGCGGCAGCCTGCAGAATGAGGTTGCGCTGGGCGGCTGAAAATGTGCAGGGGACAGTCAGCACCGCTCCCGAAACCAGTTTCTCCAGACGCTCTTCCACACCGGTTTTGATGAAACGCAGAACGGAAGAATAAAGCTGGGCGGCGTCGTAGTTGACACCCCCCACCTCGCACACCCAGTCACTACCAAGCTTTGAGCGAATCGAACGAGCGAATTCCACTTCTCCGCTGGTGGCGGAAAAACTCGAGAATGATCGCTCGTCCCGCGGCGCTTCCATAATGGAGAGGAAACTGTCAAAGAGCAGACAAACCTCGCCGTCGACCATGGCGGCGACGCGGCTGAAATTATTACCCACATCGAGTCCGAGCAGAAGATGAGATTGAAGCCCGGCGCCGATCAAGTAAGGCGGCGCCATACCCGAGCCTTCACCGCCGAGACGGGGCTCGGTGCGAGTGCGCTCGATGTACACCACCTTCTTCTTTTGAACAGGCTGACGAACCGGACTCACTTACTCACCCGCTTATGGCAAAGAAAACATTGACTGCCCATCCGGCGACTAAATGCAAAAGCCGACTTTTGCCCACAGAAATAAGCGCCCTTCTCTTTCTATGCCCAGAAGCAGCATGAGCAAGCGGCGAAATTTAGAAGGATTAACCTGCCGGTCCGATTCTCCCGCACCCCATCGGATACGTTAAAATCAATCTTCGAATAAAATCTTCGAATAAATTCCTCCAATCAGGTCTTTAGAATCAATGTCAGAAACAGCCGGTCCCAAGCTCAAAGACCAGGAGCAAGTTCTCTCCTACATAGACAGCCTGGCTGAGGAGTTGCTGGCAAAAGTCCCCGACGGCAAGCGCTATATCCTCGGCATCACCGGCGCCCCGGCAGCAGGAAAGAGCACTGTGTCAAGCCTGCTGAAGGAACGAATCAATCATTTGTTCGGCGGAGTCGTAGCCGAGGTTGCACCCATGGACGGCTTTCACAAGACCAATGCCGAACTGATGCAACTAGGGCTCTGGGAGCTGAAAGGAATTCCCACCACTTTTGATGCCGCAGGCTTTTTGGAAAAACTGCAGGCTATTCAGGACGATACCGCCTCCGTGGGTTGGCCGACATTCGACCGCTCCATAGAAGAACCCACGCCGGATGGTGTCAGCATCAACGCCAGTCATAAATTGGTGCTTGTGGAAGGCAATTACCTGCTGCTTGATACAGAACCATGGAGCCAGGTGAGCCAGTACTTAGATGAGATCTGGTATGTAGACGGTGATGAAGAGACCATTTTGCCCAGGCTTCTGGAAAGACACATGGCCGGCGGCAAATCGCCGGAAGCAGCCAGAGCGAAAGTGGAATGCACCGATCTTCCCAACGCCCTGCTAATTCTGCAGACAAAATCAAACTGCGACCGCATCATTTGCCTGCCGCTCGGTCCAGCCTGAAGCAAGTTACTTACCAACAATTTTCATTGCTGCTCTGGTGATTTCCCCACTGATTCACTTTGAAAAGTGACCACATGCACATAAAATGAAAACGGCTTGGCAGCATCAAGGGGCGACATATGGGGCATAGCTTCACAGGCGGCGGCGGCGGCGATGGCGGCAACGGTCACGGACACGGCGGCCATGGGCACGGCGGCAACGGCCATGGCGGTCACGGGCATCAGTCCATGGGCGGACACCCGGACCAGGGCGCCTTATGGAATTCCGCTCTGCAAGGAGTGGGTGGCAAAGGCAAACCCCTGACCAGAGTGCCGGCAAGAACATTTTTACCGATCATTGTGGCTATCGTAGCCTTCCTGGCCATGATGATTCCCTTCGCCATAAACTGGGATGAGGTGGAAGCAGCGCGGCGAGAGGAAGAATTGAAGGCCCAGCAAGGTGCCGGACAGGGCACAACACCGGACGGACAAAGCCCCCAGTCGGCTCAACAGGCTTACGGACAGATTCCAGGGCAGGCCCAATATGGTCAGATGCCCGGACAGCAATATGGTCAGGGTAGTGAGATGCAGGGGCAGATGCAGGGGCAGATGCCCAACCAGGCTATGATGGCACCCACTGCCGGTCAATTGGCCACCCAACCAGCTATGCAATCACCAGCTATGCAGGCACCGGCGGCTCCAATGGCCAATTACGCCTACGCACCGGGTCAGACCTACGGACAACCGGCATATGCTCCCGGGCAGTATTACGGGCAACAGCCTTACGCAGCGCCCTACGACGCCTCCGGTCAACTGAGCGCCCTGTCCGGGCACTCCAACCGGCTCGAATCCAGCGGGCACATGTCGCCGCACAATCATCTGGCGCAGCCGAAATTTAAGGTATTCGTAGCCAGATAGATAAAAACAGAAACTCAGATATAGAACAGTTTAAAGTTATGGGCGCTGTGGCATAAAGATGAGGCGAGACTATCGCTTGCAGCCAAGCTCCATAACTTTTTTCTTTAGCAAAACCGGTTTGCCCCAGGCAAATCGGTTTTCTTTTTGCACCAACTGAAGGGATGCGCGAAAGGCAATTCACAATTTTCTTACAAGCCATATGCACAATAGCCGTATACCCTACCCCACCTTAACACCAGACGAAAAACCTATTTACTTTTCTTGGTGCGCTTTGTCCCCCGAAGGAGACAGTGCATGGCTGAAGCTCGCGCCTTTAACTTCAATGATGTAAAAGCCCCTGAAGATAACGACTTCAAAGCGGCCGGAAAACTTTTGTCAAACGAAGCCTTTACCCCACCGGTGGTCAAGCCGGAACAGGCCAGGGCAGACGATAACAAAATCAAGACGGCACCGGAGCAGGGAAGAGAGAAGACGGACACGGCAGTCTTAACCAATCCGGATAAAGACAAGGCGCCGGCAATCTTGCCAAATCCTGAAAAAGACAAAGCAGCTGAAAAACATCTACCCGACCTGAAAATTGTCGACAAAGACGGCAAGCCCGTCAAACACGCGCTGGACAAAGGACATTTCTCACTGGCACCTGGACAATGTGTGGAGGGCATCGGCTCACACTACGGACGAGGAGACAACACCTACGGACGACGAACCGCCAGCGGCGAGATTTTCAGAGCGGGCAAAGCCACAGTCGCCTTACCAAACTTCAACAACCAGAAAGAGAAGCCCTTCGATGTCACAGTGCAAGACATGCGCACCGGCAAAATGATCGAAGCCCGCGTCAACGACATGGGCCCACACAAACGCCTCAACCGGGTGGTCGACATAGAGAGCGCCACCTTCAAACGCCTCCTGGGCAACAGCGGACTGGCCCATGTGAGGGTTTGTCGACCAAGCGACAAATATTCACGGAATTCTCACACCCTACCAGGCATCATAGAACTCTAAGCAAACTCAAGGCTGAACTACCCCTTCCTTACTACAAAATTCAAGCAACCGCAGAGAGTCTAGAATGAACAACTCATTTGTACTCACGCCACCCCCCTCTCTTTATCGCAGCGAGCCCGAACAAGCAGCAGCGCCGCTCAACCTGCCACCGCAGGAGCATCATCAGACCGAGCCGGCACAGGGCGCTCAAGGTCATTCCGCCTCGCACATAGCCTCAGCCCTGCACTCTCTCATTGAGTACAAAAAGGGCTACGAAAAGACTCCCCCGCTCAAGCGGCAGGAAGTAGCACACACTCTCCCTTTTGGACCGGTGAGAACCATATTCCTGGGCAAACACTGGCAAGAAAACCAGTTCGCCGGCAAAATCTACAGACGCAATCAATTTGAAATAGTTGGCGACAGCAGCACCCGCCTCACAGTCAGACTGAGCCGCCTGGCCCTCTCGGAAAAAACCCGCCGTAATCTCATAAGCGTGGTGGAACAGGGTAGATTTCGCCCCAACAACCACATTCTCTTTGCCGACAGCATCGAAAAGCTCTCGGAATTCTTCGGCAGCGCCACCATCGGCCGCAATCAATACACCTGCCCGGCCGGCCAAGACAACTCCGCCCAGCCCAAACTCTTTCACTTCGATGCTGCTACCTTAATCTGGGTGAAGGGGCAGGCCGCCATACTGGTGGAAGGCAAATTTCAAAATGAAAGCGGCAACCCCTCGCGCTACTTTGTCGGCGCCTTTATACCTTACGAAACCGAGCGCGGCACTATGGTTATGGAACTGGCACTGACGGCCGCCACCCGAGAAGCCTATTTGCTGCACAAAGCAGAACTCAAGCAGGTGCTGGCCACCCTCGTGCCGGCCGCTTGAAGCACCCTGCCATTAGGGTTAAAATCATGCCTCAGCCTTGACCCTTACGGTCACAGGCAGGGCAAATGCTTACTCTGGCGGCTAACAAGTGACAAAAACAATTCCAACCGGCATGGTCAAGACCTCAAAGGTTTCCCACTGGGCCTCGCTCCTGCTTCTTTCCTGGTGCCTGCTTCCCCTCACACCGGCACTGCCGGCACAGGCGCAGGGCGACAGCGCCGCCATGACCACAGCCACAAGCCCGGTAAACTGGACCGAACTGATCACCTACACCACCACTCGCCCTCGCCCCTTCCGCGGCACGGACGGTAAGTACAACCTCGTCTACGAGCTGGTTATTACCAATTACACAGGCAACTCCATTACGCTGAAAGAAATTGCCGTGGCAGACAGCCTCGACCGCAAGAAAATAATTCACAGCCTCACCGGCGAAGCTCTGAAAGCAGCCATACTTAGCCCGGCTAAAACCCCCGCTCTCACCTTGAAAGGTGCTGAGACCAAGATTGTCTTCCTGAATATCGAAAGCGACAAGCCCGACTTTCCGGCGGCGCTGGCGCACCATATTCAGTATCAGAGCCCCAAGCTGGGCAGCAAGAGCAAAACCCCGGTAAACAAAACCCTTGTTACACCTCCCACTAGCTTGCACCCGGATAAAGCAGTGGTGATAAGCCCGCCTCTCAGAGGCAAGGGCTGGCTGGCCATAGGCGGCTACGCCAGTTCCATTGGGCACCGAAGAGCGCTTTTCCCCATCGACAACAAACTTCAACTCTCTCAGCGCTATGCCATAGACTGGCTGCAAGTTTCAGAAGACAACTACACTACAAAAGCACCGGTGGACAAACTGGAAAACGCCACTTGTTTCCTCAAGCCGGTCTTTGCTGTTGCTCCCGGCACCGTAGTAGGCGTAGTCAATCGCTATGACAGTCAGCCTGAGAATAAGCCCAGCGGCGATCTCGAATATCCCGGCGGCAACACAATCACCATCAAGCATGAAGACGGAAACTACTCCTTCTATGCTCACCTGCTGAAAGACTCTATCAAAGTCAAGGAAGGCGATCGGGTCACTCCCGGTCAGCACATAGCTACCCTGGGCAACTCCGGCAACACCACCGGTCCCCATCTTCACTTTCACATCACAAGCGGCCCCGGCACCCTGGGCGCCGACGGCATACCCTATGTATTTGATCAATTCGAACTGAGTGGAAACGTAAGCAGCATGGAAGACTGCCTCAAAAGCGATAGCCAGGGCAAACCCATAGGTATTGTAAAAACCGGTAAGGAAGGCACCCACAAAGAAGAGCTGGTGAAGGAAGGCGCCATTGTCGATTTCGCGCCCGCCCCATAAGCTCAGTCTTCTTACTCTTGCGGCAGGGCTTTTCTTGTGGGCGGCTCTACCTGTGGAGCCTGGCTACTGTGCCGACGCAGACAGCTCGCCTCCAACTCAAATAACAAGAGCCTACGGACCGGACCGAGCACAGACCCTGGATATATACAGCGCCAAGACAAATACGACCGGCGCTACAGGCACCAATGCCGCAGGCAGCGCTGCCACCACCGGCGCCACTACCTCACGCATCGCATCAAAACCACGGCTGAAACCAATTATATTTGCCATACACGGGGGCGCCTGGAGCGGCGGCGACAAAGAAGACAAAGCTTTTGGGAAAGAGAGAGCCGCCTATTTTGTCAAACTGGGCTTTCTCTATGTCAGCATTAACTACCGGCTGGCACCAACAAACAAGCATCCCAAACAACTACAAGATCTCGAACATGCCCTTAGCTACGTGCTCAAACACAGTGCTGAGGTAGGCGGCGACAAGACAAGAGTCTATTTGCTCGGCCATTCGGCCGGCGGTCACCTGGCTGCCTTGCTTACAACCAGCCTCTACAAGCACGATAGCCCGGAGCTAAGGGCCATCAAATCACTGATCTTGCTCGACCCGGCAGCTCTCGATTTAAGCCAGACTTATCAAAAGGCAGATCGAAAGGACAGAGCCATTCTCAAAGCGGTCTTCGGTGACGACCCCGCCAGGTTAAACTCCGCCTCGCCCCTGGAACTTCTAAGGCAGCGCTGTAGCACAGCCACAATCGGCAGTCCAGGGCTCAGTCTTCTCATTGCTCTTTCCAACGACTGGCGCCTCAAAAAAGACAAGGCGGTACAGTTTCTCTCCGCCTGTCAGCGAGCCAAACTGGCAGACTACGGACAGGTGGTGCTGGTGGAAGAAAGAAATCACAATACCCTCGTAGAAAGACTGGGAGAGCCCGGTGAAAAGCTGACCACGGTGCTCAATCACTTTCTCATGAATACCAACGCCTCAAAGAGCTTAAACAAGACAGAACCGGCATTGTCCATGGTGAAATAAATTGAAAAGGTCCGGATTTCACTATCTGCTCCCCCTGGCTCTTCTGGGACTCGCAAGTGTCACCGCCGCCTCAGGCTATTTGGAAGTAAAAGACGACATAACCGTGAATGAGGCAAAGGTTGTCACCCAACACCTCACTTTCTTGAATGCCAGTGACCATCAGTATCACGGCGGCAGAATGTTTGGAGAACCGGCAGCAATTGAGTGGAAGCCCAGCGAAATCGCTACCGTAAGCGAACTTTTCAACTACATCACAGATACGCACCCTGACATTAATACCATGGTTAGTAGCGTCGGACCAATACGACTGATCAAGGTTGAGAACACTGACGACGCTCACACCAAACCAATATACGGGCTGTCCCTGCCCGGCTACATAGCCATGTCAGAAAGATCACTGACTACCTCAAAAGGCAATCAACTGAGAACGTTAATGCACGAACTCATGCACCAACTAGATTTGAACGCTCAGGTAGCAGATTCTCACTTCTGGACAAGATGTATAGGCAGACGCCTGCAAGCCATGAACTTTGCAAAAGCACACCTGACAGCCGAAAACTTCGAGAAACTTATAGCCGCGACGGAAAGCAAAGGGCTCTGGACCAGCGCCTACGCCTGCACAAACCGAACAGAATGCCTGGCGGAGGTACTAACCTGGGCCTACCTATTAAACTCCATTACCCTCAGTGAAAAGCTCACCACCACAGATCTAATTCAAAAACTTGCGGCCACGACCTTAGCACAGAAAGACCAGAGAAGACAACTTATCGAAGCTGTTTCCCTTATGCACAAAGGAGACTACACCGAGGGCACAAGTCAGCTAAACGAACTAGACAAAGCACTGAAACAAAGCATTCGCATTCCGGTGCGCAAGGCCATCGCGCAGACAAAACAGTCAAAATGGGAGCCGGCCATCCAAAGCCTTGACCAAGCCTTAGAGCGGGCCAGCCAGAACGGACTTTCAATTCAGGATTGGGAAGTAACCTCAATTTTAGCCGAGAAAAGCGATCTGCTCTCCCGACTGAAAAACTTGCCGTATGCAAAACGCCTGGCAAGACTGGTTCTTCTTCTTAACGAAGGCAATACTACAGTCCAACCAATCCTTCAAATGAATGCGGAAGAAGAAGTATCCGCCGCTCCAGATAATCTGACAGACGCAGAAAGAAAGCTCATAGAAGCCTTCACGGAAAACTCCGCTTACGAAGCCTTTGTCAGACAAGCTCAGTCGATTCCGGTCAATACTATTCAAAAACGCCTGACCTTGAAACTATCAGAATGCCGCTTTCTGGAACTACTCGGCGACATCAGCACAACAGCCGCAGCCAGAGAGAAGCACTACCGAGATTCTTTGTGCGTATGTCGCCTGGAAGGTGCGGACGCCAAATTCAAGACCCTTTTCCAAATCCAGAGAGCAAAGCTGCTCTGCAAACTTGGTGATTGGAAAGGGGCATTCAAAAGTATCGCCAAAGTCAAGGCCGCCGCGCCTTACCGCTCAGATCTTGAGTCACTTGCCAACCAAAGTTCTGCTTGCGACCCTCTTTCAGGCTTGCAGACCGCCTTCGAGCTGAATCACATCTTCGAAGAAATTGAAATATGCTCGGTTGGATACATAGACAAAAAGCTATCCTTGTCGGATAAGGAATTAGAGTCAATAATCTCAGTAATCGAACGATTCAGCCGCTGACACCTGAAATTGCCTTTGAAACTCACCCAGCTATACTTCACCATCCCCTTGAGACTCGCACTGGCTACGCTTCTGTTGGCCGGGCTCTATGCCGTTAGTGTGGTCTGGAGAGTAAGTATGGCTGAATACCGTTACTTGGGCAGAAGCCAACTGTTACCGCTATCGCTCTCACCCAGACCATTTGAAGGCGCTCCTGTTCCAGAGAGCTTTGGACAGAAGACATATCGGTTCAAGGCACCGGACGGACGAACGATCACAGTATGGAGTCAAAAGATAAACGGCTTCCAACATGTCTACGGCTCCGGGCTGACCTGTCTCGAATTAGGAGACTCACTCTCCGAGCAGCTATTCTGTATCAATGAGCTGATTGAACTTGCCTTCGACGGCAAAGCACAGAAAGCCATAGATAGATTGGAGCGCAATAAAGACCTGGCAAACAATGGGCTGGGTAGATCAATCGCACTTTCAATCAAAAAACAAGGGCTGAGCTGCTCAGGGGCAGATGAAGCACTGATGCAGGAATGTGCTCGGGCAGCCGAGTCCAGCCCAAGATTCTACGGGCACTGCCTGGACCCAAGGGTAAAGTCAATTGCAAACGAAGATCTGGGGAGTTCCTGGTTCCAACAGCTAGTGAAAGTGCTGGATCCACAATAGAAATTACCAGGAAACCGGCCCACGTCCAAACTGACGGAAGAAAATCATCCTAGAGTACGCTGCCAACATTGCTTCTCCACAAAGTCTGGAGGAGCTACCCAACAACTATTCAATAACACGCCTGGCAAGAGCCAGATGGGTCTTATACCAACCGGCAAATTCGCGCACCTGCACACTGCCGGCATGTGAATCAATAATGTGGTCGGCGTCAATGAATATCACCACATGCGATATCTTAGAACGATCAGCCTTGAGAATATAAAGCAGATCGCCAGGCTCAAAAGACTCACCCGCATTCAAGACTCTACCCGGCGCCAATCTGCCCTCCGCCTGTTTATGGACATCGCTGTTAAACTTAATTCCCAGCCCATAGTTGTAGACCCAGGCAGTAAAATTAGAACAATCCAGCCCCGGACCTTCTTCCGGCGACCAGGCTGGAATATGGTGATGCTTGTAGGGAAGCCCAATATACTTCTTAGCTACGGCAACAATGCGCGCTCTTTTCCACTGCACCGGATCACAGCCCGCCGGAACTTCTACGGGTGGGTAAATTGCCTGGTGCGGTCCCCAGGAATTCAGCCGCCTGTTACCGTACCACTTGCTGGTCGGCATGTCAGACTCGGGTAGACTATCTCTATAACCAAAGTCAGCCGTCAAAGACGGTAGCTCACCTTCAGAGGCAAAAGCAGGGGAGAGCAGGCAAGAGACTGCCACAGTCACAAACTGGAATTTTCTTAAGAGCATAAACCAAGGCAAAAGAGATCTAACAGTCTCCAGAATACACTAACTTTCTCGAACTGGAAGATTGCAGCAGGTCAGCAGGGTTAACGCAGCATGATTAGCCGGCGGATTGCTGATGAACCTTTTCAACATAGCCAGGGGAGCAAGAAAGATAGCTTCCCACGCTGGCTTAATACCATCGGTGAATTCGCGCAGTAGTAAGGAAGAAACAATCAAAGAGAGGGAAGCTCTGAAAAGCAACCTCGCCTGAATAATTAAATGCACAAAGGCTATAAAAGCCCGTTAAAAGGGACTCTGCAAGAACAGAGATAAGCCAAGCTTGCAAAGCTGTCCGAAATTTGTTCTACTTTTTAGGACACTTCCTTAAGCCCATACTTCCAGCAATCGTCATGTCGACAGCCGAAGAAATTCGAAAGAAAATAACAGACTTGCCACCAGGCAAGCCGTTCACGCCAGCAATCTTTTCAACGATTGCAGAAGGATCGAACATTGACAAGACGCTTAATCGCCTTGTGAGTAGCGGGTTTATTGAAAAACCGGCAAGGGGGATTTTCGTTCGTCCGGAACAATCTCGGTTCGGTTCGCTTCCAGTAGAGCCGCTAGAGGCTGCAGCGGCAAAGGCTAATGCTCCAGTGGAAATACACGGTGCAGAGGCATTGCGTCGCCTTGGACTGTCTACACAAGTTCCAGTGCGTCCGGTTTTTTACACGGCTGGACGATCAAAGACATTTGAAGTAAACGGCGTGCCAGTAAGACTCCAGCACATAAGTGCAAAGAAGCATGTTAGAGCAGGCACCATGGTAGGGATGGCGATCTCGGCTCTCTGGTATTTGGGCAAAGAAGGTGTTACGAATGAAGTCCTTGCTGTTATTCGCTCCAAACTCAGCAAAGAAGAATACGAACAATTAAAAGCTTCGGCGCCGTCAATGCCAGGCTGGATGTCTCAAGCACTACTGCGATTTGACAAGGCTTACGAATAATGGCAGAACCATTTTTCAGTCTGAATCCGAGGGACCAAGCAGTCCTCAAATTCAAAATCCACTGATAAAAGTTGTTCATTCGAACTTCAATCAATCAAAGGGCTGCCACTCTCACGACGGCAGCCCTTTGTTGCAGGTCGAGGTGGTTAGCCGGATAGCCATACAACAAGCTCCTGCCTGGGAAGCATCAAATCACCAGAGCGCGATTCTAAGGCTCCCTCTGACTTGGTGCTGGAATGACATTAATATCGTCCTTGACTGGCTGCTCGAAATCGGAAACGTTCTCACAACCAGGGTAGGCCGGCCAGGACGATTCTTTAACGTAAAAATCAGTGGATGGAAAAATGACCCAAATTGACTTTTCCGAACACTGAACCATGTACCAACCGGCGTGCTCCGGGTTGACAAGATATTCGTACTTAGTGACTGGTCCGTCTTGCCCGCAGTACACGTCATACTCCATTTCCGGAACCGACTTCACTGTTGGCCTTGGGTTCACCGACAAGCACTGTCCGTTCTCATCATAAATTCTTAGAGTGCACTTCTCTGGTTTAGTCTCAAACTGGCAATCTCCATCTTCGGAGGGAGTTTTGCCACTTTAGCAGATGCTGAGCAAACTCCACTACATATGAGCAAAACCAACAAGAAGCCCTTAAATGCGACTAGCAGAAAATCTTTCAGCAGGTTTCGATTCTACTCCACGATTGGGCAGCAGTAATATCTGTGGTCACCAACTGTTTGTGTCTGATCTGGATTTGAGACACCTTCCGGAAAAGGTTCAGACCGAAATTTTACTCCAGGAAATGGTGGTTGCTCATGGTAAACAAAAAAGACCCGCATTGTTATTGTCCGCCATGAAGGCTATTGTTGCAGCCATTTAAGGCACATTTTGGATCACTGATTTCGAGCAGGGTATGAATTGCCTACCTGCGGTGTGCTCATATTTGCACCATGGTTCATATCTACAAACGTAAATCCATTGCCGTGTGGAATCAAAGTCGCGCCAGGAACAGCACATCGTACATTCCAAACAAGTGGACCGCTCACTCTGTAAGAAGTCGTTTATTCCAATCCACTATAACAACCTCGTCGTAAGCATTTTTCCCTCGATTCCACTTAAATACCATGGCGGTTGTTGGAACGAATTTTTTATTAAAAGAGTCTGCTTGTGTTAGGGTTATGATTCTAGCAATTCTAAATTGCCAGTTGAATTCTCATCGGCTTTTGGTGAGTAAACTATTTCCGGAGGCGGAGCATTTTTTGTTCTGTAAATTCAGTCCCGGAGCGGTTTAATCTTTCTGGTGTCATATAGCTCGAAGACCTGATTTTGAATATACCACAAAAAAAGACAATTAACAGGTGAAGATTTTCGAGTACAAAGCAGGACTCTGCGGTACTGCCAGTAGTATCATCCGCTGATCCTGTACTTGATAGATTGGATGAAACAGCCGCGCCAGGTCCTGGCGCCACGGCATTGTCCCCGACGTTTGTATGTGATTGCGAACGAGACAGCCCACCTTTTGGGGAGGTGAGCTATCTCGTTCGCTCAGGGCGCTCTATTACGCATGAGCTGCCACTGCCAAATAGATGTGTCGCTCTATTCTACCGGTTGGGACGGCGTGTTAGCGAAACTTAGGTAGCATTTGTCAGTCTGCCAGTCCTCGGAGATCTCCATCACAACCGCAGTTACTAGTCGCAGGCATGAGCCGAGTTTGGGAAGATCGATACAACCCGTGTGCGCCGCTTAATCTCCTTGTTCAGGCGCTCGACACCATTAGTAGTTCGAGTCCGAATTCGATGTTTGGCTGGCAATTTGAAGACCGTAAGACCTTCCGGTATATTTTCCGCCATCCAATTTGATAGGCGTGGGGCTGTCTTCTCATAGCTTGCTACGGTCTTGCTCAAAAGCCTTTCCGCTTCCTTCCCATCCGGCGCATTGAATATGTTACGTATGTCCGCTGCGACCTGAAGCTTCATTTCCTGCTTTGGCACGTGCTTTTGCGCATTCTGCTGGAGATGGTACTGGCATCTCTGCCATGGAACAGCCGGAAATACTGCTTTGCGAGCCGCTTTTAGTCCCGCATGATCATCACTGATGAACATTTGGACTCCGTGTAAGCCTCTGTGCTGGAGAGAATGCAAGAACTTTCTCCAATGAATCTCCGCTTCAGAGAGCTCAACCGACACTCCCAAGACCTCGCGCTTCCCGCTCTCGGATACCCCGACTGCAACAAGAACTGCCTGATCTATGACAACACCTCCCTCTCTCACGTTCTCGTAGCGTGCATCTAGGTATACATAGCGGAAGCGATCGAGGGGCCGCTCTCTCCACGAGGAGAATAGCTCATCAAGCTGGGATGTCGCCTTGCTGACAGAAGCCGAACTGACTTCAAAGCCGCACAGCTCCTGGGTTATCGACATCACTTTGCGCGTTGATACGCCCTGTAGATACATCTCCGCTATAGCCAATGTAAGTGCTTTCTCGGAGCGCTGACCCTTCTCTAGGCAGTTAGGATAGAATTTCCCGTCCCTTGTCTGCGGGACCGCTAGCGGTATCTCACCTACTCTTGTCTTAATCGTCTTTGGCTTAAACCCGTTGGCATGTGTGGTTCTTGCCTCTGTTCGTTCGTAGGGCCCGGCACCTAAATGCTTCTCTCGCTCAGCTAACATGGCCGCATTTAGCAAAATCTGAATGGCATCTCCTATGCGCTCCAGACCGCCCTCTGACAGTATTTCCAGGATATTCCCTTGGATGTATTTTGTGCTATCATCTTGTAAGACCATCGGTTGTCCTTCTTTCTTGCAATTGAAAGATTAACCGAGGTCTCCCCCTTTTGACCGCTTTTACAGAAAGTTTCTTGCACCGACTTTCCGGATAGAACCTTGATCCTGTCTTAAGCAACATAGTCAACTTGTCATTTTGATGACCAAATATACGTATTGAAAAAAGGTGAATATCCGCGCCAAACTGTTAGCAACGGTAAGTGACATTACGGTCCAAAGAGTTGTATCAAGGACCAAATGAACCAACTACATACTAACCATACGCTCGCAATAATTATCAACCAGACCGAGACGCTCAATCCGAATTTCTTCTTACACAAGAACCCATCTGACTTTTCGAGTCCAAGAAGTCCAAGGCATTTCATCACACCTAGGACTGTTGAGCAGAGTACCGGAACACCAATCAAGTACAAGACTGACTGATGAACCGTAATAACAGCAAAGGCAAGAACGTTCAAGAGTACCGTAAGACATAGGAGAACCAAGCTCCTTCCTATTTGACGGACTTTCCCCCAATCCTTGTACATTTAGACTCTACTCCTTCTCCCAAGCCTATTAGTCGCAGTGCACTTGAGAGTCAATCTGACTAAGCCTTCTTAACATGGACCGTTCTCCACTGCTACTGATGAGACGTTGTCTCAAAACCACCCACCAAGGGCTGGCGGCATTGGCGACCAAATTCCCCAGGGTGGTACAGGAAAATCATGATGACTCATCCGGTGATCAGCGAATCCATCATCGATGTAAATGTCGCATTTCCGGCCCAGCAACGGTTTGTTAATTCGCACATGCACGGCAGAATGAGCCTCAAAGGCTCCTAGCACATATCCAGCTAGTCCATATCTCTCGACACTAGCCGATATAACGCTTCCTCCATGGGCATTCACCACTGTATTAAAATGACCGGCCCACTGATAGCACGGCTGCTCTCCTGCAAAAGCCGAAGCAATAAGGGGAATTCTGAAATGTCTAATCCAGGCTAGCGGCAACTCTCGTTTAATCTGCTTGGCTGCAGCAATACAGTCTTCCTTCTCCTTTCCCGTCAAGCAGTTCCGACACATGCAGATGAGTTTGTCGCCAGCACCTAAAAGCTCTTCCGTGCCTTGTACAAGATCAGGATGGAGACCGGAAGGATCCGTGAGAGAGCTTGCATCATTCGCAACGTACCAGTAGAGATTCGTTCCACCTCTCTCCATTACAGGATCTCTGGATAGCCATCTCCCGAGTCGTGGACTATACATCCTGAACACCGTAAGAGCCAGTTCATTCCGTCTGTTTACGTAGTAGGCACCAAATCCGAAGTCAGAATTTACGATGCTGTTCTCTTGAAGAGACTGTCCCCACAAATCATACATATACCGAGACTGAATTATGCCTGAAGAGTTACAAACTTCTGTAATGGAGCCAAGGTGGTCTGTCGAATAAAGATAGTTGCTATTGTTTATCGTCTGTCCTCCGCGAAAGAAGTGCTTCTCGACTCCACCAGTACCATTTCGTTCTTCGCAAATTTGAGCTCCGCATTTTACAAGCTGTTTGGTACTTGTTACCGAGGCCGAGGACCTTTCCGAAACAGTAACCACAGCACCGAGTGCATCATAGCCATAGGAACTATCATTACCACTTCCCGGATAATTTATCTTTATCAGCCGATTCTCGGCATCCCACTCGTAGGTTTTAGTGAAGGAGAATCAATTCTTCAACTGTTGTTTTCACGCTAATCTTACACAAAGCAAACGATAAAATCGATTTACTCAGAGGACTGAAGTCATGCGAATACGCCTCAAGCATTTTGTTTTCCCGATAACGATATACTTCTGTGTGTGTGCGGGCAGGAGCATTGTCGGTCCATTTGGACCTGTAAGCTTGGGAGACGCCTATTTTGACACCCTTACTTGTCTGATGAGCACTGAGGGTAGACTAGTCATCTGTTGTGCGGCCTTCAGTTGCTTTATCTACTTGAGGAGCAATTGTTCCACTTTGTGGGCAATTGTTCCGGCAATCCAAATGGGCGCCCTCCCTATGTTTGCCCATTTTCTTTGGAGTACAAGTGCAGATTTCCAAAAGATGTGGCTAGTAATTGCAGTGTTTTTCCTTTTGAACTTGCTAATGCTTGGCCAGGACACAAAGAAAACGCAACGTAAAGCGGAAGAATGAATGCAGACGATCACCTCTCAATTCAAAGCTTAAGGGTTCACCACTGCTGGATCAAATACTCTAAAGGGAACAAGTTCTGGCGATGCAGCAAATCCATAATCATCATTGGGAGACTTGTACAGAAACTTCCCAATCTCATTATTAATTGTGTTAGGAAATTTATCCCATCCAGAACTTCTGTTTTTCTGAACTGCCAATAGACAGTAACCAAGATCGGTGTCACATTTTCGGCGAGCTGTTCTGCGCTGTTCGCAATTGTTAATGAATGCGGCATTATGCAAACACACATCATGCCTGTAATAACACAGATCTCTATTATCTAGAGGGGGTCTATATCCAACATCACCAGGCGCGTACGGGAAATTAGTTAGGTCTTCCGGGTAACCATCTTTTCCACTTGCCCAGCCTGGCCCTCCATAGTTTCCATACCATTTCCACAACCCGACTGGATCGACTAGCTTTATCGGATCATTGTCCACATATGCATACAGATTAATACCACCCAATTCCCCAATCGGGTCGCGATTAGGCCAGCGCCCGAGCCTTGAATTGTAGGCGCGATAGGTTGCCAGATTCAATTCACTAGCCTGGTGATAGTAACAGCCAGCATATTGAAAGTCTGACTTGCTTAGTGAAGGAACGCCAACTGTCTGCGTCGCTTGTCCATACACATCAAAGCTATACTGTGCCTGAATAGCTCCAGAGGAGTCTGTCATCTCGCGCACTGAGCCAAGATGGTCAACCGCATAGCAGAAGTTTGCGCTACCATTTCGTTGACCCTGCTCAAACAACTGTTTGGCGAGTGCACCACTGCCATCTCGCTCCTCGCATCGGCCACTCCCGGACCAAACGAACTGCTTCGTAATAGTTGTCGAACTGCCTGAAGTATCTACTATCTTCACGTTTCGGCTCAATGTATCGAAAGAGAACTGACTATAATTCCCACTCCCGGGATAATTTATCTTTATCAGCCGATTCTCGGCATCCCACTCGTAGGTATTGGTTCCGTCGCTGGTCATGTTTCCATTGGCATCGAAGGTGGGGGAGGCGCTGCTGGAGCCCTTTGTCGAAACCTTGTAGTTCTGACTGACAGTCGTGTTGGAACCATCCGTTACGGATACTGGAACTGAGTCGGAACCACTAGAAAGAGAAGCGTTTCTCCTAAATGTTAGTGTATTTGGGAGAGAGGCGGCGTTGCCGTCTACTGATGCCGATTTGAGGGCTTTATTAGAGCCTCCTTGGAATCTGGTTGGACCTCCGGCGGCAATGCTGGTTAGCTCGTTCAGATTGTTATAACCATACAGATTAGCGCTTGTTGAGGGCGCCAGGGAAACGGTTTCGGTTGCTCCACCGCTCAGGCTAGATGTATAGGATGTAGCGGAAGTTGAGGCAGAGAGAATGTTTACTACCGTGCCGCTGGAGGTGGCGCTCACATTTATCCCTTGCAGGTCGGTATCGGCATTCAAAGCTGCGGCGACGTTTGTCGCTATGGTGGTTAGCGTGTCGCTGGAACCGACCGTGTAGCTTATGGCTTTCGAGCCGCCTGATAGTTGAGCGTCGTATACGTTGACGGTGAGCACGTCGCCGGTTGTCTTGGTACCGCCGATAACCGCTGTCTGGACACCATTAGGAGGTAGATCTATCAAGACAACTTCGGTTGCACTGGAACTTGTGGTCGCTCTGTAAGTGGTCGCGTTAAGCGAATTAGACTGTAGGGAGATCACTCTGCCGCTGGCTGAGGCCGAAACTCCTACTCCCTGGAGAGCGCTATCAGCATTCAGCGCGGATGCAATGCCAGAGGCGATGGATGAAAGAGTGTCTCCGGATTGAACTGTATAAGAGACGGTCCTGGAGCCGCCCGAAAGTCCGGCATCGTAAGTAACTATTGAGATGCTGTCTCCCGTGGTCTTGCTACCTCCGATGCCTACTCGCACCTGTCCGTTCTGATTCACTAGAAGAGTGATGGTCTCTGTAGCTCCTGTGCTCACAGATTGAGCGTAAGTCGTAGCATTTGTAGAAGACGAGCGTATGGTTATGCTCGTGTCGATGGATGTCGCAGAGACGCCAATCCCCTGCAGGTCTGTGTCCGCGTTTATGGCGTTTTTGATAGCAGTGGCAATCGATGCCAGAGTATCCCCTGAAAGAACCGTATAAGAGACATTCTTGGCGCCGCCTGTCAGTGCTGCGTCCTTGAAAGTAACAGTCAGAACATCACCGGTGGTTTTTGTACTTCCGACCACAGCATTTTCGACGAAGTTGTCTGTCACATTGAGAGCAATTGCCGTAGTGGCACCGCTACTCGTTGACGAGGTGTAGGAGGTGACATTTGGGGAAGATGATTTGATACTGAGCGTGGAGTCGTTAGAAGACGCAGTCACTCCGATACTGAGCATATCCGTGTCTGATGCAATTGCCGCAGCAAGTTTTGTGGCAATCGTCTGCAGAGTGTCGCCGCCCACAACCGTATAGCTAATGCCCTTTGAGCCACCGGTTAATGCGGAGTCGCTAACGGTCACGGTCAAGACATTGCCGGTCGTCACGGTACCGGTCAGCCTGGCTCTGGTTACGCTGTTCGTCTGAACTCCTGTACGGTTAGCGCCGGGGTCGTAAGCGTAATGGTACTGCTTCAGATACTTGGCGCTCACGGGTCCCCCGCTTGCCGTAGCCGATGTCAGCTGTCCGGCCTGGTCATAGTCTAGAGCGTAGTTGAGACTGGTATTCCCTTGAAGCTGCTGCCACTGCTTAATCTGTCCGGCGGGATCATATCGATAGCTAAACTGAGAAATAGTGTTACCGCTGGGTCCCAGGTTTCTAATTTGCTGAAGGCGCTCGTCGCTCTCGGTTGGATACCAGTCGAACTTGGTTACTTGCCCATTTGGGTAGTCTATAGACGCAAGGCGAGTATCGCCCTTGGAGGCGCCGGAGGCATTATCGACATAATTGTAGGTGAATGTGCCCAGGGCGTTAACTTCTGAAGTAACTCTACTCATAGCATCATACGCCCAGGTTATTGAATTTGCCGAACCGTTGATTGACCTATTCGTAGTCCGGCCCAGGGCGTCGTATGTATAGGTGATGTCTGAGTTGGCAATTACATTGTTGTGAACCTGCTGAAGCATCCCTCCACCTGTAGTAGGGGTTCCGTAGGCGCTCGTAATGTAGGGATTGTATGTATAGCTGTAAGTGCCCCAATCGCTCTTGTTGATATCGGTAAGCCTCTTGAACTTGAGGTCCCAACTATAGGTCAGCCCGCCCGTGGGCTTCACCGGGTTGGCATAGCCTACCTTCAGCGGTGTATTGTCAGGGTTGAAGTAATAGCGGGTGATTTGGGACAGAGCGTCAGTCCTGGCTCGCAGCCAGCCGGCAAACGGCTCATAAGTGTAGGAAACCGTGCTTGAGTCTGGGTAGACCTTGCTGGTCAGGCGGCCCTGAATATCATGGTGCCATTGTGTCGTATTGTTATTTGGGTCCGTAAGGGCGGCAAGCGAGCCACATGTGCACCAGGTGTACTGTGTCTTCCTTCCTTGCGGGTCAATCTCATAGGTCTTTTGGTCAAGGGAATTGTAGGCTGACTGCGTGGTTCTGCCATTACGATCCTTTTGCAGTACCGGGTCAAGTCTATTCCAGATAGTCTCCTCGAAAGTACCGTCTGGATAGGTGGTGCGAGTTGGACGGTTCATGTCGTCGTAGCTGTAAACAAGCTCGTATCCTTCAGAATTTCGAACTGAATAAACCCTACCAAAACCATCATAAGTGATTGTAGTCACGTCATTACTGCCCGACATCGGTCCGTCGATCTTGGTTAAGTAGCCATAGGTATTGGAGCCAAGCGAAATTGTCTCAGTCGCTCCACCGCTTGTGCTTTTGGTATAGGTGGTGACGTTGACGGAATGCGAGATAAGAGTAACGACAGCGCCGCTTGACGTAGCGCTCACGCCAATGGCAGTCAGGTTGCTATCGGCATTTATCGCATTTTTAATACCGGTGGCGATTGTCGTTAAGGTATCCCCGCCGCTGACCGTGTAATTGACTGCCTTCTGACCACCTGATAGTCCAGCGTCATGCACCATGACTGTTAAAACGTCACCACTAGATACCGTGCCTCCAACCGTGGCGCTGGATGTGCCGGTGTAGGTGAAAGTCGTGACGTTTGAATTGGCGTCCGTAATCGTCAGCGGCTGCTGAAGACTATTATAGGTATAGTGGGTCTGCTGACCTGAGCCGTCGATGTACACAGTTGGTTGATGGAAGCTGTTGTACTCCCAATGCCCCATCAAGTAGTTATCACCAGACTGAATTTCTCTTGCCTCAAGCAAGTCTATATTGTTTGAAGCATAGGAGTAGCTGAATTTCCGAGCGAGCGGATCAATCACCTGGGTCGGGTTGCCGAGGCTGTTACGCTGATACTCGGTCTTTTGAATCGCAGTTGTTCTGACATTCGAGAGAGTAAATACGGTGTTGAAAGTACCGCTCCAGGTTCCTACCTGCCAGACCTGCGCCTCAGGGTTGAAGGAATAGAGGCTTATCACGTCCCCAGACACCGTGGCGGATGCGTTGAACGCCTGAACCACCGAATCGGCGTTTAGCTGGGAAGCAATATCTGAAAGAATCGAATTGTAGGTGTCACCGCTGACTACCGTATGCAGATACCTCTGGCCGGTTCCACTATGAGGATATGGTGTGCCGACGTAGACATAAAGAACGTCTCCTACGGTCAGCGGACCGCTCATTGTGGCAATAGCGCTCTGCCTTGTGGGCGAGAGAACCTTGAGGGTCTCTGTCGCGCCCGCAGAGGTGCCGCCAATGAAACTGGTTACGGATGACATGTCCGAGTGCATGCAAACCGTTGGTCCGACTGCAGTTGCCAAAACGGTCAAGCTCTGCAGTGTGGAATTGTTGTTGATAATGGAAGTTAAACTTGCCGCAATCGAAGTGGCCGTATCCCCGCTTTGTACGGTATAGGCGGCAACGTACTGACTTTCTACGCCCAGGTACATAATGTCGCCGGGTGTAATCGTCCCGGCCACGGTAGCTACAGCTACCGGTACTCCAAGGCTTCTCGTGATGCTGAGCGGCTTATTGCTGTTGCCCTGAAAGTTAGCCCCGTAGGCGCTTGGATAAGTGTAATAGATCGGGCTCTGGCTCTCCAGAGGGTGGATTTCCCACTGTTTGACGGGTCCCTCGTAACCGGTCGCCAAATTGAATGTAAATTTAATCTGCTCGCAGTGTGTATAGACATGGTTGGCTGGGTCGGCTGGATAGAGCTGTGTGGCATGCCTATCCCAAAAGTAGGTGGTCTTGGCCTCGTTTAACCAGTTCTCGATTACTGACGATGTTCCGTCTGAGAAGGTAAAACGCAACCCCTGCGCAGGGATACCTCCCACCGTGCCAGGAACATATTGATAGAAGCTGGTTGTCCCATATGGAGTGGTCATCTGGGTGATGAAGCTGGACGTATTGTCCCAGGCAAACTGAGACTTGAGACCAACTACGTCAGTAATTGAAATTAGCTTTGACACACTGGAGTCATACTCAAAGGAGCAGCTTCTGCTGAAGGGATCGGTAACGCTGGCGATCTTGTAAAACCCTGGGTTTGACGAGGTGTTAGAGACATATGAAACGGTAGAGACCTGCCCTATTGCGTCAGTTATACTGACTATGCGGAAATTTGAATCGTATTGAATCTGAACTGAAAGACCTTGCGGATCTGTCATAGAGGTCATGAAGATACGTGGAGGTGAACTAGAGTCTGACTGGTTAAAGACCTGCACCGCTCCATTTGGTAGTCTTCGCTCATAGACTCCACTGCCCATATTGACCAGCTGGGCTTGCGACTCGAGGGCCAGAGGATACAGTCCCGTACCTGAATCAGGCGTATATTGCTCGCTGCCTCCGCCCATGACTCTGACCGTGGCAACGGAACTAACTGAATCCACAGTCAGATAGGAGAGCCAATTGAAGGTCCAGTTCTGACCAAGGTTTGAAAAGGTAAACGTGGAAGGCTGATTGGCTTCAAGGTGGTTGTAGTTGAAGTGAAAGTCCATGCCCGGACCAACTGGCGGCTGATAACTGAGAGGCGTGTCTTCGATATTGAGAGTAGCGGCCATCTTGAAAGCTGATGCATTTGCCATGCCGTTACAGCCGCATTCAACCGAACTCATGCACATCTTGGCAGTTTCCGGGCGCTTAGCGGTGGCGTCTTGTTGCGACGCTTCCCCTTTACCCCAGACTTTACTTGCTTCCTCGTCGCTGACCGCGCTCCACCCACTCGGCAGCTTCTCGCTTACCGGGATTAGAAAGTAGCCATCGCTTTGAGCGTCAATAGTCTTAGCTGACAGCCAGAGATAGCCGGCTGTGTCAAAGGTCGGATCCTTAAGCTCGTAACGGCCGTTTTTCTCCGCCGTCAGGGCACCAAAGTGATCGAGCTTCCAGTGCATCACAGAGGGCGTGATTACTGACGCGCCAGGTGAGCGCTTGGCTATCTGGAAATTCAAACCCGTTTTTGCAGCCAGCTCTTTTACCATAAGGAGGTTGGTTCCTTCCTTGGTCGAACGAGCTTTCTCAATGACTGGGTGAATGCCGCTTCCTGGTTTCACCGCGTTTAAGACATTATGCACCGCATATGGTCCGCACTTGAACGCGATTCCGGGTTCTGTCTTCATACCCCCATAGCCTTGCTTGGCATCATTTATCTTCTGCTCATCAGAGCCCCATATCGCTCGACCCTTGATCGCCGCAAGGTACTTCTCAAGCTCGGCTATTCGTCCCAATCTTCCATTAGCCTTAAGCAAATTGGCTACTGAGTGATTAGCGACGGACTGCTGTAAGCTACCTTTCTCGGTCTTTGCCCTCTCCCAGCTAGATTCCCAACGTTCCAAAGCATCCGACAAGTAGCCGGATTCATACTGAAGATCGGCGATATTACTATTCAGAGAGGCTATCCATCGGGAGTTAGGAAACTGCTTCACAAACTCTGTCAGTGGGCTCAAGTCCTCGACTGTCTTCAAAGACTTGAATTTCAGTATGGCTTTTGCGAGTGCTTGGTTCTCTCCAGCCACTGCTTCGCCGGACATGGGAATCAACGGCTCCAGGAAAACTCTGGCACTGGTAATTTCCGAGTCTGTTGGGGAAGAAGAGAAATTGAGTGTTGGCTTGATGAGTTTTACGGTTTTCGGGCCGGTTTTTACGGCATTCTTCGGCTGCGGCACTTGAATCTGTGCAGAATTTCGCTTAGCTGGTTTACCCAGAGCGCTCGGTCCCTCAGCTAGTGCGGCAAAAGGACATGGTCCAAGAATGGTTAGAGCCGAAAGAGCAAGCGCCGAAAGGGCTCTATAGCTCCTGGCTATGAGCTTCTTGCTTGCTGCTTTCTGCACCGGTATTCGTTTCGTTTTCTTATCCATGTCCAATTCCGTTTTGGGCTTTGCGATTGTCTTCATTTGGGCTTGAAATTTCGTTTCTTTGTTTCCAGGAGTACTCGGGTCCAGGTCTAAGCAAAAGACCAATTGCTTCTTCTATTGAGGGATCGCTGTAGTGGGAAGTTGCAGATTGAGCTGAAGTGGACGGGTGTCCGAAGAGCTTGGAGCTGGCCATTTCGTTGAATCCAGCGTATAGGTCGCAGATACAACCGAACTTTGAATGCCGTGCACTACTGCAATAGCCTTTAATGTTTGACTGTAGGCAATATTCACAGGTCCGGTATAGCTTGGGCTTGATGAAGGATCCGGCGTAGAGCCGTCTAAGGTGTAATAGACGGAGGCTCCATCTACAGAGGCGATAGCCACTTCAGTAGGACCGGTGAGCGTACTTGTGCCTACGCTTAATACCGGATCTGGTGTGCTTATGGCAGTGTTAATCTGATATCGAGAAGCCAGATATGCTTCAATAGCTGCCTGTTCGGAAGTGGTTACGGTTCTGGAATATACAAGCAGTTCAGCAATCTCTCCTGTCCAAAAGCCTGAGGACGTACTGCTGCTACCTACGAAATTTAGGGTGCGGCTCACATTTGCCAGATTTTGTACTGTACCTGACGCGGCCTGTACGCTGTTCACAGTCATACTGGCTGATGCTAAAGAACTGTGCACGGCGTCAAGCGTCTGAAATTTGTTGAACGTCAGCGCACTGCTGCCCGTAGAAAGTGAACTGGAAGTTGAGCCATTGTAGGCGGTGAAGGTTGCCTGTGAGTTGTTGGTCTGGAGACTGACAGTATCGCTGGGTCCGCTGCTTCCAGAGTAAAAGACAGTTCCAGCGCTTGTAGCAGCGGGTTTCAATACACCAAAACAGGCGAATCCAGAGGTCAGGTCTGTAAGACCATTTGCAAGAGTGAGGTATTGCGATGTACCGTTAAAACTGACTCCAGGAAAACCATTGATAGCGCTTGACACATATGCCGGTCGGTTTCCGGACGTAGCCTGACTTGCATCATTAGGTGTTGTGGCACCGGAAAGGTCACTCCAGCCGGTAACGGCCGTGCCGCTCAACGAGAGACCAAAATCGCTCTTCAGCCAGAGAGAGAGACCATTGCGCGGCACGGGCAAAGTGTTTGGATCACTTTGGATGTTAGCCGTTGTAACCGTCGAATCGACACCTGACAGGTAGGCAAGGGCCTTAATAGTCACCGGTCCACTAAGGGAAATCGGTGCCGAGTAAACCGTAGAGCTATGGTCTGGCTGGCTACCGTTGACGGTGTAGTAGATCGTCGCTCCTGATTGAGCTGTGATGGTTGCCGTCGACTGGACCGTGGAGTACACACCCGTACCTGGTGTTATATTCGGTGCATCAGTTGCGTGGGCAGCCGGCATGAAGCACAAAATGAGAGCCACTGAGATTATGACTGCGCCTAGCATGGATGAGATTGCCGGTAATTGAATTTCTCTGTGGAATTTGATCAATGAACCCAAATTCGTTGACACAAGGGGACCCTCATCTTGGGAGGAGCATCAAAAAGCAACTCACGATGTGAGTTGCGGTGCGCAAACAATAAGCATGCAATCGTTAAGACGACACACTTGCAGTCCTGCACTTAATTGTGGAGAGGAAATGTATGCGAACTGGTGGAAATCAGTCAGTCCGCATGTCCGATTCCAATAACTGGGATTCCGGCAGTCTAACCAAATCGACCACAACAAAGTAGACCGGAATTGTTAGGTACAAATCTGATGTGAAACTGCCGTAGCGACTAAAGTCACGCTCTCATACCAAACTATCAGCGACCAAAACTTTTGTCGAGTAGGAAATGCCACTAAATTGAAAAATAATGTCGCACTGCTGAAATTTTATGAGCAGATACGCTTACACAATTCAACGACAGAGTTAGGCTAAGATTAGTTTAGAGACCTACTTACTTATTCTAAGGCCCACTTGTTTCCTCAAGTCGCTGGCTGTATTCGAGACGCAACTCTTGCGTCTCGCTATTCGGTGGTTTCGTATCGTGAGGCTCCCGGCCTCTCTTCTGTTTTGAGAATATTGGCTGCAGTCTTTGCCTGCGGTCCCTAACTACCATAGTCAGTTCATTTCTCGAAGGCAGCACAGTGTCTAGTAGCATGAGAGAGCTAGAGAAAGAGAAGCATTGGCGAGAGGTAATTTCAAGCTGACAGGCAAGCGAGCTACGTAAATCGAATTAAAGAAAATAGCCGGCCACTATGCTTGATAATCAAAATAGGCCGCTAAGGTATTGACCCTTTCAACAATCTTGTCATTGTAGCCGAAGTCACCAGCACGACCGGATTCAACCGTTCGAGACATGCCATCAAGCGCAAACTGCACATAACCTTGAGATAGTAAAAGTGCCACCATACTCACAGCCAAGAGCGGGGGTCGCAAAATAACATCCTCATCGAACACCAATGGCTCACCAAAACTACGCCGACCGGGAATAGTTTCAAGCTTCCTCGCTTCAAAAATTGTTTCCTCGATCTGTCCGGCATCCATGCCCAAAAGTGGAAACTGAGCCAGTACCTGACTACTACCGGCATCAAAACTCCACATGGCAGGAACTACAAAACGAACTATCGCTTCCCTGTAAAATTCGCACAGAGCATCAGTGCGGTCTCCGAGCGTCTTATCGAAATAGCTTGTTAAATGGGATAGGTCGGAGGTATCCGTGATCTGAGAAGGAATCAAATTGTAAATCAGACCAAACCCATGAGTAACATGATCAAACAGAACTGCTTTATCATCTAGAATCTGCTCAAGCAACCTGAGTGTTCCCAAATGCACAAGAAATGGGTGAATTTGGTAACCGACAATTCCAAAACGGCTCTTTTCCACACTCAAAGAAATGCACCCTAGAGACTCCCCGAGGGGCATAACGTACATGGAACCAAAGCCCAATTTATAGGCACTTTCTATAGACAATCGAACGCTATCCGGCTCAAAGCCGTATCTAGAGAAAACCTTAACCAGCGCCTGTAAATTGTCCTGGGCGACCTTCGTAAAGCCAAGCTCGACCAACATCCCATCAAACTTTGCGCAGAAAGTCCGAATCATTGACTTCAAACTTTCAACCGGCACTGTGAAAACCTCACTAAACCAAAGCCACTACCTCTGGGCCAGCCTGACTGAACCCTGCCTGGCTTCCTTCCGGAACTGCCAGGGCGGCAGCGGACGCGACTGCTGCCAGAGCCCCTTGCGACCATCCCGAGCCTTTGCCTGAGCCAACTTGTATTCTACAGCCTTGGGCGCATACTGTTCGTACCACCAGGCATAGCCGCGCTTCACAAGCTCCAGGTTCAGCACCCGACGGTCCGGCAATACTACTTCTGCCAGGCTGCGATTGTAGCGATCGCGACCGCTCTCCTTCACCAGCACAGTGCGCTTGAAGCACAGCGAAGCCGTGCAAGAACGAGCCACCTGCCCAAAATCTTGTTTCTTCTCCGGACAATCGATGAAATTGAGCCGCACCGTTTGTGGTGCACCGTCGCGCATTACCTTGATGGTATCACCATCGGACACGCCAACCACAAGACCTCGAAAAAGCCGTTCCTTGCCCTGGGCCTCCGTGGGGAAGAGTAGACAGAACGAGAAAGCCGCAAAAACAACAAAGCTACCAGTGAGAACGCGAAGCCTGCCTGACAAGCCGCAGGAAGGAAAGGTTTCGTGCATGGGAAACTTTCTAGGTAATCGCCCTACCGGCAAATTACAATTAGATGAACGGTAAGCTACCGCTCAAATCATAGCGCGAATTGCAGCAGGCATTTTTGGAAGAACCGGCAAATGCAAGCCAAACCAGGCACACCAGCCACCTTCAGGAAAATGGCGCAAATTCACAGGAAACAATTATCGGCCGAACTCTCAGCGATGGTCAGACTTACTTGCCGGCCAGCGCTGCTTTTTCTGCCGGCATGGTGGCCAGTAGCGGCGCCAGTTTTGCCTGAATGAGCGTCTTGGCTTTAACCAGGTCTACATCTTCGGCGACCTTGATGTCGCGGCAAAGTTCGCCGAGAATCTCATCGCTGACGATACCGACATCCAGAGCCAACTTATAAGGGGCATTGCTGAAGGTGACAAGAGAATAGCGTGAGCGGTACTCACCGGGGAAGCTCTTCTCAAGGATTTTCTCTACCGCCTTGAACATCAGGAAGCGCGGATCAGCAACTTTGTCGCGCATCTCGGTGAAGTTTTCAACGGCCATATCGGCAATGGCGTCGCAATTCACTTTGCGGCGGCTGAAGAGATCGTCGAAGATAGACTTCCAGTTGGAGCCGCCCTCTTTCATGCGGCGATGTCCTGCACCGGAGTCTTGGCCATCCCGATTTTCACCGGAGACGCGGTGATCGATGTAGAGATTGCCGCCTTTCTTAAGATGGTCATCAATGCATTCGTCGAGCACGGTCAGATCTTCAAAACCGCAGTTGGCGCCCTGCCCGTAGAAGGGCACAACGGCATGGGCGGCATCGCCGAGCAGAAGCGCCGAACCATCCACGTTCCAGGGACCGCTCTTGATGGTGTCCATATGGCCGGTGGGGTTCTCAAAGAAGGTATCGGTTAGATTTTCGATGAGCGGCACGGCATCGGGGAACTCTTTCTGGAAGAATTCTTGCACTTCGTGCTTATCGGTTAGTTTCTCGAAACTGACCGGACCGGTGAAGGGCAGGAAGAGTGTGCAGGTGTAGCTGCCTTCGAAGTTGGGCAGGGCAATGAGCATAAAGCTGCCGCGGGGCCATATGTGTAGCGCATTGCGCTCCATGAGGAAGCCGCCGCCGGGAGCAGGCGGAATCACCAGCTCTTTATAGCCATAGTCCAGACGGGAAGTGGTGGACCCGTAGCCATCACGCTTCATCATCTCTTCCCTGATCCGGGATGCCGAACCATCGGTGCCGATGACGATATCGGCGGTACATTTGTAAGGCACGGGAGCGCCGCTTGCACCGGGAGCGAAGCAACTCTCATCTTCCAGAGTGAGAATGTTTTCTGCGAAGTCTATATCGGAGGCTTTCTGCCGGAAGTGTATACGCACTTTACCGCTGGCTTCCGCTTTGTCCATGAGAAGCTTGTTGAGAGTGGCGCGGGAGATGGAGTTGATGCACTCGCTTTCGTCTTTGCCGTAGGGCTGGAAGACCAGTTCACCGGCTACGCCGTCGGCGGCCTTGGTGTGAATCATGCGACCGCGCATCTGCACAGCCTGAGCCAACACACTTGTGTCCATGCCGGCTTTCTCAAGGGCTCTGATACCACGGGTGGAGATAGCCAGGTTAATGGAACGTCCGGCAGAAATAGTCTCTTTCCGCATATCCGGGCGTCTTTCAAAGAGATCTACCTGGAAGCCGCGGCGGGCAAGGAATACAGCCAAGAGAGACCCGACCAGACCGCCCCCCACAAGTGCCACTTCCGTCTCATGACAGCGCGACGCATTACCGGTAGTACCAGCATCCTTAGACATCTATTTTCCCTCCGCGGCAAAACGCCTGACTACTTCTGCAAATCTGAACACATCTTCGAAACTACAATAGAGCGGCGCCGGTGTGGCTCTGATTACATCGGGCTCGCGGAAATCACAGACGACGCCTTCATCTTTGAATTTATCAAGGATGCCTTTGCCGCCCTGGAAGCGCAGACTCAATTGTGAGCCACGGTTGGCGACACCAGCAGGTGTGATAATTGAAAGATAACCAGGAGCAGCTTGAGCCGCTATCTCTTGCAAGAGGAATTCCATGTAGCCGGTCAGCTTGTCGCCCTTGGCACGAATTCTAGCCATGCCGGCACGATCGAAAATTTCCAGTGAGGCGCGTAGAGCCGCCAACTGGAAGATGGGAGGATTGGACAGCTGCCAGCCTTCAGCGCCTGGAAGGGGCTCGAAACGATCAGGCATTTTGAAGCGATTGGCTTTATTGTGCCCCCACCAACCGGCAAAGCGCGGCAGATCAAAAGACTGCCCGTGGCGTTCATGCACAAAGCAGCCGGCCAATCCGCCGGGGCCGGCGTTCAAATATTTATAGGAACACCAGACGGCAAAATCAACCTGCCAGTCATGCAGTTTAAGAAGCAAATTACCGGCACCGTGGGCTAAATTCAAACCGAACACCACACCGGCTTTATGAGCAGCTTGCACCAGGGTCTCGACATCAAAGGCCTGACCGGTGAGGTAGTTGACATTGCCCAGCACAATCAAAGCCAGCTCGTCTTTGTTATCTTCAATGAGTTTGAGCATGTCTTCGGTGCGCAGGGTATCTTCGCCGGGTCGGGGCGTAAACTCGAGCAAATGCTTCTCTACGGAAAATCCGTGGAAATTCAATTGCGAAGCAACGGCATACTGATCGGAGGGGAAGGCACCCTTTTCGATGGCAATCTTGACTCGCTTGCCTTCAGGGCGATAGAAGGAAACCATCATCAGGTGCAGGTTGGCGGTGAGGGTGTTCATCACCACTACTTCCGAGGGCAGCGCGCCCACAACTCGAGCCGACATCTCGGTGACGAATTCGTGATAAGGCAACCAGGGGTGCCTGGCATGGAAATGCCCTTCCACACCCAAGTCTGCCCAATCCTCAAGCTCTTCATTGATATATTCGCGGGTGCGCTTCGGCTCTAAACCAAGGGAGTTGCCGGCCAGATAAACACAGCTTTCGCCATTTTTACCGCGCAGTTTTGAGGGCAATATAAATTCCTGGCGAAACTCCTTCAACTCGTCCTGCTCGTCCATTGAGCGAGCAAACTCAAGGCTGGCCTCAAAGTTGAATTGGGTCTGTGAATTGAGCAATTCCGATTTAGTCATGCCTGGTCTTTACCTCTTTCATCAATTAGATTCAAGCCCCAACCACTTGAGGGCAGTACCGTAGAGTAGTTTATCTTTCACCGGCTGACTGAGAGCAAGCCGGCTATCCTCAATGAGCTTGCCCGGCTCAGCTTCACCCAGTGGGAAGGGATAATCGGTGCCCAGACAAATACAGTCGGGACCGAAGAGATCAAGGATGTACTTGAGAGCACGCCCGTCGTGCACGAGGCTGTCCACAAAGAATTTGCCCACATAGTGGCTGGGTGGGTGAGGATTGTCCACGGCACAGAGATCAGGTCTGGCCTCGAAGCCATGCTCGATACGACCAAGGGTAAAGGGGAAGGCACCGCCACCATGGGCGAAGGCAACCCTCAGCTTGGGCAAGCGCTCAAATACACCGCCGAAAATCATAGAGGAAATGGCCAGGGAAACTTCGGCAGGCATGCCAACCAGCCAGGGTAGCCAGTATTTGGTCATGCGTGCTTCACCCATCATGTCCCAGGGATGCACGAAAATTGCCGCCCCAAGCTTCTCGGCTTCGGCAAAAACGGGAAAGAGGCGCTCATCGGAAAGGTTCATATCTTCCACATGGGAGCCTATTTGTACCCCCTGCATGCCCAGTTCTTTGACGCAGCGCACCAGTTCGGCACAGGCCATATCGGTGTCTTGCAAAGGCAAGGTGCCAAGCCCGTAAAAGCGATCGGGATTTTGAGCGACAACCTCAGCCAGATGGTCGTTGAGAAAGCGCGATGAGTTAAGACCGTCTTTGGGTTTAGCCCAGTAATTGAACATAACAGGCACTGTAGAAAGCACCTGCTTAGCCACCCCGGTCTGCTCCATGTCCTTGACACGGGCGGCGCCGCTCCAGAGATTCTCTTCCACTTCCCGAAAAAACTTACCGTCGTCACGCATCATGCGAGCGCAACAGGGTTTGTGATGCTCGAGCCGAATAAAGCCACCATAACCGAATTCACTTTTCCAGTCAGGCAAATTTTCCGGCAACAGATGGGTGTGAATATCGATTTTCAAAAGTGGTCAGCCTCCGAGCCTTGCACAACAAACCTGGGTCAAACCGGCTTTGTAGTGCGGGTGCCGCATTTCTTACAGGTCGTATGCTCAGGTGAGGCATAGAACCTTTCAAAAATGGGCTGAAACTGAGTGACGATGTTGGTTAGATGGAAGTACTCTTCATAGAGTTTCTCGCCGCAGCTCTGGCAGAACCAGACGAACCCGTCCTTTTCCCCTTCCTGACGCTTCTTCTCGATCACCAGACCGACAGTTTTTTCCGGGCGCTGGGGGCTGTGCGGCACACCAGGCGGCAAAAGGAAGATCTCGCCTTCTTTGATAGGAACATCTTGCAGTTTGCCTTCATCGAAGACCTTCAAAACCATGTCGCCTTCGACCTGGTAGAAGAATTCCTCGCCCTCATTCACATGGTAGTCGGTACGCTTGTTGGGTCCGCCCACTACCATGACAATAAACTCGCGGTCTTCCCAGATTAGCTTGTTGCCCACAGGCGGTTTCAAGAGGTGCCGATTGTCATCAATCCATTTCTTGAAGTTGAGGGTTGAAAGTCGTCCCACAAATACCTCCCGCAGCCAGCACTTAACCAAGACGATGTTAAGGGAAACAAAGTTCAGGAAAAGAGGCGTCCCAAGCGATGAATTTTCTTGTGGAAACAGCCCCAAGACCTCACGCTGTAAGTCTACAGAGGGAAAGTGCGGAGTGGGGATAAATCAGATAAGCTTTATATGCACAAAAGGTGGTAGTGACGGCACTGAAGATGGCATTTTTCAAAAAACGTCCCAGATCCGCACTGCTAAATCGGCTTGTTCGAGAGTTTTCAGGCCACTATGGCGGAAAAGGCTGAACAGCACCGATTTAGATTGCAAATCTCTAATACGCAATGGTTTCCGGTTTGCCCCCTTGCATTCCCCGGCGTTAAAAGCGGCTCTTTACTGAATGCGCATGGGCGGCATGGAAAAGTTATAGACACTTACAACCGGCTCATAGTAAGCCTCTTCCGCGTCCAGAATGGTTTTGGCAAAGTTGGGGAAATCGTTCAGCGTGGTCAAGGGACTGATGGACTTGACCTTCACCATCTTTTCAAGCCCGCCCCATAGTTTAGCCGCGTCGCCGGGGGGCTTGGGCAAGCGAAGCAGAACCACGGCCTTGCCCGGAGAGGCCGGTTGCAAGTGGGCATAGACGACGCCGCTGCGCTTGAGCAGCACATATCTGATACTGTTCATATTGCAGGCGCATTGCCAATCGCCTACTGTGGCTCGGCTGACGTACAACTTACCGCCGTTACCGCTGTTACCACTGTTACCGCTGCCGGCACTGCCACCACCGGCAGTAGCAGCACTGAGAGCCTGACGGAGTGAATATGCCAGGTCGCCGCTATCGGCTCTGGTCAGCTCCAGAGCAGCTCCGGCTGCCCTGAGCGCCACTAAATTGCCGGCATCCATCTCTTTATTGCGCACCGACTTGAAGAGATCCACCACAATCTGCTGCGAGCGCTGCCGTTCGCCATCAAGAAAGAGGCAGCGGGAGAGGGCTAGAGCAAAGGAGAGATTTTCAGGACGACTTTTGTATGCTGCCAGAAAGTACTTTCTCGCCTCGCCGAGCCGACCCGACTCTTCCAGCCGCCTGCCCAGGGAGAGCTTGAGTGCCGCATCTTCTTCACGGAGCGGATCAGACCGCAATCGCTTTTCAACGGCGGTGAGAAGGCGCCCGCCCGCGTCGGTCGGAAGCGAGGGCACCAGTCGAACCAGGATAAGTTTGTAGGTTTCCGCGTCCACCACAGGATTCTGCAATACCCGAGCCGCCAGAGCAGCGGTCTGGGCGCCATCACCCCGAGCCAGCCTGGCCTGCAGCGCCTTCTCCAGGCAGAGGCTGCGCTCCTCGGCTCTACCGGGCGACCGCTGCCCCTGCTCATAACAGAACAGGGCACGGCTATATTGCCGGAGCAGTAGATTACTGTCCCCCAGTTGCAGCCAATAGTTGCCGGGAGCGTCCTTAATTTCCGCAAGTAAACTCTGCGCTTTCTCCAGTTCCACCCTGGCCTGCTGCAACTGACTGACAGACTGGTCAGGAGCCTTGATTCCATCGGTCAAATCAGCCGAATAGCTGAAGGCTAGCGCCTGAGCCAGACCCATATGGGCCAGCCAGTCACGGGGAGAAAGCCTGAGGCATTCCTGATAGAGCGGCAATGCCTGATCGCGATCACCATAAGCACAGGTGAGAGTGGCCAGATTAGCGAGAACGACGGCGTCATTGGGACAGAGTTCGTGGGCCTCAAGGGCGGCATCAAGGGCCTCCTGAGGACTACCGGTGAAGCGCAACACCGCAGAAAGATTGCTGAGAGCCTTGCCCCGCGTGGTTCTGTTGGATGCGGCAGCGGCAAGTTCGGACCTGGCCGCGGCAAGAGCACCGGTATAATTCCCCTGAGCGTAAAGCCCGGCCAGATTTACACTTTTCGAACCGGTTTGGGCCGCCGCCCCGGAGACACTTGCCGCCCCGGTCTGAGCAAGAGTTGATGAACTATCGCCCATCAAAAGGCAGGCGGAGAGAGCAAAAGCAGGCAATAACGCCGCCGGAGCCGCCATTTTTATTATCAGACTGACTTTATCCCTCAAAAAATTGGCCATGGCGGGGCTTACCTTGACTTGTGTTGAACTAGCAAAATAGTGGGAAGATAATAGATCACCTAATAACACCTCGTTCAAAGTGAAGCATAAATTGCCAAGCACTGAAGAAATCGAACGACTGAGCCAGCTTATCAAGGACAATCGACTCAGCGAAGCCTACAATCAACTTCGCGCCAAGCTGATTGCTGCTGAGCCCATGTCTTCTCATGCGCTTTCGGTCACCTGCGGGCTGATCAAAGCCCTGTCTCTGTCAGGCAACTTTAAGGCATCCGACGAACTTCTGGAAAAATCCTTGAAGGTCTGTACGCCCAAGGACGACCATTACTATCTCAATTTGTCCGAAGAATTAATCGAGCAGTCGGAGTTCAACCCCCTCAGTAAACATGAAAATTCCGCCCGACACGACAAACTCTTTGATCAGGCGCTCCGTATAAGAAAAGACCTGGTGGGCGCCGACCTGCCGGCCGCTGAACTGATCATTGATTCTATTTTTACCAACTTACAAAAAGCCAGACAGGCGGCAGCCAACGCCCTTACGGCAGAAGCAGCCGGTCGCCTCACTCGCTGTCGGCAACTGATGAGCGAGTTGGAAGGTCTGATGGAACACCTGCCCCATCCACCCAGTGTGCTGGTGGCGAGAGTATCGACCCTGCAATCTTTCTTCGAACAATCGGCGGGGAAGAAAGAAGTTGCTAGGAATGCCTATCTGCGCGCGCTGGACGCCTTCGGTAATGCGCAGAAAGAGGGCGTACTGGAACGTTCCGACATTTTTGAGATGTTCCTTGAACAAAACCAGCTCTACAACCTCAATACAGAGCAGCGCGTAGCCTTTGAGAAGCTCAAGAAAGCTAAACTGGCGGCCCGCAAAAATCAAACCATGCACAAGATCAAAGCTTTTCCGAGCGCCGATCATATACAAGAAATTATGCAGCGGGCGGCGGGGAAGCCGGGAAAGACCTTTTTCCTTACCTCCCTGGGCTTTCTTGGCTCACAGTCGTTGACGGTTTCAGTCATTTGCCATAAAGACTCCGGCGATATGACCTTCACCATCGAACCCTCCACTGAAAGTGGCGGTCGAGGCGAAAAACTGATAATCAACACGGTGGATGCCCAGGAGGTACTGCGCCACATCAAAGACCTCTGGAAGGCTATGCAGTCTAAACCGTCAGCCTTCGGCATGTCTGCTCTGGCCGGCATGAGTACAGACTTCCTGTTATCCCCAAATCAGGCTACCGCCCAGCAAATGCAGGGAGGCTTCGGCGCCGCGGGCACAGCGCAGACGCCCAGTTCTTCCCATTCCGGTCCGGCTTTCACTTCACCCACCTCTTCTCACTCCGGTCCGGCATTCACTTCGCCCAGTTCTTCCCACTCCGGTCCGGCATTTACTTCGCCCAGTTCTTCCCACTCCGGTCCGGCATTTACTTCGCCCAGTTCTTCCCACTCCGGTCCGGCATTTACTTCGCCCAGTTCTTCTCATTCCGGTCCGGCTTTTACTTCACCCAGTTCCTCCCATTCCGGTCCGGCTTTCACTTCACCCAGTTCTTCTCATTCCGGTCCGGCTTTCAATAATTCTTCACCCAATAATTCCTTTTCGGGCTCGGCTTTTTCCAAATCAGACTCCGGTTCAAATTTTGACAGCGGCTCCGGTTCGCCCTTCGAGACCAGATCCAGTACCAGCAACGCCTCCGTCTCCGGTACTTTCTCCAGCAACAGTTCCCTTTCCGCCAATCAATCACAGGGCTCGGTACCGGCCATGGGCGACCCCAACCGTTCCCAGAGCGGCATGGACAGCCACAGGACCCAGGGACCACCAATGGGTTATGCAGCTCATGCTGAAAACCGTCACAGGGAAACCCTGGTGTTCGAGGGCAATCTCAAAACCATGCCCAGCCTTGGACTCTTGCAGACCATCGCCCTCAACAACAATTCCGGGGTGCTGGAAGTGAGCGGCAAAGACGGCATTCTATCCATCTTTTTTGATGGCGGCAAACCGGTGCATGCCTCCTCCTTGAGAGACAGCGGCATCGACGTGCTCTACGAATTCGTCATGCAAGAAGAAGGCTGGTTCCGCTTCTTGCCGGAACACCGCCCCTCCATCGTCAGCATCAAGATCAGACTGGAGTCGTTTCTTCTTGATGCCGCCTCGCTCTTCGATGAAAACAAGTATCTCAAGTCGCTGGGCTTAACCATGTACTCAGGGCTTTTTGCAAAAGAATTCTGTTCCGACAAAGACGAGTTCAAGGAAATGCTGACGGAACGCGGCATGGACCTGGAAAATGACATGTGGGATCTCTATATCGCCCTTTGCGAAAACCCTATCGTAGCCGATGCCGTGGAACTGGCAGACTTGACCAAGAGGCAATGGTTGCATGCTCTTTACCGGCTTGTACAAAGCGGCATCGTCACTATCTCAAATGAAGGCATGGACGATGAGGACATCACGGCCAGGCTGACTACCAAATGGTCTTACAACAAAAGAGAAGCCGAGCAGTTCGCCGCCGGGCTCTCAGACACTCGCACCGGTCTTTTGCGCTTTGAGTTTCTCATCTGGCTTATTGAAAAGGAATTCGAAAGAGCCCGCACCCAGATGTGGCCTTTGAGCATAGTCATTTTGGAAGTTAGAAAAAATGGGCAGTTGCCGAGCAATTTGGCCGCAGAAGACAGAGAAACCTTGCACACTACCCTGGCCCAGATCTCGGAAACTAAGCGCTCCATCGACTGGTTCGCACACTTTGAAGATGAATACTTCGCGCTCCTGATGCCGGGTCTCGATAGTAATCTGGCAGCCATGTTCGCTTCCAATTTCACCGATGTCTGCGCCCGCAATCTAGGCAAGTTGAGAGAAGGACAATCAGACTGGGAATACAGCTTCGGCATCGCCAGCGTGCCCGGCGACACTCTGGAATGGCAAAAGATGGTGGGCTTCGCTCAGGAAGCGCAGCGCAAAGCCCGCGTCAGCCGCAAAGGTTTCGAGACCCACAGCGGGCAGAAAGCACCCACCGAATCCACAAATGTGTCCGGCCACTGAGATGGGCGCAAAAGATCCCGGCAAAACGGAATCCGATTCAGTAGAAACGCTTGTGCTACGTTTGAAGCCGGGCGAAGAAATCTTCCAAGCTATCGAAGCGCTGCTGGCAGAAGAACAGGTGCAGGCCGGCGTCATCACTTCTCTTGTTGGTAGTCTTAAGACGGCCCATCTGCGTTTTGCCGATGCCCCGGAGGGAACCATGCTGAGCGGTCCCTTCGAGATAATTTCCTGCACGGGCGTGGTGGCATTATCGGGCAGCCACATCCACATTGGTATCGCGGATGGTGCCGGGCAATGCCTCGGCGGGCACTTGCTACCAGGCAGCATTGTCTACACCACGGTGGAACTGGTAGTACAAAACCTTTCGCAAGAGTGGTGCTTCGAAAGAAAACACTGTCCGCTCTCAGGTTATGAAGAACTGGCAGCCACGCGAAAGCAGTAGCCGTAAAGACCGGAAGCAAGCCCGGCTCTATACGCCGAGCAGCGAGGCGCTGCCACCCGGCATATGCGACGCATATACTCACTTCTTAAATGTGCGGTTACACATTCAAGCTGACTGAAAAGGCAGTAAACTTATTGCCAACAGGAGGCTCGATATTGCATACCACCAATTTAAGCACCGAAGAAACTCTCTCCAAAGTCTTTGGTCTTACTAAACTGCGTGAAAAGCAGAGCGAGTCTATCGCCCTCACCCTGGCAGGCAAGCATACCCTCAATCTCCTGCCCACCGGCTACGGGAAATCCCTCTGTTACCAGCTTCCCAGCCAGCTTTTACCCGGAGTCACTCTCGTAATTTCGCCGCTCATCGCCCTCATGGAAGATCAGATCAGCGGACTGAGGAAGCGCGGCATTACCAACGCCACCGTGCTCAATAGCTCGGTGCATCCGGAAGAACTGCAGGAACGCATCGACCTGGTGCGCTCGGGCTATTACAAACTGGTTTACGTGGCTCCGGAAAGACTGGACTCTCCACGCTTTCGCGCCCTCCTTCAGAGTATAAAAGTTTCCCTTCTGGTCATAGACGAAGCCCACTGCATCAGCCAGTGGGGTCATGATTTTCGCCCGCAGTACAGGCATATGAAGTCGCTCATCGCCCTGCTGCCGGATTCCACAGTCATGGCTCTGACAGCCACTGCCACACCCAAGGTGCAGAAGGACATCATCACCAACCTTGGTCTCAATATGGAAGTGGTGAAAGGTGACTTCGATCGCCCTAACTTAATTTTGGAAGTGGAAAAATGCGACAATCCGGCCGACAAAGACAGGCATCTCTTCGCCCGACTGAAGCATGATCCGGCCGGTCATGGCGGCAGCGCCATCGTCTACGTCAGCAGCCGCAAAGAAGCAGAAGCACTCTCTAAGCGCCTCAACGGCGAAGGCATCAAAGCCGCCTTTTACCATGCCGGCTTACCGGCACCGATGCGCAAAGCTACCCAGAAGCGTTTTGAAGATGATCTAGTGAAAGTGATTGTCTGCACAGTGGCCTTCGGCATGGGCGTAGACAAAGCCAATATTCGCAAAGTAGTGCACTACAATTTGCCCCCTTCCCTGGAAAACTACTATCAGGAAGCCGGCAGGGCCGGGCGCGACGGACAACCAGCCACCTGCACCTTACTTTACCAGCCCAAGGACATCTACACCCAGCGCTGGCTGACGAAGATGAACTATCCTACCGAAAAGCAAATCTTCGAAGTCTACGAATTTCTGCGCCTCAGCCAGGGTAGCCCGGTCAGACCATCCGCCATACTGGAGGCGGTGCCCGACATCAAAGAAACACCGCTGCACTCCACCCTCGATCTCTTCAACCAGTTGGGCTTGCTAACCCTCAGCCCGGGCGGCATTACACTCAAAACCATTCCTTCCTACTTGGATACATCCATCCTTACCCGTCGCAAGGAACAAGACGAAGACAGGCTAGAGCGCATGATTTCCTACGCCCTGACGCCGCTCTGCCGAAGGCGCACCATCCTGGGATATTTCGGACAGGCACTGGTAAACGACTGCAGCGGCTGCGATGTCTGCCACCCGCATTTGAGAATGACCTTCAGCCCCACCCCCAGCCGTGCCCACCGGGCCGTCAACCCGGAAAGAGAAACCATCAAGAAAGCCAGACAGGCCCTTGCTGCCAGACAGTTCGACCAGGATGGTTTCATAAGCGCGGCCGATGCCGCCAATATCAAAAGTCAGGCCGGCAAAGGCGATAATCTCAGCCAGGCCATAGTCAGCCTCACCACAGAATTGAAAGGTCAGGTAGGACGCACCACGGTAGCCTCAATTCTGGCTGGAAGCAAAGCCAAGAAACTTGCCGACAAGGGCTTCGACAAACTCTCGCTCTATGGCGCCTGCGCCCATCGCAATCAGGACACGATCTTGGAAGCCATCGATGCACTCATCGAGGAAGGGCATCTACGCGTCATCCCCGGCATGTACCCCAAGCTGACCATTGCCTGAGAGCGCTTTCCCGACCAGAGACTTAAGCCTCAGGCTAATTGCCCAGGCAATGGAGCCTTAAGCCTCAGGCTAATTGTCCCGGCAATGGAGCCTTACAAACACAATTGAGCCGTAAGGCAATTAAGCCAAAAGTATGATTACTGACAGGAAGCAAACCTTCCCAATGGTAAATATTGACAACCAGGGCTGCTTCACGCTTTCGAGCCGGAGCCAGGCGCGGACCGGTGACCGGCTGCCAAAGCCCTTCGGCAAGGCCTAAGCGGCAACTGGTATACAAAAATACTCCACCTTGAGATGGATTACGCCTTCGGGAAGCCGTAGATATCATCGAAATATCGTTTCCAATTACGACGCTACTTTGTCCCTTACTTCCAACCGGATGGTGGATACTATGCCCGAAGACCAAAACCGAAACAATGAGCCGAAGCTCCCTTCCGTCCTCTATATGTGGACTCCAGTGCTGGCATTTGTGGTAATCGGCATCTATTCCGCCCTGGACTTTCAAGCTCGAACCAACCTGCTTGATGCCCATATCAAGACCGTAGAAACTGTAGCGGCGTTTTTCTGGGCCGGTATCCTGGGAGCGCTCATGACCGCCTTCGCTCTACTGTTTGTAGAACTGACGGTTCGCGATACCTTCCGACTCCTCCACAAGTAAATCACCAGTAAATCACAAGTAGATCTTAAGCACGCTAAACTCCTCACCGCCGCCTTGTTTGCAAGGTGGCGGTGTTATTATTAGAGAACCAAACAGTCTCAGGTTCCGGAGAATAGAAATTGGCGTCTCAAGAAAGCGATTCGGCAAAAATGGCCAGGCTGGCCTATGAAGAAATGGAACGTAAGTTTCAGGACTTACTGAGTCCGGAAAACCAGGAACGCGCAAGAGTTCATTTGGAAGGCGCCCGTCAATCTTTAAACAGTCTTGCCCAGAAGGGCAAAGAAGGACTGCAACTAGCAATAGATCTGGTCAGCGAACTGACCCGCGAACTCACCGAAGTGGAAGAGTTCAACGTCAAACCCAAATCCAAATCCGAATCCACACAAAACGCCGAACTTGAAATCGACATCAAGATCAAAAAAGAAAAGGAACTTCCCATCAAAACCGTGGTGGCACCGCTGGTAGAAATGGAAGCCGTAATTGTTGGAAAACGCATTCACTTTCAATCAATCATAGACAAGAGTAAGAACGGACTGCGTTGCAATTTCAATGAGGGCTTCGCCCTGCGCCTGAAAACCCCGCTCGGCAAGCACACTATTGCCATCAAGGGCACTGCCATTCTCCGGCGAGACGAAAACAAACAGATTGTATTGGAAACTCCACTGACAATTCCCGGCACTCAGACGGAAGTTTCGGTCAGTATCCCGATCAAGCAACTCTTGCATGAAGCCGGCAAGAAATCATGGCTGGGCTGAGGATCGCACTGCTGGCCTCGGTGGTGGTGCTCACCCTTACTTCTTGCACTACCGGCGGTGCGCCTCTCGAACTAAGTGTCGACGGTGAAACAGTCTCGCAGGAAAACTCCGGCAGTCGCGACAGGTTCAAACCCAGAACGGAAGCGGCAGACTCACTCTGGCTCGCCGACGGTGCAGTAGAGACCTTTCCCTACCTACCGGAAACCGATGAACACGAACACTTGCATGAACTCGCCGAAAAGCAATTGAACGCAGATCCCTTTGCCGCCGATGGGCACCGCGCCGTGGCCTGGATTTACTACAACGAAACCAATTTTAAAGAGATGGCCGACTGTGCGGCCCGGGCTGTTGTTCTAAGTCCCGCCAGCAAAATCAACCGCCTCTGCCTGAGCCTGGCCATGTATGGGAGAGGTGCTCACCAACAGGCTTTTGAAATGGCTTCGCAGGCTCTGGTCTTGCCTCCTTCCGTCAATGTACCTCAGAACGACTGTCGCCTCTACCTGTGCCGGGCCGCCAGTGCACTCAATGCCAATAGATACCAGGCAAGTCTGGCAGATGCCGATCTGGCTCTCAAAATATCACCTGATCATATTTACGCCAATCTCTTGCGAGGCGAGGCCCTGACCGGTCTTGAGCGCAACCAAGAAGCACTGACCTGCTTCCGGAAGAGTCTCAACTATATAAATACTAAAGACACAGCGCCTTACACTTTACTGAAGGCGGAAACTTTGCTAGCACGAGCCAAAGCGTACTTGCTGCTAGGTGAGAAGGATGCCGCAAGAGCCGACCTGGAACAAACTCTCGCACTCTGCCGCAACTTGCTCCAAAAGACAGACCGGAAACTGCAAAGTCAAAGACAACCGCAAACGCAAAGACAACTGCAATTGGAAACGCCACCGCAATCGCAAAGACAACTGCAATTGGAAACGCCACCGCAATCGGAAACGCAAGTGCATCCGCAAAAGCAACGGCATTCGGAAGCAACCAATGCCGGAACGGAGGCTGAAAACTCCTACACTTTCTATCTCAAGCCGAACGCGTATTACCTTGCCGGGTTGGCGGCGCGCCAGCTCGGCCGAATGAAGGAAGCAGACGCACTCTTTCTGGAAGCATCCAACCTTCGCCCCAACTGGTACTTGCCTAGAGTGGAGAGAGCCGCCGCCCTCTTAAGCCGGGGACAGCAAGAAGAGGCCTTCCGGCAATGCCGCCTGGCCAGCCTGCTTGCACCCAGGTCGGCCCTGGCCAAATCAATGCTGGCTCTGACAGAACAAATGCAAGGAGATTTCGGCAGTGCTTTCTTGCATGCGCAAGAAGCCCTCAAACTCAATGAACTTCAACCGGAAGCCTGGTTTGTGCTAGCCTTCGCCAACTTTCAAGATCCCAAAACGGCACAGGCCCTGGCTATGACAGCCAGTCGCCTGGCACCGGCCAACACTGCCGGTAAGGTAGCGCAAACCTGGGCCTTGTTAGCCGACAAACGCCCGCGCGAAGCCCTGTCTATTGCCAATCAAGTTGTAGACATGGAACCCTTCCAACCTGATCATTATGCCATGCGCGCCCATTGCTACCTGCAAGACCAAAAATACGATCTAGCCCTCAAGGACATCTCCAGCGCCCGTAAGATGCTGCCGGAGGCAACCCGCTTCAAAGAGTTTATGGAACAAATCAAGACACAGAAAGCAAAAACAAAATAGCTGCAGTCATCGCAGCGCCTAAGACTGCAACGCCTAAGACTGCAACGCCTTAAAGCTACCACGCCCAAGAAACTCAGGCAGGCCCTGTAAGTCTTTTCATGAACCGAGGCGCACAGGAAATTTTGTCGAAAATCTCCCATAATTCTCTTGACTTCGCAAAAGCAACCGATTGAGCGAAATTATCAATAACGTATTGCGTCAAATTAAATCCGTACCCGAGGCCAACTGTTGCGTCAGAAAGAATCGTACCGAAGGCGATTATTATTGGGGTAGTCATTAAAGTGAAACCTGTTGAGGGTTAATAGCAGCTTTAGCTGCTGTTAGCACTCAACAGGTAACGCATGTTCTGGTATTTGGTATTGACCCCAACCTATCCTCGTTATACTTCCGTCTTTAAGCAAGCGCATCAGGGCACTATCAACGGTAGAACGTTTAGCAGTTTCGAGAAAGTCCTTAGCTGAAATCAGCGTTCCTCCCGGCAAGGCCTGAATTGTGCGCCGAAGCTCTGCTTCGAAGCGGTTTCTTTGCATCGGTTGTAACTCGGTAAGAGAATGTGCGCGTTGATTAGACTCTCGGATGAACTTGTGAGTCGCAATTCGTTGTGCTACGGCGGCGGCCACAAGAGGGTCCGGGCTATCCACCGCAAGTTTCCGCAGATCGGCTCCGAGCCGTTCCAGTTCCTTCTTGAGTCGGACCATGCTTAAACCTTCTTTGAGCCGCCTCAGTTCATTCTTATCCTGCTCTGAGACATGGGCACTCTCTAAAACTCGTTGATATGGAGTTCTAGCTCTGTCATATTTTCTGTATGTTTTAGAGCCTTTCCGATGTTTGAATAGCAACTTCTGCGTTGGCTGAAAAAAATTGATGTAGAGCCGAGCCACTGAGTAGTACTCATTGAGAATCCGCCAGGCCTTCTTTCCTTCGTATCGACTCTTCCCAACAAGCTTTCTTACCACTGAACCGTTCTTTTCTTCTATCCAGGCCTGGTCGTTTTTCTTGTACTCGCGGGACCGTGTAAAGGTCAGTCTTTTCAGCTCACACCATTTGACAAAGTCTTCATTCATGAACTCACTACCATTATCGGAATCGAGTCCTTTCAGCGGAAAGGGCAGTACTTCGAGCACCTTCTCCAGCGCTGCTATGACTTCTATCGAACCTTTCCTTGTTAGTGCAATCGGCTCGGTCCAGCAGGTGGCGATGTCCGTCATGTTTAAGGTTGAAAGGTATCGTCCACTGACGTCTCTGGAGCAATGCGCGACGGTATCAATTTCAAAGAATCCGGGCGTCACGTCACTCCATTCTGTGAAAGTTCGCACTTTCACCTTAGAGCGAACTAAAGACGAGCGCTTGGTTGTGCTGCGGCTTCGCTCATATTTTCGCCTTTCGCCCTTTAAAAGTCTGTCGACGCTTGAGGCACTGAGGGCAAGCAATTGGCTCCGTTCTTCGGCAGTCAGTTGCAGCGCTTGGGCTCTTTCGAGTTCCTGGACAAGATCCGGCAGAAAGGGAACCAGGCGTTTGGAGCAAATACGGTTGGACAAATGCCAGACCTCTATCAGCGCCAAGAGCACATCCTTGCCAATCCTGGAGCGGCGCCCCAACCTCTTGCGGCTTTGTTCAGTCTTTTTGTTGAGTAATGAAATCGCATGCTTCCTGGAATACCCTGTTGCCTCAACAAATCCAGTCAGAATGCGCTTCCGCTCCTCCGGTCCGGCACTGGGGTACTGCATCCGCAACACCTCCAATAGCTCTTGCCTCGCTTGAATCGTCATGTTCAGCCTCATCATTTCGCCCCTTAACGAGGATGCTAAGGGGTACGATTTTATCTGAGGCAACTATTTCTTGCGGGTACGATTTATTGTGAGTCAATGCGAATAATTTCGCCTTCGCCTAAGTTTGTGAAAACAGAGCCCGGTCGTCTCATCCGCCAAAGACTGCATGTCCGGCAACTGCCGCTAGAGACCCTGGTCTACTATCTTCACCTTAGCCAGGTCGCGCTTCTCTGCCGACTTATCGCCCAGTTTGGCATAGCAAGCCGCTCGCCTCACAAGCACCGGTCGAGTATCAGGTACCTTTTCCAGAGCCAGGCTCCATTGCTTTACGGCACCGGCATAATCCCCGAGACCTTCATAAGCTTTGGCCTTGATCGGCAAAACAAAAATAGCTTCCCGACAGTCATTTTTGCCGCTCAACTGTAACACCTTGTCACTGGCTGCAAGAGCACCTTTCCAATTCTTCAATCCCAACTCCATTTCGGCCAAGGTGTACCAGTGTTCCTTTCGAGCAGGGTCAATATGAATAGCCTTGACCATCAGCTCTTTTCCTTCTTCGAATTTGCCTAAACTGCGAGCGATTCTGGCGGTGCGATAGTAAGCGCCGGCCGGAGAAGGATTGGCCTTAATCATGACTTTCCCGGCCTCGTAGGCCTCCTCCAGACAATCACCGCTTTCGAAGCCGGATAGTGCCACCAGACAGGCATCGCTATTGGGATTGCGGCAGTGAATCGCCGCTAGAAAGTACTTCTTGGCTTCCTCCTCTCTGTCCAGCATCAATTGCACGCGCCCCATCTGGGCTAGAAAACGTGAATTATGCGGATCCAGAGAAAGGGCCTGAAGGGCTTGTTTCTCGGCCAGGGTAAACTGCCTTCGACTGATGGAGAGGGAACTCTCAGCCATCTTAATATAGCCAGCATCTTCACCGGCACTCCGGGCTTGCGCAAGATACTTTTCGGCTTCGTTGAAGGCCTTTCCTTTTGCAGTGCCCTGCAAAACCATCAAACTATTAAAGGCGTGTTTCAGTTCCCAGGGGCTTGGATCTACAAACAGAGTCGGTCTAGCATGAGCGGAACAGACAGGTGCCAGTATGCCGGGTCCGTAATAGGTAGCCGACTCATCCATCGGCAGCGTGACAGGAACCACAATTAGAGAGAGTGCAGGAAGGAGCATTCGATAGCAATTCATAAAGCAAGCTCCACAGATCCAAAGACTCAGATGGTAGGCAATTCCTCAAACAACTTTGTAGCCCAGGCCTTTCACGGTGACGATTAGCGAATTTTCGCCTTCCCCATCAATTTTCTTACGCAAACGAGTAACACACTGCCTGACGGCATCTTCGGAGCTGTCCGATTCGGAATGCCAGACCTTGTTGAGCAGGTCATCAACGCTAAAAACCTGCCCCCGGTGCCGTACAAGAAATTCCAGCAGGGAAATTTCCTTGGCTAAAAGGTTCAATTCCTCTTGCCCCCGCATCACTTTATGAAATTTCAGGTCAATTTGCAGGGGACCCAGTTGCACCAGCTCCGAGACCATTGGCTCCGGGCGACGCAAGAGTGCCCGCACCCGGGCGGAAAGCTCTTTCATGCTGAAGGGCTTGGGCAAATAATCGTCGGCACCGGCGTCAAGCCCGGTGACTCGGTCTTCCACCGATGACTTACCGGTGAGCATAAGAATGGGCAGAGTTCCACCGCGACTGCGATACTCGCCGCAAACCTCGACACCCGACTTCCTCGGCAAGTCCCAGTCTAAAACCACTAGATCATACTGGTAGAGCTTGAGTCTTTGGGAAGCTTCCAGACCGCAGTCCACGTGCTCCACCACATTAGACTCAAACTCAAGAGCATCCACAATGGCCTCGGCCACTGCTTGATCGTCTTCCACCAAAAGAATTTTAGCCACGCTTAAGTCCTATCTTTGTCGCCGACCTTGTCAACCTGAAACTGCGCCAGGCCACTATTGTTCCACACAAGATAGTCTTAAACTGCATGGCATCCAAGCCAAGCCCCAAAGGACGTTGACATGCCGACATCTGAGCCCTAAGCCGCTCCGGCATAACCGAAGCCTGAGCGAAGCCGCTCAGACATAACCGACTTTCGAGCCCGACGCGATTGCCTGGGAGTGCCAGCGTCTCTTAAGCCTGACCGTTATCGTTCAAGCGGATACCGTATAGCGGTTGTCCGTTTCTCACGAAACGACCGAAAGCGCTCATGAGGGGCTGATTGGATTTCCAGGTGCCGGAGCTGGAAGAGTTGGCGCCTACATAAATCTGTCCATCGGGACCAATCCGCTCCACGATACCGATGTGATCGGAACCGCCGGCGCGACCGGGACCACCGAAGACTACGTCGCCGGGCTTCACATCTCTGATGCTGACCTTGTCGGCACCTCTCCGCAAGAGCTGCTGGGCGAGAGCATGGGCACCTGCCATCGGATCTACATCCACACCGGCCTGGCGGAGTACTTCCGATACGGAAGCAGCGCAGCCCAGACGTCCACCCTGCACGGAAGCAGCAAATCTGGTCCACATAGCGTTACCGTGAGCATCTTTAGAGGCGGCAACAATACCGTTAGCATCGCCGTTCCAATCGAAACCTTCGCCGCGGCTCTGGGTGGCGGCTGCCGCCAACTGCCATTTATTCTTGGCAGCGCTCATGTAGTCTCTGTTACCGGCATCTGCCATATCTTCTGCAGTAGGCACGCGGCCCAGGTGCATAGCCAGGGCTATCTGACCGGGATCGACTTCTTTGCCGGGGTTCTGCTCGGCAATGGTTTTGGAGTAGTTATTGATCAGATCTTTAGCAGCCAGCTCCTGCACTTCCTTGCCGAAAGTGCCGAGGATATCTTTTCTGTCTTGCTCGGTGAGCTTGCCCTGCTCGGTGCCTTCCATTTTCTTGAGCACATCGGGGGTTTCGCCCTTGGCCAACTGCTCTTTCATTTTCTTCATGCGGGCAGCAGTACCGGGAGGCACCAGCCCCTTACGCTCTTGCTCTTCCAGAGCTTCAATATCAAGACCGGAAAGCCAGGAGCGGAAATGATCGGCCGTCATACCGTAGGCGCCCACGGCATGACCACGTCCACGGCGATAACCGATATGCTCGTGGTCGCCCTTGGAACCATTCAAGCTGGAAACAGTATCTTTGATCAGTTCAACAGCGTCGACTTTACCGTTGCGGGCTTTGAAATCACGTCCGGGGAACATGTCGGACACTTCGCCGGAGGAAAGACGTCCACCGCTTCTGGAACCGGTGAAACGATTGCCGCCCTGCACGGCACCGGCATCGGAACCATCGGGTACATTGGCTCGCTGTCCAGCTCTTCTAGCGGCGGCGGCAGCTTCCTCGGGCACCAGGCCCTGGGGATTCTCTAGATCGATGCCTTTGCCGGCCAGAGCCGGATTCTGTTCCTTCAATCTGGCATCCAGATATTTGTATAGTTCAGCTACCGACTTCTGCTGAGCATCGGTAGGATTGACGGCGCCATCGGGACGCTCAAGACCTACAACTACATTACCGCTGCTCAAGATCTCGGGATTATTGATCATCTCCACCCGACCATCGGCTTTTACAATCAGGTCGGGCTTTTTGCCCTGCTGTTCAAGGGTGTCGGCAAAGCCTACTTCGATCTTCGGCTTTTCAAAGGAAGTAATAGGTCTGGGCTCAGACTTAGTGGTGTCGCTGAAGTTGTCGCGCCCCTTAGCTGTAGAATCGGCAATTACGCCGGCTTTTACCAGATCATCCAGGGACTTCTTGGGACTGAGCGCCCCTTCTGTCAAAGTCATGGGCTGCAAATTGGTAGCCGCAGTGTTGTCTGTTGTGCTGGTCTGGCGCAAAATATCACCGCGACCATCCAGCGAAGCCATTTGCAGGCGCCCTCTGGCGTGCTTTTGACCAGATCCCACGGAACTATCCCCGGCATCTGCTCCCACATCTAAGGAACCGGTACCGGAACCAAGCGACAGGCCGGAACCCGCGTGGGAAAATTTAATAGGTTTATGTGATTCCACAGTAGTTTTCTCCGTACCTTAAGAAATCGGGGGTTTTTGGGGAGCTAAGGTTCAGCACATCAAGGCTGTTTGGAAAACCATGCCTCAATATATGTCAGATAGCCGAAAGTGCACAGTGGGCCGGCTACGTAGGAATCCCATGAATTGCATTAATTTAGCCCCCAAATTGCCACAATTAACTGCAAAACTAGCGAAAGCGCCCCTCTATGCAGAGCCGGGCGCTCTTTAACAGGGCGAGCTTTCACTGCTAAAATCGCTTCTTCCCGCTAGCAAAAGGCCGCTTACTTATGAAAAGGTCAATGACCCTGCAACTCCTTTCCCTGCTCTGCCTGCCTGCACTGCTCACGGCCTGCTCCCAGAGCGGAGACAGCACCGTCGCAGCCAGCCAAACTGCACAGACAGCAAAGTCTTCTGATGAAAATCAGAATTCTTCCGGCAACGAGCCGAAATGGAACATCAGCAGACGAGACTCTAATGATCCGGAACTCGCCGCCGCCAAGCGTGAAGCACAAAGGCACTGGCCGATGTTTCGCGACAAATTCACAAGCACCGCCTCAAAATCAGAATTCAGCATTAAGGTCCCCTTCAGTGATGGTGAGCACACTGAGCACATGTGGCTGGAGGTAAATTCTATAGACGGCGAAGAAATCTAAGGTACGATCAGTAATACGCCCGACGTTCTGAAAAACTTAAAAGCGGGTCAAACCGTAAAGGTGCCGAGAGCAGAGGTCGAAGACTGGTCTTATCCTGCTGAAGGCAAACAAATCGGCGGCTGGAGCATCGCTGTATTCGTAAAAAGAAACCCTGAGCTAAAAGACAAACTGCCGGTGTACGAACAGCCTCAGTAGGCTACCCATTTCACTTTCAGAACCTTCGGCGGCAGCTCAAGGCCCTAGTCGCTCAAAAAGAATCGCGCCCGGCGGCTCTTTCGAACCACCGGACTCGAATCTCTACCTCCCCACGAAAAGCAATCAAATAGACCGGCTGTGTTGACTTACATTTATTGCCGCTTCTCTTGCGCCAGTGGCACCGCGTCTCTTTGTGCTACTAATCTATTGCCGCTTCCGTGAAAAAAGCGTGAGCAAATTTAAGACCGCTAAAACTTTTTTCGTTCCTGAAAATCACTCTAGGCTGTTGCCCTTGAACCCTTGGTCAGACGCTCTTTCAAAGAATCATTCTTGAGTCGACCCAGGACGCCCTCAAGCGTCCGGGGATTATCCAGCATGGCATGACCGACCTTGAGTGAATTAATGGAATTCTTCTTGCCGCCATGATCAGCTATATATTGCTCTTTCAGGGCGCGAGTCAGTTGGCGCAGTTCAGCCCTTGAAACTTCTCCGCCCAGGCTCTCGAGAATCCGCTGAGCTGCGGCAAAGGGACCCTCACCGGCTTTTATCACAGACGCTTCCTTCAACTTGCCGTTGAGGGCCTTCTCTTCACCGCCGCCGGGCTTGACGGCGTTAGCTTTCTCTTCCATGGCGGCAAGGCGGTCCTGCCTGTTAAAGATTCCTTTTGTATAAGACTCTTTCGAAATATTGCCGTTCTCATCTTTGAATGCCTTCAGCGATGGACTATCGAAGCCTCTTTCTAGCATGGCTACAGACTGCACGAAATCTTGCGGATACTTCTCATTACCGCCCTTGCCGTCACCATTGAGGTCGGCTTCTTTGAGAAACTTGCGCATACCTTGCCTGGTAATGGCCCCGCCCGCCACCGGATCCAGACCTTGCAAATGTTCAAGATGCGGGGCGGCACTATCCCGGAAGAGAGCGCCACCAATTCGCTCCAGTGCTTGATTCTGGCTCTTGAAAGTAGTCACATCCCCATCAGGGAGAGGGGGCTGCTTCTGGTCACCGACCCTGGCTACTTCTGTTTTACCGAGATCGCCTGAACCATTCTTGCCGAGATCGCCTGCACCACTCTTGCCGGGCTCGCCTGCACCACTCTTGCCGTGCTCGCCTGCACCAAAACGCAAGGCATCGGCCTGGGCCTGCAATCGCCCTTCGCCGCTGGAGCCGGAACCGTCGCTATTTCGCACAGACAAGTCTGTACGCTCTTCAACACCTGAAAAGGATTTTGCCGACATATTCAATCAATCTCAAACTGAGGAAACGGGAGGTAAATTGCAGTCTAAGCGCCCAAGCGTAAAAAACTTGTTAATCCCCGGCAGATGCTCCCGCCCCCTGCTTCCTCGCCGCCGGTACGAAAAACAACAGGTGCACGGCTAAAGAAACCAGCAGCATCACTATTTCTAAATAGGGAGTTTCGGCACCGAATCCCTTACTATTCTCGAAGCGAGCAGCCGCCATAAAGGCCGAGGCCTGTTCCCAGATAAAAATCAAGGCACTGAATAACAAATAAACAGCCGGTGCCGGCAACAACTTCAACTTGCCGGAGACGATAAAAACCATTATTGCCGTAAGGGAAATCAGCCACTGAAAAACCATCAAACCCGGCATAAAAGAAAGAGCAAAAAAACTTTTGAAACCAAGCAAAACCCGGCTCGCCCAGAGAACAATCTGAATGGCGAAAGAGGCTATGGAGACAAAGAAATAGTAACGCTCAAACCACATCAATTACCTTTCAATTTCTCCAGCCGCTCCGGTTTGACGACACAAGCGAAACTCTATTCGAGCTCCTGCTCCAGCAAAACCTGTCCCTTGACCAGTCCATAGTGAGATTTCTTACCAAGGGCCTGCTTCAACTGTTGCAGTTCGCCGCCCACCTGCCGATTGGCAAATACTTCCACTTCCTCCAGATGCTGCGACCCTAGCACTACCTGCGGTGGCACATCCGTTTTCGCCTTGACGAGCTTAACCATGACAGAAACATTTTCCAGCTTCTGTACATTGATTTCGCCCCGGGCCACTTCACAGCCGGCATAATAGCCCGACCAAACGAGAAACGGCAAAAGTACCATGTAATAAGCAAAGGGCTTCAGATTCACCTTACCCCTCCGGCTTTCGGTTGGCTCTCATCATCCTGAGCGCTCCTCAAATTACCATCGGCTTTCCCTACGGGTACGAGGTCATGCCGGCTGACATAGCCGCCCTTGCGCAAAGTCCACTTAACCTGCCGCCCCATGCATTCAGAAGCAAAGCCAAGAGAATCTGCATAAACTTGAGGCATCTTGACCCGCACTTCCTCTACATTCTCGAATTCCACTTTGCCGGAGGCGGGAATATCGCGCACAACTTTGACCAGTTGCAAGGTAATGGGCTCTTTGCCAATCAAAGGTTGTTTCTTAAAATGAGCCCAGGTGGACGAAAAGCCCCAAAAATAACCAAGCCCAATAGAACCCAGAAATATAGCCAGGCTGCCGAGGATTACCAGGAGTTGCTTGGAGGAATTGGAACTGGTCATACTTCGCTCAATTTAACTAACCTAAGGATACCTGCCTGCAGATGGTTTAGACACAAAATAAACGGCATGTAAAAAAGCAACCGCCGCAGTCAGACCACCAAACTTTCGCCACAGCCAAACCACCATTACTTTGCTGGTCGAAAAGCCCAACTTGCAAGGGTCGTAACTACCGTAAATTTGAGCTACGCTGCCACCGATTTCCCTCTAATTCAAGGGCTAAGGGTACCACGCTAAGTGAGCAAAGATAATGTTTTCTGGAGTTTAAGACACGGATATCCGGGTAGGGAATATATACATCAGGCAGACCGCTTACCCTCGCTCAGGCATCATCAGCCGCAGGTTCAAAATATGCAAAAACGAAGAAGACCGGATGGGAACACCGCCGAGTTTCCCGTAGCGCTAATGCTGCTTCTCCTGGTAGGAGTGTTTCCGGTTCTAGACTTACTGTTTTGCGGTATTGCCGCCTGCTGCACTTATTTTGCCGCCAACCAGATCTGTAATCGCGCCGCTTCCCAGCGCACTTATGCAGAAGCCCTGAATGCCGCCGCCGACGAAGCCAGGGTCTTCAACAATTCCGGCTTCGCCGCCTTTGCCAGGATGGCCCCCGTCAGCGGCTACAGCGGCAGCGGCATGGATCTCTTTGTAGCGCAAACCAGCACTGATGTGGGCAACGCCATAAAAAAATGGGGACCAAACACACCCGTGACCGACCCCATAGATAAGAACGCCTTTGTCTACGAATACGCCACCAAGGTTGAATACGATGTCTCGCCTCTAGTCAAAATGGACGGACTGCCTTTCATATCTTCCATTCCCGGTCTGGGCACTAACTACAAGCTCTCCATGACCGCCCACAGAGCAGCCGAGTATCCTCTCGGATTGAGCGGACCCGGCAGCGCCCTGGCCCTCAAAGGCGGCAGCGCTCCCAAAAATCTCAGATCACCGGGCATCCAGACCATGGGTTTTGTGGCCGACCCCGAAAGCGAGGGCTGGAGAACACCAAATATCTACGACATGATCAAACAAAGCGGTCGAAAAATTGTCACCCAGGATGTTCTAATAATCGACTCCCGCAGCTTTAACTGGACTCCCACCTCCCTTAACGTACCAACCGGCGCCCAAATCTGGGTCGACTACAAGGCAGACGGCGCCTGGAATGTGAAGCCCAGTGATTCGCCGGTCGACTTCGACGCAAACGGTCAAACTATCTGTCCGGATTCACCCTTCCCCTGCGGAATGATGATAGGCAAGGTAGGCTTGAACGGTTCACCCTTTGCCCTGGGCGTTGATCAGTGGAACTTCCCCCTACCTGGAAGCGGCACTCTTTACATGGGCTGTAAGGAGGGCTCAAATGGAATCACTCCCTCCAGCATCGGCTTATCAGAGCCGGGTCAGCCGCAGCCGCCTCTGGCAGGAACCTATGGCGACCGCGCAGATAACAGAGGCACCATGACTGTCAGGGTAATCATCACCCAATGAGAAAACAGTCTACAGCCACTCGCAGAAGAAGCGGCAACATACTGATCTTTGCCATTGCCGCGCTGTCAGTACTGGTTGCTATCGGCGCTGTATACGGCGTGAACTTGACACGCTTCATGGGCGCCCATCAAGAGCAAGTTTCCGCCGTGGAAAGTGCGGCACTGGTGGCAGCAAGAGACCTGGAAAAAATCGTGGTGGATGACCCCTTTGTGGGCCTGGTCTCCCTCGCGACTTTTCCACCCACCGGCAAAGGAACCCTGGCACAGGATGATTTCTACATGCCGGTGCAGGGCATCAACAGTTTGCTGGCCACAGTTAGACTGGAAACCGTGCTGGCGGACAAATTCGACGACGAGACCTTGCGAAGACTGGCCAAACGAGACTACGATCTGGCCACGCAAGCAAGGGTAAGATTGGTAGACGTTCTTAAAAGCGCAATAGTAAAAGACGGCTTCGGCTATGACTATGACGGCAATAAAGTTGAGCCCCTCAAAGACGCAGAAGCAGCCTATTTAGCAGCCAGTCAGCGAATGGCCGCCGGCAAGACCACCCTGGTCAAAGACTCCATAAGTCTGGAACTCGGTCTCATAGACGGTCTGGTGACAAACACTCGCGTCCCCAATCCCAGTACCTTTGCAGAGATGGAAGATACCGCTCAACAGAGCGGCTTCTACCGGGCCTACGTCAATGTACCATTCAAGAATTACAACTTCGTCTTCGCTGGAATTTCCGACGGCACCAACCTGGTAGACGGCAAACTATTCAAGTTGACAGAGCCCGCTCTACCCTATGTAATTCCATCAATCATTCGCTGCCATGCCGATCAATTGTACGAAGATCCAAATCCCGGTCACGCCTCGGAAGCACACACGGTACACGTCTCAGCCTGCGCTCAGCCAGGAAGCCTGGGGGACACCAAACCCTCAGCCGGGGTGCTCAGTCTCACCTTCCCCAGCGGCGCCATACCGGAGATAACCACACTACATGCACTCTTGATGGAGCCCCAAATAGTCACCAGCCCCAGCGATGTCACCCAGGCACCCATGACCGGCGATTCTCCGCCTGAAACACCGGTACAAATCAAGGTGCCAATCGTCAACGATGACCACGCCCCTGTCGGACAATTGATGCGCATAGCCTTCTTTGACTGGGTTAGAAGGGCCGGGCCGAATATGAATGTTCAGAGCCTGCTTGACGCCCTCGACACCCCCTTGAGCGACAGCGCCCAACCCCACCGTGAGCTCTTCATGCACAGAGCCGACGGCACTATCACCCATACCACCAGACCACAAGATCCAGCCGTCAGCTTGCCAATCAGCGACAGACAATTCTACGCCGCATCCGGATTGGCACTGCATAGCAATGACACCTTCAGTTACGACTTTTATATCCGCGATTACTGCTTCCAACCCGGTCGCACAAACGGCGGCAAGCACGGCGGCGAGCCCCTGGGAGACGCACCGCCCACACCACCACCACCGGTACCAGGCGACCCACCCCTGGCCCTGGATGAATATCCGGCTCTCATCAGCGCCTTTCCAACCGGTCCCGGCGGCGGCGCCAACCGACCGACTTACAATAACCCCGGCGTAGCCGTAGACTTCAGACTGGAGCGCAGATAGCCACAGTCAATGCTCGAAGAACATTATTTTGAATGCCCCTACTGCTGGGAGAACATATCGATGCTGCTTGACTTGAGCGGCGGCGCCCAGTCTTACATTGAAGACTGTGAGGTTTGTTGCAATCCCATCCGCATTAGTTATGATGTAGAAGACGAACAATTAATCGACTTCCGCGCGGATCAATACGGTTAGCACAAACACCATGCAAATCCCCAGACCGGCACTTCGGTCCGGTACCATAACCTTATACGCCCTGGTGGCACTGCTGCTATTGACTGGTCAGCCACCGGATGCCGCCGCTCAGGCATGTCAACTACCGCCACCATCGGCACTACCACCGCCGCCGCTTCCGGAAGGCATGCAAGCGCCCGTGCAAACCTTCACTGAAGAAGATCGCCAAACTATCGAAGCACACAAATTGCTGGAGGAAGCTCTAACACTTGGCAGAGCCGGCGATCGACAAAAGGAGCTGGAGTTACTCAAACAGGCAGAGAAGCTAGCTTCAAAGCCGCTCCTGGCAGACCGCTCCGAGTATGGCTTTATCTACGGCGATCTGGGTCGCTGGAGCGAAGCCATAAAGGAATTTGATTCCTACTTTGAGAAGGAAGGTGCCTATGCACCCAGAAACATAATGGTCGTCGATTATTTGATCAAACATAGCAAAGCAGATGTAGCACTACGCTTCAGTAGAACTCTGAGCAAACTTGCACCAACTGCCGAGTTATTGGACTGCCGCAGTCGTGCGCTGGCGGCTTGCGGACGAAAGGACGAGGCAGCGGCCATGCACGAGAAGGCGCTGCGTCTGGCAGCTTTGAATCTGCATAGCCCTCTTTGTCAAGGCGTTAATGAGTTACAAGCACCGGCAGGAGCGCAAGGCCTTCCATCAAACCGACAAGACCTCGAAGCTCTCATGTTCAGGCTGGCCACCCTGAACAAACCTCCTTCCTATTTCAAGCTGGAAAGGCTCCTGGATGAAAAAGTTTCACCACCCATTATTCAGACGGTGGACCACCGTCTCTACGCCGAACATTATTGCTTCGATGGAGCGTCCTCACGCTTTTGCAGAATCATTCATTCCTATCCAAGTCCCGGTTCCGAAGAAACTCTCTTCATCGAACTGAGCCCGGCTAATTTTCTGGTGCGGACAAGTGACTTGAATAGCTTTCTTGCAAATACTTCGCAGTTCGAAGCAGAGCCAACTGCACCTTCAGACAAGCCGGATCAAGCTCCAAATGACTCTCCGGCGCAGACACGAGTTATCTACAGCAAAAACAGAGCCTCGCGCATCGAACTAATCACTACTTTAGATTCGCGGAACATCTTAAACGCCATCTCCGTAAGCTGGCCGCCCTACCAGGAGCGAACCAGTGAAATGCCGGCACCGCCGACGGCTACCGCACCCCAATAATCTTATGGGTTTGGAGCGTTAGCCTGTAGCCGAACTTAAGCGCGGATTCAATGCAGGCAGCCTGATTGGCAGCGTTTCTTTTCTCGTCCTGCTCGTCCATAGGCATCACATAAACAGCGGCTTCCCCCTCCGGACGAGCAATAAAATCCGGTCTGCCGCTAGTGCGTGTCGAACCGCCGGGCAAGCCGTCTTCTTCTTCAACCTCGCCGGCTTTGATTACATACTTGTATGCAGAGATATGAGGCACAAGATCGTTATTGAGGGCGGCAGTCTTGGGGCTGCAAACCACATGCAAATTCTCGCACCAGGGCAGATCGACATAGAGAGTGCCGTTGGTTTCGATCTGAACGGTCAGATCAAGATCCAGCAAGGCTTTCACCAGGATCTGGATGTTCTGCCGAAAAGGCTCACCGCCAGTTAAAACCACCAGCTTACAACTCTTCCCCAGGGCAGCTTGAACTTTGGACATCAGTTCATTCAGCGAAGGTCGCCAGGTAGATGATTCAAAATCAGTATCACAGAAATAGCAGGGCAAATTGCAGCCGGAAAGACGCACAAACACAGCCGGATGCCCCGAGAAAGGCCCTTCCCCTTGCAGGGTGTAAAACACCTCCTGCACCCAGAGCTCACCACCGTCGAACTGGGGAGCGACTTCTTGCTTGCGGATGGGATTAGCTCCGAGCATACTCTACCTCGGCAAAGCAATTCTCGGTTTCCCAGAGCACTACCTTGGTCAGCTTGACGCCGCTACCTTCAAGCAGTCGGGGAGCCAGATCTTTCAAAATGAAGCGAGCCATGTTCTCGGCGGTAGGATTGGTATCGAGCAGGAAGAGTTTCTGCTCGGGGAAACGAGAGAGGGCTGCCACGGCTTCCTCATCCTCTTTGAAAAGAATGAAACCATGGTCCCAGTTGTCTTCCAACCAGGGATTAAAGAGCTGCTTCAACTTGCCGAAATCCACAACACGCCCCAGGGAATCGAGTCCATCCTGATGAGAAGCATCGTCGGCTTCTGCTGTGGCATGCAAAAACAGCACATAATTGTGTCCGTGCAAATTAGCACACTTACTCTCGTGCTTATAAACTCTATGGCCGGCACAGAATTGCAGCCTGCGCACAGCCGAAACCGTCAAAGCAGAATCTTGCTTGCCGGAGGAAAGACTTGAGACTTCCCCCATTTCCATTGCACCACCTGCGCTACCACGCCCCGCACTCATCAGCACTTCACCTCAACGCCTGGCTTCAGCCAGGGCTCTTCCCAATAGCGGATCTTCCAACCCGGCTTCCGAGAACCCTTTATGACGCAAGAGGCAAGAATGACATTCACCGCAGGGCGGATAGAACCCTTCATAGCAGGTGGTACTGAAGGAAAGAGCCTCCATGCAGCCTTCCAGCGAAGCAGCCAGTTCCACAGTCGCCTTTTTGGTCAGGTGCATAAGCGGTGTCTCTATCTTCAAAGGTCTCTCAAGACCGCTGGCCAGAGCCGCTTCCAACTTAACGACAAAATCTTCGCGGCAGTCGGGATAACCGCCGTAATCTTGCTGAGCCACACCCACCACAATGGTGTCGCAACCCAGTACGTAAGCCCGGTTAGCCGCCACCGTAAAGAACAAAATATTGCGTCCCGGCACAAAAGTTTGAGCCAGCCCGCCTGGCTCCGAGCCTGGCAGAGTATTGCAATCCGAGAAATGATCCACAGCCAGACTGTGGTCGGTGAGCGGACTGAGACCTTTGAAGATTGGTCCGAGATCTATGACCTCATGCTGAACAGCAGCCATTTCTGCAATTTTGCGCGCGCTTTCAATCTCACGACGATGCCGCTGGGCGTAATCGAATGTGACGGCGAAAACTTTGTTATATCGGGCTTTTGCCCAGTAGAGACAGGTAGTACTATCCTGCCCACCGGAAAAAACAACCAGGGCGCTCATTTATGCCAGTCCTTAAGCAACTGCTTGAAAATCTACCGAAAGATTTTACCAGAGGCTAAGGCAGTCTACGGACGGGCGTCTTAAGCTCTTAACAATTAACCCTTGGCAGGGCGGGTCTTCTTCGCTTTACCGGACGGCAACGGCTTGCCGCTGCTCTCGTAGCGAGCCACCGGCCAGAAAGGAATACCGCCCCTGGGTGTAAAGCGCCCTTCCACCGTCAATGAGAGGGGTTTCAGCTTGTCGATCAGGTCATTGGCAATGCGATTGACGCAAGCCTCATGAAACTCTGGAAACTGACGAAATGCCCCCAGGTACAGCTTCAGCGATTTGCTCTCGACACAAAGCCGGTCCGGTCTGTAGTCAATAACAATGGTCGCAAAATCAGGCTGCCCGGTGATGGGGCAGACCGTCGTAAATTCGGGAGCTTCGATATGAATAGTGCCGATGACATCATGGCGGTTCGCCTTCTTATCAGCGAAGGGACTATCAAAAACCTCAAGAATAGCCGGGTCTGGATTATCGTAATTTTGCTTCTCTTTAGCAGTGGCTTTGCCGAGATTCTTAAACTGACTTTTCTTTGACATTGGTAGTTGACCGTTTTCTCCAGGGTCTGTTAATTCAACCAAAAAACCAACGCCCCCGGCATGCTAATGAGAGTTTCCTCATGCTTTTATATAGGGATGTGCTTCGGCGATCTAAATTCTCGGCAATTCTTGAGGCAAAATCCTTGTTCAAAAGCTTCTCAGTTAGCGTATTAACAATTCTCAGCCTATGGATAACCATAAGCCCAGCCCATTCACTGCCGCGAAAAACCTATTTCAAGTCATCCGGCAAAAGCATAGCTGTAGACTGGTTCTACCCAGAGAAATTAGCGACCCTTACTCGGGTTGATACAAAACAATCCACACCTATTGTAATCATTCTGCACGGCGCCGGCGGCTTAGGAACAGACAGCGGCGATGGATTCTTCCAACAATTAGCTCAGGAACTAACCAGGCAGGGTAACAGTTGCGCCATTGTGCACTATATGGACCAGACCAATATGCAGGCAGCAGATGCCGTCGCTCTAGCGAAGCACTTTGGCACCTGGCTGAAAACAGTCAGGGACGCCACATCCTACATACTGGAGCTTCCCATTGCCGACAAGAACAATGTCAACATACTGGGACATAGTCTGGGAGCCCAATTGGCTCTTCACACAGCAGATGGTAATCCAAAGCTTGCATCGGTAGTGGATATGGCAGGCAGCTTTGTCTTACCAACCGGGGCGATAAAAGCCATGCCACCAATATTGGTATTACATGGAACCAAAGACACCACGGTGCCACTGAGCAGAGAGCGCCAACTTATCAACGTCCTCAAACGCACAAACAGCAACTATGAAGAACATATACTGAGTGGAGTCGATCATTCTTTCTCAGGTGTAAGCTTTGACACCCTCACAACAATCATCAATGCATTTCTGATCAAACACAGGCGGTAGAGTGCTTGATGAAGCAACAAAGGAGTACGCCAGAGCACTAGCGCAAAGCGACTCACAAGCATACTATGAACGAGGTCTTTGCCTTCGCGCTCACCCGCACTTGGGTCGAGGCACTGCCTATGCCAGACTCGGCAAGTATAAGCTGGTCAATAAAGATTTCGATGAGGACACCAGGCAAATGTCATAGGTCGCCTTCTTTCCTATGGGAAAGAGTCACTCATAATAGCCCCAAATCCGGCATCCATAAATCAGCAAAATCATATTGCCTACCTACATCTCGATGGTCTCATCATCCACACAGCGCCCGGGAGTATCAGTCAAAAGCAAACGCCAGCGCATCTCAAACGGGTAAGGAACAGGCAATGACTCTTCAGTCGCTTTACCTTGAACCTGCGACCACCAGGCAAAATCTCCATGCCTCTGGGATGTATGTTTCTCCCAGCCACTCCATTCATTCGGCGTCTGGTCGACAATGGCAGGAAAGGCAAAGATTTCCATGGGCTCCTTGACAGAACGACCTTCAGCATCGACTTGATCTACGGTTATACCAAAGCCGCGCTTCCCGTTCAGGTCGTCCTTGTTTATATGGCTCTTCCACTGCCAGACTCGATAGCCGCCTAAAACCACAAACTTTTCCGGGCTGAGATTACCCGTACCGCAGCCACCGGGATCAAAGTCTGTACAGTGCAGACACGCTCCATGCTCGCCGCTCATGAGCGGCACCGGCAAGTGACGCTCGCTGCTTACACGAAGTTGCACCTGCCGCTGCAACCAGAGCTTAGTGTGTAAATCATAAACGCTGAATCCATGACCAACTTTGACAGGTACATAACGAGGCGGGGCAGACCGGCCTTTGCCAAATGCAGCCATCGTCAAAAGGAATGAAGACAAAAAAAGAACTATCAAAAGGATCGGCTGTCTCAACTATGCCCCCTCTGGAAAAGACGGACTGAAAAGGAGAGCTCCCCATCTGTACTCATCTCTAGCTGTCCTTGACCGTTCACCAGCCATTCAGGTCGGTATTTACCCCTACCTGACGGCATACCGAAGCAGATTAGGATGTCACGCAGAGAGTAAATATTTGTTAGACGGTTTGCCTCATTAAGAGCGCATGCTGAGAACCCTCATTTAATCCCAGGCAGGTCCCGAACGCCATTAAATGGCATACTTCGTAAATTTACCCTAGCCACTGCGAAGAACCTTGGGTAAATTCTAATTCCACCGCCGAGCATTCAAAAAATCTGGAGGACCAAGATGTCTGAACAAGACTTTGGCAAGATTATGAATGCCGCCGACAAGGTTGCATCGCCGCAATACCCGGAAGACTCACAAAGCCAAAAGAATGCCGCCCTATCACTTTGGGCCGATGCCGGTCTGGCTATTCCTTACGGCGGCGTCATGAAATCAGCGGTAAATTCGGTTAGATACGCAGACGGCTCCACCGTAAATGAAATTACATACAATGGCGTCAGCCAGGTGATGATCACCGAAAGAGGCGAAGCAGCTAATTGCGACAGGCAAAAGGATAGCAACGAGAAAGCCAGCCTGCAACAATCCTTTGAGTGCATGAGAGAAGCGCACGGCGCCGTAGCCGGGTCTGTTACAGCATTTGATGATGGAGCAGGGTTCACGATGAGCTCCAATGACTCCAATTTTACGCTTGGGGGCAAGCAACTCTGGCAATCGGAGGCCAAGTCGACCCGGCGATATCAACCCATGCCCGAACTCACTCTCACCAACGAGCAAGACGGCAGAGAAGAGACGCTAACAGTGCTGGTCCGAAAAGACAACGGAACAGCAGAAAAGATCCAGTTCTACCGCGAAGACTATCTGAAACCGGCGGAGCCGCCAGTGCTCAAATCGGTGCAGAAATTGGACAGCCATAACAAGGTCGTATCTGAAAGACAGCCAAACCTGGAACTCTGGTAATTGCCAAATCGTTGCTGGAACGCTCCCATCATGGTCCTTCGAACTCTGCGATGCCCATCCGGGAGTCCAGCCACAGCCTTAACCCGGGACAAAACCTGTAAAATATGAGCATGTTGGAGCTGTGTCGAGGTGTGCTCGGCAAGAGAGAAGACATGAGCGAAGAAACCACCGGTAAGTCCTGGCAAGAGCTAAAACAACAAATACAGCAAGAGATTAGCACCGCTTCCGAACGCGAGAAGAAGAGGCTAACTATCACATACTGCGGCGGTTGCGGCTATGAGCCGAGAGCAGAAGCTCTAGCTTTCGAGGTCGGCAGAGAACTTGGCATACCTGCCGACCTGTATCGCACTACCGGCGGCTTGTTCGAAGTCGATTTCGGCGAACGCCGCATATTCTCGAAGCTGATGCTCGGACGCTTTCCTGAAGAAGGCGAAGTCCTGAAGACTTTAAGAGCAAGACTGGGTAAATAATAGCGAGAATTGTCAAAACAGGAACGAGCCAATGCCGTCCGATCTACCCGGAAATATCCCTACTCCCATTATCGGCGGTCTGGCAGCGGCGATTCTTGTTCCAATGATCATGAATAAGCTGGCAAGCACAAACGCACCAGCCAGACTTGAGGGCGAGCACAAGGTCGTAAGCTACAGTAAAGGCTACTTTACGTCCATGTATATTTGCACCTTTTTCTTCAGCGCGCTCTCGGTGCTTGCCTATCTTAACCCAGGCAAAACCGGACCCCAGGCGATTGTCTTCCCAATCATGGTCTTCCTGTTCTTTGCCGCCATGGGACTTTTCACAGTCGTGCTCATGAATATAACTCGGGTCTACTTCAACAGTGAACAGGTGCGCGGCGCCGATATGCTCGGACGACGGCATGTATACCGATGGAACGAACTGAAAGGCGTTGAATATGTGGCCTGGGCCCAGGGTCTCAAGTTAAGCGGTCCCGATGGCGGCTCAATCTGGGTTTCTCCCGTAATGAGCGGCTTTGCCGAATTTCAAGAAGAACTGGAAAAGCAGTGCGGGCATCTCTGGCAGAATACTGACCGATGACCATTAAGCCGCGGTTAAGGCAAAGCTTACGCACATAAGCTAACCTGTGCTGAGCGCGCTCTCGCCGCTGGAGACAACCGACAAACTACGGCATTATGATGAGTAAACCAAAAGCCTGGCTATTTCTTGATTTCGACAATACCATGATGGCTACCGAGCACCTGGCGCTGCCTTCTCTCATTGCCAGATTCAACGAGCTTTATGAAAGTCAGATCGGTAGACCTCTGACGGAAGCTGAGTTTCATGAACACTTTCATGGTCAGGCCAGACAATCACTCTGTTTGAGCATGAGCAAACACTTCGGCATCAATGTAGAGGGTGAACTTCTATACCACGAGAGAGAATGGCGCATGATGCAGATGTTGCAGCAAAAGGGTGTAGATATGGCACCAGCCTTGCTGGAAACACTGACACTCTTACAAAAAAGCGGCGTCAAGTTAGCCTTTGTTTCCAACAATTCCATACAAAGAGCCCTGGCCGCCATGCGCTATAGCACCAATGGGCGCGGCGAGGAGTTAGCACGACTCTTCGGTACAGCCTATTTTGAAGCGGGTGATGTGCAGAAACCGGCGCCGGATATCTACCTGCGCGCACTGAAACAACTGCAAGCAGATCCGCAAGAAAGCTATGCTGTTGAGGACAGCGTCACCGGTGTGAAAGCGGCAGTAGCTGCCGGCATAACCACTTTTGCTTATACAGGCTTTGCCGGCACCATCAACGGCTGCACCGATGAGCTCGAGAAGAAGCTTATGGCAGCCGGCGCCAGAACCTGTTTCGCCCACTGGAATGATTTTCCGGCTTTATTGAAGAAAGAACAGGAAAGCGCCACCGTTTCATCGGATTCGAAAGATTCGTCGGATTCGAAAGATTCATCGGATTCGAAAGACTCGTCGGTCATCGCCAGTTCCACAGGGCTCAGTGCGGTCTCAGGACTTCAGGGCAGCGTCGCGCACGCTGAGCAGTTGAGCAGCGACTGAGACAGCAATTTCACCAGGAGCGTTAGTGCCGAAGGGCAGCCCGATCGGGCAATGAAAAGCCTCGGCGTGGCGCGGTTCGACGCCGGCGGCCAGCAGATCGGCCTTAAGTCGAGCAGCCTTGGCCTTACTGCCGATTACACCGAGGTAGGGAAGACGGCCCGGCATGGCCTGCAAGATTTTGACCAGCACCGGGCTGTCCGTGCTATGGCCCATGGTCATGAGCAGCACATATTGCGCTTCTTCCAGTTTCTCCACATAGTCGCCGTAATCACTCACCAATACGGGCGTAATGGCGGGAGATTCCGGCAACCTGTCGAGCCACTCACGGCGAGCATCCACCACAGTGACCAGACAGTCTATCTGAGTCAGTAAGCGGCAGAGAGCCTGTGCACAGTGTCCGGCCCCAAAAATAACTATCTGCCAGTTCTGAGCCTCCCAGACAAGCTCGAAATAAACTTTGACGGAACCGCCACAAGTCATACCTATGTCACTGTCCAGGCGCCAGGAGAAAAACTTCTGCCGCACGGCATCTCTCTCGGGCTTCTGAGCAAGTAACTGTCTAGCTTCCTGGAGAGCACGGGCTTCAAGCTTACCACCGCCGATAGTGCCAATCAGCTCAGGCTCAGTACCTGACCCACCCACCACAAGCATGCGCGCACCCATCTCAACCGGTACACTACCGGTAGTATCAACCACGGTAGCAACGACAAAGGGTTTATGCTCTTGCCTGAGTCTGACCGCGGTTTCCAGAAAGTCTTGTTTCACAAGGCGGCACTCATTGTTTCTTAGCGGCAACACTAGCGGCGCTAACAGGACTGGTTCTACTCTCTCCATGAGCAAAAGATTGCCCGCGCAAGAGTATAGCTCCGTCATCACCCCAGCGGCTCCGCGGCTTTGCATCAGAGGCGGGAGTCTCGCAATAAGCAGTCAGGCGCTCTAGAATCTCTTCGCCGGAAGCCGGGGTATTCAAAACCGGTATGGCATCACCACTGACAAAAGAGAGTGCGTGCTTGACTGCCGTCCAGACCGATATACCAAGCAGCAAGGGCGGCTCACCTACGGCCTTGGAACCCCGCACATTGACGGTGTTTTCATTTTCAAGCAGATCGATTTTGAAGTCTGCGGGCAGGTCATAGATGCCCGGTATTTTATAAGTGGTGGGAGAATGGGAAAGCAGGGCGCCGTTTGCGGCATAACGTAAGTCTTCCATGGTGAGCCAGCCCAACCCCTGCGCGAACGCTCCGGCGATTTGACCGCGATTGAGTCCCTCATTTATTGACTTACCAATGTCCATGAGAATATCCACTCGCTCCACCTTGAGAGCACCGGTGAATCGATCGATGCAAACTTCCGAGACAGCCACACCATTGGTGTAATAAAGAAAGGGCGTACCCTTACCCACCGACCAGTCAAAGGAGATGGAAGGAGTGGCGTAGTGACCGCGTTCGCCCAGGCTGACTCGCTCGCGGTAAGCCATATTGACAATTTCTTTGAAGGTCAGGCGCCTGTGAGGCTTGCGTTCATCAAAGACCTCACCGCCTGCAAAGACAATGCGCTCCGGATAAGCGCCCACACCGGTTTCCTGGCTGGCAAAATAATCGGCAGCCACTTTCTGCAAGCGCCCCTTAATGGCCCGGCAAGCAATCTGAGCCGCCGAACCGTTTAAATCGGTAGCAGAAGATGCCGCCGTGGCCGAGGTGTTGTTGTTCTTCTCGGTGGAAGTGGCCATCACTATCACTTGATGGGGATCAATAGCAAACTCATCGGCTACGATGATCTTGATATTGGTGTTCACACCCTGCCCCATTTCGGTGGCACCGGTGGAAACCTGAATACTGCCATCTAGATAAACGTTTACCAGGGCATTGGCCTGGTTGAGAAATTTGTTGGTGAAAGAAATGCCGAACTTAACGGCAGTGAGAGAAAGCCCCTTCAGATGAGTCTGAGAACTTTCGTTGAATGACTTCACCGCCGCCATGCGCTTATCGTAGTCGGCACTCAGTCGCAGTTTGTCAAAGAGTTCCGGCAGAGTATTCTTCTCCAGAAGCTGCCCATAATGAGTGGTGTTGCGCTCTTCAATACCGTAGCAGTTGGCCCGGCGCACACTGAAGGGATCTTTCTTCAGGTAAGCGGCAATCTCTTCCATGATGCATTCGATGGTGAGCACACCCTGGGGACCGCCGAAACCGCGAAAGGCCGTATTGGGCGGAAAATTTGTTTTGGCGATGCGCCCCAATACTTTCACATTGGGCAGGAAGTAGGCGTTATCGATGTGGGTGAGGGCGCGGCCGAGCACTGCCGTGGAAAGATCGTTATAAGCACCGCCATCGGCATAGAGCCTGGCAGAGAGCGCCTGAACCCGACCCGAATCGTCGAATCCTACTTTGTAGTCGTTTTGAAAGGGGTGGCGTTTGCCGGTGTACATCATGTCATCGTCTTTGTTCATCACCAGCCGCGCCGGTCTGCCGGTGCGCAGAGCCACGAGAGCAGCCATAACAGCAGGGTGGGTAGCCTGACATTCCTTACCGCCGAAGCCGCCGCCCATGCGCTTCACGATGCAGACCACCTGGCTGATGGATAAACCGAGAAGATGGGCCACTTCATGCTGTACTTCAGAGGGAGCCTGGGTGGAAGAATGCACAACAAGCTGACCGTATTCACCAGGGTAAACCAGACAAGCCTGGGACTCCAGGTAGAAATGATCGGCGCCGGCCATATAGAGACGCCCTTCTATGACATGGCTGCACTCAGCCATGGCTGCCTCCGCATCACCACGCTCGATCATGTATTCGCGATCGATATAGGCACCGGCTTTGATGGCATCGTCAATATTCAGAAGGGGCTCGAGTGCTTCCATCTCTAATTTTATGGCCGCCTTGCAAGCCTTGATGGCAGCATGATTTTCTGCGGCAATTACCACAATCGGCTGGCCGATGAATTCGGCTATGTCTTCCACAAGTAGTACTTCATCTTGCAGAATAGGACCGAACTTATTGTGGTGCAAATCTTTATGGGTGAAGAGAGCCACCACGCCAGGAACAGCCCTGGCCGCCTCAAGATCGAGAGATTTTATACGACCGCGGGGCAAGGGCGATCCGAAATAATCGACCAGTAGTTCGTTATGCTGCCTGGGCATGTCGTCGATATAAATCGACTGCCCACTCACATGCCCGATGGCGGAATCGTGGTTGATGGAACCGGAGGCATTCTTGTCGACCCGGTCGGCATTGCGCGAGGTATGACCGTTGCTCATGAACTCACTTTACCTCGTCTCAAAATAGAACTTGCTGAAAATATTGGCTGCCAGTTGTAGGCGAAACTCTCTGGAGCCGCGCACATCGGTGAGCGGACGCAGATTCTCGACAGCCACAAGGCCGGCCTGTCTGTAGGTATCAAGGACGTCAGGTTTGCCTTGCAGGAAGGTCTCCACTTCCTTCATTCTCAAAACAGTCGCCGCCACACCACCAAAAACTACACGGGCAGCGGAAATTTTTCCATCTGCACCCAGGGTAACCGAAATAGCAGCGGTAAAAGCGGAAATATCCAGATGCTCGCGCCGGGATACTTTATACAAACGTATTTTTTCCTGATTGCCTGGCAAAGGCAAGAAGATACGGGTAATCACCTCGTCCTTAGCGAGAGCCAACTTTTTGTAGCCCAGATAAAAGTCGGACATTTTAATGCGCCGCACGCCTCTGAAGGACGAAGCTTCCACCTCGGCCTGCATGAGCATCAAGAAAGGCAAACTGTCGGCAATGGGTGAGCCGTTGGCGATGTTGCCGGCGAGAGTGCCGGCATGGCGTATCTGCGGTGAACCGAAGACCCAGAGAATTTTATAGAACTGCGGACAGAGGTTCTGCATGTAAGCTTCAAGTTGCGCCAGGCTGACCCGGGCGCCAATAGCCAGAACCTTGCCGGAACCAGCCGAACCATCGGCATCCGTGCTTTCCATTACCTCGATAGTGGCAAGCCCCTTCAGTCTGGCGGTGCTGACAATGGCAGCCGGGCTAAAGCCGCGCTTATTCATATTGACGGAAAGGTCGGTACCGCCTGAGACCAAGACGGCTTCATTGGCAGCAAGGAAACGGCTCATTTCTTCCACAGTAGTGGGCAAGTAAAATTGCCTTGTGCCTGCGGCAACGGAAACTTCCTCCTGGTCAAGCGCGGATAGCTCGGCAAAAATTCCCGCCTCATCAAAGAGTTCGGTCAGCGGCTTAAAGCTGCCATGCAAACTGGCAACACCGGCTTTGATGATCGCTTCATAGCCGGTACAACGGCAGAGATTACCGGTGAGCGCATCCCTGACTACATCGGTCTCAGAAGAGCAGGTCTGCGAACCGGAGCTGCCCGCCGGGCAGGCCGACCGGCAGTAGGACAGCGCCGACAACGACATGACAAAACCGGGAGTGCAATAACCACACTGGGCGCCATTATTTTCTACCATGGCCAGTTGCGCCGGATTGAGCGCCGCTTTCAACTCATCATGAGAGCCATAGCTCAGGGTCGGTGCCAGGGCTTCCACAGTAATGACATGGCAGCCGTCCAGCTGATAGAGATATTGAATGCAGCCGTTAACCGGCACATATTCCATTTCGGAGGCACCGGCCCGACCTACCAGAACGGTGCAGGCGCCACAGTCACCCTCGGCGCAAACCACCTTAGTGCCGCAAAGCGACCTGGCGCTTCGCAAATAGTCGGTGAGCGGTTGAAAGACATCCGCTGCGCCAACCGTATGCCGCTGCCCGTTAATAAAGAGAACTACTTTGTCTCGCACCCTGCTTATTCCTCGGCTGAGCTATGAATGATAACGCAAACCGCCCATTTTGTTGAGTTTGAGCCTCAATGAAAACGCCCTGAGAGCGGAATTTGAAAACCCAATTCAGATTTAATATGAAAGATATGCGATCTGCCCATTTTGAACATATTGTCAACCCACAACTTGCCGGACGAATGGGTAAAAAAATATAGTGACTCAATTATGAAGGGGAAACGGAGCCCTTCTGAGGCGTGTAGTAGATACACACCGACCTTTGTTCGACTTACTAGGGAACGACCTGGCGCTCCAGAGGCCCCAGGCACGAAAACAGGAAACTCATAAAGTGGAATCCCAGAATACAACCGGGCAGAAGCCCTTCATTGCCGCGGCAGACAGCGACTCAACGAGACTGGTCCGAACTGCCGATGATTTTGCAGGTCTGAGCACCAATGCTTCATCCTGTATAGAAGCAGCGGTGTGCGAACGATTCGCAAACATAGAAATTAAAACGGGCACGCTGATAGGCGGCGCCTATAAGTTACTGACTCGCATCGGCAGAGGCGGCATGGGTGACGTCTATCGTGCCCGTCATATCGTGCTCGGCAAAGATTTCGCCGTCAAACTTTTGACCGGACAGGAACTGAACAACGCCAACTGGTTGCGCTTCCAGACGGAAGCCCGGGTAATTTCTCGCCTCGACCACAAGAACATAGTAAAGGTCTACAACCTGGGGCTGCATGAAAATGTACTGCCCTTCTACGCCATGGATTTGCTGGAAGGGGAACCTCTTGATGCCGTCTTACAAAGACTGGGACCACTCAAGATTGAAGATTGCCTACCCCTCTATTTACAGGTACTGGACGGACTGCATTATGCCCATCGCCATGGCGTCGTGCACCGCGATATAAAGCCGGCCAACATCATGCTCATTGTCGACGAAGGGCCGGTGCCCATCGTCAAACTGCTCGACTTCGGCATCGCCAAATTATCTGGACTGGACAACAAGATAAGCCAGAGTCTGACCGCGCCGGGCGAGATCTTCGGCAGTCCTTACTACATGAGTCCCGAGCAATGCCTGGGGCAAAAGGTAGATCCGCGCTCTGATGTTTATTCAGTGGGCTGCGCACTTTTTGAGACCCTGACCGGTCGGCCGCCCTTTCGGGGCGAGAATTCCTTCAAGACCATCTGCATGCACAACTCGGACAATCCGCCCAGCCTGAAGCAGGTAACCGGCCTTGAATTTCCTGCCGCCATGGAGCATGTTGTGGCTCGCTGCCTCAAGAAAAGACCCGAGGAGCGCTACCAGTCAATGAAAGACATGGAAGTAGACTTGATACGCATCGGTCAGGGCAAAGACTTACACTTGCAATACATAACCGCCCTGGAAGAACCCCAATCGGCACTGGTTGAGACCGACGAATCAGGACGCAGTACAGGCCGAACTACGCTTCGCTATACCCATCAGATGCGCAGAGCGGATTTCAGTACAGGCGACGACGCCATCACAAAAGAGAAGAGCAGAAGCGCCGCCCGAGTTTTACTGCTGGGCGGCATCACCCTGGCAGCCAGCCTGGCGGTAGGTGTGGCGGTGATGCTTTTTAGAGAGCAGCCCCAGACTAAAGTTAACTTAGGCTCGAGCACAATCATGGGTGAAGGCCTGCACAGCAGCCTCGTGGCTGTAGCAGAAAAAGAAGACTTCAAGCAAATCAAGTACCTAAAGCGACAGGCGTCTAAGAACAGAGCGAAGATCAATGAATTGGCGAAAGAACTACCTGCAAAGCCAAAAGAGCTTATCATCGGCCAGCCCCCGGTAACACCCCCGGCGCAAGCGATGGCGACGATCGAACCGCCCAAGGCACTGCTGGACGACGTCCACGCCCCCGGTGCAGAAAATGCCATGCTGGAAGCAACAGCCTATAACGGACAGATCTTCAATCAGGGAGAGTGCGTCAAAAACGGCTATCCGGTTACTAGATTCGTCTTTTACCCAATGTTCTCTATCGGCGATATCTCATGGCAGGCGGGGCAATTCGCCGACGGCCGAAAATACCCAAATGGCACGGCAGGCTGCGTATCCACGGTCTACGTGCCGAAAGGAGCAAAACTGGTATTTCGCGGTCAAAACAATCTCGCCATGGATCCCAGAGCCCTGCAAGGCTTCAAGGCAAATGATCTCTGGGGGCTTTCCCTGAACCGCATGCACAATAACATGCACGAAAATCTAAACAGTTCCAGGCATCTCAAAAGTCTACGCAACCTGGAAATCAGCGAGACTTCCGTAATGGCAGACAGCATCGGCGACATCAATGCCCTGCCTAATCTAACCGAACTGGAAGCCAGAAAGACCAACCTTACGGCAGGCGCCCTGGTCGGGCTGATAAGACTGCGCGCCCTCACAGCGCTCAACATTAAAGAAATAGACGGACCCCCTTCGGGGGTATTGGCCAAATTGAAGGGTAGCAAGGCCATGACTTCGCTCAAGGTGAGCGACCTTGACCTGAGCAAGGGCGATCTGGACTTCATTGTAAGTATGCCTAACCTCAGGGAGCTGCAAATTCACGAAACTCGCCTCAGAGACAAGGACCTGCAAAAACTGGCCGGACTGAAAAACCTAAGAAGTCTCAGTATCACGGGAACAGAACTGACGCCTGCCGCCGCTGCCATTTTCAAAAGCGCCATGCCCAGGCTGGAAAACCTGGAAATAGGTCTCAGAATCGACCGCTGGAAAAAAGCCGACAAAGAGGCTCTCAAGAGGCTGTATAAAAAGGTAGACTTTATATCGACAGACTCAGTAGAGAGTTGGAAATCGGAGATTTCCGAGTAATCTCACAGCATCGAGTAGAGACTTCTTCTCTTGGTCGCACTATGGCTCCAGGTCCGGACAATCAAATCAACCTGGATGAGCGCAGGCGCAAGACAGTAACGCGTGTCTGGGGAACGGCAGGCACTAAGCCCGTTGGCGCCAAGGTGCAAGACTTAAAAGAAGGCACCGTAATTGGTGGCGCCTTCCGTGTCATAGCCCCGATTGGACGCGGCGGTATGGGTGTCGTCTATCAAGCCGTTCACCTAGCTCTCAAGCGCGAATGCGCCCTCAAAGTCCTCTCTCCCGAGCTGGTAAATCAGGTCAACTGGAAGCGCTTCCAGAAGGAAGCCAAGGCTATCGCCTCGCTTTCACATCCTTGCCTGGTGCAGGTTTACGACCTGGGTATCCATAACTCCCGCTTGCCTTATTACGCCATGGATTTGCTCAAGGGCAAAGATCTTGAATCGGTGATACATAGCAAGGGCTCACTCAGTCTGCCGGAAGCCATTAATATTATGCTCAAGGCCCTGGATGGCTTCGCCTACGCTCACAGAAACGGTGTTATTCACAGAGATATCAAACCGGCAAATATACTACTGACCAGAGAAGCCAACGGTGAAACCGGCGTAAAAATTCTGGACTTCGGCATAGCTAAACTGGCAGGTTTTGATGACGATGAGCCGGATCAAAGCATGACCGCCACCGGTGAAATCTTTGGCAGCCCCTTTTACATGAGCCCGGAACAGTGCATGGGAGAGCCGGTTGACGCCCGCTCGGACATCTATTCTCTCGGCTGTACTCTCTTTGAAATGCTGACCGGCCAGGTGCCTTTTGAAGCCGCCACCTCTCTGGAAATCGTCATGATGCATCTGGAAGAGTACCCCCCGACTCTCTCCCAGAAAAGTGGTCGCAACTTCCCCAAATCAATCGAAGCGGTAATGGGCAAGTGCCTGGCCAAAAATCCCGAATTCCGCTACCAGAACGCAAAAGAACTGGCAATCGACCTGGAGAGAATCAGTCAGGGCAAGGAAATCCTGCCCGATACTTCCCAAAACGCCGCTCGCTCTCAAAAAGCCATAGACATGGCCAAGAAAGCGGAACAACAGGAAGCGGAAGCTGGAAAATCCGCCGCTCCCTGGATTATGGTTTCCCTGGTGCTCTTAACCATGACTCTGACGGTGGGCCTGTCCATCAGCCTGCTAAAAGAGCCCAATAAACCCAAGCCTGAAAAGTCACTGGACTCAACCTTTCAAAGAGACACGACCTCTCTCAAAACTACGGAAGAAGCGGCCTCTTCCGTCTCTCTCATGGACCCGATGGTCAGCCAGCCCGTTATAACAGACTGGAACAAGCCTTACAGAGTGCCGACCAAAACCGAAGAAGCGGAAATACTCTTTGAATTCCCGAATCAGCGCAGCATCGGTTCTCTCAACTATGCCACCGACGAATGTGCCTTCGACAATGACGCCAAACTCTTGCAACGAGCCAGAGAAGAAGAATTGACTATTCCCCTTGCCGCCAGAGGAACTGTTTCGGTAGATCGGAATCTGCCATTGGCCTTCAAACTACTGTCCTTTGCCGACTCCAGACAGGTTCTATCAGGGTTTTCCCCCAACGACCTGACACAACTGGAAATGAGCAATTCGAACCTATCTGATAAAGAAAAATTAGCGCCGCTCCTAAGATTGACCGGTTTAAAGGTGCTTTCTCTCAAGCACTGCGAACTTACCGATGCCGGCTTGAAAGAACTGGACCGCCTCAAGAATCTCAAGAAGTTGGACATTGCGGATAACCCCTGTAGCACAAAAGCCATCGCCGAGCTGAAGCTACTAAAATCATTGCGAGACCTCAGTTTCAGCACCGATGAAAACTGTGAGCGGCTGCTGATTGCCGCCAAGGAAACTACCAGGCTGGAAAGCCTCAGCATCAATGGTCCCATGAAGGTAGCAAACATCGAGCTTATCGGTGAGATACCCTTCCTCAAGACTCTCAACATATCATCAGCCATGATCACGTCAACCCATTTGAAAGAACTGGGTAAACTGGAGAACGTCGAAAAGCTTATTTTGACCAATTGCGTGAGCGACAATGCGCATTTAAAAGACTATTCCTATCTAACCAACATGCGCTCTCTCAGGCTGGTAAACCCGGTTGGCTTACACCTGGTCGGCTGTAAATTCATCAAACGACAACTGCCCAAGTGCAAAATCACTCTCGAAGAGAAACCACCGGGCGACGGTCCGTCCAGGGTGCTGGCAGTGGAAGACTGAGGCAACCACTGCGGTTATCTAATGCCTGGTGCTATTCTCGGCCAGTTGGCGCCCGCGCTTCTCGTTGACAAAGAAAATGGCAACTAAGCCGGACAGGAAAAAGCCCAGGGTAGAAAGCAAGGCCAAGCGATAGTTGCCGCCGCTCAAGGCGGTAATCTGACCATAGCTAATAGGACCCACCACTGCCGCCAATTTGACCGTCAGGCCCCACAAGCCGAAAAACTCGGCGGCCTGTCCGGAGGGAGAAAGTTGACCGACCAGGGCTCTGGCAGCTGCTCCCGTCGCCCCCATGGCCGCGCCCATGATGGTGGCAGCCAGCCAGAAAACGACCTTATCATGGGCGACAAAAGCCATAGCGATGGCCACAACCCAGAGCAAGAGAGCCAACATCAAAGTACGCACCGAGCCAATTCGATCTTGCAATAGCCCCAGACCGAAGGCACCGCCGGCGGCGGCAACATTTACAAGCATGATCATGGCGATGGTTTCACTGGTGGAAAAGCCCATCACCTGTCCGGCATACACTGCTGCCATGGCCACAACTGTGGTAGAACCACAACTAAAGGCAAAAAGACTGATCAAAAAGACAAAGAGATCGCGGTAGCGCCGGGCACCACTGATAGTAGCACCGACCCGCTTGAAAGACTGCCCAATCACAGCGACCAGGCTGCGCCCGGCCCCGGCTTGCCCCAGGCTGCGTTCTCGCAACCAGATAAAGGTAGGAGCAGCCGAGATAGCAAAGACGGCGCTGACGCCAAGCAAGATCATGGGCACATACTGAAAGGCTTGCTGCCCCTGTTTCTGGGCCCAGCTAACGTAAACATGACAGAGTGCCAGAACGCAGAGACCGCCCACATAGCCAAGGGTCCAACCGAGCGCGGATATCTTACCCATTTTCTCCCGGGGAGCCAGCTCCGGCAAAAAGGCGGCAATCAGATACTCGGTGGAGCCGAAAGCAAAACTGGAAACAATGAAGAGCAACATGGCAGGCAGCACATCACCGCGGTGCATAAGTGAAAGCAGGGCTGTCGCCGCCACGCAAAGTGCGGTGGCCAGAAAGAGAAGCATCTTCTTGCGCCCGCTGGCATCAGCCAGGGCACCAATCAAAGGGGCGCTCAGAACCACCAGCAAGTTGGAGACGCCAAGGGCCGTAGTCAGCTTGACTGTGGCATCAGCAGCACTCATGCCCTGGCAGATAGTACCAACAAAATACTGATTGAAAATGGCAGTGGTGACCACCGTGGTATAGCTGGAATTGGCAAAATCAAACATAGCCCAGGCGAAGATCTCCCGCCGGGGAGCCAACTCCTCCGCCTGAAACCCGACCGCGCCCCCTTGCAAAGAGCCGCCCTCGACTCCGGCCGAAGCCCCACCGGCTGCCCCGTCCTTCTGCCCATTCTCAGACTCATTCCCGCCGGTCACTCAGCACCTTTTCTCGAAACCCGGCATTTAAACCGCTATAGCTTCCCATTACAGATGGGGGTAGAGTAACATTAGCAGAACAAATTTTCTCCCGCCCGAATAACACTGCTCGGTAAACTCAGTAGATAAGTCTAAAGAAGTGGAAAAACGATGAAGAAACCCCAGCTAATCCTCACCATTCTAGCCCTCAGTTTAACCATAAATGCCGCCCGGGCTGAGAACAACAAGCTTGACCGGCTAGATGAAACCGCCCAGACAAGCTTTGATCAGGGCGACTTTAAACGAGCCGTGACGAACTGGAACAAGCTTCTGACGGAACTTAGTAAAGACACCGAGAGCCTGGAAAAGGAAGAACAACTGGCCCGCAAACAAAGAGCGCAAAAAGTGCTGCGGGCTCTGGGGCAATGCGCCCTTGAGCAGAAAGATTATGTCTCCGCCACCGACCTTCTCAACCAGGCCCGCACCGCATCGGTAGAACTGGCCCAGCCCGATCCCAGTTTAGACCAGGCTTTCACCAAGCTGAGTGAAAACTACAGAGAAATCGACCCCACCAGCCTTGGACAGGAAGCGGCCAATGCCCTCAAAGAAGTCGGCGCCAGCAAAATTGGTGTAGCCAAGACAGATGGCGGTGAGCATATCCAGGTCATGCTGGCCGACAAAGTGGTGAAACCGATAAGTGCCAATGGGGTTTCCCACGTAGGCTTCGACAAAGTAGTTTCTTTCGATTTCAGCGAGACCCCTGACGGCACGGTCAAAATCGACAACATAAGCGGCTTGAAAGCCAAGGTAAAAGTCTGGGTGGATATCATTGCCTCCAAGCTCACCCTCGATCAAGACCAGAAACCCATGGCCCAGGTCACCGGCGCCAAAATGGGTATGAGCCAGTCGGTTAGCACTCAGTTGCCCGATGAAATCTATCAACCGCTAATCGCTTTGATAAGCCGCGTCAAAAATGTCTTCACACCAGGCGGCATGGCACCGGCCGGTTCACCCCTCGATAATGTAGCGACCGGACAGACACAGCCGGTGGAGAACGGCAGCAACCAGGTTACACCGGCATCTACTATCGTGCCGGTAGTTAATAGCGGTCAACCACAGAATAACGAAATTGACGCGGCACCGGCACAATGACCCGCTCGAACAACCTGCTTCTAAAATTTCTCAGCCTGGTGCTCTGTGCAACTGCAGCTTGCCCCTCCGCACCGGCCCAGGTATCAAATACGGTGCCGCCGGAAGAAGAGCCCGGCGGCGGACAGGCCCTGCTCGACGACAAGGGCAACCTCTTCATGGAAGAGGTTGAACCGGCAAAGCCCAAACCCAAGCCGGCTAAAATTCCCATCGATTTGAGCCGGGTCGGCGTTTCCGTGGACGGCAAAGGGCGCATCATTCCGCTCAAGGATGAAAGCGGCGTAGCCGGCGTCAAACCCTTCCAGAGCAGAATCGAGACCTCCTTCACGGCTCTGCCTCAGCCGGTTTTCTACGCCCCGGTCATAGTTCCCAATTACGGCTACGGTTATCCCTCATACAGCACGGGGCTCATGGCCATGCCAGGCTATTACCCGGGCTTGCAGAGACCGCCCCTGGGCTATTACCAGCCCTATCTGAACCAGGGCTACAATCCTTACCCGCTCAATTACGGCGGTCAGAATCCCTATTCAACGCAGTTCTACGGGGGCTACAACCCATCTGTCGTGCCCAACAACGCCTCTTACTTCAATCCCTATTACAGTCCCTACGCGAATTCTTATTTCAACCCCTACGCTAATCCCTATTTCAATCCGTACCCCTATGGAAATTACTACGGAAGCCCCTATACGAATTTTGCCCAGCCGACCGTTGGTCTGAGGCTGGGCAATTTCAATGCTCAACTATTTGCTGCACCGCGTACCTACGGACAGTATCAATCACGCACCAGTATGTGGAATGCCTTTAACCTCTCCTTCTGAGGTTTTTATCCATTCTGCACATTGTCAAAACAAAACGCGAAAGATTTTCTCTCAAGGTCAGAGCCCAAACACAACGACCCTCTAGTCGTCGCAAACGAGCCGGGGAACCCTGGTGAGGCTGCCTGTGCGGTCTGGGTGACTGCTGTCGAGCCTGCTTACTCTTATCGACAAAGTGTTCAAAGCGGCGACCTTCCATCTTGTCGCCCCGCAAATAAGCTCTGTATCCGGAAGCCAAAATCTTTTCGGAATAATCCGCAAAGAGGTCGGCCGTGTTGCGCTTCTCCTTCGTTTCCTTTTGAAAATGAGTACCCACGTGAACCGAAATTCTCGGTGAGCTTTTCATATTATCTTGCATCCGTTGCTTGCTGCCGCCAATAACCAATGGCCTGATACTACAGGCGATGACTTCTATATGTTTCCAGGCACCAGACGCTTGTCACCTCCCGGGCGCTGGTTGCCTAAAAGGGCCACTCCAGTTTTCTATCGCTGCCTCCGTGCGAATTGTTAGAGCTGGCACTTACTTTGATACGCCTCCCGCGTATCTTTGCATGTTAGTAGTTTCTTCCGATCGACAGTAGAGAGTTCCTTTATTGCTCGTCTATCTGCTTTCTTGTTGCTACAACCTTGCTACATAATGATTTTAGTTTTTCTCTATCCTCCACCCATACGCCTCTGATTGCAAATTAGTTTGAGTTACACTTTCTAAGAGGCACCTGTCCGCCCTCCTTTGTCCGGACACGATTCCTGCCATAATTTAGTTCGACTCTACCTTTCCTCCTCTGACCAGGGGCTGAATTTGCAATTTGCCGCCGCCTCCCAGGCTGGTCTTACTTGCCTGTACAGATATACCGGCAAGAACGTGAAAATCTCTCAAGCATGCCTCCTTAAAGATGCTCGTTTTTCAGAATAATTTTTGAGGGGGTTAGGCGGACTGCTTATGTACCAGGCAAAATTGTTTGCTTTCTGTTTTCCTCACGAACGCCAATTCGTTCGTCCGCCATGTGTACTATTGTCGTCAAAACTTTGCACTTGACAAGGTGCTCAGTGGGATTTGTCCCATTAGATCTAATGCTTGATCTTATCTAGATCTATATAGGGGGGGGGTGGTACCCCATAGCCCCACCCCAGACGGGGAGACCCCGAGGGGAACACCTCAGAAATTGACCGGCAGAGATATGAACCACAAAGAGCGACGCCGGGCAGAACAAGGCTGCAGGGCAGCGGGACAGCAGGGCAAGAGTAAGAGTAAAGGTTTGGCAGACGATAGCTCTATGCTTCAGAAGGAGGCGTGGCTTACCGCGGATGGATCTTCCGACGTGTCGGCGACTCACCATTCCTATCATTGATGAGGGAAGGAAGCAAAGAAACGGCTTGGAATGTGGGTTTAAGACTACTTGCGGCATAGTATAGTAGAAAGTGAAAAAGACAGAAAAAAGAGGGAGCCGTAAAGAGCACAGCCCTGGGGGCGGTGAAAATTACGACTCCCGAAAGGGTGAGCTGGTCGGCATTTCAGCCTACGAGCCGCAGCGATGAACCATAAGCTACGTTACCAGACCAGCGGTATCTGGCGGTTACGCCTGCAACAAACTGATCGCTAGCAATAGCGGTAGTTTAATTGATCGAAGCCTAAGTCTGGTTCATGGAAGAAGCGCTCCGGAAAGCATTTTTTAAGGGACCAAAATCTTCTTCAAGGATTGGATACAAGGAATAGAAAGATAACTGCCCAAATGTACCAGAAACCGTGAACAAACGATGTTCTCCAAAGAACCTCTTGTCGTTCAGAAGAACTCCAAAAACGTCACCAATCTCTTTACTTCCATCATAATCCCGATTCTCATCAAGGACTAGTTTTCGTAGATCGAATCCACCAGCCTCAGCAAAGACCAATCTCAGGTTTGCGCTTGGCATACTGGTAGGATCCTCTCTACTGAGCGATAGATGCATTGGGTGACGAACAAATAGAGTTGCATCCATAAGCAATTCTAGGTTCTCGCCAATTCTTAACTCCCGAAGCGTACAGTAATTCCAATCCACATTCGGATCTAGATCCCAAAGTATATTAGTTACATTTTCCATTCTAGCGTCAGTCGGTGCAAGAAACTTTCTGTAAAAGCGGTCAAAAAGGGGGAGACCTCGGTTAATCTTTCAATTGCAAGAAAGAAGGACAACCGATGGTCTTACAAGATGATAGCACAAAATACATCCAAGGGAATATCCTGGAAATACTGTCAGAGGGCGGTCTGGAGCGCATAGGAGATGCCATTCAGATTTTGCTAAATGCGGCCATGTTAGCTGAGCGAGAGAAGCATTTAGGTGCCGGGCCCTACGAACGAACAGAGGCAAGAACCACACATGCCAACGGGTTTAAGCCAAAGACGATTAAGACAAGAGGTGTCCGTCCGGTGGCTTGAAAAACTCTGTGGATTTCCTGCACTTTTTTGCCTTTAAAGGTCGAAAAGGCGCAGAAAGCTAATGCCACCAAATACGCTGCCAGAATTATCTGCCAACGTCCGATATTATGTCTTATGCTTCATCGTGCAATTTGGTAAAGTCCCATGGATTGGGTGTTTACCAAATTACAGGAAGGCTAAGCGACTTTTGGGGTAGGCTGAAACTGGGTGATTTCGGCTGGCGCGCCAGTGAGATATCTGGGATTCCAGTTGTATGGAAGCAGGTCTTCGAGGTTTTCGTTGGGATTTTCGCTCAATCGCTGGATTACATCGGTTAAGTAGGCTGGGGTTCGACGCCGTGGCGTCTGCATGTTGCGATCATCGAGAGGATTATGGCGTGATTCTTTCCGCCCTCGTCGCTGCCGAAGAACAACCATGCCTTTCGTCCCATGGCGATATATTTCATTTCTCTTTCGCAGTGGTTGTTATCAATGCTGAGTCTGCCGTCTCTGACGTATTCGGTGAGAGATGTCCAGTTGTTCAGGCAGTAGAAAATTGCCTTGCCGTATGCGCTTTTGGGCTGCGCAGCAAGTTGTTCCTGTTGCAACCAGCGGTGGAACTCTTTAAGTATCGGCACAGCTTCTTGCTCTCTCATCAGTTGAGTGTTCTCTGGTGACAGACCGAGTTCCTTCGCCGTTCTTTCGATTTCGTAGAGTTGCTGAAAGGCAGAAAGTGCGTTACCGGCGCCGAGTTTGTTGTTTGGCAGCGACTTGATGAAATATCGTCTGGCATGCGCATTACACGCCACAAGAACAGTATCGATAGCGGCACAAATAGCCAGATTGCCGGAGAAGCAATCACCCTGAAGTCGACCATTGAAGCCGGTGAGAAAAGTCATTGGACCGTCACGGCTCTGCTGTGAGTGTAATCGAAGAGTGTTACAGGATGGGTTTCATCTCCCAAGTAACCCCAGATGCGACCGAGCTTCATGTTTCTCGATTTAGAGCGGTCAATTACCTTTACGGGCGTATCATCCGTGGAGATCACGTGAGATTTGAGCAAAACTTGGCGACTGAAGTCGTGCAGTGGCTGGAGGATTCTGGCGGTCTGAGAGTAGAAATCACTGAGAGTGGAGCGACTGAGCTGGACTCCACTGCGATTGTAAATGGCTGACTGACGGTGAAAAGGAATATGGTCACAGTCACGGGAGACTGCTATGTGAGCAAGCAATCCAGCCGAAGCCGTGCCGTTTTCTACAATTTCCGGCGTCTTAATCACAAGTTCCTCTGAGCATTGACAGTTCTTGCATGAGTAAACTTGGGAGTACAGATCCTCAAAGTAGAACCTAGCTGGAACGATTTGGTAGCGACTAGCTTGAAGAATTCGTCGCGTTGGCACACGTGCTACACCGCAGCAAGGGCAAGGAAGCAGCGCTGGATCTGGCGGTGGCGGAAAAAGTTGAACGTGTGGCAGATCCGGCTTCTGGTTGCGTGTATGTCCCTGTTGCTTAGTCTTTACGCCTAGTTTCTGGGCCGAGTCTTGCGAATCCAAGGATCCTGAGTTTGTTGACGGAGAGGGAAAAAGCAACAGCTGCCCTGTACTAATGAAGTGTTCGGTCTTCCTGCCGTACTTATCGGCAAGCGCAATGCGAGCGTTTTCAGCGAGCTGCTGATACTTAAAATCAAGCTGAATGACCAGATTGATCAGCGCTTCTTGATCGAGGGTGACGAGGAACTCTTTTGAAAGCTCGTGGTACTGCGTGTTTTGCATGGCAGAAATTATATCAACTACAATTGAGCCACAGCTTGGATTTCGGTGCTTTGTTTCAATCTTTTGCCGGTGCGTTTTTGCGAACTGGGATATGGATTTATTCCGGCGAGAATCAAGGAGAAATCGGAGGCCTGCATTTCACCATTTGCTTCAAGACCGAGTTCCATTATCCACGAATAGCTGCCCCGCTCCAGGCGCTTGTAGTACAGTGCGAAACCGTCAATGTCCCAAAAGAGGACCTTCATGCGGTCTCGGCGACGACTGAAGAATACGAAGACATGACCATTGAGGGGATTCATGCCGAAATATGTAGTGACAAGGCCGCAGAGAGCATCAAAGGAAAACCGCATATCGATTAGTTGCGAACAAAGAAAAACTCGAGTTGATGGATCTAGATTTAGCAAGCAGAATCTCCGGATTTGAGAAAGGAAAACAGTTGCGCTACGAATTCAACATTGCAGGTATCACTGACGCGCATTACCGCACCACCAGGAACAACAATTTCCACTCGTGAATCGTGCGGCGGCGTAATCACCTGGGGCACCGGCTGGAGAGGTGCCGCTTTGCCCTCGTTGTCAGACACAAGCCTGATTGGCACAAATGGATTTTTGGAATCCGCTAAGAGCGTGGCAACATTTTCTGTCGGCACATACTCTCTTTCCCGCAGAGCTATCTCTCGAATCCAGGCATTGAATGAAGACTCGGACAAGTTGTGTGCCCTGCTGTAGGCACGCTTCGACATGCCGCTGGCCTTCCATGCCTCAATATGCTTTCGCCAAAAGGCTTCTTTGCGATCATCGCGGACCCAACGCTGTTTGGCAGCATCGCTGCGAATTTGAAATTTGGTTCTCTTTGCGGTCGACATTCTGGGCAGCCTCCATTTGCTCGGAGTCATCATCTCCTGCTATTCACGCGCTGCACAATGGTCCGGACGGACACTGGTCAGAAGACCGGAGCCATTGACGGTGTAGACTACAGACCGACCGGTTCCGTCATTAACAGACGTCAGGCGAGTGCCTGTATAAACCAGGTTGATGGCTCGGCCAAGGCCGTTGGAGACGCTGGAGAGCTTGCCTGAGGTGTACGTGAAAGTCCAGGTGACACCGAAGGGATAAACGATGGTGGCAATGGTACCATCAAGGTTAAAGTTGTAGGTAATCTGCTTGCTGGTCTTGTATGTGAAAGTGCCGTTGGCGTTCTTGATGAGCGAACCTGCCACCTTGTGCGGGTTCTCATAGGTGCCGTTGGGCATTTTCACGAACTGGGCGCCGTTGCTCGGCGAATTGATGGTGACCACATTGTTCACCATCTGCTCCCCAAGCCACTTATTGGCAAGCAAAGCAATGACAAACTTGTTGTGCGGTAGCGCGGAGTCAAAGAGCAAGCTGGTGGTGACGAACATCTCCACAATGCCTGGTGCTCCGGCTATAGCGCTGCTTTGCGCAAGCGTGGACATTGAGGCACTGCCGACGGTAGCGCTTATGTTGAATGAGTGACTCCAGCCGCGACCAAGTGGTCCATCAATGCGGTTATTCGCCGCCTGATAGAAACGGGTGAAGGAAAGCCCATATGGCTCAGGCTGGCTTCCGATGGTCAGGTCCTGATGAGCCCACGAGAAGTTACCATCCTGGTATTTGATGGCCCCAGGACCAGACATTAGCCCATCAAGCGGCTTCGGATCGGGGTTCTTGCTTTTCGGCTGCTGCCCAAAGCCACCTTTGGAGCCGCCGATGATGCCGTAGTTGTACGGCTGGCCGGGTGGCAGCAAGAAGTAGCCATGACCGGTAAACAAGCCAAGCACCTGGGCGCCGTCGCTGGGTAAGCAGATTCGCCACCCGGCATTGATGTACCAGGCCTCCAGGTTCGAGATAGTGCCAGCATCGTACCCGGTTAGGGCAGGCTTGACCGTAGACAACCAGTTTGCAGACTTGGCGTCATAGATTTTAAGCCCGTTTTGAGCGCACTGGTCCACAATTGTGGAAGCTGACACACCCAGAGGGCCGGTCATTTCCTGAATCGCCGAAGCCTCGAATGTGACTCCGTGAACTGGTGCCTGGTTGGCGTAGTTACGAAGAGTATTGCCGTCCAGAGCAGTGTCGGCAAACGAATAAGCACCGATGTCAAACAATGGCGCGCCGATATCACCGGCCAACCCCACCGAGTGATGGAAGGCAACTGCGCACTGAGTGAGGCGATTCTTGATCTCCATAGCCCGCACGCCTTCTGAATTGAGGGCGTGGAACATGGCATTCAGTTGCTGACCAAGAATCGGTTCCGAGTTGGAAGAACCGCCGGCAGCCAAGTTCTCATAGAACTTCTGTGTCTGAATCTCCTTCATGCGGGGACCACTATTGCCCCAGGCACTGACGATCGCGTAGTAGCAGTCGGTGTAGACTCTGTGCCAGACCGACTGGTCTGCCCAGGTGCCGCCGTAAGGGTGGCTTGGGCTCAAGAGCACCGAGTTCCATCCACCAATAGCCTGAGCCGAGCTGGTGGCGATGAGCGTGCCGTCAAGCCTCAACTCAGCCTGATGAGAGGCATTGAAGAACAAGGTGAGACGCTTACTGTAAGTTTCAGAATTATTTGTCGCATAAATTCCAGAATTATTTGTCACACTCGGCTATCGAACCAGTGCCCAAAAGGCAGACAGGCTGGCATAGTGACAAATAATTCTATAAAAAGCGCGACAAATAATTCTGCAAAATCCGTGCCATTTAATTCTGAAACTTACAGCCTACCTCTATTCTTAAACTTCGCCCTTTGCTGTGTCAGCGGCTTTACGTAGGTGGAACATTCCTTTGAGCACCAGATATACCAAAGGAAAAACGCCGGCCAAAACAAATATGAGATCTCCAGCTACACGCAGCCAGGTGAATACCTGGAACAGGTTCGAATGCACGAATTCAGGGCTCCTTGCGAACCAAAATCCATGCTGGTAGCTGGCGATCATCTGAATAATACCTGCGGGGAAAATATTCAGCACAAGCATCAGCATGAGGCCAATATTGAGACCCCAGAATGAAATAGCTGCCAGTTTGTTGTTCCAGGCGCTGTCTTCCATCAAGTACCTTGTGCTAAAAAGAATCGCCGCCACCGAAAGCATGCCATAGACGCCCATCAAAGCAGCGTGTCCATGATTTGAAGTTAGATAAGTAGCGTGCTCATAATAGCTGACGATCGGTGTATTGATGAGGAAGCCGAAAACGCCGGCGCCCAAAAAGTTCCAGAATCCAACGGCAATGAGAAACATCATCGCCCAATAGTGAGAAAAATTCTTGATGGAGCCTTCAACCTTGGCCAGATGCACGAATTTCCAGGCATCCATAGTGAGCAAAGTTAATGGCACCACTTCCAGGGCCGATATCATTGAGCCAAGAGCCATGTTGATAGCAGGCTGCGCGGTCCAGTAATAGTGGTGGCCAATGCCGACAATTCCGCTGCCCAGATACAAGATAATATCGACATAAATCACAGATAGAGCCGATTTCTCGGATACCATGCCGAGACTGCAAAAGAAATACGCAACAATAATTGTTGTGTACAGTTCAAAAATACCTTCCACCCAGAGGTGGACAACCCACCAGCGCCAGAAATCCGCGACTGCAAAATTCGTGCCAGGGTGATACATCATGCCGAAACTGAAAAACAATGGAATAGCCAGAACACCGTAAAGCAGCATGTAAGGAAGGCTTCCGTGATCTTTTCCTTTGAGGAGCGGAGCGATACTGCGAAATACAATGACCGCCCAGATAAGCATACCTAGGGTAAGCAGCGCCTGCCAGAACCGCCCCAGTTCCAGGTATTCCCAGCCCTGGTGGCCAAACCAAAACCACAAACTGCCAAGCATATTCTTTACGCCGAGCCATTCACCGCAGATACTGCCTACGGCAACGATTAAAATTGCAACAAAGAGGATCTTCACCAACCAATGTTGTCCCTTGGGTTCATGCTTTGAAAGCATCGGTGCCATGAACATTCCCGCAGCCAACCAGGCAGTCGCTATCCAGAAGATTGAAAGTTGAAGATGCCAGCTCCTGGTAATGCTGTATGGAAAGATGCTGCGTATATCAAAACCGTAAAAACCTTGCTCGACAATGTAGTGAGCTGTTACTACGCCAAATGCAGTTTGAAACAAGAAGAGCAAAACAACGACAACGAAGTACGGATAGAGAGACGTTTGCGACCGAAACGGTCTGTATGTTTTTACAGCGTCGACCATTTCGCCAGAGCCGTCAGGAGCCCAACCCAGGCCAGGGAAGGCGCTCAAAAGAAATTGTGTCAAGCCTATCCCGCCAACCAGCATGATCAAACTCATGGCGCTCCAAAAGAAGATTTGCCAATTAGGAGCGTTTCCGGCAGCGGCATCAGGAGGCCAGTTATTTGTATACGTATAGTCTTTTCCGGGGCGCTGTGTAGAGCATACCCAGGCGCCCCAAGCAAAGAAGCGAGTCAGTTGCAAGCGTTCAGTTTTGTCTTTGATATAGTCCGGTGGCAAAGGCAATTTATTTCCAGCACCAAACTCGGTGTCATAATGCGGTATCAATTTCTGATAAGAAACTGCTTGCTCTTCTGTCAGAGTCAGTGTTTTCGTCTCTGGGTTGTACCTGTTCTCCTTAAAGTCTTTGTGAACTCGCGCCAGTAGTTGGCCCTGGGCACTGGCATCGAGTTGGTCGAAATTCTTTTTGAATTTGCTCTGCGCCAAGTAATCGAGGGCTATGACAGCCTCTCGATGCAGATAGTCGGCAGAAAAGTCGACGCCATTGTAGGCGCCGTGGCCGAAGAAGGAACCGACATCCATGAGCCCGTATTTTTGAAAGACGCCCTGGCCAGCCATGATGTCGTTGCTGAGAAACAAGACTTTTCCGCTCGAATCAACTACGCGTTCCGGTATGGGAGGTGCTTGATTGCTAGTCTCGTGGCCCATAAAAATAAGCGTAGAAAATCCAGCAATCAAGACCAAAAGTACAGACAGTTTCCATCTCCAGGACATATTCACCTCATAACGGGCGCCAGTTGGGCTCGCACTATATTAACAAGGGTTTATTGATATCGGTCACGCCTTTGTTGTCAGTTAGTTCGACATCGTCGTTCTTTCAATCCATGGGGCTGGGTCACCTCTTTTGAATCCGTCCAGCTCGTAACCGTGTTCGATCAATTCATCCTTGAAAGCTTCCGGGTTATCCGATGCCTCAATCATTGTTTTTGCCACCACGCCGATAGCAGCCTGCCAAGTATCAGCCATTGCTTGAGTCCACTCACCTTCCTTACTCAAGTGGTCTGCCAAAACAGCCATCAGGTTCTCGCCAACGGCGCCGTAATGAGCATTCTCGGTTTTGTATTTAAGGTGCCTGATTCCCATAGCATGCAAATACGGCAAAAGCCGCTCTGGACGCTCTACTCCGGCGACAATAGAGCCCAGCGACGCCATCAGCTTTTTATGCTGTTCTTCAGGCGGTGTATGAAAGAGAGGTTTTACAGATGGATATTTTTCAAACAACCTCTTATAAAAGCTCATTCCAAGCGACTCTATTCCACCGTTTTCGGCTTTGGCACGCTCAAAAGTTTCTCTCAATAGTGCAGTATTTAACGACATGATCGAACTCCTCTTTTCCCATTAGTTAGCAATCAAAAAATTGGCTCTTGTGCTTATTGTGTTTAACTTGTAGTGGCAAGATGGCGCTCCGTTTCTATTGCCTTTGGAAATAGAATGGTGCTTTCCTTGTGTATATGTGTCCTGAGATCCTGGTCCAGATGCGCAAGCCCGGCTAACAATGCCACCCAACTTGCGCAAGCGTTCTCTGCCGGGGTGTAGTTATCAGTTAATTTTCGAAGCTCAAGAAGGGCATCCCCTGCATCTTTGTGCTCGGATTCCAAACACCTAACAGGGTTATCGACGGTCCCAAATGGCGGTCTGCCCTTTGTGGAACCTTGATCGAGCCTGCGAATAAACGGAAAGAGAATGACCTCCTCTTTTTGGGCGTGCGCTAAAAGCTCATCTTTCATTTGCGAAAATACTGATGCAACCTTGGTCAGTCGCGGTTCCTTAAGTCCATGGACACGCGCAACTTTGTCGGCCAGTACTTTCAGTCGTGGCAATTCTTCCTTCAAATAAGCATGATGTGTTTGCTCGATATGATCGGCTAAAACAGTCATGCTGGCATTTAGCCAGTTTTCCGAAGAGTTGCCGCCGGCAACTGACATTTCATCGTTCTTGCAAAGCTCGGCGATAACGGACTCTGGACTTGCGGCAATCTTTGCACAGGCTTCTTCCAGAGTTTGTTTTCCGCCACAACAAAAGTCGATGCCAAAACGGTCAAAAACAGCAGCGCGAAGCGGCTGCTCGGCAACGATCATGCCGACTGATTCTCGTTTGAAATTTTGCATGATTAATCCCTCCTGAACCTAGGCTTAGACAGCCTGTCGTTGAGGTTCTACTGGCGTGACTTTGCTTGCTTCAAATATCGGCAGCGACACACAAGAGCAGCTTTGAAAATATTCTTTTGCTGCAGCGCAATTGGGGCAGTGCCAATCTTCGCTTAATTGCTCAAATTTGGCGCCAGGTTTTATTCCAGCTTCAGGCAATCCTTTTTCTTCTTCAAGGATGTAATTACAGAGCGTGCATATGAATTTCATGGTCCTATCCCCGCTATTATCAACAAATGTACCTATATGTCCATAATAGCACTCCAACCAGCCTCGTCAACGCCGGAACGGTCCGTTTTATGGTATTGTGTATATAAAGGTACATTTGTTTACAAAGGTCCACAATGATATCGCAAACCGCAGAATACGCATTACGAGCGATGGTTTTTCTAGCCATGCGCAGCTCAGCAGCCTGTAAGTTTCAGAATTATTTGTCGCACTTTTTGCAGAATTATTTGTCACACTTGGCCACCCCAAAAATCTTTTGGAGAGGCACTCTTCAGGCGCCAGTACTGGCGCCACTACTTACAGTGGCTGCAATAAGGTGAGTCGTTCAATTCAACTCTGAATACAGAGTGAGACCGGTGCTAGGCCTCAGAGGCAAGCAGAGGCACCTGCTTTGACAAACTTCCATGCTTTCCAAAAATCATCATCTCACGGGCTGCTTCAACAACCTCACGGGTTACCTCGCTAACAACGTCTTCGTTGATTTTCAGAATTCTTGCAATCATAGAGAACAGGTTTACCAGCCCTCTCAGAACACCCTGTGTGTACCAGTGGATTAGCTTACACACCTCTTCTGGAGGCTTTGGAAGCCCCATAATTTCAAGCTGTTTGTCAATGAACTGGTTTGTTTCTGCTTCGCTAAGCGGCTTCAATTCTTCCACATGGGCGACCCGGACGGAGAAGTGCCACATGCGGCTTAAGGCTCTCTCAAAGCCTGGGTCAGCGATAAGCAAGATCCCGACATCCCACTCTTCCTGTATGTCTCGCAACTGTTCCAGCGCCTGATATTTCAGCCTGAAGGCTTCGTCCACCACTATGAGCTTCAGGTGCTGATTCTGAATCTCCTCAGCCCAATCAGCCGGACAGTGCCAGTTTACTGCCTTCAGATACGCGTCCTCAAACCTATTTCTTAGCTGATTTAATTCTATTTTTAGCCGAGCCGCCGTTACAGTGACACTCGGCATGTAGTAGGCGCTATCACAAGCAAGCATGGTTGCCGGTTCTACAACTACTCCACCTTTAGCGGCAAGGTTCGCTTCGATCAATGACCAATTGCAAAACTTCTTGGCAGAGAAAGTTTTGCCGATACCTGGTTTTCCAAAGCCAAGTCCGATCTTTCTATCGTCTCTTGTCACTTTGCACGATAAACGCTACAGTTTTTTGCACGATAACTGTGACGGTCGACCGGTCTATTAGTTCGAAATCCAGAAAAAAATTCAGTCGCGCAGATATCGATAGAGGGTCGTAAAATGCACCCCAAAAATATCCGCTACATAATTGAACCGATTTGCCTTGTTTCAAAAGCTTCTTTGCTAATTTTAGCTGATCGTCATCCAATTTTATAGGTCTTCCAAACCTTACCCCTCGACGTAAAGCGTCTCTCCGACCGGCTTCTGTCCTGTCTCTAATCAGGTCTCGCTCAAACTCTGACAGTCCGGCGAAAAACGTCATCACAAGCTTGCCGGTAGCAGATGTGGTATCAGCCCAATCTTCGTCTAGGGACTTAAACCCAGCGCCCATCTCCTTCAGCTTCTCTATGGTCTCCAGCAATACTTTTGTAGAGCGAGCAAGTCTGTCCAAACGGCAGATGATCAAAACATCATCCTTTCTGATTTGCTGCATCATACGCTCAAACTCTGGCCGGCTGCGGCCAGCACCAGAAACCTTTTCTTGATATATAAGCTCACAACCAGCACGCTCAAGGGCTTTCACTTGCATATCCAGGCTTTGCTCTTTTGTAGATACCCTCGCATAGCCAATCTTCACAGCTTTTTCTTTTCCTTTTTATTAGCAAATGTTATAGCTTTGATACGCGCTTTCACTAGAATCTTTTGCTAGTCTTTGCATGCGCTTTTCATGGATATACGGGCTCTTAGCGAATCTTAGGATCTTCGCTAATACACTCTACTACGAATTTTTCTTATCATATCTTACCGACGCGCTTCAAAAGAGCAGCATTCTGGCTCACGATTGCGGTCATCTTGCCTTTGAGTTCGGCCGCTTCTTTTATTGCCAAATCCCGCTCATCTCGACCTTTCGCAAGCTCCTCACGCAGTCGAGCAATCTCAGAATCTCGGTCCACAAGCTGCCGGCGAAGGTCTTCAGTTGCATTAGCGCGGGCGGAGAGTTCAGCTTCGGTCTTCGAAAGCACTGCCTGTTTTTGCTCACTGCTCTCTTTCAGTGAGGCAATTTCAGTTGCCGAAGCCTCTGCCGCCAGCTCCAGTTTCTCAATAGCCTGCAGCGCGCCGTGAAGCTGAGCGGCAGCATTCTTGAGGTCTTCTGCGGCCTTGACCTTCACGGCTTCAGTTTCCTTGGCCGATTCCATTAATGCCATACGCCAAGCACCGGCGAATATGTTCTTTACCGGGTCAGGCATCTGAAAGGAGACCGGCGCCACCGGTGCCGGGCGAGAAGCCCGCCAAGCTTCCAGGTACTTATAAACAGTGGTGTAGCTGCCTCGGCCAAGCGCAGTCTGCACGGCCAAAGCCGTGACCTCTTTACCCTCGGACTCAAGCCGGTCGGCGACCTCAAATAGTTCGCCCTGGTCGATGTTCGGTCCTCTGGTCACTGCTGAGCCCTCCTCAATGCTTTTGACATTGTACCATAATAATCATTTACTTCTTATTACTACTATTATTACTTTAACGACAATAAAAAAGCCCCGAAAGCCTCGATTTATGGGCTCACCCTCAGTGCCGTCCCTCTCGGCAGCACCAACTTCCTTATCAGCTGCCGAAAGACAGACCGGTGCCAACCGGGAAGTCGACAGCAGACTTGGCCCTCGGCGGACAGCTTTTGCTAGCTACCAAGCACCGCTTCCCGCACCCGTAGAATGGTCTGCCTGGATGTATTAAACTCCCGGGCGACTTCGGCAACAGAAACACCGGCACGCAATCTTCTCAGAACAGCCTTACGCTCCGCCTGGTCCAACGACGGCGGCCGACCAAACTGCTTGCCGGTGGCCCTAGCCCTCGCTATCCCAGATTTAGTTCTCTCGACCAGGAGGTCCTTCTCGAATTCAGCGACGGCGGCAATCACCTGCATGGTCATCTTGCCTGCCGCGCTGGTTAAATCCACCCCTCCAAGAGCCAGACAATGAACCCTCACGCCGTGTCCGGCCAGAAGTTCCACTGTAGACCGCACATCCATGGCATTTCGCCCCAGGCGATCAAGCTTGGTGACTACCAGGACGTCGCCCTTTTCCATCCTATCGACCAGCCTCATGAAGCCCGGGCGCTCTGTGGCCGCCACTGAACCGCTAATGTTTTCCTCTGCCAGCCGGCGGCTTTCAACCTTGAAGCCCGCCGACTTTATCTCAAGAGTCTGATTCTTAGGGCTCTGGTCAGTGGTCGAAACTCTACAGTAAGCAAAAACTCGCGGCATTTTCTCCGTCCAAAAGTGGTGTACGGATTATACCCGCCATCCAAAACCTCAAAAGCCTACTTTCGGACAGGCAAAAACAGCCAGCCCGATAACGTTCCATTTCGGACGAGTGGCATCTTGGATTTGGGGGAAGAGAACGGGATAGTCACGAGACCCCGATTAGTACCCCAACTCAAAACTGACACGAACAATGAAAGCAGACAAGGTCTAAAATGTTGGTTTCTTAGATTGCGCAGCATTTGCCTTTTCAACAAAGAGACCATAGAGTTCCGAGAGCGGGACTGGTTTGCGCTGACGAGCATCGATCGGTGGGCCGGCAGCAAACAAGAATGGATAAATCATGAATCCTTTATCCCCCGGCAATTGCTTCAAGTCAGCCTGCCAACCTTGCCAACGAAGCCCTTCATAGAACTTCTGCAAATCGCCGTTAAGGCAGAAGTCAATAAAGTCAGTATAGGACTTCCCCGTATCCTCCCACCTGAGTGAATCAGGAGCAAAATTGAATACGTTTCCGGGTTTACCAAAAGCACCGCCATCAATTGCAAAAAAACCGCCGATTGCATCATCGGCGACCAAGAGAAAGGGCGGTGCCTTCGACGTAAAGGCGTTTCCTACAGATTTGTTCCAATCAGGGAGGGTTCTAGGTAATTTCGGATGACCAGAGCCCAATATTCGCAACCACCCGTGATCAATAAGCAGACCGCCTGTCTCATAAATGATTGACCCCATCGGAGATCTAGTTGTGACTTGTGTTGCTAGAAGAGCACGAGACCGAGCCGGGTCAGTCGGCGGAAGAACCTCTACCTGATTTTTAGCATCCTTTACCCAAGCCTGAATCATTGGCCAAGCCGACTCTTTTGTGTTAACCAGCTGCGACAAATCCCTGATGTTCATTTGACCACGGTTCCTCTGCACACCTGATTTTTCAGCATGCAAATCGGCACAGCCTGACAAGAACAGGACAGCTAAGATTAAGGACACTGGCGCATATTGCGGCCAGCCATTGGGCGCAACGCCAAAGCGGATTACTTTCGCCGAAGCAAAAAAGGCATCCGAGGCGATGGCTGTGCGCTTACAGACAGCCTCGAATTTTACAGAGAAATCAGATTTGCAGTTGCGGCTTATCGCTTTCAACTGCCTGGTTTGTGGGTGGCTGAAAAGTCTCACTGGCGCCTATCGTTTTCCTGACAAAATCCTGCTTTTGCCATGTTATCAAACAGCCCAGGGGAACTTCTTGGGTTTATGTATTTAAACCGTGATGCATTATTAATCCTGGGGTAAGGTGTAGGGTGTATAATCCAGCCCCACAAGCTAAAACTTCTCTTCCTTCATTACAGACGCGAGCTTAAGCACTTCGGTCGATGCCTTGGAGACCCATGGAAGAAACCTTTGAGGACCGCGACCGGAAGCGGCCGTTGAAAGTCTACGTCACCCCAACGAAGCGCCAATTGATTGAACGCTATGCCCACGTTCAGGGAAGGTGCCCGTCCGGGCCTTGCTTCGCAAGCCTTTCGGGAGCTGTTCGAGTGTCCCTGCCCGTCATCCGCTTCCTGTGCGCCTGGAGTCTGGCGCTGAGCCTGAGCGCCAGCGCCCCGTCGGCCGGTTGGTCCGCCGAGAACCTGACCAAAGGCGGCGAATCCCCGGCGCTGCGCGGCACCGTAACCCAGACCGAGAGCAAGCTTCCACTAGTTCCGACCGTCAACACGGGGGATGTGCGTGTAGTGGCCCAGGGCACTGAGTTGGATCTGTATCTTACGACCGAGATTGCCTCCGACGAGACCGTAGAAGGCGATCAATTCTTCGGCAAAATCAGCAAGGACGTGGCTGTGGATGGCCGAGTGGTGATACCCAGGGGTACGCTGGCGCACGGGGTGCTGAGCACCATGGAAGGACCGAAGCGCGCTGGCCGCGATGGCTACATCAACACGGTCTTTGATTATCTAATCACGCCTGACGGGCGCAAAGTCCCGATTGAGGGCAACAGCACCACGCGGGACTCCAAAGGCAAAGCCGCTGCCAAAGTAGTCGGACGCGCGGCGGGATATACCGCCGTTGGTGGCGTGGTGGGTACAGTGATAGCTCTGCAAGTTGGCGGTCTCGCGGGGGCGGCGGCTAGCCACGGGTCTACCCTGGCGGGTGGAGCGGTAATTGGTGGGGCTACCGGGCTGACAATCGCCATGCTGATGAAGGGCAAAAGCGTCATGCTCCAGCCCGGCACTGAAATGAAAGTCAAACTCAGCGAGCCACTGCAACTTCCCACAATGACCATGCCCGATGAGACGGCGGAAGATTTCAGCCTTCCGGGTATGGAGGTGAAGGTGGAGCACATGCGCATTGAGGGCCACCCGTCCGGCGAGATTACCCTGACACTGAACATTCTCAATCAAACCGAAAATGCGTTCTCCACATTTGAAATCGGTCTGGAGGACGAGCTGGGCAATGTAGTTTTCCCCTCTCCCTTTGGTGATGCTGGCATAGCGTCCAGCAGAATCAAGCCCCGCAGTCACTTCAACAGCAACATCACCTTCAGCGTGGACAACATCAAAAGCCGCTATAAGCTGGTGTTTTTCAAGCCGTATTCCCGTGAACCGCTGGCAAAATTCGCCCTGACCGATGCCATGCTGGCAAGCGGCAAAGCCAGCCCCAAAGGCAAGCACGTGATCAATGAAGTGAGTCAGTCCCACTGAGCGCAAAACGTGGAGAAGGCAAGGCTGCTCGAAGCCAAAAAGTCTATTCTACATATGGCGCACTGCAAAAGCTCTCTGAGATGCGGCTCGCAGAGACACTCAACAGCGGCTTGCCATACCGAAAATTGAAAGTGTAAAAACTGGCGCGGCAATAACAAGAGTAGCTAGAAAATTCAATTAACAGATTCATCAATATCTATAGTGACTCCTAACGCCCACTATCAAGGGTGTTGCTCATGTAACGATTTTCTTCTCTCGACAACCCGGCGAGACTTCGCAAACAAGTCGATCACATTTCCCAACTAAGATTCATCCTTACGAATTGTAGTTAGCGTTTAGTTTTTTCAGGGACATAGTTATGGTACACGAGCCCGAATCGGAGCTTCCTGTGGCTGAAGCCAAGCTTCGTGTTATGGAAGCCAAACGTCCTGTCGTCGAAGCCAAGCCTCCCGTTGTGGAAGCCAAACGTCCTGTGGTTGAAGCCAAGCCTCCTACTGTAGGAGCGAAACCTCCTGTTGTTGCAGCGAAACCTCCTGTTGTTGCAGCGAAACCTCCTGTGGTTGAAACGAAACCTCCTGTGATTGAAGCGAAACCTCCTACGGTTGAAGCCAAGCCTCCTAAGGTTGAAGCCAAACCTCCTGTAGTTGAAGCCAAGCCTCCTACGGTTGAAGCGAAACCTCCTGCTGTGGAAGCCAAACCTCCTACGGTTGAAGCCAAGCCTCCTGTAGTTGAAGCCAAGCCTCCTACGGTTGAAGCCAAACCTCCTGTAGTTGAAGCCAAACCTCCTGTAGTTGAAGCCAAGCCTCCTACGGTTGAAGCCAAGCCTCCTGTGCCTGAAGCCAAGCCTCCTGTGGTTGAAGCGAAACCTCCCGCTGCGGTCGAAGCCAAACCTCCTGCTGTGGAAGCCAAGCCTCCTGTGCCTGAAACCGAACCTCCTATTGTTGAAGCCAAGGAGGCTCTCGCTCAAAGGACTGTCTTCACGCTTGCTGAAGATTTCGATGGCAAGCCTGCCGCCAGGTTTGCCGAAGATCATGCTGATGCGGAGAAGTCGACTCCAGAGTCTAAGAAAAAGCAAAAACAATACTTCATGGCAATAGCGGGAGTACTGCTTATAGGCGGAATCGCCGCATTGCAGTTAGATAAAAAAGAAGTTCTCAACCAAGTACAGCAACTACAAGCATACGCAAGTAAATCAAACATTGGTCAGAGCGTCCTTTCAAAATATAGACAGTTGACTCAGTCCGGGCCGTTTATATCAGGCGCTGAAAGCAAAGAAGCATCGCATACAGCTCACCACCTAGCACAGAACGAAGCATCACCTGCTACTTACGAGGTCAGTAAACCCCTCGTCCAAGACCTTACCACCTACGATGAGTATGTCTGCCAGATTAGAGCCATTCAGCACATTGAAATTCGTTCGTTAGAGAAGGGATACCTGCAAAATGTACTGATAGACGAAGGACAAACTGTTAAGCAGGGTCAATTGCTTTTTCAAATAAAGCCCAATGTCTACGAAGCCGATGTTGAAAAATCAGAAGCAGAAGTGCAGCTGTCCCAAATCGAGCTGGAAAACAACCAGGCACTTGTAGCCAAAGATATTATTTCCCCCACTGAAGCCGCTATGTCAGCCGCCAAGCTGAATAAAGTTAAGGCGGAACTAGAGCTAGCCAAAACCCATCTAGGCTTTACTGAAATTCGAGCCCCGTTTGACGGGCTAATAGGCCGTTTTGGTGATATCAGGCTGGGCAGCCTGCTGGAAGAAAACCAACTGCTGACGACTTTAAGCGATAACCATCGACTTTGGGTGTACTTCAACGTGCCCGAAGCTATTTACCTGGACTACATTCAACACATTCAAAAGGGTGCTTCTCAGAAGGTCAAACTGGAACTTGCCAACAAGGAAATTTATCCTGAACCTGGAACGATAGAGGTTATTCAGTCAGATTTTAGTAGTACCTCAGGCAACATTGCCTTTCGAGCCAGTTTTAGTAACCCGAAGGCCATACTGCGTTATGGGCAAACAGGCAAAATACTATGGCCTAAGACTATCAACCATGCGATTATCGTGCCGCAAAAATCCACTTTTGAAATTTTGGATAAGCGCTTTATTTTTGTTGTCGACAAATCCGGGGTGATTCACGAACGTGCCATTAAAGTGTGCTCGGAGCAGCCCAACGTTTACATCATTGAATCTGGAATAGGCCCTGATGAGATGTTCCTGCTAGAGCGGCAGAACAAACTGAATAAAGGCGACAAAATCCGGTTCAAGCTGATTGATCCCCAACGTGCAATCGAGAGTTTAAAACTGTATGCAGAGTAATTTAGGTCCGGCCAATGTTCAGTAACATTCTCAAACGACCGGTACTCGGGATTGTTATCTCTGTGATAATCGTTTTCCTCGGCTGCCTGTCCATTGTGAAGCTTCCTATTTCACAGTTCCCCCAAATTGCACCGACAGTCGTCAATCTCTTTATTGCCTACCCCGGTGCCAGTGCAGATGTGCTTACCCAGTCGACGCTAGTACCACTGGAGGCGGCCATTAACGGGGTGCAGGGAATGCGCTATTTGTCATCGGACGCGACCAGCGCCGGTGAGGCTACCGTCCGTGTGGTATTTGAACCAGGTACCGACCCAAACCAGGCTGTGGTTGCCGTCAAAACCCGGGTGGATCAGGTGATGACTTCCTTACCTGATCTTGTTCAGCGAGAGGGGGTCATCATACGACCCCTACAGCCCTCCATGCTGATGTATGTGGATTTATATTCCGACTCCAGCTCCTTTGACCAGAAGTACCTGTTCAATTACGCCTATACCAAGCTAATACCGGAAATTCAACGGATTACAGGGGTTGCAAACGCCACCTTATTGGGTAGCAGAACGTATTCCATGAGACTGTGGCTTAAACCTGATCGCATGCGAGCCTACAATATCTCTTCGGAAGAAGTGGTCGAGGCTGTTAAGGACCAGAGTCTTATTGCCCGCCCTGGCCGACTCGGTCTGAGTTCCGGGAAAAAAGCCCAGTCTACTGAATATGTGCTCAATTATGTGGGCCGCTTTAGCGAGCCTGAGCAGTACGAAAATATCATTATCAAAAGCTCAGAGTTTGGTGAAATGGTCAAGCTCAAAGACATTGCCTCCGTGGAGCTGGGCAGTGAGTTTTACGATATTTACACGAATCTGGATGGGAAGTCCTCTGCCTCTATCGTGCTGAAACAGACAACTGATAGCAATGCCAGGGAAGTCATTGAAAAGGTCAAAGAAAAAATCAGCGAACTCTCCAAGTCGTTTCCAGACGGTATACACGCCCAGTATAGCTATGATGTGTCCAAGTTTTTGGATGCCTCGATTGAGCAGGTCATCGACACTATCCGAGATGCGTTTATTCTGGTCACCCTGGTTGTCTTTCTGTTTCTTGGGGACTGGCGTTCCACCGTCATTCCGGTCATTGCCGTGCCTATCTCATTGGTAGGGGCCTTTTTTGTACTGGCGCTGTTTGGTATGTCCATCAACCTGATTACATTATTTGCTGTGGTGCTGGCCATCGGCATTGTGGTGGATGATGCCATCGTGGTGGTTGAAGCGGTTCACTTCAATATGGAGAAGGACCCGTCGCTAACGCCTTATGCGGCGACGCAAAAAGCCATGGGCGAACTGGGTAGTGCCATTTTGGCCATCACGATGGTGATGATTTCGGTGTTTGTGCCGATAGCCTTCATTCCAGGACCGGTAGGTGTTTTTTACAGGCAATTTTCTTTCACGATGTCTAGCGCCATTTTGATTTCGGCGTTGGTGGCGCTAACGCTAACGCCGGTTTTATGCGCCATGTTTCTCAAAAACCATGCCGGTCACAAGCACTCCCGCAACCTACTTCAATGGTTTATTAGTCGATTTAATGCCCTTTTCGAAGTACTTACCAGTGTCTACATGTGGCTTCTGAATCGTATCGTCACTCAGAAAATTATGTGCCTGGGGGTCATCCTGTTATTTGGTGCCGGCATTGTGTATGTGAGCCAAAAGGTTTCCTCCGGCTTTGTCCCCAATGAAGACCAGGGCACCATCTACGCAATTGTTCAAACACCGCCAGGGTCCTCGCTGGAGTATACAAACAAAGTGATGGGCCAGCTGGAAAAGATCACAAAGGTGGTTGACGGGGTCGACTCGGTGACGTCGATGGCGGGCTACGAAATCATGACGGAAGGCAGAGGCTCCAATGCGGGAACCTGCCTTATCAACCTCAAAGACTGGCACGAACGCAGAGAAAACGTCCATGAAATTATTGAGAAATTAGAGCATAGCACTGCTAAATTGGGAGGCAGGGTGGAATTTTTTGAGCCGCCGGCCATTCCCGGCTTCGGTTCTTCCGGCGGATTTTCACTGCGATTACTTGATAAGACCGGCGATCTCCGCTATCAGGAGCTGCAAGTAGCCACTCAGAAGTTTATGGAGAATCTGACGAAACGCAAGGAAATTTCAGGGCTGTTTACCTTCTACAATGCGTCCTACCCGCAATATGAAATCAAAATCGATAACCAGAGGGCCATGCAGAAAGGGGTTTCCATAAGTGCGGCCATGAGAAACCTGGATGTTATGAACAGCGGCTCTTATGAGCAAGGGTTCGTTAAATTTGGCCGGTTTTTTAAAGTCTTTACCCAGGCAGCCCCTGAATACCGAAGAAACTTGGATGATTTGAAAACCCTATTTGTCAAAAATGATCAGGGCGAAATGGTGCCCTACACATCGTTTATGACCCTGGAAAAATCAAAAGGGGCCAATGAAATTACGCGTTACAACATGTACAACTCTGCCGCTATTCGGGGATTCCCGGCGAAAGGGTATACGAGCGGCGACGCTATTAAGGCTATTCGCGAGGTGGCTAAAGATACCCTGTCCCGCGAGTTCGACATTGCCTGGGAAGATCTGTCCTACGACGAATCGAGACGAGGTAATGAGTTCGTTATTATTTCTTTGATTGTCGTGCTCTTTGTCTATTTAGTTCTTGCGGCCCAGTACGAAAACTTTGTTCTGCCTCTGGCAGTGCTCTTTTCCTTGCCCGTCGGTATTTTTGGTTCCTTCTTTATGCTCGAACTGATGGGCCTGGCTAACGATGTCTATGCACAAATTGCTATCATTACCCTGCTTGGACTTTTGGGTAAAAACGCTGTCCTAATCGTCGAGTTTGCGGTTCAAAAAAGGAATGAAGGCTTATCATTGCGAGACGCTGCCCTGGAGGGCGCCAAGATGAGGTTTAGACCTATCCTGATGACGTCCTTTGCCTTTGTGGCAGGGCTTATGCCCCTTGTCTTGTCGGAGGGCGCCGGGGCAGTGGGAAATAGAACCCTTGGTTCATCTGCCATGGGCGGAATGATTACGGGCACCGTCATCGGCGTGTTGGTTATTCCGGGACTCTACTTTGTTTTCGCGTCACTGGTAGACGGCAAAAAACTGCTGAAAGATGAAGTCAAAAGCTCTATCACTGATTCAATTGCGCGGAGAGGCAGAGACAGCCAGGAAATGAGCCGACTAGTTAAATTACTGATTAAAGGCACAAAGTCTAAGCAATAGTGAGTCAAGCGTAAGCGAAATGGACAGAAAGAGAACTGCTTATCTTTTAACACTCATAGCTTCTGTGGGAGTCTTTCAAGCACCTGCTTTGGCAAAAAGATCGTGGTTTCATCCGGTTGAGCTGCAGGAAAAAAAGCCGACATTCAACGTACCAACGAAATATGACACTCCGCCGCTGGTCAGTCCGCCGTCACCGGACACCCCGCAGGCACCGGATACTCCGACGCTACGGGGCTCCATCGGCGTTGATAGTGCGGCTTCCATTAGCTGGCGAGAGTTTTTTGCTGATCCAAATCTTGTCTTCCTGATTGAAACAGCCCTGGCAAACAACCAGGAATTCAATATCGCGATACAGGATATCCAAATTGCTGCCAATGAAGTAAAAGAAAGGCAGTCTGAGTATTTGCCTAAAGTCGGCTTGGGCTTTGGCGGAAGTTACATCAGACCTTCCGAAAACACTCCGGAAGGCGTGTTGGACACAATTGTCGAGAGAGATTTTTACAGATACCCGGATTTTAACCTGAATATTGGTCCTTCCTTGAGTTGGGAAGTGGACATCTGGAGAAGACTGAGAAATGCCAAAGATGCAGCCAGAATGCGAATGGTGGCCCAAACCGAGGTGCGAAATTTTCTAATTTCCAGGCTCGTTACTGAAATAGCTCGCACCTATTATGAATTAATGGCTCTGGATACTTCTCTCAAGATACTGGATGCAAACATTAGCATCCAGGAAGCGGCTTTCCTTAAAGTGCAAACCTTGAAGCGTTATGCCAAAGCAAACCAGTTAGCGGTCAATCGGTTTGAAGCCCAGTTAAACAAGACTAAAAGCCAGCGGGCTGCGACCAGTCAAAGAGTTGTTGAAAAAGAGAATCGCCTCAAGTTCCTCATCGGTAGATATGATGAAGCGCCAATAGCAAGGAACTCCGACCAGTTTATGACGCTGCCGGTGAATGAATTGCAGACGGGTGTGCCTGCTCAGCTTTTGGAAAACAGAGCCGATATTCGTCAGGCTGCAGCGGCGGTTAAAGCGGCAAAGCTCAATTTGAAAAGTGTCAAAGCCCAGCTCTACCCCAACCTGACCATTCGGGCCGGTGTGGGCTTTTCTGGGTTTAGCCCGTCACTGCTGTTTCGGGCGCCACAGTCGTTGTTCTACAATGCGATCGGTGATTTTGTGCTTCCCTTAATCAACCGAAGAGCAATAATTGCACGAATACAGACAGCCGATGCCAACCAAACCCAGGCGGTTTTGAACTATGAGCAGTCTTTACTGAGAGCCTACACTGACGTTCTTATTCAGGAGTCAAACATAAGAAAAATGCAGCAGGCTTTTGATACTAAAAAACGAGAAGTCGTACTGCTTGAGGAGTCGATCGGTACGGCGAACATGCTGTTTAAATACGCCAAGGCCACTTACGTCGAGGTGCTGCTCACACAGGAAGAGAAGCTGAATGCCGAGAGAGAATTGGTAGAAGTGAAGTTGAACCTGGTCGGGTCGAGAGTTGAACTCTATCGAGCACTAGGCGGCGGCTGGCGATAGCTAGTGACATAAGGGGTTCTAATCTCCCTCACGCGAACGAAGCTGCCCTCAAGCAGGCAGCCAGGTTAGATTATGTAAATGCAAGGACGCCTTGCCAGTTCGTAAATTTACCTTTACACTTGACATACTGTTAATCAAATTGTCGAGTACGCAAGAGCGCTTGAGGCGGTTCCTTTGTGACTCGGACAAGGTATCCGCCCCCCACCAATACTGGAGGACGACAGATGGCGTTCAAGAATAAATTCAACTACGGTAACGAAATTTTCTTCTTATCGATTATGACTCTGCTCCTTGCGCCCCATCAGTACAAACTCCCAGGTTTAGGGATTTTCTGCTTTGTCTTGATTACCGCTGCAGTTATCGATTGGAAGAAGAACACTAAGCTCGTCAGACGCATCTCCAGGCGGGTCGCATCCTGCAGCTGCGAGAAGGTTAGAGAGACGATTTCGCACATGCACGTGCCTCAAATGCTGCAGAGCAAATGCACCATCTGCGGTGCAGAAGCCAAGTAATTCCAACCCACCCAAGCAAACCCACTTCTCAAAACATATTACCTGTCGTCAAAGTTTCAGCAATTTGCCGATTTCTTTCTCGTGGTCCGAAATCTCAGAATCGAAGTGGTCAATTTCTTTTTGCACTTTTTTCTCAACGCCCAGAAAGTAGCTAACGTTGAACGGATTGGGCGGGCCGACTTGCGGCATGTTGCCCTGGTTGCACGTCAAGCTGTAGGAGTTGACCGGCTTGACTGCGTAATCCGCTGTTGCCGCCCGACCGTTGCTCATATCCAGAGCCGAAAGGAGGACTATTGAAGGTGTGTAAGGCGGAGGCGGGGGAACTAAATAATCTCCTGCTCTGCTGGAACTATTTCGCGAAGTCTTGGTCTGCTTCTCCGGGACAGCGTACTGGGCATCTGCTGCTAACGCTTGCGCTTCCAACATAGCAAGCGACGCTGGGACCATCGTAGGTATGTAAGGCGGAGGCGGGGGGACAAGATAATTTTTGGCTCCAGGGGAACTGTTTCGCAAGGTTTTCGCCTCCACAGACTGCGTGCCCAGGGTAAACGACCCGCTGAAAGCGACGGCTAGCGAAATGAGTGATGCAAGTTTCCTGATCAAATGGAAGTCTCCCTGAAGGTGGCCGCTTTGGTTATGCAGTGGCGCGCGAGCCCAGACCACACAGTTCATAAACCATTATGCAGGGCGCTTGTGATGGTGGCGTGATCAGATGAGATCCGAGTCTCGGCATTTTTTGGGGAAAGCCAAGGTCAAGCCCGAAAGGCTTTACTAACAATGACTTCGGCACCCGTTCAAAATTAATGCGGTGTCAAAGATCTGGAATTTGTTTCGCGGAATCATATGTGCGAGATCGCATGGAACCAGGTGACTGAACGGTTGTTTCAAGCAAGAGAAGCTCATTTGGTAATTGAGGAAATTTATCCTGTAGTTCATCGAGATTTTGTGGAAAGTCGCCCAATTTTAAAAGCATTCCTTGACCGGGAAACTCCTTTGCGTGGGGCACTGAGGCTAGCGCTTCTTTTACCAACGGATAGTAAGTTGAGCCATACCATCCGAGCCAATAGGGCAATGACGGTAGCCCCTCCCACCAGGGTCCAAAGGAAAGAGAATAATCGTCGACCATATATTGCGGCCAGCCATTAGGCGCAACGCCAAAGCGGATTACTATTGCCGAAGCAAAAAAGGCGTTTGAGGCGATGGCTGTGCGCCTAAAGAAATCCTCGAATTTTGCAGAGAAATCACTTTCGTTTTCAAATGGTCCCATGTCAATTTGCAGGGTGAGCAAATGTCTTGGGCTATATCGATCCGGCAGCTTCTTGTAACCGGAAGCATCTGCGGCGTGCAGAAACGAGCCTGTTTGCACAGGATAGTCTCCATGCCATTCCACTGAGCGAAGCGGCTCGTTTGCACTCTCTTCAAGCCGGTTGATAAAACTTTCGTAGTTGTGGTCGTTGATCGGGCAGTTCACAGCACCGGAGCTGCCAAATTGGAGCGGCAAGAGACGCGGCTCCAGGCTTTGCCATAAAGTGAGCACACCTGGCATAAAGTCTTTAGGTCTAACCTTTGCACTGATGCTCCACTCAATTTGCAGTTGCGGCTTATCGTTTTCAACTGCCGGGTTTGTGGGTGGCTTAACTCCCGGGCTTGTATAAAGAATTTGTCCGCTATTCCAGTCAAGAATGACACCCTTGCCTTTGTCGGCTATTTGTCGAGCCAAAAGCTCAGCCAGTTTGTTGGTTCTCTCGCTACTATTCTCAACTGTATTGAGGTCTAAAACAAAACGTGGAGTTTGAATTTTTTCCGCTACTGCTTTATTCCTTGCACCCTGCAATAATGCCATTTCTCCCAATACTTCCAGGGCAGGCCGGCAACCGCCAAACAAACTCTTTTCTTGAATGGTAAGTTTTTCTCGTTCTCCTGCCTCTCGAGTGCAAGAAAAGCATTTTTCCCCCTCAATAGACTCTTCCAGGCTAGAGAGCGAAACAGGCTCGGCTACAAAAACTCGAAAGTTTCTGCTATTGATTTCAACTGAGCCCGTCAGGGCGTGAAGAAACTTCTTGATCATGATTGGTACATTCTAGCGGATCCTGTAATTTGTACGACAACCGCAGCATCAGACCGGTCTAATCGCACCACCGGAGCGCCACAATGAAATTGAGCGGACACTAAGATCAAGCCGCCAGATTTCACTTGACATCACTCCGGTTCCGGCTCAATAATGGGGGGCTTCCTGTTTACAGCTCCCGCTAAAACTTACTATTAATGTCACTAGACAAGCAGCTACCCGTGGAAAACGTGGACGCTCTCAAGGGCGTTGATGCCTCTGCTGTCAAAGTAGACGTGCAAGCGCAGCTATCGAAGCCGGCCGATATCTCAGCCGCTAATCAATTCTTTAAGGGCAACCTCTCCCCCAGCGCCGACAAGTTTCTGCCCTCCCTGGATACCGCCCTACCGGTGGGAGCGGACGCCGGTCTCGGTGCCGCCCCGGGTCTGACACCGGGAGCCGAGCAGATGTCGCCGCTCATCCAGATGATTATGAAGATGCCCGGTCATATAAGCCTGGTGGGCAGCTTCTTCGAGGTCCTGGGCGCCTTTTTTGCCCCCATGCAGGAAGCTCTCACCAATGTCTTCGACCCCTCGATGTTCAACATTGATGCCGGCAGCATGCTGGACGGCGACAATATGGCTTTTCTGGACGCTGATGGCGGTGACTTTAGCGCCGCCCTTGATGCCCTGCCCGCAGACGCGCCCATCTTGCAAGGGCTACCGGGTGGCGAAGGACCCTTCGGGCAACTGGCCTCGGCTATCGCCCCCAGGGACCTGGGGCATTCGCTCTTCCACGGCTCAAGCCTCTCCGACAGCTTCATGAATGCTCCCAGCCTGGAAGTGTCAGGACCGATGAGCCCGGGCAAATCGCTGTTTGAAGGGGCAAACAATCTCAACTTCGCTCCCACGTCGGGAGAATTCGGAGCCTACACAGCCATGGGTCCCCAGGTGGATCCCAGCGGCAACTTCGGCTCTACGGTAGGCAACTCCAGCGGCTACAACTACCAGCAAAATATGCCCATGCAACAGCAGGGTCAGCCCTCCCCATACCAGAACTACTACCAGAACGGCGCCGGTCAGATGCCGCAAGACGGCATGAACCAGGCCGGCTCCGGTCAGGAGCAGATGCCTCAGGGCGAGGCACAACAGCCGGGCGAGCAACAGGCGCAAGAAGCAAGCGAGAGCACCACACCCTACACGGTCAAATCCGGCGACAATCTCTGGGATATAGCCCGCGAACATCTAGGTGACGGCACGCGCTGGCCTGAAATCTACAAGTTGAACGAAGGCATTATCGGTGACAATCCGCGCTTGATCATGCCGGGCGCCGAACTGCAATTACCAGGCGGCGCAAGCGACCTGGCCCAGGCAGACTACACCGTCAAGCCGGGCGACAACCTCTGGGACATCTCCAAAGAGCATTTAGGCGGCGGCGAACACTGGCCAGAACTCTACAAAGAAAATACCGCCACCATCGGCTCCAACCCCGATCTGATTCATCCCGGCGACAAGTTGCACATGCCGGCAGGCGACTCCCTGGCCCACAACCAGAGCCCTGTACACACTACCGCCGCTGCACCGCACCATCAAGCCAGCAGCGCCGTCGGCAACCATCATCCCGGTACCGCCGGACACCATGCCAACCATGTAGCCCATAAGCCGGAAGCAATGCATCAAGCTGGTCATGGTCAGGAAGCGGCCGGAACCGCTCTCAAACATGCCACACCGCATCCAGTGGCATCGGCAACTCCGCCGACAGCCGTGCCCCATGCTGCATCAGCACCGGCAGCAGCGGCAGAACTGCCGCCGCGACAAGCATCCCTGCCTGCGGACAGCAGCCCCATCATCGCGCCGCAAGACAATCTTGAGAATCTCAGTCTCAGCGCCAAGGCTCAATCGCTGGAAAGCGGCACCTGACGCTTAGTCAGAAACAGCCTTGACGGTCACCTTTTTGGGCAGAAGTGACTTGCTCTTCGGTAGGGTAAGAGTCAGGACGCCATTTTTACATGCGGCTTCTATGCCCTCACGATCAATGGCATTGGAAAGGGTGAAAGAGCGCCTGAAATCTCCCACTCCGTACTCCGTCAGTACCGGGCGGTAACCGTCTCGGACAGGAGCTTTGACAAAGCCCTGCAGGGTGAGAATATTGTTTTCCACGGTAATCTCGACAGAGCTTTCATCAACCCCGGGCATGTCAGCCAGCACCACCAGCTTGTCTTGAGATTCATAAATATCGGCGCGCGGCACGAAAACTCGCCCGGCGCGGGTGCTTTCAATCGCTTCCTGCACTTCTTGTTTATCGGCTTCGGCAATAGCAGTAACCATGATGTTTACTCCTTCTGTGCTTCTTTCGAACAACCAATCAATTCCTTTTTTTTGAGACTACGGGCGGTGCGCTTCCTCAAGCCGGCCGTACCATAATTTTCTTAAGTTTGTCCGACTCGGCCCGGGGCACACGAATCTGCAAAACCCCCTTGCTCAAGTTGGCTTCTACATTGTCGGCATCAATTCTAAAAGGCAGTTGCAGACTGCGACTGAACTGACCGCTGCCCCGCTCCTGACGATGGAACCTTTCTCCTTCAGCGAGCGCATAGGCAGGTCTTGAGCCCCGCAAGGTCAAACTGTCATTGGTAACGGAGATGTCGATATCTTCAGCTTCGATACCGGCAAGTTCAGCTTCCACCAGGGCATCATCTTCGGAAAGCCAGACATTGAGAGCCGGGAACTCCGAAGAGGTGCCGGCAGCCGAGTCACCGGTCAGCAAGCGGTTCAAATTGTGCCTGGCGGCATCCAGCTCACTGAGTGACCTCCAGAAGTTTGAGAGACTGTTGTCGGCAAATCTTCCATCAGAAATTCTTTGCAGCAACATAGCAGTATTCCTCCATCAGCTTTAATCCAAGGGAAATATTGTTTTTGATATGTCAGCGCCGCCCTTTAAGGCTCTAAGCTCTTGCAAGGGATGGAGCGAACAATTATTTTTGGCATTGGTGCTATCAAATCGGGGCACCGTTTTGAATATACCGAAGGGGCCGAAACTGCTCCGGCAAAAATAGTCTTCCCTTAATAATTACCTTAAGGGCCGTTTGCAAGGGCTTGGCAAAAGCTCTAATTGCCGACACAATAGAGATCTTCAATTCTATGGGCCAGGTTAAGCAATGCCGGAGAGCTGGGAACTACACAAACTGTTCGCCCATAACGCAGAGTCCAACGGTGACTATCAAAGCGCTGAAAACTATCTCTGGCAAGCAATTGAAGCCGCTGCTGAAAGCAAATCATTTGTCAAGCTTGCCATCTGCATGGACAGTCTTGGCGACCTGTATTTCCGCATGAAGCGCTTTTCCGAGGCGGAGACCATCTATAACGATTGCCTGGAAAAGCAAATAGGCGCCTTCGGGCTCGAACATCCGGAAATCGCCGCCACTTTGAACAAACTGGCCAATTGTCAGAATTTTCAGAACAAAATGAAGCCCGCCGAGGACAGCCTCAAGCAGGCCTTGATGATCAACTTGCTCTGCTTCGGAGAAGGGGCACCGCAAACCAGTACCACAATCAGAAACATAAACAGCCTCTATGCCAGACAGGGTAAGGTCTTCGACATAAGAGAAGTGTCCGGCTGGGGTCAGGCAAAAGAACAGGCCCCGGAACAGAAAGAAGATTCTATCTGCAAAACCTGTCACCGTCCTTTCAAAGGTCTGCAATGCCCTACCTGTACCCAGTTCCGCATGACCGCCATGAATCCCGATGAACTGGAGCGCCTGCCTGTTGTCTGCGCCACAAAAGACATCCGTGACGGGACCGTCATCACACTCAGCGCCGTCAACATCGACGTGCGCCTGGCATCCAAGTTCGACTCCTTCTTCAACGTCAATCATGTGCTGGGTAAACCGGCTACCCGACTCATTTCCAAAGGAGCAGCTTTGAAGCTCTCAGACGTAGACCTGTCCGGCTGAAAAAATCAACCTAGTGCAATGCTGCGCCGGACATATCCAACATCATGTCTTCCGCTTCCTTCCCGTAGATTATGCTGTTCAAGGTTTTGGCCAGCTTGAGCCGACCCGGCACCGCAAACAAAGATAGCGGTGCCTTCTCCATGGTGATACTTTCAGTTCTCAAAACACTCTCTTCCTTCTTCATATTGCCGCGAGAAAAGGAAAGAAGAAAACCACCGGTGGGCGGTATCTTGTACACTCCGCGCACAAACATGAGGGCCTCCCGGGAAAGCTTTAGGTCGCTGGTCAGGGTCATGGCCAGGGTGCCTTCTTCAACGCTATTTCTGGGCATGGTGGAAAAGGCATTATCTTCACCGACAAAACGCACCCTCTTTTCCACGCGCAAACAGGGCAACTTAAACATAACCGTCTTGGAAGTTTTAGCGCGGCTGAGATCTTTGAAAATCACCCTCAAATCGCTGGCATTGCCGCCCAGACCCACCTTGTTCCAGTACTCCAGGGTCATGGGATAGTAATATCCGTCTCTGTTAAAAGCCACGACCTCCCACTTAGGTGCCCGGGCCACCACGCAAGCGCGCCCGCAAAAACCCTCCAGCCTGACGGCTTCATCCCCGACATAAAGAGAATAGCGCCCGGCGGCATAGTCGGTTTGCTTGAGAAGCCAAACCGGCACAGTCTTTTCAGCTGCCCAGGTGGGAAGAAAAAGCCCCAGAAAAAGACAGCAAGCTAGAGCCACGGACACCTCCCGAAAGAAGGCGCCCCAACCAGGTCTCTTGCCCTTAATGGAAGCAGATATGTTCAATTTTCTTACCGTGGGGGTAGCGCTCAGATTGAAGCAACCCTATTAATATACCCAGCCACCTGACCGCCCCTTCCTTTCCAGCCTTCCCTTCCCTGCCCTTCCCTTCAGTCGAAGCCCGTCGCCCGCTTCTCCAGACCGGGCCAAGATCAGGCTCAATATAAGCAACCAGAGCACCAGGAGATGAGATAATTGTTGGACGGCTGCAAGTTTTCCTATTGCATTACCTGAGTAGAGCCTTTGCGGGCGTCGAAACCAAGATTATGGGCAGGGCCAAACCAATTCGTAACGGTAAAAATCTAAACAGAGTCATAAACCCTCAGCTGAAGCGCATCGGCATACTTACGCTGGGCCTGCTTAGCCTCACCGTAGTCTTCGCCGGTCAGGTTCAGGCTGCGTCACCGACCTTCAGCAAATATGACTGGGGCGAGCCCGAATTCAAAGGCAAACCCAGACACTTTATTCAGTTTCCCAAGGAAAAGTCCGTGGGCGGCATTGCCATTTCAGACAAACCTATTTTTCAGCACGGCGAAGCCAAAACCAAGAATCTTCTGGCGCAGGGCCAGATCGACATACCAGCAGGCAAATTTGTCATTTATTTTCCGAACCATGTTTTCTTCCACAACCCACAGTTAATAGAGACATTGAAGCCGGACAGCATCGATTCGGTGGTGCTTCGCTATGCCACCATGGAAGATGGCGAAGAAGGTTACTCGGTCAAAGCCATGCCATATTTAGCCAAACTTACCGACATCAAGGTAATGGATCTGGAAAAATCGGAAATGAACGACTCCGGGCTGTCTGCGCTCAAGCCCTTGAAGAACCTGCAGGCTCTTTTGCTCTTCGCCAATGAATTCGACGGCTCTTTCTTGAAGGAACTCACTGGTCTAAATAAACTAAAAGTACTAATTTTGAACAACAACGACGTGAAAGTGGAGAATCTTCGCTACTTGAGCCGCTACAAAAGCATCAAAGTGCTGGGGCTATCCTACACTCACCTCACTGCCGCCTCCGCCGGTTTTCTTGCCGACATGCCTCAGCTTGAAACCTTGCTCCTAGCGGGCAATTATCAACTGGACGACAAAGCTATTCCCGTTCTGGCCAAACTGAAGAATTTACACTTTCTGGACATCAGGAAAACCGGTATAACCATGAGCGGCTTCAAACGCTTGAAGGTTCTGCTCCCCAATACTCAGGTTCATTCATACCTGGATAACACAAACCCCAATGCACAGAAAAAAGACAGTGAAGTAGAAACGATCTTCGCACCGCTCTCCAGGGGACGCAAGCTCTAAGCATCACCTGCTATTTCTTAGCCGCTTCCGACTGGCTCCAGTGAAATTTGACCTGTTTTTTGGCATCCATCTGCACGGCAATCGCTGAACAATGCACGCGGTCCAATATTCCCACGGCCGTATTGCCGGCCCGAAAATCGGGATTGCGATTGGCGCCGCGAGAGCCGGTCACAACCAGATCGGCCTGCCAGTCGTTAGCGAGAGTGAGAATTCCATTGGCAGGCGATTCATCGGTGATGATATCGGCCTCCACCCGCTTCAAACCAAAAGCCTCCACAATGCGGCCGGCATGGTTTTTCAGCAGGCTTTCCACCTGCAACAGGTGATACTTTTCGCGGGTGTAGGCAGCTCCCATACTGAGCAGATGGGAATGGGAATCTTTGTGCGATGGGGTATTGACGGTAGCTACAAGAAATTCGGCATCAGGACTCCAATTCATTTCAGCCACCCATTCCGCTGCGGCATCGGCACCACTGGAAAGATCAGTGGCAATGATAATTTTGCGGGGTGGAGCAGATATGATCTGACCGATCTCATGAGTGCTGACATTTCCCTGAGCATGCAGCAGATGCTTGAGACGGCTGCTTCGTACCGCCTCCACCGTGCAAGGAGCCTGCCTCAGTAAGGATGAGGCGACACTACCAAGGGCACAGCGAGTGGAAAGTCCCAGGTCTTGCGAACCGAGGACGATATAATCGGCGCCCCAGCTGTAAGCTACATCCGAGAGCTTTTCCACTACCGGTCCGAATTCCAGACAAGCTTCCACCCGCGGCAACACTTCGGCAAAGGCTCTTGTGGTCTGCTTGAGCCAGAGTCCGGCATTATAGCGATACTCTTCCTGCTCGGCACTCAAGGCACTTTCGTGCTCGACTTGTGCTTCTCCCAGTATGGCCCGAAAATCTTCCACCACTTTACAGAGAAGAAAACTCGTATCCGGCTCCCAGACTCTAGACATGACCGACAGCAGTGCTGCTTCGGAGCACTCCTGATTATCAACTGGAACTAAAACTCGGGATCCCATTTCAACAGCCTTCACCACCATCGTCTCAATGATAGCCCGAACCACTCCACAATTGATCAAACCGGAGACTGATCAAGAGGCTGATTTGTCCCCAAGTCGCTCTCTGCCGGGAAGCTCAGGTTCCCCGAAAGAAACCGGTTTCGCTCACAGGCGGAGCAGATAATCAGAATGCCTCAGGTCAAATTGGAGACAGTAAGAGCCAAGCGCAGCCGCTCACGCTCTTGTATAATCACGGCTGTTAAGCTGCCAATCGGTTGAATAGAATGAGATCAGAAATCAAGTCAGTCTTGCTTGCGTGTGCCATATCGACCAGCATTTTTTCAGCGATGGGCACAGCGGGAGCAAAAGAGATAATTTTGCCCATTTCCGGACAATACAAGACCATCGACACAAAACTGGCCACAGCTACAATCAAGCTCTTGCAATCCAAGTCTAAAGCCAGCCAGGATAAGGCTATAAAAGCCATAGAAGCCGCCCCTGATCGCTACGCACCGCCGGTCCTTTATCAATTGTCGGCCACCCTTTTCCAGCGCGGCGATAAAGACAAAGCCGCCTTCTGGTTCTACGCCGGCCAGTTGAGAGGTAGATACGATGCCAATCGCTGCGGCGACCTCTCGGCCAGGTCAGCCATCGCCGTCATGAACGATCAGTTCGGCCAGCCCATCAACCAGTACATGTTCTCGAATCTAAGCAAGTTGGAGAAGGTTGTGCCGGAAGTACTGGCCTGGGATAAAAAAACCGCCCATAACTATGATCAACGCTGGATTAACTTGCATGGCATGGGATCTATGTTAACAAGCCTGGGGGATAAGGACCAGAGCAAAAGGGATCCCGGGGAAGTAGCCATGAGCCTGCCCCAGGCGGAGTGGCCGCAAATAGAAGAAGAAACTAGAAAAAACTATCTGAAGGGTTTCCAGGAGACCCTCAGTGAAGCCAAGTTGCTCGCTAAAGACAAGAAACAGTAAGCCTGCCCGAGCAGCAACCGAGACAGGCCGGCTTTTTACAAACAACATCAGAGGTCAGGCAGCCGTGCGCGCCAAAATACGTGACACCCAGATTTACTTCGACGTAGAGGGAGCCGGGCTGGTGCCGGACGGACCTCGTATGAATGAAAAACCCGTGCTTTTTGCCGTTCATGGCGGTCCAGGCGTCGATCATACCGGCTACAAGCCAAGCTTGAGCCCCCTCAGCCGACATGTGCAAATTGTCTACTTCGACCATCGCGGACAGGGTCGCTCTGCCCGGGGCGACATCACCTCCTATACGCTTGAAAACAACGTGGCCGACATGGATGCCCTCAGGGACTATCTGGGACTGGAGAAAATCGCCGTCCTGGGCGGTTCCTACGGCGGTATCGTGGCCCAGGCCTATGCCGCTCAATATCCCGACAGAGTTTCGCACCTGATTTTATCGGTGACCGCCTCCGAGGGTCTTTGCCTCACAAGAGCACGGGAAATTCTCAATGAACGCGGCACCCCGGAGCAAATCCAGTGGGGCGAGCGCCTCTTTCAAGGGGCGTTTGAAACTGACGAACAAGTAAAAGAGTTCTTCCATGTGATGGGTACCATGTACTCGGTCAAGTTTGATGCCGAGCAGGCAAAGCTAAAACGAGAGCGCAGCATCGTTTCAAAAGACGCCATAAACTTTGCCTTTGGTGGTTTTTTGAGACAGCTTTCCCTGACTGCTTCGTTGCCCCGCATCAAAGCCCGCACTCTGGTGATCGGAGCTCGCCATGACTGGATCTGCGCCCCGGAGTTTTCGGAGCTGGTGGCCTCTAAAATTGACGGTGCCATGCTGCACATCTTCGAGGAAAGCGGCCACTGGGTGGCCGCGGATCAGCAGCAGGCCTACTTGGAGCTTATAACAAACTTTCTGACCAGCTAGCGCTCAAGGACCAAGAAAAGGCGGCGCCAGAAGCACGGACTTGTCGAGTTCCAGAGTGCGCAATATGGTACGCAAACCGAAGCGCACCTTGGTGAGGGGATGAGTCGGGAAGAGTTTGTCATACTTCTCATCGTCGGACTGATTACGCAAAATCAGATCAGGAGCGGTCAAACTACTGTCATATGGGTCTTGCTGCCAGTTCGTCAAGTTACCGTGACCATCGATGCCGACCTTACCGCTGGTGGTGAGATTCTGCAGCACGGCCGATTCACGGCTACCGGTTATACCGGTTTCAATACACTGCACCCGGATAACATAACTGCCCTCGGCCAATGGAATGGTGATGGAGCCTATGTAAGTCATACCGCTGGGCTTCTGGGGAACCTTGACTATGGTCATGATACAGGGCACTTCCTTGACCTTGACCATATCCACCGACACCAGACCGCCCCCGCTCTGTCTGGCACAATTGCGAAAATAGTCTTGCACGCCTTTCTTGTCGCTTAAGGGGCAGGGAATATCAGGCGGAGCCAGGATGCAATGAAGGGACACTTCCTCAGTGCGACCGGAAGACCATTTCTGCACCGTACCGGAAGCATAGACGCTGGTCAGACCAGTGGTATCAAATTTAATGGCAGAACGAGAAAGACCGGGGGCCTGCTGAATCGGCTCAGGCACAATTTCCGGTGCCTTCTGGCTACAGCCGGCAAGATTGAAGCAGGCAAGCACAAGCAGGGCCGCCAGTGCCGCTCCCCCTCTTTCGGCGAGGAAAGGAAAGGACACAAGCCCTGCAGTTTGCCTTACTTTAATTCGCACAAACTTCCTGCAAACTTTCATCAATCACAGCCTGCTCTTCCGGCGTCACTTTCTCCACCTCCACCAGGCAGGTATGAAAAGTGCCGCCGCCACCCATATCGGCGCTCTCAGAACTGGTCAGCACATTACAGTTATACCCGCCCGGGCTGTATTGCCGCCACCACAAACTGAGATGACAGGCCACCCCGGGAGCCACCGTGCCGGCCAGTTTCACCCGGAAGAAGGTCTTACCCCTGTCGTTGAAAGCCCGCACCCAATCCCCGTCCTTCAACCCGCGGCTATGGGCGTCCACCTCATTCAACTCGATGGTGGGCACCCTTTCCTTGCGTTTCATAGAGGGCATATCGGCAAAACTACTGTTGAGAAAATGGTGGGCAGCGGGGCTGACAAAGCGCAGCGGATAGCGCCGGAAGAGTTCAGGATTAGCCTCAGGGCTCTCGGAGACCGGAATGTGCACAGGCAAAGGCGACAAACCAAGCTTGAGCATGCCGGCACTATACAACTCAATTTTGCCACTCTCGGTGGGATACTTGCCATCGGCGAAAGGCACGAAAGGTCTGGGCAAATTCAAACGCACAAAGGTTTCTTGCTTCAATCTCTCATAGGAAATGCCGCGCAGATGCTCGTGATCGCTTGCCAGAGCCTGACGGATAAGTTCCTCTGTGCTGTCCTCAAAACAGGGATCGCTGAACCCCATGCGCCGGGCCAACATGCGGAATACTTCCACGTTTGATTTTGACTCACCGAGAGGCGCCACGGCCGGCTCATTCAACTGTAAATAGAGATGCCCGTAAGCACTGTAAAGATCGCAGTCTTCAAAGACCGTGGGAGCCGGTAAAAGTATATCGGCGAAGAGAGCCGTATCGGTGGAAACCTGCTCATGAACCACGGTAAAGAGGTCTTCGCGCTTGAGACCCTCAATAACCCTTGATTGATCGGGAGCAACGGCGGCTGGATTGCTGTTATAAACAAAGAGACCCTTTACCGGCGGATCATTTACATCAAGCAAAGCCTCACCCAGCTTGATCATATTGATGGCGCGCGGCATTTTCTCATGGCGCTTGAGCAAATCCGCTCTTTCCAGAGCAGCCAGATTCAAGGGATAAGCGCCGCTCAAGCTGAGCATAGCGCCACCGCCCGGCACACCCCAGGCGCCCACCAGAGCCGGCAAACAGCTCACGGTGCGCACCATCATGCCGCCGTTGGTATGGCGGCTGAGGCCATAATTGAGGCGAATACAACTGGGTTTGAGGCGGGCATAAAGGCGAGCGAAGTCAACTATCTGGTCTTGAGATAGGCCGGTAATGGCCGCCACTCTGGCCGGGTCATATGCAGCAAGGTGCGAGGCCAGCGCATCAAAGCCAATGGTATTCTCTTTGATAAACTGCTCGTCGTGCAAACCCTCCTGCACGATCACATGCATCATGCCCAGTGCTAAAGCTGCATCCGTCCCCGGCAAAGGCTGAATGAACAAATCGGATTGCTCAGCAGTGCGGTTCTTATGCGGGTCAACCGTGACCAATACGGCACCACGCTTGCGCGCCTCATTCACAAAGGGCACCAGATGTACATTGGAAGATACGAAATTGGAACCCCAGGCTATAATCAGCTTACTCTCAGGCAAAGACTCAGGATCGGTGCCAAGTCTGTCACCCATGGTATGGAGATACCCCTCGGTGGCAGCGGTAGCACATATGGTGCGCAGCAAGCGACTGGCCCCGAAGTAATGGAAGAAACGTCTATCCATGGAGCCGAAGGCCAGCTTGCCCATATTGCCCGCATAACTATAAGGCAAGACAGCTTCCGGGCCGTACTGAGAAGCTATCGACTGAAAGCTTTCGGCAATGGTATCAATAGCCTCTTCCCAGGTGATGGGAGCGAAGCGCCCCTCCCCCTTCTTGCCGACGCGCTTTTGCGGCACAAGCAGCCGCAAAGGGCTATAAAGCCGCTCCAGATAGTGATTGGTCTTGACGCACAAAAAACCGCGGGTGAAAGGATGGCTCTCATCTCCCCGCACTGAAACCACCCGGCCGTCTTCTACGGTTACCGACATCGAACAGGTATCCGGACAATCATGGGGACAGATGACTCGCCTGGTCTCTCTAAGGCTCACTGAATCTTCCTTTTACTAACTTGCAGGTTATTTCACGGTCACCGGGACTATATAATATTGAAAGCTTCATCGTTTTCACAGGCAGAAGATTTAATTACACTCAGCCTCAACTATTGAATATCCCAAAGAAAACTCTATCAATCTACTTGATTGCCGCCCTCTTTCTGTTTGCGGGAGTGAATCACTTCACTCAGCCGGCACTGTTTCTCAAAGCCATGCCCCCCTGGCTGCCCTGGCATTTACCCCTGGTTCACATCAGCGGTGTCTTTGAAATTCTCGGCGCCATCGGTATGCTGGTCACAAAGAGCAGACCTTATGCCGCCTACGGCCTGGTGCTTCTCCTCATCGCCGTCTTTCCGGCCAACCTGCATATGGCCCTCAACCCAAATACCTTTCCAACCATACCGGTGGCTCTACTCTACTGCCGCCTACCCCTGCAACTGCTCTTGATTGCCTGGGTCTATCGAACCGGAAAGGCAAACTAATTTACTTGCCCTGCAATTTCAACTGCACGGCCCGTCCCAGAGATCCGGCTCCGGCAGCGAAGTTGCCGTTGCGAGCATAGGAGTCGGCAAGAAAGAAGGCCACGGCCGGATTGTCCGGGAAACGCTTCTTAAGTGCTTCCAATTGCCGGAGCGCCGCCTCATTGTTACCGTCATACTCTTCATTGACATGCACGCGGTAAGTTGCCGCCCAGGCATTAGTCGGTTCTCGTTTGATCACCTGATCGAGCTGATTGATGCTTTTCTGATAGTACTGCTTAATCTGCGGTATAGCCCAGGTCGGAGCGCCCTCGAGCGCCCCCGGAATATGAGGAACGGCACCTACCGGCGGCTTTGTACCGGTGAGAGCGGAAGCAAGAATGGTGGCACCACTAAGCAAGTTATCACCCAGATGGCTTTTCTTGCGGTACATCTGCGGCATTATCGGTTGCTTAGCTATACTCTCTTGCTTGCGAGCCTGCTCCCCCAATAAATAAGCCTGCATATAATAAGCCCAACTGAGACCATAGCGCACGCAGGAATTATTTGGATCGGCATCCAGAGACTGTTCATACTGCGAAACGGCGCGATTGAAATAGTTTGGATCGCCCGTGGCTCTAGCCAGATTGCGCGCACGTCGCACTTCCTTCAAGGCCGCTTCCACCTGGCTGGAGCGCGTCAGAGCTACGGCGTGAATGAAGGCCGCCTCAGCGCTATCGGGAAACTCGGAAGCCTGACTGGCCGCCAGCGAAAGATCGCAGGTGGGGTTGAGAGCAGTCTCGCCGGCCGTGCCACTGAGTATGATACCAGGGCGCCAGATCACTTTTCCTTCACCGCCGGAAGAGCCGCTGGATGACCCCTGTAAAGGCGTCGAAGTAGCGGGCTCAGAATTAGTATGGGTGTCGAAGGAAGGAACTTGCACCCCTGCCGGTACGGACGGAGAGAGCGGAGCAGCAGTATCCGGTGTTACCGAGCCGGGAGAGACAGGTGGCTGAGGAGTGGAGGAAGATTCTGCGCCTGGACGTTTCAAGCGGAAACGGGCCCCACTTGCCCTGGTTGGCGACTGCCCTTGCGACTCTGCCTCTTGCTGCACGAAACCCTGCTGGACGGCATCTTGCTGGGCCACTAAAGGCGGGTTGCCATAGTTTTGCCGGCACCGCCCCTCATTCCGCATGAATGGCGACCAATCAGCCGCACCGGCACCCCCATCTACGGGAGCGCGCGCCCACGCCATACAAGAACTAGATATGAAACCCGCCAGAGCCAGACTGACAGACAAGCCCTTAAATCCGGTATGAGCAGACATCTGCACCTCATATAAAAGTCAAACTTTCGGACTTGCAAGAATTATAAATGGAATATTCACCTCTCGCCCGAAACAATAACCAAACTGTTGCGACTGTCGCCTCCCCTTCATAAGGGCTTTGTATGCTTTCAGTGTGATGTGCGAGAAAACAAATGGCGAAATCAAGGAGATTATCATGAAAAGAGCCCTGACACTATTAGTAGCCGCCCTCTGCCTGGGCGCCAACGCCTACCCGGCTCAAGCCGGCGACTACGGCAAAAAGACAGCCTCCACCGATAGCAGCGAGTTTCTCAGAGAAACCGCAATGTTGCCGGTAAAAGTAATGGCCGTCGGCACCGCGCTGGCAATCGGTACGCCTATAGCAGTACTCCGCTGCGAAGGTAACAAGCTCGGACAATATACGGAAGCCCTGAGCGATGAAGCCACCAAAAGCGGAGGCTCAGCCGTCCTCATGCTGGCCAGTCTGCCCGGGCAAACTCTCAACCTTCTGGCCGGAGTAGGAGAAGGCTTAGTGGCCGGCTCCACCAACGCCGTGGAAGGCTGGCATGACCCTTTCAGCGACAAGTCATTCAGCCTGGACGAACTCAACTCCGAAAAGTAGAAAGCACTGACAAAAGATCGCAAAGGTGACTGCTTCTCGTCGTAGCGGCAGTCGCCTTTGTGACTGAAGAAATCAACATCCAAAACCTCGACCTGCCCCTTCGCCTAGAACAAGCGAGAATGTAACAATAGTGATTTGAACAAATATTACATCTGCATTTCGGGACTTTCTCAATTCCAGAATGCTGTCCTAGAGCCGGTTTTCGCTGTCACACAGATTTAAGCTTCAGCGTTACATGAGTTTAGCGCTTTTCGAAAACTTCCTTGAAACACAGATGCGCACCGGCAAGCTATTCGCATCGCAAGCTCCCGAGATCGGCTCGGACTGCCGCTTAGCTCGCTGCCGCAGCGCAAACCGCCGAGAGCAATTTATGGCTTCTTCTTAAAACTATAGTCGACCAGTTCGGTACCGATTACAATACCGTTATTCTCGGTTTTAGTCTTAATCAGCCCCACACCAGGCGCATACCAGTATGTCTTCACCACATGGGCCGGTCCCTGTTGCACGTCGGAGACTACTCGCATGGCGCGAAACTTTCCGGCCGGCACCTCTACATCTTCTTCTGCTTCTACTCTTGATTGATCATTAATAGAAACATCCATCAAGCCCTTACCCTGCCATGACCACTTATCACCCACAAGCAAAGGATTGTGCAGAATGCAATAAGGCGGTTCGTAGCTGATTCGCAACTTGGCGTTGTCGCCGTAATATTCTTTCAGCCTAAGAACCGCACTTTTCTCTTTTACATACCAGTCGTGGACGACCTGCTGACCACAGGTATCCAACTGATAGATAATTCGCCCATCAGGCTGCTTCTCAATACCCACGACTTTTAAGGTAAAGTCGATGCTGTTACCGCCGGAATTACCCTTGAACTTCCACCAGTAAGTATCGGCCAGGGGGTAATAATCAGGCGGCACCACTTTCTTGCTAGCCGCGCTGGAACTGTTGCTCTTCTTGACCGGGGCCCCGGCAATAGCAGGACAATCCGAAAACGGCGATGAGATCAGGGCACCTAGCAGCGCTACCGAAACAGCGACAACCGCGTAATTGTTCTTTACCAAAGTTATTAGACCCGCACACTGGGAATTACAGGCTCAATTTTAACGCCCATCAGTCTTAATAACGGTTCAATTGCAAAATTTTCCAGAAAAGATCGTTACCGCATTGTTTTTTTAGGGCTTACTCCTCATACAGCGTTCCGATCCCTCCACTACTAAATACATAAAACCTGATACTTAAACAATGAGTCGTCTTCGCAGGCTCGTTCGTCATTTCGCAAAAGTACAGGTATGGGCGCAAGCCCTGGAGCGCTTTCCACTGCGGCTTTGCCTGAGGCTACCTCAGGTCTTGATTTGACGACCAATCCGAGTTCCCCTTCTGGGAATATTCGGTCTGCGAGGAGTACTATCATGTCGAAGAAACCTTTTACCTGGCGCAAGCCAGTGTCTCGTCTCGCCCGCACCATTATATGCGGAATCACAGCGGCCGGCCTGGCCCTCTCGTCTCTACCACCTGCCATCGCCGGTAATGGCGGCATGGGACTGCAGGGTGTGAACATATCCGGCGGCGAGTTCAATGGTCAGATGGTTCCAGGGGTATACAACACCAACTATGTCTATCCTTCGGTGAGCGAACTGGATTACTTCCGCTCCAAAGGGCTGACCTGCGTGCGCGTGCCTTTCTCGTGGGAGAGAATGCAACCTAATGCCAACGGACCTCTGGATCTGACCGAACTGGGCAGACTTGACGCCGTCATATATAATGCCACCGCCCGTGGTCTCTATACAATTATCGACCCTCACAATTACGGCGCCTACAAAAACGTCACCGTCGGCGTACCGGGCGGACACCCGAACTCTATGTTCGCCAACTTCTGGGCCCAACTTGCCTACCACTATAAAAACAATCCCAAGGTAGTGTTCGGCTTGATGAACGAACCGATAGGCTCCAGCATGACGGCCGCCACCTGGCGGGCCTCATCACAAGCAGCCATCGATGGCATCAGAGCTCAGGGTGCCACCAATTTGATTCTGGTGCCGGCCACCTACTGGATGCACCCTGTTAACTACTTGCAGCTGAATGCGCAGGAAATGATCAAGATCACCGACTCCGGCAATAATTTTGCCTTCGACGTACACCAGTACCTCGACTATGACGGCTCCGGCACTCACACCGACTACCTCTCAGCCACTGATGCCGTAGGCACCCTGAGCGGTTTCACGGCCTGGCTGGAAGCCAATAACCGCACCGCCTTCCTCTCCGAAATAGGCGTCACCAAAGACGCCGGCGCCTGTGCCTCGCTTTCGGCCATGCTGCGTTACATGCATGCCCACTCCAGCGCCTGGACCGGCTATGCCTACTGGACAGCAGGCTCCTGGTATCCGCAGAACTACATCTTCAACATAAATCCCATTAACGGCCAGGATCAACCGCAAATGGCCGTGCTGGTAGCCAACCTGGGCAGCACCTCGCCGCCCCCGACTCCCACTCCCACTCCTACTCCCACTCCCACTCCCACTCCCACTCCTACTCCTACCCCTACTCCTACCCCTAGTCCTACTCCAACTCCTACTCCTACTCCCACCCCTACTCCGACCCCGACCCCTACTCCTAACCCCACCCCGACTCCTACTCCCACCCCAACTCCTACTCCGACACCAACTCCTACCCCCAACCCCACTCCGACCCCGACCCCTACTCCTAACCCCACCCCGACTCCCACCCCTAATCCCAATCCGGGTCCCAACGCCCAAGATCAAGCCAATCAACAGGCCGTACAACGGATGAGAGAAGAAGTGGAAGCCCAGCGCCGAGCCATCGAACTAGACCGCCAGCGCATCGAACAAGAACGTCAAGCTATCAGACAGCAAGCCCAGCAGAACACCGGCGACAATGCACCGGATGTACAGCGCAGCCGCGAAATTGTCAGACAGCAGCGTCTTGAAATCGAGAGACAGCGCGAAGCAATCAGGCTCCAACGCGAAGCGATTCGCCAGCAACGCAAATAGGGAGGTCGCCATGAAAGGACGGTACCGTGCGGCTAACGGCAACATCATGCTCTTGACCGTAGCCATAGCCTGCTTTGTGATTCTACCGACGATTATGACCACGAGTCAGATTGCGCTCTATTACATAGACAGAACCCGCTCGCAGAACTGCGTGGAAGCAGCCTGCTTGCTGGCTGCCAATGACCTGTCGCGCATCTTCATCGATGATCCGCATTTCGGCTTTGTTTCGCTCAGCAACTATCCACCAGTAGGTAAGGCCACCGCCGCCGAGGACGGGGAGCCCTTACCGGTGATCGGCATCAACACGCTTGTGGGCACGGTCCGTCAGAACACAATTGTTGCCGAAGAACTCGGCAACCACTACATGGCCAGACTGGCAGAGGAGGACAGAACAAACCTGGACGAGACCATTAAGAAACTGAACGGGGCCCTCTCCAGGGCCCTGGAGGAGGACAAGAATGTCGGCCTGGAGGACATTCACGGTAACAAAATAGATCCCATGAAAGACGTCAAAGCCCTCTTGCAAGCGACCCTGCCCGACAATCTCACAGTCGAATCCGTGGAAATGGAAACAGGCTGGCTGCAAGAGGGCACGGAATCCACCCAGGATATCCCCAAACCCTATCACCTGGCCCGGGTCAAACCGGAACAGATACATAAGGGCAAGTACAAACCATTCATAAATATCCCTGCCGGTCGCCACTCTTTCACCTTTGCCGGTCTGGCGGAAAACTCCAGTCAGGTCAATCCTGTTCTCTTCCAAGAGCAAGACAAGAAGCACATTTGCTCAATTGTTCGCCTCAAGTGCGTGGTTTCTCTGAAGAACATGGAGAATTCCTTTCTCTCTTTCGGTCTGGGCGAAAAGCCTAAAATCACCTGCGTCGCCTGCTGTCAACCCTTCTGCCTGCCTGATATCGGTCCGAAAGGGGCCATGACACTGCGCTTCACCAGTGGTCCGGTGCCGGGTCTATCCTCATGGAAGGAATTCCTGGCTTACGGCAATTTTCAGAACAGTCAAATCAACGACTTCGAAGTGGTAGACGGTGACTACCCAAGCGATCCGGAAGCACGCATGGTGGAAAAACCCAAAGATCTCACTCGCACAGCCGAACAGCAATTTGCGGAAAATCTCTACTACTGGCTGCGCAATGGTCACACAAGACCTAATATCGATGCTGTTCTCTCGTTTATCGAAGAACCGTTTCGTGTCAATGCCAATCAAATCTTCACTTACGAATTCGGCACCGACGGCAGTATCTCCCGGCGCATACTGGCAAAAGATCCTTTTCCTGTGGGTGTAACATCCCATTCCCAGTCACAATGCATGGTCTCCACCCAGTTGCACACAGGCGTCACGCCGGTAATCATCTTCCGAAATGATGTCAAAGCACTGGGCACCCAATCCGGCGGCAAGCATGCCGGACAGCCTCTGAACGGCTTTCCCCTCAACTGGTGCGAAATACCGGAATACGGCGGCGACGAACATCTGGCCCGGGGTCTCGGGAAGGGGCGCCTGGGCACACATCTAACTCTCTTTGACCCCTTCAGTGATGCGCCTGCCGATGAAACCACGCCCGGCTACGGACTCTTTCGCTCCTTCGACGGCAAGGAAATTCAACTGCAGCCTAGAAAGAGCTTCTACAGCGGCGGACTGGCCCTAGATATAGAGATAGGCGGCTTCCGTCCGACCACACAAGATCTCGATGTAGAGCGGATGATGAGAGTGGCAGGACGCAGGGAAATTTAGGCGGTTCTTGCTGCAAGATCCTTTTCAAGACGCCCTAGAAGCTCGCTGTAACTGGCGAACATAAAGTCAGGGCCGCTAGCCTCAATATGAGAGGGATCATGGAAGCGTTTGTGATCATCGGCAAAATATATTGCCGTAGTTACGCCCGCCGCTTTGCCGGCTTTCACATCCACTACATAGTCACCAATGAAAAGTGTCTTTTCCGCTTGCGCGCCAAGTTCTGCAAGCGCTTTTAGCACCGGCTCCGGATGAGGTTTAAGATTGACGACATCATCAGCGGTGACAACAGAGTTAAAGTAGGAAGCCAGATCAAGCACTTCAAAAGCACGCTCGATCACAGGTTTCTCAGAAGAGGTGACCAGGGCCAGGGGCAAATTCCGCTCCCGGCAAAAGTCGAGCACTTCTCTTGCACCAGGAACCAGAGCAGCCGAATCGTAGTGCATAACAATCTTATGCTGCACCAACTGCCAGAAGGTCTTGTGAGACTCAATGCCGAAAGCCTCCGCCACCAGAGAATCGTCTTTGTAAAAACAACCCTCGATGATCTCTTGCTCCGAAACCTCGTGCCCCAACTCGGTAAATGCATGCTTAAATCCGCTCAACCAGTAGTCGAGACTGGGTACCAGGGTACCGTCAAAATCGAAGAGAACGGCCTCAAACATTATCCTTACTACCTTTCAATGGAAACAGCCTTCACGGCACACCTGCTTGGCTTCCGTCAGTTTAACATCAGCCCACACAGAACTAGCTTTCGGGTCAAACATTAAAAGCTCCAGGGGTAATTCCAGGTTCAGGCTTAAAAGCCTCCTGCCGGGGGCATATAGAGTGAGTGCCCCGCCACCTCGACCAGGGGCCAGCCCGCCACCCCGCCCTGAGGGCCAGCCTGCCACCCCGCCCTAACAGGGTCGGCCCGCCCTGTGCTCACAGGACCACGGACACCTGAATTTACGAGGCTTTTCCAGCTATGGATCATTCGCAAAAACCTGACGACCTGCCCAAACAGCTCGTCGAAGATGTCGCGTCGGGTGGGGACGGCTCAGCCTTTAAAGAACAAATTAGCAGCATGTCAAATGCGGAGAGGCTGAAGCTTGTACAAGACTTGAACAGCTCTGTTCTCGACGCCAACATCGCTAATCCCGGCAATCGCATCATTCTCGATGTCAGACTCGACAACAAGGACGGCAATGTAAAAGACATAGATCTGGTGCGCCAGGCACCACCAAACAGCGATGGGCAGAAGCTCAACCGTATCGACCTATACGACAGTGGCGATGCGGCTGGCCAAGATGCCGATGAGAAGCAGCGCCTCGACGCCGTCACGGCCCCTTACGAGCAGCTCTACTATGGCACAATTGCCAACATGACCAGACAAGAAGACCTGATAGGCAACTACGGTAGCCAACAAGAACGCGAATCTTTCAAGAACATGACCCTCGGCAATACGGTTGATCGCATGCTGCAAGATGTGAAAGACCCAGAGGAGAGAGAAAAACTGAGAGCAAATATGCTCCACAACATAGATAAAATCCCCGATGGGCAGACCACGGCCCTGACCAGGCCCATGGATGACCTCGATTCGCTGGAAAGCCGCCATGAGAAGGAACCGCCCCGAGATGTACAGCAGAGGATAGAAGCAAACATTAAACTCGGATCTCAACTGGACAGGGAATTGTCGAGGCGCGCGCCTTATCTTTTCCCGTCGGATGATGCATTATGGCCGACGGAAGAGGAATAGTAGCCAGGCTTCCGTGTCTAAAAAGCCGGTCCGCTTTTGCCAAAATTTTATGAAAGACTACAAAAGAATATACGAGACATAGTAGACTGCTATGGGCGTCTCATTCGGGCGCCTCTCTCGACTTGGCACAAGTTTGAGGGCCGGGTTGCTCCGTTTTACACGTGGAAATCACAGGGCACCGGAATTTACAAGGAGCCGCGGAGCAGCGTTCTGTGACAACCAAACTCAATTCTTACCTTCTGGGTGAGCTGACTATCAATCTGGGAATTCTCACCCAGGAACAGATGGACAAAGTACTGGCCATCTCTAGTGACACCGGCATGCCCCTGGGACGAGTACTGGTCCTTTCAGGTCTGATCTTGGAATCCGACCTGACCAATCTGATTCGTTGCCAGACCTTATTGCGCGAATCGATGATTGAATTCGAGCACGCCAGCCAGGTCTTCCAGTTTATTCTCGGCACCAATAGGAACCTTGACGATGCACTCATGCAGTTCGGCTGGGACGGCAAGCAGGGTCGCAAAGAAGCACTACTGGGTGATTTCCTGGTGGAATGCGACATCTTGACAGCCAGTCAACTGGAAGGCTACCTCAGGCAGCAGCAGCGAGTGAAGCTACCTCTGGGGCGCATGCTGGTGGCCGCCGGGGTGCTCACCCAGGAAGTACTGGACAAAGTTCTCACCGTACAAGCCATGATCAGACAGGGGCGCTTCCAGAGAAACGAAGCCAGAGACCTGATTCTAGATGCGCGAAACCGCCAGCCGCAGGCAGCAGCTCCAAAATCCAAAAACTTCTACGCGCAACCATCCAAGAATCGACCCAAGATCGGTGAGTTGTTGGTAATCGCCGGACTCATTTCCGAAAGTCGCCTCATGGAAGTGCTGGAATTGAGTATCAGCGAGCGTAAATCCATCGGCGAACTATTGTTGGAAAGGCGCTATTTGACGCCGACCCAACTGGAGAACATCGTACTGATTCAAGCCAACCTTGCCGACGGCACCATCAAACCCAGACAATTGAAGCTGGTCTTACAAAAACTCGAAGAGGGCCTCTCCCTGGGTGAAGCAATTGTCTACGCCAACTCAGAGCAACTACCAGCCAGGCAAACCGATAAAGACCAACTTAATTTCTATGAGTTCATAAAGTGCCTTGATACTGCAGCCAGTGCCGAAATAGAAAATTCCTTCGAGCACGGCAGGCGCAATCAACGCATCGTCAAGCAGACATTGCTAATCTCCGGCGCCTTCGACGAAACCACCGTCGATCTCATGGACCAGTGCTATTCATTCTATGAAGACAACAAGTACACCTTCGATGAAATAACAACTCTCTACGAATATTCCAGACGACGTAATATATCGCTCAACGAGGCTGTAGTGGAACTTCGTTGGCACCGGAAGGAACAGCAGCTAAAACCCGTCGCCGGGAAAAATTCAGCCAGTTCCAACTCCAGTTTGCTTGATCTGAGAGAAGTGGCGGAACAACTCATTCTAGTGAGAGACTTTGCCAGCGCCAGGCAAATGTACACACAGTTACTGAACAGTCTTAAAAAGTACAGAGACAACCGGTATCTGTATTGCCTGGAGCGTTCATCTTTCATATGCTGCGAAATGTCCGATTTCAAGCAGGCAGAGATCTATCAGGTGGAAGTAGTCGAGTTGAACAGGGACTTGCATGGTGCCTTGAGTCTAGCCTACGCCCAGGCCTTGAGTAACCTGGCTAAGACACACTATTACATGGGGCAGCTCGACAAAGCCCTGAGTGAAATTAGAAGTTACATAGACATCTGCATACAAAATCTGGGCGGCTCTCACCCCGACGTAGCCTGCGGTTGGCAGAACCTGGGCATGCTCGAGTTTCAAGCCGGAAAGTTGAAAGCAGCAGCCGGCAGCTACCACGAAGCCTGTCGTATCGCCGTGGAAAGTCTGGGCAATAACCACCCCACCACTCAAAATCTTGTCAGCAAGTACAACGAGCTACAGACCCGCTTGAAAGCCGAAGAAACGCCGAGCGATACAGCCGAAACAGACGAAGAGGAAGGCGGCGTCATGACCGGCAACTGGCGCACAATTGCCTTTGACAGTTCGCTCAACCTGGGAGACAGCAGCTTCTAGCCAGTGCCCTGTCTAAGGTCGGTCCCTGCGGGTTTCGGCTCAGCCAGGCCGGGGCATATTGCCAAAAGTATAGGCTGTTTACCAGACTGGTTCGATTGAATAGGCCTCATCTCGCAAGAAGATTGTGCAGGTAGCAATGGTTGAAGGCAAGACTAAAGAAGAACGGGGCAGCCAACGCGGCGACCAATCGGGACCCGAGCTTGGCAACGGAAAAGCCGTTCAGGAAGTAGCTGCGCAGAGACTTCAGGCGGAAGCAGCACAGACGGCTGGCACCGCAGGTAAAGGGTCATCCACCGAACTTACCATAATGCTCAAAGATGGGGCTACTTTGCGCAATGTCGGGAGACAAATCTATTTTGAGACTTTGAAGCGGCTGCCGGATGAGCAAGAGCTCAAGGCCTTTGTAAATGACACAGCCAGACGCAACGGTCTGAAGACCAAAGATCAACAAGGCAGTCTCGAAGTCGGACAAGTGCTGAAAATTGTGCCGCCTCCGCCGGACAGAACTACGCCAGGAACCCATGGCGCCCATAAAGGTGGACAGCTCGGCGACGAAACCAAAAGGGACGGTAAGGGCAGCACCGGCAAAACGGGTCAGGACACTCATGTACTTGCCGGCGGCACAAAACCTACCGATAAACGACATCCCCTCATGAAAGGCGGTGACAGTTGCGAAGGCGAGTGGGCCAACATGGTTTCACAATGGGTGACCCAGAACGAAGGCTCCAGGGACAAGCACCGTGCTTTTAATCCCAACGATATGGGTCAGGGCATTTCCGTCGGGCTTTTGCAATGGAACCAGAAGAAGGGAAAACTACCAGATCTGCTTCATGCCTGGCACGATAAGAACCCCGAAAAGTTTCAAACCATGTTCGGAGACTATTCAACCAACCTGACCAGGGACAGTTTTGTTCGCTCTGCCGACTTTGTCGGTAACAAGACGCTTCATGACGGCATGGTCAAGGCACTTGCCGATCGAGAATTTCAGGGTGTGCAAGATACTTTGCGCAATAAGAACATGGTTCGAGCCTGCGAAGTTGCCACCGACTATGGCTTCAAATCATTGAGAGGACGAGCCGTTGTAAGCGATCTCTTCAACCAATTGGGAGAAGGCGGCGCGCGCAACGTCATAAGGAAAGTAGCTCTGGACAAGCCCGAATCGGCCCGCATCGAAGAATTAAAACGCCGCACCAGCGGTCGCATCAACGGAGAAGATCGAGTCTCTACCCTTGAGGAGAACGTAAAGAGAATCTGGCGCCAGCTAGGAAGCTAGGGTCAGACTGGCAGGTCGGACAGCTGCTTCAACAAGAGCGGCGACGGGCTTAATCTGCTTTTTCTTCCCCCTCAGGACATCTCTTTCAAAACAACTGAGCCCAAGCTCTAAACTCATGTAACGCAGCAAATTAAATCTACTTGACGCCTGAAAGCCTTTTCCAGAGCGGCTTTCAAATTCAAAAAGTCCCAAGATCTTGATGTAATATTTCGCAAAATCACTATTGTTACAATCAGCCCTCATTTGCAAAAGAGATACCCAACCTCAAAAACGAGCGTGCCTAATCTCGAAAACTAGAGGCACCCAACCTCAAAAACAAGCATACCTGAACCGCAAGAAAGAGCACTAGCGGACTATAAAAATACGGAAGGCGAAGACCTGCTCCGCCCTCCGCATAGAGATTTCAGACTGGCACACTCCGGCTTCGAACTAGCGCTTCCACTTATCGAAGTTGGGCAGTATAGCCAACCAGAACTATTCCTTACCTTTGCAAGATCCTTCCTTACCTTTGCAAGATCCTTCCTTGCCTTTGCAAGATCCTTCCTTGCCTTTGCAAGATCCTTCCTTGCCTTTGCAGGAGCCTTCCTTACCTTTGCAAGATCCTTCTTTGCCTTTGCAGGAGCCTTCCTTACCTTTGCAAGATCCTTCCTTGCCTTTGCAGGAGCCTTCCTTGCCTTTACAGCCGGCTTCCACTCCTTTATTGCTGGAATCATCAGTCAGGGCTTGAGCAAGAGCGGCTTTGCTGTTCAAACTACGGGCTCCGCCTACCTTAAAAGCATCTCGGTCCAACTGACGAGCCTCCGCAGGCACGTGCATAGCCAAACCAAGACTAGCCACAATAGCCGCCGCCAAATGTACTTTGGATTTATCTTGCATTGAATTTTCTCCTCATTAACCTACATATATTGGAGTTGCCGCACCGGGGAGCATCCTCCGTCTTCCATGCCTTAAACGAAGCACAAGCCAACTTTATTCCCAAAAACTTCTTCTCGCTCCGGGAATAAACCCCAACCCCCATGCGTATAGGTATTCAGCACAAGGGAGCGCCGAAACCCTTACAATAGACGAGGGTCAGCAAAATGTTCTCAAATTCTCAGACAGAAATGAAGGATTCAATGACTATGCAGATAAATGCAGCCTTTGCCGCTTTGTTGATCTCAGTATTATTGGCGGGGTGCTCCTCGAGAACAGTAGGAGCGAAAGCAACCATGGAAAACAAAAATAAAGAAGCCATAGACCTGCAAAATCTGCCGGACAGTGAATGGCGCAAACGCTTAACGCCCGAGCAGTACCAAGTTGCCAGACAGAAAGGAACAGAACGGGCTTTCACCGGCAAATACTGGAACAACCATGAAAAAGGCACTTACAAGTGCGTCGGGTGCGGCGAACCACTCTTTTCATCCGATACCAAATTCGAATCCGGAACGGGCTGGCCGAGCTTCTATAAACCCGTGGACAAAGCCGGAGTTAAAGTAGAACAAGATGCAAGCCTGGGAATGGTGAGAGAAGAGGTTACCTGTGCGAAATGCGGCTCTCATCTAGGGCATGTATTTGATGATGGTCCACAACCCACCGGACAACGCTATTGCATAAACTCAGCCTCCCTCGATTTCCAGAAACATCAATTGGCAGCGAATTCAGACATTGGCACGGGAGACAAAGTCGGTTCAGGCGGAAGCTTAGCGGCAAGCACGTCCGGCATTACCGATGGGGTCTCCGGTCAGTCCGAAAAAACCAAAGACCTGATAGTCTACGACCAAGCTACCGATAAGAAAGAACGCCAGATGGGACTGGAAGTCGCCTATTTCGCGGGCGGCTGTTTCTGGGGCGTGGAAGACGCCTTCAAAGAGATCAAAGGTGTATTAGCCACCACTGTTGGTTACACCGGCGGCAAGAAAGACCTGCCCAGCTATGAAGACGTCTGCAGCCACGGTACAGGCCACGCAGAAGCAGTGCGAGTCGTCTACAACCCCAAACAAATTAGCTTCGCCACCCTCACCAAAGAATTCCTGGCCCTGCACGATCCAACCACAATGAACAGGCAGGGGCCGGACGTGGGCGATCAATACCGTTCAGCCATATTTTATACAAACGATAGCCAGCTCAAAGAAGCCAAAACAGTCATCGGCAAAGAGCAAAACTTCATGGGCTTCAAGAAAATTGTGACCAGCCTCGAGCCCTTCAACAAATTCTACACAGCGGAGGAATATCACCAGGACTACTTTGCCAAACATCCCGGTCAGGGCTGCCACTACAGACCACCGAAAGCAAAATAAGAGCTAAGATGTCGCAGGCAAGAAAGATAAACAACCAATGATCTTCGGCACAAAAAAATCGAATAAGGCGATCGTAGAGTCCTGGGTAAAGACTTATTCCCGGGAATTCTATCAGTACGCTTATCTGCGACTGAAGCGCCATGAGGATGCGGAAGATGTGGTGCAGCTCACCTTCATAAAGGCCTTTCGAGCCTTCAACACCTTTAAAACAGGAACTAGCGAGAAAGCCTGGCTGTACGCCATCCTCAGCAACAATCTCAAAGATCACTTGCGGCGCATCAGCAACAAACCCCAGGAAGCCAACATTGAGGAGGAGGAGGACCTGGAAAATCTACTGGTTGACACCAGAGATGGTCCGGAAACAGAAGCGAGCAGAAAAATGGAGCATGAGAGACTGGCCATGGGCATAGCCAATCTTCCTGAACAGTTCGCCGCCCCTCTTTTGATGAGAGAGGTGAGCGACATGTCTTACAAGGACATCGCCGAATATCTCTCAGTGCCAATCGGCACCGTCATGTCGAGACTATCGAGAGCACGCAAGGCTCTCTATGAGATTCTCACCAGCCCGGCTTCTCCAAAACCAGTCAAGGCTGAGGCAGACTCAAGCTCCGAATCAGTGAAAGAGACCCAAGTAGAAGATACAAGCTCAAAAGGCATTATGCCGAACAAAGAAAAGAAGGGAGGTTGAGCCAATGAATTGCGACGAGACTAAAGCGCTCATCGGCCCTGCTGTTGACGATGAATTGACCAGCGCCGATACTGCCAGATTAATGAGTCACCTTGAACAATGCCGTAGCTGCAAACAGGAATGGGATAAGCTCATGGCAGTAAGAGAAGGTATAAAGAGTATTACACAGGCCGAGCCGGCGCCGGCCGATCTGGAAAAGCGCCTTCTCAATGCCATTCATCTTGAACACCAACGCAACATACGTTTGAGAGCCGGCTTCCTTTTGGTAGCGGCGGCAGCCGTAGCAGCTTTCGGCGGCGGCGCCTTTCTCTTATTTGCCCCGGGCACAACACCGAAATTAGCAACGGGCAATGTCGAAACCACCCCCAGAGCCATAAGCAGTATTGAAAAGTTGCTTGCTGCCGCCGGGCACCATTCTGAAACTTCAGACGATGCCGCCATAACCATCGACTTCGTCGGAAATAAAGACGCAAAAGACCTCAGCCCGCTGGCCGGTTTTGCCGTAAAACAAAGCACTCTTGCCTCAAGTCACGGCACTTTCAAACTTTCCGGCAGCGACATACTCAAAGTAGGGAAGCAGAATATGGTCAGACTCTGCTATACCAGCGAGGATGATGAAAGGGTTCACTGCATTGATTGCTACCAGACCCCACAAGGAATGCTCTCCTTTGACGGCGCCAAGGCTCAGACTATCAACGGCAAAACCGTATTTTCAGGGCGCATTGGTGAAGATACCATATTGAAAGTCTCGGAAAACGGCGTCGATGTTTTCTATGTCACACCTCTTCCCATCGAAGAATTGCAAGACCTGATCAAAGCAAATGTGTAAGCGAAACTAGTTTTGCTGCTGACGCCACTGGCGTTAAGCATCTCTGCCGCACACACTTTGCCTTTGCACCGCCGCCCACAGCGAAGGTCAGACCTGCTCTTCTTCAAAGACGAGTTGCAAGAGATTGCCATTGCGGCAAAATAATAGAACTCTGCCACCGCCTATAAAACTACCACTGAGCGGCTGACGATCAGATCTACATGGAAGAAAAATCGGTTCAGTCAGAGGCTGCGAATCCGTAGTTCCAATCAAGACCGCGCCATCTACGCAGGGAACCACAGTTATCCGGCCATCAGCAGACAGTCGCATAGGACAAGAAACACCACGAAATGTCTCGGGCAAGTGCAGATAGGGACCGCCAGGCAGTTGCCAGAAGAGGGCTCTGCTAAGCGCCTTCATACCTATTGCCGGCAATGTGCCGGGTCTGACTGCCTCCACTTCAATTCTCTCAAGCAAAGCGCCGGTGGAAAGCTGCAGACAATTAACCACGCCGTCGCTCGACACCAGCAAACTATCGCAATCCTCATCAATCCGGAATGCTTGCACAGCATCGACAGCGGCTCTGTAAACAAGCTCTTTCAGGTCGGCAGACCAGAGTTCCGGAACAGATCGAAGCAAGAAAATATGTCCACTCTTGAGAATGGAGGCAAAACTAACAAGGGCAGCTTCACCACCCACGGTACGAAAGGACGCTCGCTCCACAGTGCGCTTCCATAGCCGGACTGTCCGGTCTTCCGAAGCGGAAACCAGCGAATCGCCCGAACTTCCAAATTCCAGGCACGTTATGGCTTCCGAATGAACATCGCTTCGTTGCACAAACTCATTTTTTCGAAGGCTCCACCAACACAACAAAGTAGATTTGTCGGCACCAATCGCCAATAATTCTTCATCGGTAGAAAACGACAAAGCGGTTATCCAAATAGAATCTTCTATCTGCGAGGATGCGATGACTGTGTCCGTGCGCAGATCAAGAACATCGAATTTCGAACAGTTCTCATAGGCAACGGCCACATATGACTGCCCAGGCGAGATACAGAGAAAGGCAATCTGCAGATCTGCACGCGGGAGCGGTAGAGAGCGAACTCCCTCTTTCAACGAATACTTGCAAACCGCGGCGGACTCTCGGTCTGGAGAAGAGAACAAGAAGGATCCATCAAGAAGCGGAATAATAGAAGCTCCGCTGCGGTCATTTTTCCATTCTGCTTCCCGAGCAATAGCGGCACAGGACAAAGTCTCCCGGGCTCCATCGCGCTTTATTCTCACAATTTCACCATTAACCAGGCGCACCAAAGCTAAGGTCTGTTCATCATTCTCCAAATTCAATGCGAATTGGGCTTCCTCAATACCAGCATCACAACAGGTTAGAACCACCGGCACAGCACCAGGATCGCAATACCAAATTTTTCCGGCCCTAGTAGCCCAGTATATTCTGTCACCGGAGGAGCACAGCTGAACGGTAGCATCCCGATGATCAATGCTGTGTGAAACAAGTGAAAAGTCGCTCACACGCCACAAGTAAGCTTCACTAGTGGATAGACCTGCAAAAACATATTCTCCGTCCTCTGAGACAGACAGGGAAACGATTTTCCCTCGCCGCTGCCTGGAGGGCGACGACAGCACTCCTAAAAGTACTCCACCATTACCATCGAACACACCCACTCTTCCCCCGGGAAAAACCGCCAGGGTCAGGGAGCCGTCCTTGGAAAAGGCTACAGAACGAACTGTTCCATAGTCAGTCGGTAAAGCTTCCTCAAGATGCATAACTGAAAGACGCTCACCGGTTTCGCAATCGAAGACTCCGGCAGTGCCGTCATTCAGGCCAAGCAGTGCGTATCGTCCTGTCATATCGAGAGCAATACTCTCGATGAAAACGGCAAATGGTTCGGACACCGCGATAGAAAGATCGTCGCGTCCGGTAAGCATGCTTGTCGGCTCCAGAGTACAAATCTGCAACCCACTTTCGCAAGACCATAATCTGGCTATGCCGTCCTCCGACTCCTGCACAGTAAGCAAGCGGGAACCATCACCGGAGAACTCTGCAAACTGGCACTCTTTGTAGGGCTCGAAGCCCGAAAGACCAAGTACACTATTGGAGGTCAGCTTAAGCTTAGAAGACATAGACTGCTGACTCATCCTTCCTACATTCGGGAACGCAGCACCTATCATATAGCAAGAAAGCGCTTCAGAACACTTAGGCACTCCCACTCCATAATTGCACTCTCCATCCTAACTCCCACTCATGGGTCAGTCTAGATGGTCTTGCAACTTCTCCTTCACTAGCTTCTCTACATTCGGAAAAGCTTTCAGGAAATTCCTGTCGGTCTCGTGGGTTGCATCATCGGGATTGGAGGTAAGTTTCTCGTCCTTTAAACCGGCAGCGAAAGCCTGGGCAAAGGTTTCTTCCCTGCCGGTCAAGTCTTCCTTGTTTTCAGAACCAATCAGATAGTAATCAAATTCGTCTCTCTGCTCCTGACTGAGAGCTGCCACATCCTTTTGGTACGCATCCTCAAACTGCTTTGTGTGGGAGATTTCCCCGAGCGCCGCGTCTACGGCGTGCCCGCTTTCATGCCTGACGCTATCGGCGAAATCATCGGCAGAAGACACCTTTGTTGTCCCATCATGCAACTTATAGTTTTGTCTTACCCTCAGTTCCTTCGCATCAGGATCATACTCCGCCGGTGACTGCTCCGCTGTCTCGCCATAACCGTAACCTCGGGGAGTATCCATAGCCTGACTTGGCTCCTCATGGCACAAATCGTGCGAAACAACCACTTTCACACCGCTATCCTTGAGCAGATCCAGAACCGGCTCCGGCATCGAGTTAAGAACCTCTTTGGTCCTGACTAATCTGTCCGAGTCAGCCCCCATGTTGGAAGTCGGCAGGGGCATACCTTTCACCAGTTTCTGCTGATCGCCGTAACGGCCGGGAGCGACCAAATTGCCGGGAATGACCAACTCATCTCCGGACTCAAGCTTGGCACCGGCGGGAAGTTCGTTCTCCTTTGCGATACGAGCGGCAGCCTTCTCAATCTGACCGGCATCAGCCCGGCCTTTAAAGTCGTCAGGCGCCAGACAACTATTGAGAGACTTTTCTGCTATTCCGTTTAAAGTATCACCGTCATACACCGAATAGACCGAATCAGGGCGATCGCGGAATACGCTGGTCTTCTTCGCCTTGTTGTAGACAGAACCCAACTGGTCCTTGGTTCCGTCATCATCAGTATCAACGCCCTCAAGTAACAATTTGGAGGATGGGAAGCCAGGGATTTCCCCTCGCTCCATTTTATTCATTACCTGGAAGATTGCGCGTTTTTCTTCATTGGGAAGGTTGTTATAGGCTTCCGAAATATCCCGCCCCTGTGCCGCATCTTTGAGCAGATGACGAGCGGTGTTCTCGCTGGTTTCGGTATTGGCCATGGAACTGCCTGGTAAGTAGAAAAATTGACTGAACAGGGGATAATCCATAATATATCGATTGATGTGGCGGAGTTTGGGCGAAAACGCCCCCAAGCAAATGGAGAAAGATGAAAACGATTGTCTACGCACTGGAGCCAGGCTGCTAAAAAACATTCCCGGCCCAAATATCCACAAGTGAAATAGCGCATCGATCACAAGACAGCTCTCAAACCTCAGGCGTCCCTGGTTTGTTCCTCTGCCGCAGAGCACCTGCACAAATCCAGTGCGGTCGCCTCGATTAGTTCTCTCATGGCAAGTTTTGCAAGCCAATCTGCAGGAATCCCGCCCAGTCCATAGTAAGCTCCGGCCAGTTGCCCGTAGACTGCTGCCGTTGTGTCGGCATCTTCGCCCAGGTTCACAGCCATCAGGCAACCATCTTTGAAGCTATCGCTATTATAAAAAGCCCACAGAGCCGCCTCCAATGATTGTACGACGTAGCCGGTGCCGCGAATTTCCGGAGGCTGCTTAACCTTAAAGGAGCCAAGGGCAATCATAGCTATTTCTTCACACATCTCGTTCTGAGTCCAGTATTTCGCTACCGGGCAATACCGCTCAGACAATAGCTCCTCTTTAGAAGCTCCCTGCAAGGCTCCGATGATCAAACCGCCAAAGTATCGACAAGCGTCCAGACAAGTACTGGCCCAATGAGTTGTGCGAGAACTATCAGCACACTTATCGAGAGCTTCCGCAGGATCGCCGAAGAAGAAGAGAGGTACAGGAGCCAGCCTCATTATTGAGCCGTTCCCGGCAGATTTTTCCGACCAGTCTCCGGCATAGGCATTGCCGGTTGCTACAAACTTATCCAGAGCCGTCCGCGTTGTGCGCCCGATGTCAAAACATTGCCCTGTGCTGCTCAAATAGCCATCCTTAAACCAGCGAACATAGCGCTGCATTTGATCCGTTGGATCAAAGCCTTTGCACTCAATCAGACTCTTCGCAAGACATAGAGCCATGGATGTATCATCCGTCCATTGACCCGGTTGCAGTTTTGCAAAACCTCCGCCTAGCATGTCTGTGACCGGCTCAAAGGATCCCGGTCGACAAAACTCCACCGACGCTCCAACAGCATCGCCGCAGGCAAGCCCCAGTAAACTACCAGAAAATCGCTCCTCTAACGCAATCACTTTACCCTCGTATCGTCAAAACTCAGGACTGCCTTATATCACTTGCTCCAATTCTACCGGTTTGCATGATACCAGCCAAAACACAATGGCGATTTCAACACACTCAGACCCTAATGATTGATGAGAAAAGGATTGAAATTGGTTTGTCTATCAAAGTAGTCTTCATGCTCAACCGCTTTGAGACGCTTCACAACCCAGTAGGTAACGGGTATCAAGAGAATCTCGACCAACACCTTTATGCCCCAGCCACTCAATATAGAGCTAATCAAAAGCTGAGTAGGCAGGACCCCCAACAGTGCAATAGCGTAAAACAAGCTCGTATTTACGAACTGTCCCAATACTGTTGAACCGATCAAACGCATCCAGAGGTGCTTGCCGTTGCTGGCTACTTTCATCTTGGCCAGCACAAAATCATTGAGGATTTCTCCGGCAAAGACGGCAATCCAGCCGCCGAAAAGTATTCTGGGAACCTGCCCAAATACCGCAATATAAGCATCATTGGCGGCAAATCCATCCGCAGGAGGAAGCCATACCACAAGCTGATAACAAAGTCCGGCCAGAATCGAGCAGGCAAGCACCGTCCAGAGCACACGCCTTCCACAAGCGTAGCCGTAGACCTCTGTCAATATGTCGGCAAAAATGTAGGTAATCGGGAAGTAAAGCACCGTCACCGATACAGGAAACCCGCACAAATTGATAATCTTGCCGGCAGTGACATCGGAGATTAGCTGCATAGCCACATACAGCACCGTGATCATGCCCAGATAACGGTAGGGTTTGTACTCGCTCTGCTGCATTTACATCCCCCACTCCGAGTTCAAGACACTTATTCTCAAACTCACACTCAAACTCATAGAATTATACCGGAGAGTCGCCGAACCGAAAGGAGAGAGGAAGATCGGCATCTGAATAGACTCGCAGAAGAACAAGTATCACTTTCACCGCCGTGATGCATGTGCGAAATTTAGTGGAAAATCTCACGTTCTTCCTGCGAATCTCAAATGTTTCAAATCGGTCGGAAACACTCCCAATTATCGGGAAGTTTCCAATCGACACAAACATTGCTAATCTTGTCAGGCGAGTCTGTTCCACCGCGCCGCAAATCCGAACGCTCATCAAAACCTCGCAAGACGCCCTTTTCATCCAGAAGCCCATCAAACGAACAATTAAGACCGTCAGCTCAACATTCTCGGAGCGATTCCAACCATGCACACCACCGACGATTACCTGTGGTTCGACAATAGAACCGACGAAAAACTCGTCAGAGAAAGAATCGAGGAACAGGCAAAGACGGTCAAGCGCCTCACTATTTCAAATCAAGCCTTTCTACAAAATGGACTATTTCATGGACTGCTTCTACCTGAATTGCAAGAGCTAGTAATACCAAGCCTCTTCTATTTCGACAATTCTAAAGGTTGGCAATTTCTGCATAGTTTGCCGAAACTAGAGATTCTGGTGGCAGAGTATACCGAGGCAAAAGACTCCATTCTGGAGGGGCTGTCCACAGCGCCCTGGTGGGAAAGTCTAACTCAACTGGAATTAAAGCTCGCCAACCTGAAAGAAACCACAAAATGGTCAACACTCTGGTGCGAGAAAAACTTCCAGCTCAAGATTCTCTGTCTGTTCTATCTTGACCCTGAAAAGGCGGAGCAGGTGCTAACCGGCACTCTGGATAAGCTCGAATATCTCATTATGGGTACCGACCTGGGCCAAGACTTTCTGCTCAAACTGGCAAAGAAAGCGCTTCCGGCCCTGGCAGATCTGGATTTAAGCCACTCAAGCATGCAACTGGAAGAAACACTCAAATTCTTGAGAGAACCAAGACCAGGTTTACCAAAGCTAGAGCGGGTTCGTAAGCAAATAGCCAGCGAAGAACGCGTCGAATATTACGACTGGAATGGTGCAGCCGTAGACTGGGGTTATAGAGAGCTATCAGACAGTGAAATCCAAAAAAAATACTTCAAAAAGACCGGCTTAAAAATACTCCCGGCCAATGAACAACTAGCATCCAGAACGGCAATGATGTCCGGCTCTCTGAGAAAGCTGGAGCGTCCACAATAGCGGGTCAGGCCCCGAGAAGCTCGCGGCAACACTTACTTGAGAAATTTGAGTCGGTGCTCAGCGTCTTTCATGACTTTGGCGCATTCAGCTTCCGCGTCCCTGAGAATCTCTTGCTCACGCTCATCTGAAATATCGTAACCAGTACTGCCGTCTTTATACCGATACTCTTGATTCGACTTCTCTTTCTCGTGCCTAATCTGCTCTCTGGCTTCCGCTCGAATGCGCGCCACCGCTGCTTGTGCTTCTTGATTGATATGCGCTCGCATCTGCTGTACGTTTGCATCATTGACCGCAGCCGTCGGGCTAACCTGGCTACTGCTGTCGGCAGCGGAAGAAGCTTTTCCAGAGGCAGCGGTACCGCTCTGGGGACGGGAGGTTGACACCGCCGCTGATGGCGGTACTGTGGATGAAGCACCAGCTTGCACTGCCGCCTTGCAGCGCTCAATACTGGTAAGGCATTGCCCCTTCACCGATCCATCCGTGGTGTACTTCAAGCATGTCTCATATGCTTTTCGAGCGGCAGCAAAATTTCCGAGAGCCATATTTACATGCCCAAGATAATAGTGAGCCTGCCAGTTGGTAGGGCTGCCCTTCACCACTCGCTGAAAAGCTTGTGCAGCTCCGGCGTAGTCGCGAGCGTTGTATAAACCGGTACCCTTCTCAAAATCTCCCGCCATGGCCGTCGGTGCCGATATCAGAAAGCCCAAAAGTGCAATCCCGGAATTCAAAATCAACTTGCCCACACTGCAGGCCATACCTGGTTTAGTTCTATTATTCACGAACACTCCTTCTTCTCGAACACTCGTTGCTTTCCACGAACGCTGTTTCATCTCGAAAGCGCGTTCTTCAACAAAGCTCCCTCTTCGCGAATGTGGCTTTCTGCTGAGACCACAACCCGGTAAGACTCATCATAAAATGAAGCATTCCTACTTTAGATTCTTTATGCGCCGCTCAGCCTCATCCATCACCTGCTTGCAACGCTGAGTACATTCCCGGTTTATCTCCGATTCACGCTCGCTACTGATATCCAGGCGAATACTCCCATCGGAAAAACGCCAGTACTGGTTAGCCTGGGTCTTTTCATGCTCAAGCTTTTCCTTGGTTTCTTCCTTAATCTTGGCCACCTCCGACTGGGCAACCTTGAGAATACTTTCCCTCAGAGCCTGCAGGCGCTTGCTTCTGTCATCGCTGCCGGTGGAATGGTGTTGTTGGTCCTGCTCTTCCTCTTCTTCTTCATCCTCTTCGGCGTCGCTTTTACCCTTACCGGCCGAACCAGCGCTTGCGGACGGCGTCGCACCCGCACCGGGCTTGCCGGCGGCACCGGTCGCACCCGAGGATGCCAACGGGGCAGGTGCAGCAACACCAAGGTACTTACAAACTTTGTTGAGGGCGTCCTGAGCCTGTGCTTTAGCCCCCGCATCGGCACCGGAATTCTGCACATACTCATACTGACTGCGCGCAGCCGTCATTTTACCAAGGGCAAAATAAGTATGCCCCAGATAGAAACGAACCTGCCATGAAGTCGGAAAATCGCGGGCCGCCTTCTCAAAGTAAGGCAAGGCACCTCTAAAATTACTGCTCTGATAAAGCTTCACACCCTCGTCAAAGTCACCGGCTAAGGCCGGCGCAATACACTGCCCAAAGACAAGGGCAATAGTGAGCATTTTCAGGTGTCGACAAAAAAGTCGCATCAAGAAATCTCCCAGCGATGCTCGCAACCATTCAGGAAAACATAATACCTCAGTAAATTTCGTTTGACCATTTTTTACACATTTGTCTTGCCGAGCCCGGCACCTCTTGAGGATTGAACAAGACTCCACCACATACCGGCTTTTCAGGCTGACTTGAACATCCAATTGACCTATAGCAGGCCACTTTCAATCGAAATTTCGACATGGGTTCTGCCAAAATTAAGGCCGAATTCTTGCTTTGGGAAGAGACGGGCATAATATGAAATGTAGACCCTGAGGATAGCAGTGAAGCAGCCCAAGAAGAGCCGAACCCCTAGCCGAACCGAACTCGTGCGCATATTGGCATTGATTGAGGAAAACCTCGATGAAATAGACAAAGAGCACGAAGCAGCCTCGGCCTATCATCGCAGCGAACTGGTGGAAGTCTCAAGGGATAACGCCCAGGCCGCATTGAAAGAAGCAGTGCAATTTCTTGCCCTGGAGGACTTCCCAAAAGCCGAAAGAGAGGCAACCGCCGCCTGGTTCTACACAGATTTTGCCCGCAACATCCTGGACGCGGAGTTCACCGAGCATCATTTAGGGGAAGACATTTTCCTTGACCTGGTGCCCACCAGAGAGTCGGTGACACTTGAAATCGCGAGCCTCATGAAGGACTTAAAGACCGAACTGAATGGAATTTACGAAAGCCTTGAAGTCACAAAGGAGCAAGGCTAATGGACTTTATGGAACGACTGGACGGAGAGAGAGAAGAGAAGCGCCTGCGCAAGCGCGTAGCAGAACTGATGCGAGACCTGGCTGACAAGTTAAGCGCAAAGCTGGCTCTGGCACCGGAAGGACGCTTCGCCACTCTTTCCAAACTGCGCACCGCCAAGGGGCAACGAGCCTACGTCAAAGCCATGGCAGCCCTTGAGCAAGATGACCTGGAGGAGGCCATGACCATCGCCGTCCGGGGTCTTCTGCACCTGGAGATAGCACACTTTCACGATAACAGCCCCGGTCCCAACAAGACAGAGAAACTGTTAGATATCGATAGCCAGCCACGGGAGTCCATTGCCAGACTCTCAGAAGCGCTCTGCCAGTTCAAACAACTGGTCGAGTATCGTAACCTGGAGGTACCGAAAGAAGCCCAGGAGAGGTTGGGCCGTTCCACGCAATATCTGCAAAATGCCATTGAAGCTATGGCCGCTTCAGACGACGAAGAAGCTGCCACCCAGGCTGAGGCCGGGCTGGTGTTTCTAAGTTTCACTGTCTCCCAGGTAGTTTCAGATCCCTCCGAGTTTCCCAGAGCCCTAATGGTAGGCCCTGGTCAGAGTAACAAGAAGGAGCTGAGCAGACTCATGGAAGCGGCCCGAACTACAGGTATGACTCTCGCTCAAGCAGCCAAAGAAAGCGCCATTTCGGGCTGGAAAGCCAAAAGCGCAGCCGGCAAATATATTGAATCGGCCCTGGAGGCCTTCCTGGAGAACAACGGCAACGAGGTCAATAAGTACCTGGAACTAATTGGTCTGGAGACAGGACTGGTGCAAAGAACCCTCCAGCAAAAGCAAACCCGGAGACAGCTGGCGCAGTCATCGACAAACACGACAGCCACGAGCCAGCCCGCCACAAAAGCAGTGGAAGCGAAGAATAAGAAAATGCCGACTAAGTATCCGTTTTCTGCAAAATCACCGTCGGCGGCAAAACCCCAGGCAACGGCCAAAACCACCTTTCGCAAGGATTTCCAAACCAGAAACCCGGTCAAGAGTGCAGACTCGGTGGAGTCGATAATCATGGGACAGACCGAAACAATTGCCGCACACCCCTACAGCACAAACACACCGAGACTTGTAGACCCCGAGGAAATTTTCGATAGAACCGCGCCGGAAAGCCCCCTCGATTTGTGGGCAAAACCGCGCAAGTACTACAAAATCAAAGAGGCCGAGAACGCAGCCGCCAATTTCACTACCTCACAAAAGCACCTCCTGCAGGCAACAAACTACTCTTCCGCAAATGAACGCGAAGGAATTCCTATGGAGAGAGCCGCTCAGGCAGCCCCATCGCCATCCGCATCCCCATCAGAACCACTGAAAATACGTATTGAACGGCTGCATGGCATAGTCGATCGCCTCAACAAGCTGGGCAAGCACACCAATGATCCCGCAGCCACGGCAAGCGTGCTGGAGCATCTCAAGAAGGAACTGGAAACTCTGGAGTCGGCCGCCCAGTCGGGCAAGTGGCAGGCGGTAGAAAGAAGCTCCACCAGTATCCTCAAAATTCGCAAAGAATTTAAATCACTTTTGAAAGAATCGGATCTTCTATGAAGTACAGCTATTCCCAACTACTAGGGTTATGCGCTGAAAGCTTCGTACTTGCCCCACTGTAGCCAGCCTTCACAACTATAAATTTACGAAACTTTCACGTAAACACTGCTAGCTTAAGCACAAGCTTCAGTTGAAGAGCCATTTTCTTGCGGAATTATCCACCAGCGAAGAACTTTTAGCCTGGAGACAAGCAAATTGGCTGAACTCGAATCAGGGGCAGAATCTAAAGACAATGATCAAAAGCTAATTCGCTCACAGGCCGACTTAGCAAGAAATCTGGGTGGACAGGAATGCAATCCGCAACCGGGCCCCAAACAACTGCCGGTGATGGAAGCCGGACAGATGGACATCGGCTGCACCTATAAAGATCTGAGTGAAGCCGGCGCTCAGTCCGAGAACAATCTCGATCTGCTAAGTCTCTACAACCAGGCTCGACCTTCCACGGTGCATTTCCAATTGAAACGCGACGGCAAGGTTCTTGGCGGCGGCACAGGCGCCATGGTCAAGGCGGAAGAAAACACCTGCAAGATTCTTACGGACAACCATGTGGTATCCGAACATACAAAGCAGACGTACAAGCTAGACGAAATAAAAGTAGTCACCCATGATGGCACCATATACGATGCTAAAGTTTACAAGGCGGATCCGGGAAAAGATCTGGCCGTGGTGGAAATCGCCACCGGCGATAAGACCGCCCAAATTTGCAAACCGATTGAGTTCGTGGATACACCCGTCACTTTCAAGGAACGGGAGCGGGCGGTAACCATAGGTCAACCATATGGAACAGGCGCCTTTTACACCTCCGAAGGTACCTTCAACTCGCAAATTAGCAGACAGGACGCCGTTACCAAACTGAGGGCAGACAAACTGCCGCCCAATGACAATCCCGATCGCCGGCTCGACATGTTTGACATGCGCGGCATCAGAGGTTACAGCGGCGCGCCTGCTTACCAACTACCGCTCGGCAAAGCTGAAGGGGAAAAGCCAAAGGCATTCGGCGTTGTGGACATGGCTGACGACATGGCCAGAACCCTGGTCACACCGGTGACGGCGCAAGATGTGAAGAAATTGACAGATTGAGCTAAAATAGCAGATTGTTCCACTCGGAATTTCTCACCACGGTTGGGAAAACCAATCGGCCCGCTCCGTGCTCCCTCTGCAATCTTTATTAAGATGTCCCTTCCCAAGCCAATCATCTTGCTTCTGGCGCTAAGCCTCAGCGTCACACCGGCTTTTTGCCTGCCCGGGCGCGTCTTGCCGGCCTTTGACAATCCTCTCAAGGAAGCCAGTGAAAGTTTCGACAAAGGTGATTACCAGACAGCCGTAATGCTTTTGAGCCGGGTTGTGAGTGGCGATAAAAATAATGTGGAAGCCCTGGTGAAGAGGGGTGTGGCCTACGTAAAGCTGAAACAGCGAGAGAAAGCTCTGCAAGACTTTGACCGGGCCAAACAGGTGGCGCCCGACAGCCCCCGGGTAGCCCTGGTGAGAGGGGCCTGCCTCTATGAAATGAAGCACTACGAAGAGGCCCTGCCCGAGCTGGAAATGGCCGCTTCCGGCTTCCCAGCCGATCACTTTCCGGCCATTCTGGCAGCCAGTAGCGCCTATCACATCGACGACTTCGAGAAATCTCTCAAGTACGGTCAGTTGGCAGTCAGCCTTGGGTACAAACCTGACTACAGTTTCCACTTGATGCAGGCCGAATGCCTGGCCGCCACAAAGCGCTACAAAGAGGCATCCGAACTCTTTGCCGAGCTCTGCGGCAGCCCCCAGGTTACGGCTCAAACCTGGGTAGCCAGGGGTAATCTGGAGCGGGTGCAAGAGCACTTCAGCCAGGCCCTGGCTTTTTATGACAGAGCCCTGGCCATTGCTCCCGGCGATGCGCAAGCTATCTACCACCGAGCCCTTTGTCGGCTGGCCGGCAACAAGACCGAGACCGGTCTGAACGAGCTCAGGCAGGCCGTCAGCGCTTATCCGGACAACAGCAAATTGCGCCTTTTCAAAGCCGACCTGCTCTTCAAGCTCAAGCACTACGACGAAGCCCTGGCCGACTACAAACATTTGCAGACTCAGACGCCTCAAGACTTCCACGTCTACAAGGGTGAGGCTTCCATCCTGGCCCTGCAGAAGCGCTACGAAGAGCTACTTGTACCCGCGCAAAGAGCCTGTCGCCTTGAACCGACGGACGCCTCTTCCCAGCTTCTTTTAGGCACAGCGCTGGCAGCCAAGAACAAAGACGTGGAAGCAGAAAGAGCCTTCACCAACGCCATAAAATACAGTGGCAATAATCCCGGCTACAGGCTCTTGCGCGCGCGTTTCTACTGCACTAGAAAACGCTACCAGGAAAGCCTCGACGACTATGACGCTGCTCTGGTTGCCGGGAAAGAAACAGATGAGCAACTGGCGGCACGCCTCTTGCCCCTCTTCGAACTTAATTTGTATGACCGGGCCATCAAAGATGTAAACACTCTCCATGCGCACGGCTATAGCGAAAACTGGATCTATCTGGTGCGCGGCACCGCCAGAGCTTCCATGGGAGACTTCAAGACTGCCGTGGATGACCTGGAGAAATACGCCAGGAAAGCGCCCAAGCCCGGCCCCATCTATACCCTCATCGCCAAGGCACAACTGGGCACAGGCAATCATTCAAAGGCCATAGAAGCAGCAGATCTGGCTCTCAAATATGGTCCCGACCTGGAGGCGCTCAAACTGAGGGCTGCTGCCCGTTTTGCCAACAAGGATTACGAAGGAACCATAACTGATATCGAGTTTCTGAAAGAGAAAAATGTGGAGCTGGATCGCCATTTACTGGAATGGCTGGGCTTTGCCTACCACGGACTGAAGCAGCCGGAGCAGGGACAGGAAGCCTTCTCTCAGATGATTGCCCGTTTTCCGAATCATTACTCAGGCTACGCCGATCTGGCCCTTTACTATATTGATACCGGACGCCTGGAGGAAGCGCAGAAGCTTATCCAGCAAGCCCTGCTGCGGGAGCAAAAGCAGCCCCAGCTCTACATGGAGAAAGCCGAGCTGGACTTGCTCTCAGGTAACGACAAAGCCGCCCTGGAAGCAGCCGACCAGGCTCTTTCCCTCAAACCCGATTATCTAGCCGCCCTGGAACTGAAGGCGGGCATCGCCTTCAAAAACAGCTCCTTTGAGGAAACCCTCCTCAATCTCAACAAACTCATCGATGCCGATCCGGCCAACTGGAAAAACTACTTGAAACGCGCCGCCATTCTGGACAAATTGGGTGAGCCGGAGAAGGCCCAAGAGGATAGACATAAAGCATTTTCAGTGAAACTCGCGGACGGCAACGAACACCTCCTGAGAGCCGACCTGGCCAGAGAGCACGGTCTGATTGAACTGGCTCTGGCAGACTACAAGCTTGCCCTGAAATCGCAAGCCGGAAATTCCAGAGCTCTTTTTGCCCTCAGTGATCTATACGCCGGACAGGGCAGGCAGCAAGACTTGAAAGCCTTTCTCCTCAATGCCCAAAAGGATATTGCGTACAAAAATGTTCAGAACCAAATTGCCTTCTGTCTTAGCAACACGGAACTGAACCTCAAACACTATGAGAGGGCCCTTGCCGCCCTCAGCGTACCTTCCCGGCAAACGGCCATGAAAGCCCTGGTGCTCAGGCAAAAGCTGGCCATATACCTGGCCGCCGGCAAACTGGACAAGGCACAACAAACAGTTGACACTTTGAGCCGTGAGTTTCCTGATGACTGGCAGACTTTTACCTCTCGAGCTCGCCTTTTGAAGGCCAAGAAGAAAGACGAAGAAGCTCTTAATGAGCTGGACAAAGCCATCAAGCTCGACATCAAAAACGTCGACCTTCTGGAACTGAAAGCTCATTATCTGAGCGACATGAAGGAACCCACAGCCGCGCTCGCTTATATCAACACAGCTCTAATAATCCTCAGTAAAACCAGACATGATGCCACACTTGACCGGGAGACCTATTCCCGTTGTTTCTATCTGCGGGGGCTCTACTTGAGCGAACTGGGGCAGGAACAAGCGGCCATAGAAAGTTTCACCCAGGCCGTTCAGAAAAACCCCCGCAATGCAGCAGCACTGGTAGAGCGCGGACAGGCCTTTATGCGGCTGGATCAGCTACAAAAGGCAATCGGCGATTACCGCAGCGCCTTGAAGATCGATGCCGACAACTGGTCGGCTCTCAGTAATCTGGCCGATTGCTATAAGTCACTGCACAACTATAAGGAAGCGGTTAAATACTACGATCTTGCTCTGGCTGCCAATCCCAGATGGCGTGAAGCTTACTATGCCAGGGCCAACTGTCGTTTCATGCTCAAAGACTACAAAGGCGCCCTGACTGATTACAATCTCGCCCTCAAGCATGAAGGCAGATTGCAGGAAATATACATCAATAGAGGCGGCACCCTGGGAGCCATGGGAGACTACCAGGGGCTTTTGCGCAATCTGCAAACGGCAAAAACCCTCGGCAAGCCCACAAGGCTCATGCTTACGAACGAGGCCATCGCGCTCAACCACTTGAACAGGCGCAAAGAGGCCCTGGAAAAATTCCAGGCGGCCATTGCGCTTGAACCCAAGCGCATTCAAAGTTATCTTGACCTGGCGACCTTTTACGCCGGGACAAAAGAAGAGCTGCCTAAAGCCTTTGAGGCCATCGACTCAGCCATGGCCCTGGAGCCCGACAATCCAGCCGCGCTGAAAGCCAAGTTCAAGCTGGAATTGCGCAGCAAAAACTTTCGGGAAGCCCTCAAGACAGTGGAGAAATATCTGAGCCTCTGCCCCCAGGACCTACCCATGCAGGTAGAAGCAATCAGAGCGGAATTGACCCTCGGCGAAAAGGCAAATGCCCTGAGCCGTACCGAAGCCCTCCTGGCTGAAAGACCCAAGTGGATCGACGGCTGGTTCGAGCTGGGAAATTGCTATTTTGAACTGGGCCGTACCGAAGAGGCGCTCCAGGCCTTTCAGAAAGTGGTGGCGCTGGATAAAACCGACCAGGAGGCAATGCGACGGGTGGCCCAGTGCCAGAGGCAACTGGGGGACTACGAAAGTGCCCTCAAATGGCTGGAACAGGCACGCGCTAGTAGTGGCGACAGCGACGATCTAGCCCTGCAGGAAGCCATCACCCTGCTGTCGAGCGCCCGCCTGAGCGAGAGTAAGACCATCCTCAACCGCCTGGCGCGAAAATCTCCGCAATGGGCCCTGCCCCATCTCTATCTCGGCCAATGCCTGATTCTACAGGGCAAGTACGATGATGCTTTAAGTGCTTTGCGCCGCTGCACAAGTCGAGATCCGGAACTGGCAGCGGCCCTGAGCAGTTCTGCCCTGGCCCAGGCTAAAGCCGGACAACTAGAGGCCTCGAAGGAGAGCATCGCCAGAGCTGACGCACTGGGAGCCAACGACAGCTTATATTATGCAGCCTGCGCTCTGATCAATCATTTGACCGGCAAAGAAGCGCAGGCCTTATCCGACTTGAACAAAGCCGAGTCACTAAACAAAAGAGACTGGTCGGTCATGGAAGTGAAAAAGACCCTCGAGCAAACACACTGAACCGGCTCCGGCAAGTGCTCTCACAAACTCAAAGGTCGAACAACTTTTCCAGACCGGCACGCACATCTCTAAAATCCTGAAAAGGATGGCAGGGAATTTGATTTTCTCGACAATAGTGCAACAGTCGCCCCTTGGCAAAAAGAATATCGGCGTTTTTGGCCCAACAACGATCGGAAAGTCCATCACCAATAACTACACAGAGGCTTTTGGCAGGCTCTGCCGCGCCCTTACCCAGGGCAAAACATTTACAGGTACCAGACCAGCAACCAGCCTCGGCGCGACTGTTAGGAAATTCAATGGAGAGCCGCCCATCATCCTGCACTTGTAAGCAATTGCTGACCACGGCTTCTATCAATCCATTCTGCATTAAGCCCGCTCTTTCGAGCATGTGTAGAATAATTTTGTCGATGCCATCGCTCACCACCCTTAGTGGCACTGCCAAATCCTTAAGCCAAACAGCGAAATCAGGAAAAGTTGGATCGATTCGCATTTCGGTCAACATTTCTACCATAGCCGGCCAACCGCCCCGCAGCAATGGAACTTGCCTTTCCAGGCAGGCGCGCGAGCCGATTTCTCCGCGCACCCACTGTTCTTCCAGTACAAAATAAGAAGGATCGGCCAACTCCTTCATAATCACATCAAGAGTGTCTCTGGTGGTGATTGTGCCGTCGAAATCGGCAAACACCTCAAATCGCCTTTCGGGCGGCTTTGTTTGTGACATTTTCAGGTCATCCCGATGCACTTAGAAACCTCATCAGATTAGAGTTTACGCTAACTTTGCCGAAAGCGTAATTACCCCAATTGCCAGCACCCAAAAGCTCACCTATCTTAATGCCATAGTTTCTTTTGAGGTGTCCAAATGGGTTGTGAAAATTTTTCAGATTGCCAGAAATCTGCAGGAGATGACAACCCGGGAAAGGGACTTTCAGCGGCCACCATCCTAGACCTACTCCAGCAACGGGGAGAAAAGACCGGGCAACACCTTAATAATGCCGGTCGCAAAGGTGACGAAGCCCTGCAAGAGCTGGACAAAGCTGCGCAGGAAGCTCAAAAGGCAGTGGAAGCAGGTCTGAAAGATGCCGCCGAAAATCTACCCCCGGCTGTTGAACAGGCCAGCCGAGATCTGGGCAAATTGGGACGAAGTCTAGGAAACATTCTCGACCAGGGTATAAACGCCCTCACCCCCACCGACACCAAGAGTCTGGTCAGCCGGTTAACTGACAAATTCGATGACATCGACACCGACCACGACGGCTTCATCAGCAGAAAGGAACTGGCAGAGAGTAAGAACAATCTGGCTCTCAAGCTGACTATGGGCGGCACCCTGAATGCCGCGGAAAAACATTTCGATAACTTGCAGGGACTGAATAGAGACAGCTTGATCTGGGACAACAACGGTATCAGCCGCAAAGATCTGCAAGTTCTAGACTCAGCTAGAAGAAACGGTACCGGATTGGGAGAAGCCTTCGCCAATGCTCCCACCCTGGACTTGAAACAGCATGTTCCCAGTGCCGGTCTGGGCTTTTTAGCAGCGACCGCCTCAAAAGCAGGTACTCCCGGCAAGGCACTAATGCTCGGAGCAACGGCTTTTGTTGCAGCAGAAGCTGCAATCGGCTCCATGAGCTACAAACTTTTTACAGCACCGAAAGCAAATGCCATCATGGAAGATCTGAAATAGGAAGCCAACTATATAAGAATATGGCGGCAGGCAGAACACCAAGTTGTGCCGGGTCCGTCTGATGCGGACCCGGCACCTTTCATTTAACGGCTCTGGCCGTCATGCTTCTGCTGATAGATATCATGACTGAGCTTGTTCTGCTGGTGCTCGAGCTTAGCTCTTTCTTTGCAGCTCAGCCCACCACCATCAGCGCGCATGCGCGCTTCGCGCCGGGCTAACTGGGCCTGATCTTTTTGTATTTTGTAGGCTTCACGACCGGTCAAAGCGCCTGATTTCCATCCCCTGCTGATACGTTTTTGCTGGCGCACCTGGCGACCGTTCACCCCATAACCAGGGTCAGCCTGGGCCGGGCAGGCACTCATAAGCATGCCGCCCAGAAGTAGCATGGTCAGGCCGAAGGTAACGGTCACCGGTCGCTTGGTCTTACTTTCCATAATTTGAAACTCTCCAGAAGGGGTCACAGAAGAGTAAACGTAAAACCGAACCCAAAAGTTCAAAAACGACCCTTAAATGCGCTTAACCTTTATTCCTATTATTTATGGAGCCGGCACGGGAGTAACCACAGGCTTTTCTCCTTTATTGTATTGCACCGTGTAGTCTGTCTTATTCTGCGTATCGACCGTGGTAGTGAAGCCCTGACCTTTTGTGTATGCGGTATTGGCATCGTACCCGTAACTTTCACCAGATGCCGTGTTGTAATCGCGCCCCTTACTCATAGTACCACTGCCGGTGGCAGCATCGTACTGCCCATTCTTGTAGCCGGAGGCACTGGCGCCATTTGCAGCCTGGGCCTGAAAACCGCGGCTGGAGCTACCGCCTTCACCATTTTTGTACTGCCACTGCCCCTGGCGATCGAGACTACCACCACTGGCGGTACTACCAGAAAAGACACTCTGGTGAGCGGCGCCCACACCATTTTGCCAGCCTGTTGCACCGCCGCGCTGAAAGGTACCGCCATTACCGGTAGTGCCCTGAGAAGCGGAAGCATGCACTCCCATCCCCGGAGCCACTGCCGTCAAACCGGCTCTGCCGCCGGAGCCGCCATTAGGACCCTGGAAGCGAGCACCCCGAGCGGCCGCACCACCGCGACCATAAGCAAAAGCACCGGCGCCGAACCGTTGAGCGTACTGTCCCTGCTGATTATAAGCACCGGCGCCACCACGACTGCCCACGGCTCCAAATCTTCCAGCCAGAGCCGGTTGCATGGCTGCGGTCAGACACAGTGCAGTGGCCACGATGAAGGTCCAATTCCATTTTCCTTTGTCGGCAAATTTACTGGTCATACTATCTCCTCGCTTATGGTTTATCTTGCATGAACACTGGGGACAGTGAGGTGTCAGGGGTCAACCCTGAAAATCTCTGTCCGCCACTGACTACAAAGGCAATACGAACCAGCGGACCAAAAGTTTCAGCCGAATTTATGAACTTTAGTTCAGCGGCGCAACAACTCGCGTCCGCCTACTTATATTTACACCGGCAAGCGGAGCTTCAAGCTTTACCCAAAAGGACCTTGGCCCGGTGGTAGTGCTTCTCTGCTTCTTCAACCTTTCCTAGCTTCTTCAACAACTTGGCGAAATCGCGTAAAGAGTCGGCCAACTCAGGATTGTCCGCGCCCAGTTCCTGTTCGCGCAGTGCCAGCGCCTTGGCTAAAAGCGGCTCTGCTTTATCAAACACTCCTTGCTGGAACTGCAGCCCGGCAAGACTGGTGAGATTCTCCGCCAACTTGAGCGGTTCCGGCTTTTCAAAGCTCTCCAGGATCTCAACGGCACGACGAATCAAAGGTTCCGCTTCGGCAAAATTGCCCTGCACACAAATCACCCCGGCCAGATTATTCAAATCATCCACCACATCAGGATGATGAGGACCTAGCTCACTCTGCCGCCAGGAAAGAATTCTTTCATAGGCTTTTTGAGCTTCAGGGAAATTCTCCTGCTCGTAATACATCTCGGCCATACCGGTGAGAGCCGAAGACATGGCCGCTATCTGAGCCAACTTGGCAGCATTTACATCGGCTTCGCTCATCTTGGGAAGGCGGGAACTGGAGGCCGCCGGTCGCACTGGAGCAGGCGCTGGCGCAGGTGCTGGTGCCGGTGCTGGCGCAGGCGCAGGAACAGGTGCTGGCGCAGGCGCAGGTGCTGGTGCCGGTGCTGGCGCAGGCGCAGGCGCAGGAACAGGTGCTGGCGCTGGTGCAGGTTCTGGTGCCGGCGCTGGTGCTGGCGCTGGTGCAGGAACAGGTTCTGGCGCTGGTGCTGGTGCAGGTTCTGGTGCTGGTGCTGGTGCAGGTTCTGGCGCCGGTGCTGGTGCAGGTTCTGGCGCTGGTGCTGGTGCCGGTGCTGGCGCAGGAGCAGGTACCGATGCCGGAGTCTTAACAGCGGCCTGGGGAGCCGCCTGTTCCTTGGCGCCGGTCGCCGATAACCCTGCAAACAGGGATCTCAAATCCATATCTTCCGCAGTACCGGATTCGGAGACTCCAGTCTCCGTATCAGAGGCAGAGGCACTCAGTTCTTGTCCTGCAGCCGCAGAAGCAATGACTGCGGCAGGGGAGGACGAATCGGAGGCGGTCAGAGACGAAGGCTGCAAACTGGCAGACAGAGACGACATCAAATCTTCCAGACCGGGCTCCGGCACAGCACCATCGGCAGCAACACCGAGAGCCGCTACGGAAGGTAGAGTCCCCTGATCGGCCGGAGATCCGGAAGCTTCCATATGGGCTTGGGCAGCTAAATCCGCCGGCGCTGCTTCACCCGGCTCTTCCAATTTGCTAAGCAGACTATCCAGGGACAGAGAATCTTCAACAACCTTACTGGTCACCTCATCCACTTCCGCTTCAGAGACTTGTTTGAATACAGCCGTGGTCTCGAAAGCAGTGGGATTGGCGCTGGCGGCTTCAGCCTCCGCCAATTCGGCTTCCGCCGATGGGGCCGTAGCCAGGGAAGCAATGAGAGCATCGGCGGCGGCACCACTCTCCGCCAACTGATCGGCATCCACAGGGGAAGCAGCTTCGCCTGTCAGTCCGAACATCTTGAGCAAATCACCATCACTCTCAGCCGCCGTTGGTTCCGGCTGCTCGACAACGGCCTCATTACCGGAGACACTGGCCATAAGTTCTTCAAGACTGGGCGCACTTGCCGCTTCCGCCACTGCCTGCTGAGGCTCGGAAGAAGACAGGGCCGACATTTTGTCCAGGCTACTGCTCATGCGATCCAGCACTGATGCCAGATCGGAAGGCGACTCCTGACCATTCACAGGTTCAGCGGTTTCCTCCGCTAAAGTACCGGAAGCAGCTTCAGCGACCTCATCACCATCTCTGGTCCAACCCAGTTCCAGCATGGCACCCTCAAGGGTAAGATTCCTGAGGCGCCCCTGATTAATACAATAATCTAGAACCTGAGCAGATTGCTCCGCATCGAGTTCTCCCGCCTTCTCCAGACGATAAGCTTCCAGAGCTGCATTCTTGCCCGACTCTGTCAAATAGCCGGTCAGCTTGAGAATATCCACGAACATTTCCGGGGTCTGCCTGGCCAGTTCCAGCGCCGCGGCAATGTCGCTTTCGCTGACAACATTGGAGCGCAATAGTAAAGCCTCAAAAGAGTCGGCAACGCTTGACGAGGATTGGGCGGGGGCGCTGGAGACATGGTCCTCGGCGTCTCTATCGTGCACTATCGCGGCAATTCTGTCTCCGGTCTGAAACTGGGGATCATCGGACTGGCTGGCCCGGTCAACAGCAGATTGCTCCGCGGAGGCCAGCAACTGCTCAAGGGATTTTTCATTATCCGGCTCCCGCAGACGCTCGCTGCCGGGCTCATCGAAAGAATCACCACCAACGGAACGCATGAGTGTGGCCAGCGACGGCGCGTCATCGGAAATACCCATGGAACCGCCGTCCAGGGCAGACTCATAAGCGTTCTGATCGTTTTGACCGTAGTCTCCGTGCAACTCCGGACCATCATAAAGAGGTTGTAGCTTGCTTGAGGAAGCCCGGGGCGACACCGGCTCCTTAATTTCATAGCCGGGACTGCTTTGCGCTTCGGAAGGAGGCACATAGGTGCCGTTAATACGATCTTGAATTTCGGGGAAAATGCGGCCGGTGTTCTGCATGTGCTTGATGGCTTCGGCAGCTTCCTCCGGCGTGTAGCGGTCTTCTTCCACCACTTGCTGTACAGCCAGTGCCACAGAAAGCATCTCGTAGGAAATATAGCCCTGATCCACCATGATTTCGCCGATGGGACGATCGCTGGAAAGGCCCAGTTCAAGACAGCTAATCACATCGGTATCGGTGAGGAAATTGGCCTTTACCAATAGTTCTCCCAGGCGGATTTTCTTCTTCTGAATTGGTTTCAAGGCATCGATGGCGGCAGAGGACTCCTCAGAAGGTGCTTCCACAGCCGATTTAATCGCCTCAGCGCGCAAAGCATCAAGCGCTTCTTCGCGCTCCATCATGCCGTCACGCACACGCACCTGCAATTCCAGCGCCAGGCGCAGCAAATGATCCGGAATGGAATTATTTAGTACCAGTATGCGGCCTAAAGGCAGACCAGTAGCCAGGCTTCTGCCCATGGCCTGTCCAAATTGTCCCTTGTTGATAATATTGGCATCCATGAGCATCTCGCCAAGACGATTGGTCTTGGTGGAGGCTTGCTGCTCGATGGCGATCTCTTCCTTGACAAGCTGATCGAAAGAAGCACCGGTCTTAACGGCAATTTTCAAGCAGCGCGCTGCTATGGCCATGTCGATCACCTTGTCGCGCATCATAGATTGAGCATCGACGGCGGCCTGCAAATCTCTGTGATTGATAAACCCAGCCATTGTCAACATCTGCCCCACATGCAGATGCTTGGTGGCGGCATTCTTGATGGTGTCGTCCAATTGCTTCTGGGAGATAATCCCAGCTTTGACAAACAGCTCACCGATCAAAATATCGGTGGGGTAACGATTAGTGGTTGCGCCCTTTTTGAGAAAATTGAAAGACACTGCTTCCCTCGGTCATCCAGATAAAACTCTGTTATCTAACTTCTAAAATTGAGAGGTATCCTGCATCAAATCTATACCCCAATCGCACTTGCATGCTCTCAAGTCAGACTTAGCGGTTGAATACTTCGAGCAGTCTTGAGCACTTGGTAGAAAGTGTGTCAGCCGCTCGAAAAACAATTCGGCTGGGCAAGTTGCCTGACGGAATTGATTATATTATTACGTTCCCGCCACAGCGGCACTCTAACCGAATTGAAAACCAATTTCTACGGATCCTTGCGCGAGGCTGACAAACCACTGCAAAATGGCTCTTAGCAAGGAAAATATCGGACACTTCCCCTCTTAAAATCCTTAACATAAGGGAGCCAGCCCCGGAGTGGTTCCAAAGATTGCGAAAATTTGCAGATTTAAGGGTACATCTTGCTTTGACCGCATATTACTACCCTTGCCAACAGCCACCACCGATATGGAACCAGAAACCCGCATCCTCATTGTAGAAGACCATCATGCCACCCTGGATGGGCTGACACTAGGGCTGGAATCACAGCCAGGCTTCAAAGTAGTGGGCAGCGCCACGACCTCGGACGAAGGTCTCAAACTAATGAAAGAGACCTGCCCCGATGTAGTTGTGTTAGACCTTCATCTACCAGGCAGCCTGGGACCGAGGGCGGCCCTGGAAGCGTTCAGAGCCCAATCCAAAGAAAAGACAAGGCTGATAATCTTTTCCGCGGAAGCAAGAGTAGCCTTCATTCAATCAGTCCTGGCCATGGGTGTATCGGCCTACCTGCTCAAGTCGGAGAGAGTGGCGAAAGTGGCAGATACAGTCCGGGCCGTCATGGACGGAAAAACCGGCATAATATCTGATGAAGTTACCAAAACCTATAAGAAGATCACCCGAGCTGAAATGGAAGTCCTGAGCATGCTTGGCCGGGGCATGAAGTATCAAGATATTGCCGACCACAGGCTGACTTCGGTGGCTACGGCAAGAAAGCAATGCGAAACTTTGCAACTGAAGTTGGGGCTTTCCAGTCGAGAACAATTGATCGCCTGGGCGGTTCAAAACGGCTTCGGCAGCGTCGATATCGAAGCCGTTAATTGAGCCAACCGCCCAAACGTTTATCGTCAAATCGCCAGAATAATTGCCAACATGAGCGACTTCAAGAACTTCATCAAAACCCAGATGGGCAGCGGGAAAGATCCACCCGACCCGGATGATGACTTGAGCCGCAACCTGCAAGCTCAATTCACCACCCATGCCAGAATTCCGCTGGAGGGGCAGATTGACAGCTACTCCGGTCGCTATCCGGGAGCCACAATCGATGACAAGCGCATGCAAGAGTGGCTGTTCAGTCAAGCGTCCGAATTGTCTCGGGCCCTGCTTCTGCATGCCCAGCATTATTATGCGTCAAAACTGAAAGAGAGCAAAAACTCAGGCAACACCGGTATGGAATTGCAGTTCAGCAATGCCGCCCGCATCGCCGAGCCGGTGGACTGGATTTCCAAACAAGAGCAACGTTCCAAAATCAAGCTCCCTTCTCATTATTTTCGCTGGAAGGCCACCGGATCACTCATATTAAGCACCAGGGCGGGAGTGGGACTGATAGAATTTTTCATCGTGCCGCCCAAGGAAGTACCACACATTACCATGTCGGAGTTCGGCTCGCGCTTCCGCGGGCGCTTCGTTCTCAACCAGACGGCGCGCGGCTTTGTATGGACCAATAACAAAGTGAGGCTCTCACCGGAAGCAGCCTGCCATCTGGTGGAGCGCTATCTCGATGAATTACTGGAGTTCAGTAGCCCGCGAGAACGAGAGCGGCAAAGTCCCCTACCGGTTGACCATTTCGCCTTTAAAGCGGCCGGGCAGCAAAGACTGGAACTGGAAAAGAATAACCTGCTCTTCAAACTGCTCAACCAGCAAGAAGAACTGAAAAACCAGTTGGCGCGAGACCTGCATGACAGCGTCATCGCCGACCTGATGATGCTGAAACGCTACCTGTCGGGAGATCGCAAACTTTCCACAGAAGAGACAATTGAAATTGTGGACGAGATAGTGCTGCAATTGCGCGACATAGTCAACGAGTATTCGCCCAGACAATTGCAGGAATGGGGACTAAAAGTGGGCATCGAAGACCTTCTCGATCGCATCACCAGGCGCACGGGCATAGAAACCCAGCTAAATTTCCAGGGTGAACTGCCGCGTTTCCCGGACCTGGTCACACTGCATCTCTTCCGCATCATTCAAGAAAGTCTGAACAATGTAGAAAAGCATGCCGGAGCCACCAGGGTCACCGTGCAAATCCAGGCGTCCAAATTCGGCGACTGCGTCTTCACCATTGAAGACAACGGGCGTGGCTTCGAACCGGAAAAAGTAAGAGTGGAAGCCGATGGTTCACATTCCATGGGTCTGGAAGGCATGAAAGAAAGGGTAGAATTAATACGCTGCTTTTACAGGGCCGATCTCAAGATATTCTCCCGGAAAGCTCGCTTGCCGGAAGAACAATTCCTTTTAAGGGATACGACATCGGCAGATATTGCCGACTCGACCGAATCGCCGTCAGAGAGCGGCACCAGAATAGACCTGATCATCAGAGCCCAGTAACCGACCGGTAAACAAAGGAAAAAAAATCGTGAATGCTCGTACCAAACTGAATGCGGCACTGACTCTCACCCTTCTAAATTTGCTCAGCGCTACGGTACCACAGGCCCTGACCTTCGCCCCCTTCACCGGTGAGCCTTTTCCTTCGAACCATTCGGCTCTAGCCGCCGAAAAGGTAAACCTCGATTCCTACATGAAGAAGGTCTCCGACAAAATCGGTCCCCTCTGGAATCCGCCCAAGACCGAGGCGAAAAAGCTGACGGTGAAATTTACCATCAATGCCAACGGTTCGGTTGCCGACCTGGCCGTCGACGAGCCTACCGGTGACAAGGTCCTGGAAGAGCAAGCGCTGGCCTTGATTAAGAAGGCAGCTCCTTTCGCCGCCTTACCTCCCGGCATGCCCAAGTTGACAGTCAGCTTCGGTCTGCCCACCCAGCGCGGTGTCACCGCCAGCGGTGTGAACATGCAAAGCTATTACGACGATATGTGGAAGCACATTCAAGCCGGTTGGTGGGTGCCCAAGCGCCTTTTGTTCATACGGGTGCCCCTCAAAATAGTTATTAATAAAGACGGCTCCCTGAATGCCGTCAGCCTGATCAAGTCATCCGGCGACGCCAATGCCGACAAACTGGCCCTTGTGGGAGTGAGGCGAGCGGCTCCCTTTGCGCCCTTGCCGGAAGGCGTGGATGCGCCTTTCACGGTCAACTACACCATCGGCTATGACGGTTCCAAAGATCATTTCGTGATCTGGAACGGTCAGAAAGTAAATATGGGAGACAGCTACACTTCCGCAGGCGGAGTCAAAACCACCCTCAAAGATACAACCACGGAGAAGGACAAGCAATTTCACTTGCGCAAGGAAAATGCCCTGATCAAAATGTCCGAGCTGGATGACGTCATTGCCGCCAAGGAGAAGCAGGGCGGCAGCGAGAACCAGGAGTTGCCGCCGATTCTATTGGAATACGCCAAACAGCATCAATCTATAGAGGAGCAGAAACAAGCGCTGGAAAAGGTGCAACGGGCCCTCAAAATTTGCGAAGCCGCCCCCGAGAAAAAAGCCGAGCTATTGCGCTGTCTCGTGGTTGTGGGTGAAATGGAATATTCTCTGGGCAATCTCAAAGAAGCGGAAACTCTTCTCACCAGGGCCATTGCCATGAAGGAAGAGGCGATCAAGGTTAATCCGTCCGAAAAGGACGCTGATTACAAGAGCCTCTTGAACACGTACGCCCGATTGCTCTACAAGCAAAGCCGTCAGAAAGAAGCGGATGAACAATATAAAAAAATCAAGGAACTGGGCTAGGGTTTGACCACTTCCGGCATAAACTAAGCATGCTTTAGTAGCCAGAGGTGCCAAGAATGTCTCATAGCAAAAGTAGTATTTTCCAACTGGGAAAAGACACTACTAAGTACCGCCTGCTGACCAGGGAACACGTCAAGCAGGAAAACTGGCGCGGAAAAGAGATGCTGGTGGTGGAACCGCAGGCCCTTACCGTACTGGCCAAGGAAGCTTTCAAAGATGTTTCCCACCTCCTGCGTCCCACCCATCTGGCCAACCTGCGCAGTATCCTTGACGACAAGGAAGCTTCCCCCAACGATCACTTCGTGGCCCTGGAGCTTTTAAGGAACGCTGCCATTGCCGCCGGAGGCACCCTGCCCATGTGCCAGGACACCGGCACGGCCATCGTGGTGGCCCACAAGGGCGAACAGGTTCTGACGGATGCCGACGATGCCGGCGCACTGGCCGAGGGCATCAAGAAAACTTACGGTGACTGCAATCTGCGCTACAGCCAGATGGCGCCGCTCAACATGTATCAAGAAGCCAATACCGGCAGCAACCTGCCTGCCCAGATAGAGATCTACTCTGATCCGGGCGACACCTACGAATTCCTCTTTATAGCCAAAGGCGGCGGTTCGGCCAACAAAACTTACCTCATGCAGGAAACCAAGTCGGTCCTCAATCCCCAGTCGTTGCGCCAGCTCTTGACTGAGAAAATCGCCGGTCTGGGAACCTCGGCCTGCCCGCCTTATCACCTGGCTATCGTCATCGGCGGACTCTCCGCCGAGATGACGCTAAAGACCGTAAAGTTGGCCAGCTGCCACTATTTAGACTCGCTGCCGACAGAGGGAGACAAGTCCGGTAGGGCTTTCCGCGATCTGGAACTGGAAAAAGAAGTTCTTGAAATCACAAGAGAACTTGGCATCGGTGCTCAGTTCGGGGGCAAATATTTCTGCCACGACGTAAGAGTAATCCGTCTGCCCAGACACGGCGCCTCGCTGCCCATCGGTATCGGAGTCTCTTGCAGCGCCGACCGACAGATCATGGGTCGCATAGACAAAGACGGCATCTGGCTGGAACAGCTTGAGCAAGACCCGGCTCGTTTTCTGCCTGAGGTGACGGAAGAGCATCTGGGCAATGAAACCATCAAAGTCGATCTGACCCGGCCCATGGAAGAAATTCGCGCCGCCTTATCGGGCAAATCGGTGGGGACCAGACTGATGCTGACGGGCACCCTGCTCGTAGCAAGAGACATTGCCCATGCCAGATGGAAGGAAGTCATCGAAAAAGGCGAGGAGTTGCCGGAATACACTAAGCAACATCCAATTTATTACGCCGGGCCGGCAAAAACACCTACTGGCTATGCCTCCGGCTCATTCGGACCGACCACCGCCGGAAGAATGGACTCCTACGCCGATCTGCTCATGTCCCGCGGCGCCAGCCTGATCACCTTAGCCAAAGGCAACCGCGGCAAAAATGTGAGAGAAGCCTGTGAGCGCTGGGGCGGCTTCTACCTCGGCACCATCGGCGGTGCAGCCGCCCGTCTGGCGCAAGACTCAATCAAAAAAGTGGAAACCATCGACTATGCCGAACTGGGTATGGAAGCCGTCTTCCGCATTGAGATCGAAGACTTCCCGGCCTTCATCGTGATAAACGACAAAGGCGAAGACTTCTTTGCCAAAGTAGCGGAAACCCGGGCCGCAATCACCAAATAGCAGAGCCAGAGAGCGATGCGAAATAACAGCAGCAGCGAGCGATGCCAGATAAGACATCTGCACTCAGCGACCGCCATTCAATGGTGCAGCCAAAATCGCTAAGGGCAATCGGCAGCAGGGTCTATTCACAAAAAAGGAGTCGCGAGCGAAATTATTGCGAATTTCGTGCATAGTTTCGCTCGAAGACCACTTTTTGCCGCGAAATTGCAGTTAAAGGCGAAATTATTGATAATTTCGCCCACGACCCAGGCCGCCAAAAGAGACCACCGGCTACTTCCGCCAATGACCTAGCGCTGGCGCCGGCGCTGTCCGTTATTCGGTTGCACATCAAGTGAGGAACGCCCGACCGGCTTACCGTCAAGGGTATAGGAGATCATCATACGATCGAGAGTAAAGTACATTTTGCGATCAATACTCTTATCAATCACCTCTACTGTGCCGTTCTGATCGACCTTAACGCTGTCCACGGTTTTGCTGCCCGGTGTGCCGTCTCCCCTGTAATTTTTCCAGGTTTCGCCCTCCTTGCGCCAGACGGAATGCTGGCCATCAGGAGCCTGCCATTCATAGCGGTTGAGCTGATTCTTTTCATCATAGCCAAAACGCCTTTTCTGACCGCGAGTATCCTCCGCCTCAAACAGCCGCCCCCTGGTGTCGAACTTCACCTGGGAGCCGTCATTGCGATTGATTGAATAGGCTCCATTTTGCCATTTCGTAGTCATGTTGCCGTCTTTGTCGGTACTGACTTCAGTTACAGGACCAATATTAACCGGCTTGCCCTGGGCATCTCGCAAGGTCCACTTGCCGTTTTCCGTCTGCAAGGTGTAGCTGAGCTTGCCTGAACTGTCGAAATTTTCACTGCGAACCAGCTTACCCTGGGCATCGTATTGATACCGCCGGTAGGAACCGTCCTTGGCCGCCACTATGGAAGGGCGCTCGCCGCCGCCTTCCATCACCACCCGGGAGCCGTCTTGATGGCTCCTGACCCGCTCCTGATACTTAACCACACGCTGGGTGCCATCGGGCATATTGATTGTTTCATCGCCGTTCACGGCATTGAGCTGGCGCACTCGGCCGTCACGCTCCACCGAGATGGCACCTTCGAAGCGCCGACCGGTGAACTTACCGTCCTTGTCATAGGCCATCCAGCTGCCGTTTTCGCGTTTCCAGGTCTGCGAATTACCGTCAGGCCAGATCATTTTCATTTCGGAGGGAGCGCCGGATTGATCGTAGCGGAACTGCCGCTCAAGCCCGTTCTTATCAACTACACTGACCGGACGACCACTTTGATCAACGGACAGCTTGGCAGCGCCGGAACCGGGCTGCGGTACGGTTTTAACTTCCTGTTGCGTCTCAACACGGGCTCTGGTATCGCTTCCGGTATTCTGGGGGGTAGCCACCACATCGGACCACTTGGGGCGAGTTTCCACACGCTGTCCCTGGTTTTGATCGCTGCCGTTGTAAGCCACCTTGACGGCATCGTTCATAACCGAGCCGGTAGTATTTTGAGCGAGTGTCACATGGGGCAAAACCTTCCGGTCCAGAAGCTCCTGGCTGTTTGAGGCAGTCAGATTAGCGTCGCGCAAGGCACTATTTTCCGCCAGTATAGGCGCCGAGAAGGTCTGTCCGGTGACCTTTTCCGAACTATCCGAGCTGGGTTGTCGTCTATCTATGGACATCTGGTAAGGCAGTCTCTAATTAGAAAAGAGGGAACTCTCGCTCTAGCCGTTCCGGCGACAACTCTAAATAGCAACTGGCAGAATCGCCCGGAAGCGCACCGGAGGGACACATCTGAAGGTAAATCGGGGGAAGAACCAGGTAAAAGGTAGGACCAGATTTAACGAAAGGAGGGACGAAGGGAGGAAGGAAGGAAGGAAACTCAAGGTGACAAGGCGAACAAATGAGAAGACGAAGGACGAGATAACAGTGGACCACAGGCAAGTCAAGATATACGCATCAAATATAAGCGCAGTCCCTTGCTTTTCCTATAGTACCGGCGCATTAAATCATGACAACCGCCAAGATTTAAGGTTATCGGGAAACTGTAGCCTCGAAAATCGGTGCGAGAAATCTTCAGCTCAGGGTTAGACAACTAAGCAAACCTAGATTTCAGTCGGCGGCAAGGTAGACTCCGGCGGCAGGGAGTATGGCTCCAGTTCCGTCCGGTCTAATTCAGCCATGTAAAGGTCAACGGTCTCGGGTCCGCTCCGTTCTACTTCGGTTAGATCCAAGTCAGCTGCCTCAGGTCCGCTCCGTTGCCCTTGGTCGGCCGGCGAGCCCTGGTCGCCAACATCCGCGCCATCCTCTTCCGCATGCTGCCCGGGCCACAAGGGCTCAAACTTGAGGGAAACGGCACTTGCGCTACCCCGCACCGGGCGCAAACCAACCGCACCCAGCTCGATCGGCCTGGGCACGTCCACATAGACATCCTCTTGCCCAGCCGCTTCCTGCAACGACACCGGTGCGCTTCCATTTCCATGCTCTTGTCCAGGTCCAGTTCCAGGTCCAGGTCCACTTCCATTTCCATGTCCTTGTGCAGGTCCACTTCCATGTCCATGTCCTTGCATCTGCAAGCGCGCCAGGCGCTCGTTCCAGATCTCCTCCACCGAGGCCGAAGCATCTCCGAAGGAAGAAAAATAGCGCCTTCGATTCTGCGAAGAGTCCAGTTCCTTTTCCTCATCGATGGCCGGCGGCACGCGCACAGCTGATAGGTCTTCCACCTCGGTCTTCTGCAAGTGCTCGGTTCCGGCTGGAGGCGCCGCCTCCGGCAATGGTGTCACAACCTGCGGCACCGAAGGGGCCGGCGGCGGCAATGGTCTTGGAGGCGCGGGAGCAGCAGCCGACGGCTTTTCGCTGACCGGTGTTTCCATTGCGGTCTGCTGCGGCGGTAAAGGCTTCGGAGGTGAAAGCGATCCGACTGACTGTGGATGCGGTCTGCCGACACGCCCTTCCGACCGCTCCGCTCTATTGCTCTGGTCGCGTCTTCGGTATTTGTAGAGAAAAATACCGCCACCCACCAGAGACCATATGGTCAGCATAACCGGCAAAAGATAATTCCAGCCCGGCACCCCGGCAAGCCATCCAGTAAGGAAACTGGCTTTTCCCGGCCCTTCCAGAAGTCTGGGTAGCAAAGCCGCCTCACTGGAAGATGCTGCGGCTAGCCTCTGAGCCGATTGCAGCAAATCCCGGCCGGCGTCGGCTTTACCGTCGGCCAGTAGGCGCAAACCTCTGTAGAAATCTGACTGCACCTGCTGCGAGCGCCCCTCACCTTTGGCAGAGGCAACTGCAGCACCGTCGGCCGCCAGCAAAGAAGCCACCAGCGAGGACGGATAGCCGCCCTCCACCGTAGACTCAACTTCTTGCTCCAGGGCGCTCAAAGTCTTCTGGGCAAGCGCCTTTTCTCCTGCCAGTCGATAGTTTGCCGCCAGCAAGAGCTCAAGCTCGTAGCGCCTCTGGTCACCGCGAGGCAGCATGCGCAAGGCTGCCTCAAGAGCCCTGGCAGCGGGCATGTAATGTCCCTGCACCATGGCCAACTGTGCAAGAGCCAGCCGCGTGGAGACCGTCCAACCACTGGAGGCGTTCAGTTTGGCGCCGAGCTTCTGGGCCTCGGAAACTTGCCCGCTCTTAATTAGCATTCTCAGCTTGAGCAACTGATAACTGAGCCGACCGGGCTCCTCGGCAAGAGCGTCATCAAGAGCACCTTCACCGCGGCCAAGATTGATCAATTCCTTGATACGGGCCAGTTCAAGTTCAGGCAGATGACCCAGCTTGGCGATTCCGTCTTCCACAGCCTTGAGCCCCCGATCATAGGCAGCGGTAGCATCAAAGACTTCGGCAGCCAGCAGATAGTTACCGCTATCGGGAGCAACCCGAACCAGATCGGTGACAGCCTTGACCGCCTCTTCACTGCGGCGGATATCGAGGAGAATTCTCACCCGACAGGCAAGGGCCGCAGGGTCGAGGGGAGCAAGTTTCAACGCCGCATCACAACGGTTCAGACCTTGATCGAACTTGCCCAACTTTCTGAGCAACTCTGCGGCACTGGCCGGATAGAAAACTTCCTCCGGATTGCTGCGCTCCAGCCCTTCGTAAACATCGAGAGCTTCACCATAATCGCCCACGGCTGAGAGTATTTCAGCCTTGACCTCACTCACTTCCGTGTTATTGCGGCCGGTGCCGCCAAAGCCGGAGTTGATTGTGGCAAGCGCCTTTTCAAATTCACCCATGCGCGCCTGGGTGAGGGCCAGAGCCCGCGAAAGGTTCTTGTTGCGATGTCCCTCAAGATAATCTTCGGCCAGGCGGCAGGCATTAGCAAACTGCCCGTCATTGCTCAAGCACTCTACTGCCCGGGCAAGCAAAGCCGGCTCGCGAGGATTGAGGCGCAGAGCCTCCTCCATACAGCGGGCGGCAGCGTCGGGACGTTCCATCAAAGAATAGACGGCAGCCATTTGTTTGAGAGTTTCGGCAGTGCCGGCGGCACCGGCTTTGTCGACGGTTTCCCGGGGCTCCGCCGGGGCGGCGGCATCGGGAGAAAAGCCTGGGGCAGAGCCATCTGCGGTAAGCGCCTTGAGGCAATCGTTCATACGCGCCGTGCACTGATCATAATTTTCAGCCCGGGCGGCTTCCTCCGCCTCGCTGAGCAGTTTGGAAAGACTAACAGCTCCCTTGCCTTCGCGGCCTGCACTGGGGCGTTCAGCCACAGGCGACCCGGAACCGCCGGCCGCGGCGGCTTTGTCGATACCGGCCGAGCCGACTTCGGTTAAAACCGAAGAGTGCCTGTTATCAGACGCAGGAGCCGAGGAGTCCGCCCCGGCCTCGGCAGACCCGGAGGTGGCCGGTTTAGCTCTGGCTTTACGCCGTTTAGGCTTTCTGACAGGAGCGACACTGACCGGCTTTACGGCACCGAAACTCTCACCTTCCGCTTCAGCCGTGGAATAAGCCCGCCTGGCCAGTGCCGAATCGGAAAAGAAACCGGCAACCAGAAATGCAAGGCTGACACATGATGCGATCTTGGAAGGCAATCCCATTTCTCAACCCGATTCTTAGAGATACCCCAGTGCCTTGCCCCAGCAGATTCACCAATTTTAGCAGAGCCACAGAAGAGCCCTGCCGATACATCCGGCAGCGGCGATTTCGCTCAGACTTCCCCGTCGCCGTTCTTGCTTTCCAAAGGTTCAGGGGCAAGCGGATCGGGCGCCGAATCGTTGTCCGGGGAGGAGACCCCGGCAGGTCGCCGTCCGGCTCTATCGGTTATGCCGCGCACCACCAGGAAGATAACAGGCACGATGTAGAGGCTGAGCACGGTTGAAACAATCATGCCGCCGCACACGGCCGTACCGAGAGAATGCCGGCTGTGCGCACCGGCACCGGTGGCAAAGACCAGGGGCAATATACCCATGACAAAAGCGAGAGATGTCATCAGAATAGGACGGAAACGAATTTCACAGGCTTTCTTGATGGCCGTTTCCAGAGAAGCATTCTCAGTTTTTAGCAAGTGATTGGCAAATTCCACAATCAAAATGGCGTTCTTGCTGGCCAGTCCAACCAGCATAACCAGACCGATCTGACAGAAAACATCGTTATCAAGATGCCGCAGCCATTGAGCAAGCAAGGCGCCAAGCATGGCCAGCGGCACCGAAAGCAAGATGATGACCGGGTCTACAAAACTCTCATACTGGGCGGCAAGCACCAGGAAAACCACGACAATCCCCAGAGCAAAAAGAATCAAGGTCTGAGGACCACTTTCCTTTTCCTCGAGAGAAATGCCGGACCATTCATAACTCATGCCCTGAGGCAAAATCCGCTTGGCCAGCCGCTCCATGGCCGTAAGCGCCTGACCGCTGGAAACTCCGGGAGCAGCCGAGCCGTTCACTTCGGCACAGCGGAAGAGATTGTAATGGGATATGGTCTGCGGTGCCGTGGTGCGCTCTACCTTCACCAGGTGCGAAAGACTGATCATCTCGCCGGTCTGCGAACGCACATAAAGCCCGCCTATATCCTTGGGGTTGGAGCGAAAGAGTTCATCGGCCTGAACATACACTCGGTAGATGCGATTGCCCAGATCGAAGTCGTTCACATATCTGGAGCCCAGCATAATTTCCATGGTCTGAAAAACATCGGACACAAGCACTTTCAGGGCTCTGGCCTTGTCGCGCATCACTTCCGTGATGAGCTGCGGGCTGTTAGCCGTGAAGGGTGAAAATACTCCCGTCAACTGTTTCTCGCCTGCCGCTTCCATCATAATCTGCCTGGTAACACCGGCCAGTTGACCGATATCAGTACCGAAGAGATCTTGCAATTCAAAGGCAAAACCGCCGAAGTTGCCCAGACCCTGAATCGATGGAGGGTTGAATGGAATGACCGTAGCCTCGGTGATGCCACCCAGAGGTCCCCGCAATCTTTCAATGATTCCCTTGAGGGAATGTTCATAACCTTTGCGCTCATGCCAGTCTTTCAAATTAGAAAAGACAATGGCATTGTTGGGATTGGTGCCGGTGAAGCTGAAGCCGCCTACGCCGAAGGAAGAAACTATCTCAGGACAGTTATCCAGCACCTTCTCTATTTTCTTAATTACATTGACCGTGTAATTAAGCGAAACGCCCTCCGGCGCTTGCACGATAATGATCAAATAGCCCACATCTTCCTCAGGAATGAAAGCCGTGGGAACAGTTTTAGAGAGCCAGTAAGTGCAACAGAGCAGCCCGGCAAAGCCCACCAGAACAAGATATTTGAGCTTCAAAACCAAGCCCAGGGTGGCACTGTAGATGTTGCGAAAGAAATCGATCACGAAGTTGACCGGCTTAAAGATGATACTGCCGGTCAATGAACCTTTCTTCAACCAGAGCGCCGACAGAGCCGGCGTCAATGTGAGCGCATTGAGGGTGGATATGGCCACCGATATGGCAATGGTGAGGGCGAACTGTTTGTAGAGCTGACCGGTGGTGCCGGGGAAGAATGCCACCGGTATAAATACCGCAGACAGCACCAGTGAAATGGCAATGACGGCGCCGGTGACTTCTCGCATGGCCAGGGTGGCGGCCTCCCGGGCCGTCAAGTTGCGCTCATGCATGAGACGCGTAATGTTTTCGATGACCACGATGGCGTCATCCACAACCAATCCGGTAGCGAGAGTGATACCAAATAGGGTGAGTGTATTGATGGAAAAATCGAGCACCTTCATGATGGCAAAGGTGCCAATCAAAGACACAGGAATCGTAAAGACCGGAATCAAGGTAGAGCGGAAACTCTGCAAGAAGAGGAAAATTACCAGCACCACAAGAGCGATGGCCTGCAGCAATGTAATCAATACTTCTTTAATGGATTCCTTGACCGAGCGGGTCGTGTCAAAGGCGAATTCATAAGCAATCCCGGGCGGGAAGCGCTGGGACAAACGGGTCATCTCTTCTCTTACGCCATTGGATATTTCCAGAGCATTGGAACCCGGGCGCTGGAAAATACCGATGCCCACCGCATCTTTGCCGTGGTAGCGCACCACATTCTGGTAGTCTTCCGCTCCCAGCTCAGCCCTTCCCACGTCCTTAATGCGCACCAGTTGCCCGTCTTTACCGGAGCGAATGACAATGTTTTCAAATTCCTGGGCGGTCTTGAGGCGACCGACGCCCCGCACGCTCATCTGGAACATTTGATTTTCCGGCAGCGGTGCCTGTCCGATTTGACCGGCGGCCACCTGCAAATTCTGATCATTGATGGCCGTGACCACATCCTGGGCAGTGATTCCTTTCACAGCCAGACGGTGCGGATCAAGCCAGACCCGCATAGAGTATTTGCGCTCGCCGAAAATTCTAACCTCGCCCACACCCTTCACACGCTTGAGGGCATCGCGAATATAAATATCGGCGTAGTTGCTGAGGAACTGGCTGGAGTAGCGATTGTCCGGCGTCAGAATACCGATGGCCAGCACAAAGGAATTGGAAACTTTATTGACCTGAACACCGGTGCGCTTCACCTCTTCCGGTAAACGCCCCTGGGCAGCCGAGATTCTGTTTTGAATATCCACGGCAGCCAGATCCACATCCCGTTCCAGATCGAAGGTGACGTTGATATTGGAAGTGCCGTCGTTACCGCTGGTAGAGGTGATGTACTTTATGTTCTGGGCACCGTTGATTTGCTGCTCTAAGGGGGTGGTAACGGCCGACTCCACCACCTGCGCGCTGGCACCGGTATAGGTGGCGGTCACAGCCACGCGGGGCGGCGAGATCTCCGGGTATTCCGCCAGGGGCAAGGTGGGAATACTAACAGCGCCCGCCAGGATGATAATCAGGGCCAGCACGGTGGCAAAGATCGGCCGGCGAATAAAGAAATCGACAAATCCGGTCATGGCGTCTTGAGAGAGGGCTTAACCGGCGCCCCCTCGAAAAGCCTTTGCACATCGGATACAACCACCTGATCCCGCTCACTCAAACCAGCCAGTACAACATAGGCGTTATTCTGAATCTCACCAAGGGTGACGGGCAATTGCTTGGCCATGAAACCGCCACCGGCACCCGGTCTGGTCACGAAAACAAAGTCCTGACCGCTGACGTGCACCACGCTATTGGTCGGCACAAGCAGCCTTTCTTTTTTCTCCCAGACGATTCTGGCCGTCACCTGCTGATTGGAGCGCAGTTTGCCCTGCGGATTGTCATAGAGACCCTTCGCCAGCACGGACTGATTCTCCACGCCCACCTCCGGAGAGACAAAGGTCACAGGGCAACTGCCAATCAATTGCCCGCTCACATCCAGTAGTTCGATGGTGAGTCCAAGGCGCAGACGGTAACTGCGATCGGCCGGCACATAGACATAAACCTCCAGAGGGCGGCTCTGATCGATGGTGGTCAGCTCCGTGGAATTATCCACATATTGCCCCTGACGCACCGGCACGTCGCCCACCACGCCGCTGAAAGGAGCAAGGGCGGTATGGTGGGATAACTGCACTCTTTCCTGATTGGCCTGAGAAAGACTCTCTTTGAGCATTTTCTCCGCCTTATGAATAACCGATTCCTGGGCTCTGATCTGGGCATCAATAGAGGCCAGTTCAGCCTCGGCAGCCTTCAGCTGATTGAAACATTGATCTACGTTTTCCTGGGCCACAGCCCCTTCCGCCCTGAGACCGCGGTAGCGCTCATACTGACCGCGAGTAAAATCGAGGTTGGCCACTTTGGCCTGCCGATCGGCCAGCAAGGCCCGGTGCCTTTCATCAGCCGTGGCTTTCTCATCCAGAAGCGATTCACGGGTGGCAAGCTTGCTGGCCAGGGCTTCCTTTTGCTTGTCCGTATCAACTTCCACAAGAGGAGTACCGACCGGTACATTCTGCCCGGATTGCACAAAAATGCGGGTGATACAACCTTCCACCTGGGACCTGATAATCACCGACTTGCGCGCCTTGAGAGTACCCACATAGCTGTCGGTCTCTCGCACAAAAGCACTACGCACCGGCGCTACCACCACCGGCATAGCCGGAGGCATGGCCGGTCCACCGGCGGCGGCTCCGCCTTTGCTGGCGCCCTCTAAGGATAACTGCTGGCAGCCGCAAAGGCTGAAAACCAGGGACAAACCGGAAACCAGAAGCAGCGGCATAAGCACGCCTTGGCCTGCCAACCGACCGACTGGCGGAGAGCCGACGGCCGGGCGGAAAGAACCATCTACGGAAGACTTCTGCATGGGGCACCCGATTGGCAAGTTTTGAACTTGCACAAAGATGTTAGTCTAAATCATAGAGCTTGAGCTTTGCTGGTGAGAATTTTAGCCTTGTGGAAAATCACACCGAAAAAGGCGCCGGCACCGCCATTCAAATGCCGAGGCAGCAACCGTGAAAGCGCCTGAAAGAGCCGACGAATGAGCCAGGAAGAGGAAGCATCAGCCCCACATTCAGAGCAATTAGCTGACCCGAACATGAGCCAAACTAAAAGAAAGAGCGGTTACATACATTATCAAGGGGGACTGGCGGCGCCACGGCCGAACAGGAAGGCAAAAGCAACCATCCTGATCTGCCTCAACCTGCTGCTCTGTCAGGGAGTGAGAGCCCAGGCGCCGGTAAGTGTGGAGACAGCGGCCAAAATCCAACGGTGCAAGAAGCAGCCAGAGACTGTGCCTGTGCAGGTAAGGGCCGGTGCCGGTTCCGAAACCTCAAGCAAGGACGATAGCGACTATCAAGGGCTCTGCGAGAAAATTCAATTTGCAAGAAACGAGGAACTGATAAGGCTTTTTAGCGAGCAACCTGAATTGCTTCGAAAATGGAGCCGCGCCCCGATTGCAAGCAATAACAAGGACGGGGAAGCAGGTGGGGAGCCTGGTTCGAGCCCTCGTCTTAAACTCATGGAACTGGCCGTAAGTTTCAACAATCTGAACTTGATCGACTGGCTCTTCAAAAATTTACCGCCCGACCTGGCCAGGGAGGCAAAACAAGCCGGACTCCTGAGTCTGGCTATCCCGAACCACGACCTGCGCACTCTCAAATATCTGATTGACCAGGGGGTACCGGTATTTGAAAGGGAAACCACCGATGCCTCCCCCCTTTCCACAGCCATCTGGCTCAGAGACAGAGAGGCCGCCGATATGCTCATGGCAGCCGGAGCCGAAACTGATCAGTTTACCGACACCGCCCTCAGCCACCTGGACAAAATCAGGAAGCTAATTTCCGCAAGCCCCAATTGTGTAAGCGCCAGAGACGGGCAGGGGCGCACCCTGCTCCACTGGGCAGCCGTAGACGGACAGTGCACACTCATCGAACTGCTTCTTAAAAACGGCGCCGACATCGATGACCGCCAGGGAAGCTTTGCCATGACACCGCTGGAAGTGGCCGTAGCCAACAATTGTCAGTCTGCTGCAAAACTACTGCTGGATAACGGCGCCTCCCCCAACGGTAGACCGGGCGACCGGCAGACCCCTCTGGGACTGGCGGCCGGCATGCACAGCACCATTCTCGTCAATATGCTTCTCGAGCGGGGCGCCCATATAAACGCCAGGGACGGGCAGGGCAAAACTCCTTTGGAAAGAGCCCTGGAAAGAAACGATGAGATGCTGGCCGACTACCTGAAGAGCCGCGGCGCTTCCCCCTGATGCCCGACGCCCGACCGGGACTCTACAACCTGCCCCCCTTCTGCATTTGCAAGCAGTAAACAATGCCGCAGTATGTAACTAAACTACTGGCGAGGCGAGCCTCAACATGCTAACCTCGCCAGATATCTATGCAGGATATTTACCCCGGAGTAAATGAACGCCAGTGCAGCCCTCGGACAAGCAAGATAAAGTAATTGTCTTCAATTACGGCTCAAGCAGCCTGAAAGCAGCAGTCTTTCAATTGCCGGCCGCCAGACTCTGCACCTTTAAAATGGAATTAAAAGATCTGCCTCCCCTGAGCGACGCAGAGGGTGTCACCACGCAAGCGGAAACCAGAGAGAGCAAAGCGCACCGCGCCACCGTTCTCTGCCTGAAGGAGCTTGAAAAACAGCTCAACCTGCCCCTCAAGGACGCTACCTGCCTGGTAGCGCATCGCATCGTCCATGGTGGCACAAACAGCCGCCCTCTACCGTTAGACGACAGGGTCAAAAACCAGATTAGAGAACTCAGTGAATTTGCTCCACTCCATAATCCCGGCAGCCTGGCCGTGGTGCAAGCGGCGCAGTCAGCACTGCCGGCAGTACCACATATTGCCTGTTTCGACACCGCCTTCCACCAGACGAAAGCAGCTGAAGCGCGTTACTATGGGCTGCCGATCGCACTGACAAGAAAGCTTAGCATCGAACGTTACGGCTTCCACGGTATTAATGCCGCCCATGTGACAGCGGAGATTCAAGAGTTCCTGAGGCCGCACGGCTGTCCAGCCCGCCTGCTTATCTGCCATCTTGGAGCCGGCGCCTCGCTCACAGCCGTCAAAGACGGCGAAAGCGTCGATAACACCATGGGTTTCACGCCCCTGGACGGGCTTATCATGAACAGCCGTGTGGGCAGCATCGATCCGGGAGCGCTGCTCTACATCATGACCAAAGAAAATCTCACTCCGACCCAGGCCGAAGCTTTCCTCAATCATGATTGCGGTCTAAAAGGTCTTTCCGGCACCAGCGATTTACGAGAACTCTTATTGAAAGAAGCGGACGGAGATGAGGACTGTCGCCTGGCCTGGCAGGTTTACTGCTACCGCCTGAAACTTATGGCTGGAGCCATGATTGCCGCCATGGGAGGCTTAGATGCCGTAGCTTTCACCGGCGGCATCGGGGAAAACAGCCCACCCGTCAGAAGGTCGCTCATAAACGACCTAGCCTATATGGGAGCCCGGCTCAACCACGAGCTAAACGAGAGCCCATCGGCTGGCAATTCGGCACCCGCCAGGCAAAACGGTACATCCACAGGAGCCGCCGGGCTCAAGGAGCACGCCGGGCTCACCGGGCTCAAATGCATAGCAGCGCCGAACTCCATACCAATCTTTATCGTGCCGGCAGATGAAGAGCTGGCTATGGTAAAAATGTCCAGCCAATTTATAAAATCCACAAGCGCACAAAGAGGGAGCAGTAAATGATAAAGCGACTATTGTTGATACTGGGGGGCATTCTCTTGATTGGCGTGCTCACAATAGTTAGCCTGGCTGCCACTAAACCCGATACCTTCAAGATTGAGCGCTCCACAACAATCAAAGCCGCTCCCGAACAAATTTTCGCTATCCTGGAAGATTTTCATCAGTGGGGCTGGTCGCCCTGGGAAAAACTTGATCCCAACATGCAACGCAGCTATGGCGGCGCCACTAAAGGTAAAGGCTCACTCTACCGATGGGAAGGAAACAATGACGTGGGTGCCGGTTGCCTGGAAATCAAAGATACAATTCCACCCACGAAAGTGCAGATGCGACTGGATATCATCAAACCCTTTGAAGCCAAGAACGACGTGGAATTCAGCCTCACCCCAGCCCTTGAGGGCACTGAAGTGACCTGGTCTATGAAAGGGCAAAACAATTTCATGTGCAAGGTCATGCAGATTTTTATCAATACCGACGCCATGTGCGGCAAGCAGTTTGAAGAAGGGCTGGCCAATTTGAAAAAATCTATTGAAGCCCCCAAAAAGCCGGAAGGCGAGGTTCCGGTAACCAAGTAATTAATTACTTGCATCCCGGCGCGGGGGCTACAATGTTCTTAGTTACTCAGAGCAAGCCATTGCTTGCCAGATAGCAAGCACCGGCTTGCAAAACCATGAAGAAAAGATCTCTTGAGCAGATAGCCCAGGAAGCCGCCCTGTTTATGGCCTGCGGTGAAGAAAACGAGTACCTTCAGGCTAAAGAACGAGCGCTTATGATGCTGGGAGTGAACGGTCAGGGGCGCATGCCCTCTAACCGCAAGATCAAGGCCTGCATTGCCAAACTGACGCTCACCGAACTAGGCAAAGAAGAAACCGACCGGCGCCTGCGTGAAATGCGCTCAATTGCCCTCAATATTATGCTTCTTATCGACAACTGCGATCCACACCTTATTGGCTCCGTGCTGACCGGTGAGATTCGCACCAGTTCAGACATAGATCTGCACGCCTACAGTGATTGCCACGAAGAAATCGTAGATATACTCTCCGATTTCGGCTACGAAGATACTGAGGTAGAATTAGTGGAAAATCGCAAGGGCAGCTTTGTTCATATCAAATGGCTGGAACAGGGCTACCCCGTGGAGATAACGGTATACCCCTGGAGCTGGCGGCATATTGTGCTCAATTCTTCCGTCACCGGCAAGCCAATGAAGCGGGCCGACACCAGCACCCTACAAAAGCTTCTGCAAGTAAGCTAAGAAAACGGGCAGTGCGCTTGCCGCCACACCGCCCGTCCGGTCGAAATCTCTCTGGAACTAGACTCTTACCACCAGATCACTGGCGGGGAACCTAACTTTCTTCAACTGAGAGTACTTGTCTTCGGCCCGATAGCCGAGGGGGCAGACCACCACGGACTTGCAACCCTGGACTTCCAGACCGAGAATGCGGTCATAAGCCTTTGCATCGAAACCTTCCATGGGACAAGCATCTACGCCAAGCACGGCGGCAGAGGTGAGCAAAGTGCCGAGGGCAATGTAGCACTGTTTCTCCATCCAAACACCTTTGTCGGCAGGATTCTTGAGAAATCCCAGCATCATGTCGGCATAACTCGACAGCGACTCACGGCTGACCGAACGCGTAGCAGCGATGGAATCTAGATAATTGTGTACATAGCCCTCAGTCAGCTCATTCAAACGACTGATTACGACGAGGTGCGAGCAATCGGCGGGCTGACGCTGCCCCCAGGAAAACTCCGGCAGTTGCTCCTTGATCTTCTGATCGGTAACAACCACAAACTTCCAGGGCTGCAAGCCAAAACTAGAAGCGCTCAATATCAAGGACTGCTCGAGAGCATTCCAGGTTTCTTCCGAGAGCTTCTTGCTGCTGTCAAAATTCTTGCAGGCATATCGCCAGTTTAAGCTAGCCAAAAGCTCAGTCCCGGAAAGTTTCTTTTCTTCAGTAAGCATTTAAATTACTCCGGCAAAACTAAGTTGAAAATCAATGACAAAATGATAGCAGACAATACTAGACCGGTCGTATAGCCTTTCCGAAATCTTTAAAATTTGCATTGATATATTGATTAGTATTGTCGAATATACAACAAGCCTATCGGCGCATTGCCAAGCAATATGCATTAGCGTTTTTCGCCGGGACTCTTGAGATTCGGATCTCAAGAGTCAGCCCGCAGCGCCGACCGGCGAGCCTGCCTGGAACGGTCCCGTTAACCGTTAACGGTTAACCGATCTCTCCATCTCGCTAAACCGTTAACGGTTAATAGATCTAGCTCAAGGCATACCCCAGCCGGTATCGGTCTGGTGCTCTCAAGGTGCAGCTTAACCGTTATCGGTTAAGTGATCCATGCACACATCCGCCGACGGACGATTTAATCCAGGGCTTCCACCAGGTCATCAAAACCCAGGTTGCTGGAGCGGAGAGTGGCCCTCAGGTCATAGAGCATGGTGACACGATTACTGATCAGCCCGATGGTCTCGGACCACCAACGGGTTGCTTTTGATTCAGCCGAAAGTTTTTCCACCACCGTCGGCTTTCTAACGTTCACACTGAGAACCTTGGCCTCTTTCCAATACTTGATTAACTCATCTCGGTGTGTCAATCCGGCCGCAGAAGCAGGCGAAACCGTGCTCAGATAACGATTCATGAGTGGGGAAAGACTGGCAGTTTCAGTCTGTCGACCAAAGACATTACCAATAGAATTCGGCAGCGCCTTGCCGGGTCTCAGTCCACCACGCCGTTCCGCCAGCGCCACCAAAGCCAGGCAGCCAACCATCATGCCGGAAACAACGTTGATACGATTGCCCACCAGGACAAATTGCTCGTTATTGCAGACCCCAAGAGAATCGGAAATCACACCCAATATGCCAATCTGGTAAAAGTTGATGATATTGGTCAATTGAATAGCAGCATCGCGCTGTCGGATCATGCGGTTCATCACCTGTGATTCAACAATAATCTGATGGGCGATCATATTGGCATCGGCTGTGGACTCCAGAAAGCCATCCAGAACGCTGCCGGTAATCAACAACTTGCTGTCTTCTCCGGCCCTGCCGCTTTCTATGTCTGCCAGTAAATGAGTGACGCCGAGCAATCGAGCCGCTTTCACACCGCCCGGTTCAACCGAAGCCAGCTCAGCTTTGCTCAGGGAAAGGGCGGAATTTGAGCCGGCACCTTGCTTCGCTATAGGCCAGGTTTCGCGCAACAGCGAAAGCAACTCTGCGTCAAAGTCACCAAACTGTTCCTGCAATGATTCAAGCAAGGCAATTCGATTCAATACCAGCTTGATCGTATCCCACTTACAAGAGGGCATGCTGCCCAATTTCTCAAGATTGCGCCGGTCTTTCAGGTCTATATTGGCGACGGCGTTCTTGGCCCAAAGTTCACGCAAAAACTGCCGCCTGCTCTTAGTATCACCTCGCTTAGGTGACGGCGAATTGAGATAATTCCAGACCATGGGCGAAAACGCATGATCGTTGCCGTTCTTAAGCTCAAAGAATTCTGCCAGCGAATTTGGCGGTGTCTGATTCTTACGCCAACCTCCATGGGTGGCAATAAAGGAAATCGTGCTTATGGCTATGCCCATTGAATTGGCAACCATAAAACACTGGTTGCCGGCCTTGGTGTAACCATTCAAATAAGACCAACCCGCGCAGGCTCCCAGGGTTCCACTTTGAATAAAGTTGGCCTCGAAAGTCTTCTGCAGAAACCTACCGCGCCTGGCCATCATCTGAGCTAGAACCACATCGTACTGATAGTTCATCTCCTCCTGGCACTTATCGGCGGCAATCTGGACATCCAGATAACCAGCCAGCACCGATTCCAACAAACAAATGCGCAACTGCATAACGCGACTGTCGCTTTCCGGAGCACCCTGCAACGATTTCAATTCGTCCAAAAGCGGCTTCACTCTCAGAAGCCTGGCTGCCTCTGCCGCCCCGGCACTCAGGCCAGTGTAGTCTCTCAAATTGGCGGTGATCGAAGCCTCCCCGGCGCCACCATTGAGGTCGGTTTCAGGGCTGAGCATATTCTTGTCGCGTACTTCATTCAATAGGGCGAGCAAATCTCTATTGAAGCCCTGCACCACCGTATAAAGCGACCAGAGCAAAACAATGCGCGTATTCAAAACACCTGTGCTTTTCGGTTTCCCATCTGCAATTCCGCACAAAGTCTCGCGCTTGGCCATCTCCACGCCGTAGCGCTCCTTCCAGAGGGCGCTGAGACAGGCACGACGACTCCTGCTTTCACCCGTTTCCGCGGCATCCAAATATTGCACTACCAGCGGTGGCATATTACTGCCATCCACAGGCTGACCGTCGATCACATGGGAGAGAAAGTTGGGTGGCGAAAGATGAGATGCACGTGCCAACTTATTGTAGAAGATGCACATCACCGGCAAGCCTATGCCCAAACCGGCACCAATGGAAGTACAAATGGCCGACTGCTTAAACTGCTTATGCATGCGGGAATAGGGCTCAATTGTGTAGAGCACTCCGAACTGCATGAAGTTCATCATGTTGAAAAATTGATTGACCGTGTTAATGCGCCGCTGTTCACGGGACAAAACGTCGTAGGTATATGACATCTCGGACTCAAGCCGATTCTCGGCGGCCTGTACCTGCAACACCGCGTGAAACAGCTTGCGCAACACCCGCGCCCGCTTGCCAACAAGATTGCCAGCGTCCGCAGGAGTGGCTCCGTCACGGCGCAGCGCCAGAATATCATCCACATCAGCTCTCACTCCAAGCAGTTCGGCAGCCTGGGCTGCAGAGGCAGACAGTGAATCGCCGGCAAGGGTCAGACCAGAGGGAGAACCGGAATCAGTGACCGCCTGAACAGGCAAACAACAGATCCAGGGAGCAGTTACAAGGCATTGGACGAGTAGGGCAGACAGGAGTCGACGAAAAGAATGTCGACCCGGACCAGTTGTCATTCGGTTCCCTTCCTCCTCATCGAAACCGCCAATGATAGCGAGCCCGCTGTGTGGCTGTCCAGCACCGAAACGACGAACATGACGCAGTCCCCCTAATGCAACGGTGAATTACTGCACAAGGTGAGACACTTGGGATTAAACTAGCAGTCGAAGAAAACGACGGTCACCGAAAACAAGGAAGGTTCATGTCTAAACAAAACCAAGTTGACAATCCCCAGGGAAGCGATGCCTCCCTCAAGGCACGGCGCCAGGAACTTGAAAAGGTCATTATTCTTGTGTCCTTCTTACAGTTTCTAGGCATAGGCCTGATAGTCGCCTTCATGCCGGTAAGAGTCGACGGCGCCCTGCAGTTTTCCTATCACTTATGGCAAGATAAATCAGCCGCTCCCGCCACGGAAATTTTTTTGTTAGAGCTACTAATTCTCACTACTCTGACAAACATTCCCATGGCCAAAGTATTCCTCAAACACCGCAATAAACTCTGGTAAGTAAGCCAGGCGTGACAACCAAGTCAACAGTGTCAATGTCACTACATGAACTGACCTTACTCCAGCACCACTAAACCTTCGCGTTCTTCTCGAACCTTCTTGCCGGCCAGATGTTGATGCTCGCGAGCGAACTGGATGTCGTTCAAAAGCTTGTCGGCTTCCATGGCTTTACCCTGAGCTTGCAGGTCTCTGGCCCGGTTGAGCTGCTCTGGAATCTCTGATGAATGAAAGACCTGGTGCGTCTTCTTCACCAGTTTGTTATCGTGCATGAGCGCATCAGCTCTCTGTCGCACCATCTCGGCCGTCTCGCCCGCCTGCTTGGTGACAATACCGGCGCTAAAACCGATTTTCACTTCACCTTCTTTCAGCGCTTCCCCTGCCGCAATTGGACGGACATCGCCATTGGCAGACATGGCAAAACGCAATTTATCAAGTCTCTGGGCAATGGCCTGGGCATTGGCTGTGTCGGGCAAAAGCATCATGTACTCATCACCGCTAATGTGAGCCACATAATCGCTATCACGAGCCAGTTCCTTCAGTTGCTGACCCATAAAGCGAAGCGACTGATCTCCGTTTTGATGCCCGAGCTTATCGTTCACACCTTTCAAACCGTCCATGTCTATGTAAACCACTGTTAGTGGGCGATTCTCGCCCTTTTCCAGCGCCCGTTCCGACTGAGAAACCAGGCTCTCCAGATTGCTACGGATAGTCTTGCCATTCAAGAGTCCCGTAAGCGGGTCTATAGTCTCTCTATCTCGCATGGAGCTAACATCCTGACGCAAGCCCTCAGAAATTCGGCGCAGATTACCGGCATTCAAAGCCAGTAACTCGTCCTCTTCTCGCTTGCCGACCACTCTCTGCATCACCCCGTCAGCCCGAGTATCCTCAGCCAGGGCCTTAGTTTCCACAGGAGCCGCCGCCTCAACGGTTTTGCCTTTGCGAGCGGCTTTATCCAGATACATTTCATGGTCGGCCCTGGCCAGAAGATCTGAAGCCGCCTCGCCGGGCTGGCGCTCGGTAGCGCCGGCACTGGCTTTCACAATATACGTTCCAGGAGCAGGCACTTCTTCCGGCTTGAGCAGACGCACTCCATTTGGTCCAGCTTCGATGCGCAAAGACTGTATATCTTGCATCAACTTAGCCGTATCTTTGGTATCGGGCAAGACAGCCAGATACTCATCCCCCCCCAGTCTTCCGACTTTATCGGAGGTGCGCAGGCGGTCCTTCAGATACTTGCCCATCACCTCTAATACTTCATCGCCCCGGTCGTGCCCCAGATGATCGTTAACCGCCTTGAAGTTGTCGAGATCGATCATTAGCAAAGTCAGATCGCGACTTTCACCCTTCTCTTCGGCCCTTTCGATTTGCTTGACCGCCTTCACCAGCGCCTGCTCGGAACCATTTTTGTTCAAAAGATTGGTGATGGGATCCACCGTAGCGGTAGCTTCCAGCTTAGCAGCATCAGAGGCCAAATCGGAAACGACCTTGGCTTCCGCCAGACGTTCGCCGCTCTCCAGACGCTTGACGCCCTCCCTGAAGCTGGCGCGGATGCCGCTCATAGCTCCCTGCCCGAGCGCCGAAACCGTCATATATTCTGCGCCGGTGCCTACAGCATGCTTGGCTAGATTGGACATATTGGCGGAAACAGTCTTCTTGTCGCTCCATTCATCGATACCATGGACGGTGCCGGCAGCCACACCGGCGGCACCACTGGCTCCCGAAGCGAGCGCCGTGCCCTCGACAACACGTTTCACTGCATTAGTACCGGTTTCCTTCAAAGCTTTATTAAGCTCCATCGTCATAAGCACGCTGAGCGCAGAGGCGTTCTCGGGCGAAGTAGCAAATTGCCTGGCCAGCATGTCGAGTTTGGCCTGTGGCACTGCCTCTGCGCCGGAGGCAATGGAGTCTCTTATCTGAGCCGCCAGCGCCTTCTCAAGCTCAACCTGGGCCCCGGGCTTGATGAGCGCCACGCCAGTCTCCTGAGCTATAGTCTCGGAACCCTTCAAGACCGCGCTGGCACTGGCTCCAGCCGCCTGTTGCCCCAGCTTGAGCATCTCAGCTAACTGCCTGCCGCCAAAGCCCATGGCACCGGCAGATACCGCTCCACCCAGACCATCGGCGAGAGCACCAGACTTGTTGTAGTCAGCCCCTTCTATGACGGCCTTGGCGCCCACGGAGATCACCCCGCCGGCAGTGGCAAGCAGCCCGAGACTGGCACCACCGGTGAAGGCAGCACCGCCGACGCCGATACCGGTCAGGGCCACGGTAACAGCAGCATCAGCCGCCTGCGTTTTAGAGTCTTTGTAGAGATCGAGCGCCTTACCCAGGTTTTCGCTCAACTGCTTTTGATCAGCAGCACTCATAGATTCAAAATCACGAGCATAACGAGAATTGGCAGCAGCGTACTGCTCAAGCACATCGTGTGTGAGATCGCCGGTGCCGTCCCAGCTATCCACCCAGGACCGACCCACACCGTCAACCGACTTGTAGACGGCATCGCGCCGATTGTTATAGTCTTCTCGCATACTGAACGGCGTACGCAGAAGATCCAGAGCCGTGACCCGCTCTCTGCCGCGCGTGCTCTCACTGACGTCTGATACCAGGGAAGAGCCATATTTATGCTCATACTCGCTACGTGCCAGGTACTTAGCTTCCGCCGACAACGGTTTCAAGACTTCGGCAATGCCGGCTTTGCCCTGTCCTACACCCAGAAGTGACGCCCTCATATCATCGGCAGCTGTGGCTTTGCCACCCTGCTCGATGATGGCCAGGGCCACCTTTTTCTCCTCCGGGCTGAGAAATTTATCCAGAGCGGCCATAGCAGAAGGATTAGCCTTAAGCTCATCCCCGGCAATTCGGCTGGCCTCTGGGTTCTTGAGCGAATTCAAGAACCCGGCCTTATCGTCTCCGGTCAAATGAGTATAACGATCGACACGCTCAGTAAGACTCAGGTTCGGCTCAGACTCGTCGGCTTTTTTCTCTTCCGGTTTGAATTTACCTCCGGCAATCTCATCAAGCATATGAAGAGCAATCAGGCGATCTCGAAGGCCCAGGCCACACTCATTTATTGCCGAGTCGAGGTTTTTACGAAACTGCGGGTCATTCTGGAGCCGCTCAAACTCTGCCGTCGGCATCGCTTTCAAAGCGGCATTCACATCTTTGCCGCTGGCACCGATAAAACCGCCCATTTCAGCAATCTTAGACACCGTCGACTTGCCGCCCGGGGAAAGAATCTTGTCTTCACAGATGAGCATTTCCCGGTCGGATAGCGGATCTTTGAAAGCTTCGCTGACTCTGCGGTAAAACTCTACCTGCTTTTGCTCGCCGGGAGTAAGACCGGCCGCGTCGCGCTCAGCATTCATTTTGCCCTGGGCGTAATCATCCTTCTGCTGCTTCGACATACTGGCAGCGGCAAAATAGATAGCGGCCTCGTTGTCTCCGGCAAAACTGGAATTATGCTTAACTGCCGTGGCAACATCAAGGCGACCCAAGTTCACGTAATCGAGCGCTATAGCAGCTTCCTTTGAACCAAAAGCGGCTTTGATCTTCTGGGCGCCGTCTGCGCCCAAGAACTGCTGCCGAGCTTCAGGAGACGCATCGCGAAAAGTTTCGCGCATCATGTCGATGTTCTTCGAAGCCAGCGCTAAACCGGCCAGCCTCTGAACATCTTCGCTGCTTCGATTGTCGGTACCCTTCATGTAAACAGAAAGCGCCTGCTTACTATCAGCGCTGATACTGGTGCTATTCTGCAAATCGGAGACAAGCACTCTTCCAAAGCGCTCTTTGTACTCCGCCGCAACTTTATCAATCTGCTCCTTGTTCATCGTGGCAAAGGTGTCACGCAGATCCTTCTCGACGTTTTTATTGCTGTTGCCGCTCAGTTCGCCCAGCGCCAACACATTTGCTCGCACCCGGGTAGTGTCGTCCAGGTTGCCTTGCAAAGCCTGAGTGACCAGAACTCGCTCTGAGCCCGAAAAACTCTTGGCCAGATCATCACCGAGATTGCGTCCGGTCTCAGACTTGTAGTTACCGGCGATAGTCTTGAGTTCTTCAGGTGACTTACTGCGCAGATGGTCAAGCACCAGGGCGCTGTCCGGAGAGAATTTGGCCAGCTCCGTTTTCAGCGCCTGAGAAGTAACCTTGCCCGAGACATCTTCTGTGGGCTGACTGACCGTCTTGGCGCCCAGAGCATTGGCTTCCTGAGATAACTGAGGATTATCCACAGGCTGAGCCTGCTTGCTCTCCTCACTAACTTCCTTCGCCTTTGCCATGACACTTACCGCTCAGATACCATCGGATTTTCAGCCCGATTCGCGAAATATTCCAGACCTACCAGATTCATATTCCCCAAAGGCTCAAACTTCAAGCACAGAGAAGCTCTCCCGCCTTTTCACCGAATAAATTACAGGATTTTCGAGAACTTCCAGAAGCAATAAGGGCAAAACCGCAGTCTAAGCCATCACTATTTAACCGCGTCGGCTTCCTCGGGGGATTTGCGCACTAGCGACAAATGTTCAATACTTGGCCTTGATTACTTTGACCACAAGGTCCGCTATCGGGGACCCAGAGAATATGAAAACAGGAACGGCCACAATGACAGCCAGAACGACCGTCTGCAGCAGGGCCCTTCTACCTGCAGATCTGAAACAGGAAAACCAATTACGTTCAAAGTAGGAATCAATTTTCCTTGCGACAGCGTGACAGACGACAGCAACAGCGAGGTAGGACAGGAAACCGCCCGTCAGATTATGCAAATCATAGAAACGAAGAAAAACAAACCGAAAAATAGTACTCACTGCTGACCAGGAACAATACAAGCCAAGAAAACTTAGCGTATAGAACCCAAGCTTGACCGTCTGTTGAGTAAGAGTCCTTTCGCCGTTCAAAAGAGATGGTCGAAACCTCTCGTAGCAATCAAATAGCCATTTAGAACTCATCAGCCAGATAACAGTCGAAAGGGACAGAAGCAGCAACCAAAAAGGAGGGAAGGGGCGAACAATGGCTGCCGCCAGAATACTGGCGATGCCAGCAATCAATGTCGCAAACATTCTAAATTCAAGCTGTGTCAACAATCTATTGGTCGCGGCCGTAGCGCAATTAGCAAAAAAGGCCCAACTCCATGCCAAACCAATCATTATCAGAACAAGAAAGCTGGAGAGGCCAAACAATTCGCGCACGCTGTCCATGCAATTCAAGTCAATAGACAGCGTAAATACTAGCCCTAGCATAAGGGAGAAAAGACCAGCTTCCTCCTCTATAGGAGCGCGTACACCTCGCTGCGAAGATATTGTCTCTAACAAACCGAGACGATCAACCGACACAATTCTCGCCGCAACGTCCTTGTGGAGGCATTCGCTGACTATTGCTCGCAAACGCGGCGGTACCTTACTCAAATCGGGCGCTTCGCCAAGATGCTGCAAAATTAGCTTAACCGGGTTCTCAGCTCTGAACGGAGGCGAACCGGTAAGCATTTCGTAAAGAACACAACCGAGAGAATAGACGTCCGATTGCGGGCCTACTTCTTGCCCGAGCAACTGCTCAGGACTCATATAGCGAAGACTGCCAAGCACATCAACAACCTTTGTAAGCGCCTGAGTTGTCGCTTCGGCGTATACAGACCTGGCTATCCCAAAGTCAATCACCTGCACTACTTCCGCACCGGATTCAGTGCGTGACAGGATTATATTACCTGGCTTAATGTCCCTGTGCACGATCCCCTTCATGTGAGAATGGGCCAGAGCAGCACAAACCTGCCTAAAAATCTCCATGGCTCTCTCTGGCTCAATCTTGCCTTCCCGGCTCAATAGGTCCGCCAGGCTTTCTCCATCAACAAAGCGCATAACAATGTAAGGTCTACCAGCCGCATCCTCACCAGTGCCAAAGGTAGCGGCAATATTCGCATGAGTAAGTTCTGTAGCCAGCCGCGCTTCTTGTTGGAATCGTTTCAAGGAGTTCTCATCGATCAGCAAACTAGGCTTCAGAACCTTAACTGCGAAGGTTTCCCCCAAGCTCTTGTCTCGAACCTTCCAAACCGAACCCATTCCACCGGCACCGATAAACTCCAACAGCTCATAGCGCTCGCCCAAATCAGGTGGCGTGTCATTGGATAAAGAGAAAGCCGTTTCTGGGCTCTGAAGCAAGTCAGGCCCGACAACTAGAGCGGGTTGGTCAAGTTTGTCGGCTGGTCTAATATCAACCATAAGGCCCCAAATGACTACACAATTTGGAATATGCCCGTTTTCACGAGATGCCAAGCGACACCAGAAGTGCCCTGATCTCATGCTGCTCCCAGCACGACAGCGATTCACTATTTAACCGCGTCGGCTTCCTCGGGGGATTTGCGCACTAGCGACTTAAACTGCTGATAGGCCACTTCGTAATTGATCTGGGCTGGAATACCATGCTTGCCTTCCAGCGTGATTTCTCGGCAAACCGCTCCCTTCTTCTTCAGAAAGGGCAGCAGTTTACTACTGCAAGCGTAAGGCACGGTCAGATCTTCGTGATAACGCATGTATACAACTACAGGCGGCACACTGGCATTGGCGAGCATGCGGGAAAGACTCATATTAGGCAACCCTTCGGAATAGGGTTTATAAATATTGAGCATGTTTTCAGCCCGGGTCTTCTTGGCGCAGATTTCCAGATTCTCAGGACAGGCCACAGCAATAGCTCCCATGACCAGATCTCTGGTCTGGGGCGGCAACTTGGCATAGAGCGGGAAGATGGCATAGCCACCAATGGAGGTGCCTACTAGAATCAAGCGCCTGGTCTTGATGTTGAATTCTTTCACACAGGCTTCAACTTCGTTTACAAGATCAGCATAGTCACCGGTAAAGACCTTGCCGTAATCGTATTCAAGCGACTTCATCTCGAGTTTGGGGCTGTTTATCTTAAAGGCGTGGTAAATAAAGCCCTTCTTGCCGCCAGGGAAGCAGAAAGGCTCTCCATTGTTGCTGCTAAGGCTATGCAAGTAAATAACGACGGGGCGCTCCAGATCGGGAGCCAGCTCACTTACCGGGGCTTTCTCTGCGGCGAAGACGGGCACATTTTGCAATGGAGAAAAGAGCGACGTCGCTCCCAGAGCCAGCGCCACACAGGCAACGGAGAGGAAACGACCGAACTTACGGCTAAAAGCCGCTGAGTCAGTCTGTCTAAACGAAGCGGCTGACCTAGAAACATGCATAGCAGAATCCACACCCATGGACCGAAAGACCTCCGAAAAACCCTAGTTTAACAGATGCCGCCATTGCATCAGATCGGCAGGCCGGCAGGGCGGACAAGTTTTCAGCCGCCAATGCTACCGGCGCCGGAAGGGCCGGAGGGACCACCAGGGCCGGCCGGACCGGCTGGTCCAGCGGGACCACCGACGCCTGCAGGTCCGCCCGGTCCAGCGGGACCAAACTGCGCCGGTGCCCCTGAGTTTTTCGGAGTATTCTCGACGGGCAAAAAGTAATTCGACCGGAAGGGCGGCTCAGGACCAACTGCCCCTGATTGAGCATCATCCATCGATTCCACAGACCCGTTGCCTCGCTCATGCAAAGACTTCCCTGTTCCTGAAGAGGTAGCGGGCGCGAGCGCCGGTCGACCTCTCAGAAAATCCGACTTGCTAAGCTCCCACAAGCAATTCTGTATCACTACAAAAACGACGGTCACAAAGCAAGCAACAAAAAGTACCGCAAGTGCCGAATGCTGGAGCGCTCGTAAGCCAAGAGAATAATCCCGTTCTCTCGCTTCCTTTACTCCCTCGGAAGGCAGACCGAAGTCCGGCTTTTCCGCCATGGCAGGAACCGGCTTTTCCGGCTCCGCATCGGTTCTAGATTTCGACAACACCGCACCCAAATCGAAGGGATCATCCAGCAAATCGGAGCCTGACCAAACAAAGACCGCACCGGCACCACTTGTATAAGACTGCAAAAGAAGACCGAGCGCCTCAGCCATCTCCGCAGCAGATTGAAAGCGACGGTTAGGCTCTTTGGCCATCCCCTTTGCCACACACTCTTCCAGCGCGGCAGGGAAGCGCACTCCGGTAACTTGTTCAAGATTCGGAGCAGCCTTCTTTTGATGCATAAGCATGGTGGCAATGAGGGTATTCCCTTCAAAGGGCACCTGCCCGGTGAGAGCCTCAAAGAAGGTGCAGCTCAGTGAATATAAGTCTGAACGCATGTCTGTAGCTTCGCCGGCGCATTGCTCCGGACTCATATAATACGGACTACCGAATATGTCGCCAACCAGAGTGAGCGCCTGATTTGTCCCGGTCAAATGAGAAAGCTTGGCCAGACCGAAATCCAAGAGTTTCACGCGAAAGGCGCCCGGTCTCTCAAGATCCGGACACAAAAAGATGTTGCCGGGCTTGATATCGCGGTGCACGACGCCATTAGAATGCGCATATTCAAGACATTCAAGCAAGGCCCTAAAAATGCGAATGGTCTCTCCGGGCTCCAGAGCGCCTTCACCGGCCAGCAACTGTTCCAGACTTTTGCCTTCAAGGAAATCCATGACGAAGAAAGGCATGCGTCCCTGATGCAAATCCAGATCGTAGACGCGCACAAGTCCCGGGTGCGACAGGGTGGAGAGCGACCTGGCCTCGGCTTTGAAGCGCTGCCAGTTCTTCTCATTGAAAAGTTCGGGCGCCAGCACTTTGGCGGCCAGCACCCGGTCGACACCTTTCTGTCGCACCTTGTAGACGGCACTCATGCCGCCCCGCCCGATCAGTTCAACAATCTCGTAGCTCTGACCAAGACCGCTACCGGGTACAAGCGGAGTAAAAGATATTTGCTGCGGGGCAGACCGGAAGAGCACCGAACGCCTCTGGGCGGAAGTCTCCACGGAGCTAAAACTGGTTGAAGCGGGCGCGATGCTGACGCTGCAGCGACAAACTTTATCAAAGAGAATGCGCGCGGTTATAGAACTGGAATCAATCTCACCGGAAAGCCCCTGGGGCTTTCCACAATATGCACAAAGTTTGATGTGAACTGTATCGCCAATGCTTTCATCTATTGAGTAGCGGCTACTTACTTCCGTAAGCTTGACCTTCTCGGCTTGTGCAATTTCGTCGTATTCGCTTCCCGGCAAAACCTTAATCCCCAAGCCCGTGCACGGAAGCTAAGCCCTTTGTGGACAGAGATTCAAATCTAAGGCAGTTCAAACCTTCTTATCTACAAGATGCAGTTCTCCGTCCCTCCATCATAGCTTACGGTCGTAATGCAGCACTCTCCGGAATGCTGCATTACGACCACCCATTCCCTGTAAGCACAGCATCGAAAGCCCAGTGTAAATCACAGACTGACTGGGCTGCACCGGCAGCACTCCAGCGAACTACTTGTGCCCCAATGCCAGGGCAATGAAACAAACAAAGACTGCCACAGCAAGTAACATAACACCGGATCTGAATACGAATCCAATCCAGCCGCTTCTCGACTGCCGACGCTCCATATCCTCTGCCATGGCATCAACGAACTCAAGCAGTTCCGCCCGTGAAGCACCCTGAAAATTGCTACGTCCTTGCATATACGATGCAAACAATTCATTAGATGCCTCCGCATCGAGGATCAAATCATAGGCATGAGGCTTCTCACGGCCTGAATGGAACACCGGCTCACACTCGCAATGAGCAGCCAGATACTGATCAACTTCACCGGTAGAAACAGCATGAAACACCTTTTGCGAATTCACCTTACTTCTATTTGCATCCATAACACACCTCCATCGAACTCGACACTTCGCCCAGCAAACGCTCCCACGCAACAAATTACAGCTGATTATAGGTCGACAGCAAATTCACTTTGCCAGGTGCATTGTGGCAACTACGCTCCGCAACCAATAGTTTTAATGCATCGCAAAGGCGGAACTGTCTGCCATCCATCAGCTTCCGGTCTGATCATCTTCCTACTTTTCGATGCAATCTTTTCGACACCTACACCGGCAATCGAGTCGGAAGATAAGCGCTCACAAACGATTCCAACTCCATTCGAGCACCATGCTCAATCGCACTACATGGGAAATGAAACCAACAATGTTCTCAGCGACGCTTCACAATCCTCAAACAGGCGCTTGTGATTCAAGCTCGCCGGGCATCATAAGGATATGCCAGAACTTCAATACAAAGATAAGACTGCCGATGTTTCGGAGGAAGCTGTCTACAGTGCCGCCAGGGCAATAAGCCGGGCGCGCACCTTGGTCATCACCTCCGGCGCCGGCATGAGTGTCGACTCGGGACTACCCGACTTTCGGGGAAAGAACGGTCTCTGGCAGGGCTTTGCCGAAGTAGAAGGCAAAACTCTGCGTACAGGCGATCTCGCCATCACCAAAGCCTTCCATGATGATGCGGCTCAAGCCTGGGGTTTTTATGGCCGACTCACCACCCTCTTTCGTGAAACCAACCCCCATGTCGGCTTTGAGATTCTGCGCCGCTGGGCAGACACTGTTGAAAACTGGTATGTAGTCACATCCAATGTAGACGGACACTTTCAGAAGGCGGGCTTCGAAACAAGCAAAATAGTACAAAAAAGTGGCACCATGGAGAAGCTACAGTGCCTAACACCCTGCCGCCCCGAAGTCTGGGAGAATGATCAGTCATTCACGATTGACAGTTCTACTCTGCGTTCCAACCATGTGCCAAGCTGCAAATTCTGCGGAGGCGTAGCTCGACCAAATGTACTTCTATTCAACGACTTCTCCTGGCTTTATCGGCAGAGCCAAGAACAAGAGGAGCGGTTCAATAAGTTCTTGCGGGAGTGCAACCCGCCAATCACAATTTTGGAAATTGGAGCCGGCAAAATTCTTCCCTCCATCCGCGATATGAATTCAAAGGCGGCAACGAAGTTTGCTGCCACCATCATTCGGATTAATCCGCATGAATGGGAAATAGATGCACCGCACATTTCAATTCCGGACGGCGCCGCCAGCGGGCTAAGTAAGATAGAGAGGGTACTGTCGAAGCATGATTTGGATAGCTCAGGACACCAAACGGACTACCTCTGAGGCAGCCGACTAGAGGCCTGATAGAGTAATCAAAACAACACAAAGAAAAGGCGATGAATGAATCCCGAAGCCCCAGCGAACCTTATGAGCAACCTAATTGGCCAAAGAATCGAAGCCATTAGAATTGACCCAAACAATGACGACCTGCTTGTCAAATTCAACAAAGCCTGCTTCGCTTTTTTCAGTCCTTATCGAGTCTATCCCGAGCTAGCTTCCATAGAATCGCTTCAGAACAGCTCAGTTGTTTCGGTGACGAATCCCACTACGGAATCACTTACCATGCATTTTGACTGCAACATTGAGCTTACTTTCAACTGGGAGAACTCAGACCTGGTTGAGGCATTTGCAGGAACAATGGAAGTAGATGGAGTAGAGCTTGATATCGTAGAGCAGGTTGTCCATCTCTAAGCGAGGAAACTCCTGATATGCACTTCAAACAGACTTACCCGCCAAGCCAACCCTTTCGGCAACAAGCGGGAATTACGCATTGCCCTCCCGATTATCCTTTGCTACATTGAGCCTGGAACCCGAGGAAGATCAATCGTTCGAAAGAGCGCCGACTGCGCACAACTACCCTCACACAGCGAGTCATCTATGTCTGATTTCTGCAAGAAGATCGAATCGGTTTCAGAAGGTATCAAGCCCGGGGCTAATCCAGAGACAGCCGCGCCATTGCTTGAGGCTCTTGCGGAATTCAACAAAAGTCATATCCTGGGCTCAGACCTGCTCAAAAACGCCGATCAAACAGCAAAACAAATGCACGAAAAGGGCGTTTATGGCGAAAAAGCAGCCACCGGTCTCCCCGGCAGCAGCGCATGGATACAACAGAGTGACGGCAAACCCAATGCTCTCGAAATCGTGGAAGGCGACAGAACCGAAAGCATGAGACTCGACAAAAACGGCGAGCCGGTTTTGAACATCGTATCCCAGTCCTGTGACAGCGGCAAAAAGTCTATTCAATCTGCCTTCTTCATCAAAGACGGTAAGCAGGTTTTGTCCTCCGTTTCGATAGTTCCCGACTTGGAAATTATTGTCGATCAAACCGGGAAGCCGCAAAAGATCAAATCTTACTGAGGCGAACTTCGACAAACAGCCTCTCGAAAACTTACGCCTTCGGTAGCGGTAGTTACAGCGACCACAGACCCGTCCTGATTGCTAGAATAAGGCACATGAAACGCCTTATCAAACTATCTATCTGGACCATGGTTGTTCTATGTATCGCTCTCAATTTCGAAGCGAACAGGAAGAACCAAGTCACCATCACCGTACAAAACGCCACAGCCCAGCCAATTTCAAAAATTCAAGTTTTACACACCGGAATTGCATTTGAAACCGGGCCCCTGAGTCCAGGAGAAAGCAAGTCCTTCAAATTCAAACCGAAGAACGAGGGCGGATACAGTTTTGTCATTCACTTTACGTCAAAGAGACACACAGAAATTGCTGTCGGATACGTATCCTGGATGCAAGAAGAAGACAGTGCCAAGATCTATGATGAGTACATGGAATACGCTTCCAGACAACATTTTCCGCTCGAAGAATTGTGGCGAAATGAATTCACGGCGAATAAAGCGCTCTACTCTCTAGCCGATGGCTCTCTTCTCAATCCATAGACCACTCAACACAAAGGATCAAGTCACCGTACGAGGCTCATTGAGAAGGCGAGCGATTCTCAAATTGATAGCAGGTTTACCACTTGCCCTCACCTTTGGACTTTTGGCATCGCCCTTCCTACGCATTTTGCTGCCGACAAGAAGACCACTGGACCTACTGGGAGAGTCGGACCAGCCTCTTGCTGAGCCACCCATCCCCACTTTCACAGCCAAGGATTTTCCGGAGCCCTGGACTTGCATACCTTTGATGTTCATCCAACGGTACATTGAGTACAATGCAGAAGGGCATGAGATTCGCAGAACGCCTGGTTTTATCATGCGCACTGAAGAAGATAAAATTGTCGCATTTAGTCGCATCTGCACATATTGCCGCCACAGCCAGCCAGTGAATTTCGTGAGTGATACCAGCGAATTTGACTACATAGCCCAGTCCAGAACTCCAGTGCTGTGCTGTCCATGCGATTTCAGCACCTTCGACCCCAACGACAATGGACGCGTGTTAGGCGGACCGGCCTACCGGCCACTGCGCCGGATGACAGTCGCCTTTGACGGTAGATGTTACAAAATCACCGGAATAGAGCAAGGCGAGATCGCCTGAGCCTCCTGCGGACAACAGGGCGAATAGGATTACCAAGACAGTCTTGGAATCGATGAGCGTATACGACTGGCGAAAAACGCCCACCAGTGCCGCAACTCAATCCAACGAAATCAAACCTTAACCAACCCAATCCAACCCGAGCGTGTTAACAACTCGGAAACAACTTCCCGCTTGCCGCCACCTAATATGAACGCAGTCGGAGGCGGGGCGACGATCGCCATCTCCCCCAAGGTCGCCCACTCCGACAAAACTGAGTTTTTTCACCCCACGCTCAGGAGACCAGGAAATGAGTATGAAAAACTTCCAGGAACTTACTAACGGTCAAGACATACGCGATGCCGGCAATTTTGATTCCTGGGCCCACCGGGCCAGTAACGATGCCTCCGACTTCTTCCGCAGCCAGAGCCGCAACCACGGCATCGACAGAGAATCGCAGCATCTTCTTACCAGCCTTGAAATCACACCTATCTTTACTAATCACAATTCTTTCCAGGCCGGACGCGGCGCCTTCCAGCCGGACCGTTTTATGGACGGTCTGAGACGCCTTGATCCCGATCTTTCCGACGTTGTTACACCGTGCCCGCCAGGCTTCGACAGAGCACGCTGGTACGGCGGCGACAAATCTCCTGAGTATACTCTGGCTCGCGGTATGGCAAACAGTTTGAACGAACTGAGCAGCATTCCTGATGCTGCCTCACGCAAAACCTTTGTGGAAAGGGTTCTGCAAAATCAAGTGCCCGAGCTGGAAAAGCAGGGCGCTAAGGTGCACGGCATCCAGGGCGAGCGCATCAAGATTGACTTCGGCAATGGACGCGGACCGCAGTGGATAGACACGGTGCGCGACCTGTACGGCTCACCGGAAGTACAATTGTTGAACGTCACGGCTCTGATGCGCAACCAGGAAGGCAACGGAAGAGTGACCATGCGCCCGCAGGTAGAGCCGGGACGCTTCCCTCTCGATAATGCTGGTGACCGCGGTGTCTACATGCCCAAGTATCCGGTCGATCAGGCGCTACCGCCCTGCCCTCCCGGTTTCGATGCGACAAAATGGAACAGCGGCCATGACACTATCAAGTATGCTGTCGGTCGTGATCTGGCCAGGGTCTTCGATCAATTGAAGGCTATTCCTGATGAAGCCGGACAGAAGAAATTTGCCGAGAACTTCCTTAAGAGCCAGGTACCGGCCATGGAAGCGCGAGGCGGCAAGGTACTGGGCCATCAAGGACGAGAAGGTTCTGCTGGATGCCGGCGAAGGCTCCGGCCCTCTCTGGATAGATGTAGTCAAAGACATCGGCGGCAAGAACCCGGAAGTACAGTGGACGGTGATTGGCAAAGGCAACCCAGGCCAGACCGAAGCACCGGAATTCGCCCCCTGCCCGCCTGGTTTCGACCCGGTCAAATGGGACAACGGACATGATACGCCCAAATATTTTGTTGGGCATCTGGTAGCCGACATGCTGCAACAAGACAGACTCAATCCAGATAGAGAAGGACAGAAGGCCCGAGTAGAGAAGTTCCTGAAAGAGCATGCCCCTTTGATGCAGGCTAAAGGAATAAAGGTTTACGACATCATCGGTGAAAAGATCATGATGGACGTAGGTGACGGTACCGGCAAGCACTGGGTCGACACCGTAGCCGACGTCGGCGGCAAAAATCCCCAAGCAAGCTGGCAGGTAGAAGCATAAAGAAAAGAGTTTATTTCGTGTGGGGTTAACGGGTGGGCAACTGGAGCCAGAACAGGCTTCCGTTGCCCACTTCACTTACTACACCGATTTTGCCGTCATGGGCTTCTACAATTGCTTTGCAAATAGCCAGGCCCAGACCGCTTGTACCACTGCCTCCACCATGGGCCTGCTTGAAGCGATCGAAGACTGACTCCTGCAATTGTTTTGGAATGCCCGGCCCCTGATCTTGAATTTTGATAGTGGCGCGTCCGTCCTTTTCCTCGATGTTGACGCTTATGGTGCCGCCCTGAGGCGAATACTTGACTGCATTGGAGAAGAGATTGACGAAGACTTGCACCAGTCGCTCGCTATCGACAGGCGCCAGGGCATGAGCACCAAATACCTCAATTCTTACATTCTTGGCCTCGGCCAGAAGTTTTACCGATTCACTGCCGCGCACCACAAGCTCAGCCAGATCGGCAGTTTCCTTGTTCATTTCCATCATGCCGGCTTCAATTTTTTCGATATCGAGAAGCTCATTGATGAGCGATAGCAAGCGCACACATTCGTATTCGGCATCTCTCACACGGCTTTTACCTTTAGCGGAAATTTCGCCATAGACATCGGCATTTACAAGCTCCAGAGCGCCCTGAATGGCAGACAACGGACTGCGCAGATCATGACTGACCATGGCCACAAAATCGCGCTTAGCCGCCTCAGCTCGGTTTAAATCGGAAGCCATGCGGCGAAAGGCGGCATCCACCTCGGCGACTTCATCAGAGCCGGAGATTGTCGGCAAGAGAGATTGTCGCTTCACTACCCGCTCTGCATTCTTTTTGAGAAGGTTGAGACGAAAGGCAATATCGCGACTGAAATAAACGGCGACACCCAGTGAAAGCACCAGGTTGAGCGCTACTCCCGCCAAAATATAGAGCTGCAGTTCCTGTCTGCGCGCCTCTTCCCTCTGTAGCGTGTGTTCTTCTATGGCTCTTTCTTCCGTGGTGAGAATGTGCAATTCATCAACATAAGTTTTGAAAGCATCTTCGATCTGCTTGCGAAAGCGGGTGAACTCGAAGGAATAAAGGCTGTTGGAAGAATTCTTGATCTGGGCTTTATGCCACTGGAGCACGCTTACAATCTGGCGAGCCCGATCTTCCACCGTGCGCAGTTTATCGGCACGGCTGCTGTCCCCCTTCATAAGCTCTTTAATTTTCTCGACTCGCTGGGTTATAGCAGCGATGCTTGCATCAAGGCGTCTCTCCAGGGCGCTGGTACGCATATAATTCCAGGCAACAATGGCGCTGCCGGCATCAAAGAGATCGCGCTGAGCCTGGCTGGCTTCCGAGACAATGGCCCGGGCCCGTGATTCGCGTCTGGCCGTGGCTTCCGCCCGCTCCAGCAGCACGCCCAGGACGCTGAGGTAGACTAACCCCCAGACCAGGGGTACAGCGGCGATAATCAAGCCTTTTTGAGCAATGCTTAGCTTCAGATAGGCACCTCTGTCAACCATTGCCTCCATTCTACCCCTAGCAGGCTCGTCCCGGAGCAAGCTAAAATAGAACCCCAGTCTGTGGATAAAAGTTCCGAAAGTACCATTGCCATGCCCAGAATATTGTTTGCCGAAGATGAGCAGAAACTGGCCAACCTGGTCATAGACTTTCTCACGGCTGAAGATTATGAAATCGAACTGGCCACTAGCGGGCCGGCCGCTCTCAGTCGTCTGGAAAGCGACAGCTATGATGCGCTCATTCTAGACGTAGGCTTGCCCGGGCTGAGTGGTTTTGAGGTATGCAAGATATATCGAGAGAAAGGAGGCACGGCGCCGATAATTTTTCTCACCGGTCAAAACACAGTAGCCGATAAAGAACGTGGGCTCGATCTGGGTGCCGACGACTATCTCACCAAACCTTTTCATATGCGTGAACTTTCAGCCAGACTGCGCGCCATTACCAGAAGATCGCGCACCCTAGTTTCACCGCGGCTGGAAATCGGCGACCTCAGCCTCGATAGTGCCACCCATACCGTCACGAAAGGCGGCACGCCCCTGCAACTTATGCCGAGGGAGTATGCCCTTTTGGAATTTTTTATGCGTCATCCCAACCGCACCTTCACCCAGAATGAGCTACTTGACGAAGTCTGGTCAAAGGATAGTGAGGCCTCACCAGATACGGTGCGGGTGCATATTACAAAACTGCGGGCCAAGATAGACAGCCCCGACAAGGGCGAAGAGTCGCTCATCAAAACCGTGCACCGGGTCGGTTACAGACTGGAAGCGCGACCGTAAGAGCAGGCGTAATTTCATTCAGCGGTTACTTGTGGGCTGGAGCGATCTCAGGCTTTGACTCTTTAGAGGCTTGTTCGGCCGGGGCTTCAGTGTTCTTTGGATTGGTCTCTTTAGAAGCTTGCTCTGACGGAGCTTCAGCTCCAGGGGCGGCCGCTTCGGAGGGTTCATCCTGCGGCGGCAAGCAAAAATCAAGGATGGCGTAGTCCCGGGTCTTGTCCTTCCAACCGGTGTACTTGACGAGCACTTCCTGGTGTTGGTAATCCGCCATACCAAAGCTGGCGTTTTCCTCATGGGCAGCGGCAATTAGATCGGTGGCGGCCCGCCTTTCTTTGTCGTTCATTGAGGGCACCAAGGCCGAGAGGGCCAGCTTGCCCGGCGCGACCAGCTCTTTGCGCCAGTCGAAAGGCACACGCAAGCGCACAGCGGTCAGCTTTCCCGCCGGTGTGCGATACAACTGCAGTAAGATGGGCACCTCTCTGGTATTTTTCTCGTCGGCGATTTTATAGTCCACGGCGCTGGCTACAGCTTCACCGGCTTCTATCGCAGATTTCGAATCTTTAGCAACAGCATCAGGCGCACTAGCGGTTTTTTCGTCGCCACCCGCAGCTTTTTCAGAGACACCGGGCTCTGTCTTCACTTTAGCAATTGCCTCCGGCTTCACTGCGACACCAGGCTCTGGCTTGACTGCGGCACTAGACTCCGGTTTTACCGCGCCAGACTCCGGCTTCACTGCGACACCAGACTCCGGCTTCACTGCGGCACCAGACTCCGGCTTCACTGCGGCACCAGACTCCGGCTTCACTGCGGCACCAGACTCCGGCTTCACCGCGGCAACAGGCTCCGGCTTGACTGCGGCAACAGACTCGCTTTTCGGCGGTGCCGCCAGAATTTTCTTGCGCCCCAGGGGCTTGCGTAACTTCTCCAAAAATTCAGACTCAGTCACACTGAAGGAACGCACCGGCTGCTCCGGAAGGGGCACGAGCATTTCGGTAGTGCGTACACCGGCATTGCCGGGACCAAGTAAAACTAGAGCAGAGAGCAGTACTTTCAGAATCATTGCAAAACCTAAGCAGACAGACCATCACTATAGGATAACGCAGGGGACCGGACATTAGCCGGCTCTTCGACGAGAATGTCGTCACCACTTAAATCCTGGTTCGTTTGCCGAACCAACTAATTATGGTAAGGTAGCAGAGTAGGCATAAAACGGACCATTAAATAAAGGAATGCCAAGTCCCAGTTTTCTCGAAATGCGCAATCGCAATGCCATCAACATATTAATGGCAGTGCGAGAATCACCGGGCATGAGTCGAGCCGAGCTATCAAAAGTGTGCGATCTAGCTAAATCTACAGTATCAAGCATCGTAGACCAGCTTACCGGAGCAAATATTCTCACGGAAAGTGGGCCGAAGCCCTCTGTCAGTGGACGACGCGCCGTCGGTCTGGTATTCAATCCAACCTGCAGATTCTCCATCGGCATGAGTATTGACAACGACAGAATCGAATGCGCTCTTTCCGATCTCGATGGTGAGCTGGTCGCTACCAGGCGAAAGCGCATTCAACGCAATCTTGATAGCGATGCGCTGGCTTCCATGGCGGTCCAAGAATTGGGAAAACTTTTAGCCTCAAAATCTCCTGCAGCTAAAGGCTTTGTCGGTCTAGGAATTGCCGCCCCCGGACCGATTACCCCGAGTCTGCTGAGCAACTTAAACGGAATTCCACTAAACCTGGAGAAGCTGGCCAAGCATCTCATCGAGAGACTTTCACTGAACTGCCGGCCTGTTTTTGACTCAAACACAAACATGGCAGCTATTGCCGAGTGCAGACGGGGAAAGGGGAGTGAAGGCGAGATAACAGTAGTGGTGCGGCTGGGCACGGAAGTAAGGGCAGCGGTTATGAAAGACCGAGAATTGCTGAGAGGTTGTCAGGGTCTGGCCGGCAATATCGGGCATATTGTTGCACCGGGCAAGGCCTTAGACTGCAACTGCGGCAGAAGCGGCTGTATAAATGCGGTAGCCGGCACGGATTCTATAGTTGCTATTTGCAAAGCTCTCGGAGTTGAAATCCAGCAAATCGATGATGTGATTGCCGCTGCCAAGGCCGGTGAAACCCGTTGCAGAAAGACGCTGGACGTTGCGGCCACTGCCATCGGTTATGGCATCGCCTGTGCGGTCAATATTATAGCCCCGGCAGAAGTGATTATCACCGGCAAGTTAGTCGAGGCAGGCGGCTGTATGCAGGCTCCTATGGAAGCGGCTCTCAGAGGCTATTGCTCAATTTTAAACGGCTGCAATCTAGTATACAGTTTTGAGGACCATTACTCCGAAGCAGTTGGAGCCAGCCTGGCCCCTTTACTAAACAGCAGTTTCCTGGCGTCTCTAGTATCGGTTAGTGGTACGACTTAGCTGATTGGAGAACCAAATGCGGCATTACAAATATTCTTGTCTTGAGCGCTAACAACAACTCTAATGGCAGAAACGATTCACATTGACATATTTGTGGTGCTGTTACTTGTGACAGCATCTGTGGCTATCACAGTAAAGTGGATAAAACTGCCGTATTCCATAGCCCTGGTAATTGTGGGGCTTTGCATAGGACTGTTCCACCTATTGCCGCCGGTGGAAATGACGCCGGAGCTGATTCTCTTAATCTTCCTGCCGTCCATACTTTTCGAAGCATCCTGGAATATCCGACTGGCCGAGCTGCAAGAAAGCTGGAAGTCCATAACTATTCTAGCCACCATCGGCGTCGTGATAAACACACTGCTGGTAGCCTACGGCATGCATTTCCTGGCTAATGTGGCCCTTGGACCGGCCTTTCTTTTCGGTGCAATGATCGCCGCCACAGATCCAATTTCAGTCCTGGCTCTATTTCGCAAGCTCGGTATAGACAGCAAACTGACCACTATTTTAGAAGGCGAGAGCCTATTCAATGACGGTACCGCTGTAGTACTTTTCAAACTGGTTCTAGCTTGCGTCATAAGCCAGTCTCAATTCTCCATCGGTGCCACCACCGGCAGCTTTCTCTTGGTCGTCCTGGGCGGCGGCGCCACGGGTGCGCTTATCGGATACGGAGCATCTCAGATCACACGACTATTCGACGACCATTTGCTGGAAATCACGCTCACTACCATTGTTGCTTACGGCTCCTATCTGGTCGCTGAGCAATTGCATGTCTCAGCAGTGTTGAGCGTTGTCACCGCAGGAATTGTGCTGGGCAATTACGGAAGCAGAACCGGCATGTCCCCGGCAACAAGAATGGCGGTCAACTCATTTTGGGAGTACCTGGCTTTTCTGGTCAACTCACTTATTTTCCTTCTCATCGGTCTGCAAGTGAAATTTGGCTTGCTTCTCAAGTACAGCGTGCAGATTGGCGTGGGTGTACTGGTGGTATTACTGGCCAGATTGGCAGTCGTCTACGGACTGGCCCCTTTGATAGGAATGGCAGAAAACAAGCTTCCCTGGAAGTGGCGACATTTACTATTCTGGGGTGCGCTCAGAGGATCCGTATGCATGGCCCTGGCTCTCAGCCTACCCGAAGCTTTCCCGTACAAAGAAATGATTACGATTACTACCTTCGGCGTAGTGTTGTTTACATTGTTGATTCCGGGACTGACGATCGAACCGCTGGTTAGCCTGCTAAAGATGAATGCCAAAGATCCAAAGCAAGAGCAGTATCGAACTCTGAGAGCACAGCTCATAACCAAAAAGAGAGCCCTGGAATTCCTGGCCAATCAACTTAAGACCGGTTCTATTTCAGCTTCGTCCCACGAGCGCCTGCACGCAGAATTGAACGCGGAAAAAGAAGCACTGACAAAACAAATCAACGACCTACAACTGGAAGACACCTCGATAAAGGCTCTTGAAGAGGAAGAATTGAGACATCGAATCTATGTGCTAGAGAAAGACTCGCTTAAGGAACTCGTTAAGGACGGTGTATTGACCGAAGAAAGCCTGCGTAAAGTGGAACTGGAAGCGCGATACTTTCCAGAGGAAGAATCCTAGACAGAAACCATGTAGGGAAACAAAATCGCAACTACTTGTTGCTGCTGCGCGCTTCCACCGACGGCGCTTTCTCAGAGTCAACTACCATGCGGTCCGATTGCTTCGCCGCGCTGCTTGCACTAACGGACTCGAAGCCTGCCGTTTTCTCATTAGCGGCTTTCTCGGCAACCGCTTTCTCATTAGCGGCTTTCTCAGCAGCCTTCTCGACTGTCGTATTCTCCACAGCCGAATTCTCGGCCGGTGCCACCGATTGTACCTGCGGCTCTGCGATAATCGAATTATCTTGCTGTCCGGAATTCTCGCCTTTCGGTACAGATTTTGGCACCGACTGTTCCGCAGCCGGCAAATCGATGTCCGCTCCGAAATCGGCCGAATTGGAAAGCGGGGTCATTACGCGGGTTTCACCACCCGGCGAGACGTCAAGGGCTGTTACTTCCGTAGCCGGAATAATCCTCAAGGCAAACTTCAAAGGCAGTCCAATTTCCTTTATAAGAAGATCTTGCACCAGGGTCACCTGCCGGGGAGTGATCGTGTCACCGGCGCTCAGTACCGTAGCTTTCACAGTCATCGGTACTTTGAAGCGAGTGACCTTCACCTCACGCAATTGAGCATCGCGAAAAGTCACTGTCTTCTCCTTCAGGACCGTCTTTACTTTGGCGCTAATCTGATTCTCAAGAATCAGCTCACGCATACTCAGGGCTAAAGGCACGCCAAGCAGCAGGATACAGACGCCGGAAATTGCCAGCCCTCTGCGAGCCAGTTTCAACGGGCTGAAACCCTGTAAAAGGAAAACTAAAGAGCCGGCGATGGTAATACCAACCAGGTTAGTCGCATAAAGCAATGCGGCCCCGAAAGCTACGGAAGGCGAATCAAAGGCCAGACCTATACCCACGACACTGAGGGGCGGTACCAGAGCAACGGCGATGGCCACACCGGCCATTGTGTCAGACAGTTTCTCATCGGCCTGACAATAGGCACCGACGGCTCCCGCAGCCAGCGCCACACCAAGATCAAGCAAGGTAGGATGAGTGCGAGCCAGTATCTCCGGTGTGAGTTCCAGCGCGCGCAAGAGCCAGGCCATCGTCGTGGAAATGATGATTCCCAACACAGATCCCACCAGAAGCGTGAGCACAGACTTTGCAAGTTGCCGGGCATCAGCAGTAATCATAGCCAGAGAAAGGCAAGTAAGCGGGCGCATCAAAGGTGCAATAATCATGGCACCGATAATTACTGCCGGACTGTTCTGGAACAAACCGAGCGTGGCAATTGCGGTAGCTCCGGCAAGCAGCACAAGAAAATCCCTTGAGAGTCTGCCATTCTGCTCAAGGCGCTGCTGGAGCCTGCTCAATATCGTTTCATCAACGTGACGAAAAAATCGCGGTGCCATTTACCCTATTGTTACCTTGCCCACAGGCCCTTGTTGTCGCTTTTCGGAAGCCATCATAGCCGAATCCTCCGATACGCCGTTTGTTCACCAAACGAACTAATTGTGATATAATGTATACATCGATTCAGCCCACCGGCGTTCAAGCTGGTCGCTCAGTGCTGAAGGAGGAGAAGTCATGATGAAGTTAACAGAAAGCTACATATTAGCCGGATCAAGCAATGTCTCCGGCATTGAATTGCACAAGCTCACCAAGCACACAGATAAAGATGTCAGAAGAAGAGTTGCCGACCGAGTCAAAATAGGCCCTGATTTGCTCAACAGGTTAGCGGAAGATCCCTCTGCAGAAGTACGAGCAGCAGTAGCTGCAAATCCTGAGACCAACCTTGGCACGCTGCTTAAATTGGCAGACGATCCCAACCCGGACGTGAGATTCTCCATGGCCGAAGATCACAATCTCCCTAAAGCCATACTGAAACTATTAGCCAACGATAACAATACATTGGTCCAATGGCGAGCCAGTATGACCTTGGCGCACCTCTGGGATTGCTAGGCAATTCAAAGGCCGGACCCGGCTTTTCACTGTCGACTTCCAGACAAGTACTGCAAGAAAGCCAGTACTTGTCCGGGCGAATGCACCCGGTATTTAGCAGCGCTACCCTCCACCTCTCGGCTATTCACCAGAATTGAAATGCCGCCGGCTTCGTTGCACCACTGAAAGGCAGCTTCATCCGCTTCGGAATCACCGATAAAGAGAAAGCACGTTTTACCATCGTCAAGCCCCAGTCTTTGTGCAATCACAGAGAGCGAGTGGCCCTTGCTCCAATCGAAAGGCGGTAATACTTCGTAGCTGGTGGGCAGAGCCCGGAACTGCAAGCCGGTAAATTGCTTGGCAAATGCGGAGACCTTCTGGTGAACGATCTGTTGTTCGTGCTCCGGCACCAGGTGATAATGCAAACACAAAGAGAGCACGTGATCATCAAGGCATATCGGCAAAGTCGACTCCAGTTCATCGGCAATAAGCTGCCTCAGACTGCGCAAAAGCGGCAGCGCTTCAAGTGCTTCCTTCTGAATCACGGCGGTATCATCAGGGAAATAGACTTCCAAACCATAATTGCCGGCCAGTATAGCCTCTGCCGAATAGTAATCTTTTTTGAGACGCTCGGCACTGCGAGCACTGACTATTGAAACCGTGGTCTGAGGCAATTTAGTCAATTGATTGATAATCTTGCGAACACGATCATCAACCAGAGCCAGAGATTGATCAGAATAGATGGGAACAATAGTCCCATCTCGATCCAGACCGACGAATAGGCGATCCTCAGACATTCGCTTCAGGTCGGCTTTCTCAAAAGACTTGCCGATGAATTCACAATCAAGGGAGAAGATGGGGAAACCATCTAATTCTTCTCCCGAGTATTGTCCATTGGTCAATGACATAAATCCTCCCAACCAGCCTGTTTCAGGCTCAGTAACCCGGACGCGCTGCCGACCGCTATGGCGCCGTGACTCAAACAGACGCCAATACCGGCTCAGCGCTCAGAACACGCTTATAGAGAGCCTCGTAATTGCTGCTCATAGACTCTTTGCTGAAATGACCCTTCACCCTTTCAACGCAGGCACTTCCCTTAATTTTATCAAGAGCACCCGAATTCACTCTTTTGGCTAGATTGTCGATAGAAGAATCGACTAAACCGGTTTCACCATCCAACACCAGCTCTTTCACTGATCCCCGATCCAGGGCGATCACCGGCGTACCACTGGCCATTGCTTCCACCATCACCAGGCCAAAAGGTTCATCGAAATTGATAGGATAAATTACAGCAACGGCTCCGGCATACAAAACTATCTTTTCCGCCTCCGTTACCTCACCGAGGTAATCGACAGAACCCTCCTTGATGCGGGGCAAAACAAAGCGTTCGAAGTATTCTCTGTCATTGGCATCCACTTTACCGGCCATCTTAATGGGCAGCCCAACCTTACCTGCAAAATCCAGAGCCTCCCGCGCACCCTTATCGGCACCGATACGTCCGATGAACAGCAAATACTCGCGTGTTCTCTCAAGGGTCGATCGATACTTTTCGACATCAATACCGTTATAAACGGTGGCGCAATAATTGAGCCGCTCGGGATAATTCAATCGTTTGTAGGCCTCACTGATGGCAACGTAATTCATGGAGCCGTAGGCAAAATATACAGGAGCGCAATAGTCCTTGACCGGATTATGGTTGGTAGATACGACGGGCTTTTGCAGTGCTTCAAGCATTGGTAAGGCTTGATAGCCCATATGATTGTGAATCAGGTCAAACTCCCGGCTCATCTCCTTTAGTTTGATGAGCGCCTTAAGGTCATAGGCCGCCCAGCGATGACGCGGCTCTTGTAAGAGCCGTAAACCGGTTGGTGCAATCTGCACCAGGCGTGCTTCCGTGACGGAATCAGCGGAGGCAAAAAGGGTGACTTCGTGACCGAGCCTGACCAATTCTTCCGTCAACAGGCTGACTACCAGCTCGGACCCTCCGTAACCAGTGGGTGGGACGCTTTCGGACAGTGGCGCCAGTTGGGCAATTCTCATTTATTCACCTCACAAAGTGGAAAGGAGTCGCAATGACTCACCCAATCAAGCTTTAACATTCAATGATCACTCGCAAGTTGCCTTCCTTACGCAGTATCTGACAGGAGGTAGAACCAGCCTGTGAAGTAACTTTTACATCTACAGAAGCCGCACCAACCCTCAGCCCCGTCAGCGTGATGGTATCAAGCCAGTCAGGCAAAGCCGGCTCTCGCACTCGCAGAATCCCGCGTGCCGCATCAGGTTCGAAATTCAAACATACCTTCAGAAGTTGGAATATACTTCCTGCCGCCCAGGCTTGCGGTGAGCAAGAGACCGGATAGTTTATGGGTGCGGCGGCGTCAATCTTGTCAAAACCACAGAATAATTCCGGCAGTCGAAAATCAGGCTGCAGCAGCATCACTTCAAATAGCTCCCTCATAATCGAGTGAACATCCTCAACCCGACCCACCTTACGCAAGCCTTCAGTGATCATAGAATTGTCGTGAGGCCAGATAGAGCCGTTGTGATAGCTGATCGGATTAAAGGAACTGGCCCCGGAGGAAAGCGTGCGAATACCCCAACTTGTATGCAACTCCAGACTCATGAGGCGATCAGCCACAAGATGGGCCTTGTCTTCATCGAGTATGCCGGAGGCAAGACAATGCCCGGGGTTCGAGCTTATAGAACCAACCTGGCAGCCGTCTCGATCCAGAGCAAGAGCTAGAAAATTTTCATCGCTCATCCAAAAGTCTCTTTGAAATCTATCCTTCAAAGACCTGGCTTTGACGACGAGAGAATCGGCTATCTCGCTTTTGCCCAGCAATACCGCCACGCTTGCTACTTCCTGCCAGGCCTGATAGAGATAGGCTTGCGCCTCGCATAGAGCGATGGGCGGGTTTGCCAAACGCCCGTCCCGGTGCATGACTGAATCTCCCGAATCTTTCCAGCCCTGGTTTTCCAGACCATGTGGGCTCTCCCGCTGGTAAGTTATATAACCTGAGCCGCTTGCTCTATCCAACCAATCCAGCGCTAAATACACAGACCCCCACAGCCGCCGAGCAAACTCAATATCCCCAGACCAGGATACGTACTGCCCGTAGAGAATGAGCCACAATTGCGTGGCATCCACTGTGCCGTAGTAGGGGCTGTGAGGAATCTCAGCCCGCCTTGCAAGTTCGCCCAATCTCAGCTCATGCATGATCCGACCGGGGTGTTCGGCCTTATACAAATCGTCTTTCTGCCCTTGATAGGCAGCCAGGACCTCGATAGTCTCGCGAGCAAGCTCAGGGGCAAAGGGAAGCAGTTGCAGAGCCGTAATGGCCGAATCGCGACCAAAGACGGCGCAATACCAGGGAATCCCCGCGGCCAGCCCGATCCCTTTTGGAGTCGGCTGACGCAAAATGTATATGTCTTTCAAACTGCGGTTGAGAGATACGTCAAAAAGCTCCTGGCAAGTCTGGATATCCACCACCGACTTGCACCAATTCAGATATCTATTGGTTGCCAGCTTGAGAGCGCTGGCATAATCCACTTCATCATGACTTACGGGAGCAGTCTTGCCATTGAGCCGGGTCAGCACCTTCAAACTAATGCTACGGCTCTGCCTGACCGGCAACCTAAAGCGAATCGTAAATCTGCCGTCTTGCAGAGAGGCCCGCTGCGCTCCGGAGGCATCAATATCAATCAAGGTTTCTTGCAACAAACCATCCAAACCTTTATACGCAAGCGAAAGGCAACGGCCATCCTTGCCGGACAGCGGCACCATGCGCTCACCTCTTTGAGAGAGATTCAGGCCTCGAACCTCGAACATGTCTGCGAAATCAGACTGCAGGCTAATTGTCAGATCAAATTCCACTTCTTCACTATGAAAGTTCTCAAGCGTGATTCGTTCATAGAGCGCATCTCCCAACACCACCTCTCTCAAAAGAGTGATGCGCTGTTGTTGCAGATTGGCGGTCTGTGGATTGGTATAAAACAAAGTGGCAGAAAAGCCGTCTTCTATACGACTGGACAGCAATGAAATCGGCGCGTCATCGAGAGCCATCTCCCACTGAGAGATATAGCGAGTGTCATCACGGTAGTAGCCGTAGCCGAGCGTGTTGCAAGCTGGAATCATTCCGGCGGCATCCAGTACAAGAAAATGACTGCCGTGCTTGAGTACCTTGCGCGGGTGAGCGGCATCGGTTAAAACAAAGCGCATGCCCTGGCAGAGCGGACGACTATCTACCACATACGGCAGTTCTTGTTCAGTGTCGGCACTAACTTTCTTAGCCCTGGCCATTTCATACCTCTCCCAGAAACTCGCTGCACAATGGAAGAGAATTTCCAGCCGGATCGTATGTTTTGCACAGTGAGGGAAACCCGTGCTGCGAATTAGAATCCAATCGCCTCACGCACATCCTCTGAACAAGTCATATCAGTAAGCGCATCGATTGGCGCAACTGCAAAAGTCGTCCACCAGTCTTCCAGTGTGTGTGCTCTCAGTATATCCTTCATGCGCGAGATTCGCTCTTGCCGCTCGGGCAAGGACATGGTCAAGGCACCCTCTATGGCGGAAGCCATTTGCGTGGGCGAAGAAGGATCGACAGGGCTACAATGGCCACCCAATTCTGCAAACACGCCGGCTCCCGGGGAAAGTAGCAGAGCACCCGGATTGGAAGCGGAGCTGCCTACAAACTCCTTGGCCGTGAGGTTCAGCCCGTCGCGCACGGGATTGACCAACATACCGCTGGCACTGCGGTAGAGTTCAATCAGCGCCGACTGAGGTAGAGGCTCATCTACCCAGACTATAGGTTGCCAGTCCCCTTGACTGTAACGGCCGTTGACATCATCGGTAACTTCGCGACACTGCCGGTAATAATTGTCGAAGGCAGCCAGGCCTTGCCTTGTTGGTTGGCAAACTTGCAAGAATGAAACCTGCTCAACTCGCTCCGGATAAGCCTCGAAGAACTTATCAATAGCATTAATGCGTTCCAGCACGCCCTTGGTGTAGTCGGCTCTATCCACGGAAAGAACAAAGGGGCGCGACTTCGTCAGTTCAACGCTGGGAGAAGAAACCGACCAGACGCCGGCACCGGCTTTAGACTTCCAGAAATCGAGATCAAGCCCCAGCGGCGATACCACCAATTGGGTAACAGACTGAGAGCGGCTGCCAAATAAATCACCGCCTGCTCTTGCAGAGGACGGGGTAACTGTAAGAGCCTCAAAATCTACGGAAAAGGCAGGCATATAGCTAGCCACGAAGGAAAGAAAGTTATCCGCATATTCGGACGTGTGGAAGCCCAGACGCTGCGATCCCAGTAGACCCTCCGCCACCTCCACCAGCATCGGGCGATGCTCCTCCATAACCAGGCGCGGCCAGGGAATGTGCCAGAACAAACTGATATCGAGACCCGGTTGAACGCGCAGCATTCGAGGTACCAGAGCCATCTGGTAATCCTGAACGAAGTAATGGCTGGACTGGTGATTTCGCAATGAATGTAAAACAGGAGATGCGAAACTGAGATTGAATCGTCTATAGCAATGCCTGTCAATAGTGTTGAAGACCGCATATTGCGGCAAATCGTGCATGATCGGCCAGAGAAACTCGTTGCAATAACGGTAGTGGCCGTCGATCACTCCGGCTGGTATATCCACAAGGGCTTCAGCATCCCTGTCATGCCGGTCGAGGGCATCCCGCACGGAACATCCCGCCACATGCCACCAGTGTACGAGACCGCCGGTACAGTTGGCAAAGGTCTTCATCACGCTGGAAAGGGCGGCAGAAACCCCGCCGCCGGCCTTTGGCCCGCGGTAAGATAGAATATTCATTGCTCTCCTTTCGCGCCTCAGACAAACCTAACCGGTGTTAACGCAAACCGGCTGATTCGAGATTTTCAGGCGCCTACCTTCACTATAGTAACTACGTCTTTCATCAATCTTTCGCCCCAACCCCACACGACTGAAGTGAACTATATGAGCAAAACAGCGTCGGCAGCGAACCAGGAAGATACACCCACCATACAAAAACCGGGCAAGAGGCTAGCGCAGGCAACCTTTCAATTACCTTTCATGGGCAAATCAATAGCAAAAAAGAGTTACCATGAAAGACAGCAAGTGGAGATGATGAAATGAGAATTCTTCTTGCCGAAGATGATCGTTTTCTGGCCGACGGGTTGAAAGCGGCGCTCTCGGAAAGCGGCTACAACATAGATACGGTCAACAACGGTTTAGACGCGACAGCGGCGGTGAAACTGGCTCCCTATGACCTGCTCATTCTCGATCTGGGCCTACCCAAAATGGACGGGCTGGAAGTCCTGAAGACAGTAAGAGGTTCCGGTCACAATATGCCCGTGATCATTCTCACTGCTCGTGATGGACTGGATGATCGTGTCTTGGGACTGGACTTAGGTGCCAACGACTATGTTACCAAGCCCTTCCAGCTACCCGAATTGGAAGCGCGCATTCGTGCTTTGTTGCGCAAAGACAACTGGGATAATCACACTGAAGTAGTTTACGGTCAGCTATCTTTCAACACCCTCAGCCGGGCCGTCCTGATGGACGGACAACCGCTGGATCTGTCGGCGCGGGAGCTTGCCATACTGGAGATCCTCCTGCAACGCTCCGGTCGGATGGTGAGTAAGCAACAAATTGTGGAAAGGCTCTCTACCTGGGACACCGAATTGTCCTCAAATGCTGTGGATATAGCAATGCACAGACTGAGGAAGAAGCTGGAAACAAGTAAAGTAGAAATTAAAACATTGAGAGGTCTTGGATACCTACTTGAAAAGATCGACTAGCTCTATCCGCCGACAACTCCTGGCATGGCTTCTAATTCCCCTGTGCGGGCTGTGCCTCTGTGCCTCGGCCGTGGCTTATCAAATGGCAGCAGCTTTTGCCAGCGATGCTTACGACGGGCAGCTGGTGAACTCGGCGGCGGCAGTGGCAGCGCGCCTGCGCTTTGACGGCGTACAGGTTTCAGTGGATCTACCGCCGGCCGCGCAAGCTATCTTGCGCCACAATTCCAACGACAAACTTTACTATCAGGTATTGGAGCTTGACGGCACCCGCATTTCCGGAGACGCCGTCTTACCCAAACCGCAAAGCAATCTAGAATCCGACAAACCGGTGTTCCGCTACTCCGATCTGGACGGCGAACAAATTAGAATTGCTCGTATTCGCGTAATTCCACCTCATGCATACGACCGTCCTGTGTTTGTACAGGTGGCTGAAACACTTAACGGTAGAAAGAATCTCACCCACAGAATTCTCTCTGCCATAGTGATCCCCCAGGTGATCTTGATCGTGCTGGGGGCAGCAGCAGTTTCAGTGGGAGTGACCAAAGGTCTGACTCCTCTCAAGAAGCTGGAGCGAGCAATCTCCAGACGTTCGAAGTTAGATTTGACGCCGGTGGAGCCTTCCCAGGCTCCCAGCGAAGTGTATCCGCTTATTTTAGCCATCAACGATCTAATCGAAAGACTCAAGCATGATATCGAGTCACAGGAGCGCTTCGTGGCAAACGCCGCACACCAGTTTAGAACCCCCATAGCCGGTCTAAAAACCTATGTGGGTCTGGCACAGAGGGTAGCAAAAGAAGACAAGTTACAGCCCATATTAGCTCAGCTCAATTCAGGCTGCGACAGATTGACCAATCTAGTGAACAAGTTACTCTCCATGGCCAGAGCAGAGCCTTCCAACAAGCTGCCGGACCGCAGCACTCTAGACTTGAATATATTGGTCTCGGAGGTAACTTCCGACTTAATCACGGAAGCATTAGATAAAGATATAGATCTGCAGTTTCTGCCGTCGGCCGGACCGGCACTAATGGTTGGCAGCAAGGGTGGAATAACCGACCTGACCGTTAACCTGGTGGAAAATGCTCTGCGTTACACCCAAGCGGGAGGTACCGTGGAAGTTAGAATCGAGCAAGACGAGAATCTAACCCTGACAGTAGAGGATAACGGACCGGGCATACCGGAAGAGGAGCGCGACAAGGTCTTTGAACGTTTTTATCGCATCCTGGGCAGCGATGTACAGGGCAGCGGACTGGGTCTAGCTATTGTCAAGGAAATCGCCGCCGCCCACCAGGCGCAAATTCTTCTTTCAGATTCCTCCAAAGAAAGCGGCACCTGCGTAAAGATTGTCTTTCCAAAAGCAGAGACACCTTCAATGGTAGGCAGCCATTGATGATACCGTGGAGAAAAAAGCTGTCGATCAAAAACAAACGAAAGGGAAGCGAAAGACTGAGGCGGTTAAATAGATAACAGAGATTCGCAGCGACAGCCTGTTCTTCCAGCAGAATCTAATCACCTGGGTTCATCACCACCGAAACCTGGTTCCTAACCGCTGCGAATCTCACCATTTTTCCACTCTCCTTCAGCCGGATCGGATTCTCGCCAGGGTTTCCGCTCCGGCCTTTGTGTTTAAAAGCGGATGAGAAGATATGGAGAGAAAGCAAAAACTTTTATCACGATATAAATGTGCTTAAATAGGCAACTATGACTAAGGAAAAAGGCCAAACCGTAAGCGGAAAACAGCTCCGCAAACTGAAAGACTTCTTTCAGCAACATGCCCCCAAGTGCGTGCACAAACCTGAAGGCATGCTGCCATACCGCTATACGACGCCGAGCTATGGAGTGGTAGCCGGCGCTGACGACAAAGCAACCGTAGCGGAGCGATCCACCACCGGGCATTACCTGCAAATGTACGACTGGGACGCCTGTTTTTTCTCGCAGGCCGCACACCGGGTAGGTATCGAGGGACTGGAAAAGGATGTAGTGGCCAACTTCCTCAGCCTCAAGCAAGCTGATGGTCAGATTCCGCGCACGGTATCACCTGGGCGGGTCTGGGATCTGGGCGACCAGTGCAAGCCCTTTCTGGCTAAGACCTTGCTGGCCCAGGTGAGAAACAAGAACGGCTCAAAGACGGCCGGCGAGTTTGGTAAGGGCGGCCTGAACGCAGAAGAGCGCAAGCGGTTGGCTTTATTCAGTGCCTATCTCACCGACCTCGACTGCTATCTGGGTTATTTCAGAAGACAACGCCTGAGCAAATGGGGGCTATATCACTGGCGCAATGTGCTGGAAAGCGGCGTGGACGACAATCTGGCACTGATTGCTCCCAGAGAAGCGGCCAAGGATGAAGACGATTCCATGGCCCGATTTGACGACGGGCGAATTTTAGCTGTTGATATCAACAGTTATCTGGCCGGCGAGTATAACGCTCTGGCGCGCCTGGCGGAAGCCTGTGGCAATAAGGCTTTACAAGATGCCTGTGAGACTCAAGCAAGTGAATTGTGCCAGGCTATAGAAGAGCACTTCTGGCACGACAAACTGGCCCTATACTGCGGCTATAATACCGCGGACAATACCACCGTCGCCCTGCGCAGCTGGACAGGATTGACACCGGTAATTATGGGTTTTGCGGCCGAGGAACGAGCCCACCGCGTAATCCGCGAAAACATCCTCAACCAGGAACACTTCTTGCGCCCGGCCGGACTGGCATCGCATGCGGTATCAGAACCACTGGCCAATCAACAAAGGCGCGGGCTTTACGGCCGGGCCATCGTTTCCAACTGGCAGGGACCGGTCTGGGTACTGCCCAATGCCCTGATAGTGAGAGCCCTGCTCAAATACGGCTACGAAAGGGAAGCTCAAGACATTGCCGCCCGAGTTGTGGCCACCCTCGGCAAAGGGCTGGACGACACAGGCACGTTATACGAAAACTACAATGCCGAAACAGGGGCGCCACTATGGGCTCCTAACTTCATGAGCTGGAACATCTTGGCCCTTGAACTGGTGGAGCTACTGGAATAGTTCTTCCTCTCTCGATCAAGCATTGAACCAGGTTCAGAAAGGTTCAGAAAGATTCAGAAAGATTCAGCCAGACCAGCCTGGACCAGACTGGTCTGGGCGAGATAACTCCGACCAGGCCTAGACAGCCAGGCCGCCGTCTGCCTCCAACACTTTGCCATTCATCCAGAGTCCGTCCGGACCGGCCAGGAAGGCCACTACGGCGGCAATATCGTCGGGCTCACCAAGCCTGCCCAGGGCAGTCTTTGAAACATATGTTTGCTTGGCCGCTTCCGGCAGCCCGGCTTCCAGCATCTCGGTGAGGGTGGTGCCCGGCGAAACGGAGTTAACGGTTATGCCTCTCTTGCCGAGATCTTGAGCCCAGGCTCGTGTCAGGGCATCGAGGGCGGCTTTGGTGGCGGCATAAAATCCGAAACCTGGGGCAATTGCTCTGGCTGCCACGGAAGAGATGTTGATGATCCTGCCGCCGTCGTTCATTTGGGGAAGGGCAGCCATGGTGGTCACAGCCACACCTCTGACATTGGTATCAAATACACGCTCGTACTGGTCAATCGATACGGCTTCGATGGAACCACCTTCAAATACACCGGCGTTGTTGACGAGAATATCGATCTTGCCGTGCTTGGCTACCAGAGCCACAAGAGCCTGGTTATCGGCAGCGGAGGCAGCGTTGGCCTGGACGGCGATGGCTTTGCCGCCGGCAAGAGTAATTGCTGCGGCCACCTTTTCAGCACTCTCTTTGCTTCTAGCATAGGTGATGAAAACGGTGGCGCCCTGGGCAGCAAGCCGAGCGGCGATGGCAGCGCCTATGCCCCGGGATCCGCCGGTGACTATGGCAATCTTGCCCAGAAGATTTTTAGGCGGGGCGGCCTGAGTTTGAACTTGAGCTGTCGTCATGGAACCCTCCAGAGGGAACGGTAGAGGGACCGACCTCAAAAGGTCGATCGAGTTAATAACACAATTTGAACCGCAGCGATAGGAACAGATTAGACCGGTCGTCTCGCTCTCGTCAACTCACCCAAAAATAAACTTACAATTGCCTCTCTTCCCAGCAAATACAGCCGCATCTACTACAACTTCGCAGCGATTTACTTTCTACCTGGGCTTCGAAAGGGCGCGTCGGCGTAGTTTTGCTGATCGGCGCTGCGGGCGGCGGCGCGATCTTTATTTGCCAGGTCCTTACGGCCAAGCAAATCATAGGCGGAGGCCCGGCCCAGATAGGCCTCCGGGCTGCCTCCCATAAAATTGCCGTCTTTCCCATCTACCTCAATAACCCTGGTAAAGTCGGCCACCGCCTTCTCATACTGTCCGGCATGCAAGTAGCTCTCGGCGCGTTTGACTCGCAGTCTGGTGGTGTTCGGTCTGAGAGAAATGGCGGCACTGTAGTCGGCAATAGCCTGGGCATGTTTACCCAGACCGCTGTAGCAGCCGGCTCGGGTCTCATGCATACCGTCGCTCAAGGTGGCACCGTCCGCCTCCAGGGCGTCGATATCTTTTATGGCCTCCGCAAAACGCTTCAGCACACAGTAAAGATCGGCCCGCAAGCGCCTGGCCCCATAGGTAAAATACTTGTCTTTGCTGTCAACGACCCTGGAAAAGTCGGACAGGGCCTGATCGGGTCGATTCAAATTGATGAGAGCCTGCCCCCTGGCCAGATAAGCTTTTGAACAACGGGGATCAAGCTTCAGGGCTTGATTGCAAAGAGTGAGGGCTTCCTCGCTTTCCATGATGGAATTGCACCGATCCGCTTTGAGAGCCATATTGTAGGCATCTCTCTGCACAGGACTGAGGCTGGCAACGGGGAAAACCAGTTTCTTCGCTCGTTTTTCAGAACTTTTCCGCTCAGCAGAAGCAGCCTTGCCTGCGGTGTGAGACGACGCCCGCCCCGCAACTTGCTTTTGCGGACGGCAAAGAGCTGCCCCAGGCAAGAGAAGCAATGCAACGGCAAGGGACAGGAGCAAAAGGTTTCGGTGAGTCTGCTTCAATTTCACCTCAGCTAAAGACCCCGCCGCCTTTTATTGTCGCACCAGGTAAACATCAGTGGGACAATGCTCAATCACATAATGAGCAATGGGGTCATGCTCGATCTCAAAACTCTCATGCTTGACCGTGGTGGAGAGGAACACCACTTGCGCAGCCTGCTCAACAGCTTCTCTGACAATTACGGCCCCGACTTCGCCGCGCAGAAGTAAGAAGGAACTGGTGACGCCCACTGCCGACAGAGAGTCGATGGTCTCTTTAAGCCATAACTTGGCTTCAATCACCGGCAGATCGCTTTCAATCAATTGAGCAACCACACCAACCCGCTGCGGATCGCCAAGCACATTGACGAGAATAAGTTCGGCATTAAGAGCACGGGCATAGGCGGATGCAGTTTGAATGGCTTTACGACTACTCTCCCTGTCAGCCACTGCCACTAGCAGTTTAGGTAGCGCCTGGTCTTGACTGTTGGACATGGCATTGGTTTCTCTCTGGAAAGGCGGCTCTTTCGACGCCGCCAGCGACAATGCAGGAGAGGATAACAGAAAAGCAGGTCCTTATGGGTTTAAGAGCAATTTAGGAGTAAGTCAGTCTCTTAAATTTTGGATCTCACACCAGACAGCCTCTCCACCTGAGCAAGAATGCCGCCTCTCCTAGTAATAACCGCAGCCAGTGACCACAGTTCAGACACAAGACAACTCTAGTATGGGGCCAAGAACTTACCGTCTTTAGATAAAGAGGATACAAGCATGCCCAGTGCAATCGTGAATGCGCCCGGTAGAGCCCGCTCTCGCAAGTCTCGCTCCACCTTGCAAAATCTGGTTGCAGTCGGTCTCGATGGGAACAGCGCCGTCCGGCCGGTTCCGCAAGACAGCCGCTGGCAAGTGCTTACTGCCACCTGGTTGGGCGAAATGTTCGACGGCATGGACGCCTCTATCTATGTGCTGGTTATGCATCAGTGCCTGTCGGAACTTATCGGCGCCAGCGCCCATAGCGTGGTGGCACCGGTGGGGGCATTGGTGCTGGCTATTTTCATCATCGGCTGGGTGATAGGCGGCATCAGCTGCGGTATTCTGGCCGACTATTTCGGACGTTCACGTATCATGCTCTGTACCATCCTGCTCTATGCACTGGCCAGCGGCCTTTGTGCATTCAGTCATAACTGGCAGGAACTGGCCTTCTATCGCTTTCTCGTGGGCTTCGGCATAGGTGGTGAAATCGGCATCGGCGCCGTCATGGTGGCAGAGACTTTCAAGACGAAATCGCGCATGCACGCGGCTTCCTTTCTGGCCAGCTCCTTCGCCTGTGGCTACTTGCTGGCGGCTGTGGCTAATTACTATATCGGCCACCTTGGCTGGCGCTATCTCTTTCTGCTGGGGGTGTTGCCGGCCCTGGTCACGGTTTACTTCCGCACCAAGTTGAAAGAACCCGAGCATTTCGAGGAAGTGAAGCGAGAAAAGCGCATTGCCAAAATGGTAGCGAGAGCAAGCGGTAATAGACTAAAGGGTGCGGGTTTCACCCTGCCGCAAGTATTCTCGCAAAAGAACCGGCACAGCACCCTTGTGGCCATGGGTCTTTCCACAGCCGCCATCGTCGGTTACTGGGCAGTGCTGGCCTGGCTGCCGGCCTGGGTGACACAACTTGTGGGCGGAGCTGCGGTGCACGAGCGCAGTCTGGCTGCCGTCACTATGAACATAGGCGGTTTGAGTGGTTCTCTCATAGCCGGCTTTCTGGTGAGCAAGTTAGGCAGAGCAAGAAGCTTCCGTCTGGCAAACCTGATGACTTTCTGCAGTTGCCTGCTGCTCTTCGGCACCGTCAAGCACTATGGAAACGAGCTTCTCATCCTGGTTTTCTGTATGGGCTTTTTTGCCCAGATGCTCTTTGCCCTCTTGTTCATTTACGTGCCTGAACTCTATGAAGCAAAAATTCGTTGCACCGGTGTCACCACCAGCATCACCTGCGGCCGCATCCTATCGGCGGCGGCAGCGGTCCTGGGCGGGCAGTTGATAGCTCTATTGAACGGCTCCTATGCCTCAGCCGCCCTGCTGGTGTCCACTGTTTACTTGATGGGAGCGGCCGTCAGCTTCTTCATGCCCGGACACGCCGATCAGACAACGCTCTAACTCTAGCGCGGCCCTGCGATTCAAACAGGAGCCAATTGAGATCAGTCTTTAATTTGCGCCGCGTCTCTAGCAATGGCAGCTTTGACGTAGCTGAGCACTACCGGATTCAATACCAGGCAAAATATCAAAATAGTGGCTGCCACAAAAGTCAGATAGACAGCCAGAACCGATTTGAATAGAGCCATAGCCACAAACATCAGACAAATGCCAAGACAGCAAAGCATAACGAGCAGTCGTCGAAAATAGTCAGTGCTCATAGGTCTTCTCTGCAAATGATGGCGGAAAAGCGAGAGGGCAGATGAGAGGGACAGGGAGAGCGCAGTAAAGAGCAACAGGGGCGCAAAGCTTCCCACACCAGGAAACCGCTGCCGCCAATCACAGTACAACCAGGACGGTGCTTGAACTAGCGAGAATCCGAGTGAGGGACCAACCAACAAAAGCGGTCGCCCCGCAAACAAATCGCTAGTAGCCACTACCAGAAGACCAATTATGGCACCAATGGAACAAGCAAGTGCACTATTTTTGAGCCTGGCAAGCACCAGATGACGCTCATTTTTAAAGCGCAGTCGACTCAGGAGAATCAGATGCTCGACGATCATTTGAAAAAACAGAACTACCAGATAGACGGCAATCGGCAAAAGAATTGCGCCGGCAATGTGTGACTCATTCAATTCATGATGGAAAGTTAGACAGCTGAAGAGATAGGCGAGCGGCACCGTCAAAGACAGAAGGAGACAGTAAAAACCCAGATTGGCAGGCACGACATTGAGCAAGGCGGATGCTGCATGAGAACGACTGCGAGCCTGGAGCAAGCCTTGCATGGAACTGGTCCGATTTGGATTCAGGCGCAAGGATTCCTGGAAATGTTCAATCGCCTCCTGTACGCGCTCTGGACTGTCCAGATCGTGCCAGGCGACTTGCTCGTGCACAAGAGCATTCTCAGGATATCGAGCTAACAAATCTTGCAAGACGCTTTCAGCGGCTGTCAGTCTGCCGTCATACAAAAGGCGCAGGTAAAGCTGTTGCATGGCCGGCAACGAATGCGGCTCAAGAGCAAGGGCCTGCCTGGCCAGTTCCAGACCCCGGGGAGCACCAAGCGGCAAGATCGCAGCCAGGAAGACCAGATAAGTGCAAGAATCAGGCTCAAGCCTGAGCGCTTCCTCTATTGCCAATTCAGCTTCTATTACCTGACCCTGGCTGAGACAAGCTGCGGCCAGGACATAATTTGCATAGGCAGAGAGGGGGTTAAGACTGAGAGCCCGTCCGGCTAACTGCTGCGCTTCCTTAAAGCCACCAAGATTGCACCGGCAAGCGGCAAGCAAGGTGATGCCGTCCACATCCTCGGGGCACAGAGCCAGATGCTTCCGTACCTCCAGTTCAGCCTGGGCATATTTGCCCAGGTTGAAAGCGACCCGCGCCCTCTCGATAAATCTAAAGCCATCGCCATTGGTCATAAGCTCATCCGGAGCGCTACTTAAGTTCGACTGCCAGCTAATATACCCAGGTCGACTGCGCGCATACAGAAGGGGGGAGAAACACCATAGACACAACCACCCACGCGGTATATATTCGCTTCATCCAACGGCCAAACCCCCTTACCCCCGTTTCTTTCCGAGGCCCCAGAAGTTGGTTTCACATTCAAATTTTGAAATTTCACATGCACCGGCCGAAGCATCCGCAGACGCTTCTAGCGCTTTTCACAGCGACTACTATGCCTCAACCATCGGTGCCCGCTCCGGCCAGTCCGACGCCGTTAAGTTCTCTTCCGCCATTCCAGCCGAAGCGCCGCCGCCGGCAGGACTCAGTGCTGCCGCCTGGTCACAGATGAGCCAGTGGGTGGGCGAAAACAAACAGGTGAACATCTCAACCCCGGGTGACGGTCAGGTACCGGACTACATCATCGGCGCCAACGGCGACATGGTAGCTAACCCAGCCAAAACCACACCCAACCCGGACGGCTCCATCACCGTTCAGATGGACGGCAGCAAAGGCGATGCCGCTTCTCTGCAGGCCGCCAAAGAACTGAAAATTGCAGTCATACAAGAGAAGATCTTCTACTGGCAGAAGGCCCATCCCAACGAGACCAATATTCCAGGTTACCTGGAAGGTATGCTGGCAGCGGCCCAGAGTGCGCCAGTCACTCCCGCCGGCGGCGACAGCCAGCGCCCGCAACCGGTGCAGCAGGCCAGACCGGAAGTACAGCCGCAAGCACAACCGATGCAGACGGCGGCACCGTCCCGCAGCTATGGTCTGGGCGGCGGAGAAAAAGTAGGAAACAGCAGTATCGGCACAGCACCGACTTCAGGCTATCGCTCCGGCAGTTTTGAGCCAAACGGACCCATCGACAGAACAGCCATTCCCAAACCGGTGGAGGGCGACCTCAACATCAAGGGACCGCCTTCGGCAAACGCCGACCAGATTCAAACCTTCCTGGAAAAGATGGGTTCACCGGCAGCGAAGGAAGCCGGCTTCTCACAGGCACTCTACACAGCCTGCACGGAGCGCGGCATCGACCCGGCTGTAGCCGTGGGTTTCTTCCTGCAAGAGTCTACTTGCGGCCGCTACGGTCGCGCCCACGACAATCACAGCCTTGGCAATATCAAAGGCAGAGCACCGGAGTCAGGCGGCACCGACGGCACTTTCAGGCGCTATGACACCTGGGCGGAAGGGGCCAGGGACTGGGCCCGCCTGATTGACGAATCCTATGTGCAGAAGCGCGGTTTGAGCACCCTTTCCCAGGTGATCGGGGTGTACGCGCCGTCCAGCGACGGTAACAATGAAAACCGCTACGTGGCCACGGTTAAAGGCGTCGTAGAAAACTTCAAACAGCAGAACGCCACAGCCTGATGCTTCCGTTCGAAGCCACCGCCTTATGCCTTGAAGCCACCGCCGACTACTTGAGCTCTACTTTGGTACCGTACATATCTTGCAGCATATCCACCTGACCTTTGGTCAAAAACAGATTCTTGCTCAATGCCACCTTTTTGTATGAAGCCGGAGCGGTTAGCAGAGAATCTTTGAAGGTGAAGCGGCGATCAAGGATGCGGCAATCGAGAATGTTCTCGGACTTGCCGCCGGGAAGATAGTAATAGGCATTTACCGGTACGCCTGGCAGGTCAATAAGATTGTGCAATTTGGCAATAATCTGACTGACCGGTCTGGCATAGCCAAGGTCTAAAGACATAAGTTCGGGCGTCAACTTGGTACCGTGCCGGTTACCGGCATCGTCGTTACCATCGTAGGTAAAAAGACCGGAGCCTCCCACCGCCTCAATCGGGGGGAAGCGATAGACAATAAGCTTGTCAGTGCCCCTGGTCATGCGCTTCTGGGAGAGAACCTTACGCATATCAGCGGCATAGGAAATGTGATTTGTAAGCAATAAGTCACCCTTGAGGAACTCCGCCAGACCAACTTCCGAACGTTCCCTGCGATCGCCGCGCCAGACCTGCACCTGCCACTTAGGCGCTCTGGCCGCCAGAACAAAGCCGGCAGTTGCCGAGGATACCCTGATGGCATCAGGCGAAAGCCAAATCTCATAGACCCCACTGGCTTCGGTTTGCTGGGTCACTTTCAGACCACGGTGCAAAGACTCCTGCGCCAGGGCCGCCGAAGTAAGAATCGAGGGACTGCCGGTAGGCCAAGCGGCGGCAAGGGCGGCCAGGGCGGTAAAGGCGGTGCCGGCAGCAAGGGCGGTAACGTCTGTAACGGCGGCAAGTATGGCCCACAATCGCGACCGTGAGTAAAGCTTCGGAAAATACTTCAAATCAATTTCCTCAAGCCGCAAAAGCCCCAAGAAATACAATTATACGCACTGGGGGTTCTGGAAATCGCCCCTAGTGCAAAGGAGCAAAAAGCATCTTATGGTCGGAGTTGGCGCTGTCGGCGGGCGCAATAGTGAACTGAACGCCTGGTAGGAGCGCCCCTATTTGCTTGATCTGAGCTGGTGAAAACTGCTTGCCGGAAAGACTTAAACTGGTCACCCTGGAGCCCCGCAAAGTGCCGAAATCCTTTACGGCAAGGGGCGCCCCCTCGAGATCTACCACCTCGATGCTCTTCATTTTCTTAATCAGGGACAAGCCCCGCGCCGTCACTTTCGACTGGCCAAGACCAATATGCCTTAACTTCGGCAAGGTGGTCAGGTGCTCCAGGGCAGCATCGTCGACGCCGGATTTATCGAGATAGAGTACCTCCAGATTCTTGAACTTAGAAATAGCACGAAATCCCTCCGAGCTGACTTTATTGAAAGATAGATCAAGTTCCCTCAACTTCGACAAACTCTGCATTTGATTGAAGCAGGTACCATCAATCATGTTCATTGGCAGGCTGAGAGACTCAAGATTGACGAGCCCCTTGAGGGGCACAATCTGCTCATCAGAGAGTTCAGCTCCTTCCAACTCAAGGCGTCGAAGCCCCTTCAAATGCAGCAACTGTGAGAAACAGTTCTCAACCGGCACCATAAGAGAGGTTTTGCCAAAGGAGAGCCCATCAAAACTATTGGGATCAAGCAAATTGAACAGGTCCGGGTGCTCCAGGAGATGATAAGAAGGGAAAAAATAGATTCTTGCGTGCTCGGGCAATTTGAAGGTTCTGACCCCACGTGCATCTCCCAGCCCGCTTCCGGGCTTGGCAAAGACTACGTCACAGTGCCAGGGCAAATCGCCTGGTTGTGCATCGACATAGAAATAGAGTTTGCCCACCGACACTTGTGCTGGAAAAACCAACGCCCGACTTACCACTTTGCCGGCTCTAGGTTGTGGAACACCAGAAGGCTTGGCACCGGAGGCTGCCATGTTCACCCCCACCAGGCCGCTTAGCAGAGTCGCCGCCAACATGAAACCAAACAGCCTAGTCATGGGCAGACCATGAATTGAGGACCATTGCCATTGACACCAGAAACCACATCTACCGGGGAGCTTACTTCATAGTAACCGGGAACCTCCCGGAAATCACTACACATATATGCCTCCTTTAGGAGGATAGACAACGCCTTAACTCAACTGGACTGTTTCGGGTAATCATTCCAATTGATGATGCCGCTGGCAAAGGCGAGAGTTATTATAAAAACGTTCGAAGCGAGGTCATTCACACAAAAGAGCAGAAGCACCGAACAGAACTTAAAACGAAATAGCAGACCACCTGAACGGACTCAATCCCGCCGGGAACTGATTTCAACCTCATCCAAGTACACTCTTGTTCAATCTTCTTGTCCTCTTTGAAATGTGGTGTTTTGATCGACAAATTTTAGAAACGGCCGTCCCAAGCATAACCCTCTTAAGGGCTTAATTTCGGGGACTGCCGTTTCTTTCTTTTTACAATAGCTGAGTGCCGCAGCGGACTAAACGGTCGCTTCCACCTGCATCGAAAAGCAGTACTAAAGCCGCAAGAGTCGCTCGGCAGTCCTGAAGCAAACCTTCTCACGTTGCTCCCTACTTATCGGGGCTTCTTCAATGAATCGCGCGGCCACCAGTGCATCTTCATAGGGAAAGTCTGTCGAGAACATAACGCTGTCTTCACCTAGCTCCAGCAAAGAACAAAGCAAGGGACCGTTGGCACAAACACCGGATGTGGTGACGACAATATTCTTGCGGATATATTCCGAAGGCGGCTGCTTCATGGCTCTGCCGGCGCTGGTAGTCTGCGCTCTGCTGTCAAGACGCCAGAGTTCAAAGGGCAGCGTTTCACCCATATGACCGAGAATTACTTTTGCCTGCGGAAATTTCTCAAAGACGCCTCCGAAGACGAGCCTCAGCGCATGGGTTGCCGTTTCGCATGTCCAGCTCCAGGTTGCACCGGAGAGTTCTCTGCGCCCGGAGAACATATGGGGTTCGTCATAGAGCAAACCTGGATGAAGATATAGGGGCACCTGCAATTCCATCAGCTTCTCCCAGAAGGGCTGAAAGCTGGGATGGTCCAGATAAGTTCCACAGGTGTGTCCATTTACCAGGGCGCCGACAAAACCCAGGTCTTTCACACAACGCTCTAACTCGCGAGCGGCCTGGACGGGATCTTGCAAAGCCACACAGGCAAAGCCTCGATAGCGCTTCGGATGGCGAGCGATCTGAGCAGCAAGAAAGTCATTGACGCTGCAGGCGGCTTTCGTCGCCCTGCCAGTGTCGGTTTCCTGCTGCACCCCTGGAGCGGTCTGCGAGAGAACAGCAATTTCAATATCGCAAGCATCCATGACTTGCAGGCGTTTCTCATCGAATTCAGGCAAGAGTTTTTCAACGGCAGCCAGAACGGCCGGATCAAACTCTCCGGCAACTGCACTGAGATACTTCTCAAAGCCGGGGCCATTGAAATGCTCTTCCAGAGCAATTTTTCTCATGAGTATTTCTGTCCTTTCCGGAATTGCCTGTCAGCGAGAATACAAGTATTGATACGATAGCAGAAAACCCTTCCATAGAATTTTTAAAGACGCACTACCAGAATGCCCTGGTCCAAAGAATCGGAGCGACGGTTCCTAATCCATACAACTTTTGCAATATTGAAGATATTGAGTTATAACAAAATTGAACCGAAGCACAAGCGGAAAGATAATATGACACCACCAGATTCCAAAAGACTCATGCTACGCCGCCTGGAGCCACTGATTTTCATTGGTTTCAATCTGCTGCTTTTCGGTTCTTTTGCCATCGTCTATATAAAAGCAGACAACACTTTACTAAAAGCCTGCATGGCCAGACGGGTTCCGTTTAATTCAAACATTTGGAGGGCTTCCCTTGAATCGGAAACTTCTGCTGAACCGGTGCGAATCGATATGGTGGACGATTTGCTCACAAGGCACAAGCTGACAGGTGCCTCCAGAGCTGAAATCGAACAACTTCTAGGCAAGCCAGCCAAAACAAGTCATTTCTCAGAGTATGAATACGTTTACTGGCTCGGACCAGAGCGAAGGTTCATGAGTATCGATTCGGAATGGCTCTGCCTCAAGTTTTCTAACAACCAGGTTACAGAAGCCCGAATACTTGCTGATTAACCTATACAGCAGGCACAGGCAACTCAGCAAGTAGGGGAGTGAGATACCCACGTATCAATCTGGACCCGAGATAACCTGTTTCAAGGCAGATTGAAAAAACCCTTGCTCTATCCTCACCTCCTTGCTGCTCCTGAAGTTTGCCTACTCGACCTTGACCAAGGAAATCAACCAACTGAACCCGACGGCTCCGGTATTGCTGCAAGGAAAGATATAGCTGCAAATGCTTTCTGGCGATGCCTTGAAAGTGCACTAGAGTATAGGTTCTAAAACTACTTACAAGCTGCCTGACCGAGGAAGACACGGCATCATTTGTACAACCCTGACAAAGGCTGTTTCCGCACTCGTCTGCAAACAGACTGGTTAGGACCCGACGCTTGCGCTTTACGTAGCGAAGTTCACTTTGCTCCAAACCACTAAGACCGGAAGAATCGACCTGAATACTATCCATCTGATCAGCAGAACTGTGCTCATCATCATCCGGATTTTCACTCTCTCCAAAACTGCCATGAACTCCACCGCTAGCCACAGCGGCGCAACGCTCTTTCCTTGCCTTGGCGCTTCCAGAGTGTTCACCACCAAGCCCAGCGAGGTCTAAAAGCGCTTGTACCATATCGGTCAGTTTAAACATGCCACCGGGTAGCTCTTCGATCAGACCGCACAACTCCAACTCTGTAAGGCCGACGGACAACCGAGCTGCATTGACTGAAAGCGCAGAGGAAAGACGGTCAGTTGAAAGTTTACCGTTGACCAGAAGTTTCAAGATTGACTTTTCGAATTCATTCAATACTGCATACTGCTCATTCTCAAAAAGTGTATTGAAAACGCTCTCAATGGACTCGGCTGAAACTTGCTCCGGGACGCCTTGCTCCAATTCGTCTTGAGCAGTTTCTGGTGCAGGCGACAAAGCGGAAGAGCTACCGAAATCAGTGCCACCACTTTCAGTATCGACCACTTCATCTGACACTTCGGCAGCTATCAAGGACTGCTCATAAGCTTCTTCAAAAGCGGGATGTTCCCACCGCGGTGTGACCAGGCTGTTGCGAATAAAAAGATCGATAAAATGCTCAGTGCTGACAAGGCATCGCTCACCGCCCTGCGACTTTCGATGGCTGTCGATTGCACCCAATACGCTATGTTGAATGTGCAAAGCGGAAGACTGCGCAATGTCAAGCAGTGACGCAAACCAATTAGAACTGACAAAAGCACCTTCCTCAGTCAACCAAATAGCAGCAAACCAGGCCTTCAGCTTCCGCACGCGATTAAAAAACGTCTTTGCTGTCAGCGAGTAACTCTTGCGACAATCCTGGCAACGAAGCTTTCGCCTACATTTCTTTACTACTACTCGTGCGGACAGACAACCACGGCAATAGACCATGCCTCTGGCATTCATCAATCTGTACAATTTATCCCAACAAGATTCTTCCGTCGGAAACGTCTGGCAGAACCTTTTGAAGGTGGAACTAACCAGAAGTTTATACTCGGAAACGTAACTATTGTCGACCGAATGAAACAAATTTGGCTGATACTTACGCATAATGCGCCCTCCCGCTTCGCTACTGGTATATAAAACGATCCACGGGCTCAAAAAGTTCAAAGTCGCCACCCGCGCTCGAAAACCCAGCAGCCACCTGTCGTGGAATCGCTTAACCGTTAACGGTTAAGCAACTTCTCAAAGGATGGCGCGGTTCAAGCATTCACATTAAATTGAAAATTTAACCAACCATCAAAAAATCCGACCCCACAACCAGCCTCCATTAAGCCTCTAACCTGGTCACCCAGCAAGAACGATGACACAATTGTCACTTCTCACAGCCAATTACAATGAAAAGGAAACACCTAAATGGATTTAGAACTAAGCGGCAAAACGGCGCTCATAACAGGAGCCAGCTATGGTCTCGGATTTGCTTGCGCTAAAGCTCTAGCCATGGAAGGTGTCTCAATTGCAATGTGCGCTAGAGACAAACAAAAAATCACATCTGCCGCAGAGAAGATTGCCACTGCCTGTAGAACAAAAGCCATAGGCATAGCTGCCGACCTGACCAAGGAAGCCGACATGCAGAACTTCGTGTCGGAAGCCAAGGCCTTTCTTGGGAAAATAGACATTCTGGTGGTCAGCACAGGTCACCCGCCAACTCATCCATTCTCCGTTGCAACCGACCAACAATGGAGCGAAGGTTACGAACTCGTCTTACGTCCGCCAATTACCCTGACAAGGCTAGTACTTGAGGACATGCGCCATAGAAGATACGGCCGCATCATTTACATAGGCTCCATTTTCGGCATTGAACCGGAACAGTCGTCCGTGGTGCAGAGCACCTTGCGCACCGGCTTAAATGCCTTATCCAAGTGCGTAGCCACCGAAGTAGCTGGTGACGGCGTCACAGTAAACGTGATTTGCCCGGGCTATTTCGATACTCCACTGGTAAGAGAGCTAGCCAAACAATACGCCACTTCCGAAAATGCTTCCGTTGATGAGATTCTTAGCGCCTGGGCCGCCTATTCACCGGTAAGAAAATTCGGGAAGCCGGAAGATCTGGGAGCTCTGGTCAGCTTCCTCGCTTCTCCCAGGGGCGAATTCATAACCGGCACAACAATCACCATGGATGGTGGCGCAGTCAGGCAGTATTAACGAAAATGCTGACTGAGTAAATCAGTTTGCAGCCTGCGTTTTATTAGCTCGGGTATTTGCCTGCGCTTTATTGCCTTTCAGACCGCTACGTCCAGCCGGCGCAGCTTTATCTACCGTTTTTGTTTTTCCAAGGGCGGCCTCACTGGCAGTCTCTTTCGTGGTCTCCTTCTTGGACTCCATCTTAGAGCTACTTTCGGCTTGCGGTTGGATTTCTTTGGGGGCCTCATTCTGCCCATCTTTTGGATCGGGTTTGGAGGGATCCGCGCACAGTTCGACATTTGGTTGGCTATCTTGTGTGTTGACCACACGCAGTTGCGCCACGATCACCGCCGGATCAAAATCGAAGGTGCGACTGGTGGCTCGCATTTTGCGCACGAAGATATTCAAATGCGGCGGACTGACCATAACAAAAAGGTAGTAGGGCGTCTCACCACTCTTCGGCACCACTTCAAAGCTCTTCAAAGAGGCAATGCCATGAAAAGCTCCCGGGGTGAGCCCGGTTTCCTTTGCAACACGCTCGTTGGTGAACTGAACTTCGCGCACTCTGGCTGTATCAAGAAAAGCCTTGTTGAAACGGCTAAACGAGAAAGTACCTACTTTAGCGGCATCGTACGACTCTAACAAAATTTGTTCAGGAGCCGTCTTCATACCGGCAGACTCGTAATCTTCATAGATTTTCACGGCCTTTTCAGGTCTTATTTTGAGGAAGTTGGTATAGCTGTCACCCAACAATTTTGCCCTGACAGGCACAAAAGTCTTGTTGTTGTAGCGCACGGCTAAATCGCAACCGGGTAAAACCAGCACATCATGCTCATGATCATAACTGAGGCCGGGCTCGGCCAGCGCAGAAAGAGGCATAGAAAGACTGGCGCTCAGGGCTACCAAACCCGCGGCCAGAAAGGAATGAACTCGGTTCTCAGACCTTAGCCCCAACATCCAAATACCTCGCAACTCTTTACTTCCCGGCGCCATGGCCGCCGCCGCACTGCAGCGTAGCGTGAAGAGGTTATTTTAACCGATCGAGGTAGACAATTGCTCAGCTTGCGCCAATAGCCGTAACCTATGGCAAATCCGACTGTAAACTTGTATCCTGCTAACTCCGACAATAATTTGAACCGGCTCAAGGAGCTTATGCTTCACCCCTTCAGGACCGCTGCCTTGCCAGAATCATGCCTTCGCCAAAACGGCCCTTGCCAAAACAGCCTTTGCCAAAACAGCCTTTGCCAGAACGGCCCTTGCCAAAACGGCACTCGTCAGAGCGACAGGTGTCAGAACAGCCCTTGCAAAGGGAAAGACCATAAGACTCGAGTCTTTCTCAGCCTCAGTCTGGCAGTAGCTGGAATATTCACGTCTGTTTCCCTATTTCCCTGCCAGGCCCTGGCTGAGACCCATGGCAGCCCCAAAGTAGAAAAACCGTCAACCACCGCCAACCACCTGGCAACCGGACTCAAGGACTACGAACAAGGAAACTTCGGAACAGCCCTGCACGCCTTCAAGGCTGCGGCCGTGGACAAAAGCCTCTCCCCTCTCGACCGAATCAAAGCCAATGTCGCTGCTGCAGACAGCGCTTATCAGTGCGGTGAGTACCTGACAGCATTGAATATGCACAAGCGTAATCTCACTGCATTGAAAGCAGCTTCCCAGGCGGAACCGATAAGCACCGCTAAGAAGCGAAAGGCAGGCGGAGTAGCAGCAGCAAGCCTTTTACCGGATCAAGAAATAGAACAACTTCTGGCAGAGACGTATTGCGATATCGGCGAAGCCCTTTACGAGCTCGATAAGCATGACGAAGCCGCCCGCTACTTTGCCCTGGCCATTGACTGCTGGAAAACCGGCTCCGGCACTCAGGAAGTTCTATTGCGCAGTCTGGAAGGAATGGGCGCCAGCCTGATCAAAGACGGCTTCTATGCCAAAGCGCTTCCCTTCTACCTGGAAGTGGCCTTCTTAGATCGCCTCAAGTACGGAGCCGAAAGCATTCCTTACGCCTGGTCCTTGAGAGTCTTGAATGACATCTACCTTAAGCTTGAAGATCCCATTACAGCCCGGCGATGCTTCGAGCGATCGGTTTGGAACTTTCGCAATGCCAATCGAGAGAGACTTCTGCCAGTTTGGACCAAACGTCTGGCCAACACCGAAAATCCGCCCTGTGCCGCTGATCTGGACAAACTGCTGAGTGACCGCATCTTCGGCTCGCTCGGTAAGATCTCTGACGTGGATTTTCTCAAGGCCGGAGCCTACACCGGCGTCACAGAGTACAAACAAGAACCATCCATGCCCGCCCTGAAAGGCGACACAACCTGTCCCGATCAGGGTCTACCCTGGTCACGCCGGCGAATTGCAGTACAAGAGCCAGCCAGCATGATCTGGGCCAATCCCCTCCAAAGGGTACAGGGCTTTGTGGTCTGTATTCCGGGCTTTGGTCTCCACCGCGGTTCATTTTCCGACCTGGGCGAAAGCCTCTCCTCCAAGGGCTTTGTAGTGGCCTCCTATGACGTACGGGGCTTCGGCGCCTACACGGCTCTAAAGGCAAGAGATCGCATTGATCTGGAAAAGAGCCTCGAAGATCTCGACGACTCAATTATTCAGATTCGCAAAGACTTTTCCGGGGTACCGGTTTTCGTCCTGGGCGAATCTATGGGCGGCTCCCTGGCCCTGCAATTCTGCGCCAAGCACCCGGAATTAGTGGAGGGACTAATTGCAGCAGTGCCTTCCGAGCAGCGCTATCGGCAATGGCTGACGGCAGGTAAGGTCATTTTGGGAATGCTTACCGGCAGCCGTAAACCAATCGACGTGGGACCGGTTCTGGTCAACCGCGCCACACATGATGAGGGCTTGCGCCAGACCTGGACATCCGACCCCCAGAGTCGTTTTACTGCAACAGCTAAAGAGCTCTACGGCTTCAAGCGCTTCGTTTCACGCAATCACAACCTGGCAAAGCAAGTAAAGACCACTCCTGTGCTTATGTTTCAGGGTGTACACGACCTGCTAATCCGACCGGAGGGAACAATCAGTCTCTTCAAGGCTGTGGCTAGTCAGGATAAAGATCTTATGCTGATAGGCAAATCGGAGCACCTGGTCTTTGAAGAGGGGCAGTTCGACAAGGCACTTCTGGTCAGCATCTGTGACTGGATGAAAACTAGAGGGAGCAAGTAATTGGAACAGAATATCGTATTTGCCGAGTTTGCCTTATGTGCGGCCGTCATTCTTGTCACGGGAAGCAAGCTGTCAAAGCATGCCGATGTAATAGCTGACGCCACTGGACTCGGCAAAAGCTGGGTAGGTCTGGTAATGCTTGCTACTGTTACCTCGCTGCCCGAACTGCTGACGGGAATCTCAGCAGTTACTCTTAACGATCTCCCCAATCTAGCTGTAAGCGGTACCCTTGGCAGTTGCATGTTCAACATGCTCGTCATTGCGTCTCTAGACCTTTTCAGCAAGCACAGACCAGTATCAAATATGGTGCAGCAGGGACATCAACTCTCCGCCGGTTTCGGCATTGTGCTTCTGGCGCTGGCCGCCATAGACATTCTATTTGGCAAATACCTTCCTTCCATCAAGCAGCTCAACTCAATAGATCCGCTCAGCATTCTTTTCATCATCGTCTATCTGGTGGCAATGCGCCTCATTTATTCATACGAAAAAACTCGCGTGCAAGAATACGTTGAGGAAGTGGCAGTACAAGAGCAAACCAAGAAAAATCCGTTAAGAAACGCCATAATCTGGTTCACCGTGCACTCTATTTTTATTGTAGCCGCCTCCCTCTACCTACCGGACCTGGCGGAAAGAATCGCCAAAATGACCGGCTGGGGAGAGAGTTTCATTGGCTCTTCCTTAATCGCCATCACTACCTCGTTGCCGGAAATCACCGTCTCGGTAGCAGCGGCGCGCATGGGCTCGTTTGATATGGCAGTGGCTAATCTCCTGGGCTCCAATCTCTTCAACGTAGCGATTCTAGCCGTCACCGATTTCTTCTACGTGAAAGCACCGCTTTTGCGCTGCGTCTCCCACATAAACACACTCTCAGCCATAACAGCCATCATCTGCATGGGAATCGTCGTAATCGGACTGACCTACCGTTCAGAAAAGAAGATTCTCTATCTGGCCGGAGACGCGGCAGCCATAGCCTTCTTTTTCCTGCTAGCCAATATCCTTTTATTTGTTGCCGGCTAGATTTCGAGTACCATTGTGAGATGCGCACAGGCCAGCAATTGAGAAATTCACCGACGGGCCCAATTCTACTCTGCGCCCTTATTCTGGGCGGAGCAGTTTGTTTGCCTGCCACAAAAGCAAACCCCGTGAACAGGCAATCCGGAGCCGCCGTCGATACTGTCGAATCCTTGTTGGGTCAAGAGAAACAAACCACCAGGCAAAGGAACCCAAACAGTCCACAGGCTCAGCTCAAGAGGGCGGCACAACTGGTCAAATCCGACCATGTAGTTGCCGCCAAGCCGATTTTGAACAAGCTACTAAAGCAAGACCCCAGAAACGTCAAAGCATTGCGCCTTCTAGCTGAATGCCACATAAACGAGAATCTAGAGGGCACCGGCCACAAACGGGCCAGGCAGCTCCTGCAGCGGGCCATCAAAATAGATCCTGATTACAGCGACAGCTATCGCCTTCTAGCCGACATCGAGCTAATCGACGGCAACTACAAGCAAGCGCTCACCCTTTGCGATAGGGCACTGGCCTGCAGCAAACCGGTTAATGTCGCCCATCGCACTAAATCTATCGCCCTCACCAACGAGAAACGCCCTAAGGAAGCAGTAAAAGAAATGGAACTCTTTCTGGAAGGCGTGAAGAAAGTCGGCAAGAAGCCTCCCACCCGCACCGTGGAAGTTTATGCCGGGACCCTTGAAGAAGCCGGTATGTATAAAGATGCAATTGCAGTCTACTCACAAATGCAGAAGGACCATTATTCAGACCACCTGGCCTTGAAAGTAGCCCAGTGCTATCAAAAAATGGCCAAACCGGAAGAGGCCGTGCGCACCCTGGATCAGCTCATCAAAGCCAATGATCAAGATGAATTGGCCCTTGCCGAGCGCGCTCGTATTTTTGTCTCCATGGGCAAGCTTAAAGAGGCCCTGAGAGATTATAGTAAATCCATAGAACTGGCGCCCATGAGTAAATCCTATCTGGAACGGGCCGCTGTTTACGAAAAACTGGGCATGAAAGATAAAGCAAATTCAGACAGGCAGAAGGCGGCGGCTTTTTAAGCAAATTGAGGACGACCCTGGACTTTGGGGGCGACATGAAAGAGCAACTTTGAAAGCAAGCCTGGCGACATTAAAGGCAACTCTGGGGGATATTTTGGCGGCGACTCCACATCCAGATAAATACATGAAAAGAAGCCCGGGCAAGCGGCACACCCTCTATGCTCTGGCGCTCCTTTTCTCTCTGGTGCCGGGGGCGGCTTCCCAGGCGGCGCCGGGAGCTGCCTCCCAGGCGGCTCCGACAGATTCCAAGATCACGTTCAGTAGCAGCACACCCACTAAATTGAAGTATCGCACCACCAAAACCGCCCTGGTGAAAGAAGCGAGAATTCTAGACTTTCCCCCAGACAAAGCGGTCGGATCAGTGCTTGTTCAATTCGACAAAGACGAAAAGGGTAAAAGCAGTCACAAACTCTTCAAGGCTATGGGACGGGTAAACATACCGCCCGGAACCGTCGTCGTATTCATGCCGAACGAACGTTTTTTCGCCAATCCCAAGGTGCTGGACAGTCTCAAACCTGATGCCATAGATGGTCTGCGCATGAAATTCTTTCCCATGGACGAAGCCGAAGAAGGGCGAGGGGATGCCGGTCTGACTTACCTGAGTCGCTTTTCGAATCTGCGCTACGTAGATCTGGACCGCTCGGAAGTAAGCGACCGTGGGCTGAAAAGCCTGAAGAACCTCAAGCACCTTGAGGTCATTGCCGCCTTCGGCACCTCCATAGACGGCAGCGCCTTCAAAGAGATGGGACGCATGGAATCAGTCAAAAGCTTGAATTTGCCCAACACAAATCCCAAAATGGAGGAACTCAAAAACATTCCCGCGGTCTTTCCCAATCTAGTCAGCCTCAATCTAGGGCGCACTCGTCTCACAAACGCCGTCATGCCCGCAATTGGGCGACTAAGCTGCCTTGAACGACTGGAAATCTCCAACAATTTGTTTCTCACTGATGACGCCATAGAGCACATTCTCAAGCTAAAAAAACTGCGCCTGCTGGAACTGGGTGATACTTCGATTTCAGCCCGCGGTCTAGCGAAACTCAAAGGAACACAAATTGAGAATTTAATAGTGACAGCCAGACAATTTAAGCCGGGAGAGATGGAGCAACTTCAAAAGGTTTTGAAAACCGTGCAGTTTACTGTTTTGAACAAACGTTTGAACCGGGATATAGACCCGGAAACCAAAGCCATTTTTGGACCCATGTCGCGGGGTCGCGGACTCTAAAGGCTGAAACCGCCACCGGATAGCTTTCCATAGAATTCACTAGCAGACAGCTTTCCGTAGAATTCGCAGTCCGGTCATTTCTCTCCAGGCATTCCGGTGCCAGGCACTAAACTCATGTAAACGGAAAACTTAAATCTGCTTGACGCTGAAAGTCAGCACTGGCACAGGGTTTCATTTGACTAAAAGTCCAGAAACGCTGATGTATTATTTGTTCAAATCACTATTGTTACATTGGGGGCAAACCGTCCAGAAGGTAGCCCCGAGGGCGGCCGAATCCGCTAAAAGCGGCGCGAAAAGACAGCCCCAATCTAAGGAAGATTTCGCACGCGCTTCTGAGTACTGACGGCGCGAGTTAAAAGCCTGGCAGCCCCCTTATCGTCGAATACTTTGACTGAACTCTCAGTAGAAACCAGCCCGGGTCGCAACAACTTGTAGGAGTTCAACTCTTCGTCCTGATAGGCTTGCAGTACTTTGCGGCTGCTCTTATCCACCACAAAATGGCTGGCCTGCACCTTCACCACACAACTGTTCTTGCCGGTCTCAATAATCTGATAGCGTTTGACACGATGGCAATCGATGGCGAAGCCACGATCGACGGACCCTGAAGCTGTGAGAGGCACAGTCATCCAGACCTGGCCATTTTTATCTTTATACGTGCCGAACACATCCAGCACCCGGGCCGGTTGGCGACCCAGCGCCTTGAGAGCCTTGCCGGTAGTCAAATCCACGCGACTGGTTTCTTCGCTTTCCTGCCTGAGCCACTGCCCGGCCAGCCAGTGCGGAATGCGCACCTTGAGCTGGGAACCGCCCTTGAGACTAGAAGGTCTGCCGCCGGCACCGTTAAGAGCACCGGTCTTCAGATTTTGTTCGATGACCGCCTTCATGCGCTTCTTGTAGTCGGCAACGGCCGGATCAACTTTCGCCGCCTGGCTCTTCAATGCCGCATTGCGCCTGGCCTGGTCCAGATTTTGCGTGCTGGCATCAATCTGCGGCAGCGCCTTAAAGCTCTGATGCGGAGCGGGCACAGGCACCACGGTCGCTGTTTTGCTCAGGGCCCTGGGGTTATTGAGGGCACCAGGTCCACTCAGGGCACCGGGGTTATTGAGGGCACCAGGTCCACTCAGGGCACCGGGGTTATTGAGCGCACCAGGTCTTTCCCAGTCGGGCAAAGGGGCGAGACTCTCAGCATGAGTGATGCCGCCCGTGAGCTTGAAAGAGGATGAAGGAGAAACTGAATTTACAGGCGAGGTGTTGCCTCCAACAGAAATGCTGCCGCTGCCGACTGTGTTACCACCACCCGCACCGCCACTGGAGCCTCCCCCCGCGCTGCCCAGCCCTTTGTAGAGATCGGCCTCGGCTTGAGAAAGCAGTTCTCCGGCACAAGCCATGTCGGCAAAAGTCGTATCGGCAAACGCCATGCCGGCAAAAGTCAGGCCCAGTGCCAGAAAAAGACCGGACAGAAAGCGCTCACACCGCAAACTGAAGGCACACCGAATCAAATGCCTACCCAGCAAGCTAAAGGCACAGCGAATCAAACGCCCACCGACTCGAAAGCGGCGTCGCGAGCGTTTTGACGGCGCCGCTGTTCCAACCAGACCATCAAGACAGACACGTCAGCAGGGCTGACCCCGCCAATGCGGGCGGCTTGACCGAGGGTGAGAGGGCGAACCTTATTCAACTTCTCTCTCGCCTCTTTGGCCAGATGGGTCAACTCACCGTAGTCGAAGTCTTGAGGCAGTTTTACTTTGTCGTACTTCTCGGTATGTTCAATTTGCAGCCGTTGCCGCTCGATATAACCGGCGTACTTAACGTCCGTCTCCACTTCCAGAGCAAAGGCAAAGGGCACTTCGGAGGCCGGCGCCTTGGCCTCGATGACCGAATACGGCACCCGGGGACGGCGCAATAGCTCTTCCAGAGTGACGGACTGCTTGAGGCTTTCGTCAAAGGGCAAAAGCGCTTCCTCGAAGCCCTGACCGGGATGAACCCGGGTTTTCTTCAACCTGGTCTTCTCAGCGCCGATGGCTTCCTGCTTTTCATTGAATAGACGCCATCTGTAGTCATCGACCAGACCAATTTCACGACCGAGAGGAGTCAGTCTGACGTCGGCATTATCCTGACGCAAAAGCAGACGATACTCGGAACGAGAGGTCATCATGCGATAAGGCTCCCCAATCTCCTTGGTGACCAGATCATCGATGAGGGTGCCGGCATAGCTCGAAGAACGAGGCAACTCAAAGGGTGCCTCACCCTTCACATAGAGAGCGGCGTTGATCCCGGCCACGATGCCCTGGGCGGCGGCTTCTTCATAGCCGGAGGTACCGAGAATCTGGCCGCCGGCAAAGAATCCGGGCAGGTCTTTGGCCATCAAGGCGTGGGTGAACTGAATGGCCGGCATGTAGTCGTACTCCACGGCATAAGCCGGTCTGACCATGGAGGCGTTCTCCAAACCCGGCAGAGAATGCACGATATCGTGTTGCACCTGTACAGGCAAACTGGTGGAACAACCCTGCAAATACACTTCATAGGTGGAACGGCCTTCCGGCTCCAGAAAGAGCGAATGGCTGTCCTTATCGGCAAAGCGCACGATTTTGTCTTCGATGGAAGGGCAATAGCGAGGTCCGATGCCGTGAATCATGCCCGAATACATGGGCGACTGGTGCAAGTTATTGCGAATTAGCTCATGGGTGCGTTCGGTGGTGCGGGTCTGATGGCAGGGAATCTGAGGCAAAACCGGACGCTTGTCCAGGAAGGAGAAAAATTGCAAATGAGCATCGCCCGGCACTTCGGGCAATTTGGAGTAATCAATGGTACGACCATCAATTCGAGGCGGCGTGCCGGTTTTAAGCCGCCCGGTGCTGAAACCGAGGGAACGCAAATAGGCCGAAAGGCCCACAGCCGGAAATTCTCCGGCCCGACCGGCGGGCATAGTTTCTTTGCCGATCCAGATGGTTCCTTCCAGGAAGGTACCGGCGCACAACACTACGGCCCGGCAATTGATGCGGTCACCGAAATTCAGTTCCACACCTGCTACTTTGCCATCTTCAATGATCAAACTTTTGGCCATGCCCTGACGCAAAGTCAGATTCGGCAATGATTCCATGTAATTTTTCATCCAGATGGCATACTCGCGCTTGTCGGACTGGGCGCGCAAGGCTTGCACAGCCGGTCCACGGCTAGAATTGAGCATGCGAATCTGCAAATATGTGGCGTCCGTGGCTTCGCCCATGACGCCGCCGAGAGCGTCAACTTCACGGGCCAGATGAGTCTTGCCGGGTCCACCCACAGCCGGATTACACGGCATAGCACCGATGGTGTCCAGATTGACGGCCAGGAGCATAGTGGAAAGACCCAGACGCGCACTGGCATTTGCCGCCTCACAGCCGGCATGTCCGCCACCGATTACAACCACGTCGAAATACATCTTGAAACCCGTCTTCCACAAGCTGGAAAAACCATCATAACAAATGCTCTTGATAAACCCCTAAAGCTCTCCAAAGCCTAATCTTTTCACTTTCGGCCAGGCAGCCTGCCGGCCCTCATAAAAGGCAGGACGAGTGAGACCAAATCTTGTGGCGGAGAGCATTTCAGAAACTGAAACGAAAAACCCTGAGAGCAAGCCGGGGCTGCCCCGGCGGTCTATACTTTGTTACATAGATAAGTTAGACAGATAAAGCGCCACCGCACTGCCCGTGAGATTCCCGATGTTGTCCATGCCCCCAACCAAAGAACCGGCCCGAAGAAGCCTCCATCCCAAACAGGTAGTTTCGCTCAACCTGCTCACATTGTGCAGCCCGGCACTGGTATTGCTCATGGCCTCAAGCACGGTCCAAATCGCCCGGGCTGAATCAAACGTCGCTAGTCAGAACGCCACCGATAAGCCGGCTTCAGGCAGCCTCCTGATCAAGACAGTGCTTGACCCGGAAAAATACTTCGGTAAAGCGAAACTGGGCTATATGGCCGCCCGACTCTGCCCCGAAATCTGTGAAAAACTCTTCTGCTACTGCGGCTGCGACGTCACCGACGAACATTCCACCCTCCTTGACTGTTTCACCTCAGACCATGGCGTCGACTGCTATATCTGCCAGGAAGAAGCACTCATAGCTCTAAAAATGAAGCGGGAAGGCAAGTCCCTTGCCGAAATTCAAAAGGCCGTCGACCTGCAGTACGAAAAGCAAAATCCTTTCGCCCCCACCGATAAGCTTCTGCGCTACCAGAAAGAACGGCTGTGGCAGCCGGAGAAGACAAGTAGCCCCGGCAAAACAAAAGGTAAGCAGTCCGAAAAATTAGCGGGGCAAACCACACCTAACGCTAACTCCGCTAAGAGCAAAAGAGGCTTGCCAAGCGCATCAAACAAAGACAGTAGCGGCACGTTGCCAAGCGAAAATTCGCAGCCGAAGAAGCAAACCCAAAACAACTCAGGCAGCAGCACCGGAGCAGGTTGTTGCTCCGGCAAGAAGAAAGTCAAGTAGCACGGCTGCCAAGAAATCGGGGCAGCGCTAATGCCTCGCCAAGGTTTTCAAGCCGAAGATGTATTTCATCAAAAATGCAGGGACGACTGAAGCCTTAATAGAGTTTTTCAAGAGCATTTTTAGTAGTGTCCTTAAGTTCGCTTTTTTCAGCTCTCAAGAGAATTTCCTTTAGTCCTCCATTCCCAGTCCTGCCAGTCACTCTTCTCCATCGCCACTTCCAACCATGGGAGACGGAGTAGGTCATCAAATCGACTTGCTGGTAACCATGGATGGCACCAACTTCACTAATTACTAACTCCCAGGTCTACCTCCGGCGTCGGCTCAGAATTCGGGACCAACTCTCGGTTCCAGTCATCGGCCCGGATGTGCATGCACATATGCAAATCTGCAGCACCACTCAAAGAGAAAAAGGCGCAGAAGCAATTCTTGGAAAGCGGTGCTTGGACCAGGCGTTTTTCTTCGACTCAACGACATCTGTCTGACAACTACGGGAACATGCAATGAAAAACCATAAGCATTCCAACAAGTATTCCGACCCAGACCCCTCTGTCGACCAGGCCAGTATCGATCGCCAACTGCGCATCAACTGGATTCGTACCATCTTCGGCATCGCCTTGATGGGTGGTCTCTCTTTCGCCGGTCTGGTCTTCCTTGGTGTCAACTTCACCGTTGCCACCGTCATCCTCTTCTTCTTCTCCGTGCTGATGCCTCTGTTCGGCTGGTGGAACAGCGCTAATCTCGTCCTCAAGATGATGCGCTGCCGTCCGCCCAACATGAACGACCGGGATCATGCACGGTTGGTGCGCCTGGTGGACGAAATCTATCCGCTCACCGGCCTCAAGAAGAAGCCTGAAGTCTTCGTCTCGCCTCTGCCCATTCCCAATGCTTTCGCCACCGGCCGTTCACCCTCCACCGCTTTCATTGCGGCTACGGAAGGTCTTTTCGCCGTGGGTCTGGAAGATCGTGAAATCAAGGCGATTCTCGCTCACGAGCTGGCCCATGTGAAAAGCCGCGATGTGGCGATTACGTCACTGGTGGCAGTTCTGGGTTCGCTCTTCTCCATTCTTCTGGCAGGCTTCGCTCCCGGCATGTTCAACGCCTGCTTCAGCGAGCGCAACAACCGGGAAGACCTGGTGGGCAAGCTGTCCAACAAGGTGAAGCGCGACAAGAAGCGTTTTGCCGACCCGGCCAGCGCCGTCACCGGCTTCTTCATCACCCTGGTGGTCTTCTACATCGCCAGCATCTTCGCCAAGCTGATCACGCTCTTCGTGAGCCGCAGCCGCGAGAGTGCCGCTGACGTGCTGGCCGCCAACTGGACCCGGGACCCCTGCGCCCTGGCCACTGCTCTGCAGAAAATCGTGGACTGGATGAACCGCAACAAAGCGGCGCTTCAGCTCAAGATTCTGCTGGGCGGCATGGAACCGCTGCTCTTCGTCAGCCTGCATGAGGGCGAGGAAGGGCTGAATCCGCCGCCTCCGAAGGGTTGGCTGGCACGCCTGCGCAAGTGGGTGGGTCATCTGGGCGACAATCACCCGCCGGTGGAAGACCGCGTCACGTTGCTCGACGGTCTGGCCGGCTCGGTCTGCCCGCGCATGCACGACATTCGCGCCGATGAAGCGAAGCGCCGCCGCGACCGCATCCGCGAGGAACGTCAGCGCCTCAACAGCAAGTCGGCTCCGCCGGCTGTGCCCCCTGCCGTGCCTCCCACCGCCGCCGAAGAGGGGCAAGAAGGTACTGCAGATGAAGGGTCCGAAACCAAACCTGGTCAGGATCCCAAGTGAATTTGGCACCGGTTTGAGCAGCACTGCTTGAACCGGTTGCCATTCAGTTCCAGCCGTGAGTGCTTAACCGTTAACGGTTAACAAACTCACTTGCATACTTCGAACTCGGGTTGGCTCGGGAAGTCGGAAGCCTGAAGGCCTCTTGATTTCCAGACCGCCCGGGTTCTTTTTTTGCTTCAAGTTGTCAAGAGATCCCGCCAACAACGTCACTTCTAGCTTACTTAGTTATTGGAAGGCGGTCAAAACTGGTTTCCGTAAACAGGGGCGCTATTGATTGCTCTTTCGCCGACGGCGCGGCGCAAAGCAGTACTGTTATTGGCGTAAGGGTTGGCAAATTGACTGGAATACTGGCCGGAGTAATGATTTGCATTCAAATTTGAATAAAGAGCCGGATTCAGGTTGCCACCGGGGGAGTGCTGCCGGTAGCTACTGTACGTACTCATAGCTCGCCTGGTCATGGAAGCACCAAATTGCTTTATGGCCGGGGATGCGGCAGAAGAACCCTTCACTGACTGACCGGGCGACTGCTCGCAGCGACTGCGAAAATGATTCCCCCAGTAATCGCCTTGTTCGCCGCCACCACTGCTAAAGCGACCGCCGCCGCCGCCAAAACGTCCGCCGCCATCGCCTCCACCAAAACGCCCGCCGCCGCCACCGCCGAAGCGACCGCCGCCGGATTCACTGGTGGGCACCATCAAAGAATCCATGCCATGTCGGCTGCGTATGGAGCTTGCAGCATAGCCATTATGCTCACTGGGGGCGCCGCCATGATAGTGGTAGGCAGCCATAGATGCGTTGTATCCATTCGGCGCATGGGGATTGACTTCAAAATCCCGACTGAAGGCAGGCTGGAACCCCGAGGAGATAGCACTTAACAGAATTATGGCACCGAGCTTTCTCATACTTTAATTTCGCCTTTTACCAGTTGCTTATGTTCATCATAAACCCGCCGGGTCGATCGAGAATCACGAGCCGCACAGGACACTGCCAAATTCAAGGCACGATAGTTTGGTCACAACTCGGTTATGTAACAGCAGTATGTTTGGAGAGCCCCAAAACCGAGCCCGCCATTGAACCCGAAGAAAGCTACTGCTTCGATTGAACGGCTGCACCTTGCATCAATGGCATTTTCTAATCAAAAGGAGATTTTCTTATGTCAGCATGTGCACTAGATCTAAAAGGACAGATGAAGGACAAAGTCGCTGAAAAAGTTGAGAACAACTATGCAGCCAATCACAACCCCTTTGATGCTGTCGAGCTTCTGAAAGAGTCTTCTAAATTCATCTGCCAGGGCATACGCGGCAAGGACAAATACGAAGAAATTGGAAGCCGCTTGACCCCCTCAACTCGTGCCGACCTGGCCAGAGTTCTGCCGGAACTGGAACCGCCCACCGCTTCCAAGTAAGAGAACTCTCTTTCGGGCAAGACTAAGGCTTCTTGAGCCCCTTCAAATAATCCACCAGCGACTCTACCTGCTCCTTTGCCAGTGGTCCGCCCGCTGCATCGAGAAAACCAGGCATAGATTTATGGGTTTTGCTGCCGAAAGAAATCACCTGGCGAACATGCTTGAGATAATCGGCGTCGCTGAAATCGCCTTTTTCAAGCTCCGGCCCCACCAGTATCTTGCTCTCCTTGCCGGGGCGATGACACATGGCGCAGTCGGCATCGTAAAGCTCCTTCCCGAAGGCACCAACGCCCATATCCACATGGCAGTGAGCACATTTCTCATCGCTAAAGATCTTGGCTCGCCCACCCACAGTCAAGTTTTCATGCAGGTTCTCCACTTCAACCTGCATGTTGAGCGAGCCGAAACTCATGTCGGGATCGTTGGAGGCAAAGCGAATCTGCTTGGTGACAAGGCCCTGTTTCATGGCAGTGTCGATGCGCACGGTCAACTTGGAAGACTTACCCGGTTCAATGCGCACCGACTTCCAGGATAGATCGGTACAGCCACAATCGGTCTTCACATCGAAAATCTCCAGGGGCTTGAAGCCTTCATTCGAGAAGAGAAAACTGGCCGCCAGGTCTTTGCCTTCCTCTACCTGACCGAGGTCGCGACTGGTAGCGTCAAGCTTCAGCACCGGGCGCATTTTCTGCTGCAGGAAGTAAACCAGAAGACCGCCAATCACAAGGAAGATCAGCCCCAGCGCAATGGCCACAGACTTCTTCTCAAACTTCATGGCTTCCAATATTTTTCCGGGCCGTTGTCGGCTTCCATCCAGTTTTCCGGCGCCGGCTTCCCTTCACGCTTTCGGTATTCAGGGTCCCAGAGTTGGGCATAGACCGAAACATCTTCCCGAGAGATGCCCAAGGACTCTTCCTCTTGATCGCCGGCACTATCCGGGAAAGCGGCACAGATAGCTTCGTAGCGCATAAGCAATTCGCCAATGATGGAAGCGGCATCCTCGTCGCCGGCAGCGGTGAACCGCTCCCGGGCAGCCTCCAGCTCGGCTTTTGTCAGCCGCCCATCGCGCTCGCCGCTCTGTCCTTCCACAAGATCAATTTCGTTCCAGCGATCGCGCAGGAAGGGCATAATCGTTTGCGTTAGAAGCGTGTACTCGTCTACGAACATAAAACCAATTAGCTACTCCGAGGGGCCGCTATATGTGCTGCGAGCTTGCTTACACAATTGTTCCAAGCCTTTAATCATTCTACAACCTGGAGGCTCGGCACAACCGCCTGCAAGCCAAACGGTCCGATGCAGTAAGTCCTATGTAATAAGTCCGATGCAGCCGGTCCTATGCAGTAAGTCAGACCGAGGCTATCAGACAAGAACCGCCCGGGGAACCATTCTCGACTTGACATCGTCATTTTTCATCAATTGCCACCGAGCAAATTGAAACTGAAAAGTGCACAAACTTAAAAACTGAAGAAGTAGGTCAAATTGCCACCAAATAGGGTGTGCCACTCTCTAAACTTCTGCTAAACTAAACTCACTCTAAAAAACTATTATCGTAAGGTGGGCGTTGTATGAACATGACAACACAATGTGCCCCGGAATCCCTGTCACTCACTATCGTATGCGACGAACGATGCACCGTCGTAAGGTCTCTGGCGGCCCTTCTCCGGGTCTGGGACCACGGTCGTCGTTTCACTTTTGTCGATCGAGAATCGCCGAGCCCCATAGCGGCAAAACTCATGAGCGAACTCGATAATTCTCGCTGGAGCCTCTTCCTTATAGACGAGCAGAACGAGCACTGGCACGGTCCCGATGCCATTCCCATGATTCTCAAAAATCTGCCCTTCGGCAAATTTGCCGCCGTTTTTTATATTTTGCCGGGCACCATGTGGCTGACTCGCAATTTTTATATGGTCGTCTCCAACCTGCGTTTCTTCCTGAGCGGCAATAGAGCAGCCGCCTGAAAGACAGCGCCCCGAAGGCAATCCAAAGGCAGAAAGTTTCCCTGGTAGAAGCCTCTCCTCAGCGCTTCCTGCAAGTTTCCCCGCTAGAAGTCTCTTCTCAGCGCTTCCTGCAAGTTTCCCTGGTAGAAGTCGCTGCTCACCAGTTCATACGGATGTAGTCCGCTGGAACCAGGTGCAGCGCTGCTAATTCAAGCCGAGCTGTTGCCGTACTAATTCGTCTTCCGGACCGCAAATGAACTTAAGCCCCAGAGCTGAGGCTAATTCCTGATCCGTGGCAACCGCCATGGGATAACGCCGGGTGGAAAGCCTGGCTGCCGGAGGCACAATTTCCGAACCGTCCGATAATTGTTTGCCCCGGGTCTCATTCACGATCATGCCCTCAGGAGCACCGCAAATCTGTCCGCCGCCTTGTAGATTCTTGCCAAACTGAAAATCTCTGTTGAGCGGTGAAATCTTTTCGATGGCCCCGACAAGCTCCCGCATGACACTAGCCGGTTCGCCATGTTCACCGCTCAAGCGGTCATATTGATAGCCTTCAGCTGTAAGAACCAGAAGATCTGGTTTGAGCACCTCCACCAGCCAGGCGGCCCGGCTCAGGGGACGCGGCGCAAAGTCAGCCACAATCTGAGTCTGTTCATCCGGGATGTTGAGGAAGGCGCACAAAATCTCCGAGACATTTTTCCGCCAGTCCACATAAAAGCAATCCAGGCCGGAGGCATCATCGGGCAACATCACTTGCCCGCCTTCCACCAACATGGCACTCTCTGCAAGGGCGAAAGCCGTCGGCAAATGACTGGAGGCAGGAGTGACCAGGGTAATCTTCTTGCGCACGCGTTTGCGCCAGTTTGCCACCAGGCAGGCCAGCGCCTCCTCGGTATCATCTACGGCAATCAAGGGGAAGCTTGTGCTGGCAATGGGATAACTGCCGCGATCTTCCACAATACAGCCGAGAGCCCCACTGCAAAAGGCATCGCCGATGAAATCATGCCCATCGAAGGTCTTGCCGGTCAAAGCCACAAACCAGGCGCCGTTTAAATCGGCCCTGGTATCGGTAGCCACACAACCTGCCTGGTCGGGAACCATGCCCTGAGCCATTCTGCCCTGGGTCAGGTCGAGGATTTCCTCTGCCGAATACTGAGCTGGCAATTTATCGCTTTCAAACTAGACGTCGGTCTTAATTGTAGCGGCTGCAGCCAGATCGGGAACCTTGAGATTGGGATCAGTTTTCTTGCGGTCATCAAGCGCTTTCTGCAAGAGCCTGGTGGCAAAGCTGCCGGTTGTGCGCGGGGTTCTTTCAGCCACCGAATTAGCAGTACCAGTGGCAGTTTCTTCTTCCACCGGAGCCGGCGGGACGATAGTGCTTGCAGTCATGATTCCCTCCCGGGGTACGGCTACTAGTGGATCTCGCTCAGAAAACTCGGACGCCAGCCAGAGATGTTCACCTTCTGAAAATCAGAGGGAAACTCAACAATGCCAGATACTAGCTGACAACCCATCTGTTGGCAACCCCAAAGCGCTCATAATAAGCTCTTTTTAAAACTTCGTGCCGACTGCCCTTCCGGCATGTCAACGTTGACAGGAGCGGTTGATAATCACATAATTCGCACATGATAAAAACACTGAACAATCCTGTTTCCAAGGACTTTGTCGCCTCAGTAGCGCGCACCAACCCCGAATTCAGCTTGTGGCAGAAACGCCGGCACCTGCTCAACACCGATGACTTCAGTTTGCCGGAGCTGTCTCTAGAACTGGCACTCACTCACTATTACAAAGAGCACCGGCTGCACAGCCTGCCACCACTGACGACACTAAGTGACTGCACCGTCGCCACCCTCTTTTACGAAAATTCCACCCGCACCCGCTCTTCCTTCGATCTGGCAGCCAGAAAGATGGGTGCCACGGTTCTGCATCTGGATGTCAAATCTTCTTCCGTAGCCAAGGGAGAGAGCCTCCTGGATACGGCCATGAATCTATGCGCCATGGGCGTCAATGCCATCGTCATGCGCCACAGTCAGTCGGGCGCACCGGACGAATTGGCAGAGCAAGCCAATCTTGCCCTGGCCAGATCAAAAGACCCGGCGAGAGTGAAAAATCTAGCGGTGATAAATGCCGGTGACGGCGCCAAGTCTCATCCCTCGCAAGGCTTACTCGACCTCTACACTATTTTGACTGAGCTTGAGCTGCTGCCCAGCCTCGATCTGTCCGGTAAGTTGCAAAACCCACTTAAGCCGGACTGCCTCAAAGGCAAGAAGGTAGCCATTATCGGCGACATCTTGCACAGCCGGGTAGCCAGGTCCAACTTCTGGCTTCTAAAAAATCTGGGAGCGGAGGTGCATTTTGCCGGTCCGCCCTCCCTTTTGCCACAAGAATTCGCCGACAAGCATCCGGGCGCCATCCTGCACCATAGCCTCAAACCGGCAGTGAGCGATGCCGACTTCATCATCACCTTGCGCATCCAGATGGAACGACAAGAACAAGGCTTGATAGCCAGCCTGGACGACTATAAGGAAGGCTTCCAGGTCAACCACGAACGCATCAAGTGGGCTGCAAAAGCAGTGAAAGTTCTGCACCCTGGTCCCATCAACCGCGGCATTGAGATCACCGAGAGTCTGGCCGACGACGAAGAGTATTCCCGCATCCTCAGCCAGGTGACAAATGGCGTTTTGACTCGTATGGCAGTCCTGACCCTGCTACTCTTTCAACACGACTAGGCGGGCTCCCTATGGAAAACGAGAAGGCCACGGCAGGCAAGGAGCCGAATGAGAGCCGTTCTCGGGCCTCGCTCTGGCATCGTACCCGGCGCTATCACATCATAATTTTCTGGGCCATGCTGGCTCTCGGGGTGCTTTACACCCCCCTGCAGCACTCATTCACCCTTGGCCGCTACCAACACTGGGGTCTGTCTATTACTTGCCTGGGCATCGGCTACTTGCTGCAAGTGATCTGGTCCTGGCGCGACTATACCAAGTGGGCCAAAATCAGCTATTTGAGTACGGCCTGCTACTTCCTTTTCGTCGGCTTCACTTTCTATGCCAATCCCTGGTTGGATGCCAGAATGTCCTTGCAAACGGAAGAGCAAATGGGGCGCCGCTCCCTCATGCTGGTGGCATATTTTGTCATGAGTTTGGCCCTTTCGGCGGTCTGGATGAAGTGGATTCGAGCAGAAGCCAAAGCCCAGAGAAACGTCGCGAAGCGCACTGCTATCCAGCCGGCCGGTGCACTGAAAGGTCATGATAACAACCAGAGTGATGAGCCCCGAGAAGGAGGGCAATGACAAACATGGCAAAGATCATTCTCATGGTCGGAATACCGGGTTCCGGCAAAACCACTCTCTCTCAGCGGGTCGTCTCCAAGGGCTTTCATTATCTAAACGCCGATTCCATACGACTGGAACTCTACGGCGATGAAAAAGAGCAGGGCAAGCCGGAGGACGTTTTCGCCATCTTCTTTGCCAGGCTGGAAGAAGCCATGGAGCAGAAGAAAAACATCATCATCGACAATACCAATCTCAACCCCCGGCAGCGTAAGCCCATTCTGGAAAGAGCCCTACAGTTCGGCTACGAAGACGTACAACTGTGGCTACTGGATGTGCCGCTGGAACTTTGCCTGGAGCGCAATCGCAAAAGAGAACGAGCCGTGCCCGACGACATTGTCTCCAACATGTATACCGAACTCTACAAAAACGGCCGGCCCAAAAGAGTGGAAGGCAAAGTGGTTGTAATCAGACCATCCCAGGACGGCAGCGATTATCTCTTCTTTCCCCAGAGCTGATGCAACAAGATCGAAAAACAGACAAGACTACCACCGAAGAACCACTGAAAAAAAACGGAGACTACTAGAAATGGCGGCAGTGAGAGCAAAAATAATGGCAGGGGCACTTTTGAGCCTGTCGCTGTGCAGCTTCGGTCAGGCGGTACTGGCAAAGACGGAAACCGAGGAAAGCAAGCCAAAAGCAGTGGACGGCGCGGCGCGTACTCTAACCGAAGCTGACGTACTGCGCTCCGAAAGCCTGGATCTGCTCATGGAGCACATGATGAAGACCTGGCGCCTTCCCGCCGGTCAAATAAGTGTGGGCATCAAAGGCAAGGTTCTCTACAACCGTTCCTACGGTAAGTCGGACAAAGAGCAGAAGTCCCCCACCACCACAGCCAATCTCTTTCGCATTGCTTCGGTATCAAAAGTCCTGACGGCTGCCGCCATACATAAGCTGATCGATGAAGGAAAGTTGAGTTACGAAGATCATGCTTTTTCCATACTGGATAATCTGACTCCCCCTAAAGTGGGCGACACCGCAAGCAACAAAGCCGTTGACCCTCGCTTGAAAGATGTGACGATCGGACAGCTTCTCACACACAGCGCCGGCTGGACTATCGAGCACGGCGATCCCCAGCGTATCTATGCCCGAATGGCCGCCGACGCCTGCGGCGAGCCCCGCCCGGCCAGCCCCACGGCCATTGTGCGCTATATGATGAACAAGCCAATGGATTATACGCCGGGCAGCAAATCCGTCTACTCCAACTTCGGCTTCAACATCCTTGGTCGCGTCATCGAAAAGGTGAGCGGCAAACCCTACGACGTTTATGTCAAGGAAGCCATCTTGAAACCGCTGGGCATTGAAACCATGGAACTGGGACGCACCCAGCTTAAGAACGCTCGTTTGAATGAAGTTTATTACCATGCTGGCGGCGACCCTTTCGGCGTCTGGTCTCTGTTCGATCAAGACGGTGAAGTGACGGACTTTGCCTACGGCGGAGACGCCGCCATCGAGAGCATGGACTCCCACGGCGGCTGGATTGCCTGCGCCCAGGACCTGGTTAAATTCGGCATGGCTCTTGATGGTCAGGGTCAGGTCAAAATATTGCAGCCGGAAACTCTGAAAAAGTTTCTTACGCCAAGTCAGTATTCCGCCGGCCGCGGCAGCACCAGACGGGCCGGGGGAGTTGTGGTAGATGCCGGCAAAAAACCGCACTACAGATGGACCCACGCCGGAGCCCTGGCCGGCACAAGTTCGGTCCTCTACTCGCTCAATGACGGCAAAGTAGTGGCAATGATCTTCAATCATTTGCCGGCCAACCTGGGGGGATTTTTTCAAGATCTGGAGACCAGACTCTTGAAGGAAATGAATACCAAAAAATGGCGAGAAAACGCCCTGCCTGAATAGGCGCTTCTGACGACGACTTCAAAGAAGGAGAAGGCTGCACCAGCTATGAGACCTAGATTTCTTTGCCGCAAACCAGTTCCAAACGAGACAAGAAAATTGCGCCATGCCGAAAACAGGCTCGAGGGCCTGACGGCGGTAACGCTAACATTGGCTCTCGCACTGTCCTTCGCAGGGGCACCGGCCCTGGCCGGACCGATGGAAGGCTTGAGCGGTTTCAGCAGGGGCAACAGTCTCATAGATAGCGGCAATTATCTGAGTGCAAAAGCCGCATTTGAAACGGCCATTTCCGACTTTTCACAGCCTGGTTTTGAAAAACAACAGGCCCGCTGTATAAACGGGCTGGGAATTGCTCTCTGGCGCATGGGCTTCTACAAAGAAGCGGAGGGTAATTTCAGAAAAGCGCTGGATATGACCGGCCAGTACGAAGGCAAAACCTGCCAGGAATACGCTGCCACTCTCAACAATTTAGCGCTGATGCTGCAACTGCAGGGCAACTTTCCAGAGGCTGAGACACTATTTCGCCAGTCCCTAGCCATCTGCGATGCCACGGGGGGACGCAACCGGGCTGACTTTCTCAGCAATCTTGCCGGCCTCTTTCAAGACCAGGGGAAGTATGCCGATGCGGAAGAATATTACAAGCAGGCCCTGGCCCTCAGCAAAAGCTCGGGAGACCAGGTGCAGGAAGCCATTACCCTCAACGATATCGGCACTCTCTACCGAGACATGGATCGATACACCGAAGCCGAACATGTATTGAAGCGGGCCTGCGATATTCTCAAAGCGCAATACGGCGCCAATCATAGTTTCTCAGCAGCGGCCCTGGCCAACCTGGCGCAGGTATACAGCCGACAGGGGCGTTACAGCGAAGCGCTACCGATGATGAAAGAGGCTCTGGCCGCCAAAGAAGCAGCAGTGGGACCAACTCATCCCATGGTGGCTACCAGCCTGGTTTCCCTGGCGGAACTCAACCTAGACCAGATGAAGAGCCAGACGGCGGCACAAAATGAAAGCAAAGCCAGAGAGGTCGAGAACCTCCTGAACCGGGCCCTTACCATCCGCCAGGAAAAACTAGGACAGAACAACCCGGATACGGCACAGGTACTGGAACTTCTTGGCACTTTAAGGGCCAAACAAAAGTCCTTTACGGAAGCGGAAGATGCCTTCCGGCAGGCCATCAGCATCAGAGAAACCTGCCTGGGAGCCGACAATGTCTTAACAGCAAAATGCAGACTTGCCCTGGCTGATAGTCTCACCGGCCAGAACCGATTTAGCGATGCCGAGACTTTGCTCAAGCAGAACCTGGAAATCGATAAACGTTCAGTCGGTCAGGACAGCCCTCGCACAGCCCTTGATCTCGATAAGCTGGCCGCTCTTTATACACTCATGAACAAGCCGGACCAGGCTGTAGCCATGAAAGAACAGGCCCTGTCCATAAAAACCAAGCTACCCGGCGGGGCGAGGCTGAAGCAAATCAACCAACTACTGACAAGCCAGATTAACACAGGCAGCCAGGTAACTTCGATGCCATTGACCGTTAACGGTTTAGCAACTTCCAAGCCTCCTGCAAGTCCATCAACCGTTAACGGTTTAGCAACTCCAAAGCCTCCTGCAAGTCCATTAACCGTTAACGGTTCAGCAACTCCAAAGCCTCCTGCAAGTCCATTAACCGTTAACGGTTCAGCAACTCCAAACAACCTACCGCAAGGCACAAAACCTGGCACCGGCACCACATTCAACCCACAGGTCGCAAACAGCATCGGACAAAAATATGCTCTTGTCATCGGCATCAGCAATTTTGAAGACCCCTCTCTCAATCTCAAATACTCAGCCAAAGATGCCAGAGATTTTTGTAGCTATCTGACCGGCCCCGGTAACTTCAAACAAGAAAACACCCGTTTGCTCATCGACAAAGAAGCCTCCCTTGAAAACATCGTGGATCTCATCGGCGACTCCTGGTTACCACGCGTCGTAAAGCCTGACGATCTGGTTGTCATTTATTTCTCCGGTCACGGCAGCCCTGCCGAAATGGATGTAAAAGGAGACAACTACCTGGTGGTCTACAACACCAAACCCAATCACCTGTTTGCCACCGGTCTTTCCATGACCAAGCTATTGCCCATGATCAAAGAGAGAGTGAAGACGGAAAGAGTATTACTGGTCTTTGATGCTTGCCATAGCGGTGCCGCTCGAGAAGGAGCCAAAGGGCTCTACAGGGCCGACAACTTCGACTCCCAGGCACTGGCCCAGGGCACCGGGCAGATGGTCATCTGCTCCAGCGCACCCGATCAGGTCTCCTGGGAATCAAAACAGTACCCGAACGGCGTCTTCACAAGACAGTTGATTGATATTCTGGCTGCCGACGGCGGCACAACGCCTCTTAGCAAAATCTTCCTGCAACTTAAAGATAACGTCCAGGCAGAAGTATTGCGGGACCGCGGTCGCGTGCAAACACCGGAATTTAAGAGCGCCTGGAACGGCAACGACCTGAAACTGAACATCGTCACCAAGTAAGATAGATTCTCACCGGCAGGCGCCGAAAGGCTCGCCGGCAAGGAAAGCAAGGGTAAATGGATTTCGAAACCGCTCGCTTTGTTCTTTCTAAATCCGGTGAAGACTGCCTGAAAGAGCTGACCGCCCGCTACCCATCCATAGCAGCACCCCAGGAATTGAGCGTAATCGAATGGTTGCGCAAGCATGCCAGGCTCAATCAAGCGCAATCCTCGGCTATTTTGGAAGTAGCAAAAGCCAGGCAGAAGGCTGCCGAAACCAACAAATTCAGCCGCGCCGCCGAAATGTTTTTCACCCGGGAAGCCCTTGAGCAAGCCAGCGGCGAAGAAATTGCCGCCTACCGCAGCCGGCGCTTCGCCCGAGTTTTTGAAGCGAACACTGCCATTGCCGATCTGTGCTGCGGTATCGGCGGCGATACCACTGCCTTGAGCCGCCACTTCTCCGTCACAGGGGTCGATCTCGACCAGGCCAGGTTACTCTTTGCCGCTGCCAATGCCGCCGTTTATGGAAACGCCGAACGCTTTGCGGGACTACATGAAGACGTCAAAGAATGCAAGATCAATTCCTACCTGGGTGCCTTTTTCGATCCAGGACGAAGAACCAAGGACGGCCGGCGCATAAATAATCCGGAGCACTACCTGCCTCCCCTCAGTACCATCCATAGCTGGCTTCCTCACCTAAAGGGGCTGGCTGTTAAGCTGTCTCCCGGCATCGATTACGAAAAACTGAAAGACCTAGACTGCGAAATCGAAATCATTTCCCAGGACGGAGAAGTAAAAGAAGCCCTCCTCTGGTTCGGCACATTGAAAGAGGTCGGCGGGGAAACCGGTGGCAAAGTCGCCAGACATAGAGCCACCTTGCTCACTTCCAAGAAGGCCACGGCTCCCGCACGGGACGAGGATGAAAGAGCACCGGGCGAAAACGACAGAGCTGAGGTTGATTCAAATTCCGCACAGAGCGAAAACCAAAGAGTTGGGGTTGATGCAAGTTCCCCACCGGGCGATGATGACAAACGAATAATCACATTCAGCGATGCCGAGGGCATGGAACCGCTGGCGGTGGCGCCATTAGCCCGCTACTTGCATGAACCTGACGGTGCCATTATTCGCGCCGGGCTTGTAGAGTTGGTGGGCGCTCGTTTTAATGCACTCAAAATCGACCAGGATATTGCTTATTTGACCGGAGCCACACCGGCAAAGGCACCCCTGATGCGCTCCTTCGAAGTCCTGGCGGCAATGCCCTTCAGCCTCAAGAAGTTAAAGGCAGAGCTTCAAGCGCTGGCTTGCACCAGCGTGGTCGTGAAAAAGCGCGGCTCCCCCATTGCTCCGGAAGAACTGCTCAAAGCCCTGGCTCTCAAAAACGCGCACAAAAAGGCAAAGCATGACGCCGAACCTCAAACCGAACTGACAGTTTTTCTTACTCATTTAAATGGCATTCACAGCGCCATCATCACACGAGAGTACAAAGCCTAGACGTCTTCTTCTTTGCTTCGTCCCCGGTAGAAAAGAAACCAGATCATAAGACCGACCACAACCACAATCGACGTGAAGAGATTGGCTGTCCTTTGCAGATAAGCTTCTTCATCGAACTCCTCCGTGACTACACTATTAGATTGCCCGTAGCGCGGATCAACCGGAGCACCTATCAAGCCCACATTCTTTCCGGCGTCGTCCTGGTTGAATTTGGGAAACTGCGGCAGAATGGTGCCGTTGGTGGCACCCTGAAGAACCGGACCGCTCTCAAGACGGTATCGCGAAGCCTGGAAATTAAATCTCTGGCCCTTGCCGGAAGCTTGCACTTCCTTCAGCCGGGAAAGATCAGCACCTTCCATGCTGTCCCGCTCGGCGCCCATAACCGACTTCTTCTCCGCTACCGGTGCAGCCATGGAGAGTTCGTCTTTGGCTGTCGTGAAACCCTGCGGAGAAGGGGGAGGCGGTGCCTGAGCCGGAACGGAAGAAGGAAGCTCTTCCAGAGCCCGGGTTTTATCCACGGCTATAGAGGAACCGTAGGCATCACCAAGCGGCTCACCAGCGGCGGGTCCATCGCTTGCACCATAAGCCTGTTCATTCATCCTGCGGGCATCGCCACCAATGGGCACCCCGCTCACACCGGCAGCATTGCCTTTAGCGCCGTCGTATGAGTCGCCGCCTCCGCCAAAAGCATCGGACCTCCCGCCGGAGGCATCGCCACCACCACCGAAAGCATCACTCCGGGCTGGGGTCTGATCAAATTTACCGGCAGACATAGACTGTTTGGCCGTTAGATTTTGTGCGGCGGGAGCGTAGGAACCAGTCGGAGCCCCGGCAGCGCTGGAGAGACTATTAAGTTGCCGTGTGACACCATTGAAGGCACTATCGATAGGATTTTGCCCTTGAAAAACCGGAGGCGGAGGCGCAGGCGACGAGGCCGGCAGTTCGTAATAATACTTGCGAGGCGCGACCTCTCGGAGAGGTCCGACTGCATTGATCGATCCCAGAAATATCCGACTGACAAATTCACCCACAGACTGGAAAAAGCGATCTTCGGTTTCAGTCTTGGCCACATAGGCATGACTATCAGGAGAGACTACAATGGCGGAAGAGACGGGGCTGACTATCTGACACAGGTCAGCTAGAAGCGCGGGGCTCTCGGAAATTCTTGCAGTAGGGCAGCCGGACATTTTTCGCTTGATTTCAGCGGCAGCAAAAATATTTACCAGCCAAGGGCTGACCTTTCTCGCGCCCGCTTCCGTCAGTCCGCTGGAGTCGACGTACTGTAACTGCTGCGCGGCCAGTTGCTCCCTGGAGGCGGCGAAACTGGGATCAATGCTATGAAATAAATTCTTCAAATCATCAGCCAGGTCGCCGCTTCTATTCACCCGCAAGATTCTGGTATCGGCATCAACACCATTGAGGATTTCATTGGGTCCGGAACTGACAGGCAGATCAAAGAGGGCGGGACGAACGGGACCGCCTACTAGCATCCGCTGAATGGGAGTAAAGCTGCCGGGACTGAGAGGCTGGGCTCCATGTATCCACAAGACGGCGCTGTCTTTCTCCCTGCCGGCCCTCATAAGTGCTTCTTGCAATACCAGGGAATCGTCCTGCCCGCCGACGGCCACAAAGCCTTCGACCTGCCGCAGGGCTTCCAGATAAGGTTTTTCGTCGCCCTTGAAACCGAAATTGCCCAAACGCAAGCTCTGATCACCAACCAGATAAATGGTGGAACTTATGGAAGACGGTAAAGACTTCAGACCGGCAGCCACTGACTTCAAATATTTAGACATAACCGAGGAACCATCGACGACTACATAAAGTCGACTGACACCCTCATAAACAGCCGGCTTGAGCGGTCGTTTTACAACCTTGCCGCCTTCGAGACGGGGCGCCGCGCACCAGGCTATCTTTACATTTTTGTCTCGATTGGCACGGATAATAGCTTCCATATTTCCCAACTGAAGTGCAGTCAGGCTGCCGGTCAAATGCAGATCCTGATCTCCGCTCAAGCGGGTGCGCTCCAGTAGCTCAACTTCATCGCCCCGGGTGCTTGCCTTGATCTCGACTGGCGGAACTGCGCAAGGCATAGGCTCCGGCATGGCAATCGCGCAAGCCGCAACCTGGGTGCCGACACCGACTGACGGAGGTGCCATGCCAGTCTGGGGTCCAGCCTCAATTGTCGACTGAGGCGGAGGCACAGGCGCAGGCGGAGGCGCTGCCGTCTCACCCCCGATGGAACCTTCGGAAGTTCCAGAGGACTCAGGCTCCATGGGCACCACCGGCCCAAGACCGGCGATTTGCAGTGGCCTTGTGGAAGTAAGATCCAGGCGCAAAGGTCCACTTTCTACAAAATTACGCTCAATTACCACCGGCAACTGCAAGGCACAATTTTCCTGAGCATCAATTGCACAAGGAGCATCAATAAACAAACGCACCTGCATGGTCTCACCCGGAGCAACGGGGAAGCACTGCACAAGCACCTGGTCAAGACCACAGCTACTGACCAGAAGCGGGTCCTGATGCTGCAGTACGGCCTGCTGATAATGAGCCCGCGCCTCACTCTTGAGCTGAATCTGGGCCAGCTTGGTGACACCGTTTACCGTCAGCAAGGCTTTTGAAACCACAGCCCCGGCCGGCAATTGCAAGCGCATCCGCGCTTCCCGATCATACTTGGATGCATTTCTGAACTGGAAACTCCAATTCAACCTGGCCTGGGCACCATCTACATCGACATCGCCGCCCATGAGGGAGTTGGTCATGGAAAGCCCGCGAGCCATACCGCTGACATTCTCACCGGCAATATCGGTATCGCGATCGAATTCATCGGTGACACCGGAGTTGAGCGGATCAGCCTCGGAAACAGCACGGGCATGCTTGATAGTAGCCCGGAAGGAAGCCGGGATGGGCACGGAATTATAAGGCTTGCCGGTGACCTGGTAATAAATTTGCCGGGCGTCTTCCACAGATATAGGATGGGCACTTTCGTATAGAGAGCCCAGTATGTCAGTGGCTTTGCCCGAGCGTTCGTAGCAGGCCCGCAAAAGCACTTCCTGGTTACCGTAACGCCTGAGCCAATCCATGGCCGACAGGTACTCTGGAAAAGCCGGTAGAATTTCAGCACCATCCGCTCTAGATGGGTCAGAAAACCAATAAGCCAAGGCGCCCGAACGGCTCAGCCGGTCGGCAGCAGCGGCGAACTTGGGAATAGGGAGCCCATGTCTTCTAAGCAGCACCGGTGAGCCATTGATAGCTTCAGCTAGATGCACTCTGGTCAAAGTGGAGGGTAACTCCACCGCCACCACCATCACAAGCACAATCAAATGCCCAATGTGCTCTACCTGGTGAGCATCGAAATAGGTATCCTTGCGATGGGCCAACTTAGTGATGGTCTTGCCCGAGGCAAAACTGCAAGGTAAAGACAAAAGCGGCGCCAGCCCCAGCAAGCCAAAGCCGAGAGCAAGACTGTAGAGACAGCTCATGGGCGTCAGGGGCAAAAACATCAGAGTATAAAGTATGCCGATACCCATGGCCATGCCGCTTGCCAGCGACATAAAACCATAGTGCTGAGAAAGGTCACGCCGGGTGGCAAGCCAGATGAGAAAGTTGGAAAAGGGGATGAGCAGAAAGAGCACGACATGACCGGCAGTCGGAAAGGGATCAAAATAGCGCTCGGCGCAAAAGTGATACTTAGTCTCGAAGTGCACCGCAAGAACCGGCAAGACCACCCCGAAGAAGAAGAAAACCACGCCCTTCTTTTTGACCCCGCCCTGGGTCTGGGCATTAAAAGTAGAACGAGCTCGCTCGCCTTCGAACTCTTTTTTGTTACTGGGTCTGGTCATGGTCAAAGCCAGAACCGAATTCTTGCGGTCGCTGCCTTCGCCCTCAGTCCTTTCAAAAGGCTGTCCGCCTCTGTGGTCCGTCATAACACCCCCGGTAAGAATCTGTCAGGCTAGGGCTTGCAGCTTTGACCCGACAAAGCGACTGGCTCTTTCGAATTAGTAAGACAAGTGGAGCGCATTAAAATGGGATACCATAGACAGAAGCCGCCACCTAAAATTCCTCGGCAGGCATGTTCTGCATATCTTCCATGCTAGCCAAGGATTGAAACTTTGCAACTAGGGAATCTCCTGAATATGAAGGAGGCTTATTGAGATGTTAGAAATCCTGGGCGGCATGTTTGTGCTCATCATCATGGTCCTCATGTCGGGTTTGAAAACCGTCAAGGAGCACACCCAGCTTGTGGTTTACCGCCTCGGCATAGCCAGGGAATGCAAGGGCCCGGGGCTGCATCTAATAATTCCCATAATCGAAAATGCCGAACTGGTGGAGACCCGCATTGTCACAATGGTGACGCCGGAAGTGGAAGCCAACACCAGAGACGGACATACACTTCTTCTCAAAGGCGAGTGCCTCTATCAGGTAATAGACGCCAAACGGGCCGTGACCCGGGTGGAAAGCATCGAAAACGCTGTCACCTTTGTCACCCAGAGCGCTCTCAGGGAACTGGCCCGCAATCAGGAACTGGCCGAACTGAAGAACGATACCAAACGAGCCAACGCCAGGCTCAAGAGTCTCATAGAACGCCAGACCAATCCCTGGGGCATAAAGATTAATGCCGCCGAACTGACGGAACTGAAAGGAGTGCTGATACTGGCCCCGGAAGCGGCGGAAGATCTTTCCAGCCAGTCAGCCATAGACGGTCAACCAAAAACCATAGACGGTCAACCTCAGTCGGACCAACCGCTGACCAACCCCTACCAGGAGTTCTTGTTCGGGCAGGCGCACGATTTCTACAACCCGCACAACTTTTACCATCAATACGAACTCAACCTGGAAGAAAACCCCTATCAGGACCAAGACCTTTACCAGAATCAAGACCTCTACCCGAATCAAGACCTTTACCAGAATCAGGACCTCTACCAGAATCAGGACCTCTATCAGAATCAGAAGCCGATTCAGGAATTCGATCTGCACCAAGAGCAAAAGCTTTACGAAGACAATGCTCTATATCAAGGGCAAGACCTTGTGCAAAAGCATGAAGTGCAAGCAGACGAAGTGCTGAAGGTTTCTCAAGAAAACCACCAGGTGGCTGCAACCTGAGAGGCGGCTAGTTGCTCTTGATGAAGCTGGAGTAGTCCGGCGCCGCTTCATCGGTCATAACATACTGGCTGAGCGGCTCGGTGGCAGCAGTAGAGGTAGAGGCAGAGGCAGAATCTGCCGAGTTACCACTATGCAAACCGGCTACGGTACCGGAGACGGTGGTGACCGGCAAGCCTGCTGCTCCCACGCCGGCAGTAGACGAGGCACCGGCGACAGATGAGCCCCCGGCGATAGACGAGGCACCGACAGTAGACGAGGCACCGGCGATAGATGAGCCCCCGCCCATAGAAGCCGCACCAAAAGTGGTACTACCACCGGCGAATGCTGAGCCGGAGGCCGCTCTTGATACGGAAGACGGCGCCACCACTGCCCCTGTCACCGACTGCGATGCCGGCGGTGCGCTGGAAAGCGAGCGACTGCTCTCTGGGGCACTGACACCACTGGAGAGCATGGAGCCGCTCTGATACTGCCCGGCGCCACCGGATCTATTGATGATATCTGCCGGCGTCGGCGTGGGTGGATTAGGCTCGGCGTAAATATCCTCACTCATGGGACGCCAGGTGAAGGGCTGCATATTGTCGTTGTAGCGCACCTGCATGGGGTTTCTGTAGTCCCCGTCGCCAGTTTTCTGGTAGCGCATGTCGCACCAGTAATTGGGCTGTTGATAAATGCCGGCGCTCTGTCCCCGGGCTTGAGAGACTGTAAATAAAAGGGACAGAGCCAGAACCGGCAAGATTGAAAAACTAAGACGAAAAGGTTTCCTCCCGGCCTGAAGCCGATCAAAATCAATTCTGAACATGGCGCGCTCCGCAACGAATCACTCAGACAATCAAGGCCAGCCATGCGCCCAGAGATCGGGAAGGGCCGAACTTGCTTGTCTGATTTTTTAGTAAGTGAACTGCAAAGAAAATAGAATTGGGCAAACGCCAGGACAATAAATTAAGCCCCAAGCGCCCGCTTGTCAAGGCAAATTTTATGAAACTTTTGGAAGCTTCCCTTAGGGCGACTCAAGATAATTGATGAGCTTTTGGCAACGCTCTCTATCGCTTGTATTGCACTGCTCAAGCACCCGGTGCAAGGTCGGCAGCGCCTGCATGGCCGTGGACTTATCCATAGTCTCCAGATTATCCAGGGCCGGTCCTCTATTCAACCAGAGGTTCTTGGATTCAGAACTATCCAGCGCGCCCGTCAAAACCGACATGCCATCCGGTGCGTACTGGGCACCAATTTTAAATAAAGCATTGGCAGCACCACCGACCTTGCGCCTGGCCAGTTCGGCCACGGCCGGAGCCAGTTCTTTAGCCCGAGGACCAAGGGCGGCAGCAATGTTCACGGCATTGCCGCTAGTAGAATAATCAGACTCCTTGAGACCCAAGCCCACATACTTGATGAGCTGAGGGCAGGTGTCTGCATGGGCCATAAGAGCCTGAAGGGCACCCAGCCGAACCTTCTCCACCGGATCATGCAAAGCTTTTTCCAGCACTGGAATCGCTTTGCTTGTGGGCGACATGCGCCCTTTGGAAAGGGCATTGGCACAGGCAAGACGCACTTCCCAATCAGTACTCTCGGAAAGAGCCCGGGCCAGATAGCCAGTGGGTTCTTCCGCCCCCTCCATAGACGAAGCTTCCAACACCGAGCCCATGGCCAGTGCCGCCACCTTTTGCACCTCTGGGGCACTCTTATCCAGAAGCAGGTCTTTATAAATGTCTATGGCACTGGCATCAGAAAACGAATTGGCTGCCAGTGCCGCTAAGATATGACTGCGAACTTGCGGGTTTTTATCGCCCCGCAAAATCTCAAGCAACTTGTTGATTGCAAACGGCGATAGTTGGCGCGGCAAGCTGTCATCTACCGAAAACCGATAACGCTGTTCTTTCCTGTACATACTAGCCAGTAGTGCGGCAGCCGTCGGTCTTTCTTCCTTGTGCTGCAACATGCGATTGACCAGCCCATCGGCGGCAGGCTGGCCGATGGCATATAACACCGGTCCCATCAACAGCTGGCGGCTATCGTTATTGCCGGCATGCTTGATCAGGTAAGGTACAACACTGGCATCCAGACGAGCCAGCATTCGGTAAGCAATAGCAGCGCCTCTGCCCGCCCTTTCAATTTCAACAATGGAAGCTGAGACGGCTTCCGTGCCCATGGTCTCCAACCGGGCCTCGCAGTCTTCGCGCGCCTCCCGGCAACGGCGGCGCACCTTTTCCACCACATTGCCGTCGATGTAATCTCGATACGCATCAGACTCTTTCCTGAATGTTTCATCGATGCGCAGATAAAGTTCGGCGGCGGTTGGCTTGACCAGAGGAGGAAAGAGCGGTCCGATATCGACAAAGGCAAGAGGACCACTGCCGCTAGCACCACTGGCGGTATTAGCAGGCGACAAGAAATTCAGCATGCCGCTACTGCAGATGTAATAAATGCCGCCGCACAGAAGCAAAGCTAGAGCCGCCGAAGTCTTCGGTCTGCTGCGCACACTTTCCGATACCCGCCCCATAAGATCAGCGCCAGGCTTACCACCGACACTACTCTTCCCATCGGAGCCTCCAGCACTCCCCCATTTCTGCCCCCTAGCCTCGCCGCCTCTGGCTCCGCCGGTGACAGGCAGACCGGCCGCCACTCTGCGAAAGTCCTCGCTCAGCTCCAGCGCCGATTGATAGCGCTCCTGGGGCGACTTAGCAAGCATTTTCGTCAGCACCTTCTCCAGACCGGCAGGCACGTTCTCTTTGCCGAGAACGTCTGACAAACTGGGCACCGGCGCCAACTGGTGCTTGCTCATCACAGCCAGACCGAATTCACCGGTATAAGGCGGCTGCCCCGTTAAGCACTCAAAAAGAGCACAGCCCAGAGAATAAATATCCGAACGGTGATCCACAGATTCACCCAGACACTGCTCGGGGCTCATATAGAGCGGGCTGCCGAAAATCTCGCCGGTGGCTGTAAGGCGCAAGTCGCTGGCATCATTTTGAGTGAGCTTGGCCAGACCGAAGTCGAGTATCTTTGCCTGCACAAGCCCAGCAGCCCGGCTCACAAGCACAATATTGGCCGGCTTCAAATCCCTGTGCACTATGCCGTTTTTGTGAGCATAATCAAGACCCTCGGCTACTTGCAGAAAAATTGCCAGTACCGCCTGCCAGGTCATTACCGAATTATTCTTGAGATACCAATCCAGCGACTGACCTTCCACAAAGTCCATGGCATAAAAGGGCATGGCGCCCTCATGCACTCCCAGATCGGTAACTCGCACCAGATTGGGATGCTCCAGTTTGGCCACGGCCCTGGCCTCGGTTTGAAAACGCTGCCAGGCTTTCTCGGTAACTTGATTGGGAGGAATCACCTTAATGGCGCAGTTCTTACCCAGGTTAAGCTGTTCGGCCAGGTAAACCTGTCCCATACCGCCCTTACCTAGAAGCCTCAAGACCTTGTAATTGCCGCCAATAATAGTACCGGCGGCGATCTCCACTTCGGTGCGGAAGGCACCCACGTTAAAGGTCTGCGAGACGCTTAAAGTATCAGGCCCTGACTGCGACGAAGGCGGCGATGGCGGCACTGGGTCGGCAGGGGCGGCTTCCCGCAGCTCGACAGGCTCAGCCCTTTCAACTTCTTTCAAGTCAGGTAATTTCGACTTAGGCTCGGCTTTATCTGGCATTGTCTTCCAACAGTTACCGAAACTGGCTCTAGACTTCAAGACAGGCACGGCTCCACGGGGGCTCCAAATCATTAAAATGCCGTTCCTGAATGGAATATACCACCGCAGAAGGTAAGGCGCACCCCATCGGCAAAACCGGTCATCAATGCTCTATCTGCAAGCGACCGCTCTTCACGGCCTGCTGCAAGTAGGCATCCTCGGGGTCCGGCACAAAGTTACCAAAGTGCACTTTCACCCCTGGGCAATTCTCTAGAACGGCCTTCACCGAATCGGCACGGGCATCACTACCACCCAAATATACTACTGTCAGTGAACGCACCAGGCGCAATTGCTTGAGCAAGGCAGGAGAGACGCCGTTGCAACCGTTCAAAGAAAGGGCCTGCAAATGCGGCAGCCGTCCAAGTTTGGACAGGGAATAGGTGCTAATGTCCACGTTGAGAATTCGCAACCACTGCAAAGATTTACACTCAGCCAGAGAATCCAACCATCCCCGCCCGAGATTGTCTTTGATAGGATCGATAACCAGGCCTTTCATGCCGGCCATGGGCAAAATATTATTTAGCATGGAGTGACTCAAACTCATTTGCGAAAGCTCTATATGTCTGGGCTCCTTCAATTGCTTCAGACCAATCAGTCCGCTTTCGGTGACAAAAGGACAGGCTTGCAAGGTTAGATCCTTAAGCCCGGGAGTCCTGCAAAGTTGCCTGAACTGTTCGTCATCGAGGTATTCCAGTTCACGCAACGAGAGAGACTCACGCCTGCAAATACTCAGCTTTCGCGCCACAGTCTTGTCAGTCCAGGTGCACTCCTCCAGTTCAATTCTGGTCAGATCCTTGCCGGCCGTATTAAGCTCATCAATGCCCTCCGCAAGCAAATGCAAACTAGAGAGCTTGAAATCCCCCCTTCTCCCATTCCTTCTATATTTCTCTATCAATCTCGAAACCTGAGCCCTGTCTGCCGTCACGAGAGCCTCTAAAGACTCCGGTGAGCTACCGGCATGGCTGCCTGCGGAGAGCGCGACGGCTTTGTCGGCGCTGCCAATGGTTCTGTCAACTCCTGCCTCTGCTTCTCCAACCGCACCCGGCGCGCTAGTCTTGCCTGGTCTGAATACAGCCAGCCCAAGGATGCCAACCAGGACAATGAGTATGACAGCCACCAGACCCCGTTTGGCAGGACTAGATTTAACCGCCACGGCAGGTGAGTCGGCAGCACCACTTTCATCCGCTTCGGGCTCAACCTGTCGCTTTAGATTCCGCCCATCCGTGCCTGCTTCCGCAGACGGTCCCAGGCTACGAATTGCTTCCAGACTGAGCCGACATTCGTGCGCAGACCTCGGTCGAGCAGCCGGATCTTTCGAGAGCATAGACGCAAGCAAGCCGGTCAGGCGCATCCCCGGTGAGGCACCGCCGGCAGTGCGGGCGGGAACCACAGGCTCCTCATTGACATGCTTGAAGACAGTCTCCATGGAGTTTGCACCCCGGAACGGCGGAGCACCGAACAGCATTTCGAAGAGCACACAGCCGAGAGAATAGAGGTCGGTTCGCTCATCGACGGCACGGCCAAGGGCCTGCTCCGGACTCATATACAAGGGACTGCCAAAGACTTCACCTGCTGAGGTCAGACTCTGCCCTTCTCGTCCTCCCGCACCAGTGGCTGCCTTGGCTATGCCAAAGTCGAGAATTTTCAACTCCAGATCAGGATAAGCGCCTCTGAGGATCAAATTGCCTGGCTTTATGTCCCGGTGAATAATCCCGGCTCGATGAGCGCACTCAAGACCGGCCAGGCATTGCTCAAAAATCAAAAGACTCTCTTCCAACGAGAGTTGCCGCAATTTAAGAATCTGAGAAAGAGTCTGCCCCTCGATGTACTCCATGGCCAGATACGGCAGCCCGGCCCCGTCAAAACCAAAATCATAGACAGTGACAAGATTCTTATGCTGTAGCTTGCTCAGCACCTGCGCCTCTTGCTTGAAACGCAGTTTGTCGCGCTCTGAAACAGACTCGTCCAAAAGTCGTTTGACGGCAACGATTTTATCAAGCAAGCGATGTCTGCATTTGAAAACACCGCCCATGCCGCCCACACCAATGAGCGACAAGAACTGATAGTCTCCTACCAGGATTTCACCTACCGGTGGACACCTCAAAAGCGGAGCACCGTCTCGGCTGCAGCGACACAGATCGGACGGAGACGGAGCGAAAGCCAGCACCAGCCCCTGCGGTAAGCCGGGCGCAGCAGCAGGACTGCCGCCCTCGATAGCCAGTACCTCTTCACAAGACGTGCAAACAGTAAAGCCTAAGCCCTGCTTCTCTAACTGCCTGGTAATCTCGCTTTTCTCTGCCACAAGCCACATCCGTCATAAAGCAGCACAAGCATATCCAATTCCTCTAAAAAACACAAAAACATTGGGGTTAGCGGCAAACCAAACCAGGAAGTAAAATGTCAAAGATGCACGTTGGCATTTTTGACAGGAACCGCCGCATGTTAAGCCGGACTCTCCGCGCGCAAGAGCTTAAAACTCAAGTATCTCTGGCCGCTTGCCTGCTTCTACTCACAAACAACGCCCGCGCAGGCTTAGCGTCACCGCAGCAGAAAGCAAGTCAAACCGCTTCTCCCATCAGCGCCGCGCCAGACAACGGTAATCTAAGTCCAGAGCAAAAGAAGCTCTTAACCTTGCTGGACAAAGCGGCAAGCAGATCGCTAACCAGTCACGATCTCAATGAGATCTACTACGGCTCCTATGAATGCAGCGACCTGCTCATGCCCTGCATCAATTTTGATGCCAAATTCATCTCCGATAATTCCAATTTGGAAATTTATCCCCTGCATAGCCTGCTGAACAATTCACAATACAAATCTATTGTCGGCAAGCTCATCAATTCGCCCCATTCATACAATCAAGCCCTGGGTTTCATAGTGGCCGCCTCGGCCGAAGATAGAACCTATGTAGACAAAATGCTTGCAGCCCTGCGTAAGGACGAAGACTATCCGCTTCGAACATACGGGGCAGCCGCCCTGCTCTACCTGAAACATCCAGATCCTCAACTGCTGTTCGAGTACCTGATAAACCATCAAAACATCGAAGATCTCGACCTCTGGTCCACCTACCTCTGGCAGGGGGAATCTGCTTTGAACGCAATGTCTCTGGAAAAACTAGCTTCGACAAATTCCACCGCATGCATAACAGCCCCGGCACTTCATGCACCAATGCAGGGTAAGAACGCACCGCTGCCTGGATGCGAGGCGGAATTCGAGGAAAGTCTCAAGCACCTCAACTATCCCCTCACGGATCAATACAAAGACACCAGGCTCTACATCAAATCAAAGGGAAATGCTCTCTACGTAAATACAAACTGGAATGGGCTCAACATCTACAAAGGTCACCAGCTCTTACTGAAGGACTGCCACGACTTCAACGATCTTGCCCGGCAAGCCACCCCTGTTTACTACATTGATAAAACGCCCCAGGAAAAGAAAGCCAGGCTCTATGCTTCCATGAATGTCATCATCCACGAGAGCTTCTTCCATGACAGACGCTGGCAAGACTTCGACTTCGGACCGCTCACCAATGCCGTCTTGATTAAAAACGGCAAAGCGCAGCCGATTGCCAGAGACTCAATTAAGACAAAGAAGTGGAAGAAAACTTCCACTTCTAAAGACCACAACATGAATCAGGTTGATTAGCCCCCGGCCGCCCTGACAAACTGCCACAGAAAATCCACCGAAGGCTTTGTATATTGCTCTTCTAAGCCTTCAGTCCAGGACCAAAGCGAAGGAAGAAAACCCATGTTATGTTGGGTATAAATCTACGGGACAAGCACCGGTGCCTTCATGGAACAAGAACCTTTAGTAAGCGAGAAAGTCACTTTGCGCGTCGGCGAGCCTGACCTTGAAACGAAGAAGTCCACGCAATTTGAGGCAGCCGGCAAGGAAGGTTCAGCGACCGACCCAGCCCCCCAGCCAATGACACAAAGCCCACAACTCAAGCCTGATTCAGCACCACTGGTCAGGGCCGGACCAAAACGCAGCAAAGATGAACTCTTGCGTATTCTAGGAGATCCCCACGCCTCGGAAGAAGACTGGCTGGCCGCCAGTCGCGACATAGAACTTCTGGGCGGCTATAAGCCCACAGCCCGGCCCAACCATTCCAGGCGCAAGAAAATTGTACTCAGCACAGCACTACTCACAACCCTCTTTGCCGCACTCTATTGGTGCAGCCAGATCTGGCTCACCCCGAAGCCGCTGCCGTCGGCTCCCGTACAACCAGCCCCTGTCGTTTCTGCAAAACCCGACTACGGACCCTATTTGGCCGACCTGCAGCGAAAAATCAAACGCGAATGGTTTCCACCCAAAGGCAATACAAGCGATAGAGTCCAGGTTCTTTTCAGGCTCTCCAAACAGGGCGCCTTAAGCGATCTAAGAGTGCTCACCCCCGGACTGAGCGAAACAGCGAGCCGCGCCGCTACGGAAGCGGTTACCCGAGCCTCTAAAAACTTTTCACCGCTGCCGGCCGGGGCACCGGATTCGGTAGGACTGGAATTTACCTTTGACTACAACGTCTTCTACGACAAATAGACCTTCCCGCAAGGGTAAAGCCTTTTACCGAATAAATTACCGCCGCCTACTTCACTTCTCCCAGCGCTCTAATGCGTTCCAACTGTTCCGCAGTAGGAAATTTCTCAACAAAATATCTGGGCGGATACATGTCGTGAAACGTCATTTCATCGCCCATCACTGAAAGAACCGAAGCAAAAGTAGCCGTGAGCAAAACATTCTCAGGCGTCCCCTTGACGCTAGCCACAAAAGCTACTTTATCCGATATCGGCAAATAAGTCGGCACGCCTTCGCTCCAGACGCCCATACTGAAATAACGCTTCACTTTCTCATCGGAAAGTATAGTTAAACTGGCCACAAAAACATCGTGCCCTTCCTTCTCGAATTTCTTCTCAAGCAGCGCCTTCTGCTCGCCGTAGATATCGGCCATTGATATCAACATTTGATTACTGAGGTCATCCTTGCAGGGATGGTCTGCCGGCACATCCCACAACTGCCACTCTTCACCATCAAGAATGAGTGCAAAAACCGGCATAGGTCGCGGCTCCTTCAGAACCTCTTGCACAAACTTGAGAGACAAAGCGAGGCCTTCGACATCGTTTTCTCCCGTCAAAACCAGAGTATCTCGATTGGGAGTGAAAGCAACCGGACGCCCCTTGAGACGACAAGCCTGCACCCGGTGCATCACAAACAGGCGACTGCAATCATGAGTATCTGCATAATGCGAGTAATAGACACCGTCATTCAATGGCTGAAAAGGTTCGGGCGTGAGCCTGGTCAAATTCGTCACAGCGCGCGGCAAGAGCTCTTCGAAAGTAGTGCCCCACTTCTCCAAAGTAGCCGCACTGATGTAACTCACCTGGGAAGGACTATCATGCACCAGGGTCAAGCCGAAGTGTTCACCGACTATTCTGTGAGGCATGTTGGACGCCTCATCTTTCTCGTCGCTATTAAGCGTTCTGATAGCACCTCGCAGTTTCATGCCCTCGAAGAATATGCGCGGCTGCAAACGAGCAATTATATTAACAATGGAATCGTTCAAGGTTTCGGGCATTTCGCTGCGATTCAAGAAAAAGTCTGTGAGAAGCTGGGTGCGCATGGCTTTCGGCACACGGCAATACTCATCATAAGCATTTGCCAGATACAAAGCACCGGTGAACTCACCAGCACTATTACTGCAAACTATGGCAAACTGCTCCGCATCGTAACGGGGATTGGTAAGCTCCGGATGCCCGGAAGCAGTTATGAACTTCAAGACGGTCTTGGCGAACTCTTCCGGGCTCGGTTTCAGGCCCAGCAGGTCTTTGAACCAGTTCATTTAACCTTCCCTTTCTCGCTCGCAGTTCGCTTCGCCATAGTCTACAGTGTATTTTCTCACCGGGACAAAAATTACTTGGGTCCGGACAGGAGCGCGAGCGCTGCCTCCTCTTGCTTGCCTTCGTCCTCCACGACAAGATCAGGCTGCACCCCGGAAGACGGCAGATTCTGCCCATCGATATTGATGTACCGGGCGGTCACCAATTGCAAACCGGTATCTGCCGGCAAGCCGAAAAGCTCAGTGTGATACCATTGCCCCGCCGAATGGGTGCCCACAACCTTAGCCCGCCCGCTCTTCTGCAACGAGTAAGCCAAAGTTTCGGCTTCAGCGGCGGTGCCTTTGTTAATCAAGACCACCAGGGGTCTCTCGGTATAGCGCCAGGCCGCTGGAATAGCGGCTGTAACTCTGGCAGATACCTGACCGCGCATGTAAATCGACAGGAATTTATTGTTAGTGTCAGAAAGAGCATTGAAAATATTCAGCCAGCAATCAACCATGCCGCCGGGATTATCCCGCAAGTCAAGCACAATTGCGCCTGGTTCGCTTAGAGACTGGAGTGCACCGGCAAATTCAGGAAAGGCAAGGAGACCGAAGCGGTACAACTTTATCAAGGCCACATTACCCGGCAACTTTCGGCACTGTAGGTTGGCCGCAACAATTGCAATTCGCGCAACTTCTCTAATATGCTCTATGTTTTCACGCTTGAACTTGAGCTTGCAAGAACTTCCCTCCGGTCCTCGAATCAACTTGGCTACAGAAGTTTCCGATAGCCCCAGCACAGGCTTGCCATCCACGGCGATAATTTCGTCTCCCACTTCAAGACCAGCCATAGCAGCCGGGCTTCCCTCCAACACCCGCCGGATCAAAAGCCTGCCATCAGGGTCTCGCTTCAAATTGATGCCGATTCCATAAACTTTCAATTTCTGCATATCAACAGCGATTTGATAATCAGGCTGACTGAGATACTTATTCAATGGGTTATTAAGCGAAGCCAGAAGATTCTCCACCGCCTGCGCCGGGTCGGTGCAGGCGGAAGACTGGCACTTGGGCAAAGAAGGCACCTCGAAATAGTTGTCTTCCACCAGTTGCCGGGCCCGATCATAAAGGGGCACAGCTTTCTCGCCAACAGCGAGGGACTGACCGGCAAAAACGGTGGAAAGCCCGAGACAGAAGACTAAACGACTTGCGGTGGCTTTTTTCATGCAAAGGAACCGGGCTTATCCTGTAAACTTCAGAGTACTAACCTAGCACAAAGACAGTTGTTATGATGAATTTCGCCAGGACGAGACCTTAGCATGTTTTCAAACCATCAAAAGCTTCTTGACTCAGTTTCCATCGCTGCCCCCTGCCCGATCAAATGGAGCGAGATGGAAGGCGATGCTACAGTTCGCCACTGCTCCTTGTGCAAACTAAACGTCTATAACATCTCGCAAATGAATCGAGATGAAGCTGAGACTTTCTTGAGCAAAGCCACTGGTGAGATTTGCCTGCAACTTTACCGGCGCCGGGACGGCACCCTTATCACCAAAGACTGCCCAACTGGCATCAGGCTTAGAGACAGGCTGCACTTGCGACTGAAGAGCGCAGCGGCTGCTTTAGTTGCCCTTCTAAATACAGTCGCCGCCTTCGCCCAGAATCAACCTCCCAATCCCCCTCTCTCCAGAAGGAGGAAGAATAGAAGGTCCACGCAACAGAGAAATTTTCACAATCGAAGGTACGGCTTCCGGCGGAAGATACTACACGTCCGGCAAAAATGAAAAGGAAAGCTTAGATAAATACCAAAACTCCGCTAAGCTCGAACAGACGGATACACTGAAATCAGGAAAGGTTGACACGAAAGCCCTCGACGCCTATACAGCCGCAAAGCTGGCCGAAAAAGAGAAGAAATTGGCAGAGGCACTGTCTTGCTACGAAAGGTCCATCGCTACTTTTCGCAATTCGCCAGGTACCTTCGACCCCGCCTTTGCCCGCCAGGTGGCGAAGAGCTATGGCAGACTGTTGCGAAAAACGAAAAACCCTGAAAAGGCAAAATTGATTGAACGCGAGTTTTGTCGCTTCAAGGCACATTAGCGCCTTCAATCACTTTTCTGCGCCTGAAATTACAGTCTGGTAAACTTGCCGCAGGCGAATCACCAGTCGAACAATTTTCGGCAAGTTTGGTCAGAAGAGATATTCCAGTGGTCGTGGAGTTCGGTCACGTGACAGGACCGATCGAAGATTTCGAGAGCTTCGACAATTCTCAGGACCATTTGAATTTATCAGAAAACGTAGATGCTTTCCTAAATGGCAAGTCAGATACGCTGTTTGGCTTTGACAGTCGGGTCACGCCTAGATGATAGGAATGAAGATTCCGAAGCGCAACCGAATGCATCGAGAGCTACTCTGAACCAACTCTGATACCCAACTCCAACTGTTTCTTCTTCGATAACGCTCTGGCAATCATCTCATATGAGCGCTTGATGCAATCCTTCAGCCCATCATCATTGAGACCGGGCTTGCCATAGTGCTGTATCCACTTCAGTCCACGCGACGCAAGATAGGGCGCACCGCGCAAGCCGGGCCTTTCCTTCAAGATCTCAAAATTCATATCTGAGACTTTGAAGGTAACTGCAAACTCTTCACTATCGCCATCTTCCCAGCCGCCAATGGCAAAGACTTTGCCTCCCACTTTCCAGACATGAGATTCGCCCCACTGCTTCACGTATGTGGTAGCAGGCAGCTTCTTACAAAAATCATTGAATTGCTTTTCGTTCATCGACTAATCCTAGCAGAAACCCTGCAACCTGAAGACTCGCCAAACAAAGTACTCAATCACTTTTCTGAGCCTGAAGTTTAATCAATAGAATGCCGGGCAAGACTTCTTCCTCAGCCCGCAAGACGCGGCGGGTTCGTTCCAGGGGCGGATTGTAGCTATACAAGACAAGCTTGGTGCGCGCATTGACCATCTCCTCATTCAGCTTTTGCAAGTTTGGATCCCTATCTCGCATCAAGGCCTGCCAGGTGCCGGCAGCTTTAAATGCCAGGGGCAGACCTCCCACGGAAAGTGCCACCACTAGAAATGCGGCAAGCCCGACTGAAGCCCATAAACTCTTAGTTTTGCCGCCGCAAACTATTATTCCGATCAGACTGGCAGGAACAGCAATGGCAGTAAAAATATTCACCATAGCCTGCGCTCTGGCACCGGCAAATTCATACTTACCTCCGAGCACACCGGTTGCATTCAAGGCAAAAGGCAACCAGATAAGAAAGAGACTGGTGCTCATGGCCAGAACATATTGCTTGAGAGGATCAGCCTCTGGAGCCGACGATTCTTCGGCTTCACTTTCATCGCCTTCGGAAACTGCGGCATCTTCACAAGACAAGCATCCATCAGAAGTACCGGGCGCCGGACCTTCCTGACCTTCCGGAATGTCGTGCTCTGCCTGCGCACTTTCCTCTACGGCAGAATTCGACAAGAGATCTGCCTCATCCTTGCCTGCAGCATCCGTGAGACCTTCCGGCGCAAGCTCTGCCGACTGCAGAGCCGCGACTTCCTCAACAGGGGCTTCCTCAGTGTGGACTTTCTCAGATGGTGGATCCGGCTTGGACCAGCGGCTAATATCGGACAAAGCAACTACCATTCATCGATGTAACAAAAGCCAAGCATCAGCTTCAGAAATTATAGCAGCGCAAAAGCAGCAGCAAACTCACGTGCTACGCTGGGAAGAGCGACAAGGGGGTAAGCCGATGCCTGGATCTCTGACCACCCTGATAGAGTCTAATTTAAGAAGAGCCGGTCGCTTACTTATGGATGCCGATGCCGTGCTCATAGGGGCAGGTGCAGGCATGAGCGTCGACTCCGGCTTGCCCGACTACCGGGGCACCAGAGGCTTCTGGACTGCCTATCCTGCTTTTGCCGGGCGAACCTACGCAGAAATAGCCGGCCCCACTCTCATGCAAGACAAGCCGGAACAGGCCTGGGCCTTCTTCGGTCACTGCTTCGAGTTGTATCGAAAAACACCCCCTCATGTCGGCTATTTCAAACTGAGAGAAACGCTTGAGCAATTAGGTAAGGAATATTTTGTTTTTACAAGCAATATTGACGGCTTCTTCAGAAGGTCCGATTATCTGTGCTCAAGTATTTATGAAGTGCACGGCTCCATCAACCGCTTGCAGTGTCGCCGGGGGCTAGATTGCGGCAGTCATACCTGGTCGGCAGAAGATCTGTATATCGAGGTAGACCTGGAGCAAATGCTTGCCACCAGCCCCTTACCTCGCTGCATTAAGTGCGAAGATTTTGCCAGACCCAATGTGCTTCTCTTTGGCGATCGACACTGGGTGCCCCATGCAGTAATTAAAGAAGAGAACCTCTATGAAGCCTGGCTGGCAAAACTAAGGGCCGAGGGCAAGCAAATCGTCTCTATTGAACTGGGTGCCGGTCAGGCTGTACCGACCGTGCGAATTGAATGCCAGAGGCGCAGCCGCAATTTGATAAGGGTCAATCCCTATGAATTTGAGGCGGCACCGCACTGCGTATCATTACCGCTCAATGCCCTGGAGGCCATCGAACAGATCGTGGCCGCGGTGAAAGATCTCATGGCTGAAAAATAGCCACGAGCCTGGCGCGGCTCAGGGCGTTCACTTCAATCGCTGTATCTCGCCAAGCGCCAGGAAATATTCGTCCATATGCTTATCTCCTTCACGCTCTACTTTCCGCAAATAATGGAGGGCTTCCTCTTTGCGCCCAGCATAGCTGAGATTCAGACCAATAATGGTGCCCTTAAAAGTAAGCGCTCGTTTCTCTTGCACCGTAGAGAAAAACCGCTCGGCGCTGATTTCATTTTTCAAATACAGTAGCTCTCCACTGGATAGCAGACCAGGGTTTGCCCCCTTCAAGTAATCAAGCACCGCCACTACCTGCGGTTCCTTCTTCATCTTGCGATAGCCGAGCATAGCCCATACAGCCGCCGGCAGAGCGCTTCTTCCCTTAGCACCGCTCTGCCGCAAATATTGCTCGAAATCACGGCAGGCAAGCTCCGTATCACCGGCCACAAAATAAACCATGCCCCGGTCGAAGTAGACCTCTTTACCGCCCAGACCGGCCTTAGCCATGCGGCTATAAAGACTAATGAGCCTGTTGTAGTCCTTTTTACCTGTTTTTAGACCGCCCGCAAATGGCGTCAGGGCAGCCAGATCATCGGCGGCCTGTTCAAAATAGCCCTGCTTGGCGGCAATTGCCGCTCGCGCCCGGTAAGACTCTTCATCGTGAAAGAGGCTCGTATATTGTTCAAGGTCGGCGAGGGCTTTCTCATCTTCGCCGATGGCTTTATAGCAAAGCCCCCTCACTTTATGGGCCAGACCGATATATTGATCCAGTTCCAGCACCTTTGTGAAATAGGGAATCGCGTCTTTGTACTTATGCTGGCAATAGAGCGCCACGCCTATTACATAATATGCACTTGCAAACTGCGGATTGACTTTCAAGGCATGCTTGGCATCGACAACGGCATCAGCATAACGAGCCTGGCGGATGTAGATGTAGGCGCGGCAAACATAGTCATCGGCAACTTTATCAGGGCGAGCGGCAATGACCCGATTGATGTCGTTCAGAGCCAGCTTGATGGAACCCATGTCTCCATAGGCCCGTGCCCGTTTCTGCAGAATGTAATAATTGTCGGGTTCCAGTTTGAGAGCCTGGTTCAATTTTTCCATAGCCTCAGAAACTCGCCCTGAATCTCTCAGGGCCTCAGCCAGATTATTCAGGTAAAGGGTTGTACCCGGCGACAACTCCACCGCTTTTCGGAAGTCTCTTATGGCGGCTTGCACATCTCCCAGACCAAGATAAGCCAGTCCTCTGGAATTCCAGGCACCGGCATCCTTTGCATCGTACTTGAGAGCAAGGGAGGCATAGGACAAGGCATGGCGATGTTTGCGCTCTCGGTATTCAAAGGTGCTCTTCAATTCATAACCGGGAGCGTAGCGCGGGTTACTCTCAATACACTTATTGACCGCAATGCGCGCCGCCTGAAAGTCCTCCTGGTGACTGAGGATATCCGCCTGCCAGTAATACGCGACAAAATCCCGGGGATTACGGGCCAGACAAACATCGATCTCCTTTAAGGCAGCATCATAATTTAAGCGGTCATGCAGAATTTCGATCTTCTCATGCCTGTAGCGATTCTCCTGCGGATACTGACGAAGCAGGCTATCGGCCAGTCGCTCCGCCTCTCGGCTGTGCTTTGCTTTGTTGAGCTTGCTTATCTCTTTGCACTTAGCAATAACAGACGACTGACTGGGTTCCAGAGCTGAAGACTGACTGACAGCTAAGCACATGAGCACAAACAAGGAAGAAAGAGCAAAACCCTTTCTTCTTACGGGAGAACGTTCAATGTATCTTTGCATTATAGATACCATCGTGAAGACGGCACAGCCCTAGTTTTGCATGTACTCACCGGCAAGTTTGGCCAGGTCGAAAGGCGTGCCGTCTTCGACGCTGAAGCAATGGTCGGCACCATCTCGGCTATCACAGAAACTTCCCCGGGCTTCGATATGCAACTTCAAGAGATCATAAACGTTGGGTTTCTTGAGCATTACCATAGATTTGAGCATCAGTTGAATGCCCCAGAGATTGGCAGCCACCGTGGTGATCCAGAGAGGCCAGCGCGTCAGAGCCAGATCCGCCCAGATCAGTTGCCGTTCCCGCAGATCAAAGACTGCCGGTATGGCAATGCGACTGTCGGAAGTTATATCAAGGCGGTCTTCCACCAGGCGCGGTTCATAAATTTCGCCCGAACCAGGCTTTTGCCGTGCCATCCAACCGGTGAAGCATTCGGGCAGATCACAAAACGGCTCATGGGTAAAAGCTTTGATCACGGGCACCACATAACGAACTTTCTTCTCCATCAATAAACTGATGGATACATCAATAAACTCGCTGGCGCCCTGGGGTGCATCAACAATGTCGCCGCTATGAACCCCGCCGTAGCTCTTCAAATTGTAATAGGTGACGGCATCTAAATAGTTGAAGTCTTTGTCGAAAAAAACCGCCGACAGATCCACGTCCGCTCTGCCGCGGCCATTTCTCCAGAAAAGAAAGAAGCGTAGAGTATCTTTGTCCGGCAGAGCGAGGCGGCTGCCGCGAGCCATGGTACGAAAGGATTTCGAGGCGGAGCGCAGCGCGAAAGGCAAATTGAAATTGACGAGTGCCGGCGACAAATAGCATCTACCCAGTGGCGGCAGTTTAGCAAAGCGAGCTTTCAAAAGCTTCTCGCAAAGCACCAGTAGACGCAGGCAGACAGACTCATCCAAATCGGCCAGTTGATTATCCACGGCCATGGCTTTTGTCACCTGCCCTTTGGGCAAGAAGACACGCTTTTCAGCCTTGTCTTTCTTGCAGCGTTCCCCAAAATGCGTCCGCAGTTGCAAAAGCATGGCGGTGGTAATGCCGTCGGAAACCGCCTCAAAAGCATCGATGACGGCAGTATTTTGCTCTGGGAAGCGCCGCAACAAGTGATCTAGCCTTCTGGCAAACAGTCCCGGTCTACTTTTCAATATTTGCAATAACTGCTCCAGGTTGCCTTCGGTGAAGCGCAGTTCCACTTGCTGATTGAAGGTCTCAAGCTTTTTGTCGTGGCGCAAACCTTGAAAAGCGGCAAAGGTCTTCGGATAAAGCCGGGCAAATTCTCCCGGGTGCAATCTCTCGGCAAGCCTCAAGAAGCGACCTTTATATCTGCGCAAATCTTCTTCAAGATTGGAGCAAGACTCCAGGGCTTTCAGCATCAGTCGCCTGTGGGGGCGCTTGAGCTGGGCAAAGCGCGTCGGCTTAGCCAAAGATACGTCACCGCCGTTGATGGCACAGGCCAACCGCAAAACATCAATGGTGGTGGTCAAATGCTTGAGTACAAAATCAGGATCGCGCTCAAGAATAAGCTTGAGCAAATAGATCTTATTCTCGCGGTTGGGAAAATCGGCAGCCAAGCTATCGATCAATGCTTCCGCCCGCTCATAGCCTGTCAAAAACCAGCTCAGCTCAGCCTGATTGACGGGCGAAAAGCTGACCACAGACTTGACCAGGTTGAAGAAAATAGACTCGAACTCTTCCCTGCTACCAAGACCTATCTCTACCAGACTGCCCTCTTCGCTGAGGGCAGGGCGGGGCAGTTTGAGAGTCTTGGGCTTGAAGATGCCGCCAGTTAAATAATGCAGGGCGGCATTGAAATAAAGCTCAGCCTCGCTCATTTTCATGACCTGGCTGGGAAAGTTTGGATAGAGCGGTTCCAGCTTTTGAAAGTAGCCTTTATGGTAGGCAAGCACCGCCAGAAGTTCGTTATTGAGGGAGGTCAATTCCGGAAGCGAAAGCTTAGCAGCGGCCGTTACCACCTCATCGGTGAGTCTGAAGCCCACCGAATGCAAGTTTTTGACAAAAGTAGCCAGATAAACCGTGTCGGCAGGCTCGGCTTGAGTGCCGGCCGGAGCGACTTTGACCAATATTTTGCCTTTATGGCGGCAGTAGATATCGTTTTCACACTCTGTGCGAACGCCGGTTTGAAGCACAGGGTCCTCTCACTGAATAAAAGATGCCGCGGTAAGCGATGACTCTAAGGTTTTTTGACAAAAATAGAAGGAAGAACCATCATAGCCGCGACCATAAATTTATAGCATATGGCATACAAGGCCCGCCCATCTATTCACACCTGAAGCGCCGTCGAAAGGCAAGCCCGAGTTCTAATCTTATGGCAACCAGTGGCCGCCAATGGCTGCCGGCCACCGAGTCAGACCTGGCAAAGATTAAATCCGCTCCCAAATCGGGAGATCCACTTGCCGACAGTCTCCCAATTTGGGAGACTGTCAAAATGGGAGCAGAAAGTGATGAAAATTCAGAATCGCCGGGTCATCACGCAATTCATTGCCGAGAACGCAGACTCAGCTGCCGGTCTTGAGCGCTTCGTGAAAATAGTTTCTGCTGCTCATTGGAATCATCAGGGAGATGTGAAACAAACTTTCGCCAGTGCCGACCTGATTGGCAACAACAAGTGGATTTTCAATATTTCCGGAAACAACTATCGCTTATTGGCAATGGTCTGGATGCATAACGGAATAGTACACATCTTGAAAGTCATGACCCATGCCGATTATGACAAAGAGACATTCTCGTAAAGGTGACAAAAATGGACCCTAGCAGCAAGAAATACCAGGCATTAATCAGACGTTTGCCGCTACGTCCGCTAAAGAGCGAACAAGATCTCGATGCCGCCCTGCAATTGTCCATAGAATTAAATGAAAAATTCCAGACACTAGACGAAGGCGAGAAAGACTATCTTGAGATGCTCACCCAGGTTATTCAGTCTTATGAACAGAAGTTCTACCAGATTGAAGATAGCGCAAAGCCGCATGAGGTTCTGAAAGAACTCCTGGAACAAAACAACATGATTCAGAAAGATCTGAGAGTGCTTCTCGGCGTACCATCAGGCCGTGCAAGCGAACTGGTGAGAGGAGAACGAGAACTGTCAAAAGAGCAAATTATGACCTTGTGTCTGCGCTTCAAAGTTGAGCCAAGTCTCTTCCTGCCAAAACAAAAGTCCACTGACATTTCAGAAACATATAAAACCGAACCTGTTCCCAGTTTTCAAACGGTCTGCGAATCTATAGAGTCTGTCATAGCAGAGGCGAGAAACTCCAACAAAACCTATCTCTGTGACTGCGACGGCTTGCTGATGACTATCACCAGAAGTTCCAAGATTGACGAACTGATGAACGCCTACGATAAGTTCATCCAAGCAAGTGACAAAAGGCCTGAAAGGAAGTTGTCTATCAGATACTTCGATTGAACCGGCCCGAGGGGAAAGAGCGACAGCCTTTCCAGCCGGGATTAACTTGCCCTGGCAGGGAATAAACAAATTACAGCAAAACTGAGACAGGGAAAAGATTTGGCCGGTCCAAGCGATCAAAGCAGAGAAATCAGACAGGATGGCGCCAACCGGATAGAAGGTGAAGGCGACATCAGTGCGCGGCTTTATGCCGGCGGGCAAGATTTCAGCCAAACCCTTAAGACCGCCCTGGCCGAGCAAGGCAACAGGGATAAAACCAGCCTCTCCCGGATAGATGGACAGAACGGTCCACAGATAGTGGACGACTATCCTGGGGAAGTTCAAACAGTACAAAAGGATGGTCGGGTGGTGAGGGAGCGCTCCCCAAACGGCCCTGATGTGGTGGTGGCTTACGATAGCAACGGTAAGCCGCACAGGTTCCAGGATCAACCCATCAAGAGCCTGCCCGTGGACTTTTCCGGAATTCCCGACTGGCGACTTGCACAAATATCTAGATCGGCCCAGGAACTCATCAAGAAATACACGCCGGAGCGTGGAAGCAATAACGAGCCCGACGGCAAATTAAGCTTCAACGATATTTCCGGCATCATGAAAGATATCGGCAAACGAGAAGATCTGACGGAAGTGGAAAAGTGCCGCCTCTGGTCGGACGTGCGGGTGAAGATGCAGAAAGACGGCGTGCCGCTATTGGACGCTGATGAAAAGACAAAGATGATTGATTCCTGGCGGGGCGCAGGCGACCCCTGGCATGCCCTCATTACCATGAATGACCAGTATCACGGCAATCGCCTCATCAATATGTCGCCCCAGGAGGCATCTAAAGCCATAATTGCCCACGAAGACGGGGCCGAAACCAAAGACATGCCCGCCTGGAAGAGTGCCGCCTGGCAGTTGCTCCGGGCCGCCAGGGGAAGAAACGAAGGCGATGTAAATGCCTCCGAGGGGCAACTGGCCGCTTTGAGAGAACTTCGCTCCCAGGGCACCTTCGCTGCCTACGCGGAGGAGTGGACCAGGCAGTTCGTGAGAACCGACCGGGATCAATACGGACGACCACGCTGAGGACCGCAGGCTTGCGGCTCAGGGATGCGGACTGAAGCCTCAGAACCCACCGCCACGGGCATCATTAACGCCAACTAAGCAAATCACCCTTTTAAGGGCTTTCATTAGCACATCTATCTGGAAGGGCAAACGGCGCTTCTTGTATACTGCCCTCCCGGCTCACTGTGGCATGGATTTCGACCTTTGCTCTTCAACAGTTTCGACTATCTCATTTTTCTCCCCCTGGTGGTCCTGGCCTACTGGCTCTGCCCCAGGCGCCTGCGCATTGGGCTCTTAATCGCCGCCAGTTACTACTTTTACATGCATTCCTTCAAGATCTACGGGCTTTTGCTCTTAGGTCTGACGGCCGCCAACTACCTGCTTGGTCTGGGTCTGGCCCAAGCCAAGGAAAGTTACCGTCGCCTCGTCTTGATTGCCGGCATCGCTTTCAACCTGGGCATGCTGGCACTTTTCAAATATACAAACCTGCTTCTCGACACCCTCAATAAGGGGCTTGATACCCTGGGCACCGGGCTTCACCTGGAGAGCATCCATAGCACCGGCATAGCCGACCTGCCCATAATTTTGCCCCTGGGTATTTCCTTCTTCGTCTTCGAATTCATCCACTATCTCACCGATGTCTTCAAAGGCAGCGCCCCGGTAAAAAATCCCCTGCGCTTTGCCCTCTTCGCTTCCTTTTTTCCATCTCAGATTGCCGGACCGATCAAGCGCTATCAAGACTTCGACAAGCAACTGGACAAACCGGCCACCATCAAGAGCGACGATATCTACGCAGGGCTCTGGCTCATTTCCCGGGGTCTCTTCAAGAAAGTGGCTCTGGGCGACAATCTGGCCCCTGTGGTGCAGGCCGGGTTTGCCAATCCCGCTCAGCTTGGAACCGGTGAAGCCTGGCTGGCAGTCTTGGCCTTCGCCTTCCAGATTTACTACGACTTTTCCGGCTACACCGATATGGGACGCGGTTCAGCCATGCTCTTCGGTTTCAGCCTGCCGGAGAACTTCAATATGCCCTACCTGGCCCGCAGCCTGAAAGATTTCTGGCACCGCTGGCATATCAGCCTTTCCACCTGGTTGAGAGACTACCTCTATATTCCGCTGGGCGGCTCAAGGCGGGGCGAACTGGGCACCCTGGCCAATCTTTTCACCACCATGCTCCTGGGCGGACTCTGGCACGGCGCCTCCTGGACCTTCCTTCTCTGGGGCGCCTTTCACGGCGCCGGGCTGGGTCTGAACAGAATCTACGAGGGCTTCCTCAACAAGCCTGAAAACGCCGCCCTCAAAAAAGCCGGTGAAACCTGGCTGGGACAGGCTCTGGCCTATGTGGTGACCATGGTAACGGTGCTCGTGGGCTGGGTGCTCTTCTATGCCCACAACCTGCCCCAGGCGCTAGGCGTATTGAAAGCCATGTTCTTGCCTCAGGCAGCCTCTGCCGACTGCATGGTCACCCATTTGACCGTACATTCCACCCTCTTGCCGGCAGCCGCTCTCTACGGGACAGCTATGCTTGCCTGTTGGGGCGTCAAAAGAGCTCCGGCACTGCCGAGCCCTGCTTTTCTTCCACCACGGGTAGTGGCACACTCCTGCGCCCTGCTTGCCCTCTTCATTATCACAATCGAACTGGCTCCGCGCCTTGCTTCCCCCTTCATCTATTTTCAATTCTAATGACTAAAGAAAGCACTATCGAAAAAAGAGAACTGCAAGAAGCAGACACCGGAGCAGTCAGCACCAGCACTGCACCGTCACCTGCCGCACTGCGCGCGGGCGACTACAGTCTTGCGCCGGGCGCTCTGAAAGAGACAAAAAGCAAGACCAACTTTTTTGGGAAAACCCTGGGCGCTCTACTTGCCCTCAGTTTGACCGTTATTGGCAGCGAATTACTCTTAGCCGTGACCGGATTAGGTGAAGAAGAATATGTGCGCCCCGACCCCCTCTTCGGAGTGGCTCACATGGAAGGCAAAGACGTTACCTTCAAAGCCGAGGGCTTTTCTCGCGGCAAATTCAATAGCGCCGGCCTGCGCGACCGGGAATTTACAGTCAGCAAGCCGGACCATACCAGGCGCATTGCTTTTCTGGGCGACAGCAAAACCGAAGGCATGCAAGTGCCCATGGAAGAAACCTTTGTCAAACTACTGGAAAGTCGCCTCAACAAAAACACAGACATGAGCGAAGCGGCGCATGCGGGTAAGGCCGCGCCGGACGTTCAGGCAATCAACTTCGCCACCGCTGGTAATGGCACACTAGTAGAACTTCTGCACTACCTGACCAGGGTACGCTACTACAAGCCAGACACAACGGTGCTGATTTATAACTACGGCGACTCGGGCGAAAGCGGCTCATCGGGAGCGGTCAATAATGCCCTGGCCAGACCGGCGGTTTTCATCGAGGCAGACGGCAGCCTCAGGCTTTCCTTTGACGAACTGGATCACTGGCTCGCCAGCGACAACACCCGCTTCAAGCAAGATACCGCCTGGTTGCGCCGTCATTCCCGTCTCTTCCAGATGGGCTCGGACATCGACTTAAACATGCGCGGGCAACACAAAGTCTACACAGCCTTCAGTGACTCCGTACTGAAGCCGGGCTGCACGGCTCTCTCGAAAGTGCTGGCCGCTGCCACCGGCTCAGACAAGAAAGCCCGGGCGCAGGCGAAGACACAGGCTCAAACACAGGCTCGGGCGCTGTCACAGGCTCAGGCGCAGACACAAGCTCAGCAGACAGCCAGCCCCGCCGGGCAAGCCGGCTTAACGGAGCAGGCCCTTCATGAACGAGCTTACCTGCAGGCGGAATTCGCCCGCCTCGATAAATTGGTCAATAGCGGTAAAGCAAGCGTGCTTCCGGCCAGACCGGAAAGACTGGATAAAGACGCCCGTTCTATCGAGTCGCTGGGTTTTGCCGCCATAGACCAGGAGCACCACCGCAATACCGAACTTACCGCTAAACTCCTGCGCATGCTGCACCAGGCCTGCCTTGAAAACGGCTCCAAACTGGTAGTGGTTGGGCTCCCCGCCCCGGACAACTGCACCTTCTATTTCTGGGAATTGCGGGCGCTGAAAAACTTGGCCGGCGAGTTTAAAGACGGCAATTTTACCGTGGTGGACTGCAATCCCTCTTTCCCCAAGCTTAAGCCCATGGAAGTGAATCCCTACTATTACACCGCCCATTTCTCGCCGGTGGGGCACAAAATTATCGCCGACATAATTGAGCCATATTTGCAGCCCTCACACTGAAGCGGCGAAATAGAATAATATAGAACTGTCAAGGCACGTTCAGAAATAGAAAGTTCAAGCAAGATTCAGCATGCCCGAGGAAAATCCGGGAAGCCCACAACCGAGTGCACACGAAGCAGCCAAGGGCGATGCCGGTCTTGAGCACGACGCCTCACGTACTGTCGTTACTCGGGCCGGCAACACTGCCAGCGGCGGCGTCATCCACTTCCAGCCCGGCGACCTTATAGACAACGTTTACCGGGTGCTGGAACTACTGGGCTCTGGGGGTGCCGGACAGGTTTACCGGGTGGAGCAGACCAATTTGAAGCGCGAGGCGGCGCTAAAATTGCTCAATACCAGCCAGATGGACGAACAAGCCTGGCGACGCTTCCACTACGAAGCCCAACTAATAGGCAAGCTCAATCACCCAAACATCATTCAGGTGTACAACTTCGGCATACACGAAGACAGGCTGCCTTACTATGTTATGGAACTGGTGAAAGGCGACACCCTCGACACCAATATCAAAAAGTTCGGCGCCGTAGGCACTTTGGAATCCACCGAATTGTTCCTGGACATCTGCGCGGCCCTGGCCTATGCCCATGAAAAGGGCATCGTGCACCGGGATATTAAACCAGGCAATATCGTCCTGGTGCAATCAAGCGGCGGCCTCGGCTACAAAGCGAAACTGCTGGACTTCGGCATTGCCAAACTGAAGAGCAAACAAAATTATCAAGCCCAGGGTCTGACCATGGCCGGCGAGGTGGTGGGCAGCCCGCTCTACATGAGCCCCGAGCAGTGCCAGGGGCAGAGCGTGGACGAACGCAGCGATATCTATTCGTTGGGTTGCACCATATTTGAAACCATGACCGGTTCGCCGCCCTTCCGGGGAGAAAGCATCTTCGCCACAGTCATGATGCACTTTAACGATGATCCGCCCACTCTGAAAAGCCGAGTTCCCGATGAATACTTTCCACCGCGACTGGAAGAATTAATTCAGAAGTCCATGGCTAAAGATCCCGCCCAGCGTTTTCAATCAATGACGGAAATGGCGCAGGCTCTAGCCGCTATCAAAGATACGCTCACACGCAATTTAAGCAGCAGCAATCGCGGCGCCGCTGCCACCAGCACCGCCGGCAGTAGCACCATGCAAATCGATATGCGAGTACGGGGCGGCGAGACAACCAAATATACAAAGATTCGAGAAGCCGACAACAGACGACGGCTGATCAAAACTCTACTTGCCGTCTGTCTGCTCACTGCCGTCGGTTTCGGCGCCTGGCAAGTGGTCACGACTTTGATGAAGAAACCGACAAAGGAAGTGCAGTTGGTCGAACTTACAGTTTCAGACAGGGCATATCGGAAAATTCGGCAGAACGCGGCAACGGTTGCAGCGCCTCAAACAGGATCTTATTTACAGTTACCATTAATCAACGCTGGTGGAACACTTGTACGCCACTACAAGTTCCCAGATAAACCTAAGACAGGCGAGTTTTTTATACTCGATCCTAAGAAAATCACTTACGACCAGCCAGCGGAACTAGACCTACCCGTAAATGCCCTGGTTTGCTTCAAACCTTCGGGAGACTTTTGCCTGGCGCCGCAATTGTTCGAGGGCTTCGACGCATCCATGCCCAACGAACTGAATTTTCAAATCGGCAAAGGTGACTCGGCAGATATTTTTTTCGACATTCCAATATCGCAAATTCTCAAGCACTGCCGGCAGATAAAAGCTCTTTATCTGCTGGAAGCGTCCGGCACGAATTTGAACGATGACGATCTGATCACGCTGGAGTCCTTTCCCAAACTACGCGTTCTGCGCGCCGAGCGCACCGCCTTAACTCCGGTCGGCCTAGCACATTCAAAGATATTGCCAAAGTTGAAGGGCTTACACATAGATCTACTGAACCCGGATTATTCGGTGCTCTTTGAAGCTATTGCCAAATATCAAACCATGGAAACTCTGGCTGTTACCGGTCAGGACCTCGATGAAAAGGAAGTCTCCGCCTTGTGTAAAGCCACCAGCCTGCACGCTCTCTCACTGGTCGGCTCAGACATCGATGAACACAAACTGCAAATGTTGGCTAGGAACTTGAAGCATCTGAATCATCTGAATCTAAGGAAAAATGCCATCTCATCAAAGTCTATGAATACACTGGCTCAGTTCAAGCAGATGGGCTGGCTGATTCTGCCGGAGGACGGTTGGTCTCATCAAGACCGAAAAAAAATGAAAGCCCTGCTGCCCCAGGCCGCCATTGAATTTACCGGCTCATCTTCCAGACGAGATAAGGGCCCCCTGATTTCCGACCATTGAGCACAGGAATCTAAGCAGATAGAGAAGGCTTGGATATAATCAAGCTTATGCCGCCACTGGAAATACCCGCCACCCTGAATAAGAGAAAGAAACCAGCCGCAAAAGCTCAGATTGACTCCGGTCTGGTCATTGCTCTTGCCTTCACCCTCCTGACAACAAGCTCTTGCCCTGCCGCACCGGCCCAGAACAGTCGTGAGCAAGGAGCAACCCAGAGCGCCACCGGTTTACCTTTCCGCGCCAGACCAGGCACTGCCGGCAGCCGTACCCAGGCTGTCCCCGCCAAACAAAATGGTGACTGGTCGGCCTACAGCAATATCTTCGAGATAAGAGCTGTTAAAAAGCTCACTTACGAAGACAAGGTACGCCAGAAAACCATCGAAATGCGTCTCACCAGCCCTATCGCACCAGGCTCCTATCCGGTCATAATTTTTTCCCATGGTGCCGGAGGCTCCAAGGACGCCTACACGCAATTGACGGAGTTTCTAACAGCCCGTGGCTATATCTGCCTGCAACCCACCCACGACGACAGCATTTCCAAACTACGCCTGAAAAAGAAAACCGCTTCCATCGTAGATGCCCTGGCTACAACCAACGACCAGCGTTACTGGATCAATCGCGCCAGAGACATCGAGGTCACCCTGGACGGACTGGATACCATCGCAGCCAGCCTGCCCAAAGGCGTAGAAATGAACAAAGAAGCCATCGGCATGGGCGGGCATTCCTTTGGCGCCTTCACCACTCTTATTCTGGCTGGGGCACCGGTCAACATTCCCCAGGGCATAGTGGCGGGCTACGGCGGTCTGACCAATTTCGGCGACAAGCGCATCAAAGCCTTCCTGGTTCTAAGCGGGCAGGGCACAGGCAAGGTGGGGCTCTGCTTCCCCGACAAGGAAAGCTACAGCTCCATTAAAGCCCCCATGCTGCTCATGACGGGCTCAAGAGACAAAGGCCAGCGGGGACAGCCCCCCAAGTGGCGCATGGAACCCTTCACATACAGCAGCGGCAACAAGTATCTGGTCTACATTGACGGCGCCAACCACATGACCTTCACCGGTAATATCTTCACGCGCGGAAGCGAACGGGATGAGCCAACCAAAAATCGACCATTAAAACTCTTTTCCTCTTTTTTGCATGACGGAATTGATTCCGGTCTGGCCCGCGCCACCGAGATGAATGCCCGCACCAAGCCACTCTTCCCCTTCGTGCAAAAGGCCAGCCTGGCCTTCTTCGATGCCTACCTAAAAAACTCCCAGCCGGCCGTAGACTACCTCAAGAGTCATCAACTGGAAAAAATCAGCCGGGGCGTCGTGGACCAACAGGAACAATGAAATATCGCAAAGATATTCAGCGCTTCCACAGTCCCAGCAAGTCAAGGGGGCATACTAACCTAATATGACAAAATCTCTCATGACATCCATAAAGACCGAGCGCCTGCTGCTTCGCCCTCACAAGCAAAGCGATCTGGCCGATTTGCACATTTACTCGGCCGACCCCGAAGTGGTCAAGTTCATGCAGTGGGGTCCCAACACCGAACAGCAGTCCCGAGATTTTCTCTCAAACTGCATTGCCGGTCAGAGCATCGATGAAAAGCAAAACTATGATTTTGCCGTAGAACTGGTAGACAATACAGGCTTCCCCGAAGCAAGAGCGGGGCAGATGGTGGGTTCCATCAGTTTGCGCCTGCCCAAACCCGACGCCAAACTGGGTGAAATCGGCTACTGCTACGCCCGCTCCACCTGGGGCAAAGGCGTGGCTTCCGAGGCAGCCGAAGCAGTGATGAAGTTCGGCTTTGAAGATTTGGGTTTGCACAAAATCAGCGCCACCTGCGACCCTTTCAATTTTGGTTCAGCCAAGGTGCTGCAAAAAGCAGGCATGCGCCTGGAAGGCTTTCTTAAAAAGCACATTTATATAAAGGGAATTTGGCGCGACACTCTTTTATTTGGAACGGCTAGAGAAGATCAAGCCCAGAACAAAGTGCTCTACAGCAACAGTCAGAGCGCAACCAATTTGCAGAAACTACAAGGGCAAAATGGTGGCGCAAGCAAGCATGGCGCTCAACGCTCTTTTGTCGCCGACATGTTCGCCCAGGGTGAAGTAATAAAGATTGAACTGGAAGCGGGAGCCGAATTGAAAGCCCGCACACCGGTTTTAGATGAATACTGCCTGGTGCTGGAAGGCACTCTAACTGCCGGCGATGAAACCTGGGGCAAAAACACCCTGGTGCATACACCAATGGCGGTGCAACAAAAATCGATGCTAGCCAAAGAGAAAAGCACGCTTATCATATTTAGACTCGGCCCTGATGGGGCAGACAGGTAAGTCAGCGGCGCGCTACCGCACCCCTGCCGATAGCCGAAATGCCAGGTAGCGGCTTAGCGACCTTTGCATCAGGGGCTACTGCTTCCGCTTGCCATCACTAAAATACAAATCCCATCGTTCATTTCTAGCGTCGGAGCCGTATCTTTCACTGCCCTTGCTCTCGGCCTTCTGCCACTGATAGTAATATGTGTTAGTTTGCGGATCTACGATAAAATCTCTGGTGGTGCCACTGCTATTGGTGCTGGTATAAATTCTCAGATTTTTGCTGCCTAACACGGCGGCATCCTCAGGATAATAAGCAAGAAAGTCTTTCACAATAAACTGAGCTTCCTTACGATCAAAGTCGCTGTCGGAAAGCGCCAGATATTCACTAATATTGGTGGGTGTGATGCCTGCCTTACCTTCAAAGCGAGCATGTCCGACCCAACTCCCTTCCAAAGGGGCTTCCGGCTCTGCGTACTCTTTAACGTTACGAAGTTCGGAGCGTTTCACCCCGAAAATACCCTCAAAAGCTATGCCGGTAGTGGAAAAGGGATCGTACAAGCAACCACTCAAGAGTAAACCGGCCGAAAGAAACTGCACCAACAATGCTATTTCTAAGCGGCGCTTGTTTCTTCGACCTTCAAGTTGCTTCATTGCTTCTCCGAAGAGCCCGCCGGTCCGCCCTCAGACCGGGTGACAAACAAAATTGCATTTAGTGAGCAGTGGGCACCTTTACATATACCACCGCTTCGAGCTTTGAACAACGACCAGGACAGACCCTAGCAGATACAAAGAAGAAAGGCAGGCGCTACACTTATTGACCGACGCCTCTACACTCAAGTGCTCCCGGAGAAACACCATGGGATTCAAGCTAAGCCTTACCATCCTCTTACTGACCTTCTCGCTAACTATATCCGCCTGCCCGGCGCCGGCCTCCGACCTGGTGCAGGTAAGCGAGTACCACGGCGATGAAGTAAAGGCCAAATCCGGGCTGGTCTGGCTCGGGCTCTTCCCGACTAAAAAGGAAAATCAGCATACACTGCGCAAAACCAGAGTAAAAATTACCATCGTCTACGACGGCATAAACGACGAACCGGGTCAAAAGACCGGCAAGAAAATCACCATCCCCGACAAAGAAGAACCTGTTTTCCTGGTGCGCGGTGTCGACTCTCTCAAGCCCGGTCCCGTAGAAACCTGCAAGTACAAGCTGCCGTCCTCAACGGTCGAACAACTGCCCTGTGGCACCAAGCTAACTTTAAAGCTGAAAAACAGCAAGACTTATCTGCACGTAAAGGGCTCCAAGAAAGGCGACACAATAAGCAACTGCACTCTTACACTTGAAAGCAATGGGCGCAAGCAAGTCATATACAATGAGAAAGAGGTGGGCGACAGCGGCACCCCCAAACTACTCTGGGCCGGCGACCTCGATGGAGACGGCAAGCTCGATCTATTCATGGATACCACCAATCACTACAATATCTCCAGACCAACCCTCTTTCTCTCAGGCAAAGCCAAACGAGGAAAACTGGTGCAGGAAGTAGCGTTTATCGATTGCACAGGTTGTTAGGACCAAGGCGGTCCCACTACCTCTGGTAGGGTCTGGCGATTCGCAAATAGGCTTTCGGGAAAGGCTCGTATTTGTTCAAAATGCGGTCAAGTTCGCCGCTATTGGACATTTCATCGATGGCAATATTGAGCATCGCCTTTAAACGCTCTTCTCCGGCATTGAACATAAATCCATTGGGGAACACCCGCACTGGTTTATCCGGAGTGATATTTTGAATAGACTTGGGATTGTGTTTGAGAAAATTCTGCGCCACCACCGGTTCGACGAAGGCAAGATCAGCCTTGCCGGTGCTGACGGAAAGCAACATATCTGAAACATCGGCCATCTGGGGCAACGATAATTTCTTGGCATTGGGGTAATCGCTCTTGGCTATCATCTCAGCCATCTCCCCATCGAGGGCGGCGATTCTGAACTTGGGGCTATTCAAATCTTTAAGGGCGGCATCCAGCCTCTTATCACCATATTTGGTGTAGGCAAAGAGGCCGCTATAGCAGAGTGGATGAGTAAAATCAGCCATGCGCGCCCGCTTGGCGTTAGCCCAGACCGGACAGGCGATGATATCGTAGCGATTAGATCGCAGCCCCTCAATCATGGTGCCCCAACTTACTTCTTCGGTGATAACCAACTGCAGACCAAGGCGGCTAGCCACAAGCGAAAGCACATCATAGCCGATGCCGGAAAACTTTTTAGTGTTGGCATCGCGCATGAGAAAGGGCGGATAAACCGCATATGCCGCCTTGAGTTTACCGGTGCGCATAACTCTATCGTAGACGCCCTGAGCTCTCACAGCAGGTACCATGAAACTCAGTGTCAACAGCAAAACTGCCGCAGTTGCTCCAGCTTTTCTCATTGTCGCTCCTCTTTCCTAATCAAGATGCATACTCGGCAAGTGCCACAAAATCTTTCACCCGCTGCGAAACCGGGCTATCAAGAACATTCTTGCCGCCTGACTCCAGCACCTTTCCGCTTTCCAGAAAGACTATATTGTCGGCAGCCTCACGGGCGAAGTGCAGCAAGTGTGTCACCAGTAGCATGCCTATTCCCTGCTGTTTCAAGCGCTTCAACTCACTTAGAATACCGGCAACCTGCTCCACATCGAGAGCCGATGTAATCTCATCAAGCAAAATGTACTTGGGCTGCAAGGCCAGGGCTCGCAGAAGGGCGGTGCGCTGTTTCTGCCCAAGAGATGTCTCGTTCGGATAACGATCGATACACTCTTTCAAATCCATACTTTCTATGAGATGCTCCAAATAATCGCCATAATTGCTCTTGCGCCGTTTTTGCAAGGGCAACGTAATATTCTGGCGCAAGGTCAGATGAGGCCAGAGGAAGAACTGCTGAAAGACTACCGTCAACTCAGGCCAGGGTGTCGCTATCTTCTGTCCACGGGCAAGCGGGAAATCAAACACCTTACCGTCGATTATTACCTTTCCTTTGTCCGGATTATCTAAAAGCGACAGAGCTTTGAGCAGGCTTGTCTTGCCGGCACCGCTGGGTCCTATCAGGGCGGTAATCTGGCCGGGACGCACCGATAGGCTAACATCATCAAGCAAGCGGCGACCGTCACGCTCTCTTACGAGACCTACCGCTTCTAATTGGCGTCCGACTTCATTCATCATTCCGAGAGATTTCTAGTGTACTTATGGCGCAAGTAGAGGGCAACGCCGTTGAGCGGCAGGCAAACAACAATAAACAACAAAGCCAGACAAGTATAAATCTCCACGGGACGATATATCTCCGAGTTGATGCGCTGGGCGATTCTGAAAATCTCATCCACAGAAATAAGACTGGCAAACAAACTAGCTTGCAGGATAGCCACTTGCGCCGTCAAAATGCCGGGCAAAACCTGCCTGAGCACAAGGGGCAACTGCACTTCACTGAAGGTTTGCCAGCGATCCAACCCGCAAACCTTAGCAGCTATCAAATACTGCTCTGGAAAATCAACAAGAGCCCGACGCACTATTTCACACACGGCAAAGACGTTTACCAGAGTCAGTGCGGCGGTAGCAGTAATAAACGGATCAATGACCACATTAAGCATTGATTGCAGGGGATAATGCAGCCAGAATAAAAACACTATGATGGGTATGCCTGATAATATGAAGGCAAAAACAGCGAAGGTCCGCCCTAAGACATTGCGAAAGCGCGAGCCCAGCACACCGCAAATGGTTCCTAAAATGAGCCCGGCAGACCAGACAATCGAAATCAGGCGCAGGCTCTCCAAAAGTCCGCCCACAAACGCACTTTGATACTGGCTAAAGATGTCAACAATGCTCATTGCCGGCTTTGCAAGCGAGGTAAAGCATGACATTATAGCGCCCTTAATGCTTCACCAAGGACTAGACCGAAGATACCAAAGTGATTAAGGCAACGCTTTGAGCCCTGCAGCTTTGGGGCTCCCAGATCAGATGTTCCACCGCCTCACCTTCAGCAGCATCATCAGAAATGAATTTCACCACATCAGCCCACCGATAGCGCAGGAGAGAAAATGACTAAACTAAGTTCAAATATCGAAAAAACCACATTGAGCTTCCTTGAAAAACTCAATGCCGCCGGCGGCCCGGCCATCTATGAAATACCTGTCGCCGACGGACGGGCAGCCTTCACCAATCTGCAAGCAGTCGACGTTGTGAAACTGCCTGTAGACATCGAAGACAAGACCTTGCCCGTCGGACCGCAAGGGCAGGTGAAAGTGCGTATTCTGCGACCCCAGGGCAGCCGCGAAAAATTGCCCGTCATTATTTATAGCCACGGCGCCGGCTGGGTCTTCGGCGACGCAAATATTTACGACCGGCTGCTGCGCGACCTCACCGTAGGAGCCCACGCTGCCGTGGTCTATGTAGACTTCAGCCGCTCCCCGGAAGCAAAATACCCCACCGCCATCGAAGAAATTTACGCCGCCGCCCGATACGTATACGAACACCCCCAAGAATTCAACATCGATGAAAAACGCCTGGCCGTGGCCGGAGACAGCGTCGGCGGCAATATGACAGCCGCACTGACCATGCTGGCCAAACAAAGGGGCGGGCTCAAGATTGGCTACCAGGTGCTCTTCTATCCAGTCACCGATGCCGGCTTCGACACCCCTTCCTATAAGGAATTTCCCACCCATCACTTCCTCACCCTGGAAGCGATGAAATGGTTCTGGAATCAGTATTTGCCTGATACAGCCAGAAGAAAAGAACCCACAGCCTCGCCCCTCAAAGCCAGCCTGGAAGAGTTGAAAGACTTGCCGCCGGCCCTTGTTATCAACGGTGAGTTCGACGTGCTGCGCGACGAAGGCGAAGCCTATGCCCACAAGCTTATAGAGGCCGGCGTCGAGGTGACGGCGGTGCGCTTCCACGGCACTATTCACGACTTTGTGCTGCTCAACGTTATAGCCGAAACACCAGCCGCCAGAGGAGCCATCGCCATGGCCTGCGACCATCTACGCAGGTTCTTCCAGGCAGCGCTCACCGCACCGTCCCTGGTATCATCCAAGTGAAGTCATCTAAATAAAGATAGCTAAATAAAGACAGCTAAATAAAGGCATCCAATCCAAAGGCGTAAATAATGACCATCCGCATCGAGAAGCATCTGGTAAGCGAAATGTCGCCCGGCTTCAAGCAAGAGCTAAAGAACCGAGTCGACCGAGAGTTTGCCGATGTAAGTATCGTGCGCGAGCATGTCTGGGCAGAGCCGTGGTTAGCCATCACCGGCTCTGCCGAAGGACAGCTTGTCAGCTTTCTCAATCTTGTAGACCGGCAAGTTTTGACCGATGACACCGCCACGCACTTCTTCGGTCTCAATAACGTCATCACAGAGCCGGAATACCGGGGCAAGGGCTTTTCCACAGCCCTGAACCGTTACGCCATACAGGTCATGCAAGAAACCGACCCGCAAGCCTGCGGCTTCCTCTTCTGCGCCGATGCCCTGATTCCCTTTTACGCCAGGCTGGGCTGGCAAAAATTTGAGGGAACGGTGACGGTTTCTCAGCCTTCGGGAGACAAGCTCTGGCCCTCGAACGCCATGTACTTCGACCTCTCCGGCACCCGCCACTGGAAAACAGTTCATCTTCGCGGGCTGCCCTGGTAAGCATTGCTGCCGAAAAGTCAGTCGAACACGACCCTGGTAAGTGCCTCACCTAAAAATGAACCGCGAGCGATTTTCGCAATAATTTCGCTCACGCCTCGTTTTCAATTTGAGAGAGTGGCTTCGGTACCCTGCCTAAAACTTTTAATCTAGCCGCCACCTCTTCTTCACCCGTCCTTAACCAGGTACGATGCAAGTTGGTAATAACGAAATAAATGAAAGAAGAAGAAGAAGAAGAAAAGATGAAACTAAACGAGAAAGAAGAAACAACCTTTAAATATGACCCCGGCAAAAATGCTCTGATACTGCACCGAGACTCAATTTTTATCTGGATTTTCGCCCTGCCCTTCTTTGCGGTGGGGCTTTTGTTTATAGCCATGCCCTGGGGGCTGGCCTCAAACAGCGATCAAGTGCCGCTCTGGGGCAGATTTCTCTGCTCGGCCATGGGCATGTTCTCGACTCTCACAGCGCTGGTGCTCTGGCGCGCCGGTCTGGACGAAGTGATACTCGACCGCAGCAGGAATAGACTTGTTTTTTGCAAGCGCTTCAGCGGGCGCATTACGCGCACCATAGCCTGCGAAGAAGTAGCCGATGTGGTACTTGAGACGACCAAAGACTCCGACGGAGACACAGCCTACAGAGTGGTTCTCAAGCTAGTGAACGGTAAGCAGGTACCCGTCAACAGAAATTTAGTCACATCGAGAGAGCTAGCCGACGAAGATCGAGCCAGAATCAAACACCAGATCAAACACCCCTTCGACATCTATCCGCGCGGCAGTCTGGCCAAGCGAAAAGCACCGCCGTTTATTACTTTCGAGCTAGACGACGAAAATCCGGCTAAGCCGGGAAGAAAGTCGCTGGTTGTGTCAGACCCGAAGCCCTTGATTGAACTGCTTGTCACCCTGACAGTGGTCGTTATAGTAGGTCCTTTCGCCGGCTGGTGGCTGGCGGCCCTGGAAAAACCGGCGCTCGCTCTGCAAGTGGGGCACGGCAAGCCTGACGCAAAACTAGCTCGCGAGCTGCACTTTCGAGGCGTGAGCAAAATGGCGCCGGAAGAAGAGATTCTTTTCGTAGCCACACCGGAGCCCGGTCATGAGGGGCTGAAGAAAATCTGGTTTCTACCCTTCGCCATGGTCTGGACCCTCTTCAGCCTCTTCTGGACAGCCTGCGCTGTTTCCGCCGCCGTCTCTTCCAAGAACTTCATGGCCTGGTTTATGGTGCTCTGGGGTCTACCTTTCGTGGGCATCGGCGCCGTCATGCTGGCTACACCCTATGTCACCTACAAACGCGAACTGCACACTATCTACGCCATCACCGACAAACGCACCCTCAGTTTCACAAACGAAGGCGTGCAAGAACTAGTCAGCTTCGACGACCGGCGCTTCGGACCCATCGAAGCAACCAACTACTCAAAGACTCGCACCGACCTGCTCTTCCGCAAAAGTCTCGACCCGGAATCACCCGGCGTCACCAGCGGCTTCTGGGGCATTGAAGGCGGCGCAGAAGCACAAGCCATACTGGAAGCTAAGCTGAAGGAAGCACAAGGCAGATAGATTATCTGAGACCATTCTCATATTGAGCCTGTAAAGACCGATAATTAAAGACAATTCGGCTCATATTGAATACTATTACCCGGCTCAGGTATCCCACACTTCCGGCACCGACTTTCCACATCCGTCGGTCAGCCCCACGCGAGTGCCCCCACCCCATGAACAATCTCCTCACCAAAGAGAAGGAAGGCTCCACCATTGACAGCGCCTTCTTCGCCGAACCTCCAGTCATAGCCACCTCCACCATTTACACACTGGAAGCCGCAATGAATGCAACGCCAAGTCTTCACGATTTCGAAGAAGATGCCGAATCTCTTACGGAAGACAGCCCGGCAGCGACCACAGCGCACAAGCCACATCCCTGGCACGCATTCATCGCCACCTGGTTGGGCGGCGTCTTCGACGGTATGGACAGTTCCATCTTCGCCATCGTGCTCTTCCCGGCCCTGTCGGAACTATTGCACACCCAGTCTCACAGCGTGGTCGGTCAATTCGGCTCTTACATCATCGCCATGTTCATGGTGGGCTGGGCCGTGGGCGCCGTCTTCTTCGGCTGGCTGGCCGACCACATCGGCAGAGCCCGCACCCTTTCCATCACCATCTTGCTCTACGCCCTCTTCACCGGTCTTTGCGCCTTCGCTCATAACTGGTGGGAACTCGGCTTCTACCGCTTCCTGGTGGGCGCCGGCATCGGCGGCGAAATGGGCATCGGCGCCGTCTTACTGGCCGAATGCTGGCCCAAGCGCAGCCGTGTTTACGCCCTCAGCGCCCTGGCCACATCTCTGGGAGTGGGCTACATCCTCACAGCCGGTCTCAATCTGCTACTGGCCGGCAACTGGCGTTACCTCTTCATCGCCGGCGTCATCCCGGCCTTTCTCACCGTCTACATGAGAATGAAACTGAAAGACTCAGACCATTTCCATGAAATGCAAGAGAAGAAAAAAGAAGCGAAAAGCAAAGCGCACCACGAACGCTCCGAAGCCGACCATGAGCTTCTCAGCCAGACTTTCGGCGCCCTGCTTTCCAAAGAAAACTTCAATAAAACCATCATCGTCGGCTGTCTCACCAGCTGCGCCATCATCGCCTGGTGGGCCGTGCTCTCCTGGATTCCCGCCTGGATAAACCAGATAACCGGCGCCATGGCTGTAGCCGAACGCAGCCACACCATGCTCTTCAAAGACATGGGCATGATCCTCTCGGGCATCCTGGGCGGCTTCATGATCTCGCGCTTCGGCTACAAACGCTGCATGTCCCTCACCTTCGTTCTAGCTTTCGTCTTCACCGTGGGCATGTTCATGACCTTCAAGAGCTTCACTCCCTGGATCTTCCCCTGCATCCTGGGCGTAGGCTTCTTTGCTCATGTGCCCTTCGTGCTGCTCTGGTCCTATATTCCCGAGCTGTATTCCACCCGCATTCGCAGCACCGCCTTTGGTGTCACCTACAACATGGGTAGAATGTTCGCCGCCCTGGCTGCTCTGGGCAGCGGCTGGCTCATTCAGGTCTTCAGCGGCTCCTATGCCATGGCCGCCTCGACCTTCGCCCTCATTTTCCTGGTAGGAGCGGTGACGGCGCTGTTTATGCCCACCCCTTGCGGCAAAATGATCGAAGAATAGGGTAAATAGAAGTAGCGGGAAGCTTAAGGGGCGACCCCTGGCTCCAGAGGCTCAAATAGCAGTCACCGGTTCGGGGAAACTCAATTGGCGGGAGAAGAACATCCTGAAGCAAAGACTGAGAAGCGCGTAGCCACGCCTACCGGCACGGCTGTGGGCGAAAACGAACACGAGCAGACCGGCGACGGCCGACCAAACAGCGCGCCCCTGGACGGAGCCCGGCTTCAAGATGAGGCGAAAGCCCAGGCCAAAAACGGCGACAACCAGGGCGGAAGAAGCAAAGACGCCGGTCAGGAAAGCGCCAGGCTGGTGCAAGCAGGCATCTTGCCGGAAGCACAGGTGCTGGACGCCGCCGCCGAAGCGAAGGGTCTAAGCCTGCCCAAAGGCGACCAGCGGCTGGCCACCCTGCAAGCCCTTACCCACTTGGCGCAAAACCCCAAATTGCAAGAAAAGCTGGCCGGCACCGACGGGCGCATAGACCGCAAAGACCTGACGGAAGCCCTGCTGTTGAACGGAGAAATCCGCTCCGGTAGCCGCCTTCCCACCGGTATTGCCGGTTTTCTCAGCGACGCCGACAAAGAAGCGGTACAAACCCTAGCGGCCAACTGGAAGCTCCTGGAAAAAGAATCTTTCGACACAGGCGACCTGAGCCGCTTCACCATCGAAGACATTCGCAAGAACCTGTCGCAAGATCTAAAAGACGAGCTGGATAGAGCCGCTACAGCCGGCAAGACCTTGAGTGAAGGGCTTTCCGACTACCTGAAGGAGCGCCTGCGCACGGGGCTAACGCCGGACCGACTGGAAGTAGCGCCGCCCCCTTATCCAGGCACCGACATCCCGCCCTCAATGGTACGCACTTCCGAATTTTCGGAAGCGGCCCTGAAACTCTTCGACCGCCTCAACACCGACAAAGACGACTTTCTATCGGACAAAGAACTGGCAGCCGCCCTGGAAGACCCCCAGCACAAGAGGGAAGACGCCCAGGTGGTGGCCGCCCTCTACTTCTACCGTTCCCGCCTTTCAGGCGGGGTCGACGACGGTTCCGGCGGCGTCACAAAAGCCGACCTGAAGAGCTTCGACAACCTGGAGCGAAAAATTACTCAAGACCTGGCAGACTCCTGGGACGTAGAAAGCGTGGGCAGAGACGCCGCTGCCTTCCGTGCCCTGGACCGTTCCAACAAAGGCTACCTGACCAGAGACGACCTGGAGAAAGCAGTCACAAACGGCAACCTGAGCGAAAACCAGCGCAAAGTAGCCGAGATAGTGCTGCGCCACTACCAGATTCTACCGGGCGCCTCCGACGACTACACCCTGGGCGAATGGCGCGGCATCACCCCTAAAGACCTGCAAAACTTCAGCAACGCCCTCAATCAATCAGACGAATACAGGGGCATCAAAGAAACGGCTCATGCCCTCAGGCGCACCTACTGGGGGCAATTAAACCAGGTAGATACCCTCTACCAGGACAACAACAAGCCGCTAGAGAGCATCAATCCCGAGGCTATCAATCAGGGCTTGATCAACGATTGCTACTTCCTCAGTTCTCTTGGTGCCACCGCTTACACCAATCCCGAACTGATTCGCGACATGATCAAAGACAACGGAAACGGCACCTTTACGGTGACCTTCCCGGGAGCCAAAAACGAACCGGTGACAGTCAAAGCCCCCACCGAAGCCGAGCGCGGCATCTTCAACCAGCCCGGCAAGAACGGGCTCTGGGCCTCGGTTATCGAGAAAGCCTACGGCGCCTATTGCCAGCGTAATTTCCTGCGCCGCACCCCCATGAACTGGGCAGGAGGCGACTCACCCACCGAAGGAGCCGACGGCGGCGGCTGGTACTCCGGGCTGCAAATTCTCACCGGCAAGCCCTATGTGCACCTGATCATGCCAATTACCCCGAAGAACACAATCTCCAGAAGCCTGAACGACTCTCTCAATCAAGATCCCAAACATCCGGTCATTGCCGACACCGGCCCGGGCAAACCTTTTCGCTTCAGTGAAAACACCAAAGACGGCTTTGCCAGAGCACATATCTTCATGGTTCTCGGCTTTGATCCCAAAGGCGCCGACGGCGGCACGGTCACCATTCGCAACCCCTGGGGCGGACCCAAGGGCACCACATCCGGTGAGAAACAAATTTCTTTCAAGGAATTCAACGAGAACTTCTTCAATGTGGCCCACGGGCAAGATTGAAATACTTGAGTGGGATTTATGCAAACCAGCAAAAGAGCTTTAGGCATTCTGTTGGTGGCGCTGAGCGCCGCAGCTTGCGGACTGGCAGTATTCACCAGCGCAAGGCAACAATCTGTCTCAACAGACAAAGATCGACTAGAGAAGAAACTAGAGAAAACTTTCTTTTTCTCCGAATCCTTCCGCCCAGACTTCACAACTTCAATGGACATTGCAGAGGCAAAGCTCATTGATGAACTCTTTGACTATCTGTATGACGGAAAGAGCAAAAGAGTAGTGGAAGAAGCAAAGACTTACCTGCAGGAAGGCAACCGCAGTTGGAACTTTTATTTTGCGCTGGGTGCCCTGCTCATTGATTGCAAGAGCTACACTCTCGCCCAAGAGGCGTTTTCTCTATCGGACCGTAAGCTGACTGAGACAATTCCTGACGCTTATGTCGCAGAAAACTATCTCAAACAAGACATCAACCTCGACCCCCGTGCGGCTCTGACCGAAGCCTACCTGCACGAATTGCAAGAGCTGGAAAGAGACAAGAAGGCGCCGCCACAGGCAAGGGCCGCCCTCTACGCAAAAGCGCTTAAATACTCCCACCCCCATGGTTATGTCTACAAAATGTACTCAGACTTTCTACGTGAGCAGGGAAAGAAAGACGAAGCAGAGCAAGCGCTCAAGCGCTGGGACTTGAGCCCGGCTTTCAAAGAACGACGCAGTCTGGATTTAAGTGCGCTCAAGAATCCCTGCGCTCTGGTGCAGACGCATCAACAGTAAGGTTTGTAGCAATATTTCTCGGCGATAGCTTTGTCGGCAGAGGCTAACTCATCTTGCCCCAGACTTTCATAGGCCAGGTGCCGGAACCAATACGACTCGGCGTTATATGGATCAAGCTCAATAGCCCTGTTCAGCTCCTCAACGGCTTGCCCGGTCTGACCGTGTCTAATCAGCGCCAGTCCTAGAATATTCAAGAGATCCGGGCGAGATGGATAAATATTATTGGCCTCAATGGCATCGGCCAGTCCGCTTTCAACATCGCCCTTCAGAACTTTGGCAAGAGCACGGTATCCTAAATGATAGGAGCGCTGCATAAGAGTTTTTGCAAATGGGGAAAATCTCTCAAGGTCGGCAAGCGCGTCATCATAGCGTTTGGCCAAACAGTGAACATATGCTCTATCAGCGAAATAGTCTTTCCGCTCCGGTGCTGCTTCAATAGCCTCGGACACGTCCTTCAAGGCCTTCTCATAGTCACCGCCACGAAGAAGCGCAAAAGCTCTGGCGACCAGAGCAGGTGGACGTTCAAAATAGGAAGCTCTCTCAACCGCCAAGTTGGTACAGCTCAAAGCCTCTTCCGCTCTGTTGAGGGCAATCAGCGCAAGAGCCTTCATCTCAAGAGCATACACACAATCAGGATTTAGAGAGAGTGCCCTCCGGCAGTCACTAAGACACAGGTCATACTTAAACAAACCGAGTGCAGCCTGACCAGAAAGCGCCCAACCTACGGGACCTTCAGCAAGTCTAATAGACTCTGAGAACTCCGCTCTGGCAGCAGCAAATTCATGCTTCTGGATTAGGACATAGCCTGCCAATTGAAAGACTTTGCCGTGCGTGGGAAGCTCCTTCTTGGCACACAAGACATCTTGCTCAGCCAGCTCAGTTTCACCAATGGAGAGATAGCTCTCACAGCGTTTGATGCGAGATAGCCTGTCGCCAATCTCGATTGCTCTTGTGGTGTCTGCTATAGCTTTATCATAATTTCGGAGCACGTAATAACATGCAGCTCGATTTCGAAGAGTAAACCAGGTCTCTTGCTTATTGATTGCCTTAGACAGACTCTCAATGGCTCCCGCATAGTCTCCGGCTTCTAGAAGACGAATACCAATAACTGTATCTCGATCTCGATAGAGTCTTAGAATGTCAAACCAAGCATTACTAATGGCATGCGCAATGATAGAACTCCACAGATTCTGGGTGATTGCAAATGTGGCGCCCAGGATGACACCAGCCGGCAGCCTGGAGAGCATGCCACCCCACCGGTGCATTCGCCAATCAGGAGTAAAAGCGTAAAGTAACGCCGCCGGTACCAAACCAAAAAAGTGCTGAAACCCTCTGTATAACACTTCCGAAGTGAATGGTTCAATAGTACAAAGTAATGCTATAGAGGGAAACGAGTATAGAGGTGCAGTCTCTAACTCAACGCCATAATGGTCAAGTACGCGGGCAACGATTTCATTCCATGCGATACACAAAAGGCCGGCGCCAACACCACACTTAACAGCAAACCAGCCTGGACATTGAAACAAGCCGACATGCTCAAAAATGGACTTGCACGGGCCGAAACTCAGGAATTCAACAACACAAAGGAGTAGTAAGGAAGAGACAAATAAAAACTTCCTTTCCCTAGCCGGTCGAAGCCAACATTCTCTACTGACGGCTGACATTATTCAAGGTCGTCATAAACTCCAACGCTTCTCCACAGGAGGCAAGAAATTATATCAGCTAGTGCCCTACTCCCTGCCCCATAATGCCTATGCGGTACCGTAGCGGCAGGGACGGTCTTCGCCTTGACAGCGAGGCGGGCACTTTCTAAAATGCGATTAGATTATGAACTATGACCGGCGAGTCGCCGGTCAACTACAGAGACGACAGAAAGACGCCCCGTAATCAACGTGACCCATCAAGATTCAAAACTGACAATTGATGATATCGGCAATAAACTGGGGGTGACACCCCAGTTTTTGTTAGAAGCGGCAAGTGCGGCATCAACCCAATATGAACTTTTCGACCTGCCGAAAAAATCAGGCGGAACAAGAACCATATGCTCTCCGAAGAACGAGCTGAAAAGGCTGCAGCGGACAATACTAGAGGAGCTGCTCCACACTTTCGCAATGCCTGACTACGTGCATGGCTGCGTCAAGGGTCGCTCGATTGTGACCAATGCCAAGCCCCATACAAATAAGCCACTGGTTCTGACCATCGATATCAAAGACTTTTTTGGTTCCATCAACCCTGAGCAAATCAATCGCATCTTTCGAATTAGCTTCAACTGTGACGACAAGAGCGCCGAAGTGCTAACGGCCCTGACCACCTACGGTACTTTCCTGCCTCAAGGCGCGCCCACAAGCCCGGCTCTTGCCAATATCGCCGCCCTACCTTTAGATGCAGCCATACTCGATATCTGCGAGCAGAGCGGTCTACAGTTCTCTTATACCAGGTACGTCGATGATATCACTATATCTGGTGACAATCGCCTGGCCCTCATGCTTGCCTCCTTCTACAAGACGGTAAGCGCACACGGCTTCACGGCCAGCCCCGGCAAACTTCGGGTGGGACGCCCCTCCAACCGGCAGAAAGTGACAGGCATAATAGTCAACAAAAAGATGGCTCCACCCAAAAAGCTAATCCGCAAAATCAGACAGCAACTCTACTACTGCGAAAAGTTTGGAATAGAAGATCACTGTCGAAAAGAAGGCATAGAAGAACAAGAGTTCTTGAATCAAATCAACGGCATGTTAGGTTTCATAAGACTCACGCAACCTACTACCGCCGATCTATTCAAGATCAAATTGACAACTCTGCAAGGCTACACATTTGTGAGCGTTGACGAGAGCGTTCTACTGATTTTAAAGCATGCTGTGGAAGAAGAAAAGCATGTAAACTTCGTATACCACGGCTCGACGCGCAAAGTGGCACCAGTTGAAGTCTTCATAGATGACGAGGGAATGAAGTTTATGCGCGGCTATCAAACAGTGCCCGAACAGAAGTGGGAACGCTACATGATTCCAGATATTCAGTCGTTGAGGCTATCGGAAAACGCCTGAGGGTGATTTATCCCAATCAAGGCGAATTGCCGGCGGCAGAAACCCGCACCTCTTTCAAGCGCTGGGACTTGAGCCCGGCTTTCAAAGAACGACGCAATCTGGATTTAAGTGCGCGGCCCACTACTCATCGTTGATTTGCTGTTGCAACTTCTCGATTACGTCAGTTATCTGCCCAGAAAACAAGGCAGAAAACGACTGCGGATTGGGGATCTTCGTCGTCTTCAGCAGTGGATTGAAGTCTTCCTGAAAATAGCCGAAACTGTCCTGGTCCATAAAGATAGAGTCGAAGTTACCTTCACTATCGAAGAACAAGTATTCATGGCAGTTATCATCGATGTATTGCGCACCAAAGGCGAAGAAGTGCTTGTCTACATGCTCAATTTGCTGAGGCTTGTAGAACTCTTCAAACTCCGGGCGCCCGCCCCAGCAGTAGTCTATATAGTTAACCAGCCCCGGTTCGGCAATCTTCTCCTCATCCCAGTGCTCAAGAATAGCCAGCTTAGTTTCATAGGAACCTATCGTCAAAACACCCTTCGTCAGTGCAAATTCACGCAAGTCCCGGGGTAGTTTGATACCGGCGGCTGCCTCATGTTTTGCTATCTGCGCTTCGTCGAGGGGCTTGAACTCTTGAATCTCATAGTATTCTGCATAATCGGGATTGATCTGACTGTAGTAGTCGAGAGCAGCTTTGTACCGGGCTAGAGCCTGGTCAACGGTTTCACCGGGCGGAGCCACTTTCAGTTTAGCCTCCGGATCATCGGCGAAATGCGCCTCAAATTCTGGCGAACTGCAAATCTCTGCCAGTTTGGCATTCTCAGTGAGCGCCTCGTGGCTCTTCTTTTTCATTTTTGTCAAAACGGTAAAAAGCTGAGTTTTGTAGCTGGTAGGGTCCTTTGCCAATTCGCTCATGCGCAGAAGAACAATAGCCTGGGTTTCGTAAAATGGTCTGAGCTGATACTCGTCGTCAATGGGCGAGGTGGTGGTCATACACTTGTTGATATGCTCCAGGGCAACCTGGCATTCAGCCTCGCCGGCGGCGCGCTCACAAAGCGTCCAGGCAAGCATGTTATGGGCCGACCGGAGGGTGCCGCGCACGTGACTATCTTCGCTCAGGTAGGCGAACAACTGGGTATTGCTTAGATGCTCAATTGCTTTGCGGCAGGTATTCAGGGCTTCATCGACTTGCCCCAGTTCATACTGGGCGTAGCGTCTTGCATCATAAATCCAGGCCCACTGGTGCGCCTGCGCCTCTTCTCCGGCAAGCAGCTCTTCTGCCTTAGAGAGGGACTCAAGGGCTTCCTTATAACGTTTCTCTGAATTTTGCTTCTGGGCTTTTGTCAGAAGCTTGTCGAACTCTTTGGCTTTATTCTTAAAGAACAAGGGCATAAAAGACTCTCTTTCAAACGGGTTCAATAAATTGCTTACGCACAGGGGCGATTTTTTAGCCGGTGGGAAATTGAAACTCCGGTATCCCCAGCTACTGTAGCTTCTCACAGCTCAGGGTTGATCCCAATCGAAGATTAAATCCTCTCAAATTGAGAGGCACAGTATTGCGTTCTTCCTCTCTTTTTGAGAGGATAGAATTGAGGGAAGGTGCAAATCGTGGAGATACTCAACTCCAGAGCAATTAAGCAGTTTGTTCGGGAACATTCTGATGCAGAAGCACCGCTCAGAGAATGGGTGGCAAAAACGCGAGCTGCCGAATGGAAAAACAATTCGGACGTTCTCAACACCTTCAGGAGCGCTGATCACCTGGGAGACCAGAAATTTATTTTCAATATCGGCGGCAACAATTTTCGTATGGCGGCAATGGTATGGATAGACAAAGAGAGAGTCTACGTTTTGAAGCTCATGACACACGCTGAATACGACAGGGAAACCTTCTGATGATAAGCAAGAAATACAAGAAGCTCATAGAAAACTTCCCACTGGTACCAATCAGGAGCGATGCTCACCTGGATGAAGCCCACGATATTGCTCAGAGCCTGCTATGCAGGAAGGAGCCTCTCGCCATTGACGAGAAGGAATATCTGGAAGTTTTGCTGAATGAAATCAGCAAGTATGAGCAAAAGCATCACGCCCTTTCGTTCAGCGAACTCAAGCCTCACGAGCTTCTACAATCGTTCATGAAAGAGCATGGGCTGAAGCAGGTAGACGTTCAAGCCATCCTGGGAATTTCTTCTTCCGGCGTGATGAGTGAGATTGTGTCGGGCAAACGAGAAATAACTAAAGAGCAATGCGTCAAACTGGGTCATCACTTCAAAGTTACACCGGCAGCGTTTCTGCCAAAGATTTTCGCCTGATAATTGATCAGTGCAATATATAAACCCTCTCTTCACCGCAGTCAGAACCGGTACAGATACCATTTTTGAAATAGATATTCGCACCGGTTCCGCTACTGAATTGATAGAAGCAGGAAACGATTTGTTTTGCGGGTGTCTTCGGCGACGATGCCTTTCTACCTTTAGCGTCAGAAACCGAATCGGGCTGGCCAAGCCATGAGACAATGGACGAATAAGACTTACCGGGACCAAATTGGCAAATCTGCCGGATTCGCCACTCTTCATAGGCATGAAACTGGTCCCTGCTGCAGATACCGGAGCGAACACAGGTGTTACCCTCAAACACAAGATAGACCGGTATCCACCCACCACCAAAATTGTAGACCCAGAATTCAGACTTTGGGCTGAGCCATTCCCAGCCGTTAAAACCGCGCCCCTTAAATGACGGCGCCCCAGCCAGCGCAATAATCTGCTGCTTCTCAAGATGAAGCACACGCCGGGAAAACTCTCTGGCGGCGCCGACCTCAGCCAGACTAAAGTAACCGCAAAATCCACGAAAGTTGAACTTCTCTGGAAACTTGCCTTCCCAGGAGTCCTTGTATTTATTCAACCGCCTGAACGTTGTTGCAGTCACAGCCTCAGGATCAAACTCATGCCCTGCTTTCACCCGCAGTACCGGATGATAGTAGTCAACCTCCTCCGGTTGGTAAATCCACTCAGCTTCGGAAGGCGAAAAAGACTGTTTGGAGGATGCCGGCCAGGGCGCAGCATTCACAACTACTGACAGCACAACCGAACACAGCGGTAAGAACCAATTTCGAGAGTGTTGCAATCGTCGTTTTGAGCTCCCTGGGGAATTATCGACGCAGCGTTTTTAGTAACTTAGCTCCATATTAGCAGACAGGAATTCTGGCAAGTCGGAATTTCCTGACGTTGGCTATCTCCAGCTCATCACGTTGCGGAACATCTCACGGATTTCTGTAAGCACGGTACTCCAATAAGGGCGATTCGGCTTGACAGAGCAGTCGTTCGGAGTACTGAACGGACACGATAAATCCGGCTGACAACTGGCGCTCCAGCCGAGATCTCCCCTGAAACGCCCAAAAGTCGGGTACCCCAAAAATAGAAAAAGACAAAAAAGGGGAGGGGACTGGAAAATTCAATTCCCAAGCTCCCCTCTAAGTCAGCATCTACAGCTTTTGAAAGCGGCGATGCAATATATTACTTATCATCAGACCAAGATGACAACCGAGATTATTCAGGCTAACAGACTCCCCTTATTCACCTGTGGTACTTTGAGTATAATTCTCCTTGATGTGGAGTTCCAAAATGCCGTTTGCCCGATTTAAGCTAGCTACAACCATCTTGTCAGTTTTTTGTGCTTTTCTTGCATCGCAGTCGATGGTCTGTGCTGATGAAACAATTGCCCTGACGGAATCCCCCGGTTGGCCAACGTATCAAAGTGCGGCGGTTGACCGCAATTTGAGATGGCAAGATGAGCGGTTCTTCGTCCATGTTCCGCCTGGTGTCAGTTCCTCGCGTTCGGTTGGCCTGTTGGTGTTTGTTCCAGCTGAAGATACATTCACAGGTCTGCCTGCTGGTTGGGCAGAGGTTCTTGATAGAAATCAGTTTGTTTTCATTGCTCCCCAAAATGCTGGTAACAATCAAACGTCAGGTCGAAGGGCTGGACTTGGAGTTATGGCTGCTATGGGCATGCTCAAGAAGTATAGAAACATCGACAGTAAAAGAGTCTTTGTCTCCGGTTTCTCAGGTGGAGCTCGTACCGCATCGAATATAGCTTTCTCCCAGGCAGATCTGGTTCGTGGAGCTTTGCTGAATTGCGGTAGCAATTTCCCTGCACGAATCACATGGCATAGTGCTGGAGCAGAAAGTGGTAAAGATGACAATTATGGCTACTGTAGTGCAACTCCACAGGAGTGCCAGTTGGCTAGATCCTATGTCCGTTTCGCCCTAGTGACCGGCGGCGATGATTTCAGAAGACCGTATTTGCAGGATATTTATAACGACGGCTTCAGGCGTGCAGGTTATCAGGCAAGACTCTTTGATGTGCCGGATTTGGGTCACAATCTTTGCGACGGTAGAACCCTTCAGCAGGCGTTAGAATTCCTATCTACAGGTCGTTAGTTAAGTTACCAGCTAGACCAGTCTATTAGTCTTGGTGGAAAAAGAGAAAAGAAAAGGAAACCGAAAACACATCGGTATGGGGAACATTAAAAGCATGAGGTACTCAGCGTTCTCAGGGGGTGTTGTCAGGCGCATAAAGGCGTCATGTTTCGGTCTGTTCATTGTGTTGAGTTTCTTCGCAACCGGCTTCAGAGCACAGCCTGCCGATGGAGCTGATTCGACTCTGTCTGAAGAACGTGCGAACACTTCTTCAGGTTCCAATCCTTTAGAAGCTGCATCGACAGTGCCAAGCAAGTGGGCTCAGTTTGTTTTTGAGGATCCTTCCTATTTGCCAATGAATAGTCTCTATCTGTGTAAGTACGACCTTCTGAAATGGAACAGTTCTGAAAAAGAATTCCTGCTCGAAATACTGGCAGAAATAGACCACAGATTTCCTATGTTAATGAGAACTGTCAAAGAACTTGGACCCATCTCGATATTTCGAGTCAAACACCTAAGGTCTGCATCAACAATCAATGATCTAGTCAGTGGACCAGGATATATTCTAGTTTCCGACGAATTTTCCCTGGCTCCAAATAAGCGAGAGGCTTTGATGCATGAACTGGTGCACCTTATAGATAGCTGCGGTGAACAAGCTTATCACCCAAGATGGGTAAAGAGAATGTTGCCTTCAATGTGGAAGAGCAAACTGATAGTTCAGTTCTTGACCTACGATGAGTTCAGGAGCTTTTCGCAAACACTTCCTCAGATTAGTGACTTGCCGAGTTTGTATGCCACAACCAATTTCAGGGAACTGCTCGCAGAAGAAGTAAGTACAAAACTTTCAACAATGCCAGAGCAGGAGTTCACCAAATTCTCTCCAGTGTTGTTAATGAGCTTCCTTCACCCGCAAAAAGATCAAATCGAACGAAATCGAAGTTTTATGGAAGCCATGAGACTCTACAAGCAAGAAAAGTTCAAAGAAGCAATCAAACTTTTGAGGCAAACTAAAACACCCTCAGCTCGCACAGTAATGTCTAATCTTTATTTAGCAACGTGCTATTTCAATACAGACCAAATGGAAGAAAGCCTGGCAGAGTGCAAGAATGTTCTTCGAAAAGCCAAGATTCTTGAGTTAATGGACGTAGAAGAAACAGAACTACAAGCGCTTATTACCAAATCGAAAGTACTTATACAAAAGAAACAGTATGAGCAAGCCAAAGAAGCATTGAACTTAGCACTTCATAGAAGCCCCGCAAATAGATACTGTCTAAGAAGCAGATCCCTATGCAACTTTGAACTGGGCTGTCAAGCGGAGGGGCTGCTTGATTTGTTCAGAGCAAAGGGCTTAGATAAACTGATCTGCGAAGGTCTCAAGTGTGGTGACTACTGTCCAACAATGACAGTAGAACTACTAGAATCAGTTACTCACAGAACCAAATCTATTGAATCTCTATACATAAAGTCTGCTGCATTTCATGGATTGGCCAGTACTGCTACCGACAAGGTAAAGCGTCATAGCTACTTAAATTCGGCGGTAGATGCATTAATGGAGGTGATGGAGCACAGTGAGAGTTACAGAGCACAGACTCACGCTCACTGCGGTTTAATCTGCATAGAAAAGGGTGATTTCCAAAGTGCAAGGATTCACTTTGACAAGGCACTTGGTATGGACAAAGAGAACATACCCGCAATGATAGGAAAGGCAAAACTCCTCGAACTCCTTGGAAAAAAACAAGAGAGTTCCAGTCTTTGCAAAGAGATACGAGAGAGATTGGACTTACTCAAGGATGAAGAATTAGAAGTGATTTCCAATCGGTCACTACATGCTTTATCTAAAGATGAGGCAATGAATATAGTTCAATTCTCACATTGATCCCTTGTCTAACTGCTGTACCAAAAACAGAGAATCACACGTTAAGCCTTGCCAGAAGGAATATTGAGGCGCCACCATTCAAATCGCTGATGGCGCCTCATGTTCATGGCTGAGTGAAGATCATCAACAGCTCCGCCTGTTTCTTCTATTTGGGCTCGGGTTTGTCCTCTTATTATTTAGGCACTACATAACCGGGATAGCCAGGTCGTTCTGGAACATCAGGGAACCGTCCTTGAGGAGCAGTTTCACCTGGCTCGTCCGGGGCCGGTTCTGGATTTACTGGAAAAAACTCCGGAGGTAAAATCTCCTGGGGATGGGGATTCTCAGGATCAACATTACTCCCTGGTGCATCTTTTTGGACACCACCCTTGAGTTGAGCAATAGCAAGAGCCGGCACATAAATGCCATAGGTGCTGTCCTCATCACCAAAGAGCGGGGATCTCTGAGCGCCAGGAACTAACCAATTGATCAAGCCAGGTGTGGCTCCATCGCCGGTATTTCGTCCCCAGTCAAATCTTGCTCCCTGCGCAAAAGTCAATCCAAACTGCGCGAACCAATCCGCCCCAGACATTCCTGTCGGATTGTCATACCAAGGGATATAGCTGTCCACAGGGTCGCCAGTACCAGGAATCCAGCACCACTGCAAGCCCATGGGGTCGGTATACTTCTGAGGACTGTTGCCGACATAGGTATAGAGGTTGAAGTCTCGCCCTGTGTAGCCAATCGGGTCAGGCTGCAAGAACCGGCCAAGCTTCGGTGAATAGTACCTGTGCTTGAAGTAGTAGAGCCCAAGCTCGGAATCATAGCGCTGACCGGTGAACCCGACAGTGGTTCCACCAAGCGTGGTGATTTCTCCAAACGGGCTGAACTTGTTCTTGTTAGCCACGGCCCCTGAGTTATTGCTCACGGCAACAATCGAGCCCACTTTGTCGTGGTGCAGGAAGGTCGGAGTAGTGCCAGTCACAATGATGAGAGGCTCATCCAGACCGGTTCCGTAGACATAGCGGCGCTGAAGAGCACCACTGCTTCCGTTGTAGTCAGCGATGCGCTGCCAGCCGGAATAGACATAGCGGGTCTTGGTAGAGCCCACAGTCTTCTGGCTTTGACGGTGCATGGGGTCATACACGAAACTAGCACTGGTTCCGGTTTTGCTAGCGGTGAGTAAATGGTTCTCGGTGTCATAACCGAAGGTCCAGACACCATCCCCAGTCAGGCACTTGTTGCCGTTGTAGCTGTATCCCACACCTCCTACTGAGGGATATTTATTGACGTTATCGGCCGTTCCGTAAGACAGTGTTGATGGACAATTAGAAATGATCACGTGGTCAACTAAAAGTGATCCTTTTTGGGGGAGTGTCCATTTGGAGTAAGCGAAGATATCCGTAAGGTGTTTCGCGCCACGCTTAAATGCATAGATTAGGCTGCTGGCATGGCCGTCTAATTCATATTCAGGCGCCATGCTGTCGGACTTTTGCATGGGGTCTGATTCCACGTGACACTGCGGGTGATGGTCAACCCGGAGTCAGCATGTCTTGCACAAAGGAACAGGTGAACCTCTTGTTTAAGTACTACAAACGTATTCCACTGCGACAGGCAGCCGCTAAGGCTGGTATGTCAATCAATACCGCTCGAAAGTATGTTCGTGGCGCCCCGCCAGGTGGACAGAGCACACCCAGAAACTACTTAACCCGCCCTGATCGCTTTGCTGGTCACTGGGAGGAGATTTGCGGTCTTCTCAAGAATGATGATGGACTCCAAGCAAAGACGATCCTGGAATACCTCATTGATAGGTATCCAGGCGTCTTCAATGAATCACATGGGCGAACACTGCGCCGTCGCATTGAGCGTTGGCGTGCCCAGCATGGCACCGGCAAGGAAGTATACTTCGAACAGTTCCTCTCTCCCGGCAAGCAGAGCCAGTCGGACTGGACCGATTGCAGAGAACTCGGAGTAACAATCGGCGGTGAGCCATTTCCACATCTTCTGTATCACTTCATCCTGCCGTACTCCGGTTGGCAATCAGTCAACATCGCCTTTTCTGAGACTTTCGAATCTCTCACCAGCGGCTACATGAAAGCCGTCAGTGAGCTGGGCGCTGTCGCCCCAGATCACAGGACTGATAATTTGACCGCCGCCGTCAAGGATAGCCGCGACCCGCAGGGATTTAACGAACGTTGGGTAGGTTTCCTCAGGCACTACAATGCCAGTCCTTCCAAGAACTCGCCCGGCAAGAGCAACGAAAACGGCAGCGTTGAAAGTCGGCATCATGGTCTCAAGACTGCACTTGACCAAACCCTCAGGCTCCGTGGCAGTCGCGCTTTCCGGGATATTGCCCATTACAGAACTTTTCTCGAAGCGCCTTGTGCGTCGCCTGAACGACCGCCGAGAGTCATTGGTCCTGGAAGAGCTTCAAGTGCTCCAACCACTGCCGCCACGCCACTGGAATAACCCGGACGAGTGCACCGCCTCTGTAACACCCTTCAGCGTTGTAACCATCGATGGATCAATCTACTCGGTGCCAAGCCGACTCATCGGCAAGGTTCTGAAAGCCCTAGTCTACCCCGATACCATCAAGCTCTTCTTCGGTACCGTCCTCGTACAAGAAATGCCCCACCTGCGCAAAGGTGAGCGAAAGATAGACTACCGGCACGTCATTAGCTGGCTTGTTCGTAAGCCGGGCGCATTTGCCGCCTGGGTCTTTCGTGACGAATTCTTCCCATCTGTAGTCTTTAGACGCTGCTACGACCGTCTTCTTGAGCACCACAGCTCTCAACGCCAAGCCGACAAGGAATATCTCAACATCCTCAATAGAGCCGCTCTCGATGGTGAGATTAAGGTCGAGACTGCTCTCTGCCAAATCTTGCTGGCAGGTCTGATTCCCAACGAAGAACTCGTTAAAGAACGTGCCGCTACTAAACCCGCATCACCACCTGATATCACTGTTCTCGCCCCTGACCTCAGCATTTACAACGGTCTGATGCAGTCTCGCCGGCTCTAGGAGTTCTCCCATGAAACCACCAAAACAGACTCAAGAACTCGAGCACTTGCTCAGGCTCTTTCACCTTTCTTCATTCCGGGCTCACTACCTGGACTTCGCCCGCAAAGCCGAACGCGAGAAGCTTAACCATGTGGAGTATCTCCATCAGCTCGCCATCGCTGAAGAACAAGACCGCTCTAAGCGCAAGATAGCCAGACTGCTCAAGAACGCTAGACTCCCACACAGCAAGCTTCTTGCAGACTACCAATTCGAACGGCAGCCTTTGCTCTCCCGCACCCTCATCAACGAGTTGATTGCCGGCGACTGTCTCGATGCCTGCGAAAACTTAATCATCTTTGGTGAGCCCGGTACCGGCAAGTCTCACCTCTCTGTTGGACTCGGGAGAGAGTGGTGCCTGCAAGGACGCTCGGTCTTCTACACCTCGGCCGCTGCCCTGGTTCAAGAGCTGCTTCGTGCAAAAAGAGAACTCTCCCTCAACCAGTTCATAAAGACTCTCGACGGCTTTCAGGCTCTCATCATCGACGACCTGTCCTACATACCCCAGACTCGCGATGAGACGGATGTTCTCTTCGTTCTCCTTTCTGAACGCTACGAGAGGCGCAGTGTAGTTGTCACCAGCAACCTTGCCTTCTCTGACTGGCACCAGGTTTTCAAAGATCCCATGACGACCGCCGCCGCGATTGACAGACTTGTACATCATTCCGAAATCCTCGAACTGAAGGGTCCGAGCTTCCGCGCAGATGAGGCCCTCAAAAAGACTACCAAACGCACAAAACAAGCGCCGGAAACCGATGCCTCATCCAAGGAGTAAACTAAAATGTTCAAAATACTCATCAGTATTCAATGCGAAGAATGCGGTGATTGCCACTCTCTCAGTGTCTTGTCTAAGGAGATAGATCCGATCTCCTGGCGGACTGATGCAAGTACCCTGCAAGCTGATGCTGAAGGCATCGGTTGGGACTTCTTCCAGAAAGCCCGGTGCCCCCACTGTAGCGGTGCGTCCGGTGAGCTCTTCCGCGAGCATCCCGGAGACTACTACGGTGAACTTGTCTACAGTGCCACCGACACGCCCTTGAGCTAGCCGGGCTACCACTGGCAAAGGCTGAGGTTCCGCTGGGCTTGCACCGCCCAGCGGCTCACCACCCTTTCGTCCGCAGCATTCGCTGCGTGCCTCAAGGGCGGTCTCAACTCGCCCTTGAACAGAGCACCAGGGACCGGTGGACCCTACTGAAAGTCCGAGGCAGAATACCTGAGTTAATGATCAATTTTAATTGACCACGGGCACAAAAGTAGTTGACCGCAGACAGACAGGGTCCCGGCTGCGGCAGGGTGCCACATGTAGGTGCTGTCACTGACGGTCATGCTCAAAGGCTCATGCACGTTGTTGAAGGTATAGGTGAAGGCGACGTTGGCGCCCCCTGCAAAGTTGTGGGTAATTCCCGTCAGGTCCTCATTCAACTGAGGGGTGTACACAACCGATGTGCCGTTGCTGAAGGTGATGCCGGTTCTTTGAGACAACTGGTTGTAGCTGAAAGTGGCAGCACTTGTGCCGCTTCCATTCAACTTAATTGTGCTCAGCCGGTTGAGCTGATCATAGGCCCTGTCTACGAAGTAGGAATCCGGGTAGGTGGTTTTCGTGATGTTGCCATTGGCATCAAGCACGTGGGTAACGGTCTTGCCGTCTGGATATTGCTCCTTGAAGAAACGACCGGCGGTGTCGTAGAAGAGCTGGATGGCTCCAGAAGAAGGGTCTCCTGCGACAACTGGCTTGCTGGTCTGAGTCAGGCGACCGGCAAGGTCATAGGTGTTTGTGACCGTGGGCTGCCCGGAGGGCGCCTTTGTGGAAAGCCGGTTGAGAACATCAAAGGTGTTCACAATCGTGCTGCCGGAGCGCGTGACATAGGTCAGAACGTTACCGTTGGCATCATATGAGCTGTTCTGCTCAAAGGTGGTGTCCTGGTAAGTGGTCTTGTTAGGTCGGTCAAATCCGTCAAAACTGAACTGAGTTATGAAACCACGAGCGTCCATGACCGAAGCCAGCCGGCCATTGGCGGAATAGGTACGAGTCTCAGCGACAGTGCTTGTGGGGTCGGTGACGGTGCTAATCCTGTTGTTGGCATCATAACCGTAGAGCCATACGCGAGATTGCGCGTCCGTGACACTTTGAACACGGTCATTGCCATCAAAGGCCCATGTAGTGGCCTGACTTGCAGGGTCCACAGCCGTAAGCCGCTCGTTACCGGCAGAATAGGTCCAGGAGTAAGTCTGCCACGCCGGACTTCCACCAGTCTGCCGCTCCTGTTTCGTTAAGTTGCTGTTGTCATCGAAAGTCCATTTCGTGACGTAGCTAAACGGCGCAGGATCTGTCTTTTGGGTCAGTCGACGCAAAGCGTCAAACTGCAGAGTGCTGGTATTGGAACGAGGGTCGGTCACGGAAGTGACGTTCCCAACCGCATCGTAGCCCAGAGTAGTAGTCAAGTTAAGCCGACCAACCCCGGAATCTACAATCACGGAAAGCAGCTTTTCAGTTGATGCATCGTATGTCCATTGAGTCACAATGCCGGTCTCATCGACCCTGGTCAACATTTGACCGCGGGAGTTGTAGGTCATTGTGATAGTGGGAGTCAAGCCTCCAACCATGGGACGCTGGATCGTGAGCAGGTTTCCGTTAGCGGCGTCATAAGAAAGAGTGGTCGTATTGCCCCTTCCATCAACGGCCGTCAGCGGTTTTGCCCAAGTCGCATGATACGTGAAGCCGCGAACGATGTTGCTTAACCCAGAGCCTGCCTTGGGAACCATGGTGATGGTCAGCGGGTTGTCGTTCTTATCAAAGGTGGTAACGACCTTATTACCTTCGGGCTGAATGACCTCAACAGGACGGTTCAAGCCGTCATACACCGTTTTGATGACGTTTCCAAGTCCGTCAATTTCCTTCACGGTAGAGCCGAGGCGGTTGAGATACCAGGTCTTCTTGTTGCCAACCGGGTCCACCATGTGAGCCCGAGAGCCAGCCAGATACAGGTTTGTCACCTGGTTCCTGGAGTTCGCTTGAGTCTTGACCCGTAGCAAGGAATCGTAGGTGTTTGTGATGAAGGCGGTTGCCGGAAAAGCTGGGTTGAAGTACGAAGTCATCAGCCCAGGCTGGACGTAAGAGTAGGTGTAGTTCTTGGCATTTGCGTCCGTGAACTGGGTGAGGTTGCCGCTTCCGTCTACCGTGAAACTTACCGACCGCCCGGTTCCATCACTCACACTGGTGAGCTTGCCAGCGGTATAGGAAAGAGTCAGAGTCCGGCCAAGCCCGTTGGAAATGCTAGTCAAAAGCCCACTGGTGTAGGTACAGGAGACAGTCACTCCATACGGGAAGACAACAGAACTAATCTGGCCACTGGCGTTGAAGTTGGTCTGAACGCCTTGCGGGGTTGTCAGACGATAGAGCCCAGAGACCTTTGTCAAAGTCTTGGGACAATTGACAGGCGGAGCGTAGGTGCCGTCCGGCTGCTTGATGAAGATGTCGCTTGTGGTGGGAGTGGAGATTACAACCGCGTTGTTATACATCTGGTCAATCCACCAGGCATCAGCAATGCTGAGCGCCACAAGTTTCTGAACCGGTCTGGATGAGTCCGACAGAACGTCTGTGCAGACAAAGAGTTCAGCAAGTGATGCAGCCGCAGGCAAAGCATACTGCTCGCCCATGGCAAAGAAGCCGTTGCTTGAATCAAATGCCAGGAAATCATGAGAGTGCGTCCAACCACGCCCCAGAGGACCTGATTTGTAGCGCTCAAGTGACCTGTAGTTTCGACCGAATGAAAGTGAGTAGGGATAGCTTTGACTGCCGACGGTCAAATCGGTTGTGGCAAAGTCGAAGGAGCCGTTGAAAAGCCCGATAGGGTCAATTTCATAGCTTCCGCGCTCTTTATCCTTCTTCTCTTCTAGCTGTGGATCACCCTCATCTCGACCACCTTTGAAGGCACCGTTGATGATACCAAAGGCGCCAGCCGTGGGATAAACCCAGTAAGCCCAGCCAGTCCAAGCGCCAATGGTTTCAGCCGGATTCTCGCCGATGACCAGGTCATTCCCCCACTGGATGTACCAGTTGTAGAGGTCGGTCATGTCGGTAGAGCTGTAGCCGTTAGCCACGAGGGTGGACTGAATGTTGGAGCCGGTGTTCCAGTTGGAAGTGGTTCCTTTGTAGATCTTGCGACCGTTAAGAACTGCCTTATCAACCACGGTCGTAGTGCTGACGCCGGGACCGTTGCCGGTGACCTGGGCCAGAGTGGCAGCTTCCAGGGCAACGCCGTGCATCGAGATGGTGGTGTCGTTGCTGGGAATCTGGGTCATGTCGTTGTTCAGGTTCGTGCTGGAACCGGAAACACCGCCAATGTCGGCACCGACATATCCAGGACCGGAGTTCTCAAAAGACATGACGCCAACCTGATGGCTGTAGACCGTGCGGCATTTCTTAATCGAGTTCACGAGGTCGCAAATCCGGGAGGACTGCGCCGCCATGCGGTACCAGGTCATGGCGAGCTTGGAACCAAGAACCGGCTCAGAGGTAGCACCGCCACCGGCTGCCTGCTCTTTAGAGAGCTGCTCCTGGTGGTAGTCCATTTGACCGCGGCCGAGGTTGCCCCAGGCGTTGGCAATAAGGAAGGAGTGGCCGGCATAGATGCCGCCCTGCCACCACTGGTAAGTGGTCTGGTAGTAGCGCTGGTAGGTCAGGGGGTAGTTAGCGCCGTCATAGGCGGGATGGGTGACCGTCAGAAGGATTGAGGTATAGGTACCGGGAGGCTGAGCCAAACCGGTATCAACCGCCGTCCCATTGAGGTAGAGACTCGGAACCAGACTTCCGTCATAGAAGAGGGAGAGCCTGGAATCTGCCAACTGGTCGGAAGTGGTCTGCCAGTCAATGTCCCAAACGCCAGGGGTAGTCCAGTTCGGGAACTGAACCTGAAGGGTGGGCTTGAAGGAAGCCGGAACATCGCCGGTCCAAACAGTCGGGGTATCACCAGGGGCCTGGTAAGGCAGAGTCGATTGAAGAACCGGCAAGGTGGGGGCATTGATAGCCTGACCGCCAATGAGGTCATCGACTTGAGCGTCAGGATCATTGGCCTTGATCCAGTTAGCTAGGTTGGTAGAAAAGGTCGTCAGATCATTGCGGACATTGCTCCGGTTCATGTTCTGAGCATAATCCGTGGTCACCGTAGCCCCGGACTGAGCATTGCTCATGAACGTCGCGGCATTGTAGCCAAGAATGGTGTCCAGGTCGGTCCGGCCGGTCTTTCTGGTGTAGGACTTGATGCTGGGGTCAAAGTTCCAGGTGTTGGCGCCGTCAATCCAGCGGACCCAGACGTGTTTGATATCCATGTAGTAAGTCGTGCCGTCCCAGGTCGGTTCAGTCACAACCGGAATGAAGAGGTTGAAGCAGTAGTTCCGGGCAGCCCAGATACTGTCAGAACCAAACCAGGCATTGAACTGAGCCTCGTTTAAGCGGATGGTTCCCATGACAATATGGGCGGTGAAGCCGGCCTGCCGAAGAAGCCCGGCTAGAAGGGCGCTCTGGTCGAACTGGTTTCCAAGACCATCAGCAATTGAGCCGACTGGTCCTTTATTCAGTCCCCAACCCGGTTCCCACTCGATGTTTGAATAGACCCACTCATACATGAGCTGAGGTCCATTGTTTTCAACATTGAGAGCACGGGAAAGCTCAACGATAGAAGCCGGGCCCTGGACCGTGTTGGTGGCAAAGGCGGCTACCTTCGGTGTTACCGGCGGGTACTGCTTTCTGGCCTTCGGTGGAATAGTGCGCTTCTTGAGGTCATTGGGGAACTGCTTGGCGCCTTCATAGTTGTAGCCAAGGCGGTCTTCAGTGCCGGGATTGTCTTTGATGGTCTGTTCAACCGCCGGGGAGGTAGTGCCAACAAGCGGCTTTGTTGCACTGGAACTGGAGGCGGCGATGATGGCATCAGCAGCTCCGGTCAATTGTGAAGGGGAGTTTGGGGTATTAGACATATTGTCCTATCCTTCGGTTGTGTTTGGTTTGCTGGCTGAATTGCAAAGTGCGTTTGAACGGTACATAAACAGAGAGTTTGTCTGTTAGACTCCGTTGTCAGGCGCATTTCTCAACACGTGCCGGATGGGCACGTAGTCACAACTGACGTGCGGTTCCCGGCAGCGTCATAGTTGTAAGTAATTACCGTTCCATTAGTGTAGGTCACGGTTTTGATGCGTCCAAGGTTGTCATAAGTGTAGGTGGCAGTGTCTGCGGCCATGTTCTTTCTCCTGTGTGTGTTAGGTTTTGAATGCCTAATCTGACTTAGGCAAATGGAAGGCAATGGCGCCTCCCTATTGATCCGAACTAACTCTTGCGGGCAGCGCAGAGCGCACCGGCAATGCCGATGTCAATGCGCTAAACAACTGCCTGACTACATGCTTGAGACAGCCCCCAGCATGCGCGGCAGATATCTTCGAAACCTGGCACCGCAAGGTCAAAGCTGACTATTTGCTGAATCAGCTTTGGATTACGGTGCCAAAGCAAATGATTCTTCAGTCGGCTTCGACTTCCGAACTTTCCACCCCTGAAAGAAATGATCTGAGCGCCCGAGAGCACTCCGGCAGCTTGGCGATAGCCACCAAACTATCCTTGTTATGCGCACTAGTCGGCACACCCGGCATCTGCGAGAGCAGTAGCTGCGACGCTTCCACCTCAAGCATTTTTGCCAGGTTATCGCTCAGCCCTTCAAAGCCCGGTACGGCTCTGAGAGCAGGAACTGAAATCTCAGCTTCCTCACTGCCACCCAGGCCAGCCTGTTGAAGCAACGCCATCACATCCTGACCCTGACCGGCAGGACCAATCTGAGACTGTCCAAACCCACCATGAGCCTGCCCCATGCCCATGGTCATGTCGGGGATTCCAAACCCACCGAAACCTCCGTTACCCCGACCACCAATGCCCGGAATTCCCATATTTCCGGCAAGACCTACGTGAGGAATCTTCGGCATCAGGCTCTCAATCATGGCATTGGGGTCCCAGGCAGATCTGCCGGGAGCGCCATCCATGGGCGACATCAGAGGGTCTCTGGCTTTGCCGCTCTGCGCAAGAGCGTCATACCGACCACCGGTGCGATCCGGCTCTATATAAGGGCTCTGCCCAAACTCCTTCTTGTAACGAGCCGCTGTCTCATGAGCCAGATCCCAACCGTTGCGCTCGATACTAGGCACCGCAAGCGAGGCCTTGAGCCATGTCTTGCCGTCCTTTCGCAATAGCTCTCCCACAAAGACTGAACCGCCGGCACGAAACAGCCTGCGCCTTCTGGTGATTAGTAGAGCTGCAGCCCCACTCGCCTCTATCAAGAGGTCAAGCACCGTCTGCTCAGCCTTAACTGCTTTCTTCGATTTTGTCATATTGTTCATTTCCTGATTTCAAAATTGTGCAATTGAAGCAGCGCTCAAAACAGCGCCGCTATTTCGGCTCAGTCAGCTGCTGAAATAGCTCGCGCACCCTCGGGTCTCGCAAGCTCTTGGCCAGATCCGCCTTGTTCTTAGCCAGCTCAGACTCCGCCAGCTTTAGCGCTGCCTGCATGGCCATTTCGTGCAGCTTCATCACCTGTTCGGCGCTGAGATTCTGATTTATCCCAGCTTCACAGGCTCTGTACATGCCCTCTCTGAGAAGCTGCAAGGTCTGCGACCGCTGGGCAAGCTGCACCACAGCCGTTTGAAATTCAAGCTGCGTCTTCACATCAATTGCCGGATTCTGAGTCTTCACCTCGGCAATCATTTTTGCCACTGCGGCCATGGCTACATCGGGAGAGGGCTCCGCACAAACATACATGCCCTGACCACCCTGCTTGGGCAGTAGGATGATGCCTCTGGCGGAAGCATCAGTGCTCACCACCGAAGGTCTACCTACCTCAAGAGGATGCACGGCAACTGAGGGAGCAACAGAACAGCCTCCCAGGGTAAGCGCACCGAGAACCAGTGCAAATAGTATTGCTAGAGATCTAAATCTCATTCTCTATTCCTTATTCGGTGTTCTATTCAGCTCCGCCCGGCGGATCTTCCGGCGACTGTGGCGGCGCGGTCGGAAGAGTGGGAGTTTCCGGAGGAACAGGTGCGGTCAAAATAGCGGGTTCTGCCGGAAGTACTGGAGCCGCCGGAGGTGTTGGTGGATTACCGCCATAGAAGATGCTTTCCAACACCGGCAATGTGAGCGTAGTAATGATTAGCAGTACCGAACCATAAACAGGCTTGTACCAGGCGAAGGTAACGGCGAAAGGTCCACCCAGGGCAAAAACCCACACGGCAAAAGCCACGGTGGAAGCAACCCAGTGAAAAGTCTTGGAGAAGGTTAGTCCCGGCGGGTCGGTCTTTCTATAACAGATGTAGAAGGGCGTAAGCACCAGGAGCGCCAGAAACACCGCCCAGGTGAGCCACACAGGGTCGTTAGCGCCCTCTTTCAGGATACCGTCGAGTGCTACATAGGCGGCCACGATGTCAGCTGGAATGTACTTCATCAACTTTTCAAAATAGGAGTCAGCCACGTTGGCATTAGGCGGCGGCTCCTGGGCAAGGCGTCGCCTCCAACGTGAGGGCGGCGCGTTATTAGGATTGGGATTTGTCATTCATTTAACTCCAATCAAATTAGAGAGGCAGTCTGCCGTCTCTACCAGGGAAGGAATATTCAGAAGGAAGATGTTCCAGGTGCTGATGCTAAATCAGTAAAAACGTCGCAATTCAGCACGGTAATCAAGAAGACCCCAGGGCCACTTTAGACCGTAGTCGAAGGAACTTTGCTGCCCTGCGCGCAGGCAATTGTGATCGCTATTCAATGAACGGCAAATAAGGTACAGAGCGGAGAGCCTGCCAAGAGAAGCGGTGGTAGATCCTTATTGCTCGACGAAAAAGTATAACCAGCTCCACTTGAATACCATGCTCATCGTTCACAAGCGGCATTGTTGAGCCAAAGAATTCCACTCAGCTAACGGCCGACAGCGTCGTTACAAATTCCCAGGAACAACACCAGAAATGCCCCCAATAGGTAGTCGTGCCAGTACAGGTCATTAATAACAGGCATGGGGAAAACTTGAATTGCTGAATTGGCGGGGGTTGGTTTAAGGGCTCACGAAAATAGGGGATGAATATGTAGGACCGTACCCTAGCTCTCCCAACATGCCGATGCCACCCTTTTCGGATGAAACCAACCTCATCCTTGTTGACGGCGGCATAAATGCGCAACAAATTGGGCGGCAACAGAATTTCACATATCAGAAGGAAAGGGCTGCCGGCTACGGCAGCCCTTTCCTTCTGGTTTTTTGAGAACGCTCAACCCGCGTTCTGCTTGGACATGGCTTCCATCACGCAGCTGTCGCAAGCATGCTGGCCTCGATAGCCGCTCCAGCCAGCCTCCTCCGCCGCGAACTCAAGGTTTTGGAGTTCCTCATCCCACTGGATTCCGATTGAACCACGCTGCCTTACCACTGTAGTCAGGTCTCCTCGCATTGGTCGCACTCAAGCAAGAACAGCAGTCTGATCATTGGCTGATTCCTCCATCCTTCTTGCTCGACCGCGCTTTTTTCTGGGCTCTTTTTCAGCGGACTCCAGTGCTTCTTTCGTTCGATAGGAGGCTCCGTCAATCTTGACGATTTCTGATCTGTGTATCAATCTGTCCACAAGAGTGACTACACAAGCCGCATTCGGGAAGATTTCTCCCCACTCTTTGAAGGGCTTGTTGGTCGTGATGATTGTTGATGACTTCAGGTACCGAGCGTTAATCACCTCGTAAAGTAAGTCGGCATAGCGATTGTCGTAGCTGAGATAGCCAAGCTCATCAATTGCCAATAAGTCCGGGCTCGCGTACTTCTGTAGGCATCTCCGGCGGGATGTGGCACCATCCTGGGCTGACAGATCCGACAGCATTTGACTGGCTGAGACAAACTTGGTTTTGTATCCGGCAAGCAGAGCCGTGTGGATCAGGTTCTTCGTCAACATCGACTTACCCAGACCGTTGGCGCCAAGAAAGATGATATTGACTGCCCTCCTCATGAACTCTAGAGTGAACAGCTCTTCTACAAGCTCTCGATCAATCGCCTTCGGCCACTCCCAATCAAAGTCAGACACAGGCTTCATCTCGTGTATCTGAGACTCTCTCAAGCGCCGCTCTAAGCTTCGCCGATTCTTCTCCGCCGCCTCAGCCTCTAACAGTTCTTTGACCCACGATTGATTGGCATATTCATTCCATCTGGCCGCCATGGCTTGAAGCCCAGCTTGCTCGCCTGTTCTTTCAAATCTGTCGTCATTGTTCCTCCTTGGAAAGATTGTCGTAAGTAGCCAGCGAGTGCGGCAAAACAACAAGATCGGTAACGCTTTTGTCGTCCGGTAAATCAATCTCAATTGGCGAAAGCAGCCCCTTCTGCCTCCTCCTCCTCTCAAGTACGTTGGCAACATCTGCACAATGGCAAGCTCCAGAAGTCACCACTTCCTTGATTGACTCCTCCACTTCTGCCGGACCATATAAGTCCAACAGCCTCAGCAATTTGCTTGTCAGCGAACCGATTGAATACCCCCGCTCCGCAGCCATACGGAACATCTCTCTTGCAGTTGGTGCCGAGCAAAATAGTCGATTCATGCCGCTGCCCTTCTTTGCCTTTTTCTTCTCTTCGACCAGCCTCGAAATGTGCTCGGTAGTCTCAATCTGACGCCGCTTTTCAAAGCAGCGCTTGTGCTTCGCTACCTCCTTCAATCCATCCAAGATACGCACCCAATCGCTGTCTGCTTGCACGGTGAGCTGCTTCTGCACGTATTCATGAGGTACTGAATAATCGTTCAGGTCATACCTGACATACGGTGCCTTGCCAACCGATACAACCGTGCTCTCAAATACTGCATACGGATTGTCCGGCAATGGCATCAAGCTCTCTTGCTCTTGCTTAAATGCCTCTGCTACAGTCATTGTTCGGTCCTCTGAACACGGTCTGGTGCCTGCTACTTCTCGGCACCAGACTATCGCCTGATTGTTCAGGTCCTCCAGTCCATCCCACTTCCGCGCAGCAAAGAACGAATGCCTGATGTACTGTATCGCCCTCTCGACCCGCCCTTTTGATTGCCCCTGGCGATAGCTACTGGCTTCGGGGCATATCGGTAATACGCTGCAAAGTCCAGCAGCCGAGGATTGAATCGGATAGCATCGCCACTCCTCTCCAAAACGGCCGATTTCAAATTGTCGTACTTGACCTGCCTCGGCACACCTCCCCAACTGCAAAAGGCGTCTACGTGCCCCTGTAGAAAGTTCGCCGTGGACATGCCTGTGTAGAACTTCAGAAACACCTGCCGTGACCAGGACAAGACAATGACGAAAGCGTACAGTTGCCGCTCGGCATTACCGATTTTCACTTTCCCGAAGCAAGCCCAGTCAACCTGAGCCTCCTCTCCCTTAATCGTACTCAGCCTGAGATACGCTTCAGCTGCCGGTTTTGGTCGATGCCTGGCTAGCATGTCTCGAAAGTGGTCGATGCCCCCAGGATACCCTCTCTCTTTCACCATTGCATACAGCCGCGATCCCGTCAGTCTCGGATACTTCTGCAGCACAGAACGGATGTACGGCAAATACGGGTCAATCAACGAACGCCTGATCCTGACCCGCTCAACGCTAATTCCATTTCTGGTTAATACCCGATCAACTACACCGTGATGAATCTGTAGCTGCCTGGCGATGGTGCCTCTTTTCCACTTCTCTGCGTAAAACAAGCGCAGGATCTCTGATTCTACTTCTTTTGAAACGCCCACTGTTACCTCCTGTTGTTCTTCCCAGGCGACATCGCCCGATGAAGTCTTGGCGTGCGAACGCCCACAAAGACGGCGCAACCGCTGCAGCGAATTAACACTGCATCTTCAGCCGGCTCGAATTTTGTGATTTCCGTAGAGACCACTTCCTCGGTCTCTGGACAAACAATGTCATCCTGACAAGCCTCAGGGGAACACTGATGCGTCACTTCTTCTTTGCACCGCCTCTTGTATTCTGCCTGCCGGTGGCTGTGTTTTAGCGCCCCCTTAAACGTGCGCTGGTAACGCCGCCCTGCCTCAGCCTGTCCCTGGCGGCGGTTTAGAAGTGCGCATTCTCGCCCGCAATAGCGGTTGCCACGATCACAGCTCCTGCAAAGCCTTACCTGTTCCCGGCATCGGGCGCAGTTGAACATTCGAAAGGAATCTTGCTCATCGTCCACTCAATGAGCAAAAAGGCCTGGACAGGACTCAATTCTTGTAGGAAACTCTCTCCTTCATCGTCCAATAGATGAATCCAGGGGTTCAAGTTGCAGCTTGAGCCCTTGACCTTTTTGCTAATTCCTAATTTCTCAAATCAACCCGAGAGGAACAATTGCTCGCGGAGGATATGCCTTGGCTATACGCCTCGCTCTGCCGTCAAGAAAGCTGCTTCTTTAAACCGCCGTCAACACTCATCCTGCAGCAACATCAAAATCAGTTTGACATCAGGCAACACCCTTGTAGGACAACGCCAACGAGCGCTCGGCAACGTGGTGCTCTCAAAATCTTGCACAAGGTTTAGAAACAGCTCAGCAACTGTGGCTTGGTTAGCGCTCTTCGGCCATCTTGACTAAAATCACCGCAGCAGAACTTCATGTTCTTTCTTGAAGCGCGGTTACATTTAGCAATAACACAACCCGCTCATCATGCGGGGTTCGCCCTCTGCATATGATTCCGAGAGGAAAGCTAAAGGAAAATGCGATTGTCACGCTGCACCACTTGCAGTGCCTTCGCAGAGACACTCAGCAACCACATATGGTGAATCTAATAAACTCTGTTTCACAGAAAGAAGAAGGTGAGCAGTGACAAAAGCTAATAACCCAAAAGAAAAGCCTATGCGAATAGTTTGCATGCAACCAGTAATCATGAAAGGCCATACCCCCATTCGTGCCGTGCGCGAAGATTCGAATGCTGCTCAATGCCTAGCGTTGCAAGACAAGCGCCCCAGAGAGGCGGTCAACCTGGTCTAAGCACCTTCGCAATTGAATTATCCATCTCCCAATTTGATGCGCGGAACCTTGGTCAGTTTACACCTTCTCAAGGTGAACTCCCTCCACGTGCCGAACTGCGCATCCACTTCTTGAAATCGTCCCGACTGAAGGTGACCATCAATGAGCCGAAGCCGCCCCTTCAAGTCCTGCACCCATTCCCAATCGTCCGACATCAAGCCGAGCCCATCTTCAGGCGAAGCGCCGAATTGAGCGACTTACAAACTGTCTAAGCTGGACTGATCAATCCCCAACTCATCGCACGTGACATTGTATGCAGGTTGAATCGCAAGACGAGAAAACCGCCCGCCTCGAAAACAAACATTCAAATGAAAACAAGCAACGGCACTTTGAACGCCACCTTCGACCCGCTCCGTAATTGAGTACTGCCAAACCTCCTCCTGCCATCGCTCTAACGGGCGACTTCCAGGCGGTGTTAACACTAAGGGCGAACCGAAGAGGCGCTCGATCTCTGCCTTGTTGCCGGCAGCGACCTGCTGAAGACTTGAGGATACCAGTTGCCACCGCTCAGCATCGTTCGCCCCTGGCAGCAGTGGAGCTACATCAGTGGAGAGAAATCCATAGGGCTTTCCAGCTTGGTCCAATTCCTCAACCTCCAATTAACGCTGAATTGTGCGTGCGACCCACTCTAAGACAGGGGATACCGAGAGACAATATCAAAGAGTATCTCAATTGAAAATATCGATCTAGCTGATTCTGAATTTAGGCAAACTTTTGGCATCCGGTTAATCCCAATGGCGACAGCTACGAACATCCGCCATAATGTGACTGTGCCACGGTATAAAAACCTTTCAAACCTCAGAGACACTCTGAACTAAGCCAATCTTCGCGATAGCACCAAAAGCGAAACATGCTCAACCAGAACATTTTTGACAAGTTCTCAATTCTCAGGCAGATACGCAATTCCAATCACCGGCTCTAGACAAACTGGAACTTAACAAGTGAACAACGAACAGGTTTCTGATACACCGACCATACATCGCTCGGCTTTACTGACACAGCTCGCTTCGTTGGTCGCCTGCGCCGTATTGCAAGGGAATGTCACGAGCGAGGACTTCCTGTTCGAAAATATGTGCCTGAATCAACTGCTGATTGCTGGCAGCGTTCTCATTCAAATCAATGTCATCGCAACCCTTCTAAAAGAGAAACCAGCGCTTCATAAACTTTGTATAGCCGGATTGCTTGGAATAATTCCATCTCTTGCCTCGGCACTTTGGATAATTCAGTCGGCTGCTACCCACTCTTCTTTTTACAGCAACAAGACTTTGGTCACATTCAGGGACTTTGGCAAACAAACCATCTTGGTATTTCTGGAAGAAACGGATTTAGATCCCAACATCGTTGTTTTCTCCAGGATGGAAGGAGTGCTTGGCCCCATCAAGATAATTCGAAGAGTCGGCAGATACATTCGTATGGAAAGCGCTAGCTGGAAACCATCCGGTCCACCAGCCTTAGAAATCTACAACGGACGCAGGAGCACCACCCTTCTTTTCAATCCGCATGGAGACCTGACTAATCGAACAAATTGAGGATCCGCCGGCGTATAGCTCAGGGCGCTACCGCCCTCAGAATCAGCCTACCGGCATCACACGACTCGAGAACCCGATTCAAGAACTCTTCGTCACATACGCTCATGAACTGGGCTCTACCGGCGGAAGATACTGGATGACTCAGTTTGTATCTATCATACTTCTCGTACACTAGAAGTGCGCACTCTCTTGCAAGAGCAAACTCACCGAGATAGAGGTAGCAAGCGATCTTGCGTGCAGACGGCTGCCTTTCGGCAATAACTCGCTCAAACAAGTCTTGCTCAGTCAGAAGTTTGAGCCGCGGCACCAAACTTTCGCTTATCGCCTCAACCCACAAACTTCCGATATGCGCAAGCTCTTCAGCACCAGTGTTTTTTGATATCCAAGAGTTGCCTCCGCAGAGAATCCTTTCCTCCTGAAACTGCGGCCAGTTAAGAGGGTTCCTTAGGATAGGAGCGACCGGAAAGGAATCTCCGGCACGAGAGTACTCTCGCAGGATCCTGGTGAGACCCAAATGCCCAACAAAATTACCGATACTAAAAAGCAAGCTTCCAGTTTTTATGACCCCTCTAACCTGCAACAATAGCACCAGATCTCCATTCAGGCTCAAGTAGAATGACTCAAGCGGAACATCTGACGCATTACCAGGACCACGAACAGCAATTGAAGGTCCTGGAATATCAATGTGTTTCAGCCCCCGAGAAACCAACCCGTCATAGACTGCTTGGTAAAGAGGTCTGTACCACCTGTCTTGCGCTACATTAATAGGCATCCGTTCTAAGCCTCACAAGGTTTCCACACTGTATATTCTTACTCCGGCTACTATAGCAGCTCGTGCGAAACTGGCCATGACAGAAGTCATTCTAACTAATGTAGCCTCGAAACCGATAGAAAGCGGGTAGTGTCAATTATGCTCTTGACGCCCCATTCGCGAAAGTAGTCTGTAGCAAGCTCATCCGACAGCTCACCAAGCAAGCAAGAAATGCGCTTCTCCTCCTGTTTGCATACTTTGCTCGGAAACAGGAAAAACAAAGTATCCGAGTTGGCACCTATAAGGCTCACACCAAGACCTTCCAACTCTCTACAAATCCCACGCTGCCTGTCTAGGGGTACGGAATCGTCGCGTTGCTCTTCTGAAAGGCCGGCTAAGGCAGTAATCGCCATCAAATCCAGCTTATACACAGGAAACACCAGGATCTCCAGCATAGTACCAGCCTTAGCTGCCGATGCTCTATCTAAGCGACTCTCGGAAACAATTATGAAACTGTGAGCACCACCGATTGCTTTCTCAAAATTAAAGATCCACTCTGCATTACAAGCGCTGGCGAGATGGCACTCCAACTTAAGAGTTGGCTTACGCAGCATAGCCGCCAATTGCGGTCTATTGCGGTCAAGCCACTTCCAATCCGTATTAAAACGGTTTTCGATTTGATCGCCTTGTCCAGAGCCATTTAGCCCCTTCAAACACTGCTCCACAAATGTCAATTTTGAGCAGGCGAGTCGAACTGAATTCGCACCGCGCCTCCAGTCGAAGCACTCTGTGGGCGCGAATGCTCACTTCCGGCCAGCGCAATCAAGCGAAAGTTTCGGCAACCAAGATTGACTAACTGTTGAAAGTTAGCACCAAGTCCACTGTCAAATTTACTAAGGGTCCTGAAGTCCGAAGTTTTTGTGTAGTCCATAGCTCAGGTGCACTCCCAATGGTCACCATAAATTGTAGCAAGGCTTCCCAAGCTGTAAGCCATTTCGCGATTGGCATTGCATTAACTGGCTTTCCTGCATATTGAGAACTGCGGGTTGCCACCGTAGCTGACCGAAGACCGTCCCCTCAGCGGAATCACAGATTTGACTCAAAAGCATGTGCCGCCTTAAGATGACGGCAAATTAGTCTGCCGAGCAATAGTAATCAAATGCGCTGGAAAACAATAACTGACATTCGTTTATACATAAAGGCGGCCCCGGAGCAAAAAATGGCAGTGTGGAAAAATGGTCCACCTGATTCTAAGGAGTTTCAGTGCTTAGCTTTTAGATTTGCTAGAAAACTGAGAGAGCTTGGCTTTCAAACACCGCAATATGATCATGTCTATTTATACTTGATCCCCGAACTCACACACGGCGAAGCTGCATTCCTAGAAGGGTTCGCTAATAGAAAAGGTCCGCGGGCTATGGCATGCAACCTCAAAGTAGGAGTCTCACCGGACCAGTGGGCTCTCTTGAACGAGCTGGAACGCACTGAGTTTATGGTACATCTAATCTCAAACGCATTGCATTTTCTGGCCGTTGAGGATTCTTTAGATGCCTCCTTAGTGGGCCAGGTGAAAGACCTCATGCTCAAACATGGAAGCGACTTAGAGATAGTCCAAATGCGAAAGAAAAAGGGAAGTCTGGAGGTTGCAGTTTCTTACACTATCGAGGAAGACTCAAAACTCTATGTGTCTTGGCATGACGTAAAGACAAATCAAAGCGGACGAAAACTAGTTCTGCTCCTAATAAGATCTAAAGATGCTCCGAGTCTTGTTAGAAAGGTTTCCATATCAAAGGAAGGCATAACTCTGATTCCAGGCGATTCTGCACGAGACAAAGCACAGCGCATTGACTATATAGGACTGATGGAATTTCCCATACACGTTCCGATTCAGTGATAATTGTCCCGCTTCCTCAATAAATATCTCCGAGTTCGTAAAACATCACTCCCAGCGTCTCTTCCACCAGCTTCTTCAAGTCTGGGTGAATACGAATCGCTGTCTCGGAATCAATATTCGGTATAGCTTTACCACAATCGATCGCTAAAGCAAAACAGGAGGTAGCACCGCCGGCCACCTCAGTTTCAATACCTGTCCACACGTCACGACAGACTGCAAACACATCACCGGGATCAAAGAGTGTCCCGCACTCCGGACAATTCTTGTGGATTCTCCCATTGAAAAATGGACCGCCATCAGCATAGAATTCCAGAGATGCTCCACACTTGCAATCGACATTGCTAAGCGGATCAATAATCTCAGAAACTCTGTGTAAGTAATTTTCGGCAATCTGAAGCTGAATCTCGAAGTAGATTTCTGTCTCTTCGCCTACACTCTGATCGAAAGGGTATCGCAGACTCCGGCACTTTTCAAAACCGTAAATCGGCCATATAAGCAAAAGGTCGGCAGGCAGCCGCGCAGCAAACCACTCTGAAGTAGCCGGATAGGGAATCGATTCGCAATCTTTGGTCTGCGGTTCTCGCCGGAAACCGCCAGTCTTTCTGGCCAACTCAAAATCGCAAGAGCAACTAAAGTCAAGCTGACTAAACCCAGCCGAGTCTGGTCGGCATAACCAACTGCCGTTATACAAACCAGCAATCAGCTTTTCCAACTGCTGCGGCGAGGGCTGGAAAGCATGGTCTTTCGGCAAAAGGTAATGTATGTGCTCAACACCCATCTTCTACAAGCCTAAACGTCGGTGTACTCGGCACCCTCGGAGACTATCACAATACGGACAGGCACCACTGCTAATCTTAGCAGCACAAACAAGAAAGTTAAAACCAAAGGACCAAAACACATTGATTGACCATTACTATAGGTCAATCCGCTCTTAAAGAACATCGGAGAACTCCTCCGACCGCCGACCAAACATCTTCAAAAGATCGATAAAACTCGGAGCGATATCTAAAATCTCCTCCTCTGTAAAAGGCAGATTCATTGCAACTTCAAGAGATGTGGCAAGCTCGATGACGCCTCTAGACTAAATCACCACTATGCACGAAATTATTACTAATTTCGCTCACGCCTCATTTTTCAAGTCAGATCCCCCAGGTCAATTCGAATCCCCCGTCCTCCTTTCAAATTCCCCTGGCACCTGATTTAATTGGGGCATGTCGCTCAAAATCTCCCAAAAATTCCTGCTTGCCGTATCGGTGCCCGTTATCTTCGAACTGGCGCTGGTGGGCACCCTGTTCAGCTTGCTTTCCCAGGCTGACGAGGCACGCCAGAGAGAACAGCAGGGGCGCGAGCTAGCCAACCGTACCTATGCTCTCATGGGCATGCACGTGCAGCGCGTCACCCAGATGGCCATCTACAAAAGCACCGACGATCCGGCCATGCTTGCCCAGGCCAGGCAATCATCACAGCGCATGATGGCTGAAATCGAGAACATTCACAAGTTGGTGCAGAGCAACCCCAAGAGCAACGACACCTGGAACAAGCTCGATCACTTAGTTCGCAAAATCGGCGAAGAGCATGAGCAAGCAGCGCAGTGCTTCAAGGTGGGCGACAAGGCCGGCGCCACCATGCTCTACTTATCGATGCGTCATCACTTTGAAGAGCTGCTGCGCCTGAGCGACCAGCTTGCCGCCCAGCAAGTTTCCACCGAAGGGCTCGACATAAGCAAATATAGCGAAAGCATAAGGCTCGTGCTCTTCGCATCCATACTGGTTTCAATCTTAACAGCCTTCGGTCTGGCGCTCATCTTCAATCGGGGCACCGCCAAGCGCTTGAATGTAATAATGAACAACACTGAAAGACTGGCAGCCGGGAAAGCGCCCAACCAAAAGCTAACCGGTAACGATGAACTGGCGCAGATTGACGCGCTCTATCACAAGATGCATGATTCTCTCATTATCTTGAGACGCAGAGAAAGAGCAATTATGGAAAACGTCGCCGACGTTGTCTGCTCCATCGACTCCACCTTGCGTTTCAGCGATATAAACGAAGCAGCTTACAAGCACTGGGGCTACGAAGAAGGAAGCATCGAAGGTGGACGGGCGGCAGATTTGATCTGCGGCGCCGACAGAGAACGGGTGCTCGGTTGCTTACGCAAGATAATCGAGAGCGGCAAAGAAGACCGCTTCGAATGTGGTATCAAAAGAGCCGACAACAGTATCGCCGACACCGAATGGTCGGTCACCTGGTCGCAAGAGGAAGAATCGCTCTATTGCGTCATTCACGATATAACCGCCAGAAAGAATCTGGAGCGCATGAAGGCCGAATTTGTAGCCATGGTCAGCCATGAGATTCGCACACCGCTCAGTTCCATTCAAATGACTCATTCACTTCTGGAGTCGGAACTGGGCGAGTCTCTGGACCCTTTCATGACCAAGAGCCTGGTGGTAGCTAAGGATAATGTTACTCGCCTGATGGCACTGGTAAACAACTTACTCGACTTAGACAAGCTGGAATCAGGGTTTATTGAATTCCTACCGGAAAACGAAGCCGCCTGGCAGGTGGTGGAGACCTCGATAAACGCCATTGAGTCGTTGTTCAAGAAGAAGTCTATCGAAGTGAAGCATAACATCGACCCTAATCTGTACATCTACGCCGACAAAGAGCGCCTGGTGCAGGTGCTTATCAACTTGCTTGGCAACGCCATTAAATATTCCGAGCCGGGCTCTAAAATCACGGTTAAAGCAAGAAAAGAGGGCAAAGCGGTTCGCTTCTCTGTCAGCGATACCGGCAGGGGCATACCGGCCGACAAACTATCCACCATATTTGAGCGCTTCCGCCAGGTAGAGGCTTCCGACGAAAAGGTGCACAAAGGTGCCGGGCTTGGTCTTGCCATCTCTAAAGCTATAATTGAGAGGCACAAGGGCAAAATGGGAGTAGACTCAACCCTGGGCGAAGGTAGCACATTCTGGTTTACGGTGCCGGCGGGCGAAGGCAAGCTAGGAGACTGAAGTGGCGAAGATTCTGATCATCGAGGACGACGTGCAGTTAGCCTCACTCGTGCTCAGATGGCTGACCAAAGAAGGGCATGTGGTAGAGCATGTGGCGAGCGGCGGCGAGGGGCTGCAAAGGCTGCGCTTCGACCCCTACGACTTGATTGTGCTCGACTGGAATTTGCCGGAGGTGGAAGGCATTGACATTCTCAAACAGTTTCGCCGAAGCGGCGGCACCACGCCGATTTTGATGCTGACCGGCAAGAAGGCGATTGAAGAGAAGCTTGAGGGGCTTTCGGAAGGGGCCGACGACTACTTAACCAAGCCTTTTGACGGCAGGGAATTGACGGCTCGCATCACGGCACTGCTTCGCCGACCGGCTGTTTTACTCGACACCTGCCTCAAGGTTGGTGATATCGAACTTGATACCAAAGCCCACTCTGTAAAACGTGCCGGAAAGCCGCTGACGCTTCTGCCGAAAGAGTTTGCTTTATTGGAATTTCTCATGCGCCGTCCGGGCGAGTTCTTTCAGGCCCAGCGCTTACTCGAACATGTCTGGCCAAGTGAAAGCGATTCCACCACCGAGGCGCTCACCAGCTGCATCAAGCGGCTCAGACAAAAGCTCGACAACCCCGATGCCGAGTCGGTGATACGAAACGTGCGCGGCGCAGGCTACGGGCTCTTTGTAGACATGGAAACCAATTGCTAGTTCGAAAGGTAATCACCACATGAGCGCTACCGATGCAGCCGAGCTTCGCAAGTCTCTAGAGATTGCCGAGAAAGAGTATGGCCAGAAAAGCGAATTATTGATAGAGCCCCTGGAGAAGCTCGCCTATGCCTACCACAGAGCGGGCGCCTATGACGATGCGGAAGCCTGCTTCAAACGGGTCTTGCTGCTGAAAGAAACCTTTCAGCCGGCGAACTGGCAAAGCATGCTCGATATTTACCACGGGCTGGCAATTTTACTACGCGTGCAAAATCGCTTTGCCGATGCCGAGCCCTATTACCTGAAAGCAATTGAGTTAAGCGAGCGCCTGGTCGGAGCCTCGCACCCCGACACGTTCACCCGAAAAAACTATCTAGCCGGTCTCTATTTTGCCTGGGGCAAGTATGAAATGGCTCGCAACCTTGTGGAGGCTTCCTACAAGGTCTATCAAGCCACCTTCGGAGAGAATAGCGAAGTGGTAGGCATAGCGGCTATGGGACTGGCTCTCATCTGCAACAGGCAGGGGCGAGGCCCCGATGCGGCGAACTATTTCAAACAAGCCACCCGGCTTTTGCCGGCCGGGCCTGGTGGCGCCGTCATTCTCGACTTTCAAGATCTAGCTGCCAGTCTCTTTTTCTTAGCCAAAGAGAAGTACAAGCAGGGCATGATCGAACAAGCGGAAGTATTGTTTCGCTACTCACTTTTGATTGAGACCGATCGCCTCTGGCCGGGGCATCCGATCGTGGGCGACAATGTACAACTTCTGGGGGATCTCTATCGCAGTCAAGCCATGCCCGTGCAGGCCGAGTTTCTTTATCGAAAAGCCCTGGAAATAAGGCGCGCCGTTATGGGACCGGACCATCTCGATGTAGCCATCAGTGCCAACTGCCTGGGGGTGCTACTTTGCGACAATCACCGCTACAAAGAAGCCGAGCCCTTCTTGCTGGAAGCCTGCGAGATTCGCAAAAGGGCGGGCTTCCCGCCTGTTTATGCCAATTCTCTGCGGGCCTATGCCGGTTGCCTTCGTCACCTGGATAGAATGGATGAAGCTAACGAATGTGAGCAAAAGGCGCGCAGCATCTACGACAGGTACAATCAGTCGAGCTAGATGCCTTCGAGCAAGCGAATCAGATGCCTTGGATCAGTCGAGCTAGATGCCTTAGAGCTGTCCAGCTACATGCCTTCGATAACCAGTCCGGGCAGTGCGGAACCACCAAAGCGGTCGCGGTAGGTGTTCAAGGTTTTGTCTTCAGCCTGGCGCGATTGCCTGTTCTCATCGGGCTGGGCCATTCTGCGCATGAGGGCGCGGTGAGCCGGGGAACCTTCGGTCATCTCGTAGGTTTCGCGTGATTTGTCGGTTTCGCCTGGCTTCTGGCTTTCATAATCTTTCTGATCATTTTCAGTGGAGTTGCCGGAACGGCGCATGAGGGACCAGTAGGCAGGAGAGCCATAGGTCATATCATAGGTTTCGTTATCGCCCTTGGCTTCAGCAGGTTGCTTGGGAGCGGCGTCGCTGTCGTGCTTCTCAACCTTGCCGGCAGAGCGACTTTCATTGCGATTGTTCATGCTGCCAAATAACTCATCGGCAAAAGCACTGGAGGCGGCAGATGAAGATTGCATTGAGCGTGACTCTGAATTTTTCTCGACTTCTATCATGGCGTAGGCTCCTTAGAAAACTCTGGTAAATCTGGTAAATCTGACGAATCCGGTGAATCTGACAAGTTTAGAACTATTTGCTCTCAACCAGCTCCAGGGAGGGCAAGCCCAGCGACTTGGCGGCGCTGGCTCCGGGACCAGGGCGCTCGGTAATCTGGGTGCGGCGAATACCGGGGGCATCGTAGGCGTGCACGGCGGCGCACTCGGCTTCGTCTACCCGGCGGCGCGAGGAGCCGTCCATGCATCTTAGATAATCGGCACGGCGCGACTCGTTAGAACCGGCGCCACTGCCGGAGCCAGTAGCATCGTTACTGCCGCCTGAGCCGTTATTACCGCTGTAGCGACCATCGGTGCCGATTCCCGTGGTAGGAGGGTTATCCCGTCTCTGGCGAGCGGCCTGCTCACGGCCCTGGCGTCTGGCCACATCTTCCGGCGTATCGTAAATGTCTCTGCCGTTTAGAACAATGTCGCTGACCTGTCTTTCGCCATTGACTGTGCGAAAGGTCACTTCGGCGCCGCCTACCGTGCCGGTCCATACGCCGGGAGCCTGGGGAGTGCGATTGGTGCCGTTTTCCCAGAGCTGGCGAGCGAATTGCAATTGCTCCTCTCTGGTCATCTCATTGTTAACCACGCGGGTCAGGTTTTGTCCGCTGTTTACAGCCTCTACGGCTCTTTCAACACGATCGCTCATGGTAATTGCTCCATTTATAAAAGAAAATCGGGGTCGGTTCTGAATAGACTTTATGCGACCCAACTTGGCAGACCAGGGTCACGGTAATTAAAGTTAGTGGCGGCGTGCATAGGCATCCACAGCCTCATTCACACGCCGGTAATAGGCATTGACGGCGCCGCCCGGTCTCGCCCCCGGTCGAGTCAAGCCGCCGGTACCGAGCGGGTCACCTGGTTCGCGATCTTTCTTGAGAGCCTCTTTGTACTCCCGATATTCTTTATCGAGCTGCTTCAGCTCTTCGGGGCTCATGCCGTCCCTCACCTGCTTCTCGATAACACGCTCTGCGTCGCGCATGCGCTTATTCACAGTTTCATGCATGGGACAGTCAGGGGCTTTCGGCATGGGCGAAGGCTCTATGGTGGCAAGTAGCCCCCACTTAGAAAGCTCTTGCTTGTATTTGGCCATAGCCTCATTTTCTTTTTCATACTGACGGCGCTCCTGGGGGCTCATTTGCCCTTCCACCACGCGCCGCAGTTGCTCTGCGGCAGAGCTTCCCGCCCCTTCACCGGTTGAGAATTGATCGGCAGGGCGGTCGCTGCGCTCAGCCAGTTCCTTCAGCCCGTCTTTCTTGCCGCCGCTCCCTTTATCTAAGCCGCTAAACTCGACACTGGGGAAACCCAATTGCCCCAGACCGTTATCATTGACGCGCTTATTGGCCTCTGGCAGAAAGCCCGAGCCGCACTCATCATAAATCTTGCTGCTAAGCGACCTCTCGGCACCGGTATCGCAGATAGAAGCTTCTTGAGTACGATTAACTTCTTGCATGTCTGGCACTCCTGGTAAGAAAATTGCCTTTCGCGCCGACCTGAAACGGTCTTGCTCGGCAGATTCACTTTAGGAGGTGAAGCCGTCAAACCAGGGTCAGAAAGATTAAAACAGACACGGCAGATGTAGCGTGGCGCGGAAGCGACTGCTTAGGCTCAAGAACCGAAGAGTCGCTTATCAAATTGGAAGGGCGCAAGCTCTACAGTCTTGACCAAAGGCATTTGAGGATGCCTGGGATTGAGAATCAGGTTCCTCTCCACCGATATCACAGCCGAAGGCACAACCAATGCCAGGCTGCGCCCACTACTCAGCCAGGCATCACCAAAACGGAAAGACTCTTTCTCAGATGGTGCAGAGGAAGCAGGGAAAGTTTCCATGCTGCCGGTTTCGGGCACTTCTATCTTCAACCAAACAAGATCTGCAGGCAGATTGTCAAAGTTCAAATGCACAAGCAATTCTAGAGCAGCAAGGGAAAGATGCGATGAAGTGTAGATCGCAGGCAGACCGGGAGAGTTCCACCTGCCGCCAAATAACCGCGCCCCCTCACCGTCCAATGCGCTGTGAGGCGCACAGCAAATTCGATAGACAAACATCAGGAATAAATGCCATGGGCAATTCTGCCAAGCAAAGAATCCACAATCCTGGCACCATAATCAGTGCGCAACAAATCCAGCGGCAATCTGCCTTCTATAGCTCGGTTAGCCGTGCGCAGCCACCTTTTCGCTTTCTCTTTATCTCCGAACACCTCGACGGCGAATTCATGAGTTCTAGCCAGTCTGGCAATCAGATCGGACTCTTCTATGCTCAGCCGCTGCTTGGCACCACGGCGCCGAGAGAGGGTTCTGGCGGGAATGAAAGACTTGAGTTCGGCGCCGTCAATGATTCCCAACTTTTCAATAGTAGCGAGAGTATCTGCAGGCAGCCCCTCATTCAATAGTTTGAGCATCTCCATATCGGAGCTTACGTCCGGCGGAAGTTCCGAACATCCCAATATAACTTTGACGACTCTGTCTCTATCCATGAATTTCACAACTCTTGCCCGCAGCTCTGGCAATTCGCCTTTTGCCTTCAATCATAGCGCCACTTGGCACGGGCGACAAGTGGTGGGCTGAAAACAAAGCTCCAGCGGGTAAAGTTGTGCCACCCGGCAGCGCCGCTCAGAACAGTCGGTCTAAGAAAGCCGCCACCGCTTGCTCAAGAGAGCCCACGTAGGAGTCGTACATATCGTTGTGATTGGCAGACTCTATGGCGACAAGTTGCTTTGGCTCAGCCGCCTTTTTGTATAGCAACTCCGATTCGGTGAAGGGAATGATGCTGTCGGCTTTCCCGTGCACAATCAGCAGTGGCGCGTGAGGTTCGGCCATGATGCCGGCTGTATCAAGCTTGTTTTTTGGGAAGAGAAAATCAGGGTAAAGCCGCATTAACAGCATCTTTTGGCGAGCTACATGGGGCAAAGAGGCAAAGGTCGACTGCAAGATCACAGCCCCCACCTGCCGCTTCGATGCCACATGAGCAGCCACGCCGCCACCCAGAGATTCGCCATAAAGCACAATCTTTTCTGGTTTTACGCCCTTTTGCGTAACTAGATAATCGTAAGCGGCAAGACCGTCCCGGCAGATATTATCGATGGAAGGCTCGCCATCGCTTTCGCCGTAGCCCTGATAATCATAGGCTAATACCGACATTTTCTGCCGCAAAAGAAGCTCAATCAGGGGACCGCGATGTGAGATATTGCCGCCATTGCCGTGACTGATGATTACAGCCCCCCTGGCGCCATCAACCGGAAAGTACCAGGCGCTCAGCTTACGACTGTTCTCACCAACTATTTGCACGTTTACTTTGGCAACGCCGGCCAACTCGGCAAAGTCTATGGCGTGTTGCTTGAGCGGGAAGAAAAGCATTTTATTGTAGAGCGGCATGGCCACTACCGGCGTGAGCACCAGATAGAAGATAGCCACTTGCGGAATAATACCCAGCAAATTCTCGATCAATTGCTTCCTACTTGTTATTGAAAGCTTAGCCAGACAATCTTGCCAGTTTCTCAACGAAAAGGCACCTGTCAGATCATCCCAGAAACTGGCGCCCAGTTCGCGCAAAAGCCGTGCCGCATTCATTTTTGCACAACTCCGCAAGGTTGGTAAAACTTCAGGTCAGTATAAGGCGTCTCGCTGAACCATGCTCACGGCAGTAACAGTTAATCAACTGTTGGTTCGGGGAACATGGGAAAGTAGCTTTCTCATGAGGGGAAATGGGGAAAATTGAACAGAGAAATGCCGTGGCTATTTGAAAGCAACTTCAATCGGCCCTATCCCAAAGAGTCAGAGATTGAAAGCATAAAGGCACAAAAGCTCTTTAGCTTCCCCGGACACTCACCGAAGTTCAATTTTGCCGCAATGCAAATCGGCTTTCAGGGCGACCCAATCGTAATACTTGATACTGACAGCAACAGACTGCTTTCCCCCGGGGCCCTATTGAGGGAAACCACAGTAGACCCGACAATTGAAACCAAGTTACTTCACTTCAAAGATGGCGAAAAGCTAGAACTCAATTTAGCGACTGACTTACATTGCCGCTTTGCACAGCCGCTTCTATCGGGAGATTATCTCGTCCTCTTAAGAGATTTCGGAACCAAAGAGCCGAATGTAGCAATCGCGACAAAGCAAGGAACTATAGAACACAAATTCCGAATTCACCCCGACGTAGAAGACCTACAGGTCTCGAAAGACGGCAAGATTTGGGTGGGCTTCGGAGATGAAGGTGTATTTAGCCGCGATCCTGTTGCCGCAAATATAATCGCCTGCCTAGATCAAGAAGGCCGTTTGCTGTTTCCCGACCGCTACTACGAATGCTTCGACTGCTGGTGCTGCAGCGTCAATACCGTAAGTGAAGACACAGTTTGGATAAGTACCAATACGGGCAGGCTGGTAAAGATTAATGACCTGACCATCGAAAGAGCCTACGAGAGGAAAAATAGTATCAGCAGTACCTTTTGTTTAACAGGCAACAGCATTTGCTGGGCGCCCCCGGCAAAGTTACAGGCTACATTGATGCCGGCGATGAAGTACGATTTTTTCATATGCACATCTCTAGATAGCGCAGAAATGCACTTTCTGCGCGCAGTCGATGAGGACGGCATCACCATTGCCCACGAAAGTTTCGCCGCCCGCGGTTCTAAAATGTATATCAAAGCCGACTGCTCAGTTTATGTCTTTGACCTGCAAGAAAACTTGCCCAACCGCTAGTAGAGGCGCGGCAGAAAAGACAATATCACCACTTTCACTCATTCCCGTTTAGCAAGCCCTGAGCCTTTAATAGCGTCTTGTGCATGAGAACTAGCACCGCAGGCGGAGTACAGGCGCCACAAGCGCTCCAACTCGTGGGGCGTCAGATCGCTTCAGGACATGCCGATTTTACTCTTTCTACTAAAATACAAGCTCACGCATAAGTGACCCGTAGACCGGTAGACACCAGGCTTCGTAATCAGAGGCCTCAGCGTCATCGTAAAGATGGCTCAAGAAATCAGAAAAGTTATCCGCCAGACGCCAGATTACACTGTTTGTATCAGTACCCCAAACATGAGTGGTACGGCTCCAGGCAAATACGGCACCGAAATGCTCCTGAGAAACCGACAGCAAGATTTCAATAGCTCCTGGTGTCTCGGCAACAAGAAGAAAACCGGAGGGAATAGCCGTCTTATAGCTCTGGGCATTAGCCTGCACTGTATCCCAACGGTAAATTCTATCAAGCATCTCCTCTTGCTCAGAGCTATCTGCATCCCCACAAGAAACAGTAATTTTAAACATGCGCGGATAAACACTGCCGCCGTTAAACTTCAGTATGAAACGGCGATAGTCCTCAGGCAACCTAACATCATTAGTCTGCTCCCAAACTAGCACGGCAGGCTCGGCATCTGGAACGTAAGACCAATCGAATTCACCTTCATTCCAGTTCTGGGTATCTGGAACAATTTTCATACTGCACCTTCTAAGATAACGAAGTTCGATGGTAACACCTGGTCGGCTCAAAGATAAGCCTGAACCCAAAAAGTTTCACGCGATTGTCATGGTCCGCCAGCAATACTCATGGCACCTTCCCATTTTTCTTCTTTTACTACCTATGGCTGAAAAACCCGAAGCAAATTCTCAAAACGAGGCAGACACTCAACCTGCCCAGTCGCGGCAGGCCCTCAGTCTGGAAGCCACTCAGCCCGCCGTCAAGCCCAGCGATAACCTGGAGACGGTCAAGCCTGAGAGCGACAAAAGTCAGGGCAACAGCCGCCCCCTCACCGATGCCACGCAAACCCTGCCAGCCTCCACCGAAAAGTACTTGCCGGAACTGCAAATCACCTCAGACGACACTGTCCGTGGCAGTGTCAGAGAACTGGACCGCGCTCTTTCAAAGACTACCCTGGGCATCGCCAATCCCGATGGAAAGTCGGTATTGACCAGTCTGGCCAGCCTAAGTGATGGGGAAAGAGCAAAACTGGAAGCACTCTACAAAAGTGAGCTAGGCCCCGAGCGAGACCTGCGCCGCGACCTGCAAAAGTTGTCCGGCGGCGATCAGCACAGAGCCCTGGCCCTGCTTGATAAAAAGGACGGCAAAACCGATGACGCCGCCCACCTGCAAGCAGCTCTTTCTGAGCGCGATCCGCAAAAGAGAGATGGGCAAATAAGGCTTCTCTACCGCACGCTCAACCCGGAACAGATTCAGACCATGGAAAGCCGCTTCAGCGAAAAAGGCGGCTCGGTGGAGCAGGCCCTGCGCCAGGCCGGCGTGCCGGAAAGCACTATGACTGCCCTAGAAACTTACAAAAAGGCGGCCGGGGAAAACCGCCCGGTATCAGGGGAAGAACTGAGCCAACTGGCACGCCTGGGTGCTCGCACCGGCAACAGAGATTTGATCATTGAAGCAGTGGCAGGCACCACGCCGGAGGCAAAGCAAGCCCGGGAAATGCTCAAGGATGACCGGGCTTTTAATGCCGGTATTCTGCGCAACTTCAAAGAGAAGGCCCCGGCCACAAACCTCACGGAAGCCGAACTGAAAGAGCCCAGCAACCGTGTTGATCCCGTTTTGCGCGACTATCTGCAGGAAGGGCGGGTGCGCCTGAGCACGGTGGCGGAAGCCAACTCGGGCTATTTCTTCGGCAATAAGGCCAATACCGACCTGGCGGTCAAGCACGCTTCCGCCGACGAAAGACAGGAGTTCAAGCGGGGCTACGATCTGGATCGGCGCCTGAAAGATAACGGCGAGGACGGCTCGAAGCTCAGCCCCGACGAGCAAAAGTCACTGGGCTTTTACCGAAACCTGCAAGCCTCCCTGGAAAAAGGAGGAAACCGCGGTGATGCCATACGCTGGCAGGATACCCTCTTGAACGGCCGAGAAACCATAGTATCGGAGCTGGGCAAGACAGAGAAAGACGGGCTGCTGTGGGGTTCGAGCCACTCGAGCGCGGACGCGCTTACGGCGGCGGGCAAACTGAACGAGAAAGATTGGCGCACCCTGCGAAACGCGGAGCACGGGCAGACCCCGGCCGAGAAAGCAGAAGGTGCCGCGTTCAAGAGACAGGTGGAAGAATCGGTGGGTCGCTTTGCCGGGAACCCGGAGGAGAGCGCGCGCATCATGCGTATGCTTTCTGAAAAGGCCAATAAAGAAACTTTTGCCGACGCCCAGAAAGTCGGTCGCAGCCTCGACGAGACCCTCAGCGATGCCAGGGGCGGCAACCACAAACAACAACTGGAAGATTCTCTCAAAGCCATCACAACCATGACGCCGGAGCAAGCCAGGCAGTACAAAGAGGATGCTCAGGTCAGAAAGCAAGTAGATGATGAGCTGGCAAAAGGTCCGGCCGAAGTGCGCCCGCTCTCGCAGCGCCTGCTCAAACAAGTCGCTGAAAGCGGCGAGCCGCCTGTATTGAAAGGCTTCGACAAGATTGAAAACAGCGCCCTGAGCGGGAAGCCCCTGACCATCAAGGAAACTCAAGAACTCTTGAGAGAGCCGGAAGTTGCAAAACGCCTGGGCAAAAGCGATGTTGATCTGACTCCGGCCGAGAAGCGCGCCAGTCTTACTTTAGATTCCGCCATCTACAACGGTCTGGCGGCCAGGCGCTTAAATGAGCGGCCGCAATTGCTCAGCGAAGCGCAGCCGGGTGACAGCCGTAGCCTGCTTCTGCAAGCCGGTGCAATCAGACGGGAGCTGGCTCAAAACGGCGGTCAACTGAGCCTGGAACAACAGTACAAACTTAATTTGCCCATGCAAGACGTGCTGGGCAATCTGGCCTCCGCCCCTAAAGCAGAACAGGAGCGCTTCCTGAAGGAAGTGAGCACCAACCCTCAGTTTCAGGACCTGGCCGCCAATGTAGCCAAACAAGGTGAGGTGCGCCTGGAAGACAGAGCGAAGCTCTACAGCCTGGACGGCAAAGATTCAAAAGAACTGGCCAAAGCCCTCGGTCAGGCCTCGCCCCAGGAGCTTGCCGACGCCAGAGCCGGCTGGGCCTGGAAGTATCAGGGAGATCTTGCCACCACGGTCTTGAACCGGGCCGGCGACGGCGAAAAGCCCGCCCTGAAAGCGGCACTGACACCTGCTGACGACGGCAGAGCCGGGCTCTATGAAAACTACGATAAATATCTGAGCAACCGTGGCGGTTTTACCTTAGATGGCACGGCGCTCACCCTGGAGCGGGCCGGGCAGCTGCATCAGGAAGCTTTCAAAGCCTATGATCAGGCGCGGCAAGGGCTTCCCCCCGCAAAGCAAAAGGAGCTGGATGAGTTCTTCGGTAAGTCGCTGCAAGATCACAAAGACTCGAAAGAGAAGCAAACCCAGATTCTTCTGGATGCCGCCATCACTGCCGCCACTTTAGGCTCGGGCGCGCCGCTCAGCGTCGCCAAAGTAGCGGCTCGCATCGCTGCCGGGGGATTGACCGAGTCGGCCGGTCTGGCTCTTACTCGCGGTGAGTTCAAAGCAGAAAACTTCGCCCAGGACTTCCTGCAGGGAGGACTGGCCGCCTATGCCGGTAAGACCGCCAGAGTAGCCGGCGACAAGGTGGCAAGTTCTCTGGAGAGGCCAAAGCTTACCGGAGCGGCACCGACTAAAGTGGCTGATGAAGCGGCTGAAATAGGCGCGCCCAAGCAGGCTCGGCTAGAAACGCCAGCCCACACCACTCGCATTGAGAAAGAAAGCGCCGAACTTGGTCTTACTCGTCCCCTGGAAGCAAAGGCGCTCCAGAGCGGGCTGCCGGTCAAAATAGAGGGTGCCTCGAAGGATTTCGCAGAGAAAGTCGGCAGAAGTGTTGAATCCCTGCCGCCGGAAATAGCAGAAAAGCTGAAGAAGGAAGGAATCTCCATCGAAGTAGTAGGCAACATCCACAACTACACCACCGACCAGGCTTATTTAAGTACGCCGGTGAGAGGCCAACCGGGCAAGACCCAGGCTGACTCCGTCGGATTCTTCGACAGAGCAAACAAGAAAATCATCCTGGTGGAAAATTCCCTGAACGGACAAGCCTACTGGCCCGGAGACACTGTTCAAAGAGCCGTCAGCCATGAGCTCGGACACGCGGTAGACAGCTACACCGTGGGCGATGCTTTGAAATCTCAGGCGTTTGAAAGATCGGCCCAACCCGGCCGCCCTCTTGTGGGGCGACAAATTTCCGACTTGCCTGAATTTCAAAAAGCGGTCTACGCCGATCTGCAAGAGCTTTCTAAGACCATGGCTAAAGCCACACCGGAAGAGCGGCAGGCCATTGGAAAAATCGTGGAGTACAACCTGGCAAACAATGGTCATGAGCTGAAAAAACTGGGTCTGGACGGCATCGGCACTCACCACGACACACCACGCCTGCATGATCAAAACGGCATCAGACATTTCGGCGGACGCCACTCCGACGCACGCAGTGAGGCTTTTGCCGATGTGCACAGCGACCTGCTCTACGGCGATGATCGCTTCACAAAATATTTCCCCAATGTCACCAGATTGATTCGTGACGACGTACTGAAGTTGCCCGGCACTTCCTTTGATCAGGTAACAGGAGAGAGCCTGCAAAAGCTGGGATTGAAGCCCATTGCCCAGCACGGAGAGCGGCTCTGGCTGGAGTCGGCCGATAAGAAGTCTTTTGCCGTCATCAACGAAGGAAAACTGGTGGGCATGAAAGTAGGAGGCACCGACTATGAACTGGCTTACAACAGTCAGGGTCAACTAGCCCGCATCGAAACCAGCGGCCGGCGCTATGAAAAGATTGACGGCAGCTGGCACAAAACTGACGCCTCCGGCAGCGAAAAACTAACACAAGCACCGGTTCTAACCCGCCTCGGTAACGGCCGCTTGCAATTCTTTGAGCGCTAAGGAGGCGTCCAGATACCTTGCTTCAACGATGGGCAAGGAGACTGCTAATATGGAGCGGTCGCAAACCGATTTAGATAGAAATCTCCAGGTAGGCAGTATGGAAGACGATTACTATGGACTGGGTGAAACTCAGTTTAGCCCTGATGAAATAGCCGAGATGATGAGCCCGGAACTAGCGCAAAGACGAGCCAGGGAAAGGCAGTTCAAAGAGTCTATGGCAAACCTCCTGGCAGGCGACGGCGAAGACAATGCCGGACCGTACAAGCTCAGAAGCATAGTTGAGCACGACTACTGGCAGGTGCCGCTCAAAAATGATGGAAGCTTTGAAATATTCAATGCCAGAAAGGATGAATACAAGCGGCTTATTGCAGGCATTAGCAAAGCCGATGGACGACGCACCGACCGCCAGGGACGTGGCGGTCAATTACTGCCGGTTCATTATGAGAAGCCGAAAGCAACGGGCAACTATAAAGTTTTAACCGGCAGAGAACTGGCGCGCACCCTGCCTGAAGGCATAAGCGGGCTTTTAATTCAGTTGGACGAAGAAACTGAACTCTGCGAACTGGGGAAAGAACATTTCGAGGCGCTAAAGATCCTTGCCGATGCCGTAGAAGCAGAAGACCTGCTGCTTCAAGACGGTGCCGTCAACACCAGGCAGCTCAGACAATGCAATTTTCTCGTTACCATGTTCAAAGGCCGCCCCTACAGCGGTAATGGACCTGTTCCCGTCGCCACTCATGAAGACAGCACTTTCGTCAACGATGAAGAACTCTCGCTCAAAGCAATGAGAGCGGAAGAGCTATTCAAAGCCGTGCTGGCCGATAAAGACGCAGTCGGCATAGTCGTCAATCCCAATAGCGACATCGGCAGAAAAGGCGAAGGAATTCGCGCCCTCGCCCTCTCGCTCAATTTCATCGCCCGGGCCTTGAAGGAAGACCAGTGCCTCTACCGAGCACCGGAATATTCTGCGCGCAATCTCGAAGAATTCGAACTCTGGCTCAAACTATTGCACTTTCCCACTCCTTACGAGCTGATCGAAGAAAGCGACGCGCAGGGAAGGCAGTTTATCTATGCCCTGCACAAGCAGCCCGGGGCCGACTGGACGATTCTGGAATGCGAAAGTAAAAGAAAGTATGACCAGGTAGAGACCCCACGATTTGAATTGAAGGCAGCCCCGGGCGCCGCTGACGAAATCGCTGCCGGAGAAAGCAAAATACTCTGTCCTGCACTTTTAGCGAGGATGCTCTATTCCCAACTACCGGAGAGAAATCGCAAGGAAAACAAGTGGTCGCCGGGAAAATCACTGGGACTGTGCCGAGTGCTGGACGATGAGGATATTGAAAAATCAGCTCTGAGAGTCAAGGCAGCTCGGGAAATCCTGAAAATGATTCCGCCCGGTGAAGACACCATTCCGCGCCACAAGACTCTTTCTGTTGATGGTGCAACGTTTCTCACCTGGGCAAGCTACGCAGCTCAGCGCCAGTGGGTGGAGAGCGCCTATATGCAGGCCAGGCAGTTTGATAAGAAATTGGTATTCGGAGCCAAATAGAAGCCGGTGCGTTTTCGGTAGCAACGAACGATAAAAGAACGGCTAAGAACGGACCGAAAACCAGAGCGGAGCATATAAATCCGAATCAAATCGATCCGCATCTAATCAATCCGAATCAAATCAAGTCGCATCTAATAAAACCGCATCACATCAATCCGAATCAAATCAAACCGGGCTGAACCGATTCTTGAGTTAAATCTCCTGGTCGGCCATACGCGGCAGGGTGGCAGTGAGCGCACTCAAGCCTGCTGCAGTCAGTACGCAGTCTACGACTCCTTGAGGATAACCCCAATCATCGAGAGGGCGCTCGCCCTGTTCTTTATTCCAGAAATACGGGAAGAGTCCGTTTGCGTCCCGGTTCTTCCAGAGGACGGAGGCATTGTCTTTAATCCACTGATCATAATCGGCGACCGTAGAGCCGCTGCCATGCAACAAGTTATTGACCTGCCCCAGATTCCTCATAAACGTGCCTTTGCCTGCCGCATAATCCATCCAGTAGTTAGGCACGGGGGTCAGGTCTTCATGCAATATGTCGCCACCGACCACCCGCTTGGCTTTCACGGTGTTGGCCACAAAAACGGCCATCTGAGGAGTGAAGGGACCATCGCCGGCGGTGGCATAAAAACAGCTCATAAGCAAGCCCTGATCGCCAAGCCAGGCCCAGTTAGGCTGCCACTCATCATTCTTACCACCCTCACAGGGCATTTTGAAGAAGCGCTGCCAGATCAAATCTTCTTCGTTGAAGAGTAGTTTCTGTTCGTAACCCTGGTGGAAAAAATCCCAGGCTTTGCTAACTCCGGCAGCGCAGTCACTTTCACCGGCAGCCACAAGTTTCTGCGCCACTTGCCAGAATATGGCGTTAGTGACGGTGTTGCGACCGGCCAGGCGCTCGTCTGAATCGGTGTTGGCGATGCCGCCAGTGATCGAATACGAATTGCCGCCGTCGGACCAATTCAGTGTGGTTTTCTTCCATACACTGAACATGGCAGTGTAACAGTTGAGGGCGTTCTGCCGGAATGTCGCCTTTTGATCAGGGCTATAACCAAGTACATCCCCATAGGTATAAGCAGCAGCAAAAGCCAAGCCCCACCAGCCATAGTCATCGGTCCACCAACCATTATCGTCACGCCAGCGGCTAGGATCATTGCCATCCACATTTTCATTGAAATAGGAAAGCGCATCAACGGCAAAGCCATAGTTGTCCTTGACGCCAGCGGCGTACATGGCATCGAGTGCCACCAGAAAGGTATTACCGGCCATCCAGAAGCGACCGCCGTTGGAAATACCTCGAAAAGGATTGGCGTGGTCAAAGACCTTAGCCAGACTGCCCAGGGTGGATACTACCGCTTCCTTGCATGTGGTCATTATGTTTCCTTTCAAATAACGGGCAAGTGCCCAATGGCAACATGGGCACTTATTTCATGGGAGAAATTCTAGGAGTTTCAAGTACTCATTTGCAAGCCCGCCGAAGGAAATCAAGATCAACTCAGCCATTCAATCTGTTCGCTCCTATAGCCGACCGGTCTATTATTTTGTCGCAAAAGAAAATAGTGGCGGTTGTGGAAGCGTTCAGGAGACAGCAAAAGAACACAGAAGTACAGCGAGAAAGAGAAATTGAACGTGAAACAGAAAGAAGAAGAAGAAGAGGAAGAGGAAGAAGAACACGAGAAAAAAGAGGAGGCATCCATGCCTCCTCCACAAGCGCTCTAGCACCAATCACAAAGTCGGCGCAGTCGCGACTGACTGACCGACTGACTGACCGACTGACTGACTGAGCCGACCATTAGACTCCGGTGCTTAATCGTGGGTGAAGCGCTTAGCGAGGCGATCTTTGGGATCAGGCTCGGGCAGCGACAGATAGGTGGCGCGCAGATAATCCCAGAGAGCCAGGCGACTCCAATCAGGCTCGGCAGCCAACTGCATTTCTTTGGTGAGCAGCGGGTTGGGCAGATAAATGTGCATGGTCTGCTCGGCATCGGGCTCACGGCTATTGAAGCAGCGCAGCCCCCAGTAAGTTGGCTCGTGGCGCGAATTGAGCTTGCGGTAGAGCTCTACCCGCGAAGGCAGCCGCAAACGAGAGACCGCCTCTGAGCTTGGTACGCAGCCGGTACCAACGTTCCAACCCACACATAGATGCAGGTGTCCGAACTGGCCGAATTCTACGGTCAAGTAGCCGTCCAGATAGCCAAACTTAGTGGGCGCGCAGGGCGGTTCAAATTCCAGTACACCACCTTGCACAAGGATGCCGTACTGAATTTCCTGCCAGTGATTGAGGAAGAGATCGCGGAAGAGTTCCCGCAAGAATGCTTCGTCGGTGGGCAGGTTGTAGATCTCCAGAAGACCGTTGCCGAGTTCTTCAACGAGGGTGGGAGTGAGGGAAGTATTTTCGATTTTGCTCATGGTTTTACCCTGGTCAAAAGGTTCACAGGCACCGGATGGTGCCCGTGTTTGCGGATGAAAGAAAGAGGACGGCGCCGCAGGACTGAGCCCGGGCGCGGTTTCTCTTAATCCAGAAAGTAAGGGTCTTCGCCCTCGGCGAGATATCTGCCTAAGGCTTGCGCTCAGTCAGGCTGTCATAGCCGCGCAGGCGGTAGAGAAGCATGGAGGCGGTCCAACTGACTATGAAAATGCCGATGATGTAGAAGCCCCAGTTTTCAAGTTCGAGCCCGTTGGCAAAGTCCCACAGCCAACCGGTGGCACCGGTATGTTTGCTAATGATTTGCAAGCCTTCGATGCCGCCAATGAATAACGCAATCATCACGGAAGTAAAAGTGATGGTGACGTTGTAATAGAGCTTCCTGGCAGGCTTGAGAAAAGCCCAACCGTAGGCGCCCAGCATCAGTATGCCGTCGAGGGTGTCAATCAGGGTCATACCGACCGTGAAGGCGAGTGGAATCACGAGAATGACGGAAAGCGGCATGCTGCTCACGCCGGTGGAACCGGACATGCCGAGCAAAGCCACTTCGCTTGCCGTGTCGAAGCCAAGACCGAACAAGAGTCCGACCCAGTACATGCTCCAACTTGTGCCGACCATATTCAGCACCGGTTTCAGTATGCGCGCCAGAAGCCCGCCGGTGCTCAAATATTCCTCCAGAGTCAGGTCATGGGGGTAGTCGCCTCGCACCAGTTTGCGCCAGGTCTTGAAAGTATCCACCAGCACAAAGAGGTTGATGAAGCCGATGGCTAAAAGAAAGAAGCAGGAGGCCAGCGAAGAAACCAGCACGCCGGTTTCTTTGTAGACAGGCAGCATATCGTTGACGAAAGAGGCGGAGACAGCCACCAGCATACACATGACAATGACGATGCTGGAATGCCCGAGGGCAAAGAAAAAGCCCACGCCCACGGGTTTCTTGCCTTCCTGCATGAGTTTGCGAGTGGTGTTATCTATGGCGGCAATGTGATCGGGATCCACCGAATGGCGCAGACCCAATCCGTAAGCAAGAAGCGCCAGACCAAGCAGTGTAGGATAGCTTGAGGCATGGGACAGAAGTAAGAAAATGACAGCTGCATGAAAAGCAAAGATCAATGCAGCAATAAATATCAAGCGTTGCTTGAGTCCAGGTGACTTTAAGAGTTCGCGCAAACTATCGAGCATAAAGGCTCCGGTTCAGTTAAATCACAAGTCAGTAGTCAAGGCATGCCTAACCGGAAATCAATGACAAGCGCTTGCACCCTGGTCAACCACAGTGTGCCGCAAAAGCACGAAGAGATGTGGTGATGATTGGGGCATTGCCTGGTAAAGAGTTTCGAGCAGGTCCTTTTCAGAATGAAAATTGGATATTAAACAGACTCTCTTTTACCCGGGCAAAAGAGGGTATTTCAAGCTCAAATTGCTTTCCTTCACTATTCTGAACAAAATAAAGACCGGGAGATAAACAAGAGACTCACCAGAGGAGCAGCCCAGCGGCCCACTCCGATCAAATGGGTGGAAATTAGCGCTAGCTAAAACATCTTGATATGAAGTTGTGGGGCGGAGAGCATTTTGAGCGGCATATACATTCACCATACGCCTGCGCCAATGCATCAGTGTTTTTTTCTATGGCTTTTCTGCAAACCGCGTTTATTCTTTTTTCGCGTCGCCCTTCAGCCTTTCCGACTGCCTCAGTCTGGCTGACTGCACAAATTCTTCGAACAATTTCTGATTGCGCTCAAAAGCTCTTTCAGGGTGGAATTGCACACCAAGCACAAAGGCTCGATCAGGCATCTCCACCGCTTCCACCACACCATCGGCGGTGCTGGCTGCGGCTTTCAGACCCTGTCCTAATTTGTCTACGCATTGATGGTGAGAGGTTGGTTCGGAAGCAGCTTTGTGCCCCAATATTTTAGACAGCTTGCTGCCTTCCGCAAAATCTACGATATGGCTGTTGAAGCCTTTCTGCCAGCCGTCTTTGCTGGCATGCATCACTTTTGATTCGGGACGGTGGGAGGGAATATCTTGAATGAGGCTACCGCCGGTGCCGATGTTGAGAGCCTGACAGCCGGCACAGATGCCCAGAAAAGGCATGTCCTTTTGAGCAATGGCTGCTTTCACCAGAGCCATGTCGAAGTCGGAGCGAGTTTTATCCATAATGGAAACCGAGGCATGTGGCTTTTCACCATAGAGCGCGGGCGGATAATCGTCGCCGCCGATCATGAGCACGCCATCGAGATGGGGCAGCACCGTGTTCAAATCGGCAGGCGCCATAGGCGGCAGTAAGACGGCGATGCCGCCTGCTTTCTGCACCGCTTCCACGTAGAGATGGGAGAGCCCGATCTTGCGCGGCTTCTCGCCTTGCACGTCACAGTTGATACCGATGAGGGGCTTGTTGGAAGCTTCCACGGCGGCAGCGCTCTCATTGTCACCGGCCAAGACAGGCTGCCAGAGCCCTGAGACAAGCAACCAGCCAAGAGCGAGAGAAAGTCTCTGCATCATACTTCCAGACTTATACAAAGGCTTTCTCTCCTCTTTCTTGATTGATTAACCGGTTGACTGGTTTGCAGACCGGGGCGCTTATTTGACCAGGTCTTTGAAGCCGCTTTCCACCCTGGTGGCAAAGGTGCCAAAAGGAGCAAAGACAGCTGAGAGCTTGCTCGGGGGCTTGCCCTGCTCAATCTTGTAGGCAATTTCGTCACACTTGTCGGCTTTCTTGGCGATTTTCTCAGCCTGTTTTTCAGGCATATTGGGCATCAGGCTGACATAAGCCCGGTAGTGCAGAGCGGCTTCGCGCATGGCGGGCGCTTTGTTCTTCCAGAGCTTTTCGAGAGTTTCAGCCAGGCCAAGGTGAGCTTCCGCCTGACGGGGATTCAAGTAAGCAGCATTTCTGTACTTATCAATGGCTGATGGATACTGCTTCTTAGAGGCCAGGTCTTTAGCCATGGTCATCTCCTGGCGAGCCTTATCGCGGGCCTGATCAACCTGGGCCAGACCGCGACGGGAGCGAGCCAGAGCATCTTCGTTGTCGAAGGTGCCGCCCCGTTTATAAGCAGCTTCGGCGCTGTCCAGATCGCGAATCATGAGGGCCATGTCGGCTACGCTGAAGACCTGTTCTGCCGAGGTGCAATTGGAGATTACCGTTTGCATGGCCTGGGTGGCTTCCTGGTATTTGAACTGAGCCAGAGCCGCTTCGGCATAGGCTATGCGTTCGGCGTCATTGGTAGGAGTGCCGATGGTGGAAAGGTCAACGGGCTTACCGGACATGGCGCGCAATTTGGCGTCGGCCAGACGCAATTCCATGTCGTTGGGATTCATGGCGATGGCTTGCTTGATGAGCCCTTCGGCCGACTCGTAATTATTATTGAGGAAGAAGGCACCGTCGGCATCTTTTTGAGCCTTAATCACAAGTGCTCTGGTCATGCCTTTTACAGCCTTCGCATCACCGGGGCTAATCTGCAAGACGATGGAATATTCTTTCAGAGCATCATCGGTTTTCTCAAGACGCAGAGACACTTCCGCGGCCCTTCTGTGCAGGTCAACGTTGTTGGGTGAAAGGGCCAGACCGGAGCGCACGTCAGCCAGAGCCAGTTCCAGGTCGCCGCGCCCTTCCCGAATATCGGACATGCGCAGATAAGCATCTTCGCTCTCGGCTTTAATCGAAATCGCTTTCTGATACTCATTGACGGCGGCGACGCGGTTGCCCTGCAAGCGATAGACATCGCCCATGGCTATGTGCGCCGGGGCGCTGTTGCGGTTGAGAGAAATGGAGGTGTTGAGAGATTTCTGGGCATCATCCAGTTGCCCCTGGGCCAGATAAGCAAGACCGAGACCGTAGTGAGCGCCGGCATTGCTCGACTTGAGCGCAATGGCATCGCTGAAGTCGGTGAGGGCGGCGGCAGTTTCGCCGGTCTTCAGCTCGATTAGACCGCGCTGCACAAAGGCAGTGCCGTATTGAGGATCAAGAGTGATGGCTTTGCTCAAAGAGGCCTTGGCTTCAGGAAGACGCCCCTGTTCTTTCTGAATCTGACCAAGCACGATGTAAGCTTCAGCAGCGTTGGGATCAAGGCGCAGAGCGGTGCGGCATGATGCTTCCGCACTGTTGAGAGCAGCCTGACGCTGCTGCAAGACAGTCATGTTGGAAGTCTGCAGGCGATAAAGCTTGACCATGCCCTGACCCACATAAGCAAGAGGGGTCTTGGGATTAACTTTGAGAGCCTGGGTGAATTTCTCATCGGCGGCATCCAGCTTAAACTGCAGTGCCAGAGCCAGACCCATGCCGGTAATGGCGGTGGCGTCTTTGGAATTTTTATTGATCGCCTGGCGGAAAGCATCTTGCGCTTCCGGGTATTTACCGTTCAAGAGCAGTTTCTCGGCGGCAGTCACATCGGCGGAGAGTTTACCCTTGAAAAGACGGTCGCGAAAACCATGCACTGCTACTTTCGAACCAAGGGGCAAGGCCCGGGCGGAAGACTGAGCTACGCCGGCGCCGGCGACATTCTTTGCAGCAGCCGCGTTCTTGGCCTGGGCGGCAGGCAAGTTCAAGGCGGAAACTGAAAGAGACGAAGCAAGAAGGGCAAGGGTTAAACCAAACCTGAGACCGGCATTGAGATTGCGATTCACTTCTCGGTTCCGGCGCCAATTAGAATCGCAATGGCTATCTAAATTGTGGTGCGTCTCGGCCAAAAGTCTATCAACGGGCTGCAAATGGGTTTTCCTCAAAGCTATGTCCTCGATATTCATTACTCTACAAGCCTTCCTGGTGCGCAGGAAGCCAGCTTAAGCATGCCATTTCAGACTATGAAAAGCATGGGAGAGAAATAATCATGAATTTCGACCGGAATCGGGAACATGAAGCCCTTCCATCCAGAGATAGCGCTCTAAATCGAGCAGTTCGTCTTTGAAAACCACACCCTCAGCCATCAAGAGTTGCATCTGCATGTCCGGTGGAATATCGGCAATTTTATGGGTGCTGAGCCCGCCCCTGGCGTTTACAACCCGGTGCCAGGGTACATTGCCGGAATGAAAAGCGGCCTCGGCTGCCCCGGATTTGCCGCCTTGAGGGCGGGCAGCCGGTGGCAATGCATTGAGAGCCCAACCAACTCCCTGAGCCGAAAGCCTTTTGTTCAATTTATGGGAAATCAATCCATAGGTGAGAACGCGCCCTACCGGAATGCGCTGCACCAGCTCGTAAACCTGGTGGAAGACCGGCTTCTCGCAACCTGGCTGTGACTCTCTTTCTAGAGCCCCGGCACTTGAGCGTAAAGCCTTTTTCGATTTAGCAGCCTTACGGGAGGCGGACCGTTCAGGAGGCAAATTGGTACCCTTCAACAACTACATTCAGATAAGCTAAGCGGCACCCTAGTTTAACCCTTCTTTTCAAATACGGCCCTGCCGCCAAGATAACCGGCCGCATCGTCTTTAAGCCACTGCAGTTGCTGCTGATCGCCTTTCAAATAGGCATCGAAGAAAGCAATGGACAGCCTGGAGATCATAGTTTGAAAGCCGCCGTCTTCATCTTTACCCTTGCGCCTGCGCCCACCGAAAATGCCGTGGTCGCCGTCTTTGAAATTGACGAGATATTGATTGGGAGCCTGGATGCCGCTGAAGGGAATCAACCTTTCCTGGGCGGTGGTATCACCTATGGGCGAGTTATCTTCCGTGCCGGTCATAAGCATGCCGGGAATTTTGATCTTTCCATAGACTTCTTCCGGCTTGCGACCGCGCAAGTTGACGGGGGGACTGAGATAGAGAGCGGCTTTCACTCTGGCATCGGCAAAGTTCATATTGAATCTGCCCGCCCCGTAGTTTTGACCGGCAATGGCCATGGTGGTACCGGCACCGAAGGAGTGGCCGGCAAGACCAATGCGACCGAGATCAAGCTTACCGGCCAGGCGAGAATCAATCTGGTTGCGCCTGGCCAGCTCATCGAGTACGAACTTCACATCTTCAATGCGTAACTTCAGATTGCTGTAGTTGGCCCCTTTGGAAAGCTCGCCGCGAATGGCATTTACATCGCGGGCGCCGCTGGACTTCCACAGACTTTCATCGCTGCCCGGATGTTGCAGGTGGACGGCCACATAGCCGTGCTCGGCCAGGCTTTCACCCAGATAAAGAGCGGCCTCGCGGGAACCACCTAAACCATGGGAGAAAATAACCACCGGCATGGGTGCCACCTGACGGGAGGCGGCGCCAAGGGGCAGGTATATTTTTACGGGCACGGTGCGATTGCGTTCTTTGTCGCGCCAATCATCATATAAGGTCTGGCACTTTGACGAGGGAACCGCAGCCGGGAGGGCGGCGTTGCCGCGAGCCAGGCGCGACTTGAGAATACCCGAGAAATTCTCACAGCGCCCTGCCGCACCGGCGCTCAAAAGCAGGGTGCAGGCCAGGAACCCCACCATCAATTTACTATGTTGAAATTTGCCGATTCCCATTTTCGCTGGCCCTCTGTCAAAATGTGGCGGTACTTTCCTTAATACGGAAAACGACCGGCAAAAGTTCAACAAAAACTCCTTAATTCTGCAAATTCATCTTCAAGAAAGGCAGATGAGTGCATGGGCAGATTAAATGTTCCCGGGGAATTGAACTTTTTGCCAAGCCGATACGTTTGATTAACCAGAGAGACGTGCGCCGTCCAAGACCTCATAAACTACCCCTGAGTTCCGGAGAAATTCCATGAAAAGCCATGCAGTAAAAGCCTTACTTCTGGTATCAACCTTACTGGCTACCTCTATTGTCATAGAACAAAGTGCGGACGCTCGAGGGGGCGGCGGTCACGGGGGCGGCGGCGGCAGAGGAGGACGAGCCATGGGCGGCCGAGGGCTGAGAGGCAGTCTCGGTGGTGGTCATGAGGGCGGCTTGCAGGGTCTGCGTAGTCGCTTCGGCGGCGGCGAAGGGCAAACAGGCGGCGAGGGTCTGCGCAGTCGCTTCGGCGGCGGCGAAGGGCAAACAGGCGGCGAGGGTCTGGGCCGCTTCGCCGGGCGAGGCGAACGCTCCGTCAACCGTTCACAAGCGGGTCAGAGTTGGCGCGGGCGCTTCGGTCAGGGCAATGGCAGCAACAGCACCACGGGCAGCCACAGCTCCCTTTCAGAGAGTGGTCTGGCACCGGCAGGCACAAGACAGGCTACCGTAAGAGACTACGGTTCGGCAGGCAACAATGCCCGCACTTCCAGTCATGAAGGAACCACCCCAAACGGCGGCGATTACAGCCGCGACAGATCAGTCTCTTACAGCAAAGACACCGGTCTCACCAAAACTGTCTCACAACAGGGCACAACCGCCAAGGGTGGTGAGTATGATGCTTCTAAAACTATGACTTACAGCAAGTCAGACGGCTTCTCCAAAGACACGAGCGTGCAGGGCACAACAGCCGCCGGCGGCACCTATGACCGCAGCAAGCAAGTCACCGCCGGTCAGGGTCAGGGCTACGACAAAACCGTCAACATGACCGGCACCACTGCCGCCGGCGGCACCTATGACCGCAGCAAGCAAGTCTCCGCCGGTCAGGGTCAGGGCTACGACAAAACCGTCAACATGACCGGCACCACTGCCGCCGGCGGCACCTACGACCGCAACAAACAAGTTAGCGCCGGTCAGGGTCAGGGCTACGACAAAACCGTCAACATGACCGGCACCACTGCCGCCGGCGGCACCTACGACCGCAACAAGCAAGTCACTGCCGGACAAGGCGAGGGCTACGACAAATCCGTCAACACCACCGGCACTACCGGCAGTGGCGGCACCTACGACCGCAACAAAGAAGTGAGCGCCGGACAAGGCGAGGGCTACGACAAGTCCGTCAATATGACCGGCACTACCAGCAGTGGCGGCACCTATGACCACAACAAAGAAGTGAGCGCCGGCCAGGGCGAAGGTTATAGCAAAGCCTTCAACACCACGGGCACAACGGCAAGCGGCAAAAACTACAGCCGTTCCCGCGGTCGCGGCCGGGGTTACCGGCCGCCGGAAGAAGTCAGCGAGAGCGAAAACAGCGATAAGGCCAGTGCCGGTGCAAGCAAGTAAGAACCGGCATCGATATAACCAGGCCTGACCCTCTCTGAACCGCCTGTCAGCGTCGACTAATTTGACGTCAATTTGACGAAGCAGATATTAGCCTGTCCACAGAAACGGACAAGCACAACACCTGCTTCGTCTTTTGCACTTACCAAAGATATGACAGGAGCCCATTTTCTATGCCATTTCATCATGCCGAAATCGACCACTCCATTGCCTCCGATTCCAATGCGCCGAAGGGGAACTTTCTTCTTGCCGACAGCTCCCTTTCCGACCTCCATGCATCCAAAAACGCCATGTCCAATCCGCCGGTTCCAGGTGAATTCGGAAAGGTAGAAATCGACTTTGGCGACCAAAAACATCAACCTAAAATGACCATGGCAGCAGCCGAAAATCCCCCGCCGACAGTCTCCGGACCGGGCTGCGAGTTTGTCATCAGGCAAGTACCATCTCCAGGTTTTGGAAATGAGCATGAAGTTGACGTCAAACCACCGAAGGACGGCGGCAGTTGTGTAGTTGTAATTCCGCCCAGGGACAATGGACCAAACCTCAGCGACTACTAAACTTACTTGGTTTCCGCTAGAATTAACCATACTGGCATCATCGTTAATTCTGAGATCAATAGTGAACCAAGGAACGGCTGAAGAACCGTGCAAAAGAACCTCTCTTTGTTCATCGCTGTTGCCATGCTTTTCTGCACGGCACTAAGCCCTGAGGCACAAGCCAAACCAGGCGCTAATGGAGCCGCCGGCAAAGGCAAATATGCAAGCAAAAACATCCAACTCGACCTGCGAGACTGGGGACGTCTGAACGCCTACCTGCGCGAGGACGCCATAGTCATCGACGACCCGCTCAGAGACTATACCATCTGCTGCAAAGCACCAGACTGGGTGGTTTCCATCTACTCCAAAAAACGAAAAATAGTAAGCCGCGTGCCCCTGGAAAAATACGACGGCGGTCTGGCCGGCAGGCTCACGAAGATGACCGGCGGCGGCTTTCAAAAAGGGCAGGAGTGGCAAGTTATAGGCAAAGGGAAAGTGCTCGACTATCTCTGCACCGTAAGAGGCATCAAGCCCGATGCCAAAAACCCCCGAGATCGCTCTTGCTGGAGGCACTACGCAGCCAGAGAACTGCCCGTCAAACCGCAGATCTTAGACTTCTACTACAAAAGCTACGGCATACCACCCATGGACGGCTTCTGCCTGAAGTTTGTCACCGGCAGCGACATGCCTTCAACCCTGATTGAGGCGCACTCTATCAAAGACCTGAAAAGCAATAGCGATCCTTTTGCCATTCCGGCCGGGCTGAAGAAAGCCAGCCTGGAAGAGGTAATGTTTGTACAACAAGATTTCTAGGGCAGCAGAGTTTCCACCACCGCCGACAGGTATACACTCAACCCAGCCCGGCTAGAAGGCGATTGCGCAGGAGTTCCGTGAGAGCACTGCCAAAGTTTTCCATAGCCGCCAGACAACTGCGCCGCTCTTCCTCAGTGGGTGCATACTCGGTGTGAAAAGCAGCAAGGGCATTGTCGATTGTAGCCAGCACCACCGCATTCCGGCCACGTTTAAGAGCCAACCAGCGCGCCTCCACAAGGTAGGGCAGGCTCTGCCAGCGACGAGAGCGAGCGATGGCGGCAATGGCACAAGCTGCGGCCGGTGACTGCGGCGCCCGACAAAACACCTGCCAGAGATCTTTGTCGGCCAGGACAAAGCCTGGCTGCCTCCGCCCTTTGCCCGAGAGCAGCCGTTTGGCGACCTTATGGCAGTGGCGACTGCCGTCAAGAAGGCAGTCCTTGAACAAATTCACCTTGTCGACGGAGCCTGGCACTTGCGGGCCAGGATTGGCGGTCTCATCCAGTAATATGGCATAAGCACCGGCTCTCACCGGGGCTAACCCGCTCAGAACCAGAGGTTCTATCTTCTCAGAAAGCACGGACTGAGGCAGTGCCTTTCCACATTCAAGCAAAGCCGCAAGCAGGGTGGGCAAGACAGAATCGGTAACCCTGGTGCTCGCCAGGCGATCCAGGTAAAGAGCAAAAGGGTCAATGTCTTTCAAAATATAGCGAGCCAGAAGCCGCACCCGACCGGAGCGATCAAGAAGTGCTGCGATAGCCGACTCCCGCACTTGCTCCTCGCTTTCCTCCGCCTGCAGTTTGCGAAGTGCCTCCACTCTTATTGCCGGGTCGGGGTCATTTAGAAAAGCCCGATAAGAAATTTGGCCGGTTTTTCTAAAATCCGCGTCCAAACCTGAGCCAGAGCCTGAATCGGGGCCGGAGCCTGGACCTGAAGCCGAAGCCTCCAAACAGGAATCCAGAGAAAGCAGAGCCATGAAAGCCTTCAGCCTCAGGCGAGGATCCGAAGAATTTAGCCCCACTTCCACCAGCAAGGCCTGGTCGTATTTCTCACAGATATCTGCGGCGTAGCAGCGCAGCTCTTTGTCTTTGCCTCTTAGATAGTCGGCTAAAACGGCCCGCCCCTCACCAACAAGGCTATGCCGCTCCGAAAGCGCAGCCAGTTCCCTCACCCGGGGCTGCCCGGAACGGCTCAAGACTGCAATCAGCCCCAGATTATGGGCAAAAAGCTTACCGTACTCTACTTTCCCGGCCCGCGCCGCAAGCGCCTCGGCGGCAATGCTCGCTACTTCCGGCACCCAATCTCGCCCCCGCAGCAATAGAAAGGGCAACTCCTCACCTGTCCACACGCCGGCCAGCCGCTGCACGGCTTGTTCTCGCAAGTGGCCGTTGCGATTGAAGGAAAGACTACCCAGTACTGCCGGCGGCGGCGTCAGATCGCCGAACTCTCCGGGAACTTCCAGGTAGTAGGAGCGCATACTACTATCCACACAAGCAAGCTGCTCCATCCCCAAAGTGGACAGAATCTTGCTTACCACCTCCCAGGCAAGCTCCCTGAATGAGGCATTTTCATCCAGACATGCGGCTGTAACCAAATACAAATCACTGAGGTGACAACGCCTGGCAATATTCTCTAAGGACTGCCTGGCAAGCAAGCGTGAACGCGCCAGCAGACCCACCTTCAGGGCCCGGGGAGTTACTTCCGGTAAGCCGAAAACAGGCTCGCCCCGGGAAAACCGGTTGACTTCCTGCAAATACTTCCAGACCGCATGGCCGGATTCTTGCTCAAATTCAGATGTAGAATCTTCACTGCTCACAACCCCAAGTCTACCACCCTGAGAATTGCAAAAACGCCTGCCCTCACTTTGTCGTTCTCACATGAACCCCCAGATCATCGGCGATGGGAGCAGCGAGAGCGCGCCCCCGCGCTTCATCGGCAGCCGCCTCACTCAAGCGCCCCACCTGCCGCAAACATTTGGCCCTTTCGAAATAGGGGGTGGGCCAATCTCGGCGAATGGTCAGACAATGATCATACTGCTTGATGGCGTCTTCATACCGGCCCGCTTTACTGAGCAATCGCCCATACTCCATCGGATAGAGACGATTACTCGGCTCCCTGGCAATGGCTTCTTCCGCTGCTTTAAGAGCGCTCTTTCCGTCTCCCAGCCTTTCATAGCAGCGAGCCATAAAAATGGCAGCGGTACCGCCTAACCTCGGGTCTTTCGAGGCCATCTTGTAATCGGCAATGGCCTCCCGATAACGCCCCATCGCCTCAAGACATTCAGCCCGCAAGCGGTAGTTACGCCCGTTGAAAGCACCACCCACGGAAGGGAACCGTCTGATGGCGCTGTCATAATCGGCCAGGGCGGCAGGTCCGTCGGCCAGCTTGGCCAGCACCTCCGCCCTCATGATCAGGGTACCGCAGTCAAGACTATCCGGTGGGCCAAGACGCTTTAAATCTTCAGCCGCTTCTTCGTAACGCCGAGCACTAAAACGAGCACCGCCCCTGGTGCGATAGAAATACCTTGCCTGATCCGGCCTGAGCTTCTTAACATCAATCGTAGCTAAAACCTTCATAGCCTCTTCACCACGCCCTTCGTTGCACAAGCGCTTCACGGTCATTATACTTTTCTCCACCGGATCGGCTGTGACCTTCTCCAGCGCTAGAGAAAAGAAGTCTCGATCTTTAGCACTACCGTACTTATCGGACAGGCCAATACCCCTCTCCACCACCGCACGAGAGCCGGGAAAGCGCTCAAGCAGGCGCCGAACTAAAGCCAGTGCTTCCACCGGTTTACCGGCCTTGGCCAGTAAATCAGCTTTGACCAGAGCTTCACTTTCTTTAGCCCTGGTATCGGAAACGTGCTGCAATGCAGATAGAGCCAGAGCATCGTCTTGAGCCTGGTGGCTCATGTCGGCCATAAAAAGGTAGGTGCCGAAGTCTACCGGCTTTAGTTTGAGAACCTGCTCAATCGCCTGCAGACACTCTCGATTGCGATGCAATCTCAGACAGGCATGAGCCACTTCCACTCTCCCGCCGATCTTCTCTTCTTTCAGACCCTGATCGGTAGCCACCCCATCCCGGTAACAGGCCAGGGCCTTTTCAAAATTACCAACACTCTTGTATGCATGGCCTCGTTGATAATGCAATTGACAAAAGCCGTTCAAGGAAGGGTCCAGTTTCACAGCTTTGTTCAAGTCACGCAGAGACAGATCCCAGCGGGGCGAAGGCTGCTGACAGTACCAGAAACCCCGGTGCATATAAAGCCGTCCCAGATCAGGACAATCGGCAATAAGCTTATTGATAAGAGATAGATACTGCTGCGCAGGCATCTTCGCAGCTCTGGCGGCCTTCTCCTTTGCCAGGGCCTGAATTTCCAGTTCCTTTTTAGTCGGCGCCGCCACTGCCGTCGGTATCATCGCCGTACAGACAACTGAATACAGCAGGAGCAAGAGCCCGGCGCACTTCGGGACACTAGCCTCGCTCTTGCCTGTTCTACTGCTCAGCACCCTCACCTCCGATCAAGATCGCCGCGGAAAAACTCATTTAGATCGGAGGCTTTCAAGTCACCGCCGACACCTGCAAAGTAGAGCGCGGCGCGGTCTTTCACCTTGCGATAGCCGCCCGGTAGCTCGAATGACGCTTTCTGATCAGATCTCGTCTTAACGGAAAGGGGGCTGAATACCGTGACAAAACTACCGTCGCTTACCTGCCTCACCTTAATAGGCAAACCATAGCCAGCCGGAAGAGCAAAGAGCTTGCACCAGTACTGAAGTGACTCTTTGCTGCAAGCCGGTTTCGGCAGGCACCAGAATTCGGCGCAAGGGCGGCTCTTGACTGCGCCACTACCTTTAGTATCATAGCCCAAATAGTGCACACAGCGCACTCCCGCCAGGGTCTCTTCGCCGCTGCGCTCAACCCGCACAATATTCAAGTTGTCTAAACTACGTCTCGACCAGGGAATCCACTCGGAAAGAGCGATATCGGCAAAGGCTTTAGCCTCTGGGTTGGTCATTATGGCTCGTGCCGGCCGAGCAGCGCTCCACAAGGTGGAGCCGGTCAAACAGTGCACCGCCACCTGATCTTGCGAGAGACAAAAGCGAGCCCGCCGGAACTGACTGGAAAAGCCGCTCACTTCCAGATAGGAGCCGGCGGTCCCGGCGCCTCCGCCGGCAAGTCCTGCCGCTGGCTTGGCAGAAGCGGCCCCGCACAAAATAAGAAACCAGCCCAAAAGAAAAGCCAGACCTATGAGCCTGAACTGTCCAGGCAAATGTGGCCAAGGTAATCTTCCTGCTTCTCTCAGCTTTTTCATCTGTCCCCCGGCGAACTTACTCTAGTACAGCGCCACCGGTCACCCCTGCCACTTTCCAGTTTATACCCGCTCCGGCAATCAAACGCGCATTGGTCTACAACGCCGGCTGGCAAGTGCCGGGAAATCAGCCGCAGCGACAGCTCTCGAATAGGCTAGAATTACGGTACCACAGGCATATCCCAGACATCGTCAGCCCGAAATCGATTTATATACTTTCGCCGAAGAACTCTGCCGAAGACACCCCCGACTACTCCTGAACATGAAGACATTAGTTTGCTCTCGCTGTCACCGAAGGGTCTTACCGGAAGACCGCCAGGGCTCGCTCACATCATTTCTCTTGAGCGACCTCAGTTGCAACTGCAATAGAATCGGCGATGACGGCTTAAGACAGAATACCCCGGCCCCGGTGGTTATTGAAGACAATTCCTCCATCTGCAGGCGTTGCAACAAGGTAATACCAGCCAGACAGAGAGAGGGCAGTATCACCGCCTTCTTCTTTCAGGAACAGCGCTGCCACTGCAAACAGCCACAGCCTGACACCCCCGCCGCAAAAGCCGGCCTTTCACAGAGCCCACAGAGCGGCTCGGCATCGGACCACTTTCGAAATGACACCGGTGCAAAGAAGCAAAGCAACACGCACCAGAAAGGTCTCGCCACCCGCTACCAGGGCGGAAAGCGCACGGCCAGAATGGCCGACTTCCGCACCGTCCTGCACACGATGCGGCAGACCACCATGAGCAGCAAGACCACGGCGGCATCCATGGCCGGGCTCGCCCCCGGTCAGATCATCGGCGGCTGCTATGAGCTATTGGCACTAGCCGGCCAGGGCGGCATGGGTGCGGTCTTCAAAGCCCGGCACCAGGGTCTGGGCCGGGCCTGCGCCGTCAAATTTCTGGCACCCAATCTCATCTCAGAAAAAACCTGGCTCCTCTTTCAACGAGAGGCCAGAATGGTAGCCGAATTACAACACCGCACCATATGCCAGGTCTATGACCTGGGCATACACGATGAAAAGATTCCCTATTACGCCATGGATTTCATAGAGGGAGAAACCCTTGATGAAACGCTCTCCAGCCAGGGGCCGCTCTCCGTGGGAGCCACCCTTGAGCTTTATATAAAAGTTCTGGAAGGGCTTTCTTACGCTCATCGGCGCGGCATTGTACACAAAGATCTAAAGCCGGCCAATTTGATGCTCACCACCGGCGGTGAACACCAGGTAGAAGTAAAAATCCTCGACTTCGGCATTTCCGAACTGACGGAGGCCGCCCCGATACAGGGTTCTACTCTTGAGCACAGCGCTCATGTAGTCGAGAGCACACAAGCCAGACTCGACTCTAACGACGCCAAGCCGGAGAGAGCGAAGACCCAGCGCAATCAACTGGAAATTATCGGCAGCGCCCTCTATATGAGCCCCGAGCAATTGCTGGGTGATAATCTCGATAGGCGCTCCGACATCTACACCATCGGTTGCACCATGTTCGAGACCCTGACCGGCGCGCCGCCCTTTCTGGAAGAATCTTTCGAAAAACTGAGGGAAGCGCACCTGCATCAAGAGCCGCCTACACTGGGTCAGGCCACCGGGCTTTTCTTCCCGCCCAAAATTACGGCCATCGTAGCTAAATGCCTGGAGAAAGAACCCGAAAAGCGCTACCAGAGCGCCAATGAGCTATCTATTGATCTTGAGCGCGCCCTGCAAGGCAAAGAGCTACAATTCGCTCGCTTGAACGCCGGGCAGGCTCTGGAGACCACAGAGGCGGCCGGCACCAGACCGGCACGAATCATGCTAGCCGCTTTCACCGTCGTCATTTCAACCTGCCTGGCTAGTGCGGCCCTTTGTTGGATGGCTATTTCTTTGATGCCTTCGGCGAGCACCGAAACTGTCGGCAAACAATCTGAAAAGCTCACTGGCCAGGGTGCTCACTCACAAGGGACGAGTGCCGCCAATCAGCCCATTGCCCCCACTGTAGAGGTGATCCCCAATCAGAAGGGCGGCTATTCGGTGCAACTGACTCCGGAAGTAAATGCTTCCGATCTGCTGCTACTGGATCTTGGCACCCTCACCACGAAAGCAATTCCCTCTGATACCAAGGTGCTTGATACCACAGCCAATGAAAAACTGGTTCTTCATCCCCTGGTCAGTCATATCAATGCCTTCTACAAAAGCGGCGACCTGGAGGCTGAAATTCGAGGCTTAGACCTGACGCGAGATCGAAATGCAGCCGGTACCCTCATGCTCTATGCCGGGGAAGTATTTCCAAAACTTCAGTACATGCGTGTCTGCGGCGGCTCACAGCAGGAAGCGACGGCGCGCTTCCGCGAGGTGGCCCGCCTCAAGGATCTGGAAGCGCTCACCTATGTGGGCGAAACGAAGACGACGGCGAAGCTGAGTGCTCCCGCCGGTTTGAAAAAACTTACACTGGAAAACTACCGTCTGCCCCTGGTCAGTCTTGATACCAGCCAAACCAGACATTTATCCAAAACCACTACACTGAAAGAATTGATGAAAGACGAGAACTATTTGCATCAAAAACAATCCACCCCAAAAGCAATCATCTTCAAAAACAGCCAGCTGAAGGGTTCATCCTTCCGCTTCCTCATAGACCACAAACCGCCCGATCAAGTCGTGCTGGAAGACTGCCGCCTGGACGAGAGCCCCTTCGAGGACATGGCCGTTTACGGCATCAACAAAGTGACTGTGCTCATGCATACGGAAACCCTGCCGCCCTGGCTCAGCCCAGAGTCTCTCAAGAAAAACCCAATCGCCATGCCCACCCTGGTGCTCATCAATCCCACCTGGACCGCCGCCCGCTGCCGGGAGTATGAGGCACAAGTGAAAAGCCGCTGCCCGGGGTTCAAGTGCTCGGCCTCGAACAAGCCGGAATAGTTTACAACCGGTAAAAGTCGGCTGTTCCGGTTCAAAGAAGGGCAAAACTGGGTAGAATGAAAAATAGACGGAATTTGCGGACATCCGTCACCTACGCCAGCAGGTTTTACTATGCTTCTTAAATCAAGACAGGCAGTGCGCCCCGCCCTCAAGCAGGATACTTACAGACAGGGCGATGTGCTCTTGCAGAAAGTGACACAGCTACCGGATAACGCCCTTGAAACCGAGTGCGAAGGCTTTGTCATTCTGCAGTTTGGTGAAGTGACCGGACACAAGCATGCCATCAGCACAAATTTTGCCAAACTTTTCACAGCCAAAGGGCAGCGCTATATTGAAGTGCAAACCGGAGCCCAGTTAGTGCACGAAGAGCACGGCACCATCAACCTCCCTCAAGGCTACTACCGCGTCATACAGCAACGCGAGTACGTGCCGGAAGCACCGCCTAGAGATGTCGTCGACTGACAAAATCGACAAGTTAAATGCCAAGCATCTGCGCCTGCTCGAAAAAGTGCGGGAAGAATGGCGACAGGTCGGTCTTGGCACGGGTGCCACTGACCGCTCCAAAGCCGAGGCAGCCGTGAAGGAAGCTTACCAGGCCATCGGTCTGAAGCCGCCGGCTATCTTCGTCTGGCTCAAATCGCCCTGGGCAGGTAATGCTGCCGCCAAAATTCTCGACAGTGACATAGACTGGCCCTACCACCTCAACAATAACCAACTGGAAGTCTGGGACGCCGTCTGGAAGCAATGCGTCAAGCAAGTAGAGGCGGCCGAGGGGGAGGAAAAATGGAAGTCGGTGCGCCGCAGGCTGCGCGCCGAAGCCGATGAAAAGGTACTGGCGCGCGAAGGCGTCTTGCTGGAAAAATATGTGAAAGACCAGTTTGCCGAGAACATGGGCATCTATATCTGGCACTACCTGCGCAACTTTGCCGGCGTCTCCATGTCGCGGCGACTGCGGGAAGACGCGGAAGAGAAAGTCAAAGAAAACATCGAAGGCAAGCTCTCTGCCCTGGCTGCCGAGCAGATTTATCACGAGCTGGTGCAGCCGGTGCATATGCAAGTCTGGAGCTTTCTAGCAGAACCTCTCAAACAGCGGATTCCCTCCATGAGCGGCATATTGGCCGGCACACAACGCTGGGAATTGAATTATGGCTTGCATGATGCAAGCTGGCTCTCGTACTACGATTTTATCGGCAGAATCGGCATCAAAGGCACCGAGCCCTTGAGCGGCTTGAGCAAACTGGCGCGGGTAGGGGGCTGGATCTGGGCCTACGAAAACATCTGCATCATGACGGAGCGACCTCTGGAGCTGGTGCGCGACAATCGCTTCCGCCTGCACGCTGAAAACAAAATGTGCCTGCGCTACGCAGACGACTGGGGTCTCTATGCCTGGCACGGGGTACTGGTGCCGCCCTATGTAATTCTCTTGCCGGAGCCCCTCACTTTTGACTTAATAGAATCGGAACCCAATGCGGAAGTGCGGCGCGTTTTGATCGAGCGCTTCGGTCTGGAAAACTATCTGCGCGAAGGCAAGGTTCTGAGAATCCATCAAGACAAAGCCGGCATTCTCTATCGAATGAATCTGCCTTCCGACGAACCCATTCTGGTGGTCAGGGTAATGAACTCTACCCCTGAGCCGGACGGTACCATCAAAGAATATTTTCTGCGGGTGCCGCCTACCATGCAGAGAGCCAAACAAGCGGTGGCCTGGACCTTCGGCTTGACCGAAGAAGAATATGATCCGCTGGTGGAGACTTAGAACCTTAATTGAGCCTGCCTGATTGCCTTCTGTGGGAGAAATTATGGCGAATTTCGCTCGCGCCTCGAAAATAGAAGCCGGATAGCCCATGGCTCATCCGACCCACTTGCGCCAATCATTTCACCTGTTCTATTCATTTCGCCTGCCAACTTCAGTCACTCCCGCTAATCCAGCGCCATTGAACGCAGAGCAAGTTTTATTTATGGGGTACTTGCCAATTTAGAGACGACCGGTCTATTATAGAGTGCATGGACAACCCAAGCCAAACGAATTTCCAACCCGCAAAGGCACAATAAAGTCGGAGGTAAGACCAATGAACGGAAGCACAAGCATTAGCAACTCGCTCAAAGAGGCAAACAGCAGCAAAGCCAGTTTCAACAACGGCAAAGGCGACATAACCAGCGGCAGTTTTTCCGGCAACCTCTTTGATATCTGGCAGGGGCAACTGAGCCGCAAAGACCAGAACCAAAAGCAATTGAAAGATAGAAAGACCGCCATCAGCGAACTTATCAAACCAGTGAACAGCACAAAATTTTTGCGTCATCACTAGACGACCGGTCAATTCATTTATAAGGAACCAAAATCATGATCGATAACGAAATCTTCTCTCTCATCATCCTCTCGCTAATCCTCTGGCTGCTTTCCGACGACATCAAAATCGGGCTGCGGGAAGCCGGCATAGATTTCATCAAGCACAAGCCTCAAGCAGCCGTGGTGAGAATCGCCAGAAATGACGGACACCGCTAAAACCCAATCCACAACCCCGCGCCAGGCGTCGTCAATTCAACCTGAGCGCCGTAACCAGACCAATCTAACAACAATAGGACCAAGAGCCATGAAAAGCGTTGCCACCAGAATCGATACCAGATGCCTGCTCATTGAAGCAGGGGCCAAAGTTATGCTCTCCAAGGGCTACAACAACACAGGCATCCAGGAAATCGTCAAGCTGGTGGGGGTGCCCAAAGGTTCTTTCTACCACTATTTCGAGAGCAAAGAAGCTTTCGCCCTGGCCGTCATTGAAAAATTCGACCAGGCCCATCGAAGCAAGCTCACTAAGAGCCTCGGCGATAAAAGTCGGTCGAGCCTAGACAGACTGACGCACTATTTCCAAGCCGGTGCAGGTGAACTGACTAACAGTCCTTGCCGGGGCGGCTGCCTGATTGGCACGCTTTCGCAGGAAATGTCCGGTCAAAGCGAACTACTCAGGGAAAAATTGGCGCTAGTGATGGACGGCTGGAAGGCGGAATTTGCCGCCTGCCTCAAAGAAGGTCAGGAGAAGGGCGAGATTCGCCGAGACCTATGCCCCAACCAATTGGCGGAGCTGGTTTTGAGCGGCTTCGAAGGGGCGGTACTGCGCAGCAAAGCCACCAATAGCCCCGCTCCGCTGCAATCCTTCCAGGGCCTTATGCCCAGGCTACTGACCGAGAGCAGCGTCGGCGCCTGATGGAAGCTCAGGCATGCTCAAATAGCCAGAGGCGAAACTATATTAGAAACGAATATTAAAGCCCACACTACAGGTAAACCATGGCAAAATAGGCAGATATACGACAGCCCACCATGACATCCTGGTAGGGCGCCGTTCAGCCAGTGAAGAAGCCCAGGAAGTAGAGAAAAACCATGTCGCCAGAAAAGAAACAAGAAGAACGCTTTACCAGAGACTCACTCTTCAAAGACAAGCTGTCCGACATACGCAGAGCCGAGCAGAAGAAGACAGAAGAGACCAGAAAGGTCTTGAATGCTCAGTCACAACTAGCTAACACCAAAACCATTTTGCCCCCCGAAGAAGAAACGCCCACCGGCAAAGACCGTCACCACCTTTTGAAAGATCCCAAAACCGGGCTTTATTCCGAACGCTTCATCAAACGCGTTCTCAAAGAAGAAGTGAAGCGCGCCAAGCGTTATAAAAATCCCCTCGGACTGGTGGTGGGTACAATCATCAACCTCGATGAAATAGCAAAAAGCGGCGGACCCATAGCAAAGTCGGCGCTGGAAGTGGAAGCGGCCAAAGTCTTGCAGGAATGCATCCGCGACGTAGATGTGCCGGGAGTTTCAAATGACGGCACTTATATCGTCATCTGTCCTGAAACGGGCGAAGTGGGCTTGCATGTCATAATCGAGCGCCTGCTCAAGCGCCTCAATTACAATCAAAAGATCAACCTCAAAACCACCTGGGAACCAGTTTTCTGCTTCTCAGCCTCGGCCTTCGGCACCAGTTTGAACAGCGCCGACTTTCTTCTGGCCGGTGCCCTGGAGCGCTTGAATCTTCTGGCCCTTGAGACCAAAGCCGAAATGGATACCACCGCTAAAGAAGAGAAGTGGTAACTACCAAAGCCTCCACAGCCTCCAAAGATTCACCGGCATCACTTCAGCACTGCCACCAGTGATGGTATCGCCTGCACCATAAATCCCAGCACAAAGAGCGAAGCTCCTATGTAGCCCATGGTGCGACCGGGCACGTTGTCGGCATACCATTCAATTAGCGGAATGAGCGAACTGACGATGGCCGAGGTCATGGCCATGGTCAGTCCCAGCCGAATCACGCGCTCGGACATATGACTCAAATCGTGCTGCAATAAAGAAGTAAATACGCCCAGGCTACCGGCCATGAGACCGAGAGTCACGGCCAGCGCTAGCTTACGCCAACTAAATGACGGTCTTTTGCTCACTTCGTAGAAGTGTGACGGCGTCAGTTTCAGTTTCGGCAAAACCAGCGCCGCCACTAGAACTATGGGAATAGCGCAGTAAGCGACGCTCTTCAAGTTATCGAACCAGCAGGCGGCTGAAATACCCAGAGCCCGCACCAGTCCCAGGGCAAAAAGAAAAGCCGTGGTCTCTTTCTGCCCCCGCCCGACTCTTTCCAGATGCAACCCCAATGCAATTCCCAGGCCGGCGCCGGCCAGAAGTCCGAACTTGAGCCCCATGGAGAATCCGACACAGGCAATGACAATTACACTGTAGGTGACGCAACGGGTGAGGGTGCTGAGCGGCCCCTTGTCGCCGCCCAATAAGTCGTAGGCTAGATAGAGCCCGCCGATCAAATCAAGACTCATGCCCACCAGGGTCACCTGGGCGCTCAGATGATCGTTCCAGACCAGTGCCATCAGTACTTTTCCTATGCCTCCATGGGAACGCTCACAGGCCGCTATGAGCCCCCTTCCCGGTTGCGCTCATACTCTCATGCAGGGCGGGGAAAAATCAACAACTCTAGCGCAAACGCTCTAAAAGCGGCACAATAGTGGGCGCCGCTTCGGCGGAAATGGGTCCGAACAAGACCATTGTCAAAATAATTATCACGGCCAGATCAAAAACAATGGAATGCCAGAGCGTCGGCAAAATCAAGGTATCTTTGCGCCTGTACATCCACGACATAAAGAACCCCACGGCCAGTACAAAGCCAATAGCCAGCGGAATGAAGACCGGCGCAACAAACAACCGGATCACAAGAAAATGCCAGACGGCGAAGGCCACATTGGTCCAGATACCGGGCAAACTGAAGACCGGCTGACCTTCATCACAGAGTTCGTTCAAGACCACACCGCGCCAGAACAGTTCTTCCAGAATCGGATTGACAGTGAGGAAATAAAGGCTGAGCGGCAAATACCAGCTCATTTTGAAGCCGCGCTCGTGCATACTTTCAAGGGCCAGGGCGCGGTCCAGAAGCAAATCGCTGAGCAAGCTATAGGTGATGAAAGTGAAGGCGGAAAAGCCTATGGAGGCAAACACCAGCACCAGAAGGTCTTTCCTGGTCGGAATGTGCATATGCTTCTGCCAGTGTCCCCGATTGTAGAGAATGGCCGGTAGAAGGCAAAAGCCGTGGTAAAGCAAAAAGGACCAGAAGATACTGCGAAACTGGTGCAGGCCAAGTGCAAGAAAGACCCAGGGAGCCAGGGACCAGATAAAGACAAGAGTTTTGCGTGGGCTTATATTGGAAGACAGCATTGAACGAGCCGGGTTACCTTCCTCTACAATAACCGAAACAGCATGGGCCGCGTCCAAGAAAAATGCAGTACTGTAACTGTCTATGGAATTATATATACAAGGCAAAACCGCCGGATAATGCAAGACTATCACCCGACCAGACAGATGAGCGGTCATGTTGAGCCACGAGGAAATTCTTTCCGGCGGCTTACGACGGTTCTCGTTCTAGCGGCTGCCTTTGCAACCGGCGCCCCGGCAAGCAAGGCCTTTTCCACCTACAAATGGTTCGGCGGCGCCGTACACAGAAGCATCATCAAGGAAGCTCTCAAGGATAAGGGACTGAGCAAACAAGCGCTGGAAGAAATCTGCAATGGTTGCGACGCACAGGACGACCCGGGCGGCAAGAATTTTTCAGTTTCTCAGTACCATGCCTGCGACAACAAAATTACTGAAACCAGGCAGTTCCTCGAACAAGTTTTAAACCAGTGCGCTGAAGAAGCAAAAACCTGCGAAAACTCCGCTACCGCCCGCCGCAACATTCGTCGACGCCTTGGTGAGGGGCTACACGCTCTGCAAGATTTCTATTCTCATTCCAACTATCTGGAATCTTTACTGCAGGGACAGAAACCGCTTGTACCGGTGGATTGGTCCAAGCCACCGGCTGCCGACATCAGCACTTGTTACTACCATTACGAGAGCTTCCTCAAACAGGAATACTTCGAAAGACGCAGCCGGGCAGTCTTCAAACTAATGCAAGGGGACAGCCGCCTTAGATTTCACAGCCAGAAAGAATATCAAGCCAGACTCGGTAAAGAGGTAACGGAAAAGCAAGTCTTAGACTATGCCATGGAGCCGGTAGCCTTCACCCATGTGGAGCTGAACAAAGACAACGCTAAAACCATCGAAGGCAAGGTAATCTCACAAGAGCACCGGCAGTCTTATCACCAACTGGCTAGAGACCTGGCCGTAGCGGACACTGCTCTTTACTTTAGCCGCTTGGAGGCACTGATCAGGCAAGCGACAGGGGAAAAGGCAGACAAAATTCAGACCCTGCTCAAGGCAGAAGAAAAGCCATGACCAATAATGGAAACTGCGGAAGTAAGCCTACGGAAGGACAGGAAAGGAAAATGGGAAGAGCCGACTGCAAGCAGGTACTGACACTACTTCTAATACCATTTATGGTCTGGACGAGCGCCGCACCGGCCGCCCAGGCAGCCAACAAAAGCAACGCCGCCAGAGGCGATAAGAAAGAATCCGGTATCGCCAAAGCAAACGTAGGCAAAACCGCAGCGCCTGAGGAGGCACCCGGCGCTTCTTCCCTGAAAAGCGCACCGATCACCGACAAGTGGGCGCTGGTTGTCGGTATCAGCAAGTTCAAAGACCCTTCTCTCAACCTGCGTTATGCCGCCAAAGACGCCACCGACTTTCGCAACTTTCTGGTGAACGATGCCGGCTTCGCCGCCGATCACGTGCATTTGCTCGTGGACGAACACGCCACCAAAGAGCAAATTTTGAAGGAATTCGGCGACAAATGGCTGCCCCGAGTGGCCAGACCAAACGACCTGGTGGTGCTCTATTTTTCCACCCACGGCAGCCCTTCGGAAATGGACATTCGCGGGGTGAATTACATTGTTACCCACGATACCATGCGCGACAGCCTCTTCAGCACCGGTCTGGCCATGCGGGAAGTGGTGGAAGCCATCAACGAGAGAATCAATTCCAAGCGCATTCTGGTAATCATGGACGCCTGCCACAGCGGTGCGGCTACCACTGAACACAAAGGGCTGGTGCGCCAGTCCAACTTCGACGCCGCCGCCATTGCTCAGGGCACGGGACAGATGGTAATTTGCTCCAGCCAACCGAGCGAAGTCACCTGGGAGTCGAAGAACTATCAAAACGGCGTCTTCACCAGGCATTTGATCGAGGGTCTGAGAGAGAAAGACGGTCATGTCACCCTGGAACAAGCCTTTAAGTTAATTCAAAACCGGGTGCAGGAAGAAGTGCTCAGAGACCGGGGCGAAGTGCAGAGCCCGGTGCTGAGCAGCAAGTGGTCCGGTGAAGATCTCATACTGGCAGTCAAGCCCACCGACCCCAAACCCGGTCTGAGCGAGCCCTCCCTCGCCGAGACCGGACAATCCGGCAGCGCGCCCCAGACAGATGCCGGCGCCGCCAAAGACGGCGCGGTTACAACAGCGGCGCCGACAGAAGACAAGGCAACCACTGCCACTGAGAAACAAGCCATCAGTATCGCCGGCAACTGGGATTCCAACTGGGGTCCAATTACCTTTGAGCACGATCCCATAACCGGCAACGGACCGGTGGAAGTGACGGGACACTGGCAACAAGGCCCCAAGAAAATGGGTGTATTCAAGACAGGCAGCTATGATCCTGCCACCGGCGTGATCAAACTCACCTACTATCAAAACTGGAATTATCTACACGGCTCCGCCAAGTTCACCATCAACAAGAAGGGCAACCGCATGGATGGCTACTTCCGGCAGGCGCTCATATTGAGCGGCACCTGGATAGCCTGGCGCTAGATTACGAAAGAAGAGCATGGCGGCCCCGATCAAACCCTGGGAGCGCCAAAAACCTCCCAAAGTCCTCCCAAAGTCCTTATGTTTAGCTGCTTTTGTTCGAAGGCGCCAAGTGGGTCGGCTTTTCAATCATGGCTCCATTTGCCCGGCTTAAAATCATCATCGAAAGAATCTATTACGGCTTGTTCCTCCCCGGCCGCCTTCTTATCACCTTTAAGGGTGTAGACCTTGAGCAGACCCACGTGATACTGACGCATGTCCGGGTGTTCCTTCAGTCCGGTTTTATAATCGGCAATGGCCTTATCCCACTGCTTGAGTTCGGTATAGGCCTGGGCTCGCTCCATCAGATTCTGATAGCGACCAATGCCCGGTGCCGTCTGTCCCTTCGGTGCGAAAGCCGGAGGCGTAGACACCACAGCCTTATTAGCGACTTTGGCATTCTTAACGGCAGCCCCGGCGCCGTTACGGGCAACTATGGCCGCCGGGCTATTTCCTTCGATTAAGATGCTCAGATCTTCAATCACCTGCGGCCAGTTTTTTGTAAATCGTCCCAGTTTGGCCCGCTCACTCCTGAAAGTAACATTCTTAGGGTCCAGTGCCACCAGACTATCCAGTTCCTGCTGAGCCGCTTGTAATTTACCAAGACAACGCAACATCTTCGCTTTTACAACATGACAGTCGGGCAAATTCTTCAACTGTATGGCCGTATCGGCGCAAGTTAAAGCCTGATCGTATTTGCCGAGCTGGCAATAGATCTCTGCTTTTTCCATCCAGAGCACAAAGTTTTTCGGCTCAAGCTTGAGAGCCTTTTCGATGCATGGCAGCGCCAGTTCACTCTCTTCCATGGTGCCGAGAATATGCGCTTTCAAACACCAACCTTTGGCACTGCGCGGATCAATTGCAAGAGCCTTGTTCAAGTGTTCCAAAGCTTTGTGATTGCCGGCCAAACCTTTGCACATTTCGCGCGAAGCCATGCCGTAAAGCGCATCAGTTTCATTGTTGGCAGCCACAGGCACGCCGAGAGCGGCAAAAGCAAAAACTTCAAGGCAGAGAGCCAGGGCACAAATAGATCCGCACTTCTTTATTGCGGCTACGTTCACGATGCATCTTATATTGCACCTCATTAGTACCCTTATCCCCTCTTTTGATATTGAAACCAAGGGCGGCAAGCGGAATTCCAAAGCCCAATACTATCTTAAAAGACCTGCATATAGATCTTTCCAGGCATTCAAATGAATGAGCACCTCGCGCACAGAGGCCTCGCGCATAGCTGCAATTTCAGCGAATTCACTTTCGCCCAGATCGGAAGACTCATTATTGCGCCGACTCCAGTGCGACTTCTCACTCAAAAGGGCATAGCGATGGCAATTGAGCAAGGAAAGCAGAGCCGTGATACGTTTTTCGATTTTCTTGTGAGAACCGTTACCGGCTTCCCTGGCTTTTTCCAGATCAGTTTGGATTTTCTGCCTGACGGTAAGGAGCGCCTGTCTCTCCAAAATGCTCAAGCGCTCCTTCAAATTATTAGCCTGCACCCGCCTCTCGATCAGGGCATTCTGCCTGGCTATGAGTGTCTCGCCATCAAGGCCGCTACGCTCCCTCTGCAGGCTGCGGAACTGCCCGGCCAGTTGCACCAGGCAGGCACCCCATTCCATGGCATTCACCGTCAAAGGCGCCGTCACCTGGGGCTCTTTCAGGGCAGTCCAGATGCGGCACTTCAAGGCTAAAAGCCTGGCAGTATCGAAAAGCTCAAAGAACAAATCCCAGGCGCCTGAAAAGTCGAAAGCAGCGCTCTGGGCTCCCCCCTCAAGGGCTGAGCGAGCGTCGGAACCTAGCTTGAGGGCTTCTTGCTTGAGCTTCTTGCAAGTTGTTTCTATCAAGAGACTGGGAGCCGGCATAATCAGGCTCAAGACTCTTTGCAATAGGGATTGCAGTACACTGGGCATGGCTTACAGCCTGAACTCCTGCCTCGCGGCTCGCTGCCGACTGGTCCGCCCGATTCTGGCCGGCTCGTCAATCTTCCTGCCAATATACCGCGTAAAAGGTTGGCCCTCATGAACTGGCAGTCAAATATCAAGATCGAAGACAAACCCGATACTTGAGGAGAAGCCGAAAGGGCAATAGCAGCCGGAAGTCGAGGCGGATGTGAGATAATCCCGCCCATTAACGGAGTTAAGCGAAAAGTGGATAGAAACACAGGCTATTGCACAACGAACCTGAAGGAGAAGGAAACCGGTCAGTCTTTTCCTATGGTGATTATGTATCCCTCCACGGAACAAGAAGCACCTACCAGGCTCGGTCCCTATAACATCTCTCTGGCGGTGGAAGCCGCACCCCTGGCGGGAAACTTCCCCCTTGTCCTGATCTCCCACGGCAGCGGCGGCTCTCATCTGGTTTACCGGCAGCTAGCCAGAACCCTGGCTGCCAGCGGCTTCATCGTCGGTATGCCGGAGCATCCGGGTAACAATCGCAACGACAATAGCCGGGACGGCACAGTTGAAAACCTGGAGCGGCGCCCCGGTCACTTGAGCACGGCGCTAGATTGGTTTAGCGAAGATGAGCGCTTCTCGCCCCTGATTCGGACGGACAAGATCGCCGTAATCGGTCATTCCATGGGGGCCTACACAGCTCTGGCAGCAGCGGGGGGCGTACCCACGGCTTTCAGCAGAAACGAGCCCCTGGAAAGAAGCCGCACTCTCACTTCCATCGAAAGCGATCCTCGCATCAAAGCGCTTGTGCTCATGGCCCCTGCCCTGGTCTGGTTCAGACCGCAAGGGTCCCTCAATGCCGTCAATTGCCCAATTCTACTGATGGTGGGAGAAAAGGACGAAATCACACCCACCGCCTACCATGCAAAGTTGGTCCTGGAAGGGGTCCCGGAACCGAGCCGAGTCATCTTCCGCGAAATTGAAAACGCCGGTCACTTTTCCTTCCTGAGCCCTTTCCCAAAGATAATGCAACACAGCGCAGACGGCGCGCTCTTCAAACCAGCTCAAGATCCGCCCGGATTCTGCCGCGAAAGCTTTCAGCCCATCCTGGCATCTTACATTCTGGAATTCTTTGCGAGTGTGAACTGAGAGAATAACAACCGACAAACTGTTGCACCGTCAACTTGCAAGCGCTATGGCCGAGCAAAGATTAGAGAAGTCAGCTCTAAAGTTCGGAACCATGATGATTGACAATTGCCCTAGCTTGAATCCAACCGGGCTGCCGCACGCCGTTTTCCTTAGACTGGAAGCTATTAGCAGTCTTGCACTCAAAGGCTCGGTAACGGTGAAGGAAAGGCGCCGACATTACGGACAGGCGAAGGAGAAGTATGTCGAGCATCAGTCAAGCTTTCAAATCACCCTAGACTCTGCCTCACAAACTTTACAATGCACTTTCGGGGGAACGCCGCATCTCGTCCCGAGAGCCGCCTTTTGCAATGGTCAGGATAGCTACGGCTTCACATTATCGAAGTTCAACCTGGCTTCTTACAATCCATACCCGGCTTACGGCAATATCATCGCCAACGATCTAGCCAATTTGCTCTGGAACGAGCAAATTGACCGCGAGCGATTGCTCGAGCAAATTAAAGTCGTCGGCGAAGAAGAGATTGAAGGCCTGCCCTGTTACAAAATCTCCTATGGTCTACCCCGGACTGATAGCAACTATATCTGGTTAGACCGGGACACCCTTGCCCCAGTCAGAATTAGAGCCAAAACTCTCAAGACAAATCAGGCTTACCAGAACTCTTTTTCTTCAACTCTTCTGGAGATGCCGCCCCTGAGCTGGTTGGTATTCTGGCTTCTAATTGTGCACGACACAATTCTTTCGTTCTCAGGCAGGCGGGACCTGGTGCTCCTCCGTGCCGGCTACGACAACCTAGACGTGGAATACAGCATTAGCGAAGCCCTATTGAACAATGCGCAATCTATTAGCAACTGCACCAAAACTTGAAAGCAAAACTAAAAGACCACCCAGAATGAACTGCGGTGGTCTTATAGCTATCGTCTGACAGTCGCACCAGTGATTTTAGTCAAAGCGTGGACTCGATATTTCTACTGCGAGAGGTCAGCTTTCGCAAATAGCGGACTCGCTTGTTACCGTTTCCAGTCTGCGCAGACTTGATGTTTCCGCAAGGTCCCTCGGCTCAAAGTAACGAACTGATTCAGTCGTCGCTCACCGCTTATGTATTTAGAATATCGCATTTCGCAGATAGATCCAGTCCCCCGCAAATCGTCTAATGAAAATATTCGATATATACAAGACCAGCACCAGAAGCCACCCGTAGCATTCGACTCAATTGTCAGAAGCTCGGCCAAGACAGCCATATTTTCACAACACGTTTTGAACAGCTTTTATGAAATTGCCTGTGTTTGAGACAGCAGTCAAGCAGATCACAATCTCATCACAGAGTTCGATTACAACGGCAAATGCCATCGGCTACGACTGTCCGCAGCAACGCTGAGCGCATCCCCAAAACTAAAAGACCACCCAGAATGAACTGCGGTGGTCTTAAAGCTATCGTCTGACAGTCACACCAGTGATTTTGGTCATAGCGTGGACTCGATATTTCTATTGCGAGAGGTCAGCTTTCGCAAATAGCGGACTCGCTTGCTACCGTTTCCAGTCTGCGCAGACTTGACGTTTCTACAAGGTCCCTCGGCTCGAAGCTCCGAACTGATTCAGTCGTCGCTCACCGCTTATGTATTTAGAATAGCGCATTCCAGAGATAGATCTAGTACCCCGGAAATTGTCTAATGAAAATATTTCAGGCCATGAAAAGTGGCTACATTAGACAAGTCTGATAATCATCATGAATGTCAGCAGCCTGAACCAGACTGCTGTTGAGCAACACGAGCCCCCGCATATACACTGGATATCCAGGGCCTATTTGATTCTCTGATTTTTTACTTCCATGGCTTTCGCTTCGTCTTTGCGAGCCAGATCAATCTTGCCCATGGCTCGATAAGCTCTGGCTCTGGCACCATAGTTCTCAGACAACTCCGGCGAAAGCTCAATAGCCTCATTGAAATCCTTCAAGGCCGGGTCGAATTGCTTGAGGGCCAGATGTGCTTCGCCCCGCAGCCGGAAGACATCATCATCGAAGGCGGAATCGTTTATCACTTTGTCAAAGTCGGCAATGGCTTCCTTGTAGCGATGCCACTTCATATAGAAATTACCCCGTTTCTGCACCAGGGGAATTTTCTTGGGCTTGGCCTTTATCACCTTGTTATAGCAATCGAGGGCTTGATTGTATTGCCCCAGCGCATCATAGGTTTCGGCCAGGTGCACCCAGACATCGTAGCTTTCAAGTGTCAGCGATGTAGCTTGCTGCAAGTCGGCCAGGGCTCTCTTGCGATCACCGAGGGCGTTGTAAGCCATGGCCCGATGTTCAAAATAAACGTATTCGGTTTTATCTCCGGCTATTGCCTTTGAAAAGGCGGCAATCGCATCTTTATAGTTACTGCGAGAGGCAAGGTAAACACCCCGGGCATCATTGGCAGCCGGATGAGATGGATTGAGCTTCAAAGCGGCTTCCAAATCTTTCACATAACGATTGGCAAATTCATTGGAGACGTTCATTTCGGAAATCATATAGTTGGCCTTGGCCCTGAGCAAATATGCATCGATGTTGCGAGGGTCAATGCCGATAGACTTATCGAGATCTTTGATCATGGCCTCGTAGTCTTTTTTGGCCAAATTTACAGTCGCCCGCAAGTAATAAATACCGGCATTGGCCGGCTGGGCGGCGATGGCTCGATCAAGCAACTTCAGGGCTTCCCCTTTCTTCTTCTCATAGAGCAACTGTTTGCATTGCCTACTGAGACTTTCCATTGTGTCTGCAGCCGCAACAGATGGAATAGAAGCTCCCCAGAGCACCAGCAAAGCGACAGAACACAGCGCTGCCGAAGTGTTCAAAGAGATTAGTGAATTGCGATGCTGATACACGATTGGCCCCCGAGCTTCTTCATTATCCTGCCCTGCAGCCTACAAAGCAAACGCACAAAGGCAGTACGCTAGCCCGGGAACACTGAGAGACAATGGCATTATCAGCCCCTGCCGACGGCACTTACGCCATAGAGGCGGCTCATACACTGAAAAACGAGACTGCCTTTGTCGGACCGGGAGAACCGCACATAACGCCTTTGCTCAAGGGGCGGCTCAACGATACCGCCGGGAGTGGCAAGGCGATAACGCAGACAAGAAACGCCTTGAGAGGGGGATCCGGGCTCATCCACTATATCCATGGTCAGGACGGACCTTCCATGCAGAAGGTCGTGCAAACTTTGCCAGTCTTCCAGAGCAGCGGCAGACTGAGGCAATTGATAGTAGGCCCTGTCAAAATAGGCAAACGATTCCATCTTCCACTTCTTAAACTCTTCAAAGGCCGCCTTATGCGCCGGTGCCAGTACCGAGCGCTCCACATCATCCATAGAGGCCCCCGCTCCGAGACAGTAAACCGTAACATATTGCGCATCGAGGAAGCCGCCGTCACCGCTCTTTTCCATTGCCTGATAGCGCACCACCGACTCTACGCTGTCGCCCACCTGTAGGAGATCGGGAATATAAGTCTTCTCATAGAAATCATTGAATGCGTCGGTATTGGTGCCGTCTTTCAGAGTGACGGCGGCTATCATCAATAGTGGCGGTATCGCATCCGGTGTCATCACATTTCCTCTTTCACAACATACCTATCCAAATCGGCTTCCAATTGTCAGGTGAAATCCTTCGCTTTGCGATGGGCTCAAATATCTCCGCGCACGGCTATCAAAAGCCGTTCCGTTTGATCGCATAATCCTCTGGCTTGATTTTCCCCTACCGTGCGCGACCAAATGGGAGTGAGCGGACCATCTATTTCAATGGATACCTTAATCAGCGTTTCTTTTCCCACCGGGGTGAAAGAATGGGTGGTATACATTTCGGCCATAAAGAGATGACAGACATCACTGTATAAATGGGGCGGATCGAAACGCAAGATTTTCATCTTCAGGGGCGGTCCCTTGAAAGGCTTGAGAGTGAAGGTAACACCAGGCTCGGGCGGCTGATCGATCTTTACCGAGGCAATGCGGTCATCCACCGTCGGCCATTTATCAATCTGAGCCAACACTTCCCACAAGCTGGCGGCAGGCAACTCCGTTTGATACTCGAAAGTAAAATGCCAATCAGCATCGGTGTGATCGTGCCCTTTGTAGAAGTAATTCCGCTTGAACCTGTTTTTCATATTTATTTGCGGCGCGCCTACCTTCTTCCCTTTGTACCGACGGTGCGGCACCGGCGGCTGACAGTACTCACTTGGCCAGGTCTACGCGCTCGGTCTTAGTATCCGGCTTGTAAGCCTGACCAAAACGTTTGAGCATAAAAGATCCTTTGGCCGGCTTTTGCTCCCGCAAAATCGGCTCAATTGCCCCTGCCAGTTTGTTGGCATCCTGCCCGTAAAATGTGAGGCGGCAGAAGCCGTTCCCGAATTGCCGCCCACCAAATTCGCCGACCTTCTTATCAAGCACGGCTTTACTCAGGGACTTCTCAATGGCCTGATAGCTCTGTCTTTCCTCGTCTGAGCCATAAGCATTATCTTTGAGCTTCAGGTGAGCCTCCACCATCTGCTCTTTCATATGCTGTTGCAGCTTTTCTTCCACCGGGGTCTGCACAGTCACACAACCGGCCTGAAGCAGCACTATCGCCATACCGGCCAGGGAGGCAAACAGGGTTCTCATGCTTATCAGCGCTCCAATCGACAGACTATTGCCAATGCCAGGGGATGTCTCAGGGACACGGTAGCTAGTTTAAACCAGCCCATGCCTTTATGCAGCAAATTTATACTGATTCCACACGCAGCAAACTGTCAGGTCAACAGGCAGCACTACTCTTCACAAGTGGGAGCCCTCATCACCGAGACGAATTTACTATTCCACTGCTCACGGCCTACAAACTTGCCGACTCGAAAATTATGAGAGTAGACCTTGCCGTCTTCTCCGACGATTCCGACATTGCGCCCATTTGGATCCATGGAAGTAAACAACAAATCACCGGGTCTGAGCTTGGTGTCGGCATTGTATTCACTCTCTTGCCAGTTACGCTCGGTCAGTTGCTTGTGCAAATCAGGTATGGCCATTGTCTGCCGCACATCTGCGCCGACAGCTTTGAGCAAGGTGCTGACCGATGAGGCGGAAGAGAGTCCATGGTCAGCTGGAATTCCCAGATTACTCCCTTCCATGGCTTTAGCAGCTTGAGCGAGAGTCTGCGGAATATCATTAGAAGACATGGCAGGCATGATGCCCTTCTCCACCAGTTGACTACTGACGTTCTTCAAGGTGGCACCGGCTCCATCACTAAAAGAACGATCCGGTTGAGCAAGGTCAACCTGAAGTTTCTCGGGTACCTGGGCCGGATTCACCGGCAATTCTCTCTTGCCGTCGCCTTCTAACTCAGCCATTGCTCAAATCCTCTTGACTAGTTTTCATTGGTCGCACTTTTGCTATATTCCACCATCCGCTCGGGAGCAAACCTTGAGGCTCGCCGGGCCCGGCGGTGCCAGCGCGGTGCTAATATGAATTAATACCAGCGAGGTCAAACCGAACAAATGAGATTGCGCCGGACCTTTTTGACTCTAGTGTCTTTTCTGGCGCTTCTTACTACCTCGGGTTCCCGGCCATGCCTGGCTAAGCATGAGTTCGAAGAAAGCGGCGACAATTTCAGTCGCTACAATAATCATGCCGACCCGGACGCACCCACTTTGAGGCATTCCAAGCCGGGCGAGCCCTATATTCTCACTATCGGTTTTGCAGAAGATGCCGAGGAGTTTACCCAGAAAATTCTCAAATCTCTCAAGGCCAAGAATCACCTGACCAGTGTTAAGAAAAAGGGATCGGCCAATGTCGTAAGCGATCTGACTACTAAAGAGACTTTCAAGATTTTGCCGAATCGGCAGGGAAAACGCACCGCCAGTAGTGTCACGCCGGAATTTCTAGCCGAGATTTTCCCCAACAATAGCACCATTTTGTTCACCCTCTCCAGTGAATACGAGAAACAAAGAAAATGGCAAAAAGCTCTCGACCTTTACCAGAAGGCCTTCAAACTACAATACGGAGAGCAACTGACCAGTCGTAATCCCGGCCCCACAGAGCGCGCCATACAGGGCAACTACTACGCCAATTGCGCTTACTTTGAGCTCAATTTACAAAATCGGCAGGCAGCTCTCGAACACTTGAGCCAGGCTATCAAACTAAGGCCCGAGCAGATAGCCAATTATCGCAATCGCGCCAACCTGTACATGCAACTCGGTCAATACGATCTGGCTAAGGCCGATAAACAGAAGGTGCTGGAATTGACCAGACAGAATCAGCTCAAGAAAGGCTCACCGGCTGCGGCCATCGACGAAGCCAACGAGCCGCTCGGGCAAGTGAAACGTGGCGCCTACGAACAAGCTATCGAGACCTGCACAAATATAATTTCCCACGATCCTAAATATAAGAAAGCTTACTTCGCCCGCTTGCTGGCCAAGGTGCATACCGGCGACTACAAAGGCGCCGTGGAGGACGGGAGCAAGCTGGCTGAGCTAAATAATAACAATGCCAATGTCAAGCAAATGGTGAAAGAGCTAAAGATGCTCCTGAAAGAGGGACCACCACCCTACGGAGACTTGAGCATTCTCGATGAACCGCCGCCGGTATTATTCACCCGATTGAACGGACTGAAAGCCTATTCCATGCCCATGTCCAAGTATGCCCGGGAACATAAAGGCGACGCCCGGGTCTACGACGCCCTGGCCGTGCGCTACTGGAAGGCTGGTCGACTCAAGGAAGCGGACGATCAGGTAAACAAAATGCTGCACATGGACCGGGCGGATCTCTGTGTTTTGAGGCAGAAAACTCAAACCGCCGAAGCTCTGGGCAATTGGAAAGAGACTCGCGAAGCCTGCGACCTCTACTTGAAAGAAATGGGCGAGAACCCGGAAGCCTTCCTCAACCTTGACCTTCTTCAATCGGTCTACTCGACCCGCAAAAGAGCGAACGCCGAGTTGAAAAATTATGGAAAAGCCATCGAAGATTGCAACATGCTACTAAAGATGGAACCAGACTCAGCCGAAGTCTATCGCGACCGAGCCGACTACTATATGAAAATCAACAACTTCGCCCAAGCGGTGAAAGACTACAGCCAATCCATAAAATTCGATGACACCAAGACAAGCTCCAACTACTTAATGAGAGCCGCCGCCTACGACAAGTTAAAGCAAACCGCTCCGGCTAACGCCGATCGTGAAACGGCTCGCAAGCTAGAATTGGGACCGAAGAGAAACGGCAAGTAACATTTTCACTTGGGAGCCGCACTGGCTCTGGCGATGCCGGCCCGAGCCACTTCGGCTAAAGCCCGGTCACTACCGGCAACCTCAAGCAGTTTGCGATAGTCACGTAAAGCCGATTGAGGGCGCTTCAACTTCATATAGATATCAGCGCGAGACTTCAGAGCTTCCTCATTGCCGGCATCTTTCTTTAAGCAGAAGTCGTAATCGGCAAGGGCCTTGTCGAGTTTACCGTTCTTCTCGAAGAATTGCCCGCGCATCACCCGCGCACCGCTGCTGGTACTATCTCCATGGTTATCGCTTTCGGCCACAAGTAAATTATAGTCGCTCTCAGCCAGGGCATAGCTCCCCCTGGCCTCATTCATCTTGGCGCGAGTGAGAAAAATTTCCCACCTGTTGCCGTTAAGCTTGAGGGCCCGAGCCAGATCCGCTTCCGCTTGACTGAAGTGCTTCAAAGCCGCCTCCGCCTTGGCTCTTTCTATGAAAGCTTCCACTTCCATCGGATCACGCTTGATGGCCTCGCTAAAATCAGCTATGGCCGCCTCGTACTTCTTTTTCAAGTTAAAAAGATGCCCACGCAAAATGTAAATGTCCGCCAGATTGACCGGGCAAGAATCGGTCATATCAGAGTTTCCACGCCTTCTACCGGTCTCGAAGGTAAACTCCATGGCCACCAGGCGAGGCTTCAAAGTGAGCACCTTACTGTAGTCGGCAATGGCTTCATCGATGCGCCCCATTTCGGTCAAACAGTCGGCGCGAAAATAATAGAAGCCGGGATAGACAGGAGTCAGCTTGATGGCGCGGTTGAAATCAGCCAGGGCTTCCTTGAGACGATCCTGGTTAAGGTAAACGCAGCCGCGCATAAAAAAAGCGTCGGCCTGATCGGGCAGTTCGGCACAAGCTCTATCGCAAAGCTTTAAGGCAGTGCCGATATCGCCGTTTTCACGGCTTTCTTTAGCAGCCTTGAGAACGGCGTGCTTTCTGGAAAGGGCCATATCTTGCTCGGCCTGCTGACGCTTGCCGAGCTTTTTGTAGGCCTTACCGCGATTGGACAAAATATCACTGCGTTCCACCAGGCTTATGTCGGGACCCCAACCAGCGATGGCAATGTTCAATTCAGAGATACCCTTTTCCGTCTGACCACCCACCAGATAGCAGAAACCCAGCCAGCCGTGAGAGCGCCACAGATGTGGGTCAAGAGAAATACTGCGACTGAGATCTTTAGCGGCTTCCCCATACTGGTCCAGACAGATCAGACTGACGCCGCGGCCCAGATAAGAGGCGGCGTCCCTGGGATTTTCCTTTATAGCAAGAGCAAATTCACTGATAGCATCACGGTGGTGCTCCTCAGACTGCAACAACATAGCTTTTTCATAATGGCTGCGGCTGACGCTGGCCGGCGTCGCCTCGGGCAGAAACACCGGCAGAGCAAGCACAAGCGACATAGCGACACTAAGGGATTTCCTCAAGCCCACTAATCACCTCCACTAACCTCAGAACTAATTCTTAGCCTCCTGGCAAGCAACGATGCTTTTACCTAACATAGCACTGAAATGGCAATTTGAACCAGCCGGCACAGGCGGCCGGGCAAACTGCAGCCGGGTAACAAAAGACATGAACCGAGTGGGAAGCCTGTTCATTAATCTCGCTACTTTTATCTCTCCCAATTTGCCAAGTCGAACCAGGTCGCGGTAAAGTTCGAAGATGAATTACCGACTTAATCCCGTCCTCAAAAAAGCCCTCTATATTGCCTTCTCCTCGCTCTTTACGCTGGCAGCTGCTGCGGGAGCCCAGGAACCGGACTGGAGCAAGTACCCGAAAGACCCCAATGAACGATTTACATTCGTTCAGGACGGCACACTGACTGAAAAAGTAGGCATCCCGACCTATGAGTTTCTCCCCAAGGGCTTTGAAACCCCACCGCGACGTCTGGTGCTCTTCGTACATGGTCTCACCTTGCACGGTGCTCGCTACCGCATTGCCGGCGGCGCCTTTGCCTCTGCCAACTATTATGCCGTGGCCTTTGACATGAGAGGTTTCGGCCGCTGTTTCTACGACCCCGACAACAAATTCAATCAAGGCGACGATAAAAAACGTAAGCTCAATTATGCCAAGAGCTTCGAAGACCTGGTGCTCCTGGCACAGGCCATGCGGGAAAAATTCCCGGGCATCCCCCTGATTGTTATAGGGGAAAGCCTGGGCGCTACGCCCTGCCTACATTTAGCCAGCGAACATCCCGACCTGGTGGACGGAATTGTCATCGCCGCACCGGCAGTGAAGGTTAATCCCCATATGTTCTTTTCCCCGGGTAGCATTGCCGCTGGATTGCAAGGCATCATCATTGATCCGAAGTTCAATATCAATCTCAATTTTTTCATGAAAAAGTTGGTATCAAGCGATCAGCGCATCGTCTCCGACATGCTCGATGACCCGCTCATGCGACACAAAATGACGGTGGCTGAACTTCTCAGCACCCAGGAGTATGTGGACAAGAACGAACACTTCGCCAAGAAATTGAAACCGCAACTGCCGATACTACTTTTGCAGGGACGCAAAGACAAATGCGTGATCTCCAAAGATGCAATTGAACTATCCAATTCCATTCCCTCTGATGACCAGACACTGCGCTGGTTCTCCAGCCTCAGCCACCTCTTGCTGGAAACCAAATATTTCAAACCGGAAGTCATCGATGCCATTTCCACCTGGTTTGAATCGCATGAAGCCAGACACGCCGAAGAATTAAGCAACACCATGACAGAGCTTAAACTTTTGGGCGCAGAAGAACTCTAGGTAAGCCGAATGTTCCAAGAGCAACCGACTAACCACGGGAAAACTTTGCAAGCCTTACTGAGCAAGACAACCTGGCCGGCGCTCCTACTCTGTTTACACTGCTGCTTATCAGTACCGCCCGCCCACGGGAAAGCAGCAGACAAGCCCCACGAAACCGTCAACAATGCCGAGAAAGGGCTCTACCGGGTGCAACCGCCCCTGGTGCAAGCCGAGCCCCGGGTCGTCCTGTCGAATCTAGAGCTGGCGACTAAACTGGAAAAGATCTCCGCCAAACTGGCGAGTCTGTCCACGGACATGCAAAAAGCCATGCAGGAACATCTACGCCTGGCGGGTAACTACGACGCCCAGGCCTTTACCTTGAACGACGAGCGCTTGAGTGAAATCTTTGAACAATACGACGCCAATATTTTAGACTGGCGTAGTGTTGCCCAGACCATGAACTTGACCGGTCAGGATATGCAAGCGGCGCAAGAAAATCTCAGGGTCTCGAAGATATTCGCCAATCAAAGTTCCGCCATCTTCCACCTTTGTTTCGGTCAACCCCTGCAATCAGCACACTGCTCAGGTCTGGCCCTGGCCATGGCCCGCTGCCATCCAAAATATCAGCAGCAGCAGTTCTTACCGGCCGCCTATGCCGAACTGCTCTTCTACCACGGTGCCGCCAGCCTGTGGAGCGCCGACTACGACAGCGCCCTCAAGTCTCTGCAGGCAGCCCTGGAAAACCAACCGGTGCTCAGTTTCGCAGAAGACTCGCAAAAGGCGGGACAAGATTCGCCCCGCACAAGCCCCCCGCAGACCTCCCAAAGCACTTTCCCTGGCAGCTCCGCTAGTGGATCTGGTCTACTACTACCTGGCAGAAATAAGCCTGGCCAGAAGAGACTTCGCCGGAGCAAAAGCCATTCTGGAGGAAGCCAGAAAGAAAACCGGGCCCACCGGCTCGGCGCACCTGGAGCGCTCGCTCGCTCTCACTTATGTGCTTTTGAAAGAACGCCGCGCCCAGGAACAGATCAAAAATGCCCGCCAGGCTCTCACGCGCTGCCTCAGTAAGACGGATAGCACGGACCAGGGAGCCATCACCAGAGCTCTCTTGCTGGAATCCCTGGGTATAGTCGAAGCCCTGGCCGGCAACTACGCCCTTGCAGCAGATAAACTTACCGAAGCTCATGCCGGGCTGAGCGTTTCGCCTCTCAAAATGGGCAACAAATTGGAGGCGGGGCAGGCCCTCCTGTGGCGCTCCTACTGCCGCTATAAATCGGGCAACCAGGAAGGCGCCGATAAAGACAGACAGGCCGCCCTGGAACACATCGACGAAGCCAACCATTTCGCCTATCTGACCCGTAATCTCGACCAGATATTCGCCGTACAAAATCGCCCCCTGCCTACAGAGAATGCCCCCCGGAATAGATTTGCCGTAGTGATCGGTCTTTCGAACTTCAGGGACGAGAAAATACCCAGGCTTAGATATTCAGGCAAAGATGCCGGTGATGTAGCCAACTTTTTGCAAGCAGAAGCCGGTTTTGCAGAGAGCAATATCAAACTCTTGCTGGATGATGCCGCCACACGCCGAACCATTCTCGATACCATAAGCGACTGGCTGCCGGCCAGGGCCGGGGCAGGCGACATCGTATTCATATTCATTTCCTCCCATGGCACGCCAACCTATGGAGAAATTGGCGCCCTCAACTCAGTGGTAACCTACGATACCAACCTGGGTGATCTGGAACTCTTTTCCACCAGCCTGCCCATGCAGAAGCTCTTGCGCGAAGTAAGGGCTAAGCTCAAGAAACAGCGCACCTTCATAGTTCTCGATACCTGCTACGCAGGTGGACTGGGCGCCCCCGATGGTGCCACCAGCGCCAATATCGATCCGGACCTGATCGTCAATTCCAATTTGCAACTGCTTTTGAGTTCCAGTGAAACCAACGAAAGATCCTGGGAATCAAAGCGCTACCCGAACAGCGTATTCACCAGACAGCTTATCGAAGCCCTGAGGGGCAACCTGCGCTACCAGGATTTTCACGACATCTTTGCCTCGGTGCGAAAAAACGTGCAGGATGAAGTGGCCTCCGACCGGAACAGCAAACAGACACCGGCCATGGCCGGCAAATGGACCGGTCAGGGACTGGCCAGGGATAAATAGGGATAAATAGGGAAAGAGAGTGGACAAGCCAAACCCAGACCCAGACTCAGACCCAGGCTCTTTCAAGCTGGTCCGGAGAAAGGAAAAGGCGATACCGCATTCGGTACCGCCCTTGCCCTGATTTGTTACGGGTGGAAAACTTTATTTCGCAGGAGCATCGGCAGCCAACACCGGCTCTTTCTTGGGTGCCACTGCATAGTGCGACTGTCCCTTGGGCAGGCGAATCTCTTTGGCAATTCCAAGCAGTTTGAGTACGGAAATAGTCATCCAGGTAGGGTCCGGCTCCTTCCAGGTGAGACCGTGCCTGGCCGACTGCGGAAAGGCATGATGGTTATTATGCCAACCTTCGCCCATAGAGAGCATGGCTACAAACCAGACATTACGGCTGTCATCTCCGCAAGGGTAGGTCTCATAGCCGAACTGACGCAAATGCCCTACAGAATTTACCAGTAACGGACCGAGGAAAGACATGGCGGTGGCCAGGAGATTGGCAGCTAAAACAACGGGACCAAAGGCAAAATAGAGCGCCAAACGAAAGAGGACGGCAAAGGTCAAACATAGATAACCGTCCCAGTGAGTGTGATTGCAATGCAAAAACTTGTAGACCGGATCGCGATATAGATCAGGAGCAATTTTCTGGCTTTCCTCAGCGCTTATGAGCACCTTCGGCTTCCACATCCAGGAGACAAAGGCATGCCACAAGCCATCTTTAGGGGCATGGGGGTCACCCGCATGATCAGAGTAGCGGTGATGCAAGCGATGGGTTGTCACCCAGAAAATGGGAGATCCTTCCAGGGTCAAATAGCCTCCGGAGACTACCAGGTACTCCAGCCATTTAGGCACCTGCAAAGACTTATGAGAAAGCAAACGGTGATAGCCAAGGGTAATACCCTGAGCATGGTAAACATAGAAAAGGGCAAAGGCTATAAAGAACGTGGTCATAATTTCATCCATGCTGATTCATCTAAGTGTTCATCGATCGGTTCGAACCTCCGGAGGTTACCGGCCATCAGCCCTGCGCCATGCAAACTCCAGATTGAAGACCTAGCTTAGCTTGCCGCCGCCGCACTTTACAGCGGCCACCTTTTTGTAACCGGTTACCGTCAAGAATCGCTACTTGGATGGATTTACAAATCAACCCCCGGCCTTACCATGCGAAAAGAAGACAGGCACCGGAGCGACTTGTGCGCTCCGTGTATTTTGCGCTGCTTTCTTGTTTGACGGACGACAATCACTGACACTGATGCGGCGTCGGGGGCTAGGTAACCATTGGCTCAATCGACTATATAAAAGCGAGGTTTTTACCATGAACGGCCCATCCTATTTATTGACCATTGACGGCTCCGCCGAGTCCCGCTCCGCCGCCTATTTTGCCTGGGAACTAGCCAGACAAACCGAAGCCAGAGTAGCTGCCCAGCATGTGGTGGACACCAGGGCAATATGGCAATTTCTCTCCTACGATCTACCCGGCTTCATCGGCAGCGGCGTCTATTTAGATGCCAAAGAGCGCATCACTGAAGTAATGAAGTCGGTAGCCGAATCCCTCATGCTCGCTTACACAAGTCAGGTAAGCGAGCTTTCCGACAACCATGAAACATACATAGACGAAGGCAGTCCCGCCGAAGAAATCGCCAGACGGGCCAGGGAACACGACCTGGTCATTGTAGGCTACCACGGCCGGGGTCCATCCGGCAGACGCCGCCGCTTCTTCGAAACCCTGGCAGCAAAATGCCCGGCACCGATTCTCGTGGTTCGAAAAGTATCAAAACCATGGACAAAAATGCAGATACTCGTGAGCAATAAAATGAGCCCGGACAAAGACCTGGCTGATATCTATAAAATGGGAGCCAGACTGGGCTTGCCCATAGAAGTAATCATCGAAGAGGGCTGCGGCAAAGCGGAAGAAGAACGCTTCCAAATAGGTGGCTGGGTAAATTCCTACGGCATCATCGACATTCGCCAGAAAAACCTGCAAGAAGCAATCACGAAAGCACCAGCAGATGCGGTACTGGTTGTGGATGCCGAAGCGCTCACCGAAACCGACGAACTCTTTGCGGCACGAGTGCGCTCCTACCTGGAAGACTCGCCGCACCGTGCCCTCTTGATCTGGCGCGACCACCAAGCCGAAATTCGCAGCGAACCTCTGGCTTCTTAGGCTTCCCGGCGAGCCGGGCAGTCCATCTCAGCCTGGCTATAACCTTCAATGGAGCACTTGCAGCTACTGCAATTGATCTCACAGGCAATTTCTTTCAGTTCACTCATCACGGCCAGCAGGCGCCTGCCTCTCTCGGTGATGGAATGTTCCACGTGGGGCAACTTCTCGTCAAATTCGATACGGGTAATCAGTCCGTAAGCCTGCATGGCTTTGATGCGCTCTTGCAGAGACTTCATGGTCAGACCGGGTATCAATCGGAGAAACTTACGGGTGCGCACCGGCCCCAGCGCCAATTCGCGCAATATCTGCACGGTCCATTTGGCACCGACCAGATCGAGCACAGAGCTGAGCGGGCAATCAGCCGCATTCTTTTCCATTGGAACCATTATCATCAATAAATACCCGCTAGGTTCTTTCTCCCCAAATTAAGTGTCCCGCGCCCTCAAACCTGAGGCATCAACCAAAATGATGATTCAGGGGTTGATAAGAGTTACCCGGCAGGTCAAAATCAATAAGGAAGATGAAAATTACAATCGATACAAACGCAAAAAGTAGCAGCGGTTCCTTTACAAAAAATGGGTCGGTCTCAGTTTGCACCCAGAACCAAAATCCAACCGACAAAATCCAACCAGGCTGTGCCGTCTCAGCCTTCTTTTGGCGCTCCTGACCCTGGTCGAACCAGCTTTGGCCGCCCCCGCTCCAAACGCCCCCGGTCAGGCCGGCACCGGTCTCCGTCAGCCGCTTTTGCTCAAGCAAAAGCTGAAACTCCTTGGTGATTTCGAAGCCCTGGTCACAGATCAAGGGCTGCGGGTAGATCTGCCCGCTCAAAATCTGGTCATGTTCAATCGCAAAGGCAGCAAAGACGTTTGTGTTCTCAACACCAAAACCAAACAATACTATCTTGGTCCGGTGCAGGACTGGCATTACAACACCAGCGGCACAGCCCTCCTGAGCCCTTCGGATGCCAGTCAACTGACGCAAACGAGTTCGCGCAGCGAAGATTTGCAAGGAATCAAAGCAAACAAGATAATGCTAACGGGCGAAACCATCGAAAGAACGCCGGGCGAAATGAAGAAACATCGCTGGCAACAGCTCATAGTCAAGGAAGGAGAGCTGTGGAGCCTGCCTCCCGGCGCCATATCCAAAGAATCCGCCCTGATGGCGGCCCGCCTGCTTTCCACTCCCCGTTGCGAAAGCTATCCGCTCCAACTTTACCTCTACAAGAACAGGCGGCAACTCAAACCCAGCAAAGTTCTCGAATTACTCTCCTGGAAAACGACCAGGTTAGAAAACAATTCCTTCACTGTGCCAGCCGGTTACAAGCAAGCTCAAAACGAAGTGGTACTATACGGTCAAATTAAGGGCAATCTCCTTGACGAGTTGCTCAAGTAGCGGAATCCCGGAAACTTCGGCAGTTATGGCAGGGCAACAGGGAGCCAACGCTTTGAGACAAGAGGGTCGCGGTCAGAGTACAGAATTCAAGCTGGAACTGGAGCTTGAGTCGCAATCGCAAATGCAGTTGCAAAACCGGACCAACGCCCGCAACAGCTTCGGCACGGTGCTGTTCAGTCTTATTCTGGCAGCAAGCTTAGGGACACTTCTTTTACAAGCGCCGGCCCCGGCGCAAGAGCAAGACGTCGAGCAAGAAACAGCCTCAGAGGCAAGAGCGGCAGAAACAAGTTCTGCCCCCAAAGCCACAACAGAAGACCGGGCAGAAAGCACTGCCAAACTCGTCTTCAGCAAAACCTTTGCTGCCGGCGACGGCTCCTTCACCATCAGCATGCCCGAAAGCTGGCAATACACGGTGGACGAGAAGAACGGCCGCTTCGATGCCGTCGGCAAAAGAGGCGGAAGATTCTCTATTCTCACCTTTTGTCTGCCGGCTAGCTACGACCCTTCCACCTGGCCCCAAATCACCAGCGCCATACTGAAAGCCCAAGTCCCGCAAGTCAAATGGTCCGCACCGAGCGTGACGGCAGAGGGACAGGTTTTCAGCCAGTCGGAGAACAAGGATGTCTGCACAGCTGTAGCCTTCACAGAATTTCTCAACCTGGGCAAGGCCACACTGGGTAGACTAAAAATCGCAGTCGGTGCCAATCACGGCGTGGTTGACGAAGAAGCAGTACCAGTAGCCGCCACCCTCAAGATCCTTCCCCTCTCTGCAGCTAGAGCCATAGCCCCGCCCTCCGGTGCGGAAGCCGCTGAAAGGGCCGCAACCCACCAGACAGATCAGAGCCCTCAGTCCATCCAGTCAACCGAGGCAGATCAGACCTCCCAGTCTTTCCAACCAAGTGCGGCAGATCAGACCTCCCAGTACCAGCCAACTGCGTCAGAGCAGTTGCCTCAGTCTTTCCAGACCTTTGTGGACCCGGACCAGCAGGCCTTCACGGTGGAAGTACCGGCCGGTTGGAAGGTGGAAGGCGGTTTGGTTCGCCCCCGCGCCATTGATGCTCGCCCCTGGGTAAAGACCTATTCTCCGGATGGACGGATTATGGCTTTCATCGGAGACGCCAAATTTCCGCCTTACACCATGCCCAATGCCCAGCTAACCATGCTCGGCTTTCCCGAGGGCTCGAACTACCAGGGCTCCATGGTCAAGTCCTACATTCCAGCCAGGCGCTTTGCAGAAATGTACGCCCGCGCCAACCTGAAAGGCGTTGACGATTTGAGGGTGGTGGAAGAACACGGGCACCCGGATCTGGCCAGAGAAATCAACGGCACAGTGGGCGCCAGCAAATCGGAAGCAGCGTCCATCAAACTGACCGGCAGCTACCAGGGTAAGCCAGGCGTCGCCTATTATTTGGCCTGCACCAAAGCCACCATCGGCTACGGTACGGGCATGTGGTGGATCACCTTATTGGCGGGCGAAATGAGTCCGGCCGAATACGACCAGGAAGGACTAGCCGCTATCACGCACATGCTCTCCACATTCAAATATGATCCTCAGTGGAAGGCCAATTCCGTCGCCACCGCCGGTGAGGTCTCACGGCAGTACACAGCCGCCAGCCAGGCTGCTTCCCGAGCCATTACTCAAAATTACTGGTCGCAGCAGGCCGCCAACGAACGCATTCACAGCGCTTACTGGAACAGGCAGGCGGCAAACGACAGAAGCAACGCCGCCTACTGGGACAGGCAAGCCTCTCAAGACGCCTCCGCCGACAACTTTTCCAATTACATACGGGGCGTCGAAAACGTCACCGATACAGCCACAGGCTCTACCTATCAAGTTGAATACGGTCCGCGCTACCACTGGGTAGATCCCTCCGGCAGCTACTACACCGGCACCGACCACAGCGCCCCGGCTCCGGACTGGCGACAGCTCATGCCCACCAGATAGGTACTTACTTCTTATCAGAACCGGCCAGGCCAGTTATCTCTAGAGAATCTTCGGCCACATCAAAGTTCAGCCGCTTCGAGAAGCTCTCTTTAGATTCAGCCCAGGACTCTTGCACAAAGCGAATGAATGCAGCAGCAGTTTCACTGGAAAACAACTCCGCCTCTCCTTTCTCCGGAGCACCACCGGCACAGCCCTTAGAAATATCAATCATCCAGGTATCCTCGAATACGAACCTGGTTTGAGAGTACACCCCATCTGTGTCGAAACATGGTCAAAGCCGACGGGAAATACGAATTTTGCCCAATATGAGAACGGACGAATTGAATAGCAGACCAATCTGAGCCCACTTTGAAGCGGCGCACATACCCTCCTACCCCTTCCGAGCCCCCTTTGAAGCGGCGCACGGGGGTTCCTGCCCATCGCGAGCCAAAAGAGAGCCCCTGGGGGTCTCTTCAAAGAAAACCCTGCTTTGTAACAGCGATTCCGCAGAGTGGTTGCCGGCTCAGGACGTCGATCCGGTATCTGGTATCTGGTATCTGAAGTGAATATCTATAGTCTAGAACTCCCGCTACAAAGTGCCGAAACCTCTGTCGGAGACGGCTTGGGTATTCACTTTGTGGAACCACTGCAAATGTAACAATAGTGATTTTGCGAAAAATTACATCAGCGTTTTGGGACTTTTTGGAAAATGAAACCCTTGCTGCAACTACTTTTCCGCCGTCAAGCAGAATTAATTTTGACTGTTACATGAGTTTAGCCTTGTCGCCACCATTTTTTAAAAGACATGGTCTCGTGCTGCTCTCTGCGTTTTCCGATAACCGCCCTCTGCGTTTTTCGACAACCACGCGATTACCCCTGTGACAGTTCACCCATCCCGCACCGCACGGCTCCGCACCGCAAGATAGTTCACCCTTTCGGCATCTCAAAGAAAAACTGCGATCCTTCGCCAAGAGTTGATTCCACCCAGATCTTTCCACCATGTAATTGCACAATTTCTTTGCAAATCGTCAGCCCCAGACCAGAGCCGCCCCGGCTGCGCGAAGTCTGATTGCGCGCTTGCTGAAAGCGATCGAATACGTTTTTGAGCATTGCCGGCTCAATGCCCGCCCCTTCGTCAGTGACGCTGAAAGTCACTGTCTGCCCGCTGTTATGGGCCCCCAGAGTGACGGTACCTCCACTGGCGGAAAACTTTATAGCATTGGAAACCAGATTGGAAATTACTCTGTGCAGCATTTCCTCATCGGCGCGCACTACAGATTTGGTGGGCTTTACTTTCAAGCTGACGCCCATCTCGGCAGCGAAGCTAGTGGCTTCTTCGGCAGCAGCTTCCAACACCTCCCGGGCAGATACATTGCTCAGATTCATCTCCATTTTTCCAGACTTGATTTTCTCAATATCGAGTAAGTCTCTAATTAGAAGCACCATGCGATTGCAGCTTCGCCGGGCGCCGGCAAGATGCCTGTGCGATTTATCCTCCTTGGGGCCGACCTCCGACTTCTCACCATAAAATCCCTGACTGAGCAGCTCTAAAAAGCTCTGCACCGTCATAAGCGGCGTCCGCAAGTCATGGGTGACCATTGCCACCACTTCCTGCCGCAGTTGCTCAGCGCGACTCTGCTCAGTCACGTCATGGAAAATGCTGAATAGTTCCCCACTCTTCCCCTCTTCTGCCGCCCAGCGCGCCGACCAGAGAACATCTCGCACTTCTCCATCGGCGCGCCTGATGGAAAGTTTCAAGGCCCCCTGCATCTCGCCCTGGCGAGCTTTGTCGCGAAAGGCCAGTACGCTCTGAGCGCAGTCTTTATCAAGATAGTCCAGCAACTTGGTAGAGACAATCTCATCATCGGGCACAGCAAAAAATTGCAGACTGGCGGCGTTGGCCGAAGTAAAGCGCAAGTCGGAATCAAGAGAGCAAATACAATCGTAGGCAGACTCGAGAATGGCTTTCTCACGACCAGCCGCATTCTTGAGATGACCGGCCATCTGGTGAAAAATTCCATCCACCCTGGCTATTTCATCATCACCGGCTAGAGGTGGATTGAGCGGTCTCTCGCTGGCCAGGCGATAACTGTTGTCGTTGATAACGTTCAGACGACTGACGATGTTTCGGGTCAGTATCAGACCCAAGACCAGCGTAAGAAGCATATTAGTGACACCACCGGCGATGAGCACCGTCTGCACTTGTTCTCTGAATTTTCGCTGATGCTCGGGGCTGGCATCGGCGATTTTCTTGCCGGCATCACCCAGTTTGACAACATCTGTAGAAAGCTCAATCGAAAGATCGCGCAACCTTTTGTAGGCAGCAACGGTTTCGTCGTTGACGTTCATGCCGGAGAGCCTGCGCGCTCGATTATAGGTGCGCCTGGCATTAAGAAATTCACCCTGGGTTCGATACATGGAAGCGATGACGTTATTGAGAGCCCGAGAAAGTTCCAGGTCTCCTTTCGTCAACTCTCGAAGCTTTGCAAAATGAGCCTTGATGCTTTCGTCCAGAGTCTGATACTGGGAGCCGAGCGAAGGCTCCAGGTGCACCGAATCGGGAAAACCAAAATTGCTTTTGACCGCAAAAATATCTCGGGTCAGCTCAATTACTTCATCTGATATTTTTCTGGAAATTTCCGCCCGCCTGGCCTCATCTTCCGCCTCATTTTGCAGATAAGCAACCGCCCCGAGCAGCACCAACTGAAACACAAGCGGCACCGAAACTAGAATGAGAATCCTTGCTCTTAGGCTATTGAGACTTAGCATTTCCTGATTATTCCCGGCCCTCTTGCGATCAAATCAAGACTTAAGTCTTCCAGTTAATCATGGTCGGCCCGGGGTAAAAAGTCTCTGGGTAGTTCGGCGGCAATAAATATCAGACTGCTCCTACTCGAATTCTTTATCAGACAAAGCGGAGCAGAAAACAAAGACCATGCCCAAGATTCTTGTGGTGGAGGACGACGAAGACCTTGCCGATATGGTCTCCAGTTGGCTGGAAAGCGAACGGCACACCGTCGAAGTAGCAAATGACGGCACCCTCGCCAGAGACCTTCTCAAACTATCGAGCTTTGACGTCATCGTGCTTGACTGGGATCTGCCGGGAATGAGCGGCATTGAAGTTCTGAAAGAATTCCGGGGGCAGGGAGGCAACACTCCCATCATAATGCTCACGGGCAAATCGGAAATTTCCGACAAAGAAGCCGGTCTTGGTACCGGAGCCGATGATTATCTCACCAAGCCCTTCGCGGTTCGTGAACTGGGAGCCCGTATCAGAGCCCTTTTGCGCCGTCCCGGCAATCTGCAAAGCTCCGTCTTGCGAGCCGGAAATCTGGAGCTGGACTCCGCCAAACACAGGGTAGTGGTGGCCGCTCAAGAAGTGCATTTGCTGCCCCGCGACTTTGCTCTGCTGGAGTTTTTCCTCCGCCATCAAGACGAAGTCTTCAGCGTGGAAGCCTTGTTGACCAGAGTCTGGTCCTCCGATTCGGACGCCACCCCCGAGGGGCTGCGCACGGCCATCAAACGTATTCGCAAGAAAATTGACGGCGACGGGGGAGACGAATCCAAATCTCTCATTGAAACCATCCCCAGAATCGGCTACCGGCTGCGTTCCCGGTAAGGAGAAGACCAGAGTACGTGCCAAGGTCCACGTACGATATTTGGTCCGGATTTAGTTGACGAGAGCCCCGTTGCTCATCCTTGCTGAAAAGACAGCAGGATCCTTTGGATCAAACTTAAGATCGGTTACTTCAGTCCTAACGGCTTGACGCGGACAGGAGCCGGACATCCCATGTAGATATTCACGTCACCGTCGATATTGACCTCGGTACCAGGGGGAAGCAGGCCAGGCTTACCAGGCTTGATGGGCAGGTCTTTGATGATGTTCGGCTTGTGATCGGAAGGCTTGTTGATAACATCGCCGATGGGCGGGAAGCAAATTTCCTTACCATCAATCTCTCCGCATCTGGTCAGACTGCCGGGATTAAGGGGAAGATGACGGCCCTGTTCGTATTTGTCTATGTTCTTCACTTGCTCATTAGTAGGAACTTGATTGCGGCGGGAATCGAAAAGATCATAAGCTTCATTGAGCAGGCGGCTGGCGCTACTGGAGCCGGTATTATTGTTGGTAGCTTCATTGACTTCGCGAGTGTTTGCAACTTCGGTATTCATATTGGTACTTCCTCTGAAAGAAAACTGCGGGCTGGTATGTCTGAACAATAACCCCGCCGGAAAACCAAGCGGTGACCTTTCTGTGACCGAAATGTGACCGGCTGATTGCAAAAACTCAGCTTAGTTTTATAACAAGCCTGCTACTCAGCGCACAGCCCCGGACTGCGCCAATTTAGGCTGAGTCTGAGCTTCAGCCTCAGGCACTACCCTCTTATAGGTACCGAGCCGGGAGGCGATATGGGCATCCTCATGGAAAACACCGCCGAAGAACTTACTGATTCGATTGGGCTTCACTTCTTCGCTATCGGCTAGAGCCAGTCCAGCTCCCGGGCTGTCACTGCGCCAGAGGTCGGCCACCAATTGATAGGGAATGGTGTGCCCCAGCAGACCTTTATCAAGTACGGTAAAGTCAATCCACTCAAATTTCAAAGCCCAGTCAGGCTTCTTCGCCGTCACAGGCTTTCCACTCTCACCGCCTCTCATGAGGCTGCCAACGCGCTGTTTAACGTCATTGAGGGAAGGCGGATTAAAGAGAGACAAAAGCATATTATCGGCAGCCTGCCCGAGCCTGGTATAACCACCGAAAAGAAACTGAGACAGGGGCAAAGCTCTGTCCTTGCGTGAAAACAAAATGCGCACCTTTGCCTGCTTTTCGGGCTCGGACTCAGCCTCCTGCACTTTGCTGTTGCGGGCATAGCGCGATAAATAATGCACGAAAGTTTCCGCGTCGAAGTCAGGATCTACCAGAAACATTTGATCAAAAATATGCCTGCCGGCCATCACAGGCGCCGAGCGAATGGCCAGACGGTTACCCATACTATGAGCCAGCAAATTGAAGTGGGCACCGGTTTTTTGCTTCACTTCCAGCAGCTCTTCCAGGAAGCGGTTGAAGTGCTCCTGGCTCCACTCATTGTTGCCGGCGTCCACGTTATATTGACCAACCTTTCCTTTGGACGGCCAATCATAGACGAGCACCGGGCATTCCAAACTGTATTCAAGCAAAGCCGCCGATTGAGCAGCCTCGGCAAAGGTGGTGTTGTAACCATGCAAGATAACGAACACATCTTTACTCTCACATTTTTGCAGATGCTCGCCCAAAACCTTGCCAAACTGAAGACAGGCAGAACTGGTGCCGGAACTGGGATCAGGAATGGTCGCGTAAGATACCTTGGGTTTGCTATTCTGCGGCTGCCAACCGAGCTTAGCAGCACGGACGGACAGGGGCTTACTCTGAGAATTCTTCAGGCTGTAATTTACAGTGCCGAAGTTGAGATCATAAATAGAATGCTCATCCTCGGCCTTGCGTTGACCGTCGAATCCACCCGAGACCGCCGCCCGATCAGTCATATAGAGCACCGGAATGCTTAAGAAGTCGCTCTTCTCACCGCCTTCTGCAGCTTGCACGGCAGGTGCCGACAGAAGTGTAAATGAGCAAGCAAGTGAAAATAAGAGGCGTTTCATCGTTTGCCACAGGCTCAACGCCCGTTCCTTCGAATACAGACCAGGAAAAGAAGTCAGGAGTATACCACGGACTCTCCACAACCACTGAAAGCCTCTGCAGTATAGACTTTCAGCCGACCGCGCCAGATGAGAGACTTCCCATTATGGGGCTTTTTTCTCCGGCTCAAGCCTGGCCGGCTCAAATACACTGCCTTTATAGCGCTCCATACCTTGTAAGGCCAGTTCAAAGCCCAGTGGGCGAATCGCCCACTGACTGGAAAACGGTCTGGTCATGAGAAAGATCACACCGATGTTAATGCCCAACGTCACGGCTACCAGGGCCACTAGAAACGAGTGGACCAGGACCGTACCATTGCCGGCATAGAGATAGGAGCAGGCCAGCACCACCACCGCGCAGGTGATGATCAAAGGCAAAAGTCGCTGCGTCCAGGTACTGCGACTGGTGACAATGCGAGAGCCGCGATTTTGACCCACTGCGCTGGAGGCACTGATGAGAGCACCCTGAATGGCCGCCTCACCGTCATCGGCAGGACGAAAACTTACTATGGCATCATTGAGATTGGCATAGGATTGCGTCACAATCAGGCTCTGACTTCCTTCCTTCATGGCCGGCCAATCTTCCGTCACGATCTTCCTGGCATAGTCTATGCAGGCATTTTGTATCTGAAGAGCCTTGGGCCGGGGCAAGCCGCGCGAGAGTCCAAAGATTTGAGAGATGTTGGTGGCTTCGCTATTGGCGCAGTCTTCCATGGCTCTATATTGCTCATCGGCGCTGGACACGAGCAGCCCTAAAAGCACCGAAACCAGCGTGCCGAGTATGGCCAGCATGGCCACAATCAACTCCAGATTCCTCTCCATATCTATTTTCAAGGTCTTGCGTGAGACATACAGCCCCACTAAAGCAATGACTAAGGAAGCAGCCGCCCAGTAAAAAAGTGGTAAAAAGGACATGAGGCACCCGTATTGAGACTTATAAGAAAATTCGAATGCTAATACTAGCAGGGCACCTATATGGCAACAAGAAGCAGATACAATATGGCGAAATTGAGGGATTTGAATGGTTTCGAACCTGGGAGAGCGGTTAATGACGGAGAGACAAGAGCATCAGCTCAAAGCAGTTATCAATGCCGGTGAATTAGTCACTGCCCATGCGGACGCACCCAAGACCGGTGAAGCTTTATCCGATCTGGGCATCATCAAAGGCGGTGCCGTCGTCTATCGCGATGACACAATTGTCGCCGTGGGCCCGACTGAAGAAATGCTCTCCGCCTACAAACCGGAGCAGATTGTCGATGCAGACGGCCGCCTGGTCATGCCCGGTTTTGTGGACCCGCACACGCACCTGGTGCACATGGGTTCACGCCACGAAGAATATGAATGCAAAATTGCCGGCAAAAGCTACGCGGACCTGCATAAAGTAGGCGGCATTCGCTATACGGTAGGCATGACCAGAGCAGCCGGCGAAGACGAGCTTTACGAAAAGGCCAGGCGCGATCTGGATATCATGCTGCTCTACGGCACTACCACGGTCGAGGCCAAAAGCGGCTACGGGCTGAACCAGGAAACTGAGCTAAAACTCCTGCGGGTAGCCAAACGACTGAAAGAGACTCACCCGATCGAGCTGGTTTCAACCTTCCTCGGCGCCCACACTGTTCCCGAAGAATTCAAAGACGACAAAGCCGGCTATGTGAAACTGGTGCGGCAGATGATGGCAGAAGCGGCTCCCCTGGCGGAGTTCTGCGATGCCTGGTGCGACTCACTTGGTTTCAGTGTCGAGGAATGCCGCGATATTCTCAACGAGGCAAAAAAACATGGACTGAAGCTGAAGTTGCATGTGGAGCAAACCGGTTGGTCGGGCGGCGGCGAACTGGCAGCCGAGATGCAAGTGGCTTCCGCCGATCACTTAGATTTCCTTTCCCGAGCGGGCATCGAACAGATGCACCAGAAGGGCGTGGTAGGCGTGCTTCTGCCAGGCGTCACCTATCATTTGATGGAGTTCAAAAAAGAAATCGCCGTCAAAGACATGATCGATGGCGGCCTGGCCATTGCCCTGGCCACCGACTACAATCCCGGCACCTGCCGCACTCAATCGATGCAAGCCATATTGGAAGCGGGCTGCCGCCTTTACAGGCTCACCTATGCACAGGCCATCAATGCCGCCACCATCAACGCCGCCTATGCCCTCGACAGAGGCAAAAGTCATGGCAGCCTTCATCCCGGGAAGCGAGCCGACATTGCCATTTTCAATTGCACCGAACATGGCATCCTGATCAACAATTTCGGCATCAATCACGTGCACTCGGTTATTAAGAGCGGTCGAATGGTTGTAGAAAATGGGCAGCTGCTTCATGCCGCCGAAAGAGCACGGGCCGGCGTCGGTAAGGGCTAGAAAACAGGCTGCTAGTCCTGATAAACGCCGCTAATTTCGGAAATACCGGCACCGCGAGTCTCAGGATTCTGGGACCAGGTACTGGTATCACTGTCGGTGACCATATAGATGCCGGGCTTAATAACCGTATCAGGTTCACAGATCCAGTAAGCGTTGGGTACACCGCCCTGACCCGGCGCCGTATGGGTAAACCAGGGTCCATAGACGGTGCCGTCTTGATGCACCAGCCCGACCTCGCCCGGGTCCTGACCTCTACCGTCATTCCAGTGATAATTCATCATACGGGAAACCAGAAGCGGTGCCTTTACCGTCAACCAGGTGGGACGACTGGGTTTATTGAACACCGCAGCTATATTGCCGTTATTGAAGATGCTTACCACCGGTTCCCGTTTATAGGCTTTCAGCTTGATGGTGGCTCCAGCCGCCAGGGGAGCGACTTTTACTTTAGCTATGCCGCAATTGCCCGATTGATCATTTTGAGCCCAACTACCCGGATCGGAATCAATCACCGTGTAACGTCCGGGGTTCAAGGTGACCATGGGCTCACATTCCCAGTAGGCATCAGGCACACCGCCCTGACCCGGCTTACCGGTGACGGACCAGGGACCATAAGTAGTGCCGTCGCTATGGCGCAGGGCCACTGTTCCCGGGCTTTTGCCGCGACCGTCATTCCAGTGATAAGTCATCATATAAATGACTTTTGCCGGCGCATCAATCTCGAAAGTGGTGGGGCGCTGAGGCTGGTTAAAAACCCGATAGATATTGCCGTTATTGAGAACGGCTTTAGGCGGGCTGATATGCTCCTTCGCACCAGCAGTAGCACCAGCAGCACTGCCGACGGCTCCACCGGCGGAAGGGGGCGGAACATCCAGTATAGGCTCATCAAGTCCGGCGCGCGGGGCACAGGGCGGCGCCGAAAGACACAGTTCGGAACCGTCCCAACGGCTCTTCAGTTCGGGAGTTTGCATTTGCCCACGATCGCGAAGCACTTCGTTCTCTACGTTGTCTTTCATATTTTGGAAAGCAGCACCCAGAGGCGTGCGGCCGCCATTCTGCTTGAGGGCATCGATCAGGCGGCGTGTGAAGACACTGTTTTGATAATTCTTGCTTTCCCAGGAGACCTGGCTGGGCTGGCTGGAAGCAATGACAAGCTGACCGGTGCCGGCCACCACGGCGGAAGCATCGACGTTGGCGGCTCGCACCAGACCTTTCGACTCGGCACTGGCAGCACCGCTATGGCAGGCGTCAAGAATCATCACCACCCGGTCGCAATGCACTCTCGCCTTGATGATGCGCATCAGATCTTGCAAAGGCAAACCGGTGGCGTACAGCGACTCGGTGTCGGTATCATGAGCCACCACATAGTTGACGCCGCCCACATCGAGATCGGCCGGGCTGCCATGGCTGCTTATGTAAACCACCACTAAATCATCGGGGTGAGCCAGACGGGGCAACCATCGGTCGCCGATCGTAGAAAGGATGTTGCTTCTAGTGGCTTTCTCATTGACGAGCAAACGCACATGGTCTTTCTTGAAACCGCCGTCGCTGACAAGAAAGTTATAGAAGTCGGTGGCGTCTTTAGCCGGATAACGTAGATTGATCTTCTTGTCGGCAAACTCGCTGATACCTACCACCACAGCCCATTTGTCTTTAATGGGCCGGTCAACGGCGGAACGCGAGTTAGACTTCGCCCCCGCCTCGGCGCCGGTCTGGACTACCTTCGCCGCCGCTACCGGCTTCTTCACCGATCTGGCACCACTCTGGGCCTGCACCGGCATTAAGAGCGAGAGGGCGCAAAGCCCGGGCAACATTGCTACCAATCCGAACTTTCTCAACCAATTCCTGTGCAGCGGTGCGTCCATGGTTACCTACCTCACTCTCATCTAAAGAGGCGGCTTCAGCCCCCTTAGAGCAAATCAAGCGCCTGCTTGCGAGCGTTTTCCAGGCGCTCCAGGCTTTTCTCTAAATTGGAATAATTTCTGCTAGCGTCTTCCAGGTCAGGATGGTCATTTTCAGCATCATCGATGAGCTCCGAAACGCTATTTTTGCAAGCAGAGAGACTCTCGTGCCAGGCACCACTGACGGTGAGAGGCAGCCCTTTAGACTTTTCATGGGCAAGAATGGCTTGCTTGACCGGGTTCAAGGCAGAGAGCAAATTCTCAAGGTTGATGGCACCGGCCATCAGCTTGACGCGAGTATTACCGGGCCAGGACATTTCGTGCGTTGCTTTTGCAGAGGAAGCACTCCCCTGCTCAGCGCCCGCCTTCAGCCTGGCATCCAGATCATTGACACTACGTTTAATACCACTAGCTTCTTGCCGCAGGCAAGCAACAACCTGTTCGACCTCTTGCAAAAGTCGCAAGCTCAGTGTTTGCTGGGCACCGGCCGCCTCGGCAATCTTGGCGATTTTGCAACTCTTCGCTTCAAAATCATCTTCTATGGCTTTTGACTCGCCGCCTTCTCCACCCATACTGAAGAGAGAATCAGGCAGGTCATTGCGCGCCTGCAAGTTCTCGAATTTGAGCACCGACAGAAGCTTACTGTCTGAAAACAAGTTCCAGACCTCAGGTAACTTTTGATTGGGACTGACGCCGATTCTATCGGTTACATCGCCGTCACCTTCCAGCAGTTCGACAATCTGCAAATTCTGGCCGCCGCCTGAAGCCAGGCATTTAAGGCGGGAATCAGCCTTGCGTTTAGCCTCAGAGAGCAAGGTGGAAAGATCGGATTCGAGAATACTGAAGCCGTTGGCCGATTTCAAGATTTTCGAATCAGGCGTGAGGGACACCTTGATGCCTGACAGAGCACCACCCATATGCCCGCGAATTTTGCCGTCCGCTTGTTTGACAACAACGGCACCGCTTCTGGAACCGGCTTTGATCACCTCAAAGCGCACCAGATTGGGGCTCTTGAAATAGAGCCGGCCCACTTCTTTAATACGCTTGCCGCCCCTGAATGTAGTGAGGTCGCTATCAAAAGAATAGCCTTTCATGTGCTTTACTTTTTCTTGCATAGATTGCAAGACACTGCGTCCATCGCTTCCGCCGCCCTGGGAGCAAATACTGGCGGGCGACTCCAGCGCCGCACCTTCAACAGCGTCTGCCGGCAGCGCCATATTGAGGCCCAGAAGAAGAAGCATAGCAAAACGGAAATTACGCGCAGACATTGACATGGCTCACCCGAGGAGTCGAAAGTAGATGCAAGGCTAAATTATAACCGCTGAAGATATACCAATTGCCATTCCGCTACATCAGCCCTGCGGTCTAAGCTGATTGGTTATTGTTTAGTGACCGGCGCCCTGGCGGTTATCAACCTGGGAAAGATTCTGCGCCTCGGCGCTCCTGGCCTGCGGCTCGCTGCCCTTCTTCTGCGCCGTTTGTGAATGATGTTTCAACCAGGAATCGACAACATCCATTAAAACCGGGTCCGGGTTTGGAGTTTCAAACATCAAGTGCTCGGAAAGCCCGGTCAGAAGCAAACTCTTATCAGGAGCGCTGACGGCTTCAAAGAGGCCGGTGGTTCCCTCAGGCTTGACCAGTTTGTCGGACAAACCCTGCACCACAAGGACGGGTAACTGGTCAATTTTTTCAGCAAAGGGCTTGGTCTTAGCCATGAATACGGCGAAGTCGGTGAGCTGGATAGGGGTGAGTTGCAAACGGGCTTTGGCATTGCTCTTCCACTGGGCTTGCAATTCCGGGTCAGAAGTTGCCTGATTGGCCACATACCCTACGTCAAAAGCCTTCTTCCGACCGGAAGCAAAATGCAAAGCCGTATCAAGAGTCATTTTCCTTTGTTGATAGCGCACCGCCGAAGGCACGGAAGAAATTATGCCGTCAAGTTTAGAGCCAAGCTGGGCGCCGGCTCTCAGCGCAATGGCGCCGCCCATGGACTCACCAAGCAAGAAGATCTTCAAGCCGGGGAACTCATTCCTGATGATTTCAGCTAGATTGGCTATGTCCGCGATCGTCTGATCGTAGTCAAGCTCTTCCACGCCCTTAGTCTGGGTCCAGGAGCCGAATCCACGCACATCAAGGGCATAGACATCATAGCCTCGAAGGGTAAGAACCCTGGCAGTATGCTCAAAAGCCCTGTTTTCAAGACCCAAGCCGTGTACACAGAGGATTACAGCCTGCGGTTTTTCGGTACGGCACTTCCAGCCAATCACAGGCATGGTGCGCTCCCGAAAATCAGATGCCGCCCAGGCAAACTCAGCCTGGTTGCCGGGCTGAAGCTGCTTCACATAATCCTGACGATATTTGCCGACCAACTCGGAGTATTCAGGCAATTGCCCCATCTTGTCAGACTCCATGCGTGCCAAAACAATGGATTTGAGCAAGGGTCTTTGCACTGCCTTGAGAGCCTGCAGCTTTCCGTTTTGACCGGAAATGCGATAAATATCGCCGAGTTGCAGGAGCGACCAGGCCAATTGATACAAACCAATTGCGTCAACTTTGACATTCTTCCTGGCCAGCGCGAGCTGCTCCTGCGCCGCTTTCTCCGCAGAGACATAATCTTTGCTAAGCAAATAGCAGGCGTCCTCCGACTCCAGTATCTCCTCGAGCACAGTGGCAGGGCAGGTCGGGCTGGCCTGGGCCAGCTTCATTGCCGTGGCATACTCAGCCAGAGCGGCCTTACTATTGGCTTCCTTGTAAAGGCAATCACCAAGACGCTTTGACACGAGAGCCAGTCGCAAAAAGTTTTTACTGTCTTCCTGCCAATAGAGCTCCTTGGCGTCTGAAAGATGCTGAATGGCATCCTTGAGCTTGCCCTCCCGCGCTTCAAACAAAGCAAGGAAATAGGGAATCTCGGGGTTTCTGCGAGACTTCTTGAGCTGGTCCTTGTTAGCAGTAGTCAACAGATCACGGGCTTCGGAAGTGTTTCCATCCATAGCCAGTTGCAAAGCCCGACTGGCGACATCAGCCGCTTTCGCATCAGGCGGTCCAGACGGCGCCGTACCGGTCGAAGCCGCCGTACCGGTCGAAGCCCCCTGGGCATAACACGGCAAAAGCGGCAGAGACAGCGCCTGCAAACCCATGGTGGTGAGCGCCAGTATACCCACAGCCCGGGAAAGACCAGCCTTAGCAATACCCATCAGCAACACCTATAAAATTAAGTTCGAATTTGCGCATTATAGCCGGGCAACGAGGCAAGTTCCAGTCAAGCAGAACCGGCTGAAGGCTCGATCAGGCGCCGGAAAGCGACATTTCCTTCTGCTTGAGAATGCGCAGCTGGTCTTCTGTTACATAACCGGCCTGTAGAATTGCTTCTTCTACGGACATGGTCTTGAAAGCACAAATCTGGCTGTAGATAGCTTGCACTTCCGCCTCGCCAAGCAGTCCGTCGTTGACCATGATGCGCACCAGAAGCGGCGGTTGCCAACCATCAAGATAAGCACCGGCGCCGACCATGGCCGGTGCGACACCAGGCAGAGAGAAGCCGCCGTCGTCAGGAATCAACCCATGACTGCTCAAAGTCTGGCGCAAAACATTTAAATCGTGACTGAGGCGTAGCCTGGCATTGCGCATGATCAGGCCCATGTCAAGCAATTCATAGAAAGCGAGGCGATTCTCACGTCCATGCAGTTTCTGAGTGCGCAGATGATGTTTGCGGCGCATGCGGAAGAGAGATTTCATGCGATTGGGGCTGGTCCTGATATCCACGGCCAGCATTTCATAAAGATTGGGCAGGTTATTTTCCGACGGGTTAGCATTCAAAAGGTCGGGGAAAAACTCGGCCAACTGCCTGGCAGCCGTGACTACACCCACCAGATCGGAAGCCGTCCAGCTTTGCCTGAGTGCATTACATAGAATCTGGCACTCGAGTTCAAGCCTCTTAGCCCCAGTATCCATCATGAAAGTACGTCCTCCACATCCAAAATTTCAAAATGGGGCACCGGCTGAACAAGCGCAAAAAAGGATACCGGGAATCAAAAGGTTCCTCGAATCCGACTATCGTAACCCAATGAGCCGCCAAACGCCAATTAACGACAAGGAGATTGTCTAAAAGCTTAGTAGAGTCGCCGAGGGGTCTCTCCCCGCTTCCTTTAGCCTTCAATAAACCAAAGTGGCCCCCGCACAGACAGTCAAAGTGTTTCTATTTTCGAGCAACTCACCTACATATACCTCCACGGCGCAAGAGCATTAATTGAGCGCTCTACCGGGCGACAACTCTTAGAGTTTGAGCAAGCCCATTTTGACCAGATGCTTAGCGCCTTCCTTGTAGCTCAGAGGTGAAAGGTTATCGGCATTTTTCTTGAGATAGCGGCTGACTTTTTCCGGTTCGCTCTTGCTGTATTCCCTCAAAGCCCAGCCGATAGCCTTGCGGATGAAGAATTCTTTCTCACCGGCAAGAGTAGTGCAGTAGCGGAAAAGTGCCTCACTGTTTGTCATCTTCTTGTGACCCAGATGAGCCAATAAAGCCGTGCGACGAATCCAGAAATCCTCATCTTGCACATAAGTTTCAATGACTGGACGCAGGCTCTCTTCATGACTTAGCAGGGTTCTTCCCACCAGCCAGGAGGCAATTGGATCAACGAAGTCCCACCACTGTCCTTCCCGTACCAGGCGCTCAAAGAGCGGCACCGCTTGCGGTATCATATACTGCTTAAAGGAATCGGCATAGTTGATAGCCAAATATTTCTCTTCCCGGTGCTCAAGCTGCCAGAGCGCCAGAACATTTCTTTGATAGTCACTGAGAGAGACCGGCGGGAAGCGCTTCTTCATCTCGCGTATGAGGGGCACGCGGTCGGGCTTCTGCACCCCATAGAAAGGCATTTCGGTGCGCATATAGGCAGCCATTTCCTCCGCCTTCACGGGATCGGCCAGGGTGGCAAGTTCAGACTGAATGTACTTAACCAGGGCAGTTGACATTGAAATCAGACCTTTCTTTAGTGAAGCCGGTAACTCAAACTCTGGTCAGATATTCGATCAGGCTGCGCTGCTGCGGATAAGCCGAAATTAGCTCGGAGCGGCGCCCTTGCTCATAGTCGGCGAAGTCGAAACCGGGCGTCATGGTGGTGCCGAGCAGAGCAAATTGACCACCCGGCACAAGCCTTGACCCCTGCCAGACACCAGCCGGTACAAGCAATTGCGGCACCTGACCATTAGAGAGATCTGTGCCGAGTAAATGTACTGTGCTTTGCCCTTCATGCAACTGCAGCATTTCAACGGCATCACCCATGTAGAAATGGAAGATCTCATCGAAGCGCAAGCGGTGCATCTCAGAAAAAGTCGACTCGGTCAGGAGGTAGTAAATAGCCGTGCCCACGGTCCGTTCCCGACCGTCGGAAACTGAAATTTGCCGGTCACACCTATAGGTTTCGCGGTAGTAGCCGCCTTCCGGATGAGGCAGTAACTTAAGCCTATCGATAATGGCTCCGACTTGATCTTTACTGTTTACTTTCATAATGTTCAACCGGCCGCTAACAACAGGGTTTATGATAGCCTCTTCCACCTGAATCTTGAGAAAATAAAATTCAAAAGTTCACTCCCCGCTCATCATGATATAAAAGCGCAAGAAGCAGCAGCTCATGAACATTTCAGACAGCCACAAGATAAGTACTTTGCCCCTGAGTAAGCTGGAAGCGGGTTGCACTCCTCTCAAAGCGCGCAGCCGCGTTCTCAAGGAAGGACAGATCATTCACCTGCCGGTCTCCGGTACAAGCCGCCTCGTACTGGAGCGCGCCTGGCAGCACATTACCGAAGTCTTTGGCGCAGAGCCCAGGCTGGCCCATAAAAGGCTGAAGAGACCGGAGTTCTTGCACTGCGTCAGCGAAGCCAAGCAAGTCATTTTCCAGGATCGGGAGCTGAGGAACCTGCTTCTGGATATCCTCTGCAATACTTTCAACAGCCGCGCCGGTATCCGCTTTGATCCGCCCAGGCTGAGGGTTGTACCACCCTGGCAGAGCCTCCTGCCGGAACCGCTTGCGCCGGAAGAAGAAGAAGGCGCCTGCCAGCCGATCTCCCGCAGCACTCTAGCCGAGGCTGGTCTTTTGCCCCTGTTCAGCACTCACCGGGATACGTTTTATGCCAATCCTCAAAGTCAGATCAATATTTGGCTGGCACTGCATGATGTGGGACCGCAAGACAGTTTTCGCTTCTATCCTCAATACTTTGATGAGCCGGTGGCAAACGACTCCCATCTCTTCAACTACGATAACTGGAAGGAAGATGTAGGTTTCGGCAAATCGCAGAGCAATCATGCAGAGAGCAAAAAGGCACTCTATCCCCAGGCTCTCGATGAAGACGCCCTGCAAGATCCCGCCGCGTTCAGCCTCAAAGAAGGGGAAGCAATTGTCTTTGCCGCCGCCCATTTGCATGGAACCAGTCCCCATTGCTGCCCGGGTACTAGATTCAGCCTTGATATGCGTGCCGTAGAAAGCGAGGATTTGCAACCGGGCGGCTTACAAGCTCCCAACCGGGACAATAAATCGCAGGGCAGTAGTCTGCAAGACTACCTGAAACTGGAGGTCTGAAACCGGAGTAGTTTCCATCCAGGCGGGTATATTGGCCATCCCAGCCAAGGTCAGGGGAGCTATGTCGAATTTCCTTCATAAGAAATGCCAGGACTGCCACAACACCTTTCCCATTGAAACCCTGGTGTGCCCTCATGACGGCAACCAGCTAGAGACAACCCTCTTCCTATCACCTGTGGGACATACGCTGGTGGGGCGCTATCAGATCGACTGCGAGCTGGGCCGGGGCGGCATGGGTATCATTTATCGAGCCACCGACAAACAGGCCGAAGACCCGGCTAAAGCCCGCGTCGCTCTCAAACTGTTGGTGGCAGACGCTGCCGCCAGTGAGCCTTTACGCAATCGTTTCATGATCGAAGCAAAAGCAGCGAGCAGCCTCGAACACCCGAATATAGTCAAGGTTTACGAATACGGCATGAGCGAAGAAGGGCTGCCCTTCATGGTTATGGAGTATCTGGACGGCGCCCCCCTGAACAGCCTCATCGATAAAGTACCGCTGCCCCCCGAGCTTTCCCTCAAATTTGTCATCGAGCTATGTGATGCCCTGGCCCACGCTCACCATCGCCATGTTGTCCACCGCGACCTTAAACCAAGCAATATTATGGTTGTTGAGGCAGGCGGCGAGAAGAAAGCAGTGCTGGTGGATTTCGGCATTGCCAAAGTCTTTACCCAGCCGGGACAGGTTAGCTTGCGCCTCACCCAGACAGGCGAGGTCTTCGGCTCACCGCTCTACATGAGCCCGGAACAGTGCATGGGGCAAAAAGTAGATCACCGCTCGGATATTTATTCTCTGGGCTGTGTGCTCTATGAATGTCTGACCGGTCGCTCACCCTTTGAGGGAGAGAACTTTCTCAACGTCATCTTCAAACATGTGAACGAATACCCGCCGGAATTCGCCGGCAAAGCCAGTGAAAGAGCCATTCAGGACGTGGTGCTGAAAGCCCTGGCTAAACACCCGGATGATCGTTACATCAATATGACCGCCTTCCGCCAGCACCTCGAGCAATGCCTGGCGCTTCTCTCTAAGAGCGAAGCGGAAGTGGAAAAATACTTCGGGCAATCGGAACCGGTGCAAGAAGACACGCCCGAGGATGAGCGCTTTCTGCACAATCTCAAACTGGCGGAGCAGGGTTTTGCACCGGCTCAACTGGACCTAGCCTATACCTACGACGACGGCGTTGTAGTAGAAAAGAATCTGGAGTTGGCTTTCGAATGGTGCCTGAAAGCCGCCACGCAGGGTCTGGCCGACGCCCAGGCCATGCTGGGGGATTTATTCAAGAACGGCGAAGGCATCACAGCCGACCCGGAGAAAGCAGCCTACTGGTATGCCAAAGCCGCCGAACAGGGGCATCGAGGCGCCATGGCCGCCCTGGGCAGCCTTTACCATCAGGGTCTGGGAGTCGAACCCAGTGTCGACAAAGCAATCGAATGGTACACCCGTTCTGCCGAATTGGAAGACGAGAGTGCGCAGTATCTACTGGCGCTGTTCTATATCGTCGGAGATGAAGTGGAAAAGAACGAGAAGCTGGCCTTGAAGTGGTTCGAACGGGCAGGGCAGCAGGGAAACGCCGAGGCGCAGTACCAGGCTGGGCTTTGCTATATTCAAGGCATGGGCACGGAGATTGATGCCGAAAGCGCCTTTTACTGGTTCAAATTAGCCAGCGACCAGGGCGTGGCCACGGCTCAATACGAACTAGCCATGCTCTATGAGCAGGGCCTGGGCACGGCCCAAGACACGGCCCTGGCTCTCAAATGGATGAAGGAATCACACTTCAACGGCTATGAATGGGCGACTTTAGTACTCGGGCAATGGTACGCCGACGGCATCAACGGCTTGCAGCAAGACCATAAGCGAGCCGTCAATCTGTTTAGAGAAGCCGCCGAACAAGATGTAAGCACGGCCATGTACTGGCTCGGCTATCACTATCAAATGGGGCTGGGAGTGTCTCGCTGCAATAAGACGGCAGCCCACTGGTTCAAGAAAGCCGCCCATGACAAAAACAGCTCGGCCATGCTGGCCCTGGCCCGTCTATTGATGGACGGGCTGGGCGTTAAGCAGGATGTACCGGAAGCTCTGCGTTTACTGAAAGCATCGGCAGAACTGGAAAATGAAAATGCCGAGCTGGAATTGGGCTGTTACTATCAACGGCAAGGTGAAAATCAAGAAGCGGCGCACTGGCTCAAGCTGGCACTGGAGCACGGAGCGACGGAAGCAGCGGAATATTTGCGCAGGCTGCCCGCATCGGACTGATTTTGCAACGGCTGACATTGCAAAGGCCACCACATCGGGATGCCTCAGGAGCCGGTTTAGTTACCTCCAATCTAGACAGTCAATCAAGTGTGTGTAAAACTTGCAGAGTTCTGCAACTGATTGAAAAACTACCAGAAAGTTCAAGCAGGATGCTCTCAGAGATTAAAGATACTCTCAGAGATAAACGTTGCCACGCCGGAAGAAATCAAAGTGTCCCAGACTCAAAAGCAGCAGATCGCCAAACTGACCCAGTTCAAAGCAGAATTCTTCAAGGCTTTAAGCAATCCCCTGCGCATCAGAATTCTCGACGAATTGCGCAATGACGAATTAACCGTATCAGAAATAAGAGACCGCCTGGAAGTAGAGCTTCCCAATGTATCTCAGCAGTTAGCCGTACTGAAAGCGAAAAATCTGGTAACGGCAAGGAAACAAGGTATCAACATCTACTATTCGTGCAGCGATCCAAAGATATTCAAGCTTCTCGACGTAGCCAGGGAAATATTCAACTCCCAACTGGCCGACATTCAGAAAACGCTGAAAAAGCTGTAAATTCGGCATATCTCAACATTCATTGCGATTCCAACCGAAGATGGGGAGATCAGCAGATTTCGCAGAGAAGATGCGCTATACTATTGCATAGTTGCATACTTACGCAATTAAGCAACAAGCACTAAATATCAGAAAAGCGAAGTTACCATGGACCAAAATAATAACAAGAAAGCAGAGGGGATCGTACTCGACGGCAAGGTGCTGGAGACATTGCCCTCATGCCTTTTCACAGTTGAACTGGAGAACGGGCATAAGGTCATGGCCCACCTCTCCGGCAAAGTACGCAAGAACTTCATCAAGATATTACCCGGCGATCGAGTTACCATCGAGCTTAGCCCCTATGATTTGAAGCGCGGACGGATTACCTACCGACACCGCAACGCATCGGCCGGCTAGAGACATTACCTGACAGCCGGACGCAGCAGCGGCTGGACTCAGCGGCGACTAGATGCACCGGCGGCTAGACCCAGCGGCGACTAGATGCACCGGCGGCTAGACCCAGCGGCGACTAGATGCACCGGCGACCAGATGCAGCCAGGGCTCCGTCAGCCAGAGAAAGCGGCGACTACAATTAGCCCGGCTTACCTCCTATCCGTGGAAAAAAATAGGCGAAGGCGAAATTATTGCGTTTTTCGCCTTCGCCTCAATTTTCCAAAACATTTACCCTGGGTGAGAATTCGTCCGAAGTGAACGTTGGCTGCACAGCGCTGAGCACTCCGCATAGAGCGTTGAGCATTAAGCCTTCCGCACTCCGCACAGAGCATTAAGCCTTCCGCACTCCGCACAGAGCATTAAGCCTTCCGCACTCCGCATAGAGCATTGAGCGTTAAGCCATCTGCGTTAAGCCGTCTGCATTAAGCCTTTCCCCTAAATACTTATTACGCTTTATAGTATCTACGGCAAAAAAAGCAAAAGAGCCCTTCAGGAAGCCTGTTTTCACAGATTTACCTGAAGGACTCTCTTGTAGAAAAGGTTCGAGTTTCGCGCCCCACTCAAAGGTTACAAGCTTCAAGCAAGGACCAAACCTGAACAGTTAACTCAAAGCGTCACCTCCATGAACAGTCCGTCTTCGCCATCCTCGTAGTAGGCTTTGATGGTGCGCTTCTTCACAAAGCCAAGGTGCTTGTACAAGCTAATGGCCGAGGCATTGCTCTTACGGACTTCCAGTGTGACACGCACTTTATGAAGCTTGCGCCCCATTTTCATGACGTGCCGAATCAAATCGCTTGCCACGCCACGGCGCCGGAAGTCGGGACTGACCGCGACATCGGCAATGTGCATGCGCTTGCGCACGACCTCGTACAAAATGAAGCCCGCCACAGTGTCTTTCTTTCCGTCACTCTGGCTTGGTTCCACAAGTACGTTTGCACCGCAGGCAGCCAGTTCGAGCCATTCGCTGAAACTTTCCAGCGGCCAGGCATCGGGATAACTACGGGCTTCGATTTCAGCTACCGCTTCTACGTGCTCGCTTCTCATGCGCCGCAGCAAAAGTGGCTTTATTGCAGGAGCAGGCGTACCTGTTTGCGCTCTTTCCATAGCGCCTCCTAATCTTTTTCGATGTGAATGAGACCTCAAATTGAAGTTGAAAAATTCAGCGCCTCGCAAGAAGCAAAGCAACCGGCAAAGATGTCCGGCAATGAGGTCGGGTGAATGGTTAATTGCAAAGGACAACAAAGAGGTCCACGCCGACCGGGAAAGTCGGCGTGGACCAGGGAATGTTCAGCAAAAGCCTACTTGCCCTTGAGCAAGCCGGCCAGGTCGACCTCGACCTTCACCTTGCGGTTCGGGTCGGGTTGGGAAGCCGCGGCAGCCTCAGCGGCAGGAGCTTCGGTGGAAGCCGCGGCTGCCTCGCCGGTGGTCAAAACGACCTTGTCGACGGTGCCATCGGCAGCTTCGGAAGCCCCATCAGCCTTGCCGGCAGGAGCTTCGGTAGAAGCCCCCTGACCGGCCGGCTCGTCCTTGTCGGCCGCGCTGAGGAAGAGCGAGTCGATGTCCACACCGGAATGTCCCGGCGCAAAGGACACCAGCTCGGCATCACCGGGGAACGGGGACTTGGGCGGCGGTGTTTCCGGAGGAAGCCCGGACGAATCCGGAGTCTCCGGCAGGCGCGGCTTGGGCTCCTTCCCATCGGTCTTACCCCCGCTTGCCGGTGGAAGCCCCTTTTCGGGCTCCTCGGCAGGCACGGGCAGCGGCTTGGTGGGCGGCAGCTTGGGCTTCTCCGGTTCCTGCTTCTTGGCCCGGTCGAGAATCTCGCAGCGCCTCTGGCGAGCAAGCTCGCTCGGCGTGGATTTCTTCAGGGCGTCGAAGAGCTGAGCGAGCACCTTGTCGCAAGCCTTCTGGTGCTTACGCCAGGGAATCTCGCGCCAGTACCAGGCACCGATTTTCGTGCCGATGAACCAGCGATAGACCGGCAGGGAGACAATGCGGATATCGAGACGAGTCTCGTAATCCAGCGCTTCTCCGTAGTACCAGGTGATGATCGACACCTCCAGGTAGGTCCGCTGCTCACGGTCGAGCTTGACGGAACCGTCCCAGGGCACCATGCTCTTGCGCTTGCCCACCTGCCAGTACTGCCGCCAGATGCGAGTGAAGCCGTTGGCTCCATCGTAGTAGCCGGCCGGCACACGACAGCCTTTGCGGCGCTCCTGCTCCTTGGGGGAAAGCAAGGCGGCTTCCGTGGGTGCCAGGGAGATGGCACCGGTCCAGTCGGTGATGTGGTGCTTGTACTCGTTCACCGGCGAGAAGTTGCCAATCTGGTTACAGATTCGCACCAGCCCCTCGGAAGAGGCGATGCGGCTGAAGAGTTCCGGCACTTCCAGGGGACCATGACCGACCACATGGGCACCGTAGTAACGCCGGTTGGGATCGGTGAGTGCCTGGCGCACCTTTTCGCGAAACTTGCGTTCCGCCTCGGCGCTACCGTTTCCGGCACCGCCATAGGTAGCCACCGGCACGCCGTCATTGATGGAACCACTGTTCACATCAACGGATACATGGCGGAACGAACCGTTCCAACCATTGGGGTCACAGTGAGAGTGACCCTTCATGAGCGTTTCTTGTGTGACTCGCGCCACCCGCTCACTTTCAGGACAGTTTTTACAGCCATCGGCGGTACCGTGACCGTGTCCGACGTCGAGATCGCTGACGCCGGTACCGTTGTCGCCGATATCGGCGTCGCTGGTACCGAAGCCATGGTCTCCTACATCGGCATCGCTGACGCCGAAGCCGCCGTGCCCAACGTCAGCATCACTGACGCCGAAGCCGCCGGCACTTCCGCCACCGCCGTGACCACCATCAAAACCATCTGCCATAAGATATTCTCCTGTTTTTAGAGGTTAACAGTGCCGCCTGTACAGAAGCCGGTTAGAAGCCGCTGCCATCGGGGCACCATCCACACGGACACCACAAGCTTTTGGCTCGCGGTGCCGTTGTTCAGACAAGACGCACACCCACAATGTAGGGGCGTTGGTTAGAGCAGAAACAAATGCAAATCGCAGCAAGCACTCACCTGCCACGATTGTCACGAGAGTAGAATGAACTTGGGGAGTTCAGACTTTAGAGCAAATCCCGAAGGACTCGCTAAGAGAGCGCACAATCAATGACCATGCCAGCCGAAAACCAGCACAATCCTACAGAGAGCAAATCAGGGCTTTCAAAATCCTCGACCCAAGATGATCGGGAAGTCCCAAATCCGACCCTTGACCTGCTCAAGCCCGTGCCTGAAGAAAAGCTGCAAGCCTGGCTGTTGGAGTTCTACGGCAAGGAGATGGAATTAACCCACAGGCAAGTGCTCCGCCACCGCGACCTTTCCTATGTGGAGAGGCTGCAGTTTCGAGACGCTCTGCCGGCATCCCTCATTTTCAAGCAGGTTTTGCCGCCCTGGGACATAGAGCAGGACCTGCATGAACGCATCTTGATTCCGTCCATTTCCAATTCGCCTCAGCTATTCATGTCTGCCCACCTGGGACAGATAACAGCCATGCTCATGGAGGACCTGGGACCGGACAACCTTCTGGGCTGCCTGGAAAGCCAGGACGAAACACGCATCAAAGGCGTAGCCCATGCTCTCGGAGAAGAGCTGGCCAAGATGCACCGGTCTTATTCTTACCGCACCGACGAGCTCCTGCCCCTCGGCATACTGCGTTCGCTCTCGCCCATCGACTACGCCACGACGGCTGAAGCCATGGTTGAGAAGCTGACTCGCTGGCAGTTAGCAGACCGGGAAAATCGACTCAACCTTGTGCGCCTGGCTGAGACAATTGCCGGTCCCCTGGCCGGAGAGCCCATTTCCTTGAGCCACGGCGACCTCTATGCCGAAAACATCGTACTGCGCCAGAACAAACTCTTCATCATCGACTGGTCCTGGTTCGCCATGCTCGGCGTGCCTCTGGTGGATATCGCTACCATCACCATGGAACACCCCAAGAACAGCAGTTTTACAAGACACAAAGAGGCTCTTATCGATGCCTACTGTTTCGAGTCAGGCAAGCCTGAAAAGGATGTACGACAAGCCCTGCCCCACGCCGAAGCGCTCAGCCGGCTTTTGTTCTTAGACTGGCTCTTGGAGCGGAAGACGCGCGGCATCGAGGGCACTACCGTTGGTCCGGTGAATGACTTGATTGAGCGCGTCGTCCAGGAACTGTCAGAACGGCTGCGCAGTCTTAGTTCCCGGTCTTAGAAAGAGAACGGCTGCGCAGTCTTACTTCCAGGTCTTAGAAAGAGACCGTACCGGCACCGGCAATTTCTTGCTGGGCCGGTACGGCTCAATCACCGCAGCCAGTTACTCGGCAGCCAGTTACTCGGCAGCCGCTTACTTGGAAGCCAGGCGGCGAGCCAGCTCGACCAGGGTACGCACACCGTAGCCGGTGGCGCCCTTCGGGTCGGGACCGAACTCGCGGTCACGGAAGGCCACCGAAGCGATGTCCAGGTGCACCCAGGGGGTGTCCCCGGCGAAGCGACGGAGGAACCAGGCGGCAGTGGTGCTGCCCGGAGCGCCGCCGGAGTTCTTCAGGTCGGCCATCTCGGTGTTGTTGAAGGTGTTGTACTCATCCCACATGGGCACGTTGAGCATGCGCTCGCCCTGGCTGTCGCCGGCATCCACAACGGCGCGAGTGAACTCGTCGTTGTTGCCGAAGGCGCAGGAGGCGATGTCGCCCACCATCATGCGCACGGCGCCGGTGAGGGTAGCCAGGTCGACGATGCGGGTGGCACCCTGACGCTTGGCGTACTCGATGGCGTCGGCCAGGGTCAGGCGACCCTCGGCGTCGGTGTTGTCCACCTCCACCGTCATGCCGTTCAGGGTGTGCAGCACGTCGCCGGGCTTGTAGGCGGAGCCGCCGGTCATGTTCTCCGTGGCGGCCATGACGGCACGCACCTGGATGTTCAGACCGAGTTCGGCGATCACCTTGATGGCCGACATGGTCACGGCACCGCCGGACATGTCACGGTACATGCGACGCATGCCGTCCGCCGGCTTCAGGTCGAGACCGCCGGAGTCGAAGGTGACCGACTTGCCGACGATGGTCAGCTCGGCCTCGGGCTTGCCGCCCTTGGGGGTGTAGAGCATGTCGATCAGGAAGGGCTCCTGGTCGGAACCCTTGGCCACGGCCAGCAGAGCACCGGCACCGAGCTTGGTGAGAGCCTTGCGACCCAGCACCTTGACCTCGATGGTACCGCCGCTTTCCTTGCCGATCTTCTCAGCCAGCTTGGCCATGCGCCGCGGCGTGCAGTCGCTGCCGGGCTCGTTGGAGAGGTCGCGAGCCAGGTTGACCGAACGCGCGATGGCGAAGCCGTCCTTGAGACCGCGACCCATCTCCTTGACGGAGCCGGCGTCCACGACCAGGTGCAGCTTCTTGAAGTGCGTCTCGGGCTTGTAGCCGCCCTTCTCCGTCTTGCTGTGGTTGATCTCGTAGTCGATCATGCCCGCGTAGGAAGCGATGGCTTCCCCGACAGCGTAGGCATCAGCCTTGATGGAAGCCGGATCGATGGCGGCGAAGGCCACATGCTGGGCCTTCATGGCGCGAGCCTTCTTGAACACGGCGATGAGCGCCTTGCGGAAGGTCTCGATGCTGGCCTTGTCGCGGGGACCGAGGCCGAACATGATGATGCGCGGCGCCGCGGTCTTGCCGTCGGTGAAGTGCACCATGGTCTCGCCGATGGCGCCCTTGAAGCCATCCACGGCGGCCTGCCGGGCAATACCGCTCTCGGTGAGCAGGTTGGCGCTGGCGGCGTAGCCCTTGCCCTCGTTGACGGCTTCGCCTTCGAAGCAACCAACAGCAAGAACATCGGCAACGACAGCGGCCAGAGAGGGAGTAGCGAAAGTCTTGAGTTTCATGATTTTTCTCCATGAGGCACCGGCAGGGAAAGCCGGTGCGGGAATTTTGGTTAAACCTGAGCAGTGGCAGCAGAACCGGAAGGCTCCGCTGCAGGAACAATGGACCTGCACAGCGCAGATCCCTGGGGTTACTTCTTTTTCTCGATGCGCACCCCATCCGGGATGATGATCAGGGACTTGGGCGGATCGTTGACCTTGGTCGGCTTCGCCCACATGTCGCGATTGGGAATGGCAACGGAGCCGCCCTCAACCTTGACCACGGTAGACAGATAGCCGATATCCACCACTTTTCCTTTCACATCCATACCGATGATGGAAATGTTGTCATCGGGCTGAAAGCGCCTGGTCATCTGCAAGAAGACGCCGCAAACCAGGTCGCTGGCTACGCCTTGCAGAGAGAGCGCGATGGCGGCACTGAGAATGCTGACACCGAGGAAGAGCTTGGACAGCACTTCCGGCGCCACCACACTGGCCACCACGAACACGGTGAAGACCCAGTAACCGGTCTGCAACGAACGCAGGATCAGGGTCTTACCACGAGAGCTGGCGCCGGTCGTGTCCAGGGTTCTCACCAGGGCAGCGCGGGCGGGCTTGTAGAACAGATAGGAGATGCCCAGGAAGATCACAGCCACCAGCGCGTTGACGCCGAGGGGAATGAGCTTGTCCAGGACGCCCTGGAGATTCTGGGCTTCAAACTTGGTGAGCAGCTCTTGCGTGAACACGCCGCCCTGGGCCATCAATCCGAGGCAGCCGAGGGCAAGCACGAACGCCAGAGCCTTGAAGCTCGATAGCAATCTTTTCAACATGGTAACTCCGTGTAGAAGATGTTGGGACCAATTGCTGGTCCATCTAGAACCGCCGGGCGGGCGATTCCTCGTGAGAGGTGCTCACGGGCACGTTTTCAGCTCTTCTGCCAACCCATTTCAAATTCATAGCCAGGGAACAAACAGGCTCCAGGCTCGCAGCAACACCACGCTTCCGTCTGCCAATCAGCCATGTACGAACTCCTGAACCGGTAAAGGTTCAAGAAGTTGGTTAGAGAGCTGATGCAATGACTATTGAAGAGAGGTAGATACCGAATTGAAGGAAGGGAAAAGAAGAACATCTTGAAACTACCGAAGAGCCTGTCCATAAGCCATATTTCTTGGCAACTATTGGACAGCTCTAATTAGCTCATGAGCTTTTTTGAAATAAGAGTATCTAATAAACGGCCCACCGCCTTAGCGCACCTGACGCTAAGCTGGAAATTGGCGCAACAGCCTCCCGCACCACACAGCTAGCACACCTTGACATCCACCATCTCCAACCACCGGAATGAACGATTTTTTAAGAGAAATAAGCCCAGAAATGACTCCTTGCCCGTGGATTTAGGCACGTGAACTTACTAGGTTTCTGGATGCACTTACCTTTCTTTCAACTAAAAACTTCTTCTAACCGCCCAACACCCCCAGCGAAAACCTAGCTTCGCCCTACACCACCTGTGGTGCTTAAGCAAGCCGCCGGTGGAGCGAAGCATCGCTATGCCCAACGGGCACGACCAGGTGCTATCAAGCCGGCTGGAAGAAGAAATGGTCGAAAAAAGACGTGAACTTACTACTCTCACCTCCAACTCTCAAAGGTGTCTTATGAGCGATCCCAAACTCACCCGTACCGATCCCTCCCATGCCCTCGCCGAAGCCCAGAAGTGCCTCGCCTCCGACAATCTGCCGGAAGCAATGCTCTGGGTCGGCACGGCCAATGTTCTCGAACAAGGCGAAGAGCGCCTGAGCCTCGCTTCGCCCGTCAACAGCGCCTGCTTCCGTCTGGTGGCCCGGGCTCTCAACCTGGCTGAGACTCGCATCGTCTACTGCGGCAACATCCTGGCTGAGCATGGTCGGATGATCCGCCCCGCCCTGGAAGCCCTGGCCATCATCACCGCCAAGTTGCCCAAACACGGCGCCACGAGCCAGGAATTCGAAAATCTGACCATGGTCGCCGCTCATCTGCAGCGCCTGGAAAAGACCTACCGGCTGCACCTGGACGAAGCTTCCTTCGGCCGCTACGTGGGCACCAGCGCCAGGCAGGCATCGGACTTCACCAACACCATCGTGGCCTGTCGCCAGCTCCTGGCCAAGGTCGTCGAAAAGGCCATCCCGGCAGGAAGCAGCAAGGGTCCTGATGCCGACCTCGTGAAGCAGGTGCAGCTGTCGGAGACTGCGCGCATGCGCCTGGCCGAAACAGCCATCTCCAATGCCCAGCACCACATCTTCGGCTTCCCCATCGCCTTCCTCTCGGACTTCGAGCAGGCCGAGTTCTTCGCCACTGCCGCCGAGCGCCTGACGGCTCCCGCACCGGAAGCCGGCGGCGACCTGGCAGCCCCTTACCGCGCCCCCGTCCTGGCCGACTTCAAAGCCGCTCTGGCTGCCGCAGTGGCCGCCATCAAGCGCAAGGACAACCCCGGCAGCCGCAAGGAACTGAGCCGCGCCCTGGCGCTCATTCTGCAGCTCGGCTACCACACCCTGCCCCACGGGCTCTGAGCATTCGGAAGCCCTTTCCATCAACCAACTAACCTGCCCTCGCCGCCATGGCTGCTCTCTCGCTCAAAGCGGGAGATGCGCCATGGCGAGCCTCGGCAAGAGACGGAAGTAAAATGTCAGTCACACAAAGTCTAGAAGCGCTGCTTGCGGATGCGAGCGGAGCACTCGGTCTAAACGGGTATTTTTCAGCATCCAGCCTCGCCGTTCTGGCCGGTGTGGGCGTCCTCTTTCTCATGCTGGCCCTGGTTCTCGCCTGGAAGATTCGCGCCCTCAAGCCCGAGCGCGACAAGGTGAAGACCTGCGGCTACATCGCCCCCAAACCCTCTCTGGCTACGACCCTGCGGGTGAAGCGCATTTTCGGCTACCTGATCAGTCTGCAGGTGGGCAAGGTGCACATCCAGGGCGAGGAGAACATCGCCGCCGTCAAAGGCGCCAAAATTCTCTCGGCCAACCACCCCCACTGGGCCGACGTCGGCATCATGCCGCTGCTAGTGGAAGGCACCGGACGCTTCATGGCCCATGGTCGGGTCATGACCTCGTTCTGGGGTCTCCTGGGAGTCTGGCTTTCGAAAGCCGGCGTCTTCGCCGCCAACGATGAAATCAGAGACGGCGGCGCTCGCACCCGCGAAGCAGCCACTCAGATGCTGGTCGGAGGCGAGACCGTGGTGATCATGCCGGAAGGTCTGACCAACTTCTCACCGGAGGTGGCGGAGTTCAAGCCGGGCACGGTCAAGATCGCCCGGGAAGCGGCCCGTCGCCTGGGGAAGCCCGTGCACATCGTGCCGGCTTACATTCGCTACGGCAAGTATCCGGGCGGCTGGCTGGCCACCCTGGACCGTGCCATCCAGTACTTCGTGGTCTTCCTGCTCTTCCCGCTCTACCGGCGCCAGGCCCGTGTGGTGGTGGGGAAGGCGGTCAGCACCGACGATCTGGTGGACGCACAGGGTCGTCCCCTCAGTGATGAAGACGCCTCCGAACTGCTGCGCCAGAGGGTGATCGCCCTCGACCCCGGCAAGGTCTAAGGCGCCATTCAACACCTTCGCCGCACGAGCCGCGCCTGTAGATTGATAACTACAGGTTCATAAGTGCAGTTTCATAGCTGTAATTTCATAAAGGGCAAAAGCTCGTCGCGGCCGTTTCTTATGTCAGGCATTAGCGGGTAGGAGGCTCCGGCTTCCTATCCGCTTTTGCTCCTTCTCAATTTTTTCCCCGAGTGCCTCCTACTGCATTTAATACGTATTGCAATAGTATCCTCTCGCTTTTTTAAAAGCTCTTTCGCTTCGCCTCTAAGACTCAGGTCAGAAGCCCGATCCAGGGATGAATCAGGCTTCTGAAGTGAAAGGCGGCACTCAATCCGTTACTGCAGCAGGACCAGGGTCTGGTTCCTACTTCATCCGTTTTTTTCGTGCCAAACGTCTGACCGTCTTGACCAGGGCGGCGGCAAACTCCGTCGTACTCAAGTGCTGAGCAACACCGGCTTGCACGGCCAGGTCTTTGGTCAAATGACCGTCGGCTATTGTTGCGGCCAGGGCTTCTACAATCAGTTCAGCTGCTTCCTTCCAGCCCATAAAGTCCAGCATCATGACAGCGGACAGAATCAAGCTGGAGGGATTGGCGATGTTTTTCCCGGCTATATCGGGAGCAGTGCCGTGGGTGGCTTCGAAAATGGCGTAATTGTCACCGATATTGGCGCCGGGAGCCATGCCCAGACCACCGACCTGTCCGGCAGCCGCATCGGAGAGATAATCGCCGTTAAGATTGCAACTGGCGATAACCGAATGGTTGGTCGGTCTCAGCAGTAGCTCGGCAAACATGGCATCAGCGATGCGACTGCGCAGAACAATTTTACCTTCCGGCAATACACCATCGTGCTTTCTCCAGAGTTCGCTTTCAGAGACGATATAGTCGGCGAACTCCTCCTGGGCCAGCTCCTCTCCCCAGCGCAGAAAGGCCCCTTCCGTGAACTTCTGAATGTTGCCCTTATGTACCAACGTGACCGAACTGAGTTTATGATTGACGGCATACTGCAGGGCGGAGCGCACCAGTCGGCGAGAGCCTTCCCTGGAAATGATCTTGATGCCGATGCCGCTATCAGGGCGAATGGTTTCCCCCAGCTTCTCAAGGAAGGCCGCTAACTGCAAAGCCTTATCAGAGCCTTGCTGATACTCGATTCCGGCGTAGACATCTTCGGTGTTTTCCCGAAAAATGACAACGTTTAAATCTTGCGGTCGCACCATTGGCGATGGCACACCGACAAAGTGGCGCAATGGCCGAACGCATTGATAGAGGTCAAAATGGCTGCGGAGAGCGACATTGAGACTACGGAGCCCTTGCCCGGTGGGCGTATTGAGTGGTCCTTTGATGGCCACGCGAAAGAGTTCGATAGCTTTTAACGTATCAAGGGGCAGCGCACTGCCGAAAATCTCCATAGCCTTTTCACCGGCATAGGTTTCCAGCCAGGCTATCTTTCTCTTGCGCCCATAAGTAACTCCAACAGCTCGGTTGACCACCTCGCGCATGGCGTTAGTGATTTCCTGGCCGATACCGTCTCCGGCTATGAAGGGAATTACGGGGCGATCAGGAACAATGGGTTTCCCCTGTGATATTTCGATGAGTTGGCCTTTGCCCACAACGTTTCCGTTGAAAGCCAGTAGGTTTTCTACCATAGCAAATTCCTGTGTTGTTGATGAAGGGTTAGTGAACGTGCAGTTCGAACCATTGCGAATCACTATTGAACTGGGCTTCCGGCCTGCCGCAAGGGGTTCAGTCAAAGCACTGAGGGCTTTGCCCCGGTTCCTTAACATCTCCGGTGGAGACGTTGTAGAGTTGGGCTCGGCCACCGATGGTGTCGGCGGAAGCTTCCCAACTGATGGCGTCGTAGGTGGCTTCATCCACGGTCAGGTAGTAGTCTCTGACCGGCACGGCCGACCCGTCACCCTCGTCAAAGCGGTATTCCGAGCCATGCCCGCTTGATTGCACCAGCCATTCACGAGTGAGGCGAGAATACTCTTCCCCTACGATGGCAGAGAGGTTGACGGGCTTGCCTTCGACATAAAGCTCGTTCAAGTTAAGTCCGTAAGAAAGCGTCTTTTCCACGGCCGCAATATACCGGTAAGCGGTGAGGCTTAGATTTTCAGCGAAAATGACATTGATGCGGGCCGCGTCCTTTTGCGCCTCGACATTGGACTTCGTGCTTTCGTCCACGGCGTAACGCAGGTGCACGATAGACTTTACCAGTTCCGCTCGCTTCTGGATCAGGTCCTGCCAGGCCATAGTGAGGCGCAGCTTGGCAGCGTAATAGAGAATATTCAGCCGATTGGGGTGACGGCGTCGACGGAAAGAGCCCTCGTCAGCAGCGGCTTCGGTATCCTGTTCGGTCCGCATGTCGCTTTCGACTGCATGAAAAAGCCCACGAGCTGTTTTAGCTTCCTCCAGAGCCGATACAAGGGCACTGTGGGCACTGATAAGACTGCCATTGGCAGGAAAAGCTGAGATCGGGATCAGGGCTAATTTGTTCATATTGCTCCTTGAGCGTTGTTTCGAAAGAGGCGCGAGTACAGTGAAAAGGCTCCCGTACTCGCCCTTGATTGATTGAGAATTGTTTACCGCCGAGCGCCGACTCAGTCTTCGGTCACGTTTACCTTGCCGATGATGGAAGCATCGGGCGGCTGCGGTAAAAGCAAGATGTAGCCAGGACCTGCCGCTGCATTGTTGTCGGTGGTCTGGATAAGCCTTGTGGCAGTATGCAAATGCAAGCTGCGTGCGGAAGCGGCATAAACATCATCATAAAAAAACTCACCGCCGGTGAGCGTCACGGTTGACGCTGCAACACCCTGCTGTGCGAGTTTCAAGGCCACAAGCGGAACATGCAAGTCTCCGATCAGGAAGAGGCACTTTCCGCCATCGCTCCTTTCTTCCTGAGCGGCAGCCATAACTTCTATCCAGTGCGCTTCTCTGCGCCTCTCCATCTGCGCTTCTCGTTCTTCCCAGCCGGGAGAGGTAATGTCCAGGCGCTCCCGGTCCGCATCCAGAAAGACTACCTGAATATCTGCTTGCATGGCTGAGTCGATCAACACCAGGTAAGGTTCCGGGTTATAGCCCCAGGAAGTCTTGATTTTCTCAGCCAGTTCAGCACGAGGTAGGGTGCCGTCCCGGTATTGTTCGAGCAGGTATTGCCTTGAAGAGGGCATCGCTTCCAGCCCGATCAGGCGATAGCCGGCAGCGTATAGTTCCTTCATGCGAGAGGCGAGCTCCAGCTTTTGAGCCGAGTTGGCATGGGCTTCACCAAATAAGACGGCATCGCCGTCCTTTCCGATTTGAAAGAAGCTTCTGTGCCCGGCTTTGCCCGAAATGCAGGCAGCTATTAACTGAGGCTTCGCGGCAGGACAATTGAAATAGTCGTACTGGTGGTAGGAATTCGCTTCCGGAGCCGGAATCGAGATGATGGTAGCGGCAAGCGCTGCCGGAATTGCCGCAACCAGCCAGGCAAGAGGTTTCTCTCTTGAAGGTCTGTTTGGGCAGTCAGGTTTCATAGTGACCTAACTCCCTACAAACCGTGCCAGGTAAATGAGTGACAGCAGGAGCAAGACGAACGCGCCGCCCATTTTGAGCACCACGTTAGAGATGGTCTTTTTGTCTTCGTCGTTGAATGGTGAGTGTTTCATTAGTGTTCTCCTTTGAGAATGGTTGATTAATTGAATTGTGGATTAAGGCGCAGCCGGCTTTCCTTTCGGGCTCAGTCGGCGTCCTTTTCGCTTTCTTTGGGTACCGCCTTCAGAATCGGCATCAGGGCAAAGCAAAAGCCGGTGAAGACCGCCGAAATGATGATGAGCGTATCCAGTTGTTTGTCCAGTACGCTCACGTAGAGCCAGGAGCCGATGATGTCGGAAATCTGAGCAAAGCCGTTGGACACCGACATCAAGACGGCAAAGGCAAAACCCTCTGCACCGGTGGGGCAGGAGCGTCCGGCCAGGGTCATAATGGTCAGCATAGAAATGGCGCCGGCGATGCCGAAGACAAAGCTGAGGCAGACCATGATGAAGGCGGCATTATCGGAAGGGTCTACCACGCTCAGATAGGACAGAGTGCCGATGATGCCTGCGCTTATGGAAAAGACAAGCTGGTAGTTGAGCGAAATCCTGGTGAACCATCTGCCGTAGGCAAAGGCTCCCAGAACCGCACCCACCGAGCCGATGGCGCCCAGGTAGCCGATAAAAGTCTGGCTGAACTTGAGGTCGTCGATCATGTGGTAATACATGGGCGTACCGAAGCTGGGGCTGAAATTCCAGAAGGCCAGAAACAATGCCACTGCCTTGAGGGGACCGCTGAGCAAGTCGGCTTTTAGTGCAGGCCAGGTGGCTTTAAGCTCGGAGATGCGGATCTCCGCCGTCTCTTCCTCGATGGTGGTCCAGGTGAGCAGGGCCACTACAAGCGGTGCAAACATGGTGATCAATGCCGCCACATGCAGACCGGTACCTGGCGTGGAAATATCAGCCAGCCAGCCGCCGACGATAGAAGTGAAGACCTGTGCCGTGTAAAACCAGAACCATTGCACGGCCTGGAACTTGCCCACCATGCCAAACCGGTTTCCGTTTTCCACCATAAGTGCGTCGATGATGACATCGGAAGCGGCAGTGGAAATGGCTGTAAATATCAAGCAGGTGCGGATGGCATAGGCATCGCTTTCGCCGCTCAGCATCAAAAAGGCCATGGCGGAAATCGTATTGAGCAAGAGCAGCCAGGTTTTACGCCGGTACCCAAGCAAAGGGACAAAGTCGCTTATGAGTCCATAGAGCGGTTTGATGATCCAGGGAAGGGTCAGCACAGCCAGGAATGTCGAAGACTGCAACTGGTCGAAGTGCAGCGTTTGCTTCAAGAAATAAGCAAGCGGCTGACTGACAAGACCGGAATTCTGCGCCAGACCCTGGGCAAAATAGACAAGCCCGAACATAAAGAAAAGGCGCTGGGCATAACTCTTGTTCTGAAAATCTTGAAAGTATGCAAATATTTGAGTGGTGTTTAGTCTCACAGTTATCTCCAAATAGGGTCGGCTTCGGGTAACCACCGGTGTTGCCGGTGGTTGAAAGTCCGATTTGGTTTAGGAATAAGTCAGCTCACTAGCTGCTTTTGCTGAATCCGGCAGCCCGGTTTGAATCCAGTCCGTCTGTTTCTGAGCGTGCCTCGCTGGTCCTCCGGAGAGGTTTAAAGCGATTTCTTGTACACAAAACTACTGTGACGTTTTGGCTTTCAACTCAGATAAGGACGAATAGGGAACAACTCGTGGCTAACAGATCCTCTTGACAAAAGGCAAGGTTGAAAGAAAATGCCCGATCACAAAGAATCCGCGCGCCCCGGCGGAACTTCACAGAAGCCAATAACGTAATGATATGCATGACTTAATCTGCATTCTTTAGCTCTTTCAGAGAGCTTGGCATTCCGCCCTTGAAAGAGTCCCTCCCGCCACTGAAAAATCGTCTCCTGAGGCGGTATTACTTTGTGAGGATCAGCTTATTAAAGTGCCGGTGATAGCCGTTTTTCCTCTGTGACTTGATACAATTTGCAGCGAAAAGAGGGCCAGATGTGAATAAATCCAGCACTACCACTAGAGTTGAAATGCTGGCAAATGCCAGAAATCGCCAGGAGCCCTTTGATGTTCTCGTAATCGGTGGCGGCGCGACTGGTGCCGGGTTGGCTCTCGATGCGGCCAGCCGTGGATTTTCAGTCTTGCTGGTTGAGCAAAGTGATTTCGGCAAAGGCACTTCCAGCCGTTCGACCAAGCTGGTGCACGGTGGTGTCAGGTATCTTGAGCAAGGCAACATACCCCTGGTTATGGAGGCCCTGCATGAAAGGGAGTTGTTGCGTCTCAATGCTCCCCATCTGGTACATGATCTGCCCTTCATCGTGCCGACCTATGCTTTCTGGGAAGCCCCTTTCTACGGCATCGGATTGAAAGTCTATGATTTGCTGGCCGGCAAAGCCGGTTTCGGCAAGTCAAAAGTTCTACCGGCTCAGCAAGTTGTGAGCGCCATTCCGACCATAAAGCAGGACGGACTTAAGCATGGGGTGCTTTACCATGACGGGCAATTTGACGATACCAGACTGCTTTTGTCCTTGATCTTGACGGCCGTGCAAAAAGGGGCGGTCATACTCAATTACGCCTCGGCTGTGGGATTGACCCGCAGTACAACGGGGCGCATTGACGGAGCGGAGATACAGGACGGCGAATCCGGCGAAAAATTTACCGTCAAAGCCAGGGTGGTCATTAATGCCACCGGCGCTTTTACAGATGAAATCAGACGTCTGAGCCGACCTGATGCCGAGCGGCTCATCAGTCCCAGCCAGGGCATTCATCTGGTCTTCGATCGCAGTTTTCTGCCCGGTGATACAGCCATCATGGTGCCCCATACCAGTGACGGCAGGGTTATGTTCGTCATTCCCTGGCACGATCATGCTCTCGTCGGCACCACCGATACGCCCATCGAAAAAGCAAGCCTGGAGCCGAAACCCCTGGCGCAGGAAATTGACTTTGTGCTTTCCACAGCCTCGCTTTATCTTGCAAAACCGCCGCGCCGCGAAGATATCTTGAGCGTCTTTGTCGGTATTCGCCCCCTGGTCAAAGGCGGAACATCAAGTACAAAAGCCCTTTCTCGCGACCACACCATTGAAATTGACGATGGCGGGTTGCTTACTATTTGCGGCGGCAAATGGACAACCTACCGGCGCATGGCCAAAGACGGCATCGATAAAGCCATCGAAAGCGGCGGCTTGGCGCAGGTGCCATGCAATACCAAAGAGTTGCGCCTGCATGGCTATCAGCCGCTTTCTTCTCAGGCAGAATTGCCTTTGCCATACGGCCATCTACAGGTTTATGGTTCGGAAGCAGCCACTGTTCTGGCTATAGCCGGGGAAAGAGCGGGATGGGAAAAGAGACTGCACCCCTCCCTGCCCTACATCGCAGCTGAGGTCATCCATGCCGCCCGGCATGAGATGTGCCGGACAGTGGAAGATTTTCTTGCCCGCCGTGTGCGCGCCCTTTTCCTCAACGCCAGAGCCGCACAGGAGATGTCTTTGGCCGTGGCGGAGTTGCTGGCCGGCGAATTGGGCTTGAGCCGCAGCTGGCAGGAAGAGCAAGTGCGGCTGTTCCAGGAACTTTCCCGGCAGTATTGTGTTGAGCCGACCAAAGCGACATTTGCAGGCTCCGGTAAGCCCGCCTGCTAATCCTGAGGGAAGATGCCGTAGCCGACACCGTAGACGTTCTTGATGAAAGACTCCTGACCGTCCACATCCAGCTTCTTGCGCAAACGCTTGATGCAGCTTGAAAGCGCTTCCGTACCTACGGATGAATCATCGGACCAGACCTGGTTGAGCAGCCTCTCGGCAGGGAAAAGCTCGCGGGGGTGCCGCAGGAGATATTCGAGCAAAGAATACTCCCTGGCCACCAGGGCAATTTCCTGCCCGTCTCTTTTGATGGAACGCCGCTCCGGCACCAGCTCAAGACGCCCCACCTTGAGCACGGCGGAAGCAATCTTCACCGGTCGGCGCAAGAGCGCCGAGACTCTGGCCATCAACTCCTTTCCATGAAAAGGCTTGGTCAGGTAATCGTCGCCGCCGCTTTCCAGCCCCTCCACCTTTTCCTCAATAGAGCGCTTGCCGGTGAGGAAAAGCACCGGCGTGGGGCAGCCCTCCAGGCGATAGGCCCGAACCAGATCAGCCCCCTCGCCGTCAGGTAGCATGCGATCGAGGATGATCAAGTCGTATTCGGAATTCTCGAGCATGTGACGGGCTTCAGTCAAATCACCGGCCATATCGATGATATGTCCTTCCACCCCTAACCAACGAGAAACTACCCGGGCCAGGTCCAGATCATCTTCCACCACCAGAATCTTAGCCATACCGCTCCTCAAAGCTGTCGGAAACTATCAGTTACGCCTCTTCCTTCATTAGCGGCAGGGTGAACCAGAAAACACAACCCCCATCCTCGCCGGCGAAAACGCCTATTTTGCCACCGTGCAATTCTACAATCGATTTGCAAATAGAAAGCCCTAAACCGGTTCCTTTCAGTCCTCTATCATCCTTCCCCTTGACCTGGTAAAAGCGATCAAAGACATAAGCAATTTTATCTTCAGGAATACCGCGCCCTCTATCTCGCACCTCAATTCGATAGAAGCCGCCCTGCTTGCGTCCACGCAAGAGCACGCGGGAGTTCTGGGGCGAGAATTTGAGAGCATTGCCGAGGAGATTGACCAAAACTTGAATGACGCGCTCCTGGTCGCACTCGATGTATTCAACCGGCTCCACGCGCCTATCGATGGTGATAGCCCGCTGACGCCCGATGGCCTCCACGGAATTGACCGCACCGTCCACCAGATCCTCGAGGCGACATTTCTCTTTGAAAAGCCGCATCTGCCCATCGGCCATGCTCTCTAAATCAAGCAGATTGTTGACCAGGGAAAGCAACCTGTTTACGTTGCCGGCGGCGGCTTGCAGGTCGGTGAGGGAGTCCCCGGATAAAACCGCCGCTCCTTCCTGCTGCAAAAGTTCCAGAGTAAGCAGAACCGAGTTGAGGGGAGTGCGCAGATCATGGGAGACCATGGCGGCAAATTCCTGCTTCATGCGCTCCATCTGTTTGCGCTGGGAAATGTCGTGGATGACCAGATAATAGCTGCTGTCCTCACAAGTACAGGTTATACACCATTCCGTTTCCACCACTTTGCCTTCGAAGGTGCGCACACTGAGCTCCACCACCCTGGCTTTATAGCCAGGCTGCACAGACTCGAATGCTTTCAAGAAGGTCTCGGCCTGCCCTTCTTCCAGCACTTCCACGGCTCGCATACCGAGAAGCTCGTCTTTCTCATAACCCCAGAGTCGGCAGGCGGCCTCGTTCACCTCGATGAAGCGCATCTCCCTGTCTATGCCGCAAATTACATCGATAGCATTATCCAGCACCGCCCGCTCTCTTGCTCTCAGCTCCACCAGCGACTGGTAAAGACTTTGACAGAGCCGGTCGATGTCCGCTATTTCATCAGTACCGGTAATGGGCGCAGCCGGAGACTGATTGGCCGCCAACCGGGCCGTGTTCTCGGTCAACCTCTCAAAGCGCCTGGCGGTGCTGCGATTAAGATAAGCAGCCATGCCTAAAGCCAGTGCCACACTCAGAGAGGCCGCCAGAGCCAGGGCATATTTCAATTCATTGTCATACTTGAGAAGCAGGTCTTGTTTGCCCTGTAAATCGCCGACGCTCTGCTGAGAGAGCACTTTGATAATGCTGTTGACCTCCTCCATGCCCTCCTTCACCCCCATGAGAGTGAGGGCCCGACTGGCTTCGTCCCGAGTAGTAGTGGTGTCGCTGGAGGTCGTGAACATGGCGCCGAGCTTTTCAAAAGCAGCATTAAGGCGCTTGCAGAGCTGATATTCATTGGGATAACCGACAGTCAAACGCTCCATATTTTTGACTTCTTCATTGATATCACGCACTCTTTCCCGGGCTTGATTGCGAAGCATGTCCGACTGACCACGGTTGAAAGGACGCAGAATAAGAACTGTAACCCGCTCCATGTGCAGGGTGCCGATACGATTGATGCTGGCGGCCATGGCTCTGCCGTGCGCTTCTGCTTGCCTGGCCTGGTCCAAACGTTCGACCATAGACCACAGCACACCGAAAATTGTGAGCTCGAACACGACAGGAAAGGCCGCTACCAGTAAAATTTTCTGAGAAAGTCGCATGATCGGCAATATTCTAAACTGTTTTAGAAGCTGTTACTGTATGTAGAGGCGGTCAAACCACCGACCGCCCGGCCCGCCCACCGGCCGACCGGTTAGAATTGGCGGCACTGCCCCCGCAGTTCAGACCGGTCCATGAGTAGATATCGTTTCAGTGTAAGTTTGGAAGCATGAGTAGTTCCAGTCCGCCAGCCCAAAAGACCAGCCTCTATGTGCCGGCCTTGCTTATGGTGGCAGCACTGCTTTACTTGCCCTGGTTGGGCAGCTATGGTCCCCTCGACCCCACCGACAGTTTCTTCATAGAAGCAGCCCGGGAAGCAGTGGAAACCAAACAATACCTATTGCCCATGATCAACTACGAATACTGGCTTGACAAGCCGATTCTGTATTTCTGGGCAGTTTCCGGCAGCTTTCACCTGCTCGGCATAAACGCCTTCGCCGGGCGCATTTTCACGGCACTTACAGCCATCGCCCTCGGGCTAGTGGTTTATTTCGGCTCCCGAGGCTTCATCGGTAAGCGTCAGGCTTTTCTAGCCGCCCTCATCTTCTATGCCTTTCCCTTAAGCTCGGCGCTGGGGCACGTCTCGCTCACCGATATGCCTCTCACACTCTTTATGAGTGGAGGACTGTACGGACTCTTTCACTATCACCACAAGAAAAATCAGAAAGCGCTCTGGCTGGGCTATTTCTCTCTGGCCATGGCCTTTCTTTGCAAGGGACCGATTGCCATAATTCTCGTGGGCGCCATTCTCTGCCTCCATCTAGCGGCTACAAGTGCCAGTGCGGGCGCCTTCTTCTCTTCTTTCCTGAATCTGAGGCCGCTGGCTGGGTTTCTTGTCATTCTGGGGCTCAACTTACCCTGGTATGCCGCCGCCACCATCGGCACAAAAGGCGCCTTTTTCAAAGACTTCTTCATCACCCAGAATTTCGGACGCATGGTGGGCACCGTCAATCACCAGCAACCTTTCTGGTTCTACATTCCAGTCTTCATCGGCGGACTCTTTCCCTTCAACCTGCTACTGCTGTCGGCCCCGGCCCTGAAACTTCGCCACTTAAGACAGAGGCTCAGTCTAAACGAAGGCACTGCCTTCATGCTCTTCCAGGCGATCTGGGCGATTTTCGTGCTCGTTCTCTTCAGCATCATCAAGACCAAATTGCCCACCTATATCTTGCCGGCGATGGCTCCACTGGCTGTTCTTTGCGCAAGAGCCGCCGCCCTGACCATACGCCTGGGAAGGGCTAAGCGACTCTTGCCGGCCGCCCTCATCACCCTGGTCACCGCTGTGGGTGCTGCCGTTGCAGCTTACAAAGTCACCGGCTGGGCACGCCTGCTGCTCATGCAATCACTACCGCTTCTGGTTCTGATCGGAGCCTTAAGCCTGGCACAGCTCTGGTTTATCTTGAGAGGGAAAACCCAGAAAGCGCTCCTCTGTCTTTTAACGCTGGGCGTTATCAGCGTCGGCATTGCCGTTCCTCAGGCGCACATAGCCTTCTACGAAGATCGACAGGTTCCGGTAGATGCGCTCACCTTGAAAGTGCTGGGGCAGGGCGGCAGCCTGGCAACGATAATTCGTTCCGAACCAAGTTTCTCCTACTGGCTGCACAAACACATTCCCTGCGTGAAGACCCCTGCTGAAGCAAGAAGCTTCCTCAGTACCGCCCAGGGACCACACTGGGTGCTGGCGCCCAAAGAGGTATTGAATAATATCGAATGGTTCGGCAGCGCCGATAAAATCGAAGTGGCCGGTAAGACAAAGAAATGGACCTTGTTCAAAATAAAACCGTAAATACTGCGGGCGAACTTTATATGTCTGTAAACCCTGACGGCCGCTTGGTAAAGAACTCATGGGTAGAGGTAAAAAACTACGGCAAGATACTTGTCAGGCATTGCGGGATTTGTTGACGCGGGTAGAATGCAAGTAAGGGCTCAGGAAATGAGATCATGACCAGAGAGACACTGACACCGAAGAAAGCCATGAGCAGCAGACTTGTGCTCCTGGCTCTTGCTATCGCCTTGTTTGTCCTCTCTCCCTTCAAGCTCATGAGCCAGGCCGAACAAGCTATGGCTTCCACTTGCGTGAAAGAGGCCATGGCCTGTTGCATCAAAGAAGTCGATGCCACCAGCCCGGCGGCCGGTTCTCAGACCCCGGCAGGAAGTCCCGCCAGGGCACTCTCGCCTGAAAGAGCGGCCTTAGAAGCAGTCAGCGAAAACTGCTGCTGTTGCTCCGAAGCACCGGTCATTCCCGGCAATCTGGAAGCGGGAACAACACCGCCCTCGCAAAATACAAAGTTTGTCTCAATAAAATCGAGTCTGCCCCTGGCCGTTGCCGGTCTGAGCAACCTCGCGCCACCTCCCGACTGGAGCGGTGATCGTGCTATCAAGCCGCTCATGCGCTCTCCTAAACTGCCCATCTATCTTCAAACCAGGCAACTTCTGATTTAAAGCGCAGCCCCCAGCGCGTTTTATAACTATTCTCGATAAGGAGTTTCCTCATGAAGAAACTAATTGCTCTTTTCGTGCTGCTTTTCGCCATGGCAATCTTGCCTGGACAATCGGCATTCGCCAAGGAAGGCAATGACTGCTGCAAGAAAGGTGAGGCTTGCGAAAAGCCTCTGGCCGGCAAAAAAGCAGGAGCCCCGAAATCTTGCGCTGCTTGCGCCAAAATCTGCGAAGACACTCTCAAATACTTCAAGAAGCAAGGCGGCAAGTACACCGAAGCAGCCAACCTGCAAAAACTGCAAGACTGCATAACCCTGTGCAATGCTTCAGCCGACCTGCAAGCGCGTAATTCCGCCCACGCCAAAAAACTGCTGGAGGTCTGCCATGCCGTATGTCTTGATTGCGCCAAGATGTGCAAAGACATGAATGATCCCAAGCTGGCTGATTGTGTCAAATCGTGCGAAGAGTGCACCAGTTGCTGCGAAAGCTAGTGGCGGTGGTTTCGGCGGCAGAGGCTGCCGGTAATTGACCCTCACTAGCACCAGCACCAAGAGCTGCACCAATAGACGGTGAACGGGAAAAGGGATCGGCATTGCCGGTCCCTTTTCTGCTCGGCAGTTCTGCAAGGCTTTGAGGTTGGGGATCTGCGGTTGGGGATCTGCGGTTCGGCAGCTCGGCAATGAGTTTGGGGTTGGGGTTTTGCAGTTCTGAATTTGCAATTTGGATTTGACTCGCCGGGGCAGAGGTATCTCTTTTCCGCGTCAGCCCCGAAACCACTAAACTCATGTAACGGAGAAAATTAAACCTGTTTGACAGTCGAAACCCTTGCCCAGACAGCGTTTCATCCAACCAAAAATCCCGAAACACTGATGTAACACTTCTTCAAATCACTATTGTTACATTGGCAGTGGTTCCGCAAAATGACACCCCCGGGGCAGCTCCAGAGGGAGTAAGCGCTCTGGCGCAGAGACCAGACTCGGCATTATGCATAGAGTGCAAATACTCGATTAAACCTTTCAAGCCTCCATTTCTTCGGCTCCGGCTCGAACTTCAAAAATTGGACGGAAACGGGCGTCTACCCCAGGTTTAACAGCCACTTTGCAGAATCGTTGTTACAAACAAACCCCGGCGCCGAGGAGAGGTAGGGACTCAGGAGTGTGAGGTGTCGGGTGCGTGGTGTCGGGTGCGTGGTGTCGGGTGCGTGGTGTCGGGTGCGTGGTGGAGGGAAGGTCGCTGGAGGGAAGGTAGGCCGAGGATTTACCGGGGGCATCCGAACCGGAAACCCAACACCCTCAAGGATTATTCGCCTTTCTTAACTTCTACCATATTTGTTAGTATCACATTTCAAAAAGAGGAAGCGCCAAAATCGACCACAGGGTCAACATCGGCGCTTCCGGAAGGGCTCGTCGGGTCCAGGCAGGCGAGGTAAATCGTCCCACCTGGACCATGACGAACCAAGGTTGGTTTCTGACAGATGCTTATACATCCCACCCCCTGGGCCGCTTAGGCTTTGGGTGTGGCTTCTTCGGCAGACGGTTCCCTGTCGGTAACGGCGACTTCACCCTCGCCCTCGAAGTGTTCCTCGAGCAGCTTGGACTGGTCCACCGTGCACTCCACGAAGAGCGTCAGGTTCCACGGCGCCACCATGCCCATCTCGAAGGAGACGACAGGCAACTCCAGGATTTCACGCACTTCGCCGCCGAACATCGTGAAGGCCTTGGTCATCTCATCCTGCGACTCGCACGGAATCACGACCTTGTAGACCTTCTTGGTGCTGCCCTTGGCCTTGAGCTTGAGCGTCTTGCGAACGCGCTCTTTGCCCAGGAAGATCTGGGAGACCGGCGTATCGGGACGCACCTGGATGAGGTGATCGCCGTCGGCCGAAATGCCCTCGTCTTCGAAAACCTGCCAGGTGAGGTCGGCTCTGCCTTCCTCGTGTTCCACCGTGACCAGGTCATCCACCGTCACCGACTCGTCGTTGGTCACGAGCTTGGCGATGAGGCGGTCGAGGTCGTCGGTGAAATGCTTCTGCACCATACGCCCGATGCGACGAGCGTTGCCGCCCTCCTTCATGGACTCGCGGTAGATGAAGTCGCGGGCCGAGGGCTCCACGCGCACGCTGAAAGCCGTGCCGCGCGGCATCACCAACTGGAAGCGGGTGACGACTTCGTCGATGCGCAGGGAGGTGATCATCTTCAGGTCTTCAGCCTGAAGCTTGTTGAAGAAGATGATCTCGTCGATCCGGTCGATGAACTCCGGACGGTGACGCTCCCGCATGGCCTGCATGATGATTTCCTGGCTGGCGGCCTGAGCCGTCTCCACCGTCTCGTTCATGAAGCCGATGGGTGCCTTGCGACTGACCACACGGGCAGAGCCGTGGTTACCGGCGATGATGAAGACGACATCGCTGACGTCCACCATCTCGTTGTCGCTCATCATGAGCACACCGTTCACCACCGCGTTGAGCAGCAGGTCGTCGATGCGCGAGTTCATCTTGTCCGCTTCGTCGATGAAGACGATGGACAGAGGCACCTTGGAAGCACCGCGCGAACCCACCAGGTTTTCACGGGTGAGCAGCTTGCGCGGGTTGAAGGTCTTGTACTTGGCGGCCAGGGCCGGATTCTGCTCACGAAGCTTGTCCATGAGAGCCTTCTCGGCTTCCATGCGCTTCTTCGCCTTTTCCGGCTCTTCGTAGCCCACGTACATGGGAGGCGCACCGGTGAGGGTGGAGGCCTGAGCGTCGTCCTGCAAGAGGCCGCCGTCGATGAGAACGAAGGCCATGGGGTCGCCATGCAGGTACTTGCAGATCATCTTGACCAGTTCGGTCTTGCCGACGCCGGGCTCGCCCTGGAAGGCATAGAAACCGGCGCAGCCGTTGCGCTTCAAGGGGCTGAGGGCCCGGGTCTTGATGCGCACCGCCGCCTGGCAGGCTTCGCTCTGACCGATGACGTTGGCGTTGAGGAATTCGCCCATGTGCAATTCACCGGTGGTGGGCGACTTGATGTCCAGGACTCGTCCTGACTTCTTGGCTGTTTTCGTGGTAGACATAGTAAGTTTCTCCATATGAAATTGCCGCCCGAGACACTCGGACGGCGGGTTACACTAGGTCGACTTCCAGGTCCACAGCGGAAACAGTCAAGTCAATTCATGACCTGCAGTCTCCACGGCGACTTGGACTTTCGAACCGTTTTAGCTTGGTTTGCTGAGAGGCAGGCAACATGCCGGCCTCCTTCTTGAGAGGGATGCTTGATTCAGCCCCTGGGTTAGTTGGCGGAGACCTGCTTGAGCATGTCCTGATAAGACGCCTGCACAAAATCCCGTTCTTCCCCGAAGAGCCGACCGGCCAGTTCGACAATCTGCCGACGGGCACCCTCGACGTCGCCGCCTTGAGGCACGATGACCTCAATCTCGGCGTAATGCCCGGAGTTTTCACCCAGGCCTTGCACGTTGTCGATTGCAATTACAACTCCTGCCAGGACCGAGCTCTCGTGCATGAGCCTTGTCTTGGTGAAGGATAAGAGCTTGCGCCCGGAGATGAGCCGCCCAATTCTGAGCAAGAGCCACTTCTCCAGACCGTTCACTCCATCCTCCGTTTCCTGCCGTTCTCGACTGTTGCCGATGGTGACCCACTCTTTGATGGTGACGACGGTATGGCTGCGGGCGTCCGAAACTTCGGTACGAACCCTGAGCATCTCGCCTTGCACCGGAGTGGGCAGGAACACATCGGTCATTTCGATGTCTTCGACAGGAACAAAGCCCATAGCCTTGAGCCTGGTCGGAATCGTGGAAGCCTCCCCATCTTTAAGGCGGAACTTGCGCTCCACCTCGAAAACAGCGGCTCCTTTGGCAGCATTGGCGGGCTTTCGACCGGCAACGTCCGACTGAGACCGCAAAGGTCTCCGGGCGGTGAACATGCGCGAGAGCGCGGTAGTGAAAATGCCCAAATAGACCTCCTTTCTTGGTGATGTTAAGGCGTTAGCCCAGCTCAAACGGCGTTCGATCGATGATCTGAGCCGGCTGGCCGAGCTGATGGAACCGCTAAACACAACTTCCTGCAAGACACCCTGAAAAACCCGCCGACTAAACATGAACCACACGGTATCCTGCCGGTCCCGGTGAAAGGACAGGGGGAAACTATGGGATACAGGATACCGGAATGATCTGGGTCTTCTTTGGTTCTCTTGAATGAATGAGGTGTAAAACGATACTTTCGAACCTACAGAAACTTCCCTTGAAAACCAAATAAATTATTAAACCTGTCAAGAACTCGCCGCTTTTATTTCCCTTTCGGTTCACATAGCGCTCGCTTCGCGAATGCTCAAGATCCCGATTAATCCGTCACCACAAGGTTTGCGGGGTGTTGCGCAGACTAGCGGAGCTAGGCGATTTACCAAAATATTGTCAAGCGGTTAATCCTTCCCCTTTAGCTCCCCATTCCCACCTGACAAGCCCCCTAAGGGGTCAACCTGCCATTGAAGGACTCGGCGCGTACTTGTTAGTTTTCATTGCACTCCTTTTCATTTTCTAAAAGATAAAAAACCACCTCAAACCTCAGGGCCTCATCCACAACCCCTCTTCCACCTCGCTTCACCGAAGTGCAGAGGCTGCGCGGCGCATCTAACAGGCATAGCGCCCTCGTTTGATGGATCCCCTGTTCGTCTCTTCGAACCAACTTTTCATCTGAACCAATCCCTCGCCCCCGCGAGGCCAGGAGACTACTGTGAAAAAGCCCTTCTACAAGGGTTCACAGCTCGCGCAGGGACTCATCGGATCCATCAAGCGATTCCGTCAGAGATTCCGCGAGTATGTGGACCTGTGCCTGACTTCGGGATTCATTCCCAAGTCAATCCGTCCGCTACAGCTTGTCGGCAAGTTCCTTGCCAACATTTGGGTCTTTGTTCAGGTGGGTCGCATCAAGATCGAGGGTAAGGAAAATCTGGTCGCCCCCGGCCGGATCATCTTCTGCCCCAACCACTCTTCGATGTTCGACGCGCCCGTTATTTTTGCCATCATGAAGCGCATGCCCCGATACATGACTGCCTTTGAAGAAATGCGCGGTCTCTGGGGTCTGAAAGCGATTTTCATGGGAGCCTTCGGCTGCTTCGCCGTAGACCGCTCCAATGGCAAGACCGTGATCGAACCAGCTATCAAGGTTCTGGAGCACGGCGAATCGCTGGTAGTTTTCCCGGAAGGGAAAATTTCCAACTCCGGCACTTACCTCCCCTTCAAGAAAGGCTCGGCTCATATCGCCATCGGCGCCTATGAGCGGCTCAAGGGTAAGGAAAAGGTCGGCATCGTGCCCATCCACATCTGCTACGGCAAACGTGATGAGGAAACTGCCGGCGCGTCCTACGGAGCCATGGGCTTCAAATGGCGCGGCGGAGTCACCATCACTGTCGGCGCACCCATCTACATCAACGACATGCTCCCCATGACCGCAGACAAGGTCACCGAGGACGTCAGGACTGCCATTGTCTCTCAGGCTTGTGCCACAACGCACCTGCCGAAAGACGATACGCACTGACTCATGTCCAATCAAAAAGAGCCGTCGGCTCCGATTTTGGAAGGGGGTAGCTGCACTTCGCAGCACCCCCTTTTTTGAACTGTTATACTTCTGCTTATAGTATGCCATCTAACTACCCCAAAATTAAAAGAGCGATCAGGCATTCCGCAGACTGCCAATATGGCCTGCGCTAGCTAGGTTAACCACAGCTAAGAAAAATAGCTGTTTTTCTTAGCGTCCTCATTCACCATTCAAGACCGGAAATCAGACTCTAAGCACCATTCCAATTCGTAAAAGGCTATCAAGACGATAATCTTCAACCTTTCATCACTTGACATCCAGGGCCTAAATAAGCGAGCTTCTGATTACCATTTGTCCCACATTCTCTGAAATCACTTCCAAGCCAACCAAAACTCTTCCTTCCACCCGTTCAAAACACGAGGTCTTGCTCGCGAGCAAGCCGTGGCGATGCGAACAGTGCTTTCAGCACACCAGGTAGGAAGTAGCACAGGTAGGCCAGTTTGCGGTTTCAAAGCTTGAGGCGAATCCGACCACTGGTCGGCATCCATGGTTCTTCAGCACCTAGCGGTCTGAAGGTCGCGGATGGGTCAACTGCGGCACGGCCGCGACGTTAAGTCTGTTTTGTTCAACCACTGGCAGGCAGGCAGCGCCCGTTGGCGCTCGCTTTGCACTGCCGCAATTCTCAACCCGAAAGGAAATGACTATGTCAAAGCTCAATCTCACTCTCAATCTCGGCAAGCGCAAGACCGCTGTTCCCACCATGGGCGACGGCCACACCACCCAGACCGTGCGCGGTGAGGGCAAGGAAGATTTCCCCTTCCCGGAAATCGACGTGCTCGTCGCTCGCTCGGTCAAGCGTGCCGCCGGCAAGAAGCGCCGCAGCAAGAAAGCCAAGGGCAGCGCCGCAGCCGGGCAGATCAACACCGACGTGACCGGCGGCAAGAAGAGCGACTCCGGCGCCAGCACCCTCCTGCTCGGCGACCTGGACAAGCTCACCAAGGTGCATCAGGTGGTGCCCGGCGGTGTGTCTCGCGACCAGTACACGGACGGGCAGGTCATGCTCCAGGGGGCCGACGGCCTGCAGGAGCTCATGATCCAGCGCCAGTTCGACGCCCTCTATGAATCGCGCTTCGGCGAGATGCATGCGGCGGTCAACTGGGCCAAGGTCAACATGGCCGACAAGTACCAGAAGGCCATCCTCAGCCTGGAAGCACAGCTCATCAAGCTCGAGGACAGCTACCGCAAGGCGCTGCCTCAGGTCATCGACGAGCTGAAGAAGCAGAACCCCGGCGCCCCCATCAACGCCGTGGTGCAGAAGGCCATCGAGGTGCTCGACGAGGAGCTGGCGCAGATCATCTACATCCTGCGCGTCTACACGGACTGCTTCCAGCAGCTTCGTGACGGCAAGCACACCCGTCTGCTCAAGGCGGTCACCTTCTTCTTCGAGCAGTCCCACAAGCTGTACTGGGGCGGCGACCTGCACACCCAGGGCGGCACCTCGCCGGTGAAGGCTGGAACCGAGCGCATCGGTGACATCTTCGTCGGTCGCATCACCGAGATGGGTCTGGCCACCATCCCGGGCTCCCGTGGACCTGTCGGCGCGCACGCCGTGCAGATCCCCTACGAGATGCTGGACTTCATCCCCATCAACCTGCCCCTCTTCGGTCACGAAGCGCGCCACAACGTCTACCACGACGTGGTCGGTCTGGAGCAGGAGCTGGTGGCGGCAGTGGGCAAGGCGGTTCTCGCCGAGTTCAAGGCCGGCAACCTGAAGTTCAGCACCACCTCCATCAAGCTCGGCAAGCAGGAAGTGCCCACCGAGCAGCTCATGGCCAAGCTCTACACCGACTGGATCTCCGAGATCGACGCGGATCTCGTGGGTGGCGTTCTCTTCGACGGTCCTGCCTTCGGCGAGAACATGGTGATGAGCTTCCCGGCCATGATGATCCGAGACGGGCGCGTCTCGGAGAAGGTGAACCTGCTGCGCACCAACTCCGTTTACGAGCTCTCCAAGCTCAAGAACGGCAGCGTCGCGCTCACCTTCGAAGAGCACCCCATCGACTACGTGCGGGTGCACATCGTGGCGGCGGCCCTGGCGGAAATCGGCTTCCCCGATGCCGCCAAGAAGCTGCGGGAACTGGCCGACTTCGCCGTCGGTGAAAACCTGCCCACCACCCTCACCTTCCGTCAGGCGGGTGCCAAGCCGGGTACGGGCATGGTCATCGAGATCCCGGTGGCGGATGCGATCGCGGTGGCACCGGTGGTGGCGAAGGCCATCATCCGTACGCCTCTCAAGGCGCACGGCGGCAAGAGCTGCGGTGACCTGGTGATGTGGACCCAGAAGCGTCAGGACAAGGTGATCATCCTCGCCGACATCCTGGCCGACGACCGGTCCGACGTGCCCACCGACAAGGGCGACTTCCACGCCCCCTACGTCGGTGCCGCAGCCACCCTGGCCTATCTGAAGCTCGTGCGCGAGAAGAAGATGGAGCCGGCGGCGGCAGCCGTGATGGTGAGCAAGAACGCGCTCATCATGCTGGAAACGCTGGCGGAGCAGGCAGCCAAGGCTGCTTAAGGCCGGCGCAAGCTGAAGCAATGGGGCCGGCAGGTTGCCCGGAGAAGCGCTCTCAGAGGTCTTCTGAGGGTTGCTTTCCAAGGCACCTGCCGGTCCCTGACCTTCCTCAAGACCCTGATTCAACATCACACAACATCAAGAACAAAAGGTATCCAACATGTACAGCATTCAACTTCTCGCCGCGCTCGGCGCCATTGTCGGACTTCTTATCGCCCTTCGCGGCGAAGGCAAGAAACTGGGCACCGCGGCCTTCGGTCTGGGTATCGGCACCGTCATCGGCTGCGTGGTCGGGTTGCTTCTCGCCCTGGCCGTGATTGCGCCCCTGACACCGCGAGTGGAAACGGTTTACGGACCGGCCAAGCTCGTGAGCATGCGCAGCGCCGACGGCATCTCCGGCACCTTCATCTGGGGCTCCGGCAGCATCGGCAACTCGGTCAGCTACAACTTCATGACCGTGGCCAACGACGGCAGCATGGTACCGAATTCGGTGAGCGCCAGCACCCTGGTGCACATCACCGAAGACGCCAGCCTCAAGAACACCGGCACCTGGACCACCACCATGCTGGAATCCGATCGCAATTCCCCCTTCTTCAAGTGGGGCCTCGGACACCGGGACTACACCAGAACCCTGCGCCACGACTTCCGCGTACCGGTCGGAACGGTGGTGCAACAATTCAACATCAAATGAGAACACACATCGCCAACGTCATCGACCTCGAACTCTCCTGCTACCCCGGCGGAATCTTTCCCGCCGACGAAAGGCAGGAGATAATCGAGGTCGGTCTCACCGTCGTAGACCTGATGAGCATGCGCGTGCTGAAAACGCACTGCATGCCCGTCATTCCCACCATGTCCAGCATCAGCCCCTTTTGCACGGAGCTGACCGGCTGGACGGAGGAGGCTCTCAAGAAGCAGGGCATGCCCTTCGAAGAGGCTGTGCGCCGCCTGACGGAGAAGTACGGAAGCAAAAATCGGCTTCTCGTTTCCGACTCCGCCGGCGACCGCAAATTCGTCGACTGGCAATGCTCCATGTTCGGCTTGTCGAGCCCTTTCGGCGACTACGAGCTGAATGTCTCGGTGCTCTATTCCATCGCCAAAGGCGACTTCCGCAACGTCAAGCTGGAAGAAAAACTGGAGAAGGTGGGGCTGTCCTTCCAGGGCAGACCGCACCGCGCCGCCGATGACTCCCTGAACATGGCCAGACTGCTCATCGAGCTCTACAAGGGCAAGATCGAGTTCGGCGGCTTCAGGCAGTAGCGATGAAAGCCCTTACCCGCAAGGGTGACCGGCCAAGTTCGCTTCCTCCGTCAACACTGCAGACAGGGGTGGGGCCAGCCCTCACCCTTGTCTTTTTTCAGCGATCTATTACCATTTATAGTATCCCAAGAGCGGAAAAATAGCCTCACAGACAAGAGCAAAAAATAGCTTTAGAGAAAGCATTGAAAACAAAAGTGGAAGCAAGCGCGATTTCCCTACCGCGCTCACACAAAATTACCGGCCAGCCGGACGGCTGCAAACCAGTTTAAATCGACATTCTAAATCGAGCTGTCTTCATTGAAGACGATACCCGGCAGGACTTCCAACCCGGCATCCGAGAGTGGTAGAAACTGCCCCTCATCCGGCTGGTAGACAAAGACTCTGCCGGTCTCAAAGTGGTAGAGCCAGCCGTGCAGGTTCAACGTGCCGGCAGCCAGGCGCTCCGCCACACAGGGATGGCTGCGCAGGTTCTCCAACTGCGCCAGAACGTTCTCTTGAATGGCGACATTGAGTGCCTGTGCTTCATCAAGACCGGGATAATTCTCCAGCACATTGCGACGCACTGCCTCGGCATGTTTGAGCCAGGCACTAGTGGCGGGCAGAGCACTGAGCGAAGCCGGGTTCATAAGCCCTTTAACGGCTCCGCAGTGAGAGTGCCCGCAAACGATGATATCCCTCACTCCCAGAGCCACCACGGCAAATTCAATGGTGGCAGCCTCACCGCCGCAAGCTTCACAACCGCAGGCCGGATGGGGAGGAATAATATTACCGGCGTTGCGCAGAATGAAAAGGTCTCCAGGTTTTGTCTGGGTCAACAAACTGGGGCTGATGCGGGAGTCGGAGCAAGTGATAAATAGCGCATCAGGAGTCTGACCTTGAGCCAACCTTTCGAAGAGTGTCTTATGAGATAGGAAAACCGATGATTGAAAGTGATGAAGCCCTCTGATGAGCTTCATCATAGGAGATCATCTCGGCGCACTGCATTTCTGGACGGAGATTGAAAACGAGATCTGCGCCTCCTACCTCGGTTTTCGATACTGGATTCAATCAGGGCGGCGATGAGAAAGTAACCGAAGAAGACTAACAAAAGGACGACGGGAAACGCCTCAGCCGCACTTTTAGCAGCGAATAAATGCTCCATTGAGCACCTCCAGGTTGAGTGAAAAGTTGAGTTTGTCCTTCTTCCGACCCGCCACTAAAGAAAGCCGGACCATGCCGCCTGCTCATGATTGAAAGAGCAGCAAGGCAAAAGGCAGTGATAGCGGAATTACTCTTGAGATAAACGATTGCAGTAAAGGGAAGTTAGAAAGGACATTTACAACTAGCCGAAACAACGCGGCTGCTGCAAGGCGCGCCGCCGCCGCCAGTCCCGACTTCGGCCGGTTTTGGGTATTAGTCGGGACTTCCGGCAGCAACTGAGAGGCTTCTAAGTTAATCGCCCTGTCTCAGGCTACAAGTGTCCGCAGCAGAGCCCCAAAAGCGTCCCATCGGGAAGTAACTACCGCTCGAGCCTGGAGCGCCCTGCCACCGAACGACAGGCGGCTTCGCCGGCACCCTGAGGAGGCGGTCCCACCAGGGCATTTATGGCCCGGTGCAAAGCCTTCAAATTAACCTCGATGCGCTCTTCCAGCCGCTGATCATGCATACGACCGGCCTTGTGGCGAGCCACCATCAAACCAATAATCAACTTGTTCACAGATGCTAAATGCCTGTCGGTCAACCCATAGGTAATAGCCAGAATGATGTGCCGGGAGCTGGTGGAGGCTTGATTGATACGCCTCAGTTTCTCGATGGAAGCACCAGGAAAAGCGGAAAGCCACGAGAATAGACTCGCTTCCACCCCGAAGCACTCCGGTTGACTTCCCCCGTATCGGAACTTATTAGCCATTATTGTCATCGCCCTCGGCTCTCAGCCGGCAACCCTCTTCTTGCCACACAGCACACCCTTAGCCATAGACACAGCAAACGCCAGCCTTGCAATCAAATACTCTTATTGCGATTCATTCTCATCTCTTCCAAAAGACTACTATATATCAACCATAGCGACAAGCCGTCCAAAGACTTAAGCACGGTTGCCAAATCAGTTTTTCCTGAACCGAGAACACTTATCTCCAAATTCCGAGACCTGGCAATTAGCTGCCAGGTCTTAACAATATGCCACTCATTCTCATTAAAGTGAATTCCACGCCTCCTCCCGACCACAAGAACCGTCCCGCCGCGGGCAAAGGGGCTATGATATTTACAACCGCACCCTGAACCAGAGGGAGGCACCACGTGAAGAGACCCTCCCTACAGGCCCGAGGCCGGTGCAGCAGCGGAGAGCAGCCTCCTCACACCCGGCCGACCGCCATCATCATGCTCCTGGCCTGCATCTTATGCCTGGCCGCGCCAAAGACCGCAGCGAAATCGAAACTGAAACCGGCCGACCAAGCCAGGAACACATCAGCGGCAGGGAAGCATCCCATCACGGTCGGTAAGGGAGAAGATCAGACCGCCCCTAAGAGAAGACGCTGCGACGCCCTCATTCTTGCTCAGGGCAACTTGATCACAGGTAATCACCATGTCACGGTCTCACAGTTCGGCATCAAAGAAACCTACGACGGCTCGGGTGCCATAACCGTAGCCAGCGCCCCCGACTGGCTGGTGCACACCTACAACCCCCGCTCCGGCCTGTACATAAGCCAGCCCCTCGGGAGTTTCACAGGCTACATGCACCGCGACCTGACCATAACCACAGGCAGAGCTATGACCGGGCACAAAATGGAAGCGGTCGGCACCACCGACTTTCTCGGCTACAAAGCAAGAGTTTTTCGCACCGCGGCATCCCAAACCAGAGCCATCGAAGCCACCTTTCGCGAGGGCGAAATCAAGAGCGGAGAACCAGCCAGTATCGTCTACACAGGCTCGGATCAGCTCAAGGCACCCCCTCAGGCCTGCGCCCTTCTCTGCCGGGCGCACGGGCTGGATAACACCTTCGGCCTGCCCCTGCAAGTCAAATACAAAGATGCCGAACACCGGGAACGCAGCTTCTTGCTGACAACCAAAATAGTCAAAACAAAAGTAAGTACCGACGAGTTCAAGCTACCTGCCGGTCTGAAGAAAGCGAAAGAAGCAGCCATGGTCTTCCGCAATCCTGATGGGATTGGGGCCGAGCAACTGATGCTCTTGAGAAGCCGCGACTGAAAAGAAAACGGAAGCCAAGGGCTACTGACATGGTTTAAGCCCCCTTTCCAAGATGGCAAAGGGTAAATACAGCGGCATCCATTGCACAAAATTTGTGCACAAGACTTTGCACCACACTCCCGAGGTTAGTTCCATGAACTCACTGCCAGTTTCGGCTGCCCAAAATTCTTCCTCAAATGAGACAGCCACCCCCATCGGCTACTTCAAAACCAGACGAAAAGTGAGAAGCTCGGGACTATTGGAAATGAATGGCAACACCGCCGGGGAAGACTCTGCCAACAGAGTCATCAATATCAATTTTCAAAAGAGCAGCCTGGTGCAGAGCCAGCAAAGAAAATTGGATTGCGGGGCCGCCCTGGTGGACGACTTCAGGCTTTCCTTCACCGACAAACTCGCCCAGATCTTCGCCGCCAGCGAGAGCGAGAGCCTGAGCCAGGCCGCACCCGACGCCGAGAGCAGTAAAGGGCCCGGCAAGAGTAAACAGAAAAGCAGCCGCGCCTTTCATGTGGAGCTGAGCACGGCCGGTACTTCTGCCGCTCTCAACCTCTACGAAGAGTGCACCATGGACGAACTGAAGCGCACCGCCAGGAGCCTGGCCTTGCAAAACGACAGCATCGAAGAAGGAGAAGAAGGGCGGCACGTCACCAGCGATAAACTGCCCCTGATTACAGCCCCCTTGCGCCTCACCACAGGCTGCGCCTTCAAACGGGACAAACAGCCCCAGCGCCGCAGCCTGCTGGCACCGCCTCGCACCAGAGTACTCGGTTTCGGCGACGCCGAAGCCCTCCTCAACATAATCGAAAGTACACAGGAAAGACGCAGCCGCGATCTGGAAAAACGCAGCCGCGAACGCGAGCAAACAGCCCTGAGCGAGAGCACCGGCGCCAGGAGCTATTGCCCCCGCAGCACCAACCTTGATCTGCAAGCCCTGGCCAGACCGGGAGTTCTCAAGAAAGCTCTGCAAAAGGCCTTCAAAGCCGCCAAAAGAGAAATGGTCAAACTTCTCGACAAGCTCGCCCTCGCCTGAGCCTGGGCATTCACAACAATTCAATCGCTTTTCGCGCTAAACTTTGAGGCAATCAAGGCGGAAAATCAGGCTGCACGGTTGTCAGTCGAGAACCGCCTTCTGTCTGACAGGGAGATAGCCATGCTGAAATCTGAAGCGGAAAGAGTCGTGCGCAAAGCAATGGAAGAAACCGAAGCCCAGTTTACGGAAGAACAGATCCAGGCTATTAGCCAGATTTGTTTGAAGATTGCGGCTACCGTAGTGGAAGAAGCTTTCGCTTCCTGGCGTCCCAGTTCGGGCGGCAAACCCAACTTCTTCGCCTGAAAACAAGAACCCACGGCGGGTCTTGCACCATTCGGCGGCCGATTTTAATTTAGAGCAGACGTTTTACTTCGAGAAATTTCCAATGGCCAAAAGCAAAGAAAACGCAGCCGCTGCTGCAGGCACCAGCTCAGTCAGCACGGCCGGCACCGTCGACCGTCATTTTCTCCACCAGGCTAAAAGTCTGGAAGAAAAACTGATCGAAATGCGTCGGCACTTGCATGAGTACCCGGAGTTGAGCTTTCACGAGCATAAAACCGCCGCTCTCATGAAGGATAAGCTCGACTCCTACGGCTATAAAACCAAAGCCGGCGTGGGCAAAACGGGAGTGATCGGAGATCTCGGCAAAGACGGACCGGTGATTGCCATTCGCGCCGACATGGATGGTCTCCCCATAGACGAAACCAACCCCAATAAATACATCTCCAAAAACAAGACCGTCATGCATGCCTGCGGGCACGACGGTCATATGGCCTGCGGTCTGACCGCCGCGCAGATGCTCTCGCAAACGGAGTTGCCGGGACGGGTGCGCATGGTCATGCAACCGGCCGAAGAAGCCACCGATTCCGACGGCAAGTCGGGGGCCTGGCGCATGCTGGAAGACAATGCCCTGGACGGTGTCTCCGCTATCATCGGCTTGCATGCCGACGCCAGCTTGAAAGCCGGTCAGGTGGGCATAATTTCCGGTCCGGCCATGGCCGCTTGCGACGGCTTCAAGGTGACCATCAAGGGCAAAGGTGGTCATGGCGCCTATCCCGAAACCACAGTTGATCCGGTCGTGATCGGCGCCCAGGTGGTGCAGGCTATTCAGCAAATTGTTTCAAGACGAGTCTCAGCCCTGGAACCAGCCATCATCACCATCGGGGCCTTTCACTCTTCCAGCACCAGGGGTAATATCATCTCCGACTATGTCGAACTGGAAGGCAGCTTCCGCAGCTTCAGTCAGGCAGTGCGGGAACATATCATCGCCGAATTGGACAAGGCCTGCTCGATTGCCCGGTCTCTGGGAGGCGATTACAAACTCGACTACGAACTGGGTTATCCCTGCACGGTCAACCACCCGGAAATAACGGAAGTGATGCGACAGGCCGCCATTGACCTGATCGGTAAAGAAAACGTTATTGCCGTGCAGCCCAAGACCTGGTCGGAAGACTTCTCCATGTTTGCGGAAAAGGTACCGGGAGCTTTCATGTTCCTGGGCGCCGAAATCGAAAACGACACCAGAAGCCACCACAGCCCCGAATTCGATCTAAACGAGAGCGGGCTTTATCTGGGCTCGGCCATTCTGGCAGAGACAGCCAGAAGGCTCATGCAACACTACAAAGACAAGCAATAGCAAGCCGCACCCAAGCGCCGGTCCAATGCGGGAAAAGCGCAGCCAGAACCAGAGCCAAATCCAGAACCAACTTTATGAATCCCGGACTCGATCAACTCCAACAGTACCCCTTCGAAAGACTGAATGCCCTCAAGGCCGGACTGACGCCGCCGCCGGTCAGCCCCATCGTCATGGCCATCGGCGAGCCCAAGCACGAGGCTCCCGACTTTGTGCTGGAAACACTGAAGAAGAGCCTGGGTGGACTTTCCATCTACCCCCTCACGGCCGGCACGCCGGAGCTGAGAGAAGCGATTGCCGGCTGGCTCAGCCGTCGTTTCCAGCTAGCAGAAAAGATCCAGGCTTGCCATGTCTTGCCGGTAAACGGTACGCGGGAAGCACTCTTTGCCGTAGCCCAGTGTTTCGCCCCCGGCCCCAAGCACAAGGGGCAAGCGGCAGCGCCACCACCACCGGTATTAATGCCCAACCCTTTCTATCAAATCTACGAGGGAGCGGCTCTCTTGTGCGGCGCCCGCCCTTACTACATCGATATTGATAGTGAGAGCGGCTTACCCCGTTATGAAGATGTGCCTGAATCGGTCTGGCAAGATTGCACCCTGCTCTATGTCTGCACTCCCGGCAATCCCACGGGAGCAGTAATGCCCCTGGAACTGCTGGGCGAGCTGGTAAAAAAGGCGCTCAAGTACAACTTCGTCATTGCTTCCGACGAATGCTATTCCGAACTTTACTTTGATGAAGGTGCGCCGCCTGCGGGCATTCTGCAAGCAGCTCTCAACGTCGGCAATGACGGACTGGAAAACTGCCTGGCTTTCCACAGCCTCTCCAAACGCTCATCCCTACCGGGTATGCGCTCCGGTTTTGTAGCCGGCAATGCTAATCTCATTGAAACTTTCCGGCTTTACCGCACCTACCAGGGCGGCGCCATGCCCCCGCCCATCCAAACCGCCAGCATCGCCGCCTGGAATGATGAAGCGCATGTGCAGGCCAATCGCGCCCTCTACCGGCGCAAGTTTCAAGAGACTGCACCGGTTCTGGCCGAGGTTTTGCCTGTGACCATACCGGCGGGCGGTTTCTACTACTGGCTCAAGACTCCCGGCGACGACAAGGAATTTGCCAGGGAACTATACCGGCGCACAAATGTCACTGTCCTGCCCGGTAGTTATCTGGCCAGGGGCTCTCTCAGCGATGAAACCTACAGCCCCGGCCGGGGCTATGTACGCATGGCGCTGGTGGCCACGGCGGAAGAATGCCTGGAAGCGGCAAGACGAACCCGAGATTTCGTCAAAGAATTCTACGGCGCCAGGCTGGCCGAAGCTTGAGAGAGCAAGGCTGGAAAATCCAACCCAACTACCTACCGGCCTGCCCGAGCACAAAAACATCTAAGAGAAAATGGAAAACCCATGAACCAGACAGTTAAAACAGACAAGAAGGAAAGACAGGAAACGAAGATGGAAGACATTCGCCGCGTAATCGAAACCGCTTTTGAAGACCGGGCCAAAATCACTCCCAAAGAAGTGACGGAAGAGGTAAAGGAAGCTGTCAAAGACGCTCTTGCGCTGCTCGATACCGGTGCCGCTCGGGTGGCGGAAAAGCTGGAGGGCGAATGGGTTGTGCACGAATGGCTGAAAAAAGCAGTGCTGCTCTCCTTCCGTATTCAAGACAATTATGTGATGGAAGGCGGAGACAACAAGTACTTCGATAAAGTCAGCTCCAAATTCAACGGCTTCGATCAGCAAAGCTTCAGCGAGGGCGGCTACCGGGTAGTGCCACCGGCTGCGGTGCGACACGGCGCCTACCTGGCGCCGGGAGTAGTGCTCATGCCTTCTTTCGTCAACATCGGTGCCTATGTAGACTCCGGCACCATGGTGGACACCTGGGCCACGGTGGGTTCCTGCGCCCAGATCGGCAAGAACGTGCACCTCTCAGGAGGAGTGGGCATCGGCGGCGTCCTGGAACCCATGCAAGCCCGCCCCACCATCATCGAAGACAACTGCTTCATCGGTGCCCGCTCGGAAGTGGCCGAAGGGGTGATCGTCGAAGAAGGCGCCGTTATATCCATGGGTGTCTACCTGGGTATGAGCACCAAAATACTGAACCGTGCCACCGGCGAAATCACCTACGGCAGAGTGCCGAGGGGCTCAGTGGTGGTGGCCGGCAATCTACCGGCAAAAGACGGCAGCCACAGTCTCTATTGTGCGGTTATAGTAAAACAAGTAGACGACAAAACCCGTTCCAAGGTAGGCATAAACGAACTGCTGCGTGATGTTTGAAGACAAGAAAACCAGTCCGGAAGACGGCGAAGATAACGACGCCATGAGCGTGCTCTCCATGGCCCGAGCTCTAATTAAAAGAGCCAGTGTAACGCCGCGGGACGAGGGCTGCCAGAAGCTCATTACCGACTTTCTCAGCCCCCTGGGCTTCCAGGCCGAAGAGCTCAACTTCGGCGATACCGAAAATCTCTGGATTCGGCGTGGCAGCGAGAGCCCGCTCTTTGTCTTCGCCGGCCACACCGATGTGGTGCCGACCGGTCCGCTGGACCGCTGGTCAAGCCCACCTTTCCAACCCACTCTCAAAGACGGACTGCTCTACGGGCGCGGTGCGGCCGATATGAAAGGCTCCATCGCCTCCATGTTGGTGGCCATTTACGCCTTTGTCGCCAGCTATCCCGAGCATAAGGGCTCCATAGCGCTTCTAATCACAAGCGACGAAGAAGGCTCGGCCCAGGACGGCACCGTCAAAGTGGTGGAAGTGCTCAAAGCCCGGGGCGAAATACCCGACTATTGCCTGGTGGGCGAACCCAGTTCGGCCAAAACCCTGGGCGATACAATCAAAAACGGCAGACGAGGCTCCCTGACCGGCCACTTGATCGTGAAAGGGGTGCAGGGCCATATTGCCTATCCGCAACTGGCCAAAAATCCCATACACCTGTTTGCCCCGGTGCTGGCCGAGCTTTGCGCCATGACCTTTGACTCGGGCAATGAATTCTTTCAACCCACCAGTTTTCAAATTTCCAACATCAATGCCGGCACGGGAGCCGACAATGTCATTCCCGCCGACCTGGAAATTCTCTTCAATTTTCGCTTTTCACCGGAGGTGACCGCCCACATTCTGGAAGAAAAGGTGCGGGCTCTTCTGGACAAGCACAAGCTCAATTACGGGCTCAGCTTCCGCCTTTCCGGCGAGCCCTTTTTGACCAGACCGGGCCACCTGGTGGATGCCGCCAGGGAGGCCATCAGAGAAGTTTGCGATATAGAAACCGAACTCAGCACCACCGGCGGTACCTCAGACGGACGCTTCATAGCCACCACCGGCTGCGAAGTAATTGAGCTGGGTCCGATAAATGCAACCATTCACAAGATTGACGAATGCGTAAACGTAGAAGACCTGGAGAAGCTGAGCCGGATCTACGAACGAATGCTGGAAAGACTGCTCACTTGATGGAACTATAGACGAGATCAAGAGCCAAGCGGGTATGTAGAATTAGCCCTGAGGAAAATTGAAGCAGTGCATGATCTGGCCACTACCCTGGGAAATTCCTTTGCTGTAAGCATTGTCAGCGCGGCAGCAGCCGGACTGGCGGCTCTGGCACTGGCTTGCGGCGTCGGTCATCTGCGGCGAGACAAATTGCCGCCCCAGTTTCCCAATGACCCGGAGATGTACGAAAGCAAATATCTACTGGCCTTCAAGCAGCTCTACGATGCTCGTATGGAAAACAATCAGAGCTTGAACAATATCCTGGCCGGTCTGAAAGGACAGCCGGCGGCAAGGCTGGGGCTATCCGCCTTTGAAGAGTTTGCCCTTTCGCCCGAGGCGCAAAAGGCAGCGGCTGAGGCTAACGCCAGAGAGCAAGCGGCGGGCAGCCCGAAGAAAGGCAAGAAGACAAAAGCCGAAGAGGAACCGGGCATGGACACCACGGTTATCTCAGCCAACTCCCCCAAACCACTGCGGAAGCCCCCGAAAATAGCCCCGCCCAAAGGCAAGGAACCCTAGGAAAAGCCACCAGAGCAAAAGCAAGCGCCACTCAGAAAGAGCAGAAGTAATTGTCAGACAAAGCCCAACTGGATTTGGACGAGCGCGAGACCCGCAACACCTGGGGCACCGTTCCCCTCGGTAGCAGCCGCCTGCAGGTCAGACATTTCGTGCTTTACCTGGGCATCGCTCTCTGGTTCATCCCCACCTTGATCATGACCGGTGTACACGCCATCGCCTGGCTGGCCTTCAATGCCGCGGCCATATTCGTCCTACTGGTAGTAACCAGCGGCGTCAGAGCAGTGCCTCTGCACAAGCTGGCCATCTGCTTCTTTGCCGGCGGCCTCTTCATGGGGCTCGATCTGGCGGTGCTTACGCCAGTGGTAAAGGTGCTGGGTGAAGGGTCGCCCCTGAGGCTCTTCCTCACCGTACCGGCTGAAGAAATAGCCAAGTTGCTGCCGGTCTTGCTGCTTTTGTGGCGGGGACGTAAATTCAGTTCCTGGACCCTGGGAGCCACCGACATCTTGCTCATGGGTGCCACCTGCGGTGCCGGCTTTGCCATCGTGGAAGACTCCTTCGCTCACTGCCTGCAAAAGAGCATCAACAACCTCTCGGTACTGATCCCGGCAGCGGAAATGGTGAACGGGCGAATTGTGGTTGGTCACGCCATCTGGGCCGGACTGACGGCCGGCACTCTGGGCATCGCCTCCCTGTTTCGAGAAAACAAGAAAGTAGCAATTCCCCTGGCTCTGGCCGGTTTCATCGTAGCCAGCCTCGACCACCTGGCTCTCAATTACGGTCAACTGCAAGCCGCCCTGCCCTGGGGCAAGACCATTTTCGATACCCTGGCCGCCAACGGCTACCTGGCTTTAGCACTTTTCCTGGTATGCCTGACGGCAGCCATGGCCGTGGATTTCTATGTGCTCATGCGCAGCCTGCCCAAAGTGAAAGAATTCGGCATGCCCAGCCGCAAAGACCAGATGGACAGAAAGGAAACCCTGATTAACTTCTGGGACTGCATTCTCGACCTGAGACGGCTCAACTATGCTCATTTTCGCTACAAGGTCTACGCCGAAGGCGAAGCTCCACCCTATCTGGCTTTATCTGTGGCGGTGCTGGCCAAAAGGCTGGTAAACCGTTATCTGGCGGCAGAGCCCGTAAACATAACCGTGAAAGGCACCATCGACAAGGCGGGAGTGAAAATTACCCTGCCGGAAATGGAAAAACCAATCACGGTCATGTCTGCCGGCAGCGCCGATGGAAAGGGGCAGAACATAATCGGTCAGACCGGGCGTGAGCAGGGGCTTTCGCCCTTCGATAATCGCCCTGTCAAAGAGCAACTGGATCTGCCCGAACATTTCGAAATCATCGAAGAGATTGCTTCCGGTGGCATGGGTCTGATTTTCAAAGCGAGAAACAAGCGCACCAATGCTTCCCTGGCCATCAAAATTCTGCACCCCCACCTGGCTAAGAACAAAAACTTCATGCAGCGTTTTGAGCAGGAAGCCAGAGCCGCCCACAACCTCAAACACCCGAACATAGTCACTGTCCACGATTTCGGCATGACCAACAAAGGCGTTGCCTATCTGGTCATGGAATGGCTGGATGGTCCCAGTCTGGAAGAAATTATTCGCCGTCACGGCGCCATCGCATCCCGGCGAGTGCTCTCCTTTTTCACACAAACCGCCGAGGCCCTGGCCCATGCTCATCGCAAGGGCATCGTGCACAGAGACATCAAGCCCAGCAATATGCTCATAGTGCGAGACGACACCGGTACCGAGCAAGTGAAGCTGGTAGACTTCGGCATCGCCAAAGTTGTGGGCGATGAAACGGAAGAAATGCGGCTGACTGCCACCGGTGATGTTCTCGGCAGCCCGCTCTTCATGAGCCCCGAACAGTGCATGGGCAGTGCCGTGGACTTTCGCACCGACATATATTCGCTAGGTTGCGTCATGTACGAAGCTCTCTGCGGCGTGCCCCCCTTCAAAGCTGAAAATTCCGTGCAGGTAATCTTCAAGCACTTGAACGAAATGCCCCAGCGTCCTTCCCTCGTCAATTCCAACATCGACAAACCCCAGGCCCTGGAAATGATTCTCTTCCGCTGCCTGCAAAAAGACCCGGCCCAGCGCTTCTCATCCATGGACGAACTGGCTGCCGAATTGAAAAAACAAGCTGCCTATTTCCTCTAGCCCCAAGCGCCAGGAAAACCTAGCGCATGCAGCGCCATCTACTGCCGGACAGAGGACAGAGGTCTGGGAACAAGCCCCCAGCTTTCGTTCCAGAGGTTTATGTCCAATTGTAAAGGGGGCCTCTTCATATAACTTTTATTGTCATATAGAGAAAGCTCTTGATACCAGTTTAGGTAAGCACTGTTTTTATTCACCCTCGCGGATTATTTACTTCCACCCCTCAAACCAAGAAATCGCTACCAATCCCGATCAATCACAACCTCCAAGTTGGAGGCCGGGAGCAAGCGACAAAGTGGTGGAAGTGTCAAATAGCCCGCGCAGTGCCCTGACTCAACTCCTTATGAAATTCATGAATCTTACGAAAGGAACACGAGTATGCGCAAAGTGCATATCGCTGCCGCGCTGGCAGCCGTGGCCCTGGTCGGAACCGCTTTTGCGGCACTGGTCGGCGCCTTCGATTCGAATGTGGAAGTGAACTTCGGCTCCAGGCAGGACAATCCTGAAGTGCAGTTGCTTCTCCCCGACGCCAAAGCCGGAGAGTTGCGCCGCCTGCGCACTGCCAACGAGAGCGGCGGCGGCGTCGACCTGGTGGAACTGGCAAACGGCTTCACCAAGGAGATCCACTACACGAACTACGCCGAGAACCGCCGTTCGAGGGAAATCACCTACTTCCCCGCCGCCGAAGGCGAGAAGCGCGGACCCATCTCCTCGGAACGGGTCTTTGCCGCTGCCGGCACCGGCACCGCCGAGGAGCGCGTCTATGACCGCAACGGTCGACTGCTGCGTTCCGGCGCCCTCTACAAGTACAACGAAGAGAAGAACAAGGCCTGGGTCTTCCGGCTCACCATCTACGACGGCCAGGGCAAGGTCAAGGAAACGCAAGAGTCGATGCTGATCGGACACTTGCTTCTGACCACGGTCTTGCGTGAAGACGGCACGGTCGAATTCAGCAAGCGCTTCACCTCTCCCGGCAATGACAGCTACTGGCAGGTGCTGCGCTTCCAGGAAGACGGCAAAACCGTTCTCCGGCAGGAAGATCGCTCCTTCGGCAGCTACCGGGTGACCAACTTCTACGCAGACGGCGTCAACAAGCAGGAGGTCTCGGAGGTCGGACCGGGCACTCGCAAGGTCAGCCGCTTCCTCCCGGACGGCCGGCAGTACTACGACTTCGACGAATACAGGTCCTTGGGCTACAACTTCGTGGACTTCGACAGCAATGGCAAGCCGACGCGCAAGCGTTACTTCGCCAGAATCGACGGCTCCAAACGTGCCGACGGCAAAGAGGCCTACATCCTTCGCTGGGTGGAGGAACTGGACGGCGAAGGCAAGAAGACCGTCCGCTATCAGTTCGACGACAACGGTCGCCTGCAAGACCTGGAACTGCACAAGACGGCCGGCCGTCCCCGTCGCGTCGACTATCGCTTCGAAAACGGCGTGCTGGTCAAGCGCACCAATTTCAACGAGGCCGGCACGGTGACAAGCACGGTGGAAAAGCCGAACGAGACCGTCTCCTGGTCGAACAAGGCGGCATGGTGGGTGATTCCGGTCAAACCGGAAGCGCCGGCCGATGCCATCAACGTCGACGCAGAAGTGAGCCACGGACCCTACTGACGACAGAGGCATGCAAGGAACTACGGCGCCAGCAATTGACGCCGTAGCTCCCCTCTGAAGGCAGCTTCCATGGCAATTGCAAGAGCCGTCAAAGCTAAGCCGACGCGGACTGGTAACGGGCTTTTAGGCCTGGCCGCCGCGTCGGTGATTTTTTTTCGGGTACCTCTATTCCCTCATATAGTATTAAATCAAAGGGAGAGGCCGTGAGGGTCCACACTGTAATGGTTGCTCCCAACCTGAAAACCACTCTCCAGAAACTCCGCCCGTGGTTCAGACGCCCAATCCTCTGTGTCGAATCTGTGAGCAAACTTGGGACGCTTTCAAGACGCTCTGCGAGACAGTGAGCGGCGCGTAATCTGTCTAGCGAGTCAGACGCCTGCGGAATCTACGCAGGCGCAGGCTTCTAAACCCCTTTAATTCAACCGCAAATATCACCCGAAAGGCCGCTCTTTATCACGTTCTCTCAGCGCAATAGAAAGGCGCTGCCTGGTTCAAAGTCAGGAGCAGCCCCTATAGGAGAGCTTCCAGCAGAAAGTTAGGGTTTAAGCACCCTGACTTTTGTCTATTCACTGGAGCATCTTCCAACTAAGAAAAGAGCCAAACGGCAAGCCATACAAAAAACGCCTTTTGTTCAGTTCTCTGTTCCGGTCCAGAACGCCCGTTTAAGGAGCCTTCTCAACCGTAAGCCGCCTCAGTAAACCGCAATCAATAGCAGGGCTCACACCAACAAACTTCTACTTTGAATTTTTCTGGAGTACATCATGAACGCAACCAAAACAGACTTTCGCCGCGAATTGTACAATCTGGCTAAAGCCAAAAGACCAATCTACGCATCCAACTCCGCCTGGTATCACAAACTGGCTCCCTGCGACCCAGGAACAGACCTCTACAATCTGGCCCTGCAAGTGAGAAATTGCCAGTCCCTGGTCGACACAGAAATCCTGCCCACCTTCTTCGAGAAAGAGGCAGTGGAACTGCTTCTGAGCTTGCCAAATCTCTACTGGTTCTGGCGTATCGTAGAAAGCTCCATCATCAAAGCCGGAAACGGCCGTCATGTTATTGGAGTGGATGCGGTTCGAGGCGCCATAGCCGAGGAGCGTAACAGTGCTGCCAGAGCCTATGACCTCAAGAAAGACATTTCCGCCTTGAACCAGATTGAAACCGCAGTCTGGGTGGCTGCCGGCATCCTGGTAGTGCAGTCCTCGCTTCTGAGTGAACCGGCGCTTCTACGCAATCCCGTCTATCTCTAAGCCGGGAAAAAGCTATCTCTGCCGCGATGATTACCAGCGGGTGTTCATCGCGAACTAACAATCAACTGTTTATTTCGAGGTAAAGACTATGTCCAGATTCTATTTCACACCACCTACACAAACTGCCACCGGCTCCAAAAGCGTCGTCATGATTTCACCGGATCATTACGGCAAAAGCATTGCCTGCGCGCTTCTGATGGTTGAGCAGTTAAAACAAGAACTGACTGACGCAAAAATCGACTTCGTTCCGGCAGCCACTGAAACCGCTTCCATTGAAATCGGCTGCACGGAGTTCGATAAAAACAAAATGCGCGTCAAGCTGGAAATAAGCCTTGCCGTCTCACCGGAAAAAGCGGAGCAACTGCTAAACGCAGCCGGTTTCAGCCAGGGTTTTCCTGACTGCTACTGAGCATTCGACGAAAACAGCCAGGCAAAAGTCAATAACACAATCAAATTCCCGGAGAAAAATATGAAATTTAAAGTCACAGCAATCACCATGCACGACGGCGAAGTAAGCGAACTGGCCGCACTGGGTGTAAACATCAAGGTTAAAGGAGACTCGCAAACCAACTACACCTACGAAGCAGACCTCACCGACGAGCAAGTCGAACAGGTGAGAAAGCATACCGCCGTCTTGTCCGTCGTTCCAGCCTGAGGGGTCGAAACTATGGGTACTTCGCAGTTTTTGATAGCTTGCATAATAGCCGCCGGCTGTACCTTGCCCAATTTAATTCCGGTGTGCGGCCGCTGGTTGACGGCAAGACTTTGCGGCATGAGTACACCGATCTTGTCCTTCGGTGTAGGAACGACAAAATGGACCAGGGTACTGGGCAAATTCTGGAACACTGAATTCCGCCTGGCACCGCTACTCTTCGTCGGGTACGTCTCCATTCCGGAGCTGTATTATGTGCCCGATAAAGCGAGAGAAGCCGCACCGGCTGCGGGAACGGGGAAAGGAGTGGAACTTCGCCACTTTCCGATCTGGAAGAAACTACTGGTTAGCACGTCTGCCGTACTTTCTTGCCTGCTGGCCGCCTGGATGTTCTTGTTCATCGCCTTTTACGGCTACGGAGCACCCGGCTTCAAGAACACCAAAAGCCAGGGCGCAACCATAGAACGTAGCTTCGAACCCCTGAGTGCTTCCCAGTCTGCAACCATGGCAAGCCGTTCCGGCCAAGACCAGATCAACACTGTGGTGCGCACCTTTGCTGAAGTTTTCGACCTGCTGCAGGCCGAGGACCAGAAGCAAAAACTTGAAGTTCCATACGGAATAGCGGCTTTTGCACATCATGAAGAAACGCTGGTGAATCCGAACGGCTTCGATGTCTTATGGGTGGTTGCGGTCATGCTCGTAGTCGGAGCCTTTCTAAACAGCCTACCTCTGGTCGGGTTGGATGGCGGCTATTTCCTATTGCTCATCTGGCAGGGATTAACGGGCAGAGCCTTAACGTCCCGCGTGATATCGGTACATGCGCACATTTCTACCCTGATTCTCGTCTGCCTGATGCTTTGGAAGGTTTACTACGCCTTCAATCATCCGGTCATCCTTTAACCTGCCGACCATCCGGAACTGCCGAGCCTATCTAGAAAGTTGAGATGGACTTCGGCAGCAGCGGCTTGCACAAGAAACGGTGCAGGGGAGGCGCAATGCCTCATCTTGCACCGCATTTGGGAAGGCTCGAGGTTCCGCAATTCACATTTTTCGCGGTTATTACTATATTCTTTCATAGCTCAAGAAGCAACCCCATCCAGAAAAATAGCAGCGCCGCACTTCTCTCAAATACATGCAAAAGCACGTAATTCCCGCTCAATATCGCCACAACACTAACACAGAAACAAGCTAGTTTTGGGATATCGACTCCCAACCATCGAAAAGTTCAGGCAACCGCTCAGCAAGGGCATTTGTTGCACACTTTATTGGCTGCACAAAACAATAAAGGCTCCTTCCAGCAAACGCGGAGAAAACCATGAGAAGCATACCTGCCTCTAAAATTTCAACCAAAGGAATTTTCGACCCGACGATGCTTAACACAGAGAAGAGGCCGGGCGCTGAGACCGGCGCCGTCTACAAGAAGCTGAGCCCTGTGGAGGCTAACTTACTGCATGTACTAAGTAATGCCGGTGATGCGGCAGCACGGGTGTTGCGTCATTATTTCGGCAGTAAGCTCAAGGTAAATATAAAAGCCGACGAATCGCCTCTGGTCACCATCGCCGACTTGCAGGCGGAAAAGGCGATTCGTCAGGTGTTGGAGCAAGCCGTGCCATTGCACGGTATCCTGGGGGAGGAATTGGGTTTCAAAAGACCGGAGAGCCGCTATACATGGGTACTAGACCCCATCGACGGCACCCTCGCTTTCACCACCGGCAAGCTCTCCTTCGGCACACTCATAGGTCTTTTGCAGGACGAAGAACTGATCATGGGTCTTATAGAACAGCCCATACTGCAGGAACGCTGGCTCGGGGTCAAGGGACAGCCCACTACTTTGAACGGCAAACCAGTTAAGACGAGGAGCAACACCGACCTGGCCAGAGCCGTACTGAGCGTCACGACCACAGCCACTTTCAAAAGCGAAGCTCAGATAGCCGCCCTCGCCAAACTACAGGAAGCCGTCCAGATCACTTCCTTCGGTGGCGACTGTTATCACTTCGGCCTCATGGCCAGCGGTTCTATCGACGTGATTTTCGAGAGCGGCTTTCAGTTCTACGACTTTGCCGCCGTCGTACCGGTAGTGGAAGGGGCGGGCGGAGTTATCACCGATTGGCAGGGCAAGCCGCTCACCAGCAGTTCAAAGGGCGAGATCCTGGCCTGCGCCAATAAAGCTCTGCACGAAAAAGCGCTGAATTTGCTGGATCACACGATCTAAGCCAGCAGGAAGCTAGGGCAGCGCCCCGGATTGCAGGGTGCTAAGATTGCCTGGTCGCGAGCAGGATCATCGCCAGAGCCGGCGCCCGGCAAACGTACAATGACCATGTCCAGCTCAAAGCCGGACAGGAAAAGAGACCACTCCGGCTTGTCTTCGAAAACGGTGCCGATGGTGGAGAAAAACTCGCCGACATCAGCATACTTCTAAACCGCCAACCCATCTCCTTTACAACTAGCGTCACCGCCCGTACTGATGACTTAAGAGTGCAAGCATGTAAGAATCTATAGAATGACTTCTTCATTCGATCCCCAGTCGGAATTGCGAAAGTCCCAGATGTTCTCATTGGGGCAAAACACCCTGGCGCTCATCGAAATCAATTCCGAGCCGTTTCTTCCCTTTGCCGTAGGTACCATAATTGATCAAAAATATCAGGTCGTCTCTCTCCTGGGAGAAGGGGGAATGGGTGCAGTTTATCGGGTCAGACATCTGCATTTAGACAAGATTATGGCTCTGAAAACATTCCGGACCAGGGAAATCACAGGAAAAGGCTGGCAGCGTTTTCAGCAAGAAGCAAAGATAATAGCCAGGCTAAACCACCCCCATGTAGTTCAGATCTTTGATTTCGGAGTAGCAGAAGGATCAATACCTTACTTCACTATGGAACTTCTGCATGGAAATTCACTAGCCATAAAACTTTCTAAAACCGGAAGACTGCCACTGGAAGAAACGATTAGTATCTTTCTGAAAGTAGCGGCAGGCCTTCTGGCAATTCACAACAAGGGAATCGTGCACGGTGACATTAAACCTGCCAATATCGTCCTGGAAGAAGCAGGCCATAACGATTCTGAAAGCACGGTCAAATTAGTAGACTTCGGAATATCGAGGTTAACGACAGAGACCTCAGACGACCAATTCGCAACTGGAGAAATCTATGGCAGCCCGCTTTACATGAGTCCGGAACAGTTTCAAGGACGTAAGCTGTCCATAGCTTCCGACATCTATTCCTTTGCCTGCACATTGTATGAAACTATAAGCGGCAGAGTGCCGTTCTTAGGTGCTAATGCTCTCGCCACTATGAATTTGCATCTAACCGTACAGGCGCCGACACTTGCCTCCTGCCATTTGGATGAACAGCTACCACAGAGATTGGAAGGTCTTCTTGCTCGCATGCTGGCTAAATCGGCCGAAGACAGACCGGCCTCCTTTGCGCAAGTTATTGATGAGCTGGCAAGTGTTCGCCTTTCCCTGACCAACAGGGATACTCTCAGAGGTAACACCAATAGAACCAAGAAACCTGATAGTGTCACCCTAGATTCAAATGTAATTAGCCAATCCCCAAAAAAGTTACAACGCTACTTATGGCAAGGCATCGCCTGGTTCGCAATAACTGTCTGTGCTGCCGGAGCCCTGCTCTTCACGTACACAAAAAAAGCGGAAGTGCTTACATCAGAAAAACACTCCCACTTTCTCCGGGTCGAAACTGGACAATTCGATAAAACCGGCAAAGTAAAATCCGCGACAAGAAAACTTGAATTCCCCCCAGGGCTTTGCCTGGGAGAATTGAGTTCAGTTCCGACCTATCAAAACAGGAGACCGGCAAGCGACAGCCTAGAGGTGCAAACCGACGTCTGTTACTATCCCAACAAACTAGTCTCTACCCATCCGGACTTACTCAATGGTTTTGGACCTTACAGCCTGGCACAGGTGGAAACCCATACCGGAAAGGGCTTCGACGAACGTCACCTGAGAATTCTCTCCACCTGGCGCTCATTGAAGCGGCTCAGTCTCAAAGGCTCAACACTGACAGCAGCCAGCATACCCTTCATAGATGCAATGCCGACATTGAAAATACTCTCAGTCGCAAAGGCGGAAGTAACAGCCCAGGATTTGAATACACTTAAGAAGCTGCAGAACATCCAGAGCCTGGATCTATCCGGAGTAAAAGGAGCTGGTTTAATCTTTCGCTCTCATGAAGGGTTTCCTCAGCTAATTTTTCTGCATGCAAACTACTGCGGTCTAACTGACGCAGATCTAACCGCCATAGCCAAGAGTCGAAACTTGCATGAACTCCGGATCGCTCGCAATCTAGATATCACAGACGACGGGGTGCGCGCTCTGACCTCCCTGCAACAACTTGAATGGCTGGACTTAAACGGAACCAGCATCGGCCCTTCCTCCATAAGCACATTGGCAGGATTGAAGTCGCTTAGACGGCTTTCTGTTCCCAAATCGAACTTCAAAGAATTAGACCTGCTGCGACTGAGAAAGGCATTGCCTACCTGCACCGTTAACTGACAGCACAACTCCAGCGCGGCAAATGCCATAAAACCCTCCCCATTTTCGAGAGCGGCTTTCAGTTCTACGACTCAGTCGTACCGGTAGTGCAATAGGCCGGCGGGATAGCCCTCTCAACCGCCAGTCAAAGGGCGAGCGACTGGTCTGCACCAACAAAGCCTTACACTTACACGGAAGGGGGCAGAATTTGCTCTCCAATACGCTTTGACGCTACGAGCACGCTTTGTTAAGCGGCCTGTGTCATAATGAAATTCCCAGAACGTTTACTCTGCGCAGCGCGGAGCCGCTCCCAGGTAAACAAGGAAACTCTTGCGGCTGTCCGGGCGTTATTAACCGCCTGGAAATCGGCAAAAACTAACTACCCCAGGTCGGAAAGGCTGTGGGTCAATGGTCGGGTAAACCACAGCCTGAGGCTGCTGGTGGGTTTACCAGCGAAAAACAGGTAACACCGGAAACTATCACGCGGGTTCGAACTGCCGAGGGCGATGGGAGCGGTTATGAGAATTCTTCTTGTGGAAGACAGCTCCATGGCGAGCAGTTCATCCAGAGAAACACTGGAACAACTTGGACTCGACCTGGAACACGCAGACAGTCTATCAACGGCAATCGAACTGGTCACGAAAGAAGACTTCGACGGCATATTGCTCGATCTGGACTTGAAAGACAGCTCCGGTATAGGCACCCTCATCGAGCTAAGGGAATACGCCCATGGCATTCCGATTGTAATTTACACACAGCGTAAAGAGCGAGATCAGGCTCTGCAGGTGATCAAGTACGGAGCACAAGATTACCTGCTCAAGGGAGAGGTGCCGGAAACTTCGGTTTTGCGCTGCCTGCGCCATTCCGTTGAACGCAACAAAGTAGAACTGGAATTGCACAAACATCAGGAGCGCATCCAGGCCATCCTCGATAACTCCTACGATGCCTTCATTTCCCTCGACTCCAAAATGAGAATCACCGACTGGAACAAGCAAGCGGAAGAGACCTTTGGTCGCACCAAAGCCGAGGTTCTAGGCCGCAATATGGCCATCATCATTCCCCACCACCTGCGAAGGCAATACTTGAGGCAAACCGAAAAAGTCTTCAACCAGAGCGATGCCAGCATACTGAAACTGAGCAGCGAGATCACTGCTGCCCACAAAGATGGTCGGGAATTCCCAGTGGAGATAGGCTTCTTCCGGGTGAGAGAGAATACCGACTATTCATTTTGTGCTTTCCTGAGAGACATTTCGGAGCGGCAGCGCTTCAAGGAAGAATTGGAAAGGCAGGTACAGGAGCGCACCGAGCACCTGACCCAGCAGAACGAATTGCTCAAACAATTCGCTAAAATCGCCTCCCATGACTTGCAAGAACCCTTACGGGCCGTGCAGGGCTTCGCCAACCTGCTCGCCGACAGCACCCGCGGCAAACTCGATAAAGACCAGGAGGAGTTCATCGGCTTCATCATGGATGGCACCACCCGTATGCAAAATCTGATTAGAGCCATCTTGCTACATTCCGAGTCGGGCAAGGTGGAAGACGGGAAGCATGCTACCGACTGCAACTCTGTTTTGAACGAAGTGCTGGCAAATTTGAGCACTTCCATAAAAGAGAGCGAAGCCACCTTTGAGCTGGACCGACTGCCCCGTGTGGCAGTGCAACGCTTGCACCTGATCCAACTCTTTCAAAACATGGTTAGCAATGCCATTAAATATAGAGGCACAGAGCCGCCCCTGATTTCCATAACAGCCGAGGAAAATGCCACTCAATGGCTATTCTCAGTCAGGGATAACGGCATCGGTATCGATCACAAATATGCCAACAAAATCTTCGACATGTTCGCCCGCCTGCATGGCAAATCTCAGTATCCGGGAACCGGTATGGGTCTTGCCATTTGCAAACGTATAGTCACTTCCCATGGAGGAAATATCTGGGTTGAGTCCACTCCGGGAGATGGGTCAATCTTCTTTTTTACTCTGCCGGCAATTGAAAAGGTAAGGAGAAAAGCAATGAAAGACAATATTGAAATTCTACTGGTGGAAGATACACCCTCAGATGTAAGACTGACTCAAGAAGCCCTCAAGCGCTCAGATCTCAAATACGAAATGCATGTGGTCAATGATGGTGAGGAGGCCATGGAACACTTGATCAGGCTGAAAGAAAGCCATCAAGACCTGCCCGATGTCATCCTGCTCGACCTCAATATGCCCCGCAAGAACGGTCACGAAGTACTGGCAGAGATCAAGAACGACTCGGTTCTGAGAGCCATTCCCGTGGTGCTTCTGACGGTTTCCGAGAACGACGAGGACGTACTGGAAGCCCTCAAATTGAAGATGAACTATTACATCGCCAAACCGGTCTCAGCGCCAAAACTGACAGCTCTTTTGAGTTCCATTCACCAACTGCACAAGGAAAGCCCGGAAGAATCCAAGGCCTTTAGCCAAGACGAAACCAGAATTCGCCTTGTGCTGGCCGGCAATCAGCACACCGCACCCATCGCCCTCACCAGGCTGGCGGCAGATGCCAACGACCGCGTGCGCTGTCGCGTCGCCGAAAATCCGCGCACGCCGGCGGGAGTATTGATGAAGCTCTCGGAAGACGCCAGTGCCGAGGTGCGACTGGGGGTATCGGAAAATCCCAACACGCCCGAAACTGTGCTGGAAGCCCTCAGCAAAGATGTCAGCGACGACGTTAGACTGGGACTGGCTTCCAACCACAAATTACCGCAACGGCTGCTGGAAAATCTGGCTGAAGACGAAAATATCTACGTTGCCGCTGCCGCGCAGAAGACCCTGGCCACGCTTACTCAGAGAGTGTAAGGACAGAGTCTAACTGCGGTCTAGTGGGAGGATGGAGGGCAGGCGAGGCGACCGCCTATTTTCTATAGTATATATCAAGTGCGAATAAAATGGATGGTTTGGGCTGGCTTTGCCAAAACCTAGGCATGCAAGAAATTCGCCATAATTTCGCGCCTACCTTCGGCTTGCCGGGCTTGCCCGTCACATCCAGAATAGGAACTAGAAAGCAAGGTAGGACAGGGCCGTGGCATAACCGGAAAAACACAAGCAAAGGAAAAAGTAAAAAAAGCAGCAGTACCTCCCTGTACTGCCGCTTTTCCTGAGACTGCTCCATTACCGCAGCTTCCATCATGTTTCCGGCAGAGACTCGGTCATACCTCTTCCTGAATGACCGCAAAGGTTCTACCTGCTCGCCAGAACCAGAACCGTCTCCACCTGGCGCCCCGAGTCCACAAGCGCACCCAGCGCCGGAATACGCACATCCTTGCTGTGTGGCTGCCGGAGAATGCGCTTGCCTGTGGGCAAATGAAAGACCTCCACGCCCTTCTCACCGGCCACAGCCAGTCTTTCTCGGTCAAGGAAGTGCAGGTGCTGAATGAGCCCGCCTGAGAAAGTCTCCAGGCAGCCCAACCTGGCCCGGTGCAGCCCCGGCAAATAGAAGTAATTGCCGCCGGTCACGGTTTTGCCCCTGCCATAAGGGAAGGGCACGTCGTCGGTCAGTGCGGCGACGGGAGCGTTCTCCACGTTCAACAGCCAGACCTTGTTGCCGTCACCGGCGAAGGCCACGCCGTCGCCTTCGGACTGAGTATCGATGGCGAAGCAGTTCCAGCCGCAGGCACCATCGTCTTCAGCCGGGTCACGGTGGAGGCGGACCGCTCCCTCACCCAACACGCGCAACCGCACAATACCGCCCTGACTGCCGCTCACGTAGAGAGAACAGTTGGAAGCGGAAAAGGACAGCGCCACAATGTTACCCATGGAATTCAACCAGCCATCGAAAACAAGAGCCGGCTCATCCATGTCCAGATTCCAGACTTCCACACCGCCCCTGGTGCTGCCCAGAGCGACGTAGCGTCCGTCTAAACTGGCTTTGATGGTGTAGATACTGCCCAGCTGCAAGCGTGTTGGAATGGGGGGATTGTGACGCCTCTTAGAAGGCAGGTAACGACGCACTCCCAGGAAGTCTTCTCCGCCGTACAGAAGTTCGACGCACTGCTTCCCATCAGCCCCGAGAAAATCACGAAAGGCAGCCGCAGTCAGTCCATGGGCTTGCGGCACCGGACAGGCTCTCAGTCCATCCCTTTGCACACGAGCCAGGAACAACTCCCGCCAGGCTCCGACAATGCTGGTCAAGAACCGTCCCTGCCCGCTAAACGCGGCACGGCAGAGGTCTTCCATCAAGGCCGGGTCACACACGATTTTACGCAATCTGGTCATGACTTTTCTCCATTGATAGAGAGGGGAAAGGCGAAAAACAAGCTTGAGAGTCAAAAACAGGCCGGGCCCTTCAGCCCGGCCTTACCGCTACCTCCTCGCCCACTCCAGAAGAGCGGCACGGGAAGTAGACGGAGAGCTCAACTAGCGCTTGGAGCGCGGGTCGAGCAGCAAGTCATCGAGCTGCCGTTGACGCCTCTGGGTCTCACGTTCCAGCTCTTCCTGCAAACGTTGCTGTTGCTCGATTTGCCGACGCTGTTCCTGCAAGCGCCGCTCAAAATCGCGCTCCTGACGCTCCTGTTCAGCCCGCAATTGACGCTGCGCCTGCTCTTCCTGAATCTCCTGCTGATTCAGCTCATAGAGACGGCGCTGACGATCCAACTGCTGCCGCTGCTCTTCCAGAAACTGCTGCTCCCGGCGGGCTGCATCCAGCTCTTGTCGCCGGTATTCGTTGTAATCGAAGCCGGGCGAAGTGCGTGGAAACGGCACATAGGGAGGCACATAGACAGGCGCCCGACGCACAGGCGGATAGTAGGGCAGGCTGGGTGAGTGACAGGGTGGTTGGTAGCGATAGGTGTAGGGCGGTTGGTAGTGATTGTGATAGGGGGGCTGGTAGCGAGGCTGATAATAGGGCTGGTAGTAGCCTCGGTTGTACGGATAGTAGCCGCCACCGATGCTGATACCGACGCCGCCACCACCGACACTGATACCTACGCCGCCGCCGCCGATGCGAATCTGTCCGCCTGCCACCAGGGGCTGGCCGGCATGGGCGCTGGAGGAGGAAGCGACAACAGCCGCCATAACTAAGGCGAGCCAAATTGCGACCACTTTTGGAACTTTCATGGATTTCCCTTTTTCTTCTTTTTCTCTGGGAACCGGTAGGCAGCGCTGCACCGCAATGGTGTCAAAAGGCGCCGCATACTTCTGTTTGAGATTTCTCATCGGCAAGCGTACAGCCACCAGACAGAACACTGCCTGCAGCAAAACATCAATCGAAAGCCGTTTTTCCTTCTCGGGCTTTTCCTTTTACCGGCGCGAAGCGCAATGAGAAACTAAACATCAACTAAAGAGATAACTCAAGCATTACAGCAAAGACAAGCTCTACCAGACCTCTAGTGCCTTCAAATGGCGGCAGCCATCTCAATAACATCTACGCCAGGCAAGCGAGCTTGCGCCAGCCGCACCAGGGACGACACCACATACCTGACGCGAGCTAGCACGAGCGCGCCACAAAAACCAAAAATCACAAATCACGCCCAAAGCGGCTGCCACAGCCACTTTCAAGCAGGGCAACAATGGCACAACAAACCAGCACTAAGAGCCGGGCGCACCACATACGGTGCCCCGGCAAGCAAACACAAAGAGAAAAGGATCTCAATTTACCTTTTGCTTTTCTAAAATAGTACAGGACAACTGTTGCAGGATTGTTGCTGCAACCCGCTTATTTCTTCTTGAGGTAACCGTCCAGCATAGAGCCGAAAGCTTCACCCATGATAGGTCCGGCCTGGTTATGCAAAACTTTGCCGCCCTGGTCTAGCACAACAGTGGTGGGATAGCTAGTTACGCCGTATTGAGCAACCATTTCGGCATTAATGCTGTCTGCCACATTCAAGCGGGTAAACTCAAGATCTTTGTACTTCTGCTTGGCGTCATCCCAGGTAGACTCCATGGCTGCCGAACCGGGGCTGGAATCACTGTAGAACATTATGACTCGCTTGATGTTGGGCAGCACTTTCTTAGCATCTTTGCCGTCTTTAGCATCAGCCTTTCCATCAGTCTTGCCGGCGGATGCCGTTTTGGCCGCCCCGGCCGGACCATCCACCAATCCTGGAGTTCCCGTCGCGACAGCAGTACTGGCGCCGGAAGCCCTCACGCCGCCATACCGCACTGTTACTTTTTCAAGCTGACTGAGCCCCGCCTGGGCATTGGCTTTGAGGGAAGGGTGACCAATCTCCAGTACTTTTTGGTAGTGCAGCTTGGCTTCGCCTACCCTGGCCAGACACTGATTGCACAGGGCCATGTAATAGTGGCACAACCCATCATTGGGCTTGGCTTTGTCAAACTCTTTCAAGTCGTTGAGGGCACCCTGATAGTCTTTAGCATTGTATTTTTTGATAGCGCCCTGCATATCCGGTGCCGCAAGGGACGCTCCGCCGACCGTAAAAGCCAAAACCAATGCCAATCCTAGTTTCCCTGCTTGCAAATCTAGTTGGCGCTTGCTCAATTTCATTTTCTACCTGTACCTTCTTGATTCGGCTTGATTCGGTTCGCTTCAGTGACGGTCAGTTACCGTCAAAATCAAACTCCTGCTCTCACTTGTGCCTCGGACCCTTATCACTTGCATCTGCTTGATGATTTTCTCGACTATTATGTTCCCATCCGCCCTATTGTTGCTCACGCCGCCTGCTTAACCAAACGGCTCATCGACCCTGATACATGCGCCTGATTGTGTTGCCGTCCCGGTCGCTGAGTTTGAATATGGGAGCCTTCCAATACATTATGTCCTGCCCGGAAGGCGAGTGCCCACCCATGCCCAGAGCATGACCGCACTCATGCAAAGCCAGGTTATAGAGAAGATTTTTGTCTTCTTGACTGTAATAATTGCCGTCGTAGCCGCGACAACTGAGCAGGCTCTTGGATTGCTTGAGCATATTGGGCTCGGAAGGCTCATCCACGCCGCTGGTGTAGCCGCCCGAACCAACGGCAATCTGCCCGCCGGCAGTGGGCCTGGTCACTATATAATCGGCACCGCTGGCGCTATTCCAGGTCGTAAAGCGCACCGGAGAGCCCGAGACATTGGTCCAACAGTTGATGGCCCGCCAGATCAAATCGCGCAAATCGGAAGACCAGCCGGACTCCTGACTGTCATCGATAAAGACCTTCAAGGGCATTTTTCGCAGATCCCAGAGCTTCATGGGACCGGCATCCTCCATATAGTCGGAGCTGCGAGGATTGACCGTAGCCCGCCAGCGGACCAGATTGACCAGTTCCTGCCCGATCTGAGAATCGTAACCGCCGTTCAGGCCGCTATCGGCACTATTGCCTCCGTAAGAGGCATATTGAGCCGCTTTCAGATAATAGTCGCGAGACCAGCCGTAGTCTTGAGTAGCCTGATCAAAATGACCGGCCACGTCGTTGGCGATAGCCCGTCCGAAATATGCATCGGCACGCCCCTGCACGGCATCATAGGGCAGAAGATTGATGGCCTGGGTATAGGCAGAAACCGCCTGTTCATAATTACCGCTCTGGACCAGGCTCTCGCCCTCATGCTGATAAGACTGAGCCTGCTGGTTGAAACCGTAGAAAAGAGCAAAGGCCGGTGGGCTGCTTGCCGCAAACCCGCCCAGCAAAAGGGTGAGGAAAAGAGAAGCAAACTTGCGCCGCCGAGCGGCCAAACCGAACTTTTTGCACGTTGAGAGCATCTTACCCGCTGAGAACATCAAATACCCGCCATTATCCAGTTCGACTTGGGAAACCAGCTAACAGTCACGACACCAGGTGGTGCTACTAAGTCAAAATCCCAGGTCGCGCTCCCAAGTCGAGCTATAGTATACCGCCGGGTCAAACCTGGGCAAAGCGAGAGAAGGGGTGATTGGACCTCTATCTAATGCCAAGAGACGACAAATAATGCTATAAACGCCTGGTTACCAAAGGGTTTAGACAGGCATTTTCAAGAGCCTGACAAGATCCACGCAGTCTATCAAACAGCCTCAACGCCAAATCTACTGGGGGAGCACATGCCGACTTCAACAAAAGTGCAAAATTACTTCGGTCTGACCGCGCAGCAGGCCGAAAATGATAACGCACGGGCGGTAATAATCCCCGCCCCTTATGAAACCCTGGCCAAAGGCTCAAAAGACGCTGCCAAAGCCATTTTAGAGGCCAGCCAGGAGCTGGAGCTTTTCGACGACGAACTCTGGGTTGAACCATACAAAATCGGCATTCATTCCCAGTCGCCGCTAAAAATCGAAACGGTCGACAATGAGAGTGAGAATCCCTTCAAAGAAGTTACCGATGCCGTGAAACCGGTGGTGGAAATGGATCGCTTCCCGGTTGTCATCGGCGGCGAGCGTTCCATCAGCCTGGGCTCGGTCAATGCCTGCCTGGATAAATACCCCAATCTTTCAGTGCTGATGCTGGGCAGCCAGGCCGACCTGCGCTCGGAAGTGGACGGGAACCCCTATGCCCTGGGCACCACTACCTATTGCCTGCATACCAGCCTCAAAACTCCCAACATTGTGCAAGCCGGCACCCGTAATATCAGCTGGGAAGAAGTAGCCTGGCTGGAAAAAGAACAACCGGCCATCAACATCTTCTGGGCTCGCAACCAAGCAAAATGGGATCTCAATGAAATCGTGAGCGGGCTCTCCGAAAATGTCCTAGTTTCCATTGACATGAGCGTGCTCGATCCCTCCATCATGCCGGCCGTGCACCATCCGGAACCGGGCGGTTGGTCCTGGTATCCCCTCTTGGATCTGCTCAAGCTGGTCTGCGTCAGGAAAAACGTGGTAGCCGCCGAAGTCACAGGTTTGACTCCCGTCAAAAACCTGGCGGCGCCCAATTATCTTGCCGCCAACCTGATCTACAAGCTGATCGGCTACCGCTTCGCCCTGGATCTGGGCGTCAGCAAAAAGTATCTCTAAAGGATAGCAATCATCAGTCCTTTCAGAATCGAGGCCTTTTCTTGATTCCATTTTGATGTCATCAGCACTTTCGTTGATAACATCTTGACGCAACATAGCCGTTAATAGACTCAGGTAGCTGGTGAAAGCAAATGGGTCTATCTCTAATTCTTTTTCTTTGCTTTGTGGCCTGGATTGGTGGGCATCTTTTAGACCGCTTACTGACCATGCTGCAAGCCAACATGACCGAACTATTTGAAAGCTCTTCAAGATTTGGTCCGGCTAAGAAGACGAGAAAGACTACGCCCTCAAACGTTATAATTCTGCCTGCCCTGGCAAGCAATCCAAAAAAGCTGGACGGCAAAGGTCAGGTTCGATTGAGCAGCTACACCAGAGGCAGAGTGGTGAAAAGAAGCGAGACGAAAAAGCTGAGCCGGCAAGCCGAGAAAGGCAATCTAACAGGAGATCCAGATGTTCAGGGTGTTCGATAAAAAAGTAAGTCTGCTGGCTGCGGCGCTCTATTCGGCACAGGCGGTGCTCCCCGCTCTTGCACTGGATATGCGAGACAGTGGGGTCAACACCGTCGATGTACCCAAGCAAATCCTGAAAAGCGGCATCAATCTGAGTAATGCAAGCCTTTCTCCCAATAGCCAGCAACTGGCCGATCAACTCAATCTCACCCCCATTCTGGTAAGGATTCAGGAGTTGCGCGCCATCACCGCCTCCCAGAAGGGCGAAACCAGCCTGGAGGCCCTCTCCAATCGCATTTCCCTGCAAGAGCAACTGGAAAGCGCCCGCAGTATCCTACTGCAAACAGCTTTCGAGGCTGATTTTGTCACCTCCGAAATTCAAGCCGAGCAGAACGTCTACGCTTCGGTTCTCTCCACCTTCCAGAGTAACCGCGACAAAATCGTAGCCCGCACCAATGCCGCCAGCTTTATCACAAACGGCATACTCTGGGCGGTTTCTTGCGGACTGGCCATTCCCACCTACAAGTACCCAGGCTATTCCGTACAGTCGGGCATAACCGGCGTCATCGCCGGAATTGTCCCCTCCGTAGCTTCCATGTACGCCCTCAAGGCCTATGAAGGGCGTCATAAGACATCGGAGCAAGAGCCCAATATGTTGGCCAGAATTTTCGACTATCCCACCAATCCGGAGATCGACTACCCGGCTTCCATCTGGAAGTTTCTCACCTCGGTACCGGCCAGCGACGGCGGCACACGCACTCGCAAAGACCAACTTATCGACCGCTGGATCAGCGACAAGAACATCCCCGGTTTCACCGATTCCAAGTCGAAGAAACAGCTCGATGCCATAACTGCTTCCATTTCTCAAAAGAAGGGGCTCTGCATAGACAACCTGAACGCCAGGCTGGTAATGCTTGAACAGTTGGAAGGGGAAGTGATGAAGCTAAAGCGCCTGCTACTGGAACTTTCCATGGCCGTAAACGGAAGTAAGACCATCTAGGCAAACCTGCCGGAGAAAACAGCGGAGAATTCCGCAGGTTTGCCTAGCTGCGCCAACCGGGGCCGGATAACTGTTTTTCCGGGGAGACTGCCGGTTGCAAGAACGAAACCGCCTCCCCTGCCTGGCTTCAAGAGCCGGTCCGGGGCATTATCAGTGTACCCAAGCAATTCATTAGCGCAAGTTTAATTAACACCCTTACAACTAAATCCCCAGACACTGGTTCCCAGGGGAGCCTGCCTCTAAGGTAGAGGAGTCATTTTCGCCCTATCTCATAAGGACCCTTAAGCTCCCTTTAAACTCACCAACCAGCTCATCAGTAGAGATAAAGCCCTGCAAGCAGCCCAGAGAAGCTGTGAGCTGTAAATCATCCCTTTGAGAGCGGCAATGACAAACAACCACAACAGCGTAATGCTCAAAACTAAGGAGGCAAGTATGTTCCTTCAGTTGGCAAAGACGCGGCACGGTGCTGTCTTCTAGCACTTTACCGCGCCGGTCGAAAATCATGTCAGCGCTTTTGAAAAGCGTTCACAGCCGGACACTGTGAGGTTTTCGACCAAAGCTCGGTGGAGTGCTTCCAAAGGAGCACCTCACCATGTCCAATTCCTATCGCAAGAACCCCTTCATCGGCAACTGCTCTAACAGCGACAAGCCCGGCAAGGTCAACGCCAACCGCACCCTGCGCACCCACGTGCGTCAGGCTCTGCGCACCTGCGTCGACTTTGAGAATCTGCTTCTCCCCGCCCTGCGCGAGGTGAGCAATGTCTGGGACTTCCCCAAGGACGGCAAGCACCGCCTCAACACTCGCGGTCCCAACTTCCGCAAGTGGATGCGCAAGTAGTCGTTGCCGCTCCCTTTCGGGAGTAGTTAACGGCTGCCTCTGCCTGTCGATGAAGGACCCAACAAGAACATAAACACTGGCTTCGTACCGGATGGCGCAATCCGCCGGTACGAAGTCTTTTTTCTCATTCTAGTGATTCAAATTTTTCGCACGCTTTACTATCTGCTTTAGTATTACGTGGGATATTTTTTTGACATATTTGGGTCAAAGGCGAAACTATTGGGAAAATCGCACCGAAAAGAAAAAGCCCTGGGAACTGAAGAAAATATTCTCCAGCCCCCGGGGAACAGCTGCTGATTTCTCAGTTATTTACACGTGCTCGTGGAAACAGGAGTCTTGTCTTTTTTCTCTTTCTTGTCACCGTCTTTAATACCGGAGTATTCCAGCACAAAAGCAAAGATGATGATCAAAAGCCAGAGCAGAAAAGGAACCACAGTTTCGAAAAAGTATTTCTTGAATCTTTCCATGTTTATCTCGTTAGTGCTTTGGTGGATGGTGACTGAGTCGACTGAAAACAGAAGAACACGCACCGGCAACGGAAGCGAAAAGCAAGCCTTACCGGGCATAGGTAGAGAACAAATGGCATCATTCAGTTTCGGCAGACTCTATGACAAGCAGGTCGACGCTTTCGTATCTGGTACCGGCACCGAGACTCTCGCTCAGGCGCTCCAGAGCATGCATGGCAGCCTGGCTGAGCACCCAGTGCGTGGTGACCCGGGGAATGACAAGGCGACGGGCACCGGCTGGAAACACCAGATAAAACTGATGCTCTTCCTCTACGACCGGAATAATTTGCCACTGGCGCCCGACAAAACTGTGGATGGTCTTATCGATGACTTCCTGGCTGGGTTGAAAAATGGCCGGGATGGTGAGAATGCAAAGCCCATGGTCTCGGTAAGCATCAGTCAGCTTTGAGAGCCAGTAAGAGATGAGCACATCGGCGCTCTTACCGATGAAGTTCAGTTCATTGGGGGTTGGAATAATCACAAGATTTCTCCAAGGTTGTTGATTGAAAGCCAGAGCAAGCGAGAATGCGGCCCTAACCAGTGCTTGATGAACAAGACTGGAGCGGGATTGAATGCGGTAAATCTGACTGTCTCTGGTAAAAACCTGAAAATGAATTGGGAAAGAAAAACAGTTAGTCTTAGCAGTCTAAACAAGCCGAAAACAATAGGACGAGCTTATTAAGCTCTCAGCCTCAAGGTCTGGCGGCAAACCAGTGCTGGCACTGCCACGAGCGTCCCAACCAAGCGGGCGGAAGCGGCCCTGAGGCACCCTAAATTAAGGCGCCTGTATTTGTCGGCTGCCCAAAATCTGCCATAACATTTGCGTATAGTCTTGCCCATAACCTCCTTATCTTCAGCCCTTTTACATGGGAGCCGGGCAAAGCCCTCAATGGACAAGACCGAAAACAAAGCGGCGGACGGAAAAACCGGGGATAACTTCTTCCTGCAGTCTTACGATGCCCTTTTGCAGGAAGCCATGGATAGACCGCTCTTGACGGCATCCTGTGCGGCCCTTACCGTAGGCACCCTGCTTGTCACCAGAGGGAAACTGGCGTCCCTGACCAGGGGCGGCGCCATGGGCGAGACCGGGCTGACGGCCGCTGAACTGACCAACCTCAGCGCAGCCGGTGCGGATCTACTGGGGGCAAGCCGAAAGCACATGCCGGAAGCGCTTAAATTTGCCGAGCAGCACCTGGGCCAGGTCAGCGAAGCTCGCCTCATTCACCTGGCCGATCGTACCGGCATAGGCTTGAAACACCTGGACGGGGGCGCCACCATGCTCTTCCCCGAGAAAATGAGCAGGGGCTCGGTGAAAGCAGTTTCGCAAGCCCGGGACGGGCAGATCTCGCTCTTTCTGAGCGATAAGACAACCATGCATCTATCCCCACAACAGCTTCGTTTGACGGTACCCGGCAAGTTAACCATGCAACAAGAAGGTACCACCCTCTCGGCCCTCACCGGCAGAGGGCAATCCATCAAGATCACAAACCCGGAAGGACGGCTCTGGCAGGGCTCCATCGGCGATACAAACTTAAACGCCCGCCACACCCAGACGGTCAAAGTGGAACCGGGCTTATGGCTCAATACGGCTTTTATACCGCCCAAGGAAGTGGCCGGTCTCTCCACCAGAGCCCAGGTAGGCGCCTTTCGCGCCGGCAGCATCTACTCCCGCAACCAGATCGGCCTGCTCCTCAAAGACGGCACCGCCACGGAAATATCCGGCAGCCTTTACAGCGGCGCCGCTCGTCCCCAATTTTTTCGCCTCACCAAACAGGCCGCAGCCGGCGGTGAAGCCGATACCGCCACGCGCCTGAGCGTCACATCTTTCACGCGCAATCGCGCCCCGGAACTACAAATTAAAAGCTTGAGCGGCAAAGGGGAAACCATCCTTGCCACCACTGGCGATACCGGTCTCAATTTCCTGGTGCTCAAGCCACAGCCCGGTCAGACAGCAACTGTCTTCCGCACCATGAGCGAGTTACTCAAATAGCCCCGGGCTACTAGCAAGCCTGGATGGGCCATTCCACGGTCTCTATGCCTTCCACAAAGTGCAAAAGCGGCTCACCGGAAAGTTCTAGCCCCAGGGGCGCGGTCATGGTGTTCACCTGGAAGTCGGCCACGGCATCTTGCAGGGGCCAGGGCTTATGGTGAATGTCGCCCCGATAAACCCGGGAGCCGTGGGTAGTAAAAAGACAATAGCGTTCCGTCAGGAAGTGATCGAGACTTCCTGGCACACTTTTCCAGACCGGTCCCACAGCTTTGTAGCGAGCCCTCAGGCAGGGAGCGGCAATCTTTTCGGAAGCCTCCTTGCGAAGCGACTGGTAATGAAAATAGCCGTCCGCGCCTTGCTCGATGCGCATTTCAGCATTGAAATAAGGCAAATGATAAGCCGTGCGCGCCACCCAAACCGCCACCGGATTGCCGGCATCCAGGCTGAAGAAGTACACTCCGGGCTGATCTTTATAGCGCACATAGGTACGCACATTGAGTTCCGGGAAGGTGGAAAGCCAGGGCATATTCGGGCAGTAGCGCGGGCTGACATCCTCCATCAAGAAGGGCACCACGCCTATATAAGCCCGTCCTTCAAAAAGGTCCATTTCAAAGCAGGGCGGCAAAATTTTTCGCATGCTCTCTAAAGGCACGCACCAGTGCGCAAAGAGCAAATTAGACCAGGTCTGGTTCATGACCCAGGGCCCGGCTGCAAGCGGAAAGGGCCTGTGTGCGGTTTCTAAAAGCGTGGCGGCGAACTTGGCAAACAACAAGCTCATCTAATCCCTCCCGGCCCATGTCGCCCAGACCTATGCCGACGATAAAATGATAGCGGCAAAATATGCGGCAGACCCCAGAATTTCAGCGCATTTTGATGCGTTTGACATTCTCCATGACCACCTCCGGTCGAAGATAGAGAGCTTGCAAACGGGCACATTCCTGCAAACTATCACTGACGGTATGACCGCCGTTGAAATTGAGAGCCTGCTTGCTGGCCGCCATGGCCGAGCTTTCCTTACCGGCCATGCGGGCCGCACATTCTTCGGCCGCTTTCAACATTGACTCTGCATCAGGGAAAAGCTCACTGACAAAACCACAGTCGAAAGCCCGTTTGCCTGAAAGGCGCTCACCGGTGAAAGCCATTTTGCGCACAAGCCCTTCCGGCATCAGGCGAGGCAATCTCTGCAAAGTGCCAAGATCTGCCATCAATCCCACATTTATCTCCTCGATGGCAAACTGCGCTTTCTCGGTAGCGAAGCGGAAGTCACAGGCACTGACAAGGTCCAAACCGGCACCCAGACAGTAACCATCTACGGCAGCCAGAACCGGAAACTTAGCCTCGCTTAGACTGGTGAGAGCGGCTTGTAAGCGCAAAATCAGAGCCTGCAAGCGCTCTTTCTCTTTCAAGGTGGAAGCCTTGAGAAAGCCCTCATCGCCCAGCACTGAAAGATCGATACCGGCACAAAAATGTTTGCCCTGGCCGTGAATGATAAGAGCCCTGCAATCCAGTTCTTCCAGTTGCCGAATCGCCCCGGGCAATTCTTCGAAGAATGTCATAGGCAGACAGTTTACCTGGGCGGGACGATTCAACTTGAGCATGCCCACGGAGTTGCGGCAGCTCAGGGAAAAAGTCTGGTATTGACCGATAGCGTCAGCGCCCTCAAGCGCCGCCTTGTCCTGGTCGGCGCCGATTCGCTCTTTGCCTGCGGCGGCAAGAGCCGGGCGCGGCTGCCCCTGGGCGGCACCGCCCACTATCTGGGGCACGGGCAAGCGCTCCGGTGCTTTGCCAATGAAGAAATCCGGCATCAGATCGCTCAGGGCGGCACCGGCAACGCAAGAATAGGAAGAGAGGTCGGTGACGCCGCTTTTAGCCAGAACCTGGGAATCGATGAATAAGTTGCCGGTCACTTCCCGGGACTTCTGGTTGAAGATCCAATAAGCGGCATCGGCAACAATCTCCGGCTTACGGGAGCGAGCCACGGTCTTGTCGCCCCCTAGAAGATTGCGCACGGCACTGGTATCCACAGCCGTTTCCGGCCACAGCGAGTTGACGGCAATGCCTTCCGCCTCAAACTCCTTAGCCATTCCCAGAGTGCACAGACTCATGCCGTATTTGGAAATGGTATAGGCCACATGGTGTGAAAGCCAGCCCGGATCAAGGTTTATGGGTGGGGAAAGATTAAGAATGTGCCCGTTTTCACTGCGGCGCAGGTAGGGCAGGGCGTACTTGCTGAGCATATAGACGGCTCGCACATTGACACTCTGCATGAGGTCATAACGCTTCATCTCAGTGGCTTCGGTGCCTGTCAATTGAATAGCGCCGGCATTATTGACCAGGATGTCGATACCGCCAAACTTGGCCACGGCCTGATCTATAGCCTCCCGCACCTGACCTTCATCACGCACATCAAGAGGAACTGGCAGGGCTTCGCCGCCCCGCGCCCGAATCTCCTCAGCGGCCGTGTAGATGGTACCGGGAAGCTTGCTGTTGGCTTCAACGGTTTTGGCAGCAATGACAATTTTGGCACCGTCGGCGGCAGCTCTGAGAGCAATAGCCAGACCGATACCCCGGGAAGCACCGGTGACGAACAAAACCTTGTCTTTGAGACTCATGACTATTCCTGAAAAAACGTGTTATGGATGCAGGCTAGTTATATCAGCATTACCCCGGCTGCGTAACTTGCTGAAGATGCACACCCGGCGAGACGCGAACCACACACGTGATCTCAATCACCGTCCCACTGGTCGGGGCTTGAGATCACGCCCCTGAACAATTGGCAACCATGCGGCAGGCAAGGGGCTGGAATGGCAAAAGTTGAGAATTTGAAGAAAGCAGCAAGCCCCGGCAAAATTGCAGGGAAAGCCATTGTCTAAGCCTTTTCCCGGCGCCTGATAACCGGCAGCATCGGAGGCGGGCCATCTCAAGGAGATACACAGGCTAATATCGGCAAGGTATAATTAAGAACCGTCTCATATGTCTCGCGGAGAAACCCATGTCAAGCTATCAGAATCCAGCCCCGGATACCGTCGCCACCAAGTGCAGACTGGTTACCCGCAGTGACTTCGATGGTCTGGTCTGTGCCGTGCTGCTCAAGCACCTGAATATGATCGACAACATTCTCTTTGTGCACCCCAAAGACATGCAAGACGGCAAGGTGGAAGTAACCGACCGCGACATCACCACCAACCTGCCCTATGTGGAAGGCGTACACCTGGCTTTCGACCACCACCTGAGCGAAACCATCAGAAACGTCAACAAGAAAAACAACCACATCATCGACCCCAATGCCAAATCGGCAGCACGAGTGGTTTACGACCACTTCGGCGGCGCCAAAACTTTCCCGGCGCGCTGGAACACCATGATGGAAGAAGTAGACAAAGCCGACGCCGCCCAGTTCTCGGTAGAAGAGATACTTGAACCGAAAGGCTGGGTCTTGCTCAACTACTTAATGGACCCTCGTACCGGTCTTGGCCGCTTCCGCAATTTCCGCATCTCGAACTACAACCTGATGATGGATCTCATCGACTACTGCAAAGACCACGACATCGACGACATCATGAAGATGCCCGATGTGGTGGAAAGAGTAGAGCTCTATCACGATCAAACCGAACGCTTTAAAGAACAGGTGAAGCGCTGTTCCAGCGTGCACAAAAACCTGATCATTCTCAACCTCAAAGGCGAAGACGTAATCTACGCCGGCAACCGCTTCATGATCTACGCCCTCTTCCCGCAGTGCAATATCTCCATGCACGTACTCTGGGGTCTGAAGCAGCAAAACACGGTGTTTGCCATCGGCAAATCCATCATCGATCGTAGCGCTAAAACCAAAATAGGCGAACTCTGTCTTAAGTACGGCGGCGGCGGCCACGACAATGCCGGCACCTGCCAGATTGAAAACGAGCGGGCCGATGCCGTCATGAAAGAGCTGATCGAGAAGATCAACGCCGACGGTTAGAGAGCTAAGCTAAACCCACGTTTGAAGCCAATTCCACACCAGCTAATCAGGAAACAGAGCCGACTACTATTACCACTAGTATTAGTAGCCAAACAAAAACCAAGCAGGGTGAGAGTTTTCTTTCCCACCCTGCTCTTCTCAAAGTTTATGGATTTATTGTTCTCATGATTGTCGATAGCGCAGACGATCGACACCCATTGCCGCTAATATTATGAGCCCCGTCACTATCTCCTGAATCCAGTTGGCCAGACCAATCTGGGTACAACCGGCCCGTAAGACGGCCATCAAGAGTGCACCGATGATAGTGCCGGCCACCGAGCCGCGCCCACCCTTGAGACTGGCTCCGCCAATCACCACAGCGGCAATGGCATCCAGTTCCAGACCGGAGGCAACTGTAGGATCGCCGACGGTAAGCCGCGAAAATTGCATCAATCCGGCCAGACCGGCGAAGGCTCCGCAAAGACTGTAAACCCAGAGTTCCACCCGCTCTACGTTGATACCGCAGAGCAAGGCTGTTTTCACATTGGAACCGACAGCAAAAACATGCAGCCCCAATCTGGAATATCGCAAAAGCACCGTCACCACCACGGCCATGACGAGAAAAAGCCAGACCCCGCCAGGCACAAGCTGCCAGGCGGAGGTACTATCAAGACGGGCCAGAAGCTCATTGAGCCAGGTCAAAGGAGCATCCACTTTCTGTTCATGGGCCAGGCCTTTGGCGATGCCCCGCAAGACCAGCAAGCTGACCAGGGTGGCAATAAATGGCACCACCTTGAAGCGGGCTACCATGAAGCCGTTAGCAAGCCCCGAGAGCGCTCCCACGGCGATACCACCTGTAGCAGCGAGTACTGGGCCGAAGCCGGCGTTCAAGAGCGAAGCTATGACCACCGTAGAAAGTGCCACCACCGAACCGATAGAAAGGTCGATACCGCCGGCAATGATGACTATGGTCATGCCCAGTGAAACAAGACCGACAATGGTGCTCTGACGAAGGATAAGCTCTAGATTGGCGGCTCCGGCGAAACTGCTCGGACTGAGCCAGCAAAAGACAAGGTAGACGACTAAGAGCGCCGCCAGAGGTCCAAGTATCTCGCTCCGGCTAAGAACCACAGGTAAGTTAAGTTTGTTTGTCATTGGCGAAACATCGCTCATAGTTTTGTCTCCGTCATAGTTTCAGACTGACCTTCCAAGCCAGGTACAGGAGCCGTGGCTTCGGACATCACGGAAAACTCGCTCACTTCGCTCACCGGCCGGAAGGGCAGAAGAACGCCACGGTTCATCACCGCCAGCCGATCGCATAGCCCCAGGAGTTCCGGCAAATAGCTGCTCACAATAAGAACAGCCGCACCAGCGCCCGCCGCCTCATGGATGAGATCGTAGATTTGCCGCTTGCTTCCGATGTCCACGCCACGGGTGGGCTCATCCAGAAGGAAAATATCCACCTTGTGTGCAAGCAACCTGGCGATGGCTACTTTCTGCTGATTGCCGCCGGAAAGTTGCCCGACCGGCTGTTGAGCGCCGCTACAGGCCACCGACAGGGCTTTGATCCAGACCCGGGCCTGCTCCTCTAGTTTGCCCGGGTTTACCAGGGCCGGGGTCTCCACCAGAGCCAGATTGTCGGCAATAGACATGTTTATCGAGAGCCCTTCTTCCTTGCGATCTTCAGAGACCATGCCGGTGCCGCCACGCCAGAGGGCCTGCACCGTGGAACCGGCGTGGCGTCCTTTGATGGTTATGTGGCCGGAAGCCGCTTCCAGACCGAAGATACTGCGTAAAAGCTCGGTACGACCGCTACCCACCAGACCGAAAATGCCCAGCACTTCGCCTTTGTGAAGAGCGAAAGAAGCGCTCCGGAGCCGCTTGCCGCAAGAGAGAGAGGCAACCTCCAGCACTGCAGGGCCGATCAGGTGCCGGTGGGAAGGATAAAGCTCTCCCAGGTCTCGGCCCAGCATCATGGATACAAGATCCTTCAGCTCCACCTCAGCCATAGAGCCGCTGCCCACTACCCGACCGTCCCGGAGCACCGTGTAGGTATCGGCTATTTGCTGCACTTCTTCCAGGAAGTGGGAGATGTACAAAATGGCGTAGCCCTCCCGCTTAAGACGTCCGAGCAAGTCAAAAAGCCTGACGGTATCTTCCTTCGTCAGACTGCTCGTGGGTTCGTCCAAAATCAACACCTTGCTACCACCGACAGTGGCGCGGGCAATTTCCAGAATTTGCATTTGGGAAAGAGAAAGCGTTGAACAAGGGGCATCCACATCGATATCGGAGCCGAGGGCGGCAAGAGCGTTGCGGGCACGTTCGCGCATGGCAGCACGCTTGAGCCAGAGACCGCTTACCGGTTCGATGCCCAGCATGATATTCTCGGCCACCGTCAAATGAGGCGCCACACTCAGTTCCTGATGGATCATCGAAATGCCCTGACGGCGTGCCTGACCAGGATCGGCAGGGCTGTACGGCAGCCCCTGAAGCTTCATCTCACCCGAGGAAGGCTTTACGAGACCGGCCAGCACATTCATCAGACTGCTTTTGCCGGCACCGTTTTCACCGATGACGGCCCGCAACTCGCCGGCACATAAAGAGAAACCGACACCGCTTAAAGCCGGCACATTACCGTAGAGAAGAGAAACATTCCGCACATCCAGCACGGTCGATGCAAAGGGATTTTCATTAGCGGTTTGCTCTTCCATACTAGTCTCCCACACCGTCAAGGATGCGCAAATTGGGACGCACCAGGGACTTCACCTGGGGCTCAGTCATGTTTTGTCTGGTGACGATGGTGGCCGGAACATCCACCACAGGCTCCAGCGTAAGCTCAGGTTGACGCACTTTTTGGGCAGCAGCCTTGATGCCCAGGTAACCCATACGAACCGGGTCCTGCGCCACCAGAGCGTCGATGGTGCCTTTTTCCAGGGCGTCAAGCAGCTTGGGCGAAAAATCAAAGCCCACAAAGCGAACACTGCCGCCCAAACCGCTGTCTTCAAGAGCGCGCAGCATGCCGAAGGTCGTTGATTCATTGGGGCAGAAAACACCGTCCAGGGCAATCTTTCCGTCGCTACCCTTCAAGGGAGCGAGAATATTCTCGCTGGCTTTGTAGGCTGTTTCGGATGTACCGCCGCCGTGTTGGCTGCTACTGACCAGGGTTATTTCCGGGTAAGCAGCCAGGGCGTCAAGAAAACCACGCTCCCGGTGATCCGTGCTGGCATTGCCTTCCACACCGCGAAGCAAAGCCACACGACCATGGTGATTAAGCAGACCTGCCAGGTGTTCTCCGGCCATAAAACCAGCCTTGTAATTGTCGGTTCGAATGAAGCTGGCGGTGCGATCGCTCTGCAAATCCGAATCGATGACAATGACGGGAATGGAGCTGCGGTAAGCATCTTCCACCGGTCCCCGTAAAGCCATGTTGTCGATGGGGGCAAGCACGATGGCGTCCACCTGGCGCACAACCATGGCATCGACCACATCCAGCTGGGCGCTGCGATCATCGCGGCGCATTGGTCCCTGAAAAACGAGGGCCACACCCAGTTCTCGGCTGGCACTCACAGCACCGACATAAACGGCACGCCAGTACTCATCGGTGGTGCCCATAGGTACAAGCGCAACGGTAATCGGTTTTGCAGAAGGCGCTTGCCGTATACTTCGCCCGTCGGCAAAGCGCCCGGGCTGATTGAAAGCGAGTATCAGGACAAGACCTGAGATACCCGCAAAAATTAGAAACTTCCAGAGTCTCGACTGCATTTGTTTGACCTCCAGGTTCAAGAAAGCAAAGTTGTAAGCATCCTGCCTTTCAGTGGCTCAGAGCCGGGGCAGGAATTCAGTTCAGCAAGGGGGAGCGGCCTGCAAGCAGAAACCTCTTCTCTCAAGTAAGCGAGACAGTTCTGAGAAAACGCTCAGACTTGAAGCAGAAGCCAAAAGCAAGAGCCACTTCCCGCGCACAGGAGAGAGACAATCTCAGGTGTGAGAAGCAAGGCGCAGCGGTCTTCAGAACCAAGTCTCAAAGCTCCGACCGAAGTCGGCTTTCAAATCGCCTGCGTGAGCCTGCTAATGGGCTGAAAGAAATAGTAACCTTGCTGAAAATAGAATGTTGTGACCTTCAGTCTGCAAAACCACAAACAGCCATAGCAATGCAAGTAACGGATTGCTGCGGCAAGAGAAAAGCAATTTAAGCTTTCTTGCGCTTCAGAACAGGTACGGAAACCAGCGAAAACGAACCCTTGCCGCGTACTCAACATAACCCGGAAGACCCTGGCGCAGCATTTTTTCTTCCAGTAAGGTACGACGCAGAAGCACCAGAATACTGAGAATCGCCATCCCCACCGAGAGCCAGGAACCCATGGCCAGCGCCTCGCCAAGGAACATCAAGACGGCGCCGCTGTAACCGGGATGCCGTACCAGCGCATAAGGGCCGCTGTCTATCACGGTTTGCCCACGATCGGGTTGCAATCTAATAGCAGACGAAAAGAAAAAATTGGTTTTCATAGACCAGAGGAAAAGCGCCCATCCGAGCACAACACCAACCATGGCCAGGACTCGTAACCAGAGCGGCAATGTTTCAAAAACAGGCAAACGACTGCCCTGCAACCAGTGCAAGCGGTAAGGATCGAGCACGGCAAGCAGGTACTGCAGCGGGTAAAAAGTACAGATCAAGGGCGCGCAGAAGGGATCTTCATCTTTGCCGGCCGGTTTGAGACGCTCGGCCAGAAGTGCCGGATCAAGCACAGACAGAGCAATAGCCGAGGTGCAAAGATGAACGATCAAGATGCCCCAGAAAAACGGCAAATCAAAAGTACCGGCCAGATAGACAATCAGTGCGGCTCCGCAAAAGTAAAAGAGCAGCATCAAGACCCAGGCCAGTCTTAACTTTCTCTGTACCTGCAAATCCAGGGTCACAAATCACTCAAAATCAGGGAAAGACACTTTCAATTATAAGACCTGACCTGATGTTCAGTCGTCCTTGCCGGAAGTTCAGGGCGAGGAGCATGGCGGTATCAATTTTCAAAGGGAACCGTGCATGAAATTATGCAGAATTTCGCTTCAAAAGCGAATGCGGTTAAAGGCGAAAGAGAGACCCCTGGGTCTCTCCTCTAGCTTGCTAGCCGCTTATGTTTCTGAAGAATTCAGACTTTGAATAGAAAACAGTTTTTTAGTGCGCACTCCTTCTTGGTTTTATTTGCACTGGTTCTGGTTCCTACACCCCTGCCGGCACCAGAATCGAGCAAATGCTTTCCGTAATACTGGTTCAATAACACCCCTGCTCTCGAACCAGTTTTCAGCTTCCTTGCTCCGGCTTTTCAGCCTCCGCCTCTCAGCTTGTGAATGGATATATGCATCCCACAAAATTTCTGGACAAAGTTTTTGAAAAAGCAAAAAGATTTTTTGGCTTGCCCTACAATTGGCAGGGAGCGGCTACCCCCCGGAAGCAGCCGACTGGACTGACTAAAGTTCTGCGGAGGAGCCATGGGCTACGAAATTCAAGCAATAATTGCAAAAGTTAGTACACTCTCCCTGTTCTCGTGCTCCTGCCAATACGCTAAAGTCTCCACCCTGAAGCAAGGTTTTGGATTAATACCGGTTGTCGACCGATTATTTGACGAGCTACAGTCTCATCACCAATATGGCGTTCTTCAGTCCACGGATTTCGATGGATTCTATCGGCTATCTGCGGTCGCTTATCTGTCAAAGGAAGTGTCAAAGTCAGCCCCAGTAGCCTACATTGAAGCAGAGTTTCACGGAGGCACGGGCACACAGTCCTCCATCGCTTGGACCAACAACTGCGTGAGTTTTGGACCGGAGCACTCAGCAGATGCCATCAACAAAGTCTTGCGTCACCTGGGTGTCAAAGCAATTGGATTGGCTGATGAATTTGACTCTCTGGGGCTCGGTAACAATCGTCACACTGAAAGGTGGTTCCGCCCAGGAAACAACTGACAGTTCCAGGCACGCTATCTTTCTCAAATTGCAAGCAGGCATGTTGCGTTTGCTCTGTTAATGTAGACTTCAACCGCTCCCGGCCTCTTTTGTGACTGCAGTTTTTCGTATCAAGTCCGACGGCAAAGGGCTTGACCGGGAACACGAGATCATACTGAAATGCAGAAAGGAGAGCCTTGCCGCCTCTCCTTTCTTTTGCTAATTTTGCCTTGAATGATCTAAAGAAAATTGTTTTGAAGAAAATGTGGTAACTGACGAATTCCTCCTCTGTGTAATGGTTCTTGAGTAATCACTTGCTTTCTCTTAAATCGAACAATTAGAAAAATCCAGCACCCCTACTAGATCTTCCCCGCTTGCAGCTAGAGCATTTACTTTTGGTCCGACTTGCTGGAGCCGTTTCGACCTGCCTTTCGCTTGCTCACATATGCCTATATACTGAGCAAAGAAATTTTGGACAGGGTGTGGACAGAAAAAAGATTAAATGACAAAAGCGACCGCAATTGATGCAGGCGCTGGATACAAGCAAAGCCAAGGAAGATGACCAGAGCCCTGGAAGAAGATCGCAAATTCATGCGGGAAGCCCTCAAACTGGCCGAGCAAGCCGGTGAGGATATTCCAGTGGGCGCCTTGATCGTCAGGGACGGCGAAATAATCGCCGCCGCCGCCAATGAAAAAGAAAAAGAGCAAGATCCCACAGCCCATGCAGAAATTGTAGCCATCAAGCGGGCCTGCCAGGCAACAGGTAGCTGGCGCCTGGGCGGCACAACCCTTTATACAACCCTGGAGCCCTGCCCCATGTGCGCCGAAGCAATATTGCAGTGCCGCATCGATAAAGTTGTTTTCGGTGCTTACGATCTGGTTTCCGGGGCTCTTGGTTCCCGCTTCAATCTCTTCGAGCAGGGCCGCCTCTACTCACCGCCGAAGGTGATCGGCGGCGTTTTGGAAGATGAATGCCGGGACTTACTGAAGCAATTCTTCCGCCGCAAGAAACACCTGGAAAACAATTAGAGAGCAGCCGACGGCTGCTCTCTAAAACTTTCAAGACCTTCTTACTCTGGTTGCCCTAACGTCTGTTTCGACCACCAAGAGGAATATCGATGATGATGCCGCCGCCGGGAGAAATGACGATGCCGCCGTTCCCCCTGCCGTAGCCATACGGGGGACGGTAAATAGGATTATTGGGATGGGGCCACTGAGGCACCGGTATGGGCGGTTGCGGGTAGTACTGACCACCGTCGCATCTGTACTGAGAGCGGTTCTCGCCCAGGGAAGTGACCGGATAAAACTGAGCCCGGTTCCACTGGTCATAGCCTTGCACGCCCAGCACTCGCTCTGTGATCTGGCGACCACAGTTATCGCGCCCGGCCGATTGGTTAACGATGACAAGATCGGCACCGTAACCTTTTTCGTCCTTCTGCATGGTGCGATTGACCAGGCGATTAAAATCTTGGGGGTACATATTGTTGAGATCTTGCCGCAGGAGTTGAGCAGCCATTTCGGCATCGTTTCTGTCGAGACGGTTGGCGATCTTATTTGACTCCCGCTCTACAGGATCTTGGTAGTACTCGTGTCCCATATCTAGAAACTCCAACAGATTACTTTTCGAGGGCTTGCTCGATCATGATGCCACTATATATACCCTCTGTCATCGGTAAAAATACGTAGAAGATTGAATAAATCACAAGCCGACACCCCTTGTCAAGAAGCAGGCTGGCACTCGCCTCAGGCTCTATGGACCACCCGGTCCCCAGACGCCCATGCCGTCAAACATACCGCTTTCGTAGGCCTGGGGTAGCTGATTCTCCAGAATCCAGGCAGCCTCAGCTTCTTGCCCCGGTTCAATGCCATATGCGCCGCGGAAGAAATCCACCAGATTGCCCCCGGGCGGAATCGCCCCCATGTATTCACCGGTATGGGTATTCTGTACGCCAATCCAGCCCGGCGGCAGAGCCGGCATGGCACCGCCGCGACCGCCATTACCGCTTCCTGGTCTGGAAGAGCCGCCAAAAGCGCCATTGCCGCCGGCCGAGCGCGTAAAAGGGCAATCTACAGTGTTGAAGTCAACAGAGCCGGTGGAAACCGCAGGCAGCGCCTGAGGATAGGGTGAATACTGGGCAAAGGCCTTTTCTGCCAGGGGCAGAGAAAGGGCGGCAGCAAGGAGTAAAGCCATAGCGGAATTGCGTCGCAGAGCCGCACCCGATTTGCAAAGCAAGCCAATCGGCAGGTGGCGGCCAAAAAACTGAAGGGCGGCAGGGGTGGCTCTCATTGGTTCAAACTCCATCTTATTGATGAAGCCAATTTAGCCTCAGCCCCCGGCAGCCGACGGTCAAATTCCTGGCAAAATTTTGGCAACTCCTTTCAGATGAGGCTTGCCCTTCTACTTGCCCTTTACCTTACCGCTCACTTTACCAAGACCGAGGCTGGGCGTAGTTTTGCCACCGGTGAGGAGACGGTGCTGGCTGTTCAGAAGGTCCAATTCGGTTTTCAAAGTTTCAAATTCACCGGCCAGCTTGCGTTCTTCTTCAAGCATGCGACTGCGCTTGAGCAAAGCCTGGTCGGCATGCTGGTTTTGCCTGAGGCTGTCTTTCAACTGGGCCTCGCTTTCTGCCAGGCTCATCTCCGCCTGGGCCAACCGTTCTCTATCTATCTTGAGCTGATTGGCCAGCCTGGCGTTTTCAGCTTCGGAAATCTGCAACTCTTCACAAATGTGCGGCGGCGGTATATTTGGAATGTGAAACTGATCGGTGTGCAAACTATACTTGCGCAGGTGCTCGGCGTAGGCTTTTTCACTTGATTTGCAATGCCCGAGTTCCTTCTCCACCTGCTCCAGGTGAGCTTTGTAGGCGCCCACATGGGAACTGAAAGCTCCCAGATCACGCTTATACTGATCGAGTGCACCAGGCGGCGCTTTCTTCAAATTGGTACTGAGAGTGCCGGCCTGCCCCGACAGTCCGCGGGCTTTCTTGATGGCGTCCTGCATACTGACACTGGTCTGGCTGGCATTCAATTTAAAGTCTTTGCCTTCAGCCAGTAACTCTCGGGCAGATTCTAGACGACCGGGCTGGGAGCAGGTAGAGACTGCGGCGCCTTCCTTAGCGGTCTTGGACGGGCAACACTTTTCCAGGTCCGCCGCATTCTCTTCTACCGCCGCTGCAGCTAAAGAAGTGAAAGTGGACTGCAGAGCCAGTGAAAATGCAGTGCTGCTCAATACTAAAGTGAATCTCAACCAAGACTTGACCGGGGTCAACTTACCTCTCCTTGCAATTTTGCCTGATCCTTATCTGCCTGTTACTTACCAGGAGCCGGCTTGAGCTTCTTGGCTTGAGCAGCCAGTTCCACCACCGGATCGTCCGGCGCGGGCGGGTCGACGATGCTGGAATTTTCATTGCCATAGTAGCGCACATATAAGTTGGTACCAAGGGCTCTCAGGCTCGGACCGCCCGGGCTCACCGGCTGCAGCATCTGCGCTTTCAAATCGGCGGCACTCTGGGCTACCAGGGCGGCTTTACGAGCGGCTTCCGCCCGGGCCCGGTAGCTTTGCACGGCAAAATCGGAAAGGGCCCAGTAGCCGTTTATCATGGCCATATCGCTGACTTCATTACCATGGCCGATGCGGCCGCCGTAATAATCAAGTTGCCTCTGACCGCCCCGGCTGCGCGCCGCATGGTTGGCGTTGGCCGCTTCCAGAAGCCGCCTTTGAGCGATGCTGGCCAGTGTATTTTTCCAGAGGGAAGAATGGTGATACTCAAGCTGATAGCGTGAAGCCAGGTCGTTGGATTGCCTGTTGATGGTATTGATGGTGCGCTCCACTACTTTAGGGCTATCCTGAGGGGCGGTGCGTTGATAAGCCTCCTGGTGAGCCAGACCCAAAAGTTTAGCTCGACCGTAGCGGCCATAGCGACCGGCCGGGTCAACTTCAAAACAAGCTTTGTAGGCTTCCTTGGCACCTTCTCGGTCTTTCAATTTGAGCAAAACATCGCCCATATAGGCATAAGCGTTCGGGAAGCGCGGGTTCAGCTTGATTGCTTCCAACAATTCATCAGCGGCGGCGTGGTAGCGCTTGAGGCGAATATCGTCACCGGCTTTCCGGTACCAGGTCAAATATGTTTCTTTCTTCTTGCCGCCTTCCGGCTTGCGGGTGGCCGATTTCGCCGCACCGACAGCACCGGCGTTGAGGGCCGCCCGCTCTTTTTCCAGCACGGCATTATTAAGGTCATGCAGACGGTCCGCCTCCGGGCGCCCCTGCCGAAGTTCGCCAAAGACGCTTATCTCCAGCCTGGCCAGGCGCTTTTGAGCGCTTTCACCCTCATAGGTTTTAGCATAGAAGCGCCGCTCCAGGTCTTCCGTGGTGAGCGCAGCGGGCACGGCAGCGTCGACTGCAGCCGGCAAAACAGCCAGTTTCTCACCCTCAACACTAGCCTGGGCCAAAACCTGAGAAGTGGCAGCGCACAAAAACATGCTCAGGGCAAGGGGCAGGGCCAATTGTTTCAGGTTAGCGCAAAGGGTTGCCATAGCTCTCAGCTCGGAAGGTCGAATGATTGAGTAGACAACGAGAAGCCCCGCTTGTCAAGGGAGAAAACCGGGCTTAGCACCGAAGTTCACACTTCCAGCTTGTAGCCCACGCCGTGCACGGTCTTGATGATGGAAGGCTGCCCCTCGGTTTCTATCTTCTTGCGCAGGCGTTTGATGCAGGTGGTGAGAGCTTCCACCGTGGCTTCCGACTCGGTGGACCAGACCCGGTTCAAAAGTGCTTCCGGGGCAAAGACCCGGTTGGGATTGCGCATGAGAAACTCGAGCAGGGCAAATTCCTTGGGCAAAAGCTTGATCTCTTCCTGTCCCCGGCAGACCCGGTAATTGGCGCGATCAAGGGTAATTTCACCGGCCTTGAGATTTTCGCCCAGATAACCCTCGGGGCGGCGCAAAAGCGCCCGCAAGCGAGCGGTCAGTTCTTTGGCATGGAAGGGCTTGGTCAAATAGTCGTCGGCGCCTGCATCAAGACCGATTTCCTTGTCATCCACGGAAGTACGACCGGTAAGCATGAGCACCGGCGAAAGCCCACCCCGGCTGCGATAAGCCCGGAGGATGTCGATGCCGGCCACACCGGGCAATTCCCAGTCGAGAATGAGCAAATCGTAGTCATAGACTTTGACCCGACTGAGAGCCTCGCTGCCGTCGGTACAAATTTCAGTCTGGTGATGCTCAAGGGAGAGCCAGTCGCGAACCATCTTGCCGAGCATGACATCGTCTTCAACTACCAGCACTTTCGCCACGGTCCGCACTCCTCATCAGGTCTGCCGCAAGAGGTCTCCTGCCACCGGCACCATTATCCCTTATTCTTGGGAAACAACACTGCCGGGAAGAAAAGGCAGGGTAAACCAGAAAGTGCTGCCCTTGCCCTCCAGGCTTTCCACCCCGATTTTACCGCCGTGGCGCTCCACTATGGCTTTGCAAATGGTCAACCCCAGGCCGCTGCCGGGCACGGAATTGACCTTTTGATCGGCGGCATCCACCTGCCGGAAGCGCTCGAAAATTGCTTCCCTCATGGAAGCAGGAATGCCCCGCCCCTGATCCACCACCAGAAAGCGCATACTGGTCTCTTCCGGCAGAACCAGAAGGCGCACCGTTCCTGGTTTGGGAGAGAACTTGACGGCATTGGCCAGTAAATTGACCAGCACCTGCACAATGCGGTCTCTATCGGCAAAGACATCTCGGTCGGGCACGGCACCGCTTTCGATTTTCACGCCCTGTTGTTCGGCAAAACCTCTCAGCGCCGCCACTGAAGCGGAGATAAGCTCGGTCACCGGCGTGGACTCACGCAGCAGTTCCAGCTTGCCCCCTTCCATCTTTTCCAGATCCAATAAGCCGTTCACCAGACTGATAAGCCTGGCCACATTCCCTTCCGCGGCAGCCAGATTTTCCTGGCCGTTCTCATTCACCTGACCATAGGCACCGGCGGCAAAGAGAGAAAGCACCATCTGAATGGAAGTAAGAGGGGTACGCAAATCATGGCTGACCATGGCCACAAAGTCGCGCTTCATATCTTCAATCTGCTTGCGCTCTGTGATGTCGCGGGCAACACAGAAGAAAGTGCGATCGGCCGGCGACCAGGATACCGACCAGGCGAAGTCCACTTTCGCGCCGGAAGCAGTCAATATGCCGGTTTCGAAATCACCGCCGCGAGATGGATCCATGACGATGCTTTCCAGAAGCTTCTGCACTGCTTTAGCATCGGCTTCCGGCAGAAGTTGGAAGAGACTGGTGCCCACAATATTACTGCCCTTGAAACCCCAGAGTTTTTCAGCGGCCGGATTGACTTCCGTAAAGACTGCCTCTCTGTCGATGCAGCAAATCACATCTTTGGCGTTATCCACCACCGCTCTTTCTTTGCGCCTTGATTCGGCAAGAGCAAAAGCCATCTGGCGAAAGGATTTATCGAGAACGGCAATTTCATCATCACCGGTGACCGGCGGCGCCAGCGGCTGATCGAGAGCCAGGCGCAAACTGTTTTCCGAGACTGTTTTCAGTCTTGCCGTTGTACCTCGATTGAAATAGTATGCCAGACCAAAGGCCAGGGCAATGTTGAAAATCACACCGGCCACCAGCAAGGCTTCCAGACCGTCCATATAGGCTTTCTGCGCCGCTCGCCGCTTTTCGAGCTGCCCCTGCTGAGAAACAACTATGTCGTCGATGGCCACAAAAAGCTCGCTTATTGTGCGATCAGCCAGTATCCACTGCCTGGCCGCCAGCATCTTGTTGCCTGTTTCCAGTTGCCCCTGAGCCGTCTGCAAGTGCTCAATGCACTGGGTAAGAAGGGTTTCCACCCGTGAAACCATGGCCCGCTCCGCCACATGCTCGGGGTTGGCTACGGCCCGCCGCAGATAGCTAATCTCAGCATTGATGCGGGCCCTGGAATGTTCAAAGCGCTTGCGAAAAAGTTGGCTGTCGGAAACGTGATAGAGAATGCATGATGAAAACCTGTCCAGTAGAGAAGTCAGGGCAGAGTTGACATGAGAAGTGAGATCTCTGGCATAGTTTTCCTTCTCTCTTTCTTCACTGACCTGGTGCAACATGACGGCCAGGGTGCCCACGAAAACCAGCTCAAAGACCAGGGGCAGAGCAACTAAGAGGGTAATTTTGCGAGAAATGCCAGCCATAGGGGAGTATTATCGCACTGCCGCCGCTCAGCCGGGTCGCCACCAGGCAGTTCCGGCTTGCCAAAATTTTGCCAAAAGTTTGCCCGCTGGAAGCCAGCACCGGCTCCTATATTGTCTTCAAACCGGAACGAGGTAACCGCCAGAGTGCCTCCGGTTCACAAGCACAAAGCCCTGGTCGAAATTACCCGAGAGCGAGACTAATTCTATGAAAAGCCGAATGGTAGTTAAATCTCTTCTATTGCTCTTCCTGGCCCAGACCCTCGCTTCAGGCACAAGCCCGGCCCTGGCGCAGCAGATAGCGACGCGCTCGGGCAGGCAGCTTCCACCCTGCAAGTTGGACAGCTTTGTCTATGAAGCCGGCGCCCACGCCGAGCATATCTACGGCGATGAAGGAGCGAACGGCTTGCCGCCCTATATGGGCTTCAGCAAAGCACATCGCATCAATGCCGGCATCATGGACGTGCGCGACGCAGGTCTGACCACCGGCCACGGCAGCCTCATGCCCGATGCCTGGGGCAAAGACGAATACCTGGGCGCGGAATGGGGTAGAAGCGGCGCCCGCGGTCATGAAAGCAGCGACGGCTTCAGCGACGGCACGCCCATCACCGGCGGCAGCGGTGCACCAGGCGGAGTAGACTACGGTCCGCCCCCCGGCGAAGGTTACCAACCTGCCACTACCTGTGAAGGCTTCGTCGGCTGGTACAGCCCGGAGGAAGTGGCACTTTCACAAACGGATTTTCCGGCAGCCTTCGAACATTTCGTCTACAGCGGCCGCTACACCGGCAGCATGGCCAATGCCATTTACATTCTGGAAGTACAGATGGGACGCCCCCAGGGCGGTCACTGAAAACCACCGGCATAGGCTCAGGAGGACGGCGGTTTATCAGAATTGCCTTTGCCGAATTCAAAAATGTCTCCCACTGCCGTTTCCAGGTCGGCCCAGGCATTTTGATAGGTGGTGACGGTATCAAAATATCGCACCAGCGTAGTCTGAAAACTCTGCTGGGCCAGAATGGCGTTAGAGAGGTCGGAAGCCCCTTTCTCGTAGCCCTGATGGGCCAGCTCCAGCACTGAGTTGGCCTTTGGAATTAGCTCTTCTTGATACTTAAAGATGTTGGCTCTCGCCGCCACCAGATCGGCATAGGCCGTATGAACCTCGGTCTCCACCTGAGCACTGGTGGCCTTGAGACGCAGGGCCGACTGATCGAGACTGGCTTTAGCCTGGGCAATTTCACCCTGCCGTTGATAGAAAACAGGCAGGTCCATGTTGACGTTTACATAAGCACCGTGTTGCTGATGGAAGCCCTGGTCGCGGTTATAGGTGGTAAAAACGAAACCCGAACCCAACAAAACATCAGGGATGCGCTGCTTCTTTTCCAGGATGTGGGCGCGCTCGTTCACCTTAGTCTGCTGGGTGGCCACATGTAAATCGGCTCTCTGTCGAAAGGCCTTACGCACCAGCTCATCCAGGTTGGGCAGCGGATCGCCGGGATGGGCGGTAATCTCGTTGTGTTCATTGACCAACTGAAAGAGCCGGTTGTTTTCCACGTCGATATCTCGCGTCGGCTCAAAACCCAGTAGATAATCCAGGTTGACGGAAGCTTTCCGCAGACGGGCATTGGCCAGCACCCTCTGGGTCTCGAACTGCTCTATGAAAAACTTAGCCTGAGCCAACTCGGCATTGAGTTTATTGTTTTCCTTGAAACGCTTTTTGGCAATCTCGTAGAGATGCTTGACCAGTTCTTCTTGCTTATCGAGTAATTCGATATTAGCTTCGGCGGCAGCCAGCTCGGCATAGCCGCGGCGTACTTTCGCCCTCACATCAAAACGCAAATCATTGAGGCGAAACTGAGCCAGTTGCAAATTAGCTTGCGCCAATTTGATGCGAGCACCGCGCTTGCCGCCCATTTCAATCAACTGGTTGATACCCACTTGCTGGGTGTTGCCTGCCACTACATGGGTGTAGGGCGTACCAAAGCCATATTGCACGGCGAGCTGAGGGTTGGGAATTGCAGCGGCGGTTTTCAGCTCCGCCTGGGCGATCTCAAGTTGCTTGGCGGCAGTAACCACATCAGGGTTGGTGGCGTTAGCCTCCATGAAAGCCTTCGAAAGCGTCAGGGAGAAGCGATTGACAGGCCGGTTGGGCTGATCGGATACACCCGGCGACAGTACACTGGGCGGACATTCGGATGTAGAAGGGGCATATATATCAACCTGCCCGTAAGCATCGGTAGCGGTGCAAAGCAATATGACCAGGGTCGAGACCGGCAAGCTGACCTGCTTCAGACAAAATCTTGCGGCACCGGAGCGAGGCCTATTTGTGCATACGGATTGGATAGACAAACGATCCCTAAAAAAAGACTGCGACACGGACTGTCAAATTTTACCGGCTATTTGTGATCAAAGTGTTTGTAGAAAAGCAAGAAAGACGACCGCCGCCCTTGCCAAGTCCCCATCAATTCTTCAACCATCCTTCCGGCAACAAGCCCTGAATGAGGCGCTGCCAGACGAAACCAGGAAACAAATGCCGTCGGGCTTGCTTGACTGCTTGGGGCGTCAGCTTATAGCCGTCCAGACCGGCGAATTCCTCACTTTTCTCTTGCAGAAAGACGAGAAAGTGCATGGCATCGGTGTATGGTCCGGCGGCAGAAGGCGAGGGCGAATCTCTGTAAAAGCGCCTCAAAGCCTGATCCAGCATTTCTTCCCGGGGAAAAATCTCCATCAGGTAGGGGCAGGCACGCTTCATGGTGCGCAGCCGCTTGGCAATGAGCGACTGCCTGGCCTGGCCCAATAGCTTGCCATCGAAGCCGGACAGCTCAGGAGGCAGGCCGGGCACGGCACCTTCCCCAGCCCCTTGCGGCTCCCGCAGTAAGAGAGCGAGAAGAGCCCTGTGACCGGCTTCAATTTTTTCGATGGTCTGGGCAGAGCGGCAGTGGCCCACATTTACCTCCGGCGTATCGGTAAGAAGCTCGGGCGCTCGCTCAGGAAGGGCGCGGTTCGGCGGTCTGACTATGGGTGGCGGCATCACCTCAGACGGCCCGCCGCAAGCCGCTTCGATGGCGGCCAGCTCGGCGGCCAGTTCATCATCTTCGGCAAAATTATCGTCTCGCTCGAGCATAACGCGCTTGAGAGGCAGATTGGCGCCACGACAAAGCCCAGCCAGAAGGGAAAGCAGCTTGAGCGACTCTTCCCGCAGTGGATGACAGTGAGTGTCGTGATAGAGCCCCTGCTTGAAGGCCCCGCCGGCTAAGTGGACATACTCCAGGCGCTCCAGAGGCAACTGACTGAGAAAGCTACCGGCGTCAAAATGGTGATTGAAAGAATTGGCGAAGAGATTGGAAACATCCAGAAGCAGCTTGCTATCAGTCTCTTCAAGAATACGCCGCAGAAACTGCGCCTCCCCCATTTCGTTGTGCTCGACCGGCCAATCAAATGTGGTGGCAATGTTTTCCAAAACCAGCGGCACACTCAGCCCGGCGCGCGCCTCGGCCAGATTACGCTTGAGCAGTTCAACCATGGCTTGACTGCGCTGTACGGGCAGAAGATGACCACTTTCCAGACCACCGGCCCGCACCAGGGCGATGTGATCGCTGACAAAGGGAGCATCGAAGTAGCGGGCCAGTTCATCAAGATGCTTGAGTAACTGCCGCGAAGGCAAGGTAGTGGAACCAAGAGATAAGGAAGTGGAGTGGGGGATGATCTCGATACCACGCCTGTGCAAGCGCTTGAGAGCATCAGGAATTTGACCGGGTGAGGGAAAATCTTCCGCCAGAATTTCCACGAAAGAAATACCCTGATGGCGCTCTATAAACCAGGCAAGCTCGGCACGAAAGCCAAGCCCCAGGAGAGTTTTGCCAGGCTCGCTCATATCAGCCACCGCAGCCGCCGCAACCACCACCACAACCGCCGCCGCCACAGCCACCGCCGCCGCAACCACTGCCGCCACAACCACCGGAGGAGACAGGCTTGAGTAGAGCCTGGGAGGCTTGAGAGTAGGGGTCTGTGGCGAGAGCGATGGAGCCGAAGAGAGCATAGGCGAAAGCCGTATCAGCCAGGCTCAATTTGCCGGCGCCTGTGGCGAAGGTCAGCTGCAAGGCCGAGCCGGTATCTTTCATGGCGGCAATAACAGCATCGCCCCTGGCAGTGGTCTCAGCCTTGGGCGTCAGGTAAAACAGCGATAAAAGGAAGCCCACCAGAAATTCTATGGATAAGAAAGCGACGGGCTTACCGAGACTGGACCCGATCACAATTTTAGGCAGGGCCATGACGGTCAAAGTGGTGGCGACGATTAAAAAGGGCAGCAATCTGCATAGAGCCGCCTCATCGTTGTTGGGTATAAGCCCCTTAGCGCGCAAGCTGGACTCAATTACACTCACCTGGGCAGAGAGAGTGGTTTTGAGAGTATCCACAGAAACGGCGCCACCCTTCACCCGTTGCATGATAGCCGCTTCCACCGGATGCAGGTGAGAGGGAATACTGAGATTGCTTACCCCGGTGGGCAATTCAATTTGACGCTCGATGGTGCGGATGGAGATCAAGTTGTGCCGGGCCAGTGTGGCGCAGGCAGTTAAGAACACTCGCTCGGAACCGCCTCGCAAATCGGCGGCTTCGTAAGGCGTCAAATGGCGGGCGAGAGATTCAGCCTCATTTCTGGTGATAACTGCATCAGCAGCCAGTTTTCCCAGAACTTTCTGCTTCACCGCCCAACCCACGATGGCCGCACTGCAACCGGTGATGGCGTAAAACACTACATAAGGAGGACCGTACCATTCAAAAGGATTTATACTCATTTTTCTTTTTCTCTTCTTCTTTTTCTTTTTCTTCTTCTTTATTTTTTCCACTACCAGCCTAGCTTCTGCTGGTTAAAGGAGAAGTTAAACCGGAATTAAGAATAGATAAAACCCTTATCTCAGGCGGCGATAAAACCGGCTCGCAAAGCTGTTTCGAGAACCAGGCAGAGATCGAGAGCCGGCGCTCATTTAGCGGAGATGATGGTTTCCACCGGCGGAATGTCCGGCACCCAGAATTGTCTGCCGTCGCTTACCACCATGGTCAAACCAAGATCAGGCAATTCCTTCTCGCTGCGCCCTAAATAAATAAAATGGGGAGTGTCGTGCAGAACGGTTTGATAGAAGCCATGCCGATTGAGAATGGCTCTTACTTTCGGATTTTTATGCTCTTCCACATCCAGGGCCAGTCCGGAAATATGCTGAGACCCTCCCGGCGGCGCCGCCAGATTGAGAAGAGAGTGCATGCGATTGGCGTGCAGATAATAGCCTTTCTGCTCCAGAGCCAAGACTGTATTGAGCTGCTTGCGAGGCGGGCTGGCGAGAATGGCAGCCGCTTCCGCCGCGGTCATTTTCTTGCGACCGACCCAATAGCCCAGGCCCTTCTCCAGGTACTTGCGCCAGATCCTCTCGGTATCCTCGTATGTGCGCAAGCTGGCTATGTCACCTACAGGGCTAATCTTGAGATGCAATTGCTCGGCATCTTTGCGTGCCGCCAAAAGGGCCTCCAGAGCATCTTCTTGCAGAGTAACTCGATAGGCTCCCATTCTCGCCTGCTTGAGCGGCAGACTCTTTTGATAGGCCCGCACCTGGGCAGGCTTATCAAACAAGACTTGCTCGGGCAATTTTAGACCCGGTCTGGCCACAAAAGTAGCACCATAGGCGCGCATCACCACGGCATAAAGTGCATCATTGGTAGGCGCCGGCAATCCGCCGCGAGCGCTGGCCAGGCGAGCGAAACGTGAACCGGCTACGGTGTTCAGCCCCTGAGGCACAAGGGAGGGACCCACGAGGGCAGCGGCACTGTTCTTATCGCTTTCATGGTTGGTGGGCGTGGGCGCCGGCGCACCGTCCATGGAACTGGCAGGTGCCTGAGAAGGATAGAGCGGTGAGTTTTGAGCGGCATGACCGGACGTACCGCCAACCGTTCCGGCAGAGCCCTGTGCAGAACCTGGCGCAGAACTTTCAGCGTTAACTGCTGTTCCTCCGGAAGCACTGGGGGCGCCTTCCGGCAGGGAAGCGGGTCCAAATTTCAAACCCGGATGCAAGATACCGCCTGGGGCCATGCTCAAACGCACCGGTTCACCGGCAGCAGCGGCCGATTCCGGGCTAACTTCACTCTCCCCATCAGCCTTGAAGCCGCCCTGAGCGGCAGGGGCTGTCAAAGTTGGATTGCCGAGATCCACAGGCAGTAAGGGCTGTGGCGCCAGGCCGCTTCCCGCACCGGCCAAAGCCTGAGCCGACGGGTCCGCCATTGGGGCAGGCGAAACCGCTTGCCCATTCAGCGCGGCATCCGACGGCCGGTCGGCAGCAGGTTGATCGGTATCAGCCGGGGCCGGGCGGGCATGGTTGTCAACCAACTGATTGTTGCGGTAGTAGCGCCCACTGGTGGGCACATGACCGGCAGCACCAGGGTCATCCCGGGAAGTGGATTCAGCCATGGTCTGGCGGTTTTGAGGCAAAGGTCTACCGATAAACTGACAAAAGGCCACCACCCCAGCAAATGCACACATTGAGGCTATTAAAATTGTCAGTTCCGGATGCGCCTTACCGCTCTGGTTTATCAAATTGCGACCCCCACCACAGTTTAACCGCAGCGAGGCTATCGAGCAAATAGCAAAAGGTCCTATAAACACCACCCAACCTAATATTAGGCGGATATCAGACGCTCAGAAGTTGACCGGTTTAGCCGAAACCACTGATACAGTCAGGCAGTTCTCCACATGCCGTCTGTATTCAAGGGATGCCCTGATCTTCTGAAGGTCTTCACTGAGCAGGCTGGAGGGATAGTCACGCTTACCAATGGCAACTGTGTGCGGCTCCTGCCCGACTCGCGAAACAACCTGAAGCACCTTCCCTTCCGGCACTCCCACCAGGCGCACCGCTCGCACCATGGCTCGCAGGTGTTCGGCGCCGGCACCCTTATCAAGCCCCACCTTACGCTTGTTATAAAGACCGATGACACGCCCCTGCCTATCCAGTATTGGGCTGCCACAGCAGTCAGGGGCACCGGAGATACGACTGATCAGCTCCACTCTCTTATCAAATTTGATGCCCCTCAAAATTCCCGATGAGACCACCGGCTCCTGGAAGTCATTGGCGCGATGAAAACCGATGCAAGCCACCTTGTCTGATTTCAACGTCGTCGGCTTGGAGAGTGAAAGTGCGACAGATCCATCGGCAGGCAGTTCAGCCGCCTGTAATAGCGCTACCTCGGCTCGGGTGTCGAAGGCCAGAACCCTGGCCCTTTGCCAGCAACCACTGATAAATCTAAGATGGGCCGGTTCTTCACCCAGGATGCGCGCCACACTCAAATCAGTAGCAATCAAACCGGCGCCCACCACAAAACCGGTGCCGATTACCGAACCACTGCCGTCCAGAACGCGAGTAATGCCGCCGGCATTTCTCTCATAGAGGCGAACTAGCCAGCGCTCCACCGAACCATCGGCAAACTGCCGTCCATCCTCAAGAAGCTGCTGAGCCTCCTTTCCCGCATCGGCAGAGGCAAATGGTGAGCTTTCTTCGGTTATAAATAGTGGTTCCGCGATTGATTCAGACATGGGGCCAAGCGAGATTCCGTTGAAGACCGCCTGCAATCAGGCTTTACAACAACCAGTCTAGCGCTAAATTGTGGCAAACGGCGGGCACTGAAAAGTGAGACAAGCCCAGCGGCAGGGCTTCTCGCGAGCCTATCGGTTAAAGATGCTCAGACTTAACGTCTAGGACAGCGACTTGCGGAAGAGTCCCGAGGCCGTCTCAATATTCAGCACTTTGTCAGGCAGCTTGGGAAAGAGATAGTTGAGTTCATCGGCATCCATGGGCTTATCAGAAAGCCTCATAAAACTACCTTCCATGGAAACATAGCGACTGTCCAGCACCGGAGCTACTTCTTCTTTCAACTCACTGCCGAACCAGGTGAGCCAGGTCTTGACCAGGGGAATGCCGTCCCAGCAGGCAGCTCGGCCAAAAGACCAATTCTCCGCATCAGGACCAAGAAAGACTTCTCCATCTACCAGAGTGACCCGGCGCCTCACGGCGGCACCGGCGTAAAAGCAGCCCATACCCTCGGCCAGATTGGCAAAAAGGGCAGCGACCCGATCGGCATTTTCAGAAGAAGCCGTGGCCCAGGAGCAATCAAAATCAAGGGTGACGGAAACACAGGGCAGTTCGGAGCTCTTCATGCGCGTGAATTCGGAAGGGCGCCAGATTGCCCCGCCGAGAGTGGGATAGCGCCCGCGCCAGAAAACCGTGCCTTCTTTGCGACAGGCGGCAATGAAACCCGGTTGTCCGGCACCGACCAGTTTCTCGGTGAAGGGCAGGCAACGCCCAAAGCGCATAGGAAGAGCTTCCGGCATCATTTCCTGCAGTGTAGCCAGTAAGGTCTTGACCTTGCTGGAGAGAAAATCTTCGTCACTGGTCAGCCACTGAATCGAAAGCAGCTTGATCTCACGAGAGTCGGCTTTGCGCAGCACTTTCTTGGGGAAAATGAGCTGATCGTCCTGGGGGTCATAAACCGTACCCTTGTGGCTTTTGACCAGGAAGGCGCCGAACTTGCCGGCCAGTTCCAGGAAGTCAGGCTCCATGCGGCTGGAGACCTCCAATTTCCACTTACAGCGGTCCAGATCATTGGTGCTGAAAGTCGGCAGGTCGTCGGGGAAAACACTGATTGGTCCCACCACCTTCAAGCAGGGCTTGTCTACGATCTCATTGCCGTCCCGCTCTCCCACATAGCAGTCGAACTGCCAGGGCAGCGCCGTGGGGCTGTGCTCGACGGACAGCTTGAACTGAGTGAGGGCGGAGATAATCTCCGGCAGCCTTGGTTCATTCTGCAAAAAGATATGGAAGTCGTAGCTCATGTCTTGTGAAGGGGCTCGCTGAATTAAGTAACACCTTATTTTAGTAAATAAAGCCTCTGATCAATATGCATACCACGACAAATCCAATAAATTCCGCCGCGGGCCAAATATTTTTACTATATGCCTTAATATTCCCAAGGACAAAAGAAGCAAAAGAGAACAGTTGCAAATCCCTGATATAGCGGCACTTTCAAGCGGCATGGCCAACTCCGGCGGGAAAAACTCAGTCCCGAAATAAAGGCAGAGAATCCGGAAGCAAGCCTTGATTGGGGCTTGCCTCCGGGTACATCAAATTGACGCGTAGGTCTTAACGGCGCTTTGCGGCTGTCTTCCCGGAACGAGCTACCTTGCCGCGACGAGTAGACCGGCCGCGCTTCTGGCTGCGTCGGCAGTTCTTGATCCACTTGTGCAGAGCTTCCTCATGGAGAGGGAAGGCAATGTCGGCAGGCAGTTGATCAAGGGGAAAAACCTGCGCTTCCAGGGCATCACTTCCCGGAACAGGCAACTGAGTGACCGGTTTAGCAAGATAGACCATGAGAATCTGATTGCTGCCTTGCGGGGTGTAGACTCCGTAAAGGCGGACAGGCTTGATATCCAAACCGCACTCTTCTTTGGCTTCTCGCACGGCGGCCTGAAAGGGGCCTTCGCCATGGTCTACAAAACCGGCGGGCAGCGCCCAGAAACCAAGACGAGGAGGCATGCCGCGTTTGATCAAAACCACACCGCCACTGACATGGGGCACGATAATGGCCACAACCGGCAAAGGGTTGTCCCACTGTACGAAATCACAGGCGGGACAGGCGTTTTTCTCGTTGCCCTCGAAGAGCTTGACGACCAGACTGGTTGCACATAAGGGACAGTATTTGAAAGCTTGAGCCATAGGACACCTGAGCTTACTGTGTTGAGGATTTCGAACTCCCGCCGCATGAATTTCCAGCCGCTCTCAACCAACACACCAAAGGTGAGCCGGCAAAAGTTATTCGGCAGGTAAAAATCAACTTCTGGAGAGTTCTTCAGGGGTTTGCAAATAGAAAAGTATTACCAGTGGAGCCTAACCCAAAAAACGTCGGTGAAGCATCGGTACAACCAGGCAAAAACCCCGCCGCATGACACAAATAACAGTCAATTAAGGACAGCCGGGCTGCATCGGGACGCTATCAACTAGCGCAGTTATCACAGGTGGATGCCAAGCAGGACTGTTCAATTGCACAGTGAAAAGGAAGCCCCGCGAGGCTAACCTGAGAACCAAGCCCGCCACCCCCTTTCGAGAGATAAAGCCATGAAAAATCATCCACACCCGGCCGAACAAACAACCGCAAAAGCCCAGCCCCTTCAACCAGACCTGGAACTGCCCGACTTCCTGCCGAAAGAGCTGCGGGATAGCCTGAGCAGCCTGCCTCGCCTGCCTAAATTGAGTGAACTGACAGGTCCGGCCAAGGTGAAAGAGGTGGACCACCACCACTACAACCTCAATCCTGCCAGTTCCATGGAGCAGCTCAAGAGAAACTATCTAAAACTTCTGGATGCCGGTCTAAAAACCCCGGGCAATTCCAGCAGTACAGGCTCCCAGACCGATCTGCCCGCGCTTCTGGGCAAGCATCCCGACCACACCATAGGCGCTCTCGCTTCCACGACCGCAGCAGTAGGTTGCACAGCTCTGGCTGTTACTGCCGGCGCCCCGGAAGTAATTGGTCTGGGAATTCTCGGAGCCATAGGTTGCGGCGGGGCGGCAACGGCGAATATAGGCAAAATTATAGAGGCCGAGGGCAATACCAGACTGGAAGCGGCCGTGAATGAGTCTCTTCGCCGAATCTCCCGCCCCGGCGCCCCCAGTTGGTAGAAAGGCCGACGCCGAACAAGGATAATTGTTTACCCGAGCCGGGTTCAATCCGACAATTTGATGCGGCGATGATAACCCTGCAGAGTTGGTACAACAGTAATTTTTTCAGGCGCGGAGGCAGAGCCCGACTCAGACTGCGGCTCTCGGTCGCCGCCGACAATAAAGGTGAGGCGGGTAACAAACTCGGTATCGCCGTCCACTACCCTCACACCCAGATGCTGCAAGCACTGCTGTTTAGAAGCATCGAGACCCATGGACTTTAGTTCGGCATCAGCCAAACTGACTGGATAAACCATCACTCCCGGAGCAACTTCGGTCTGCATGATCATCTGGCCGCCTACTTCCATAAAGCGCTGACCACAACCACCATCAGGCAGTTTCAGGTAGCCCTCTCGAAAGGTAACCATACCCTGGAAATTCCCAAAATCCAACCGATCCACGGCGGTGACTGCCACCCTGTCGCCGAGATCCTCAACCGTTATTACCTCCAGATTGTCAGTCCACTTATGAACCAGGACGGGCTGACCATTGCCGTCCACACCGAATAGACTCCATTCACCGACATAACTCCCGAGGAGTTGTTTTGCTTTTTCAAAGGCATTCATTTTGCCCTCCATTTCTATTTTTGAAATTGATCAAGACTCCCGATTGGAAGCCGGTTTCGCTTGTGCCTTCAGCAACTACCGGGCGCAAGCGTTCTGCATTTTGCACTTGCCTCTCAAACTTCCAAGCCAGGCACACGAAGCACCACGGTCATGCACAAACAGCAAGGAGCCGCATGGTGTGCAAGAAAGAAACGATTATCTGTTTGGACTGAAGATAGAGATAGCTTTTCCGGCGAGGAAGAAAAATTAGCAGGCACCCGTCAAATTACGCCAACTCTACCTGCAGAAACAGCATTCTTTTGAGAATCCTCCAGCCGAATGAACATATCTCCCTGGCCTGCCTTTTAGAGTTCCCGCAACACCTCTGATTTCGGCTCCAGCGGCGCCACATTAATGTCACGCAGGGCAGTCGGGAAAGCTCAATCTGCAAAAAATGAATTTCCAATTTCTACCTGCCACCCTAAAGTCACGATAACTTTCTATCCTCGCATCAATGCACGATCAAGCCTCCAGCAAACCAGGTCTGAGTCGTGCAAACTCACGCCCGCACATCACGCCGGCCTTAGCATCAAGGCGATGGGAGTCAAAGAAGTGTTTACAACCACTCTTACACTAGGAAGCCCGATTATGCCCAAAATTTTACTGGTAGACAGTGATTCGGACCTACTATTGCTTGCCTCCGCTCATCTCTTCCAGGAAGGGTATCTGGTAGATACCGCCACAAACGAGCCAGGAGCCCAGGATCTACTAGCCTATAACCGCTACGATGTCATCATTCTGGCCCTGGACTTGCCTGGTACCAAAGGCTCAGAGATATGCTTTCGCCTCAGACTGGGACGTGATACCACGCCGGTGATCATGCTTATGGAAGGTGAACCAGTCAGCCATGAAAGCGGGCAGCAATGGGGTGCCGACGACATTTTGCACAAACCTTTTACAAGCAGAGAACTGGGAAGAAGGATCCAGCGACAACTGCAGAAAGCAGACAAATCGGCACGCCCGGCGGAAACTCTGCGTTGCGGCAACCTTGAGCTGAACTGCCCGAACGGCATACTGATCAAGGACGGCATGGAAATCCACCTCACCCCAATTGAATTTACCTTGCTGGAGCTATTCATGAAACACCCGCTGCAGTACTTCAGCACCGATTCACTGCTCACCCGCGTCTGGTCATCACAGCGCCATGCTTCCGACGAGGCGGTGCGATCCTCCATTAAGCGCTTGCGAAGAAAAATAGACGATGCCGAGGTGGAGGAAGCCCAGTCGCTTATTCAAAGTAATCGCCGAGTTGGATATCGCTTTCGCCCACCAGCGGATCAGTCGACAACATAACACTGACAGGACGCTCGGTTTCGCGAACGTACAACATGTAAATGCAGCATTCTTTGACAAAGCTATCAGACCGGTCTATTTCCCTGAATGCAAAAAAAAATTTCAGCTCCTACATCAAAGGCACGGTGAGCAAAGCGCTATCGGCCATGAGAGGAGGGCTCGTGAGCCCCCCTCAAGCAGATCAAAAGCCGGTGCGAAACCACAAGGTGCGCGTCAGTTAGCCTTGAAGTCGTTCTTCACGGTGCCGCGCGGCACATGCAATTCGGTGCGCTCCAGAATCGGCTCACGAAAGTGGATCAGCCATTTGGCCAGCGCCGAATTTCTGTCCTCGACGCGATAAAAATTCCTCCAGCTGCCGGTATTCTGAAGGTTGGTATCCTGGAACACATGCACCTCATTGGTTTTGGGAATGCGATAAGGCGAGACGCTGCCGTCAGCGTTCTTGACCCAAACTTCCAAGACTGCGGTGCTGCCGATTTCGCCAGACCCCCAGACAAAGGTGCCGGCAAAACCCTCTTTGCTATCGAGAGCAACCAGCTCTGCCTCTTCCCCCGCTACGACCTGCGTGGGAATGGCTTGATGCAAATATGCATTGCCACACGCCAAGCCAACTATGACGATGAAGAAATTGACCACGTTCAGAACAAAAAACAGATCGTGGTTGAAGCCGGAAGAGCCCGACTTCGGCCTGCTGCTCAAAAAGCAAATGGCGATCTCGGCAGTGACGAAGACGAAAAGCACGAGATAGATTGTGTACATGTCTTATATCCTTCTTTAACTGCTCCGTAGCAGTAGTTCACGATTTACTCGGGTTGGAGTTGCACTCTGCCGGCGGCTAGCCAGGCAGCGGATTGACCCGCTCCCTGGTCAAGATAGAGAGGCACTTCCAGCCGGGCGATGTTTCGGGCGAAGTTGACATGAAGAATAAGAGCGCTCGTAAGCGCTCTCCATTTTTCAACCAATCAGTCGCTTCAACGACTGGTCTACTGCTGCTGGCCCACCGGCGTACCGGCATTGACCGACACCGGATTAGAATTAGCCCCAGCCCCGTCGCCACCATTGAGGATGACGGAGAGGGCGCGCTTCGGGTCTTCCGACAGCTTGACGATGGCACCGGCCTTCTCGAGGTTGGACACGGCATTGACGATCAAGGCCACATCAGACACAGTGAGTTTGCTCGGCAGCTTTTCGCCTTCCTTGAGACCAAGCGCGCCGCGGATCAGGTTATTGATGCCGTCACCTTCGTGATTGCGTCGGGAGGCAATTTCTCCGGCGATTTTGGTAATGATGCTCTGCGTCTCAAACTGCTGCTGAGCCGCCGACTTAGCCGCAGTAGCATCCTGCACCACCTGATCAGGCAGAGCCTTACGAATCTGCACCGGATAATAGGTAAAGGCCGCTGCGGCTTCCTCTCGGGTCAGACCCGCGACAACAAGCTGGCTTTCGACCATGGCCTTCCAGGCGACGCTGATGTCGGCGGCCGCTTTGCCGTCGGAGTTATTCACAATTTCCGTCCACTTGTGCTTGGAGATGCCCTGACGTAGCGCCGCATCAGCCTGACGATTGATCATAGCCTTGTAGTTCGGAATCTTCTTCAAGACTTTCCAGGCCGTCGGCGCATTGACACTGTAAGCCATGGAGACATCGACCGTCAGATAGTTATCGTCGGCAGTACCGGTGCGGATCTCCTGATCCTCGTGCACGACCTCTTCTCGCTGAATGGAGACGCCAATCGTACCGAAAATAGGATTGATGAAGGTCAAACCATTGTCCGGCACATAGCCTTCTTGAATCTCGCCAAAGCGAGTAATCACCTTGATCTGACCGGTCGGCGCGTAGGCCGCGCTGGAGATAAAGGTAACGACAACAGCCAGAGCCAATCCGATCATGGCGGCCCGCGCAGTGGACTCCAGCGCATTGCGCAGAAAGATGGTCAGGCCGATGACGACGACGAGCGCAGTTAAGAAGAACATGATCTTTCCCTTTGTTTTGTGTTAGCAACAAAAACCCCATGTTTTTGCTGCTTCTCCACTTGATCCTGAAGAGCGCTCGTAAGCGCTCCTCCACCTATTCAGCGGCTCTATCAAGGCTATGCTTGGAGCCACTGTCATGGACATGGTGAGCAGGCGCTATCAGACAGAGCCGATAGAGCCTTTACTTCTGCTGCTCATCCGCCATGCGACGGGAGATGCGACGGCGCCAGAAAAAGCCGCCGAGAGTAGCAAGCACGCTCCATATGATGGAAGCAAGCCCAAAGACACTGCCGACATAGCCGAGAATAACGAAGAAGGCGAAAACGGAAACGACCGCCTGCCATTCCTTGTTGTTTTTGACCATGTAATCGATGCCGGACTGCAACCAGATGCCAAACAGAACGCCGGAGATGATCAGTACAAAAACGACAGGCGACTCGCCCATCGAAGTGAAGAAAACCGACTGAGCCTGGTTTTCCATGCTGTGTTCCTTTCGAAGGTTGATATTGGCAAAACGTCCACGACACCTGGCTGCATTGTTTGCAGCCAGTGGACTTCATCGAGTGCTAAGGCCGCAGCACAACTTGTGCTCTGTTTGCTCTGTTTAAGCGGCGGCTTGCGGTAGGTTGGATTTTTGTTTCTCGATAAAAGATGTGGACGAATGACAAATTGAACATGCCAGAACTGAGGCGCCGATGTCAAGCGCAAGACCGCCACCCATGGCCGTTTGGCAAATTAGAATCAAAGCTACGCAAAAGTTTTTTGAAATACTGTGATATCACCGGCGATGTCACGTATAAAATCCACATAAAATCAAACACTCAAGAAAGGGCAAATTAGCATAATCGTAGCGGCGCCAACCACGATATCTCAATTACACCTTAACGCTACATTGGCAAAACTACTGGCAGCGATTCAAATAAACTTCAAAATTTCTTTGACTTAAGCGGCCATCTTTTGCGACAGTAAAAGCGTTCCGCCTGACAACCTTTTTCAAACATCCAGATCCGCCTAAATCCACAATAACTTCTATCCAAAGGCTCTGACCGCGACTGGCAGTCGTGAATCAAGACACGAGCGGAACATAAGACAGATTACTTACCAGCAAAAGCAGGCATCTGAAAAGAGGTCACGACAAAAAGGAAACAAAAAATGGCACCTATCTGTCCCTTCGATTTCGAACGGGAGACCGTTTATCGTCCAGTGGCAGCTCGCCTTGCCCACAAGAACTTTGGCTCAGCCCTGGGTTTTTACCGCAAATTCAAAATCTATCGAGCGGCAATGTTCACCATGTTTGTCTTCAGCAACTCACTAATCTGGCTGGACCCATCATGGTTTCATCAACCACCGCTGGTCCTTGTGAGTAGGCTCCTACTCCCTCTGCTGTTTTTTGAATTGAGCTGCACCATAGACTGCTGGTGCTCCATCAAATGGGAGTACTATTGCTGGAACAATGGACTCTGTCGCAAAACTGGCAAAGCCTGGCGACACACCATGACCAGCGACATTTACTACCGCTCCATACACTTTCGTAGCGGCGACGAGTCGCTGAGGTTGCTGTACATCGAGCCTCAGTACTGAGCTACCCCTTAAGGCAGAGTTGTCGATTTTGCAGCCTGGTTGTCCGGTGCAATCTGGCGCTTTCATCAGCGTCTTGCTTTTCGATTGGGCCCTGCATCTCAATCACAGCGGCGCCACAAGCGCCAATGGAGAAACCGAAATGAAACTCAAATTGAATGGCGAAGTGGTCTTTTATGCCGCAGCCGCCTTACTCGTCATCGTACCGAGCTTTTTCCAACTTGCCTGGCAAGGTGGTCTCCATACCCTCATTTACGCTGGTGGCATCATTGCCCTGCATCTAGCCGGAACGTTTTCGATGGCGTGCTTTGCCGGACTAACTATTGGCGCGGCGTCCTCTTTGTTTAAGCATGACTCGACGCCGCTTCCAAAGCTCAAAATCATCGGGCTCTATTGCCTCGCGGCGGGAATCTATGCTGCCGCAGTTGGTCTTGGAACCCTCGCGCTCCGGGAGTTACAATTCGTGCTCTACTTCACGAAGGGCACCATCTTTGCTCCTGGCGCGCCGACCACCGATATGTTTGCACTGGTTGCCGCAGTAGGAGTACTGGTCTTTGGTTATGAAACCGGAAGAACCATCTCCAGAGTGGCCCGACTGCAACCGCTACCGAATCAACAGTTTTAAATAGAAGGTGCCGGAGCTGGAGCCATTCTAGGCTTCCGCTCCGGCTCAGACCATAAGTTAGATTTTTTGACGCGGAGTACTAGACCGGTCGCCTACTGCCCGTAAAAGAAGAGTCAAGAGCCCCTTTAGAAAGCAAAAGACAAGCACCCGGCACGAAGCACCCTGGCGCGACCCTTGATCTTGAGAAGTTCAGGATAGAAGCTTGCCCGCTTACAGGCAGTCAAAACCACGGTTGGATAAATCTCAGAAGGTCAGTTTGGAGTTTTGCCACTGGCAATTCGACGACTTGGTATAGTATCAAGCGCTTGCGAAGAAAAATAGACGATGCCGAGGCAGAGGAAGCCCAGTTGCTGATTCAAAGTAATCGCCAAGTCGGCTATCGCTTTCGCCCACCAGCGGATCAGTCGACAGCAGCAACCTGAGCAGGGCCGCCATTTTTAAACGACACCTCTCCATCAGGTCTGGACGCGCCGCTGCCTTGATTAGTTAGAGCCGGCAACTCGAATACTAGAGACCAGTAGGCTAGCAAATGCTGTTCTGGAGGAGGAACTAGTTTAGTCAGTTGGTAGATGCGCTCTTGCAGTGCCAAACCGCTTTCCCTTTCTAGAAGATCAAGTGCACTGACACCAGAGTTAGTATACAGTTCCGGTCTGTGGACGAAGAGCAAGGTTGAACGATAACGGGCAAGTGCACGAACTCGGTTCAAAATTGTATCTAGTTGCGCTCTATACTCACCATCAGGCGTAATTTCTTGAGCTCCTATTTGTTTTGAAGTTTGTGTCTTTAGAGCGGTCAACAAAGCATCAAGTTGATTGAGTTCACTCTCGTAGCGCGTTTTGACAACTTTCCTCAGCCTTGCTCTTAGCAAAGCCATCTTCAAGCCGTCGCCTTCTATATACCTACAAGCAGAATGGATGCTTTGTTGGGCATTATTCAAGTCTGCGCATTCGATCATTTTGCAGCGAGCGTCTAGAACGCCACCCCTCTCGAATGTCCCAGTTTGTCCGCTTAGTGTATAGCGTATTTCTGCAAGCCTTAGTAAATTGGCAGCTTGTTCATAGTCTTTGGCTGCGATGCGTTGTTGGGCTCTAGCCAGTGCAGACTCTGTGATTGTCTTTGCCAATCGGTCACGCCGAGGCGGCTTCAGTGTAGTCAAACGTTTTTCAGCCTGCTCATATTCGGCGTCTGTAAAACTGATTTTCGAGTCTTCAACCAGAAATCTCTTAGTGAAGCTGCGATCCTTGGTTTGCCCCGACTTTGGAATTGCTCTTAGTACCCGGTAAGGTGGGGTGGAAGGATCACAAACAACCTTCGCCAAGTGCTTTGAGAGATGCGCGAGTCGATATTGTTGCTCGTTCTCAAAAGACGCTGTTATTTGGGTTAAATTATTGCGGCTTAAAATTCCGCGACCGTAATCATTCTGAAATTGCTTGAAGATTGCTTCTTCCGGCGTCTCGTGCCAGTTTTTACGACCAATCGAATCAAGGCTATCTGCTAACTCTTCCGGTGGTAGATTGTGCATTTGGTCGCAATAAAAAATCGGCACCGGCGATAAAAAATAGTAAGCGTCATTTTCACTTTTGAAACGCTTTGCCTTTCTCAGCTGAGCTTCACGGCATTCTTCCGTCTTCGTTTTTGCCTCAGCCTCTTTTGACGCATATGATTCAGCATCTTCGGTATCATTCTGCTGAACGGGAATCCATTGCAAGCCAACCAGCGCAAGCGTCACCGTCGCACAGATAAAATTTGTCGAGCAAATCACTTTGATCATTAGGCAACGTCCTTCCCGGGAAGGGTAGCTGGAGCATCTCGCACTTTCTGTTTCGATTATACTCCGCCTTCCAAGATACATGAAAACTGCTTATATTGCTGTTACCAGCGAATGGAGTCCCAGTGCTGCTACGACCTCGCGTAGTATCCTGCGAGCAAAAGAAATCTCAGGTAGTCCGACAACTGCCAAAACCGGTGCCGGAAGAATTCTGATTTTCATCAGAAAGCTCCGGCACCGGCGCAGTTTAGAAAAGCAAGCCCGAGCCCGCTATAAAACCTACGGACGCCAACGGCGCAGGCTGAACTCTACTTGCGCAAGCGGCTATGCTGACGAGAGTAGAGGGCGTAGACAACGATGCCGATGGCCATCCAGATGCCGAACCTGAGCCAGGTAATGCCAGGCAAGCTGAGCATCAGGATCAAACTGAGCAGCGCTCCCAGCACCGGCACATAGGGATAACCGGGACAGCGGAAGCCGCGCGGACGATCCGGTTCGGTGCGGCGCAGGACAATGACGCCGATGCAGACGATGACGAAAGCAAAGAGTGTACCGATGCTGGTCAATTCCGCCAGCTCACCGATAGGCACAAGCCCTGCCGAAAGGGCCACAATCAAGCCCCAGACCACTATGGACCAAACCGGTGTACGGAAGCGCTCCGACACCTTGCCGAAAACCGGCGAGACCAGACCGTCTTTGGCCATGCGCATCATAATGCGCGACTGGCCGTAGAGCAGCACGATCAGCACGGAAGTGATACCGGCGATGGCACCAACCGAAACCAGAGGCGTAGCCCAGGTCAGTCCGATATGATCCAGCACCTTAGCCATGGGAGCACCTTCCGAAGTGCCGCCCAGCATGCTGTAAGAAATGGCGCCGGTCATGACGGCGGCCACCAGCACGTAGAGAATGGTGCAAACCACCAGAGAGCCGATTACACCCTTGGGCACGTCTTTCTGCGGGTCCTTGCACTCTTCCGAAAGGGTGGTGACGGCATCGAAACCGATGAAGGCGAAGAAAACCACACCGGCACCGGTCAACACGCCCGACCAGCCGAAAGGCAGGAAGGGGCTGTAGTTGGCGGTATCGATATGGAAAGCGCCCACGGCAATGAAGAAGAGCACCACAGCCAGTTTGATTACCACAAATACCGAGGTCATCTTGGCCGTGTGCTTGACGCCTTTGATCAACCAGAAGTTGATGAAGGCCACGATCAAGACGGCAGGCAAATCCACACTGGTCAGGTGCTTATAGGTATCGAGCCCGAAAGCGGCGCCGAAACCCATAAGAGCGAGAGCAAGCATGCGATAGAGCCAGACCGAAGCGCGCGAGCCCGAGGTTGCGTCACTTCTGGAACCGACCGTGCGGGCAAAGCAGAAGATGCCGGCGAGGAGAAGGGCAACCGTTGCCACCACATGACCGACCGGTAGACTGGCTGGTGCCACCGATAAGTAAGCAGGCAAGTGCAAGCCCAGACCTTTCAAGACAATTTGCATGTAGGCGCTCCAGCCGGAAGCAACCGCACTGGCACCGACAGCGTATTCGAGCAGAAGGTCCCAGCCGATGATCCAGGCGAAGAGTTCACCAAGAGTGGCGTATGCGTAGGTGTAAGCACTGCCGGAAACAGGGATCATAGAGGCCTGTTCCGCGTAGGCAAAGCTCACAAAGGCGCAAGCCAGGGCCGCCAGCACAAACGAGAGAATGATGCCGGGTCCGGCGGTGTTGGCGGCAGCGACCCCGGTCAAAACAAAAATGCCGGTGCCGATGATAGCTGCCACACCGTGGTTGAAGACATCGCGACTGTCGAGAACACGGTGCAAACGTGGACCGGTATCTTCGTCGCTTTGAGCTTTGATTGCATCTACAGACTTGCGGCGTAAGATTTCACGCCAGAGTGATGGTGTCATATGTCGCTCCTTGTTCGACTCGACGAGCCGAACGGTTAAAGCTTCGTGAAATGGTTACAGGTACAAAGACCTGACGTTGACTGAGGCAGGCAAACTGTGGCGGCAAATCCATGCCGAAAGACAACCGCTTATCCAGGGGCCTGTTGCTACGGAAGACTTCCAAAAGAAGACCCTGGACTGGTGCTGGTTTAGTTTGCCTGTAACTAGAAAGCTGAATTGGTTCGAAATTAAAGTGAATTCAATGGAAAAACACCCTAAGCTACGCGGCCTTCAATGCTCATAACAAGAGAAATTCTAGTAATAGACAGACAGATAAGGGTCCCGGGCTTGAGGAAGAACCGCATTTGATGCAAACTGCCATAGCGCAACTTGCGCCAGGCATACACATTTTCCCTCTTGATAACCAGCCGCCAGAGCCGCTCTCGGCGATCCCGCCCGGCTTGACATCCACCTTTGATGCACCGGTTGTCGCCGATAGGCCGAATACTAATCAAGTGCTTGAAACACTTCGCCTCTTTACTTCCGACATCTATCACGAAGGAAGACGAAAATTCAAATGCCGCACATCGCTTGACATCTAGAAGCGCTAGACACCGCTAATTCCTAAGAGCCCAATTTTAAATATCTGACAGCAAACTAATTGTGTATCAGTACTCTTCTTCTTGATAAGGGCTGTGGTGATCTCTTAGTTTTAGTCTACATTCACGTTTCACCTTCTCCATCGCAAAAGAACCAACTCAACTTTTATTCCAACCACCGGTAATCCAGCCGATCACTCATTTGCCCAGGGGCAATAGCAGGATGACGGGGTTGAATAGAAGGTTCTGGACCATGGAGAAAATCTTTGATCGGCGAAACCAAAGGAGTGAACAATGTCTCTCACAAGGGCACACACAACTTCAACTGCTCCCGAACTCTCAGCCGTCACCTCGTCTGGTTCATCCGGCAACGGAGCAACAGCCAATTCCGCCTACAACAACGCCAGAGCCTTCGCCGCCGCAGCCATCTCGGATATGCTGACGGCTATCGGCTCAGGCACCAGCGAAGCGCGGCTGCGTCTCACCTCCGAGGCTAACACCAATCGGTTCCTCTGGGTGATCATGACGCGCATCCCGAGCCCGGCCGGTGACACCAGCGGCGATACCGAGCACGTATGGGCTCACACCAACGATGGAGACCTCTTCATCGGCACGCCTATGTCTCTGTCAGTCTCGGCTCCGCTTTCCCAGGTGCTTTCTCTGGCGGCGTCCATCACCAACTACCTGGACGGCGAACTGACCGGCTACGGTAAGGTGCATGCCCTCCTGCAGTCGGTCAACCTGGACGGATCACACAACCCGAACTACATCGGCGATTCGGAGAGCGGCTACGGCAGTCTGACCCAGCAAGCGGCTCACAACGTTCCCTGAACCGGATACCGAATCAACACCGGTTCCAGTTTCAGCACATGCTCCCGGGCACCTCAGTAAAGGCTCCTGCGCCAAGTAGCGAGCCTTAACCAGGTGTTCAAACCTTTCATCCAGAAGCGTCACTCAACAACCAAACACATCAAAACCTGGACTCCAGAGAGAGTTCCATGGAGGAAGATATGTCTATCGCAATCAACGCCACGTCAGCGCGGCTGACGTCGGCTCTCAAGCGCGTACCCGATGGGTCCCGCGCCAACGTTATTCTTGTCAGATTTTCCGGCGAAAAGAAGATGACCGGATTCATTCACGAAGTGGATGAACTGACCCAGGGTCTCATCGCACGCCGGATTGCCTCCGACGGCTTCGAGCCCAAGTTCAAGCAAGTCTCCGTTATCGAGTCCGGACTGAACATCGAAGGTCTGGACCGCATCATCCTGATTGGGCTGGGACCTCGTTCCAAGCTTACTCTCAACAAGCTTCGTGACGCCATCGCCGACGGTTTCACCACCGCTCGCGACGTCGCCGGCGGTGAGCACATCATCTTCCCGCTCATCGACGTGGACTTGCACGGCTTCACGGTGGAGCAGTTCGCTCAGACCGTGACCGAGTATGCCATCCTGGCCGACTACGAGCCCAACCACAAGAAGACTCGTGACTGGCCGGGCCATCAGCCCCGCACCCACTTCGAGTCCCTGACGCTGCTCTCCACCAGCGGCACCCTCCAGGCTGCACAGCGCGGCATGAAGGCAGGCAAGCTTCTGGCGGAAGCCACCAATCGCGCCCGCGACATGGTGAACGAGCCCAGCAACATCATGACGCCCTCAAAGATTGCCAGCCTGGCCCGCAAGCTGGGCAAGGAATCGAACGGGCTGCTCAAGGTGAAGGTGCTCGGTTTCGATGAGATCAAGGCGCTCAAGATGGGCGGTGTGCTTGCTGTCAACAGTGGCGCCGAGAACCCGCCGGCCTTCATCGAAATGAGCTACGACCCGGAAGTGGGAGTGACCGACAAGGTGCTCGGCTTCGTGGGCAAGGGCATCACCTTCGATTCCGGTGGTCTCAACGCCAAGGACTACGACGGCATGCGCGACATGAAGAACGACATGGGCGGTGCGGCGGCAGTGTTGCAGGTGATGTCCATCATCTGTGAGCTGAAGCCGCACATCTCGGTGCGCGCGGTCATCGCTGCTTGCGAGAACCTCACCGATGCACGTTCCATGCGCCAGGGCAATGTGCTCAAGACCATGAGCGGGCTGACCGTGCAGATCGACCACACCGACGCGGAAGGGCGCCTGACACTGGCTGACGCCCTCACCTACGTGCAGGAGAAGCTCGGCGCCAACATCCTGGTGGACATCGCCACCCTCACCGGTTCCGTGGAGGAAGCGCTGGGCGACAAGGTTACCGGCATTTTCGGCAACAACGACAAGTTCACCCGCGAGGTGCTCAAGTGCGCCAACGACGCCGGCGAGCCCATGCATGAACTGCCTATGTACGAGGGCTACCGCGAGAACAACCGCGGCACCATGGCCGACCTCACCAACGACGGCAGCGGTCCGGGCGCCATCATCGCCGCCTGGTTCCTGCGTGAATTCGTGAAGGACGGCACGCCCTGGGTACACATGGACATCGCCGCCACCAACTTCCGCAAGTACGATCACGGAGTCGATTCCGAAGGCGCAACCGGCGTTGCCGTGCGCACCCTCGGGCAGATTCTGCGCCAGTACTCCCAGATCTAAAGGCGGAAGCCAACCGACCGACGGCCCGAGCAGCACAGTGAGGACAGGGTCACGTCCTTGCTCCTCACTGTTGCTGCCTCTTTCAGGGTCGAGAGGTTGCAAACTCACCTTTCCATAAGTGGAGAAGTTTTATGACTGTAGAACAAGACAACCCTATACAAGCTTCTCCTGGCGCCCCCGGACAAGGATGCGGCAGCGCCTACGAAGATTACGAAAAGAGCCACGGCAACTACGATCTGACCAGGTTGCCGGTCGGTGCAGAACAAATCGTCAGCCACCTGCAAAGGCGAGAGCAAAATAACGGCAATCTTGCCGAAATCACTCTCCTGGATCTTGGCTGCGGCACCGGCATGCACCTGGAGTATTTCCAGAGCAGAGGCCTTGGTCAACTGATAGGCTTGGACGCTTCCCAGGCCGGTATCGAAATAGCAAGGAGCCGCCTGCATCCCGGCAATACGTCCTTAATGGTGGGAGACTTCCGACAGCTGCCCCTGGCCGATGCTTCAGTAGACGCGGTGCTCCTCAGCTTCGTCATCCACCACCTGCCCCATGGCCACCAGGCGGAGCTAGCGGCCAACACCGCCAGCCTCTTCCAGGAAATCGCCAGAGTGCTCAAGCCGGACGGCGAGCTAATAATCGTCAGTACGTCCAGGAAGCAATTGCATCCCCGCAATGGCTCCCTCTGGTACTACCGCTACTTCCAGGATGCCGCAACCGCTCTGGCCCGCAAGTTTTTGCCCCAGTCCAAGCTGCGGCAACTGCTCAAGTCGGCTGGATTTGGCATGGTCACCGGCGAACCGGTGGAGAAAACCTACTGGACGGACGCCAGCCTCGACGAAAGCGGACCCTTCCGCAGCGAATGGCGCGACGGTGACTCACTCTTTGCCTTCTACCGAGGCAAGGAAGAGCTGCTGCAAAAGCGGCTCAAGGCACTGGAAAAAAGCATCGCCAGTGGTGCCGCACAAGTGCACATTCAGGAGACAAGGGCGCGCACCGAGCAGATCAAGCAAGCGTACATTCTCTACGCCAGCCGGTAAGCCTCAAGTTTCAATCGAACCGAACATTGTCAGCAACGGAGCCCGGTCTACCTCTCAGTAGAAAACCGGGCTCTGTTGCGCTTTTCCATGGGGACGGTTGGAACTGTCAATACCCCTGAAAGCCGCATGATTTCATCTCCTTTTGCTACTTTTTGTACTTTTTGGCAGCACAAAGTGAGGGTCCAATGTGATGTGGACTCACTTGGTGCCGAAGAAAGCACCGGAACTTTAGCCGACGTGCGTGATATCCAGGTAGCTGAACTCACATTTTTCCATTCGCACTCCAGGTTAGACCTGGTTGCCTCGGTGGTTTTCGTGCTGGGCTGACTCAATTTTTTAACGACCTCTGCAGGCAGGGTCAAAAGACGGCACGATCCAGCCCAGCGTCCAGCATTCGTTCATCGAACTCCGCTTTCTCCTTTAAAACGTGATACGCGATAGTGGCGAGTTTCCTGGCAATGGCGATGATGGCGGTTTTTGGCGCGTCGCCGACCGATTTGAGAGTAACAAGCTCTCAGGTTAGAGCTGCCGCGAATAGCTGACCAGGCGGACTGAACGAGCATCCAGCGCATCAATTTGGAGCCGCATTTAGTGATACGGCGTTGCGCCTGGTGTCTCCACTGGAGTAGACCCTGGGAGCTAGCCCTAGAAAGGCGGCAACTTGATTGGCTTTCCGAAAGCGAGAGATATCGCCGACTTCAGCGATGAAAGCGATGGACGTGAGTACATCAAAGCCTGGGATGGTTTTGAGCAAGGCCACATCGGGATTTGACCGAGCAACATACTTGACCTTAGCATCTTGTTCGGCGATTTTGAGTTCGAGGAAGTCGATGACTTCCAGGTCGTCATCAACCTTTTGGCGCCGAGGCTCACTCAATTTTACCTCTTTCAGCTGTTGTCGACCTTTAAGGGAAAATGGTGCGTAGATGCACTTGTTCTCCTTGGCCAGATTGGCATGGACACGGAGTTTGTGCTTGACGGAAGTGCGAACGAGCTGGGCTCGGTGGCGAACAAGTTCGCGAAGGAGGCGCTCAGTGGCAGACGGCTGGTAGCATGTAGGCAAGAACTGCTTGGCCAGAAGTTCCATGAGTATCTTGCTGTCGATTTTGTCAGTCTTGCAGCGGGTGACGGCGATGAGCTTGATGGAACGGGAGTCGCCCATATGGACGGTGTGCCCGAGCTCCTCCAGAAGCTCTACAAGCCATTCGTAGCCCCGGCAGCTCTCGATGACGCATTCAAGACCAACGAAGCCCTGGAAGTACTCGCGAATGATTCGCTCTTCGTTGATGAGGGTAACTTGCTGAATGAGACCACCATGGGTATCGCCAATTGCGACTACTGAGGTACGTTTGTGAAAATCGATGCCGGCGAATTTGGCATTAGCGAGATCTTTGCTTAACTCCTGGGTATGTTTTTCATGGTGAAAACCTCCGTCCGGGTAGAGTGCGTTGGGGTACAGCCCCTTGTGTTTATTGCTACCTGCCCGGCCGGAAAGCATTGAGCACGCCCACCCCCATGCGGCACTGCCGGAATACGGCGAAGCAGGGGTCCCGCAGTCAAGCCATCCAAGCGAAGCGAGGCTTGACGGAGGGCTGCGAGCAGTAGGCTCTTTTGCCTGGCAGGGAGTTGGGCGTGCGCCCCGGTTCGCTGAACCGTCCCCATACCATTTTTTTCTCACGGGATTCACTATACTCTATCGTTTTTCCAACAGAAACGACCACCCAAATGCACTCCCCTGGCTGCTTTCGAAAATCGAAGCCCTTGCCCAGGCACGCTCTCCTAAAGATGGCAATCAGCTCTAAAATTCACACAAGAGCGGCAGCGTTTTTTCGAAAGTATCAAGTCCAAAAACTTTCACTTTCAATTCTCGACCAGTAATATGCACCAGGGCATAGGAACCACTGGCGATACCATCATCCGCACTTCCATCCGCAGTTCCATCCACACTTCTACCCGCCCCAGGCAACCGCTCCACGAGACTCTGAATGGTTATGTAGTGAATGCCATTGATTGTAGATGCACTGTTTTGATGCACATGCCCGCCAAAAACAGCACAAACCTTGCCGCTTCGCTCAAAGATGCGTCTCAATTCAGCTCTTTCTTCCACAAAACAATAATCGGGATAACGCTCGAACCAGACATTGCCTAGCAGGCTCTGTTCATCAAGGGGATGATGCACAAAAATCAGTACCGGCTTTTCAGATCGCTTGAGAGCCCCTTCCAACCAGGCGATTTGTTCGCTACTAACGTGGATATCGGTATGTCTAGAGGAACTAGAGAAAAGCACAAGAACAGTACAAGCATCAAAGGAAACCTCGTAATACGGCTTTTCCAGCCCTGCCAAAGCGCACAAAGCATCCGCCGATAGATTCACTTGCTCATGATTGCCTAAAACATGCAGCACCGGAGCCCGGCAACCGGCAAGCACTTGCAATCCCTGTCGGTAATTGGCCGCATCGGCCCCCTCGCCGGGACCATCTTCGATCATGTCGCCCAACTGCCCGACAAAGGCCGGTTCAAACTCATTGGCCTTAGCCACGAAGTCTTTCAGGTAAGGTATTGAGTAGCGCGAGAGCTTACGCACAGCACCTTCGTACTCGCTCTCGGCACCGATGTGGATGTCAGAAACAAGAGCAAATTTCAAAGCTGCCATGATTGAGAATTCAAATCACTTCAAGATCTGCGCGAAGAACAAATCGATGAATACATCGAGGGGCTCTACCGACTTAGTAGCCTTGGCGCGCATTACAGCCCCCTCCCAACCGGAGAGAAACAGCTCAGCCATGGCATTTGGAGAGAAACTGGAGGATATCTCCCCGTTTTTCTGACCTTCTTCGATACAGCCGGCAAACATATCACGCCACTTGCCCATAACGCGGCTCAAGCACAACCTCAAGGTCTCGCTTTGATCAGCCATTTCCTGGCTCAAATTGCCAATTAAGCAGCCTTTACGGCATTCCTGAGCGAGCAAATTAGCTTTGACGGCCTGGCAGTATTTCTTCAGTCGTTTCACCGGCGAAATGGTTTTATCCCGCAGACTCTCTAAAATTCTATTGCTGTAGCACTGATCAAAATGCTCGATAATGTTGCAGGCAAAGTCTTCTTTGCTGTCAAAATAGTGATAGAAGCTGCCTTTGGGCACTCCTACCGAGGACAACACTTCTTGAATGCCGGTGTTGTTGTAGCCTTTTTCCATCATTATGTTGATACCCGCTTCTATCAAAACGAGCTTGGTATCTTGCTTGGGAGCTGTCTTTGGAGGCATTGAGGTTCTTCCGCATGAAAGTTGGTCAACAATAAATTCTCTGGCGAAACCGTTCACAAGTTTCAAATTCGATTTCCAGAGCCAATGATAGAGAATAAGAATACAACAGAGACTCTACACCCTAGATTAGACCGGTCGTCTGAGTTTCGTCAATAGTTTTCTTGCAAGTCCCGGCAAGTTTCTGAAAATTCCCTCAAACCGTCACTGTTTTCTTGCCTGTCGCTCAATCAAGCGCGAAGGATCATCTTTGACACGGCGGCTCTGATTGACTAAATCAGCCACGATGTAAGGGCTATAGAGAGCCCCGGAACCCACAAGCAAAGCAGAGCTGCCGGTGTAGATGCTCCGCCCCAGACCCTTATCGGCAAGGCCTGCCACCTTCGCTCTTGATGCCATCATTTCGGTCACCAGCTGGGGAGAGCTCTTGGATGCCGTATCAACTGCCAGGGAACGGGCCGTTTGCCCGGAGAGCGCGGGAGACATTTCGGCAGCCAACTTGCCGCTTGCCGCCCCGGCCTCGGAGACGACACTTTGCCTGAGCGCCTGACGGGTCAGACCGCTGGCCGTGGCACCACTCTTCAAAAGCGACCAGGAACCTTTGGCCGTAGCATATCCGGCTACTGCCACGAAATAGGCCGAGCGCGCCGTCCCCAGGTTGTTTCCCCATTCCGTTTCCCGGGCCCCGGCATTGTTGAACATGCCGGCGGCGGCAACAGAAGAATGCAATGAACCGCGGAGCAGTTGCAAACCTTGCGCACCGGCAAGAGGTTTGCCACTGCGCAAGGCACCATAGACTTCAACGGCACCAAGACCGAAGAGCCCCACATCCATAGCAGCAGGAAGTGCCTTATCGCCCAGCCGCCTGGCCGAATTCCACAGCCCGTCCGACTGCAAATCTCTGGCCTGCACAATGGAATATTCACTGCTTGACCCATGGCTGTCTCGAACCACCACATAATCTTCCGGGTCGTATTCACGGGTAAGCTGCATGGGCTTGCCCACATCTCGACCGCCGGCCAAATTGAGATAGCCCCAAACCGGAATATCTTTCATCTGTACGGTCTGGTGCATCAGCACTTTGCCGTCCTTGTGCTCGATTTCATAACGGCTGACAGCCAGATTCGCCGTTACGGAAGAATCTCCCGGCTGCGAACCACTGCCTGAACTGCGCTCTCCAATGGAGAGTATTCGGCCGTTTTGATCGAGCCTGACTCCACGATTCTTCAGCTCAAGATCGGAATTACTGGGCACCAGTTCGGGCAGGGTTTTCAGCTGCAATAGCTGAGCCTTGATTGGCTCCAGAAGCTCCCTTTTACCTTCCGTCCACTTCTCGAGGGCAGCCAGTTTCGCTTCCCCTGCCGCATCAAGCTGCCAGGACTGCGGCAGGTCAAGGTTGTAGCGAACGATTTTGCCCCGGGCATCTCTCTCCACGGAGGCTCCCGGAGGTAAATCGAAAGGAAACTTACCGGCGGATGCTTTCTGAAAGTCATCCATCAAACCGGCATATTCCCTTACTTTCAGGGAAGACTCCAGCAATCTCATGGAGTTTTTTAGCCAGAGAGCGTTTTCGGATGAATCCTCAGAAGCAGGTCTGGACCAACCTTTTGGAAAGCCCAGATCGCGCACGGAAGTTTCCACCTGTTTGGCGGTGGCCTCAATTAATAGAGCTTCTCTTTTGTCTGTGTCTTCGATATTGGCCGAAAGCCATTGAAAGGCACCTTTGACACGCTCCAGGCTCTCCTTGGAAGGTGAATCGGCATTGAAAGCCAGGGAGACCTTGCCGGTCTGATCACGGGTGAAACTGGGGCTCGGGTAAAATTCCAGGCCATAGCTCTGTCGCCTGGCGATTTCTAGAGGAATAGCCTGATTTTCAAGCCACTTCACATAATCACCAAGCAAGGTTTTCGTGGCAGGTCCATAGACACCGGCAGCTTTCTCGGCGGCCAATTTTTCCTGCACAAGCGTCAGTTCCTGACTTTCGGAAGGCACCGATGCGGGCAGAGACTCTGATTCTTTTCCACCGCCAGCTCCGCCGCTCCCAGCCGCTTTACTGATAGCGCCGTCTTTAACCAGCGCCGGTGCCATATTGAGCAGTGCCTGCTGCCAATAACTTAGATCCTGCTTCGGAAACTGATCCTGACTTGCAGGCCGCTCCTGACTGCCGGCATTGGCTCGTTCCGCCAGGGCTGTCAGATCAGGCACGGAGTCTGCCGCTGCTACAGTTCGGTCGGATTGCCCGAGTATAGACAAAAGCAGCTTGCTATCAGTATCTTGCTCGACCTTTTGGACAGACTCCTGCCCCTTAAGCGGAAATGCTGGCGGCTGCTTATCGTTCCCTGCACCATCACCGGCCATCGCTACCAACCCATGCCGAAGGTCGGCTGCGCTTCATCAACTTCACTGGCGGAAGCGCGATAAAGATTGAGGACAACCGCCGCCAGCATAGCCGGTCCAGCCACCTTATTCACGCCTTCCAGACCGATTACCCGCCGCACGGCAGCCAGGCGAGAATTCAACTGCGGCGTCTTGGCACCAGGTTTGGCCAGTTCTTCCTGGGCCTGACGCAAAGAGCGAAGCGTCTCTTTTTCCGATGGAGACAGGTTTCCCTTGCCTTCCAGGGTAGACTGCAGTTCAGCCAGTCGAGCCAATTCCTTGGGGCTGAGATGATCGCTGAAGCGCGCATCATTGACACCGCCATCGCCCTTGCGACCGATTTGTTCAAGTTTGGGAGCCGCTTCCTTGCTAGCCACTTCTCTGGTGACGGCATCACCGCCCCTGGTAGTCTGATTTCCGGCACCAGTGGCCAGTCGTCTCAGCTCATCGGGTTTGCGCTCCACCAGTCGGTGCACCAGATGCCCGAGCAGGGCACGCTCAGTACCCACACCGCCGGCGGCAAACTGATTGCGAAAGCGGGCCACCACTTGCAGAATCTTGCCCATATCGAGTTTGCCGGCTTCGAACATATGCCTGTAATGGGCCGGCAATTCCTTGGCCAGCTCTGCATGTTGTTCAGGCTTGGTAGCTGCCAGAGCCAGCTTCTTGGAAGCATTGTCAAAGGCACCAAGCACCGAGGGCGAACTGTATATTTCAGGCTGACCATTGCCGCTTTGACGCAATGAGACAACCAGGGCACCATCGGGCTTAACCTGCACCACCGTGCCCTCTTGGCTCACCTGCCGGTGCGCTATGGAAGGCAAACTTTCAGCACCACTTTTAGCCACCGGATAGATGGCTTTGGCGGCATCTTCTAAAATTATGCGCTCGGCCAATTTTCCAACGGCATCGGTGAGGGAAGTGGACTGCACTCTCGAAGAAAATGCCAGAGCACCCGTTTCGATGACGCGCCCAAACTCACGATAGTTAGCGGAAAGGTTACGTTCTCCCGAGCGCCAACTTAGATCGGCGTTCTTCTGGGACCAATCTACTACAGCCTTGATCTCGCGGGAGGTGGCTTCTTTATCTCGACTGACCGTGGGAGACGGTAGCGGAAAATCTCGCAGATTGAATGGTCCATGACTATCAGCCCGGGTCAGCTCTTTAATGCGGTGGCTGAAGTCTTCGGCAAATTCCTTAACCCGCCTGGACTGCTCCGGAGAATCCTGATCGAATTCCACCTTGCCGCTTAGATCAAACCAGCGGGGCAGAGCATCAATCACCCCCTGTTCACGCAGCAATGGCACATTGGCTTTCTGACTCTCGCTGCTCGAAAGCGGTGCCCCGGTAGTGGGGTCGAGGCGTCGACTGGAAGCATCTATCAGTTCCATCTGACCGGTACGCCTGTTCACCAGAAGCACATCGCCGCCGATCATATCCAGGGTGCTGCCGGTTTGAGCAGGCAGGGCTTCCCAACCCTGTTTATCGAGCCCAAGCTTAACCAGAGTCTCCTGGGTGTAGCGATAAACACCATTTTGCAGGTGCCCGCCACCCTGCTTGCCGTTAAATGCCACTATCTGTTCGGAAATGCCGCGCCAGGCATCAAGAAGCTGCATCTTCTCCTGGGAGATAGGCGGTATGTTGCCGCTCTCCAGAGGCATGAAGCCCTGTTCGCCGGCGGAGCTATCCAACCGGTTTCTCTCTCCAGAACGCTGGCGCTCGTTTGCAGGCACAGGCAGCTCCCAATGCAGGCTGTAAATATTCAGGGGGTACGATCCTGGATATACCCGGAGGGACCGGCTTTCAGACAGATGCAAGGCAGCCGGAAGGGGGCTAAACCCAGACTTAATGAGCTTCTTGGCCAGGTTTAATCACTTGACATCCACAGGCAGGGCAACGCAGCTAACCTCTCAGCCAATTGCAGACTCGCGCCAGCCGCGCTAGCCGGATCGACAAAAGTAATCCCACTAAGCCTTGCTTAACGCTCTTAACGTTCCTTCAAAACCTGCCTATCGTGGGCAATTGACAGCCCCAGCCGGGCACCCCAAAATAACCAAGCAAATGGCCGAAAACCCTTGCGGAGTGAGTCAAAGAGACAAATCCACCTGAAAATTGCGGATATATCGCGCTAAGTGCAGCCGATATGCAAAGTTTTTCGCTGCAGTTAGCAACCCAAATTTGCTTCCGAAAGTGCCTCAACCATAGAGTTCCTACGTTTCCATTTTATTTTTCTTCCAGAACTCCAAACACCCCCTTCAAAACCAACTCCACCAATTCAACCCTTCTCCTCGACCTTACGTGCGGTCCCGTTTGTTGGTACGGTCAGAATCGCGCTACGCGGCACTCCCGGGAAGCACCAGATCCTGGTTGCGCGTTCAGGTAGATGAGGAAGGAAAGGATAGCTAACATGAATCAACTCGACGCAAATATTGCGCCGTCTTTTGCTGATCCGAGCAATCCGCACGCCGTCATGACACGCCTCAAGAAGCGCGTCGACAGCGTCGGAAAGCAGTTGCGCCGGCTCACTCCAGCCATGAAGGCCTGTGAGGACCAAGCCGTGCGCGCGGTGGCTGAAATGGCTTATGCCAACTGGCTCACCGCCAAAGGGCTGACCGATGCCGCGGAAGCGCTGTCCAACCGACGTCCGGTTGACATGCTTCTGGGTGGCAATCAGGTGGAAATCGAGATCGCGGAAGTGTCCATGAAGGACGTTCGCGCCCTCACCGCCCTGCAGGGAAAGATCAAGACATCTGCCCCTGGGTATTCCAACGATGAACCGGAGGTGACCCTGGGCGGCAAGGGCCGTTTCGGCTGCATTTCCCCCGACCCGGAATCCTGGTTCAACAACACCGCCAACGCCGAAGACAAGCCTCAGACCTGTGCCCTGCCCAGCCTGACGGTGGTCATTTCGGTAGACTTCGCCAGTCGCAACGCCAACGTGCAAGACCTGATGCGCCTGGCTGAAGCGTCCCTGGTGGAAGCAGAACGAGAGCTGGGAGAGACTCGCGCTCGTCTCTGTCACAGCGAAGATGGTTCCTGCCAGCTCTTCTAAGCTGGTTAGAGCGATCTACCGGCCCTGAGTCCGGGCAAAACAGCGCAACCACCAATATCAACGGACAAGAGAAGGAACACCCCAATGTCCAACGAAAATCCCCTCGGCAACCGCGGCAAGGCCAACGAAGACACCTGGGCCCGCAAACGCGACGCTGAAGCCATCGACGCGCTCAAGAAGAAGGGCCAGGGGGGCGACAAGAGCGACGCCGCTCCGGCAACCGGCAAGCCTAGTGAAAAGGGCAAGTCCAAGCCGGTCGCCAAGTCCAAGTCGTAGGACTAGCCCTGGTACTCTCAAGGCGCTTTCCATGGAAGCGCCTCTTTTCCAGCCTTTTGTCGAAAACCAAACCCTGACACGGGAAACGAGGTAAACCATGAATCAATCGATGAAAGCCGGCAATGCCAGCCCTGAAGGCACCGGCGCCACAAGCGCTACGGTTGCCGCAGGCGACTGCCACTGCCAGAAAGACAAGCACCCTGTCTGCCCCACTTGCAGCACCGTCCTGAAAGGCGGGCTCAAGTACGAAAACATTTGCACAACCTGCAATCCACAGTTTCTGAACCGCTGCGGCGGCTGCCAGAGACTGCTCTACGACTGCATGTGCATTCGTCCCCACACCTGGGAGTAACTGCCCAGCCCTGACCTGACGCGGTCCCATCGTCGCACCACAAGTATGGCGATGGGGCCCGTCTTTTCTTTCCAGCACTCGCGGAGCTAACCCCTGCAACACTCAAAAGCAGCTCCGGCAAACGCTTCTCGCCTCTACTAATTTTTGCCGTTTCTATTATTTCTTTTAGTAGCATAGGCGTTCAGGGAGAGACCGCTTGTTTGCATAAGTTCGCTAATTGGAAAGCCCCGGCAGATCTGTCGTATCCTATTCAACGGACCCCTTTCAAGGCTGATGCCGGGGGAAACAGGAAAGGCACCCACCATCACAGGAACGTTTTATGGCCGTGGATTCGCAAATCAGTTCAGCACCGCAAAGTGGCATGCGCGATTTTTTACCGCGCGAGGTACGGCTGAGAGACTGGGCTACAGCCATCATCACTGCCACCTATGAACAGTTTGGTTTCACAAAAATCGAGACTCCCTGCCTTGAGAACATAGCCCTCCTCAAGAGAGGCGACGGCGGCGAGAACCTGCAACTGATCTTCGAAGTCTTGAAGCGAGGCGAGAAGCTTGACCGCGTCTTGGGGTCCATCAAAGATTCTGAAAATAACGGCGGAGAAAGCCGCCACAGCAAAAGCTTGAAAGAGGTCCGTCAGGACTTGAGCGACATGGGTCTGCGCTTCGACCTGACCGTGCCTCTGGTGCGCTTCTACAGTCACAACCAGCAGAATCTTCCCAGCCCCTTCAAGTCAATCCAAATCGGCTCGGTCTGGCGGGCAGAAAGCGCTCAGCAAGGGCGTTTTCGCCAGTTTACCCAGTGCGATATCGACATCTTCGGCGTCAAAAGCGAACTGGCGGAAATCGAACTGCTGCAAGCCACTTCCGAGGCTCTCGTCAAATTGGGTTTTGAGGGCTTCACCATCTGCATTAACGACAGGCGTATGCTTTCGAGCCTGGCACGCTACTGCGGCTTTGAGGAGGAGCGCTTCGAAAGCGTCTTCATCGCCCTCGACAAACTGGACAAAATAGGTCTCGATGGAGTCGGTCACGAATTAGCCGGTCAGGGACACAAGGAAGAAGCCATCGCCAACCTGCGATCACTGCTTGTAACCATGGCCGAAGCCACCGGCACAAGCGAGCAGCAACTGGAAACATTGGCCGGCAAGATCGCTGCCGACAGCGCCGTCAGCCAGGCTCTGAAAAACATCATGTCGGTAGTCATGAAAAATGCCGACGGCCGTTTCAACGTTCAGTTCGAACCCTCCCTGGTGCGCGGCATGGGCTATTACACCGGCCCTATCTTCGAAATCAAATACCCGGGCTACAACTACTCGGTCGCCGGAGGCGGGCGCTACGACAAAATGGTGGGCAAAATGTCCGGCAGAGACGTACCGGCATGCGGCTTCTCAATTGGCTTCGAGCGCATCATCGGCATCTTGATGGACGAAGGTTTTGAGCCGCCCGCCGCTATGGAAAGAGTAGCGCTCATTTTCGACGAAAATCGCGATCAGTTGCCCGACGTCATGGCTGCCGCCGCCAATCTGCGCGCTCGTGGAATGGCAGTGGTAGTGCAGAGCAAGAAAAAAGACATGCGCAAACAAATCGACCAGCTACCGGCCCAGGGCATAGCCAAGCTCTGCCTCTTCAAAGGCGATGTGGAAAACCTGGAGATCAAGCCCCTCTAGAGGCGGCTCCACGCTGCGACAGCGGCTACTCAGGCTTCCATTGTGCGTGGCTTTTTACCCACGTATTCAAAATAGATAGTCTGGTTGTAGCGGGAATTGTTCACCAGGTGCTCGGTTTTGTGATCGGATGATTCGATCAGGCGACCGTTTTCCATGTGCAAAAGACCCACGTGACCAAGATTGCGACCACCGTATTCGGCGCGGACGGAGGGAGCCCAGGAGCGAACAAAAGCGGTGGCACGAGTGGGATCGTTGGTGACCCGCCATTCATCAGACTTGAGGAAGGCATGGCGCATGGCCCAACCGTCGCCGGAACCCATGAACTCATTCATGCCCACCTTGCTCAAAGCCACCTGCACGCCTTCGGCGCATCTGCCCTCGGTGCCCATTTTGCGAGCCACCTCCAGACCGGCTTTGACGATCTGAGCCTTCATCATGTTGCCTTCCGGCGAAACTTGCCAGTCGACACGATCTCCCTGTCCCAGTTCCCGGCGCATTTCCGATAACTGTGCCAATTTGACGGCACCGGACATGTAGTCTTTGTTGGCCTTGCTGTTTAGATCTTCGCCGGTAAGCTGCCCGGGTTCTTTGCCCAGGTGCAAAGCGAGAGCCGTCTTGCCCACGTCACCACCGGCGTCTTTCAGCATCTTATCGACGGTATCGGTGGCTACGCGCTCCTGCAATTCCTTGGGAAAGAGGGTGCGCATTTCCTCTCCGGTGAGGGACTTACCTTCTTCCATGCGCTTCATGGCACCAACAAACTTGGCTGCGAAGTTCTTATCCTGGAACTTGGCGGCAAACTCTTTGGATACTTTGCCTTTCTTGGCCAGTTTAGCCATGATGCCGGCGATATTGCCCTCGTTGTACTCGTCCTCACCTTCCAGGGAAAACCAGGTAGAGAAATTTCTGTGAGTCAAGCCATAACGACCGATGGCAAGCCCCATGGGAGGCGGCAAAACACGCACAGTCTCGTAGGGAGCAGTTTTATCAGGATTGAACATACCGGCGACGGCATTTTTGGCATGGGCAACCTTGTTGGTTTCATCGCGCTGCTGGCCCACATCGCGCCTGGGGAAATAGTCGCCTACCTCTCTGGGGCTCATGGAGCCGCTGGAACCAGGGGTGAAGCGATTCATATCGGACATCATGCGCTGGCTCTCAGGGCTATAGCCGGACCGATCGGCATTGGCATTGACGGCTGAATCGGCAGCCTTGAGCTGACCGGCGGCAATCTTTTTAGTGAGAGAATCGGACATCAAACCATATTCATCATTGATATCCAGACCGCGACGAGCCACTTCCGAATTAGCGCTCATGCGTCCATGCACATACTGCACCAGTTCATCAATGCTCTTCTGCTGTGCCTGCTCCGGATTAGCGGTACTGCCGGCTTGCCTTTCCACCTGGATCACTACCTGCTTCCTGGCAGTGCTGTCAAAATCTCCGGCGGCTTCAATACGTCCGTCTTTGCGCACAATAAAATCAGGGGTGCGGCTTTGATCTTGGGCAGTGTCGGCATAAGTGATAAGTACTTGCGGTACTTCGCCCTCTTTAAGAGGTTCCGCCAGAGGAGGACGGGTAGACTCAATACGACGCATCACACCGGCTTGAATAAGGTCGGTGACGCGGCGATTCTTATCAAGCACCGGCGAGACCTCAGCCCGGCTGCCGGGAGCACCAAGCAGTGCCGAGTCGCTGGATTTGGCCGCAGCCAGTGCGGAAGCATCGGAATAGCCGCTCAAGGAAAGCGGTCTGAAACTCTGAAATACCGGAGCAACCGACGTTACGGGCACGACCGTGTCGGCATAGAGCCGACTGGAAGTACTGGCTGTGTTGTCGGTACCGGTTACGACTTCATTGCTCTTACCGGCGGCATTGTCACCGGCTTGCACCGACTGCGCAGATGCGTTCAGATCACCTTTTGCCATATGGCGCGGGCTCCTTGGAGAAAACTGCCGGCGTTAGAGGGCTGACAGAATATGTATACTTCGGGGGAGTGTGAGATACATAATATGTGAAATATTCCGGTGTGGGAACGGCATGTCCTACGTGGGATTCCCATATATATGATTAAATATGCTGCAATCTGCCACAAGCTCCAGGGGCAGTTAAGGAAGACCATGGCCATTCAAACCGAACAAACCAGCAAAGAAATAAGACAACAGCTAGAGGATGGTAAGCGACTGGAGCGAGCTCAAGCCGAGTGGCTCTGGCACAATGCTTCGGATCAGGAGCTGTCGGAACTTTCGAAGATCGTGCGGGGGCGTTTTTTCAAAGCCGACGAGGCAACCTATTTGCTGATGCGCATCATCAACTACACCAATGTATGTGTGGCTAAGTGCGATTACTGCTCTTTCTACCGGCTCCCCAAAGACAAAGACGGCTATGTCAGAGACAAAGAATACATCTTCAGCAAAATAGACGAGCTGGTGGCAGTTGGCGGAAACTTCTTCGGCTTCAACGGTGGTTTCAACCCCAAACTGCGCATTGATTACTACGTTGATTTGTTTTCGTCGATCCGCAAACGCTATGGAGACACCATAGAGTTTTATGCTCTTACGGTGGTGGAATTCCTCTACATCGCCAGACTTTGCCAGTTGAGCAATCAAGAAGCTTTGAAGATGCTGAAAGAAGCGGGCGTCAATTGGATCACCGGCGGTGGTGCCGAAATTCTGGCCGACAGCTTCCGCTTGAGACACAGCCCTCTTAAATACACAGTGAAAGAATATATGGATACCCAGGCCGACATTTTAGATGCCGGGCTGAAGACCACGGGTACCATGGTCATAGGGTTTGACGAAACTCTGCAAGAGAGACTGGACCACCTAGATACTGTGCGTAAATTCCAGGATGAGCGATTGCAAGCCGGGAAGGAAGGACTGTTCAGCTTCCTCTGCTGGACTTACAAACCTTACAACAATGAGTTAGGCGGCGAGGAAATTAGCTCCCGCGAGTATCTGCGCCATCTGGCTCTGTGCCGTATTTATTTAGACAACATCAAATTCATGCGCACTTCCGTCCTGACGCAAAATCAGGCAGCTCTCAATGGGCTGAACTACGGAGCCAATGACTTTGACATTCCCTGGGAAGACGAAGTAACCCAATTGGCCGGTGCCGTCATCGAAAAAGACGTAGAGCGTGTGCTGGATTACGCTCGCCAGGCCGGCTTCAATCCCCGCCTGAGAGCAGTGAATTTACCGCAGTAATTTGTGCTTGCCGCTGTGCGACGCCGGCATTTAGCACTGCCTCCCGTGTCTCTTTTCAAATTTCTCTCCGGCGCCCTAAACTCATGTAACCACCAAAATTAATTCTGCTTGACGGCGGAAACCTTGATGCTGCAACGGTTTCATTTATAAAAAGTCTCGAAAGCCTGATGTAATATTTCTTCAAATCACTATTGTTACATTGGCAGTGGTTCCGCAAAATGACACTCCAAGCCAACTCCAACAGCAGTTTGAGCACTCTGCAGCGGAGAGCACCGGCACTGTGTATAGAGTGCAAATATTCGAGCTTGGAACTTTTTGGGGACGCTCAGCCAGGAAATTTTGGTTCCGAAAATTTCGATAGCCCCAGAATGAAAATTTGAATGAGCAGATCACAACCGGGACGGCAAGCCACTTTCACAAACACCTATGTTTTATTATATTTTATCGTAATTACGATCAAAAAGGAAGAGAACCCGGTTGGGGAGCGGGGAAGACATAGTCTTCCCACATTCCACCAACCGGGCTCTCCTCAGGTCACGGCACCCTCAGTCTTGCGACTGTTAGTCTTCCGACCGCTTGATGCTCAGCTTGGGGAAGCGCAGACGAGCCAGCGCCATGCTGTCGTCCAGCGCCCGCACGCGGATGGTGAACTTGAAGGGAGCCACATGGGTCATGTGACTGTCCACCACTTCCACGCCCATGAAGCGCACCAGCTCCTGCACCAACTGCTGAGCCTGTTCGCCGAGAGCCTGGTAGTGCTTCTCGTTGACCAGTTCCAGCGTGAACTCATGACGCAGTTCCGGGAAGCGCTCGGCCTTGAACTTGGCCTCCATCATGCGCTCCACCATGGTCATGTTGTGCAGGTCGGTGAAGAGAGCCGACACATCCGGCAGCATGCCCAGCGAATAGAGCTGGTCCACCACCAGTTCCCCGGTGGGGCGCTGCATCGGACGCTGCATCAGCACCACAACACCGGGACGGGTGCCGAGCAGGCGGCCACCGGCGATGTTGAAGACCGACGGGTCCACTTCCGGCAGCGGCGATTCCTCACCGTCACCGTTGGCGGCCTCGCCCTTGGGCAGAGAACCCAGGTCCGCCGGAGCCGGCGCGCCGAGCAGGCGAGCGCTCATGTCCTCGATGTAGAACACGAACTCCACCTTGTCGACGCCGTCCACCGCGACGGTTTCCACGTCGATCTCGACGTAGTCGCCCATCTTGACGGACTTCTTCATGGTCTCCAGACCCAGCGCCGTCTCCACCTCCTTGGACAGGACGCTCTTGACGTTGGCCAGGTTGCCGTTGTTGGCCAGAGCCCGGTCGAGGATCTCCTTGCGGCAAGCCTCGCTGGCGCTGACCACGAAGTGGTAGCCGGTGGCGGTGATGCGCTTCTGCATCTCGCCGATCTCCCGGACCACCACCTGCTCCATCTGCGCGCGAGTCAACTCTTCGTAGATGGCGACGCCACCCAGTTCGTTGACCCGGTTGCGGAACTCCGGCGGCGCCTTGTGCTTGAGGGCGTCCAGCACCGTGGTGCGAACTTCAGCCTTGCTGAGCTTCTTGGTCTGGGCGTTGAAGCCGATGCCGCCGGTCTCTTCCCGTTCGACTTCGGCCATGCCCAGGTTGCAGGCGCAGACGAAGATGGTGTTCGTGAAGTCCACCACCTCGCCGTTGCCCAGCGTCAGCTTGCCGTGGTCCATGATGCCCAGAAGCAACAGGAAGACCTCGGCGCAGGCCTTGTCCAGCTCGTCCAGGAGAACGATGGACACCGGCACGGTCGAACCACGCTTGCTCCACTCCAGGTTGTGGTTGGTGAACTCGGCGTAGTCGTGCTTCACGTCCTTGGCCACGGCGTTGTAGCCTTCGTCGCGGGCACTCTGGTTGTTGATGTAGCCGCGGCCGGAGCCCTTGAGGTTGGAGATCGAGTACTTGTCCATGTACTCGGCCATGTCGATGCGCAGGTAAGCCTTGGGGTTCCCGTGGATGCGCTCGGCGAGCAGTTCCACGGAGTGGGTCTTACCGGTACGCGACTTGCCGGCGTTGATGATGAACGCGATGGGCTTGTTGCGGTTGCGCAGCGGGTTGTGAGCAGCGGTGAAAGCGAAGGTCAGAAGATCCTTGCCTTCCTGCTGCCCGAAGAGGTTGGCGTCAAGGTGTTCCTTGAAGCCGATGACCGCGTCGGGCAGAACTTTGGGGTTCAACCGACGACGACGACCAGACACTGACGTAGCGATTTGAGCGCTCATGACAGACTCCTTGGTTTCAGGTTGATAAAGAAAGAGTTGGACAGACCACCGAGGCCTCTCCGATACACTCTCGACCCGCCGCTGGCACAGCTCGCATAAGCCGCACCGGTGAAACATCGACCACCAGAACAAGTGCATTTAGCATTCAGTTCAACTCCGAGCGTCCAATGAAGGATGCTTTTGAAGCTTAGGTGCTAGACCTGAGAAGGCTTGGAGTTGAGTGAAATGTCCTGGAGATAAATGTGACGAGAGATACCCATACTTAACGTTTTCAAGAACCAAAAATAAAGGAAATATTTAGGCTCATTGGGAGAATTCCCAGCCATAAGTTTCTAACTTCCTGTAAAGACCCTGGCCCGGCCAGCGCGTCCCACCGACAAACCCTTAAGCGTTCCCGAGAAGCCAAAGCCAGCTCCCCAAAAGCCGTACCCAGCATAGCTTCGCCAGTTAGTTAAGATCGGTCCTTCCGCCTACCGAAGCAGCCCCCTGGCGCACCTCATTAAGCTGCGCTAATGATTACCAAGCGAGGCTGGCACCATTGGTCCGCTCCGGCCGGGAAATGCAGGTTTTCAGGGGAAAGTCGCGTTGTGTCTATTCTGTGTTTATGATCAGGACGCCAAACATGCCGCGCGAAGAGACGGTGAGTAGCATGTAATCTGCGTAGCCTGGCTGCTACTGCGGAATATACGCTGCCGGCAGAAAGAACGAAGATAGCCGTTCACACCCAGAATCCCCCAAAATACAGAGCGGGCAGCCATTCCGCCCTGGATAGAGCGCCCAAACACCAGATTGATGCAGCTTTAAGTGCTTGGGGAACTGGAGATGTAAGAGCGTAAGGTTAAAGCACCCTATCTTCACCTTTTATCCGGAACCTCAGCTCAATAACAAAAAGCCTTACGGCAGCCTTTACAGCAATTTTCTCCCGAGCAGACATCTGCCCGGCCCGAATCGACTGTAAATGCCTTTCCTGCCGGACTGAGCTTGTGTGATGGTCAAAAAAAAGAAGAAAGGGCGGTATTTCCAAAATCTATTTTTCAAAACAAGCTAAGCCTGGCGACAATCCTGTCGATTAATAGCTGGCGCAGCTTTCAACCTTCATCGGGAGAAATTTATGAACACTGAAGCAATTTGCACCCAACCGGAAAACCTAATGCAATTTCTTGGCCTGTACGGACCGGCTGGTCTCATCATGCTGCTGGGGTTGGCGGTCATCGCTGCCCTTTTTCGACCCGCTCTGGAATGGCTGGAAGAGGCACTGTCCTACCTGCTCTGGCAACTGTGCGGTGCGCCAGTGCATGAAAACATGTCCTCCGCCATACTGGCCCGCTGCAAGACAAGAATTGCCAATCTACTGGGTGACAGAGCCATGATGTCGGACTCCGGTCTGAACAAGGCTGAACCCTACTTCGAGCAATACAGTCAGTTCGTGGACCAAATGACAGAACTGCTGAAATTTGGGACTTCCTTGCACTGGAGCGGAGCTTACAAACTCAGCTTTGACAATTCACGCAACATACTCAAATTGGTTGATGCCTTCGAACAGCTGGCAAACAGCAGAGCAAGCTCGTCTGCCCAAGAAGCGTGGCTGAAATTCAATCTGGATGCGCTCAAGACAATCACAGACCGTAGTGCGGCTCTCAACAAAGATCTGCTCTCCATCATGGCCGACGGTAGGTTGGTTTAACTCTAACTGGCAGGGAGAATTCTCATGCAAACAAACATCTCTAAAGCAACCCTGGCAGCAAACAGTCTTGAGAAAGCCGTCTCAAGCTGGCTGGCAGTCATCCTCGGCCTGGTAGTACCACTGGTAACTTTGCTCGTATGCACCGGCATCAAGGGAACCATTACCACGGATACCATGCTGATCAGCGCCAATTTGCACATGGTTGTGCTGGCGCTTATCCCGCTGATTGCCATCCGCTCCGGTGTGGACTTCCAACTTCGTTTGAACGCCTGGCGCCATGAAGCCCTGATGGGCACTATCTTCTGGTTGAGCCTGACAGTGCAAGCCATAAGCTGGATGACGGCAAGCCTCAACAATGCCGACAAGATGGAGCTCTTCGTCAGCAAATTCAGCTCGCAACAGTGTTCCATCGGCGTACCCTGCCCGGTGCAAGGCGGCGTCGTAAACATACCCTACGTGGCATCTTTGATGCGGGCCCAGGAAACTCTCCGGAACGAAATCGGCACACTGAACAAGATTCTCTCTTACAGAACTGTCGCAGCCGAGACGAGACCGAATAACCTGGAGCAGCTTGACGGCTTCATTGAGCCCATGAATCAGCTCGGAAAGCTGAAAGACAGCCTGCAAGCGCTGACTTCACCCGACTACGCCCTTTTCAAGGCAGTGGTGGAAGAAGGCGGAGCCGTCTGTTTCGAGCGATTGGAACAATGTCCAGCCCTGGATTTGAGCCAATACAAGCGAAAGCTAGCCGGACAGAATCCCCTTTCCAGCGCAGTGGTGCGGGCATTTGGCTTGACTGAATAGTCCTTTCAATCTTCCTTCAAACTCGAAGCGAAAGTGACCAGGGATGGTCTCTTCGCCCGCGAGTACAACAGGGGAAAGGTCTACTTCAAGGTCTAAGGCTTTCTATTTTTCGGGTATTTGCTAAGCGATATAGTATCCCTCAATTCAAAGAAAATGGCCTGGAAAATCTGAGAGGTAGGGCAGAATGGAGAAAGAAGAACCGACCGGCATGAAGCCAATCGGTTCTCCCCATTTCTAGAACAGGTCCTATCTGACCGTGACACCGACAGGGCGATAGAGCCGAAGCCATAGCGCCCTGCGGTGTACCTCGGTCAAAGACCGTCTGCACCGCTTCGAATCAGCGATTCGAGCGAATCATGCCGAAGACGAAATCGATGACGGTGAAGAGGATGAGCCAGTTGAAGAAGGGCACGGCCATACCCAGGAGCGAACCCAGGATGAGACCGGCCACGGAAGCCGACAGGCCCCAGGCGAAGGCATCGGCGAGGACGCGCAGCCAGTTGGGCTGGATGGAAGCCGTGAAGGACTGAGCCTGACGGCGACCAAAGTCGGCGGCAAAGTACATGCCGATGAAAACGATGACGAGGGTGAGAATACCCATTTGAATTTCTCCGTTTCTATGTTTGAAGCGAACTTCTACGTTCCGGAAGAATGGCTTGCCGACCGAATCACAACTCTCCGGGAGGGAGAGGTGACCGAAAAACTGTCGGCAAGCCGCTAGGAATTGGCAATGAATTGGCGATGAAAGCGGGTGAGGGAAGCGACGCTTACAGTTCGAAAACCTGCTTGGCGTGCGGAATCACCACGTTCTTCCAGTTGAGAGCGCTTTCGATGTGACCCTTCAGGCCTTCCAGTGCGCCGTCATCGCCGTGGACGATGAAGGTCTGCTTGGGACGACGCTTGAACTTGCGCAGCCAGCCAAGCTGATCGCCGTAGTCGGCATGGGCCGAATAGTCCGGCAGGAACTCAACCGTGGCGCCGACGCGCACATCCTTACCCTTGATGCGCACAGTCTTGGCGCAATCCGGGCAGGCGGTGACGCTGTCGGGACGCTCGCCGCGAGTGCGAACGATGGACTGACCGAGGGTACCGGTGCCCTGGAAGCCCACGAACATCACGGTGTTCTGCTTGTGGGGCAGCCAGTATGCCAGGTGATCGACGATGCGTCCACCGGCAGCCATACCACTGGAACCGACGATGATGCACGGCTCTTCATGCACACGACGCAGGGCGGCAGAATCCGGATACTCGGTAACCAGATACTGCTTGGGCGTGGTGTAGGGGTCGCGCCCTTCCGCGAAGACCTGCTGGGTCTCGGCGTTGAGGATGCCCACATGCTTGCGGTGTACATCGGTGGCCTTGTTGGTCATGCGTCCGTCCACGTACACGGGAAGGGTCGGCATGCGGCCGGATTCCATGAGAATGCGCAGGTCGTTGAGGATGGTCTGCGCACGACCGACGGCAAAAGCCGGGATGACGATGACACCACAACCAAAGCGCGGATGGCGCGGCTTGGCACGCTCGTAAGCCTGCAGCAGCATGGTTTCCAGAGCGTCGAGGCGGTCGCGCTTCTGGTGCAGGCGGTCACCATAGGTGGCTTCCAGCATCAGATAGTCAGCCTGCTCCACGGGCTCCAGGTCACGCAAGAGAGGCATGTTGGGGCGACCGACATTGCCGGTGAAGCAGAAGGTGCGCTTCTGGCTGCCCTTGCCGATTTCCAGGTTGACCACGGCAGCGCCGAGGATGTGGCCGGCATCGGTGAAGGTGAAGGCGATGGTATCGGTGACGGCGAAGCGCTCGTGGTAGTTGACCGAATGGCAATACTTGAGGCTCTCGACAGCCTGCTCCTGGGTGTAGAGCGGCTGGAAGCGCCACGATTCATTGGCGGTGGTTTCGGCGGCGGTAGCTTCGGCGGCGGTAGCCTGAACGGCGCCCTTACCGGCTTTACCAACTGCCCCCACAGCCTGTTTGCCACCGACCTTCTTGCGACCAGCGCTCTGGTTCTTGCCGCGGGGCGATTTGCCGTTGCGGTCGCCCTTGGGAGGCGCATCGCCGGCGGCACCTTCGAGTTCGGCTCGAGCGGCAAGACGCTGACGATTGTGACGATTCAGCCGAGCCTTGGCTTGCTCTTCCTGCAGATAGCCGGAGTCCGGAAGGATCACCGTCATCAAGTCATAGGTGGCGGGAGTGACGTAGACCTTGCCCTTGAAGCCGTCCTTGATCAGCTTCGGCAGATAGCCGCAGTGATCAACGTGGGCATGGCTGAGAATGACAAAGTCGACATCGGCAGGATTCACACCGGTGGGCAATCGCTTCCGGTAGTCAGCCTGAGGGTTCTCGACGGTGAGACCGGCATCCACGAGGAAGCGGGTCACCTTGCCCTTCTCAAAGAGTTCATACAGAAAGAGTGAGCCCGTCACCGACTGCGCCGCTCCCAGGATATGGAACTTGAGGACGGAACGACCGGTGCGGTCTACTTCTTGTAGCTGACGTTTGTTCATGGTTATTTTTCTCCATTTTGACTTGGCTGCTAGGTGCCGGACTGTGGAACCTGCAAGCGCATCCCGCTCAGACAAAAGCAATTCCGGTTTTCGCAGCCAAGACGGAAGACCAAGGGGTCGGGTCTCATTCTGCCGGAACGACTATTAGAGGCGCGGGCACCTCTGACTGGAGTGGAATTAGGTTAAGTGGCTAGGGTTGGGGAAGCTGAAAAGAAAATCTCAGAAAATTTAAAAAGAAAGAACGCAGTCAACCTATCAACCTGAAGCTGGAAGAAGCAAACGAGACATTGGGCCTTTTCGGTTTCGAGAACTAAAGTTCTAGTCAGAAACCAGCCCCTTAAGAAATAGCCCGCTTATCGCGACCGCTTGGCAAGCCGCTTAAGGACGGCAAAAGCCTTGTCCAGAGAGACTTTTTCAGCCCACAGGCTTGTCAATATAATTCAGTCGCGCTAGAGGTCTAGTTACGACAGCAGGTACTAATACTTGTGTTGAGAACCTCAAGAGCACTATTTCTAAAGGGTATTTTCTTTTTTCACTCTGAGTTTCCAGTCAAGTCTAAATCACCGCCATCCCCAGCGACCAATTGCCCCATCTGAAGCGCTTCCGCGCTCTGGATTGAATCGGCAAGAAAATACAGGCGCCAGGCGGTGAGAGAAACATCAGGACTTCGACCGGTCACTTCCAACACACCTAAAAAACCAGGGCGAATATTTCACCTGGCTATCAAGGAGCCAACAATGTTTCCTCTCAAGGACAACCTGCGTTGCTCGAGCCCTGCAACTGTCACAAAGTGGCTCATCCTGGCAAACGTGGTGGCCTTCATCATCGAAGTCACCATGCTTCTCTCCGGCCACCAGGACCAGCTTTTCGGCACCTGGCTCATGGTTCCCGGCAAAGTCACCGCAGCCTTCGCTGCCGGCGACCCGAGTCTCATGTTCTGGGCCACCGCTTCCATCTTCTCGTCCATGTTCCTGCACGGGAGCTTTGGACACATCTTCGGCAACATGGTCTTCCTCTTTGTCTTCGGCAAGGGCATGGAAAACCGCATCGGCAAGTGGAATTACCTGGCGTTCTACCTGATCGCCGGCGTGCTGGCTGCGCTCACCCACTGGGGTAGCGATCCGACCAGCATGGTTCCCACCCTCGGCGCCTCCGGTGCCATCGCCGGCGTTCTGGGCGGCTACCTGCTGTTCTGGGCCAATGCCACCATCTCCGGCTTCTACGTGCTGCCTGCGCCTGCTTACGTCCACACCAAGGCCTACTGGTTCTTGATCGGCTGGTTCGTGATGCAGTTCTCGGGCGTACTCAGCTCGGTCGGTCCGATTGACGGTGCCGGTGTCGGTGCCTTCTTCGATGCCGACAAGCTTGTGCACTTCGGCGACGGCGTTGCCTACTGGGCGCACATCGGCGGTTTCGTGGCCGGTTTCATCATGGCCGGACTGGCCAAGATCTTCATGCCCAAGACCGACGTCTGCATCATTCCGAAGCCGGAATGCGATGCGCCGGAAGACCACAACAAGGGTTCGAAGTAAACCACCCTTACCACGTCGGCTGAAAAGTCGGCAAGTCTGCCTCACACCAGGCAGGTACTCAGCCAAACAGCTAGTGCCTGCCTGGTCTTTTTCCCTCCTTTCGGCAAACTTTTTTACCTTTAAGCAGAGGTCTCTATGTCCTGGCAAAGACTGAAGAACCTCCCAGGAGGTTCAAATCCCCAGCCACTCTCCGTGGTAATCGGCCACCGAGGACTGGCAGCACGCTTTCCCGAGAACACCCTCGTTTCCTTTGCAGCCGCCCTCCAGGCCGGCGCCTCTATGATTGAGCTAGACCTGAGAATGAGTGCTGACGGACAGGCCGTGGTCATCCACGATGCCACCGTGGATCGCACCACCAACGGTACCGGACTGATCAAGAGCATAAACCTCAAGGACCTGCAAAAGCTTGATGCCGGCTACCATTTCAGCACAGACGGCAAGACCAGCCCCTTTCGCTCTTGTGGTCTGACTGTTCCTACACTGCAACAAGTGTTCGAAGCCTTTCCCCAGGCTCACATCGCCGTTGAACTGAAAGACGACAGCGCCGCTTTGATAGCAGAAGTGTATCGACTGGTCAAGCAATTCGGGCGCTTCGATCGCACCCTGATTCAGGTTTTCTCCATCAAGAGCAAGCTCGGTAAAAGCCTGCGCAAACTTGATGAAAGGCTGATCACAGGGCATACAACCAGTGAAATGGTGCTTTTCGGTACCCTCTCCCGCATGAGGCTGAGCGCTCTCTGGCGCCGCAGAAGCCTGATTCTGGATGTTCCGGTCAAGCGCGGCAGACTGCCTGTAGTGACGGGTAGCTTTGTCAAAGCCGCACATCGTCGCGGTCTTATGGTACTGGCCTGGACTGTGAACGAGGCAAAGGAACTGGAAAGACTGTACAAACTGGGCGTGGACGGTGTTTACACCGACGATGTGGCAGCCGCAAAGACAATCATAGAGCAGCTTCGTCGGCGTTATAGCGATGGAGCGGCAAGATGAACAGTGTTGAAAGTGGAAAGTACACAAGCGAGAGACAGGAGAAATCCGCCGGCTTCCACTGGAGCTCGGATTTCTCCTGCGTCTCTTGTATGTGCGCCTCTTCTAAGTTTCCCCCTGTACACAAAAAATTTTCCACTGTTCTACTATTCCCTACAGTATCACTCTCCCTTCTAGCGCAGCACTGTCCAGGGGCACCAGCTAAAGAACTACTCAGCGAAATGGCAGCAGCAGTACAAATCAGACCAAAACCAGCGGTTTCCGGCCCCAATTGCTTCCCAGCCCGCCATTCCAAAAAATTTCTTAGTAGCTAATCAATTGCCGACAGCGAAAACATAGGACTGTGACCTAATTACCTACCAATTTCGAAGAGCCGTACTGAAAATCAGACATTCAAACGACACCAGCTACAAAGCCCCAGCCTGAAACTGGAAACACAGGTCGATTGCAATGATAGATCCGTGCTTGACCGGCGCTGCTTCCCCCAGCCGACCGCTCAAACATTAGCCTCGCGCCAATCCGAACCTCTCAAACCAACTTCCAAATGCCTTCCATTCCACCCCCTCCTTCCATTCCACCCCCTCCTTCCGTTCCACCCCCTCCTTCCGTTCCACCCCCTCCTTCCGTTCCACCCCCTCGCCCCAGGCACTATGCCACCGCCGAGACCATGAACATCTTCGATAGCGCCGACTTTCCCCTCCCTGTGGCAAACGCCCTTCACTCCCTGGTGGAGAGCCACTTGCTTATCCTGCGCACCATCCTCAAGACCGCGCTGGCGGTGAAGAAGCCGGTGCGTTACGTGCTCGACGCGGACCACCGCTTCGAGCCCGTAGCCCGAGCCCTGGCTGAGCGCCTGCGCCAGGACGGCCATCAGGCCCGCGGCTTCTACTCGGCACTGCCGGACCAGACTTACTACGCCGTCGACATCGTCGGCTGACTCAGGAACTCCCATGAACATGAACACCTCTCTCTTTCCCCCTCCGGAAGAAATGCACCTGAAGTGGATCGCCTTTGACAATGAGGTCTTTCAAGGCCGGGTTGCCACCCGCCTGCCCGGAATGTGGTGGAGCTACGGCCTCGGTCGCATGCTGGGCGAAGGCGTGGAAGTCTTCGATCGCCGCGAAGACGCCATTGCCGCCGCACGTGACGCCACCCAGCGAGAGATTGCCCGACTGGAAGCCAAACTGGCACGCCTGACCTGAACCCGGCAAAGCTAAACAGGCACACTAGCGCTAGCCGCGCAAATCGCCAAGCATCCAGGGTTCCGCCTCTACCGCCCATTCCAGCCCAGAGAAGAAGCTTATAAGCACCAGGTCGTTGACTGCCTGCTCTTGAGCGTGACAGGTTGAGTTCAGATTGCCCCAACCCCCTTTTGAGTACCTCTTAGCTTCCATAGCCAACCCGACGGTCTTCCAGCCCTGAATTTCCGATACCGCACGCGGCTCGGAGACATGCGCTCTCAAAGACCTCGCACTCTCAAGGGAAAGCCACGCAAGTGCGCTCCGGAGCAATCGAACAATTATCTATTTGTCCCGAATTCAAGACCTCAGCCGCGATTGGCTGCAGGCAAGAAAGAGACACGACATGGAGAACATCACAAAAACAATTGCCGTCGTACTGGGCAGCGGTCTGCTCGCCGACGGCACTCCAACCCCGGTGACCGCTATCCGCGCCCGTGAAGCCGCCAAACTGGCGAAGGAAGTCCAACTGGACAAACTCATCTGCTCTGGATTCCGTGCCCCCGATGATCGACTCACCGGCAACACTGAAGCCAAGGCCATGGCCGAGATCATCCGCGCTGAGCTCAGCAACGCTCAGGAACCGGACATCTGCCTGGAAGATAAGTCTATGGACACCCTCGGCAACGGCATCTTCACAGCTTCCCTGTTTCTCCAGACGGAAAAGCCGGGACGCTTGATCGTAGTGACATCGCCCTTCCACATGGAACGCGCGCTCTACATCTTCGGTCGCCTGCTCTCAAGCGACTGGAAAATCGAAGGGCACGCCAGTGAGGAATGGAGCGGTGAGACGCGACAAGCCGGTGCGCCGCAAGCCATGGAACGAGCGCGAGACTTCTTCTCCGACATCGCCCAGGGCGACATTGCTGCCGCTCTGAGCAAGCTCAGCCGGCGCAAACCCTACAGGCAGGAAACAAAACAAGAACAGCCGGCCGCCTGAGCGAAACAAATGCTAGCGCCTGGAGCCCGTTGTCTTCTCAGTGCGGATGCACTTTGAGGGCACGGGCTCCTTTTTTTGCACGCCTCCACTACGCGACGTAGCAGCCTTGCCAACAGAGCCGGAAGCCATTAAAGTTAGTAACGCCAATGAGAGCAATTGCCCCACTTCCCACCACAGTTCAGCCGCTGCCGCAGTCTCGGATAATTCCCACGGATACCAGTTTTCAGTCATTAACAGTGAACTTTTACCAGAGCCCCGACAAACACCAGATGAAATTTCTTGGTCTGGTTCTTGCCTTTTCGGCAATAACCCAGAGTATCTGCCAGGCGCAAGCTAGGCCTCAAAAGACTGCCAGGGGCGACTCAGCGAAAGTTACTTGCCTGGAATTGCACCAGAAATCGCGCACTTACGGCAACGTCAGGGTTCTGATCAACGACTACTACCTGAAGATAAGCCAGACCGACGGCAGCACCATTATTTTGTCAAAGGCGCCTGACTGGGATTTGTACTGCATCAATCGGCTCACTCACACCTATGCCAGAAGCGAACGGTCAAAACCATCCCCCTTCCTGGGTCAAACAGTGGCAGCCATGGAAGGAGTGGATTTCTCGAAAGTGAGATGGAAAGTCTTTGAGAAGGGAAAAATTGCTCAGCTAAACGCCAGTCACCTGGTCGATGCCGGCGTGGCAAATCCCGCCCGGTATGAGAACTCAGGCTACCAGAATCTGGAAAATGAATTGAAGGAGCGCGGCTTCTGGGTAAGCGAGGAAAAACTCTGCCTCGCCCAACCGGCAAACCATCTCTCCACTCTTGTGCTCCTACCGAAAACGGATCGCATTCCACTGCGCTACTTTCACCGCTCCCCGGGCGGCAGCAAATGCCTGGTACTGGAGACCCTGGCCAGCAAAAAAGTGCAGGTAGATCGCTCGGAATTTGCCTTGCCGAAGGGCTACAAGCAAACCAAGTCGGAATTCGACAACGGACTCTCGGAAACCGGCGTGATGGACATTCTCAAAGGGCAGTAGCTTCCAGAAATATACCGGAGAAACAGGCAATCATGGCAGTGTAACCGTTGCTTTCCGGCTCTTGATGCCATACTTACTGCTTTTTATCGACGCCTAGTACATTCTATAGTATTTATTTTTAAAATAGAAAAAAGCCCTCTTTCGTTCAGGAAAAATCCCGCCAGAGATGTGGAACCAGGGCTACCAAGTAAGGAGGTACGGAAGTACTGATTTACAGAAGTACAGAAGTACAAAACTAGAAAACTACAGAACTACAAAAGATTTACCCCAACTCAAAACAATGCTGTTTCAAGTTGGGGCAACCGCAACTGTGTGGCGCACCACCGACGTTCCAGCTTAGAGACCGGTCACCGGCACTGGTGCGTCCATGGTTTCCACCACTGCCTTAATAATCGTCTCCAGGGCATGCCGCATCAGATCAAGCTGATGAAGATGAGAATTGGAAGAATTGGAAACGGCATTGAATGCCTGTCTCGAAACGGCTAGGGAGCCATAGAGTTCAGCCGTAGCGGTAAATTTGTCCAGGGGCGGAATATGCACGAAGACTACTGCTTTCACCCGGCTGTTGCGGCGACAGTAAGAAAGAGCCTTGAAGTAAAGCTCGTTGCAGATATAAGTGCCGGCATGGTTGGACACCTGACAGGGATAACCGGATTGCTCCACAGCCCGAACTATGGGCGGAAGCGGCAACATGGTGCGAAGCAGGTCGGGCTGCTCAGGATCGACAAAGGTGTCCACGGCCAGCTCGCCTTCATTGTCCGGCATACCGTAGTCGCGAACATTGAGAGCAAAGCGCTCCAGACTCAAACGGTCTCGAGAGGCGGCAAGCCCCGTCATGACAAGCACCAGGGGTTCGTCCGTGCCCGCCAGAGTGGTGTCGATTGCTTGCTTGAGGGCTCGCCAGCCACTGCGTGAGGCAGTCGGCAAAACCTTCTTGGCGAACTTGATGCGCACCGCAGAGGTTTGCGAACAGACCTTGCCGAAGGGCTTGCCCTGAGCCGGTTGGACGGAGCCAACATCTTGCGGCTTCTTCAGGGACGGAGCTTGCCGATAAAAGAGCCCTGGCGGCATGGCCTCGACCAATTCGGAGCTGGGATTGGCTTTTTGCCCGCCAAAAGCATCAAACCCAGTAACAAGACAGGTGACTGCCTGCTTGGCAATCACATTCTTTCTTTGCTTCTTTCTACGTTTCATTATGAAAGTCTCCTGGGCGCTATGAGCTGACTTGCGCCAGAGGCGGCAAGAACAGCGATTGCAAGAAACCAAGTACAACCCTCTTGCTCTAAACACATCCAATGCACATACCGCATACCGCAGCCTGAGCCTCAATAAAGGCGCCTCAGCATTGGTAAGGAAACGGGGATGAGATTTGTAAGAGAGCTTGACCTGGTTTTAGAGGAAGAAAAAGAGATGACAATAAAGAACATCTCTATCAAGTCCCAAGCTCCATATTCAACAGCACCGGCATTTATTAGCTCTCACGAAGGCGCTTGACAATAACCGCTACCGCAGGGGTTAAGGAAATCAAGCTCTACTAACAGTGCTAGACTTTGCCTATGCTGCCCATCGAACAGTCTTGCTATTGGCTAGCCACCCGCCCGCAAAGCGCCCAGGGGGAAGCTTTGATAGGCGCGCAAAGGGCCCAGGTAGTGATAGTAGGTGCAGGCTTCACGGGGCTGTGGACGGCGCACTTCCTAAAGAGCCTCAAGCCCGATCTTGATCTGGCCATTGTCGAACAGGGCGTCACAGGCTACGGCGCCACCGGCCGCAATGCCGGTATGATCAGCAATTGCATTGATCATACCCACAGCCTGGCCATCGCCCATTTTGGCCAAGAAGAAGCAAAAGAGCTAGCCGCTATCGGACTGGCCAATATCAATGAAATGGAAACCTATGCCGAAGGTTGTGATCTGGAGCGCACCGGCCAACTTTTCGTCGCCTTGAAAGAAAAACATCTGCATGATTTGCATTCCCTCATTGAAGATGCCGAGCGGCTAGACATCAAGGGCTACCAACTCTTCGATCAAAAAGAGATTCAGACAAAGCTGAACTCTCCCCGCTATGTAGGCGGCGCTCATGTGCCTGGCGGCGGTATCTTGAATCCAATCAAATTGGTCGACAAACTGGTTTCCGATCTAAAAAGAAGCGGCGTTCGCATTTTCGAGAAGACCAGAGTAGATAGCGTCCACCAGGGTCAAATCAAGGCAGGCGACGCCTCCATCCAGGCCGACAAAATAATACTGGCCACCGATGCCTATACGCACCATTTGCTACCCGGGCTGATCTGGCGTTTCATTCCCCTCTACGATTATATTCTGGTTTCCGAGCCCCTCGAAAAGTCCGAGCTGGAAAAGCTAGGCTGGCAGGGGCGGGAAGGCATAGTGGACGGCCGCACCTTTTTCAATTATTACCGCCTCACCGCTGACAATCGGGTGCTCTGGGGCACCAGCGAAGCCAAATATTACGCACCCAATCAGGTCAACGAGCGCTTCGATCATTCCCACGAACATTACCAGGCCTTGAAAGAGAGTTTCAGCTGGCACTTCCCGCAGTTAAAACCCATGCAATGGCCCTACGCCTGGGGCGGTCCCATTGCCTCTACCACCCGCCTTACTCCCTTCTTCGGCACCGCCCATAATGGCAGTGTTCTTTATGCTCTCGGCTATACAGGACACGGAATCGGCTCCACCAGACTGGCCGGCAAGATTCTAGCCCATATGGCTCTTGAACAGCCAAGCACCCTGCTCAAGCTGAAAATGGTTACCGACAAGCCCATGCCCTACCCGCCGGAACCCCTGCGTTCCATCTCGGTAAATATGGTGACAAGCTCCCTCAGACAGGTAGACCAGGGCGCAAAACCCAACCTCTTACTGAAGATACTCGACGCGCTGGGAATTGGCTTTTCCAGCTAAGGCCGAAATGGCAAACACTTGCGGAACTGTTCAAAACGCCTCTAAAAGTTTACTCGGCAAAAGTAAGGCTAGCTGTGCAAAACGGCGGTGACAAGCAAAATGCCAAGCCGCCTTCCGGTCAAGGAACTACTACCCAGAGAAAGCTAAAAATGAAAAGCGATAACCGTCCTTCAATAAAAGTGTCCCCCGCCGGTGCGAAAGCAAAAACCTGGCTGAAAGCTTCCTGCAGCCTGCTTTCTCTGGCTTGCCTGACGGTCATGACCGGTCTGCCGGCCGGAGCGTCCGGCCCTGACGCTGAAAAAAAACAAAGTGCCAGTTACCGGCTGCAAGAACAGGAGTTGCTGCGACTGATCGGTGCGGACGACCAATCCAGTCTGGCGGCCACAAGAGCAGCAATGACTCTACCGGACCTGGATAAACTGCAAAATAAAGACAAGACCCAGCCTCTTACCACCTTCGAATTTTACGGTCAGAACCTGCTTGCTCTCATCGATGCACCAGAAAGACTCTATGGCTTGTACAAAGGGAAAACAACAAGTCTCTGCCTCAGTTGCAGCAAGGAGAGGGAGGAGAACCAGGAGGGAGGCAATAAAGTCCGGCACACCACAGTGGTCGTTTTCCAGCAAGCACTGCCGGAAGTGGCCGCCGTCTACCGCCAATTGCGCAAGGATAGTAGCCGCGAAGAAATAATCTCCCTCAAGCCGGTCAGTGCTACCCTGCCCGCCCACCTCACCTGGACTAAAGGGGGCAGTCGGTGGTATCTGACAAACCTCAATAGCAAGACTCTGCTGCTCACTAATGAATCAGCCATCATCCAGAAACAAGCTACTCAACCGGCTTCCGCCGCAAGCCCAAAGGGAAATCCGGCCGGCCGGCAAAAGAGCGAAGCAATTACCGTTCCCGTTAAAGCCCTCTCTTTTCAGGACAAAATAAACCCTGAGAGCCAAAGTTGGATCTCCACTGGGATTGATCCTCAAAAGCAGCGTCCGGCTATCCTGCTCCAGTCCGCAGGCATTGGCTTGGAGCTGACCGTTGAGGCACTGCCCCAGGCCGGCCTCGACCAGCAAGCCGCCCTCCACTTGAAAGACCTGAAACCGCAGCTGGAAAGGAGCGCCGGCACCACCCTGGATCAGACAAATCCGCTGCAATTGAGACTATTAGGCAGCTCCGAGAATCTCAGAAAGTGCCAGCGCTCCCTGATGGTGGAAATGAATCCCTACCTCGCCTGTATGTTTGGTAATTAGGAACCCAGGGGCTTTACCAGGGCTAGTGCCTGTTCGTGAAGAAGTTGGTAACGTGAAGAAATTGGTAAATAGATTAAGCGCGACAGTTTAGTAATGGTTTGAATGATGCATACTTTCAGAATCAGGATTCCTTTAGATAAGCCGAAATCTCAAGCTAAGTAAGGACGCCTTATGCAGATTTACCTGGTCGACGCTTTCACTGAAACCAGATTCGAGGGCAATGCAGCCGGAGTAGTGCTGGACGCCGACCATTTGAGCGTGACTGAGATGCAAAGACTGGCAAGGGAGCTCAATGCCTCCGAGACCGCCTTTGTCAAAGCCGGTACCAACGGCAGCTTCGACGTCCGGTTTTATACTCCCACGACAGAAATCAATTTCTGCGGTCATGCCACGGTGGGAGTCTTCCATGCCCTGGCCAAAACAGGCAAATTGAAGCTGGCAAACGGCGTGGGTCAATTCACAGAACATACGAAAGGAGGATCCTTCCCCATTCGCGTCGATGAGGAGAACGGTCGTATTCTTGTCACCATGACCCAGCAAGAATACAAGATGACAAGCCTGCCCTTCGACGCCGAACAAATTGTCAGTGCCCTCGGTTTGAAGATGAACGACATGGATAAGGACTTTCCACCGATGCTGGCCAGAACCGCCAATAAACACCTGATGATCGGTCTCAAATCAGGAGCGCTTAAACGCATTGATTTCTACCAACATCAGCTAGGGAAATTACTCCATCACTGCGACGTCTCTACGGCTCATGTTTTCTCGAAAGAAGGAGACAATGTCTTCAGTGCTCGCAATTTCGCACCGCACATAGGTATTCCGGAAGACCCTGCCACGGGCTCGGCTGCCGGCGCCTTCGGTGCTTATCTGCACCGGGTCGGACAGAGCCATAACGGCGTTACCGAAATTACCATCTCCCAGGGTAATGAAATGGGCAGACCCAGTCGCCTCACGGTAAAGGTGCATGTGGATGACGGCATATTCGAGAAAGTAGAAGTAAGCGGTACGGCAGTGATTGCCTTTCATCTGCAAACTACAAGCTGAGAGCACAAACGTTGCTGCGCTCAGTTATGGGCTCCCGCACCTTGCCCTGAAAAGCAAGGACGCTGGCATAACCATGTCAGCTTCATGTCAAACAGGCTTGCTAAATTGCAGAAGTTCCCTCACCAAGGAGCTTTACCATGGAGCATCAAGCATTTTCTTCAAATAGAGTAGAAGACAACCAGAATCGATCGAATGAGAATTTCACACAGGCAGCTCTGGCCGAATGTTGGCCGGGCGGACCTATCGTTTCCAATCCAAAAGATTGTCGGGATCAAGAAAGAGATGGCTGGAGGCGCTCACAAGAGCATTTACCGGAACTACAGATCACCGGCGCAGACTCATCCCAGGCGGGCACAGACTTCGCCGCTCGCACCAGACGAAACAACGGCACCAATGGCTCCGGCAGCGAAAGAGACGCCTATCTCGATCGCATCAACACATGATCAGTCTACTTCGAATTCAACCTTGATCTTACGCACGGAAGCGGCGGGCTGGCCACCCCGCTTACCGGGTCTAAATCGCCAGGTGCGCAAAGTGCTCAAGGTCAGTTCGTCTACTTCCGCTGAACCGGTAGATGTAACCAGGTGCACCACATGCTTGCCCAGAGGAGATATCTCAAAGCGCGCCACACAAAAGGCTTTAATACCGCTTTCCAGCATTTCCTCGGTAATCACCGGACTGGGGGCAAAGAGCGGCTCCGCCGGCTCCAGGCTCTCGGACTCCTGAGCCCCCAACTTAAATGTTTCAGCGAGAGCGCTCTGACAAGGCAAGCCGGAACGGCCGGCAAAGCGAAAACCATCCTGGTCAAACTGCAGCGGTCTCAAACCAAGACTCAAATCAAAGCCCAGCCCGGTCAGAAAGACCGCCGCCAGTGCGGCACCGAGGACCCCTCGCCGGATAAACCGGGGAGCAATTTCCATCAATTGTATTGAACAAGTTTTCATTTTCAGCATTTAAGATTGAAAACGGTTTCCATTATCGTAGTATATAGGAAGTTCGATTCCGTATTACCAGCTAATAGTGAAAACTTAAGACCCCGTCCGGCCTGATCAGACCGGACCCGGTTGTCGTGCCGATTTTAATGAATACCTCAGATCATTTAGCTTCCTTAATACCGGCTAAACCCGGCCATAAAGGCCTTTCGAGGATCGTGTCGGCCAGACAGCCGTATTTGACGGCGGTTCTGCTTGCCACAGCCCTGAGCTTGAGCCTGGCAACCGGCGCCGCTCCGGCCCAGCCGACACAGGCGAAGCCGGAAGAGAGCCTCAGCCCGGTCACCTTCAATCAGACCCCGACGGCATCCCAACCCCTGACAGCGGACCTTCCGGAAGACCAGCCGGCTCCAAAGCGGCGGGGAAGCAACGCACCCGGATTGGCCCGGGCCCTTGCCCAAAATGCTCCGGCCAGACCCGACATCAATATAAAAAGCCTCAATCAACCCCAGTCCATAAACGCCGGTTCCATCACCGGCCAAGTCACTTCCATGGACGGCACTCGCACGGTGCCCGGTGCAGCCGTGGTGCTCACCCACAATACCCAGGACCACAAGCGCTTCGAAACCGAGAGCGACGAGAAAGGCAATTTCCACTTCAATAATATAGAACCGGGCGGCTGGACCATCACCACTTCCGCCAAGGAAATGCTCTCCCACAGCCAGACTACCCAGGTGGTAGCGGGGGAAACCACAAATGTACCAGTCAAACTGGACGACATCGAACCGGTAGATGTGCTGCGCATCACCGGCAAACGGTCACTCATTCACCCGGAGAATATCACTTCTCGCACCAACCTCGATCACCGCTTCGTGCAAGAATACCGCTCCGGAAACGACCTCCGGCAGCTGATTGAAAGCACGCCCGGCGTCATGAACGACAGCTACGGCAATGTCATCACCCGGGGCGAACACAATGCCGTCAACTACGTAATAGACGACGTCATCATTCCGGAAGCGGCAGGAGTGTTGCAGCAGACTCAGCCTATCAGTCCACGCTCCCTGCAGTCGGCACAAATAGATATTGGCGGTTACGAAGCACAAGACGGCGGCGGACCTCTCGGAGCCGTTGCCCGCCTCAAGACCCTGCCTATAGTCTCCAAACCCAACTTCACCATCGGTCAGCAAGTGGGCGGACCTCTGGCTGGTTCGATTTACTACAATTCCTCCGGCGCCTTCAGTCAAAATCCCACAGATAAATTGAACCGCCTGCGTTTTCAATCATCGGGTCTTTTTCAGGGCTCATCCCTGCGCATCGCCCCACCCAATAAATACTTTTCCGGCAACGGCGGCGCCGATATAAACGCCTATGCCCGCCTCGAATACCAACTCACAAATAGAGACCTGCTCAAGCTCTCGGCCTCCATTAACCAGACTTTTCTGGATGTGCCCATAAACAGACTCTCAAGACAAGCCGGCGTCAGGCAATCTCAAAGAGACCGCCAGAACTTCTTTATCTTGAGCTACAAACACAAGTTCGAAAAGCTTTTCGACGAGCTCAACTTACACATTTTGAACGGCTTCTACGGCGAGACCTTCCGCTCCAACAACAATTTCGACCCAGACCCGGTTTTGAATGCCGACCAACCCATAGTCTCCATCGCCGCCAGAGCCAATCGCAGCAATTACATTTTTTCGGCCCAGGGCGACATCAACAAGAAAGTCTTTAAAACACACGATGTGAAAGCCGGTTTCCTGACTGAACTTCGTCCGGTCAAAACCAGCTTCAACGCCACTTACTATAACCCCGACATCAGTGCCACCGCCACCGCCCAGCAGGATGCCGCCACCCAGGTAGCCGATCTACAGGCACAGGCCCAGACCCTTGCCGAAACCGATCCGGAAGGAGCCCAGGCCCTCCTGGCCCAGGCCCAAACAATCAACCTCAATCCCTTCCCCTACGGAGCAGTCTTAAGCCCCTTCAGCCTGCAACCCCAGGGACCGATGATGAACAGCCAGGTTGGAAAATACACAGGTTTTCGCTATCTGCAAAGTGCCTTCCTGCAAGACCGCTGGAAGCCTCAGAAAGGGCAGTGGAAGCGCCTCACTTTAGATAACGGCGTGCGCTTCGACTTACAGCACAGCGTCTTCGGCAATGCCCTGGGCATCGCCACACAGTTAGCCCAAACACCTGGCGTAGAGCCATTTTCCATCAAGCCCTTCGAGACACAGCGTATTACCTCAGCCCAGGTTTCCGGACGCTTTGGTGCTTCCATCGTACTAAATAAAAATACCGTCTTGAGAGGCTCTTTCTCCCAGATCTTCACACCCACACCGGTAGACTACTTCCTCACACCTATCGCCATCACCAATTCGCCGGTGAACGGCATCTACCCCGGCACGCCGCGACCCTTGCAGCCTACAAGAGGACGCATGGTGGATGTCAGCCTCGAGCAACAAATCGGCTCGCGCTTCGCCACTCGCACCAATATTTTCTATAAATATCTGCGCAACTTCGGCGACTCCGGTGTAATCGGCAACTTGCCCATCTACAATCGCCTCACCAATAGCGCCCAGGAAGCGTACGGCGTGGAAACGCGCATGGACCTGAAGCCCCGCCGCGACGGCTACGGCTTTAATGGCTTCCTCTCCAACACCGTACAGGTAGCCTATCTTAGAGGCACCCACGGCGTCTCAGGCGGCTTCTACGACTTCCCGGAAGCGCCCCTGCCCAAATATCCTGACCACGACAGACGCTATCAGGGCGTAGTCGGTCTCGGCTACCGCTCCAGGCAAAACTGGTGGGTGCTGGCCGACGCTCAAGTGATGACCGGTCTGCAAAATCAGCTCGACAAGTTCCTTGTCGGTCAACACAGCGGTCGCACTCCGACACTAACCCTGGTATCACTCTCAGGCGGCTACCAGACCCCCCAGGAACTGAGAAGAAGGCATCCATGGCTTCCCACTTCTTTTGACTGCCGCATCGAAAACCTTTTAAATCAGCGCCTGCCTACCAACCTGGGCAGCCCCTTCCAGGGCAGCCGCTACACTCTGCCCATCCGCGTGCTGGCCGGCTTCAACTGGACCCTCGGAAAGGACATGACCAAACTGGTCTCCAATCCTCAAACTGCTAAGAAAGCGGTCTCAATTTAGATTGAAACAAGCAGCTTACCCTCGCTCAGCCTGACCGCCTCGAAGGTTTCTCTTTCGAATAGTCCCCCGAAAAGTGCTTTCCCCGATAAAGTCACTGGGTTTCAGATAAGCAAGCTTTTGGCTCAGCCAGCACTCTCGGTGGTTCCAGACCGCTTGAAAATTGCCGGATTCCAGACACCACACAGTACGCCGCCACCGGACAGAATTCGCTCAGAGCAGGTATTCACAGGATCTGGAACGTCAGGCTGGATGTTTACAACCCAAGCAGCTTCCTTTTCAAAAACGCGGTCTTGGACTTGGCCTGGAATAAACAAAGTCGACTGGTTGGCAAAGTCCAACTGCAAAGCCCCATCCGGCATGAGTCTGACTTCAGACACAGACAGTTCACAGTAAGAAATAAGAAGTTTGCAAATTACGTTTTCATCCTTACAAGCAGTCCTAAGTACAGGCTTAGTTACCGTTTTGTTTTCACAGAAAGTCCAGTTATCGCAAAATAAGTGCACTCGCTGGAATTCGGTCCCGGCGGGGTATTTGGAGTTGAAACAAAACTCGAACGGGTGAGGAATTCTACGAGAGACGGAGAACTCCTCCAGTGTAGCCCCGTCGAACCAAGTATTCAGGACTTTAGATTCTCTCAGCCAAATTCCCGATTCGCTCACAGTTCAATCCTCCTCTGATTACGGCGTTCCGTGATAGTGCTATTTTTTTGTCGCTTCTAAATTTCTCAAATCCAGCGGTCTTGAACAATTCCCCAGGGCGACATACCCCGGATATGCGCACAAGCTTCGCCGCCTCAAAAACTGCGGTTTAAAACCATTATCAACACCAAATGCACTCAATAGGTTCGAACCATCGGCCAATCATCGAGTGAATGGACTAAAACACAAATTTAGACCCCAACCGGAAGCTCCTTCAACTATTGAAAGATACGACCGGTTGGCAGTTGATCAATCTTGCCATAATCCGTCCTGGCCTGTTCAGCTTGGAGTTCAATTTTATCCGCCTCAGAAGCCCTGTTGACCTTGTACAGAAAGCGAGAATATCCACTCAAGACTTCTACCTTTTGCAGCGCAGGCGCAGGATACCTACTGATAATATCTATGGCCGATAAATGCAACTTCTCTGATTGCTGAAGCATTCCAGAATGAAAAAGCCTATTAGCTTTAGTAGAGAGGTCTACCGCCCTACGCATGTCCTGAAACTGAAGGGAAACCTCCTTTGAACGCTGATAAAATCGCTTAGCTTCATTGGATCTTCCTTGCGCCGCATAGCAATCCGCAAGATCCTTAAGCCGATTATCCAGGCTTTCAAGAGCGGGGTAATAGTTTTTCAAGCATAGAACATAGATTTGCTCTGCCTCGGTATATTTATGCTGCTGCATCAGGGACTTTGCTAGTCCAGCCAAAAACCTAAAGTACTCGGAACTTCTCCTGTCTTTCAGCTTCTCCCTTATCTCAACAGCTCGGCGAAAAAGGATTTCGGCTTCGTGAGGTTTTCCATGATCGAGGGCTCTAAGACCATCATCATAAAAATAACGGGAAAGAAAGGGATGGACGGGTCCAAAGCTTAGCTCTGCATAATATCGAGACCTAGTTCGAGCAATGTCAGCTTTTGCAAACTCGTTCTGGGCATCATACACTTCCGAAAGTGCATGTAGCGTTTCATCAAATAAATGTGACTTATTTGAGCTGTCTGGCAGAGCTTCGGCATCGGCAAGTGCCTGTTTTAAGTACTTTTCCGCGGACGTTAAGTGTTTGTCTCTGAAATGCCTTCTACCAGATGCGAAATTCTTAGCCCACGCTGCCTCTTCGGGAATCTCTTGAGTAGACTCTGCAATCACAGGAGAACAGCAAGTGAATAACACAGAGGCTAGAAACAAACGATAAAGACTGGAGACAAAACCAGCCTTAAAGTTATAGATCATAAATACGTACCATTGAGGGTTTTATCACCACGGGCGGACATTCACTCCATTAAGTAAACCTTGGGTCTATACAGTGCACTCAATTTCGATTTGGCAGAAGGACAGCACTATGACATCGAATTCACCAGCTCGTGGTTTGGTCATGGCAGGAATATGCACGTGCGACCTCAAGTCTAACGGAGAGCTTAGCAGAATTTTTCTCTGGAATCCTAGTTCACGACAAATTGGACGATGCGGGAAAGAGTCGACTCAGCACCAGAGGCACTGAGTCGAACAACAGTTAGTTCCTTTCAAAAGTGATGCAGTTACGAATGAATCAAACAAAGTGCGATTTGTTTGAAAGAACTATATTTTTGTCAGGATCGGGGCATTGTCTTGCTTGTAGTTGCGCATGATTTTTTCAACCGACTTCTCTACATCTGAATGTTTGGTTTTCGACCGGTCGGCGACAAGCTTATAGTTGTGAAAATAACCGGCGATACGAATTTCCTTGCTGTAGAGGTGCGAATTGAGCACTGGGGCGCCTGGCCTCACCCAGTAGTCCTTTTGAAATTCGGATTCGAAGGCCTGAACACCGCCCCGACCTCTACCTGCATAGAGTTTTCTATGTTCGAAAAAAGGACCCATGGACTTGAGGTTTTTTATTACTTCGCTGTCGGATTCAGTACTCAAGTTATCTAAGTATAGGGCACTGTAAAAATCCAGTTTTGCCTGCCAGAATCGATTGTGTTTGAGCGCCCTCAAACCTCTTGCGTTAATAAATAGAGCAGCTACAGCGGTATTTTTGCCAAAGGTTCTTTCGGCATCCTGGATGAAAGAGCTGAGTTCAATGCACTCACCCCTGTAGTAATACTCTTGCTGCTCCTCTTCGGACGGTTTGCTGCCGTCAGTTCTACCGGGAGGGATGAAACCGGAGGAAGCGCCGCCTAGATAAAAGACAGGCAGAGCCGGAGCATAGACTGTCCACTCCGACATGTTGGTCGTGTTAGTGTTGCTGGTGGTCGGTTCGGTGATTTCTCTTGAACATTGCCGCAAGAAGGCAGCAGCATAGTCCGGCTTTGTTTGTGGTTCGGGTTCGAGTTTGGCGATGATACTATCGGTAATATCGGTACCGCCGAGCGGGCAGTTATTTATTTCCAGAGCCAGAGTGTCTCCACGACTCGCCAGTGTGGCGCTGGCCAATTCCTTGAGTTTGGTTATGCGCACTCTTTCATTTAGTCCATAGTAGCGCGGGTGCGCTCCGAGTTTGGCCGTGTCTATTGTATCTATACGCATTGGATTGCGGAGAGCGCTTTTTGAAGAAGCGCTTGCCGTTTTGCTTGTAATCGGGGCATTGAGCATTTTAGTAAGATCTTTGTTCAGGCTTCTAATCGGCATGGGCGTGATATCTGTGGCAAGAACATACTGTGTGTTGCCTACTAGCTCCGGCAAATGCTTCTCTACCTTTGCCCTGATATCGGTTGTAGTGCTTTGAATTAAGTCGCTTTCCATGACGAGCAGTTTGGTTTCGGCATTGCCGCAGTCAGCTTCCAGCGCTTTCAAGGCTTCCATGCTCAGTCCTCGGGCTTTGGCTTCGGCAAGCTTTTTTCGATCTGCAGCGCGCAGACTATCGAGTTTGCTAGACAGTTGAGCTATTTTTTGCCTTTGGGTGAGTTTTTCGCAGAGCCCGTCGTAAAGAGCTTCTGCGTCGTAGCTTATAAAGAGGGATCTGCTTTGGGATGGTGCATGCGAAGCAGCTGTCGGCCTGGCTTTGAGCATGGCAAGAGTTTTTTCGCTCACGTCCAAGGTGTTGCCTGCGATGACTGCATCTTTGTAAAAGACTGGAAAGGTGAAGGGGGCGGTCTTAAATAGCTCTTGCAGCCTTTGCCGGAGGAGTCTTTTGGAAGTGTCACTGTGGTCATCAGGCAGGTGCGCGGCTAACCAATCGAGATCTATCGTGCCTATGATTTGCTTGTCTTTAGAAGCATTTTCTGCCTTTGTATTTCCAGGACTGCCAAGCTGTATCAAGGGAAAGGAAAGAGCCAGCACTGCAAGCAATGCTAGACGTTCTTTTGTGGTCATGACTCTATTCATTTAACCCTCGTTACCCCCCCGTATTCAGGTTGCATAGATGCAAGGCTATGCTGGGGGTTATAACAATCGAACGTGGCACTTACGTGACGATTCTACACGCTCCTGGCCGATCATCACGCAACTGTATGCATACTATTCTTGTGGCGTTGGATTGGTCGCAGGCTGGCGCATTTCGCACAATGGCATTGCCACTGTTTTGTTTGGTTTGCTTGCTTTGAATGCAGGAGAAGTTTCAAGCAGGTGAACCGATGGGAACTACCCGAGAATCTCAGGCCATCGCCAGGCGAAGAGAGGATCTGTAAGTGTCCTCGCTGCGGGAAAGCGATGGCCGACATGGGGCATGATTTTCGGGCACCAAAGCATTCGGATATCAAACAATGGGAAAAAGTCAGGCTATTGTACGCTCATGGATTTACCTTCCATTCCTGCGGTTGCTGCGGTCCCGGCCTAAGACCGGAACATCTGAAGGAAGTTTGGGATTTTATCGAGCAGGAAAGAGAGAAATCTGTCGGCGAAAGATTGCTGAAAATAATTGACGAGAGCGTTAGGTCGCGGCAGTGAGGGCCAGGAGCCCGAACGACCAATAGATGATTGCGATAGAGAGAAGAAGAGAGGCAACTGGCTATTCTCAACAAGTCCATCGCTCTGCATCCGACAAACCAGAAGCTATCACTCCGACGTGCCACGACACTGGAGGTGCTGGGTCGCTGCACACAGACAGTTGCCGACTGCTAATCAGAACTGGGCACTTGATCTAGCTGTTCGCAAAGCCGGAGCAGCAAATTCATAAGATTCAAGAGTTACCACAGGGCGTACTTCATAACAGCTAGGGCTAAGAGCCTGTCAATATCATTCTTGAGACTGACCGGACGGAGGGCGAAGCTGCCAAGTCAGTCTTAAGGACGATGCACCTTGCTTCAAACGGCGGATACATAAACTTCATATACCTGCAACCATTGCAAGAGAGTTGTAGTTTACCTTTCCATCACCTATCAGGGGCGGGAGTATTGAGCATGAAAACTTACGAAGCAGGCGACAAGTTGCCCGATGAATACAAAAAAGCGCTTATCGACCTTCTGGCATTCCAGGCAGACTCCGAATTTGCAGGCGGGCAGCGCGTCGAAGAAAACATGAAATACGCCACCCGACCGGAAGAAGCTTATCGCCTCGCTAAAAAGGTGATGGAAGAAATGGGACACGGCTGGTACTGCTGGGAGATTCTCGCCCCGCTCGGCATCGACGTCAACGCCAGAGTGCAGCACCTGGTGCAAAACAGAGAAAATCCCGATCCTAAAAAGGTCCGCGTCATCAACGGCTTCCGCAAAGAAAACTGGGCTCCGTTGTTTGAGTGCTGGGCCGATGTAGCCATGTTCTCCACCGCCGTTACTCCGGCAGCCGTAGCCTTCCTGGGACAGTATAGACAGTCGAGCTATCTACCCTGGGCGAAAGTATCGGAACGCATCTGGGCGGAAGAAAAAGGTCACCTGGCCTTCGGTGTCTGGGCCGCCAAACGCGTCATGGAACTAGACGGCGACAAAGGCCATGAACAGTTGCAGGCAGCCGTACCCAAGTTTATGCAGATAGGCCTCGGCTTTGCCGGTCGCCCCTCCGACGACAGCGAACACTTTGCCCGCTACTTTGAATACGGTTTGAAAATCAAGACGGCTCAGCAGATTCAAGACGAATACATGGAAATCGTGGAAAAACGCTTGAAAGAGATTGGTCTGGAAATGCCCAAAAACATTGAGCCCAACTACGACATGCGCATGGGCTACGCCGAATCCAAACCCCTTTCCGCAGCAGGAAACAAAGCATGACGGCCCAGAGTCTCGGCGCTCAACTGAGCGAAGAAGATGCCCACCTCATAGAAAAGATAGAGCAGGGCGGCACCATTAGCTGTTTTCAAGAAACCGGTGGTCGCTTCAAGGAGTTGACTACAGGCATTCTCTTACAGTTTGCCGATTCGCAAATGGCTGGTGCCGCCGGTTTCGCGCCCTTCATCAATAAGGGTGCCACCATTGAAGACCGGCTCAACATAAGCAAGATGGTGGCAGAAAAAATGAGCATGGCCAAAGATGCTTACGAGCTTCTTTCCGGCCTCAACTTCAAAGTAGACCGCTACCTGAGCAGCCACTGTTTTGAATCCCGAGTCTTGCGAGATTCTTTTCTAGGCTTCTCCCGTTCTTCCGCCGACAAGCGTTTGAACGCTCTGCTCTATCCGCTGGAGAGCTTCGAAGACATGCTCGTCTTCACCTACTTGCTGGCCACCATGGCCAGGCTCATGCTGGGTGAATTCGCCGATTCGAAATTCGTGCCTCTGAAAGAGCTGGCCTGCTCCTGCCTGCCCCTGGAAACCAGTCATGCCAACCTGGCCCTGGCTATCCTGGCTCGCAAAGCCGAATCGCACAAGAAGCAGATCGAGCTATCCTACCAGTACTGGTACCCTCGGGTTGAAACCTCAGCCGGTCCACCCGACTCGCTTCGCAATGAATGGCACAAGCGCTTCGGCTTGAAACATTCCGACAACGTCGAGATCAAGGAAGAGTGGAAGCAGGAAGTGAGCCGGGAACTCAAGAAGCTCGCCCTTGATCTATGAGACAGCACGTCACCGACCCTGAAATCTGCATCGGCTGCTCGGCCTGCGAGCTGGCCTGCCCGCTCAAAGCAATAAAATCCATACTCGGTCGGTACTGTGTCGATGCCTCAATTTGCGAAGGTTGCGGTAAGTGCATAGAGGAATGCCCCACCGGTGCGGCCGACTGCTTCATTGAAGTAGGCGAAGCTTACTCGCAAGAACAACAATCAGAGTGGACCAGCCTGCCCCAGACCTAGGATAGTGAACCTTGGCAGGCCCTTTCCGGCATCTGTTATCATAGCTGCCAGGACCGTACAGGGCATGGAAGGGGCTGCATCAACTTGGTTATCAAACGCCTGCTCAAGAAGCTGCAAACCGACGTGCTCGGAGAAGTGATTCGCGACTACAGCGACATCACTCAAGAGCCCGACGGTCTAAACGTGCGCTTGAAGCGCCAGGGCAAGTCCGCTTTCTTTGCCATGAGCTTCGCCAGCAAAGAACTGGGCAAAGCCACATTTGACGTGCCGGTCTCTACCGAAGCCATCACTGCCCTGAAAGCTCTCACGGAAGACATCAAACTGGTGCGCAAAAACGGCGCCGCTACTAGTAAAGAGATGCGCCTGCGCTTTCGCAGCGGTCAGATTGATCTTGTGGTAACCTACAGTTACGCAAAACAAGGCGCTGAGCCCGGTCAACGCACGGCGCCTCTCAATAGCAGAACCTTCAAACTTCTAGAAGAAATGCTGGGAGACGCGGAAGTAGTAGCCGCCGGCAACCTCAGCTTCGACTCGGAACACTGGCCCGCCGAACCGGAAGACAAGTAGAGCCGACCAACAAAAGGTAAACCCAGAAAGTGTTTTTCAGCAAAGAGAGAGAACTGCAAAGGGCGCAAATGCGCAAGAGATTCCTGGGCGGTTTTCTAGCAATACTATCCATGGGCATCGTCTACTCGGCTATTCTCACCCATCAACATTCAGTCTGGCCCACCGCCACTGGTACGGTTGTGAAAGCAACCATAGAGAACCCTCCCGAGCAAACCACCAGGGGGCTCTATCGCCTCTACTTGACTTATGATTTCACAGTCAACGGGCAGAAGTACACAGGGCGCGATTACCAGACACAAGATCGAGATCAAGCAAGACTCAAGCACGAGCAAGAAGATCGTTTCCCGGTAGGCGCCAATCTAACCGTCTGGTACGATCCTCAAAACCCCAGCCAGTCGGACATCAAACACAGCACCGACACCATGGCCGCCTTCTTCCTGGTATTGGCTGCTTGCACCGCTTTCTTCGCAGTCAAACTACTGCGCGGAAGTCCCAAGGCACCAGTGGTGCCACCAGAAGAATATTGAAGTCCGGTAATCCGAATTCGGCCAATGAATTTAAGTCTAAACCCAACCTTTCCTGCCAGTAAAATAGTCAGTCCAGTCAATTAACTACCGACCCTTTGCCAAGAGAAGCAGCGAAAGATGCTTAAACCGAAACCTGCCAATCAAAACTGCTCTCACCGCCAACTGAGTCGGTTCGCCGCTATCAACAGCAAGAAAACAGTGACCTGGCTCACGCTTGCCCTCTGCCTGACCTTAACAGCCACCGAGTCGGTCAGCGCTGCTTCCAAGTTCGACCAGGGCACCGCCGCCTATAAAGGCGGCGACTATGTCAAGGCTGCCGCCTTTTTTCAAGACGCCTACCGAGCAGACAACAAAGACGTCAATTCCCTCTACTATCTGGCTCTTTGCCACCACCAACTGCGCAACTGGTCCGGAGCCAAGCAAATTTACCGCTCTATCTGCGGTTCTTTTCCATCATCGCCGGCCGCTACCAGATCCAGAGAAGCCCTGAAATTACTGGAGCAACCCGCTGCTGCGGCAACCGCCGCCAGCCCGAACGGCGCCACTACCTCTAATACCACTGCCAACGACTCACAGTCTGCCGAACAAGACCCTGAACTTGCTTCTTTGCCTGACGAAGCCCATTTTTACTTTACCAAAAACCACCACAACCACATGGAAGTGGATATCTACGTCAATGGCCATCCGGTGAAAGCAGCCTTCGACACTGGAGCCAACGCCTTCTTCTACAAAGACCAATTGAAGGCGGCCGGTGTGGATGTAAACAATGCCGTAGCCGGCGGCACCACCAAGGGCTGGGCTGGCAACACTGTGCAAACCCAGCGCATGCCTGCCTCAATCAGGCTGGGCACCCTGACTCGCACCATCAACATCTTCATGGAAGAAACCACCACCGGGCTGGGACAGAACCTGATTGGACAGGACTTTGTCAAAGGCTATCAATATGAAATCGACGACAAAGGCAACCGGGTCGATCTAAAGAAGATCAGTAATAACGGCGGCAAAGATAGGATCGATCCGCTCTACGACATTCCCTGTGAACTGGAGGGCAAGCGCGATATAGTCACAATCGATATTAACGGTCGTAAATCCAAAGCGTTTCTTGATACCGGCTCATCCAAAACTATTGTCGATCCGGCCACCGCTAAGTCTCTGGGTCTGGAGCCCAGCGGCGAAACCATGCACTGGCGAGGTATAGGCGGAGACACGGAAATGCAAATAGCCTACGGCACAGTGCGCATCGGCCCACTGGTGCGCGAAAACTTTCCCATACTCATAGGCGGTCATATCGGCTGCTGCGTCGGGCAAGATCTCATGGAAGGCTGGCGCTGCAAGGTTGATCGCGGTCGCAAACTACTGCGATTCTTCCATTAGACATGCGGGCTCCGAACCTGGTACTTGGCAATGGCGCAATCAACCAGGGTTTTCCAGTAAGTGAATGCGCACATTGGGAAGTGCTTCAGCCCCCCTGATATTTTTGTATTTGTTCTCGGACACCGATATGTCTATCTTCAGGTTGCGCCGCATACGAGAAAGCGCCGGCACCAGAGCTTCGTTCAGTCCGTCACATTCCTTCAGGCGTAAATTCTTGAGGGAAGGAATACCATCAATGGCGGCAAGAGCTGCATCATCAACTGGACATTTGTTCAGCCTGAGCATGGTGAGAGACTTGTTACTCTGTAGCGCCTCGAAGAGAGCTTCCGACGGCGTGCAATAACCAAGATAAAGAGAGTCCAGGTTCTTTACCTTTGCCAGTGTTCCTGTAAGCTTATCAACGTCCTCCACGTGGGAGAGTGACAAACGCTTCAACCTGAGAAGGAAAGGTCTCTCCTTCAGAGGATCACTTTTGACACCAGGACTATTAATGGTAAGTTCAACCAATTCTTTGTGGGCATCAAGGGCCTTCATTCCCCGGTCAGTTAGCCAACAACCATCAAAATCAGCATATCTGAATTCGGTCCAAGCACTGAGGGCCGACATCAGATCATCGGTCATTTTAGAAGACTGACTGACTGTCTCCGGAATATAGCTCTTGCCGTCGGAGCTGGGAACGTAGAATTTAACCCCGTTCACCTCCTTCGCTCCAAACCGGCTTAATACTCTGGGTCTGTGCCAGGTAAGCAAATCCTTGGTGCGATCGGCAACCAGAACTACAGCTCGCCCGGCCGGCAAACTCACTTCCCCGCAAACCGACTTGGAATCGCCGGTCAAGTCAAAATTGTTTCTGGCTAATGGTGATTCACTATAGCGAAAATTGCCCAGAGAAAAATCAGCGGGGCAATGAAAGACCCTTGCACCGGAAGTGTCAACGGAGCTGGTAATGAGCTTCTTAGCCTCTAAGAACTTATCAACTCTGGCAAGATCGGCTTTATCAGGCTCACTGATTTCAAAAGCCTTTTCGATGGAACCACCAATGTCATAAACCGGATCGGTCATAGTACCACTCAAATTATTGCCGGCCAGAGAAGCCAGACGCGCTTTTTCCGCCAGATCTGCGGCAATTTCCCTTTGTTTGAGAAAGTAAAAGCCGGCGAAGCCGAGCGCAACCAATAGAAGAATTGCCACAAGCCACTTCCAGAAAGCACTGCTGACCGCATCGAAGCCGGGAGCCGACCAGCTCAGTGGCTGGAAACCGATGGACTGCGTTAAGGCACCCACCGGCTTGTTCTCGGCAATGCGCTCAAGATCAAGCATGACCTGTTTCATGGAAGCGTAACGGCGCTCGGGATTTTTCTCAAGAAGCTTAGCCATCATGGTTTCAAGCTCGGGACCATAAGAAACTGCCGAAGCCTCTCTCAGGCTGGGCGGTGCCTTCTCCATGTGCATCATGACGGTTTCTGTAGCCGAATTACCGACAAAAGGCGGCTTTCCCGAGAGTGCTTCAAAAAGGGAACAGCCAAAACTGTAGATGTCGCTTCGATAATCAATATGTCCGCCGCTGCACTGCTCGGGGCTCATGTAATACGGTGTGCCGAAAATCTGTCCAGTGATGGTTAAGCGCTGCTTTTCGCGCTCTTTTACTTCCACCAGCTTGGCTATGCCAAAATCTACAAGCTTGGCCTGGGGTTTCCTGCGGGCTCCTGGCGCCTCTTCCAGAAGCATCATATTGCTTGGCTTGACGTCACGGTGAATGATGCCTTTCGAGTGGGCATAGTCGAGAGCTGAGGCAATCTGATGAAAGATTGCCAGAAGCGAGTCAAAATCAGGGGTCTTCTTTTTCTTGATCAACTGCTGCAAGGAAACCCCTTCCAGACGCTCCATCACATAAAAGGGAAAGCCGGTTTTATCTACGCCCATGTCGTAGAGCTTGACTATATGCGGATGTTGCAAGCGAGCGATGGCTCTTCCTTCAGCGAAGAAACGCTGCCAGTTCTCCTCGGTTACTTGCTCGGGAGCCAGCATTTTAAGCGCATATTGTTGCCCTAAAGTAAGGTGCTCAGCCAGATAGACATTACCCATGCCCCCTTTACCGAGCAAGCTCAATATGCGATAGCTGGAGCCGACGATTACTTCATCGGGCCTGGCCATTTCGGCGGTTTCGCGCTCGTATTCTTCCGGGGGCATCTTTCCAATTGGTTAAGGGTCTTCAGTATATATTCACTAATTCTTTAACACCACATTTTTAGCATGCGCGGCCACGGCCCGAAACTCCTTCAGGGCTTCGGCATCTTGCGAAGGCACTTTGACGGTGATGATCCGGTTTTTGTGCTTGCCTGCAAGTGCAAGAACTTTCTTTGCACTAACACCCTCACATAAAATCAGCCGGAGAGAGAAAAGCTGCAAATTGTCGGCTATAGCATTCAACTGCTCATCGGTGACACGGCAATTACTTAGCTCGATCAGCGCCAGCCCCTTGCATGCTCTCAAAGAAGCGAAGCTCTTGCCCGAAGGCAGAGTTGAAGTACCGGAAATATAAATCGATTCCAGTTCTTTATTGGTAGTGAGAACCGGCAACAATTCCGCGAGATCATCGAATTGATTCAGCCTTAAAATCGAGAGGTGTTGCAAGCACTTTAGTTTACTTAGATTGGCAGCTTTCACGGAAGAACCGTAAACAGTCAGCTCTTGCAATGTCTTATGAGCATCGAGAGACTTCCAGGCTGCTTCCGAGATTTTCCCATCGGCAAGAGCCACTGATCTCAGTTCGGCCCATCCTTGCAGCGCCTCAATAACTGGGGAATTATCAAGCTCCGGATCAGGCACTGAGTCGTCCGAGATCTTCACCCCGACAATACCAGCCCGGTCAAAACACCTCAATATCGCCGGCTCTTGCCAGACCAGCCTATCGGTAGAGGTGTCCAGAGAGAGAACAGTCCACTTATCGGCAGGTACTTCCACATCGCCCGTGGCTATTGAGCCACCGTTCTGCAAATCAAAGCGACGGGTGGGCGGACCAGTGGTACTCCAGCGCAATTTACCTACAGGAAAGGGAGGACAGTGAATGATCTTCTTCTTCCCATCAGGGCTGAGGCTGAAGGTTACCTTGCTGCCGGAAGCTAGATAAGCACTTACTTTTTTGCTGGTCTCTCTCGTGTCCTTCGTGACAAAGCTCGCCGAATCAGTTACTTTTCGCTCGGGATTCTTGCTCTTCGACTCATCATACGACGGACTGCTCAAGGGGTCCATCGCTACTGTTTTCTTCGACTGCACCTGGCTTTTGGGAGTAAAGAAATAGAAGCATGGTACAGCCAAAAGTAGTAGAAGAAGCACTCCACCTGCAACCAGGAGAGCTATATTGGCCCTGGCGCCCTTAGCACTCTCCAGCGAATCTAGAGTCTCATCTCTCTCCTCACTGGCTGAAGGCCGCTCAGAAGACCCAAAACCCAGAGAGCGAGCAGCTCCGGCTATGGGCTTTTGGGCGCGTATCCGCTCCATATCATGGATCACCTGCCCCATTGAACCATAACGGCGCTCGCGGTCTTTCAAAAGCAGCTTGGCCACAAGGCTTTCCAACTCGGGGCTGGTGTAATTGGCCGCCGCCGCCTCCAAGGTAGGTGGTTCCTCATGCAAATGCATCATCACGGTCTCAAGCGCCGTTTCGCCTTGAAACGGCGGACGGCCTGTCAATGCCTGAAAAAAAGCGCAGCCAAAGCTGTAAATATCGCTTCTGGCATCAAGAGAATTGCCCAGGCATTGCTCCGGGCTCATGTAAAAGGGTGTGCCGAAAACCTGTCCGGTGGCCGTCAGCCTTTGCTTGTCGGCATCACTGAAGTCAACCATCTTTGCGATCCCGAAATCTACCAGCCGGGCTTCGTAGACGCCACCATATTTACTACCGGTAGCCTGACCACGCGGCACGAGCATAATATTGCTCGGTTTGACATCGCGGTGAATGACGCCACGGGAGTGAGAGTAATCCAGCGCCGAGGCGATTTGCAAGAAAATGCTGAGCAAGCTATCGAAATCAGGGGTTTTACCGCTCTTGAGTAAATCTTGCAGAGAATCCCCAGGCAGCAAATCCATCACATAGAAAGGCACACCGGTCTTATCCACCCCCATGTTGTAGACCTTGACGATATTAGGATGATCCAACCTGGCAATAGCCTTGCCTTCAATCTGAAAGCGATTCCAGTTTTCCTCGGTTACCTGCTCCGGAGCCAGCATTTTGAGGGCGTACTGCTTGCCTATGATCAAGTGCTCGGCCAGATAGACGTTACCCATGCCGCCCTTACCAAGCAAACACTTGATGCGATAGGAATCACCCACCACAATATCGTCAGGCAAAGCCAGGGACTCAAGCGAGTCCGGGTCTGGATTTTGATCAAAGGACATGGCTATCTTAGTTCTCGCCTTTCAGTGCTAGCCGCCCAGGGCATCGAGACGCCTTTGAATTTCAGTAGAGTCAAGTCGCAACAATCGTGCGTTCTTGAGCCGAGCTTGCAAAACCTCACGCAAGAGCGACCGATCTCCTTTGATAGCCGATGCCATAGTATCAGCCTTCGCCAATTGTTCCGAACCATAGTAGGGCAGGTTTTTCTTGTCGGCCAAATTAGCAATCTTCAGTTTGAGTTTTACTATTGCCGCCTTCTCTTTGTCTTTAGCAGCGCCTTTAGCTTCCAGACCCTTCACTTTTTCTATCAAGGATTTCAATTCAGGCACGGCCAGGGCACGCTCTTCCCAGTTGACTGGCGCCGTCATTTCGCCGCGAATGGAACCACTAACAGGCAGTGGTGCCGGCGAACCGAGCAAAGGCACCAGCTTTTTATCGCCGCCGGCAGCGGTGCCGACACCCTGATTCTTAGCACTTTTGCCATCCTTAGCGGCGCATCCGGGACCATCGCCGGCCTGCACCGGCAGAGCGCTTACCAGAAGGGCGATGACGGATGCAGCGGTGAGCCGCACCCGGCGCCAGAGGTTGCGTACCTTCTTCAAACCCACGGGACAGTCATCGGTGAGAATGGTGCCGTCCGCTCTGCGAAATATTTGCAGGCAGGCTGTACCGCCTGGCATATTCACGGCCACTTGCTGGAGGAAAAGCTCAGCCTCCGGGCGGCTCATCTGAGCTATGTCATAAACGTTTTTCCGGCACTGACCGCAAAAGCGGGCCTTCTCGCTCTCGGTGCGCTCCAGATCATCCCAGCTCATGGGACAGGGACTGGCGATTCTAATTTGATCCAGGGGGCTTGAAGATGCTGCCTGAAAATTATCCGGACCTGGCGAGGGTTCCCGGGTTGTCAGTCCGGCCGCTGCCTCAGTGCCTGCCTGCTCTTCCGAATAGTTACCATTGCCGGTGTTCATAAGCCAGACTTCTCCTTCAGTCACTTTTCTCGCGCAGAGAACCTCAGTACAGCCAATACTTCGATATTCCGCCATTAGTATAAGTTACCCCATCGAGAGGCAAAAAAGCACCTGGAAAGTACTGACTGTGGCCCCAGGTTTTCAGGCTATCTCGAAGCGGTAGCCCACCCCATAAACAGAGTGAATTACCTCCTGGTCACCAAGCACTCTGGCTATTTTCTTGCGCAAGTTTTTAATATGGCTATCGATAACCCGATCAAAAGCCGGCTCACCCTCTTGTTGAGCGCACAGATCTACAAGCTGAGCCCTCGGGTAAACGCGACCGGGACGGCTGGCGAGCAAGCGCAAGAGCTTGAATTCGGTGCGGGTCAAATCGAGAGTGGTACCCTTGACGCTGATACGTTCAGCTTCTTCATCCACGCTGAAAAGCTCTTTCTCCTCACTTTTGGTCGCTTCCACCTGAGCCTTGAGACGACGCAAAGCCACTTTCACACGGGCCACTACCTCTCTGGGGCTGAAGGGCTTGCATATGTAATCGTCGGCACCAAGCTCTAGTCCTAAAAGCCGATCCAGCTCTTCCACTCTGGCGCTGACCATGATTATGGGCAGAGAGGAAAACTTGCGCACTTCCTTGCAAATTTCCAACCCATCCACTCCCGGCAACATCAAATCCAGCAAGATTAGGTCAGGCGGGCAAGCTTTCACATGCTCCACCACTCCCTCTCCCCGCTCTTTATGCTCAACGGCAAAGCCGGCTTGCTTGAGATAGTCGGTGAGAATCTCGGCAATGCGCACTTCATCTTCTACAATCAAGATTTTACTCTCTGACATCTTGAACAGCGTCCTCCGCACGGTCAGGTTGATTGACTTCGCTACCAGCTGCAACAGTGTTTGTCGTTGCTTCCCGGCTGTTATCTAAAACCCTGGTGCCCGGTACATCCGGCGGCAAATTGAGGGGCATCTTCAGTTCAATTCTCACCCCGCCCAGGGGCGAATGAGAGGCCTCGATGGTACCGCCTAACATCTGCATATTGTTTTTGCAAATGGCCAGCCCCAGACCGGAGCCGCCCAGGGTACGATTGCGGGAACTTTCAGCCCGAAAGAATCGCTCGAACATACGCCCCAGTACTTCATCGGAAACACCGGGGGCACTGTCGTCGAAGCGCAGCGAAAGCTCTTTGCCGTCGGACTCGGCGCTAATCTTCAAGATACCGCCCCGGTCCGTATAGCGCAGGGAGTTTTCCATCAGGTTGGTAAACACCGGTCTCAATCGATTGATATCAAGATTGGCGAGAATCTTTCCCGCACCACCGGTGGTGTTCTCAATCTTCAACCCCTTACCTTCAAATCTTTCGCACAGGGCTTCCACCACATCTTGCAAGACAGCGCCCACATCAGTCAGGCTGGGGCTTACCTTGATCTGTCCCACATCATACTTAGCCAGCCAGTGCAGATCGTCTACCAGCTTACTGAGCGCCATTATTTCATTATGCAAGACTTCCAGATTGCGAGCCGTTACTTCCTGCACTCCATCCTGAAAGGCTTCCACCTGGGCTCTCAGCACGGCAATAGGGGTGCGCAGTTCATGGGAAGTATCGGCCACCCATTGCCTGTGACCGCGATCTTGCGCTGCCAGTATTTCTGAAAGCCTGACCAACTCTCTCTCCAGAACCGAGAGTTCATCCTGATAGCGCCCGGCATGGGCTTGCAGAAAGGCAAGCTCGTTATGGCCCCGGCAGAGTTTGTCTAAGGCCAGAACGGCCTGGGCAAAACGAAAACGCAAACTGCGACTGAGGAAATAAAAAGCAGCGGTGTAAGCCAGGAAAAGACTGAGAAAAATTTGAGTGAGACCGATTTTGACTTCCTTCGTAAATTTCTGCGAGGCAATTGTTTCCGCCGGGGAGTTCTGGTCAAGCGCAATTTCCAAAGTCCCTTGAGTGGCAGCCGAAGGGGCACTGGCTTGAAGCCGATAGGCAAGCTCAGCACGACGGCTGCTCTCATATGCGTCAAAGGAGTTCTTGACAGTCCAATAAGAAGAAAGCAATGCCAGAGTAGAGAGCACCAGAGCGAAGAAAACTCCCCTCAAGGCAATGGAACCCGCCAGAGAATGCTCGCAGGACGGGGTCTGCGGAGCATTAACTTCACCTGTCTTCAGCTCTTCCTTCGCCAAGCTAGACTTTTATCCTCTGAGAGCCATTACCGCCGGAATGCCATTGTCTTCCCTCACACCATACCCGGAAAGAGCCGCCGCCAGCACCAACTCTTGTTTATCAGCCGCAGGCGCTTGCCGGCAGAAGGTAAGGCCGCCCCGCTCACGCCATAGCACCAGGGATATGAGACCCCCCTGCTCAGAAAGACGAGCCTCGGTGTAGACGCGGCGAGCCAGAAATCCCAGAATGGTGAGCCGATGCTCGCCGGTTTGCATCCAGAGCCGCTCCCGGCTGTCCCAGATCCGTTTGTAATGCGACTCGCTGCAAGCGGCAGCCAACCAGCTCAGATGCCTGAGCCACCACTGCCTGGGCAAAAGCCTCTGGGGAATCTTATCCTGCCAGGTGAGAGCCCCCTCCGCCAGAGGGGTCAGCCCCACAGCCAGAGCAAAAGCATCTAGAAGTGCATCCCGTCCCCCTTCCCGTCCAAAACAAGCCAGAAGGTCATCGCTGAGAGTAAAGGCCAGGCGAGGGGGTTGGGAAGCGCCAATCCGGGCTCCTGAACTTTCCAGATAAAACTGACCGCTCAGATCGAGGTTGACGGTCAGACGTTGTTTATAGCCCCCGCAAAGAGCCGTTTGCACTTCGTAGTCAAGCCAGTGCCCCACGGAGAGGCGAAGCGCCTTCTTGAGGGCGACATTGCGCTTAGGTGAAGTCAGACAAGCATTTTCCGCCGGACATAAATTAAGGGCGTAACGCCGCGCCTCAGTTCCTTCCTCCGCCAGCAAAACATTGCTCAAATGAAAGGGTATCGTGTTGGCACCGATCTTGGCCGTTGCCTGCACATGCATGTGCAGATGGGGCTGGGGAGAACGTCCAGAGTTGCCGCACAGGGCCAGCATCTGCCCCGGCACCACCCAGGCATGCAGAGGTACTCTCACACTGTCTTTCTGCAAATGGGCCAGCAAAACATGGGCGCCGCCGGGCAATTCAATGAGCACATAATTCCCCCAGTTGTTGACGGTGTTGACCTCGCCTGGCTGATTGTCGGGCAAGCTGAAGAAGAGATCCACCACTCTTCCATAGCAAGGGGAAAGCACCGGCTTGCCGAAACAATGATAGTCATGCAAATCTGCACCGCTGCCGCGAAAACTGCGCCCGTCTATGGTCTGGAAAAGGTCGAGGGCATAACGCCAGGCACCCTTGTGGGTGAGCGGTCCATCAAATCCCTGATAGACCTGCCAACTGCCCTTGACCGGCAAGACCAGCGACACACTGCGCAGATCAAGGCCGCGCTCCTGGGCGACGGCTATTTGCTCCATGCTCACCTCGGGCAACTGCGGCGTCAAAAGCCAGAGCTTGAGCCACATACCGCCACGCTGCGGGGAAAGGGCCGTCAGGGCCAGATAGGTGGTGAAGACAAAGGGCACAGCCAGGGGCGGCAGGGAAAAGCCATAGAGCAAGTGCTCGAATACCACCGAAAAGGCGGCCGTCAAAGCCGAGACAAACAAGGCTAGCAGAAAGCTCAAGCGCGAGGGCACCGTGTAGAGCCCGCCCAACACGCAAGCGGCCAGCACGGCATTCATTTGAGCCACCAGATAAGTCAAACTGCCGCTGTAAATTCCCAGACAATTGAGAGTAAGACCGGCAATAGTAGCCGCCGCAAAAGCAAGCAGACAAAGGTAACGAGAAGAAACCAGGAAGGCGCTGAAGACCAGAATGCCCCCCAGAGGCGTGCCGCTGAAATACATGGAACCGAGGGCTGAAAAGGTACCAGCCAGGGGCATCGAATACAGACAATCGAGAGCCGGAGGAACAGGCAGGGTCGGCACTACATATAGTGGCTCCAGATGCAGCGCCGCCATGGAAACAGGCATTTTCGAAAGCATGCTCATGAGCGGCAAGAGCAGATAAGCGCTCATAACATAGGGCATACCCAGCACCGGCAGACGAAAGAGACGCCCCAGCACATCGGCAAGAGCGGCACTGCTCAGAACCACCAGCAGGGCGCCGGTCAGAAGTAAAACGAAATATGCCGCCGAAGGGCTGTAGAGAGAACCAATCAACATGCCAAGCAAGAGACCGTTGACTATATCCAGTTGGTCGCCTTCTCGGGAGAACTGCAAAAGATGGCGAAAGAACATCACCATCGAGCCGCACAGAAGCCCGGCCAGACCGGTAAAGGGATGCAAAAGGCTGGCGGCAAGAAGCAAGAACTGGCCTAGCGGATGCTTCAATCCAAAGAATGAGCCGTAACCGGTCAGCACCACCCGAAAAGCAGACCAGGTTCCCAGCAGTAATTTCAAGGGTGGAAATCCGGCAATACCCCTTAAAGCGGGGGGAATGGGCAATAGCAACCGCCCCGCCGGCAATGGCAATTTTTCGCTCAGTGTTTGCATTTCCTAACCTCTACAAATTCGAAACGGTCTTAAGGTCTTTGCCTGCGTCTCGGCGGCGGCTTCGAAGTGGTTGCAGCCGGCGCTTCTTACAGGAGCAAAGGGTGTGGCTAAATGCTCCGGCAGGCGATCCTGGGCCATCATCACCGAGAGATCCTCAGCCGCCCTTATCACCGAAACCTCGCCGTCTTCATGCACCAGAACCACGTTTGGCCTGTACTCGATAAACTGCATCCATTGACTGTTGTTATAGGCGCCGACAGGACTGACTACCAGACTGTCGCCGGCCCTGAGCGGCGGCAGTTGCACCGAATGGCGCACCACATCGATATTCATACAGAGGGGACCGAAGAGCACCGTATCGGCGAGCGCACCGCGGGCCTCGCCCGTGGTTTCTACCTTATGGTTGTACCAGTAAGCCGTGAACAGCAAATTGGTACCGGCATCCAGAACGGCGGCGGCACGTCCGTCGGGCAAACGCTTGGTGCCCACCACAGAGGTGATGAGCACCTGAGCGTCGTCCACTACGGCTCTGCCGCTCTCGAAAACCAGCTTCGGCAAGCCCCGGTTCGTGTGGCTTCTGTAGCGCGTTTCTTCTATGAGAGTGCCGCAGATTACTTCGGCGTATTCGTTGATGGAAGGCACTACCTGTTCCGGGGGCAAATATATGCTCTGCAGAGCATTCATGGACGGCAAGCCGCCTCCGATGTCGATTACATCTATCTGAACATCCTCACTGGATTCTATCTCGCGCATGAATTTACACATGATCTTGACCTGCTCGCCGTAGGCGCGCGGCTCCAGAATAAAGGTGCCGAGATGACTGTGCAGACCACAAAGCCGCAACTGGGGGCTTGCCGCCGCCAACTTGGCCGCCTGGCGGGCCTGACCGCTTTCCAGATTGAAGCCGAAGCGACTCCAGGGCTCGCTATAGCCTGTGTCGAAATTGAGACGGAGAGCCACCCGGGCCTTCCTTCCCTGAGCGGCAGCCACGGCTTCCACCAGATTCAGCTCATCCAGGTGATCCAGATGAATCTGGGCCCCCTCGGCTACAGCGCGCTCTAAAATGGCACGACTTTTGTTTGGACCATTGAAAATTATCATCTCGCCGGGCACACCGAGGGCCCTGGCCTTCTCATATTCGAAGGCGGAAACCACCTCAGCCAGAGAGCCTTCCTGGTGCAAAATATTGCAAACGGCGCTTATGTAATTGGTTTTGTAGGACCAACCATGGCAGGTATTGCCCCAGCGCACGGCAAAGGCTTTCTTGATGCGGCGCACATTGGCTCTCAGCCTTTCCTCTGAAGTAACGAACAAGGGCGAACCATAGTTCTTCTTCAAAAGTTCTACATCTACGCCGAAGACCGAGGCTACCCGTGCTTCACGGGGGCGATGGCGGCCGAACTTGTTAATTTCCCCGACCCGGTGGGGCTGAATGAAGGGCGGCTCCCAGGCAAACTTTGGTCGTTTCGGACTGCTATTCTCAGGCATAGGTTTTGCTCCAAATAATTTTGTCTCAAGGAAAATCAGGCGCTTCGATCGACTACGTCGCCGCCGCAATAGCCATTCACCAGCACCGATTCGAAGTCTTTCAAGTTGACTATTAGTTCCCGGGCATGGCGAATGAAAAAAGTGCCGGGCTCGTGCTGAGTCAGTTGCACATCTTTCTCGTCGGCGAGCATGCGCAGCACTGCCACAGGCAAGTTTCTATCCACGGCATGACTCAAATAAATCCAGGAAGGAAAGCGCGGATTGATCTCTATCAAATAGATCTTGCCGTCCGTCCCTTTGATTACTTCCACTTCCAGCGGTCCGCGCCAGGCTAGCGCCCGTACCAATTTGGATGCAGTGGCATGCAGGGCCTCATCCACAACGGTCACCCCGGCCCAGGCTTTGCCTTTATCGGTGACGGCGCGCTTGCGCATCATCACATAACCGCTCAAGTTGCCCTGTCCGTCACCGACTCCGGCCAGATTTAGCTCATCGCCATTGACCACTTCCTGCACCAGACAGGGATAGCCCCACTTACCAACCAGGCGGCTGAAAGCCGCTTTAGCCTCGAAGGCGTTGTAAACAATAGCGGCATCATAGAAAACGCCTTTGACCACCAGGGGATACTCAAAGCCTTCCCTGGCCACGCGATCAAAAAAGCCTGGATCGGTGAGCATTTTGCTCCTGGGCACGGCTACACCGATTTTGGAGCAGAGATCCACAAGATGATTCTTGGCCCGTAAATTGAACTGATCTCGACTGGGAATGAGCATTTTGATTCCCAGACCGGCAAGTTCGCTGCGCAAGCTGATGAAATTCTGCAATTCCGAATCGAGGCAGGGAATGACGGCATCAATTCCTTCCAGAGCATGAATTACCTTGATTCGCTCCAATAAGGCTTCATCGCCGGCGGAAGGATAAGGTATCAAGTAGCTGCTCTGACAATTCTCGTGGTCATACAAACCGGCATCAAGGGCGTCGTAAGCCAAACCGAGCACCGAGCCGCGAAATTCCCGGTGTTCAACCAGACAGCGGGCCACGGCCAGGCCCGGACCAGGGTTCTCAGCATGAGCATTGATGCCTGTAACAGCAACTTTCCAGTGCCGCCAGTTTCTCATAGATACCTCCCCAATTGCATCAAGAAAGCCTCCACGCTACTTAAAGCCAAATCCAGAGGCACGTCACAATCCTCAGCCAGACACTGAGCCGCTTCCTCAAGACCGTCACTGCGTTTGAGACAATCTAGAACCAATCGCCCGGTGGCATTGACGGTGAAGCTTTGTCCGGTCTGCGGATCAAAGACAAAGCCCGTATCGCTGACGGCCAGTTGCCTGAGCCTGTCGCCGCTGCACTGGGAAAGGGCTCCGGCCAGTAGACTATCGGTCATATGCAAATTCCTCTCAACTTTCAATGTAGTTCAGTAACCGTAGTGCTCAAGGCTGCTCACCCGATACTTGGTATCGAGGGGCTGATCGGCGTAGCGATGGAGATAGCCGACCGAACCCAGGGGCTGGGTTTTCAGGGAAGCCTTGTAGAACTTCACCGCTTCATCCGGTTTGTTCATGGCTTCATAGCAGCAACCTATGTAATAGTTGGGCGCATCATATTGATTAGCCGGAAACTCCCCCGGTAATACCGGAGCAAATTTGACATTGCTTTGCTGGCAATAACGAAAGTCACTGAGGGCCAACTGCGCCTTACCCTGGGCCAACCAGAGCCGGCCCCTGGCAAAAACGGCATCGCCGGAATAAGGATTTAACTGCAAGGCCCGGTTCAAATCGGAGAGGGAGCGGTCGTAGTTTTTGCCGTCCAGGTAGCAGATGCCGCGCTCCGTATAAGCAGCAGCAAAACAGGGATCAATTTGCACCACCCGGCTGAGATCGCTGATGGCGGACTGAGTGCAACCCACCGTGCTGTAAAGATAACCGCGCCGGTAGAGGGCACCCTTGTCGTTGGGATTGACGGCAATTGCCCGGTTAGTGGCATCGAGCAAAGTGAGAAGCTGATTGCCTAGATGACTGGTTTTGGCATTGGCTTTCCAGCTACTGAGAATGGCAAGTTCAGAGGCAACCTGAGCCCAGGCGGCAGGCCATATGAACGAGGCAATAAGGAAGGCGAAAAGCGGTGCCGAGAAAACTAATTTGTGCATTTTGACTCTCCTCTAAATGAGGCGGCATGCCGGGAGGCGCTACACAAATCATGCTAGAGAGAGCCTGTGGAAAAGGAATGGAGAAATTGTGGAGAAAAAATGGAGGGGCTGATTTGGATTGACTGATTGGGGGGGGCTGCTTAGGGGGCAACCGATTTAAAGGACTACTTTGGGCCGACCGAGCTGGAACGACGGAGTTGGAAAGACCGAGTTAAGGCACCGAGTGAGAGGACAAAAGCAGACCAAACCCATGTCTTTAAAAAACAAAGGGCGAAAACACTAAACTCATGTAACAGCCAAAATTAATTCTGCTTGACGGCGGGAATGCAGTTACAGCAAGGGTTTCATTTAGCAAAAAGTCCCAAAACCGTGATGTAATATTTCGCAATTTCACTATTGTTACATTTGCTCGTGTTTTTCCGAGAGACCCCTGGTGCCTCTTTTGAAAGAAGGTTTTTGTAGAAATCGTCAGACAAAAAACAGCACCAAACTACAACTTCTTGATACCAGATCTTAGCCACCTCGTCCCGGCAGCGCTGTTGACTAATATCTGACCGACATGAATAGTGCCCGATATCGGCCCAAATCTATTTCTTAGTAGCTTCGGCCTTTACTTGAATTTCCGCTTCCAGCCAGTTTTCAACATCGGTGCCGTGCTGGCAATCTTTACTCAACCAGAGCTCATAAGCGCGTTTGGCCACTTGTTCGAAACATACTTCTTTGGCGCTTTCGGAAGCAGCGGGCTGTTCACAAGCTTGCTTGGGATTTTCGGAAGGCTGCTCACAAACAGCAGGCACTACCTCTAATACAGATACAGCCGGTGCAGCAGCCTTTTTCTTAGGGGCGGCAGCTTCTTTTGGAGATACCTGGGTCTCAGTGGCAGCAGCCGCTTTAGGGGATACCTGAGTCTCTACGGCAACAGCTTCTTTAGGAGATACCTGAGTCTCGACGGCGGCAGACTCAACTGTGGTTTTCTTGGTACCGGCGCGCTTAGTAGCGGTGCCTTTTGCTTTAGTTGTCGATTCAGCTTCTTTCATTTCCACACTCCCACTAGCCAAACCATCCGTCGGCTATTTACTCGCTAAAGGTATGCACTCGAAGGGCTACCGATAAAACAATATCACCTCCCAAAACCCCAAAATTCGCCGGATAGTTTACCGGCGGCGGCACACGGCTGTTGCATATACAAACGGCCGGATAGAAACCTTTCGACACACTATGTCACGTACAACAACGTTCAACTGAGGAAAGTCTTGACCTGAGCGGGTTGAAGACTGGTTTACAAAACCCTGAAATGAGCCCCGGCAAGCTCGGTCGGCACGGGCACAAATAGGTGGCCACTACTTTCACCGGTCTGTCGTTGATACACTCGCGCCGGAGAACAATCCGGACTTGGAAGCAAATTTGGCGAGGGGAAAGAGCAGTGAATACTCCGGTACTAATTCAAGGTGGCATGGGCGTCGGCGTTTCCAATTGGCGGCTGGCCAGAGCAGTATCAATGGAAGGGCAGCTTGGTGTCGTATCCGGTACCATGCTCGACACGGTCTTTGCTCGTCGACTTCAGGACGGTGACCCGGAAGGGGCCCTGAAGAGAGCTTGTGAGGCCTTTCCTCTACCCGAAATAGCGGACCGTCTATGGAAACACTTCTTTATACCGGCGGGCAAGGCAGATGATGCCCCATACCTACCGGTTCCCATGATGGGCAACAGGCCAGGCCGCTTCAATACGGAACTGCTGATCCTGGCCAACTTCGCAGAAGTCTTCCTGGCCAAAGAGGGTCACGATGGACTGATTGGCATCAACTATCTGGAGAAGATCCAGGTGCCGACACTGCCTTCTCTATACGGGGCAATGCTGGCCGGGGTGGACTATGTATTAATGGGTGCCGGTATACCCAGAGCCATTCCCGGCATACTAGACGATTTGAGCGCCGGTCTTGCAGTTTCACTGAAGCTGGATGTTACGCAAGAAAAGTCCGAGATCGGTCAAGAAGAGGAAGATGAAGAAGGCGAAGCAAAAGCTGATCCTTACCTGCACTTCAACCCTTCCGACTTTCCCGCTCAAGCCGGCGCAGTACCTTCCCAACCTCTCAAGCGCCCGAAATTCATAGCCATTGTTTCCTCCCATACACTGGCTACAAATTTGGCCAGGAAAGCATCCGGTTACGTGGACGGTTTTGTGATCGAAAACCACCAGGCCGGCGGGCACAACGCTCCACCACGGGGAGGCACAAGCCTCAGCCCCTCAGGCGAGCCCATCTATGGAGAAAGAGACAGGGCAAATCTTGCGGAACTACGAAAGCTGAATCGCCCTTTCTGGCTGGCAGGCAAATACGGCAGTGCGGATAAACTACAGGAAGCCCTGGCCGAGGGGGCGCAGGGCGTGCAAGTAGGTACCCTCTTTGCCTTTTGCCGGGAGTCAGGTATTTCTGACGATATCAAAGAAACGGTCTTGCAGAAGGCCCTGGACGGCACCCTCACTGTTTTTACCGATCCGGCAGCCTCCGCCTCCGGCTATCCCTTCAAGGTGTTGAGCCTGGAAGGCACACTCTCGCAAGCGAGCATTTATGAAGACCGCCGGCGAGTCTGCGACCTCGGTTATCTGCGTTCAGCTTACACTGCTCATAACCGCGCCGGTAAGCCCGTTATCGGCTTCCGCTGCCCGGGAGAAAGAGAAATAGATTTTGTCAGAAAGGGTGGCAGCCATAAGGAAACCGCTGAGCGAAAGTGCCTCTGCAACGCGCTTCTGGCCACTGTGGGTCTGGCCCAAAAACGCCAAGACTATCAAGAGCCGCCGATTATCACAGCCGGCGATCACGCTCTGGAGCTGAAGCCTTTTGTAGAACGAGAAGGCAAACAATACTCCGCCCGAGCAGTGGTGCGGCACATTCTGCAAAAGACCCAACTTCTCCAAGAGAGCACTTAGCCGACTGCCGCTCAATCTAATAGCCGCAAATAAACATCAGCCGTTACGGAAAAATTGGTAAGACCGGCGCAGTAGCCGCTCAAGCCAAAATACGCAAGACCAACACAGCAACCACGAAAAGCAAGCTAAAAGCCTGGGTCTTGCCCAGTACTTTCAGGGATGGTTTTTCTGTCTGATCGACCTGGAGCAGACAAATACTTTGCAACACATAGGGTAAAAGCGCCAGAGCGGCCGTTTCTGCACTCAAAGTGGCCAGTATCAACCAGCACAGAAAAGAGAGCGCACCGGGCAGTAGAGGACTCAAACCCAGGTCTTTTCGGCTCAATCGAATCAAGGCCGAGCCGCTGAAGATGGAAGCAAGCAGAGCGCCCGCAGCAATCAAATGCAAGACAAGATCAGGTCTGGCCAGGTAGGAGAACATGAGCGGGCAAACTACCGACCCGGTCAGGCCAAACAATTCACGCCACCACAAACTGTTGCGAACCGGTGCTACCGCTCCAAATAAACTCAAACCAAGACCACAGAAGGCTCCCCAGAGGGCAAAAGGCAGTCCTCCCAGGCAGTAAAGCAAAGCCGAAGAGATAAGCGAAACCACAAGAAGCTGCCGGGAAGAGGCCATGGACAAAAGCATGGCCCAGAGCATCAGCAATGACGTAGAAACCAGCAATACGGCATCTGAGAAAACAGCGGAGGAGGTGCCGCTGCTTAGCACCAGAGCCGTAAAGCTGGCAAGAGAAAGAGAGACTGTGGCGCCATGCTCTCGCGGCAAGCTAAATGCCCAACGCTTCCCGGCTAAATGTCGAATCTCTCCGAAGGTCATGGCACACCTCCCCATCTGTTTGATACTAGCGGACTGCGGTTTACTAATAATCCTCCGAAAGGCCGACTAAAAAATGTAACCGGATTTGCCGCCAAAGACCGTGCCGGAAGGCAGACTGATCAGCAACAGGGATGAATCGGCAAAAGAACCAGTCTTCAGGAGAATACCCCCGTTTTATAAAAGACTTAAAATTAGAACGGGCCAATTCTCAGCTTGCTAAAGAGGCGCTGCGCCTCTGGGAGGCAGCCATGAAATTCAGACACAACGCCCTCAAAGAAATTCTGAGAAATAAGTTCGGTGACTCAATCGCAGAATTCGGCCCGGCTCTTTTCGTGATACTGATGTTTCTCTTTTTCCCCATGCTGAACATGGTGAGCATCGGCGTCTCTTACGGACTGGGCATGGTTCTCAACTACAACCAGGTACACGAAGCGGCCCTCTTGCCGTCTGCTGATGCTTTGAGCAGTTCCGGCCCGATCAAGAAAAGCATTCCCGAACAATGGCAGGCCGGTATGGGACAGTTCGCCAAACTGAGCGGCAGTCCTGTCACCAATATAGCCTACCGGGACGGCACCACCGGACTGGGCAGCGGGGCAGGTCAGAGCGACACCACCGACAAAATCGTGAAAGTTCAGACCACAATCACGTGCAATCCCTTCCTGCCCATTCCTTTGCCCATCGCCAATATCCCCGGGGTGAACGGCCCCATGACCTTCACCCTGGTATCGGAAGCCTTGATGGAAAACCCGGATAACGCCGGAAGCACGGTGGCTATTGCTGCCGACGACGATACAAAGCCGCCGATAGCTCCGTTCAGGCCACCGGTTGTAGGACCAAGCGACGACGACACCAAACCACCCATACCGCCAATCACTAGAAGACCACCATGGTTCTGGGGCTTCTTCGGCGGACTGGGCGGTTGCAACGCCCGCTAAAATGAGAACCTTCAATCTTCACGCACCGACAGTTCTCGTTTGTCGGTGCGTGATTTTGTAAAATGCCGGTCTGGTTTCAGCGGGCTCCAGAATGATCAATCATTTACTGATAGCACCAGCTGCGGTGCTGGAATATGGTGATCGGCGCGCATGGCGATAATGGCCGTACCCACCGAGAAGAACTCAATAATGTGATCCGACCAGGCATAACTGCCTTCGTGAATATCCACACCGACAATACCTTCGGCGTGCAGATTGACCGCTTCATTCTGCATGCGCTCCATGGCCAGTTCACGAGCGTCATAGAGGGCCTGGGTGAAGTTGGTCATCTCCACGTTCTGACCGATATTCTTGAACCACTGCCCAAAGCTCTGGTGTGCCACGTGGTAGACGCAGTTGCCCATGACCATACCCACAGGCCGATAACCGGCTTTGAGAAGGGTCCAGAAATCTTGCCCGGACAGGTCGGAAGTAAACGGCTTATTGGTATTGGTGCGCCAGTTGGTTTTGCGATCATTGGCCACCACGGCTGTGCCGATAGCCACGAACTCAGCCAGACTCTCTCCCCAGCCCAGGTGCTTCACCTTCAGGCGCACGGCCACAACACCATCCGCGCCCAGTTCATCGGCTTCCTCTTCCATGCGGCTCATGGCCAGTTCCCGGGCATGGTACATAGCCTGGGTGAGAACCTGCATCTCTTCGTTCTTGGTCCAACGGGCCTGTTGAAAGCCGATATGATAGATGGAAGAGCCGACCACCATGCCCACCGGCTCAAATCCAGCTTCTTTCACCAATAGAAATTCGTTGACGGAAAGGTCTGAGGTGAAGAGAGTACGTTTGTCGCCCTGACCGCGCATTTGCGCCAGGCGCTCATGGGCGTGGGACGGCAAATCATCATGATTTTCTGTATCCGGCATTCTAAGCTCCTTTACTCTCGAACTTCACTTCAATCGTCATCATCATAGTCATCTTCTGCTCCATAAGAAGCCGCCACATAGTTACTGAGCGGTTCATCGAATTCCACATCGCTTTTGCCGCGGCGGGACAAGTCAATTACCATCAAAGGGCTCGGTGATATGCGCTTTTTGCCGTCCGGCCTGTCCACCACGGCTGTACCCATGGCCATAAAATTGACGAGCATGTCGATGTAAGTAATGCGAGCACTCTCGTACTCGATGCGCTCCAGTTTGTAATCCACGGTCATGTCAACGGCGCCATCACCGCCATTCAAACCAATGTCGACCCAGAGCCTTTGATTGGCTTGCTTTCTGGCATAGGCAAAGCCTTCGCTGAAAACCATCAGCTCTTGATTGGCAAGTCTGCCAAACCAGCCCATCTGCGCCGAATTAGTCTGTTGATTGCCCTTAATGTAATAGGAACAGTTGCCCATAACCAGGCCGGTCGGCCAGAAGCCGGCTTCATAGAGCTGCCAGAATTCCTGCCCGCTCAAAGTAGAAGTGAAGGGCACGTGACCCGGTTTTACACAAGCACTTCCGGGAATACGAATGGCCGTACCCATGGCGGTGAACTCGGTGATTCCCTCACCCCAGTTGAATGTAGAAGTAGTCACCTTGACGCCTATGACACCATGGGCACCAAGCAACTCCGCCTCTTGCCTGAGCCGGCTCACTGCCAGTTCCCTGGCCTGCTTGTGGGCGTTAGTGAGGGCGCTTATCTCCGATGTGGAAGACCAGAAGCCCTGGCAAAAATTACGCCAGCCCACTTTCATAAAAGCACTGCCCATCACCTGCCCCACGGGCACGTAACCGGCTTCACGAGCAAGAAGATACTCTTTGGCACTTAAATTGCTGGAGAAGAAATTCTTGCCGGACTCAGCCTGAGCTTTGAGACGGTGTTGGGCACCAAGCGGCAAATTACCCTTTTCAAGCTCCTTGACGCTGGCTTCTTGCAGCTCGCGCTTGGCCTTGTCATCATCTTTTTCTTTGAATATCCAGAAAGGCAATTATCTTCCCCGGCTTGCAGAGTCAAACTTGAGACGACTCTTGCTAATACGATTACTAAATTGTCGCTACACTCTCAATCAACCAACACTTCAATCAACCAACCACGAACTTTTGCAATGCTTCCCGGGTACGGGCATTTTTCTCAGCCAGGGAAGCCAATTTCTCAGCCAGTTCACCGATGAGTTTCTCTACTTCGACGTCTTCACTTTTTAGTACGACACCGCGCACTATTTTTTGCCGTCTGGCTGAAATCACCCCCCGCTTGTCACGGGTAAATTGAAAACCGGTGTCGTCAAGCTTGACGGAAAGCTCAACCACCGGCTTCTTGGAAGACAGCAACCAGCCGCCGCGAGTAATCTCACATTCATCGGGCAAAGCCTGGGCCAACTTGGCCGAAAGATGCTCGAGCAAATCACCGGAAGCGTCCTTGTCCAGGCGCAAACTGCAGGCAAGCACATCCACCTGCAAAGCATGTTCGAAGTCTTCCACTTGACCTTTCCTAAATAGCGATTCCCAAACAAACAACAACGGATAATCGTTGAATTGCCACATTATATAGGTCTCAAGGAAAGCACACATTATCTTGACTGCCTGGCGAGTAAAAGTGAGGCGTACTGACTATACATAGCGGCCCTACCTTGAGCCGGACAACCAGGCGCCCCGGCTGGTTAGAACACCATTCCAAGAAGATTACACAGCTCTCAAAGTCTCTTTGAATGGTCTGAGCCCGGTGGATGCTAAGATGCTTCCATGCCGAAAGTATTTGTATTGCCCGACCATATAGCCAGCCAGATTGCCGCCGGAGAGGTGGTAGAACGCCCTTCATCCGTAGTGAAGGAGCTGGTGGAAAACTCCCTCGATGCCGGTGCCACCGAAATTGAGGTGAGCGTCTCAGCCGATTGCCGCGACCTGCGCATTGCCGACAACGGCTCCGGTATGGAGCCGGAAGATGCGGTGCTGGCCTTTCAAAGGCACGCCACCTCAAAATTGCGCAGCGCCGACGACCTCTACAATTTGACCACCCTGGGCTTCCGCGGCGAAGCGCTGCCTTCCATCGCTTCAATCTCCAAATTCACCTGTTATACGCGCACCCATACGGCACCGCACGGCTCCAGAATCGAAAGCGCCGACGGCAACCTCACGGCTCAGGAAGCCGGTTGCGCCCCGGGCACGGTTATGGAGATCAAAGAGCTTTTCTACAATACGCCGGCCCGCCTCAAGTTTATGAAAAAGGCCAATACGGAATTCGGCCATATAGAGGAAATTCTTCAGAGCCTGGCCATCAGCTACCCCCATGTGGCCTTCACCTTAATCAAAGACGGCGACACCGTGCTTAGAACCACCGGTAGTGGCAGCCTCGCCCAAGCGGTAGTGCAAGCCAAATTCTTCACAGGCAAGGAAGCCCTTTTGGAAGTGGCGCCCCATGAAGAGATTGCCGCCAAAGTCAGAGGCTTGAAAATTAGCGGACTGATGGCCAAGCCCCTACATTTCCGGGGTGATCGCAAAGGCATTTTGACCATCGTCAATGGACGCACGGTGCGCTGCCCCCTCACCTACAAAGCCCTCGACTATGTTTACTCCGACTTAATTCCCCGGGGTCGCTATCCGCTCGCCGTGGTGCGCCTGGAGATAGACCCGGGCATGGTGGACGTGAATATACATCCCACCAAAAAAGAGCTGAAATATCAAAGCGGCAACGAAATCTACGTGACCATCCAGAGGGCGCTCGCTTCCACCTTGCGCCAGAACAGCATGCAGGAAGCAGCGGCTTATCATGCCGCCCGGCGCGATCTAGAAGAAGCCTTGCCGGAAGTGCAAGAAGCATTGCTGGAAGTACAGAAGGCTCAGACCGAGCTTGAGAAAGTCACCTTCGCACCGGCCATGAGAACATTTGAGTCGGCGCAGACACAAGCCCGCACCTACCGCCAGCCCCAGAGCACCGAGCAGATGGACTTCAAAGAAAGTCTCAACTGCAAAGTAAGTGTGGACCACTACGGCGTGGTAGAAACCCCAAACCAGGCGGCTCTTTCTACCACAAGGGAGGCCGCCCCCCACTATCCTGAAAGCCGGGAAATTAGCAGGGAAATTAACCGAGAAGAGTTGCCGACAAAAGAGGCGATGCCGAAATATACGGCGCCACCGGCCGAAGCTGCTTCAGAGTTTACAGCACCCTCGCCAACCCAAAAGCCCGAGGAGACTTCCGCCAGGCCGGAAGACTTACCTGCCGCCGGTGAAAAATTTCTGCATCTGCGCGATACTGCCGGCATCGAATACGAATTGCCGGTCGGCTGGCGCTTGATGGGCTACCTGCATAACACCTATATTTTCTTCGAAACTCCCGAAGGGCTGGAAATAGTAGAGCAACACATCGCTCATGAAAGGACGCTCTACGAGAAGCTTCTAGCCTCACAGAAGACGCCCGGACGCCTCAGTGAAAACTCACAGAGGCTAATTATCTCAACGCCGCTGGACCTCTCCTCCGAACAGTTGGAGACCCTGAAAATCTCGCAAGAAGCCCTGGCTAAACTGGGCTTTGAATTCAGTTTCGACGACGGCGGCAACGCCTCTGTGAGCCAGTTACCCCTGGAGCTGGCCAGCTTCAATTACCGACCAGTGATTCAAAAGATGCTGGACGATCTTGCCACCGTAGACGCCACCAATATGGATCTGGAAGCCACCAAATCTATAGCCTGCCAGAGCGCCATTAAAAACGGCATGCCTCTGTCGGTACGAGACATTCTGAAACTGGTGAGCGATTGGCTTGGCACCGAGCGCAATGACACCTGCCCCCACGGCAGACCGGTGCGCCTCAAGTTCTCAAAGGAAAAAATCTTTGAGATGTTCCACCCGGCTTAGAACCCGAGTCTGCCCTAGTTCGTCCTGTGTTAAAGCAGCCTGAGCTTCATCTTTCATTAGGCAGGCATCTCTTCATGTTGTTGAGGCACTCTTTGTACATTGCCGTCCAACCTTTGTCACGCTTGCCGTTTATGAGAATTTCACTTACCGCTTGCATATTGTCCTTGGTCAAAGTAGCCGTCAGAATTGAGCCGTTGCTGAGTCGACATCTGTAATCAGTTACCATGCCAGTTTTATCTTTCACAAGGCTTTCCTTGGAACGATCGAGAATCATATTGTAAAAATATCCTGAGCCTGCGAGAGTTTGACGGTTGGCTTCTCTGTGAGCCAACGCTGCTTGATTTATTGAGCAACCTACTCTGTGCATCAGAAACTGGTCATCGTTCCACACTTCCGCAGAGGGCGTGCCGACTTCTAGGTCCCAACCATTTTTAGAGGAAATGACCTTTATGTTATAGGAGAGAGGAGCACCATTGTCTGCTGACGCTTGCCATTCAACTATTTTTCCTTGAAGTTCAGCGGTCTTGTCTGTGTGCATTGGACTGGCAAACCAATCAGTTTTTCGGTCGCAGGCGCAATGTTCGGATGCTTCTCCGTAAATAAGTTGGGTTTCTGGTCTGCAGAAATCATTTATCCTGGCGGGTGTCCATTTTGACTCAAGCAACCGTTGGAAAGCAGCTTTTGTTTGAGTAGCTTCGCGCGGAGAAGTCTCAATTGCTGACTTGATTTCAGCGATATCGCAAGATGTTACCTCACGCCTCGCACAGGGAATCCAAAGACTTCTAATCGGTATTTTGGATGCTTTCAAAAGAGCATCTGGCCTCTCAGATTCTTTTGTCCAATGACTAAATGCAATAATTTGCCTGGTGCTTTTTAGAGCGAGTAGAAACTTATATTGCTCTTCATCGCCTTCGTATAGAGACAAGGCTAGCCGAGAATCCTTTTTGTAATTGCCAGAATAGACATCTTCAATTTTGACGGTGAGCAACAAAACCCCATGTGGCTTTTTGCTCACTTGCTCGATGGTTGCTAATAGGCATTCTTGATAGGGAAAGTATCCTCTATATAGTTGCAATGGCTGACTATCTGCACTGAGTTTATCGCCAAGAGTCGCCTCCCTTGCCGATACCGGAGTTGAACAGAGAAGCAGACTGAATGAAAACAGTGTGAGGTAAGTAATAAACTTCAGCATATTGATTTTTCCAGTCTCTGTGAGACTTAGAAATAGTTGATTTGCACGATTGAAGATTCTTTTAGTCCATTGTAGCCTGATTTACTAAGAATAAGCAGCGATTCTGTCGGCGGCCCGTCCGTTCTATCGGATGCCACGGTCAAAGTACACATACTTCCTCCGATGTTCGACCTTTAAGACCCTCACAATCCCAAGTCTCCAGACATCTCCGGCTCTTTCTGACCCTTAAGCCACCTACTAAGATAAAAGCACCTCTTGCAGGCGATTAAGTCTGAGCAGAAAGCACATTACAAAAGCGAGCATTCTAACAGGACACCGGCTGTGGTGCCACCAAACGCTGACGATAAGACGCAAGCACCAAGGCGCCATTGAGACATTGGACCGACTCTTGCCGCCAATTTGTGCCAGAGCAACTTGCAGTGAAGCAAAGTCAGCCCAAGCCCTATCTGGAAAGCACTGTAAAAGCCCCCGCCCTAATGGCAGACGGCACCGTGCTTCTTGAAGTAATCTTGATGATACTCTTCCGCCCGCCAGAAGGTCTGAGCAGGCACTATTTCAGTAACAATCACCCTGCCTTTGTAAGGTCCGCTCTGAGCAGCTTCGAGCTTAGCCTCTTCCGCCGCCACTCTTTGCTCTTCGTTTTCGTAGAAGATGGCGGATCGGTACTGACTGCCATGATCCGGTCCCTGATAGTTAAGGGTGGTGGGGTCGTGAATGGAAAAGAACTTAGCCAAAAGTTCCTTATAAGAGACGACGGACGGATCAAACTCCACCAGCACCGCCTCGGCATGTCCCGTTGTGTCGGTGCAAACCTGCCTGTAATGGGGATTGTCTACATTGCCGCCGCAATACCCGACAGCGGTGCTGAGCACACCCGGAATCTGACTGAAGATAAACTGAGGCTTCCAGAAGCAGCCGCTTGCAAATATTGCTCTTTCCACATCGACCTCCTGCCGGGCAAATGCCCGGTTAAGACAGCAATTTTAAACACACTGATAATATACAGCGTCCAGGACCTGAAAGTTCCTGATCTTAATGCCGCGTTGAGCCATCTTCAGGGGCGGTATAAAAACTTATGGCATAGCGCCCCTGCAAGAGTTGATCCAGCCTGCGAATTCGTACTGGATCATTAGCCATGCCGGGTTTCATAGACCTGGCAAAGTGCTTGATGATATTGGGAGAATAATGACCGAGGGCCGCAATTGCCTGCCGCTCTACATCAGGGCGACCGGAAATAGCCATTTCTAGAAGGGGTTTGATGGCCTTCTGATCTTTAAGCGCTGCCAGACCCTCAAGGGCTTTCATTTGATCTTGCTGGGGATTGCTGACCGAGCGCATGGCATCATCCACAAGGCGATACCTGAGGGCCATAGAGCCAATCTCTTGCGCTCGATGACGCTCGGTTTGGGTGAGATGAGCAGTACTTTCTTCCATGATCTGGTTAATGCGGCGCAGATCCTTTGGATTGAGGCCATTTTTCATCATCTTTTCAAACTGATCAAAGACCTTGTTACTCAAAGACGGCACTTTTGTTAGCACCTCGGCGCTAATCTCAATTTGTCCCGAGGGATTATTGGAACGGGCGCGCATCAATTCGGAATATGCCATTTCCCGACCAAACTGGTCGGCAAACATGCGATTGGCCATTTGCTTAATCAGTGGTGCCGTCTCAAAAGCCTGCCCTTCAAATTCCAGAATGCGACGATAAAAGGGCGCTCTGGTGTCGTTTTGCCTGAACACATGTTCTCTGGCAACGTCTCGCAACTCGGGATGCTGCAAACCCTCTTGCAGGGCAAACTGAATCTTGTCGCCGGCACTGCCCCCGGAGAGTTTAACCATGGCATCGAAGGCCGCTTGCTGCACGGTGCGCTCTTGCGATTTGCGACCGCCGATGCCGGGCAGGGAATTATCATTGGCCGGTCTGGCAAAGCCCGCCGGCAATTCCGAATGGCTGACGGTCTGGTTACCACCTTCCGGCGGAATCACAACCTTACTGCGACGATCCAGGGCAATCTCCCTCAGCTTGCCCACCATTTCCTTGCCGCCGAAAAGCGATAAGAGCTCTATGGCATCACCCTTCTGGGCGGGCGTACCGGTGAGCGCTCTTTCGGCCAGCACCTCATTGGCAAAGGGGCGCACGGCTTCGTCAAGATACTGGGCGCGTCTCAGCAGTGCTTCAGCTACCGGGTTGACGGATTTACCACCGGATTTAATACCACTTTCCAGGGCCGCACTCAGCACCATGGTGCGCACCGGCGCCTTAGAGGCATAAACGAAGAGCATATCAGGGTCGGGAGCCATTATTTCCTCGCCCATGCCCACAGCCCAACCTTCATCGAGATGGCGGGAAGCATGCTCGGATGGATGGTAAATACCGGGCTCCTCCACATCGCCCACACGGCCGCTCTCGCGGGCCTTACGCGACTTGACGTGGTTGACATTATTCTCAACGCGATCCACCGAAGTGGCCTTATCAAAGAGCTTGCTGAAAGTGGGGCTGCCCCACTTGGTCAGGTGTGAGAGCTCATGGGAGAAGTAGGTCGTAAAAGAGCTGTTCAACTCAGCCTGGGAGAATATAACATGACCGTCCTGGCCTACTCTGGCAGCGGAACTGAACCTGGGTGAGTCATACTCCACCCGGTTGAAGGCGTCGATGAAGGATGGCTTGTCGCTCAAAGTTACTTCTGTGATCTTCTGGCTCTGGGGCAGGGCTTCCAGAAGCGGTATCACATCTTCGGGTAGCACCCTATTCCGGAGCGGATGCACAGCTAATGCCTTTCTCGCTTCGAACATGGCCACAACTTTTGTCACTTCCGCAGGCGGTAGAACCTCAGCGAAGCCCCTGGCGTCTCCTTGCGCAGCCTGAGCTTCCAACTTGCTCTTGATCGACTCGGGCAAGTTACGATAGCTCTCCGGCATTTCGGCACGCAGCCGCAAGGCGCGTACTTCATTGAGCTGGACGGCATATTCTTGCGGCACCGATATGCGGGTGGAAAGCTTATCCACCTGATAAACCACGTGGTCGCGGGGCTTGAACTCAAGCAATTTATTGAACTCCGTCCAGGAGGCCTCTTTGGCTCCAGGAGGCTTGATCAGCTTCACCAGATCCTCGTGTTTGGCGGAAACATCCGCCTTCAATTCGAATTCATTGCGGCTCTCAGTGCCCACCACCTTCAGCTTAGGTTGCAATTCTTTGATAGAAACAGCTTCAAAGGGTTTAAAGGAAAGCCCCTCGTATGCCTGCATGCGCCCCTCATCGGACCAGAGGTAAGCGATGCGCTCTTCAAGGGTCATGCGGCGCCGCTCTCTCACGCTGGTTTCGGCATCACTGGCAGAAGTGGTGCGAGCCAGGGCGTCGGGGCCGTCAGCCTTGAGACCTTTGCCCGGGGCTGTTTCCGGCACATCCACTAGCTTGCCGGCAGCTTGTTCATGGGGCGCTGACTTTTGCGAAAGGGGTCGGTGTACCTTCTCGGCACCACCCATGAGGGCACCGGTTCCCATACCGATCAAGCCGCCTTCCATGACGCCGTTCATGATATGGCTTATGCTCATCTTCTCCCTTGCCGCTTCCACGCCGCCGAATACGGCACCACCGGCACCACCGCCGGCTGCTCCCGTAACCACATTTTTCACCACGGTCTGGGTGACGCTGTTTTCGGCGCTGCCTAAAAGAACAGAGGATGCCCGCCCTACTCTCAAACCAAGAAATCCGGCGGGCACACTGAGGGTGCCGCCCAATCCGGTGCCCACGGCAAAATTGGTGATGGTACTGCCGGCTGAGAAATTACCTTCCGCGTCTTTGTAGGTGCTGCTCTGAAAGGCTGTCTTCACAGCCCCAAAACCGGCACCGGTGAGAAAATGGGTTTTCAGTTCGGCGCCCAGGGGCAACATTACACCTTCGCTGGCAGCCCTGGCGGAAGCGGACATGCCGAACTTGCCGACTCGGTTCAGAAGGGAGCCCTGGGCCACATCAAGAGCAAACTTCTGGCTGTAGCCGCCCACGCCCAGTTCCCCGGAAACATCAGATAAGAGAACACCTCTGGCCAGACCGCCGGTGAGGGTGCCTACGCGAGGAATGGAAGAAATGGTATCGGCAGTAATCTCGGCATACTGGTCAGACTTCTTAGCCCGTTCAATCTTCTGCTCCTGGGTCTGGGCCGAACCGGCGACCGTGTCCCAGGTGACGCCTATTGCCGAGCCAAGCAAGGTTGTCGGCTTTTCGGGCAGCTTGACTTCCGGCGTTTTGCCGGGCGGGGGCGCAGGCCAACTCTCAAGGGTGGCTTTCACCCGTTGGTCGAGACCGACCTTGAGCTCAGTGCTTTGAATTTCTGGGCGGTCTGTCACAGCAATTGACCAGTCACGGGGGTTCCATCTGCCCTGGGGCACAAGCTGCTCAGTTCCGGGTCTCGGATGAGTCTGGACTCAAACAGCCCCTGAATATATACAACTCATAGACTTTTTACCCACTTATACAGATTAAAAACCAAAAGACCGCCGGAAAGGCGGTCTTCTGTTAACTTATCGGTCTGCTTCAGCTTAGTGGTAGCTACCGTTGCTGGACACATTGGAAGACAGTGACATCGGTTGATCCAGGGCGAACTGCAAACGAGTGCCGCTGGGAATTTTGACGTCTTTGCCTTTGCGCCAGAGGTTGCTGCCGAGGCCGACAGCGCCGCCAGTGGCTACACCGGCTACAGCTCCGGCACCGACCGTTCCGGCTACGATGGGGGCGAAGATGATACCCAGAAGGGTGCCACCAGCCGTCCAGGCTGCCGTGCGGGCTACACCGGAAGTGACGGTAGCTTTTGTGCTACGTCCTTTCAGATTGCCCTGTTTGTCTTGCGCTACTGTGGCATTAGGCTGCTGAGCAGTGACTATGGCCGAAAGAGGATAGCGGATACCATCCGGTGTGACGGCATTAGTCAAATGCAAACTCATAGCGCCGTTTTTGCCGCCCAGACCGCCCTTATCTGCGGAAATCACCGCACCTTCAAGGGTGGTGTTAGCGGGCAGAACCAGATCGGAACCGAGGTAAAGCGGAGAATACAACCGGGCGTTAAAAACATCACCGGGTTTAGCCACTCCACTATCGATAGGACTGGTGAGAGTAGCATCCAGATTGGTTCCGACAGGCACATAGGTAACTCTGCCTTGCAAGGTTTGACCATTGTAGGTCTGCGCCAAGGCCGGAAGTACCGAACTAACCGATACCACACAAGTGGCCATACCAGCGACGATACTGTTCAGAGGAATTCGTTTCATTAAGTCGCTCCTTCTAGCGAAGCCTCCAACTAACTTGGAGAGAATAACATATCAAACGCCCGTCAACACAAGAAACAGAAAAAAGACACCAAAAATGATGGCACTAATTTTTTGGACTTAATATCATGAGCGATACCATAATACGATGATAAAGGGCAAAAATAGTCACCGCAAGTGGTATTAACCGACGCGATGCGAAGAACTTTGTTCCCACTGGGCGCCACTTGACAATATCACCTTGAAAGGACCAGCCTGAGACGGTTTGCGCAAGCTCGGCCATATCTATAGATTGCCGGTAGATAGCCATCAGGATTCCTTCGCTCCCGCCGGCGTGCAGTTGGCCAGGCGCACAGCCACCCCCATTCAGACTGACAACTACAGTACCCAGCGCCACTTGACAGCTCTTTGTAAACGCATAGTCTGAGTGATAACTAATATCTGCGCGAGAAGTTATAGATCTCTTTTCTTGGTAGTGGAACAGCAAGTGTGCCTACTATGAGTCAACCATTTCCCCTTCATTTTCTCCGAGCCCCAAGAGCCCTTTCACCAGACGAACTCCGACTACTTGCCTGCATCAAGCCGAACCTGTTCGGACTGTTGTGACACACCGCAAGAGAGTCTTCAACTGGCTGATGGGCTCGTGCTCACAAGTAGATGAAAAGCTTTCAACCACCACCTATCACAGGCTAGCCGAAGCTTGCTGGAGGAATTGGTCAACCAATTTTTGAGAGGTCTTCTCATGAAAGACGACAAAAACAGCGACAAGGGTACGCGCCTCCTCGGCACGGCACTCTTTGCCATCTATCCCACTCTTTTCGCCTTCGCGTTCAACGTCCTCTCGATGTTTACCGATGGTGTCTCCGTTGGTGGCGTGTTCCTGAACACCGCCATCTGTTACTTCATCTTCTGGTACGTCTCCTATGCCGTCATGGGCATCTTCGACTCTCTGAGAGAAGAAGCGAATCGCCCCCGCGAGCACAACACGCCCCCGGTCGACGACAAGAAAGACGGTTCAGGTCAACCTGAAAACAAGAACGCTCCGGACAAGGGCGACAAGCGTTCTTGAGCTCACCGATTCAATTTAGCGCAGTCATTCTGCTGCTGCCGCCCTACAAACTAACAGAGGCTCACTATGTGGCTCCTCTACACCGCACTGATGCTGGCCCTTGTCGTTCTTGTTTGCCTTGAAGCGCGCAGGAACAAAGCGGAACAGCTGGAGGATGAGCGAGAACTGCGATACACAATCGCGGTCAATCTCGGCATTCTCAAGCGCGAGTTGATGGAATTGCAGGAAATCGCAAAGAAAAGTACTGTAGCCGAGCCCTCCAGGGCTCAGGCCAACAGCTTGCTTGCCGCTTCCGAAGAAACGGCCAACCGGGTTCAAAGCCAATACGAACAGGCCGGTCTGGAAGACTTGCGGCTGCTCATCACCGCGCTCTTCCAGGCCATGAACCAGTCCACGGAAGCCCGCCGCACTCTCGGCGCCATCATCCCGCTTATCTAACCCCCCGTTGAGGGCGGCTCCGTTTGACCTAAAACTCAAACGAGCCGCCCTCTTTTTTTGCTTTAAGTTGTCAAGCATTTATAAAATAGGCAGCACCCGCACCGGAAAAACCCATGCTCAATCTCAACCAGGACCAGTCTCAAAATTCAGCCCAGAATAAAACTCTGACGGACCAGGTGAAAGCACTGGCCGAAAAGCATTTTGAAAGAGTGCGGCAATTGAGACGGACGATTCATCAAAATCCTGAGCTGAGCTTCAGCGAAAGCAGCACCAGTAAACTGGTGGCAAAGGAATTGCAAGAACTGGGCTACACAGTCAAAACCGGCATCGGCGGCACCGGTCTAACGGCTGAGTTGGCGCCTGTGGACGCAAAGAAAAACGCGAAAGAGAAAGCCGCAACAACGGCCGTGATTGGTATTCGCGCCGACATGGACGCCCTGCCCATCCAGGAAGAAAACCCAGTGGCCTATTGCTCCAACCACAAGGGCGTCATGCATGCCTGTGGTCATGATGCTCATACGGCCTGCGGGCTCGGCGCCGCCATGATCCTGGCCGATCTGCACCAGTCGGGACTGGCCGGCAATCTGCCCACTAAGGTGCGCTTTCTCTTTCAGCCGGCCGAGGAATGCACCAACGACAGCGGCAAGAGCGGCGCCACCCTGATGATGGAAGACGGTGCCCTGGAGGGACTTTCGGCCCTGGTCGGTCTGCATGTTTTTCCAAGTATTCCAACCGGCATGATTGGCTTGAAAGAAGGACCGCTGCTTGCGGCTTGCGATACCTTCGATATAAAAATAACGGGAAAGGGCTGCCACGGGGCTTACCCGCAAGACGGCATCGACGCCATCGTGCTGGCCGCTCAGGCCGTACAGGCCATTCAAACCATTACATCTCGCCGTAAATCAGCCCTGAATCCCTGTGTAATCACCCTGGGAGGGCTGCGTTCCACAACCTATGCTCCCAACATCGTGGCCGAAGCAGTGGAGTTGACAGGCACGGCCCGCTACTTTGACCCCCAGATGTCTACCCTGACCCGCACCGAGTTGGAGCGGGCCCTGGGAGTGGTAAGGTCTCTAGGTGGAGATTTCGAACTCAAGTACAAGCATGAAAATCCGCCCCTGATCAATGACCCGACCATGACCGAAGCAGTCCGACAGGCGGCAAGCAAACTTGCCGGCCGGGAACAGATTCTGGAACCAGGACTGCAACTGGGCGCCGAAGACTTCAGCTTTTACTGCCAACACACAAAGGCCTGCTTCCTGGTGCTGGGAGCCATGATCGAGGGTGATATCCGCACCCTGCATACACCCAGCTTCGACATCGACGAAGAAGCTCTCAAGCTTGGCTCGGCCATACTGGCGCTGTCGACCCTGGAATTCCTGCAGAACAACTGAACTACTTCCACAAGGTCATGATGGAAGGCCGGCAGCTACCTCCTGACAGGGTGCCCACCACCTGACAATAACGCTATTTCCAATAAGTTGCCAACATAACACAACTGCGCCACCCGCAAACTACCGGGGTTTTCGCCTGGCATCCGGTGAAAACCGCCAGAGCAAACAGCCGACTACTTCTTGCAAACCCTGCCGGGGCAAAGCGGCTCTGTATTTAGGAAGACACAGCCGCTAGTTTTAAAGCCTAATTTCCTTTCTTTCTTTTTCAGAACTATTCAAACCAGAAACTTCTTCTTCCACCAAGGCAACTCAAGCGCTCGGCCAACTAAATAGCAAAGAGCACTGCCAGCCCCAGCACCTTTCGCCTATGAGCCCAGCTCATACGAATTGGTGCGCCTGAAAGCAAGAACAAAAAAACTATCAGGAGAAGCACCCATGAGCAAGAAAGCTTTTCTCGTATATCACTGCGCCTATCAATCCGACCTCTCGGTGCTCGGTACTAGAGTTGCTTTCGCTCAAGATCGCGGGGCAAAGGTACTGAAAAAATTGAGAGAGGAATTCGCCGGCACAATCGACGAGGTACTGGTCAAACCACGCCCTGCTACCTTCAAGCAACTTGAGCTGGCACATAGTCAAGCACATCTTGAGGGTCTGAAAGAACCGGAGAGCTGGCGCAAGATCTTCGGCACCGACAAGCCCCTGGAGCGCAACAAAGAGAACCTCAACACTCTGCGCAAGCTCTTCCGGGAATATCGACTCAAGACCGGCGGTACCATCACTGCCGCTCGCCTGGCTCTCAAACACGGACTGGCAGCCAACCTTGGCGCAGGCTATCATCACGCCTACAGAGACAGGGGCGACGGCTTTTGCATCATCAACGACATCGCCACCACCGTAAAGGTGCTGCAGAGCGAAGGTCGTGTCAAAACCGTGCTGATTATCGATCTGGACTTTCACCAGGGTAACGGCACAAGCAACATCTTCGCCGGAGACAAGAGCGTCTTCACTCTGGATGTGCACAGCAAAGAAGGCTGGCCTTTCCACAAGGAAAAAAGCTCGCTCGATGTTCCGGTCAAGAAAGATATCACCCCGCAAGCCTACCTGGACGCCCTCAAACAAGCGCTGACCAAAGCCCTGGCCAAGTTCAAACCCGATCTGGTCCTCTTCGTTCAAGGTGCAGACGCTTACGAATATGGCCAGCTCAACAAAGGAGAAGGCTTCAGCCTGCCGCTTTCCACCATGAGGGAAAGGGACGAGCTGGTTATCGATACCTTTGTGGAATTGAATATTCCTCTGGCTCTCATCTTCGCCGGCGGCTACGGTGACAGAGCCTGGGAAGCTCATCACCAGGGCGTCAGACACTTGCTCTCCCGCACCGGCATCTTGAGCGACTCAAGCAATGCCGGCTGAGCAAGAGCGTGCATTCTCAAGGTTAGAGTCTGCCAAAGTCAAAAGCTTCAGACCAGAGAGACAGTCATTAGAACGGAGATCCGGTTTCAATAAAACGAACCGGGTCTCTCGTTCGACCGCTTTCCCTTAATGCCGGAGCCGGCTTTGAGCCTATTTGCTTTCCACCAGGGAGAGGCACGTGAGAAACTACTTTTTTTCGCACACCTACTAAACGTTGTAACACTTCTCCGCAAAGAGCTGAGCCAATCCACGGCAAGCGATAGGCTGCGTCAACCGCGCTGCATAAAACCCTGATGATGTCAGTCCCTTGACAGTCCAGGCGGGACGCTGCGATTTCTCCCACTGAAGCAAAGCAGCCCCTTAAGAGCGCCTGCCAAGTGAAAGTGTAGTCGAAGATTCCGCTCGCCCGAGCTTGAGTTATGAGAAGAGAATTTGCTAGAGAGAATCATCAACTCTTCTCTTTACTAATAAAAATAAAGACCCAAATCTTAGCTCCATTCCAGCGCTCCACCCTATCATCCTGCCTGAACCGGCATGTGAACCAGGGTGGTCCAGTGCGCTGAAGCTTAGATTTAGGCGAAACAGAGTAACCATCATGAAATATACAGCAATCGGGCGTCAAACCCTGAGGCGGCTATATCTTGTCGGCAAGCCCTTCTGGGCTTCACCACTGAAGTGGAAAGCCCTGGCACTCTTAGCAACAGTGCTGGGTCTGCTCTTCACCGTGGCCGCCGTCAACGTTTTCGTCAGCAGCATTGCCGGCAAGTTCACCACTGCCATGCAAGCCAAAGACGTCTCCGCCTACCATCACTACTTACTCCTGTACGCTGCGGCCATGGTGGCAGGTTCACCGGTGGTGGTTTTCTACCAGTACCTGCGCACCAAGCTGGCCCTGACCTGGCGCCAGTGGCTGACCCAACACCTGGTGGACCGCTACCTGGAAAACCGCGCTTACTACAAACTTTCCAACCTGCCTGAAATAGACAACCCGGACGAACGCATCTCCCAGGATGTGGAAACCTTCTGCAACTCGGCGGTGGGTCTCTTCATCGCCTGGCTCGATGCCTTTGTTACCGTCTTCAGTTTCCTGGGAGTGCTCTGGCTCATTTCAGGCACACTAACGGTGGTGGCACTGGCCTACTCGCTGATCGGCTGTCTGCTGGCCATTCTCATCGGCAGAAAGCTGGTCAATCTGCAGTTTGAGCATACCAGGCTGGAAGCGGATCTACGTTACACCCTGGCCAATGTGCGGCGCGACGTGGAATCAATCGCCTTCTATAACGGCGAGAAAAGCGCCCGCAAGGTGATCTTCAAACGCATCGCGGAAGCCATTTTCAACCTGGAGTTGATGATGGTGACGCAACGCAACCTCACCTTCTTCACGGTCAACTTCAATTACATGGTAGCCCTCATACCGGCAGCTATCATCGCGCCGCTCTACTTCGCCGGCACCATGGAATTCGGCGATATCACCAAAGCAGCCATCGCCTTCGGTCAGGTACTGGCCGGTATGACCCTGCTAGTGGGACAGTTCACCGGCATCACCGCTTTCCTGGCCAATATCAACCGGCTTGGCTCTTTCGTGGAGACACTGGATGAACTGCAAGCGCACTGCCAAAAACCAGAATCCGGGCAAGGCCGGGACAGTGCACAGCTTACGGAAGTCCGCATGGTGGAAGGGTCAAACCTCTCCATCAAACAGCTCTGCGTGGATGTACCCGGCACCGGACGCCGACTCTTGCGCAACCTCGACCTGGAAGTGGGGAGCGGCGAAAGCGTGATTATCATGGGTCCGAGCGGCTCCGGCAAGTCATCGCTTCTGCGAGCCATAGCCGGACTCTGGAAAAGCGGCTCCGGTACAGTCTCCTGCCCGCCTCGCTCGAGCCTCATGTTTCTGCCGCAACGCCCCTTTGTGCCCAAAAGCACTCTCAAAGAGGCGGTTTGCTACCCGAGGGTGGACACCTGCGAAACCGATGACGAGATGCAGCGGGCTTTCGAGCTGGTCAACTTACAGGGGCTGGTGGAAAGAGCCGGTGGGCTGAAAAGCAGGGAGGCCCGCGAGGTCGAGCACGAATGGCGCGACATTCTCTCCCTGGGAGAACAACAGCGCCTCACCATCGCCCGCCTGATCCTGGCCAGACCCCGCTTTGTCTTTCTGGATGAGGCCACCAGCGCCCTCGATAGTGAAAACGAGCGGCGCATCTACGAATTGCTCAAGAAACTGGGCACCACCATTATTTCAGTCGGACACCGGGAGAGCCTCATCCAGCATCATCAGAAAGTGCTGGAATTGAAAGGCGACGGCAGTTGGCGGCTCTATAGCAGCAATGAAAACCCGGACCCGGACGAAGGAAAGACGACTTGCTCCGACGCCGACACACCAGGGTCGAACTAACACGAACACGAACACGAGCACGAACACGAACACGAGCACTAACTCGAACTCGAAGACCAACTCGAACACGAGCACAAAACAATGTCTCAGCATGCAAAAGAACTCTTGCTGGAGCGTGTCGCCCGTGCGCACTTCCAGTATTTCCTCGACTACCAGGACAAAGACACGGGTCTTATTCTGGACCGCACCCGGGAGGGCGGCCCCGCCACCATTGCCGGTGTCGGTTTCGCCCTGCCGGCTTATGCCGCCGCCAGCCGGCGACACTGGATTTCCCGCGGGGAGGCAGTAAGCTACACCCTGAAAGTCCTGAGACTGCTCTGGACTGTTCCCCAGGGTGAGGAAGCCCAGGGTAGAAGCGGCTACCGAGGCTACTTCTATCATTTCCTCGACCCCAAAACCGGTGAGAGAGCTACTGCACCCAGGTTCTGGAACTCGGAATTGTCTTCCATCGATACGGCACTACTCATGGCCGGCGTGCGTTTTGCCGCTGCCTTCTATGCGGGTCCGACGCCGGAAGAAACCGAGATCAGGCAACTGGCCGATCAGCTCTACAACCGCGTCCAGTGGAACTGGCTTCTGCGCCCCGACGGTTTGATCGGGCATGGCTGGAGCCCCGAGCAGGGCATGATTGAAAGCGTCTATTCGGGCTACAGTGAAGCCCTGCTGCTCTACTTGCTGGCCCTGGGTTCGCCCACTCATCCAGTGCCCAGCCAGTCCTGGCAGGCACTGTGCCGGCGCTACAAGACCGCCAACTACACCGGCAAGAAGAAAGGCACCTTCATCACCATGCCGGGCACGCCGCTTTTCTGTTACCAGTTTCCGCACTGCTTCGTCGACTTCCGTGGTATCAAAGACGGCGTCAACCGCAAGCTCGGCTTCGACTATTTCGAAAACAGCCGGCGTGCCACCCTGGCTCAACATCGCTATGCCGTCCTCAATCCGGAAAACTTCCTGGGCTACGACCACAAGAACTGGGGACTGACGGCCAGCGACGGACCGGGCGACCGCACGGCAACTGTAAACGGCAAGGAACGCCGCTTTTCCTGGTACAGGGAGCGAGGCGCCCCCTTCGGTCATGATGACGGCACCATTGCTCCCACGGCAGCCATGTCTTCTCTGCCGTTTGCGCCCGGGCTGGTGATCAAGACCGCCCGCCACTGGCTGAAGCATCGCCCCGAGCTCTTCTCCCGCCATGGCTTCGCCGACGCCTTCAACGACTCCTTCACGATTTCCCCCTCCCCCGGGGAAACCGCGTCTGCAACTTGCACCTGGGTTGATCCAGAACGCATCGCCATCGATCAGGGCCCTGTGGTGCTCATGTTCGAGAACCACAGAAGTGGACTGATCTGGCGAACCATGAGACGGGACCCGGTGCTCCAAAGAGCGCTCGTGAAGGCCGACTTCAGGGGCGGCTGGCTCAAGAAGAAAGAAAAAGCGGCACGGGCTGCCGAGGCCACAACAGCGTCAAGCCGCAAGAAACACTAACCAAGAGTGAAATGCCATGAGCAAGAACAGCAAGCACAACATTTCAAAAAACAAAACTTACGTATTTCCCCATTTCAACCCGCGCCTGAGCCCGGTGCCGGTGCGCCGCTTCCACTTCCCCGAGGGCTTCGTCTTCGGTGCTTCCACCTCCGCCTACCAGATTGAAGGCGCCCTCGATACAAATGCCTACGGGCGGGGCCGCTCCATCTGGGAAGACTACTTCGCCGCTCGCCCCCATCTGGACAACGGGGAGGTGGCCTGCGATCACTACGAGCGCATGGTCGAGGACGTGGCCATGATCAAGAAGATGGGGCCTCAAAGCCTATCGTTTCTCGGTTTCCTGGCCCCGCGTCATGCCCGCCGGTACCGGTGCCGTAAACGTTCAGGGTCTGGAGTTCTACAGCCGCCTGGTGGACGAGTTGCTCAAGAACGGCATCGAACCTTACCTCACCCTCTACCACTGGGACCTACCCGCCGCCATGCAGGACCTGGGAGGCTGGACAAACCGCGCCGTAGCGGAACATTTCGCCGCCTACGCCCAGGTGGTGGTGGAGCGACTGGGTGACCGGGTCAAAAAGTGGTGCACTTTCAACGAGCCGGAAGTAATCGTGGCCGGCTATATCGGCGACGGCCTGGCACCGGGATTGAAGAATCCCGCCTTGCGCGTGGCCGTCGGTCACAACCTGCTCCTGGCCCACGGCATGGCCACAAGGGTGCTGCGGCAAGCGGGAGCGTCCATCAAGAGTAAGTCTTACGAGGGCGACCTGGAAGTGGGCATCGTACTCAATCTGGTACCGGCCGAACCGGCAAGCGCCACAGTCTCGGCCAAGACCGCAGCCCGCCGCCATTGGCAGCGCAACTACGGCTGGTACATGGACGGTCTCTTCAAGGGCAAGTACCCCCGCGTCGTGCAGTTGGAAGCGCGGCGCACCGGTGTAAACATCAGCTCCGCCGATATGGAACTGATCCGGCAGCCCATCGATTACCTGGGCATCAACTGGTATCTGCGCCAGGTGGTGACCGGCAAAGGCAGGGTCATCCGCGTGCCGGGCGCAAAGGAAACCCTTATGGGTTGGGAAATCCATGCCCCGGCCCTGACTGCCATGCTGCTCAACATGAAGGGCGAATACCGGCAACTGCCGCCCCTCTACATCACCGAAAACGGTGCCGCCCTCAAGGACGAGCGCACCGCTTCCGGCGTGCACGATCTGGGGCGCATGACCTACACCTACGACCATATCAGCGCCCTGGAAATGGCGTCCCTGCAGGGAGTGGACATCAGGGGTTACTTCGCCTGGAGCTTGATGGACAATCTGGAGTGGTCCCTGGGCTACAGCAAAACCTTTGGTCTCGTCCATGTGGACAGAGAAACTCAGGTGCGCACGGTCAAGGACACAGGACTCTGGTACTCAGCCGTCATCAAAGCAAACTCCCGGGGCAAAGCCGCCAGCCGCAAAGGTAGTGGTCGGCGCTGAACAGTTTTTCTTCAGCCAGCAAGTGCGAGGCAGGCTGGTCGCCACCAGCCTGCACGCCTCCAACCATAGAGATCAAAAGCACATGCAAATAGAACTAGAGGCAAGCACATGTCGTCTCGTGGCCACGGACGGTGTCAAAGCCAGCCTGCATCAGGAGATGCACCGGGGTCAAAAGGCTCTCAGGCTGGACTTTCAGTTTTCCGGCTCGGGCTATGCCCTGCTGCGCATTCCGGTCAACATCAGGCTGCACCCCAACTACGTCTTTCAATTCCAGGTGGCCGGTCAGTGCCCGGACAACACCCTGGAGTTCAAGCTCTTGGATGCATCCACCGACAATGTCTGGTGGGTGAACAGACCCAATTTCAAGTTCACTAAGAGCTTTCAGACCGTCGTAAGCAAGAAGCGCCACTTGAGCTATGCCTGGGGTCCGGTGAAAGAGCCGCTGCAAGAAGTCGCCTTTCTGGACCTCACTATCACCAATGCCAACGGCGGTCAGGGCTCGGTTATCTTCAAGGGTCTCACTTATGAGGAGCGGCCCCTCGGCTCGGCATCCAGGCAGGCTCCTGAGGTCTGGGCTTCTTCCAATCGCAAAAATGCTCAGCGCGTCCTCGACGAAGATCCTTACACCAGATGGGAAAGCAAAGGCAAAGGTGAACTGGAAAGCATCATTTTCAGCTTCCGGGAAGAGCAAGAGCTTTCTGCTCTGGTGCTTGAATGGGGTGAACATCCCGTGCAGGACTTCCAGATAGACATAAAGGAAGGCAACGGTCCCTGGCGCTGTACCGATACCATCCGCGGCGCCACTGCCATGCGCCAGTACCTCTTACTCCCCGACTGCGATATAAGTGCCGTCCGGCTCACCATGCGCAAGCAGGCCGCAATCAATCTGCCCCTCTGCGCACCCAGGCAGGTATCGCTCAGGTCAGTCACTTTCCATGATCGCAGCTATGCACCTTGCCATAATTCCCTCTGGAAGCGCATAGCAAAGACCTTTCCGCGCGGCTATTTTCCCCGCTACCATCAGGACGAACAGTCTTTCTGGACCGTGGTGGGTGCCTCAGGCGGCCGCCAGGAAGCGATCATCAATGAAGAGGGCATGCTGGAAGTCGGCCGCCAGACCTTCTCTCTCGAACCCTTCCTCTTCAACGACAGACGCCTGCTCACCTGGGCTTGCGGTGATCACAACCAGAGTCTGGCGGACGGCTACCTGCCCATCGCTCAAGTAGAGCGGCGGCACAACCAGACTCTCTATCAGGACGTGAGAGGCGAAGATGAAGGCCCTGTACTCAAGATAACCGCCTTTGCCCAGGGCGGTCAGGAAGACTCCACTCTCTACGCTCGCTACACCATCAAAAACGAGAGCGAGAGAACCATCCAGCGCGGGCGCTTCTATCTTGCTCTGAGGCAATTCCAGGTCAATCCGCCCTGGCAATTCCTCAATACTCCGGGCGGCTTCACAGCCATACACAGCCTGGAAAGAAGCGGCAAGGAAGTGCTGGTAAACGGCCGGCTCAAGGTAGTGGAGTTAACCCCGGCCGACGGTTTCGGAGCCACTACCATCGCCACCGACGATGTGGTAGAACACCTCAACTACGGGCTCTTGCCGGAGGCCGCCGCCGTCTATGACGAGCGCGGATTCGCCTCCGGCGCACTCATGTGGCACTATGAAATCCAGCCCGGCGAAGAGAAACACTTCGATATTGCAGTACCATACACCGACCGTTCACAGGTCTTGCACCTGGAAAGAGCCCTTGAGGAAACCCGCAGTTACTGGCTTAGCCAACTTGAAAAGGTACAGGTGGAGATTGCCGCTGCACCGGATCTGGTGCGGACCATCAAAAGCCAGCTAGCCTATATCCTCATCAACCGAGACGGCGATGCCATCCAACCCGGCTCCCGCTGCTACCGACGCACCTGGATTCGAGATGGCTCACTGACCAGCGCCGCCCTCTTGCAGAACGGCTTTGAAAAAGAAGTGCGCGCTTTCATCGAATGGTTCGCGCCCTATCAATACGAAAACGGCAAGATCCCATGCTGCGTGGACAAACGCGGCTCCGACCCGGTACCCGAACATGACAGCCATGGAGAGTTCATCTACCTGGTCATGGAGTACTACCGCTTCACCAGAGACCTGGACTTTCTGCGCGCTCTTTTCCCGCGCCTTCTCAAAGCCGTGGCCTACATTCAGGAGTTGCGCAGTCAGTGCCTGACGGAAGACTTCCAGGCGGGGGGCAACCGTGCACACTTGTACGGTATCTTGCCGCCTTCCATAAGTCATGAAGGATATTCGGCTCATCCGGCCTATTCCAACTGGGACAATCTCTTCGCCATGAAAGGCCTGGACGATGCCGCCCAGGCCGCCGCCATCCTGGGTGAGAAAGAGGAAGCCGAACGACTGCGTTCTCTGGCAGAGGAGTTCCGGCACTGCCTGCTGGCTTCCATTCAGGCTTCCATGAGCTTGCATGGCATCGACTACATTCCAGGCGCCAACGACCTGGGCGACTTTGATGCCACTTCCACCACCATCGGTCTTGATCCGGCTAATACCTTGCAGGCACTGCCGCAGGCTCTGGAAGCCACTTTCGAGCGCTACATCGAATTCTTCCGGGCCCGCCGCGACGACAAACCTTTTGTGGACTACACACCCTACGAACTGCGCACCGTCGGCACCTTTGTGCGGCTTGGCCAGGCTGACCGAGCCCATGAAGCACTGGATTACTTCATGCAAGATCGCCGCCCGGCCGGTTGGAATCACTGGGCGGAAGTGGTCTACAAAAACCCGCTCACACCGCGCTTCATCGGTGACGCACCCCATGGCTGGGTGGGCTCCGACTTCTTGCGTTCGGTGCGCAATCTTTTTGTCTACGAAACCGCCGAAAGCCTGGTGGTTGGTGCCGGTATCAAACCCCAGTGGCTTGAGCAGGGCGTCAAGGTGGTCAACCTGCCCACCCACTTCGGACCACTCACCTTCAGCGCCCGGCGGCAAACCGTAGAGGGCAAGACCCTGACCACCTACGAGGTGGACGGACCGATCACGGCACCGGTGGAGCTGCACGTTCTGGTGGAAGGCAAAACAGGGGCAAGCAAAACTCTGAAAGTCACTCTCAGTCAGCTGCCCGGCCGCGTGCAGGTTTCCTGACCCAGAGTTCTGACGATAGTTTTGGAGAGAGTTGGCCTCAGGGCCAACTCTCTTTTTGACAAAATATAGCCGACCGGTCTACTAGATCTCGGCAAAACAAACCAGGCCGGCAATTCGGGAAATCGAACTCAAGTAGCAAGAAGGAACAAGAATGAGCAACAGACCCTGCAATGTCTCATTTTCAAAAAGGAGGCATGCATGAAAAACCACCGAATTTCGCTTATTGCTGGGGATATCTTCGCTTATTTTGAGTTATGAGAGAAATTCCGCATTTTTTCGCTTGCGCCTTCCTCCGGACAAAAAGACCCCCCTGCGGACCTTGCACCGACTGAAGACTGGAACAGGAAAAGCCGCCACCCCACCGTGACCGATTTTGCCATCCCTACCACTACATACAGTATGCAAGCGGGCAAAAAAATGGGGAGCACCGGCCTGCAATCCGAAAGATTGTCAAACCGGTGCTCCCACTCAACTAAACTGTGCCGAGTTTACGGCTGACCGCCAGTGGAGATGGCGTGCATCGTTCCATTGGGGCAAACCGAGACGATGGCGCTGTCGCTCAAAGGCTGAGAAGCGTCACCGCTGAAAAGGAACTGCCCGTCGGTCAACTCCAGCACTCCGGCATTCTCGTCGAAGTCGAAGTTGGCCAGACCACGGGCAATAGCCAGGGCATCGGCAGCCGAGGCGGCATTGACGGTGACCAGCACGGAGCCGGTGACCGCACAACCATTTGAACATTTGCAGCTCATATTTTTTCTCCTGCGAGTTAATCGCGCTTGGATTTCTGAATGGAAATCAGGAACCGCTCAAGGCCGGCTCATTTCACTCGGCCACAATTGCCGAGCAGCCGACCGGGACTATCGAGAGAGGCTAGGCAATAGTGCCCTGCCGCTGCCGATCAAGCAGTTCCTGAATGGCGACGCGAATGGTCTCAGACGCCACACGCGGGTCATCTGAAAGACCGGACACGTCGATAGGCTTGCCGATCACAACCGTGGCACCGCTTCCCCGCTTGGAGAAGAGCGTCAGGTTGTCGGAATCGGCATGCCGACGGTGGTAATCGATTGCCACCGGAAGCACATAAAGTGGCTCATTGAGCGCCTCCGGGTGCCTTTTGTAATAGGCGATCACTTCCTCAGCCTGGCGCCCGTGCACGTCGCGCACCAGAGCCAGACCAGCTTCGTCGCCCTTCTGGAGCGCCTTGAAGACTTGCAAAGCCAACTGCGCACCACGCACGGCACCAGTTCGCATGGAGCCTGGCACTTTGGAATCCTGCGGAATGCCGCCGGAGTAGACCAACTTGCCCTGGGGGAAGATCAAGAGCCGGTCTTTCGACTTGAAGCTCAGGGCTCGCGCATACGACCTGATGGTGCGTTCGGCAACGGCCTTGCTATTGGCCTTGCCGCCGGTGGTGTCGATGGCAATGAAGCCGGCCCAGGCGCCAAGGGTACCGCGGAAGCCTTTTGCCACCTCCGACACGGTGCCCACCTGCCGATAATTCAAAGGCAGGGCGGCTTCGCAGACTGCGAAGTCGAGCATGAAACTGTGATTGGGGAGAATGAGCAGACGCCCTTTCTCAGCGGCGGCGTAGAGATTCTCCAGACCCAAAACACGCCGACTGCCGACACCGATGCGCGAGAGCAACCGGGTCAGGACCTTGGTGGCAAGCTTTGCCGCCAGAGTCTTGTCAGGCACGATATAGCCGGGATACTTGGCCATCAACCGCCCCTGATAGATCCAGAAGCCGAATCGATAAAGCAGGAAGAGCGCGCCGAGCGCTCCGGCTGCCACTGCCAGAGTGTGTAAATCAGGCATGATTATGCCCCTTTCTTTCTATTCTTTTCTTTTTCAGTGAAAGGCACTTGCGGGCTCTCCGGCGGCAGATATTTGTCCCAGGAAGGGTGACTCATACCCAGCCGCCGAAACATTGAGGCCCTGAAAGTAGCCACTTGTAAGGGATAGTGCGGCATGGGGCTGAGCACCATGCCCGATTCATCGAGACTGCGACCGCCCTTGCGTCCATTGCAGACGGAGCAGGCGGTGACCAGGTTCTCCCAGCTGTTCTTGCCGCCCTGGCAACGGGGAATGACGTGATCGAGGGTGAGCGTGACGCCCTTGCCGCCCGCTTTGCAGTAGCGACAAGCGTAACCATCGCGGTGCAGGATGTTGCGGCGCGATGGTGCCAGTCTCGGCTGCGGACGCTTGACGTACCGCTTCAGCACGATGACCGTGGACCGGCAGGTGGACGCGACGTTGTGATCTTGTCCGGAGCGGCGATGCAAGCTGTGTTTGCAACTGCTTGCACAATCGCACTGTTCCGATTCCAAAACCGTCGCTTTGCCGGCATTGACAAGTAAGAGAGCCCGTCTCCATTCGCAGATGTTCAGGGGCTCGTAAGAGCTATTCAAGACGAGTACTTTTGTCATAGAGTGTTCCCGACAATCAGATAGATTTTTCGGAAAAAGCTCCCTTATGGAAATGCCGGCTACTGCAAGCGCTCTACTGAGAGTTCGGCTTGGAAGGCAAGTTCTCTGGGAGCCGGGGAAGCGGTGCGCGCACTCGCTTGACCACGAATCGGTCGCGTGAAGTGAGGGAATTACCAAGCACCACGAGGCGTCCTTCAGCGCTGGTGGGGAAACCGGCGCGAAGCGTCTGGGCGTGCTGGCGAATCACCTCCTCGGGAACCTTGCGGTCGCGATTGGCATTGCGCTTCAAACATTCCTCCAGGGGAATGTCCAGAACGATGTTGGTGATGTCCGCATAGCCGTGCTCACGAGCACAGGCTGCCGGACCCCTGCGGTAGAAGAAATTGAGGTTGAGGTTGTCCACCACAATGTTGGCGGAAGCCTGGCAAGCCTCCTCCAAGCGGCTGTAGAAGAGCCTGTTGACCTCTTTGATGTCACCCACAGCGGAAGCATCTCCGTAGAGCTCCTGGCGGATGGCGTCTTTGTTCAAGTGCACGAAACCGGCAGCCCTGAAGGCATCCGTCAGAGTGCTCTTGCCGGAAGCAGGCAAGCCGATCATCATCACAAGCAAGCCGCTCGACTGGCCCCGCCTTGGAAAGCGGCGGCGTTTTCGAGAGGTGGTCACGAAGGCGTTGATGAGAGCCCCTACGGAGACCTCCTTACCGCGCATGGCGGCAAAGGGCGAGCGGCTGTCACCTTTTCTGGACTTAACTTGCAGTTGCGAGGGCTTTGGAGAGTGTTTCATTCTTTTCTGTCCTACCTGGTCCTTTCACGCCTTTCAGCGCTCTGGTGAAAGAAAACCGGCGCTCCCCCAAGACGGGCTTGAGAAGAGCGCCGGCTCCGAAAAATTTGCCTGCGTTACTTCTTGCCGTCCTTGGAGGCAAGAGCATCGCCGCCGGCAGAACCGTCCTTGGAGACAAAAGCATCGCCGCCGGCAGCGCCGTCCTTGGACGCAACACCAGCCTTGGAGGCAGAGCCGTCGCCGGCGACCGCTCCCTGATGGCTGGCGACAATGGCGGCACGAGCGCGCTCGGAGAGCGGCTTGTGCATCCAGAGGTTCTTGGAGGAGATGTTGTCCTGGGGCCACTTGGGACCATGCAGGTTCAACTCCGCCGGAATGAACTCGTCGGGCAGGCTCTGGATCACGCAGACCCAGGACTCCTGCTGCCGAGTCAACTTCATGCCCTTTTCCTTGAGCCTCTTGATGCCCTTGTTGAACTCTTCCATGAGGGCGGCAAGCTCCGGGTCGGAAACTCGATACCCCCACCACTCCGTGATCTTGTACACGTGGTAGTGGCTGGAACAGTTCTCGATGTAGTCGTAGCCGGTGCGCCGCGCCATGTCGTCGAAGACAGGCAGGAGCGACTTGGCCACGTCGGGCACGGGGTTGCCCCACTGTCCGGGAGAGCGACTGGACTTCCAGGCACGCTGGAAGAGCTCCAGGAATTTCTGGGGAGCGCTCACATAGCGGAACGGATTTTCCACGAAGTGGTCCAGTTCGGCGTCGCCACAAGCCTCGACAACGCGAGACCCGGGCAGGAACGAGTAAACGGACAACTCCACGGAGCGGCTGTTCTCCGGCATGTTCGGAAGAGCGAGCGGGGCATTGATCTCTTCATCGTAGCCGATGAAGTCGATGAGGGAACAGTCGTTGGCACGCAGGGTGCCGTCGAAACGCCTGTCGCGCAGAGCCACCTTGAAGATGAGCTGCGGCGCCCGGAGGTCACCGAACCAACCGGAAACTTTGACTTTCAGCGGGTCGTACTTGATGGTCAGTGCGCCGTACTGAGTCTTGTAAAAGCAGTTGACGTACGGGAAGCGAACCTTGTCGCTGCCGCCGTGAATCTTGTGCTGATTGAGGTTGGTCACCTCATCGCCGGGGAAATCACCAGCGATGGTATCACGCACAGAGATTTTCACAGACTCGATCGGACCGAGCATGGCTTTGACCTGTGGGGTCACCAGTTCGTTCCAGATCTCATCGGGCGACAGACCAACAATGGGAGCCACGCCGAGCATCTCCTGCACGTGCATGTCTTTGTTTTTGGTCATGTCTGACTCCTTTACGATATTAGTCAGAAATCCACCGACAGAGACTGAGGTTCAGTCTCTGCCGCGCGGAGAAAAATGAGGAGCCGGATGGAAAGAGGAATTACTTAGCGAGTAAGAACCGGAACTCGGTTCAAGCCTGCCGGTCGAAGACGTTGGGCACGAAGCCTGAAGCCTTCTTGGACAGGGTTTTGTACATCCACAGGCAACGATCGCTGACGTTGTCCTGCGGCCAGACCAGATGCGCCGTCTCGTCCGTGATGAAACGCAGAGCCTGAGGAATCTTCGCAATGGGACGAAGACTCTGAAGAGCCACTACCCAGGATTGCTGGGAGCGGGTCAAGGGAGTTCCTTCCTGGCGAATCTTCTCCAGTCCCTTCGCCATATTTTCCACGGCTAAAGCCTGCACTCGCGAGGAATAGTGATACCCGCCCGAAACAGCCCAGCGAGCCACGTGATAGTGACTGGCAGCCATTTCAATCAGGTCATAACCATACTTGCGAGCCAGATGCTCGAAGCCGGGAAGGGCGTAGCGAGCCACATCCGGAATCGCCGCCATGGCTTGACCGGGTGCGCGCTTGCTGTGGAACGCTCTCTGGAAGAGGTGCAGGAACTTATCAGGATCGTCCATGAACTTGAAGGGGTTGCCGACGAAGCGGTCGAACTCTTCATCACCAGTAGCGTCGAAGACGCGAGAGCCGGGCATGTAACCGTAGATGGAAAGTTCCACCGAGGTCAACTCCCGGGACAGCGGCTTGTGGTATTCGGGATCGGCGTAGGAGTAGTCGAGCAGCGAACAGTCGTTGGCGCGCAGAGTACCGTCGTGGCGACGATCACGCAGCGCAGCCTTGAAAATCAATTCGCCTTTGCCCTTCTCAACATCACCGAACCAGCAAGCCACCCAAACCTTGAGCAAGTCCCGCTTGATCACAACCGCACCATTGGCAGTGCGATAGAGGTGATGCACGTAGGGGAAGCGCAAACGATTGGAGACAAGTTGACCGGCTTCATCCCTTAGTTGGTTCTGGTTGAGATTGGTAACCTGGTCTCCGGCAAAACGACCGGCGGTCGTCTCCATCAAACAGGCTCCCTCAACTTTCACCACGGGACCAAGCAGACCCTTGACGGTTGGGGTAAGGAGGTGCTCGAAGATCTCGTCGTCCGTAACTGCCACGATGGGTGCTGGTCCGATCAAGCTCAGAGCATCAATAGTATTTATATAAGGCATAGGGTGCCCTCTCTAATTTAAACGTTAATGACACGCTGCAAGTGCGAGCTAAGACGCAAGACGCAGCACCGGCGGCAGCTTCAAACTTGATGGCAGTGGCACCACGGGCCATCAATCAAGAACCGCTGGTCCAAATCCCCCGAAGCAACTGTTCAGAGGTCTGAGCACGCAGTAGACGACAGGAGAACCGACATCGGACCAAGCCAATGCCAGTCAACGCTTCCCCAGGGATGCAGCCAGAAGCCAACCAACCAAGCAAGCAATTGCACGAGCCTCTAACATCAAGGCAAGGTTGCACTTCCCAAGGGGAAAGCTTAAGGGCTGAGGCTGAAAACAGGCGGTGTATCTCTGGGGGATCTAGGGCGGACTCAAACTTGTCAAAGAAAAGGAAATGGAACCTTAAGCTAAGAAATAGAAGCCTCTAGTAGCAATAATCATGACAACTAACAAGTATGTGACTTTAGTAATTCGTTTAGATCTCAGCCACGATCAGCCTTGTCAAGGATCGTCAGCTCGCGCAACCCAAAAATAAAGATTGACGCATATCACGCCACCACTTGAAAACAGACAGACAGACAGACAGACAGACAGACAGACAGACAGACAGACAGACAGACAGACAAAGCTTGCCTGGACAGACTACAAACAAAGGGGCCGCCACTATTCCGGCAGCTGCGGAGAACTGCCGACCAAGCCGCTCTTACGGCTGACTGAAGTTTCTAGAAGGGAGAATCTTGCACGAAATAACTGGTACGGATTCCCTAGTAACCAAGTCCGTGGGACATGGTCATGTCCAAAACCGACTGCCGGCTCAGGCCGAATCCCGGTAGACGCCTACCGGCGGTCTGGTAATCTACGCCGTTAACAGCTCCGGCAAGAGTGATCACTGAATTGAGAGCATCTGTTTTTACACCTAGAAGCTGACCAAGCTGTGCTAACGGCACCAGATAGTCGCCCACATAAAGAGCCAGATACTGCTGGGCAAGAGGATAGGACCACAGCCCGGCATGACCGGCAAACCACCGACCGGCAATCGAAACAATTGCCTCGGCTAACGTAACGTCGCAAACCGGACCCTGAGCCTCACTCCTGACATCCACCTCTTCCCGGAGGGAGCGCGCGAAATCGACTGGTTGACTGTGAACCGCCTGAGCCAGTGCGGAGAGTTCTTGTTCTATCTCTACCAATAAAGACAAGTTAGCCCGATTGAGAAGCCTGGAAACGTCGGACAAATAGTCGACTCGGGCGCCGAAAAGAGCAGAGAGCAAGAAGACCGGACGCAGCACCGATTGAGCATCGAGCAGGGCTCTTTCAATCAGACCCGATGCCGGAATGATCTCCGGGCAGAGCTGGGAAGCCAACCAGAGAGAGCGTCTTGTTTCATTGAGGGTAGCCCCGGCCACATTCGCTCTGGAACAAGGCGTGGTCTGATAGCGGGCCACACCGCCCTCAGCCTGTTGCACCACGGCCACGGAGAAGGGCTCATCCATCTCCAGCACATTTACTTGCATGCCCGGGCAACGCTTAGCCAGTTGATATTTGAATTCGTATGCCGCGAAAAGCGGCGCCCCCAGAAGTATTACCGTGCTTCCCTCACTCAGGTAGGGATGCATACGATCTAAAAAAGCACCATACGCAGTGGCGCTGCAAGCAAGCACGAAAGACTGAGTAAGTTCTCTGGAATTGTCATTTTCGAACTCTTCCAGATTCTGTACCAGAACGTCCTGGCGCAAGAGAACTCGCCTGGGTTCAACCGGAACGGAACCATTCAAGGCTGCTTCCAAACCACTGAGAAAGGCGGCGGGTGTATCGGAAACACCGGCTTCGGCTCTGACTCTACGGCTGTGACGACCACCCTTGATGGAACTCTCTTCTTGCTGCTGCAATACTTGATATTGCTTCTTCAAATCGCCCAGGAAAGCACTTTCGGAAGGAAAAAGATCTACCAATATACGGGCAGTAAACTTGTAGGAAACGCGGTCTGAGGTGAGAAGCTCAGCTAGAGCCAGCACCACCGGACCATCACCGACCAGGCAAATCTGGCTCACAGACTGCATGGCAGCGTAGCCTGAACCCAGTTCTCCGGTGCGATTTTCTAAACGACCTTTGTCTTGCCCAGCAGGCGAATCTACAGCAAGAGTGTTATCTAGGAAATTCAGAACCGGCACCCCTCGTCTAGAAAACCCGAGACCCTGCCTCGTTCACTCATACTAAGTGCGAGAAAGAACGAAAATTAGCAAAGTTTCAAACGACTCGTAAAGCATAGTCACAACCGAGCAGGAAGACAAGACCATCCAGGAAGGTTTAACCTGAATTTCCGAGCGAGGCCGTGAGCCCAGGCATTTAATCTTTCCCCAAGTAGCCATGCGGTCCGCTTTTCGTCATTTAATGTGAGACTGAGGCAACCGGAAACATTTAGTGACACTACCGCTGGCATCGTCACAACTCCACCGCCTGGGCCTGAGGCCGATTACAACCAGGTGCTCAAGCAGGTGCTGTACAATCGCGCCTGTAGCGGCGCCTCCAGGCGCTCAATTAAAACAGTCAACAAATTCAAGCCACCACAGAAATGAAATAGCCATGCAAAAAACGGCCCAGATCTATTACGACAAAGACGTACAGTTAAGCCCCCTTACAACCTCAACGATTGCCGTGGTCGGCTACGGCAACCAGGGCCGAGCCCATGCCCTCAATCTAAAAGAGAGCGGCCTGAAAGTAATCGCCGCGGCCAGACCAGGCGGCAAGGCCTGGCAACAAGCGGAAGCCGACGGCTTCAGCCCCATGCCTATCGATGAAGCCGTCCGGGTTGCCGATGTGATCGCGCTGCTCCTGCCCGACGAAGTCATGCCCTCCGTCTTTCGCAACAACATCAAGGGCAATTTGCAAGAGAGCAAAACTTTTGTCTTCGCTCACGGCTTCGCCGTCACCAACAGAACCATTGAACTGCCGGCCACCGCCGATGTCATCCTTGTAGCACCTACCGGTCCCGGTCGCCAGGTACGTTCCCTTTATACAGAAGGCAAAGGACTGCCGGCCCTAATCGCCGTCGAGATGGACAATTCCGGTAAGGCCATGGCTAAAGCTCTGGCATACGCCAAAGCCATCGGCAGCACCAGAGCGGGCGCCATCTTGACAACCTTCAAAGAAGAAACGGTTACAGATCTCTTCTGCGAGCAAGCAGTACTTTGCGGCGGCATGCCCGAACTGATCAAGGCCAGCTTCACCACCCTCGTAGAGCGAGGCTACCAGCCGGAGCTGGCCTACATCTCCTGTTTAAAGGAAGTGAAACTAATCGCCGACCTGCTGTTCACTCAGGGTATCGACGGCATGCGCAGTGCTATTTCCAATACGGCCAAATATGGTTCCGCCGTAGCCGGCCCGGCCATCATCAACAGTGACGCAAAAAGGAGACTGGGCAGTCTTTTGAACGATATAGAAGACGGCAAGTTTGCCCGCGGTTTCGTGCGTGAAGCCGAGGAAGGCATGCCGGCCACAAGAGAATTTGTCGTTCAGGAAGCCAATTCAAAGCTGGCCAAAGTGGGCAAAAGCATGAAAGAAACACTTAGCTTCTAGGCGAAAGGTTCGCCGAGGCGGCCATCCTTGTTGTTCACTCTCAAACGCACCTTGACACTGCCGGTGATATTGCTCGCCTTGCTGACACCGGCAAGGGCTGCGGAAACTCAATCCGATTTTGTCGGTGAGAGCGATCCGGATGTATTAAATGCCCTCAAGTTCTCAGGTCAAAAACACAGCATCAAAGATTCTCTCCGCTTGCTCGACCAGGCTATGGCCAGGCACCCGGAAAGGCTCTATCTGCACAGTTGGAAAGCCCGTCTTCTGGCGGAAATATATGAAAGCGAAGCCGCCATCAAGGAAGCCGATATCGTCCTTGCCCGGGAAGCAAACAATGTGCTGGCCCTTGGCGTCAAAGCCAGAGCCCTGGCTAACCTGGGCCAGCCCGAAGCCAGTCTGGCCCTCTTCCAAAAAGCACTCACGCTGAAGCCCGAAAATTCTTATTTGCTCAGCCAAAGGGGTCGGCTCCTGCGCGGCGAAAAGCGCTACGGCGAAGCCTTGAAAGACTTCGATCGGCTCGTCAAGCAAGATGAGGGCGACTCCATCAATAGAAGCGAACGGGCTTACTGCCTCATGGGTCTGGGGGGCAGAGCCAACATGGAAAAAGCCTGTCGAGACCTGGAAATCATCAATCAAATGGCCCGTTTAAAAAACTACAACAGCATCTCGCGTCTGGGCCGCATCTACACCGAACTCGGTCGCTACGACAAGGCGGAAGAAACTCTCAAGGCAGGCATAGCCAAACATCCTGTCATTTTGCAACTACAGGCAGACCTGCTCAAGGTCTACGAAAACAGCGGACAAACGGAAAAGGCCAGACAGCAAAAAATCAAATTAACCAGATTAGAGGAAGAGCTAGGCATCCGCTAAGGGCAGCCGCTTCGGTGAAACTGCCGGTTTGACGTATAATATGGCATCTTTCAGTCTTGCAGCACTGAAGGCATCACCGAGGCATCCACTTGACTACCACTCAACCAGGGCGCATTTCTTTTAGCAGGCAAACTTCGACACCGATCCTGAAAGAAATCGCTGCGGCAACAGTCTCTTTCACCGGAAAGACTTTGACAGCATTGGCTGTGACAGTGGCTCTAAACTGTGCTCCTGCCTCTTGTCAGCAAGTCAGTCCCGGTTTGCCGAGCGGCGCCATCTCGCCCATAAGACTGGTCGACGCTCAGAGAATTGCTGCCCAACCAACCTTACCCAGTCTCGTACCGACCGATGTCACACCGATCGGCCTGGGGCGCGAGCGGGAACTTCTCAAGCCGGGACCAACCTTCTATCTGCTGCAAAAATTACCGAGCCGCATGTGGTTAAACGGCTCGGTGGAAGTGAGCCAGCGCGGAGAAACAAACGTATTCTTCACCAACTCCAACAAGAAAGCCGACTACGTCTTTCGTGTACTGCCCAATCTTTCCGTGGGCTACCGCATCTTACCGCGCACCAGTATCTACACCAATTACTTCGTACTGAAAGACGTCTTCGCCGACCATGGACGCCTCAGCTACCCCACCACTCAATCTCTTGCCTGGGGCATCAGGCACGAAATTCCAATTCGCACTCGCACCAATTTACAGTTTGATTTGCAGGCCCGTGAAATCTGGCAAGCCAGCCATTTTCGCCAGTTCGACTTTCTTCCCGGTGTGACTCTCACCCATGTGCTTAATCCGAGCACAATTGCTTTCGGCAATATACAACTCCAGTTGCGCGGCAAAAACTACTTCTGTGCGCCCACTCGCGAGATAGATCCCTTTTACACCGTGGGCGTTCTCCATAGACGCGGCATGTGGACTTTCTCGGCCGTAGATACCTTCGTGTGCAACTTCCGTAACGGCAACGCTATTCCCAGCCAGAGCAACCTCTCCATGATTGCCCAGTTAGAAGTTTCCCGACAGCTCACAAAAAAAGTGCCGGGGCTGGTTACTTTTGTGCGAGCCGAGCCGGTCTTCAACTGGGCCAGTCGCGGTCTGCCCGGAATAAGCGGCTTCGATTTCCGTATCTTCGGCGGACTGCGCTATTCCTTCAATAAGGCGGCCACCAATGTGGCGATGGACCAATTGCGCAAGCAACTAAAAGAATCTTCGCTACCACCGGCGATGGCACCGTCCGACAGCAAGACGCCCACGGACGAAACCGCTTCTCCGCTCAAAACCATGGAAGGAGAGCCGGCGATGGCGCCGCCACAAATAGTGGAAGCGGACCCGGCCGCAAACGGCACCGTGTCGAAGTCAGCGGACCCCGCCGCAACAGCAGCGGCACCGCTAACTGCCGCTACCAACGCCACCGAAACAAATGAAACTTCGCCGGTGGCAGCCACCACGGCCGGCTCCTGGAACCAATCGGAAACTCTGCAGTAGAACTCCCTTCACGAGAAGCGGCCCCTCATGAACTTTGCTAGATTCTACATTCTTGGTTCCACGCTAATTGGCTTATTGCAAATAGTCGACGGTATCTTTTACGTCTTGCACGCTGGAGAACCACAACTCTTCAACCACCTCTTCAGCTTCCTGGAGACCGGATGGGTGCTGGTATCGATAGCGGCAATCATTGTATTCCTCAATATCAAATTGCCTCTTGCTCTGCCCATTTCATATGCAGCTTACAATTTTTCCGGTTGGACCTACGGCGTCATTCTATGCATCCAGCTAATCATGGAAGGAAAAGAAGGTCCGGTGCCCGTGCCATCCTGGGCCTACTGGATGGGCGTAGTCTTTGGTGCATATTTCTGCCTCTACAGCTTCTTCAACTGGCGAAAACTGAACGCCGGCACCTTGAAAAAGCCTTAGGTCCAAATTAACAAAGGGCGAAACAGAGCGGGTCTGACAATGCAAAGACACCACGAAAGATGTCAAGAGGATTAAAGCAAAAAAAGAGGGCAGCCTGAGCTGCCCCCCAAGAGTACTACTGCGGAAGTTGTGGTTCTTATTTGTCGCGCACGGGAAGGGCAGCACCCTCTCCGGCGGCGGCGCTGACAATCTGGGCTTGCGCCGCCGCCAGGCGTGCGATCGGCACCCTGTAGGGCGACGAGCTCACATAGCTCAGTTCGAGCTCGTGAGCGAATGCGATGGAAGCGGGATCGCCGCCATGTTCACCGCAAATGCCCAGTTTGATGGACTTGTTGACGCTGCGACCGCTTGTGGCAGCCAGACGCATCAACTTGCCCACACCCTTGCGGTCCAGCACCACGAAGGGGTTCTCCTTGAGAATCTTGCGCTTCTCGCCGAGCACATCCACGCCCTCGAGATAATGCTGCAAGAACTTGCCCTCGGCATCGTCACGGCTGAAGCCGTAAGTCATCTGCGTCAGGTCGTTGGTGCCGAAGCTGAAGAATTCAGCTTCTTCGGCAATTTCGTCGGCCACCAGCGCCGCCCGCGGTACTTCGATCATGGTGCCGAACTTGTAGTTGACGGTCACACCGGCTTCCTGCATGACCTTGACGGCGCAGGCAGTGAGCACGTCTTTGGCAGCCTTCAGTTCGGCCACATCTCCCACGAGCGGAATCATCACCTCCGGTTCCACCACGATGCCCTGCTGGGCGCAGGCAATGGCCGCTTCAAAGATGGCCTGCACCTGCATGACGTTGATCTCGGGGAAAACCAGACCCAGACGGCAGCCGCGCAGACCCATCATGGGGTTGGCTTCGTGCAACTGATCGACCTTGGCCATGAGAGCCTGCTTGGCGGCAAGCTCTTCATCGATACGCCGGGCCGAATTACGCACCTTGCGCAGACTGAAGTTGCCGAGCTTGGCTTTGCGAGCAGCAAGCGCCTGCACTTCGTCCTTGAGGTCTTCCTTCTTGGGGAGGAATTCGTGCAGGGGCGGATCGAGCAGGCGAATCGTGACCGGCAAGCCATTCATGGCGGTGAAAAGGCCGATGAAGTCCTGCCGCTGCATGGGCAGAAGCTGAGCCAGAGCGGCTTGCCTTGCCTCCAGACTGTCGGCGAGAATCATGGCCTGCACCACCGGCAAGCGTTCCTGACTCATGAACATGTGCTCGGTACGGCACAGGCCGATACCTTCAGCGCCAAACTGACGCGCCACTTCAGCATCGAAAGGCGTATCGGCGTTGGCCCGAATGCCAAGCTTGCGCACGGCATCGGCCATGACGAGCAGCCGCTTGAGGTGCTCGGTCAGACCGGCGGCTCGCGTGGACAGAGCCCCGATGACGATTTCACCGGTGGAACCATCGATGGAAATCACTTCTCCTTTGCGCACCACAGTGCCGGCCCGGGCACCGGAGGCAATGGTGAAACTGCCGCTCGCTTCGTCGATGCGCAGGGCTTCGCAGCCGGCGACACAGGGTTTGCCCATGCCTCGCGCCACCACGGCGGCATGGCTGGTCATGCCACCACGACTGGTGACGACCCCCTGGGCGGGAACGATGCCGTGGATGTCATCCGGGCAGGTTTCCACCCGCACCAGAATTACCTTTTCACCGTTCTTGCCGCGGCGTTCCGCTTCGTCGGGATCAAAGACCACTTCACCGATAGCCGCGCCCGGTGAAGCGTTCAGCCCCACCGTCAGCACGCGCCCTTCCTTGACGGCGGCAGCTTTGGCGGCAGGGTCGAAGCTGGGCAGAAGAATGGAGTTGATCTCCTTGGGATCAACCCGCATCAGCGCTTCTTCGCGACTGAGGATGCCCTCATCGAACATCTCCACCGCGATGCGCACAGCCGCTTCGGCGGTGCGTTTGCCGGAACGAGTCTGGAGAATGTAGAACGTGCCCGACTCCACAGTGAACTCGATGTCCTGCACGTCGCGATAGTGCGCTTCCAGCAGTTTGGCGGTAGCTTCCAACTGGTCCATCACATCGGGCATGGTGGAGCGCATGTTGGCGATCTTGTCGGGCGTGCGGATACCGGCCACCACGTCTTCGCCCTGGGCGCGAATCAGGTACTCGCCGTAGAGCGCCTTCTCGCCGGTGCTGGGGTTGCGGGTGAAGCAGACACCGGTGGCGGAACGATCATCCAGGTTGCCGAAGACCATGGACTGCACGGTGACGGCGGTGCCGAGATTGTGGTCGATCTTGCTCATCTCGCGGTAGTAGATGGCACGCGGATTGTTCCAGGAACGGAAGACCGCTTCGATGGCACAGGCCAGCTGTTCCTGCACGTCCTGTGGGAAGGGCTTGCCGGTGCGCGCCTCAACCAGAGCCTTGTATGAGCCCACCAGCTCTTGCAGAGCTTCAGCGGTCAATTCGTTGTCCAGAGTGACGCCGCGTTCCTGCTTGAGGGCCGAGATGAGGTGCTCGAAGTCCTCTTTGGGAATCTCCAGCACCACGTTGCCGTACATCTGGATGAAGCGACGATAGCTGTCCCAGGCGAAGCGGTCGTTCTCGGTGAGAAGAGCCAGCCCCTTGACTGTGGCGTCGTTCAAACCGAGGTTGAGGATGGTGTCCATCATGCCGGGCATGGAGAACTTGGCGCCGGAGCGCACCGAAACAAGAAGGGGCAGGGCGGCATCGCCAAGGCGACGACCGACACGGGCCTCGACCTGACTGAGCTTGACCGTCACTTCCTCCATGAGACCGGCAGGCATAACCTGTCCGCCCCGGTAATAGTCCAGGCAGGTGTCAGTGGTGATGGTCAAGCCTGGCGGAACATTGACGCCGGAAGCAGTCATTTCTGCAAGACCGGCGCCTTTACCGCCCAGACGGGCTTTCATCTGATCGCGGCTGGCGGCGCTCAAACCGGCTTCGCCGGCGAAGGCGCTGAAAGCCTCGCGGAAGAGGTAGACCCGCTGGGAGTCGCCAGAAGAGTTCCGGGAATCGCCAGAGTTGCGGGTGCAACACTTCATTTGCAGACCAGGTAGGTCCTGAAACGTGAGAGGGGGCGCCACAGCGAAGGGTGCAGCTTGATCGAGATTGGCACCGGACGACTGTGCTTCAGAAGAGTTTTGCATGGGTTTTCTCCGTTTCCATTTGAGAATAGTTGGGTGGAGGCAGAAGCCCTTTCCGACTTGTAACTGGGGAAAGGAAGTTAGGGTTAGGCAAGTCGAAACAGCAGCCGATTTCAAACCAGGTACCACAAGATCGGGCACAGAAAGCTGGATGATGAGGGGGTGGTGGCTGGCTGAGTTAAGACAGGGCTTCTGAAAAACTAGATGAAATTGACGCCTGTAGCTTAAGCGGTGGCACCGTTCAGATGCCGCCTAAGTAACAGCCTGTGTATAAGCAATCTGCTATTGATCCAAACTGGAATTAGCCAAGCTGGCAGAGTCTTTTAGACATGTAAACGAAGAGAATCTGAATGAGACCTTGATAACCATGGGCAGCAGAAGCAAAGTCAACGGTTGTCAACTTCTTCCATTTTGTAACCAAGACCATATACAGAAGTTATGAGAGAAGCCTTACCTTCCTCATCGATTTTCTTGCGCAGGCGTGTAATGTAGGTGCGCACAGCATTTTCCGAAGCGTCACTATCGGACTTCCAGATCCTCTCCAGCAGTTCCGAGGCACTGAATACACGGCCGCGATTACGCATGAAAAACTCCAGAAGAGCGTATTCGGTCGGTAGAAGCTTGAGCTTCTCGCCGGATTTCAAGACTTCGCAGCGAGCAGTGTCCATCTCCAGGTGCCCAACTTTCAGTACATTGGACACTACATCCGCCACAAATTGCCTTCTCAAAAGCGAACGAATGCGAGCGTTCAACTCCCGCACATCGTATGGCTTGGTCATATAGTCGTCGGCGCCTAAATCGAGACCTTCGATTTTGTGATTGACATCATTGCGTCCGGAGAGAATCAAGACCGGCAACTTGCCGCCTCGCCCCCGGTAGCGGTTGAGAACCTCGGTACCCTCCATCTCAGGCAGACCCAGGTCAAGAATCAAAAGGTCATAGGGGAAAGAACAGACCAGATCCAGGGCATCTCTGCCGTTATGAGCCAGCTCCACAGTATGCTGGTCCAGTTCCAGCAAATCCTTGAGCATGCCCGCTACCAGACGGTCATCTTCAGCAATCAAGATCTTGGCCATGGTCTCCTGCCGGCGGGTCTAATTCAGGGGGTAGTTGCCTCGGTAAAGTCTTTTGCCGGGGCCGGCTGAAGACTTCCCATCCAGAAGGAAAAGGTTAGCAGATTTATAGAATTACTGGCAGGCATTAGCCGGGCTGACTGACCGGCACCTCGAACCAGAACTCACTACCCTTGCCCGGTGTGCTTTCCACTCCCACCCGGCCGCCGTGTTTCTTCACTATTTCCTTGCAAATGGCAAGCCCCAGACCGGTACCGCCCCTGCGCTTGCCATCGGCGCCCTCCAACTGGATGAAACGCTCAAAGAGCGAGCCTAGCTCCTCGGGTTTGATACCCGGGCCGCGGTCTTTCACGCTGAAACGCAACATGCCGGCACCACCTGAGCCCACCGCCGGAACAACGGCAAGGGTGACTGCTTTTCCTTCGGGGGAAAACTTGACGGCATTGACCAGCAAATTCTGCAAAACCTGCACAATGCGATCTTCATCCACTGCCGCTTCCACCTGGGGCAGATCAACACTTTCCAACTTGACGCCTTGCTGCTCTGCAAAGCCTGAGACCAGCTCCAGTGAGCCCTCCACAATGCGATCAACCGGCGTGGGGCGTATTTTCAAAACCAGATTGCCTGATTCCATTTTCTCAATGTCGAGCAAGTCGTTCACCAGGCCCACCAGGCGCCCCACAGCCGAAAGAACCATCTTCGACTTACCTCGGCCCGCTTGATTCAGTTCCCCGTAGGCGCCCTGCTCCAGCATTTCCAGAAAGGTCTTCATGCTGGAAAGAGGGGTGCGAATATCGTGAGAGACCATATTGACGAAGTCCTGCTTGGCGCGCTCCATTTTGCGCCTCTCAGTGACGTCGTGAGCGACGCAAAAATAGCTGCGCTTGCCCTCTGAGTAATAGACGCTCCAGACAAAATCTTTGGAGCTGCCGTCATCACAGAGTACCGGCACATCGCACGATTGAGACTCTGTAGAATCCTTGAGCCTCCTCAAAAACTCAGCGGTGGCTTCCTGATTGGGTTTGGGTATCAAACTCATGAGGCGCTTGCCCAGCAAATCGTCGGGCTCATAACCCCAGAGCGTCAGACTGGCGGGACTGACGGAAGTGAAAAGGAGGTTGGAATCGATGCTGAAAATAACATCGGCGGCATTTTCCACCAGCGCTGTTTCACGCTTGACGGCCTCATTCAATTCATCGGCCATGCGGTGAAAGACTCGGTCCAGTTTGCCGATTTCGTCTTTGGCCAGCATGGGCGCGGCCATGGCTTTACCCATGGTCAGCTTTTCTGTATTGGCGATAATTTGCGACATACGCCTGGTCAGATCCGAGGCAAAAATAATGGAACCCGCCACAGCCGCCAGAGTATTAAAGCCAAGCCCGATGAAAATCCAGAGCCTGATGGGACCGCGCCGCTTATAAAGCTCCTTGTGTTCAATGCCCAGGCGGCTTTGCTCAAGAAAGCGTATTTTATAAGACCTGTCCATAAAGGAAGCGCCGTAAAGCTGGTCGCGCACTCGCTTGGCTTGAATGGCGGCATACATATTGTCGCCCTCTGCCAGAGCATCTCTGATGCCTTTGACGGAGTCAAGAAAATTGCTCACCGTTTGCTTGTATTCCATGACATTGTGCATCTGCACCGGGTCATCTTTAACAAGAGCATCGAGGCCGGCAAAACTGCGGGGCACTTCATTGCGCATATGATCCATCTGGGCCAGGGAATCGGCGCGGCGAAAGGTAGTGAATACAACAATTTCCATGACCAGTTGATAAACCTTGCGCTCGATGGCGCTGATCTCGTATAGCACCTCGAAAGAATGCCGCTGGTCACGCTCGGCCGCCTCTGCTTCCACCTCGAAGACTGCCAGAGTGATACTCAAGACAAACTGGATGGAAAGCGGGATAAAGACCAGCAGGATGCCCTTGGTTTTAAGCGAGAGATTATTGAGACTGAAACCCCTGAGGCTAAAGTCTTTCAGCTTGATGCGGGACGGATTCGAACTGGAATGGCCGGGCACGGACAAAAGATCTACCCCTTGTAGCTCAACAGGCCTTTGCAATCTTCTCCTATATACCCGCAGCGGCAAACTAAGCCAAAACCACCCCTGTTAGTCCTCTTTATCCGACACTCAAGCAAAAATCCGACTCTGCAACAACATTGAAACTATTTGCCCTTAGTGTAGGCAGTACCCCTCACATCCACCCCATAGCATTTTCTTGTCTGAGGATAAAGACCATGGGCTTACTTGGAAGAATTTTTCACGGCCGTAGAAACTGTCACAATCAACCCAGTGATTGCAGCCCCTGCGAAACCGAAACACAACCAACCTACGAAAATTGCCGCCCCGTGGGCCCCGTGCCAAGCAACAATCAGAATTGCTGGCAAAGACCCTCCGACAACCAGCGCCCCGATCGCAATCCCAGTCATCTGGAGTTCAATCAGAATCCTTATCAAGTACAGCCCCAACCGGCCCCCTACCGGCCAGGTCAGAATCAATTCAACAATCGGCAAAGTGAAGTGGCGCCGGTGGGAAACGGCACAGAGTCAGGCAATAGCCAGAGAGTCAGTGAAACTCTCGATCTCAAAACCGGCAAGCGCGGCTTCGAGAGTGCCACCCGCGTTAGCGGCGAAATCAAGCCGGAAAGCCGCTTCAACGAGAGCAATTTTATAGATGCAGCCAATCAAGCGGCCAGAGAAGGCAAACCGATTGTAATGGTGGTCGGCAATCCCGCAAACGCAGCCACCCGGGACCATCTCTCCAAGGCCTGGAGTATGCAAAATGGTCACTACGAGCAGCAAGGACGCCCTGATACCAGACGCCACTATAAAGATGAAGCCGTCTTCGTCAACATTGATCCTGCCAGAGTGAAAGAGGGCAGTCTCCTCTCCGACCTGCTCAAAGAGCAGAAGCTCGAGAAGAACAACAGCGCCACTCTCATCCTGGCTGCCCGCTCAACTTCCGACGGGGCAAGCCTTTCCGTCAGAGAACGCTTCGATCTAGCCGCCGATCCCTTCCGCCTCATCGCCGCTCACGATCAAATCAAAGCCGCCGTTAAGCCCGTGGCAGGCAGTTTCTCAGACAACAACTTACCGGCTGTGCCCGTCAAACCAGGCCAAGACGAAGCCGCACAGAAGCCCCAGGAACCACAGGCAAAGCCCGTTATCGGCAATACCGAAGTGACGGACAATTTCTCTCCCCATAGAAACGGAGGACCGGACACGGCCGCCCTTCCGCAAAGCAATTTCGCGCCCCACCGCCCGGTCAGGTTTTCCGACGCTCTAGCAGCCCAAAAACCGGCAGTGCTCCCGGAGAAACCGGCTGCCATCGTGCCCGAAAAGCCAGCTGTGCTCCCTGAAAAACCGGCTGCCATCGTGCCCGAAAAGCCGGCTGTGCTCCCTGAGAAACCGGCTGCCATCGTGCCCGAAAAGCCGGCTGTACTCCCTGAAAAACCAGCTGTGCTCCCGGAGAAACCAGCTGCCATCGTGCCTCAAAAGCCCGCCACCCAACCGGAAAAGCCTCTCCATCTAGAGCCCTCCGACTTCGCGCCGCAACCGATTGAGACAACCCGGGAGACACCCAAGAAACCGGTAGCCGTGCCACTGGAAAAACCTGCCGCCGCCACCCCTGAAAAGCCGGCCGCAGTCGGGCCCCAGAACCAGGCTGCCGCGCCTTCTGAAAAGCCTGCCCCGGCCAAACCGGTGGAAACTGCCAATTTGCCGCCGCAAGCAAACGAAAAGCCGGCGGAAATTTCCGATAAGGAGCGAGCTGAAGCCGAAAAGCGCATCATCGCCGAAGTAGCGGATCAGATCAGAGATGGACGCATAAAGACCTTCGACCGCTTCTACGAAAACGAGAGCATCCGTAGCGAAAGAGCCTCCCGCACCCTGGACCAGACCGGTACAAGCCAGGATAAAGCAAGAGAGATGCTCGGCTATGACGACATGAACCTGATCAACTTCAATTCCTTCAAAAAGCAAGTTGAGGACCAGTACGGATTCTGGAACAACTTCAACAGCAGAAGTTACATCAAAAGCAAAGAGGACGTAGTATCCAACTCCAGAGATGAGCAGTGGGCCAACCTGAAGAAATTGGCAGCAGACCAGAACGATCCCAATTACAAACACAAGCAGGTGCTCTTGGCGGAGATCGCTCGCGGTATACATCTACCTCCGAAAGAGGGAGAAAGAGTGAGCTACTACCATGACGACAGAATGGCTACGGGCAATCAAATCATTGCTCCCCGCGCCGCCTGGCAAAAACAAGCAGCTGAAACTTTAGCCGCCATAGCGGCCGACCCCAAAGCCGATCATGAAGTTGTGGCCCGCGTCTTGCCCGAGATCATGGCTAATCCCTTCATACCGGCGGAAACCAGAATTGCTGCTATGAAGGGCATGGTAGCTCTCGCTGGTGATACTACCAGCAGTTTCATGGACGTGCGCACTAAGGCTGAAAAACAAGCCGGAAACAACCTGGCAGTGGTGGGTACTCCCAGAGAAGTAGCAATCGCATCCATTCTCAAAGCCATGCACCGGGATAACAATCATTACACCGGCAAACCCAATGCGGAAGTGCAAAAAGCCGGCATGGAAGCGCTCTTGCAACTGAAGGCCAGCGAAACTCTCATGCAACTGCACAGCCTGGGCAAGCGCTCTCCTTCCCCGGAAGTGAGACAGGCAGCCGAGGACTACAGCAAGAAAATTGCTACCGCCTCCCAACCGGACTTGCTAAAACTGGCGGAAATGGAACTCAGAAGACAAATGCAGCCACAGGCACCGGGCAAGTAATCGGTAGATACATCGCTTGCATCTCGTCGAACGTCACACTTGGCTTCCAGTGACGGCACTTGCCAGGCCGCTTGCTTTGGGAGAGACTAATGCCATGTCGAAATGTCGCTTCCGTCTTTCCTTTGTTTCCGCCCTGCTGGCCCTGGCCTGTGGCAGCAACGGCGCCCTGGCTCAGCCGGCTGATTTTCTGGACGATTATTACGAAAACAGACTGAAGCCGGCGGAATTCAAACGCACCATCAAAGATCTCAACGCCCAGGTAGAAAAAGCACCGCAAGATTTCAACCTGCGCATGAAACGCGGCTATGTGCAAGCCTTTGCCAGACACTGGGAGGCTGCCCTCGGCGATTTCACCGCCGCCAATAAAATTTCACCCAGCCGCTATGAACCGATAAGAGCGCAAGCCTGGCTAATGGCCAGTATGAATCGCCTCAAGAACGCTCTCACTCTCTACAATCAAGCCATCGAGATGGCCCCTAAGAACGGCAAACTCTACTTTGAGCGCGGTCTGGTGCAAGCCAACATACCGAATTTTCCAGCCTCCATTGAAGACTCCGATAGAGCCATAGCCCTGGGCTACAAAGAACGAAACGTCTACATTCAGAAGGCCAAGTCCACTTTCTATGAAGGTGACGCCGAGAAAGCCGTCAAAATTCTTGATTCCATTCCAGGCGGAAAACAACCACAAAAACGCGAGTACGACTTAAAGACCGACTTTCTTCTGGTGCTGGGTCGCTACGATGAGGCTCTCAAAACAGCAGAGAAACGCCTGGCCATTCCACCTGCGAATGTTGGTGCCCTGCTGAAAGTAGCGGAGTGCCAGATCAAACTGAAGCGCTACAAAGACGCCCTGGCCAATCTCACAAAGGCAATCGCCTTGCATCCCACCACCGCCGACCCCTTTATACGAAGGGCCGCTGTCTATCGCAAATTGGGCATGAATAGCCAGGCCGAAGCCGATCAAAAAATGGTGGAAAAAATAAATAGTAAACGTCATGACCTTTGATGCTGCAAGAAAGTTGCAACAATCAAGCCTTACTATGTAGCCATGAAGAGAAACGCACACCGCTCTTCAAATGTTTTTCTGAGGGGGTAGCTGAAGGGGAGTAGTCCTTATCCTTAGGGATAACGGCTCTCCTCTTTCAGTCATTTAAGGGCTTGCAAGCAATACGTGCCACGGAAAGTATGAGACGAGTATTACAAATACAGCCGCCCCGACCGCCTCATGTTCACATGCTATTCACAGAAATCTCGCCGGAAAAGACAGAAAAACAGTAACCGGCTGACAGAGGGCAATGCCAGTGCCAGCGGGCACTTACAGCTTTCCAAAAGCTGCGCTAACTAGCGTGATATGAGTTTGGCGAAGTTGCCTTCACAAATGATGCAAATACTTCTTTTAGAGGCGAATCGACGCTAGATTCGGGAATTGTCTTTCACCTTCATTTTCTCCCGGAATCCCCAACCAAAATACTAAAAACCCCCGTCCTTCCACCTTCAGCCTTGCTTCCCAAAGCCATCACGTCACAGGTAACAAGCGACGACGATGTCCGGAGCATCCTAACTTCCTCGAACTGCCCTCCAGCGGATGAGCCAAGACCATCGGCTGGATGCAGTTCACCTATTGATGAAATGGAGAGCACTATGACCACTCCCCAAACCCAGCCCGAAACGGCACCAAACCCGCCGCCTCAGCCTGAGAAGACGAAGCTCCTGGACAGGATGATCTTCGAGACTCGCTGGGTGCTCTATCCCATGAACGCCGGACTGATGGTGGCATTGACCATCTACCTGCTCAAGTTCCTCTACCAGGTGTTCATCCTTCTCGGTCATGCACCGGCATTGATCACCACTACTTCCGCCGAACACGATCACGAACTACTGGTGATCATCGTCAGTCTTCTGGACCAGGCCATGATCTGCTCCCTGCTGATCATGACCATCGTGGGCGGTCACCAGATATATGTACGTCGCTTCCAGGAGCAACTGTCCAATCAGGGACCTTACTGGCTGCGCCGCGTCGACACCATTGTGCTGAAGGTTAAGCTGGGGCTTGCCTTCACCGGTGTCTCCAGTGTGGTGATCTTGAAAGACTGCATCAGTTCCGCGGTCGTACCCACGCAAGTCTGGGTGACACACGTGGTCATCCACGCCGTCTTCCTCGGTACCACGCTTGTCACTGCCATCGTCTGGCGCATCATGCACCCCCACGACAGCCAGGATAAGAGCGCTAAGTAACGGTCCGGTGAAAGACAACTAGCAATTTTGAGAGCGGACCGGCCTTCCCGGCTGGTCCGCTCCTTTTGGGAAATTCCGAGGCATGCAAGAAATTATGCGCATTGACTCACAATAAATCGTACCCGCAAGAAATAGTTGCCTCAGATAAAATCGTACCCCTTAGCATCCTCGTTAAGGGGCGAAATGATGAGGCTGAACATGACGATTCAAGCGAGGCAAGAGCTATTGGAGGTGTTGCGGATGCAGTACCCCAGTGCCGGACCGGAGGAGCGGAAGCGCATTCTGACTGGATTTGTTGAGGCAACAGGGTATTCCAGGAAGCATGCGATTTCATTACTCAACAAAAAGACTGAACAAAGCCGCAAGAGGTTGGGGCGCCGCTCCAGGATTGGCAAGGATGTGCTCTTGGCGCTGATAGAGGTCTGGCATTTGTCCAACCGTATTTGCTCCAAACGCCTGGTTCCCTTTCTGCCGGATCTTGTCCAGGAACTCGAAAGAGCCCAAGCGCTGCAACTGACTGCCGAAGAACGGAGCCAATTGCTTGCCCTCAGTGCCTCAAGCGTCGACAGACTTTTAAAGGGCGAAAGGCGAAAATATGAGCGAAGCCGCAGCACAACCAAGCGCTCGTCTTTAGTTCGCTCTAAGGTGAAAGTGCGAACTTTCACAGAATGGAGTGACGTGACGCCCGGATTCTTTGAAATTGATACCGTCGCGCATTGCTCCAGAGACGTCAGTGGACGATACCTTTCAACCTTAAACATGACGGACATCGCCACCTGCTGGACCGAGCCGATTGCACTAACAAGGAAAGGTTCGATAGAAGTCATAGCAGCGCTGGAGAAGGTGCTCGAAGTACTGCCCTTTCCGCTGAAAGGACTCGATTCCGATAATGGTAGTGAGTTCATGAATGAAGACTTTGTCAAATGGTGTGAGCTGAAAAGACTGACCTTTACACGGTCCCGCGAGTACAAGAAAAACGACCAGGCCTGGATAGAAGAAAAGAACGGTTCAGTGGTAAGAAAGCTTGTTGGGAAGAGTCGATACGAAGGAAAGAAGGCTGGCGGATTCTCAATGAGTACTACTCAGTGGCTCGGCTCTACATCAATTTTTTTCAGCCAACGCAGAAGTTGCTATTCAAACATCGGAAAGGCTCTAAAACATACAGAAAATATGACAGAGCTAGAACTCCATATCAACGAGTTTTAGAGAGTGCCCATGTCTCAGAGCAGGATAAGAATGAACTGAGGCGGCTCAAAGAAGGTTTAAGCATGGTCCGACTCAAGAAGGAACTGGAACGGCTCGGAGCCGATCTGCGGAAACTTGCGGTGGATAGCCCGGACCCTCTTGTGGCCGCCGCCGTAGCACAACGAATTGCGACTCACAAGTTCATCCGAGAGTCTAATCAACGCGCACATTCTCTTACCGAGTTACAACCGATGCAAAGAAACCGCTTCGAAGCAGAGCTTCGGCGCACAATTCAGGCCTTGCCGGGAGGAACGCTGATTTCAGCTAAGGACTTTCTCGAAACTGCTAAACGTTCTACCGTTGATAGTGCCCTGATGCGCTTGCTTAAAGACGGAAGTATAACGAGGATAGGTTGGGGTCAATACCAAATACCAGAACATGCGTTACCTGTTGAGTGCTAACAGCAGCTAAAGCTGCTATTAACCCTCAACAGGTTTCACTTTAATGACTACCCCAATAATAATCGCCTTCGGTACGATTCTTTCTGACGCAACAGTTGGCCTCGGGTACGGATTTAATTTGACGCAATACGTTATGGATAATTTCGTTCAAACCTTGCAATGCGGCCGAGAATGAATGAAAAACGAGAGAATTTCGCTCGCGCCCCAGGTTTTAAAAACAGACCAACCAGCCTTGAAGACCGGCAACGCTCCTCAAATTCATTCAAAACCCCTGGTCTACCCATACATATAGTTGTCGAGAAGTGATCTCCGCGAGAAATGGCATCCCAAGAGGTGGTCACTAGTGAGCCGGGTTCGTTTCCATGTCGTATTTTTCACTTTAACCAGGCTCAAACAGCTCTACAATCAGTATTCTAGTGATTTTTCCCAATGCAGCTGCTGAGGTTGTGAAGTTTCTATTGTTGCTTAGATCAAGCAGCTAACGGTGTTTTGGTCCTAGCCTCTTTGACACCAGCCTGAACGTTCGTGCGGCGTGATAGCTTCTCGCTATTTGAAATTCAACCCCTTTTCGCGTCTCGCGCACTCTCACCGCAACATGTATGAATGTGCGCTGAAACTGGGTAACACTGCCATTTTGCTCTAGTCTGATTTGCACTTGGTGGATTAATATGTATGCCAGTGCATGCATCAACAGTCTGAACATATTCGACTTAAACTGGCTGCAACTAAGCCGATCGCATCGTGTCTCTTTGATTGACTTGATCCACATCTCGCATCTGGCCCGCCTGCAGTACACGTCCTCATACACCTGTCTTGCCTGATATCCTGTGAGATTTGTTACCACATATCTCACTTCCAGCCCGCTGTCTGTGTAATCACACCTGGCAATTACTCTTCGCTCCCGGTCCCATGAACGGGCTGCGTAACTGGTTTTCTCCATACACCCGCGCCCGCCGGTGTTCGAATTCTTGTCTTGCCTGCTGGCGCTTGTCCTTGTCGTACGTTGACGATATCTCTTTCAGCCTTTTGTTCTTTGCCTTTTTTCCCACTTTTGCCAAGATATCTGGGCTCCTCGTATTTCCTTTTGAACTTGCTCTGTGCTTTGGCTCGAAACTGTTTCGTTTTGACAAAAAGCGAATGATTGTCCTTCATGCCCAGTACGTACCGAACTCGATTCTCATCCATCCACTTGTATAGCTCATTGTCCGTGAATGCCCCATCCGCTCTCACTACAATTTCCACCCGCGGCCATGCTTGTCTTAACCGTCTCACCAGTCTTTTCAGGATCGGCAGCGACCATTTCACTTCTCCATGATCCCCTGGACGTAGCGCTGCAACCAGCAACCAGCCATTCTCATCAAACACAAACAACGGAAAATACATGAACTTCCCATATGGACCGCCTCTGTAGAATGCGTTCAATTGCACTCCGTAGGTCTCAATGGCACTACCGTCGAAGTCCAGAACCAACCTCTTGGGCGGCTTTCGATGACATTCAATGTAATACTCCACCAGCCACTGGCTTAACTTGTACAACTCCTTGTACTGGCGCTCAGTTTCAAGCCTCTGCTGTGTTGAGTGACCGGCAAGATCCTCTCCGCTCAGCGGATTCCTTCCCACTGCCGCCTTCAGTGCCGGATCTCCTCTCAGGCTGTCGCTGTCTGCAGTTGCCGAACACCCTGCAATGATTTGAAATACCCGCTGAGCGATTTGCTCGAACATGTTGTGCTTGATTAGCGACTGCGTTCTGTGGTCGTCCAATCGCTCCGCCGCACCCCGGAGTAGCTTCGTTAGCTTTTCAGCCTGCGCCACAAGCAGTAATCCGGCATTTCCTGATACATCCTCGCCGTCAAACGCCAGTGTTACCTCTTTCTCCGGCAAGATATCGAGGCTAAGTTGAGAGATTCTTTGATCTGCGGTAGACTTCTTCATCGAAAAGGTTCCTTGTTCGCTCTTTTGTGTTGCTTCGTAACCACGCATTCTGAGCCAATTTGCGAACCTTTTCCAGCTTTAAAACCTCTTTTTTGCGTTAAAGATGATCAATCTCCCATCTTTGCCAATCCTGCATCTGCTGCGCCTCTCGATACTTTAAGTCCTGTCACTTTCCCTGCGTATGGGGTATTCAGGAACCATACTTTTACTATATTTGTTAGTGTGCATTTCGATTTTAAAAGGTGTGAGGGATTTTCCTAGCGTTTCAGGACATTTCTAAACGGCTTAGAACAGTTATTTTCCTGCCAGAAAACGGCAGCATTTGAGGCTTTGGAAACAGGGAGGCTGGATTTTTTAGGTCCAACCCCCCTGCGCCAAAACTGACGCGCACTCTGTGATAACCATGGAGAGTTTCCTTGTTCAGAGCGCGAGAAGTCAAAGTACTTGTCGATTAACCGAGCAGGTAGGGATGCTCAGAGTCGACCTGGACCTGAGTACCGCGAGCACTTTCTGCGGCAAGTTCCTTCAGCATCTCGCCCACCTGGTCCGCAGTCAGCACGCCGACGTGCACGATCTGGGTCTTGGTGGCAGGATTGATGAAGAACGTGGTGGGGATCTTGGTGATCTTGCCCTTGCTGGGAAGATGGTCCGAAAGATCGCAGTCCACCTGGTAGAACTCAGCTTTGCCGGCGAACCGAGCAGCAGCCTGTTCCATCAGCGGTCCCTGGGTTTTGCAACCAGAGCACCACGTGGTGAAGAACTTGATGACGAGGGGGGTCTTGCTCTCGGAGAGCTTGACAGAGTCGAAGTTGTCGTCGTCGAGGTCGGTGAGCGCAACACGGGTGGCGTTGGGATTGGGGAACTCTTCGCCGACAGTGCCGTCGAAGTCTTCGTTATCCACCCAGACCGCCTTCGGATCGTTGTCCTGAGCAGCCCGGCGGTCCTTACGCCATCCGAAATAAGCGATCACAATACCCACGACAATCGAAACGCCGATGACGGTTCCGAATGTTGACATAGTGTCTCCTGAATTCATGAGGAGTGGTTTTGTGACAAGAAGCAAAGACATGGCAGAAGCTGGCAGACGGCAATTGTCGCTCTGTCAAAGTTCACCGAGCCTCAAGGCCACGGAGATACCAGCTCTCTAGCTCCAGCAAGTAAACCCAAGACTACCTCTGCAAGCTGAAAGCTTGAGCGAGTGATTTGAATGGCTGGGCAGATGAACTTCTTGGGTGTCTTAGGTGCTTCTATGAAAAGAAAAGATTTTGGGTTTACCTGAAAACACTAGTTTTAAAGAGAAGGCGGGATCAAGGTACGCGGGAGGCTTCTGTGTATCTATTAAGCCTATATAGACATAAGCTGAGGCCTGAACAAATAAGTCAGCTAGCTCATCTTGACAGCTACCATCTGGAAAGCTTCGCGCAAAGAAGGGCGCCCACGCCCCCGAGACCCTAAAACGGTCGTCTTGCCCGGCACACTTCAACTCCCGGGCCAGACCGGAGTCAGGCTGGAAAGTTGTCGGACAAGCACTTGGCAAGCCTAAGTGTTTTACAGTGTTAAGCCTTAGAGACAGAACCCCGGCTTCTGGTTGCCAAGATGTGTTATACTTCCAAGTCCTGATTGGATATGCCTCTTGGGCATTTTAATCTGATTTGGGATCGTAGCTCAGTTGGTTAGAGCGCCTGCCTGTCACGTAGGAGGTCGCGGGTTCGAGTCCCGTCGGTCCCGCCATTTATTTAGACCAGATGATGATTTTGAAAAAACGGCTATTTTTCAGTCAGAATAGCTAGTAGGTAGTCTCTGGAGTTTTCAATTTGGCTGGATTTAGTGAGCTTCTCAGTCCGGTGCATTCGCCGGAAAAGAAAAAAATCCTGGAAGCAATCGCCACCAGGGGCCCACGCCTAGTGCCGGTGGACGTAGCAGCCAGCACCGGTCTCGCCTTACCACTGGTGGTGAGCGAACTGAACAATATTGCCGCCGAAACCAATGCTCACCTGGAGGTGACGGAATCAGGCAATATCGCCTACAAATTTCAGGGCAATTTGCAGCAGGCTTATCTGGCCAATGCTTCCCGTCAAATCTTGCTTTCCGCCTGGCGTGTCTTTGCCAACGCTTCCATTATCGCCCTGAGAGCCTTCTGCGCCTTAATGTTCTTTCTGGTGCGCATTTCCTTCGGCGTCATGTTGATCGTTGCCGCCGTGGCCGTGGTAGTACTGGTGGTAGTGGCAATCGTGGCGGCCCTGAAAGGGCTGAGCGGCGGCGACGGAGATTCAGACGGCGGTTTCAACCTGGATTTCGGCAATATCTTCGATTTCGGCTGGCATGACGGTTACTATCATCGCCCCTTTTACCTGTACTGGGCCTTTGACTGGCTCTGGGATTGGTTCTTTTTCTGGCGCTATGTGCTGCCCGACCCCTATTATCCCCGGGGCGGATACGGCAACAGTGGTTCCTATAACGCCCAGACCGACTATCTCAACAAAAAAGCCGGCGAAGGCGAAAAGAAAGGCAACTTTCTCAACAACGTCTTTTCCTTCCTTTTCGGCGACGGCAATCCCAATGCCAATTTTGAAGAGCTCAAGTGGCAGACCGTCACTCGCATAATCGAACTGAACCAGGGCGTGGTCACGGCCGAACAGTTGGCTCCCTACCTGGGGGAAAACCCGGCCGAAGAAGACTGGATGATTCCTGTACTGCAGCGCTACAACGGCAGCCCGGAAGTCTCGGAAAACGGCAATATCATTTATGTTTTCACTGCCTTTCAAAACCAACCGGGGGGCAATTCCATCCCCATGGGCTCATTAGACGCGGCCAAAAACCAGACAAGACCGGTGGATGAACTGGCCGGTCTCTTTCAAAACCATGTCAAAAGGCAGTCTACCACCAAGAAAAGTGAAGCCCAGCTCAGATTCATCGACAAGCTTCTGCCGGAAAAAGAGTGGGAGTTTCTCACCATTGATGGTGGCGCCGTCACAGGCATCATACTCTTTGCTCTCTTCATTACTTTCGGCGGCGCGGCACTTTTGACCACCACTGCCAGCCTGCCGATAATGTCGCATTTCACCGCCCTTATCTATCTGATTATGGGTTACGGCGGTCTTTTCTTCCTGATTCCGGCCATCCGCTACGCCATTTACAAGATGATCAATGAAGGCATAGAAAAGCGCAACCAGGCTAAACAAGTCTATGCGGCCAATCTAGCCAATCCTTCCCCCGAACTCAGCAAAAAGCTCTCCGAGGCAACCACGGTTCGCGTAGCCGGTCTGCCGAAGAAACCGGACAGAACCGTCTACAGTACCGAACAAGACGTTTATGAGCAGGGCTACAGCGAGCCTGACGATTTTTCGCCGCCGTCATGAAGTGCCGCTAAGAAAGACCATCTCTAGCGCTAGCCAGGCTAGCCGATCACGGTCTTGCCTAAGGCTCAGACAAGCCAGCAAAGCTATAATTAGAGCGATTGAAGCCTCAAAGGCAAAGAAGCAATTGCTCTTCCTGCCAGGAGAAAGATAAGGTGAGCTTTGAATCTTCTCCACCTTCCCTAGTTTAGTTTTAGCCAGTAGCTCCCCAAATAACAAGAACAGTTCTCAATCTTTCCCTGATTGGTCAGCTTTGGCGCCGATCTGTTCTTGCACATCATAACCACCTTTTGCAGAGGGAACTCATCATGGATGCACCATCTACCCCGGGTGCCGGCACTCTTTTCCTGATCGGCGGCAAAGCAAACGAGACACTCAATCGTTTTGTCGAGCTGAGCGGCGGCAAACAAGCCCTGATTGTCATTCTTCCACACGCCAGCAGCATCGCGGCCGAAGTATCGGCTGAACTGTCCAAAACCCTCCTCGACAAGGGCGCCGGACAGTGCTGCATCATCATGCCCGGCGAAGACCGCTCTTTGCCGGAAGGCACCACGGCCGTCTACCTCATGGGCGGTGATCAAGCGCGCCTGGTGGAAGCCGTAAGCGGAAAACTGCTCGCCGACATCAAACAGCATCTGGCCTCAGGCGGAGTCGTAGCCGGCACCAGCGCAGGCAGCACCGCGTCAAGCCAGGTCATGATCACAGGCAACATGGAAGACGACGCACCGGAGACGCTACCGCTTGCCCCCGGCTTCAACTTCCTGCCTGGTTTCACCATCGACACCCATGTGGGGCAACGCAACCGAGTGCCGCGCATCAGGGTGGCTGTCAGCCGCCTGGAAAATACCATCGGCATCGGTCTCGACGAAGACACAGCTTTCGAGATCAAAGACGCCCACGTGAGCGTGCACGGTGTCGGCAAAGGCTGCATCGTCATGGGCCCGGTCCAGAACCAGGCCCAAGAAGACAGCCCCACCAAGTTCGTCAGCCCCAGCGATATGGACGTTTTTGTCTATACCGCCGGCGACAAGTTCCAACTTCCCACTTCCACGACCTCCTTCCCCAAGGAAGCAAAATGAGCAACACCAATACCCCGGCCTCTGCCAATACGACAGCGGCCGCCGGCTCCAATTCCCAGCCCGACAACGACGCCATCCTGGAGCGTTTCAAGGCTGCCTACAAGAACAGCGAGCACTACGTCATCGATGCCTGGCTCGTCTCCGTGGGCGACGACGTCTTCATCGAGTACCAGCTCGACACCGCCCTCTCCGATCTCACACCGGAAGAGATGATGAAGAAGATGGGCGAAATCCCCCGCGAGTTCGAGGGTCTGCCCACCATCATCACCTGGTTCCCCAAGGACTGAATCGGAAGGGACGACTTCTTAAAACCGAAAGCCTGAGCAGTTGAGGCGGCCGGTTTTTGGCAAACCCAGCGGGCGGAGCAAGCAAGAGCGATCTTATTGCCCTTCCCCGGGTTTGCCTTTTTGCCCTATTTTACTTCGCTTTATAGTATGTCCTCTCGAAAAAAATTTTGAAGCTCAAAAGGAAAGTCCCTGTGTGGGGATGGTATCAACAGCAGGCAAACGGAGGCTGTCCGCGCTGGAACCGTCTGAGAACCCATCCCCGCCAAAGTCGGAATCAAAGCTGTGAAGCACACTGCACTTCACAGCATAAGTACACGCCGTGAAGAGTACTCGAGCCATGCATTGCTGCATCACTACCGACTCTTCAACGGCTAACGGCGAAGTTTGGCGGAAACATCAGAAATGCACGGCGCTCTTATCGAAACGCAGCATTTGTGCAGACTTGCCTCGCTCGTAGTAGTTGTTCAGAACTCCGACAGAGCGGAATCCAATCGACTTGCAGAAGTGCAAGCACTGCACGTCGCTGCAGTCGACCACCATGTTGATGTTGTTCTTACCGTGGTCCTGCAGATCGTTCACCACTTTGTTCATCAAAGCAGTGCCGATGCCGTTGCGACGCAAGGTCTCCTCCACAGCCATGTGAGTGACGTAAACACCGTCATCCCGCACGACAAAAATGAGGAAACCCACTACCAGAGAACCGTGAACTGCAACGATTACCGTGTGCGGGTTCTCCTTGACCAAGCCATCGAGCCAATCCTCTTCCACAACAAAGTTGACGGTGCTGTGGCTGATGCGGACGATAGCTTGTTTGTCTTCGCCTTTTGCTTTGCGAAGAACGATGCGTTTTTCAAAATCAGTAGGTGTGTTCATGAATATGCCTCACTTTTGGCTACTATTCTTGAAGCCCGATGGCGACACTGGGCTTACGGAACAGAGGGATAGGTAGCAGCCGGCGAACAAACCTTGCAGGTCTGCTCATAGCCAGGACAGCACCTCAGGAAGCAACTGATGTTGCCGGCGAAAACCTGGAATGGAAGTGCTTGTTACGCTTGGGGTTTGGTGATTTCGAAAGAAAAGATTAAGGGGTACAGTTAGTACTAACACTAGTACTGGAGCGCAAGTCAACAAAAACAACCCGCTTGACTACCCACAAAGCCCTGTCAAGCCTTGTTTTCTACTAGCGCAACTGCCGAAACATTCGCTTCGGCAAAGTCAAAACAGTAAACTATGCAAAGCGGCAAAGTATCAGGTCTTTCGCCAGTTGCGCCACTTGGAATCCTGCTCTTTTTGCGCAGAAATGATGAATTGCGCCGATTCGAACTTGACCGGCGCCGGTTCCCGCATGTTAGAAAACGATAAGACTTTCAACCCCGAACACTACCTCATAGAAAAGCAAAACAGTCAAGAATCAGCCTCATCCGCATACTTTCACAAGCATTCACTTGCTGAGTGAAACATTGCCTGAACATAAACCAAACAAGGTGCCAGGGATTGTGTAAACAAAAGGCTCCTTACTTCACTGCCAGGAAGGCCAGACCAACCAACTCAAATCTGGTGACTTTCACCAACTGGAGTACTCAAACATGTGCCTTTCCAACAACCACTACGACGGCGCCCGTATCGGCTTCGCCAAATCTGTTCTAGTCGGTCTGGAGATCTCCGAAATTGTCGACGGTGAGCGAACCGACCGGCGCCTCCTGGCCTATAGCAATCAGATCACCAGTCACATCGGTGCAGATGCCAAAAATCCCAACGACGACTTTGGCTGGGGGATTCCGGCACCAATTACCAAGCTGGGCAACGCTCTACTTATCGCGGTACCAGCCGCTCCCGGCTCCATCCTCGAAACCGACCTCATACCGATGTCGAGGTATCCATGGATGGTCAAGGACATGGTTGCCACCGTCACCGAGCCGGCGACACTCTCCTTGAGCCCGACTCGCTCCTGGCTGTTGCCCCAAAAGGCACTGGTGGTGAGCGACTTCGACGCCGGGCTCTACGATGTAGTGATCGCCTCCAGTGCCAGTGTCATTGCCGGAACCCTGCGCGCCGGCCGCGTCAATCCGACCAAGATGCCGGAAATACGCCAGGAACTTTACGAGCAACTGGACTTGCTCTATCCCGGCTTTCAGTTCGTACTCTTCTGCTTCAACGAGAAAGACGTGGGCAAAACCGGAACAGTTATGTTTCGCTACACGCCCATGAAAGGCAGCGAACATCTGCTCTACTTGCCCGGCCTCGATGGTCACAACGGCGAGGTCGAGCAGGGTCTCGTCAAGCTCGATCACACCATAATCGCCGGCTCTTACCGCATGAATGATGAAGCAGGCGAAAAGGTAGACTACAGCGACCGTGACGTCGAGAAAGAACTACCCTGGCTGAAAGACTGCCGAATCATCGGCACTTGCCTTCCCCAAGGCATCGAAGCACCTCAGGGCGACTTCCTCATGCTCCTGAACGAAGTACGCGAAGGTACCCTGCGCATCAAGCGGCAACTGCCGCCGGGCTGGGCAAACGTTTTCGGAGAGGTACCCGACCAGGCACCACACTTCATCCGGCCGGCTCGTACCAGTCGCTACTAAGCTCAACACCGACAAAACCTAAGAGGAATCACCAGCCAAAATCCGCAGTCGCAACCCTTCGCTTTCAAACACCGGCTGCCTCGTGCAGCCGGTTTCACCGCATCCAACCTAGAGAACCTTCATGTCAGCATACCAGCTCGTCTCCGCCCTAATCAAAGCAGCCCTTGGCGCTATCGCGGTTGGTCTGTGTGTTTTGGCCCTGAAAATGCCCATTTCCGGAGCCTTAATTTTCACTTTTGTGGCAGCCGCTCTCTGCAGCTTCGAAATTCGCCCGGCGGGCGCCATCGGCATTGCCGAAAGTGTCAGACTGTCTCTCTTCGCCGGCGCCATGGCCTTGATCATGACCCCTTCATTCTACCTATTCAACCTGGCCGAATTCGAGGCGGCGACCATGGCCTTCTATGTCTCACAACTGACCGTGGCCGTTCTAGCAATGCGCTGCGTCACGCTGTACCAACCACCAAAATCTAAAGCCGGAGCGACAACCATAGCCGCTGGCGAACAGACAACCGAAGAGAACTAGACAAATCCGGACTCTCTGCCTTCGTCACCTGAGGTGTGGCTCTGGCAGCCAATAATCTGCTGGTCCTTCGCAGCTCAATATCCGGAATACGGAATTGCACTTTTGACCAGCTTCCTCATCCTTGCCGGCATCGGCTTTAGCGGGAAAGGCAATGCCTTTCCCGAGCCGGCAGGATGCACCAATAAAACAGAGACTTGCACATGAATGAAAGAGAAAATAAGAACCCGCCGAAAGGCTGGCTTCTCAAACTGGCAGAGCTTTTTACCAAGGGCATACTGGGCGGCCTCATGCTTTTCTACTTGCTCTGGGAAAATACAACTTTGCCATTGCAGAAGAAGACCTACGAGAAATGGAACATTCTGATCGGACTTGGTCAGTTGACCACGATCTGTTCGATGATCTGGTTCGGCATCAAGCTCTTCCCGACCTATAGCCTTTGGGCCGTACCAGCTGCAGTTCTAATCGGTATTTTGACCTACAGCCATGGTTTTCCAATGCTCTATCTGGTGGTGCTAAGTCCTGCCTATCGTTTCCTGAGATGGGCATTAAGGCGCTTGCAACCGCTTCTGCGCAGGGCCTTCAAAGAGAGCTGGCGCTTCTTTAAGCGGCTCTACTCACGCTTAAGCCGGTTCGTGAACTGGCTTTCTCCTTATGCAAAGCGTTTCTGGAACTGGCTGGCCGACTGCCTAAAGCGTTTCTGGAGCTGGCTGGATGCAGTTCTGCGTCAGTTATGGAACTGGTTAGCGCCGCATGTTAAGCGCTTCTGCACCTGGTTTACAGGCTGGTTTGAGGGAGTCTGGAGCCGGGTGAAGATTTGTCTGCACCGATTTTGGAAACTCCTCACCGGCTGGTTAGGTCGTTTCTGGAATTGGCTGGAGCCAAAACTCAACAAGTGTTTGCACTGGCTAAGCAGAAGAGTAGCGCTCATCTTAGCCCGGTTGAGAGTGAAATTGTCTTCTCTCTGGAGCTGGATTGAGCATCTAGCCTACCCCCTGTGGGTTTGGATGGAGACTCGATGCAAGCACCTGATCATGCGACTGACTGTTGTTGCTTCGCAAGTCATGGTCAAACTCGGGGCATGGCTTCGTGCTCTGGCCGATACCACAAGCAAGTGGGCGGTGGAAACATGGCAAAGCCTGAGCGTTGTTCTCGAGCGGCTGAAAAGTCCGGGGAAGCGCTAAACGCAGCCATTACATAAGACCGACCGGGCTAGAAAGCCATAGACTGGTTTTCCTGTAGAGCCCAAGTGAGAGCTCGTGTGTTGATAGAATCCTGGCAATAGATTGTCAACGCCGGGCTCTCACCCATTTTCTGCAACAATTCACACCGGCAACAAAGCGATGATCTAATTATCTAACTGCCGGCACTCAGCCATTCTGACTGGCAGAGGATAACTCCAATAGGGTCGATAAAAATCAAAGCGACAGCAGGTGCTTTTTGGTGCGAGCAACCAGGGAAACAACTAAAATCGGCTCACAGACACGGGGTATTTTTCCAAAGCCAATTCTACTAGTTTTTATCGTATCTTTTCGGCAAAAGAGAGAGTGCAGAAGCAACTTGAGGGAAAGCCATCCCTGGCAAAACCCTCCAGAAAATTCACCATTACCACGCTGTACCTGTGCGATAAACAGTCATGAAGGGTCTGTCTTTCCAAAGCTCCCGCAGCAGCTTCTTCTTCCCCCACCGAAAAGCGGAAGAAAGCGGTCGTCTTCCGGCCTCCGACGACCTCCACCTGGTGAGAAATGCGTCGAGCAGAGTAAGATCATCAGGGGCGAAGACCTGAAAGACTCTCATAGAAACTCCTTCTTCCGCCAGCTTCCGAACTAAATTGGTCTAGCCAAGCCCCCAGTTAACGATGTTTTGCGCCCAAGATGGAACAGCTATAGACTGCCAGGTACCTTCCTGAAGCGCGTACCAGTAGGCCTGCACCACCTCACCATGCACGCTCGCCTGCACTTCCTCGATGACGACATGGTCGTAATAGTTGCCTTCGCTCAAATCTGACAAAACGGCCTCATGCGCATAGGCAAACTCCGGATACCACCCAACTGCGCGAGTCTCGCTCGTGTTCTTAACAAGGGTGACCACAAAGATGGTCAGTGGCTTGCCCCTCGACAAAGTCAAAAGTCCGGCTGCCAAAAGAGTGAACACAACCAGGCAGGCAGTCAAAAAACTCATGATCAGATAAGCGGGAATAGTCATTAGCGGCACCACCCTTATCGATGCTATACCTTAAACCTCGGCTCCCAGTCCAGCAGAAGCCGAGGATGTTTTTGAACTGCTCCCTGGAGCAAAAGCGCCTTCCAGAAGGCGCTAGTGGCTCAAGGAGCCAGATTCAGAAAGACCTTTGCGGTTCGCCTTCCGTCAGCCTGGTAACCAGGTTGTACCGCCTGATGCGCAAAGCTCCAGAAAGGCTATCGAGAAGCCCGGCGGAACCGATGAAAAGATTGAGCAGGTTGACGAGCTGGGTCACCGACTCGATGCCCTCCGGAAGCTTGCCCATTAGCAGATGATAGGCCATACCGGGATCGCAGCTAGCCATCTGCGCTTCGATGGCAATAAGCCAGTCGGAGGGTCCGAAATCGGCCGCCACGATGAAGAGGCCGCGATCTTTGATGGTCGGCTCGTCATAACGCAAGCTCGGCTGCACGACCGGACCACTCTGAGCGGGACTGAGCAACCGGATGATGTCGGGGCGAGAGGCGATCAGGCTGCAGAAGTAGCCGTCGGACATGCGACTGCCATGCACCTGACGGAAGCCGCCATCAGGTTTCTGCACATGCAAGAGCGAGACTCTGCCGGCATAATCGCAGGCATGGGCGGAAACGTCGACATTGCTGGAGGGGAAGTTCATACTTTGACCTGTTTTCGTTTCTGGAGTTGATTCTCTGGGCTTCAGCCCTAAAAGACGTCCCTGTCCGCACCGCTTTTAGGACGCGGTTCTGTCCTCAACGGCAACACTTAATCCGTCATAGAGGTGCTCCGTAATGATTCGCAGGACGTTCTCCTGAACGTCCTCCCAGTCGAAGGCCCTGGCGATCTCGATGACAAACTCGTAAGTCTTCAAAGTCACCTTAACGATGCCGTTGAGCCTGACAAGATAGCCAATCACGTTACAAACATCGGCGGAGACGGGCACTTGCTCCTTGCCGCTTTCAACTGCCTCGTAATCCTTCAGGTAGTAAATGCGCTCCCCAGTACAAAGCGCGCTGGTGAGACGCTGAGAAACGGCAAAGCAGCGCACCTGCGGGGAACCATCGGCGTCTGCAAAAATTCGAATGCGGTTTAACTCGCACATGTTCTAGCTCCTATTGCGGTGGGTTAATGATGGGCAGCTTGTGACGGATAGTTCAAGCGGCCAACTTGCCGGACTCGCGGACCTGGTAAAGCCATATTCCATCGACTCCGGCCCGGGTACTTAGACGAGTCTGAACATCTCCACGGCCTTGAAGCATGCTGAGTACATCTACGACCGCAGCAGTAGGCAGACGCTGTCCGCAGATGTAATAGCCAAACCGACTCGACAACCCCTGCTCTACTTGAGAGAGAGTCAAGGCTGCGCCTTCTGCCTCCTCGCGCAGGACAATCAGCACCTTCTCTTCCAGGCTGAGGCCGGTTCCCGTCATTTCGTTGAAGATTGCCTGCCAGACGAGAATATAGTCAGCAAAGAACTTGCAGACCGCTACTTTCAAGGAGTCTTTGTCTGAATTCATGGATTTCTCCGAGAGATTGCTGAAAGAAATGAATCCTTTCCTCAAGACATCCCTGTCCTCCTCAAACTCCCTTACCGCTCACGGGGCAGGTTTCTTCAGTACATCCACTTTGTAGCTGATCCAGCAAGTCTCATCACGGCACTTGTAGCCGCGACCGCCCTGACTGTCATTGTCGAAATGCACCCAGGGTTCGCCGTACTTGGCGCAGATGCCGTTGTTCCAGACCTTCTTTTCCGCGTTGCGGGCAAAGACCGCTCCGCTCACGAGAAGAAGAATAGCGATTACCAGTGTGAACATGCTATTGCTCCAGATTGAATTGGTTAGTACACCCAGAAGGCGGCGGCAAAGAAGAGCGGAGATAGTGTCGGCACTAGCACCGCCAGCGACTCTTAACCGCGGGTGATGGTGATCAGGTAGAGGTAGTCCACCACACTTTATCTGAAGGCAAGTGCTTGTACGTGACAGTGCTGGCGGCGAGAATTTCTCTCGATTGCTGGGTGAGCACCGTGTTGAGGACCCAACGTTCAGCCGACATATTCGTGCCTTCAGAAGTTGCGGACACTTTTGCATGTTGAAGACTTCTAATGTCTTCGCTCATTTCATGTCCTACATAGAGCCAATTTCTGGCACGCACGGCCTGCAGGACAACAGCCGAACCATCAACCATGGCAGCGAGGTTTGTTGCCGCATCTTCGGTAAGCATGGATAATCACCCTTCTAGCAGTTGACAATTTCCGGGCCATTTGAAAGATTCCCCGGCAGGGTGCATGACCTTGCCTAGGGAGTTTCAGTTGCAGAAAAGACCTCCCTGTCACCGTAGAAAACTCCCTTCAGCTTGCGACGGTCATCAAATCTCCAGATAGATGCCGCGCTCCTCCACATGCTCTCGCGGCAGGCGGAAGAAGTCGGTGGTGCGGGCGGCAAACTTCTTCATCAGAATGAAGGCCGTCCAGCACAGTCCGTTTAGAGCAGAGCCTGACTTCCTACGCTTGAGAGTCTCATGGGCGATGAACAGATGCAGATCATGCTCCAGGCCATGAGGCACTATGCCTGTGCGAGCCAGAGCCCTGAATTCCGCACAGATGGCGGCATGCACATGAGGCGTTTGCATGAACCCGACATTAAAGACGAGCCGGTAGAAACCCTTTCCCAGAATCTCCAGGTCCAGCCGCTTGGCACCAGTTACCACAGGCACCCGAGCGGTTTTCACTGAGAATAGCACCACGTGCTCGTGCAGGCTCTTGTTGTGCCCAATGTGGCGCTGCAGGAGGGGGCCGATGTCGTGTTCCACCTTTGTCAGCCAGGCAGCCAGACCGGGTACGCGTACTACGTTCTGTGCATCGATCTGCTCCAGGAAGGTTTGAGTCGGCGTGGAGAGCTTGGTTAGCTCTGCACGCACCGCCATGGTGCCCTTACGCCAGGCAACCATCAGGAAAGTCAACAAGGCCGCGATAGACAGCGGCAGCCAGCCACCCTCGGCAACCTTTGCCGAATTGGAAAGGAAGAAGCCCAGGTCAATAGTGCCGAAGAAGGCAACGGTAAGCCCGCCGCATAGCCAGGGACAGCCCCACTTGGAAGACATCAACTTGGCCAGCAAGAGCGTGGTGATAAGCATCGTGCCTGAAACAGCCACACCATATGCAGCCCCCAGCGCTTCCGAGCTGCGAAAACTGAGCACCACCACGATTGTACCCAGACCGAGCAGCCAGTTCATGGCCGGTACATAGATCTGACCGAACTCCTGACTGGAGGTCTGGGTGACGAGCATCTTCGGCAGAAGGTCGAACTGGATCGACTGGCGCGTTAACGAGAACACACCGCTGATCAGAGCCTGAGAGGCAATGATCGTAGCAAGAGCAGCCAGCGCAATCAGCGGCACAAGAGCCCATTCAGGAGCGGCCTTGTAGAAGGGATTGTCTGCAGCACTGGGATCTTGCATGATTACAGCGGCCTGGCCGAAATAGCTGAGCAGAAGGCCGGGCAGCACCACCTGGAAGAACGCCCGCCGAATAGCCCCGACACCAACGTGGCCCATATCGGCATACATAGCCTCGCCACCCGTCACAGCCAGAAATACCGTTCCAAAGACAACCAGAGCAGTGCCCGGGTTGTGAACCAGAACTTCATAGGCATAGATCGGATTGAGAGCCAGAAGCACACCAGGCTGACCGATAATGCGGTAGATACCGATCAAGCCGATGACCGCAAACCAGGCCACCATGATTGGGCCGAAGGCACCGCCGATGCGGCCCGATCCGAAACGCTGAGCCAGAAAGAGGAGAAGCAACAGTGTGATGGCAGCCGGCAAAACGAGATGCGCAAACTGCGGAGCCAGTACCTCGATGCCTTCCATGGCGGCCAGTACGGAAATCGCCGGTGTGATCACGCCGTCACCGAACAACAGCGCCGCTCCCACAATGCCCAAAAGAGTCACCAGACCCATACCGCAAAGGCGCAAGCTTTCGTGACCGCCGTTGGCGATCAAACTGGTGAGCGCGAGAATTCCTCCTTCTCCCTCGTTGTCGGCCCTCAAAACCAGAAGGCAGTACTTGACCGCCACCACAATCAAGATGACCCAGGTGATCAGGCTGACGATGCCCAGGGCATCCTGGGGGGAAGGAGAGGCATGACCCAGCGACTTCATAGTCAGCTGCAGCGCATAGAGCGGGCTGGTGCCGATGTCACCGTACACGAGCCCGAGAGCCACCAGCGTCAGGGCGTGCCTGGAACGCGGCAAGTGCTGCTTAGAATCGGAGAGGTGAGAGCTTTCGAAGCCGGACATTTTAGACCTCGGTAGATGTCAGATATACGGGCAGAACAGGACTTACTGGAGCGTCGAGGTAGACAGCCGCTCTTCCATGACCTCAAGCAAGGCGCCCAGGCGATTGGTGATAGCGGCAAAGGAACTCAGGCCGCTGAACTGAGCAATGAGCACGGTGGCACCATTGAAGACAGTACTGAAAGCCATTACGGCCTGGGTAATGGTGCCGAAAGGAATCTCTCCGGCGAAGTAACTGGGAGCTACAATCACCACCGGAATAATTCCCACAAGCGGGTTGAAGACGCCGGTAAAGGCTTGAATCTTGGCATTCAGCTTGAGGATATCCATTAAGGTGCTGATCACCCCGCCAAGATTGCTCTTCACAGCACTGGCCAACGACTCCGGGACAGTCTCCCTACCGGAGAGAACCGTGCGAGCAGCAGTCAATCCGGCACGCAAGTCTGCTTCTCTTTTCATCAAGGAAAAGCTGTGTTCCACCAGGTTCTTACCAATTGCCGAAACAATCAGAAGACCGAGAGTGGAATACACCATCACCGTCACTGACAGGGATGGAGATATGACCCAGAGCACGGTGACGAAGGTGAGCACATTTACCGTAGCGTCAACAATAGCCATGAAGAGCCCGACGGAGGAATTGCAGAAGGATTCCACGTCCTGTGTCATCCGCTGTTCCGGGTTGTCGATATCCGGGTTTTCGTTTACACCATAGAACACCTCATGGTTAAGGTAATGATCGAAGAGGTATGCCGTGAGCCAGTTTCGCCAGATCAGGGCCAACCGGGTTCGGAAGAAGGCATAGAACACTCCGATAGGAGCCGCAACCAGAATTGCGGCCACGGAGCCAAACAAATAGAAGTAGAAGTCAGGCAGCGCGCGGGCTTCCACGGCGGTCATGAAATGCCCGGCAGTTTGATTGACGAAGACGGCTACTGAAGCATTGACAGCAAGCAGCGCAAAAATAGCCCCTAAATGAGCAAGGGCCGTATTGCGGCTAGCAGAAAGCCAAAAGGGCTTGCCGACTTTGAGCAGCCTCCGCCATGGCAAAAGAGCGAAAAGACCTTTCATAGCATACTCCGTAGACCAGGTTAAGCCTGAGCAAAACAGCGCCCGCGGCAATCTGCCTGCTCCTACTTCAGTTGATGGCAATCAAAACCAGGGACCGCAATGATTACTCATAATTGCTCTCCAGAAAAATTGATTTTGTTTCCTGGTTGGGACATCCCTGTCCTCCTAAAGCTCCTCGCTAAGCGTTCGCCGCCCAGATGCGCCGGAATTCATCGCCAGTGAGGGTTTCTTCCTCAAAGAGCACCTCTGCGCAGGCCAATATCTGCCGGCGGTGTTTCTCGATAAGCTGGTCGGTGGCGGCTTCCATCTCGTCTACCAGCTTGCTCCAGGCCTGGTTGAACCTGTCGAGCAGAACTTCGCCAACCTTCGAGACCGGAAAGCCATGTTGGTCAAGAGGCAAGGACTTGACCCCGAACTCAGCCGACATTCCGTAAATGCCGACCATCTGCCGGGCCAGGGTGCTGGCCCTCTCGAAGTCGTTGCTGGCACCAGTGGAGATCTTTCCCAGGATGAGCTTTTCGGCGGCACGACCGGCCAACAGAGAGCGCAAGCGAATGCGAAACTGCTCATCGGTCCAATCATAGCGTTCTCCTTCTTCCGGGGAGCTATCCATCAGACCGAGTGACTTATCGGTCATGACGATAGAGATACGATTGACCGGATCCCCGCCCTCCGCTTCAGGAACAGCCGCATGTCCAATTTCGTGGACAGCCGTTGCCCAGCGCTCCTTATCCGTGCGCACCCGGCTCCTGATCTGCGTGCCGTAAGCCATCTTGTCCACGCCTTCGTGCAAGTCCTTAGCGGCAATGATAGCCAGGTCTCTGTACTTCTCTACTTCGGCGTCGGAGATGTCCTCCGTCAGTCCGCCAAACTGGCGCTCCACGGCAATGGTGGCAGCATTTTTGATAGCCCCCTCGATTTCCGCACCAGAAAAATCATGGCTTCTGCGAGCCAGATCATCGAGCAGCTTGGCCTGGTAAGCAGCCTTCTCGTCTCCATCCGGCCCGATTACCCTAAGCTTATTCAGGTAGACGGCATAGATCTCCGCCCGACCTTTCTTATCAGGTTTGGGCACCTTCACCTTGATGTCGAACCGACCGGGACGCAGAATGGCTTCATCCAGAATATCCAGGCGGTTGGTGGCGGCCATAGTCAGAACCAATCCGTGGTTACCAAAGCCATTCATCTGCACGAGCAATTCGTTCAAAGTCTGCTCGTATTCTTTGTCACCACCACCTTCACCGCTACCACGCTTCTTAGCAATGGCGTCAATTTCGTCGATGAAGATAATGGATATGCGACCATTGCGGCGTGCAGCGGATCGGGCCTTGGCATAAGCCTCCCGCACCCGCTTGGCACCAACACCCACATACATTTCAACGAACTGCGAACCGGACATGGCTTCGAAGTGTCCGCCTATCTCCCCGGAGAGGGCTCGAGCAAGCAAGGTCTTACCGGTACCTGGCGGACCATGAAGAATAACGCCGCTAGGTACCGGCGCACCAAAGATCTTGTAGAGCTTGGGACGGCGAATCTTTCGTTCCACTATCTTCAGCTCATCAATAGCTTCCTGGCATCCGGCCACATCCGCGAAGGTTTTGCGGTCCTCCTCCCGCACCTCCACGCCGCTGCCCGCATGGGAGCCACGACCTCCGGCACCCGCAAGACTGCGTTTGCCATCAACGCCCTCTTCCACATCCCATTCCGACCACATGAGCGCCAGGCCAACCACCATGAAGGCACAGAGGATAAAGCCGCTGACAAGCTGAAATTTTCCGGCTTCGGACAAACCGGTAGCAAAGCCGGTGACCTCTACAGGCGAGCGACTCGCCATTTCGATACCGCCCTCTTTGAGACGGGCAAGAAAGGTCTTGAAAGCCGCATTGCCGGCCGCATCCTGAGAAAACACGACCAGGCGCTCGAGCACATAGGGCTTGCCGACGGAGTCCCCCTTCTTCTCAGTCTCTGCCTTAACTTCCGGGACCTCGCCTCCGTTTTTGCCGCTGCTTTCCCGAGTGGGAGGTCTGGCAGACTTGATTACCATGTAAGCAGAGTTCAATTCACTCACATAGGCCACACGCTTAAGATCCTCCTTGTTCAAGGCAAGTAGCCGCTCAACCTGCCAGACCTGAGCGCGCTCAACCGCTTGCATCTCAGGCGGCAGTATCAATCTGTCGGGATTGCGATCAACACCGGTCAAGAGCGTCAGCCCATTCAAAGCGAAAATGCTCAGCACCAGGAGCAGGTAGAAGTTCCGCTGTCTCAAACCGGTCAGCTTTATGAGAGCGTCGACTGTTTTTTCAACGAACTCGCTGAGGACGCGCATGCGGCTCTTTTCCTCCCCTCGCTCGCGCCTCTTGAAGAGCAATACGCCTAGCCAAAAGGCGAACCAGAACATGGTCAGATACCATGAAAAGGGTCTGGAATAGTCGGCAGGATCAAAGGGAACGGTCTTCTTCTCATCCACAGGCAGGGAAACCGCTCCGGCCAACTGCCGCATCAAGGTAAGATCAGCGGTGCGAACAAAGCGTTCAAGCCCAAAGCCGTCACCATGCACGATTATGCTGTTTGTCTCGGGAAAGAGCAGCAAACCCTTCACGGACTGGTCTCGACTGTTGAGCAAAACCTCCAGTTCCACAGCCGAGATTTTCTCGGCAGAGGAAGCAACCGCAGCATACTCCGGCGGCAAGACGTTGGGCATGTTCCTGGTGACGAAACCAGCAGAGGAAAGGAACAGAAAGAGCGAGAGAACAGCGAAAAATGCACCGAAGTGCAAAATGGATTTCCGAAAGAGCCGGTTTTTAGACAGGGACTTGAGGTAGGCAATAATCTTTTTCATTGGCTTAGTTACCGTTCAACTACTCATTTAAAAGCGGTAGCACCGTCCCTGGTGCAGCAACCGCTTCAGTGAGACTCCGTCACCACCGAGCCTGTTTCGGCTATTACCAGGGAGCCTTGCTCAGCCATAACCTTAGAGCCCGGTTTAGCCGTCACCTTAGCTCCTGCTCCGGCCTCCACGTCGGCACCGGCTAGGGCAATCACCTCCGAGCCTTCCTCAGCGTAGACCAGAGAGCCCTCCTCTGCTTGCACATGAGAGCCGGCCTTGGCAAAGACCCTGGAGCCACTCTGCGCAATCACCACCGCTCCCTCAAGGGCAATGACGGTAGACTGGGATAGGGCGGTAACGTTCGAGCCTTGCCGAGCATAGACGGTAGAACGCTTTCCCGCAGTAACCCTTGACCCGTTTCTAGCCGTGACTATGCAATCCTCCACAGGAACCACATAAGAGCAGTGCTCCGCCACCAGATTGGACCCGGCCCTGGTGAGAATGTGAGAGCCGCTTTCTGCATAGATGAGAGCCGGTGCCCTGGTACTACTGAAAGGCAAGTTGCCCCGATCTGCCTGGTAATTGACGAAGCCGCAGACAACCGCTTCGTCACTGGCCACAACACGACTGCCGCAAAAGGCTACCACTTGAGCACCGGCTTCGGCGTATACCGTGGCACCACTGCGGGCAAACACCGTGGAGAGAGCAAAGGCATGAACGGTGGAACCGCCCTCAGCAATGACCTTTGAATAGGAACGGGCATAGACGAGGGAGTGGCTCTCCGCAAGTACCGTAGAGCCGGCCTGCGCCTCGACCTCGGAGTCGGCCGAGGCCAAGACAATAGAACTCAGCATAGCCTTCACCTGAGCACCGCCTTGCGCCACAGCTGAAGAATAAGCCACATCAACCCGGCCGGAATCAGCACCAATGAACTTACACATTAGTTACCTCACAAAATCAAGAAGAACCCTATAAAGGGCAGATTAGGTACTCAAATCTCCCAGTCAGGGGGTGTTACCCGGGAAGGAAAGGGCACCAGTTCAATGCGCTCACTGAAACCCTTAACGAGTTCGGTAACCTGACCAGCCAGCCGGAGCGCCGCTAAGTCTTGCCCATCATGGAGAAAGCCAACCGCTTGATCGGCTAGTTCATAGGCCCGGCTCAGCTCGATGAGGGCCGCAGCCTCGCTTTGCTCCGGTACATGATTCACTTCAATGAAGAGCACGGCTTCGAAAGCACTGTAAACCGTTGCTTCCGTTTCGCTCAATTCATTGCCGCGACCCCGGCAAGAATCCTCTTCACAATTGGGTTCTTTACTCAGCCTCATTGCCATGGTCATAAAAGCCTCGCTAAGTTCACAGAAATATGGATTGGACGAACTTCTTGCCAGCTACAGACGGACGCTCTTGCGCCGGACAAGCAAGTTGTCGATGAAAGTGAGCTGTGGTGTCAGGCTGCTGGTGACGAGGGATGTGCTCCGGGGTTTTTCGGTGTTGAAGTATTACCGTTTTCTAACACGGGTAGGGTTGCCATTGTCAACAACATCCGGCGAACCCGAGACGATCGCAGGAAGAGTTTGCTAGATTTCTTCTAGCGCACAGACGATTAGCTAGCCTAAACACGCTATTTAAGCCATCTTTGCCTAATTCAAAAAGGCTCCAATCTTTGCCGATTTGAAATACAACGTCCATCAACGAAACTGAAGAGCAAAAACTATTCTGATGATTCCAGTTACAAAACCGTCATGCCCTGAGTGTCAACGCAAAGATCATAGATTTCGCAAACGTTCTTCTGGCGGCGATTCCAGGTGCGCACCTGCTCAAGCACTTTAGCTTTCCAAATCTCCTGCACCAGTATAAGCACGGCCGGACCGCCTCCACTTAGAACACAACCGATGATTGGGGCGTCAGCCAGCTCTGCTTTCAAGGACGGCAACTCAGGAATCAAACTGGAACGCGCCGGTTCATGCAAAGCATCTTTCATGACTTCGTTCATGGCCAGAGGGTCGCGATTAATGACAGCGGCCACCATAGAAGTGCTGTTGCGAATATTACTGACGGCATCGGCCAAATCCACGTGCTGAGGCACAACCTGCCTGGACTGCGGCGTGGTAAGAGTATAGGGTGGCACCACCATAATCACCATCCAGTCTTCAGGCCAGGGAATAGTCTGAGCTACTACTCTTGCACCATTGACGGCCCCCCCGCAAACCACCATGGAGCCGAGCAAACTGGCAGCCATTGTTTCGACATGGCCTTCCGTGCTGACACATTCACCAAGCAATTGAGCCCTTGTGGGCAAGCTGTCTTGCAAGACATGGGCAGCCCAGAGCGCCCCCAGAATCGCTGTACCGGCTGTTCCCAGGCCACTACCCAGGGGCAGATCGCAGCGGAGAGAGAGCCTGGCCCTCTTCAACAGGCCGGGATCATTTTTCCAGAGCTTTTGCAGAAGAGTGTAAATCAAATCACCGATATCAGAACCTTTACTGCTTTTGGCGAAATTACCATCTAAAGTCACCAAGCCGGTTTGAACATTTGTGCCGACAGTCGAGGCTAGATCGCCGGCATCAAAACTGAGAGTGACATACGTATATAGATTTAGAGCCAGACCAATGGCATCAAGACCTGGTCCCAGATTACAGGTACTAAGCGGCACACGTAGGGTCAGTGCTCTGCCGCTGAGCAGGTCTTGTTTCGATTTTCCCGAACCGAGAACTCCGCCGTCAAAAATGTCCAAAGACGGTGAAGTCTTAAACTGCGTTTCTAGCTCCGCCTGAAGTTTCTGCCCCTGTTGACCTTGCTGCACATAGTGGCGACTGCGTCCCAATGTCTTCTGTCCAAGGTAGGCTTGAATCGTGTGAGATTCGAGCCCCTGCCTGGCCATCTGCAAACCCTTACTGTGCCTTAATATGCTGGGATTGACCGAAAACTCGAAACCGGCATTGCGCCCGGCCTGCGCCACGATAGCGCCCACAGAACGCTCATTGAGAACACCGCGCCGCTCAGAAATGAAGACATGTTCGCTCCTGGGCATCTTATCTTTCCAGAGCTTCAAGAGACTGACTTCATCGTCTTCCAGGCTGTGTTCACTCTCTATGGCGCTGCGCTCTCGAAAAATTTTCAATATGCGATTTTCAAGGTCTATGTTGGCCCACTTGAGAGAAATAATTTCGTTTACACCCAAAGCATGACGATAACAAAGTAGGATGAGCGCCGAATCCCGCAAGGGGTTGCGGCTGTGATCGAGGGCGGCGAGGCGCAGTGATTCCACTTCCAAAGGGGTAAGAAAGTCCCGCGGTCTGACCTCGGCGCTTTTGCGCTTCACCGGTGGGGCTTTCCGATTCGATTCCAGGGTCATGGGAAACGACTCCAGCAAAAAGGGTCTTCGACGCAGAGCCTGACACTGCCGCTCTGGCATTCTCGCAGTTTCAACCATGAAAACATAGCGGGGCTAGCGAGCAATTGCAAGAGCCAGCCAATCCAAACCTGTCGGCTCTTTGCAGGCAACTTTGCCGAAACCGGTTGATTCTTTACCAATTCGAAAGGGCAAAGCGAGACAAATTTTGATTTGTTTTTTCCCAGCCCAGCTTGCTAATACGGGTCATTAGATGAATTTTCATCCCAACCAGTTCGAGGCAACCACTTACCAGATTTTCAAACAGCAAGCCACAGCGGCAACCCTTCCAGAGCAGATCTGCTGCATCGGTGAGGCCTACTCGCTAGGGATCTGCCAGTTTTCCCAGTCACCAAACCCACGAGGCAAAAACCGTGAGTTTTAAAACCCGAGCAAGCTCGATCTGGAGCTCAGTCAAAAGAGCCTGGGTCAACACCTTCAAATTCATCGGGCGAGGAATCAAACTGTCCTTCAGCCTGACCCTCGTATACGTGCTCGTCGTGCCGGTTATTCAGCCGGCGCTGGCCATGGCCTGGGCACACCTGCCGGCGACTATCATAGCCGCAGCAGCCCTGGTACTCGTGTACCTGGCTCTGAGGCGCAAGCGCTACCTGCTCTCGGCTATCACTTTGATCGCCGGTCTGAGCACTTCCGCCGCTCTAGTCTACCTCTACCACAGCGGCTGGTTCATCGAAAACGAAATGGCATCGGCTCTCAACCCTCGAACCCTGACTGAACTTCCGGACACCATCAACAACCGGCTGCTCGGACGGGCCACGGCCTTGCAATATGCCGGCAACGCCAACCACGACAATCGCCTGCGAGCGGGAAGCCCCCACCTGACAGCCTCGCCCACTGGCGACAAAGTCTCCTGGCAGGTGCCTCTGCATTACACCGTCTGGTATGGTGCCGCGCTCGGCTCCACTGGCGGACTTATCACAATCGATGCCGGGCAGACATCTCAGAAGGTGGATAGCATCGATCACAGCTTCTTCCCCTTCGGTGATGAAAGCTGGCTGACAGAAGCGGCCTTCCGTCTGCTCCATCCCCTCTCAAGACCAGGCAATGTCGTCTACTGGCGGCAAGACAACGGTCAATGGTGCATCCTCATCTCCTACCTGAGCTACAAGCCCACCCTGGGCGGAGGTATGATTCCCTATCTGGCCGGTGTCATGCAGGTAAACTCCTCAGGTACCATCGCCCACCATTCCGTCGACGAAGCCGCCAGGCTCTTCCCGGGCGTTCCCCTCTATCCGGCGCCCCTGGCCAGACAATATGCTGAAGCCTACGCCGACTACAAGCTGGGCGTGACCAATTACCTGGTCACCCAGAAAGACCTCTTGCGCATATCGGAGGATCCCAAGCTCTCCGACGACGACACGGCCTTCAACCGCCTGCCCTACTACCAGGCTTTCCATGGTCTCGGTCTGGAGCTGGTGGTGCCGCTGGAACCTAACGGCAAAGCCGACAACACCGCCCTGAAAGAGATTCTCTTCTTCGACGGCAGCACCGGCCAGGCTCACAGCTACCAGGTATCCAACAATCCACCTGTGGTGGGGCCCAAGCAGGCACTGCGCAATGTTGTCAACGCCGATTCTCAATCCGACTGGGGACAGTTCTTACCCATCGAGTCTAAGCTCGTGGTGCAGGGCTCCAAACGCTACTGGCTATACACCGTAGTCAATCGCACTACCTTTGCCCACGTCATGCTGGTACTGGTAGACGGTTTCACCCTGGAAGCCCATAAGTTCATCAGTACCGATGAACTGCATGACTTTCTCTCCCGGCAAGGACCAAACAGTAACAGGTAAGCAAGCCGGAGGCCGGAGCGCCCTTCATAAAAAGGTCTGAAGAAGGACCGCCCCACGATCAAGGACGATCATTCATCTGCAAAAGCCAGAGAGATTTTCTGACTGTGAATACTTCCAAACTGTCTCAATCGCGCCTGAAAAACTATATAGTGAAAGGAGCACTATATCTGGTACCAATCGCCCTCACTCTGGTGATCCTTAGGGTCGTCCTGGGGCTGGCCTATTCCATTGTAGGACCTTTTCTCGATGCCTTCTCAGGCTTGCTTCTGCCCAAGAACGCCGACTTCATGCACGGGCTTTTCGTAGGACCGATACAAAGCGTGCTCTTACTGCTGGCCGCACTAACCTTGCTGGGCATCATGGCCAGCTCCAACTTCGGTGCCAAATGGCTGAAGTCCATCGACTCACTTTTCCTGCGCATCCCCGGAGTAGCCACCCTGCATTCAGCCGGGCGAAGGGTTTCTGATCTATTGATGCTGCAGAACAACGGCGCCGCATTAAGGCGAGTTGTTACGGTGCAGGCAGTGGGCAACCTGAGAAGCATTGCCTTCGTCACAGGTGAGACCATAGACACAAACTCCGGCAAGACCTTCCTGCATGTAATCCTGCCCTTTCCGCCCAATCCAGTCATGGGCCTGCCAGGCTTCATCCCGGCAGAAGAGGCGATTGACTGCGACATGACGGTAGAGCAGGGTCTGCAGTATGTGATTTCTCTGGGTATGGCACCAGTGCCTAACTTGAAGCTCTCCCAAGCCTCAAACCAATAACCGACGCAGGATACAGAGGTCTGAGTCTCGTGGACTCGGACCTCCTTATCCCGTGATTCCGTGCTTCCTTAACACCGGCCATAAGGTGCTGCCAAACAAAACGAGGTCATCCCCCAAACGCCAAGACCCCTAAGCTTTCGGCACTTTTTATGCTTTTTGTGCTTTTTGCGGCTCCAAAACTCTTCCACCTTTAAGCCCCAATTCAGGAGGTACAGCTGTTCCACAACTCCAGACTCTATGCACTGTCTGACCTTTTTGACCTTTAACCGATCTCTCCACAATAACCCAACACGAGGAAAACGTATTGGAAACCATCTCTATTAGCCTGCTGCTCACTGCTGTGGGAGTGCTGGTAGTCACACCCCTGCTCTGTGGAGCCATCAAAGAAATGAAGAGATCCGGGCAAGTGCAACCCTCAGAGGATAGCCGAGCGGTTAAGCAAGCTGAAAAGCAGCCTGGTTCCAATCACCCAAACCAACACCTTGAGCACCGAACCGAGGATGCGGAGCACCCTCTCAGCTTTCCGCGCCTGCTTTTGATGACCCGCTGGCTGCTTGCTCCCTTCTACCTGGGTCTGGTGGCCACGGTGATGCTCTACATGTACAAGTTTGCGCTCAAGCTATTCGCCCTCTTTCTAGAACTGCCTCATCTGGCAGAAAAGGAAGTGATGCTCAAGGTGCTCTATCTGGTAGACATCGTGATGGTGGCCAACTTGCTCATGTACACTGCCATCGGCAGTTTCGCTTATTTCGTGAGCGGCTTCGTGTTCGCCAGCAAATATGAGAAACCGGCTATGCTCGGTCATCTCGACGCTACCACCCTCAAACTAAAACTGGGCATGGCACTAATAGGTGTCTCTTCCATTCACCTTTTGGAAGCCTTCATGGATGTTGAGCAAATCAGCATGGATAAGATGATCATGCTGGTTTCAGTGCATGTTGTCTTCGTGCTCTCCACCATGGCCATTGCCTGGATTCGCACCCTGCCCAGCCATGGCGGCAATAACCATCATGGCTAGTTAGGGCCGTGCCGGTCCAACCCTGAAAAAGAACCTGTAGCTTGCCGAGGCAAGCTACCGCAACTGCAACTGTTAAAACGAGAATACTCAACCATGAAATTCCAAAATCCCATCTCCAAACTGAACACCTGGCTTCAAGAAACTATCGCCGAAGCCTTCGAATCGGGACAGTTTCGGATCAAAGACTTCTCCGCCAACATGAGCGGGCGCTCGCTCAGTCCGGAGCAAGAATCGGATTTTGCGCGTCGCGAAAGGCTGATTCGTCAGTGGCTGAACGCTGACCAATACGATATTCACATCGGCAAGAAGCACCCGGAGTACGCCCATCATCTGAGCCTTCTGGGTGACCTCTACGCCGTTGAAATGTGGCCCGCCATGGGTCTTCCCCATTATGAAAAAGCACTGGCGATTTACAAACTTACCCTGCCTGCGCACGACTCCAGGTGCCTTGTGCTGCTCGGAAAAATTGCGCGCTGCTATGAGGCAAGCGGCCGACTGCTCAAGGCTGAACCCTTATACTGGCAGATCGCAGACCAGATCCTAAATGGTGACTACCCGCTCTCAGAAAAGGAAAAGGCCGCTTCAGACCTGATCGACATCCTCAGCGAGCAGGGCAAGCATGAAGAAACACTGGCCCTGCAGCTACAGCTGGTCGGCTTCTACGAAGAGACGCTCTTCAGGGACCTTGAGGGGCTAGTAAGAGTCTACGAACGCACAGCGGCTGTCTTTAAAGCCATGCATGATCCAACCACTGCTGCCAAATATAGGAACTTGAGCCTTGCGCTCATCTCCTGGCAGATCGTACAAAAAGCCCTCGGACAAGATGCTTATTCCCTGCGGCAAGATCTGGCCAGAGTACAAGACTGCTACCTGAGCCTGAACAAGGAAGACCTGGCAGAAAAGCTAAGACGGCATATCAAACTGATCACCGTCAAAGAGAGAACCTCAAAAGATGACTACCCGGGCCTAGAAGAAGACCTGAACATGCTTGCAGATCTGTATGAAGAACGGGCTGCGGAGACTAATTCTGCCGGAGACAACACCGTTGCTCAACATCTTCGTCTCAAGGTCCTTCGAATCAAGGAGAAGCGCACCAATAGCCGGTGGACGGCAAAATGAGACTAACTGGAGAAAAGCAATATGAAACAGACAAGCCACCGAATTAGTATCTCGCACATAAAGAGTGATACAGAAATAAGCCTTCACAAGACGGATCACCTACCGAGCGTCTTTGTGAGTGAGGAATATGACGCTACGCTGCTCACTCTTGTGGTCGGGCTTTTGAATGAGCTACTGCTCTGTGCAAGCCAGACTGGGAAAGTAAAATGGTCTCAGCTCATGGCAGATCTGCAGCGGCTGGGAATCACTGAGATCAAAGTACCGCGCCAGCAAGATATGGGCGTCTTCCTGGTACGGACAATTAGTCCAGACCAGCCGGATTGGCAGAGACCGGGTCAAGAACGTCGCATACCGATTGGTGCCACTACTATCGGTTTCACTAAGCTTTCCATAAAAGTCGAGAGAACCTGGATAAATGACGAGCACAACCATCCTGGCGGTAACAGGCCTTTGCAGGAAGCCCTGGCCATAATGGCTTATCTATTCTGCCTGCAAGTTCTACCGGGCGCCACGGCTTCACAAAGAGCAGTTTTTCTAAGGCTAGATAGTACAAGCCTGACCTACCTGCTCGACCGAGCTAAGGTTCCAAGACTAAATGCGCAAACTCTAACAAAGGCGATTCTACGGTCACACATCAGAAGCCTGATAGAGAGCTAAAGCCCATAACAGAGGCAAGGAAGTAGTCGACCACCAGCTTTCCGGATCAAGGCTCAGGGATGAGCCGGCCGGAACAAACCAACCAAGTTTCCCATCCCTACCTAAGTCAAATGACCGATATCAAGAAGTCGATCAACAGAGGCAATGCACTGGTAAATCGGTCAGAGATCCGATGCAAACCGCAGCCCCAAATTCCATCATGGTATCAGTAGCGCTCACAAATGGCGGAGGCTGTATGCTGCACTTTCTTCAGAGGATACTCAATGCACTGCTTGGCTGTCTCAAACTTACTTTTCAAATCTCAGACAACCTGACCAACTCTATCAGCTCTCTCAACTCTCTGGTGCTTGAAGCCGCATCTGCTTCAGCGCGCCCTGAGCGAAACAAGGCCAATTGCGACCAAACACTGGTTATGAACATGCCGGAGAAAGTGCAAGCTCAATTGCAATTCAAAGCAGGGCGAGCCACAGATCAAATGCAAACTCTAAGCCGACTGAATCAGCTCCGTAGTGCCAGACCAAGTCAGGAAGGCAACCGCATCTGCTGGTACAAAGAAGGCACCAAAACCAGAGAAATTCCAGCCGCTGAACTTGTTGCAAGCCAACACGTGGCGACTCTGAAGAGTACGACAGCCAGACAAACTCACTATAGAATTGTGATCGAGAACTTGCAGACGGCCCGCAATCCTGATTAGCGATAGCTTCTCGCCGGGGACTGCTCAGACTTTCACTGAAAAAAACTCCACGCAACTTACTACCACATATACTATTACCACACACAAAAAAGTCCTTCGGAGTAAACAGCACTTCCTGTGCTGCTTACCGCCATCTACCTAAACATACTTTCTCGGATTAGAAAGGGCCATCCCCGGAGCCGCGCACTTCTCCTCGTTGGGAGTGGCGTGGTCTGGCACCGAAGGAGGGCGAGGATAAACCCTGCGCCCGGTGCGAGGCCAGGAAAGAGCCATTCCCGGAGGCGGCCTTTCAAAAACCTCTTCCTTGACCGGCGCCGACAACCGGACAGCCCGCATAGCAAAATGCATAATCCACTGATTCAGTAGATATATGCACTCACCGGCAGGAACATCCACTTCCTTGTCCATCTGAAACGAGTACCCCGCCAACTCCTTGTCGGCATGGTAAACGCCCAGACTGACTAAACCCCAGCGGTAACGGAAACAAATCCGCTCGCCGGAACGAAGCGTTCCCTGCACCTCCAGGGGTGACACATCGACCGTCACGGCAAGCTCCCGAAACAAACCAAAACACTCCATACCTTCAAGCAATGCACGTACCATCAAAATACCCTCCAACACAAACCAGCTCTGGTTTTCCATAACCATTGCCGGCAACGCAAAAGCATCAATCACTCCCGATCGATGCCGAAACCTTTCAGGTACAAAGCACTAACAAGTCAGTTCTCAATTTGCCACGCTCAATCAGGAATATCCTGGTCTTCATGGTTCGGAAGCCTGAGGGCAGCAAAACTGTCGTGGGTCAGTACAAAGGATACGCTCGGTCCACAAATGTCATGACTCCTGACGAGCTTGGCCTGCCAGCCTACATTCATTGCTTCGAAGGCCGCTGCAACCTTTTGCATGAAGTCCTGGTCGGCAGACCCAGCTATCTTGAGTACAAAATTCCCACTTCCATTGATGTGCCTGGGACGCCTACTACCGGGTAATCGCTCGGTGAGCAATGAAGAGATACGCAGAACCTCATCCTTCACGCGGGCGTCTTCATTGGTATAGAAAGAGACAACATCTTCCGGTTTTAAAATGAACATTGATTGATTTCCTTCTGAGTTGAAAAGCAAGGATTATTCGAGCGGCAAGAAGGCTCTCATCCGCTCGGGTCGGCATTGACATTTGATTGAGCCGTTACGGACAACCAGCTCTAGGTTTGCGTGAGCGCCCTGAAAGTAACATCAGAACCCTTTCCGGCAACCACTCTTGCTCCGATCATGGCATCCACCCTTGAACCTTTGCAGGCCAAAACTTTCGAACCCGGCAGGGCATGAACGTGAGATCCGCGTCTCGCCGTCACATTCATGCCTTCCCTGGCAGTAAAGACAGCGCCCAGTTCAACGAGAATCTTAGCCGGTTTGCCTTCCGAGTCAGCGGCACTATCTAGCTCAACAGAAGCCCCATAATACACGTAGACACTGGCGCCATTGCCGGCCACTACTCGCGAACCGGCCATAGCCGATACACCTGAACCGCTGTAGGCATAAACAGTCGATCCGCTACGAGCAATAACTACCGAAAGTGCATAAGCGAAGACCGTTGAGCCTGGTCCAGCAACAACTGTAGAGCGGGCCTTCGCTCTTATGACCGCACCGGCTTCGCCAACTGCCACTGAACCAGCCCGTGCTTCAATGATAGAGCCAGCATGTGCAAGCACCACAGCGTCATGCCTGGCTATTATTTTGGCACCGAACTCTGCTACACCGGGGGGTCCGCACCTGAATACTACAAACTTATCGCTATGAGAAATTGTGGGACACATTCTTCATACCTCGTGAAGGGTAGGCACCACTATGGTTCGGAAGATTTTCCGCAACATACTGCTCGAAAGACAGACACGGTTAAAGCAACTGAATTGCTGAGTGAAGCTCGTTTGAGACTGATGCGGCTTAAGGTCGAGAGTTTTCTCCGAGTAGGATGAAAGGGAAAGCATTAACGTTTTCTAGCATATTCAGACCGGACTCTGTCAACGAAAATCGGCATTCCCGGGTCAACCAGATGCCCCTGCAAAAGAAATTGCTCTGGCGCGACCATAACCAGCTGAGCTAAACCCGCTATTTAACCCATCTTTACCTATTTAGAAAAGGCGGAAAACTTTGCCGAATTCAATCGCGGGCATTGACTGTGTTTTCAAAAATCCTCCTACCTTCTGTAGTATCTTGACCAAAAAAAATGGAACAAACAATGCTAAGCCAAACTAAAAGAACTAGCACCGTATGCAAGAACTTTTGCTCTTTTCCGGCGCGTCTCCAATTCAAAAAAAACACTGCACCGCGGCGATCTATCAGTAAACATCCCCCGCGGGGAGGGAGGTCCCTAAGCATTGGACCTCCCTCCCAAACAAAACGGCCGTCACCTATCAGATGGCCTTACCGGGATTGATCTGTTCGTGCAAAACCTGCCGCTCCACATCGCTCAGAAAGACGAGCATGTTGAGCAACACGTTCACCGAAGCAGCATCGGCAATCCAGCCCACGCCGGTACCCTCGGCAGCATCGCTTTCGATGTGCATGGCGATACCGGCACCGACAAAGGTCTTACCTTGGACGGTAATGGCCCAGGGCGGCGTGGCACCACAGGTGATATCGGAAAAGGCCCGGGCGGTGACCACCGGAATGGCAGTCAGATCGCAGGGTTCCACCTTCTCCACCTGGGCGGTAAAGATACCGAGGCGCCGATAGACGGCATCGTGCCAGACGACCAGAACCGGTGTACCCAGAGCGGGAGCATCGCCGGTTTTGGCCAGGGCAAGGGCCGCCTTCTCAGAGCTTTCCGGCTCCCAGAGCCTGGTGCTGCCCACCACCTTGCGCCTGGATGCAACCGCACCAGACGAACTGCCGCCAACCAAATCCGGCTCCAGGAAATCGGCACCCTGACCGGATGTCGGTTCCAGAGCCATCTGGGAGCTTATCACGAAGACAGGGCGGTCGAAATCGCCTCGAATGATGGGCGGCAAATCACCGGCTTGGGCGGCAGCAGCAGGAACAGGCTCCAAGCCCTTCTTGCCCTTGCGCGCCACCCTGGCCATGCGTTCTGCCACGGCCGCACCGGTGCGCCAGGCGTTAGGGTGAATGTACTTCTTGTAGTTGAGAATCTGCCGCGAGGCGTTGGCGCTGCGAGCGGCCGCGTTGGCCGAGGCATAGTGCACCCCCATGCCGATGCGGAAGAAAAGCACTGCCAGCACCAGAAGCATGGACCAGTCCATCACCGTGGTGGAATTCTCCGCGGCCCAGAGCATGGACCAGAGAAAGAAAGAACAACCGACGAAGATCGCCACTGAAGTGCCGGCACTTTCCCTGCGATTCTGCAGATTGTCGGACACTTCCAGGTAGGTGACGAAGTCTTTGTGATTACCGAGGCGAGGCACGGTTTTCTTGATGTGCGCGTGCTCCACCTTGAAGAGATTGAAGAGTCGATAAGCCCCGAGCGCACTCATCAGTGCACTGAGCCCGAGGGCCAGTTCAAACAGGCGAATGGGATCTTGAAACATATTATTCTCGTTTCTGGGCTCCAGACAGAGCCCCACCCAAGCCGGAATTTTCATCCCGGTCTTGAGCGGGGCTCCCGGAGCAGTTCAAGTTACCTACAGACGATCTCTCGTCTTAGCTGACCAGCTGAATCTTGATCAGCTTGGGGCCGAAACGGTCGCTGTGTTCTGCATCGTCCGCCGGGACCATCCCGAGGACAGGGCTGCGCTTACCGTCTGAACCATCCGGGTAGGGATGCAATTCATCCATGCGCTTTTCCACCATGGGCGCCGTCACCACCGAGAGGTGGGCACGGGTCAGCTCCCAGGGGGTACGCACGCCGGCGGTCTTGAGGAACATGAGCAGCGCGCGCTGCAAGACCATGTTGTAGTTGGCCACCTTGACGTACTTGTCTTGCGGGTCAAGACCACGGCGCAGACGCGGATCTTGGGTGGTGATGCCGGTGGGGCAGTGGTTGGTGTGGCACTTCAGGGCCATGATGCAGCCTTCGGCAAGGAGATTGCCGCGACCGATATTGACCATGTCGGCACCCATAGCGATGGCAATCGCCACATCATCACCGCGGGCAATCTGCCCGGAAGCAATGATCACGGTTTCGTTGCGCACGCCGAATTCACGCAGGGCGTTATCCACAACGGGAATGGCATGCAGGATGGGAAGCCCGGCACGGTCGGCCAGGTCAACCGGCGCTGCACCGGTACCACCCTCGCCACCATCGACGGTGATCCAGTCGGGAGCTTCACCGCTCTCCTTCATGTAGCGGGCGATCTCTCTGACAGCCTCTTCCCGTCCCACCACGATCTTGATGCCCACAGGCTTGCCGGTGGTTTCTTGCATCAACTTGACGAAGCGGAAGAGCGAAGGCACATCATTGAACTCGTCCCAGGCATTGGGAGAGTAGCAGTCTTCACCCTGGGGAATACCACGCCACAGAGCCAGCTCCGGCGTGATCTTCTCTTTGGGCAATTTGCCGCCCTGACCAGGTTTGGCGCCTTGAGCCAGCTTCAGTTCGAAGCCGACAATCTGGTCGTTCTCGGCCACCTGCCGCACCTTGTCCAGGTCCAGCATGGTGAAGGGTTCGTCCAGACCTTGACCGGCAAAGCGGTAGATGCCGCGCAGAAGCTGTTCAGCCGCTGCCTTTGTCACCGACTTGCGGAAGCCGAACTTAGCCGGGCCAAGTTGCACGATGATGCGACCACCACCGACGACTTCGCGCTTCACCGGTTCCGGCTGTTTGACCAGTCCGAAGGTAGCCCTGGAGAAGAAACTCCGCAGATCGTGACGGAACTGGGCGCCGCTTTCGGGGCGCTTGATGACGCCGTCCAGATGGTAGGGAGTGAGCCCGCCTTCACCGGTGAGCATGTGGATATTGGCCAGTTTGGCACCACTGGAAAGGGCTTGCACAGCTTCAGCCGAAAGCGCTCCCCAGCTCATGCCGGAGATGTTGATCGGCCAGGGGCAGGCATAGGGCTTGCGACGCTTCGGACCGATGATCAGGGGCGGCAAGCGATTGCCCAGGCGTTCCGTGTCGGGAATGGGGAACATGCCCGGCAGGAAGTGAATCTCGCCTTCCTGGTTGTACTTGCGCTGGGTGCCGAAACCCAGATTGTTGTTGATGCCCTTGGCGGAGCGGTAGATGTAGCGCCTGGTGACGCGGTTGTAGGGCGCCTCTTCCGTGTCGCTCATGAACCAGTACTGACGCAGTTCGTCGCCTATTAGCTCGAAGCCGTAACGGCACCAGCCAATGAGCGGGAAGTTGCGACGGATGGTATGGGTGCGATCCAGGAAGAAGTCGTGCACCGCCACTTGCACCAGGAAGGAGAAGAGCGCGAAAACCAGACCGGCCATATCGCTGACGAAGTGCCAGCCCAGCCACCAGGCCAGGAAGCTTATGCCAAGCGAAATGGGCAGCGCGGCGCTCTGCCTTTGCAGGAACTCGTTGATGGAGACCTGGATGGCCACCGTCAGAACACCGAGCACCAGTCCGTACTCGGCGCCGGCGAAGTACCAGCCAAGAGTGACGGCCACCGTGGTGATGGCCATGATGGCGTGATGATGACGCTTGAGGTCGCGCACACTCATGGCCAGAGCCCCACCGACAATGGTGAAGGCCAGGGCTGAAGCGTGTCCGTCGCCGATGGTGAAGCCGGCAAGCCCACCAAGAAGCGCCATTGCAGTTGCGAAGATGATCCAGAACATAATTGTGTCCTCACTTGAGAGAGAGTAGGAGCAAAGCCACCCGCAGCCGCCCTTGCTTGAGCAAGGGCGGGCAAGGCGGTTGACTCTGCTCGGGTAGACTTGAGTTTGAGTTTGGTTGAGTAAGCCTCATACACAAAACCGAAACGACGGCTGCGAGCCTTGACCCGCAGCCGTCTCTGCTCGGCCGCTACCCCCTCTTCAGGAGTAGTTACTTTCCGATCAGCTTTCGGTTTCCTCGCCGGACGGCGGCTCGGGAGCAAGATCCACATTGGGACGCTGCTTTTCCACACCAGCAGGAACGACATGGCCGCCCCCACTGGCGCTTGCATCAGCCCCGCCATCGACCGGCTTTTCTACAGCCTGATCCGCTGCCGGGGGAATGCAGCCGTGCTCCTGGGCAGGCAGCAGGAACTTGGGAAGCGCCTGATCTGCCGCCACAGCCTGACGAAGCGAAACATTGATGCGAAGCTGCTCGAGGCCTTGAGCGAGCTGCATCTTGGTGGTCTCCACCGGGTGAGCGGCGAAGAACGACAGCACATCCTGCTCCTGCTCGGGGCTATCGAGCACCGAGAGGTTGCGGAAGAGGCGAGCGACCATGGCTTCCGGCCACATGCCGTTCAGCTTGGCCCAGTTCTCCTTGATCGCCTCCCAGACGCGTACGCTGGCATCTTCCTCGCTGAGCAAGCCCGAGAGGAAGAAGACCGCATCCTGAACGCGGATACCGCCGCTCAGAACCAGGTCGAGGGAACGCTCCACCAGCGCCTTGTCGGTGAAGCGGGTCATGAGCATCATGAAGCGCTCCTTCTCCTGGGGAGAAGAACCTTCCAGGCGCAGCTTGTCGAACTCGTCGTAGAGAGCCGCGTCGCCGCCCTTGGTGAGAACCACCAGCATGGCTTCGAAGATGTCGCTGTCCACCGAGGCCGGATTCTGCTTCCACTTCGTGTAAGCAGCACGGGCCTGGTCCAGGACAGGCTGGTAGGAGCCAACCACGCCCAGGGTGCGCAGCGTGCGGGTACGCAGTTTCATGCGCTTGGTGTCTTCACCCGCACGGGCTTCGGCACCAAGCTTGGCGTAGAGCGGCTTGAAGAGAGCGCGGGTCTTGCCGGCCACCGCCTCACGGATCGGTCCGGTGAGAACCGAGTGCAGGTAGGTGAGAGCTTCGGCAATGCACTCCCAGACATTGGGGTCATCGCTGGTGCCCATGTAGTCCACCAGCTTGAGGAAGTCGGTGAGACCCATCTGGCAGGCGCGAGTGGCGCTCCAGGCGTCGTTGAGCAGGTTGTACTGCTCCACATTGCCCATGGCGGACTTGAGCACGGGCAAGAGCTTGGCGAGCAGCTCCGACCCATACTTGACCCGGTAGAAGCCATCGCCGTAAGCGTTGACCACCACCCATTCCATGCCCTCACCCACATAGACGGTCTGTTCCGCCTTGCTGAGGATGAAAGCCTCTTCCGTGACACCGGCCGCGGTCTTGGCCCGGAGCTTGACAGGGATGGGCCAGAGCGGCGAGGAGCCGTCCCGGGCCAGCACCTTGAACTCCTTCTGGGTGAGCCGCACGAAGCCCGGCTTGTCGCTGGCTTCCACGGTCACGATCGGATGACCGGAGGTGAAGACCCAGCGATTCATGAGCTCGGCCACCGGCACCTTGACGCCCACCTCGGCGCAGCCCTCTTCCAGAGCCAGCCAGAGGTCATCGCCGACGGTGTTGCCCAGGTGATGGCGCTTCAGGTAGATGCGCACACCGGCCCGGAACGCTTCCGCCCCGACGAACTGCTCGATCATGCGCAGCACGCTGCAACCCTTCTCGTAGGAGATCAGGTCGAAGATTTCGTCGATCTGGAAGGGGTTATCCACAGCCACCTGGATGGGGTGGGTGGAGTGAAGCTGGTCGAGGTCGAAGGCACTGGCGCGAGAGGAAGCAAAGGTTTCCCAGGTCTTCCACTCGGGGAACATGGCATCCACACCCATGTTTTCCAACAGGGTGGCGAAGCTCTCGTTCAGCCAGAGGTTGTCCCACCAGTCCATGGTGGCATCGTCGCCGAAGCGCATGTGCACAAGCTCGTGCACCACAACGTGGGCGACGCGCTCGCGCTCATCCTGGGTGGCCGTGGCTTCATCGAGAAGCAGGTCGGTCATGCGATAGATGATGCAGCCCAGGTTCTCCATGGCCCCTGCCGCGAAGTCCGGCACGGCCACGAAGTCGATCTTGTCGTCGCCGATGTACTTGGTCTGGCAATAGTCCTCCAGCCAGTTGTAGGCGAAGGCGCCGACCCGCTGCGCGAAGTCGAGCTGATGCTCGGAGCCGGGGATGGTCCAGAAGCGCAGCTCCACACCGCGGGCATACACCGAACCACCCATGGCCAGCTCACCGGCCATGAAGGCCAGGTAGTAGGTGGACATCTTGGGCGTGACGGCGAATTCCACGCGCTTGAGCAAGCGCGGCTCCATCAGACTGACGCCGGCCACAGCCAGCTCCTGAGGCGCTTCCACCGAGATGGTGGACTCGCCGACGGAGCGCATGGACGACAGGGCCTGATAGCCATGGGGCACGTTCAAGGTGACCTTGAAGGTGGCCTTCATGTTGGGCTCGTCGAAGCAGGGGAAGGCGCGGCGCGCATCCGTAGCTTCGAACTGGGTAGTGGCGATGACATGCTCCACACCGGCGGCATCCGTCCAGACGCTGCGGTAGAAGCCCTTCAGCTCGTCGTTGAGAGTACCGGCGAAGCTGAGCTTGAGGCGCCAGGCACCCTTGCCCACCGTGCCGGCGAACTTGAGGGTGGCGCGCTGCAGCTCTTCATCCATGGTGAAGGTGGCTTCCAGACTGGTGCCGTCTTCCTTCTCCACAGTGACCTTACCAAGGCGCAGGTCCTTGGTGTTGATGAGAATCTCCGAGCTGGGCTTGAGCACATCGATGTCGATGGCCACCGAGCCGAAGAAAGTGAGGTTGTCGAAATCAGGCGTCAGCTCCAGGTCATAGTGCCGGGGCAGGATATGACGGGGCAGACGAAATTTGTCGCCGGTCTGCACGGAGGCAGCCAGCGCAGAGAGTCCGTGTTTGCAGTTTCTCAGCATGCACATGATGTTGTGCTCCTTCAGATAGAGTTTTGATCTTTCAGCCAAGCCTTGAGTAGGCCAGGCTCTTAGAGCGACAAGACAAAAGGAGCCTCCCGAGTGGGAAGCTCCTCAAGCTTGCTTGGAACCCCTGGAAAGCAGTCAGGTTGACTGCTCGGGATTCACGGTTTAGATGTTCAGGCTCTCGCTAAGCGGCCGAGTGCGGCTTTATCGAGGTTGGCCTCTTCTCTCTTGCGCAACCGGACATTGATGTCCAACTGCTCAAGGGCTTGCGCCACCGCCATCTCACCGGATTTAACCGGATGAGCGGCGAAGAAAGCTGCCACATCTTTTGCCAGCGCCTCGTTATCGAGAGCCGAAACGGAAGATACCATTCTCACTACACCGTTTTCCGGGTAGGAGGCGGTGATTTTTTGCCAGTTCTCTTTCAAGAACTGCCAGGCGCCTTCGCCTGCCTCTTCGTTGCTCAGAAGAGCAGCGAACAGGTAGGGAGCGTCTTGGGTTCTCACCTGCTCAGAGAGGCAGGCTTCGATGGTGCGCTTCAATAGCTCGGGTTTGCGGAAGCGAGCCAGGGCGAAGAGGAAGCGCTGTACTTCCTGGGGCGAGGTAGCTTCTCTGGAGAGTTTGGCAAACTCTTCATAGCGGGCCCCGTCGCCGTGGTAGGCACTGATGGAAACAGCCGCCGGCACCAGGTTGGCGTCTACGGACTGTCTGTCTTGCTTCCACTTCTCCAGCAACTGAACACCGGCTTTGACCATGCTCTCATCGTCGCCTATGGTACCGAGCACGCTCACGAGAGAGCCGCGCAGTTGCCTTGTCTGTACGCTTTCGCCCTCGGCGGCAGTGAGACCCAGTTTTTCCTGGGTAGGCTTGACGAGCTTCCTGATCAGATGGGACATGCTGGCGCGAGCTTCACTGCCCCTGGCGGTCAAGGTGTAGAGATGACCGATGGAAGCTGTGAGTATGGCCCAGACATTGGGGTCTGTCTCTTCGCTGAAGACCTGAATCAGATTCAGGTAGTCGGCAGCCGAGAGAATACCGGCCCGCACGCAAGCCCAGGCATCATTGACCAGATTGAAGCGTTCGATGGTGGAGAGATTGCCGTTCACATCTTTGGTGATGAGCGAGGTGAAGTGCTTGTCGTAGGTAACCCGGTAGAAACCGGAGCCGCCGGCATTGACCACCAGGCATTCCAATTCGCCATCGCCGGAAAGTTCTTTGGCAACATCCATAGTCAACTGGGCTTCCTGCATAAGGAAGCGCTTTTCCACCAGACCCTTGCCTTTGACCCGGGCTTTCAAACAGACCGGGATGGGCCAGAGGGTCTTGTCGTCGGTGGACAGGAACTTGAAGGGACGCTGCTTGAACGTGATGGCGCCCTTATCGCCGGACACTTCCAGAACGGGATGTCCGGGGGTAAAGACCCATTTGTCCATGATCAATCGCACCGGCTCCGGTTCAGCCTTGCCGCTTTCGGCAGCCGCTTTCTGACAGGCTTCCTCCAGAGCATCCCAGAGATCGTGGGTTTCAGTGTTGCCGTAGCTGTGTTTTTTCAAATAAGCAGCAATACCGCGACGGAAAGTTTCGCCGCCGATGAACTCGTGAATTTGATAGAGCACCGAGCAGCCCTTCTCATAAGAGATGACATCGAACATCTCGGCGGCCTCGTCGGGATGATTGACCGGACACTCGATGGGATGCGTACTCTTGAGAGCATCGACGCGGGAAGCGGCGGCCCGGGAGAGTCCGAAATCATTCCAGATTTCCCATTCCGGCTTCCAGTTGTGCAGGCAGATGTTTTCCATGAAAGTGGCGAAACTCTCGTTCAACCAGAGTCCGTTCCACCAACCCATGGTGACCAGGTCACCGAACCACATGTGAGCCAGCTCATGCATGACTACTTCCGCCACGCGCTTACGCTCGGCATGGGTAGCCTGGCTGTCGTCGAGCAGAAGAGCGGTTTCCCTGTAAGTGATCAGACCGAGGTTCTCCATGGCGCCGGAGGCAAAGTCGGGTATGGCGATATGGTCGATTTTCTTGCCGCCCGGGTAGGGAATCTCGAAGTACTTCTCATAGAAGTCGATGGCAAAGGCCGAGGTATCGAGAGCGAACTGAGTCAGCTTCTCTTTGCCGGGCACTGACCAGATGCGCACTTCGGTACCGTTGACCATGACCGGCTGGCTGGACACAAACTCACCCACACAGAAGCAGACCAGGTAAGTGGACATCTTCATGGTGCGCTCATAAGTGATAGTCTTCTTGCCGCCTTCTGTCTCGGTCTTAATGATGGCGCCGTTGCTCAAGGCAGTGAGCTTTTCCGGAACCGTGAGACGCACATCGAAAGTGGCTTTATAAGCCGGTTCGTCGAAGCAGGGGAAGGCACGGCGGGCATCGGTGGATTCGAACTGAGTAGTGGCGATGGCGTGCTTGCCACCCTTTTCATCAGTCCAGAACGACCTGTAGAAGCCTTTCAGCTTGTCGTTGAGCGTGCCCTTGAACTGCGATTTGAGAACCCATTGACCGGCTTTCAGAGACTCCGCAAAGGTGAGGGTAGCGATCTCGCTTTCCTCGCAAACAGCAATCGTAGCCCAAAGCTCTTTTCCGCCTGCTTTAGCTTGAGCAGAGAAATTGTGCAGGTCAAGTTCCTTGGCGTTGATGCGGATTGTCTTGCTGTCCTTCTCAAGTTCGACCTCTATGGTCACTTCCCCGTCGAAGGTGAACTGCTCTAAATCGGGTGTCAGGTGAATGTCGTAATGACTTGGTTTGACACTATTGCAGAGGCGAAAATCAGCTTCTGCTCTGGCACCAGCCCCTAAAGCTTGACCTTCGTTTTGACAGGATGCGCCTTCGATATTGTGCAACATTGGTGACTTACCTCAATAACTACTCGGAATTACTCTCTCTCGCGCACGACTTGAACACACATCGAAGAACGATGTCCGGCCAAGCACGAGCTGGGGAATTGAAAGAGATTCTGGCAGAAAATGAGGCACACATAATGAAACGGATCAGGACTCGACAACCTAATGTCACAACAATTTATGGCTAGTCGTGAGGATTGTGCGCTTGTTAGCTGCTAAGCCAAAGTACCCTCGGAGGAAATGAAAATAAGTGAAAACCTGATTGGAACCTAAGGCAAAAACCTCTTGATAATCAATGAGATTGAAATTGTATTTCTCTTCATTTAAGCGCCCGGCGAGCGCCGGAAAGCACAGCCTCAATGTTCACGAGCCTTATCGGGCCAGACTCTTCAACCAATCACGGCGGAAGGAAGCCGGGCTTCCCGGCTCATAAAAATGCTGTCAGCTATGAGCTCTCGCTGTCTCACAAGAACAGGCCCAAGTGGCGCAACCGCAGCATCACTTTCACAACCTGGCCATTTGTTTCCAAAATCCAGAAACTGCACCTGAAACCAGCAAATTAGCCTGGAAAATCGAGGCGCTTGATCAACCCCTCGCAACCTTCGCTAACCTCGCCAATAGTGCCTCTTGACAGCTAGATCTTGAATATATTTCAGCTATAGAAACTACTCTTGAATTCCAGGCCTGAAATTACTTAGTGTCTCGGCACGTTTAGTTCTTCTTTTCCGGAAACTCATACATCCTCCACCCCTATCAGGCTGTATTCCACTTCTCAGTTATGACACTACGCGCAGTGCGAGTAGTGGTTATGACGCGCCTTGCTTTCTAGAGGGCGTATCCAAAAGCAAGAAGTGCCGGTGAAGCCAGGAACTGAACGGTTTTCTGTTCAACGTGAACATCTTTCCATCAACCAAAAAAAGGAAATTTGCCAATCCCGGCAAATTCTAAAAGGAAACAATCATGACCAAGCGAATCCTGGACGGTTTCATCCCGTCCGACCTGCTGCACGACATTGCGCGGCTGAACCCCACTGCCTCGCTGTCTTTCATCAACACCATCCTCGAGACTCAGAAGATCGCTCAGGCTGCGGCTGCCGGTCGCATTCCCTACCGCTTCGCCGCCGGCAAGGCCGAGCGTCAGATCTATGACGCCAAGAACACCACCCGCCTGCCCGGCACCCGCGCTCGCTTCGAGGGCGACAAGGCCACCGGCGACAAGACCACCGACAACGCCTACGACTTCCACGGCGGCATGCGCGACTTCCTGCGCAGCGAGTTCGGCTGGAATTCCATCGACGGCAACGGCATGAACCTGGTGGGCACTGTCCACTACGGTCGCAACTACAACAACGCCTTCTGGAACGGCTCGAGCATGACCTATGGCGACGGCGACGGCGTCATCTTCGTCACCTTCGTCACCGCCAACGTGGTCGGTCACGAGCTCGCTCACGGCGTCACCGAGAAGACCTCCGGTCTCGACTACTACGGCGAGTCCGGTGCTCTGAACGAGAGCTTCTCCGACGTGATGGGCGCCTGCTACGAGCAGTGGCTCAACAAGGAGACCGCCGACAAGGCGCACTGGCTCATCGGCAAGGGCATCTTCGGTCCGACCATCAAGGGCGTCGCCCTGCGCTCCATGCTCAACCCGGGTACGGCCTACAACGACCCGAAGCTGGGCAAGGACCCGCAGCCGGACCACTACAGCAAGCTCTACCGCGGCTCCGGCGACAACGGTGGCGTGCACATCAACAGCGGCATCCCGAACAAGGCCTTCGCCCTGTTCGCCGTCGCCGTGGGCGGTCACTCCTGGAAGGAGCCCGCTCACATCTGGTGGGAGAGCAACTGCGGCGCCAATCGCGTCACCGGCTCGGCCACCATCGCCGACTTCGCCAAGAAGACGGTGGAGAACTGCAACACCATGGCTCCCGCTCTCGTGGCCAAGCTGAAGAAGGCTTGGGACGACGTGGGCGTCAAGGTCTAAGGGCAGTTCCCCTACCAGGCATCTCTTGATGCACCTCGCCGGGCGGGACGGTCAGATCATGAGCAAGACTCAAGCATTATCCGGCGGAGCCGGATTTGCACCAGATCGACCGCTTTCGCCCGGCGAACTTTGTATGGAACCACCGGCCGGCATTCCTCCGGGACTGACCGGCCGGTGGCCTTTCAACCTGAACGGCTACTCGAATCTCCCAACTTCGCAAAAGTTCGAGGTCCTTCAAAAAACATAGGGAACACACAATGTCTCCATCCAAATTTGCAATGAAGCTGATGCGCCAGTGGAAGCTTCTGCCGGAGATCTCCGCTACCGAGCGTCAGGCGCTCGAAGCCGGCGATGTCTGGATTGACGGCGATATCTTCGCCGGCAAGCTCCGTTTCGCGCAAATGCTCAAGAACCCCTACGGTGGGCTCACCAAGGAAGAGCAGGACTTCATCGACGGTCCCTGCGATGAACTCTGCGCCATGGTCGACCCGTGGCAGGCCTACCTGAGCCGACGCATTCCCGAAGACGCCATGGAATTCATGAAGTCCAAGGGCTTCATGGGCCTGATGATTCCCAAGGAATGGGGCGGCATGGGCTTCTCGCGTCTGGCCATTTCTACCATCATGGCCAAGTTGATGCCCCACTGCAGCCAAGTGGCCACAGTGGTGATCATCGCCAACAGCCTGAGCGCCGCCGAGCTGCTCATGCACTACGGCACCCCCGAGCAGAAGAAGCACTACCTGCCCCGGCTGGCCGACGGCACCTATGTGCCCTGCTTCGGTCTGACCGAGCTCACCGCCGGCAGCGATGCCGAGAGCATCAAAGCCACCGCCCACGTCTTCCGCGACGGGGACGGCGTCATCAAGCTGCGCCTCAACTTCGAGAAGCGCTACATGACGCTCGGCTCCATCGCCAACATCGCCACCGTGGCCTGCAAGGTGATCGACAGTGAAAACCTCCTGGGCAAGGGCGAGCATGTGGGCATCACCACCATCCTCGTGCACCAGGGCACCCCCGGTTTCTACAACGGCGACCACCACATGCCCATCGGCGGCGGCTTCGAGAACGGTCCCCTGATCGGTCGCGACGTCGTGGTCGGTCTCGATGACATCATCGGCGGCGTGGATTGCGCCGGTCGCGGCTGGCGTATGCTCATGGAGCAGCTGGCCGGCGGTCGCGGCATCTCTCTGCCGGCAGGCGCCATCGGCGGCATGAAGATGGCCACCACGGCCACCGGTGCCTACTCCATGGTGCGCAGCCAGTTCGGTCTGGCCATCGGCAAGATGCAGGGCGTCGAGGAGCGTGTCGGTCGCATGGCGGCTCTCACGTACATCTTCGAAGCGGCTCGCGTCTTCCTCTGCACCGCCATCGACAACGACATCAAGCCCCCGGTCACCTCGGGCATGCTCAAGGCCTACAGCACCGACTGGTCGGCGCGTGTGGTCGGCGACGGCATGGATGTCTTCAGCGGTGCCGGCGTCATGCAGGGTCCCAACAACATCCTGGGCCTGCTCTACCAGTCCATCCCGGTGGGCATCACGGTGGAAGGCGCCAACATCATGACCCGTACCTTCCTGGTCAACGGTCAGGGTGCAGTGCGTTGCCATCCGTACTCGCAGCGCATGGTGGAAGCCGTCGAGAAGGACGACCCGCGCGCCTTCCGCAACACGCTCTTCGGCTGGATCGGCCACGTCATGGCCGGCTTCCTGCGCACGGGCGTGCACAGCATCACCCGCGGTCACCTGATCAGCGTGCCCAAGGTGGCACCGCAGACCAAGACGTACTACCGTCGTCTGGGCTGGGCGGCGGCTCGCTTCGGTCTCCTCACCGACCTGGGTCTCCTGCTCGTGGGCGGCAACCTGAAGAAGGAAGGTCGCCTGAACGGTCGCTACGCCGACGCTTTCGCCTGGATCTCTCTGGGCTGCGCTGCGCTGCGGCGCTTCGAAGCGGAAGGTCGTCGTCCGGAGGATCTGCCTCTGGTGCAGGCCAGCGTCGAATTCGCCCTCAATGAAGTGCAGAAGGCCTTCGAGGGCATCTACACCAACTCCCGCATGCCGGTGGTGGGTTTCTTCATGCGCACCCTGGGCCTCTTCGGCCTGCGCATCAACCCGCTCTCGCTGGGCACGAGTGATCGTCACTCGCACCTGTCGGCGCGCACCATCCAGTCGTTCAACGACCAGTTCAAGCGCCTGGCCGACGGTGTTCACATCCCGGCCGAGGACAAGCCGGCCCTGGGCCGTCTCATCAAAGCCTTCCGTCTCAAGACCGAAGCGGCAGACCTGATCGACAAGGTCACCGCCGCGCAGAAGCGCAAGCAGCTGCCCCGCGGTGGCATTGACTTCGCTCTGGTCGAGAGCGCCACGGCCGGCGGTGTGCTCACCGCGGCGGAAGCGCAGCAGGTCAAGGAGGCGCTCGCCGCCTGCCTGTCGGCCTGCGAAGTGGATGTCTTCAAGTCGGAACACTACTACCGCTAACAAGCGGGTTTCCCTGAAAGGGCGCGGCTGAGAGCAATCTCAGTCGCGCTTTCTTTCGACTTCCTTATGTCAAACAAACAAGAAGGAGCAAAACTATGGCAAAGAATACCAGTGCCACTCCCATGATCATTCTCAATCTCGGCGAGTCCGGGGACAAGGGCGACGACCGTCGTCCGCACGGCCACAAGGGCGGCTGCCGCCCTCACGTGGTGATCTGCCCCGGCTACGGCGCCGAAAACTTCCCCTTCCCCAACGAGGAAACCCTCGTGGTGCGCGCTCTCAAGCGCATCAAGCAGAAGCAGGCTGCCGCCCGCGCTGCTCGGGCCGCCAAGCAGGGTGAAGATCACGACCACGACCACGACGACCACACCGCCGACGAGGACGCGCTTGGCCCTTTCGGCGCCGGAGGTAGCACTTCGCACAATCGCGCCGGCTCCGCTGCCTCCGATGACGGCAAGCCGCTCAGCACTTACGTGCCCGGCAGCCCCACTCTGGGTCAGATCCCCAAGCACAAGCCGGCGACCCTGATCCCGCAGCTGGAAAAGGCTCGGGACGCAGGTGTGGACGCTACCCTGCTGGTGGCAGCCGGCGGACTGCGCGAGCTTCTGGAAGACGGCAAGTACGACGCCATCGTGGCCGAACGCTTCGATGAGCAGTCGGACAAGGTGAGCTGGGCCCGTGAGTACATGGACCCCAAGTACCTGCCCGCCATCGACAGCCTGGACGACCAGCTCACCAAGCTGCGTCGCGTCTATCTGGGCGCTCTGCCGCGCACCCTGGACGGTCTGCGCGCCCAGAATCCGGGCGTGCCTGAGTACCGCCTGCTGGAGGCAGCCATCGAAGTTCTCGATGAAGAGCTGACCCCCATCATCAATGTTCTGCGCATCTGGACGGACGCTTTCGGCCAGCAGCGCAGCGGCAAGTACAAGGAGCTGGATGCCGTGGTCTTCTCCGTCGAGCAGGCACACCACCTGTTCGAAGGCAGCCACCACGCCAGCGCCATGTCCACCGAGACCAAGACCCGCCTCAACACCCGCGTCTACGGCGTGGGCAATGTCTACGTGGCGCGCTTCAGCGGCGAAGGCCCGGCTACCCTGCCCGGCACTCGCGGTCCTATCGGTGCCCATGCCATCGAAGTGCCCCACGACGAGCGCAACATCATCACGCTCATGCTCATTCTCTACATGCACGAGTTCCGTCACGACATCTTCCACGACGTGGAAGGTCTCGGCGATGAGCTCAGCGCAGTGGTGGCCAAGTCCATCCTGGACAGCCACGAGAAGGGTGAGCTGAAGCTGAGCAAGAACGCCGTCAAGATCGGCCGCCAGCAGGTGCCTACGGCAAACCTTCTGGTCAAGCTGATGGTGGACACCATCGGTGAAGTGGACGCCGACATCTCCGGCGGCGTGCTCCTGGGCGGTCCCGCCTACCTGTACAACATGATCTCCACGTTCAGCGCCTTCAATTCCAAGCGCAAGAACGTGTTCAACACCGCCAAGCTGCTGCGCACCGAGTCGCAGTACGAGCTGAGCCAGGTCGGCAACGGCCAGGTCTCCCTCACCTTCCTGCCCCACCCGCCGGACTACATCCGCGCCTACATCGTCGCTGCCGCTCTCGAAGAGATTGGCTTCCCCACGGAAGCGAAGCAGTGCCGAGCGCTGGCTGACCAGGGCGTGGGCTTCGGCAACATTCCGGAGTTCATCACCTGGAAGTCCACGGAAGGCAAGAAGGAACACCCGGAAATCCAGATTCCGGTGGCGGACATCAAGGCTGTGGCGCCCATCGTGGCCCGGGCCCTGATTCGCACTCCGCTCAAGAGCCTCGGTGGTGTCAGCACCATCGACGTGATCAACTGGACTCCCGAGCGCGAAGCCAAAGCTCAGCTTCTGGCTCAGATGCTCATGGAGGGCAAGTCCGACCTTCCCACCGACAAGGGCGACATGCATGTCACCTACGTCATCTCGGCTGCCACCCTGGCTTACTGGGGTCTGTGCAAGTCGGGTTACCAGCCGCGCATCGCTGCCGCCATCGTCGAGGACAACGCCCTCAAGATGATCGACCAGGTGCGCGACCGTTACGAGAAGCACGTGGCCGAAGTCAAGGCTGCTCAGGCTGAACAAGCCGAGCTGACCGCCGATGCCGATGCCGGCACCTCGGAAGCTGCCGCCACCCCTGGCGACACTGCCTCCGACTCCGGTGAAACGGCACCGCCCGCTCCGACCGCGTAATCTCGCATTTCATCGCAGAAAGGATATGGCACGCCCTGTCAGGTCGAAAGACCTGGCAGGGCCTTTCCAACGGGTGAATCCCATGAATCAGACCACAAACCCCAGACTCTTCTGGGGTGTCGTAATTACTTTCTTTATCGCTCTGGGTGTGCTCGTTTTCGCCTTCTTGCCCTCCGGCAAGGACGCCTCAACACCGGCCGGCACCTTCGCCGCCAAGCCCGCCTATACGGTGGTGCTAAAGCCCATCAAGAGCGGCGAAGCGCTCCGTGTCGTGGCCACCGCCAGCGATGGCTCGCGCCAGTACATGCGCATCGAATTTCAGGACGGACGCACAGCTATCGTCGACTTCGACAAGGGCGGCAAGCCGGTTTCCATGAAAGAGTTCTACGCCCTCTCACCGGCCGAGCAGGATGCTCAGGCCAGGGCGGATAAGCGCCGGCAGTCGGCTCCCGATGCCGACCTGGCCACACGCAAGCTCTCTCGCCTGGTGGAATTTGCCGAAGACGGCAAGACCATCAAGTCGGAACGCTCCTACCGCATGAGCGGCAGCATCAAGGAAATGGCCGTGCTCTCGGTGGAGGGTGACCTGGTAGCTACCAGCTACTACGACAATCGCAGCGGCATCGAACGCATCAAAGTCTATGCCAAGAAGGAACGGGGCCGGCTCATTTCCGAGCAGGTCTTCCGTCCGGACGGCACCGGACTGGCCGAGATTCTCACAGTCTCGGGCTATAACGAGACCACGCGCGATTTCTTCGACGCCAAGGGAGTGCGTTACCGTTCCATCGTTTACGGCGGCTGGGCCACGGAAGTTGTGGACTACCTCGCCGACGGCAAGACCAGAAAGATGAGCACCAACTACGGCTACTCGTCCATCACGGTCACGACCTACGATGAGAAATCGGGCAAGGCGTACATGGAGAAGACCTTCTACGACAGCAGCGATGCTATCCAGGTCTCCTACTACGACGTCAGCAGCAAGAACAACTACAGCCGCAGCACCCAGCTCCTCCAGCGCTGGGTCAAGCTCGACCCCGCCATCCCCGCCGACAGTGTCGGGGTGACGGTGGACGGCTACGTGCTGGAACAGGCAATCGAGTACTACGAAACCTACAATGTTCGCCGGGAAGTCAACTTCTATCCGGGCGGCAAAGTGGTGAAAATGACCGAAAGCCGCAAGTCCGGTGCTAGCTGGGGTACCTTCACCAGGCGGCATTATCGCCCGGACGGCAGTCTCGACCGCACGGAAGAGTACTTGGGCAATCAGGTGAAAAGCACTGTCACCGCCCCGAGCGGCAACTCCGAACGCGAATCGGTGGATGCGGTGTTGAAGACCACGCCCATCGCCCCCGTTCTGAAGAAGACAGACGAAGGAGCTCCCAAACCGGAGTTCAAGAGTCTGTCCATCAATCTGGATTGATACCAAAGGGGCTCAGCTCGACCGAGGCGCAAGCCGACAAGCTGAGCCCCCGCGGTTCAAGCCATGTATCAGCAAAAGAAGAAGAGGTTTCAATGACCAGTGATCAAGAACTGAAGAACAAAATCGCCGGCATACTCATGGACGCCGATCCGGAAGGACTGGTGCCCATGGGTGTGCCCGCAGACGAATACGACGGCGAAGCGGAGTACATCATGGACAGGCTGGCGGAAGCCACCAACCAGGCGGAAATGAGCTGCCTGGTGGCCAGGGTGTTCAGGCAGCAATTCGGCTACGGTCACAGCACCGATGCCGAAGGCAACTGCACCGGCGAGAGCGTGCCCCTCTACGAGGAGGCAGAGCTGAACGCCATGTACGATCCGCTGTCGCCGCGGTTCCAGAAACTGGGCCAGAGCCTGTGGGCAGTCGTCAACGACTGACCGCAACCCCGCAAAATCCAATTGACTCCGGCGCCACACTTAAACCAGGCGCCGGAGCCAATCTTTCTATCAAAGGAAAAATAGTGTCCAACATCCCCAGCAAGTCCGACGTCGCCAAGCAAGACGCCGATGCCGCCGCCGCCCAAGCTCGCCAGCGCCGCGCCGACGATATCAAGCGCCTCACCGACGCACTGGTCGACGCCATCCAGCGCAAGGACTGGAAGCCCAACCTGCGCGGCGTCTACCCCCAGGACGTCATCGACGAAGTGGCACGGGACTTCCAAGCCAAGGGCTGGACGATCCGCCGCACCGGCGGAGCTCGCAATCAGACCTCCTTCGACATTTCCTGATCCGGCAAGGCCGCTGAACAGTAAATAGTCTTTCTTCCCGGGGTCCGCTTTCGGCGGACCGCTGGGAAGCTTTTCATCCTTTTGGGCCTTTAAGGGCAAAGTTGGCTAAAATACTGGCTACCAGGAGGTAAAAATGGCAAAGAGCAAAGCGCAAGTTGCCTGGCTTGTTCTCATGAACGAGCTCAAAATACCGACCCATGTGCACCGGCCCTTCTGGCAAGCGCTCTCGCAACGCTACCGGGAAAAGAGCCGCTATTATCATCGTCTCAAACACCTGGGGCAGTTCCTCGATCATCTGGAAGCCCTCAGGAAGACGCTGCCGGGTTGCTCAATCAGCCCAGCTTTGAAGTTGGCGGTCTTCTACCACGACATCGTTTACGATGCCCGTAGAAACGACAACGAGATGCTCTCCTGGCAGATGGCTGAAGAGTTTCTCAAAGCAGCCGGTTTGATGGAGCGCTACGGCGCCCAGGTACGCTGCTTGATTCTGGCAACAGCCTCGCACAAGAAGGCGCTCTTAGAACCGGAATGCGGCCTCAGTCAGGCGGAACTGGATCTCTTTCTCGATTGCGATCTACTGATCCTCGCCTCACGCCCGCGCGCATACAAACTCTATTGCCGCCAGATTCGCAAGGAGTACGCTCACTACGAACCTGCCGTCTTCAACGCCGGTCGCAAAGCTTTCCTGGAGAGCTTCAGTCAGGCTGAGCGCATTTACCGGAGCGAGGCGGTACATCATCTCTATCACGACGCTACCAGGCAAAACCTGCTCAGCGAACTGAAGGAGCTGGCTCCATAAGCCCCTGCGTGTAATTCTCACACTTTCTCAGGCGACACACCGGCAAGGCTCCCACCTCCGGCGTGTCGACCTATTTTTAAAACGTAAATTTTTACTATCTGCTATGGTATCTCACGAGGCAAAAAATTGGAAAAGAAATGCAAAAAAATGGCACCAGAAAACTGAGACGGGTGGAAGCGCAGAGATCTTAGCAGTGCCGCCTTCAGTCTGGAGTTTCGAGACTGCGGCTATGTCTTTTAAAACTCTTTGGGAAAATCGCTAAACTCATGTAACGACGAAAGTTAATTCTGTTTGACAGCGAAAAGGCAGATACAGTGTGTGTTTTAGTTGCAGAAAAGTCCCGAAACGCTGATGTAATATTCCTTCAAATCACTATTGTTACATTTGCAGTGGTTCCGCAAAATGACTACCCAAGCTGACTCCGGTAGAAATTTCAGCAACCGGTAGAGTCGAGTTTCGCCCCTGGGTATTGGCGCCGGATACTCGATACTCCTTTGATTTCCGGCCCGCGTCCCGGGCGGACAGTGAAGCCTATGCCCGACGGGCATCGCTTCAACCTGTCCGCCACGATATTGTTCAGCGCGGTTTTTCAAAGCCCGGGCACTGAGGCGCTGGTGAATTCATGGGCAGAACCATGGCAACGAAGTAGCAGCGCTCAGACAATCAGCCCGCCGACAACTATGCAGACAATGCCGAAGAGTCTGATGCGATTGAACTTTTCGTTCAAAACAAACAAGGCGATGAAATACATGAGCAGTGGATAGGTGCTCGTGATCGTCACCACATAGCTTGCCGGTGCCAGGCTGAGAGCCGTCAGATAAGAGATACCGCCGACGGCCAGCGCCAGTTCGGAAAGGCCGGTGTAACGCCAGAGATGTTTGCTCTTCAGCCTGGGTTTGAAACCGCTCCAGAAAAACCAGAGCAGAACCGGCAGAAGTAGTGCCAGATTGGTCAGACATTCCGAGAAATAGGACTCCAGAGGTGTGCCGTGTTGCACCGACAATTTCTCGAAGACGCCCTTGAGACCCCAGCAAACATTCACCACCATTGCCGACAGGAAAAGACGTCCAAGGCCTGGTCTGAGAAATAATCTCAGGGCAGATCTAAGGACTGGAAGGCGCTCCGGCTTCTGCACTGATGAAGGATCTGGCTCGTGATTGGATGAAGGATCGGGCTCCTGATTGGATGAAGGCTCGGGCTTACCCGGCTGGGGCAGATTGGTGATGGGCTGAGGACTGGAATTGTCCGTGAGTCCAATCACTACCACACCGGAGGCAATGAAGACGGCACCCAGAGCCCGTCCAGCCGAGAATGTCTCTTCCAGGAAGAAGAAGCAGACGATCTGAGTCACCAGCGGATAGGCGGCGGTAAGGCTCAGTATCACGGTGGTATCCGTACGCTTCATAGAGTCCAGGTAGAGCATCATGCCCAGAGATGAGACCAGAGAAGAAAGCCCGGCGTAGATCAGGAGCGACGGCGTGAGCTGCCACTGCGGTTGGCTCCAGTAGAGCATGAAGAGCAAAAGTGGAATCTGAGGCAGGGCAAAAAGCGTGGTGGCAAGGAAGACGTCCTTTGGTTGCGAACGCTCCAGAGCCAGTTTGTCGAAAATGCCCCAGAGACCCCAGGCAGCTGTGGCAACAAACACATAGAACGGTAAGAGCCCGCTCAGGGAGTCCGACATGCTTGCAAAAGACATGGGCCAGTCTCCGGTCGGTTACCCGACCGGAGCCCTTTGATGAGTGATGGTGAGAACGAGATGGTCAGCATGTGTTGCTGAGAAAGCGCTGCCTGAACAGGCTTTACCGCGGTCTTGCCGGCAACTTCTGCAAGGCGCGGGCATAGTCTATGAAAGCTTCGCGATAATACTTCTTGAGCGGCTCCGGCGTTTCGGCAGGCGGGCTATGGCTGGCGGTGGAGACCCCAAAGAGGCCTTCGCTCAACCTTTTGCGTGCCTCCTCCGGGCGATCGGCGCCGGCCAGAGCTTTGCCCAGATTGCCGCGTGCCACCGCCAGTTTGAGGGCGTCGCCCAGGAAGAGCTTCTCGCCCAGATCGTGAGCACGAACGGCTAAGTCGAGGGCAAGCTTAGGTTGCCGGGCAAGCTCGGCAACGGCGGAACGGTTGGTCAAAACCCAGAACTCACTCTCGCTTCCAAGCCCTTCACCCTCGAGCAACATGAGCTTAGCCATGTTGATGAAGACGATAGCCAGATCCTGTCGGTTATGGCCGGCCCAGTGCAGAGCGATCTCCGACTGACTCACGGCTTGAGCCTGCATTTCAGCCAGCCTCTGTTGAATAGCGGCCGACTCAGTGATATCTGTCTTTGTCATGGGATGTTCCCTTGATGGAGCCTGATTTAAGGCTCTTCAGCTTCTAGTTTGACTGCTTTTTGCGTCTTTACTTAAATTCCAGACTTGCATTCACTCTTTGACCCGACCGGCTCAAACTTTTTACTCAAACTGTGGGCGGGGTAGTCTTTCTAGATTAGCCTCGTGTTTTTAGAAGAGTGAATTGGTAATTTGTTTATATAAAGAGCAAACCGTCAGAAGCAATGCCTGTCTATTATCTTTCGGCGTTTCGGCAGAAGAATGCCTGTTCATGCCGGTGCGCAGCTCTGCTAGCGGCGCCACTTGTGCCACCACCAGCAGTATTATGCCAAAAGAAGATAAGCCGATCGAGTCGACTTATCTTGGCACGAGATATTGCCAAACTAGCTCATCGAAAGTGAAACACACGTGAAAATAGAGACGTTCCCAACCACCAGGTGAGCGGTCGCGAACTCCCTTGCTTACGAGTTCACACCTTATTCATCTGCTTTGCCTAACCTCAGAATAGGGAAGGCGAGGCGTGAAAGATGGACAAAAAAACAGTAATGATCATGGGAGCGACAGGCTGCACCGGCAGTGCGCTGGCGGAAAGACTATGCCGCAGCGGATACAAAGTAGGCCTGATGGGGCGCTCCCAGGAGAAACTGGCCGAACTGAAGGAGCGGCTCATGGCCTGCGGCGCCGCGGAAGAAGACGTGGCCACGGCTCTCTGCGATGCCACTGTCTACGCCCAGGTAGAGGCGGCCCTGGTGCGCCTGGAATTACAACTCGGAGACACCTACGGCCTGGTCAATTGCGTGGGCTCTCTGCACTTGAGGCCCGCCCACACAACCGATATCGACGACTGGCAGGAGGTTCTGAATACCAACTTGAATTCTTGCTTCTTTCTGCTTAAGGCAGGCATCAAGGGTTTGCGCAAAACCAGGGGAAGCGTGGTCTTCATCGCCTCAGCAGCCGCTCAAACCGGTATGAGCGATCACGAAGCCATTGCCGCCGCCAAAGCCGGTGTCATCGGTCTGAGCCGCTCGGCTGCCGCCACCTACGCCCGCTCCGGCATCAGAGTGAACTGCCTGGCACCCGGCCTGGTTGAAACCAATCTGACCGCTGCTATTACTTCCGCGCAGGCACTGAAAGAGGCCTCCACGGCCATGCATCCCCTGGGACGCCTGGGACAGCCGGAAGATCTGGCCGGAGCGATTGCTTTTCTTTTGAGTGATCAGGCCTCCTGGATCACCGGTCAGATTCTGGGAGTAGACGGCGGCCTCGCCAACCTGCGAACCAAAGCCAGAGCCTGAACCAGAGCCGGCACTTCCAGCATTGCCCCTCTAGCAAAACAGCAAGAGAAAAGGACAGAGATTAATCTCTGCCCCCTTCTCCGGCTTATGGGAGGGTTGGTTTTGCCGGGAAAAACTATGCTCTATTTTTATTTGCGACCCTTGCTGTTTCTGCGCTTCTTTTTGGAAGTCTTGCCGACTTCGGGAGGGACGGCATCTACATTGGTAAGAGTGGTTGTAAATGCCGATGAAAGACACGGATAACAGCCGCTCTTCATGCCCAACTCATATTCAGGTGTCTCAAGAGCCTCAACGTAATAGTCATTGCTAACGCTGTTGAAGAGTTCCGCTTCCGGCTGCAGCTCAAGAGAAAAACCTCGGCTGTCGACGGGCATCTCCCCGTTGGGCAATTCCCGGTCGGACTGCTTACGACTTTCAAGATCGAGCTCCCAGGGAGCTGGAGCGGAAAGTTCGAAGAAGCTTTCGTCTGCAGCCACAGACTCCAGCTCGGGCATAAGCCTTTCTTGAGTAGCAGCCAGAAGCACTCTCAGAAGCTCTGAACAAATCACCTCTACCATGTCTTCGGCAATGGCCCGACCACCGGAATACCATTTTACGGCGCCGGTGTCGCCAATCAGACTGCGCCACTTTTCCAGGGGCTCATAATTCATGGCAATCTCATTCAAGGTGAGCAAGCTGTCGGCCGGCACCAGATAAAAATTGATGCACTCCAGGCGCCCTTCGATGACCAGGCGAAAGCTGTTGGTGCTGAAACCGGCTTGCACAACATGGGTGATGCCTTCGCCACAAGCGCCCAGCTTTTTAGCTTCGGGCTCCGAGGCGGTAATGAAAAGCTCGCTCAAGCCCATGAGGCTGTTTAACTCAGTGGAAAAGCCGAGCAAGACATTGGAGGCATATTGCACCAGCTCAATGGTGGCGGTGGACAGCCGCAGTTCCTTTGCTTGCTGGCGTTTCTGATCGGAGCGGCGTCGATCGAGAAAGCTCATGGCGTCGCGAGCCAGATCAACTATCAAGTCTTTGCGGCTGGAACCGAAAGAGGACTTGTAGAGTTGCATGATGCGATCATTCATAAGCGAAACATCGTTAGAGGCGCCCAGGGCCCGCAGATGAAATATCTGCCTGTCGATGGAGCGGTTGAAATGGTCTTTAATGCGCCACTTGTAGCAAAAATAGTTATTCTTGGGGAAGCTCCGGCGGTTTTTCAATTCTTCCAGGTCGACTGAATTTCGCAGCATAAAATCCTCCCGAGCCACAGCTATGGCAGCGGACATGTCAGTGAGTAATCTTTAGTAAGGCTTGGCTGAGTGCTTGCAGGGGCTGGTTTTGGTATTGGGCTTACCGACCCTCATGAATCCATCCTAGTACGAGGCTGGGTAGCCGTAAATTGGCGAAGGGGTACTAACGAAAACGTGTAAGAGCCGGGGGCCTTTGCATTAAATCTACTTGACAGCAACAACCCGGTGCAGTAAATTCATCCACGAGGCACTTAGCCTCACTTGGGGCATTTGCTCCATTTATTCACTTACTAAAGCACGCTTTGTGCAAAACAAACACTTGTGCCTTTCAAGCACAGGTTATAGCGCTAAAAACGCCCACAGGCTTTTAACGGCTCGGCATTTGCCATGAACCGCTAAAGGTCAGCATCTCCCCTTATTACCAGGGCGTTTTAGGCTTTTCATCTTTCTCAAGCGGAATACCGCGAGCGAAATACCGCAAACGAAATAGATGAATAGCAATTAAGAGCTATAAACGGAAGCCAAGGGGCAAATACCTCCGCACTTTTTACTGGCGGAGGGGCATAAAGAATTTGCAGACCAAGGAGAATGTCATGAATTTAGTCAAGAAGCAGCGTGAAAATCGCTACCGCCTCGGCGAACTTTTTCTTGAGACTGGACTGGTGGACGTTTCGGCTGTATCGGAAGGACTCTCCATCGCCAAGCGCACCTCCTTCCCCATCGGCAGAGTGCTGGTTATGACCGGCTGGCTCGACGATCATGACGTCAACTGCGCCCTCGAACTGCAAGGCCTCTTGCGGGAAGGCACCATAGATAATTCCCTGGCCAAAGACCTCCTGCGCTTCTGCCACCTAAACAAGGTAGACATCAACGAGTCCTTCCGCCTGAACGGTTTGAGCCGCTCTGGCGAAAGCCCCCAGACCCGTCTGGGCAGGCTGTTTCTAGCCGCCGGCGTATTGGATGAAAACCAGTTGGCACAGGGTGCCCGTGAATCCCAGCGCCACAACACTACCCTGGGCGGCGCCCTGCTCATGTTGCGCTTCGTCTCGGCCAAGACACTGGAAGGCGCTCTCAACCTGCAGATCATGCTGCGGGACAACAAAGTCAATTTCGCTGAAGCCATCGCCTTCTGCAAAGAAATGCATGAACGCCAGGTGAGCCTGAGGGAAGTGCTGGGTGACAACGGCAAACTGGTTCGTTCAAACAATGCCGCGCCCAGACTGGGCGAGTTTCTCATTTCCGCCGACCTGGTACAGCCCAAAGATGTACTGACTGCCTGCGAAGTCGGCACGGAAGAGGATAACAACATCGGCCGGGTGCTCATGAACCATGGTCACATCTCAGAACTGGCTCTCGAAGCAGCTCTCAAGCTTCAACACATGATTCAGAATCGCGTTCTCACTTACCGCCGTGCCATCAAGCTCTTGCGCCTGGTTTGCAGACTGGGTGCGCCCCTTGAGCAAATCATCGAAGAATCGGAGAGCCTCGACGAAGTATTCAAACTGCTGAGAAGAGCAGCCATTGTGCCGGAGCGATTGGTGAGAGATGTGGCGGCCGAAATCATCGACTTTGAAGATACCGTAGCCGAAGCAATGCTAGCCCGCGGCTATGTCAACCCCATGCACGCCCGCATCGGTCTGGCCTGCCTGGAGCGCGTCAAGCAAGGCGAAATCTGCGAGACCAAAGCAGCCTTCCTGGTGCATCACTGCTGCACCAAACCCGGTGAAGAGATGGATATGTTCTGCCGCATCAACTGGCAAGAACTGAAGCGCATTCAGATTCGCCAGGACCTGCTGGCCTGATTGCAGCCGCTTGGGTTCACGACCCTCGCCCTTCTTAGTAGAGACCCTTTTGTAGAGACTTTTTAGTAAGGTAATTAAGGAGACCGAAGTTGCTTCGGTCTCCTTAAAGCATGCCGCGCCGGCAAACCTCATTTGAAGCGCGGCTCCAGATGGGTACGGCCCATATAGGGCTGCAAACAGCCGGGAATGCGCACCCGGCCATCCTTCTCCTGATGATTCTCCAGCAGGGCGATGAGCAGGCGCGGTGTGGCGGCGGCCGTGTTATTGACCGTATAAACGTAGGGACGTTTGCCGCCCTCTTTGTAGCGCATATTCAGACGCCTGGCTTGAAAATCAGCCAGGAAACTGCAGGAATGGGTCTCAAAATAACCGCCCCGGGCCGGCATATAAGTCTCGATATCATGCTTGAAGACCTGTCCCTGACCAATGTCGCCGATGCATACCTGCACCACCCTATAAGGAAGTTCAAGCGCCTGGAGGATCGCTTCGGCATTCCCAAGAAGCTCGTAATGCATAGCCAGACCAGCCTCTTGCTCGGCAATTGTAAAAGCTACTTGCTCCACTTTTTGAAATTGATGCACGCGAAACAGTCCACGAGTATCCTTGCCGGCCGCACCGGCCTCCCGCCTGAAACAGGTGCTCAGACCGACAAGGCGCCTGGGCAGTTCTTGCTTCCCAAAGAGCTGGTCGCGATGCATGGCTACCAAGCCCACTTCGCAAGTACCGGTCAGAAAAAGATCATCCTTCTTCAGCTCATAGGCATTCTCAAGACCTAAGGGAAAGTACCCGGTACCTTCCATGGCCTCCTGCCGTACCATCACAGGCGGTGCCACTGGTTGAAAACCACGCCCGACAAGATAATCCACAGCAAAGCGGTGCACCGCCATTTCCAAGAGCATCAGATCACCCAGAAGCGCATAGGCACGGGCACCGGCCGCTGCCCTCGCACCGACAAAATCAGCCAATCCGAGACGTTCCACAAGGGCAAGATGATCGAGGGGCTGGAAGTCAAACTGAAGAAGCTCGCCTCTTCGGTAAAGCTCAACGTTGTCTAAATCGCTGTTGCCGACTGGCACAGCCGGCAGAACCGGAGCCGGAACTAAAAGAAGCAAACGTCGGTAGCGATCCTCTAAATCGACCTGCCTTCTCTCAAGCGCCTTCAAATGCAGGGCTACCTCTTTACCTTCCGCCAAAGGCAAACCAGCTTTCCCAGCCGCTTTCCTAGCCCCATTCAGCGCCTCCGCATCGGCCCCAACCACCTCCCTTTCTTTCAGCATGCCGAACTCTTTTGCGATAGCGTTCCGTCTTTCGCGCAGTCCGTTGATTTCCTTGTTCAAAAGCACCAGTTCCTCGTAACAAGCTAAAAGCTCGTCCAAATCAAGGTTTATCCCCTTGTCTCTAATTGTCTTCTTAAAAAGTTCCGGTTCCCGTTTTATGTAATTGATGTCCAACATCTTTCATTTCCTCAAAACATGTGTAAAAAGCAGCAGGCGAGCCCCGAGGGGTCTCGCCTGCCTGGCATACGTACTTGGCGCATCAGCTCAACTAATTAACAAATTAATTGAACCTGCTTGTCCTTAACTTCTATCTTGCTATAAGACCGATAGTCTCAACTCATAAACAAGATGAAAGCCATGAAATAACCTTTGCGCTGTGACAAACCCGGCACGGCAGAGCCCCTTCATTAAGCTCTGATGATGAAGAGCGAGATGAAAGTGAGAGGTTAGCGGTGTGCCGATTTATCAACATACCTCTAGTTTGCCTGGAGAAAAATTTTTGTCAACGCTTCTTTGCGAATAATTGAGGAAGCAACAATCACCTGTAGCTTCGCAAAACCAACTCGTTGACCACACCGCGTCCGTCGGCTCGACAATTAATTGCCCGCGCTGCTTTTACAATAGTGAGATCAAAATCACGATACAAATCCCTGATTTCATCCGTATCGGAATTGCTAACCATAACAAGCACACCCCGCTCCTGCAGGCGGCGCGCCAGTTGAGCCAGGCGCGCCTGGTCGGCCAGATTGAAGCTGTTCTTGGTGTAAGACGTAAAGCTGGCAGTGCGACTGACCGGCTGATAGGGCGGATCGAAGTAAACGAAGTCGCCGCTCTTTGCCTTCGACACCAGATTTTCAAAAGAGCCGGTATGAATGGAAGCATTCTGTAAAACCGCACTGGCAGCCATCAAATTGCCGGCATCCGCTATGCGCGGGTTTTTATACTTGCCGAAAGGCACATTGAACTGTCCCTGGCTGTTGACTCGATAAAGACCGTTAAAGCAAGTGCGATTAAGAAAAATCAGTCTGGCAGCTCGTTCTAAGTCGGTAAGCTGAGAAACATCACGGGCTCTTTCTTTGTAAAAGAGATGTTTGTCATTGCGCATTTTGGAGAGCAGCGCCAATAGTTTTTTCGGTTCTTTCTGCACCATTTTGTAGCAGTTGGTCAGCTCCGGATTGTAATCAGAGATATAGGCTTTCTCGAATTTACGATTCTGACTCAAATGAAAGTATACGGCTCCACCACCGAGAAAAGGTTCGAAGTAACTCTCGAAATCTTTCGGAAAGAGCCCAGCATACTGGCTCAGCAAGCGACCTTTGCCCCCTGCCCATTTGAGAAAGGGCAGGGCGACAACAGCATCCTTCACCGGAGATTCTTTAAGTGATTCGCGCCGCTGCACCAAAGGTGACACCACTCCTTGCTAATAATTGCCTGACCGTATGATAGTGCACTTCCCAGACATCAGGGCCATATCCCCCTGCAAACACCAGACTGAGAGGGATTTTCCGCTCAGCGAATAGGTCTATGATGTATTCGCTGCGTTTCTGCATAACAGAAAGTGGCAACTTGAGAAACTTGGTGCCCGGCAAAACATCCTTTTCATAAGCATCACTGCCGTCTACTAAGAGCACAAAATCAGGCTGAAATTCCTGCACGGAAGCAGCCAGACCCTCTTGCAACATATCCAGGTAACGAGTCTGATCTTTTTCCGCTACGGCAATGTCTTTGCTGCTCACACTCTTCTCTTCCGGCCAGCCTTCATGGGAATGAATGGAAAATGTGAAAACGTCTTTGCGACCGGACAGACAGCGGGCCGTTCCATCGCCCTGGTGAAAGTCAACATCAACAACCATGACACGCTCAGCCAGTTTCTCCCTGAGAATCTCGTGCACGGTTATTGCCACATCGTTGATGGCACAAAAGCCCCGACCTTGATCAGGAAAGGCGTGATGATAGCCGCCGCCCAAATTGGCACACATGCCGTCGGCAATTGCTTTTCGCGCGGAAAGAAGAGTACCGCCGGCTTTGAGCAGGAAGTCGTCTAGAATGGTGTGGAAGGGCTTGACCGCGCCAGGCAGGCGACCAAGAGCATCCAATTCTTCTTTCAATTCAAAAATTTCCAGCCATGTGCTGGACTGAGAAAGGCTCTCAAGATAGGCCTCGGTGTGAACCCGGGTGACCTGGCTCCGCTCCAAAGGCCGGGGCGCTTCGTATGCAGGCGTCTGGCCCAGTTCCATGGCCAGACGGCGCAAAACCATGGCACCACGATCCAGCGCGAAAGGCTGACTCAACCCATAGGCAGGCAAATCTGTCTGGTACTGGGGATGAAACACCAGATGGCGACGAGTATCGGCAAACCCTTTCTGATTCGGGTTCTGGCTCGGATCCGAGCCGCCTCTGCAATCTGAATCTGTGCTGAAAGTAGTCATCCCGGTCAGTATAGCAAGGGCGATCACGGCGGTGGTGGCTATTTGTCAGCTCCAGCCCGGGCCTTTACAGATCAGACACAGGAAGACCGCTCGCCGCCGCTGTCGACAACGTTGCCAAGGTGTGCGAGCTGGCCATACTTTGACGTCCCAAAGATTGCCAAATTGTCATGTGGCAGTGCAAACGGTAATGCCGCCACCTTGGCATTTCAAGAGGACACAAAGCTAAAGCTTACCGAATCCTAAGCTACCAGTAATTAGTAGTTATTGAATAGACGGCAAAAGCTATATAGGCTTCAAGGCCATCAATTCTCTCTATTTCTGGTTTCAATCAAAGCTCAAGCGATTTCCGGCACTCAACTCTCTTTCCTCTCATGAGCACTTAAACGTGGCTCAACTGGATTAAGACGTTCACAGAGTCGACTTCGCCCACGGATTGCAGCCATTACTAACCCTGAGCGTTTTCCCGGCTTTCCTCAAGGGAAACGGTCTAACTCTTTCTTGGAGTATCAAATGTCTACTGCAACTACCTGGCTCTGGCTGGGTCTCCTTGTGTTGTTCGTCGTCTTGAACGGTCTCTTCGTGGCCGCCGAATATGCACTGATTCGGCTCAGGAAGACTCGTATCGAGGAGATGGTGCAACAGAATGTGCGCGGAGCGCGCACCATTCAACAGTTATCTAACAAGCTGGACAACTCCGTGGCCGGTGCCCAGCTAGGCATAACCATCACGGGACTCATGGTAGGCGGCATCGGTGTGGAACCGATCAGGAGCGCCCTGGAAGGGGGTATCGCTCTCCTGGCCGAATTCCTGCCCTTCATCGCCCCTTTCAAAATACCGGCCATCCTGGCTATGGCAATTTCCTTCGCCATGTTGACCTTCCTGCACGTCATCATCGGCGAACAGATGCCCAAGCTCATCGGTCTGCGCAGTCCTGAAAAGGTTGCTCTCACCCTGTCCCTGCCGTTCCAGCTCTTCTGCCGAGTAACGGCACCGTTTCTCTGGTTGATCTCGTTCACCACCAAGTTGCTCATGCGTCTGCCCGGAATGCCCAAAGGCAGTTCCGCAGAAACGCCTCCTTCGGTGGACGAACTGATGATCCTCGTGGAGAACTCGGCCCGAGCCGGCACCATCGGCAAAGCCGAATCGGGTCTGGTACAGCGGGCGCTTGAGTATCGCGGTCTCACCGTAAGAGACGTGATGGTACCTGCCAGCCACATGGACTGCCTGCCGGAAGAGATGAACTTGCTCGATGCTCTGGACGTGATCGTGCGCACCAAGCACAGCCGTTTGCCTCTCTACCGGGGCTCACGCGACACCGTCGTAGGCATCCTGCGCACCCGGGAACTCCTGGATGTGCTGCGCAAGAAACTCAAGGCTGAGACCGTCAAGCCGCCACGCTTGCCTGTTCCATCAGCGGGTGCCGGCGAAGCCATCGGCAAACTGGGGGCTTACATCCGTCAGCCCTTCTTCGTCAAGCACGATACACCGGCCAGCGTCCTCCTGGAGGAGCTCAAGACCGGTCACCTGCAGCTGGCCATCGTCACTGACGAAGCCGGCAAAACCATCGGTCTGGTCACGCAGGAAGACCTGGTGGAACAACTCGTGGGTGAAATCCACGACGAGGACGACGGCCCCGTGGAAGGCGTTGAACCTCTCGGCGAAAATCTCTTCAAAGTGGAAGCCTCGCTTACGCTCTACGAGTTCCGCCGCGTCTTTGATGCCCGACTGGTCTCCAGTAGCGGCACCACGCTGGCGGAAGTCTTTCAGGAGAACTACAGCGGCGACCCAAGCGAAGGTGCCAGTATCGAACTGAACGGCTTTGCCATCAAAGTCTTGACCGTCAAAGCAGACGGGCAAGGCAAAAACTTCATCGAATGGTTCGAGGTGCAGGTGCTGCCCGAGACCACGGAGTCCGCCGAAAGCGGATCTACCAGTGGCGGGAACGGCACCGGAAGCAATTTCCACTGACGCTGAACGCCTCCCCTTCCTGTCTCTGCCGTGATTTTGCATGGTGGTTCTCAGGGGCTCCGGGGCTTCAGCGTCGGCAACAGTCAAATTGACTGGCACCCTGAAACCCCATGCAAACAACAACCTATAGGAACCGGAGGCCCAAATGCTCTGGCTGATTGCACTCACCTGTCTATCTTTACTGCTCTACTTTCTCTACCGCCGGCTATCCCGCCCGGAAGCACTGCAGGAGCCGGCAACGGCCAAGGCAAAATCCGGAAAATACAACTGGGAATCGCCCACTTTCGAAGCCGTCGGTCCGTTCTTCATCAAGCCCTGGCTGCAGCCCGGCAACCATCCGCACTTCGCCGAAGACGGCAGCGAATGCATGGAAGTTCTCTTCCACACTGCCAGGCGGCTCGGTAGCTGCCGGGTGGAAGTGCGTGAGCTGAACGCTGCCGACCAGTCTCCGCTCTTGACCGTGCGCCCCGATACCCGAACCGTCAACCTGGTCGGTGTAGCCAACCAGGTGCAATATGTGGCTCGTCTCACCGGTCTCAAGAGCGATACGGCTTATGGCTACAAGATCTTCTTCGGAGTGGAAGAAGTTCACAGCTCCACTTTCTCCACTCGCAAGAGTCGGGGGCAAGAATTCCGTGCCATCGTATTCGGTGACATGGGTTCCGGCTCACCCTGGCAGAAGCAAGTGGCTTACCAGATGTCGCTGCCGGAGCGAAGTGCTGCCGATACCGCCAGCGGCAAAAGCAGCGCTCATCGCAAACCGCGAGGGGCCGATCTTCTCATCGGTAGCGGCGACATCGTTTACCACCACGGGCGCTTCAACGAGTACCTGAGTCGCTTCTTCCCGGTCTATCAGGCCGGCAAAGACTCACCGGAAACAGGTGCGGCCCTGCTCGACAAGAGCATGTTCATCTCCTGCGTCGGCAACCATGACATGGCCAAATACGACCCGGAGACGCTCATCTCTTTCAGCGACTATCCGGACCTGATGGCTTATTTCGCACTCTTCAGCCTGCCATTGAATGGCTTCAACCCGGAGCACGATCTGGGTGAAAACGAGGTTTCCAGAAAGGGTGCCGGTACTCAGCAGGTTGGCGCCAACCTGCCGCCCATGACCGGCGACAGGCAGGCCAGACAGGCCCTGATTGACGCTGCCGATGGTCGTTATCCGCGCATGGCCAATTTCTCGTACGATTACGGCAACGCGCACTTCCTCTTCCTCGACGCCAACACCTACATGGACTGGAGCGAGGAGAGCCTGCGCGACTACGTGCGCAAAGACCTGAGCAAGGTGCCCAAGGGCGTCTGGAAGATCGTAGTGCTGCATCAGCCGCCCTTCACTTCCAACCGCAAGCACCAGCGCGAACAGAACATGCGCTTCCTGGCCGACATCTTTGAAGAGCAAGGCGTCGCGGTCGTCTTCTGTGGCCACGCCCACAGCTACGAACGCAGCCGCCCGATCAAGTTCAAAGTGCTTGAGGGTGCAAAAGCCTTGCACCGTCAGGTGGAAGGCTATGTGGGTGGCAGCATTACCATGGACTTCGACTTCGACGGCAAAGAGAAGCGCCAGCCAAACGGAGTCATCTACATCGTCACCGGCGGTGGTGGCGCCAAGCTGGACAGTGTGGACCTCATGGAGCGTCCCGACCTGTGGCAGCCCTGGACCGTGAAACTGATTGGAGATCGCCACTCCTTCAGCATTGTCGACTTCACAAGGGACACCCTGACGCTCAGGCAAATCGACCTGAACGGAGAGGAAGTGGACCGCTTCGAAATCTTCAACCCCAACCTCTGAGGGCCAGCCTATGAACGATAAACCCACCGGAAAAATCACCACCGCCGCCTGCAAGCAGGCTCTCGCCGACAAGTGGCCCGAAATCTTCGGAGCCGACCTGGCAAAGCTCGCCAAAGACTGGAAGCGCGTCTCCAAACGAGGCAGCGCGGCCAGGGGCGAAACCGTGGAAAGGCTATTCTTTCACGGCACTCTGCCCCTCCAGGCTCTCGTCAAAGAGAACCAGGGTGTCCTTAGCGAGGTGATCATCCGCGGCTTCGCCCCCTTCGATGCCGGTGACGGTGAGGAAGAGGACGAGGACGGCGAAGGCAACGGTCTGGCCGCGGCCAAAGCCGTCATGGCCGAGCGGGCTTACCGGAACGAAACTTTCGAGTTCTTCGGCAAGTATCCCTGCTTCCGTCCTCAGGACTTCTTCTTCGAAGTCTGCAGCGAGGAAGAAGCAGACAGAGACGGGCATACCTGGTACATGCTCACCCCCGTGAGCGGTTTCAGCGGACGCCCGACAGGCTACGACGAGCAGTTGGATCACATCGTCAGCCGGTATCTGCCCGAGGGCGACGGTGAAGTAATGGAAGCCACCTTCAGCACCGAACTTTCCGTGGCGGAAATCAAAGAAGAGCTGAAAAAGCGAGGCTTTCGCCCGAGCGAGGCAGACCAGGAGCAGGCACTGCCAGCCTGACAACCCCGGTGTCCCGTAGTTTAGCGTGGCAGTCCGGCAGACCAGACATCCTCGATGTTCTGGCACCTGCCGGGCTGCACCTAAATTTTCGGCAAATTTACTACTATAGCACATAACAGGTAAATATATCGGGTACTAAATCTAATGGAGATACTCCCCGATTCCCTAATTGGTTTAATATAAAAGCACTTAGTGCCCGCAGATACCAGTCAGTACAACCCAGGATAAAATGCCCCTCCAGGACTCGTTCAGTCGTAAGTCCGACAAGCCGGACCAGGCCCAGGTGCGATCACCGCGCCCGGCTAAATGGCCCCGGGTGCCGACCGTGGAAGACCTGGAGTTCAGCTTTCAAAGAGCCAAGGATAGCCCCGGAATTCCTGCAGCTATGTCCTGGAAGCGAACCGAATCCTCCAATTTTGTCCTTTCGGTCACCTGGGAGACAGGCGGCAAGGGCGGCGAAGCCACCTGGCTGTTGATGGCCGAGGAAATGGGCGACAATGTTGTCCTCTGGAGCTTCCGCAGCCGCGACGCCGGCGTCATCCACAAGCTCATGGAAGAAGCCATCCAGGCTCTCGACCCGACCAACCAGCCGGAAGATGAAAACGCCGGTCAGGTGCAAACCGTGGTCAAACCGGGCACCCAAATAGACCATTACGAGATTGTGGAAGAAATAGGCTGCGGCGGCATGGGCGTGGTCTATCGCGGCAAAGACAACATGTTCGAGCGCACGGTAGCCATCAAAGTTCTCCATACCAAACTCCTGAGCGATCCCCTCTCCAAAAAGCGCTTCGAACAAGAAGGCCGAGCCACTATCGCGCTCGCCCACCCCAATTTGATCTCCGTCTATCACTACGGTTTCTCCAGCGCCGGTCTGCCTTTCATCGTCATGGAGTATGTGGACGGCAAGGGTCTCGATAAGACCCTCGAGCAAGTGGGTCACCTGGAGTTCGGCGAATTTATCGAAATCTTCCTGCAAGCTTGCGACGCGCTCGGTCATGCCCACGAAAGGGGCATTATCCACAGAGACTTGAAGCCCAGCAATTTAATGCTGGTCAATCTGGGCAAGAAAGAAAGGCTGGTCAAAATAGTCGACTTCGGCATTTCCAAAATCCTTCCCCACGGACGTTTCCCCGGGCAAGACCTCACCAATGCCGGCGACGTTGTGGGCAGCCCCCTCTACATGAGCCCCGAACAGTGTAAAGGGCTTTCTCTGGACGGACGTTCCGACATCTATTCCCTGGGCTGCCTGATGTACCAGGCTATCACCGGAGCCCTGCCCTTCCTGGGCGAGAACGCCCTGCAAACACTAAGCAAGCACATCTGCGATCCGCCGCCTAAATTCAAGGAAATCGCACCGGATCTAAAAATCCCACCCGAGCTTGAAAAAATCATCTTCCGCACTCTGGAAAAAGAGCCGGAAAAGCGCTACGAAACAGTGGCGGAGCTGCATGCCGACCTGGAAGCGATCGCGCCCAAATCGAAGGGTCTGAGCCTCACCACCACCACTCTCTCCAAGGTGACGAGCACAGCCACGGCCGGCTCCGTTCATATCCTGGTGGAAACAGATACATTGCCCCGTTCCACCCTGGAAGCCGCCGTACAGATTCAGAAAATGCTCAGGGAAGGCACCATAACCCTGGCGGAAGCGGCAAGTGCCATCAACCGGGCCCACGTCACCGGCGGCGAAATAGACATTCAGAAACTAGCCAGCCCCCGCGAGCACACCAGCTCCCTGGTGGTGGATACGCCTCTGGAAGCAGTGCTGGTGGAAGCAGGACTGATTTCCAACGCCGTCTGGCGTACCCTCCTGCAACTGCAAGCAGCGATTCGCTCCGGTGAAATGACTAAAGACGAGGCAGTGCAAGAGTTTCGCAAACGGCATCCAAAAGCGCCGCCCAAGGAAGCGAAACCGCCGGAGCCAGAAAAGGCACCAATTGTAGTACCAACCAATCCAGTGGACATGCTCAAGCAAGCCGGCATCATCACCCAGGCCGACCTCGATGCCGCTAAGAAACAGGCAGCCGAGAAAGGCACCAAACTGGAAAAAGTACTTGTCTCCATGGGCAAAATCGATACCAAAACGGTGCTGGCCAGCTATCAGTGCATGACCTTGTTATCCACCCAAAAGTTGAAATTGGAACAGGCAGTAATCGCCCTCAATTTCTGCGAGCGCATGCGCGTAGACTTCTCTGAAGCCGTGCAGGAACTGGGATGGAACATATAATCCGGAACCAGGGCGGCAATCAATTTCTAAATAACAATGAGTCTGAGATGTGCCAAGCCATATGGGCAGGGTTCGCGCCTGTTCTTTCCGAGCCGGTTTTCTTCGCCGCAATAAACGCTGATCGTTTCCTGGCAAGCTCTACGGCCGGACGCGTTATCGTAAGCAAAGAACCCTCCTGGCGCACAGAAGAGACCATCGCCAGGGAAGCAGCTCTGTTACATGAACTGAGCGGAAGTGAGAGGCTGCCTTACCAGTTGCCGCTGCTCTTGCCGTGCAAAGACCATGCCGACATTCCCTATCTGAAAAGCGGCGGCAGACTCTGGACAGCCAGAAAATTCATTGCCGGCAAGAGTTTCGACTGGCGCCGGACTACCTGGGAGGAAACACACTGCCGGGCCGCAGCGGAGGCACTGGCCAAGTTACATAGACTGAGTTCAGAGGAGGATCGCCGCACCACCGCTCTCAATCAAGGCGGCAAACCGGTAGACTACGAAAGAGCCTGCCTGCTCGACCTGGAGGGGCGCCTGAAAGAGTTTCAGGCTCAAGTGGGAGCGCGTCAAGGAAGCTCGACTGAGCAGTTAGCAGATGCAACCCGCCGCTGCCTGGAGAAAATTCGGCAGGCTCTGCCTTTTGCCGACGAAGTCGAAGACGCCGTCTGGATTCATGGAGACTTTCATCCTGGCAATGTCATTTTCACTAGCGCCAATGAGGCCGTCGGTGTCATAGATTGGGACTTCGGAAGAAGAGGTGATCGGCTCTTCGACTTCATGTACAGTCGCCTGATGTTCGCCGGTAGCTTCAGAGAAGAAGGCTGCCAGGAACTATTCAAGCCTGAGTTGGACAGGGCTTTCACTAGCGCCTATCTAAATCTTTTCGACTTTCCTGTGCAGGAACAAGCCCTGGCGCAAAGAGCGACACTGGCCCTTAGCCTCATCCTCTGCTTCGAGCTTACAACCTTCCTGTCTTCTTCCAGCCAGGGTACGTCAATAAAAACGCTGATCGAGCAAATCGGACGGCTTCAGCCTGCCCAGGTCAAACTGCCAGCCTGACCGGTTAAGCCAGCTTGAAGAGCGAGGGGAGAGGCTTTATCTGTTAACCGCGCTTGCGACCACGGCGCGACTTATTATCCGCTTCCACAGGGGTCTGAATAGTGTTAGCTGAAGGAAAGCCTTTCAAATCTAGAAGCTGCGCAAAGCCATCCATGTCTTTAGTCAGTCGGCAGGTCATGGTCATAGAAAAGGGTCTCACCACAACTACCTTACCACTGGCTTTGACGGTCTCTTTACCAGTAACCAGAAGCTGCACATCATCTTTATCAAGAGAGGTGAGAGGCTTCACTGAGCTGACTTCGATTTCGTTGACGCGCTTGGACACTTCCGCGTCGGATATTGCCTTGAGCACATCGATACTGGAATCGGGAATAATCTTTTGAGCCTGCAATTTGGTTCTGGCGCCGTCGGAAAGCTCGCCGTGCAGAAGCTCATTGACGGAAGCCTGGATTGTCTTGGGATCTCTATCCAGCAAGTGCTTGGCTACTTCCGTGCAAAACTTGGTCAATTGCTCGGACTTCTGAGCCTTAAGCTGCTCCGGCGTCACGGCGCAGGCAGCCAGGGAGAGCACAGCCATGGAAGCAACCGAAACCAAGATAGTTCTTGAAAAGGAGAGTTTTTGAGAGGCTCTGGAGCTAGTCTTGGTGCGGCTTGAGTTGAACTTGGTCATGTCTAGGTAAACTTTTTACGATGTGTTGCCAGGTGCCCGGCGAGGGAACCAAAGTACTATGTTACTGCTAATTGGAGCATACTAAAACATTACCTGCCCCTTTACTACTTAAGCGGTTACATCTCGAGAAGGCGAATTTCCGCCTAAGATTAGTTTGCCCTGGTGGGAGGGGAACTTTTCGACCTGTCCGGGGCGGCTGTTTTTGAACTGAGAACACTGCCAGATCCAAGCTATACGAAATCCCAATGGTCTGGGAGGCGAGCACTTTCAACTAGGCACCGGCTATGGTGCGCAGGGCAAGCTCTGCAGTTTCATCTGCATCCTAACTTAACTTCAGAAACCGGCGCGACTCAATCAGGTGGTAATAAGCGCTGTAGTGGTCAAAAATATGAGGTTTCAAGTTGGGAAGCGGAAAATCTTGTTGTCCCCAAGTCTATTGACCTTAGCGCTTAAGAAGACTTCAGATGGAATTTCACAATCAAACTTCACTTCCTCAAAATGATACTCACTAAACGCAAAACTGTCTTGAGATAACCAGCGCTGCTGTGCAGACCGACACGAAGGCCTATCCAGAGATCGGAGTGGTTTCTTGTCCTCCTTCTTGACTGATCGAGTTTGTCTGAACTGGGAAATATGTAAGCTGGGAGACACGCGCAATTCCTCGATGAGATTCATTGTGTACTCTTCTTCAGACATTTGAAACGTTCTGACATACTGATAGCCTTCCGAAGCTTGATCCGATTTCAATCGAAATGAAGACACAGCCTGCTGAGTCAGGATTCTGTGCTCATATTCGAAGTCTTCTGACAGAATTGAGACAGCAATATCAGCGACCCAACCAGAGTAGGGTCTATCGAAGAGCAGAGCTTTACCAATCGTTGAAAATCTAGGACTTGGTTCTTCTAAATTCCTAGGATCATAATAGGATGGGAAGCCACCTCTGAACTGAGTGATGATGGTTGAAAGGCTAGACCGGTTTGAAAATCCCGTTCTCTTGATTTTAGTTTGACCATTCCATTCAAATCTCAAATTACCCACTCTCTGGAAGTGAGTCGCAAATCTTATGGCAGGCTTTAGCTGCCCCTGGTCCTCAGTGTAAAGAGTGCCTATATCGGTGTAGCTACTACAAGTGCGATACTTGTTTAGTAGTGCTTGCAGCACGTGATCGATCATTCCAGGAGCCTCAAAGGCAACATCAGAGCAGATCCCTAATCTATCATGCAACGGAATGCCGGCGACTTGATTAACAGCCGAAAGCAGCTTACGCAAAGCGCTGAGCAGATTGGGGAATTGCTAAAATGTTTGGTATGCGTAAATAGTTTTCCTGTATGTCCATGTCTCCACTATAATCCGCCAGCAAGAGGGCAGTAGATTTCCATGCTTGAATCACCGGAAGAATTTGTCAGGCTCAGAACCAGCGAAGACCCTGACCAATACAGACGCGCAGCGCACGAAACAGCGCCGCCGGAGGTCTGGTTGGCGATCATCGAGAATTATCCGGAGATGAGACAATGGGTCGCGCATAACAAGACTATTCCTACCGATGTTTATTTTGCCTTATATGAAAAGTGCAAAGACTGTGCTTCAGGCACTGATGAATGGCACACCAAGATAATGTTGGCCATGAAAGGAAGTTGCCCGTCCGATCTTCTGGAACAGCTCGCTTCTGATGTGGACGAAAGTGTAAGAGATAGTGTCGCCAGAAACAAGCACACTCCAGGGCGGAGCATTTTTTGTTCTGTAAATTCAGTCCCGGAGCGGTTTAATCTTTCTGGTGTCATATAGCTCGAAGACCTGATTTTGAATATACCACAAAAAAGACAATTAACAGGTGAAGATTTTCGAGTACAAAGCAGGACTCTGCGGTACTGCCAGTAGTATCATCCGCTGATCCTGTACTTGATAGATTGGATGAAACAGCCGCGCCAGGTCCTGGCGCCACGGCATTGTCCCCGACGTTTGTATGTGATTGCGAACGAGACAGCCCACCTTTTGGGGAGGTGAGCTATCTCGTTCGCTCAGGGCGCTCTATTACGCATGAGCTGCCACTGCCAAATAGATGTGTCGCTCTATTCTACCGGTTGGGACGGCGTGTTAGCGAAACTTAGGTAGCATTTGTCAGTCTGCCAGTCCTCGGAGATCTCCATCACAACCGCAGTTACTAGTCGCAGGCATGAGGCCGAGTTTGGGAAGATCGATACAACCCGTGTGCGCCGCTTAATCTCCTTGTTCAGGCGCTCGACACCATTAGTAGTTCGAGTCCGAATTCGATGTTTGGCTGGCAATTTGAAGACCGTAAGACCTTCCGGTATATTTTCCGCCATCCAATTTGATAGGCGTGGGGCTGTCTTCTCATAGCTTGCTACGGTCTTGCTCAAAAGCCTTTCCGCTTCCTTCCCATCCGGCGCATTGAATATGTTACGTATGTCCGCTGCGACCTGAAGCTTCATTTCCTGCTTTGGCACGTGCTTTTGCGCATTCTGCTGGAGATGGTACTGGCATCTCTGCCATGGAACAGCCGGAAATACTGCTTTGCGAGCCGCTTTTAGTCCCGCATGATCATCACTGATGAACATTTGGACTCCGTGTAAGCCTCTGTGCTGGAGAGAATGCAAGAACTTTCTCCAATGAATCTCCGCTTCAGAGAGCTCAACCGACACTCCCAAGACCTCGCGCTTCCCGCTCTCGGATACCCCGACTGCAACAAGAACTGCCTGATCTATGACAACACCTCCCTCTCTCACGTTCTCGTAGCGTGCATCTAGGTATACATAGCGGAAGCGATCGAGGGCGCTCTCTCCACGAGGAGAATAGCTCATCAAGCTGGGATGTCGCCTTGCTGACAGAAGCCGAACTGACTTCAAAGCCGCACAGCTCCTGGGTTATCGACATCACTTTGCGCGTTGATACGCCCTGTAGATACATCTCCGCTATAGCCAATGTAAGTGCTTTCTCGGAGCGCTGACCCTTCTCTAGGCAGTTAGGATAGAATTTCCCGTCCCTTGTCTGCGGGACCGCTAGCGGTATCTCACCTACTCTTGTCTTAATCGTCTTTGGCTTAAACCCGTTGGCATGTGTGGTTCTTGCCTCTGTTCGTTCGTAGGCCGGCACCTAAATGCTTCTCTCGCTCAGCTAACATGGCGCATTTAGCAAAATCTGAATGGCATCTCCTATGCGCTCCAGACCGCCCTCTGACAGTATTTCCAGGATATTCCCTTGGATGTATTTTGTGCTATCATCTTGTAAGACCATCGGTTGTCCTTCTTTCTTGCAATTGAAAGATTAACCGAGGTCTCCCCCTTTTGACCGCTTTTACAGAAAGTTTCTTGCACCGACCACTCCAGAGCACATCCTGCGAAAACTGAGCAGCGATGAATGGGAAGAATGTGCCCAAAACGCTCGTTCGAACTTAGCGGCAAGAACTCCGGAGTAGAGGAAAAATAAGCCTCGCCGCCTGAGAGTCTTCTTGGGCCGAGTGATTTTGCGAGCATTATGCATTTACTTCTTTATATAGTAACCTATGCAAGCCTGAATACCCCATACGCAGGGAAAGTGACAGGACTTAAAGTATCGAGAGGCGCAGCAGATGCAGGATTGGCAAAGATGGGAGATTGATCATCTTTAACGCAAAAAAGAGGTTTTAAAGCTGGAAAAGGTTCGCAAATTGGCTCAGAATGCGTGGTTACGAAGCAACACAAAAGAGCGAACAAGGAACCTTTTCGATGAAGAAGTCTACCGCAGATCAAAGAATCTCTCAACTTAGCCTCGATATCTTGCCGGAGAAAGAGGTAACACTGGCGTTTGACGGCGAGGATGTATCAGGAAATGCCGGATTACTGCTTGTGGCGCAGGCTGAAAAGCTAACGAAGCTACTCCGGGGTGCGGCGGAGCGATTGGACGACCACAGAACGCAGTCGCTAATCAAGCACAACATGTTCGAGCAAATCGCTCAGCGGGTATTTCAAATCATTGCAGGGTGTTCGGCAACTGCAGACAGCGACAGCCTGAGAGGAGATCCGGCACTGAAGGCGGCAGTGGGAAGGAATCCGCTGAGCGGAGAGGATCTTGCCGGTCACTCAACACAGCAGAGGCTTGAAACTGAGCGCCAGTACAAGGAGTTGTACAAGTTAAGCCAGTGGCTGGTGGAGTATTACATTGAATGTCATCGAAAGCCGCCCAAGAGGTTGGTTCTGGACTTCGACGGTAGTGCCATTGAGACCTACGGAGTGCAATTGAACGCATTCTACAGAGGCGGTCCATATGGGAAGTTCATGTATTTTCCGTTGTTTGTGTTTGATGAGAATGGCTGGTTGCTGGTTGCAGCGCTACGTCCAGGGATCATGGAGAAGTGAAATGGTCGCTGCCGATCCTGAAAAGACTGGTGAGACGGTTAAGACAAGCATGCCGCGGGTGGAAATTGTAGTGAGAGCGGATGGGGCATTCACGGACAATGAGCTATACAAGTGGATGGATGAGAATCGAGTTCGGTACGTACTGGGCATGAAGGACAATCATTCGCTTTTTGTCAAAACGAAACAGTTTCGAGCCAAAGCACAGAGCAAGTTCAAAAGGAAATACGAGGAGCCCAGATATCTTGGCAAAAGTGGGAAAAAGGCAAAGAACAAAAGGCTGAAAGAGATATCGTCAACGTACGACAAGGACAAGCGCCAGCAGGCAAGACAAGAATTCGAACACCGGCGGGCGCGGGTGTATGGAGAAACCAGTTACGCAGCCCGTTCATGGGACCGGGAGCGAAGAGTAATTGCCAGGTGTGATTACACAGACAGCGGGCTGGAAGTGAGATATGTGGTAACAAATCTCACAGGATATCAGGCAAGACAGGTGTATGAGGACGTGTACTGCAGGCGGGCCCAGATGCGAGATGTGGATCAAGTCAATCAAAGAGACACGATGCGATCGGCTTAGTTGCAGCCAGTTTAAGTCGAATATGTTCAGACTGTTGATGCATGCACTGGCATACATATTAATCCACCAAGTGCAAATCAGACTAGAGCAAAATGGCAGTGTTACCCAGTTTCAGCGCACATTCATACATGTTGCGGTGAGAGTGCGCGAGACGCGAAAAGGGGTTGAATTTCAAATAGCGAGAAGCTATCACGCCGCACGAACGTTCAGGCTGGTGTCAAAGAGGCTAGGGGTACAAAACACCGTTAGCTGCTTGATCTAAGCAACAATGGAAACTTCACAACCTCAGCAGCTGCATTGGGAAAAATCACTAGAATACTGATTGTAGAGCTGTTTGAGCCTGGTTAAAGTGAAAAATACGACATGGAAACGAACCCGGCTCACTAGTGACCACCTCTTGGGATGCCATTTCTCGCGGAGATCACTTCTCGACAACTATATGTATGGGTAGACCAGGCAAGGAAAAAACGAGAGCAAAAACTTAAGGTGGAACTATTTGGCAGCACCACCTCAAGTGTTTTGTCTCGTCTTCCCGGCTAACTTTTCAAGAAAGCCTCAGGCATTCACAGCCGTCTGGTTGTAGGCAGCGGCGAAACTTTCGCGGCTGAGGGGCAGTGACGCGCCGGCCTCGATGGCACCACTGATGGTTGCCCAATACACATAGGCATTGGCACAGTGGTCGTAGGCGAAGCGACGCGCCTCCGCGCTGAGGAAGCTGAACAGAAGACCTTCACGGAAGAGCTTTTGCCCGTCGTGAAGTTCTCTCGCGCAAGCCACGAAGAGTCGGTTCGACTCGTCGTCGCTGTAGCGGTTCACATCCCACCAGAGCTGCCGCCGTACCGTTCTGTCGTCCGCATAGAGCGACATGACGATATTGGCGGCTCGGCGCAGGCGCACTGCCACGGTCTCCGGCAGAGCGCCGTTCAATGTTTGAGTATTGCCCAAAGTTTGCTTTCCTTCCTTGGATTGGTTTCTACTGTTTGCCGCCCGCATTTCCACCGGCATTCTTGAAGAAGAATCGACCGATGGCGATGGACAGTGCCATCCAGAGCGGCAGCACCACAACCATGGCGAACATGGTGGTGATGGTGGCGACCATGAGCACCAGGCTGAAATCCGGATGGGTCTCGTGCACGCTCAGCCAGGCAGGCAGATTGCCGGCCCAGTGAGATGCCAGAGGCCAGATCAGATAGAAGCAGGCACCCATGAGGAAAATGTTCATCAGGCTGACGAAAGCCAGATAGCGGTCCCTGGCGGAGCTTGCTTTCAGCTTCCGGCTGAGAGCGGCAAGCCTCGCCGGTAGAGATCTGAGGGTGGCAGCCAGACCGGTCAGAGCCGACCAGAAAGAGCGCATGCCGTCAGCGAAGCTTTTCAGGGCTCCGGGCAGCCAGGCGCGAAACTGTCGGTAGTCCTCCCGAACGGTGTGGAAGAGACGCAGGTACATGGCGATGATCAGGTAGAAGACCAGAGCCAGAAGCAAGACGGCAAGACCGGCGAGAAGTCCGGCCGCCAGCGGAGACTGCACCAGAGGAGCAGCCTCACCGACAGCGACCGAATTCTCGCCCACCGTGAGGATGGTACTGACAAAGCTATAGAACGAAGTCAGCACCGCTGCCAGGCCATACCAACGGAGGAAGGTAGGACCTGGAAAGAGGAATTGATCTTTGAAGAGTTTTGCAAAAAACTTCTGCAAGTTTACCTCCTTGCTGTTTAGCTCTCCGGGCGCCGGCGGCTCAACGTGAGCACTTACCGACGCCCGGCGTAACTCAGGCTTGAGAGCCTATTTGCCGCCGCCCTCTTCCGCGTCGTCTTTGACACCCTTGAGCAGGGGCACGAGCAGGAAGCAGGCGAGAGTAAAGACGCCCGAGACGATGATCAGGGGCGAGAGGCTGCGGTCGAACCAGTGCACGAACATCCAGGACCCGACGATGGCCGAGAGCTGGGCGAAGCCGTTGTAGACCGACATCAGGGCGGCGAAGGTGAAACCTTCGGCCTTCTTCGGGCAGGCCCGACCGGCCAGGCTCAGAACCGTGAGAGTGGCAATGGCACCGGCAGCGCCGAAGACCAGACTGAGACCGACCATGATGGCACCAGCCATGGGCGAGTTCTGCACTACCGAGAGGTAGGAGAACGTGCCGATGGCACCGGCCAGGATGGCGAAGGTGAGCTGGAAATGCAGGGTCTTCTTGGTGAAGTACCAGCCGTAGAGGAAGGTACCAATCACCGCACCGGCCGAGCCGATGGCACCGAGGGTGCCGATGAACTCCTGCGAGAACTTGAGCTTGTCCACCATGTGGTAATACATGGGGGTGCCGAAGCTGGGCGAGAAGTTATAGAAGGCCAGGAAGGTGATGACGCCCCAGAGTGTCGGCGATTTGAAGGCCTCACCGAGGGAAAGGGCGGTCTTCTTCATCTCCACCGTGTTGATGCGAGACTTGTCTTCCTTGAGCCCGAACCAGGCCAGGAGCGCCACGGCCGCGGGTGCGCACATGGTGATAAGGGCCGCCGTGTGCAGGGCGCTTGCGGGGTCGGAACCACCGGCAATCCAGCCGCCGGCAATGGAGGTGGCAATCTGGGCGGTGTAGAACCAGAACCACTGTACGCTCTGGAACTTGCCGACCATGTTGTACTTCTGCCCGTTTTCCACCATCACCGCGTCCACGATCACGTCGGAGGCGGCCGTGCCCACAGCTGTGAGCAAGAGGGCGGAGACGATGAGCGAAGCATCACTCAGTCCGGTGAGCCAGAAGAAAGCGCCGGCCGACATGGCATTGAGAGCCAAGAGCCAGGTTTTGCGCCGGTAGCCGAAGAGCGGGATGAAGTCGCTGACCAGGCCGTAGAGCGGCTTGATCAACCAGGGAATGGTAAGCACAGCCAGGTAGGCCGTGGACTGAGCCTCATCGAAGTGCATTACTTCTTTGAGGTAGAAACTGAGGGGTTGACTGATCAGACCGCTTGCTTGCGCCAGACCCTGGGCAAAGTAAACGATACCGAACAGATAGATGAGTCGTTTGATGTACGAGCCGTCGTTGGACGGACCGCCACCATCTTGATGGTTGTTGTTCATGGCAATTTCAATCTTTCGTGCGGATACGACACCTCGCTCTAGAACGAGCGATTGAAGGGTGTTTTTGTCTCCGACACAGTTAGGTTAGAGAAATCGTCCGGAATAAAGGGCAGCAGGCTGGCACCAGTAGTGGTGTCAGCCTGCTCTAATCAGCCGCGCTCTACATGAGCAGCAGCTCGCGGACGGAGAGGCAACCGCCGGGGTTCCTCTCATCTGAAAATCAGACCTTGACGGCCTTCTTGGTCACCTGCTTGGGACCTTCCACCGCTTTCAGAACGGGGCAGCGTCCGGCGGTGCGCTCGATGGCATCCAGTTCGGCCTGGCTGAGATTGCCTGTGACCTCGATGAGTTCCTCGATGAGGGAAATCTTCTTGCTGGCATCGGCCGGATCGGGAATCTCCGAGAAGGTGACTTTGACGACGAGGGACTTGATGTCCCACTTGCGCTGGGGAGCGACCATCATGAGCGTCTGCACGGTGCAGGCGCCGATGGCAGCCAGGAGCAGCTCCTTGGGGGTGGGACCGGCGCCCGTGCCCCCGACGGAAACCGCCTGATCGCTCACGACCGAATGGCCGCCGGCGGTCACGTCAACTTTGTAGTTGGTGCCGGCAGCCAGTGTACATACGGCTTGAACCATAGGTTTCTCCTCTGCTTTTGAGCAGAATGCTGGGTTAGGTGTTAACAGATGCGGGCCGAGCGAAGTTGCTCAACCCTTTTTGGACTTGCCGGAAGCCTTGTCGCCTTCGTCTTTGGACTCGGGGCCGAGGGCTTCTTCCATCTGCTGGTTGATGATGCGCAGCACGTTCACACGGCTGTAGCGCTTGTCCTCGCTGGAAACGATGAACCAGGGCGCATATTCGGTGCCGGTGCGGTAGAACATCTCGTTGGCAGCCTTGGTGTAGGGCTTCCACTTCTTGCGCGCTTCCGCGTCGGAAGGGGAAAGCTTCCAGGGCTTTTCACGAGCGCGGTCCTCGAAGCGCTTCTTCTGCTCGTCCTTGGTGATATCGAGCCAGAGCTTGACGACGACGCCGCCCTGCTGCTCGAGGCTCCAGTCCATGGCCCGCAGACCGGCATAGCTGTGTTGCCAGACCGCTTCCGGCTGCAGTTTGTTGACCCGCACCACCAGCACTTCTTCGAACCAGGAACGGTCGAAGACGCGCACCTGCCCATAGGCCGGCATGCGATCGTCTTTGAAGAAACGCCAGAGGGGCGGATGGGCACGCTCGTCTTCGCTGGGCGCGCCGATGGGCACGCTCAAGAAGAGCTTGGCGTCGAAGTCGAGGGCGCCGGCAATGCGCTGGGTGGCACCGCTCTTACCGGCACCATCGCGACCTTGCAGCACCACGATCAGGTACTTGCGAGCCAGGGCCATGCGGCGAACGAGCTTGTTGAAACGCTCCTCCTCCGCATTCATCTGCTTCTCGTAGTCCTTCTTCTTGGGGATGGAGACGGTGTGATCCACCGCCGCCAGGTAGTCGGGAATCTCATCCTTCTCGGCTGCCACATAGGGAGCGAGGGGATTCTCGATGGGGCGCGCGATCTTGATGACGCCGGATTCCAGCATTTTGAACGGGCCTTTCCTGGGCCCGTTCTCGGTTTTCTTGCTCATAGTCTTCTCCAGATGCGGAGCACCCACCGCCTCAGCGGTAGGTGCGTCCGACGTAGATGTTGTTGGAATCAAAACGGTCTACCTGGATGCGACCATCCGGCAGATACTTGAAGGTCTCCTGACCGACAAAGGCCAGGTAGCTGCGGTAGACCTGCCGCACCACCAGTCGACCTTCCTTGTCGCGACCCTCCACGATGGTACCGGTGCAGCTCTTACCCACGGTCCACTGAGCCACGGCCCAGCGCACTTCGTTGTGGATATAGCGCAGAGCAAAGGCCGGCGGCTCACTGAGGTAGTCGGGATTCTTCACGTCCTGGCAGGGATCCACAACCACAGGCGGCGTCACCACCACCGGCTTCTCAGGCAGAGGTTGCACCTCCACCGGCTTGACCGGGCAGCGCACGCAGCCGGAACCATCCACAACCACCACAGGTGGATTATTGACGGTCACCTGGGGTGCTTCCACGGTCACCGTCACATTAGGCGGATTGACCGTCACCTGCGTCGGAGCGGGAGAGGCAGCCGTGTGGGAACGGTCGAACCAGAACAGCAGGGCCAGGATGAAGGCCAGGAAGGCCAGCAGCCCGAAGAGCCCGAGCACCATTGGAGTGCCGAGGAAGCGTCCGTGACCGTGTCCATGACCGTGGCCGTAACCGCCGGGAGTGCCGCCGTTACCGCCGTTGCCGCTACCGTCACCGGGAGCAGGCGTGTCCACCTGACCGGGGCGATTGCGAACGGACATCTTCACGTCCACGCGCAGCTCACGCTCCTGGTCGGCAGGCTGCTGACCGGGCTTGTTGCCGTTGCCTGCCGCCGGAGTAGCAGCAGAGGCGGTGGTTTCGGCATCATTGCCGCCCGTGTCGCGAGCGGAGACCACCATGGACATGGAAGCATTGGCTTCCTTGCCGGCCGTGCGAGCCACTTGACCGAGCTTAGCCAGAGCTTCTTCGGTGGCCATGTAGCCGAAATCGCGCAGAACGCCCTGGTAATGGTTCTCCTTGCCGTCGGCGCCGGCGGGTACAGGCGGTGCCTTGTCGCTGTCGGCAGTGGCAGCCGCTTCTGCCCCATCGACAGAACCAGGGTCGGAAGTGGCGGCAGTGCCTGAAGCGTCGACAACAGGTGCCGGAGCATCAGCAGGCTGAGGCGAAGCAGTAGCGCCGTCAGCAGGAGCGGCCGCGGGAAGAGCCACCTTGGCGGCAAAACGCTCGCGGGTTTCGGCAATGGCCTGAGCCACCTGAACCTGCGTGGCGGCGAGATCGCCGGAATTGTCGATGACAACCAGGGAGAGTGCCGCTTTGGCGTCCTGGGGAAGCTGAGCAGCGATGCGCTTCTTCAGCTCTTCGTCGGAACGCTTATCGCGAGCACGCAGGCGTGCAAGTTGCACATCCGGCTGCACCACCACGGTCCACACTTCGTCGTACTGGCTCTGAGAACTGGTCTCGTAGAGCAAGGGCACAAGCACGGCGACGATGCCTTCGCTGGCTTCGATGCGCTCTTGCTTGGCGGCGGCGATGGCAGGATGCAGGATGTCCTCCAGATCCTTACGCGCCTGCGGGTCATCAAACACGATACGGCCGAGCTTCTCGCGGTTGATGGACCCATCAGAATTGAGCAGATCGGCGCCAAACCTGGCGAGAATCTGATCTTGAACCGGTCCGGGCTTGTCGCGCAGATCGCGGGCGATATGGTCGGTGTCGAACACCGTCACACCCATCTGCGAGAGCATCGTACCCACGGCAGACTTGCCTGAGCCGATACCGCCCGTTACACCGATGACATACACGGGGTTACCCGTCTGAGTTTTGATAGTCATGTGTTGTTCCTCGAGATCTATTCCGGAGCAAGGGAGCAAAGACGCGCTCCGTCATGTGCTCCGGAGAGGTTAGGGTCAATGGTGACCTGAGGCTTTTCGCAATCTGAACAAGAGGTTTCACCACTCAAGCAAGCTTGAGCAGCAGCAAAGTTCAGGTGTCGTGTTGGAACAATCGGACGCCAAATCCGAGAGCTACACACAGAAAAGTCTTATGAGTACCTTAGAGGCCTCAGGTCACCAGTTAAAAAGTAGATATGGAAATACGCTATGGACAGTAACTAAAGGATTTAACTGATTTCAAATCATGAGATCAGATCTTTACAGCCGCCTCATAAAACCCTGCAAGGACAGCCTGTCTTACCGCCCCGGCGCTTGACAACATTAACGAAAGGGACTTCTTGAGGCTGGAATTGCCAATATTTTGCACCTACTGTGATTAGATGGCACCCATGATCAAGCTCGCGGTGCTAGCGAGGCTAGGCTAGCAACCAGGCCGTTCGGGCAAACCGATACCCTCGCAAAATCCGACTTTCAGGGGCCCGGCCGAAGCCAGTAAATCGATGTAACCGGACCCGCTTCCATGTTGATGTCCATACAACGGCAGAGAAAGACCACCGCCAGCACCAGGGCGAAGCAAATCCAGAACCACTGGGCAAAGGTCAACTGTTCCGGATCAAGCATGGCATACCCTGTCAGAAAAGCGAGAAGCTACTTGAGCACCGGTCCAACATTCACACCCGGATAGTAGTGCTTGAGCTGAGCCTGAATGATGCGAGCTTCTTCCATATTACCCTGTGCCCGGGCCCGCTCCATCTTAGTCCAGAGAGCCAACCAGTTAGCCGGATCTATCATGATGGACTGATCGACTATCTGGTCTACCAACCATTTGCCTAAATCTTCCAGAGAGCGAATGGGAGGGCGGCCTTTGCCGGCACTGATTGGAACTTCCAGCTTGTGACTGCCGGAGGCGCTTTCATGGCTCTTGGAACCTTTAGGGGTTTCCTTGCCGTCGCCTTTGCCCGTGCTTCTGGCATTCTCCTTTTTGTCTCCGGCGTTCAGCTCTTCGCTTTTCTTGATGTTGTGAGCCCGGGCAGAAATTCGGCCGGACTCCAGTCGGGAGAGGAAATAGCCTGAAGAGGCCAGTACCTCAGGATCGGTAGGAGCCATGGCCACAGCCTTGCCAATCTTCTGTTTGGCCGAGTTCAAATAGTCGACGGTAGGATTCTGGCTGGCATAAAGGAAGCCCCAGACAGCCAACACACGAGCCTGAATCGATTTATCGTTGCTTCTTTCGGCCAAATTGTAAGCCATAAGCAACTGCCCCTCCGGCTCTTCTAGAAGAGCTTCCGGCCGCACAGCCACTTGTCCGGCAGTACTTTTGGAAGATGCTTTGTCATTTTCTGCGGCACCATTGGTGGAGGCACCAAGTGGTTTGTCGGTCACTTTCAAACGTTCCTGTGCCCGGGCCTTGCCGTAAGGGCTCAACTTCAAGTCTTCAGTGCTACTCTGACCGGTGAGAATCTGCGCCGTGAGCGGACGGAATAAATTTTCAGGCGAAAAATCGCCGCCGTTTTTCTGGCAAAGAGCAAGGGCCAACTGGGCTCTCACCAGGGCTTCCGCTCCCGGCAAGTCTTTGTTGTGGGCGGAGTTAGCCAGACTCTCCAGTTCGCGCACCACCACGGAGATATTTTTGTTTTTGATCAAATCCAGGCGCAGAGGCGCCAGCTTGCTCTGATACTCGTAGAAAGCTTTCTGAGCCTTACTCTGAGTCAAAATCAGTCTCTGGTTGCGATAATCAAAGGTAACTTTGTAGCGACTCAAAAGCGGATTGCCGATAATAGCCAGATCGCTGGAATTGATGATGCCGGCCGGAGTCTTATCGCTACCGCGAGAGGGAGCAATACTGAAGACCGGTCCATCGATGCGCAATTTGTCGATGTCCAGAAAATTGAATTTTGCCGAACCAGTTTCTACCAGTTTGCCGTCCAGACCCTTAAGCATACCTATGCGATAAAGTGGGTTGGGTACCAGGTTTTTCACCTTGCTCTCGGAAACATTATTGAAAGCGGCACCGGTGTCAATCAAGAAGGAAATATTTTGTTTGCCGTCAAGGGAGCCTTCTACAGCCAATCCCGACATACCCAGGCTGGGCTTGGTATTAAGGACGATGGCACCTTCTGGCAACGAGCTTTTGTTTGGATCTTCGAAAATTATCTTGCTGTTTTCATAATCAACCGTAACCAGGAAGCGCTTCAAAATATTGGCACCAATAAGGCCGGCCGGGCGCTCCTTTTGCACGTTCTCGAAACCGGATAGATCGGCTACGGCAACAGCCACATCATTCAGTTCCATATCGCCGAGGCTGAGGCTGCGGAAATTAACGGCTTCAGCCTGGATGGAACCGGCCCCGGTGGTCATGGACAAACTCTCACCCGGCGCCGAAGAAATCGGATCAAGTTTGAGAGCCAACTGTTTCATGACGCCCCGGTCAAGAATAGACTGGGTGGCACCGGTGTCGAGGATGAATTTCAACTCGGTGGTACTGTTCACCTTGGCTTTCACTAGAATTTCGTTGGAAACATAGTCGAAGGGAATGGTGACGGAGCCGGCCGTGAGACGCACAGGCAGCTTTTCTTGCGGCATCACGAATTCAGCATCGGTGATACTCTCATCAATTTTCACAGAACTGATTTGGGTCTCGGAGACCATCTGCTCGCCGCTGAATTCCTTGACTATGAAGGGTTGCTTGGTGCCTTCCACTTCGCGGTAATCTTCATAGTGATAAAGCTTCTCTACTTTCACGCCCCGCTCGAGGTCCACGCCGGGGTAGGAACTGCCAAGCACCAGGCTGTTCTCTTTGTCGATGTAGAAGGTTGTGGGCACTCCATCGCCGGCCCAGATCAAAAGGCTTTCACAGGCCCTGCCGCCGATGGTAGTGGGTTTGCCCAATTCCATGCGAGCAGTGGGAATGGCTTCCAACAGTAGCAGTCCGTGTTGGATGTCCTCCTCGATGCGGCGAGCGGTAATGGCATCGGCGGGCAACACCGTATCACCCTGTTTGGTCCAGCAAATTTTGCCGTCGTAAACAGTAGTGAGGGGCTGACCCAGCAAAGTGATAGTGATTTTCTCTTTCTCGCGCTTAACCACAAGCTCGCAGTTAAAGCTGTTGACTGAACCGGACAGGCCGGAAGTCTGAATAATCTTGCCGCTCGCTCTGCAGGGCTTGTCATTGAAAGCTTTGTAAGCCTCATAGCCTCCCAGGGCTTGCAGCACCTTCTCACCGAGAGCCACTGCCGCCGGGTTTCTTTTGGCAGAGCTAGCTACCGATGCAGTGGACGCCGCTTCCTTTCCGACAACCTCCGCCGGTCGCGAAGGTGCCCTGGCTGCCGCATCCTGAACCGGCAGGCTCAAACTCACCAGAGAAACGGTAAGTGAAAGGGCCAGGAGCCGAATCAAACCCCGTGTGGCGGCGCTGGCGCTCTTTGCTGGAAAACTGGTGGCGGCTATTAACACGGTGACTTCCTGGCTAGTGAAAATTGTTATTATGGCAGCCGCTGCCCAAAGCTGCACTCAGCCCCTGTAAAATATGTGGGCTAAATTAATGGCTTGTGTCGGGCAATTGACCCTCCCAAGTGCCTCAAACAGGCCTGAGCCGGTGTTGAAACTGTTTTAACCATGCTTGACGACCACAAGGGGCAAGACCACCCATGACAGATACCAAGACTTCAGCCACAACCTCCGCGGCTCCCGCTGGAAGCAAGGAAACAGTGCGCACCCAGATTATTGAAAGTCTGGCCGATCTAAGAGCCTGGCGGGCTCAGACCGGCAGTCTCTGGCTTAAAGGTCAAAAAGCGGCAAAAGAAACCAGAGGCGGCGCCGACTCGCCCCGCATAGGCTTCGTGCCCACCATGGGTGCCTTACACCAGGGACATCTGGAACTAGTCAAAAGGGCCAAAGCCGATTGCGACGTGGTGGTGGTTTCTATCTTCGTCAATCCTTTTCAGTTTGCTCCCCACGAAGACTTCGGAAAATACCCGAGAACTTTCGAGAACGACCTGAAGCTCTTGAGCGAAATGGGTTGCGACCTGGTCTTCTACCCTTCGGAAAAAGAGATCTATCCCCGCGGTAAAGACTCGATAATGGCGGTAGTGCCTCCCTCTCCCCTGAACGATACTCTGGAAGGAGCCTTCCGTCCCACCTTCTTCCGGGGCGTGGCCACCGTAGTGCTGAAACTATTCAACCTGGTGCAGCCCCATGTGGCCTTCTTCGGCGAAAAGGACTACCAGCAGTTGCAAGTAGTAAAAGCCCTGGTGGAAGACCTGGATGTGCCCGTTGAAATAATCGGCGTACCCACGGTGCGGGAAACGGACGGTCTGGCCATGAGTTCACGAAATGCCTATCTGGGAGCGACCGAAAGAACTGAAGCCACAAGCTTGTACAAAGCTCTCAGTCTGGTCAAAACCATGGCGGATGCCGGAAAAGACGTCGCGGAAGCCACCGCCGCCGCCTCTCTCCTTCTCAAGGAAGAGGAAGGCTGGACCCTGCAATATTTGAGCGTTTGCCACGGCAAAAGCCTGGCTCCTCTTACACAATTCCAGAAACCCTATGTGATTGTCACCGCCGCCAAACTTGGGGAAGTGAGACTGATAGACAATATTGTCGTACCCTGAGCTAGTGGCTCCAGTCGGTGACGTAATAGGAAGAGACCCCGGCATTATTGCCGCAACCGCTTAACTGCGGTGCTTTTCCACTCTGATTAAGAGCACCCTGATTGACTCTGTTTCTGTAGTTGAGGGCCAGAACTACATTAGGCAGCATGGAAGGGTAGCGCTCATCATCGAGTTGCAGGTCGGCCAGCACCGCCGGGCTCACATCATTGCCTCTTCCTGCCACGGCGATGGTTTCCTGCCACTCGGCTTGCAAAGCATTTTTCTGGCGCACCGATGAGTTTTTGATTTGTTGAATGTCGAAGGCGGACTCAATACTCATGGCTCTATCTCTAACCTTTTGCTTCTGCTTTCACGGTTTAACGGTCCCGGCTCAGTTACCGTACTCAGCCTGTGCACTAATCTATGCGTCCGGAGCAATTTCTGGACAGATTCTTGAAAATTTGCCGAAGCCAAACAGAAATATTAAATCTTGGCGCTTCCAGCCGTTGACTTCCCACTCTTTTTCATTTGGCCGATCATGAGCGATCTAAAAGATCGGCCACTGAGGTATCTTTATGCACCGATAGCACGCTGGAGAATGACCATGTCAAACCTGAAGGCCCACGAAATAGACTATTTCATCCTCGGTGATGATATGCAAATGGTGGAAATTGAACTGGATCCGGGCGAAACTGTCATTGCGGAAGCCGGAGCCATGAACTACATGGAACAGGGCATCACTTTCGAAGCAAAAATGGGCGACGGTACAGACGCCAATCAAAACGTACTGAACAAACTTTTCAACGCCGGTAAGCGCCTGGTTACAGGCGAGTCGCTAATGATTACGCACTTCACCAATAAAGGCGCCGGCAAGCAAAAGGTGGCGTTCTCGGCTCCCTATCCAGGTAAAATCATCCCCCTCAATCTAGCTGAACTGGGCGGTCAGGTTATTGTGGAGAGAGACGGCTTTCTCTGTGCCGCCTACGGCACAAAACTAGACATCGCTTTTACTCAGAAGATGGGCGCCGGCTTCTTCGGCGGCGAAGGCTTCATCTTACAGAAACTTTCCGGTGACGGTCTGGCCTTCGTGCATGCCTGCGGCACCATTATCAAAAGAGAACTGAAAGGCGAAACCCTGCGAGTCGATACAGGCTGCCTGGTCGCTTTCACTCCCGGCATCGACTATTCCATAGCCCGGGCCGGCAATCTCAAATCCATGGTCTTTGGCGGTGAAGGCCTATTCCTGGCCACCCTTTCCGGCCACGGCACGGTATGGTTGCAGAGCTTACCTTTCTCCCGCCTGGCCAATCGCATCATCGCCCATGCTCCCAGAGCAGGTGGAGGGGCCACCGAACAGGGCGGCCTCCTGGGCTCGATTGGCAACATGTTTGAGCAAGAATAGCTAGTCATAAATAGCTACTCGGAAATAGCTGCTTGCTTCAATAGTGCCAGTTGGAGGGCGTTTCTCTGCTGTTATCAGGCAAAAGCGCAATGGGGATGGCTTGCAATAAGCCGGCCAGGTTGCGATTGGGCAAACTGCTTGCCACCTCAAGAACCAGTTTGAGGCAATGCAGGAAGATACTCAAAGCGACGAAGGCGACAACGGTAATAAGGACTATGGCAGCTTGTTCTGGTGTAAGCATTAGGGAAATTCTCCTGAGCACATCCAATTACTGGTTTGCGATCTAAACAGGCGAGCGGAATCGAAGCGGCGCCCTGCCGACTTCAATCAATTGCCAATTGCGCTTCATGCCAAATGCAAACAAGCGCACTGTTTCGGCGCCATTTCCTTAAGCTGGAATCTGAGACGCGTAGCCGGCCTCAAGTACATCCTGCCTACAGGATGCCTTTGAAGTTGCCTTTAGATCAGGATACCTTTTGAACCGTTTTGATCCGGTATGATTCGGTGAAAGCCTCTGACAGACCTCACGGAATGGAGGCTCTCCATGGAGCTCCCCTTTCGATGAGACCATCATGGGCTAAAGTGTGACAATTAAGAAGCCGGGAATTACGTAGTGATTATTAATTGTCAAGAGCCACAAAACCGCCACAGATACCGGTTTTTCAAAGATCTCGTGAGACGCTTTTGGGGTGCATTTTTCGACACGCTTCCGCCACAACCGACCCCCAGGTCTGCTCAACCACTCCACCGTTCTGTTAAGAAAAAGCCGGCTTTCCTTAACTGCGTAAAGTTCCGGTAGGCCGGAAGAAGAACACCACCACATGCCGTCCGTCAAAGCCAGAGCCGGGAAAAGGCTGTACTGACTTAGCTATTCTTAAAACACAAATACTGGATCTCCTTATATTGACAGAGTATGTTCAGGCAGGTCACACCTGATGAAACAGAGAATTGCAGCCATGAGAGTTCTAGTAGCAATAGACAACCAACCCAGCTCCAGAGCCACTGTTGATGCACTGGTAAAAATGCACTGGTACGAGGGCACCGAAATAGCTCTGGTGACGGTTCTGGCCCCTGATGAAGAAGCGGCAGGACCTGGTGAAGAGCCAAGCGCCAACTATGAAGAAATGGAAAACCTGGCTGTAGAGCTGCGCAATCGCCTCAAACAATGCAATGTCACCTTTTTTGCCCGCCACGGCGATCCGAAAACTGTTATCACGGACCTGGCCGAACACTCCGGCGCCGACCTGGTGGTAATTGGTTCCAACTGCAAGAGCACTTTAGAGCGAGTACTCCTGGGCAGCGTCTCACAATCAATAATCAATTCCGCCCCCTGCCCGGTAGTTATTGCCAAAACCCCGTGCTTATTCGCCCACGAAAGCGCACCGGCATTCCAAAACATCCTCTTTCCCGTGGATGATTCCATCTTTTCCGAAGCATCCGCCCACTGGCTCGGCAATTTCCGCTGGAGTATGAACACCAATTTGACCTTGCTGGCAGTGGTTGAGCTGGATACCGATTTCGATCAAGTACAGTTGAGCCTCGATAATCGCGCCAAAGCCCTCTCTCGCTATTTCAATCCCGACAAGATCTTCACAAAAATCGTCAAGGGTCAGCCGGAGCAATCCATTCTGGATGCCGCCAAGAAAGGTCATGCCGACTTGATTGTAATGGGCTCCCACGGCCATGCCGGTTTCAAGAAATTGATCCTGGGCAGCGTCAGCCAGGCGGTTTCTCACGCCGCACCATGCGCGGTGGCAATCGTGCGCGGTCTGGCCGGCGAAGATCGTAGCTTGAAACGCACAGCCACCTTTGAAAAAATCAAAATAGCGCCCAGAAACGACACCGCTATGGAAGCAGGCAACGGTGGACTATATAACAATATGTCTTCCGTGCACAGCATGCCCGGCGGATTTTAAACCGGTTCAGATACGATTTGGACCAAATTAAATAATGAGTAGGCGGTAGTCACAACGAAACCGGCGGATGCGATGGTCCGGTTTCAAGGCTCTCTTTTTCGAAACCTGGACAGCTAAGAAATTTAGCTAAATTTCTTAGCTGCCTCATTTCGGATGCGGAAACCGACACCAAACACGCACCCTGAAGGCCGACTGCCTAGCCTTGCCATATCGCTGCATCTTACCCTGAGTAATTCAAGCAAAAGTTAGCGGCTCAAATCATCCACAAGCCCTTTGATGACATCGCGGTATTCTTTGGAAATAATCACTTCCTTGAGATCCCTGGTTTGCTTATAGCCTTTCGGGTACTCGAAATCGCCAGCCTTGTATTCAATCTTCTTCCAGCTCTTCAAATCTACGGTTAGATTACCGGCGGCAGCCACTTTAATACCCTTGAATGAGAGCCAGGGAACCTGTTTGGCAAACTTCTCGCGCTGCCTGCGCTTTTCCAGTTCCTCCGGCTTCAGGCGCTCCTTTTGAGGAGAAGTAGAAGGATCGATGACACGCAAAGGTATGCCGCCGCTGCTTGGATAATTGAAGTATCTAGCCACGGTTTCCGTCGTTTGAGGGGCTGCATGCACCTCCTCGGCCACCCAGACCACCCTGTTATCGATCAACTTGCACTTCAAGCACTTCAAGCCCAGCAGAGTCTCTTTTCCCAATATCGTAAATTTTTTCGGTTCTCGCTTGGTCGGAACGTCTATATAGCTGGAAATAGCCGACTCGTCAAAATTGGAAAGGGGTGCCGTCCATTCCAGCTTTTCACTATCGCGAAAACAGGAAACACGCCAGGTTGGGGCCTTAGCCAGAGCTATACCGCCGTTGGCAGTGTTGATGATTTTAATGGCGCTGGGAGCCACCATATAACGGTACTTGCCGGTGCCAAAATGCTCGCAATCGAACACCCAGACCGGTTGAGGCTCGGTTGCCGCCGCTGGGACAGTCAGCAACCAGGCTAGAAGAAGTGGAACGAAGAGCCGAAATTTCTTCAAATTGAACACCTTCTCGGGTTACCCACCTGCCTCAAAAAAGCAAAATCGCTTGCAAGATTAACATGGTCCATGACCGCACCAAGCAACCATTAAATTCCCCTGCCGCCTCTGGTAGTATGGTTTCTCCTCTTCCCCAAGCAAACTTTCTTATGCTATACCCAAGATAAGGTCGAATCAGAGGTAACCCCAGTATGCCGAGTGAGTCCCTGGAGATGCTGGAGCAGTTTCTAAAACTGCAAACAGCCATGCACGGAGAAAGTAGCGTCGAGGTCGCAAAGGTTCTGGGAAGAATAGCCAACGTCTATTTCGGCAAGCGCGAGTATGCCAAGGCCGAGGGTCTCTTCAATAATGCTCTCACCATAGCCGAGGCACAGCCGAAGCCATCCCAGACAATAATCCGGGAGTTTCGCAACAAACTCCGCCATATAGAGCAGGAACAACGCAACCAGCAGGGTCATCCGGATGATAACGAATGGCTCAAGGTGAGCACCGATCGCATTCCTGTTTTCAGTGCCGAAAACGGACTCATGCCTTCTGCCAGCCCGTCCGCCAAGGAGGCTAACCCCAAAGGGGGAGTGAGCAATAAAGTAATCGCCGATGCCAAGCTGCATATACACAAGCTGCAGCAGCTTGCCGGTCACGAGAGCCTGCAGGTAGCAGATGCCATGACTAAGCTCGCCGATCTCTATTGCCGCAGAGAAGAACTGGATGAAATGGAGCCGCTGCTCATAGAGGCGCTGAGAATGCGCGAAAAGCTTTGCGGAGAAAATCACCTGAGCGTCTCCACAGATCTAAAAAATCTTGGCAGACTCTATTATTTCAAACAAAAATATGACCAGGCAGAAGCACTATTGCAGAAAGCCCGGGTAATTAGAGAAGGTGCCCTGGGGCCGACTCATTCTTATGTGGCCGATGTGGCAGAGTGGCAGGCCCGCATCATGCGCAAGACTCACCGCGTCGATGAAGCCCTCAAGTTGGAGAAATTTGTTTCCGACTGCCGGGAGCAAAACGTTTCAGACTGGGAACAACTCAAAACCCTGGGCAGCCAATTGCAGGAAGCCGGCAAATTGCTGGAAGCTCAAGCCATGTGGCTGGCTGCATTGGACGAATGTTCTGAGTTTCGCTTCGATGATCCCAGGCTCAGTCTCACCCTGGAAAATCTAGCCGAGATTTACTGGCGGCGCCGCAAGTACGACAAAGCCGAACCCCTCTGCAAGCAAATCCTGCAAATTGCCGAAAGCCTGCTTGGTCCCGAGCATAGCGATGTTGGTCTGGCAGCCAATAATCTAGCTATTCTCTGCGAAAGACAGGGCAAGCACTCCGATGCCGCCATTCTCTATCAGCAGGCCCTGACTATTGCCGAGAACATTCTCGGCAACAGTCATCCGGACACGGAAATTCTCAGAGAGAGCCATGCCCGGGCCCGCTTCCAGGCTCTCAAACAGGTGGAACAAAAGCTGGAAGAATCCCACAAAGGCAGCCGCTGGAGCAAATCAGGCTGGTGGAAAGCCTACCAACAGTAGATTCCTGCTTGATAAATGCCTCAAGATAAGCCTCCGTCGATTTCAACGAAACGCAGGCGCAGCTTGAGGCGGCGCACATGGAGCAAACACTGCACGGTGAGGAGCTTATGGCACCGACCGGACAGAGCCGCTTCCAACTGGCTGCCAGTCAAGAAAGAAGCCTTGCGCAAGTCCTTCCTGGGAATGAAATAACCAAGATAGAAACGCGAGACTTCACCCAGCTTGCCGGCCAGATCTCCTGTGCCAAATGCGTAGACGGGAGGCTCCACAGCAATGGGCAGTTCCTTGAGAGGCACCACCTCCAGTGCAATTTTCAACTTACTCCTCCTGGCTATCTTCTCCAGGGTGGCCACCGTAGGCATCTTCCAATCGAGTATGAAAGCTGCCAGAGAGGCATAATCTACCTCGGTCTGATAAGCCACAAGATCAATGAGCTCAAGAAGATCGTCGGTCTTATAGATGCGTAAAAGATCCTGCACCAGTGTTCTGGTGGCGCGAGCCAGATGCAGCTCGCACAACCGTTTAACGTATTGTTTGCGGCTGCCTTGCAAGAGACCGGTCCATTGACCTTTCACTACCTGATAGCTCAGCTCGGCGATATAGCTTCTTTGAGCCGAGCCGACATGGCGCTCCGGCTTGAAAATAGATCTTGCGATTATGACTACATTGTTTTTTCCAGACATAAAACATACCTCGTGAAACTGGGTGCTCATGTCGCGGCAAAGAAAGCGGCCGGTACTGCCGACTGAACGGCGGCACCGGCAAAAAAACCGTGCCTCCAGGCAACTGCTCAAGAACCTCCTGAGACGGCAGCAAAAGACCCGCCAGCCTTGGATGCTCGCGGGGGAATTCAAAAGTGCTGCTCAATCAATTCTCTTGGGGGCTGTCCCTGAATTTTGGCTCCGGTTCCGGTCTGTCTTTGTGCGACTGATAACGCCAACCTAGAAAATCGCCGCTGCCCCAGTACAGTCTTTTCGGCAGGCCTGGGCAAAATTTCCCTGGGGCTGTCACCATCAGCACCTTCGTTAGACGGCTGTGAGAGCCGCCCCAGCCTTTCTCAGCTAGCGCCCTTGAAGAAAGTCGCGCAAGCCCTATAATCTTTGCCATGACACGTAAAAACACGATTATCGATTGCGGCGATTTCACTATTCGCAGCCTGGTCAAAGCCGATGCCGATTCGCTCAGCGCCAATGCCAACGACTACGACATCTGGCTCAATCTGAGAGACCGCTTTCCCCACCCCTACACTCGTAAGCATGCCCTTGAATGGATCGACCTGGTGGGCAAGCCGGGCACCAGGGAAAACCCCCAGGTACACTTCGTCATAGACGTGGAAGGTGAGGCAGCCGGGGGCATCGGCTTGCTCATGCAGACCGATGTCAGCCGGGTAGGAGGCGAACTGGGTTACTGGCTGGGCAAACGCTTCTGGGGGCGCGGCATAATGACCAGAGCCATAGCCGGCATGACCGACTGGTACTTTCAAAATCTGCCGATTACCCGCATCTACGCCCTGGTGTTCGATTATAACCAGCCTTCCGCCCGAGTTCTTGAGAAGTGCGGCTATACCCTGGAGGGACGATTGAAGAAGGCAGCCATCAAAGAGGGCAAAGTAATCGATGAGTTGCTCTATGCCAGGGTCATACCGGACTGACGTAAGGCTCTAACCTGAAAAGGGTCGCTATAGCCCGAGAACAGGCGCGCAAGCTATCCCTTGAGGATTAGGGATGGGGAGCGGGGGGTATGAAGAGAGGGCGGGTAACTACCAGTATGGCGACTATGCCGGAATGACAAACCACCGGCAAAAACACAGGGGACAATATCATGGCCGAGAAAGGTGACAGACTTCAGGTAGCAGGCGAGCATGTGAACACCGCCGGTAAAGGCGACAGGCTCGACCACAAGACAACAGCTGATGACGGCGCCTTACAATGCCTGCAGGGCGACTGCAACCTGGCCCAGGCCGGCAATTCCACCCTGGCAAAACCAAAAGAAGCCTGCGCCAAAGGTGAAAAACCTGTGGTAGACATCAAGGCGGCCTACGGCTCCGATGAAGGCTTCCTCAGAAAAAGCCCACAAGAAATGCGATTCAATGCGGGATTGAAGCCAAATGCCAGCTCTGAAGAGTTATTCAATGCCATGGGTAAGCAAATTGCTGATTTCTACACCAACGCCAAACCGGGCGATAAAGCTCTCATGCAACAGAATTACGGGCTGGCGGACAAAGACTTTACACCTGCCAAAGTAGCGGCCAGCATAGTAGACTCGCACCGGAAAGAATTCAATATGCCTGGCGCCAGTGCCTCAGAAATTGAAAAAGCTCTGCATAAGAGCATCTTGCATAAAATCAACACCTGCCAGATGGAAATTGACCCGGACTGACAGTGACCAAGCTCAAAGTTGCCGCCATAGTATCAACGGTTGCCCTGGCACTCTCTTTAGGAATTGCCCTCTACTGGCCCCAGCTTCAAAAAGGCTTGCCGCAAAAAGAGCAGACTGATCCCACTCTAGTAGAAATGCCGCCACCGGCTAGAGAAAGAGAAGACCACCAGCTCTTTTATGTTGGCTACAACCTCTTTGTGAGAGGCAAACTGGACGACGCCGAAGCCGTCTTTCGCCGCTCTCTCGGCATTAATCCTAAAAGTGCCGATGCGCACTATGGGTTGGCTTTCAGCGCCAATCACCGCGGCGATAAGCTGAAAGCTCTGGACGAATACAACCGGGCCATCGACTTAAATCCACGCCTGGCCGATGCCTACAACGACCGCGGCAATCTCTACATGAGCATGCACAATACAAGTGCCGCCCTGCGCGACTACAGCATAGCCATGCTAATCTGCCCCTGGAACGCCGCCAACTACGAGGACAGAGCCGAGACCTACCTGGAGAGAAAAGAGTATCTAAAAGTAATTGCCGACGCTACCAGGGCTATCGACCGCGATCCCAAACTAACACGAGCTTTCCAGTATCGCGCCGCAGCCTGGCAGGCTCTCGGTAAAAGTGCACAGGCCCTGGCTGATCTCGATATTGCCTGCAAAAACGAAAAGGAAACCAATTTCGCTCTATCGGCAAGAGCAAAGTTAAAGACTTCCATGAAGGACATCAAAGGCGCCATCAATGATTACGGTTTAGCCCTGGCCAGAAAGAAAGACGACCCTGCCATACTGAGAGACAGAGCCGGTCTCTACGCACAAATAGAGGATTATGACAGGGCCGTTGTCGACTGCAAACAACTGGTAAAAATCTACAGCGACAGCCCGGAAGTGAAGGAATTTACCGAAGGTTGGCTCAGTCGACTGGAAAATCTGCGTTACGACAAAGCCCACGGTGATCTTACAGACGCTGAGCGATATCCGCTTCTGCTCTCGGCTCTTTACTGGCAGCGCATGAGTAAGGGCACCTACTCTCTTCTTGGTGGAAGCCCCGGCAAGGAAGCCAGGGATGAAGCAATCGACAGTCTGAAAGAAAACTATTCCGTCTACAACCGAAACGACCTGCTAAACATGCTGGAACATCTCATGCTTACAGGTGACAGCAAAGGCTGGCAACTGGTCGGCAATGCCATCGACAGTGGTGCCAGTCATTTTCAAATTGCGGCCGCGCTTTCCAGTATCAGAAAGAGAAACGATGAAAATTTAGATTTACTGCCGGTGCTGCAAGAAAAATACCTTCGCTACAAAGGAAAGGAGCTATTGGGCTGGGACCTCTGCCGCTACATTCTCGTAGCGAGAAACGGCTATATTGCCGGTTTTCTTACGAGAGAAGAAGCGCTGGCAAGACTAAAAGCAGCTTCTCAAGTCTTACAAGATAAATTTACTTCCTACGAAGAGGTAGGAGAGAACATGCTCACAGGTAAGTCGGTCTTTTCGCAGGAGTCCTGGTCGGATGCCGGCAAAGAGATGCTTCCCATTTATGACTGGCTCAAAAAAGACAACAACAGCCCCTGGAAACAGATACCCTTCAAAATTGCTCTGGTAACCCCGGATAAGCAAGAGCAACAAACCCCGAAGAGGTCTACTGAGGCTGATTAATCATAAAAGTAGAGAAGTGCTCGAAGAAAGCATCAAGATCTGCCCTGTAGGGGGCAAACTCGGGCGTCTGATCAAGGGCTTTGTTCATGCTTTCCATCCAGGCATCACGCTCCGGCACACCTATCTTGAAAGGCATATGTCTGCCGCGCATACGAGGATGACCGCGTTCTTCAACATAGGCCTGACTGCCGCCGGTTCTATAGATTAAGTATTTGGCTAACTTGCTTTTAGCCTCGGTAAGGTCTTTTGGATAAAGTGGCCTCAAAATCGCACTGGCCTCTACACCCGCATAAAAATGCTCTACAAGCCTGTAGAAAGGCTCTTCGCTACCTATGCCGGGATAAATGAGAGAAAGCGGATCCATAAAAAACTTGTACATCCTTTATTTCTTGGAAACCGACAGCTCACACATGCGCACTTTACAAGGCAGTGGTATGCTGAGTATGGCTGGCGTGGCATCTTTAGTTTAAATCAGGTTGAGTCAAAATCACTCAATCTCGAAGACTTACGTGGTGCTTTCGAAATCTTTTGGAAACATGCAAAGGTGACCTGGTGAACTCAGGCTGTCGCCCGAGAAGCATTGCTCGCGGTTTAGTAATACGGGTTTTTCTAAAATCAACAGACAAAGCACGATGATAGAGAGCACAAGTAACACCCAAGAAGCTGTAACTGAGGCGGAAACCTCGGTCACAACTCAAAGACACAGTTTGACTAATTTGACCGGCAACGTGGATCTTTCTTGCAGTATCGTCCTTTCAATTTTCGCAAGCACAAACGAGCTTGCTATCAACCTCGATGTCCTGACCGAACCTGGTCATCCCTGTTACATGGCTCCCGAACCACCGGAAATCGCCTGTTACAGACCTGGCAAACTGGTCTTCCCCAATTTACGACGGGTCATCTCCAGAGAAACCAGGCTGAATGTCTACCCACCAGACAGCAATACCGGCACAGCCGATATGGGCGAATTACAGTCAGTCAAGCCGGAAGACGGAGAATACATTCTTTGCGCCGATTTCGGTGTGTTGCGCATCCGCTCCGACGAGCCTTATCTGGATGTGAGTTGACCGACTTACCAACTATCCAAAAAATCAGCCTCCTGGTAAAAAGATCTGGGGAAAACTCTATGGTTGCTTCTGGTTCGCGGCCATAAAATGAAACTCTAGCGGTTGATAAACAAAGCCGATTTCCAATCCCAAATCTTCCAACAAATTTCCTATTGCCGCCACGGGGGTGCTTTTGCCGATGCCCGAGTCGACTAAACTTTTGCAAGCCTGGAAAATAATAGCCAGTCCGGATGCCGATGAAGAAGAATGGTTGAAAGCCTGCCAATTGGTGGGAGAAAGAAAAGCACCACCAGCGGTACTAAAGACAGGGCTCTTCGTAGACGAAGACTACAAAGCAAAAAAGACAAGAGAACTCTGCATGGAATCGGCTCTTTTGACCGGACGCTTAGGCGCCTTTCTCCTGGATGGTTTCTTCCTCATGGGCGCTTTCGGTCTATACGCCATAATTACCGGTCACGCTTCCTTCCTAACCTTGAGCTTTCCAGAACTCTCCTTCCTCGGTCTGGCCGAAAATATCGGCCTGGCTTTCACTATGCTACCGCTCTGGCTGACAGCCTGGCTGACAACTCTCGGGCAAGGTTCAGTCGAACTGGCTACTACAACCTCAGACCCACAGGGCACCTTTGGTGTGTTCATAGGTATCGGCGACACCATCAAACAAGCACCGACGCACTTGTTCTTTCTTCAACAATCCACTCTCTTCGGCGTCCTGGAACTGAAAACCTGGCTGGTTCTCTCCCTCTTCAGTTGGTTATATCGCGCCGGTTTACAAGCTTCGCCAATGCAAGCCACACCCGGAGAATTCCTCTTCGGACTAAAAATAACCACCAAAGAAGGCAAAAGGTTGAGCCTCAAACAAGCCACCCTCAGACACTTTGCCCGCTTTCTTTGTCCACTGAGCCTGGGAGCCGCCTACTTTCTTCCTCTAATAAATCAACAGCAAAAGTCAATTGAAGACATAGTTACAGGCACAAAAGTCTCCTCCGTAGACCAGCCAAGATTGGAAGAGGAACTGGACCTGCTGCCTTCCGCCCTCAAACAACAGCCCTTCCCCTACACATCAATGTAAAGTCAGTAAAAATGCCCAAAATACCCCTGGAAAACCAATTTATCTACCTCATGTGCCTGGTCATATTTCTTGGCCTCGTCCAGCAGTATCAGGAAGGTTACTTTCACCGGCCCCTACCCTCGAAGGCAGCCATAAAAGACGCCCAGGCCGGCAATCTAGCCATTCGCATCTTCCGCCAAATGGACCTGGCCCGCAACATGGAGAGGCTGGAGCTGGAACGTCATTTACTCTTGTATGGCAGGGTAGAATAAGCTCTGTAGGCACATAATTGTCATGAGAGTAAATAATGGCGGACCTGGAATCAAACGCTCAGTCGGCACCGGAAGGAAACACCGAGCATCAAGGCAGTTGCGCACCGGCAAACGGTAAACATAACGATTGCGAAGCAGACGCCTCCGGCATCAAGCTCTTCGTCCCCGAAGGCGTAAGGTACAACTGTCAAGGTTGCGGGCGCTGTTGCTCAGGCTGGTCGGTGGGCATGACCGAGGAAGACTACGGTCGCATCAAAGACATCGACTGGCAATCCCTCCACCCGGAGCTTGCCGGCAAAGAGCTTTTCTTCCACCGCGAGGAAGAATTCAAAGCCGGTCTGGCCGGACACCCCCACTACACCAAACCAAGAGCAGACGGCTCCTGCCCCTTCCTCATAAACAAATTGTGCTTCATTCACGGTCACCTGGGCGAAGACCAGAAGCCCGTCACCTGCAGACTTTTCCCCTACTCTTTTGTAGAAACACCCAGCGGCGTTTACACAGGCGTGGTCTACAACAGCATGGCCGCCGCTAAAAACCAGGGCGATCTGCTCACCGACCAGAAAGACGCTCTGCTCGACTACCTGGCCCTGACCAGAAAATACGCCACCGCCCTCAACAAAACGGCGGCAGCCATGGAAGTGAAGGACAAACCAAAATCCTTAGAAACAGGCGCCCAGGTTGATGCGCCCGTGGAAAGCAATGTGCCTTTTCAAACAGTCGAGCTTACACTAGGAACGGTAGTCACCTGGGAAGAGTTTCTGGAAGTCGACAACAAGCTCATGGACCTCATGCTCAACCGCAAGGACCTGAACATTTTCCAGGTTTTGCCGGCCGGCTCGGAAATTCTGCAAAAGGCTATCCGCCTCAAACGTGCCGGCAGCCCCATGACCGAGCTGAGAGACTTTGACCCGGTTGTGGCCTCCGATGCCGATATGACACCAGGGGCGGTGGAAGAAATGACCCTGCGTACAATGTTCTACCGTTTCTTCATCTACCCCATGATCAGGGTGGATGAGAAAGGTCTCTGGCAGATGCAGCGACGCAATATTCTCAACCCTGTCAACGCCTTCATGGTGGCGCGCTCGTTCAGCCGCTATACCTTCTCAGCACTGGGAGCCATTCTCTTCAAGCATGCCAAAGTGCCGGGCGCCGGCAACATGAACCTGGAAGCAGCGGCCAAGAAGCATTTCGAGCCACTCAGCAAAGAACTGGATGATTACTTCAAGCGCTGGCTCTACCTCAAACTCTTCGCAAAGACCTACTTTGGTCCTGCTGCCGCCGGTTTCGGCGTCGTTTCCGGCTACAACTGCTTGATGGCATCCATAATTGCCGTCATGATCTTCGCCAAATGCTGCGCCACCTCCAGAAAGGAAAAAGCGCTCAATATCGATGACATCTACGAAGCCTACTGGCGCTTGGACCGCGAGCTCTTGACCATGGGACAAGTATCTAAGCAAGAGAGCGTCGCCTTCAACTTCGCCTTTGCCACTCCCAGGCTCTTTCACAAGATGCTCTTCGAATTGCAGCAGGGCTTCAAGGGCGGTAGCTAATCTAGCTTTTTCTGGAATTAGCTGAACCAGTGCTGGTCTTGCGCGCCGGCGTAGACTTGCACCTGACTAAATGCTGAGAAACATCTTCCCACATCCGTTCTAAGGTCTCACGTTTGTTAAAGCTAAATGCCTTCAGATAATCTTGCAGGGCAAGATTGTAGCTGCGGGTTCTAAGAAAAAACTTGGCTCTGTATATGTATGGAAACCATGATCGCGGTCGCAGCTCAATAGATTTGTTCAGATCAGAAATGGCCGCATCGTAGTCACCAGTCATCTCATAGGCCAGGGCTCTTGCCGCATAGATAGCTCCAATCTCGGGCTTTAGTCTAACCGCCCCACTAAAAGCCGCCAGAGCACTCTTGCAACGTCCCCATTTAAGCAGCGTGTATCCTTTATCAACCAAGGCAATGTGGTTCTCTGGTTCCAACTCGATTGCGGAATCAAAGTCAACAACCGCTGCAGCGAAGTCATTTAACAAGTCCTTTGAATAAGCTCGCCCACATAGAGCATTCACATGCCCTGGCGCCAGCGCCAGAGCACGATTGAACGCTTCTACGGCTTGTGAAAACTCACCCAACTCATTACGCAATTGTCCTGCAAGCACATAAGTCTCCGGAGCACCTGGCTGAATGGCCAGCACTTTTGTTATTGCCGCCCGTGCTTCCGTTTTGTTGCCCATCTTGATGTAAAGCCTGGCCATAGCCACGAAGTTTCCCTGAGCATCATCACCTTTAAGGCAGGGAATCAACGATTTGCGAATTGAGAGTGCTCCTGCACTATCACCGGAGAAACCCATTGCGTTAGCCAGGCTGGCTTTGTATCTGGTTTCTTGCGGACACAAGACAATTGCCTTCTGCAAATCTTTTATCGAATCGAAATAGTTATCCAGTGAAGAAAGCGCCAGTGCCCGGCTGTAATAGACATCTCCATCAACCAAACCAAGCGAAATTGCCGTGCTGTAGTCTCTAATGGCGCCTTGGAAGTCACACAGATCAAATCTACAGTCTCCCCTCTCAGCGTAGAGCCGTTCGTCCTGGGGAACTAACTTGATAGCCTCATTGAACAACTGCACAGCCGGACGGCAATTACCCTCCTTTACTTGATTCCAGGCAGCATTGTAATAGCTTAAGGCAAGCTTGCTGGCTTCTGTACGAACTTTTGTCTTCTGGTTTAAGGCAGCAGACCTGCCTTGATTGGACGAAGCAACCGCCGCTGCACAAAGTGCCACGACCAGTCCTGCTGCAACAATCCACTTTCCCGTCTTCATTCCGCCATATTAGGCCAAGTGCAGCCAGCTGAATATGGTGGAATTACCTATCTGTCACTGCAGAAAGTCGGTACCCCTTTTGGCAGACGTGTTCAAGATTACGACGGCATGGCGGCTCTTAACTGCGGCTGGAAATCTCAAGGCTCGCAACTAGCTTTCGTATCACCTTCATTGAATCCGCAAAATATTCCTCCCGGTCGGTACCGGTGATTATGAAGAGCGCTCCTTTGACGGCATGGACAGCCACGATACCTCTAGCCTTCACCTGACCACCGTATGCTCCGCTATACTCGACGGCTGCTACTTCTTTTCCGCCGGCAATAACCAATTTGGTTGCTTTCTGCTGATAGTCAGTCCATCTCTGTTTATAGGGATGCAGCATCCCTTCGGTCATCTCCGAGACAGAAGGCAAAGCCCCATTACTATCGGGAAGCATTATCAAAATACCTAAGACCAGCCGGCTTTTGTCGCCGCGCTCCTTGCCCAGAAAATTGAAACTCCTTGTGCCGCGGTGATCAAGCACCTGAAGTTTCAGCTCCTCCGGCACCACCAGGCTGAACCTGTGCTTCTCATAAGAGAACGAAGACTTGCCGCTCTTGACCGCACTCACCTTCGCATTCTCGGCAGCATCGATGCCTTCTTGAACCTCTGCCTGATCTCTAGCGGTAATAGCAGGTACTGCTTGCTTTTGCGCCAGAGTGGGCTGCCAGCCCGGCCAGAAAGCCAGTGCCATAGCGACCAAATTCACAACCAAAGAGTTTGTTTTTCTCATACCAGAACCTGAAAACGCCCAACATGCACATAGTAGCCCGGTCGCTTTAAAAGCAGCCACCGGGAAGATCAAAGACTGTTATCAGAAAGTAAACTTTCCAGCGATGAATTGCCGCCAAGACTCAGCGAGCCGGCCACGAAGCCTGCCCAATTATGGCTACCGGAAAACCATGTAGTTTCTCAGGGCCTACTTGGCGCAAAGAATGCCTTTCTCAGTCAGTTTGCGTTTCAGTTCTGGTATTGCCGCTCTGGCAGCCTTGATACCAGCCTCATAACCGCGCTTGGCGTCACCCTTGTTGCGTGACAGCAAGCCGATGCCCTCGGTATCGGGGTGAATAACTATATCGGCGTCTTTCCCCTGATCTACGTCCTGATAGTTGAGCTGTATGCGCAAAGCCTGTTTGCTCATAGAGCCCATCTTGCGGAAATTATCCAGGGGAACTGGCTTGAGCGGTTCATCTATGTCCACGGCAATGACAAAATCAGCACCCATGTCGCGCACATGATTGACGGGCACGTTGCAAATCAAACCGCCATCACAAAACAGTTTCTGCCCTATTTGCACAGGCTTTCTCACACCTGGAACAGCAGTACTGGCCTGCATGGCAGTGCCGAGATCGCCTTCCGTAATGCGACAGCTTTCACCGTCAACAACGCTGGTCACAACGGCTGCGAAAGGAATCTTGAGCTTCTCGATGGTGTTGTGAGTGCCGGCCAGCTTATTGGCATAATTGCGGAACTTAACACCGTTGTATAGACCGTCATAAGGGTGGTAGCCGAAGAACCTGGGCATAACCATAATGGGCGCCACGAGGACACGCACCGAAATCGGCACTGTCATAAACTCTTTCATCAACTCAGCATCTTCAAATTTGGTAGCCAACTCATCAATGTTCATGCCGGAAGCATAAAGCCCACCAACTACGCTGCCGATACTGGTGCCGGCAATTACATCTATCGGTATGCCTTCTTCTTGCAAGACCTTCAATACGCCCACATGAGCAGCACCACGGGCGCCACCACCACCGAGGGCTAGTCCGATGCGCGGACGACCTTTCTTGCTATCTTGAGCAGCGGTGCTGCTTGCGCTTGCGTCTGCTTGCGTAGGTGCGGCAGCCGGGGCTCCGGTCTCATCGGCAGAAGGAGCAGGATTAGAGCCTTTCTGAGCGGCATCAGTGCTCTTGTTCTCACAACAAGAAGACTTATCAGCATTACCATCACAATCGGCAAAGGCCACAAAATTCGAGCCCATACTCAAACTGAGAGCAGTCGCCAAACAAAGCAAATGAGAAACTTTCATGCAGCAATCCCCGAAAAACACAAGGTCATTGACCAGGTGGCGATTTTAGCAGGTCGGCGCGTTTACGTCCTTGACAGGCTCTAAGGGTGGCGGCAAAACCGTCAAAAGCTGGTACTGGTGGGCAATACCAACTTAACAGGGATCGCGGTCTCGACCCCGTAACTGACTTCTATTAACACCGGCTCACTCTTGAGAAAGGCTGGTACAAAGGGTAAAGTACCTTTGGGCAACAAAATAAAAAGAGTAGGGATGCAACCTCAGTCACAAAACAGAATGAAATTACAGGCTGGTACAAACAGCCTCTTCATCTTGGCCATGATCGCATTTACCTTTGCTACCGGGAACTCAGCCTCCCTTGCCCAGAATCAAAACGAGAGGCTGGGAGGGAAAAGATTGCAGGCTGCTCTGGACCATGCAAGACAATCTGCCGGCAAAGCAAGGATTCTGGGAAATAAGATGACCGCAAAAGAGGCCGAGGAATTTTACCAAGAAGCAGATAAGCTGCTGGATCATAAGCGCATACTTGAAGCCAGAGACATAATGCAGGCCGTCTGTGCAACCAAACATGCGAACCCTGGTTACTACATGCTCTTAAGCAGAACCTACAAGACTGAAATGGGTGATACTGAAAGCGGTAGACCAGTCAACAAGTATCTTGATAAAGCGATTTCCTTAGACCCAAACTTCAGCGAAGCCTGGTTGGACAAAGCAAGCATATGCTTGATGGAAGGCAACCTAGATGAAGCACTGAAGTACACCAACAGAGCCCTGGCTTGCAAACCACCTCATCAAGATTGCTTCCACGTGAAGGCAAATATTCATGCTACTAAGAAGCAATTCAAAGAAGCTCTGGTATGGATTGAAAAAGCCGAGAAAGTTGATCCCTATGCTGCTTCCATTTTTAGGGACAAAGCCACTATTCTGGAAAACCTTAGCAGATACGAAGACGCTATAACCAATTATCGGAAAGCCTATGAGCTTAAGAAACAAGACTGGACGATATTTCAGATAGTCCGTTGCCAGGAAACGCAAAAGAAATATAGTGACGCCATCAGTACCATGAACATACTTCTTAAGGCTAACCCCAATGACGGAGAAGCTTTTCGTACTCGTGCCAGACTAAAATTGAAGAACAAGGATCTGCCCGGCGCCTTGCAAGACCTCAATCGCAATATAGATTTAGAGCCTACCGCAACCAGCTACATGGAAAGAGCCAACATTTATAAACTCATGGGCGACAAAACAAAAGCAGAAGCAGATCTCCGAGAAGCAAAGAAACTCACCGATTCTCCCTTTTGAAATTTCCGCTACTCCTGCGACTCTCGATCACATCCGCAAACTCAATTGGCAGCAATACTCAAACCTAGAGCCCATCAATGCACAAACGCAAATATCATCGCCTCTTTCTCACCATGAGCCCAATACTTTTCTGTTCGTCTCTATCCATTTTGGCAATGGAACAGGCACAGGCAGCGGGTAAAGACCCTATTCAGACAAGGATAGAAACAGCCGATAAGTATCTGAGAGAAGACCACGCGGAAAAAGCCAAAGACATACTCATCGAGGTAGTCAAAGCCAGACCAAAAAATGCCATAGCATGGGTGCTATTAGGGCAAGCCTTTCAAGACCTGGGTGTACTCGACCGCACCTACGGTTCGGCAAAACAATGCTATTTGAAAGCTCTAGAAATTCAGCCCAACATGAGCCGCGCCTACACTAAAATGGGCGAACTGTCAGCCATAGACGGCGATTACATCACCGAGTTGGGCTACCTGGAAAAAGCTCTCAAGTGCCCCAACCCTGATAAGTTTGCTCTCAAAGCTCAGGCTGTGGCTTACAGCAATCTCAAACGAGACAAAATGGCGTTGGAAAGCTACATGAAGTTTATGGCACACCCCACCACCAATAAAGACAATCCAATCGTTCTGAAATCTCTGGCCAACCTGCAGGAAAATGCCGGCAAATACGACGACTGCCTTTTGACCCTGGACAAACTCGAAAAGCCCGGCAAGAAAGCGGAATACGAGCACCAGCGAGCCCGGTGCTACGAAAAGAGCGGCAAGGCAGATCAAGCCATTGCCATTTACAGTGCCATGCTCTCTGTCAAAGGCAATGAAGGAGATGAGCTGGCGCTGTCTAAGCGGGCTGAGCTGTATGAGCGTCTGGGACGCTATAAAGAGGCCATGAAAGACTTGGACACACTTGTTTCCGGCGAACCAAGCGCCAGTGCCTACAAGAAACGAGCCGCCCTCTGGCAAAAGATGGGGAATCCGGCCAGAGCCAGGCAAGACCTGGAGAAAAGCAATTCTATTTAGTTATTGCCGGGAAATCAGTCCTCGATTTCCTTCGTTGAAGTAACAAGCGTGGCAAACAGGTCTTTCAGTGCTGCCAGAGTAGCATTGTGCAACTCGGCTGCTTTCACAAGGCCGCCGTTAATATCGGGAAGATCGCGAGTGGCACAAGCTGAGCCCACCAGGGTAACAGGATAGCCCAGGGAGTGAGCGGAACGAACCGTGGTGCTGATGCAGGCATGGGTCATAAAGCCTGTGACGATGAGGTCCTTAATGCCTGCCTTTTGCAACTGTTCATGCAAATCCGTGCCGGCAAAAGAGCTGGGCTGTTGCTTGTCTACAATAGCCTCACCGGCAGCCGGTGTGAGAGCATCGACAATCTGGAAATACTTACCGTCCGGGGCAAAGATTGGCGCACCATCGAAGGTTTTGTGGCGTATGTGCCAGACTTTTGTTTCAAGCTTTCTGGCTCGCTCTAGCAAAGCGGATATTTCTCCTACAGCCTTTTCAAAACCTGTAAGAGGAACAGCACCGTCTTGATACTCCCTTTGAGCATCAACAATAATAAGCGCACTCTTCGAAAGCCGACTGGGCTTCTGTTCAGCATTCAACATTTGCAAGAGCGTCTGAGCCATGGTTTTCCCCTTTGATTCAATAGCGGCAGAGCCTTATTTTAGCCTGTGGCAACCGGCAAGCATCTAGCAATTTGGTTAAGAATAGAGGTCTCAGCTGTTCACTGCATGTTCTTTGTCTGACTGACCACGGCTGAAAACGCCTTGGAAATAGCAGCACTCAAGGCGCCCTGAGTGATGCCGCAGGAGGTACCTAAAACAAGAAAGGAAACTGGCCAGATAATCAAAGCCATTTTTCTGTACCAACTGCTATAAAAAAGCATCATTACGGGAGGAATTGGAAAGCAGAGCAGATACAAGTTGCTCATAAACAGCACCCCAAAAGATTTGGGCATTATCATGAAAAGCAAAACACCAAAGACCCAATACAAGAATGGGTAAAACCAGCAAACAACCACAAACCAGGCTGGGGGTTTTGAGGATAACCAACCATTAGGATTTTTCGCATACATGTCGGTACCTCGCCTTATCAACTCCATTTGTAGCCGGTACCGACAATAAAGCAGAAAGCCGACTGGTCAAGGACTGAATTGCATCAATTTTTCAATGTAGGTTCTTTGTCTGACTGACCACGGCTGAAAATGCCTTGGAGATAGCAGCACTTAAGGCGCCCTGAGTTATGCTGCAAGACATTCCCCAGAGCAATAACCACACCGGCAAAACTACCAGAAATGCTTTTCTAAACCAGGCGCTCCGATCATATAAAAACGCTACGGACACAGGAAAACCAACCAGAACTAAAGGACCGTAAATCCCTCCAAGATTCGAATCCGGCGGCAGCATTCGCAGTGGCAGACCAACCACAAATACATACAATATGGGATAACACCAGAATAAAACTATGTACCAGGCAGGAGGCTCGCTACCTCTAGGTTCTTCCGAATTCAAGCCTAAACCTCGCCCAAGTTCAACGCACACATCAATTCCAGCCTAGCACCGGGCAACACGGTTGTGTTCCGACACAAGCCCATAGATGAACATTCATTGCCGGGCACCTGGTGCTCACGCTAGTAACTAAGGTGAATACTCAAACTTCCTCCAGGACTGAGAAAGTGCTGCTGGCGCCGGGTGAGCCGAATCATAGACGACAAGCACATTGGTGAGAGGGCGAGAGGGAGATACTTTCACGTCCTTACCCACAGCAAAAGCACGGGATGCCCCGCCGTCTAAATTCATGGCTTCGCTGCAGCCGATGGCTTTCATAAGTCGGGCTTCCTGTTCAAGGGAAAGACCATTTATGAAAGTAACCAGATAGAGCTTGTCCTTAGAGGCAGGGTAACCAATAGCCACCCGCGGTCCAACCGACAAGACATGGGAATCGGCGAAACCCTCTGCCTTCGCATCAACCTGTGCCACACCGTTTTTTACCAGCCTTGGTCCGCAAGTGAGGGAGAACCAGTGCTTAGACCAATCCGGTTGACCTTCCAGGCGAGCGGTTTGCATCTCAAGAACATTACCGGCAGTAATGCCCACGGTAGTGCCATAGTTTTCCCACTGACTGTACTTTAGTGTTTTACCGCCGGAGACCATATTGCCCATGACTCGCTTCTCCTGGTCTTTGCTGAAGAACGTGCCGTTCATCACAACGGCTGCGTTGGCGCGAGAGACAAAAGAGCGAAAGTCTTCATCGCCGCTGCTGAAACCGGCACAGTTAGCCCGGCTGGCACCGTTCGCCAGAAGAATGCCAACGAAGGCATCAGGATCGGTAAGGTCGACGGTAGCTATGTAGAAAGGAGTGCCTAGCAACTTGCGTTTTTCCACCAGAACAGGCTTACCCTTGCCTTTTCGTTTGGCTGAGCGACCGGGCGGCAAGTGTATCAGCCTGGCAAAATGCTCGCGTCGACGAGCATCCAAATCGCTGAGGTCTTCCTGAGAAATGGAACTCGTGGATAGTTTCTCAGGGCTCGGCTCCGGCATTACTATTTCACCGGATGAGTCTCCGCCTGCTTTTGCTGCCTCTGTGGTGACAGTTCCCGGTGATACAGGGCGCTGCGCCTTTAGAGTGGTATTGGCGGCAGTCTGTGATGCAGCATCCAGCTCAGCCATGTTGTTATAGACCGCCAGAACGTAACCACCCAGGAAGGCAAGAATGACAAACTGGCCAATTATGGATAGTTCGGCAAGAGTGCCCACAAAAGACTTCGCTCGTGGCTCGGGTTTTTGCTTTTGGGTCATCTGTAAACCTCTCGAAGCGGCAACCCGGGCTAGCAGCAAGCTTTTACAGTTTTAGCGCAGTTTTACAAGCTCCTGGCCGGCAGCCAGGTGTCGGCACAGCTTTTCTACGGTCATTGTTTCCAGCATACAGCCCTTTTTGTACAAGACCTTTTCTTTGTTCTTGAGGAGCTTTTCCATAAGGTGGCTGCCTTCGGTAGGGTCGGCCTGCCTGAGCAAGAGCAACAGGTAAATCTTGCCGGCAGGGGTGGCAGAATTGAGCTTTCCTTTGAGAGTACCGGCATTGACGGAATTAGCCCTGTAGAGGCGATTGAAGCAAAGCCAGAGCTGGGTTGGCTGATTACTGTCACCGCCTTCACAGTAGATAAGGCTGGGCGCCTGGCTGACAGATTTGAGATCGGACCAGGTATCAGCCAACGCAGCAGGGCATAGAAAGCCTGCAAGAAAGAGAAGAATAGCCAGGCTTGATTGAATCAGGTTCACTATGTTTATGATTTCGGCTTACTTAGCTTGCACGGGCATGAGCAAGTATTTGTAGTTCTCGTCGCCGATACCTTTGATGATGAGCGGCTTGAGAGCGCCTGTCATTTCCAGTTTGACGTCTTCCACACCCAATCTTTGCAGCACATCGGTAAGGTAGCGCACGTTAACGGCTACATCGATGCTCTCACCTTCAAGACCGATGGAAACTTCTTCCTGGGCGCGACCGACATCGGGGGTGTTGGCTGAAATCTGCAACATCTCGGGTTCGAAATGCAGCTTGACCAGGTGGGTGCGGTCGTCGGACATGACGGCAACACGCTCGATAGCCTGCATTACTTCTTCTCTTTTGAAGCTGACCAGATGGCTGTAGTCTTTCGGGAAGAGAGTTTGATAAGCCGGGTATTCGCCGCTGATCAAACGGGTGGAAAGGAAATGTGTTTCGGTCTCAAATGTAATTTGACCATTCACAACAGCCAGTCTCACATCTTTCCCATCTTGAGAGTCGAGCACTTTTACAATTTCCGTGCAAGACTTGGCGGGAATGATGGCTTTCAGGCTGAGCGGTTTTTCCAGGGTAGCTGTGGCCGACTTAGCTTCACCCTCGGTCTCGGTTTCGCCTTCAGTGCGGCTGGCAGCTGGAACGGCTACGTTCAGTTTTTCAAAGCGGTGGGCGAGGCGGGAGCCGTCTGTGGCGGTGCATTCGAAATTGCCGTTCTCAATGACGAGAAAAACACCGCCCAGGATGCTGGAGGTGTCGAAACTGGCGGCGGCAAAAGCGGTTTGTACAATGCTCTTTCTCAGAACATCAGAAGGCATCAAGACGCCGTCTTTGGAACGAGTTTCAGTGGTCTTAGGGAAATCATCGGCGGGCAGACCGGTGATGCTGAATTTAGAGCGTTTGCAGGTAACCGTGGTTTCGAAGGTATCTTTGTTGATTTGAAAGGAAACCAGGTCGCTGGGTAGCTTGGATACGATTTCGAGCAGTTTCTTACCAGGCAAGGTGATGGCACCTGGTGTGTAGACAACAGCCGAGGCTTTGGTTTCAATGGTCAAATCGAGGTCTGTTCCGTGAAACTTGACGGCAGTCTCGTCGACACTCTCAATGAGCACGTTGCTGAGAATCGGTTGAACAACACGAGTGGCAAGGGCGCTTGTCACATCTTTTAGGGCTTTGACCAGGACATCTTTTTGGACTGCAAAGTGCATTTTGTAACCTCGAAATCTAAAGAGTGCATCCCGTCAAGCTCGATAGTTCTTCCGCAATTTACCTGCCTGTTTAGCCGGTCAAACTGACTTTGAACGAAGCGCCTTGGGACCAGGGGTATTCTATGTATATATAAAGGAGTGGTTTTCCATGTCGCCGATTGCTCTATTGGAAATCTTCCTTTGTCTATCTCCCCGTGCCTTAAAGGTTACCGTCACTGGGCAATTATTTCAACGCCCTTTGAATGGTTTTTGGCAACCTGAGCCATCTTTAGCATTTCTACTCTTGTTAGTTCAATAAATTTAGTTATATAGAAGTAGGAGGGGAAGCCAATTTTTGTAGATAAGCCCTGAAAGGCAAACTCTGTTTGAAGATCCCCTGTAGAAAACTTGTCGGTGGGATGTGTATAAGGAAAAGCTGTATATACGCCAAGGGGTGGGATTTACACAACGGGCTTACAAGCAACAAACAAGTTTTGCACAAGTTTTCTACAGGCAGTTAATCTGCCAACTGGCCCTGGATTTGCTTCACGGCCTGCGCTAGATTGGGGTCTTTGGGCAATGCCTCTTTGATTCTAGAGTGCGCATATAGAGCAGATGTATGTTTGCGGTTGCCAAAAGCTTCTCCGATTCTTGGAAAGCTCATCTTGATTAGCTCGTGGGCCAGATACATGGCAACGTGTCTTGGCAAAGCCAGGTCTTGACTGCGTTTGGCTGAGCGCAATTCACTCGGTTCAACTCTGAAATGGGCTGCAACCGTTTGAATGATGCGGTCGGCGGTGATTGTCACCTTGGGCTTGTTACCGGGCACTGTAGGCTGCAGCATGCCTGCCAGAGAAGTGATTGATAAGGCTTCTCCGGTAAGACTGCAATAGGCATTGGCACGAATCAAAGCACCTTCCAGTTCTCTGATGTTGCTTGTGAATACTGTGGCAATGTATTCAAGGGCTTCATCGTCGATGCGCATGTTCTCGGCTTCGCACTTCTTGCGCAAGATAGCCACGCGGGTTTCCAGGTCCGGTGCCTGAATATCGGCAATGAGACCCCACTCAAAGCGGCTGCGCAGGCGCTCTTCCAGGTGCGAAATGGCTTTGGGCGGTCGGTCGGATGACAGCACTATCTGGCGACCGGAGTCACGCAGGGCATTGAATGTGTGGAAGAACTCTTCCTGGGTGCTCTCTTTGCCTTGCAGGAACTGAATGTCGTCCACCAGGAGCACGTCTACCTGGCGGTAACGCTTGCGGAAGTCGGACATGCGGTCGTCGCGAATGGAGTTGATAAGCTCGTTGGTGAATTTCTCGCAGCTTATATAGCGCACGGAAGCATTGGGGGTGTGGCGCAGAATCTCATGACCGATGGCGTGCATTATGTGGGTTTTGCCCAGTCCTACTCCTCCATATATAAAGAGGGGGTTGTAGGCCTGACCGGGTCGCTGGGCCACAGCCAGGGCGGCCGAGTGGCTGAAACGGTTGTGAGCACCGACTACGAAAGTTTCAAACAGGTATTTGGCATTGAGATTACTGCGGGCTGTCAGCACCGAATCAGGCAGGCGAGCACTGGTGCTCACCGGTTGCTGGTTGTTGGTAGCCCAGGGCGGGCTCGATTGGTTGCCGAGCAGATGGTGACCGTTATGACCGTGTCCGCTGTTGCTGTTTCCTAGATAGTGATTGGCTTGAGAATCATGCTGGGCGGTATTATTCGGTTCGTCGCTGATACTGGCTATGGTGGCAGTATAGGTTTCCGATTTGACGGAAGCGTCCACCACTACTCTGATTGCGACGTTTTCTCCAGTAACCTGCGAAATGGCGTCACAGACTGAGTCTACATAGTTATTGGTGAACATGCCGCGCATGAATTCATTGCTGACGGCAATGGTAGCCTGACCCTGGCTGAATTCTATTAGCTGCGCCGGTCTGATCCAACTCTCAAAACTGGGCTGGCTGAGCTTCTTCTCCAGTATGACTCGCGCCTCGCTCCATATATCTTTGTTTGACTTGAGGAGGCGTACATCATCGTTATTGGAGTTTGTCATTAGCGGCACAGGTCCTAGGTGGTAATTGGCTAAGATAGCCTTGTGATCAGGGCGAATTCAAGTTACCAGATAACATTTCGAGAGCAGATTTTCAGATCTTTCACTTGTAGTAAGAGACCCAACAAAATTCCCGACCCTTTGCCTCGATAAATCAGGGACAAGCAAATAGCCCAGCAAGATTGCCGAGCCAAAAGTGAACCCTAACTCACCTGAATGGTCTCTAAGTGAGGAATTATTCGTAAATTTTTAGTCCGCCTTCAGGGCAGACGTCTCGAAGTATTTGCAATAGATGATAGCATAGCTATTCTTTCGATAGAACGAGATAGAACGCCAAAAAATTTTTACTTGAATTCAGGTCAGGAGTTAGTTAGGTCATGAAAAGAACACTGAGAGGCTCAATCAGCAAAGCCAAGAAAGGTAGCGGTTTCCTTAAAAGAATGTCCACGAAATCCGGACAAAAGGTAATCAAAGCTCGTCGCGCTAAAGGCCGTTATCGCCTTTCCGTCTAAGAGCTTGGGATGCTTCCCACTGCTGAACGCGCCCGCAAGTCAAGCGTATTCACCCGTGCTTACACCGCCAGGCGTTCGGTGTCTTCAGGTTGTTTGACTCTATATGTATTGCACCGCTTTACTCCCAGGAGACTGGCTAAGGCAAAGGGCGGCGCACAAGCAGTTGGTGCGGCAAAAGCTCTGAACTCGGTCTCAGGGGCATCGGCCGGGCAAGCCAGCCAGCCCGAACAAGTCAGGGCTGCTGCGGCAGGCATCACCATATCCGGACAAATCAGGCTTCTAGTAGGCTTTTCAATAGCTAAGAAAGTGCTTAAGAGTGCCTGCAAGCGTAACCGCTGCAAGCGCAGGGCGAGAGAAGCCTACAGAGCCGTCAGAAGCGAGGCGGCTCTTGTGAAAGAACTTTCGGAAGGTCTCAGCAACTGGTACGCTCTCGTTTTTGTTATCAGTCCCGATGCGCTTAAGGTAACCTTTGAAGAGTTGAAGGCAGCAGTGCGAGACTGTCTTACAAAAGCAAACAAGAAGTTTGGTCGCCCTAACTGACCTGAAGGCAGCACCAACAATCGTTACAGAGAGCCAACTTTCGACTATAACTATAGTGATCGAGCTGGAGAGCCGAACCCGAGCAACATTCAGTAATGAAGTACCTGACCAATACCGCTATTTTCAAACAAGACAATAAGAAGATTGGCTTAATGTCAAGGGTGGCGCTCGTTCTTATCTGGCTTTTCCAGCAGACTCGTATTTTGAGACAGCCATCATGCAGGTTTTATCCATCCTGTTCACAATATACTGCTGACAGTATGAAGCGCTTCGGCTTTCTGAAGGGTTTGGTGCTGGGCACAGTTCGTCTGGCCAAATGTCATCCATGGCACGACGGTGGGGTGGATGACGTACCGGAAAGCTTCGAACCACTGAAAATGCTTAGTGGCCATGCCGGTACAAGGTAGTTATCTGAGGTAACCTGAGAGTGGACTTTATTACATACCAGTTGATGATTCCTTTTATGCAGATGGTCGTAAAAGAGACTCATAGCTATGGACTGGCTATTATCCTGCTCACTCTGGCGGTGAGAGCTCTGGTCTGGCCTCTGGTTTCCAAATCAACCAAGAACATGCAGCGCATGGGCAAATTGTCTCCCATGCTCAAGGAGCTGCAAGAGCGTTATAAAGACGACCAGGAAATGCTCCAGCGCAAAATGATGGAGTTCTGGACCGTCAATAAGGTAAATCCCATGAGCGGCTGCTGGCCTATGCTGGTTCAGCTTCCTATTCTTTTCGCTCTCTTCGGTACTTTCAACGGCCCGCCCTTCAGCGATCATGCTATCGACGTACCTGTGAAAGTGGTTGAAGCAAAAGACATCTCCAAGCGTAATCATAAAGAAGTATCCGGCGCCAACTGCCCTTATGTCAGTCACGATGGGCTGGTGGCCAAGCTGATAGTTTTCCCCGGTGAGACCACCACTGTTGAGGGCGACAAAGTAGATTTTGCCACCCGTGCTGTAGAAGGTAAGTTGCCCACCGATTTTAAAGTAAAGTGGCTAGTGCAGCAGGGTAGCACCCCCGCCAAAGCTGAAGATGCCGTTATCGACCAGGAAGGGCATGCCACATTCTTCAAAAAAGGCGATTACCGCGTTGAAGCTATTGTGGAAGGCGTAGCCAAAAACGATTCATTTCTCTTTATCAATTCTCTCGGCAAAAAGGCTACCGGACTTGATTTGATCAAACCGGAGAACCTCGACCTGGTGGCTTTGATTGTACTCTTTGGTGTGACGATGTTCCTGTCGTCCAAGCTGACTATGACTGCTCCCAAAGATCCCAAACAGATGGACGAGCAGCAGAAAATGCAGGCTGACACAGCCAAAATGATGCCTATCGCCATGACGGCTACCTTCTTCATCATTCCGCTTCCCGCCGGCGTCTACCTCTACATGCTCGTTTCGAGCGTGGTACAAACCTTACAGACCTGGCTCATCATGCGGCAACCGGCTCCCGATCTGATAGATCCGGATGCTGCCAATAAGAAAGGCTCCGGACCTAAATCCGGCAACCCCAAAGTTATCGATATCGGCTCGGCTCCTGCAAACGGCAAGAACAACGGTTCTAACTCCGACAACGGTGCCAAACTCAAATTCGATCCGGATCAACTGGCTGACCGCAAGGAAGGCGAGACTGTGGAAAAGGGCAAGTCCAAGAAGAAAAAGAAGAAGTAAACTATGAATCTAAGCCAATTTGACGACAATGCTAGGAGCTACCTGGAAAAGATTCTCGCTATCCTGGATATCGAAGCCGAGGTAGTGCAGGAAGATGTGGATGACACCACAACTTGCTATCGTATCGATTGCAAGTCTGATGACGCCCGCATTCTAATTGGAAAAAACGGCGCCACACTGGAATCTCTACAGTTCGTCGTTCGTCAGATGGTGAAGAGCCAGACTCTTGATAGAAGCCATTTCATTGTGGATGTATGCGACTATCGCGGCAGGCGCCGTCGCACTCTCGAAGATCAAGCCAAGCGCGGCGCGGTAGCCGTATTGAACGGTGATTCTGAGCGCTTTCCGCTTGTACCGATGTCGGCTTACGATCGTCGCCTGGTGCACAACTACCTGCAAGAGAATTTTCCGGAACTGGCCTCTGAGAGCGAAGGCGACGGCGAAGGACGCCACATTGTCATAAGCTTCAAAGGCTTGCCCAACGGCGGCAACGGCGCTCATCACGACGGCGGCGATGAAGACGATGACTACGTTCCGGCTGAAGAAGACGAAGCGGAAGAAGGCGAAAGCTAAGACTAAGCCTGTAAGTTCAGGCTTGCAGTTCCCTTAAACGATTGGTTGCAGTCCCTGGCTGATAGCGGCCAGATTGGCCAGGCGATACAAGAGTCGAGCGCCTACATTGGCGTCCCATTCGTCGTCTTGTCCGGGAGCCACTTCGTTCACATCGAAGGCGATAATTTTCTTGCCGCTTTCCACAAGCATTTGCACCATAAAGAGTGCTTGCTCAAGTTCCAGACCGCCCGGTACCGGTGTGCCGGTGTTGGGGCAAAGTTTTGGATCCAGCCCGTCTATGTCAAAGCTGACGTAGACTTGCTCAGGCAGTTGGTGCACTACCATTTGGCAAATTTCCTTCCATGACTCACCGCTGTAGAGGCGAGCTTTCAGGTCTCTATCGAAGTGAGTGATGATGCGTCCATGGGAGCCTGTTATCAGGTCGTGCTCGTCCTGGCAGTAGTCTCTGATACCCACCTGCACAAGCTTTTTGAGAGCCGGCACTTTAAGGGCATTGAACATAATGGAGGCGTGGGAATAGGTAAAGCCTTCGTAGGCGTCTCTTAAGTCGGCATGGGCGTCAAAGTGCAAAATGCCGAAATCGCCAAATTTTTCTGCTACTGCCTGGATCAAACCAAGAGGCGTAGAGTGATCGCCGCCCACAACAGCTGCAAACTTGCCTTGTTTGTAGAGCTTCTGAGCTTCTTCTTTGACCCAGGTGTTCATAGAGACGCAGGCATCGTTGATTTCGTTGAGCAGCGTCTTGAGGGTCTGACTGGTTTCCGGACTCTCACCGTTTTCCAGCAAGAGAATGTAAGCTTCTGCTTTGCTGCGAGCCAGACTATTCATCAAGAGCAGGTGCTCTGGTAAATCGAGCATGGAAAGCCCTATCTTCCAGGCGTCTTCCAGAAGTGGCTCATAAAGATCTACCTGCTTTGAGGCGTCCATGATGGCCGCTGGTCCGCCGGCCGTGCCGGCGCGGTAGGAAACCGTTACTTCCCACGGCACAGGAATCAAAACCATTTGTGCTTGCTCAGGGCTGAAAGGCAGACCGAAAATGTTGGAGTCTTTCTGTCCGAGGCTGTTAGGATCGAAGGTAATGGCTTGTTTGGTGTTCATAACTGTACTTTCTGGAAAGCTCTATGACAGAGTTTAAGGTAGCTAAGTTTTGCCGGTTTTGGCTCGGTCCCACCGCATTTTTTTATAATGCCCTGGTATTTTGCAGTTTGAGCCGTTCCAACTCATCCTTCTTGTTTTGATATTGATAAATCAGGGCCAGTGTTTTTAGATCTTTGGCGCTGGTTTTAGAGCCTGTTTCTATGCGATTCTTCAGGCGTCGCACGGCAAGCTCGGTAAGATAGCCTTTCTTGCCAAAGAGAAGCCACGAAACAAAAATAGAAACGGCCATGACCATAAGCGGCTGGTAGTCGATTTTGCCTGTTTTACTGTTGGCTTTCAGGCGTTGATAGATTTTCTCCGCTCTCTCTTGGGCCAGCTTGGCTTCCGGCTTTTTACCGCTTTTTTCTAGCAGCACCGAATAAGCGAAGAGGGTTTCGGCAACTTTAGCGCTTTCTTTGCCAAATTGCTTTTCCCTCATGGTGAGAGCCTTCTGGTAGTAATAGTCAGCCTCCGGCAGGCGGCCGATCTGGGTGAGGAGATTGGCTAATCTGGTGTAGGCGCGGCCGGTGCCCTGGTTACCCAAGATCTGATTGGCCAGGTCAATGGCGGTTTTGTAGCTTGTTTCCGCCTTGTCATAGGTGCCCATCTTGGTATAGAGGTCGCCGTAATCGGCAAAGATGGCTGCCATTTTTTCGCTCACCGCCCCATAATGGCTCTGTCTGATGGTTTCCACCTCGCGATAAATTGAGAGTGCCTGGGGATATTTTCCGGCTTCCACATAGGCACCTCCCAGCACTTCGAGAGAGGCGGCTACATTGAGCCCCAGGCAGGTAGAAATGGGCACGGCTCGGTAAATGGCGGCAGAGGCATTAAACTGTCCGCAAAAGGCAAGCAAAAAGGCGGAGAGATCAAAGAGCATAGCCAACCAGGTGAATAGTGCCATGGCCATGAGGGCGCGCCGGCCGTTTTTGCGGTTGTCTTCTATGACCGCTACCTGGCTGACCAGTTCGCTTATAACAGCATCTTGCGCTCTGCCGCCGGTGCTTTTGAGGCGATAGAGGCTGAAGCCCAAGTAACTCAAAAACCAGACTGCCTCCAGGGCAATAGCGGTGAGCAGTTGCGGTGCCGGGTGCACGATAGAAAGCGGCACGAGATAGCCGAGGCTGGTAAAACCAAAGACCAGGCAACTAGTTGTGATAATGACGCTTGATTTTGGGGTCACGAGAGGCCGGTCTTCTGTTGCCCTGGGTTCTGTAGGTTTTTGGGTGCTTCTTGGGCTTGCAGGTCTGACCCAAGCCTTCATAGTAGGCACATTGTAGTTTCGTTAGAAGACGGTTTCTACCACCCCGGGCGGAGTTTTTCCGCTGACCTGGGCGAGGGTGAATCGGCGAAGCGAGACAACAGCACCTGGCTTAAGGCATTGGTTTGTGCCGTTCAGGCAGGGGAAATCAGCTAGTAGATAGTCGGAAAATTTACTAGTAACTAGCCAATTTCTCGGATTCCCAGGAAAATGGCTGGACGAAAGGGGTTTTGCCGACGCCATGCTTACCCTACTTGATTTCTAATCCGGCAAACACGGTGTCGACACAATTGAACAGCACCATAGGTGAATCGACCAGGACAGGCGGTTTACTAATTCCCACAAGCTTTTGCTTTGATTCCAACTCACTCCCAGAAGGAACCAAGAGATGTCTTTTGAGCAGCAACAATTTGAAAGAGGAAACTCTGATCGATTTTCTCAACAAAATAGTTTGGCCGGCTCTGATTTGGGCGACAACAGGTCGTTTTTTCAGGAAAGACGTACTTGTGACAATTCGCTGAAGGAAGAACAGGGTCTTCTGACATTTTCTCAACCGAAGGAGTTTGATGCTTCACCGTTTTCACATCAAAGAGATTTAGGACTCAATAGAAACGATAGCGGCAATTTCGGCTGGAGACACTCACAGTCGCAATTCAATCGAGAGAGCGGCTATGAAGATAACGGTTTCAACTCCAGAGGAAATGATGAAAGTTTGCGTGATCGCCATGATCATTTCAGGCAATTCGATGGTCATGAACACAGACATCATCGTGGTGATCAAGGTCACGATTCGCCGTTTGCTCGCAAAGATGTTCAAAAGCTCTTGGAGGAAATTCATCAGATCGAGGAGAAACTAGCCCAGTTATTGAAGGAATTGCAAGCTGGTAGACATCCCTCGCCGCCATGCGGATCTAAACCAGGCGGCGGCAGTCCGGAAGTACCAACTACGCCTGATACGCCGGACATTCCTCCAGTTCCAAGCCAGCCGGATTCGCCGAATGTTCCCGGTACGCCGGATATTCCTCCAATTCCAAGCCAGCCGGATTCGCCGAATGTTCCCGGTACTCCGGATATTCCTCCAGTTCCAAGCCAGCCGGATTCACCGAATACTCCCAGCACTCCAGATTCTCCGTCTATTCCAGGACTGCCTGATTCCGGCGACTTCCCTCCCATTCCAGGACTGCCGGATAATCCAATTCCATCCACCGACAATCCTCAATTTGAACCGCCGCCGGCAGGCTACGGCAAAGGAGTGCCGTTCCCTGACAAAGGCAAGACGCCGGCAGCCGATGCCGTGATCGTGAAGAATACTTCCGATGTAATCAATCAGCTTGAACAAAGCGGAAAGGTTGATCCCAGTGTCACCGGCCGCGGTACCATCAAGGCTACCGAACCCCAACCGGAAATATGGATCAAACTTACCGGTCCCGATGGTTCACCCATGTTTATTTCCCAACAGCAGGTGAAGGATTCTGACTTTAGCGGCAGCATCTACAAGAAGGACAGCAGCGGTAAGTTGAAGATCGAAGAAGCAATCTCTTTTGATCCCTATGCGGAGTACCATCATTCAGCCGGACTGGATCATCATAATCCCGAACTCTATTATCGCAGTACCGACGGTAACTTGAGACCGCTTGAGGGTGCCACTCTTAAGGCTACAGTCGGCGGCGGCAACGATGGACATCCTCAAGGCGCCTTCTACGACATCAGCTACACTCCACCTAAAGACATGGCTTTCGTCAGGCAAGAGTGGACTGATGGCATCAACGAGCCCGGTAAACCATATGAATCAGCGAGAAACTTAGAGAAAGTTCTCTATCAAGGCAAAATGGTTTCCTGGCAGGAAGCCGCTAGATCCGGCCTTTTGTATGGAGCACCGCTTTAGAAGGCACTGCCGACAAGTAAGGCACTCTGAAAAAGGTGGATTTTAAGCCGACCTTGTGGCCAGTTGCGAATTTGTGCGCAGCAGGGCAAACTCTAGAATAGAGCGATCCAGTTTGATGGCGCCGGAGCGCACGCGGCTGTGCAAATCAACGGCTGCATCAAGTTCCTTTTGCTCATCCGGATTGGTTTTCGATAACAGCTTCTGAAACTTCTCAGAGTCTGTGACGGCAATTTTCAGCGCTTCCTTCATGTTCATAGAAGGGTCGAGATCAAGATGCTTGAGGAGATCCTTTTCCTTTGCCGCTTGTGATACTACCTCTGCCAGCTTGGCCGGCGTCATGAAGCCTGTCAGTCGCAGGTATTCGTAGAGCGAAATGCCTTTTTCGAATTCGTTGCTAAGTAATTGCGATGCCACTCCCAGGGGAGGGAATTGTCCTGTCTGAGCCTGGTCTCGTAGCGTTTCTATGGCTTTTTTCAGGCTCATTTCGCCGGCTCTTGCCTTGCGCTGCACCGAAAGCGCTTTGTCCAGCAGGGCTTCGTCTATCCAGCCGTGCTCGGTCAGTACTTCGCCGATCATTTTGTTGTTGGCTTCGGCGATGTTGGCGGCGATTTCCATCTCGGATTCTTTTACCACTCCCGATTGGGTGAGCAGATCGCCTAGGCGGTCGGTGCAAGGTTTGTCGCCGATGCCTGAGGTGTCTACGGTTTCTTTCAGAAGGTTGAGGCCGAGATCAAGTTCGATAGCGCCGAGGCGAATGTCATGCTGCACTTTCAGCGTGGTGTTCAAGTGGGTTTCGTGAACTCGGTCCAGTAAAAGGAGAATTCTTCCCAGGGGCAGACCGGAGTGGTTGCTCACTTTGAGAAACTCGTCCACTTCGTCTTCCACCATCTGGCCGGAGCCTACCAGAAGCTCGCCCAGCCGCATACCGCGGGAGGCGTAGGCGTCGACACCGATGGTAACGAGGGCGTCGCTAAAATTCCAGTTGTTGCGGCGCACTAAGTCGAGAGCGTGGCGGGCTTGGGCCATGGTCAGGAGGCCGTCTCTAAGCATCCACTGGGCATCTAGAACGGCTTTCAGAGTAACGGTGGAAATGCGTTCAAACATGACCAGCACTTTGCCCACGGGCAGGCCGGTTTCGGCGGCAACCTTAAGGGCGCGCCTCACCTCAGTTTCTTCCATCAGTTCGAACTGACTCAAGAGAGTGCCAAGTCTGAAGTCCACCAATCCTCCGTTCATAGTCAGCTTTGGGTCTCCAGATTTTATACTCTTGTCGAGTGAAGGGTTGATCGGCGCGGGAAATTTTGCCGAAGGATTGCAGCAGAAAAAGTTTCCGCACTATATCTAGGATATGCCCCAATTTATAGACTTGGGGCAATTTTTCCGCCAGAAAGTTTGTAACGTTTAGAACCTGTAACCTTGATGGGCGTTTAGTGCTTAGTTTTCCGTAGTTTTGAAGTTCTCGCACCAGTCCAGGCAGGTTGCCTGACCGAATTTACCGGCGTAGAAGTCTTTTAGACCGGATAGTTCCACGCGCAGTTTGGCTCTGGCGGCAGCGCCGCGCCAGGGCAGGGTGAGACAGTGTTTGAGAATATGGCTGTTGACAGCGGCAAGAGCCAGGGGTTTGAGGTGCAGGGGGGCGTTCTTGCTGAAGAAGAGCAGCCGATTTCTGGTGTGGTAGTAGGCGCGCCAGAGGCTAAGACCGCCCTGGGTGGAGGCGCTGCCCTCGTGTTCAATCATGGTGGAAGTGACGAGCAGGCACGCATAGCCGGCCTGGCGAATACGGAAGCAGAGATCGACGTCTTCGAAGTAGAGGAAGAAGCGCTCGTCAAAAAGACCCACTTGCTTGAGCACGCTGGTTTTGAGTAGAAGGTTGGAACCGGTTATCCAGTCGCAGGCAATGTAGGGCTCGCCGGATGGTTCGGGTTTACTCTCCGGTAGGGGCTTGAGATAAGTTTTGGCTTTGACGAAGTCAATTTTGCCCAGTCCGGTGGCGATTTTGGGGCTGTCTTCCGGACCGGCGCAGTGACCTTCCAGCACCAGGGCGGTAGCGGCGCCCGCTTCCGGGCGACACTTGAGGGCACCGGTGAGCATTTTCAGGTTCTCGCCATGGGCCAGGGCATCGTTATTGAGGAGCCAGATGTAGCTAGTGTGGGTCTTGAGGGCATGTTCCATGCCGCGGTTGCAGCCGCCGGCAAAACCCTGGTTAGATTCGAGGCGCAGTAGCTCGATATGGGGGAATTCTTGTTGGAGGCGCCGGCCGTCATGGGTTTCTGAACCATTGTCGACCAGAAGGATGCTGTAGCTGGGGTAGTCTAGGTCAGCCAGCGACTTGAGGCACTGGCGGGTTTTGTCTATGCCCCGCCAGTGCAAGACTAGCACTGTTACGTGTTCCTGGTCTGGAGAGCTGGCTTGAGGGGCTTGGTTCAAGGGAAATGGAGGGCTTATGACGTTGGAGATATACGGCAGGCTATGGGCTGGAAATGTGCAGTTTCATCAATAACTGTTTGAGCCTGATCGCAAAGATTGATAATATAGGGGAGTTGCCGGAACTGAATCATTCCAGTTTAGTTTATCGGCAAAAGGAAGTCAGGTAAAAGCGAGTAACTGCCTGCTGAGGCTGTTGAGTCAGTAAACTGAGAGGTTGCCGGTGTCGGAAGCGGACGTACCAAACGAGAAAGCAGCTAAAGCTGAGTCTGATATGGCGCCGGAGTCGGGTCAATTTCCCCGACGGGCCGGTCTGGCCAACTTGTTTTTGGCAATCAAGCACATAAACGACGCATCGGTAGCTGAAAACGTAAAGCAGCGCTTTTCCGACTACGTGACCATCGTACTGGTGGTTATGTGCATTTTGAGTCTTGTAATGGCGGTTTCCGTGCCGGTTTCGCCCGTACTCAAGCTCTTGCCCTTGCTTTTCACTGTTGGTTCGGTGGTTTTTTACATCATCAACCGCCTGGGCATCATGATTTCGCTCACCGCCAGGCAGGCTTTGATCGTCTGGCAAATTCTCGTAGCCGGCTTCTGGCTGGGCGTTACCAGTGCGATGTTGGTGATGCTCGCTTGTTTCTATTTCGTGGCCCAGACCACCCCCGGGCTCTAAATTGCAGTTGGCAGCCTGTAAACCCTTCCAACCCCTGCGAAAGGGGCTGGCCTTGTCTTTTGCGGCTGTTTTCGGTTTGAGCGGCTGTACGGCAAGTAGGCCTGAGTCTTCCACAGCGGTGACTGGGAGCGGTGAGAGGCCATTGCGTCGGCTAGTTCAACCAGGGGCGGAGGGCGAAGACAAAAGTTCTCAGCTTGTGCTTGGCATGGTCTGGGAGCCGGTTTCCTTTAATCCGCTGCGAGGCATCGACTCAGGTTCTTACTGTGCTTCCAGTCTGGTCTACGAAGGGCTGGTCAAATTCGACGAAAACCTTGATCTGGTGGGTGGGCTGGCCGAGAGCTTCAGCGTCTCTCAAGATGGTTTGACTTATCGATTTCGGCTGCGACCGAATCTGCGCTATTCAGACGGTGAAAAGATTGAAGCCGCTGATATCAAGTCTTCGCTTCTGCTTGGTGCCTCAAGCAATTCGCCTTTTCGTAGCGATTATAAAGACATGAAGGAAGTGGTTATTGAGGACGAGCGCAATCTGGTTGTAGTTCTGGAGAGACCATGCCAGCCCTTGCTTTCCCGTATGGCGGAATTGCGCATATTGCCGACCCATATCTTGCAGTCGGCAGATCATGGCAACAAGCGCCTGGGACGTAGCCCCATTTGTACCGGTGCTTATCAACTCAAGCGTTGGAAAGCCGGACAGGAATTGGTATTTGAACGCAACCCCTATTACTGGGGCAGGCCGGCCGAAACGGCCTCCATAATCTGGCGAGTGATACCGGATAAAATGGCACTGTCGGCCGCACTGGCCAGGGGTGAAGTTGATCTGGCACCGGTAGACGGCAGGCTCTGGCAAAACTTTCTCAGTAAGAGTAAAGAGCATCTGGCCATGGCTGAGTTTAATGGTGGACGCACTGTCTATCTTGGTTTCAATTTACAGAAAGCACCGTGGAATAACCTCAAGGTGCGTCAGGCTTTCGCCAGTGCCATCAATCGTGGTGCCATGGTGGATGCTTTCTACAGTGGCCATGCGGTGGTGCCCAATACCGATGTGCCCCTCACAAGCTGGGCTTTTGAGCCGAATTTACCGCGGGCCGATTTTGCACCGGAGAAAGTACCGGCGCTTTTGCAGGAAGCCGGCTTTAAGAAGGAAGGCAAGGCCTGGTTGAAAGACGGTAAGGTGCTGGCGCTGCGGATTCTCACCATCAAGGATTTTGAGGAGATGGCGCAGGCGGTGGCAGACTATTTACGCCGGGTGGATATTCCTGCTGAAGTCGAGGTGATGGAATACTCGACTTTGCGCCGGGCTTTCATGCAGAAGGGTCTCTTTGATGTAATTCTCTGGAGTCGGTCATTTGGACCGGATCCGGAGTGCTCAATGGTATGGAGCAGCGGCGGTGCTCTCAATTTCTGTCGCTTGCAGGATGCCCGGGTTGACGGATGGTTGCGGGAAGCCAGGCTGGCGCCGAACAGGCAGGCACGGAAGGCTATTTACAGGAAGTTTCAGGAGTATCTGGCTACTGAGCTGCCCTGGCTGTTTCTGGCCCAGCCCAGGCAGATAATGGCGTACAGAGAAGGTATGGTCGGAATACAAAAAGGCCGGCAAAAAGATGCCGGCCTACCGTGGGACAACATTGCCGCCAACGCCGCCTTTTGGAAGCATCGGTAGGTGTTTATCCCGCGTATTTGATTGTATTTAGCCTATTGCCAACGCCTGCCAGAGCGCTAAATGCATTCAGAATGTCAAAAGTGACAAACCCAGACCAACCCTCAACATGCCTCCAGGACAAGCCCGGAGCCATGGTTTTGAGGATTCGTGTCTACCAGAGAACGAGCCTTTTAGGGCTCTATCCTACTTGGTGCAGAGGGGCTTATCGCCGTTGTGCTCTCTGTACCAACGCAGGGCTTTGGCCCAGCGGTGGATGCACTGTTTTCTGTGACGGCTAATGGAGTAGGATGGCGGACGGAGGTGGAAATATCTTCCCTCATCGCCGCAAACCTGCGCATTCGCTGCCGGCACCGAAACGGCTGCCAGGGCTGCAAGGACTAGAAGTGCTGATCTCATCGAACGTCTTCTCCTTTCAGAAGTTGCGCCAGGTAACCTGGTAAACGATCTTTAGTTTGGTTACAGGGCACACCAGGGACACTCCGACGAATGTCCCATGGGTGATTGTACTATTCCCGGCCCATCTGAAAATATGTCAAGCGTTCGTTTGTAAAGGTGCGTATTGCCGTTAAATGGCAAGTGGTGGGGCTTTCAAGGATTTCAAAAATTAATCTTGTCGCTTTATTATCAGCCCTTGGCAGGCTTGCAAATGCCGTGCAGTGGCGCATAATGGTGGATGACTCGGGAAAGACATATCTACCGGTGGTGGCATATTGTTTGCTTTACATATGCTCCCAGAACGTGACAACGGTCTTTGCCTGTCGAAGATATCTTCTATTTTTTCCGTTCAGAAAATAGGAGACGGGGCGGCATGTTCAGGGTTACTTGAGCAGCAGTTTCTAGGATTAGCATGTAGAGGAGTGGTTTTTATCTTCTTTCTTTACTTATATGATTGAAGTTCGCAATTTTCTTACTAGTGGGAATATAAAGTTGTGCCCCGACTCATAGGGGCGGCATGCTTGGTTGCAAAGCTATGACAAGCTGAGCGATCGAGAAAACGTAGATTAGATACAAAGCCGGCGATTAGAACCAATACCGCGAGAAAGTAGCAGCGATACAACTGGTGTCAAAAGCAGTTAGAAGCGACCATGTGCCCAATAGAGTGCCGCCCCAGCCCGGTGAGTGTCGGGATGCGGTGCACTGGTTCGTGGACTCCGTGGGGCTTTACCAGGGCTCTCCCAGAGGGCTTATTCTCTCTGATTATTCCGAAGACCAGGAAGCTCTCATAGAGTCGGCCGTGATCAATTTCAAGTCACGCGGCGTCACCAGTATGGTGATAGCCGGCGACATGCTTTACAAGCAGGCCGATTATCTTTATCAGCATGCAGCAGCCCAGACCACTTTTGGTCGGCCGCTCTTATCAAAGCTTGAACTCGATATGCTAGACAGCGAGGTCTTGATTGTCACCGATCTGGTGGCACCGGAGACCCCGCAGCAGCTCTGGTATTTCTATCATCACTTGCTTTATCCCCGTGCTCTGGCTCAGAAGCCTCTGGTGATTACGACACCACTGGGATTGGACGAATTTTTCACTTACGGCGCCGAATGTGACGATCTGGAATATGCCGGGCGGCGCGTTACCTGGGAAAAGGCCGCCTGGCTCATGGACGGCATGCTCATAGATTTGCACCACTTCCGCATGTTGCGTGCTGAAAATCTGCCGCCCATGTTGAAGGTGGAGTACTTCCTTTACAAGGCTGTGGTGAGCCGCGGGCTCAACCTTTTGCCGCAGCATGTGATGGGCGACTATATGGTCGATTTTGCCCTGATGGAAAGAGGCAACAAGCTGGCCATAGAATGCGATCTGCTGGCCAGTCTCGATAATCCCAATTCGCGTTCGGCGGAAGCGACGCGCACACTGGTGCTCCTTAGTGACGGCTGGAAACTTTTGCGTTTCACCACGGTGGATTTGCTGGCCAACTTGATGGATTGCGTGGACGCCGTGGCCGATGTCTGGGTGACGGGTCGTAAGAAATCACCTTCCGGTAGGCTGGTTTCCGGTCAATCTTCCTCTCATTTGCTGGAGTTACCTGTTGAAGACGACGTGGAGAGGCAGTGCATCACATCCGGTGCCGGACCGGTTGCCATTACCGGTGGTGCCGGTACAGGCAAGAGCACTTGTGTGGTGCGGCGAGTGGCGCATTTGCTTGCGCAGGGCGTCAATCCGGAACGCATTCTCGTCATCTCTCATTCCACCGAGAGCGTCAGGTCGCTCAGGCTTGATATTGAATCGATTATTGATAAGCCCACTTTGCAAAAACTGCACTTTCACAGTTGGAACGAGCTGGGATTGAAGCTTCTAAAAGAGAACACCAGCGCCATTAAGCGCAAGCCTCCCCTCAAGGTCGAGGGTAATCCACAGCGCGTTATTCAGCGGTTGCTCACCAAGTTTAAGCGTGATCTCGACCAGCTAACTCTTGAACTCTCCGAAGAGCTGGAGGAGTTTACGATTGCTTCTTTGATCTCGCTCTACAAAGCAAATCTGATCACGCCCAAGCACGTGAAAGAAAGGGCCAAGACCAGTGTAGACGAGCTGGTGGCTAAGGTCTATCAGGGTTATGAAGAGCAGCTTCAGAAGAGCAACAAGATTGATCGCGACGACATGGTCACCCTTGCCGCTCAGCTTCTGGCCGACAATGCAGACATCAGAGCCCGCTATCAATATCAGTACGAATTCGTGCTGGTAGACGAATTTCAGGATGCCAACGCCGCCTCGGACCTGATGGCGCGTATGTTGTCCTTGCCGCAGGACAATCTATTCATCGCCGGTGATGAAGACCAATCTATCTACGAAAGCAAAGGGGCCTTGCCCAAGATTCTTTCAGAGGTTTCCCTGCGTCTGCCCAATGCCCGCTGTTATGTGCTCGAAAACAACTGGCGCTCCCACCCTGAAATAGTGGAGCTGGCGGGCCGTTTGCTGGAGGGACTGAGTCGTCGCCGCATCCGCAAAGATATGGTGCCCGGTTGGGAGATGTCCGGGGAACGTGCCGTGATCGGACCGCAGCTGGCCGAGTCGGAAGCGGCGGAAGCGGAATGGGTGGCCCAGGAAATTCAGGGTTTGTTGTCGGAAGGACGCAATCCGCAAGACATAGCCATACTGTACCGGTACAACCGTTACGCTTCACTGGTGGAGGAGGCACTCTTTCGCAAAGGTATCAAATGTCTCACCACTAATCCAGACTCTACCATGGTGCCTGACGAAGTAGCCGACGTGATGGCCTTCTTGCGCCTGGTTATGGACCCGGACGGTCCCAAGGCGAGAGAATCGTTCGAGCGCATCTGCCAGTTGCGCACCAAGGAGATTGACCCCAAGTTATTCAATACCATCGCTAGTTTCGCCGAGGCCAACAACCTCTCTTTCTTGAAAGCGGTCGAGATTTACTCGGAAGCGGTGGCCGATCAGTCTTGCCAAGATCTAGAACAGCTGGTGCGCATTATTCGCACCATGAATCATGAAAATCTGCCGCCGGCGGAAACCATCGCCCTTCTCAAGCGCACCCAGAGGCTCAGTGAATATTACAAGGCCGTGAAAGTGCCTCCGGGAGTTAACTATGAGCCAATGCGCAAACTTTCGCAGTTGGAGGAAGAAGCACGCAAGTTCAAAACCGTAAGCGAATTTGTGCGCAGCCAGACCAGCCAGAAGTCGGCCGACGGTCAGGCAGAGCCTCTGGTTTATATTCTCAGTCTGCACGAATCCAAAGGTAAGGAGTTTCCGGTAGTCTTCCTCACCGGTATGGCCGAGGGACTATTCCCATCGGAGACGGCTGGAGATCCCGAGGAGGAGCGGCGCCTGTGCTACCTTGGCATGTCGAGAGCCAAGGACATGCTCTATGTTTCGTATCCCGGCAAATTCAATGACGTGGTGCTGGCGCCTTCGCGCTTTTTGTTGGAAACCATGCAGGATTCCACACCCAAGCCGGTTTCTGCTGCCGGTGCTACGGTGCAACCGGGGGCGGCATCGGCTGCCGGTGCCACCATGCAAGCACAGCAGGAAGCGGCTCTCAAGGCTCAACAAGAGGCAGCCCTGAGAGCGCAGCAGGAAGCTGCTCAAAGAGCCCAGCAAGAAGCAGCATTGAGGGCGCAGCAGGAAGCGGCCCTGAAGGCTCAGCAAGAAGCAGCACTGAGGGCGCAGCAGGAAGCAGCACTGAGGGCGCAGCAAGAGGCAGCCCTGAGGGCGCAGCAGGAAGCGGCCCTGAAGGCGCAGCAAGAGGCAGCCCTGAGGGCGCAGCAGGAAGCGGCCCTGAAGGCCCAGCAAGAGGCGGAACTGAGGGCCCAGCAAGAGGCGGAACTGAGGGCCCAGCAAGAAGCAATACTGAAGGCACAACAGGAAGCGGCCCTCAGGGCTCAGCAAGAGGCGGAACTGAGAGCGCAGCAGGAAGCGGCTCTCAGGGCGCAACAAGAAGCGGCCATCAAGGCTCAGCAAGAGGCGGAACTGAGAGCGCAACAGGAAGCAATCCTGAAAGCCAATCAGGAAGCAGCTCTCAAGGCCCAGCAAGAGGCTGCTCTCAGAGCCCAACAGGAAGCGGCCTTACGGGCCCAGCAAGAAGAGGCAGCCCGGCGTGCTCAGCAAGAGGCGGCGTTGAGAGCGCAACAGGAAGCGGCCCTTCTGGCCCAGCAGGAAGCTGCCTTGCGAGCTCAGCAGGAGGCAGCCCAGCGAGCCCAGATGGAAGCGGCGCAGCGAGCGGAGCAAGAGGCCGCCCTGAGAGCGCAACAACAACAAGCCTATCTGGCCCAGCAGCAAGAAGCCCTTATGAGAGCGCAGCAGGAAGCGGCAATAAGAGCGCAACAAGAGGCGGCTCTCCTGGCCCAGCAACAGGCGGCAGCGCTGAAAGCCCAGCAAGATGCCCTTTTGGAAGCGCAACAGGAAGCGGCACTTTTGGCTCAGCAACAGGAAGCAGCGCTGAAAGCCCAGCAAGAGGCGGCACTGCGCGCCCAGCAGGAGGCCGAGCTGAAAGCCCAGCAGGAAGCCCTTATCAAAGCCCAGGAAGAAGCAGTCTTGCGCGCTAAGCAGGAAGCTGCCTTAAGGGCCGAGGAAGAGGAGAAAGCTCGGCAGGCGGAAGCCCAGGCCAAAAAAGAAGAGGAAGAAAAGGCCAGGCAGGAGGAAGAACAGCGGGCCAAGGCTCAGGAGCAGCCTGAAACCGGTAAGAAACCGGCCAAAGGTCGCAAGAAAAGTCAGACCAGAGAAGAAGAGAAGAAGGACGCCAGCGACGTGCGCGATGTGGGTATCGGCTTGCCGCCTCAGACAGCGGCTGTCGCTGATAGCTCGCCGGGCTTTGCCATGCCTCCGGCGGCAGCGTCCGTGCCTCAAGCTGCAGCCAGTGCTGCATCGGAAGAAGCTTTCTGGCAGAGCGTCAATGGTGTCATGGGCAGCGAAGTTAAGCCTTCCGCCAGTGTGGGTGTTCCTCCGGGCGTGACGGCACCGCTGCCGCAACCGATGCCCCAGAGTCAGCATCCCCGCGAATACTATGAGCCCGATCAACCGGCCGCCGCGCCCATGCCGGCTTTTCCTCAGGCGCAGGCGCCATTGCCGACACCGGTGCCGATGATGCCCATGGCTGCCGCGCCAGCACCGGCTCCCGCCGGAGGACTGGCTTGCCCTGGATGCGGCGAAGCTCTGGTGGCTGGTTCCCGCTTCTGCGGCGAATGCGGCTACAGGCTGGAGACTAGAATCATTGCCTGCCATCTGTGCGGTGCGCCCCAGGAGAGCGATGCCAAATTCTGTGGTGAATGCGGCAGCAAGATGCACGATAACAAACCGGCTCCGGCGGTACCTGAGAACAGCCAGGCACTGGGAGCCTATGAAGATTATTTGACCGGTCAGAAGCCTTCTCAGGCCGGTTGGGTGACTAAGCTGAAGAAAATTCTCGATTAAAGCAAGTCGCACGCCCCCTTGCGGTTTCTCCCATGGTCAGGGTGCTCACTCACAAAAATGTCACGAGCGCTGCTTAGCATGGGCTCACCTAAAGGCGTGGCGCCCAATTTTCTTCACCAGAGAACCGACAAAATGAAAAGCGAATTTTCGTCCGAAACTTCTCAAGTCAATATGTCCGACTGGACAGAGGCAAACTTATTAAATCCCGCCGCTAACGTGGCTAGAGACGCCTACAACGCCGTTATCTTCAACACTGTGGGTAAAGTCGCCAACTCAGCTTCTCAAGCCATAGTCGACAAAGATATTATGAAACGTGCCGAGCACGCCAAAGTTGGCGAAGTGAGCGGCTTCAGTAAGGAAATGGTCAGTCAGGCGGTAGTAAGCGGCGTCGGTATGGCCCTCGTCTATGTGGCAGCAGGACGCTCAATGAGCGGCGCCATACGGGCTGCTTCCGGTGCTCTGGGAGTGGAGTCCAAGCTGGCTGCCGGCGTAGGTGCTGAGAAGGCTGCCGCCTTCAGCAAGACCCTATTGAGCGATAAAACCGGACAAATTGCCGGTTCTGTTGCTTATGACGGTCTGCGCGATGTGAACAAAGGCGAGACTCGTCTGGGCAATATGGCTGGTTCTCTCACCGCGTTTTCCGTCTATGAAAAATTCAATCCCAAACTGGGCGGTCTAGCCATGGCCCCTAAAATTGGTGGTTATGCCCTTCTCGGCGCCGGCGGCGCCGCTTCTTCTAAGCTTGTGGCAGACGCTGTCTCCGGTCATGCCACCAGCGGTGATGAACTGACCAGGCAGATGCTGGCCGGTGGTGCTATGAACCTGTTTCTTCCCGGCGCGCAGAGAGTAGCCAGCTTTGGGCTAGGAAAACTGAACGACAAAATCGGCCGGGGCAATCCCGTGGAACGCGATATGCAGCTAAGCGGGCTCAGTGGTAAATCTGAGACCCTGGATGAATTGTCCGGCAAAGTTGCTTCCTTGAGAGTGAAAACCGGCGAGGAAACCACCCATCTGCAAGGCAAAGAAGTAAGTTTGATGGGCAAAAACGGCGGCGGCGCCAACACTTCTGCTGCCGACCGGGCCCATGAATTTGCCCATGAGTGGTTCCTCAAATCACATAAAGATGACTTTGCCGGTGCAGCCAAACTTTTGAAAGAAGGAGATGAAGTACAGGCATTCTTCCACTACAGGCAGTTGCGCCTGGCTTCCGAGACCTATGCTCATAAAATGGAAGCAAAAGTAGCGGCGGAAGTGGGCGATAGAAGGGTGGTAGAGGTCAATTCCGAAAAGATAGGAGCCCTCAAAACCCCAGCCGGCGTAACTTACGAAGAGCAGTGGCGGCGGGAATTCGAGCGCTTCAAAGCTACCGACGGTAAAGTGGTGGCGGAAATAGACTACCGGGAAGTGCCGACTATTGTTGGGGTAGAGAGCATGCGGGAAGTGGCTGCCAGAGACCCGAAAGCCATGAAGACCGTAATGAAGGAAGAGTATTATCCTAAGCTCAAGCAAGCCTTTCCTGATAAGTCTGAGTACGAGAAACTCTCTACATATTACGGCTACCTGCTTGAGAAAGGCGGCACCTGGGACGCCATTGCCCTGCGCGGTAGCAATGGTCAGGTAATTGGCGGCATTCAATCTCAGGTGATTAATGTAGACGGCAAGGTTATAAAAAATGCCGTCTGGGGAGAACACATCTGGCTCAGCCCCGATGCTCGTTCTTTCCCCAACTTCAGGGGCTTGATGAATGTGGCCGCTGACAGATTCAGGGCATCAGGCTCTCAGGTGGCTTTCATGGAGTTCAATGATAGAGCTAAGATGACCCTGCAAGAAATGATTCAGGACGCCAAAGGGGGCTTGCCCACGGAAGCAAGAGAAGTAATCTGGGGTCGTTTTGCCAACAAAGGTTTGAATGTGCTGCACTTCAAAGACGGCAAGATTGCCCCCTATGCGCAGCCGGCCATGGACGGTCAGGCTCCGGTCAACTACCTGACTCTGGCTCTCATTGCCCTGGACGGCTCCAATCTGGCAGGCAGAAAACTGCCCACGGCCGATTACCTGAAGCTGCTTCAGAAAGCCCACGGTACTCTGGTAGATGTGAACACCGATCCCACCGTGCAGGCTTACACAAGAGAACTGCAGACAAGAATCGATAAGGGCGACACAAGAATGACCTTCACTCGTCTGGCTGACACCACTGTGGGCCGCATCGTCACAAGACAATTTGGTTCCTGAATCAAGTTTGGGTAAGACGCCGTTTAATGCGGCTTTCGTATTCTCACCACCGAGTTTGCCCATCTTTGGACACAGAGGGACGTTAGCTTTGAAAGACGGCAGGAGCAGTCTGCCGGTGCCGGCAAAATCCCCTGAGGCTTGTAGTGTATGTCAGAACTAGCTGGATCGGAAGGTCAGAACGTAAAGCCGGACATGAGTAGTGGAGATTGGTTGACTGCCGAACTGAAACCGGCGCTCAAGCCTGAGCCTGCGCAGTTGGATTTACACCCCACCAGCCTGAGAATGTCTGCAGCATTGCCCGGTCTCAACTTATCCGGTGATAAAGCCGCTGACAATCAAACTACACCGGCCCTGGCTGCAAAAAACTTAGTTGTTGATGCAAGCACCGATGCCGCTAGTAAAGATGTGAAAGAAGTCGGATTGGCCAGGTGGACCGAGTCGAACGTAGTGAATCCGGCCGCTAACGTGGGTGCCGATGCCTACAATGCCGTTGTCTATAACACCGTTGGTAAGTTAGCCAATTCCGCTTCTCAGGTGCTTGCCGACAAAGACATCATGAAACGCGCCGAGCACCGTGAGGTCGGTGAAGTGACCGGCATGAGCAAGGAGATGGTCAGTCAGGCTGTAGTGAGCGGGGTGGGCATGGCCATTGTTTATGTGGCCGCGGGACGCTCCATGAGTGGCTTGATTCGAGCCGGTTCCAATGCCATAGGCGTGGAAGCAAAACTGGCCGGTCGCGTCGGCGTTGAGAATGCTGCCTCTTTCAGTAAGACCCTCTTGAGCGATAGAACCGGACAGATTGCCGGTTCTGTCGCCTATGACGGATTGCGTGATGTGCATGCGGGCGAAACTCGCCTCGGCAATATGGCCGGATCGCTCACTGCTTTTTCCATTTACGAAAAATTCAATCCCAAGCTGGGCTCTCTTAACCTGGCTCCCAGACTGGGCGGCTATGCGCTTCTTGGTGCCGGCGGTGCTGCTTCCTCAAAAATTGTGGCGGACGGTGTCTCAGGTCATATCACCACCGGTGATGAGCTGAGCCGTCAGATGTTGGCCGGCGGCGCCATGAACCTTTTCATTCCGGGCCTTCAGAAAGCAGCCGGTTTTGGAATCGGAAAACTTAACGACAAGCTTGGCCGGGGTAATCCCGTCGAACGCGACATGCTCCTCACCGGTCTGGCAGGCAAGTCTCAGACCCTGGATGAACTGGCCGGCAAGGTTTCTTCCCTGCGGGTGAAGACCGGGCAAGAAACCACTAATTTGCAAGGCAAGGAAGTCAGTCTGGCAGCCAAAGGCGACGGTAGCGCCAATAATTCCGCCGCAGACCGGGCCCATGAATTTGCTCATGAATGGTTCTTGAAGTCGAATAAGGAAGAATTTGCCGGTGCTGCCCGGCTCTTGAAAGAAGGCGATGAAGCCGGTGCTTTTGCCCGGTACAAGCAATTGCGTCTGGAGTCTGAAACCTATGCGCACAAAATGGAGGCTAAAGTAGCCTCGGAAGCTGGTGAAACGAGAGTCGTTGAGACAAATCCTGAAAAGATTGCCGCCCTAAAAACACCGGAAGGCATAAGCTACGAAGAACAGTGGAAGCGCGAATTCGAGCGCTTCAAGGCTACCGACGGCAAAGTGGTGGCTGAAATAGATTACCGCGATGTACCCACCATAGTTGCTGTGCAGAGCATGCGGGAAGTAGCCGGGCAAGATGCCAAAGCCATGAAGCAAATAATGAGGGAAGAGTATTATCCCGGCTTGAAAAAGGCTTTTCCTGATAAGTCTGAGTATGAAAAGATTTCCACCTATTACGAGTACCTTCTGGACAGGGGCGGCACCTGGGATGCCGTTGCCCTGCGCGGCAGTAACGGACAGATAGTGGGCGGCATTCAGTCGCAGGTCATTAACGTAGAGGGCAAGGTAATTAAAAACGCCGTCTGGGGAGAGCACATATGGCTCAGTCCCGACGCTCGTTCTTTCCCCAACTTCAGAGCCTTGATGAACACTGCCGCTGATAGATTCAGGACCACAGGTTCGCAGGTGGCTTTCATGGAGTTCAACGACAGAGCCAAAATGACTTTGCAGGAACTGATTCAAGACGCTAAAGGCGGCTTGACCACGGAAGCCAGGGAAGTGATCTGGGGTCGCTTTGCCAACAAAGGCCTGAATATCTTGCACTTCAAAGACGGCAAAATTGCCCCTTATGCGCAGCCCGGCATGGATGGACAGGAACCGGTGACATATTTGACGCTGGCTCTCATTGCTCTTGATGGTTCCAACCTGTCCGGTAGAAAATTGCCCACCAATGATTACCTGAAATTGCTCACCAAAGCTCATAGCACTATTGTTGATCCGGCAACTGATCCTACCGTGCTCGGTTATACGAGAGAATTGCAAAACCGCATCGCTGCCGGCGAAACCAATATGACCTTCAGGCGTCTGGCCGACACCACCGTGGGTCGCATCGTCACCAGGCAGTTTGGTTCTTAGGCGGTGTCTGTTACAAGAGGCAGTTAGTGCGGCATTTGAAGAAGCATCAAGGATGGCCATGGCGTTTGAAGACTGGAAGAAAACTGAAGGTGAAAAGCAAACCGCTACGGCTGTTGAATCTAATTCCGGTCTGAGCTGGGTAAGCGAAGCCGCTCTCGGTGCCTACCGTGATGCTCGCTCGGCCATGCCGGTGGAAGAGCCCTATAAAGATCTGGCCCTGGCCGGAACGGCTGTGTTGGGTCTGGCTTCGGCGACGTTAGTGGCGCGTAAAGCTTTGGTATCGGAGAGTCTTCAAATTGTGGGCAAAGAAGTTTCGATTGTGCCGCTCACCAAAGAGAACTTGCCGAAAGCTGTGGCGGCAGCCAACGACGGCTTTCGCTATGGATGGCCGATTCTGCATCCGGCCAGAGATTTCAAAGCATCCTTGAACCCGGCGGTTAATGCTAAGCGGCTGGCGCATGTGTCTGACGATTTCAAAATTGAGTTGAACGCTCGCTACTGGGTGGCTAAAGACAGGAACGGCAATGTCTTTGGTACCACCGGTCTTTATGAAACTGGTCGCGATCAATCAGAGGCCGCCTGGCTTGGCTGGATGTCGGTGCGCAACAATGCTCGCGGTCTGGGAATAGGAAGAAAGCTGGTGGAGTTTTCAGAAGAGCAGGCCAGGGCTGACGGCAAGCAGTTTCTCAGACTTTATACCAGCACCTCCAAAGGCGAGGCCGCTGCCCAGGTGCTCTATGAAAAGCTGGGTTACAAGATTGTAGAGCGCACGCCACACAGTCTGCCGCGCTTCATTCAGCGCCTGGCGGGAGAAAAACAGCCACTGGAGATTCTTCTGCGAGAGAAGAGGCTGTAGGTGATAGTGGCGCTGCCGCAATTGTTTGTTGTTGGATGATCAGGGCAGCGTGTACCAGGTGGCGCGTCCGGCGCCGTGGCGTTCCAATAGCTTTTTCTTGACCAGGTTGCGAAAATGCTCTTTGAGAGTGTTGCTGCTTGCACCAGTTGCGCGCACCATGTCGCGCATAGTTACGCGGCCTTGATCGCGGGTGTAGTCTAGAATTTTGACTGCCAATTCCGGTAAGTCGGCCAGTACGAATTTTTCGCGCTCGACCTTAACGGCCAGTCGCCGCGTTTGCTGCTGTAAGGCGCGCATGAAAAATGCCAGCCAGGGCTGCCAGTTTGGTGAGTCCGTGCGAATGGTGCCTTGTGTCTGCCGCAATGCCAGATAGTAAGCCTCTTTGTTGTTCTCGATAACACTCTCAAGTGAACTATACGGCACGTAGGCATACCCGGCTTGCAGTAGAAGCAAGGTGGTTAGAATACGGCTTAAGCGCCCGTTGCCGTCCTGGAAGGGGTGAATTTCCAAGAACACGACAATGAACACGGCGGCAATGAGCAAGGGATGCAACCGGTGCTGATCGCGGGTTTCTGTAAGCCAGGCGACCAGCTCAGCCATGAGGTGCGGTGTGTCGAAAGGCGTCGCCGTCTCGAAAACAATGCCAATCTGTTTGCCGTGCTCATCGAAAGCGGCAACGCTGTTGGACAGTTTTTTGTATTCGCCACGGTGGCGATCGTCCTTGCTACTGTGGCGTAGAAGGTCGCGGTGAAGTTGTTTGATGTGGTTTTCGTTGATTGGAATGTGTTGCCAGGCGGCAAAGACGGTTTCCATGACTTCGGCGTAGCCGGCTACTTCCTGCTCGTCACGGCTCTCGAATTTTTGGATTTCCAGGTTGGCAAGCAACCGCTCTACCTCGCGGTCGCTCAGGCTACTGCCCTCGATACGGGTAGAGGAGCCGATGCTTTCGATGGTAGCAACCCGGCGCAGCGCTCTGAGCCGATCGGGCGCAATGCTGCCTAGTGCGCGCCAGGCACCTTTGAACTCGTCGATTTCAGTCAGTAATGCCAGTAGTTCAGGCGTCACCTGGATGGTATCTGTTTTAGGCATTTAATTACTCCACCCGTATTATCACCCGATTACACCCGATTGTCCACCTGTATTGTCACCCGATTACACCCGATTGCTGAGGCAAGCGGGCTTAGTTGAGTCTTGTTGAGGCTTTTGATGCCCAATCAATCCGGTCAGTAGTGTCCGTATGTTGGCTTGAAAAATTCTGTGGGTTTTCTGCACTCTTTTGCCTTTAGAGGCCGAAAAGGAGGAGAAAGCTGATGCCACCAAATACGCTGTCAGAATCGTCTGCCAACGTCCGATATTTATTGCCATGTTTCATCGCTGCGGCTCTTGGGCTTAAACGCCGACCAGCTGACCATTCATGGAGTCGTAATTATCACCGCCCCCAGGCTTCCCTATCGGATAAGTATGCCTGTGCTCGCGTCGATTTCTACTGCCTTTTCATGCTCTCAGTTCGCGAACTAAGCAGAATCACTTCCCTTTTTTGGCATCCAGATAAGGTTTCATGATTTCTTGATAGGCTACTTCGGCACCGGTTCTGTTGCCTACGCCGGCTACCTTGTCAAAACTGGTAGCGCCATTTTCTGCGATGGTCACCCGGTCTGTACCGCTGTGTCTCATGAAGTCTTTAGTGGAGCCGCCCTGCAAGGTTACTTCAACATGTTCGGTTGAACCGTTGCCTTTGGGCGATTCCCGAGAGATGATCAAAGAAGGTGAGCGGTCGCCTTGATAGACGCCCATGGCCCGGTAGTCGAGGTTGATGCCGTATTTGTCGAGCTCTTTGTTGAGGCGGTGCATTGTTTCATCGGTAACTTTGACACCGGAACGTTTGTGAAATTCGTCGGGTTTGACGACATTGTCGGCTCGGGGAGCCATCTGATTGAAAAGCTCGCCGACTTTGGTTAGATCGCCTGTTTTGATAGCCGCTTCCAGTGACTGTACATTGCGTGTCACCTGCTCTTCTTCTCTGGCTGAAAGCTTGGGCCGCTGTAGAGCTTCCGCCTGCTCTTTAGGAGTACAGGCTACCGTTGACTTATCGCCTTCGATGGGCATGCCGATGGCAGACCAGAACTTTTGACCGAGGAGGCTCTCTTGCTCCGCCTTCTCTTGTGCTTGCTGAACATGCTCTTTCGAGTCGCAGATTGGCTTGTCTTTGCCCATAACAGTTACCCCAGGTCTTGTGGTTGCCGGTGTTGTTCTTTCTCCGGAAAACCGGATATGCGGTATGCACCTTTTACAACATACCCCGGCAGGCAGCCTTGAAAACCCTTGGCAACCAGGGCTGTGCCGGTGATGTTTGGAATTGCTCTCGGGCTTTGCTCTGTCATTGATGAGAAGAAGGCAGAGAGAGGTTGCGTTTGGGTTTGCCAGGCTGCACGAGCGTGTGTGGACATGGATGTCAACGTGTGCGGGTCTCGCTAGCTGTTGGTGATTTTGGCGAGCCGCGCTAGCTCTTAATAGTTATGACAGGTAATTTGAAGCTTATTAACTAGCGCGCAATCTTGAGATGTTCTGTTCTGTGCCCTAGTTTCTGCGTACATCTATTTCTTTTCTTTTCCAAGGGTCAATCCCACACTGCCAATCCTGCTCTCAAGTCCATCACTTTCAGTTTCTTGCGGCTGCATTTAGCACCGATGGAACTGACTGCTCTGGTATAGGGGCGGGCTTTGCAGTTTGTCTACCAACAGAAAATCCAACCTCAGGTACCTGTTATGAACCGTGTATCGCGTGCTTCGACAGGAAGAATCGGTAAGCGTCTTTATAAATTCAGGGTGGAAAAGCGCTGGTTTTTGATGCCGGACGGCGTCAAGCTGGCTGCTACCCTCTTTGTGCCGCAGGCTGCCAGACGTAAGAACGGCAGCCCGGGCGAGACCTTTCCCGTTCTCCTTGAGTATCTTCCTTACCGTAAGGACGATACTTTCTACATCGCTGACTACCCCTGTTTCAGTTATTTAGCCCAATTGGGCTTCCTGGCCGTCAAGGTTGATATCCGCGGCACCGGCGCTTCAGAGGGCGTTTGCCCGGAGCGAGAGTACTCGGATATCGAAATGCAGGACGGCGAAGAGGTGATTCGGCAGCTTGCCGCTTTGCCTCAGGCCAACGGCAATGTCGGCATGTTCGGCGTTTCCTGGAGCGGCTTCAATTCGCTGCAAATGGCCATGCGCAGACCGCCCGCCCTCAAGGCCATCCATGCCGTGCATGCCTCCGATGACCTCTTCCACGACGACGTGCATTACATCGACGGCAACCTGCACCTCGATCCCTATCACCTTTTCATCAATCACGAGCTGGGGCTGCCGCCGACTCCCGACTATGGCATCGACGAGGAGTATTTCAGCAGTCGATTTGACCGTCGACCCTGGCTGTTCACCTACTTGAGCAAGCAGCTCGACGGTGAGTTCTGGAGCCGCAAGAGCCTCAAGGAAGACTACAGCCGCATCGACATTCCGGTTTACTTGATGGGTGGTCTTCTGGACGGCTACCGCTCAGCCACCATGCGCATGTATGAGAACTTGCAGGTGCCGGTGCGTTGCGATATCGGGCCCTGGAATCACTCTTGTCCCGATGACGGCACACCCGGTCCTAACTACGAGTGGCTCGACCGCATGACTGAGTGGTTTAGTCGCTACCTCAAGCCGGACCTCTCCGGTGTGGAAGGAACCGCCTTGGATGCCCCTGCCAAAGGCGCACGAAAGACCGCTGTTAAGCCCGAGAAGGAGCTTCTCGTGTATGTGCGCCATGGGCATAAGCCCGACAAGGAAATCGAGACCGTGCCGGGCTACTGGCGGCAGGATGTATTTCCGCTCAAAGGAGCTGAGGCTCTTACTTTGAAGCTGGACTGCGCCGGTGCTTCCAGCGGCAAGCCCCTGGTTTACAAGCCCTTCGGTGGTACGGCGGCGGGCACCTGGTGGGGCGACACCACGGGGGATATGGGCGGCGATGATGCCGACAGCCTGGTCTGGGACAGCTCCCCTCAGGACAAGCCTTTGCAGATCGTCGGCTTTCCACGGGTCAAGCTTAAGGTGAAGGCTTCTTCGCCGAAGGCCAAGTGGACTGTGCGTCTGGAAGATGTCTCTCCGGACGGCGCGGTTTCACTTGTCACCGGTGCCCTCTATAACCCGGCCATCAGGGAAGACCGTCTCAAGCCGTCCTGGCCCGAGGCCGACCGCGAGTACGATCTGGTTACTGACCTGCACTTCACCACTTGGACCTTCCGCCCCGGTCACAAGATTCGTCTTTCCGTCAGCAACGCCCAGCTAATCATGACCTGGCCAAGCCCGGATGCCATGACCAGCACAGTGGACTTCGCGGCTTCGTCCATGACTCTACCGGTGGTGCCTATCGATGACGGCAAGGTAGACAACCTGCCCCAGCCGAAGAGCAAGCGCCAGGTGCGAGATTGCGAGGGGCTCGACTTTCCCGGCGGCAAAGCCGAAAGTGAGGTCTATCAGCGGCGCGACTATCGCACCGGTGACCGCACCCATACGATCAAGGCGCGTTCGGCATATCGCATCAGGGGGCGCAAGTTCTTCACCGAAAATAGCAATGCCTGGACCGCCAACGACGAGAAGCCCTGGGCTGCTCGTTATACCGGCAGGGCTAGCACGGTGATCGTTTCCCGGGGTCGCAATCTCAGCCTCAAGACCAGGATTCTGGTCAGGTCCGACCGGGAAAATCTCTATGTATTCCTGTCGCGTACCCTGACCGTGAACGGCAAAGTCGTCAGGCAGCGCCGTTTCCGGCAGACCATCGCTCGTCAGTTCAACTAAGAAGGGTTCTCCGGCAGAGCCGAGGCGCCAGGGCAAACTGCTTCGCTGTTTGCATGGGCTGGATCTTTGCCGGAGTTTTCCTTTAGACTTTCAACAAAAATCAGAAAGAAGGACCAAGTATGTCCAAAACAAAATTGAAAGATGGAAAAGCAGGCGTCGCCGGAAAGAGGCGCAAGCTTGCGGTTCGCCCCGAGGGCGACTATTACCCTGAAATAGAGCCTTTCTGCACAGGTTGGCTCGACGTTGAAGGTGGGCATCAGATTTACTTTGAAGAGTCGGGCAATCCCAACGGTAAGCCCGTGGTCTTCCTTCATGGTGGCCCCGGTGGTGGCACTTCGCCCGGTTACCGGCGCTTCTTCAATCCCGATGTCTACCGCATCATTCTCTTCGACCAGCGCGGCTGCGGCAAAAGCAAGCCCTTCGCTTCGCTGGAGAACAACACAACCTGGCACCTGGTTTCGGATATCGAGGCTCTGCGTGAGCATTTCGGCATCGACAAGTGGATGGTGTTCGGCGGCTCCTGGGGCAGCACCCTCGCTCTGGCCTATGCCGAGACTCATCCGGAGCGGGTCACCGAGCTTGTCTTGCGGGGCATCTTCATGGGTCGCAAGAAGGAACTGGCCTGGTTCTACCAGGAAGGTGCCAGCTTCATCTTCCCAGAGTTCTGGAAGGACTATCTGGCGCCCATTCCCATGCGGGAGCGGGGCAATATGATCAAGGCTTACTACAAGCGCTTGACCAGCAAGAACGAGAAGGTGCGCCTGGAAGCTGCCAAAGCCTGGAGTATCTGGGAGGGCTGTGCTTCCAAGCTCTACGTGGACAAGGACCTGGTGGCACGCAATGCCGGGGACGATTTTGCCACGGCCTTTGCCCGCATCGAGTGCCACTACTTCATCAACAACTGTTTCTTCCAGTCCGACAGCCAACTTTTGGATGGCGTTGCTTTCCTGCGCAACATTCCCTGCACCATCGTGCAGGGTCGTTACGACATGGTTTGCCCTGCCACTTCAGCCTTTGAACTGGCTCAGGCCTGGCCGGAAGCAGAGTTTGTTCTGGTCTCGGATGCCGGTCACTCCATGAGCGAGCCGGGCATCAAGAAGGCCCTCCTGGATGCCTGCGACAAGTACGCCGGTATCAAGGGGCGGTAGCAACTGTTGAGAGGGAGGGCGGCTCAGGCTGCTCTCCTTCTCTTTTTGCGACATATACTATTGCATGTGGTTAGCTGATTTCTCTTGTGCTTTCATGTTCAGGTAGCTTTCTGGTCACTCTTCATTTGTGCTTTCACATTTAGGTAGCCGGCAGGCTGCCGTTCATTTGGGCTTTCATGCGCTCGTGCACATCGTCTAAATGCTCGGTCAGGGGCGTTTGATCGGTCTTGCCGCCCATGAAGGGAGCACACTGAATGAGGTGGAAGTTGACCATGCTATCCCAGGCATCGAGGTTCTCCAGAGAGCGCTGGCGACCGAGCCAGCGCATTTTGTAAGCGATGCCTATAGAATCGGCGCTCATGTCGTCTATAAGCACAAAGCCATCCGGCTTGGTGAGTTCTTGCCAGTTATCCGGACCATAGATGCTTTCTACGTAGCTGAGCAGACCGAGTTCCTTCAGGACTTTGGCCTGAAACTTGGAATGACCGAGAGTCAAAATGGAGACACTGTAGGTACTCTTCAGAGCCGCAAGAAAGGCGTGAGCGCTGGGCCTGGCTTCGGTCAGCACTAATTTGCCCTGGGTGAAGAATTTGGGGCGCTTGTCAAACCAGCGCGGACTGATAAGTGAACTCAGGTCGGTGTTGACCAGGGTTCTGTCGCAATCGACAAAGACTCGATAGTGGGTAGCCATGTTCTCCAGGGGACCGTTAGTTTCTTTCGGCCGGGTAACCATTGGTTGATATATGCCTTAATCCGGCAAGTTTAATCACAGGTCGTCCGGAAGAGTGGCATCACTTTCGTAAAGTGGTTGCTAAGCGGTAAAACCATCATCACCAGTCACTCTTAACCCCGGTTGGGGGTTGTATGGCTACGCTAGAGGAGTTTGGCGCAGATGGACGAAAGCTAATATCCGGAAAGGCTATTCCGGCTCTGCTTTACAGCCTTTTGATTGTTTTACGACTTAGCCCTGCCTTAAATTGCAGGGGTCTCTTTTTCTTTCAAATTTTCAGGTAAATCAAAGCAAGTCTATTTCCTCCAGCCATATCCGCCTTTCACCATAGCTCTCAAGGAGTTACGGACATGTCCGAAAACAACGACAAAACCTGCGAGGCTTCTGCCCCCGCTCTTCCCGAAGTTCCCCATTGCAACATCTGTGGCGCTCGCAGCGTCCTTGCCGACGCCATTGCTACCCTTGGCAAGGCCGTGGCAGATGTGCATCACCTCAGTCGCCACTGGCGCACGGCCCATGAGAAGCGTGAAGCCTCCAACTACGACGCCGAAGCCCGCACCGCCGAGACCATCGCTCAGTTCGATGCCGACACCGCCGATGAGGCACGTTGGTTTGCCCTGTACGAGGCCTCACTGGTCAAGTTCGAAGCGGCCCACAAGGCAGCAGTTGCGGCTCGCGCCGAATACCACGAGAACCTGAAGGAGTACACCGATACCCGCGTGGTTTCGGACTGAGCCTCCGGTTCGCTTTGTCATAAATACCTGAAGACCGCGCTGCAAGCGTGGTCTTCTTTATATTTACCAGGAGAATAAAAATGCACGGTTTCATCTTGACACTGGCGGTCTGGTTTGCCCTGGGCACCGCTTTCTATGCTTTCCGCCTGGTGAGCCCCGCTTACCTGAAGCGCGTTAACGGTTACTACGATATCGAAAACGAGTTCTGGCACGGTGCCTGCTTGCTTGGCATGGTAGCCTGCCTCACCCCCTGGATTTTGCCGGTTCCGGCAATGTTCTGGTCGATACTCTTTGGTGTCGGCACTGTTTCCTACCTGGTGCGAGCCTTCACCTGGGGCAAGAGCCGCCCTTTCAACAAGCAGTGGTATGACTTCGCTCACGCTGCCATGCTTGGCGGCATGGGCTGGATGTTTGCATCACCGGTGGTGCATCCTCTTGCCACCATTGCCTGGACGGCCTACTGGGTCTGGTTCGGTTCCTACTACCTCTATCGGGTCTGGAACGACTTTAAGAACTCTACAGGAACCTTTCCCTGGCTTGGGTTTGGACAGGACATCGCTCATCTGACCATGGCTATTGTCATGGCTTTGATGACGGTCTGGCCGGCTACGTTTATGCCCTATCACAATCACGGGCAGCACCAGCTTCAGGACGGTAGTCTCTGCACCAGCCCTGGTACAGAGTCGCCTCAGGTGGAACCCACAGTGCCGGGCAGTCCTGCTCTGGATGCTCCCGATCATGCCGGCCATCACCACCAGCACTGATATGAGTTGAATTTGATCGGTGGCTTTCGCTACGGCGGTAGCAAGCCCATTCAGTTGAGATAAGCCCTGTCATCAGCGACAAGCTCAGTCATTGAAGGCAAGCTGAGCTGGTAGTGGCAAAGCATCATCAATGCTGAGCCGTCACACCTCGACGCGGGAAGAGTTCATCTCTTCCCGCGTACTTCTTTCCCTCTTGTTGGGATTTTCATCTTGAAGCTAACTGTCCTCTAACACTGGCAGCCTTTGTCTGAGAACCGCTTCGGAGCAATTATTTTTCAAAAAACGAGAGGGTATTATAAAATGTAGTAAGGCAAAAACCGAAGACCTGTCTGTGAAAGACTAGAACAACCTCGGCGATGAAGGCAATGGCTTTGCGGTCTTTCTTTGCGACGGCGATTGCTTCCGGTCTTGCCTTTAGCTTCAAATCCATGTTCTCGTTCACATTTACATTTACAGTCACGACCACAACAACGTTCGCCTCCATATCCACATCAATGTCTATGCCTGCGTTCACATGCAGTTTACGATGCGCGAGCAAAATAGTTGAAGTGTGAGAGGTAGTTCTTTTGATAACTTTGATCCTGGTTTTGCATGGGGCAGCCACCTGGTTTATGACCGGTTTAATCTGGTTTGTACAGGTGGTGCATTATCCTCTCTACGATAGGATCGGTGCTGAAAGTTTTGTCGCATACGAGCGCCTGCACTGCAGTTTGACCACCATAGTGGTGGCTCCGGTGATGATCCTGGAGCTTCTCACGGCCGTCTTACTGATCTTTCAGCGCCCGCGCTGCCTGCTTCTGCCGGAAGCCTTGCTCAATTTGGCTTTGCTGGCACTTATCTGGCTGTCCACCCTCTTCATCGCCGACCAGTTGCATGGTTCTCTGGCCGGTCAATTCAGCAAAGAAACCCACCAGGCTCTGGTGGGCTGGAACTGGCTGCGCACGGCGGCATGGTCGATGAGAGCGGTGCTTCTTGCGGCAGTCTTTTGTCGCGGCTTGAATAATTGATGTGGCAATTTATGAGTATTGCTGACTGGCTTGGTAAGTTTGATTTTGTTCGGCTTGGCCGGCATGGCGACTGCGACTATGGCACTTTATTTCAGTCTGGTATAAGCTTGTAGTTCGGAAACTTGCTCTCCTGACGGAGCTGTCTTGTTGATATTTTATTGACTGTCCACTTTGCGATAGAGTTAAGGTTGAATGAATAAGTCGCTATGCCTTACTACGGCTCTAATGGCTGTCTGTGCCTTAGCAAAGCCAACATTTGCCCAAACAGTTAACGATGTCTTTTCTTCAAAACGAGCTGCTCTGGAGGATTTTAGATCAGTAGAGTCATTGGAAGAATTCGGGCGCCGCAGTATGAACGATATGGAGTTTGCACAGGCCCTGCAGGTCTGGGCAAAGCTCAGGAGTATGAAGCCGAAGGATAAATATTACTGGCTTCAGTACGCTGTAACTCTTTCCTGTCTTAGACGTCACAAGGAGGCTCTGAGCAACTTTGAGAGTCTCCGAAAAGAATGTGCTTCAAAGAAGGAGAAATTTGCAGTCATTGAAAAAGCCTGGTTGCAGGCTTTGTTCAAATCGGGCAATTGGCCGCTCGCTAAGCAGGAAAGTAGGCGGGCTCTGGTTGATTATGCCGGTCATGCCGGTGTTTATAAAGTTGTGCTGTCTTTGAACGAACGCTGGAAGGATAAGGCAGTATCGGAACAGTTGAGCCTGGCCCTGAAGGAGTTGCATAAAGTTTATCAATCCGACAAGAGTAGGAATTCTCCTCGGGAAGTGCTTTTGAAGGTGCTTCCAAATAAGACTAGCGGACTGTCGCCGGGAGAAGCTCTATCGGTCGTGGCAAAAACCCAATGCTTTCCTCGTTTTAAGCTCACGCTTGTCGGAGACAGACTTCTGGGAGACAGCGGCGTGGTGAAATATATTGTGCGAGCTCCCAACTATGAGCGCGTAGTCTTGTTCGATGAGGAAAGCAAGAATTTCCTGCCGCTTACCTTAGATCAATTGTTGAGTGATCACTGTGGTCATGAATGGTTTCAAGAGTCTTACATAAGTGTTGTAAAAGTAGGAGAAAGAAAAGTTCTCGGTTTCAATTGCGACATCTACAAGTGTCAATTTCGTGGGGAGTCAGGCTATCATTTGCTTGGTCTATGCCGTGATTTGAAAGTAGAACCCGGCATGGTCAGGGCGCTCTGTCACTTTACTTATGCTCCAGAGACAAATTGCGTTCCTCTTTGTATGGAGGAATACTATATGGGTAACAAACGCGATCTGATTACCGTGCAGTCAATAAAGAAAGTGCCTGTTAAAGCGGACGCCTTCGAGTTGGGAAAGGGCTATCATCAGGTAAAAGACATGGGTGAGTTGATGTTTTCGGAAGGCGGTGCCATGAAGGAGAGCGACCTTGATCAGTTTCTCTTATCGCCCAGTGGTGCTCACTCAAAACATCGGTGATATTTTTTTTGTAGCGGGATCGACCGAGTACCAGTTGAAGGTAGCGGTGTGGTCGGGCAAGGCCTCGAAGACGTGGACGTTCCAGTTTTTGCCGTCTTTCTCTACTTCTATTACCGGCTTGCTATCAGGGTGGGCCTTGGCACTCGGTTTCTTAAAGAGGGCCAGCCATTCCTTCACTTCCGGGCGCTCTTCAACCAGCTTTTTAGCCTGGGCGGCGGTGAGCAAACCTTGCGATTTGGCACCAGTTGCGGTGCCTTTTGCTTTCGTGCTTTGAGTGGTGGCTTTAGCTGTGGTTTGAGATGTGTTTTGATTGTTGCTCTGAGAAGTGGTGCCTGAAGGCGCTGCACCGGCAGTCGGGGCTGCCTTTTGCGCGGGGGAAGAGGGAGCGGCCTGGCATTCCGCGAGTACGGTTGCGCCAAGCAAGCTGAGAGCAATTGCGGCAATACGAGCCAGGCGGAGCTTCGGTAGTGGTGATGGTGGTGGCGCAGTCATTTATTTCTTTCCTGTTATTTGATTTTTCGCACTGTTTCTTTGAACTTCATGGGAGGCAGTTCTTTCTGCTTATCTTCCAGTTTGCCCGGGTCGGGCACAAGCTTGTAGTCTTGCGGTTTTTCAAAGCCTTTCCGGCTTGTCTTCATGGCTTGGGCAGAGTTGGTCATGAGCATATAGTGCAGTTCACCGCGCAAGCTGACAAACTTGAATTGCAGAGGCAGGCCCTTGCCTTCCGGCACTCCGTAATAGCGGCATAGAATTGTGGCGGCCTGGGCCGGTACAGGCATTTTATCGGCGACGAGCAGCTCAGCCGACTGGGGAAAGCGTGGATCGGCGGACTCTCGTTCAAAATCTTTCTGTTGCTTTTTTTCGAAGTCGGAAGTAGTGGTCAGTTCGATGGCGGCGAGCCCCCTGGTTTCACTCTTTTTACTTTGCTTGAGGGGCAATTTATTGAGATTGAAACCACCAGTGGTGAGGGCTGCTCCTTTACCGAGACCGCCGTAACTTTTGAAGGGCAGCAGGCAGTAGCGTTTCGTTTTATTGTTGTAAAGGCACACCTGCCAGTCGGGAGCAGATGCCGTCAAACCGGTGATATTTTTGCGATCGAAAATCTTGATGCCCTGGGCCGATACGAAGATGTTTTGATCGCCGAGGATAGTGCTGGTTTGATAGAGATTGAAGCCGTCGGCTGCTTTGTCGACTGCCTTGTCGACTGCCCTATCCGCAGCCGCAGAGCCGGCACCTGCTTGAGCTGGCGCCGCCTTGTGGGGAGCCGCCATCGCCGTTGAGGCGCTGAGCATCAGAGCCAGGCCTGCCGGAGCTATGATTTCAGGAAAGAGTTTGCGGTTTGCCTGCGGGAAACATTTTTTCAAGTAGTAAGTTCACCTGCCTTTCTGTGTCTTCCGGTGTGCCGCTGTTATCGATCACCTGCCCGGCCCGCCTGGCTTTTTCGCTCTGGGGCAACTGGGCTGCCAGGCGGTTTTCGATTTCTGCCTGGCTCAGTTTATCTCTTTCACCGAGCCTTTGCCTGAGCACGCTTTCTTCTGTAAAGACCGACCAGATTTCGTCGTATTCTTTTTCCAGCTTGGCTTCAAACAATAGCGGTACCAAAATAGCAACCAGTGGAAAGCGGCTTGAGGTGCCGGATTCGCTCAGGTCTTTGACGCGTTTACGGCAATTTAGAATGACGTTGGGATGAAGGATAGCTTCCAGGTTACGACGCTTTTGCGGATCAGAAAAAACGAGGGCACCGAGGGCTTTGCGGTCTATCGGGGGAAGCGGCTCTCCCTGGCACGGGCTTGCTGCAAAGACGGCAGCACCGAATTGATCAAGGATGGCCTTTTTCGTAGCTTCATCGCTTGAAAGCAGTTCATGCACTACCTGGTCGGTGTCGATTACGGCTATCCCTTGCCGGGCTAGAATTTTGCCCACCAGAGACTTTCCGGAAGATATGGTGCCGGTTATGCCAAGTACTGTGTGCTTTGCTGCTGTCATTGCTTAGTTGCTATAGCATCGGATCGTCGGTAGATTGATTTTGTGTCTGCATTTGAGTCTGGTTCTCACTTCTGACAGTCTCAAGAATTTGTTTGACTCTTTCGATATTGAGAAATTTATTGCGGGTTTCAATCTGTGCTCGTACTTCGAAGTTACCGGCGCTGCCTTTGATCGGTTTGACAGCCAGAATGGCGCGCTCAGGGGTCGCTCTTTGAATTTGCTGGGAATCCTGCCGGTTTTGGTTTTCAAAAGGCAACACAAAGAGGATCTGCCTGCCGTCCGGTGCTTCATCGGCGATGGTCAGACCGGCTTCCTGGATGCGCCTCTCGAGGCTCTGCCTGAGCGTAGCCAGGGATGCCGTTACAGTTACTGCTGCCGTGCGGGCATCGACTTCGCTGTTTTTGAAGAGGGCTGATGCGCGGGCCCGCCAGGCCAGGCTTGGCTTGGAAGGTTGAGCGGCGGTGAAGGGCAGGTTTACCTGGGGCGGGGGCGGCAGGGGTGGTCTGGCGGCCGGCACAATCACATTCAAAGCCGGTGTGCCCTGGGCCTGACCAAGGGGCGTAAATTCGGTTGGCTGTAGGTCCCCTGCTTCTTCCGGTGTGGGCTGGTTCTGATTGTTAATTTCTTCCGGCTGCCATGGCGACCTATCCTGGGCGAGAGCAGCGGTTGGCCCGGAGCAAAGGCCGGCAGCCAGGGTCGTAAACAGAGCGAGGATGGTTGCATTGGTTCTGGATGCGGGCGGCCGATAGAAGGCATTGCCTTTTACTTGCTTTGCACTTTGCGTTTTTGATTTTTGTGGGGCCATCTTCAATTTGCTGTCTTGCCTGAGAATTAAGTAGATTGCGAACTTAGCTTAGTTGTGCCGGGAATACAATAAAAATACCATAGTTAATTTTCGGAACATGGGAGCGCGCCGCCGGGCATTTCACTGCCGGTAGTGGCGCTGTCGCCTTGCTGCGGCCGTGGCGTCGCCTCAATTGAGTCTATAATGAAATCAGACCAGTGGGGAGATGTTTCTCATGCCCTTTTTCCACCATCGTGGCGGCCCAGAAAAAGTGAGGCGACCGGCATTTTCAAGCTCGGCTAAGCAGTTGTTTTGGCTCTGTTTGCCGGTCTTGCTGCTTATCACAGGCCTGCCCCCGGCGGCCACGGCCCAAAGCAAGGGCAGCTCATTGCCGACGTCGCAGGGGCAGGGTAAAGCCGCCGCCAGTGCTCCAGGTCGGGCCGGTGCCGCTTCGCCCCAAACAGGAGACGCTCTCAGCCAGTATCTCGATCGCCAGAAGAAACGTGAACAGGAGCGCTATGAGCAGTATTACGGGGGGCTGGCTCGCAATGAGCTTTCGGCCGGTCAGGCTAAAGCCAGGCAAATGAGAGAGAGCGCTTCGTCGCGAAACACCATACAGTGGTCTCGGGATACTGATCGAACCTATATTCCATTGCATGAAAGAATTCCCGGCTATGTGCCTTCTTCTTTGAAAGAGGGCGGTAGAGCCGGGCATGTGGGCACGGGCAAAATCAAACCTTATACCGATGGCGTCACCATTTCGCCTGAGCTGGAGATGGCCCGGTTGAAAGAAGAGATGGCCGAGGAAAAGGCAGAAGAATACAGGCAAAGGGGCCGGGAAAAGCAAGCTATGGTAGAGCAAGCCATGGCTAATATGAAAAGCCAGATGACCGACAGCAAAGTACCGGGAGCGGCAGTGTTAAAGCCTAACGGCAGCAGTTTATATGTTCGTTACTATGGTGCGGAAGGCGAGAAGGCTAAGGCCGCCGGGTCAGGTAAGACTACTTCGCCGTCTTCATCAGCCTTGCGTCCTTAATGTCCTTAAGTTTGCTGCGCAGTCGATCCCGATTGGCCGGCTGCCATTGCTGCTGAAGCTTGATTTTTTGATTGCAAATGATCGCCGATTTGTCAATGTTATTTAGTCGTTGACATTGGCTTGCGGCGCCCTTATGATCCCTTTAGTCTCAGTCTCGGACAGAGCTATAAAGTTTTGTCCTACAGCCTCGAGTGAACGGGGTACCCACTCGAATCTCCGACGTATACCTAAGAACCGGCATCATCCTTTTATAAGGCTTTTGACGGAGTAGGAAACGGCAAGGGGGTAAGGAGGTTCCCCACCTGGTATTTTTCCGGGTCAAAACTCGCGCCAGTCCTTGGCTGAGACCTTACTATAAGAAAATGCGTTTTGCTCTGAAAAATCTTGAAGAGACCAACAGGTTCGGCCGTGAATTGGCTGAAGCAGCTTCTGACGGGCTTCTTGTTGCCTTGAAAGGTACCCTGGGGGCCGGCAAGACGGCCCTTGTGAAAGCAGTGGGAGCTGGTCTGGGTGTGGAAGAGGTAATCTCCTCGCCCACCTTCACCATGCTCAATGAGTATCACTCAGGGCGCCTGCCGCTCTACCATCTTGATCTGTACCGGGCCCATGAGACCGGCGAGAAACTAGATTTGAGCTTTCTGGCCATGGAGTTGGATGAGCTTGATCAAGAGCCCAATTTGATGATGATTGAATGGCCTCAGTACTTCCTTCTGGATGGAGAAGATTACTTTCAAAGTCGTGATCATCTCTCGATAGAGTTAGAGGTAGCCAAGAGGACCGGACAGGTTGTAGCAGAGGATGGACTGTTACACGAAGCTAAAGACAATAATGATCGATTTATCGGCTCTAGAAATGTCCTTATAAAGGATGGCTCAGATAATTTTGAAAGCCAGAGAATCGCCACTGTGAAGTCTTTAGGCGAAAGGGCGGAGCTTGTAAGGAGACTTCTTGAAAAGAACCTGGATTGCTTTCTTATAAATTTGTAAGCTTGGGTCGATATTTGCTACCGTGATATACTCGGACCTCAAGAACGTATCTTGACAGGCTGCAACCTGTTCATATCCCTGTATCCATCGCAATCGTGTTGAAGAAATGCCCAAATCTCTTGTAATTGTTGAGTCCCCAGCCAAAGCAAAAACCATCAGTAAGATCCTCGGAAAGGACTTTCAGGTGAAGGCATCCGCCGGTCACGTGCGGGATTTGCCCAAAAATAAACTGGGCGTGAATGTGCGGAAGAACTTTGAACCGCAATACGAGATTCTCAAAGACAAAGAGCCCATGGTGGAAGAGCTGAAGGAAGCAGCCTCGGCAGCCGACAAAGTTTACCTGGCGCCCGACCCTGACCGTGAAGGTGAAGCGATTGCCTGGCACTTGTCGGAAATTCTTGATCTGCCCGACAAGAAATTGCACCGCATCGAATTTAACGAAATCACCAAAGATGCCGTACTGGCTGCCATTAAAGCACCGCGCCGCATCGACAAGAAATTGGTGGATGCCCAGCAAGCTCGTCGTCTCCTCGACCGTCTCGTGGGTTACAAAATCAGTCCCTTGCTCTGGCGCAAAGTGAACGGACGCTCGGCCGGACGTGTACAGTCAGTGGCTGTTCGCCTCATCTGCGAGAGAGAAGCGGAAGTGGAAGGCTTTGTGCCCCAGGAATACTGGCAAATAAAAGCCGAGCTCTCCCGTTCGCGTTCCAAAGCTTTCTTTACGGCACCGCTCTCTAAATGGCAGGGCAAGCGCGTCATTGCCGCTTCGGAAAAGTCTACCGCCCAGAGTATGGTGGTAGACAGCAAGAAACTGGCCGACGACATAGTGAAGAAGACCCAGAAAGAAGACTTCAAGGTTTCAACGGTAGGTGAAAAAACCAGCCAGCGCCAACCACAAGCACCTTTCATTACCTCCACCTTGCAGCGAGAGGCTTCCACCTTCCTTGGTTTCCCCGTCAAGAAAACCATGCAGGTGGCGCAGAAGCTCTACGAAGGTATCGAACTCGGTGCCGAAGGTCCTACCGGTCTCATCACTTATATGAGAACCGACTCCACCCGTGTGGCCCAACAGGCCCAGGAGGAAGCGAAGAAGTTTATTGTCAGCCGCTACGGCAAGCAATATTATCCGGAAAAACCCCGGGTTTATTCACGTAAGGGCAAGTCGGTGCAGGATGCCCACGAAGCGATCCGACCCACTTATCCCGATCGCACACCCGAATCTCTGAGACAAGTGCTGAAACCTGATGAATACAAGGTTTACAAACTGATCTGGGAAAGATTCATGGCCAGCCAGATGGCTTCTGCTGAGATTCTCACCCGTACTGTTGAAATAACGGCTGGTGATGCGCTTTTCCGGGCTTCCGCCTCGGAGAAGAAATTCCCCGGTTTCACCATTGTTTATGACCGGCTCTCCAAAGACGTAATTGCCGACTCAGCCAGTGAAAAAACGGAAGAGGCGGAGTCTGATGAAGACGAGGAAGCCGGCAACCTTCCCGAGCTGAAGAAAGGGGAAGAGCTCAAGCTGAAGGAGTTGAAACCTTCTCAACATTTTACCCAGCCGCCGCCCCGTTACACGGAAGCGAGCATGATCAAGACCCTGGAAGAACTTGGCATCGGCCGACCTTCCACATATACAGCCACTATTTCCACAATTATCGACCGCAAATATGTGGAACGGCAGCAGAAAGCGCTCTGTCCCACCAAGCTGGGGCAGGCTGTGAACGCCCTTCTCGTAGAGCACTTCGGCAACATTGTCGATGTGGGCTTCACGGCTGAAATGGAAGCCAAGCTTGACCAGGTGGAAGAAGACAAGGTGGACTGGCGCGGCATGCTCAAGGCTTTCCATCAGCCTTTTGCCGAGACCTTGAAGAAAGCGGAAGAGAACATGAACAAAGTTCTCATTCTCTCCGATCAGCTCTGCCCCACTTGTGGACAGGCTATGGCCATTCGCTCTTCCCGTTATGGACAGTTCCTTGGTTGTGTCGGCTATCCCGAGTGCACCACCAAGATTGCTCTCACCAAAGACGGTAAGCCGGTACCGGATGACAGACCTTCGGAAGAAGTCTGCACCACCTGTAATTCACCCATGGTGATTCACTATGGTAGATACGGCGACTACTTGCTTTGCACCGTTGAGACATGTCAGGAGAAGCGTCCCATCCTCAAGAAAACCGGGGTTGATTGCCCGCGGGCTGGTTGTGGCGGCTTCATTGTTGAGAAAAAATCTCGCCACGGCAAAGTTTTCTGGGGTTGCAGCAATTACGGTGCCAATGAATGCACGAGCGCCTTCTGGTATCCGCCCCTGACAGGCGGCGGCCCGGGCGGCTCTAATTTCTGTCCCAAGTGCAACAGCATGCTTATTTACAAGACTTTGAAGCGCGGCGACCAGATTGCCTGCTCGTCTAAGACTTGTGATTTTGCACAGCTCATTACCGGCCAGGAAACCCACGCTTGATTGCGGTCGCTTTCTAGCCTGCCTGTCAGGCTTTGTGACCATCTTCATGATTTCTTCAGCAGTAATTTGCTGAAATTGGCTTGGCTTGCCAGAAAAACCAGGTTTGCATGGTGTTAGAATGTAATCACATTTGCGGACGGTTCTCCGAGTCAAGAGGGAACCAGCGCTAAATGTAAGGACATTCGCGGCTAAGAGGGCTTAAACCACCATGTTTGAAAGGTTCACGGAAAAGGCGATCAAGGTCATCATGCTCGCTCAAGAAGAAGCGCGGCGGCTTGGTCACAATTTTGTGGGCACGGAGCAAATTCTACTTGGCCTTATTGGCGAAGGCACTGGAATTGCTGCCAAGACCCTCAAGTCGATGGGCGTCAATTTGAAAGATGCCAGAACGGAAGTGGAAAAAATAATCGGCAGAGGCTCCGGCTTCGTAGCTGTAGAGATTCCCTTCACCCCCCGCGCCAAGCGCGTCCTGGAGCTTTCCTGGGATGAAGCCCGGCAGCTGGGTCATAACTATATCGGTACCGAGCATTTGCTCCTCGGCCTGATTCGCGAAGGCGAAGGCGTTGCTGCCCGAGTGCTGGAAAATCTCGGCGTCGACCTGACCAAGGTAAGAAGCCATGTGATTCGTCTATTGGGTGAGTCCGGTGCGGCAACTTCCGGCGGTGGTTCTTCCTCCAGCTCTACTTCCACCGGTCGTTCCAAAACCCCTACCCTTGATGAGTTTGGCGTCAATATGACCCAGGCTGCTCAGGAAAATCGGCTTGATCCGGTGGTCGGTCGTGAAAAGGAAATCGAGCGCGTTATCCAGATTTTGGGACGCCGCACTAAGAACAACCCTGTGCTCATCGGTGAGCCCGGTGTTGGTAAAACAGCCATAGCAGAAGGTCTGGCCATTCGTATCTCCAACGCCGATGTGCCGGAGATACTTCTAGACAAGAAAATTGTCATGCTGGATATCGGTCTTCTGGTAGCCGGTACCAAATACCGCGGCGAATTCGAAGAGCGCCTCAAGAAGATCATGGACGAGATCAGAAGCGCCGGCAACGTCATGCTCGTCATCGACGAATTGCACACCTTGATTGGTGCCGGTGCCGCCGAAGGTGCCATCGATGCCGCCAACATTCTCAAGCCGGCGCTGGCCCGCGGCGAGTTGCAGTGCATCGGCGCTACCACCATGGACGAATACAGGAAGCATATCGAAAGAGATGCCGCCCTCGAGCGTCGTTTCCAGCCGGTAATCGTCGATCCGCCTTCGGTGGAAGAAACCATCGAAATTCTCCGTGGTCTGCGTCCCAAGTACGAAGAGCACCACAGGCTGATCATCTCCGATGAAGCCATTGAGCACGCCAGCAAACTTTCCGATCGCTATATCTCCGACCGCTTCCTGCCCGATAAAGCCATCGACATCGTCGACGAAGCTTCATCGCGGGTGCGCTTGAGAGCTTCCAGCTTGCCGCCGGAAGGCAAAGAAGTTGAGAAGGAATTGCGCAAAGTTCGGCGCGATAAAGAAATGGCTATTCGCAATCAGGAATTTGAGAAAGCCGCCAATCTGAGAGAATCGGAGACCAAGCTCTCCGAGAAAATTCGCGAAATTCAGACAGCCTGGAAAGCCCAGCAAGAAACCGAGAAACCGGTTGTAACCGGTGAAGAGGTTGCTTACGTGGTCAGTTCCTGGACCGGCATTCCGCTGCTCAAGTTGACTGAAGGCGAATCTGAGCGCCTCTTGCACATGTCTGATGTGTTGCACCAGCGCGTCATCGGTCAGAACGATGCGGTAGAAGCTGTTTGCAAAGCGATTCGTCGCGCCCGCGTCGGCTTGAAGAATCCCAACCGTCCCATCGGTTCCTTCATCTTCTCCGGTCCTACCGGCGTTGGTAAAACCGAACTGGCTAAGGCTCTGGCCGGTTACTTCTTCGGTTCTGAAGATAACTTGATTCGTATCGACATGTCTGAGTTCATGGAGCACCACACCACTTCCAAGTTGATTGGTTCTCCTCCCGGCTATGTGGGCTACCAGGAAGGTGGTCAGCTTACCGAACAAGTGCGTCGCAAGCCATACTCGGTAGTGCTCTTCGATGAAATCGAGAAAGCCCATCCGGATGTCTTCAACGTACTTCTGCAGATTCTCGACGACGGCAGACTGTCGGACAGTAAAGGTCGCACCGTTGACTTCAAGAACACGATCATCATCATGACCAGCAACGTTGGTGCTCAGTTCATCGACAAGTCGGCTCTCACCCTGGGCTTCCAGGTGCAGACCGCTGATGCTGAACATTCCGATCGCTACAAGAAGATCAAAGATCTGGTTATGGATTCCATGAAGAAGACATTCAGACCGGAGTTCCTCAACCGTATCGACGAAATCATCGTCTTCCAACAGCTCACGAAAGAAGAGATTCGTCATATCGTGGACATCATGTCTGCCGATCTGCAGGGCCGCATCAAGGCTCAAGGCATGGAGCTCGTGGTCACCAACGATTGCAAAGATCTGATCGCCAAGGAAGGTTATAACCCCACCTATGGTGCCAGACCCTTGCGTCGTGCCATCCAACGTATGTTGGAAGACAATATGGCTGAGCAAGTCTTGCAGGGCAACTTCAAGGAAGGCGATGTAATTGAAACCGTTCTGGAAGGCGATACCGTCAAATTCCAGAAGCTGGCCAAGAAAGTAGCCAAGCCTGAGAAAGGCGAAAAAGAAGAAAAAGGCGAGAAGTCGGAGAAAGCCGAAAAAGCTGAAAAGCCTGAGAAGGCAAGCAGCAAAGGCGATAAAGGCGACAAATCCCATGAAAAAGAAACCGGCGAAGAGACCACTACAAGTCGCTAATTCGCTCGCTCATATCGTGCGTTAAGATGAGAAAAACCAGAACAGCCCCGGAAGGAAAGCTATGTCTAGACGGAATTTGAAGCTGAGTCTGGTTTTTCTCTTACTGCCCGCTGCCGCAAGCCTGGTAGGGGGTTGCACCTATCTTGGTAAGGGCGGTAATGCTGAGTCTTCCAAACTGGATTTCGACTTGCGAGACATCGGTATCAAGAAGAATGTGGACAGCGGCCCCATGGAGACACCGCCGCCGGAAAAAGCCAATGACATTGATGCCTGGGCCTTTCTGGCAAACAATTACGAGCAATTGGAAAACTACGACTATGCGGAAAAATGTTTTCGCAAATGTGTAGAACTGAAGCCATTGAAGAAAATTTACTGGCACGCTCTGGGGCAAAATCAGAAGCATCAGGAAAAGCTGGAAGGTGCGCGGGAAGCCTTTATTCAAGCAGTTCCCCTTGATGTGAATGATGTCTTCGGTCTTGTCACTCTCGCCGAAGTAGATCAGCACATGGCTAAGGTAGGTGAGGCCAGGTATTACTACATATGGGCGCTTTCCATTCGTCCTGATTTTCCGGAAGCCTGGAAAGGTCTGCATTCCATCGCTCATAATCTGGCTGAGGACCGCTATTTGCCCCAGTTGGAGAAGCTGCGTGCCAATCCGACAGAAGCCTTCAATCGCTTACTAGCCAATGAAATGGTGGATGCTTATCTCTCCAGCCACGATGACAAAGATCCGTTTTACTACGGCTATCGGGTTACCCGTGGTTACTTACAAATGCTGGCTATGAATATGGATGTGGCAGAGGCAGACTTCAAGACCGTAATTGAAAAGAAACCTGAAAGCACCGAAGCCTTGAGAGCGAAAGTAGGACTGATCAGTCTATACACCACAGTGGGACGGGATCAGGAAGCCAAAACCCTGATTGCCGAGGTGATGAAATTGAGCCCGGACCAGCCTGATGTCTGGTACAACCAGGCCCTGGTGGAAAGGCGCGCCGGAGCCGTCAAGCCTGCCCTAGACAGTCTTGGTAAGGCTACCAGCCTGGCGCCTGACCACACCGGTTGGTCCAAGCTCTTTGAAGATTGGCTGTTTGAAGAAAGGCGCCAGCGCAAAGAAGAGAAAACCTAGCTTCAGTCAGCTTTGATTTGCTCTTCCAATTGCTCCAGTCTGATATTGACCTGTCTGGCATCAAAACTGTTGGGGTCGAAGTCGCACTCCACCCAGTCGAGATTGTCCTGGTGCTGAGAGTGGAGCGGGTCTTCCAGGGCATCCAAGAAGCAACGGTAGCCGTCGGCGCCGCCCACATCTTCAGGAGGGCAGGCCCGTTTGCCCATCATGCAACGAGCCAGGATGGAGCCTGAGTCTCCGTCCATGCTGTCTTCCAGAACCAGTTCGTGCTGCCAGTCTGAATTTGGATCGTAGGCATAGATAAAACTGTCGCCTGCCGCTTGCAAAACCTCGTCGAGGCGCACATGGTGATGATCTTGAATATCCGGTTCAGTCTTGCTTTTCGGATTAGCCTTGGCTTTTGACTTAGTACCCTTAGGGCTGGTTTCCGCTTTTTCCACCAGAAGGGGGATACCAAAAACAGCTGTCGGTGTGATGAAAAGATGGTTGTGATAATTGCCCCAACCCATCACTATTTGCAACATCTCGTGCACCAGCGACAACGGCAGGTCTGAGCGCAGTACCAGGCGGCGCCAGATGGGCAGTGGGCTATCAAGGAGGGTGATCTTTATCTGGTAGTAAGAGAAGGCAGGTTTTTTCTTGGTCGCTTTCACTGTCTTGGTCTTAGTTTCTTTGACAGCTTTGCTTTTGGCTTTGGTGGCGGCGCACATCTTCTATTTAGTCCTCAAAAACTCAATTATAGAGCTCTTGACGCCCCGGTTGCCGCTTATGAGGCGGAATGCTCTATGTAAATCCCTTGAATTAGGCTAAACTGACCACCTAACTAGATTCTCTTTAAAAATACAGCAAGTGAAAATTCTGATCTTAAATATTCTCAGTGAACGTTTTGGTTTTTGCAAAACCTGGGGATGCTGGAATCGGTGCGGACGCTGCGGGAGGCGGAGAAAATGTTAAAGACTTGCTCCCGCTGTGGCAAATCGGAAGAGCAGTGCCGTTGTACCGTGCAGACTGGAAACTCCGGTTCTGCCGATGGTTTCGGCGCCGGTGCAGCGGGCGGTCTCAGACCTGGCGCCGGAACCGGTGCAGGTGCGGGAGCAGGCGTGGGTAACAATGCGGCTTCCGGCTCGGTCCCTAAGACCGGTGCGGGCGTCAGCTCAAATGCCGCCCCCGGGCTCAGCTCAAGTTCCAGCTCGGTCGCCAAGATGTTGGAATTTTGGAAAGATCCGGCTTCCGAGGAGGAAGATGGGCAGTTGCAGCCGGGCGATTTGATTTCTCACCAGTATCAAATTATGCGCTGTCTTGGTTCAGGCGGCATGTCCACGGTTTATCAAGCGAGAGATTTGACCTCGGAAGAGGTACTGGCCATAAAAATGCTCAATAGCGAGATCTCGCTTGATGACGAAGCCCGCAAGCGTTTCGAGCGGGAAGTTTTGTCCATGAGCCGTCTCAGGCACGAGAACTTGCTGGCTATGAAAGGTTATGGTCAGACGCCGCAGGGACACACATTTTTTGTCATGGAGTACCTGACCGGCCGCAGCCTGGCTACCGAGCTGATTCGAAAAGGCCCTCTGGAGCCGAGGCGGGCCTGTGGAATTTTCCTACAGGTCTGCGCCGGTATGGCTCACGTGCATGAGGCAGGCATTATTCACAGAGACCTGAAGCCGGGCAATATTTACCTTGTGGGGCAGGACGGCGTAGATCGCGTGAAGGTGCTCGATTTCGGTATTGCCAAAATGGAAGTGAATCTGGAAGGGCACAACAATACCCTTACTCAGGTGGGACAGGTGTTGGGCAGTCCTCGCTATATGAGCCCGGAACAGTGCACTGGTATGAAGCTTGACAGTCGTTCCGATATTTACAGTCTGGGCTGCGTTATGTATCAAGCCCTGACCGGGCAAACACCCTTCAATGGTGAAAACGCGCTCAATATACTATTCAAGCAAGTCAATGAAAGACCGCCTGCCTTTTCTGTTGTGACAGCCCAGCCCTTGATTCCACCTGTGCTTGAGGCAATCATAATGAGGGCCCTGGCTAAGTCGCCTAATGACAGACATCCAACCATGTCCGCTCTGGCTGAAGAACTACAGCGTTTTCTCGATAGCAGTAATTAGAATAAATAGCGGCTTGGGCCGGTTGTTTAGCCGCGGGCAAAGCTTTCGTGGTTCAGGGTTTCTCGGTGATGATCAGCGAGTTGTTTGAGAAGCTGCTCAGGGGTGGAAGACTCAAGCAGAATCGCTCTCAGATTGGCGGGAATAAAGCCGTTTTTGACGGCATCGTCGAAAAATCCGAGCAGGGAGTCAAAATAGCCCATGGTATTGAGTATGCCTATGGGTCTTTTGTGTAAGCCAATTTGGTACCAGGTGAGGATTTCGCAAAGCTCATCGAGGGTGCCGTAACCGCCCGGCATGGCTAAAAATGCATCGGAGCGGTTGGCCATTATGGCTTTTCGTTCATGCATGGTCTCTACAATAATCAGTTCGGACAGTCCGCTATGGGCAACTTCCCGGTCGCTCATGAATTTGGGAATGACACCAACTACGGTGCCACCCTGGCTGAGGGCAGCGTCGGCTACCACACCCATCAGCCCTACCCGACCGCCACCGTAAACCAGAGTCAGACCAGCTTTGGCAATAAGTTCTCCCATTTGTTGGGCAGCGTTCTTAATCTCTTCGCTGTTGCCCATGCTGGCGCCGCAAAATACTGCTACTGATTTCACCTGGTTTTCCCTTTTGCTTGTGTGCTTGCCCGGGTAGTTACTTGGAGTATTGTCCGGTTTGAGGACTAAATCCAATCAGGAGCTTCCGAAGCCTGCCTGTAATGTCCATTTTATCTAATACTTCAAGGGCTGTGCGAAGGGCTGTGGGCGGTGAGGCACAACTAATGAGAGGCAATCCTCTGAAGTGGATGTCATATGGGTTGCTGAGTAGGGAACGGCGATCATGCAATACAATAGCAAGGTGAATATCGCAGACCTATGTATTGCCAGGCAAGTTGAGCTCTTCGACCATTTAATGGACGAGGCCGAACGGTCCTGGCCCAAGCGACTGCGCAGTCAGAAACAGTTGGAAGAGTCCTGCCACTCCCTTGTCATGCGTCCCCTTTCTTGTGATATTTTGCAAACAGCCATGGTTCCTTTAAGGGAACAGTTCCCAGCTGAGAGTAATTGCGGTCTGATTTATTACGAACCCTGCTCAATGCATGTGACCGTATTCGGTCTGCCCGGCTTTGTGGTAGGCGGCGCATTGCACCGGCACCTGGAGCGGCTTTTAATGGCCCAGACGCCGGCTTTGCGGCCCTTTACCACCGTGGTCTCCGGTCTCAGTGTAATTGGTGATGCCCTGGTGGCGCGTTGTCTCGATAAAGACGGCAAAATAGTTCGCTTTGTCAATGCCTGCCTGGATGAGCTTTCGGAAGAACTCGGCGATGAGGTGCTGGAGCTGGTGCGTGGTGCCGAACTTCATCGTTCTATTTTCTGGGTTACCCTGGCTCGCTTGAGATCCGATCTGGACACTGATTGCGGCCGATTGCTGCTGGAAGAAGTAAGCAAACGCCGACATCTTGAACTGGGTGTTCTTTCTTTTGATGCCGTCAGCTTGAGCCGCACCAACGGTTTGTTTTCCATAGACAAAACGACCGACTTGTCCAGGTTTGAGCTGGGGCTTCTGACCTGAGATTTTGAGGGGACGATCATAAACGAAAGTATCTCCGATTCAGATTGCGTTTCAAACGAGGGTAACTGTCTCAACAAGGACAACCTGGTCTTCATTCTGGTGCGTCCTCAGTTTCTCGGTAATATCGGCGGCACCGCCAGAGTGATGAAGAATTTCGGCTTCAGACATTTGCGTTTTGTGAGGGCGCCGCGCGAATATAAAGACGCCGAGGCGAGAAAGATGGCTGTGGATGCCATTGATGTCTTGAAAGGGGCCCAGTTGTTCGATTCTCTGGAAGAAGCTCTCGCTGATATAGGCGCTGCTTTCGGTACGACTTCCTGTCAGAACCGACAGGTGAAAACCGCCCCTATAGGTTCTATGAAAGAGAGAATAGTGCAGCTGGCAAGCAGCAATAAAGTGGCACTGGTCTTTGGCGATGAACGGGATGGCTTATTCAATGCAGAACTATCCCTCTGTCACGAACTGCTGACCATTCCGACCAATCCTCAATTCCCCTCGCTCAATTTGGCGCAGGCCGTGGGGGTTTGCGCTTATGAACTGGATAGGTCAGCGCGGTCGGAGGAGGTAGATTTGAAGCTCCGCGCCACGGCCGACTGCCATAAAAGCCCGCCGACTCTGGCCTCGGGTGCCGACAATGATGAGCTTTTCCAGCATCTGGCGGCAGTTTTGCATGATGCCGGTTTTACTCGTTCTTACAATCATGAACGAGTGATGATGGAATTGCGAAGCTTCTATTTGAGAGCTTATCCGACCGAGAGAGAGACTGCCTTGCTGCGGTCTGCCATACGCAAGATTGCCGCTGCCGTTAAAACAGAAATGCCTGGAGAGGGCGACTCTTGAAGATGTTGCAAAAGAGAGCTGGAAGGGCTACGGCATGGTGTCTTCTCTTGATGGTGGTGCTTTGCCTCTCTGATGCACCGGCTGTGGCTGGCGATCTGAAAGCCGCAAGCGCTGCTACGGAAAAGCAGAGGCTGGCTCAGTACAATCAATTGTTGGACCAGGCCGACAATGAGCGAAAGTTGCAGAATCTGCCTGCCAGTCTGGCTTTGTACGATCGTGCCGAAAAGCTATTTCCCAGGGACACGAGTACCTTTATTGCTCGTGCCGATATTTATAAAGAAATGGGCAAGATGGACAGGGCCATTTCGGAGATAGAGAAGGCTCTCAGGCTGACGCCAGCCGATCTGAGTCTGATGCAGCGGTTTGGTGAATATAGCGATGTTTGCGGACAGCTGGAAAAAGCGCTTGCTTGTTATGATCGCGTTTTGGCTTCAAAGCCGCATGATGCCAGCCTGTTGCGTCGTAAAGCCGTGGCTTTGAAGCGCTTGAAGCGCCCTTTGCCGGCGGCGCAGTTTTTTCAAAAAGCCTATGAAGCCAATAAAACTTCCAGAGATTCGCATATGAATCTGCATGACGCCGGGCAGATGTATCTTTTGGCGAATGATACATCTGAGGCCATGGCTTGTTTTGAGTTGTTGATCAAAACCAATCCTCAGTTATCCACCGGATATTGGGACAGGGCGCAGGTTTACGACCTGAAAAAGGAAAAGACAAAGGCGGCGGCAGACAGGGCGAAAGCCAGGAAGCTTGACTTAGACTATTAGAGAAGCTTGTTTTAGGTTATTTGAGAATCTCGTTTTAGGCTATTAGAAAAGTAAGAACTGGTGCCGGAAGTTAGCGGTCGGGTAGCTCTTTTAAAAATCTGCCGGAATGTAACGATAGTGATGCGAAGAAATATTGCATCATCGTGTTGGGACTTTTGTGGATTTGAAACCTTTGCCTGTCCTGGGTTTCAGGCGTCAAGTCGATTTAATTTTTCGCGTTACATGAGTTTAGTCGTCTCTACGGAAGATACATGGGAGGGCGCCGAAGTTGTGTGATAGTGCGCCTTGAGAATAATGGGTGGGAAACAGAAACAGAAGCAGAAACAGATGCGGGAACAGGAAGCTGAAGCAGATGCGGAAACAGGAAGCTGAAAGAGATGCGGGAACAAAAACAGGGCCACGGGGCGAGACCTGGGAAACGAAACGAGAATGGGAACTGAGGCAAAGAAAACAGATAACGATAGAATATAGTGAGACTTCGGTTTTTGATTTGAAAGCGAAATTGTAGTAAGAAAAAACCGGTCCTGACAAAAGTGCGTCAGGACCGGTTTCAGAGAGTTGTTCAGTAAGCCGTGGCCGGCAGCTAGCAACTGGTGAGGGCTGCTAGCCGCTTGCCTTCGCTTAGTGACCAGGCTTGGTGTAGATCTTCTCGATCAGGGCCTCGTAGCGCTTCATCGCCTCTTCCGTGCGGATCTTGAGGGTGGCGGTGAGCAGCCCATTGGCCACGGTCGCTTCGTCTTCGATGAGCTCGTACTTCTTGACCGTCTCCCAGTGTTCGAGGCGCGTATTGCCGTCCTTGATGGCGGCAGACACGGCGGCCACAACTTCCGGGTGCTTGACGATGAAGCTCTGCGCGTTGTCCCCGGCCGGCACGCTGACGCCCTTGGCGGCGAGCAGCTCCTTGGCGGCGATGGGGTTGACGAAGATGAGCGCGCCGATGAAGGGTTTGGCATCGCCGACCGGCACGATGGCCTGAATGATGCCGTGTCCGTCGAAGGCCTTTTCCACCTTCTCCGGTGCCACGTACTTGCCGCCGTCGGTCTTGAGCAGGCGCTTTTTGCGCCCGGTGATGGCCAGATTGCCGTTGGCGTCGAAGCGGCCGAGGTCGCCGGTATTGAACCAGCCTTCGGCGTCGTACGACTTACGGTTCTCTTCCGGCAACTGCCAGTAGCCCGGTGAGACCGGACCGCCGCGCAGCCAGATCACGCCACTACCGTCGGTGCTGCCAGGCTCGGGCACGAGCTTGACTTCGACGCCGGCGATGACCTTACCGACGGTGCCGACGACGATGTCGTCCGGCTTGTTGGCAGCGATACCGCCGCAGGTCTCGGTGAGGCCATAACCCTGGATGATGTTCATGCCCACGGACTGGAAGAAGCTCAACACCTCGGGAGAGATGGGAGCGCCGCCCGAGCCCATGATGCGCAAACGACCGCCGAGGGCGCCGCGGATCTTGCTGAAGACCAGCATGTTGGCCAGCCAGCCGCTGATGGTGCCCCGGCGAGTGCCGAAAGCCCACTTGAGCAGCTTGGCCTTGAAGCCCTTGGCGCCGTCGATTTCCGACTGCATCTTGTCCTTGATCTTGCGCCAGACCGCAGGCACGCCCAGCATGATGGTGGGACGCACCTTCTTCAGATACTTGCTCACCTCTTCCACCTTGCAGAAGACGGTGGGCACCGCCTGCCAGAGGCAGATGAACTGACCGTTGACGCGTTCGTAGACGTGCGCCAGGGGCAGGTAGCTGAGGTAGAGGTCGTCTTCGCCGAAGTCGAAGCCGTGACCGTAGAGGGCGGTGCAAGAGGCGGCGATGTTGCCGTGGGTCAAGACAACGCCTTTGGGCACGCCGGTGGAGCCGGAGGTGTAGATGATGGTGGCCAGGTCGTCGGGCTTGACGCCGACTGCGGCCTTGCCGTCAGTGGCTTCCTGGAAGGGGAAGGCGCTGCGGGCGGTGCTCATCTGAGCGAGGATGGACTTGGCGCCGACGGACGACTGGCAGTCGAAGCTATCGCGGTCTTCGGGCAGCTTGTTGCCGAGGACCTTGACACGGTGATGTTCGGAGCCGGCAACCAGCTCACTGAAAAGCCGTGTCTGAACTCCGCTGTCGGCATTTACTTTCTGGGTCTGGGAGACGCCGTCGCCGATGAGCAGCCGGGCATCGCAGTTGGCCAGAATGAAATTGACCTGTTCGGCAGCTGAGTTCGGATAGATGGGAACCGTGACGGCGCCAAGGCTCTGGATGGCGATGTCCGTCCAGACCCATTCGGCACAGTTCCAGGAGAGAATGGCAACTCGATCGCCGCGGCGGACGCCGAGGTCCATGAGCTGCTTCATGATTTCGGCCACGATGGCGCCGCTGTCGGACCATTCCACCGTGAGGAAAGCGGGAGCTTCCACGATGACTGCGCCGCCGCTGCCGGCACCCATGGGTGTGGCTGTGACAATATACTGCCGCTCGCCTTCGCGAGGGTTTGGAACACGAACCGCCTCTTGGTCGGATTTGTCGAAGACATGAGACCAGAAACGGTTGAGAAGAGTTTCGGTGCTTCCTGACATTTGAGCACTCCTCGGATGTGAATTGTTGAGTTGAGCAGACGGACGTGGTGCGACTGTCACCGGGCGGGGATAGCTACGTGGTGACTGGTAGAGGCACTTGTCTGCGGTTAAACGAGTCAGATCACTCCGGATCTCGTCCTGATACAGGTGAGATGGAGTGAAAGGCTGCAGTGAGTTGGTCTTTTGAGGGGTTTTACTGAGACCAGAAGAAGAAAGAAAAGTGGGTACGAAATGGAGCTTAGGTAATTGGCGAGGTCTAACTCAAGCAGTAAGACCTAACATCTCTTTTACTAAGTGGTGCATATAGCCGTGCTCAGGCGGGTTTGATGCCAAGTGGTTGCTAAGCTTGCGGATATGTATTCATCTTGACAATATGCTGATGGTGGGCTGTTCTTGACAGCCTGGCAAAGCTGCCAATTGCTGGCGCAGTGGTACGAGATTGGCCCAGCGTTGCCAGGTTTTTTGGCTGATTCAGCCACTTTCAGGAGTTTTTTTTGATCCGGTATGAAATAAGACTCACCTGATCTCCACTTTTTCAAAGAGCTCTTTCCTTGAGGCTTGCGCAAAGGATGTCATAGGCTCTCTGGGTCATTATTCCAACTATCTCTCCAAGAGAAATAACAACCCCTTTCATCCTTTTCCCTTCATCGTCTCAGAGCCTCCTCAGCACGACTTCGTGTGCTCGGGATCTTTCTCGGCTCTGAGCTTGCTAATTGGCATCCGCCAAAAGTGTACAGGAGCTAAAAATGAGCTCGAATACGAATAAAGTCCCGCTTGCCGACCAGGGGTCCGCAGGCAGGGAGATGCACTTGCTTATCTCCAGCGGCGGGTCCAGGGCTATTCTTGCAGGCGCAGGCGTAGTTCTTGCGTGTCACCACGCTGGGATCTCCAACTGGAAGTCCATCGGGGGCATCAGCGGAGGGTCCCTACCCACCGTCTTCATGTCTTCCGGCATGGACGCTAAAACCACTGTTTCTACGGCTCTTGATGTCGACTTTGCCAGTCTCCTGACGCGGCGTGGCGGCATGCTCAAGATTCTCTTTGCATCACTGATGCAACGCCGTTATGAGAAGACCCGCCCGCGTTTCGGAGTTCTCAGCTCTGAGAAGCTCGGCACTTTCCTCGAGACCAAAGTTGCTGCCTGGCCTTCCAAGTATTGGACCCTGGCTTGCGTCGGCGACGACCAGCTCATTTTCACCAAGGCGGGTGTGCATCAGCACAAACCGGACGGGACCTACCGTCTGCTGGCTACCGAGAGCGGCCCTCTGGGTGCTGCTATCCGCGGAAGCTGCGCTGTTCCGGGCATCATCGACGCTGTTCCTCTGGAAGCGGCCGGTGAGAAGTTCTGGCTCCATGATGGTGCGCTTTCCAAGGAAGGTCGCACGCCTGCCAGTGTGCCGGAGCGTTTCTTCGGTGCTCGTCCGCAGGACATCATCGTGTGCGACGTCGGCGATGGCTCTGCCGTCGAGAAGAAGGTGAACAAGTGGAAGCTGAAGTGGTGGAAGATCATCTGCGGTGAGCTGTGCTTGCCTCAGTATGACCCGGAGCCGCTCTCGGAAGAGGCCGGTTACATCATGATCGAGCCCACCGAGTTCAACTTCAGCTCGCTGCAGTTCACCTTGACCCGTGACCAGAAATGGCAGGCTGTCATGTCCGGTTACATGGGTGCCATCCCTGCCCTCGAAAAGGCCGGTTTGCTCACCGGGCAGTCGCTTGCCACGGCTAAGAAGGTCCTTGCGGACTTCGAGGCTATGGTCAAGGAGTGCCAGGACAACCGTGCCAAGAAGGGCACCATTGCCGCCCGCACGGAGGCCCTCCTCAGTTCCCACGGCTTGTGGTAAGTCGCCACTGCCTGGAAGACGCACGCCACGGCAGACCTCTGCTGTGGCGTCTTCTTCTTTCCTATCCATTTCAACCGCTCCGGTTCAACCCGGATAGGGCTCAACTTGTCGGTAGTGGCAGATTATCCGGGGAGGCAAAGTGTTGCTATCCCCCTGTCACGGCCCGACAATAGTGCCTGAAACAAGACGGAGAATCTCATGAAATCTCAGAGTCCAAACAAAAGGGTTTATCTTCTTTCTGGCAGCCGTACGCCCATCGGTTCGTTCGGCCGATCGCTTCGCACGGTGCCAGTGGATAAGCTCGCCGGTCACGTTCTGGTCAATGCCATTCGTCGCGCCGGTATCGATGCCAACAGCGTCGACCACATCATCCTGGGGCACGGCTATCAGAGCTCGTACACCCCCAACACCGCCCGCTTCGCTGCCCTGCGCGCTGGCCTGCCTGCCGGTACCCCTGCGGTGACCGTGCAGCGTCAGTGCGGCTCCGGCATGGAAGCCGTCAATCACGGTATGGATCTCGTCACCCTTGGACGCGCCGGCATCGTCGTGGCGGGCGGTGCGGAATCCATGTCCACGGTGCCTTACCTGATTCCGGGTGAGTACCGCTGGAACGGCCTGATCTCCAAGTACCTGAAGTTCACCAAGCTCGGGCCGCGTCCCGTGCCGTTCGCCCTGGCCGACAACGGCCTTGCTCCCACCAAGCTGCTCAAGGACCAGCAGTCCATCGCCATGGCCGCCACGGCCCAGAACCTGGCCGATGCCTACGGCATCAGCCGGGAAGCGGCCGACGAGTATTCGCTGCGCAGCCAGACTCTGGCCGCCCAAGCCATCCAGTCCGGCCGCTTCGATGTGGAGATCGATCCCGTCGAGGTTCCTGGTCGCGGCTTCTTTGCCCGCGACGAGCATCCGCGCAAGACCTCCAAGGAGGCTCTGGCCGGTCTCGGTCCGGTGCTGGGCACCCGCGTCATCACCGCCGGCAACGCCTCTGGTATCAACGACGGTGCGTGCGCTCTCGTCATCGCCTCCGAAGACAAGGTGGCGGAACTGGGCGCCAAGCCTCTGGCTGAGCTGGTCGACTACGTCTCGGTCGGGGTCACTCCCGAGCAGATGGGCATCGGTCCGGTGGAAGCCATCAAGGCCCTGCTCGCCCGCAACAACTTGACCGTGGCCGACATCGACCTGGTCGAGATCAACGAAGCTTTCGCTGTGCAGTATCTGTCCTGCGAAAAGCTGCTCGGTCTCGACCGCGACAAGGTGAACGTCAACGGTGGTGCCATTGCCATGGGTCACCCCATCGGCATGTCCGGCGCTCGCCTGATTCTCACCCTGGCCCATGAGCTGAAGCGCACCGGCAAGAAGCTCGGTGTGGCGGCTCTCTGCATCGGCGGCGGCATGGGTATCGCTACCCTGATCGCCAACCCCGACGTCGCGTAAGTCTTTCTTCAGTGCAGCACCAGCACGTGCTGGTGCTGCCTTCCTCACATAAACATTCTCGAATAGAGGACTCACATGGCTAAAATCGTTAAGCTGACTATGCTGGAAGGCAACATCGCTCACATGGTGATCGACGACCCGGACAGCAAACTGAATGTCCTGTCGCAGGAATTCTTCGCCGAATTCACGGCGACGATGGACGCCCTCGAGGCCCGTACGGATGTGCGCGGTCTCGTCATTTCCTCCGGTAAGGAGGATTGTTTCTTCGCCGGTGCCGACGTCAAGGAGATTCGTCTCCTGCAGACTCGCCCCGGTCAGGAGATCTACAACGCTTGCAAGGCTGGTCGCGATGCGGTGAACCGCATTTCGAAGCTGCCCTACCCCACCGTGGCTGCCGTGAGCGGCACCTGCCTGGGTGGTGGTCTGGAGCTGACCCTGGCTTGCAAGTTCCGCATCGCTTCCACCAATCCGAAGACCTCCATGGGTCTGCCGGAGACGCAGCTCGGCTTCATTCCGGGCTGGGGTGGCACGGTGCGCCTGCCGCGCCTGATCGGCCTGCAGGAAGGTTTCACCCTCATCTCCACCGGCAATCGCGTGGACGCCGTCAAGGCCTGGCGCCTGGGACTGGTGGATGAGACGGCTGCTCCCACCGACCTGGTCAAGCGCGCCGTCGAAATCGCTCGTGGCGCCAAGCCGCACCGGTTCACCAAGTCGTTCCAGCAGCGGGCCATGGAGTATGGTCTGGCCACTGCGGCGGGGCGCATGCTCTTCCAGAAGCAGGCTACCAACATCGTCATGTCCCAGACCAAGGGCAAGTATCCGGCGCCGCTGGAAGCCCTCAAGGTGATCATGAAGACCTGGAACATGCCTCTGGACAAGGCTTTCGAGGTGGAAGCTCAGGCTTTCGCCAAGCTGGCGGTAACGCCGGTTTCGAAGGCGCTGGTGGGTATTTTCTTCGCCGACACCGAGTCCAAGAAGATGCCGGAAGGCGTCACGCCCTCCATCAAGGTCAAGACCGTGGCGGTGCTGGGCGCTGGTGTCATGGGTGCCGGAATCGCGCAGGCTGCTGCCTACGCCGGTTACAAGGTGGTGCTCAAGGACATCGACCAGGCTGCTCTGGACAAGGGCATGAAGACCATCAAGGACCTCTTCGACGGGCTCGTGTCCAAGCGCAAGATGAGCCGTGCGGAAGCCGACATGAAGTTCGGCGCCGTCAAGGGCACCATCGACTACGCCGACCTGGCCGACTGCGACCTGGTCATCGAGGCCGTGGTCGAGAAGATGGGCGTCAAGAAGGCGGTCATCGCGGACGTGGAGAAGGCCATCAGCAAGCCCTTCATCTTCGCCACCAACACTTCCTCGCTCTCGGTCAATGAAATGGCCGCGGCTGCGAAGAACCCCGCCAATGTCGTCGGACTGCACTTCTTCAACCCGGTGCACAAGATGAAGCTGGTGGAAGTGGTTGCCGCCAATACGTCGTCGGCTGAGACCCTGGCTGCGGCCAAGTCTTTCGGCATGCGCGTCGGCAAGACCACGGTTGTCACCGGCGACGGTCCCGGCTTCGTGGTGAATCGCATCCTCTCGCCCTACATGAAGGAGTCCATCCAGCTCCTGCTGGAAGGTGTGCCGGCTGAGCAGATCGACAAGGCTGCCACTCGCTTCGGCATGCCCATGGGCCCCATCGCGCTCATGGACGAGGTCGGTCTGGACATCGTCAACCATGTCATCAAGGTCATGCATGCGGCTCTGGGCGAGCGGCTTTCGCCTCCGTCCATCATCGCCGTCATCGAGCAGCAGAAGTTGCTCGGTAAGAAGGGCGGCAAGGGGCTCTACCTCTATGACGCCAACGGCAAGCGCACCGGTCTCAACCCCGACATCCAGGCGGCCATCAATGCGCCGGCCAAGAGCATGTCGGAGAGCGCCATTCAGGACAGGCTCTTCCTGCCCATGGTGAACGAGGCTGCTCTGTGTCTGTCGGAGGGCATCATCGATGAGCCTTCGCAGCTCGACCTGGCCATGATCTTCGGTACCGGCTTCGCTCCCTTCCTGGGTGGCGTGCTGGGCTATGCCGACTCGCTGGGCATCCGCACAGTGCACCAGAAGCTGGAGCACCTCTCCAAGGTGGCTGGCGACAACTACAAGCCGGCGCAGCTGATCAAGGACAAGGCGCTCAAGGGCGAATCGTTCTACGGTCGTTAAGCTGCTTCGGCCGGTTTGTCTGGGCGAGTTCGTCTGGGCAAGTTCGTCTCACTAGGTTAGTCTCGGGTCTGAACTTGAATTTCGGTTCAGACCCGAGCTGCGGTCGTGAAACTCAGGGGGAGTCAGTGGCGACACTGACTCCTCTTGTTTTTCCTTTTTTTGTTTGGCGTACGAAGTTGAGTAGTAGAAATTCCCAATTAATGAAAACCCCCATGGTTATGTCTCTCTGGCCGCACAGTGCAAAAACGACTAAACTCATGTAACGGGAAAAATTAAATCTGTTTGACAGCCAAAAGGTAGATACAGCAAAGGTTTGAATAGTCAAAACGTCCCAAATTCCTGATGCAATATTTCTTCAATTCACTATTGTTACATTTCGCCAGTTTTTTTTGAAACACCCCCATGCCTTCTAAAAGCAGCCGAGTAAGCGAGTTTAGTTGCAGATGCTGCGGGCATGGTTTTATCGAAAGCGAAAGTGAGCTAGTCAGAGAATGGAGTACTTTTTGCCTCCCCGAATTCTGCGGCATGAATGCATGATTAGTTAGGAACGGCAGAAGCAGGCGCTTTCCTTTTGCGAGAACTACCACTATAGAATGTCGTGTACGTGAGAAAAAAGAGGAAGGGGCGATCTGAAATCGCCCCTCCCTCCAGGGACTACAGCATCACAGAAGGTTTTTCCCCTTTGTGGAAGTGAGAGCGCGGGCTGTATCAATGGCTCAGGCTGCCTTGACGCAACCCGACACGATACAACCCGCGCTGTTTATCAACGGACCGCGGCGTTACTTCTGAATCGGCTCCTTGTACTGGCGCAGAATGGTGCTCTCGGCCACGCCGTCGAGCTGCCTGAAGTTGCCCGCCACGACCATCTTGGCCAGCTTGGAGCAAGCCATGTAGTAGGCATCGTCCTTGCGGCCGCCGATGATCTCGCGCTTCAGATCCTGGCAGAGAATGTCGGCTGCCAGTGTGGTGACGGCGTCGCCCTTCTTGTGGGCGTGCATGCACACCGCCAGCATGGTGACGACGCGCTGAACGTCCATGGACAGCTCGTTCATGCGCATCTGCCGATCGGCCAGCTTGAACTTGTACTTGATCATGGCCGCGGCAATCTGCCGCCCCAGGCTCTTGAACTGCTTCAACCCGAAGGCGAAGTGCCGGGCCAGGTTCTTGTCCATGCCGGCAACGCGACGACGATCACTGCGCTTGAGCTGCAGACCGGCCAGCCAGAGTCCCATGCGGGTAATGGCCGGCAGGAAGCGAATGCCGTCCACGAGCACGGCCGGGAACTTGTCGTTCATGTTGGCCAGAGGACCCATGTACTTCTTGCCAGGCTCCTTCACAAGCGACTTGAAGAAAGCCATGGCCAGCATCTGACCCTCGCCCTCGTAGATGCAGGGGGCGATGAAGTCGTGGATGTTGTCGCCGATCAGGTGACCCTGCAGGAAGGCGCGTCCGCCGTGGGTCTTCAGTGCCCAGTCCACGGCCGTTTCCTTGAGCGACTCGGAGCCGAAGATCTTGGCCACGATGCACTCCAGCTCGCCGCGGTAACCCTCGTCGAGAAGGGAAGAGCACCAGTCCACCAGGGCGTCGGCGCCCACGATCAGGGATGCCACGCGAGCGACGCGCCAGCGCACCAGCTCGCGGTTGCCGATCTTGTCGCCGTAGGTCTCGCGGTACTCGGCCCAGGGGAGCATGCTCTTGAGGAGCACGCGCATGGTGCCGCCGGCATTGGCGCAAAGGGCCACGCGGCCGCGATTGAGACCGTGGTAGGCAATGGTGAGGCCGTCGCCCACGGGCGGAACCAGGAGGTTCTTGGCCGGCACCCGCAGATTGTTGAAGACCATGCCGTAGTTGTGGATGTGCTTGACGGCGTGAATGCCGTAGCGATCCAACTTGAAGTTCTCGTTCTCCACCTCGGGCAGCTCCACGATCAAGACCGCCGGCTTGCCGTCGATGAGGCAGACCAGACCGATGGTACGACCGGGGAGAATGTTGGAGATGAAGAGCTTGCGCCCGTTCACCACATAGCTGTCCCCATCCAGCACGGCCGTGGTCTTCAGGGCCGTGAGGTCGGAACCGGCGCCGGGCTCGGTGAGGGCGAAAGCGGAGATGGCCTTGCCGGAGGCCAGGCGGGGCAGGAAGTAGTCCTTCTGGGCCTCGGTGCCGTAAGCGCACATGGGGTCGACGGCGCCGATGCAGCCATGGATGGAAGCCATGCCCGCCACGGTGGGGTCGCCCTCAGCCGCCATGCGAGTGAGGAACTGCATGAAGTGGGTGATGGTGACGCCCTGACCGCCGTACTTCTTGTCGATGAGCATGCCCCAGTAGCCGGCCTCGGCCAGCTCCTGCATGACGGTGGCGGTGACCTTCTGGTCGTCCCCGAAGAGGGTGCCGGCCAGGCGGTGGCGCACGACGATGGCCACGCACTGATCCATGGCCTGGAAGTAGGTAGGGGCAGCGCCTGTGACATCGTTGGCTCGGAAAAGCTCGATCGGGGTCTTGTCCCAGACGGCGCGGTGTACGGGGCTGTTGGCGGTGCGGAACTTGGCGTCGAAGCTCTCCTCGACCACCTCGTCGGCGCGGTCGATCTTGCCCATCTTCTCCACCTCATCCTTGCCCTTGCCGCCCTTCTTGAGGATCTCCTCAGTCAGGTTGGAATCGTCGGGTTTGGTGTTGGTGGGGGAATTCGGACCAGGGACAGGGCCATTATTGTTGTTATTGTTCTGGCTCATGATTAGCGAAATCCTTGTTTGGTTTGGCTCAGCCGCTCTTGTTCCCTGGTTGATGGTGCCAGGGTGAGCGCCGTTTTTGGTGTGCTGCGTAGAGATTTGGCGAGGCAAAATCTCACTCGGCGGCAGAAAGAAGATCGGTTATCAACCCGACCTGAAAAGAGAGCGCCACCGTGGCGAACCCTTGTGTTTCCCGGCCCGGCAAGTGTCGTCTTCAACCGTGTTCCTCAACAGCATTCTTTCGATACGGAAGTCTGTGCGACTACGGCAAGGCTGAGCTGGTCTTGCGGCAGTAACGGCAGTGAAAGGGCTTGTGTTTCTTGGAGGTTGAAGAAGTCAGGTTAAAGGGATGGGAAATATGAACGAGTCTAACGACTCGTAAAGGACTGTTTCAACTGCGGGAGAATGAGATGTATGCCACATTGTTTGATTTTGAGTACTTGTCAAGAAAGCGCGGCTGGCGCAATCGCTAAAACGGTTAAGAGAATTTGGTTGTCATGATGAGGCGGCGCTCAGGGCTGAACCGGAAGAATTTTCCTGGTCAGGGAGAAACTCAGCTCCTGGGGTCTTCTTGCCTGGGTGCTCAGATTTGCTCTTACATCTTCAAAGGTGCTGAGCATAGCCGGGTCAGGTGTTTCGGCAAGGGTGACAGACACAGCCAGCCCTCGCGATTCATTAATAAGGAAAATTTCCGCCTGATTGTCTTGTCGTTCTGCTTGCCCCTGCCGGGAGAATCGGCTTTGCAGATTCCTGAGGGAAGCGTCCCACAGATTAGATGCTGCCTTGGGCCCCGGTACCAGCACTTGCAAGTGGTCGCCCATCAGCTGGGCCTGGTAAAAGTCGAGCAAATCGGGCCAGGCTGCCGTGAGGCGGAAGTCTTGCCGGAGGTAGTTCTGGTTCTGTTGAAGACTACCGAAAATGCTGGTCTTCTCAGGCAATGACAGACCGAAGCGCTCCTCTAGAGCGGAAAGCTCTCTGCTTTGTTTGATGAAGGCATTTCTGATTGCCATGGTGTCATAGTTCTCGCGTTTGAGCAGTTTCAAAACAGCCATTCCCTGGTGTTTGCTGCGGGCGAAAAACACTGTCCTGCTGGAGCAGGCGTCCACTTTCTCCAGTCGCAGTAACTGTTTATCTGGTGCCAGTTCGGGGCAGATTATGGCACTCATGCCTGTTGCATATTGCCTTTCCTGCAGTTGAGAGACCGTGCCCGGCAGCCGCAATACCTGCACAATGCTGTCCGGATTGACTTCCAGGCTGTCAGCCAGTTCTGCCGTATCGGGAATCTTGATACCGAAGCGCCGGGATAATTCGGACAACTGATTTGCCGGTGCCTGAAACCACCTCCCAGGTGGTTTTCCTGCTGCCATGGTGCCCAGGGCTGAGAGTTCCTGGGAATCCGGAAATTCGCTCAAGAACCAGCGTTCCGGCTTGAAGTAGTTGTCCGGCTTGAGCTTGTTGCCTAGCTCTTCTTGCAGAAGGTGGAAAGGAGCTCTGGCTACGCATTGTTTTTCGCCGGAGCGGTCTTTGCGATAGAATTCCACCACTTCAGCGGTGGGAATGCTGGCGGGCGAGCCTTCCAGCACACTGGTTTTGCTGTAGCAGCTCCCGGTTCTTTGATCTTCTTCGATAAACAAGGGCGGTGTGTAGATGAAATTGGCAGAGGTGCCGCCCTGCCGGTCTTTTAAGAGGGCCAGCTGGTCGGTTTCGGCCAGGAGCCTGCTCTGTTGTTCATAGTGATGTTGCAGAACGGTCAAGCGATAGCGATAAATCTCAAAGAAGGCTTCATTCTCCGGCTCGGGCAGAAAGGGCTGCCAGAGATTGTTTCTCAGGACCAGGGGCAGGGCGGCTAGAGGATTGGCTCCCCTCATAACGGCTGCACTCAGCACGGTGAGCAGCTTCAGACCGTCCGCGTCCCGAGAACCGGTGACAAAGAGCGCATCCGCTGCCGGGGTCAGGGCTACGATGTCGCCCTCTACCTCAAGTTCTTTGAAAAGATCCGTCAATAAAAGACGCGCACCATCGAAATTATCTTTCCAGGGGGAAGTATAGAAGCCGCTCTGCACCAGGCGAAACTTCTCTTTGCTGAAGGCTTCCAGGTTGCTTACGGCCGCATCGATGGCGGTGTCCGTGTCCAGTGCCAGCTCGTCCAGATCTCGGTAAGTTAGGTGTCTGTTTGTCTCAGTCTTGTTATAGAGAAGTCCTACCGAAAGCACATCAGCGTAGGGAAAGTAGACTGGTTGCTCAGCCTGGCTCAGTGCCCTTTTTCGTATACCTGCCTCAATGATTTGGAAATGCACCTGAGTTTTCAGGCTGGGTAAAAGACTTCTGAGACGCGATGCGGAGTCGAGTGCAGGCAAGTTTAGAGCCTCGCTTGTTTCAAGCGAAGGGCGTTGGCTATGACCGATACCGAACTCAAGGACATGGTCAGGCTGGCCAACATGGGGCTCAAGAGCAGGCCCGTGAATGGATAGAGCAGACCGGCGGCGATGGGTACGGCCAGAGTGTTGTAGCCGAAGGCCAGGAAGAGATTTTGCTTGATGTTTGCAGCCAGGGCCCGGCTCAGGTTTCTTGCTTTCAGAAGCCCGGTGAGATTACCGCTGAGAAGGACAATGCCGGCCGACTCCATGGCTACGCCAGTGCCGGTGCCCATGGCAATGCCTACCTGTGCAAGAGCCAGGGCTGGTGCGTCATTGATGCCGTCTCCCGCCACGGCTACGGTCTTGCCGCTCTCTACAAGCTTCTTGACGAAATCGTATTTGTCGCCCGGACCCACCTGGGCTTTCCAATTTGATAGATGCAGTGCTTCGGCGATGCGTCCGGCTACTACTTCATTGTCGCCGGTGAGCATGATCACCTCCACACCCGACTTCTTGAATTCATCAACAATCTGCCGACTCTCTGCTTTAAGGCTATCCATCAGGAAAAGCACCATTTGCACGCTGCCGTCTACCGCCACCACCACCGGTGTGGCTGCGCCGGTGTTGTCTGTCTCGGCGGTTGTCTGTGCAGTTGTCTGAGCCGCTGCCTGAGCCGCGACTTGAGCTGTTTGCAGAGCTTCCTCAAACCAGGATGGTGATAGATTGAGCCTGGCGGCAATGAAGTCCGGGCTGCCGGCCTGTACTTGATAGCGCGCCTGCACCGCCGCATCTTGCCCGGCGCTGTCGGTAGTTAGGTTTATATAGCCTGTGATGCCGCCTCCCGGTTCAGCCTCTACCGCCTCTGCTTGCAGGCGGCGGTTGGTTGTTTCATGGGCAGCCGCTTCATTCCTCATGGATTTTGCGTGGGCCACAATAGCACCGGCCAGAGGATGTTCGCTGGCGCTCTCCAGGGCGGCGGCCAGTTCCAGCGCCAGAGCCGGAGACAGATTTGGAGCCTTGCTTGCGCTTCCCTCTTTCTCGGCCTGAACGCACTGATTTAAGTAACGGGTTTGCACAACCCTGAAGCTCCCTTCCGTCAATGTGCCGGTCTTATCCACCACCAGGGTATCTATGGAAGCAAGATGCTCCAGGGTTTGAGCGTCTTTGACCAGCACTCCGTCCCGAGCGGCTCTGCCTATGGCTACCATGATGGACATGGGAGTGGCCAGACCGAGGGCGCAGGGGCAGGCGATGATCAGGACCGAGACGGCGCTCAAAAGTGCTGATGCCAGGGGTTCCCGGGCCGGTGGCGTGAGAAAGAGCCAGGCCAGAAACGTAGCAGCGCTGATTAGAAAGACCAGGGGCACAAAATAGGCGGCCACCTGATCTACTTTAGTCTGGATAGGGGCGCGGCTGCGCTGGGCCTGGGCCACCAGCCTGATGATCTGGGCCAGCAGTGTCTCTTTGCCCACATGGATGGCACGCACCAGAAGGCTGCCGCGGCCGTTGATGGTGCCACCGTAAATAGTATCGCCTTCGCCTTTCTGAACGGGCAGAGACTCGCCGGTGAGCATTGACTGATCGAGGCTGCTGTTGCCGCTAAGCACAATGGCGTCTACGGGCACGGACTCTCCCGGTTTGATGCGCAGGCGGTCGCCTCTTTCAACTTTTTTAGCATCGATTTCTACTTCACTGTCATCGAGAAGCAAGAAGTGGGCCTGTTTGGGCGCCATTTGCAAAAGTTCTGAGATGGCGGCATTGGTGCTCTTGCGGGCTTTCAGCTCGAGTACTTGTCCGAAGAGGGCGAGGGTGATAATGACTGCGGCCGGTTCGAAATATGTAGCTATACCATGGTGCTGGTCGGCGGCAGGCAACAGGTGCGGAAATAATGTGGCGAAGAGACTGTAGCCCCAGGCTGCCGATACGCCGGTGCCGATGAGGGTGAACATATTGAAGGCGCCGGTTTTTAAAGAGGCCAGGGCTCGCTCGAAAAAGGGCTTGCCCTGCCAGAGAACCGGTGCGGAGAGGACCAGGAGGAGATAGTTGAGGGCTTGCCAGGGCAGTGCCGGCAGCGGCAAAAACATGTCCTTCATGCCCAGAATTGCCAGCGGTACGGTAAAAGCAGCGGCCAGGCGGAGGCGCTTCAGCATGTCGTCCAGTTCGCCGTCGTCGCCTTCCTCCGTCGGCTCCAGGGGATCAAGGGCCATGCCGCAAAGGGGGCAGGGCATCTGCCGGTCGGTCAGTACTTCCGGGTGCATGGGGCAGGTGAAGGCGGCGCCGCTTGTTGCTGTTGCTTCTTCCTGTCCACAGTCTGCAGCGGCTTCAATTTTGCCGTCCGCTTCAGTCTTGCTGCCCGCTTCATTCAAGGTGCCCGTCTCGGCGCCCCCGGTATACTGGACAGGATTGCGGCTGAACTTTACGGCGCAATTGATGTGGCAGAAGTGATAATTGGTTCCTTCGTAGGTGAGGCTGGCTGCGGCCTTTTCTTTTTCTACTTGCATATGGCAGACCGGGTCGATGAAGACCGGCGCTACTACTGTCGGCGGTCCGCCTATGCTGACGCGAATAATACCTGAATTACTGTCCATTGCCCGGAGATTGTTTGAGCGCCTTTGGGAACGAGTTCGCTATGCCAGACTAGAGCCGTCGAACCCTGCCTTTGGTCAGCATAGAGTATAGCCCAGGGCGCTCCTCGTGACATTGAGGAAGCGCCGTGCATGTTAAGCGGTTAAATTATTACTTGGGGCGGGGCATATAGCCAGAGTTCAGAGGTGACAGTGAGAGAAGCGAGCCAGCCGGCTGATGAACCCGATAAAGATGAGAAGAGAACCCGGTTTCGGCGCCGGGCTCGCATTTTTGTCGGCTTATCTCTGGTTCTTTCCACTTTCTATGTTGCCTTTTTCTGGTTCGATCGTTTATTCGTCTCTCCCCAAGAACTTTATCGACGTGCCTTTCAGGCGGTGGCTGAAAATATCTACGACCAGAGCCGCCTTGCCGATATGAGCGAGTACAAGGCAATTTATGAGAAGGAAGTGAAGACCACGGCTGATGCCGTCAAGTATGCCAATCTTCTATTTAAAAGATTGGATGATCCCTTCACCCAGATGAGCGACGCCCCCGCAGTTTCTCGCCGGGAGGATGCCAGCAAAGGTTTTTATTCAGGGGTGGGCATGGTGATGACGGCCAAGAAGCGTCCGGTGAAGGTGCGCATGGTCATGGAGGACAGCCCGGCCCTCAAGGCCGGCATCAAGCCGGGAGATGAGATTCTCTTTGTGGACGGCATGGACTGCATGAAGATTCCAGTGTCTGAGATTGGAGATCACACCCGCAAACACATGGGTGAGACAGTGCATTTTGTGCTGAGACGTGCCAAAAAGACCATGAATGTAGACCTGGTGCCCAGTAAAATCAGAGTGGTGAAGACTCGTACCAGGCACCTGCCCGGCGATATCGGCTATGAGCGCATCGAGTCTTTTGTGCCGGAAGATATTGTCACCATCGTACAAAACGACCTGGACAGCCTTTCCGACACCAGGGCTCTCATTCTCGATATGCGTGGTAATCCGGGCGGCAGCGTCGATTACTGCCTTCTGATAGCATCTCTTATGATGGATGAGGGGCATCTTGTCACCCTCAAGAGTCGAGTGGATGCCGACCACCTGCAGACCATGGAATATACGCTCAGACCGGATGGTATGAAGGTTGTCACCAAAGGCACTGGAGAGAAGCCGCAGGAACAGAAGATCAAGCGTCGTTACCAGGTCTACGGCGGCAGGCCCATTTATGTGCTATTGGACGAAAGCTCGGCCAGTGCTTCTGAAATGTTGGCGGCTGCCCTCAGGGACAATAAGAAGGCGATTATTTGCGGCACCCAGAGTTTCGGCAAGGGTGTGATGCAGATTCATTACCCCCTGCCCAATATGACCGCTCTTTCCATTACCGCCGGGCGTTACTTTACTCCTGCCGGAAAGTGGCTGGGCGACGGCAAATTCGACCCTGCCAGGGCGGCTCTGGCCGCCGCCTCCGGTAGTAATTCCGCTGCCAGGTTTGATCCCGAGCGGGGTATCGTACCCGATGTGGTGATTGAACCGGTTCCCGATATCGAATACGGAGGCCCCAATGATAACCAGTTGGAAGAGACGGCTCGTCTTGCTAGATTAGCTTTAGAAAAGAAGGCAAAGCCTGCAGGGGAGCAGTCAAACATTTCTGTAAAGAAGCTTTCAATCGTGGAATAGAGAATGCGAGATGAAGAGGAAGGAATTGCTTACTTTGAGGAAGAGATTGGCCTGGATCCTGGCGTGTGTGGCGGTAGTTGCTCAGCCTCCTCTTTCGGCTCAGGAAGAGACCGCAATTGTAAACAAGCCTGTGACGGACAAATGGGCGGTAGTCGTAGGTGTGAGCAAGTTTGCCAATCCTGCCCTGAACCTGCGTTACCCTGCCAAAGATGCCCAGGACTTCTACAACTATTTAATTACCAGGGGCAACTTCAAACCCGACCACGTCAAGCTCTTGCTCAATGAAAAGGCGACGCGGGAGCGCATACTCGATGTTCTGGGTGATTCCTGGCTGCCCCGGGTGGCCCTGCCCGATGATCTGGTGGTGATTTTTATTTCCAGCCACGGCTCCGCTTCCGATTCTGATATTTGCGGCGTCAACTATGTGGTGGCCCATGACACTAATCCGGACAAACTCTTCACCACCGGCATCGCCATGAAGTCACTGGCCGGAACCATTAAGGATAGAGTTCATGCGGAGAGAGTGCTGGTGGTTCTGGATACCTGCCATGCCGGCGGCGCTTCTGAAAGCAAGGGATTGACCCGCGCCGCCAATGCCGATGCTCTCGCTCTCGCCCAGGGCACCGGCCAGATGGTGGTCTGTTCCAGTGATAAGAACCAGGTCTCCTGGGAAGGCAAGTCCATTCCCAATTCGGTTTTTACCCGCAGCTTAATCGATGCCTTCCAGGAAAAGGGTGCCAGTGTGCCGATTTCACAGGTGTTCAATACGGTGAAGGAGCGTGTGCAGGAACAAGTTGTACGTGAACGGGGTGTGCTGCAGACACCGATTGTGGAGACCAGTAAGTGGTCGGGCAAGGAGTTGGTTTTGGGTTGCGAGCCCATCAGACCAAGACCCGGCCTGCCGGAGCTGCCGGAAGAGACACAAAAGCCCCAGCCGGCAGTTGTGGCTTCGGCTACTTTGCCTGCCCCTCGCAACCAGCCCGTAGCCGCTCCGACAAAGAGCTTTGCCTCCGACAGACCGGACAATCAGCCTCAGAGTTCGGCTCAGACCAGACCAGTAACTACCTCTGCATCTACATCAGTTTCAGGGGGCGGTGACTCACCGCGCCGGGTGGCAAAGTCCAGTGCAATTGATTTTCTGCGTTACCACTTTCGCATTGTGGGGGAAAAGCTCTACTTAGATGCCTGGGACGATCTGGGTAGAAATTACCGGGCTAAGTTCAAGAACGATCCCCGTGCCTATCAGGCCAGTGTCTCTCGGCACCGCTGGCTCGATTACAATGCTTCCGACAGCGATTTTTCCATCTTGCCCGGTCCGGGGCAGACTATAAAAGTGCGGGTGCGTATGAACCGGCTGACAGGTTTCAATGGTTATTGGGTTTATACCATTTCCACTTTCGGCGGACTTTATGCCATTGAGGATGTGACAGTGGGCTGAATCGTTCTTTCTTTGCCTTCTCAGCCTTCATCAGTTTTGGCGGTAAACTTCGCTGACGTTTGTCTCAAGTTCTCTTCAGTCACCCTTACTGGTTGAGGCGGTAAGCGGCCAGAACCAGATTCTGGCGACGCAGTTGCTCAAGGTTGCGCTTATCCCAGCCCCAGGAGAGTTTGGTGTGGGCATAGAGCTGACCGTCTTTTTCCAGCACTACGAGCGCCGTGTGTGCTTTGCCGTCCAGTCTGTCTTTGATGGCTACTATGTCTCCACCCTGAGCCCGTCTGGCCGGAATTCTCTCCATTTTCAAAGCCGGCAGGGAAAAACCGTCGATTTCCGGTTTTTGAGCGGCGCTGTCGGTGAGGTGTTCGTAGAGCACACCGGGGGCAGGCATGTCGGACTCCCTGGCTTCATCGAGGAGAGGCGGCTCAACAATGAGTACCGACTCTTCAGAAACCAGAACGGAATCCTGCGGGAACCAGGAATAAATATGGGAATCAGCCGCGTCGAAGTCCGGCAGCGGGGCGGGGGACAGGGTGTTGAACATCTTGGAGAGCAGGCTCTGGATGCGGCTCTTCTGTTCGCTGGTGACAAGATTGGCATCGCCGGCGTTGGTCGGATATACAAATGCGGTAGGCACGGGGCTGTCCTCGCTGGGTTATAGAAAAGAGAGAGCGTCGGGGAGTTTTGGCAGGTGAGGCTAAACGGTTCGATGAACTCAGATTACGGCGACCAGCATAAAAATCTCGTGAAATAGATTGCCCCGGGCAATTTTAATTTCGCCAGCGTAAGATCCCCACTGACCACCTCTTCAGCTTTAACTACTATGTGCTTCTCCCCCGTTTTCTTGAGAATTAGTTCTTATGGCAAAAGACGAAGCCTGCCAGAGTTTTAAATCATTCGATGCGCTGGCTGTTGCTAAGGCTCTCGATAGCGGTAGCCTGCCCCTGACCGATCATCTCGATTGCAGCGGCAGCTTGCTCGCCGAGGCGGTTAAACAGGTGGGACCGCGTTCGGTGAAAGTGGAAGTGCAAACACCCCTGGGTGACCGGCTCGGTTCCGGCTCCGGTGCTTTTGTGGGTAAAGACGGCACCAGCGTCATCACTAACTTTCATGTGGTCAATAATGCTCCCGTCACCAGAATTCGCACGGCCTCGGGAGAAGTCTTCAATGCTCGCATCAAGGATGTGGACGAGGTGAACGACCTGGCTGTTCTGGAAGTGGAAGGTCTCAAGAAAGACCCGGGTCGCTCCATTGAGTTCGGCGACGAAAGCAAACTCAAGCCCGGTGACGCCTTGTTCTCGGTGGGGCACCCGGCCGGCAGCATCGAAAAGGTAGCAACGGAGGGAAGCTTCAGGGAGGCGGCTCCCTATCTTTTACAGTTTCGTCCTCAGGTTGGGCGGCAAATTGTAAACTCGGCAATGGATTTCGTAATCAAACATCCTGAGTTTCAAAAAGAAGCCGAAGAGCGGGTGATGTCTCACAAGCTTGGTACCAGTACCCCTCTCTGGAAAGGCAATTCCGGCGGGCCGGTGGTAGACAATACCTTCAAACTGATGGGACTTGCCACAGCCATGGATACCATTCACGGTGAAAGCAATGTGGTGACGCCCGCCTCTCTCGCAAAAGATCTGATGAATCGGCCGGTGCGGCAGTTTGAATTCAAATATGAAAGACCAAGCGAGTTCCAGAAAGACCCCATCAGCACCGGTGTAGCCACCGGTCTGGTACTCGGGGCTGCCTATGCCTTTCGCCGGGTGGCGGCGCCGGCTCTGGGGACTTTCGATGCGCTGAGCGCCTATGAAAATTTTTCCACGGCAGCCAGAGATGATCTCTATGCACCCAGGTCGACTTACTTGAAGGAAGGTGCCCTGGATACAATTGGTGCCATTGGCGGAGCTATGTCACTGTTTGCCCGCAGCCGAGGCTTAGGTTTGGTGCTGGTGGGCGGCAGGCTCTTAACCAGGGCGGCGACCCAATTTATGCCTGGTGATCCGGTAATGACCGGGGTCAGTCGCACCAACGGCGATAGCCGCCCGCCCCTGGGTTTCGATTTTTAGAACAGCTTCGTTTGCAGTCTAGACTCAAGGGTTACAGGCAGCCTGACGGTGGCATAGATAACTGGCTGAGCTTGGAGCGTAATTAGAGTAGAATGATTTTATTGGAGTCTTTACGAGGTCCCGTCTTGCTGTGAAGCCACCGGATCAGGTGCCCGAGGGTTTGAGTGCGCAGGAGTACCAGCGGCTGGTAGCGCTCTATACCTTGATGGGGCGACATACCCATGCTACCCGGGCCCTTTCCTACCTGTCTCAACTGCGCAGCGGCAGGGGTCAGGCAGGCGAGAAAGAGAAGGAGGGCGAACAGGCCGGCGCGGAATTTGCCAGCGCCCTCATGCAGTATCTCAAGCAGATTTCCCATGAAGAAGACGGTGAGGAAGAGAGCGGTGGAGACGCTGCTTCCGAAGCATCCAAACCTGGTAAAGAATCCAGCGCCAGGCACAGAAATATTTCCGGCGGTGCGGCAGGCAAAGAGCTTGATGATGGCAAAGCCGGAGGGCTCTCCCGAAACGAGGAAGATGACCCCATTTATTCCATGAAAGAGCAACTCATGTCCATTGGCCTGACGGCCGAAGAGGCAGAGGAATATCTGGTTAAGCTCAAAAAAGCCCTGCAAGAGATGACCAAGCCGGAGCCTCCACCCAGGGAGGTGCCAGAGGATCTCGGTGCCCGTGAATACTGGGAGCTGGCCTTGCGTTACAAGCAGGTGGGATGGACCGAACAGGCCCGAGATGCCTTGATCATGGCCATTGAAATAGATGGAGATGGAGTGGTCGGTAGAAAGGCTCAGTGCTTTTTGCGTTCCAAAATTCCCAAGTTTCCTGTGCCCCTGATGGCGGAACAGATGAATATTCAAGGCTACAATCAGATGTTCACCAATGAGAAAGAAGCCAAGAAAACCTTCAAAGAGTTGGTCAACCAGTATCCTGATTTCGAATGGCCATACGGCAATCTGGGTTCCCTTTTGATCAAAGAGGGGGACCTGGGAGCGGCGGAAGAAGTGCTCAAGCAAGCGGTGGTGATAAATCCTTACTACATTAACGCCTGGCTTCATCTCTCCCGAGTTTATGCAATTGAAAGCCGATACAGCGAAGCTGATGAATGTCTGGAGCGTGTGCTGGCTATTGATCCGGCCGATCCCAACTGGCCCGGCATCAGGGAGCTTGTGGATCAGCTAAAGTTTGATCGTTTCAATTGATTTTCTCAAGCTAGACAGGTTACATCCATTCCGACCATTTTAGGTCGCAGTCTGCAGGCAGAGCCTCTTTCAGGCGTGCTTTGTCTTTCTCCGACCAGTTTTTCGAACTTATGTGCAAGACTTTCAAATGTTTCAATTGGCTCAGTGTGCTGATGATGCCGGGCTTGAGGGGAATATTGGTGAGGCGCAGTTGTTTGAGATTCTTTAGTGCGGACAGTTGCTTCAACCCCTCTTCGGTGAGACCCAGGTTGCTGCTTAGAATCAGCTCGGTGAGATTTGTGCAACTGGCAATGTGCACTATGTCCTGGTCGCAGACATCGCAAGTACGTGCACTGAGCGTATAAAGATTCTTGGAACCGTGCAGGGCTTTGAAGGTATCGGAAAAGTCCGGTGAGGACCTGTCAGTATCGAGCCGCAGGTAATTGAGATTTGGTAGGCAAGGCAAAAGACTCAGTTGCTTGCCGGAGATGTCGGCGTCTCCCACGTCAAGCCATTTTAGTTCGTTGAGGCTGGCTAGATAAGCCAGACCTTTGTCCGTGACCTTGGGGCTGGTAATGCTCAGGTGCTTTAACCCGTCAAGAGCCGTGCATGCTAAAAGTGTGTCATCGTCTGCTTTGTTGTGCTTATTGAGCACGAGTCCCACCAGGTCATCCGGACGGAAGCGGGTCAGCACGGCTGGATCTTTCAGAAACTCCCGGCTTGGTTCAAAAATCACCAGGGCGTTTACCGGTATCTCCGTTTCACCCCGGGCCTCTCTTTTAAAATCTGAATTTACGGCTTCGAATTTGCCGGAGCTTATCTCAATGGGAAAGTGAAATCGTCTGAACTGTTCTCCTGCCACTGGCGGCGAACTGAGCCTGGTAGCGAACTTTAGCTTTGGATCAGGCTTGACCTCAGCAACCTTTGCTGCGGGGGGTTGCAGAAGAAAATAGGTCACACCTGCCCCGCCAAGCAGTATGATGCCCAGAATTGCTGCTATGAGAAGCGGTCCGCTATAGTCGGACTTGCCTGATGTATGGCTTTGCGCATCGGCGTAGTCGGCGTCGAACTGTTCGGTGCCGGAACGGGTACCGGCTGTAAATTTGCCTCTCAAATAGAGCTTCAGGAGGCGCTCCACTTCTTCCATGGAGCGGCAGCGCTGTTTGGGATCTTTAGCCAGCATTCGGCTGACGATTATTTCTATGGGCTCAGGAAACTGCTCGCCGTTAGCGGCCTGCTGCAGAGAGGGCGGCCTTTCACTCAAGTGCATCTGAATAATGGCCAGATGATTCCTTGATTCGAAGGGCAGCACACCCGTGAGTGCCTGAAAGAGAGTACAGCCAAGTGAATAAACATCGGAGCGGTAGTCGAGATCTTTGCCCATGCACTGTTCGGGGCTCATGTAGGGCGGACTGCCTATGTAATCGCCGGCCGTGCTTTCCGTGATAGGTTTGAGCCCGCTGTGCACAAACTTGGCCAGACCAAAGTCCAGAACTTGTGCCCGGAAGGCGTCTCCGTTCCTGACCAGCACGATGTTGTCCGGTTTGATATCCCTGTGCAAGGTATTGTGGCGGTGGGCATAGCTGAGAGCTCCGGCCACGTCCACGAACACTTCCAGACATTGCTTGAGAGGCATGGGACCCTTCTCGTCCAGGTATTGTCTGAGGGAGTGCCCGGCGGCGTATTCCATGGTGTAATAAGGCGTGCCGTCCGGTAAGAGACCGCAGTCGAATACTTTCACTAGATTGGGATGATCCAATTGTGAAGTGGTGCGAATTTCTTTGGCGAAACGTTCGTAGACGGCCTGTGACATTCTGGAATGAACCAGGGTTTTGAGCGCCAGTTCACGCTTGAGCATTACATGCTCTACCAGCCAGACCACACCCATACCGCCCTGGCCGAGCGGACGGAGCAGGCGATACTTGCCGTCCACCAGCATGCCTGGTGTCAGTCGACTGGCTGCTTCCGGCTTTTCCACGGCGGTCTGGGAAATGTCGAAACCGGAGCGCAATTTGCCAGGTACCTTAATGCGGAAGGCATCGACCTGGGCCGACTGGCCCTTTGTCGAAATACTTTCCGGCTTTTCCGGTCTGCTGAGCTCGGAGCTTTTATCTTCTGGCAACATGGCTCTAAGAAAAGAAAATTGGGGCAAGGGGGGGTATCGATTTATTATGCACACTATGTGTGGCGGATTCTGGGCTTAACTCCCGGCATTGATTGAGGGGATAGAATTGCAGATGTGAAAATGCGGATCGGTTCAGTTTCAGGCAATGAGGTTTAATGAGGCAATTCCCGAGTTCTAGAAGGTTTGCAATCGGTCTGGCGTTGCTCTGTTGTAGCTTCGCGGTCGGTCTGGCTTTGTTACCAGTTATAGCAGCCCCCGGGCCGGCAGTGTCTGCACCTAGAGTCTGGCGCTTACAGTTGGAGTCGGCTGCAGGCGGCTTCTATGAAGCCTGGATGAGCCGAGAAGCCATTCGTTTCAAAAGCCATTCTTTTGGTTACACGTTATATGCCAGAAGTCCGGACTGGCAGGTCACAGCTTGCCGCGACGATTGCAAGGAGAAGACCAGCACCTCTTTGAAGGAGTTCTGGCGAGAACGGGAAGGAGTAATGGGCGCTTGCAGTGTGCTTGCCTTGCAGAAGCCTTTGAAAGTTAATACCAGGCAGTTTCCCTTCCTCTCCTTTCCCGGTATTGCCCCCAGGGGGCTGAAGGGCAAAGAATTTGTTTTTGCTGGTGAACAGAGAGCCAACGATCTCTTTGTCACCGCCGAGCGCCCGAAAGAAACGGCGGCCTATGTCACTCTCACTGCCGATCTGGGACTGCCGGCGGAGGTTTACAGCCTGGTCTCGGTATCTTTGAACATGCCCCGCCTGGATGGCTGCTTGCTTGAAACCAGCGAATACTTCAAAGACGGCGAGCGTTGCTGGGTGATTAGAAGGCGAGGTTTGGCGCCGGTCTCGGTTCCGCCTGATTTTTTCGAGCCGCCGCGCAATTACAAGTATGCCGGCAAGCTGAAGCGGCAGTTTCTCTTTCAGGGTGTGAGCGGCATCATGGACGATGTGGCGGCAGGGCTCGGCCCGGCCAAGGAGAAAGCGGCAAAAGGTGCCGTCGGTGCAAAACATTAGCAAGCACTGCTCAGGTCGGCTGGATATAATCAAGCCTGTCTCAACGGCTAACTGACCGCCGCCATGAAACTGTATGAAAGGAGGATGCCATAATTTTCAAGCCATCGCTCCTGAAGCCCTGTCTTGGTCTGGCACTGTTTTTCGCTGTCTGGGAAAGCTCAGTGAGGTTGAGCCACACAACGGTTATTCCCGGCCCTTATCAGTCGTTTGCAGCACTAATTGAACTGACCAGATCGGGTGTTCTGCTTCAAGATTGTCTGGACAGCGCCAGGCGAGTACTTTGCGGATTTACGCTGGCGGCCGGGCTCGGCATCACCCTGGCTTTCACCCTTGGCATGCAGCGCTCCTGCAGCAGTCTGGTCATGCCCGTCCTGGAACTGTTGAGACCGATTCCACCGATTGCCTGGATTCCGGTGGCGATGACTGTCTTCGGTTTGGGCGATCCTTCCGCTGACTTTGTGATCTTTATCGGCAGCTTCTATCCGATATTAACCAACACCCTTCTAGGCGTTACCAGTGTTGCTTCCGATCATCTAGATGCGGCCAAACTCCTGGGTGCTTCCTCCTGGAGAATCTTAAAACAAATAATCTGGCCATCCAGCTTACCCAGCATCTTTGCCGGTTTACGGGTGGGTCTTGGCTTTGCCTGGATGTGCGTGGTGGCTGCCGAAATGGTGGCAGCCAGTTCAGGACTCGGTTACGAGATTCAGCTAAATCGGCAGCTTCTGCGGATGGACCGAGTGGTAGCAGGGATGATGGCGATTGGTCTTATAGGTTACATGATGAATCGTGCCATGCAATACCTGGAACGGTCCTGCCTGCCCTGGGTACACCTCAAACAGATTAGCGATGAAAATCTGGAAGAGAGTCTGCCTGTCAAGGAAACCCCGACTGCCGGCGGGAACAAGCAAGCGGGCGGTGCTCTCGTGCAAGTTAAGAATCTGCACTTTGGATACAACCAGGAGAGACCGCAGATAGTCGACTTCAATATCAAGATTATGCCGGGTGAAGTGCTCTGCATTTTAGGTGGCAGTGGTTGCGGAAAAACCACAATCTTGCGTCTTCTGGCCGGGCTCTTGCTGCCACAGCAAGGCGGCATTGCCATTACTGGTGGTGTCGTGACCGAGGCGCCGGTTACTGATGAGCTAGCGCCCAATCACAAGGCAAAGTTGACCATGGTCTTTCAAGGCTCTGCGCTTTTCCCCTGGCAGACAGTACTTGAGAACGTTTGTTTTGCTCTGCAATCAAAGGGAGTGCCTTCCGATCAGCAGAAAGAGTTGGCTACCGCTGCTCTAGCTAGGGTGGGACTGTCCCACAAAGCCACGCAATTTCCGGCTGCTCTGTCCGGGGGGCAAAAACAAAGAGTGGCTCTGGCAAGAGCGCTAGCCTATGGTCCTGATTTGTTGCTCCTCGATGAACCTTTTGCTGCTCTTGATAGTCAGACCCGGGAGTCCTTGCAGGACGATTTATCAAGGCTGCTGGCTGAACAAAATGTTACGGCCGTGCTTGTTACTCACGATATCAGAGAGGCTATCTTTCTATCCGACCGCGTTATAATGCTCGGCAAAAGTGGTGCTACCATACTCGACCAGGTGGCTGTAGAAGAGCCCAGACCAAGGTCTTCCGAGTATCGGTATACCAGAGAGTTCAGCGAGATGAGAACGAGATTGTGGAAGAGTCTTCATGAAAATTAGTTCCCTGGCATCTAGCTTACTGACAGGTGCTCTTATTGCCGGATTGGCCGGCTGTGCAAAGGTGGAAAAGACCGATGTGGCTGCGGTTGAGACAGCGCCGACAAAAGTAGTGGTGGGTTGGATGACCTCGTGGGCCACGGCCGGACAGATAATGCAGGCTATGATCCACACCAATATTTGTGACCTGTACGAATTTAAGCCTGAGTTTCACAGTTTTCTCTTTGGCCCAGACATCAACGAAGCGGCTCTGGCCGGCAAAGTAGATGTGCAAAACAGCGGTCTTGTGCCGACTATCAGTTTGCTCGCCGCCAGTGAAGACTGGATAGTCATAGGCAGATTGATTGACAGTCCCCTTTCGATAGTGGCCAGACAAGGTTCAGGCATAAAGACCCTTGGTGATCTCAAAGGCAAAACCATCGCCGTGCCTTTCGGCGGCGGTTCACACCCCTATGTGTTACAGCGTCTGGAAGCTACTGGTCTGACTTGCGGCAAAGAGAAAGGCGATGTCAAACTCATCAATCTCAAACCCAGTGAACAAGCCATAGCCATCACTCAGGGCTCTGTAGAGGCAGTGGGCACCTGGGAGCCGCAAACGGCTCTCGTTCTTTCCAAGAAAATGGGTTACGTAATCGATTCTGAGCGACATCTAGGTGTGATCAGCATTCGCAAACAAGTCGCAAAGGCGCACCCTGAGTTGGTCGAGAAGCTGCTTCGTGAGTACATAGAAGCTAATTATTATGTAGCGCTCCATGGCCGGCAGACCGATCAGTGGTTTATCAAAGCCGCCGGTTTTCCCGAGGCTTTGCTAGGCAGTTTGAAGGTAATAGAACCCAATACGAAAGCTAAAAGCATTGATGACATCAATATCAATCTTAGCGAAGAAGACATTGCTCTTGGTCAGAGATATGCAGACACAATGAAGAAAGCCGGATTGCTTGCTCGACCGGTCAATTTCAAAGAGAGGGTGGACCTCTCATATCTTCAGAATGTCTTGAAGACCTTCCCCAAACAGGGCAGTAAAACCGACCAGGTGAAAGCTACCGGCGACTGAGTTTGGTCTGGCTATAGGGCGGCTGAAACCTGGCTCGGCTCCAGGTGGTTGCGGCAAATACGGTGTCTAAAAGTCGGCAAATGGGTATATAGTTCCATGTGCGAGGGGCGGCAGGTCCGCAGGTTTGACCCAGGCGCGAGGGCCGGGAGCGTGAGGTAGCGTGGCGCAGAACGAAAGTACCGATAAAGCCGGAGCCGAATGCATCAAGCCTGATGTTCTCGATCCCACCGGCATGCACGTGCAAGCGGAAGCCTGCCGGGGATCGCTTCTTCACGAAGTGGTAGATAGTTTCGCTCGCAAAACCGTCACTCTCAATACCGAACGAGATAGTGGTTCTGGTTCGGGCAGCGGCTTTTTCGTGCATGATGGGCGATATGTGCTTACCGCCGCCCATGTGGTCAATAACACCAAGACTATTGAAGTAACCTCGAACGATGGGCAGACACGCCAGGCTAAGCTGGTCAAGCTCAACGACATTGACGATCTGGCGCTCCTGGAGGTACAGGGAATTAAGGCCGATCCCAGTCGCGCTGTGGATATCGGCCAGTCGTCGGAACTGACCAAAGGTTCCGCCATTGTGGGCATCGGTACGCCCGGCAGCGAGGTGAAAGAGTTCCTTTCGCCTGGCTATGCCGAAGCCAAAGTGCCCATGTACGAGGTTATAAGAGACGCCGGCGGCATTAAAGAGCCACAGCCGGACAGCCCTCCCAGTTTGAGTTCGGGTTTGTACAAGGCCGGTACTTCCTCTGATGCGAAAGTGCGTGCCGATGTTGATAATTATCTGCTTTCCCCGCGCATCGTTACTTCAGCTACGGCTGTGCCTGGTCAGTCAGGTGGTCTGGTTGTGGGCAGTGATTTGAAGTTCGCCGGTATGATCCAGTCGAATTTCAGGCGCGTAAAAGATGGAAGCACCGGCAGTGCCTACGTACCTGATGATGTGGTGCGAGACTTTGTGGCGGCTCCCAGCAAGTTTGATATTTTATACAACCGCAAGAGTAAATTTGAATTGGCTCCCACAGCCGTGGTTGCCGAATTGGCTACCGATGTAGGAGCCCCTGTAGCCGGTGCCCTGATTCCGAAACTGGGACGGGCTGTGCCTGCCGCTTATGGTTTGTTCAAGGCTGGTTCAATTGTTGAAAACTATCGCGGTTATTCCAATCCCGATAACGATGAGGCCCTCAAGGCCGATTACGGGCGCAAGGTTGCCGAAGACGCCGGCTATGGTATCGGCGGCCTGGCTTTGTCAGTAGGACTGGCTGCCAGTGGACGCTTGCGGGCCATAGGTTTGCTGGCGGGAGGCTTGACTTTTGGTGCCTCCACGTTCTCTTCCTCATATCACAATGTAAAACCCAGTCAAGAAGTGCTGACCAGCATTAAACGTAAAGACGGTGACTCCAGGCTACCCTTCCTGTGGGACAATCACAAATAGTCTGATTGGGGAAATTCGAATATGGCCGATAATGGCGACGGTAAAAAGAGGGCGTCCATTCCTGCTGTTGGTTGGATCAAATTAGCTGCCTTTGGTTTCATTGCATTTATCTTTCTGGGCGGGCTTGCCATATGGATGACTTTTGGCGGGCTGGTAACCTCCTTGATGTTTCCGCCGCAATGGAAACGGGATTTTGATGTCAGCCTGGCCCAGTTTAGAAACGATGATCCGGAAGCGGCTAAGCGAGCCAAGAAGGCCATTGAAGACGCCAAGGCTGCAGGTGCGAAGCCTGCCGTGCTGATGGGAATGGAACGTGAATTGGGGAATGCTTTTTTCTACAATGATGATGCCGTCCATGGTGAAGAGGAAATGGCGGCCGGCATTGCTCTTTGTCCTCCCGAGTCATACAAAGTAAAGGGCTCACCGGATGTGTTTGAAGTAAGTCAGACCTATCAGGACAGAGCTTGGGAGCGGCATAAACTGCACTTGAAGGATCCGTCCAAACCAAGTGGAGTCCCGGATCAGGAGCGGTCTTACGAGCTGGCGGAGAAAAATTACGGGGCGGAGCATGTGGAACCTGCCTATAAACTGGCTTTCTTAGCGGTTCTCTACAGTGAAAACGGTGATTTTAAAAAAGCCGAAGAAACTATGCAGCGCACTTTGAAGCTTTGCAAGAGACCTGACATTGGGTTCGAAACCGGTTGGTACGCCTATGCCATGAATGCACGCATGCTGGCCGGGCAAGGTAAACGCAAAGAGGCTTTCGACGCCTATTTGAAGGGGATGCCTCTGGCTAAAACCGATCATCAAAGAAAACGACTCGGTTCGGAGTTGGCTCGTGGATTTAAGTACAGCAAATCTAAGGTTCCCTCGCCATTTGCCTCTGTGCTGGCGGATCTGAAGAGAGGAAACTACGATGCTCTCGATGCTCTGGACAAGAAACTGACCGACAGCAAGCAGGAGAAGCCCAGTGGCCACTGGTTGCTTGATGAATTCTATGAAACCCTTTCGGAAAACGACAAAGCGAAAGATGGAGAAATGGATGATGAGCAGTACAAGCAACGTATAGCTGATTTGAAGAGTTGGATGAGCAAGAAGCCGCAGTCAACGGCGGCGCGACTGGCTCTTTCGGAAACCTATATCAAGTATGCCTGGTTTGCCCGTGGAACAGGATACGCTGATACGGTTACGGAAGACGGATGGACTCGCTACCGGGAGCGCATAGAAACTGCTAAGAAGGTGCTTGATGAAGATCCGAAAATAAAAGAGAAGAGCCCGCGGGCCTTTGATGAATACGGCACGGTGGCTCTCGCTCAGGGTATGGATAAAGACGAGTATCTAAAACTAGTGGATGATTGTCATAGGCTCTACCCTACTTACCTGGATATTGACTTGAACACCTGCTACTTCCTCCTGCCGCGCTGGCATGGCGAGGAGCAGGATACGGAAAAGTACATCATCAAGAGAGCCGATGCCATCGGTGGTGGTGCCGGCGACAAGGCTTATGCCCAAATGGTATGGTTTATTGCCAACAAGCTTGAAGCTCCTTTTGCAGAGGCGTCTCTCCTGAAGTGGGACCGAACCAAAGCTGGTTTCAAGCAGCTATTTAAAGCCTACCCGCAAGACTCTTCGGTGCCTTCCGGCTTCATAGAACTTAGCCGGGAAGCCGGTGATGAAGCTAGTTTGAAAGATATGATCTAGGCCTTTTAACGTCCGATCATTTCGTTCATAACCTCGTCAGAGTAGCGCTTTATCTCTGCTCTGTCCGCTGCTTCTTCCTTCAGCTTGCCGAGGTTGTGGTAACATTTTGCCCGTTCTTCCATGGCTCGGACCATTAGAAATGCAGCTTCGCGGTTCTTGCTCATTCTAACTTTGGCGCAGTGGACGGCTTTGGTGCAAGCATCAACTGCTTCAGTAAACCGGCCTAGTTCTCTTAAACAAGTCGCTCTTATAAAGTGAGGTCCCGGTTCCTTATCGTTGCCGGCAATCGCCCTGTCGGCCATGATCAGCGCTTCCTTCGGCTTATTGATTTTGATTAAGGTCGCTGATGCCCTGGAGAGATAATCGGCAGCCCAAGCCGGATAGACTCTGGCAAGAGTTTCATAATCTTGAATTGCTTCTTGGAAGCGACCAATGTTCGAGTAAGCAGTGGCTCTTATCTCAAGGCACTTCTGGTTATCGGTCTGTGCGATTCCTTTACTGGCCATTTCAATTGCTTTTGGGAAATCTTGCGCTATGGCAAAGGTTTTGGCAGCCAGATAAAACTCGCACGGGGTGCCTTCCATAACCTTGATTCTAGAGAAAAGCGGTAAAGCCCCGTCGAAATCGTTGTCATTGGCCTTGGCTGCAGCCAAGATCATATTTCTTCTATCTTCATCTCCCTTTGAGCGAGGCACTTTCGCAAGGGCCGCCAGGGCACCCTTCGAGTTCCCTGTCATAAGCAGGTATTCAATTTGAGCGATGGGCAGACCATACTTGTCTTTGACTGGGATACGATAGGTGGCTCCGGCAGCCTTAGTTTTCTGCTCCGGCTTCTGATTTGGTTTTGTTTGGGCCGACGCAGGCTGGACCGGCAGCGATAGAGTTGACACCGCCAGGAGGGGCAAGAAAAAACAAATCGAATTTTTGCTTTGGGGGAGAGGCATTTAAAATTTGAGGGTGCTTTCCTTCAGTCTATCCTTTTCCGTGAGGTTTTGGTATCGGAGTAGTTTTCTATCTTGAAGGGCGCTGCCGTCAGTATTGCTATTTGCTAGAGTAAGCGTGTGTATCGCTTTCGGTTTCTTTCGGCAAGGCAGGTGCGTTATCCCTCAGCTCTTAAAAGTTGCCGGCCTGTTTGGCCTATTTACTCTGTCATGGATAATCGGACTGGTTGGAGGCGATTGCCGCGAGGGAATAGAGTCTGTCGGCAATAAAAACATCAAGGCAGAGCAGTCTGTGCGTCCGTTTTACATGGGTTTCAGTCCCTGGCCTTACGACCTTACCCTGGAGGCGGTTCAGTGGACTGACACAGCCATCAAAGCCCATGGCGACATTATCGAGCAGCACTTTGAAGAAGGGGTACCGTGGCCGGAAGCCCTGGAGAACAAGCCCTATGACGGGGCCATGCGGCAGGAGATGGCCGATCGCTCCAGGCGTATGGGCGACTACAAAAGAGTTGTTTCCATCAATCCCATCAATATGGCTCGCAACGGTCTGGCGGATTATCGGGGCAAGAGCTGCAATATGCCCTTGAGCGGGCAGTGGAAGAAGCGGCGCCTGAATGATCCGGCCGTCAAGCAGGCTTATCTGCAATACTGCAATCAAATTATTCAAAGCCTGCGCCCTGACTTCTTGCTCATCGGAGTGGAGTTGAATCTGCTTCAGCGCTGCAAAGACAGCTCCTGGCAAGATTACCTGGAATTGCACCGCTATATCTATGGTGCTCTCAAGAAGAGCCATCCGGGTCTTCCGGTTATGGCTTCCGTAGTTTGTACGTCCTACTTCCCGGGGCTTTGTTCTGAGGATAATGCCGGAGATCAACGAGCCAAGCTGAAAGACCTTTTGCCGTATGTTGATGTTCTGGGTTTTTCCGTACATCCGTTTATGTCATCGTGGACCGCAGAAAAGGTGCCGGATCAGTCTTTCTTTCGAGAACTGTTCGCCCTTGCCGCAGGCAAACCATTCGCCATCACTGAGAGCAGTTACCCGGCCCAGCCGTGGCAGATGCAGGTAGGACTCTGGCCGGTTAAGTTTAACGGCAGCCAGGAAAAACAAGCGGCGTTCCTTAAGGCCATGCTGGACGCTAGTTTAGTCTGCAAGCCGCGTTTCATAAGTTGGTATAGCATTAGAGATTATGACCAGCTCTGCCGCAAGTTGCCTAATATTCCTTTGATGATTGTCTGGCGTGATACCGGTTTGTTTGATGAGAACGGGCAACCCAGGCAGGCATTGAAAATATGGGACGCCGTATTTAAGCGCCGCAGGCAGTAACAGGTGGACTGACATGGGTGCGGTGCGGCCGATGAAAGAGTAACAATTCTGTAGGGAGACTCTTCCGGAAGTGAAGCCAGAGCTGATTTTGCAGAAAACTCATGTTGGAAAGGGATTGATCGTTTACTTGGCGGCGGTCGCTTGCTTGCTCTCAAGTTCCTTTCCTCCGGCTCCGGCCGGTGAGCTTAGAGCACGAGAGCCCGCTCTAACAAAAGTTGAAAAAGAGCGATGCGTCTTATTGGGCCTGGAAGAGCCCATATTGGTTAGTGCTAAAAAGGAGCTTGATAGCGGCTTTGAGCTGGTAGAACTAGCGAATGCCAGATCAAAGGCGAGAATTGTGGATTGCGTATTCGACGAAAAGGAAGCTGCCATAGTTCTCCGAGATTGGCGGCTGATCGCTGAGAAATACCCGGGTTTTAGAAGATTGGTCAAGAAAGAGGAAGAGCTTTTCAAAAGAGAGCGGATTCTAAAGAATGAGTGTCTTTTTCCGGGAAGTGATTTGCAATCAAATTCTTCTGCTTCTCGTCCAAAAGCGGCTCTCTTCGCTTACAAGTCAAATGCAGGCGCTTTCATTGCCGCCGACGAGCGGTTCCTGGCCTTCGGTGACGGCTTTTACAGGCGAGGACTCTATCTTTACGCACTTGAGAGTGTGGGTTTCAGTCGTGCCTTTCTCAACCATGTGAGAGGTGATGAGTACGCCAGAAGAAGCCTGAAAAGCTTATTAAAATACGCTTCCACCAGTTTCAGAGCTGCTGAGAGTTTCCGTGTTACCGCCAGGGAGCTTTCTGCTTGTGACAAGTTGCCTCTGGACCGCTTTATTGTGGGCGGACCAAGATGGATAGTGCGATTGCCGGCTGGAGCGACGATGAAACAAGTATCGGGCGACGTTTTTGAAGTAACGAGTAGGCTCACTTATCTTGTGCCTGAGCATGTTCAACCTGTGCTACTGAGTGGAAGCGAGAGCCACCGAGCCGTGCTGAGAAGGTACGATTTCTGCGGCCGGGAGGTTGATCAAAGTAAGATTTTCGGCTGTATTGAGCGCATTTTGAAGGAACAGCAGGGAAGGATAGTTATGCTCGGAGATCGATTAGTAGTGATGAGACTGGCTAAGGTGCCAAGCAACACAGAGAAATTCTTCAAGCAGATACATAGAGAATGTCCGAATGTGGTTGACATTGAACGTCTGAACAAGCTGCGCCCCTTGTTTCTGAGTGCAGTGCCTGAGCACCGACTCTTCGTTTTGCAGTGGAAGTGAGTTCTTGATCTGGGAAAGGTGCGCACCGGGCTAAGTAAGCTATGATGGTAAGGCCACCTATCAGGTAAGAGACTTGAAAATTAGTCGATTCGGATTGGTATCCTTTTTGATAGCTTGCTCAATTTTTCCTGCATCAAATGTATATGGAAAGGATGATCTTGGGCGCCGTCTGGCAGAGGCTGATGCTCTCTCGCACAATGGACACTACATTGAAGCTCGGCAAATTGTGCAGTCTATATTGCGCAAGTATCCGCGTGAAAAAGAAGCATATATTATTCTCGGCAATAGCTATTTGAACATGGATGATAACGGTGAGTCTCTTGGTCGCAAGGGCTATAAGCAGGCGGTGGAGAGCTTTGAGAAGGCGCGTGCCATAGACCCTGAGTATGGAAAAACATACGATAACCTGGCAGAGTGTGCTGTCATGAATGGTGACTATAAAGAGGCGGTAGTTCTCTCTACCAAGGCTCTAGCGGTTAAGCAGCCCTGTTACTCAGGCTATCGGCAGAGATGTATTGCATATGAAGCTCTTGGTAAATACGACCTGGCTATCAAAGATATCGATGCTTATCTGAAGAAGGGAAGTTTCAACCTTAGTGATCAGGTCAAATATCAGATGCTGAAAGCAGGCATTCTGGAGAATGCCAGAAGATTTGATGAGGCGCTGGCGATATACAAAAATTGCGAGAGCTTGCAGAATGACGACACAGTCAAATTGCGGATGATTGGTTGCCTTCGCAAAGCCGGACGCGCCAGGGACGCAATCGGCGTAACCAATGCCATGCTGAAAGCCAATTCCGAGGACGAATTTGCTCTGCAGCTCAGGGCTAAGTTGAAAGTGGAGGCCGGCGATCTGAAGGGCGCCATAGATGACTATTCCAGAGCCATAGATAGCTTGCCTACGGCATCACTGCTGAACGAACGAGCCGCGCTCTACGATAAGACCGGCAGGTCCGATCTAGCTAAGAAGGATAGAAAGCGAGCTTCCGGGCTTTAGTATTGCTTTTCAAGCAAGTAGTGTGGAGCCGGGACTGGAGAGCCCGAGTCAGTTGACTAGAGTAGGTAATAGACCGGTCTGTTATTTGCCGAGAAAAAATGGTAAGTAGTAGTTGAGAGCTCCTCCTGCGAGATCCATTTTGCATGAGGAGTATTGAAGTGAGAATTTTCCTTCTATGGAAAATCTGGCCCGGTTTAGCTATGGAAGACTGCTAGCGCGAGTCTCCCTTCTAATGGGTCGGAGGTTCTTGCCGTGCCGGGTGAACTGTCAGGCCGGTAATGGCTTTGGCATTTCGTAGGGTGGGATATGTCCGACATTGTAATCAATCAGAAGCTCGCGCATAGCCTTCAGGTTTCTATAAGCCGGGCTCCACATTTTGTGTTCCATAGCTGTGTTAGCCTGTCTTAAAAGCTCTCGTGCGTCGCTGATCCGATTGTCGTAGGTGCTCCCTTCCACTTGCAGGCTTTTGATCATGTGTAATTTGACTTCCGCCTTCTCCAGGTAGTGCAGTTTTTGCGCCATGGTTTGTACAAGCGATTTTGCTTGAGAGGCGTGGAAACTGGTCAGCAGAGTGCTGAATAGTTTGTACAGGAAGGCAACAAAAATGAGGAAGGAGGGAATCTGCCAGAGCAGGTTTGGATTGAAACAGTGCATTTCGTAAATTGTCATTTTGTTTTCTCTCGAAGGGCGGAGGTCACTCCTTTCCTTAAGGGACAATCCGCTGGATTTACCGGCGCTCCGCGCCTGGTTGTGGGATGTTGTCTTGCTTTGATCGCAGTGCTGATTCCGATAAAAATGCCTCAGCGCCAAATAGGGGCAAACCATCGGGCGGCAAGATAATTGCTGCCATGGGATGGTTTGTGTTTGGCGGTTTGATTTTCTAAGTTTGGTAGTGCCGCTTTGAAGATTGAAGATGGAATCAGTATTTCAGGGTTAACATCCGGCTTCTATTCAAGACAAGAATAAATAACTTCTTGTAGGAATTAGTAATAGCGCAGCTTGAACTTTGAGTGCTGCTTAAGATGCTGATTCTATGGGAGTTGGCGATAGCTTTACCCCGACAAGATTGATAGAGTCTCTTCTGTTGGCGGGAAAGTGTATCGGTCAAGCCCGCTTCTTCAAATCTGCCAACATTTTCTCGGCGGTGCGGATGTGTTCTTCTGCTTCGGCCGCAAGGGACATGCGCGACTCTACATTACCCAGACGCAAAAGGCATTCGGCCACTGATTTATGCTCTCTGCCGTGTAGGGATTGTCTCGTTTCCAGCGCCCCCAGTAGAAGTTGTCGCGCCCTTTTGTAGCGGCACTGATCACTGTGCATTTCCGCCAGTTTGATCATGGCATCGGCGTACATCGAGCCGCGGGCCAGGCAGCGATTCTTTTCGTAGCGGTCGCTTATGGCTTCCAGGGTGTCTTTCAGTTTTGCTTGTTGATTCAACTTTTGATGGCAATTGGCCAGTTCGAAAAGGCAGGCAGTAAGCAAGGTAAAGTCCGCTTCCTCCTCCTGGTTTTGCAAAATGGTTCTGGCCTTCTGCAGATATTTTTGGGCCTGTTCGCAGTTGTTTGTGATGGTTAGACAGTTGGCCAGAGCGATCATTTTGCGGCTGGCATCGATGCTCTCTTCACCATAGATGGCCGCCGTCACCTTCAATCCTTGTTTGAGATAGCGCCTGGCTGCTTCGTAGTCTTTGATCTGCATGAGGGCCAGAGATATCTTACTGGTCAGGCTGATAAGCCCCGGATCGTACTGCCCGGCCATGCGTTGGCGCAGTTTTATGGCTTTCTTGAGGTATTTGATGGACCCTTCCAACTTGCCGCGCTGTAAGAGCAGGGTGCCCAGATTGTTGTAATTGGTGCAAAGGAACTCGTCTACATTTTCCGAGCCGGAGAGGCTTTCGTAAATGCTTATGGCTTGCAGGATGGCGCTTTCGGCCTGGTCGAACTTGCCGGCACCGGTGAGGCACTTGCTCAGACCCCAGAGGCAGTCGGCTACGAAGCGGTCGTTTGGTCCGGACCAGCTTTCAGAAACAGCCATGGAGCGCAGGAAGTACTCTTCCGACTCATCGTAACGCTTGTTGTCGCAGAGCAGGACGGCCAGGGCCCAGAGAATGGAGGCGAAGCGGTCCGGATGCTTGCTCTTATGGAACTTTTCCATGAGGGACAGGGCTTCCCGGTAAGCCTGTTCAGCTTCTTGCAGGGCGCCGAGGCGATAGTGGCAGTAGGCCAGGCGTGAAAGACTGTCCATGAGCCGTTCGTCTTGTTCGCCAAAGTCTCGGGCCACAGCGGCTGCCATGGCGAATTCGTCTGCGGCAGTGGCGTAATCGCCAAACCCGCCGCTTTCTCTGGCCCTGGAGTAAGCCTGTGCGTAATCGCTCTCCGGACCAGGTGTGTCCATAGAGGTGTCAAAGACTTCCGCACTCTTCTGTCTGTCTGTCGGCATACAAATATCATGCCCGGCAGACAGAGTTTTTGCCCCGGCGTCGGAAAGTTTTATGTGTTCTTTGACTACTAATTCGGCTTAGCGTCTGCCGCCGCCGGAACCCGGAGGCGTTTTGCCGATGGTTGTGGAGGAAAGATTGTTGCTGGGTTTGGGAAGCTTGAAGCTGCCCTGTGACTTTACTTTTTGAGCCTCTGCATAGGTGCCCCAGTAGTTGGCGCCGACGGAACCTCGTCGCCTTACGCCATGAGGGGCGGTGAGCCAGTGGAAGTACACGGCTCCCACTGTGAGGAGAAAGAAGCCCAGAAAGAAAGCTAGATCGAATATACCAATCATGTTCTTACTCACTCCTTAAGGATGCACTGAGACGCTATAAACACTCGGTCTTTGCGCTCTGCTTGGCATCACTTAGTAGTTTGTAACACAGGATTGACCCCTTGGCTAGTAACAGAATGTGGAAAACCGTATAGAGATGTTAAGAGATTTCCAACCTGTATAATTCAGTTGGAGCAGCGCAGACTGTCGCGTCAGCAATGGCGAGGAAAGTCCGGGCACCACAGGGCTGGTTGCTGGGTAACGCCCAGTGCGCGTGAGCGTGAGGATAGTGCCACAGAAATGAAGACCGCCTCGCTTGTCGAGGTAAGGGTGCAACGGTGCGGTAAGAGCGTCACCAGCAGAGTCGAGAGGCTCTGGCTAGGTAAACCCCGCTGAAGGTGCAAGGCGAAGGTATAACTCAAGGAAATAGTGGCCCGCTATCTTGAGTTGCCGATGCCGCTAGAGGGTGTGGGTAACCACACTCCCAGATAGATGACAGTCGAACACAGAACCCGGCTTATGCGCTGCTCTAACTCTTAATAGATGAATTGACCGGCAACGGCTATGGACGGTTCATTTGCCGCTTTCGCCTTTGACCCAGTGGGGGCCTTCCATAAAAGAGCGGTTGTAGGTAGGACTGTCGTGCCAGATGGGAGCCAGGGAGAATACGTTTTCGTAGCCCAGGGCTGAAAACTGCGGTAAGCAACTGTCGGTGAGGGAGATCATGCGCGTGGGGAAGAGGCTGTTGTTGCAGTAGACAATGATGGTAGCTTTCTTGTCCGGTACAAGCTTGCGCAGCTTATCTTCCAGAATGTCGGCGCCCAGGTGCAGGGCACCTTTGATGTGACCGCTTTTATATTGTTCGGGCGAGCGTAAATCAAGGATATAGACGTTCTTCTTGTCCCAGTATTTGTCCATGTCCTTGAGGCTGACCTGGTGCTTGCTGTAGTCGAATTTGAGGACCGTATTTTTATAGTCGTCGCCGGTCAGAATCTTCCTGATCAGTGCTTGTTTGTCTTCGTTTTCTTTTGTTTTTGGAGGGTTTGGGGTTCCCTTTGAGGGCGTTTGCGCCGAAGCCGGTGTTGCCACCAGAGCGGCTGCGACCAGAGTTGGCGTCGCAACCAGTGCTGGCGCCGCAACCAGGGTCAGGCAGAGCAGTGCCGCTGGAAAGCCGTGGCGGTAATGGAATCTGGTTGGTGGGCAAGTTGGTGCTTGGCTTGGCATTTTTCTACCTGCTCGGGTGGGAATTGAAATTCAACATCGGCCATTTTATTAGCTGTGCAGCAAATTAACCAATATCGCCTGGATTAAGCACGGGTTCGGTTAGCCTCCGCTGTAGGAGCGGTGGCAATTACCAATAGGCTTGTTTAAGGATATTATAGAATGTAGTAAGACGGTGGCAAAAAGCGAAACGCCGGGGCGGCAAAAATGGAAAAACACGGGTCCAGGCAAGGGTTTTGGGGTGTGCCTCCGGTAGTGTCGGAGCTGGGAAAGCGAGAAGCCGGTGAGTCATCCTGACTCACCGGCTCTCGGGAAGGCGTTAGTGCCTTGACGCAGGCAGCCAACTAGCCGGCCGGTGAAACCTTGGTCTCAGCGCCTGCCGGTGCTGTAACCGTATCGACAGGGCTTGCGGAAGTGCCGTCCTTGGAAGCAGTGGTGGCGGGAGCCGCAGTCTCCGGCCTGGCGTCTGCCGCCTGTGTGCTTTCCGGCACAGCGACCACTTCGTTTGCAGTCTTCGATCCAGCGACCGCTTCACTTGCAGTCGGCGGTACAGCGACCACTTCGTTTGCAGTTTTCGATCCAGCGACCACTTCATTTGCAGTCAGCGGCGCAGCGACCGCAGGGGCCGTTGTGTCCACCGTCACTGCTGCTTCCGGCAAAGGCGGCATGTTGTCCACCATTGCCTGAGCGAATTCGCTCGTGGAAAGCTGTTTGGAGTCGCTCATGAAACGAGCCAGGTCACCTGTGACCGTGCGTGCACCGATGGTCTTTTCCACCGTCTGCATGACGATCTGTGCTGCTTCCTTCCAGCCCAGGTACTCGAGCATCATGACACCCGAAAGAATCAAGGAGCAGGGATTGGCCAGGTTCTTGCCGGCGATATCAGGGGCGGTGCCATGGGTGGCTTCGAATATGGCGCTTTTGTCGCCGATGTTGGCACCCGGTGCGATACCGAGACCACCAACCTGAGCGGCGCAAGCGTCCGAGAGATAGTCACCGTTCAGGTTCATGGTGGCAATCACCGAGAACTTGTTGGGCTTGGTCAGCACTTCGAAGAACATGGCGTCGGCGATACGATCATTGAGCAGAATCTTGCCTTCCGGCAAGGCGCCGTTGTGTTTTGCCCAGAGGTCGGCTTCCGTGACAATCAGGTCGGCGAACTCTTCTCTGGCAAGCTCATAGCCCCAGTCGCGGAAGGCCCCTTCAGTGAATTTCTGAATGTTGCCCTTGTGTACCAGGGTGACCACCTTGCGGTTGTGGTCGATGGCGTACTGAATGGCACGGCGCACCAGGCGACGGGAGCCCATGCGGCTCATGATCTTGATGCCGATGCCGGAGTCGGCGAGAACCTTGATGCCCATCTCGTCGAGAAGACTGATGACACGCTTGGCGCCGTCGGAGTCAATTTTGAACTCGATGCCGGCGTAGACGTCTTCAGTATTTTCGCGGAAAATGACCACGTCGAGGTCCTGGGGCGACTTTACCACGGAGGGCACGCCGGGGAAGTAGCGCACGGGGCGGACGCACTGGTAGAGGTCGAAGGTCTGACGCATGGTCACGTTGAGACTACGCATGCCACCACCGGTGGGGGTGTTGAGCGGTCCCTTGATGGCAATGCCGAAGGCCTTGATGGCGGCCAGGGTGTCGTCAGGAAGGGCTTTGCCGAACTGGGCTTTGGCTTTGTCACCGGCGAAAACTTCCAGCCAGGCGATGCGGCGTTTGCTGCCATAGGCGCGGGCGATGGCTGCATCGAGGACGAGCCGGGTGGCACCCCAGATCTCCGAACCGATACCATCGCCTTCGATGAACGGAATGATAGGACAGTCAGGCGTGACCGGTTTGCCTGCCAGGAAACTGATGGTTTCGCCGGCTGGTACTGGTACACCGTTGTATTTGACAGGTTCTGTGCTCATAGCTTGTTGCCTTCTTCTGAACAGGTTCAGGTTATGTTGGTTAGAGCCTCTGCGGTGACCGTCGAATTTTCTTCGTGCCAATCTGCAAGATTGAAAAATCTCGCTCATGAACGTAGAAACTAGGAAAGACACTTTTAGAAGCTATAAACAGCGGTGAATATTACGGGCGGAATTAACGTCACAACCTAAGGCCGCCCCGGCCGACGGCGCAACCTCTCAATTGTTGTCAACAGGCTTTATCAGGGTGATTTTTTGAGAATTCATACAGGGAGGCGTAGAAAGCAGTTCAAAAGATCTGGTTGTAAAGTAGGCGAGGCTAGCGCAAGCGTCTTGTGAGCGGCGGTGCGATCGGGTTTGTTTAGAGTGCAAAGAAGCGTTTGAAGCGGGCCAACAGGCTCACTTTGCCCGAAGTAGAGCAGTTCTTTCCGCCAGGGTTCATCCCCAGCACTTCAATTTTTAGCAGACTCATTTCTTCATGCAGGGCTTGTATTTCCTGGCTGAGCTGATTCAGTCGCAGACGCAGTTGCTGCTTCTCTTCCTCGCCTTTCTGAATCTGATTCCAGAGTTCGGTTGCTACGGGCATGAGCATGTCGCGCTGTTGCTGTTCTGCTTCGTTTTGGTTGCGTGAACCGGTCTGGAAGTGCAGATTGATAGTAGCCGTTTCTTCGCTTATGGAAGCCATAGGCTCTTCTTGTGGTTCGGCGGATACAGTGCAAGCCGACATTGAAGCAGGGACTTCCTGAGGGAGTGTGAAGCTTGCTTGGTTTTGGTCTATTGGTATTTCCTGCGGTTCCGGCAAAATCTCGGCTTCTACGGAGAAGATAGGATCAAGACCTTCGACTGTCAACCGTTCCTCCTGGACAGGGCTTGTTTTCAGTCTGGTCTGGCAGGCTTTCACTCTCACATCGAGAAGGGCCTCAAAGTCGCAGGCATAGATGAACCAGCAGTCTTTGCCGCTGTGTCTTTCTGAAATCTGTCGCTTCTCGCCGCGAATTTCCCCTCTTTCAAGGCGGTATTCGAGACTGTCGATACTCTCTCCAAGCAGTTGGGCGGCACGCGCAACCGGCATGAGAGGGTGAATCTTAATAGCCTGGGTATCTACTCGCAGCAATGTCTAGGTACTCGCAATTCTGGGATTGATACCATATACGGAGCCGCCTGCAACAGGTCGTGCGTTGTATATATAATTGTCAAAGCCCTGTATATAGCACCTGCTAAAGGTGGCTCTGCGTAAGGCATTTGCAATTGAGAGCGGCGCAAAAAATGTTTTTCAGCCAAGCCCTATTGTAAACCTTCCTGCAGTTTTTTCAAGAAGTTTAGATCTTGTGCGTTCAACTTGGCCTTGTTGAGAAGGTCCGGTCTTCTCTCCAGGGTGCGCTTCAGTGCTTGTTCTCGTCGCCAGCGGTTTATTTTTTTGTGGTCACCATTGCGCAATATTTCGGGTACTTCCATGTCTCTGAAGACAGGTGGTTTTGTATATTGCGGACCTTCTAGCAGGCCGTCGTTGCCCTCATTGAAGGATTCCTGGTGGAGTGAAAGGCTCTGACCGAGCACTCCCGGTATCAGTCTGCCGACGGCATCGACTATTACGAGGGCGGCAAGTTCACCGCCGGTGATGACAAAGTCGCCAAGGGAAATTTCGTGAGTGGCCAGGCTGTGAATTCGCTCATCGAAGCCTTCGTAGTGTCCGCAAATGATGGTGATGTCAGTCATCTTGGCCAGTTCTTCGGCATCGCTTTGCTGAAAGGGCTTGCCCTGGGGGCTGGTGATGATGACGGGAGAGTCAGGCTTGCGTTCGATAGCCTCCAGGCAGGCGAAGATTGGCTCCGGTTTCATCACCATGCCGGCGCCGCCACCATAAGGGGTGTCATCAACCTTACGGTACTTGTCCTGGCAATATTCTCTGGGGTTATAGCTGCGGCAGGCGATTTTTCCCGCTTTAGCGCCCCTGCCTATGATGCTGGTGCGGCAGTAACTATCGATAAGTTCCGGGAAGAGCGTGATGACGTGGAAGGTTATTTCTGGCATTGATCCTTAGTGTTTGCTTGCAGGTGATCCCAACACTAAACATGGTTTTCAACCTGGGGCTTATCCGTAACCTGATTTTCCCATAGCTTGGCAAAATATACGCGCTTTCGTTAATACGGTTTGGTCGATGACAGCCGAGCGGCATTTTTGCACAATAGAAAGGCGAGCAGCAGTTTTGAGGTGGTCAAAATGGTCAGCAGAAGTGAAGTAAGACGGCAGTCCAAGGGCGGTCTCTCTCGGTCTGAGACTAGGAAGTTTGTGGAGAACCACCCCGCTTCGCAGACGATTATGCCGCGCAATATTGACCGTTCGATGTTTGGGCATGCTGAGCCGGAAATCGGCCGCAGCCTCAACAAGGGTGAGCATGTGGCTCATATGGAGTTATCCGAGCAATTCATCAGCGGCTTCGGCGAGGAGCGTTCAGTTGATGTAATGGCCTGGATGGATGAGCTGAAGGCCGATTCCAGCAGTTTTATCGCTTCGCGTTTCGATGAATTGGTGCAGGAGGAGGAGCGCATGCGCCGCTACCGCACGGCCGTCTCGTCTTTGATCGACAAGATTTTTCAGGATTTGCGCTATTTTGCCTTTGAATTCAATAAGGTGGCTCGCGGCACTTCCATGCAAATGGTGGCAACCGCCCTGGGAGAAGTGACGGAAGTTATTCAGGTCAATTCCAAAAGGGAGGTGGAGGCCAGCGCCACCTATTTCCGGGCTAGATTGGCTAACAGGCACTATGCGCTGGTCTTGCGGGGTGCCGAGCGCCGCATCGAGTTTTACCTGGTGCCGGTGGCCCAGGTCATGGGCCAGTCGACGGTGGAAAGCCAGTACCTGCCGATGGCCAGTCTGGAGATTCGCTTGCGGGGTGAAGAACTCGCCTGGCGTTTAACCGGCGAGGAGTCTGTAAATCTGCCCACTGGCAGCATTGAAGAGCTATCGATGTACCTTTTCGGGACCCTTGTGGATGTGACCAAACAGGAAGTAAGGCGTATAGAGGCTGAAGGCGGAGTCTGTTAGCCTGCCCTGCCGCTGCCTGCACCTATGCCTTACCGGCAGTAAATTATTCTGTCTCAAGGGTAGTTTCGCCTTGCCAGTTTGGGATTTGCCGTTCAAACTGAGAGATAGTCGTATGGAATGCAGCGGCAATTTACCGGCTGGTTCTTTCGATTCTTACCGGTTCATGGTTCAGGCAGGCAGTTGGTCAGCGGGTTAGCCGAGTCAGTTAGCCAATATTATTGGTGAAGGTCGAGGGATTTTTGCGCCGTTTATGTGCCGTTTTGGCCTTGCTATTGAATCTCGGCTTTGCCGTTCCGTATTGCGGATGGTGTTCTTGGGCCGTGGCTCAGGGGCCTTTTATTCAGTCGGCGGAAAGGCTTGAGCGCGAGAAAAACTTCGCAGCGGCAGCCAGGGCTTATGGCGAAGCTATCAAAATCGTGGGTCGGGACAAACAGGTCGACAAGGCTAAACTCGGGCAGCTTTATTTCAAAAGAGGATATTGCTATCAGCGCAGTGGCGCTTCGGAAGAAGCTGTCCTCGATTTGGAGCGCAGTGTTTCGCTTGGCCATCGGGGTAAGCACCTGGAGCGCTATCTGGGAGAGGCTTATTTAAACACCTCGCAGTTTGACAAGGCTATTGAAGTGATTAATGAAGGAATCAAGAAGAGTACTGGTAAAGACCAGAAGCGTCTTTATACCTTTTACGCTTTGCGGGCCGGCGCTTACAAGGGTAAAGGCGACGATGAGCGGCAGTTGGCCGACCTGACCAGGGCTGTAGAATGTTGTGATAAGCCGGCCAGGTTGCTGAAAGAGCGCGCCATATACTTTGAATGGCACAAACAGTGGCAGAAGGCCATCGCAGATTTTGATGCTATAGAGGCGATTGAGCCGCTCACGGCCAGTGGATTGAATTCCCGGGCACGCTGCAAAATGGAGCTGAAGCGCTACGCTGAGGCCGTGAAGGATTACAGCCGCAGTATTGCACTGGAGCCCAAGAAGGCCGGATTATATGTGGCGCGGGCTAAGGCCTACAGGCTTTGCGGCAAGCCGGATCTGGCTGATGCCGATTTGAAAGTTGTGCAGTCTCTGGGCGAAGATTTTGAGCTGGAGATCGGCAAAAGAAACAGAAAGAGATCCGAAGGGAAAACACCTGCGGACGGTAAAAAGTAGCTGGTTCGGCATCGGTCAAATGCCCGATGGCTTGTGCGGCAGACGGCAAAGAGCGGATTAGCAGTTTCCGCCTCTTAACCGATATCGCATTTCAGGCCGGCACTATAAATTGAGAGTATTGGCATGGAGGCGGCGGTTTGACCAGCCGGAGGAAAGTTACAATGAACAGTTTGTCACTGCAATTGCGATACGAATTCGATATGTTCTTCGGCATGGTCGGACTGGTTCTGATCAAACTGGCCAGCGTCAGCTTGCCGGTACATGGAGCGATGCACAGGCGGGTAGCATACGCCAGGGTTGAATCCTCCAGGAGTCGCACCAATCAACTAAGTAAAACGTTGAAAGCGCCGGCGGGACAAAATTCCAATGTGGTCTATTGGAAGAAAAGTTCGCTGACTGCAGACGAGATAGACTATCTGCGCAGCAAAAGAAGGTCTTATTCCAACCCCTGGCACAACGTTTCTGAAACCAGCGGTAGAAAGGTTTGGAGCAAATTGTCGCTGGTGCGCCTGAAGGCGCTGGAAGCCAGTTATAAGGCACCGGCAGCCCCTGAGCGTGATTTCGAATATATCTGCAGATAGTGCGAATTACTAGATTCTTTTGAAATTTGAAGTTTTCCCCCCGAGTAGCGAGCGAGGAAAAAGGAGGTAGCCTGTACCTCCTTTTTTCGCGTTTTCTTTCCTGTTTCCTCTTAGCTCCGCTAGCAATGCTAGCTCAGGCTAATAAAATGGAAACAGAAAAGGTGGCAAAGCTTGCCTGAATCTTCGGCTTGCCCGGCTTTTTGCCGGCCGAGTTTCAGATGGGAGAAATAAATTACTGGAGAAACGAGGACCGCTGGTTTAAGTACTTGGGGTTCATTCTTTTCTTGATTCAAAAGGCAAAGCTTCCTACCAAAACAAGACCTTACATCAGTCCCGGTTTAATCCTTTGCAGCTTTTAGCGGCCTTTAGCGGCTTAAGTTTGCCCATTTGCCACACTGCAGAGGAGTTCTTAGCGGCGTACAGGCGTGCCTTTGCCGGCACTCTACACGTCAGAGACAAACACATTTCCAAAGTGGAAAGAAAATGACCGAACAGAACCAAGAAGTCCCCTCCACCCCCGCTGGTGAAGAGCCGGCTGTGCAGTCCCCGGACTCCGCCGTTGAGAGCCCGGCTGCAGTCGGCAGCGAAGGCCAGGCACCGGTGGCAGTCGAAAGCACGGCAACGGCCGGTGGCGAAAGCCAGGCTGCGGCGGCTGTGGACAGTACGGCAGCACCGGCAGCGGCGGCAAGCGAGACTCCTGAAGCCACCATCGAGATCGAAGGACAGAAGATGCCGGTGGATTCGCTGGTGTTCATTGTCCAGCACGGTATCAACACCTGTCAGGTGCGCTCCTCCGTCACCGGAGACTTGAACCAGGCCAACGACCAGGTGCTGCGTGCCTATCAGGCGGCAGCCTTCTTCTCGTCCAATACGGCCGCCGCCATCGGTGCGCAAGTGCTGCTCTGCATTGCCAGCGGTGATGGCGCCCTGGTGAAGCTGGCCATGCAGGTGGGCGGTCGCATGAACAAGCGTCACGAGGAGTTCTGGAAGGACTACAACGCTTGCCGCGACGGCGACCCGCCGGCCCTACCCGGCGATCTCGAAACCCGTCGGCAGGGGCTGCGTGCTCGTCTGGAGGCGGCAAACGCGCTGGTGGCCTCCACGGCGGCCTCCGTGGAGGCCCTGGCCGATGACGACAGCCTCAAGGCTTCTGCCCGCCTGGCCTTGCAACTGGTGCAGGTGGCCCAGCGTGAGGCCGCTTCCAGTGTGGAGTTTGCCCTGGGCAACTTCAACATGGAGATCTCGGACGAACAGTTGAAAGAGACTGTGGCTGACCTCAAGCTGCAGTTGATGGTGCTCATGGGCAAGAGCGAGGCGGAAGCCACGGCCATGATCGATACCCGTCTCGGTGCTACCGACGCCGCCAAGAAGGCCACCATGGTGAACGCACATCGGACCAAGCTGGCCGCCGATTCGCAAGGCAGCCTCGACGGTGCTCTGCTCAGCAGCGAGCAGGAACTGGCGGCGGTGGAACTGGGCGTGGCCCTTTTGACCATCTTCATGGTCTGAACATCTTTTGAGGGGCGGAGCGGCTTTGCCGGCTGTGCCCCTCTTTCCTTTCCGACTCGGGCGTTTCAAACTCTAACTTGAACGGCTTCTGCCGGTGAATGATGGATATTGTCAACGGTTTTCTTATCATTGCGCAGGAGGCACTAAACTGGCTGATTTTGCTTGGCTGGATCTATGTGCCGATGCTTCTGGGCTTTTTGATTGCTTTTCAGGCGCCACCGCCGGTGGCGCGCCTGCTTGCCGGTCTGACCGCCTTTGTTTTCGTGGGGGCGGCCTTCGGTTTTTTCTTTCCTGACCGCAATGGTGGCTGGGAGTCCTTATCCAACTGGTTCTCCTGCCTTTTGGTGGGCATCGAAGCCTTGCTCTTTCTCTGGGGGCAAGTGAGCGCACTCTGGCTGAGGCGGTGGATTAAATCCGAGGTCGGTGTTTGATCGGGACGATGACCCAGGCTTCTTGACTTAAACAAAACCCGGGTGCGGCGGGTAAAGTGGTATCGAATTCGGTACCGTCTTTGCCTGTCGCTACCTGTTTTGTAAAAAAACTTCCATGTAACACGATACGGTATAGTGAAAACCAGGGAAACCGATTGAACTTTGGATTTTCATGGAGGGCTGCGTAGTTCCCCCACTGACAACGAGGTCTTTGTTAGTAATGATCTAGATCTACCGGAGCTGGAGATCTTCCGTTTTGAGCGACGAGACTTTTCTAGAGAAAGCAGCTAAAAACTTGAAGCCTGGGGACTTTGTCGATGGTCTGTACCAGGGTGCCGTCGAAAAGCCATTGAACGGCATCAGGCAACTGGTTGGAAAAAATGTCGAGGCGCAAACAGTCCCTGCTGACGGGAATGCTCAAAGCCAGGACACGCTGGCCGGCAAAGCCGGTTTTATGGCCGGTCAAATAATCGATTTTAGCGTGGTGGCTCTTTTGAGTCGCAAGGCCCTGGCTCCGGTACTGAAGAAATCCCTGGACAGTACGGCCGGCTCTGCTGCCACGATGTTCGTAGCCGGGGCTGTGGATGGTGGAGTGCTGACTAAAAGCGCACCGGAGAAGAGCCTGCTCCTGGGCCGAACCGAGTCGGCGCTGACTATGGGTACGACATTTGCAGTTATGGGAGGAGCCTCCAAGGCACTTGAGGCGAGAACCCTTTTGCCGGGCTCGCTGCCTTTCAAAATTCCTGCCCAGCCTTTCCTCGAGAAAGGCCTGAAGAGTGCGGCGGCTGGCGCAGTTGGTGGTGCGGCCGGCGCCTACAGCAATGCCTTCTTCCACGAACACAGGCTGGCCTCTGCTTCGGAAGTGGCCAGTTCAGCCGGTCAGTTTGCCGCCTTCGGCTTCGGCCTGCATGCTTTGCAGACCGGTGTTGCCAAAACCGCCGGTTTGCCGGCTGTGGAGTCTGCCTATTACCGCAGCAAGTGGAATCTGCAAGAAGGTGCTACGGAGGCTAAACGTCTCTCGTATGCCGCTTTGAACGAACTTGGTTTGCGTCATCCGGTACAGAGACTGACCGATGCGGTCTATAGCCGTCTCGGTAAATTGCCGGCGGACTTACCGAAAGCACCGCTGACGAAAGAGAATAATCCCATAACGGCCTTTGATAAAGAGTTCGCCGAATACATAGAGAAAGTGCGCCGGGCGGAGCAAAAGTATGAGGCCGCGCCCCACTCTGGAAGACGGGAAATCTATGATGAGATGGGTGAAGTGCATGCCGGTTTTGTCGAGAAGTTATTGGGTAACTGGTACGGAAGCGCTCAGAAACCTGGCATCTCCTCTTACTCGGACGCCGAGTTGGCCCTAGCCAGCGGGCAATCTGTGGAGCGGGTAGCGGCCATACGAAGCGCTTATACTCAGTCGATGAAGCGGGAAAGCTATCATGGTCCCAGCCCCTTCGAGGAGGCCATGGCTAAACTGGCACCCTCTAATATTGCCGGGGAGCAAGAGGCTTTCGAGATTGCCAGAGGTTTGGGTATGGGACGCGAGCGGTTCTTCAATTACGATGAAAGTAAATTGGGATCCAAATTGGCTCTGCGCTCTGAACATCATCACTATGCCAGAGCCTACGGTACGCCTGTCAGTTGGATGCCTTTTGAAGCCACCCCGAACCTGGCCAATTTATTCCATGCCACTGTCTCTCGCGCTCTCGATTCCACTTTGATTGAGCGGGGGCTTTTACCGGCCAGGGAAATGAGACTGCGCGGCATTCAGCAGCTTACCGGAGAGAGCGCCAATGAGCAATTCGGGCGGCGAGCCATCTCCATGACCAGGGATTTTTCGGAAGCTTTTTGTTATCACCGCCACAGTCCGGAGGTGCTGACTGATTTCCCAGTGGTCTTTGGTATTTCGCGTGATGTAACCAAACACGCCTGGTCTGCCGGTTCTCTTGAGCCCGGTGAAATATTGATCGATAAATTGCACCTGGGTTCAATCTGGCAGAAGCTGGGGCTGAAAAAGCCTGACGTCACTCATATCTATGTGCCTGATTCCCAGGTGCCTTTTGTGAATCTAGCGCTCGCCAGGCGACGTGTTTCGGGCGTAAGGGTGGTCGGTTTCAATCAGATGGAAAGCCCTGAATGGCTGCCGGTACCGCTGCGGTCGCTCTAGGTCGGGTCTTGGGTTTGTAGTAAGTCTGGAAGCAAGAAGTCTTTAAGGGGGTCGTATGACGCCATGCTGTCTCCTATTTGTTAAATACGAGAAGATATAATAGATGGGGTGAAAAAATTTACCGGCATTATTTGGAAAGAAAAGGAGCGCCTCGTGGGCGTTGCGATCGCTCGCAACATCCCACGAAGGCTCTCACGGCAGGTTGGCTAAAGGGAGGGAACCTTAGCGGCGGGTTCCTCTAGTTCATTTGCTGTAGGCCAGCCTGAGCAGACATTCGATGACGTCACCGGAGTGATAACGCTTGCTCGGGCGATAGAGCGTCAGTCGCTTGCCCAGGGTCGGTTCTTGAATGACCGGATGCTCGTGGTCATAGGCCATGAGCGTGACGTCGCGGGTGCCCGGGATTTCCGAGAGTTCATGGGGCACCAATCCGTCGCTTGTGTGACCGTAGCGCTTGTTGATCAGGCGAGCCGGTTCGAATGTGCCACTTTCGAAGGGGCCGATGATGGAGCGCAGAGTGACGATTTTGGCTCGATCTGCGGCTGTGAGAGCCGGCAGAGCCCGTTCTTCCACAACGCGATGAGCAGTGGTCAGCTCCATCAGTGTGTCATTTACGTCGTTGCCCAGCACCAGTCGACTGATGGGCGCCAGGAGCATGCGCCCCAGATTTGTCGCCATCATGAAGTCGGCGATGGGTGAGCCATTCACCGGGCTTTGAATCATGATGATGCGCGAGATTTTGGCCTTGTCCTCGGGGCTCAGCTGGCGGTATGCATCCAGGTTCATGACGCCGCCGCGGCTGTGACCGATGAGAATACCCTGATCGGGAGCCAATTTGTGCACGTAGTCCTGGATCATGAGGATATTGGCCGCGGTGTCCACGTCGGTGTTTACCGGCACGGGCAGCACGGTCAAGCCCAGGTCCTTGAGGCGGGCCAACAGATGGGTGGAATGGTTCCCCATGTGGCGAGCCAGAAAACCGGGAGTGAAGAGCACGGTTTTGCCCTGCATCTCCGCAGGCACCGGCAGTTTGGCAGCCCCTTCGGCCAGCACTGCCTGCTGAAGAGCGTGAAACTGCTCGGTGAGATCTTCCGCCCGGGCAAACTGTTCTTCCGGCTCGATGGTGGCCCTGGTAAGACCGGTGCTCAGCAGTTGCGGCACGACCGTTTCCATGGAGCGCTCCGCCAGTGCCGCAATGGTGAGGGCAGGGTTGGCTCCCATGGTGGCGGGAATGATGGAACCATCGAGGACAATCAGGTTGTCGTAGCCGAAGACGCGTCCCAGGTGATCGACCACACCGTTTGCGGGGGTAGTGCCCATGGGCACGCCGCCCAGATTGTGCGGTACATCGATCTTGCGCCGCCATTTCCAGTAAGGGAAAGGCAGGAAGCGTGTGCCCATGGCTCTGGTGAAGGCCCGCAGGTGGTTGTCGGCGCGCTTGTAGAAGGACATATTGTCGCGGGGGTTGAGATCCGTTTCAATCAGTCCCTTCTTGTTCAAACTGAACTTGCCCACGGCGTTGTCGCGACCGATGACCAGCAAGGGCAGCGTGGTCTTCGGTTCCACCAGACCGAACCTTTCAGCCAGCTTGAAACCACCGCTCACCAGCTTGATCATCAGCTTGTTGAGGCGGATGAGGCGACCGGTGACATAGAAGGTGTCGTAGGTAAAACCACGGAAGCTGCCGTCGAACATCAAGAGCCCCTGGTTCTTGCCGTCCGGTCCGTTGAAGTCGAGACCAGCGGTGATTTCAGGGCCGCCGGAAGGGTCGATTTCAGACTTGGAGCGAATGGCGAAACCGATGTAGGTGCCGTTGGTGGTGTACTGATGACCGAGGCGGGGAGAGAGCCCGGGCAGCGTCTTGTGCAGGAGTTTGTTGCGCAGAAGAAGCTGACTGGAGCCCACCGAGCCGGCTGCTATCACCACGGTGGCGGCGGTAAGCATCCGTGTTTCGCCCGTCTTGGGGTCGATAGTGGTGATGCGGTAGCCGCCTTCCGGCAGGGGCTCGATTTTGTCGGCCTTGTTGCCGGTCAGGATGGTGGCACCGAACTGATGCTGCGCGCCGTAGAGGTAGTTGAGATCCAGGCTGTTCTTGGCCTGGTAGTTACAGCCGGGCAGGGAACATTCGCCACACTGGCGGCAGCCCTGTTGTTCGGCGCCGAATTGATTCAGTTTGACGGTGCCTACAGGTTCGTCGGCTTCTCTGTAGGTGATGGCCACCGGCGGCATCACGGCAGGAACACCGAGTTTGTCCGCCGCTTCCAGCATGATCTTGCTCTTGAACGTGGAGGCATAGGGCGAGCCCGGCATCAGCACCGGATAGGTGCGGGCGGCCAGCATTTGCTCGGCACGGTCGTAATAGGGATCAAGGGAATGGCGGGTGATGTTGCCGGGCCAGTTTTCGAAGTTGTCCTTGCGAATCATGACGGCGGCATTGACGATGGAGCCGCCACCAAGGGCGGTACCAGTCCAGGCGGTGACCGTGGAACTGAGGTGAGTGACGGTGTGCGGTCCGTACTGCCCTGCCGAAGGGTTCCAGTGCGAAGCTTCGCCGCGCAAGATATTGGGAGCCTTGTGACTGTAGCCCGTTTCAAGAACGGCTACTTTCAAACCGGCGCGGGCCAGGCGGTAGGCCGAGACGGAGCCGCCGTAGCCGGAGCCGATTACAATCGCGTCATAGTGAGGAACCTTGAGAGCATGGTCTTGTGTTTCCATAGTAGCTGTCTCTGGTGAGAGTGAAAGGCCTGCCCGGCCGGGGCGGGGCAGGGATGAAACAGCGCCGAGTCGCTTCCTGAAGGAGGGCGAGTTCGGCCTGTTGGTACAGCAGTTGGTGTTTCTGACTATGTATTCGTGCGTTGGAGCGGAAAGAGCTTGCTGCCAATTTGCAGATGTGGCAGCATATGCTGGAAAAGAGCCCGCTGTGCGACTGATCCTGCTGGGGATGATTTAGCCGGCTTTACCGTGGATTAATCATCGCCCGCATACCACCGCCTCGATGGCGGAATGGATATGGTTGCAGGTGTAACAATGCTTTGTTTTTAGCGGGCAGTTAAAGGTCAAGAGTTTTTTGAGATATAGGCAACCTAGACGAAATCTTTGAGAAAAAGCATCCCTTTCTTGACTAATATGCTGTCATTAACATGAAAGCTATTTGATTTATATGGCAGGGCTTAGGCTATTCGTGGTGACTGGGCTTTGATTGTCTATTTGAATTGACGATTTCCGTGCAGCAAAAGCATCCTCGCTGGTGGAATGCAATTAGAGTTTGCACATAGTTAGGAGAATGAGTGGCAATCTTGCTCTCGAAAGAATTAAGTTCGGTTTGTCAATTTATTTCCGCTTACACCATCAGGCCGTACCAGTTCTGCCCTAGTTTCATCATCCAGCCTCTTTCCGTCACGAAGCACAGGCTTCCCGTGGAAGCTCGGGGTGGCATGCAGTGGCTAGCAGTGTCTCTCTCTGAACCGGCAAAGCCGTTTGTTCACGGTTGGTCGCTTTGGTACGCCTGTATGAGCGCCAGCTCAAGTGATCCCTCTCATATCCCCATCGGGCGTCTTCTAACTTCTGAGCGAAGATGACCGTTTGCTTTCTTCCACCTTAACAGGAAACATTTATGCAAGAGAAAATTCGTCAGAACGCCGTTTTGCTCATACTTGCTCTGTTTTTCACTACCACGGCTCTAGTACTGTTTGTACCGCCGGTGGCACAGTCGCTTGGATATCACAATTTCGCCGATACAACCACTCTTTGCGGAGTGCCGAATTTCTGGAATGTGGTTTCCAACGCCAGTTTTCTTGTGTCCGGTGTCTTCGGCCTGGCCTTCATGCTGCGCCCTGAGGTGGTAAGCGGCTCCACCACATTCGCAAACAGGTCGGAGTGGTGGCCCTATTTTGCTTTCTTCCTTGGTGTTACTGCCACCGCATTTGGTTCGGCATATTACCACTGGGCACCTGACAGCAATACGCTAGTCTGGGATAGACTGCCGCTGGCTGTAATGTTTATGGCCCTTTTCGCGGCTGTCATATCGGAGAGAATCGAGCCGGAAGCGGGTCGCTTCATGACACTGCCGCTGGTGTTGTTTGGTGCTGCTACCGTAGTCAACTGGGCCGTGACTGAACATCTTGGATTGGGTGATTTGCGCCTCTATGCCGTGGTGCAATTCTTTCCCATCATTTGCGTGCCGGTCATACTCTGGCTCTTTCCTGCTCGCTACACCAGAGCCAACGATTTGCTTGTCTCTATTGGTTGGTATGCGCTGGCCAAGGTTTTCGAGACTTTTGATCTGGCCGTGTATGAGGCGCTGGGCTTGAGCGGTCATACCATCAAACATATTCTTTGCGGTGTAAGCGCCTATTGGATTTTGCGCATGCTTCGCCATCGGCAGGTTATCTGATCTGCATCAAACTGGAAAGGCTGCCCTGGTGCGGCCTTTCCAGCTACCTGCGGTTGTGGCGGCTCTCCTCGTTTCGGCTAATTTGCCTCGGTTTTTTTCTTCTTGCTTGGAGATATTATATGTAGTAATAGAAGTGCGAAAAAAGCAATGTGTGAGGTGGCGACTGATGGCTTTCTGAGTAATGTTTGCACCCGTTTGCAGAGAGCAGCCGCGGTCAGTTGATAACTGCGGCTGCCGGTACTTATGAATGATTTTCGCCTGTGCTTCAGGCTTTGCTCGCTCCCGGCCCACTGACTGTCATGGTGACGGCCTGTGTGTTGTGGTTTCTGGTGGTGGAGACCACAAGACCTTGCTCGATGCAGCCCTTGATCACGGCGTCCACAGCTTCCTGTCCGTACTGGCTGACATCGATGGAGGTGGCGGTGCCCTGACCGTTGCCGACCAGCATCAGGGTGATCTGTTGCTTCAGGTCATTTTCCAGTCTGGTTGTTTCCGCTTCCACGCTGGCTTTGTGCTCCAGGGCGTCACGCTTCCTGTCCTGGTTGCTGCGAATTTTTCCGCCCAGGAACATGCCCACTACCGGCAGGAGGAAGCCGCCCTTCATGATCAGTTCGGCGCAAAAGGCCAGACCGAAGAGGCCGGCGATGAAGAAGATGAAGGTCAGGTTCGGGCGGGCTTTGGCCCAGGCTGTACGTTCGAACATGGTCATGAAATAGCCTACCGGAACGCAGGCAAACAGGATGACGAACATGTAGATGGTTTGCTGGTTATTCATTTGTGCTCCAGGTCTTTCTCCAGGGCTGAGGTCTTGATTCAGCTTGCTTGGCCGTGAGGAGCAAGCAAGAAGCCGACTGACTTTCGTCAGCCGGCTTCTCCTTGCTTTTGACAGCGCGGTTGATGGCGACTTGCTAGTGTCGAAACGAGCTTGATCTGGCGCCTGTCAGCGCAGACCACCCTTGTAGCGGTCCGGATTTTTGTCCGGGTCGTCGTCGCCGGGGTCGTAGTCCTGGAATACCAGGACGAGAATCACCATGAAGCTGATCATGCCGCCTATTAGGCCGGGCAGTTTTTCAGCATCGGTTTTGCCGTGGTAGGCAAAGGTGAAACAGGTGAACATTGTGATCAGGAACGTGACCGCGAAGATGCGGTCGCGAATGAACTTGTTGTTCCAGATCTTGATGAGCCAGTCTTTCATAGCGGGTCCTTGTTATTTCTTCCTCGCTCAATGTCCTTTCAGAGAGGTTGCGAGAGGGAGCTTTTGGCTCCCTTATGCTTGGATAAATGGGGCTGCCGATTCTTGAAAGTCAGTTCGACCATCAAAAGTCGGCAGTATGTTCGTTCTCGTGCCGCCAGGCTCAGTGCGTGCTGAAGCCCTCGCTTACTGCGGGGGCAGGCTTTGCAGAAGCTCGCGGAAATGAGCGGCGCCGGCGTTGAGGTAGCCAGCGTTGTACTTCTCGGAGACCGTGGAAGGGTCGCTGAAGACGGCGATGGCCCGGTTGATCAGTTCGCGCGCCTCTTCCTGGGGCGGATTGTCGATTTCCAGCAGCACCTCGCCGAGGTTGGCGCAGGCGATGGCAGAGATCGGGTCAGCGTCCTCCACCAGGCGCCTGGCCAGGGCCAGACCGGCACGGGCGTGGCGCACCGCCGTGGCCTTGGCTTCGCGTGCCTGAGCCAGACCGATCTTGACGGTGATGAGCCAGAACTGCTGCTCGCTGTTGGTGGCCCGGGCCTTGTGCAGAAGGGTCTGGGCCAGGTCGACGAAAGGCGCCGCCAGGTCCGGTCGGGAACGGGTGAGCCAGTGCTGGGCCAGATGGGTGAGATTCTGAGCCTGGCCGATCATGACTGCGGTGTCGTCGGTGGGATGGGCGCAGGAGCAGCCCTCGTGATGTTCGTGGGACATCGTTTTACCTCTGAGGAAAGTTTGTGGATTAGAGACCGGGGCAGAACTACTTAGAACGGTTTAGCTCTGCCGCCGGTGCTTCGACTGAGGTTGGTTGGAAGGGCGACAGCCGCCTTAAGCCTTGACGGGCTTGCGGGCGTCGATTTCCTGCAGCATCGACTCGATGCTGCGGCGGATGCACTCGATGGCTTGCCGCGGGTCGGCCGGCAGGTCCTTGTAGGCGATGGGCTTGCCGATGGCCACAGTGGCTCCGTAGAGCACCATGGACTTCTTCACGTAGACGGGCTTGCCGTCTTTCATGATGGGCTGACCATCCTCACCCAGCGCCTTCTCGCTGTAGCGGAAGGTGCGAATGAGCTTCATGCCCAGGGCATAGGTGAGGCGCTGGAACCAGGTGGCTTCCTGGCGATGGGTCTTGTAGCGGATGGCCACGGGCAGGGCGTAGAGAGGCTCGTCGCCAATCTGCGCTGCTGCCTGCTGCAACATGCGGGTAGCGCCGGTGCGGAAGGTCTTGGGGCCGATGTCGCCGCTGTAGATCAGCATTCCCTGCGGGAAAAGCAGCATGCGGCTGCCCTTCGAGTAGGTGAGGATCTTGGCGCCGGTATCGACCACGGCCTGACCGCCGCCGTCCTGGGATTTGCCGCCTTCCACCTGCACGCCGACGGTGCCGATCCAGGCAGCGACGGTGGCCACGAAGGGGTTCTTGATTTCGGCAGCCTTGGAGAGCTGGCGGTAGGAGAAGGGAATGGCCTTGCCGACCACGCCGAAGTCCCAGGTGATCATGTGGTTGGGCAGAACCAGAGCCCGGCCCTGGAACCTGGCGTTTTCCTTGCCGAAGACCTGCACCGGTCCCACCAGCAGGCGCGTTCCCACATTGGCGATGAGCTTGAAGGTCCAGCGCGCCAACTTGGTTGAGGGAGGCGTCATGTAGCCGCTCACTTGCAGCTTGCGCCCTTCGTTGAACCAGTAGGCGGCACGGAACAGAATGAAGAGGCCGAGAGCAGTTCCGGCCGTCCAGAGGAGAATTGACATTGGTGTCATGAACACTCCATGGGATGAAGTTTGAACGGTTGAGTGGGTTTGACCGAGCGAGAGTGCACCCGGAACTTGAGGTGTTGGGTGCTCAATCACTCAATCGTGACTAGCTGACGATGATCGAGGCCGCGCCCTTGATGGCCGTGAGCTCGATTTGACGAGTTTTGACTCCCGGGTCACCGTCGATGTTCGGGGTGACGGCGCGGTCGGTCTCGATGGAAACGCTGCGGCAGCGGATGCGCAGATAGTCATCCTTGAGGTCGGGGCGACCGGAAGCCAGGGCCATGGACATGCGCCCCAGGGAGAGGAAGCTGGATGACTTGAGCAAGACCACGTCGATGAGACCGTCGGAAGCGTTGCAACCGCGGCTCAGGGCCACCATGGAAGGTGGGATGGTGTTCAGGGCGAAGAGCGCCGAAGCTTGCACGCTGGTGACGGGAGCGGTCGCGGTTTCGCCACCGGTCTTGATGGTGTAGGTGACGGGCTCGGGGTTGAAGCTGGCCGCCACCATGCGCATGGCATAGGCAAACTTGCCCAGCCAGCGTTTCATGCCGGGGCTGGCGAAGGAAATGGCATCGGAGAGCTTGCCGAAGCCGGTGGCGACGATGTAGAGCTGGCGATGTTCTTGACCGCTTTCGTCCACACAGGTGAGTTGCACCATGTCCACCGGTTGGGCCTGGCCCCGCACCAGCATCTGCACAAACTTTTGCGGGTCCGGTACGGCATAGAAGGCCCTTGCGAAGAGGTTGCCCGTGCCGGCCGGAAAGACCGCCATGGGTAGCTTTTCAGCTTGCAGCAGGGTGGTGGCGCCGCCCTGGCGAGCCCCGGCATCGGCTGATGCATGGGCATGCCCGGCGCCTTCATACGCGGCCAGAATGCCTTCGGCTACCTGACACACAGTTCCGTCACCGCCGCAGGCAATGACCAGATCCACTTGCCCGTCTTCGGCTGCCTTCTGGGCGAGCATGCGGGCCGAGCCGGGCTCAGCCGTGGTGGTGAGCCGGACGGCTTCGATGGAGTGGGCTGCCAGAGCCCGAACCAGGGTATCGATCTTGCCGCTTTTGGCAGAACCGCCCGTGGGATTGAAGATAATGGCGACACGCGATTTTGTGAATAGCACTGTTCCTCCCAGTTCGGTAGGTGAAAGAGGTTGCAGAAAAACCTTGTCCTGAGGCTTGACCGACAGGGAGAGCCAGGACTCAAAGGTCATGGCTCCCCCGCGATTTCAGTCAGTCTTGTCCCAGGGCGTCTGGTCCTGCGTTTTCATGAAGCTGTACAGGCGCTGCCAGTTCTCCAGGAAGAGTTTGGCGCGCTTGGGCGACCTGATGATGTTCAGGTTGTTGTTCTGGAAGTCGGCGGAGCCGGAATAGTTCCAACTGCCGTCTTCCACCCATTCGCCGTCGCGAACGGTTGCCTTCAGGTGCATTATTTGCCCGCGCTTCTCCGAGGTGCCGATCACCACTTCGATGCCGGCATCACGCAGTCGCTGCACTTGCTCTTGTTGGTACTTGAGTCCGGTCTTGTTACGTCCACCTGAGAGAGTCTGCGACTTGTCCACGAGGACGATGATGTCTTTGACTCCGCGTCCCTTCAGCTCGATGAGCTTGTCGGTAATGCTTTCTTCGGTGAGCGAGTAGCTGGCGATCCGCAAGGAGTGCTTGGTACCGTCCAGGAAATTCAGGTAGGCGGCAAGACCGCTCTGGTAAGGGGTGAAGACCGTTTCGATGTAGTCCTGGGGGTCGACGCCGCTTTTGGGCAGGGAATGACCGTACCAGGTGCCGGCACCGAAAGTCATGACCAGCATCGTGAGGGCAAGCAGGGCTTGCCGCAGGCGAGTCTTTATCATAGCTGTGCCTTGGGTTATGGTTTCAGACAGATAGACTGCAGACCTTCCTGAGGGATGGTCTGCAGTCAGCCGATTACATACGAGCGCCTACACTGGCGCTTAGGAACTGGACTCGTCGATGACCTCGATGGCCCGGATGTTGTCGTTGGTGACGTTGGCAGCCACCAGTTGGTCGAGTTGACGCATGGTCATTTTCACGTTCATGCGGAACTCCAGCTCGCCGCTGGTGGTGCGGGTGTAGCGATTGATGGCCGAACCCTGCGGGAAGAGCTTCTTCGCCTCCTCGAACTTGTCGTGGGGGCAGACGATGCGCAGCACGTGTTCACCGGTATCGTCCGGGGGGAAGATCCAGTAGGAGAGCTGCATGTAGATGACGATGATGAGCGTCACCAGGATGGCCCAGAGCAGGTAACCGAAGCCGCAGCAGATACCCACGCCGGTGGCGTAGAGAATCATGGCCGAGGTGGTGAGACCCTGGGTTTTCCAGCCGTTCTTCCAGATCACGCCGGCGCCGAGGAAGGCGATACCGGCAAGAAGCTGACCGGGAAGACGAGCGGGGTCGCCAATTTTCGTGGCGTCGAAAACAACAAGACCGACCATGGTGATCAAGCAGGCGCTGGCGCAGACGAGGGTGTTGGTGCGGACACCAGCCACCTTGTGGCGCTTGCGGCGCTCGAGACCAAGCAGCGTTCCCAGCACAATCGAGACCAGGAAAGGCGGCAGATAGAGCTTCGAGGTCAACATCTGCGGGGAAGTGAGCAGATGTTGGAACCAGTTGTTCATCCAGTCGGGTACGAGTGAAGACAGATTGATAGCGTAGTTGGCAATTTGGTCGAGCATGATGCTCACTCCTAAGCAAAATCGATTTGTACAGGCGACCGTAGATGCTTTTGCCACTTAGCAGAAGCATGGTCGCAGACAAATTCGAGAGGTTAAACACGACTCTCATCACTTTCAGTAAGACCGTCAGCCAATCAAGGCTGATACTGGCGCCAGGTCCGGCGGCGAGTAGTTCTACCAGGCTCGGTTCAGCACTTTGCCGGTTAAACGAAAGTCTCGGGGAAACCTCTTCAGATTCACGAGCCGTGCTTCCACCTCAAACCATTTCTGGCATGCGGGAGAGAGTTTGGTGCGGTGTGGTGAACTGTTTGGTTTTACCGGCCTTAAAGAGAGCGAAAGAATTAGTACTCATGATATTGGCTGTTACTGACAACCATTTGCCATAGGCCTCGGAAAATCATAGAAAAAGCTAACCTGGCCTAGATCTCCGCAAACCTCACCGGACTTGAATTTTCTCCTTTTGGTGAGAGGGAGTTAGGCTAGCTAGGCTCGCGTGAGGTTTTCAAGCGGAAGCTTAAGCGGTTGTTTTTGCTGAGGAGGCGATGATGAGATTTAAGAGAAGACTGCGCACGTTTTTTCGGGTTCGGTTTTTCAGGTTCGAATTTGCATGCTCAATTCTGCAAATTCGTCTTTTTTGATCGGCACTCTCTTAGTGCAAGACAAAAATTTTGCCGGGGCCAAAAAAAACAAGGACCGTTCAGAAAACGATCCTTGTCTTTGAAGTGGGTTGAACTGACGATTACCTTACCTAATCCATCCTAATCTTTGATACCAAATTGATATTTGAAATTTGCATTTGAACTATCAACTTTTCTTGGATCATCATGCATTAAGCACAAGGCCTTGGGCATGATGAAAGCGATGGGCTCTTGCGCCAGGCAAGAGCCCATCAGAGCTTAGCGTTTTTTGCCGCCTTTTTTGACAGCTTTTTTAGCCGGCTTAGCAGCGGCTTTTTTGGCTGGCTTAGCAGCGGCTTTTTTAGCCGGCTTAGCAGCAGCTTTGGGCTTAGCGAGATCGAGGGACGGTTGCTTAGCGCGACCGTTGACGATATCTTTCAGCTCTTTACCAGCGCGGAAAGCCGGAACGCGAGCAGCCGCAATTTTGAGCGGAGCAAGGGTTCTGGGGTTACGGCCGGTGCGGGCTTTGCGCATGCGACGCTCAAAGGTTCCGAAGCCAACGAGAGTGACTTTATCACCTTTGGCGAGAGCGCCAGTAACAGTGTGAATGAAAGCGGACAGGGTTCTGGTCACTTCGGACTTAGCTTGACCTGTCGCTTTTGCGACGTTCTCAACGAGCTCAGCTCGGTTCATTCTGATTTCCTCCTTGTTGGAAATGCTCATTCCAACCCACAGCCAGGGATGATAACACCATGATTCCTATTAGACAAGTGATTCTGACTGGAATTTTGAAAGTTTTTTTTCGCGGGTGTATCTGAAATATAGATATCCAGTCACTTGTGTCGATACCCAAAAAGCCCAGCCTGCTGAACCTTTGATGAATTGGACCTCGAATGGGTATGGTCGACGGGTGCATTTAATGAAGGCCGGGAATCATCAATTTTGTAAAAGGTTGAGCTTGAGGCACTATAATTTGCTCTTGTTAGAAGCCGGTTGGGGAGCGCTCCCGAGCCAATTTGATCAACCGCAAATTTATCGAGGCAAAGTGTATCCCATGACAACCGCACTCAAAACGACAAGGCATGCCACTTTCGGATTAATGTCCTTAAGTTTGGGTTTTGTGCTTCTATCTTCAATCATTAATTCTCAACCGGCCGCCTCTCAACAGAAGCCAGTGAGCAAGCCGACCGGCAAGATGGTAACCGACCGGTCTAGAGAGTCGCAAAAAAAGTCGACCGCTACTTCGGCGCCCAAGCCGCAAGCTCAAGCCAGCACAGGCTCTAGCGTTGGAGCAGTGCCTCCGGCTAAAGAAACGGCACCCAAGCTTACTGCGGCGGAAGCCACCGCTGACGCGACAAAAGCTGCGCAGGGCATAGCAAGCCATTACCGGGGTGGGTGGCAAATGTTCTTGCATAATCCATGTCACACGGGAAACTCTTATATAGATATGCCTCCTGCCAGTCAAGGCCGCATAAAATGGACGTTTCCAGCTGAGGGACCGATTGATTCTTCGCCGGCTATATATAAAGGAGCTATATACTTTGGCTCCGATGATGGGCATGTTTACGCGGTTGACGAGCAAAACGGCAAATTACTCTGGCGCAGTAAGTTGGGTGATAAGGTCAAATCATCCCCGGCCATTGGCGATGGAATGCTGATTGTAGGCTGTGAGGACAAGAAGATTTATGGTTTGAACAATCGCGACGGAAAAGTTATCTGGTCATTCGAAACCAAAGATCGTGTTTCATCTTCGCCTGCCGTATATGAGGGCGTCGCTTATGTAGGTGGATGGGACGGCAATCTCTATGCCCTTGATGCAAAATCAGGACAGTTGCGCTGGCAGTTTCCCCGTGCTGCTGAAAGCAGTACCGGTGCTCAAGATGGTAGCGGCACCGCTGCCGGTGAGGGGGCCGGCGTCGGCAATGATCCGGCTGTCGCAAATGCGAATGCCGCCGGCAGCAACACCCAGGGTATTCCACAGTCCAGCCTGGGACGAATAACTTCATCGCCCTGCATTGCACCAGGTATGGTTATCGTTACCGCCCACAACGGCAATGTATATGCCTTATCTACTAAAGACGGCAGGCTGGTCTGGCAGTTTCGCACTGGCGGCAAGCTCATGGCATCTCCCATGGTGCTCGATCATCTTGTTTATTTTGGTAGCTGGGACCACGCCTTCTATGCTGTCGATCTGGCCACGGGCAAGCAGAAGTGGAAGACCGGGGCGGCGGAGTCATTCAGTATTGCCGCCACCGGCACGGGCGGTAAAATCTTTGCTGCCAACGATGATCTGAAGCTTTATTGTCTCGATGCCCATAGCGGCAAAGTGCTCTGGAAGACACCTATTAATTCGCCGGTACCGCTTTTGTCGTCTTCTCCGGCCATTGCCGGCAATATGCTCTATTGCGGTAGTCCCGATGCTAATGTTTACGCCATAGACATTCGCAACGGCGCTATCAAATGGAAGCTGAAGACGCAAAGGCCCATAGTCAGTTCACCGGCTCTGACCAATGGCGGTGTTTGTATAGGCAGCCAGGACGGCAATCTCTATCTTATAAATTAGAATCCTGACCCGGTTGCAGTTGCCGGCCTGGTATTGAGCTTCAGGGTTCCATGCTGGCCGGAGGATCTGCCTCTTTGCCTTTTTTGCCTTCCGGAAGGTCTTCGGTGGATTCCACATCAATAAGCTTGGTGTCGATTTTGCGGAAACTTTTGAGGTTTTGCGAATAGGCAATTTGGGCCTGAGCACTGCGCAGGGCCACCACATATTGAGGTACCTGGTTGATGAACTGCATGGGCTCGATGTACTCGTGGGTGTCTTCTTTAATCACCGTATAGTGCACGTGTACGCCGGTGGAGCGCCCTGTGGAACCGGCATAGCCAATCACCCTGCCCCTGCGAATCGGCATGCCCGGCATGACCGAATAGGCGTTCAGGTGACCGACAATGGTACGTACATTGGGATAAGGGTGGTAAACCTCGACTGCCACACCGAGGTTGCCGCGCCAGCCTACCCTGGTCACGACGCCGTCCAGCAAACAGTAAACTCTATCGTTCAACTTGGCGCTCAAATCGACGCCGTTGTGAAAATCGCCCCGTCCGGTGACAGGGTGTACGCGGAAGCCGGCTTTGGATGTGACAATACCCATGCCCACCGGCGTATAGGTGACATTGTCGACCATGGGCGATTCAAGAACGGCCGGCGCGTAATAGCCTTTGAAGTTGTAGGCTGGAGCAGCACTGCCCAGAGAAAGGGCGGCAAGCACAGTCAGAACTTTCAATCGCATAGCAAGCACGGCGAAACTCCAGGGTTTCCTATATTAATACCACTATTATGCCTTTTTCTAAGCAGGCTGCTTTACTCTAACCGGCCGCAACCGGCGGCAGCATTTCGTCCAGCAGTTTATTTATCACCTGAGGATTGGCCTTGCCCTTGAGGGCTTTCATGGCTTCCCCGAAGAAATACTGTCTGAGCTTGACCTTGCCGGAGGCGTAGTCGGCCAACTGATTGGGACTCTTATCCAGTACTTCCTGCAGAATGGCCTTGATTGGGCCTTCGTCCGAGACCTGGGCCAGTCCCTTGCTTTCAATCAACTTAGCGACGTCGCCGCCTTCGGTCATGAGGTCGAGGAGGAGTTGCTTGGCGATGGTGGAGCTGACTTTACCGGAACTGACTGCCTGGCAGAGATCCGCCATATTTTGAGGCGTGAGGGCGGTCTGGCAGAATTCCTTCTTGTTCTCTTTCAGGTAAGCGGTGGCAGGACCAATCAACCAGTTGGCCACGGCCTTGGCGGGAGCATTAAGGGCCAGCGAGCTTTCGAAGAAATCGCTCAGTTCTTTGGTTTCGGTGAGAACAGCAGCGTCCTCGCTTGAGAGACCGAGGTCGCTTTGATAGCGTTGTCGGCGCTGGGCCGGTAGTTCGGGCAGGGATTTTCTCACTTCCTCCACCCACTGGCGGCTGATGGTCAGGGGCATCAGATCCGGTTCGGGGAAGTAACGGTAGTCGTGGGCTTCTTCCTTGGAGCGCATGGGATGGGTTTTGCCTTCCGCCTCGTTCCAGAGTCTGGTTTCCTGTACGATGCGTTCGCCTTTTTCGATGAGGGCGGTTTGTCTTTCAATTTCACTTTGAATGGCCCGTTGCACTGCCCGAAAGCTGTTCATGTTTTTGATTTCGGTCTTGGTGCCAAGTTCCTGCTGACCCACCGGTCTGAGGGAGACGTTGGCATCGCAACGGAAAGAGCCCTCTTCCAGGTTGCCGTCGCATACTTCGATGTAGCGCAGAATGTTGCGCAGTTCGGTCAGGTAGAGGCGAGCTTCTTCTGGGCTGGTCAGATCCGGTTCACTGACAATTTCCAGAAGCGGCATGCTGGAACGATTGAAGTCTACCTTGCTGTAATCGGAACCGTGGAGACCGGCAGCACCGGCGTGTACTAATTTGCCGGCGTCTTCTTCCAGGTGGGCTCTGTGAATCTGTACTTTTCTGCCGTTCACCTCAATGTAACCACCCAGGCAGATGGGTTTTTCGTACTGGGAAATCTGATAGCCCTTGGGCAAGTCGGCATAAAAATAGTTCTTGCGGTCGAAGCGGCAGGTCTCGGCGATTTTGCTGTTCAAAGCCAGACCGGTGCGAATCCCGAATTCCACTGCTTTCTTGTTTAGAACCGGCAGAACACCAGGCATGCCCAGGCAAACAGGGCAAACTTGTTCGTTTTCAGAGGCAGCAAAGGCGGTGGGGCAACTGCAGAAAATCTTGGTATTCGTCTTGAGCTGCGCGTGCACCTCCAGACCTATGACGGCTTCCAGTGCCATTTATTCGCTCCTTGTGACTGCGTCTCTAGCGGGTTTTGTAGGTGTTGTTGCCGGCACTCTGGCTCTTGGGGGCTAGCTTGCCCGGTCTTCCAAACATCATGTGCATGAGCGGAGCCGGTTTGTCGAGCACTTGCTGAAGCTGCTGTGCGGCTGTGTCAACGTTGCCTGCGGCATCTTTGACTCTGGCGATTGTACCCTTCAGATCCGATTTGAAGTCCGGCTCGTTAACCAAGTTTTCTACCTTATCCATGGCCAGCCTGGCATCGGAAACTACCTTCTTGATGTCGGAGCGAAGCTCCTGGTCTTCTGCCAGCTTATCTACGGTTTTGACGGAGCGTTCGATGGAGTTGACGCTTTCATTGAGGCGGGTGAGCATGGTGATTAGATCCTGGCGCAGGGGCTGATTGGCCAGGGTGCCGTTCAGTTCGTGAATGGTCACGCCTATGGAATCGGCGGTTTGTTTGGCCAGATTGACGGTGTCCTTGAGGTCGGCGGAAAGTCCCGGGTTATCAAGAATCTTGCCTACCTTGCTATTGGTCACTTTTACATCTCTAGCCAGGCTGCCCATGGAGCCCAGGGCTTCCTCGCCTTTGTGGAAGAATCCGCTGGCGCCTTTGACGGCGCTCTTGGCTTCCTGTGCCACTTCCCCTACCTTCTTAGTGGTATCGGTGAAGCTGTCGGCCGCTTTCTCGAAGCGGTCCATGTTCTTGTCAAGCTTCTTGGCGGCCTGGTTGAAGGCGCTCACCGCTTCTCCTGAGTGCTTGAGGGCATCAGCCAGGCTCACTCCCACTTCTTCGGAGCCCACCGAGGTGACGATGTCGTTCAACTTGGTGGCGATTCTATTGAGAACTAATTCGGTGCGAATGGGGTCCTGACCGCGCACGGTCTCACCGGCGGAGATAGCGCGCACTTCCTTACCGGGGATAAACTCCGGCAGGGTGATTTCAATGTACTTGGCGCCCACCAGACCCTGGGTCTGAATGGTGATCGTAGATCCCACGGGGATGGTCACCGCTTCGGTATTGATTTTGAGCTGACAATTGACCATGGCTCTTGAATTTTCTTCTTGAGTAGCAGCGCTCTGCCGGCTCAGGTCATCTTTGGGCAAATCCGAAGGCGGGCTTTTGCCGGCCAAATCCGGTTGCAAGAGTTCGATTTTTTCTACGGTTCCCACTCGCACGCCGTTGATGTTGACCGGTGCATTATTGTTGAGACCGGCAATATCGCTGAAAACCACGCTGAATCTCTGGGGCGGGTGGGCAATAGAAATTCCTTTCAGCCACGACCAACCGATCGTCAACATAAACATTGCGATGACGAAGAAGAGTCCTACTCTGATTTCTAAATTGGGTTTGGAGTTCATTAAATGTTCAGCCCTCAAACGCCCCTGCCAACATCGGTCCTTCACGAGTGGCATGAGCAAATTGTTTCATATATTGGTCTTCGGAGTTAATCCCTTCTTCGGGGGTACCTTCCCATACGATTTTGCCGGCGTGCATGAGCAAGATGCGGTCGGCGGCGCGGGTCCAGGTAGAGTACTGGTGCGTGACAACGATACAGGCTGCCTGCAATTTCTCTTCCAGCTCGATCATGTAATCTTCAATAATTGTCGACATAACCGGATCAAGACCGGTGGTCGGTTCGTCGTAAAGAATGATCTTGGGATCATTGACGATGGCCGGGCAAAGCTTGTGCGCTTTTGTTGTCCACCGGAAAGCTTGGTGGGTGAGTAATCCTCATAGCCTTCCAGCCCAACCATTTTCAGTCTTTCGGAGATAATGCGATTCTCCTCGGCTTTGCCCAGTTTGCGTCTTTGCAAGGCGATGGCCAGGTTCTCCCGCACGGTAAGAGAGTTCAACAGGGCGGAACCCTGAAAGACCAGACCGATTTCGTCGGAACGCTTGATCACTTCGCCTTCGTCGGGTTCGAGCAAACCGCAGATGATTTTCAAAATCGTGGACTTACCGCAGCCGGAGGGACCAATCAAGCCGAGCATTTCGCCGGCATATACGTTGAAGCTCACCCCTTTGAGAATCTGGCGATCGCCAAAACTCTTGTGGATGTTTTTCAACTCCAGCACCGGCTGTTCATTCGGCTTTCGAGGGCTCATAGCAGCTCCTAGCGCGGTGCGTAAGTGAGGGAGGTAACGACGAAGTTGAGAATGAAGATGGAGATCATGGTCCAGACGATAGTACGGGTTGTGGCGATGCCCACATCCTCAGCGCCGCCCCTGGTGTGCAGTCCGATGGCGCAACTGAACATGATGATCAAGGTGGCGTTGATAATGGATTTGAGGAAATGGACCGAGAAGTCGCGGTCCAGAATGGTTTGTTTGACGGAGTCCATGAAGGTGTCAGGCGGCACATTGGCAGCGCCCTGGGCAATGACGATGCCGGCAATCAAACCGATGAACATGGCGTAAACGGAAAGTGTCGGTATCATGACAAGTGCGGCGGTGTAGCGCGGCACCACCAGGAACTTGACTGGGTCTACGCGCATCACCTTGAGGGCGTCGATTTGCTCGGTGATCATCATGGTGGTAAGTTCTGCCGCCACTGATGAGCCTACGCGACCGGCCACTATTACGCCGGCTGTGATCGGTCCGATTTCTCTCACCAGGGCTAGAGAAACAACGCCGCCGATGGCAGTGTCGGCACCGAATTGCACAAGTTCTCTTGATATCTGCAAGGACATGGCAAACCCGGTGAACAGTGCCGTAATGCCCACCACCACAAAGGAAAGGACGCCAATCATATAGGCCTGGCGTACAGTCTCTTTCAGATCAATTTGCCCGCGTAACATGTAAGAAATGGTCTGAAACCACAGTATGAGCACCTGTCCCAGGAGTTGCACACCGACGGCAAATTGGTCCTCTACCATGCGGTAGGGGTTGGGAAGGCGCTTATCTCTTGGGGCACTGGTTGTCATCTTTGTAATTCTATTTGCTAATGGCTCCTAAATTAGCTCTTTGCACAACACTTAATGTGGTGTGTGGCGTTTACTTAGATAAAGAACTGACCACAAGAAGCTGATGACTGCTCTCGTCCCTAATAGTTTCCTGTTTTTAGAGAGTTTGACGATATATCAATGAGATCGGTTATATGATGTGAAGAGTCCTGCTAAAGAGGTGTGTAGTGATGGAAGAGGGCGGTCACGAGCCTGGCAAAGACCCCGCAGAAAAGAAGAACAAAGGCGCCATTTTAGGCAGTCTCGGGGTGCTTGGCATCGCCGCCTTCAAATTCAAGAGTTTTCTTCTGGTTGGTCTGAGCTCTCTCAAATTTGCCGTTTTCTTCAAGAGCTTCTTTTCGATGTTCTTGATGCTTGGTGTTTATACCGTTACCTTTGGCTGGACCTATGCCTTCATTGTGGTGGGAATTCTGCTGATTCATGAAATGGGGCATTATATCTGGATGAAACGTCACGGTCTGGAGCCCCATGCCCCAATATTTGTGCCCTTCTTTGGCGCGGCCGTAGCCATGGGAAAGATGCCGGACAATCAGGCCGTGAACGCCTGGGTGGCCATGGCCGGTCCCATGCTGGGCGGCTATACCTCCATTCTTTTCTATTACATAGGCGCTCAGTACGGGCTGACCTACTTGATGGCTGCCGGTTGGACCGGCGTCCTGCTCAATTTGTTTCAGCTTATTCCGGTGCGACCCTTGGACGGCGGCTTCATAACCGGGGCCATCAGCAAATGGTTCATGTTGCCCGGCGCCCTCATGATTTTCACCCTGGCTCTGATCTGGCAGACACCCCTGATGTTCATCATTGCTCTCCTTTCGGGCTTTTCCATCTTCCGGGCTTTCACCGGAGGCGGTCTTACCGATGCAGGGGTGCAACCGGCCACAGCCGGTCAGAAGTTCGCCATCGGCGCCACTTATCTGATCCTGGCTCTCAGTTTAGGCTATATCTATTCCATTGCTGATGCCAGCCTGGTCAGCGTCTTAAGAAAGTAGTTGAGAAGGTGGTAATTCCACCATAGCCAAAGGGCAGTCGTTTCGCTTCAATAGAAGCCTGACGTTGATTTTGGCTTGTTGTTGGATTTTTCCTTTCACCAGCACTGGAACAGGTAACCCATTTGAAAGCCCAGAACCCCTATGAAGGTTTTTTCGAGCGTTCCCTGGTTGATGCCGGGCCGGACCGCATTGCTGCCTCTCCCGAGCAGAGTTTAGCCAGGGAGTTGCCCAGCCTTGCCTTCTTAAGCGTCAAAGGGGCCGAAAAAGAAATCAAGGAATTGCGTCATGATCCCCGCTTTGCCATGCTCAGCGCTGAGCAAATAAGACAGATGATTGTTTCGGAAGAGCTGGCCAATCGAGATAAGTTCTCTTTTGTTTCGGCGGCTCTTTGCGGACCGCTTTTCCTCTTTGGCATAGGGGCTGCCTTTGCCCTTTTCGACGACATTCGTGCCGGAAGGGAAGCCAAGCTTCAAAAGATGCTCACCGGTAAATCGGCCGATACCGTTAACGGTGTAAGAGCCGTGGTCAAGGCTGAGACGCTGGAAGAGACCAAAGCCAAGCAAGATGCCAACATTGCCCGGGTGAAGCCCCTGACGCCGGAAGCCGCCAAACTTCTGGGGGTGGAAAATAAGGCGACTATGTCCTTTAAGCCTGGGGACAGTGCCATCTCCCGCCGTCCGCGCCTGGAAGGCGGTGGTCGGGGTGAAATATCCGAACGGGTCAAACAGCGTCTCTTCACCGGTGGTGAAAGAAACTGGGAAGAGAAAGCGGCTGAGCGCTCTTTAAAGAGTTGGCTGAAGACTGAGATATTGCTGAAGCGCAAGCAGTCTCTGCTTGACCATATGGAGCGAGTGCGGGGACGTGAGCAGTTTGGAGCTTATGCCGGGCTGGCGGCCAAAATGGAAGTGCTTGATAAAGCTCTCAAACGGATGGGGCTCTAGCTAGGAACTGTTGAGGTCGGCTTATCTCCTGGCAGGCTCGGCTTTCAGGCCAGTGCGAGCATTTCATTTTTCGATTTGAGGCGTAAGCGAAATTATGCGGAAAATCTCTCATAGTTGCTAAGCTTGCAACCAGGAGCGAAATTATTCTGTTTTTCTTAAATGCCGCTCTCCGCTTAGTGTCGAACTTTTTGAAGACTCTTCCGAGAACTTTCTGATTGCTTGGCAGCTGTTTGGTGAGGGGCCGCTTTGGGGTTCATTTTTGTAATACTATAAAAACTAGGAGGTTGCCGAAATTTGAAAAGTAGGGGGTTGGGTACATGCCAAAAAGGGCGCAAGCAGGTGATTTTATTCTGTCACCTGCTTGCGGGTTGGGGCTCATCCTTGATTGAGCTTCAAGCTACATTCTTGAGCTTGATTCGTCATCCGTAAGCTAGATTCGTCTCAGTGCGAAGCTTTAAAGCATTTGCACTGCCTGAGCCGAGTTCCTTGCTTTAGTCTTTCTGTTCAGGCTCGTCTTCGTGGACTGTGTCAGGGCCGGCTGCAGGGTTGCCACCGCTGCCTGTTCCGCTTGCAGGGTTTGTGTGGACCAGCAAATCTTTCTCCCGGTGCAGCAGATAGGAGGCAAGAATGGCTGTCAGACCCAGTACTGCAAATTCATAGGCCCGGTAGAGGGTGAAGGCTGTTTCTTGAGCTTGACCGGTATAGCCGAAGTAAACCTCTACCCACCACAGTTTAACGGTGGCGAAGGTAAAGGCCAGGTAGCTTTGATAGCGATAGTGTGCGCTATGTACAAAGACTCCAATGGCTGTCAGCACCAGAGCTTCCACTGACCACCAGACTACGGCCTCGCTTGTGCTGTTGAGGCGATAGGTGGCCAGTAAGAGAATAATCGTGCCTGCCCATGACCAGAACTTTTGCATATGGTCTGCTTGCTCTCTGGTGACGGTGTATTCTGCAAATCGTACCGGCAGAAAATCCGTTTGTCTCCAACCGTCCTTCCTGGCGATGAAGCTGTAAGCTACGCTGAGGGCGTAGGCGCAGATAATTACGGGACCAACAAGGCTCCAGGTCCAGGCTTCGCTCTGGTTGGCAAAGAGAAAGAGCGAGAGCATGGAAGCGATGCTGCCGAAGCGGTGCAAGGACTTGTCACGCAGAGCCAGTCCGGCACCGGTGATGAGCAGCGCTACCAGCATCCAGTAGGGAGTGGCTTCCCGCAGTTCATGGGTGTGCAGGTACGGCACCAGCATGAAGAGAGCCATGGCCAGGTAAGTGTGTATTTGGTAGCCCCGTTTGCGTTGGCTGTGGGAAATGGTGCCGGCCTGGTAAAAGCGATACATCATACCCATGGCGAGACCGGCAAGTGGTACGGCCAGTTGCACCATATTTGATACCGGTCCTTGTAATGCCGTGATAAGCATATTTCCGATGGCGACACCCCAGATCAGGCTAATCACTGCATGTTTGAAGGTGTTGGCGGTGCGCCAGCTTATGGCCAGCAGAATTGGTGCTTCCAGTGACCACCAGATGGGAGCCTGCGAGCGGTCGTCCAGAAAGAGCGGCAGTGCCATGGCGTTAAGCGCCGCAGCTACGAAATAAATTTCGTGTGCGCTACGATTGAAGAGCCAGTCAGCTGCCTCTGTGACATTGCTGCCCGGCCAGTTATAGCGCCCTTCCAACTGTTTGTAGACCGTTGAAAGCGCCGAGCACCAGACCATGCCAATCAGGCAGCCCAGTACTTGTACTTTCATGGTGACGGCAAATAGCTCGATGGTAGCGGTGCTGGTGAGCATCTGGTAACCGGCATGCCCTGTGACGAGCATGGTAAAGACCGGTGTTACCCAGCGCATTGATGGATTGCGCGTGCCGTGGTAAGTGGCAAGCAAAGCCAGTACCAGCCCCAGCACCCAACTTGCATAAGGGGTAGAGAGGACGGTCAGTCCAGGGACATAGTAGAGGCTGAAGACGAAGAAGTATGCAAGCGCATAACCGGCGCTCATCAAGTTGGTTGAGAACCAGTAAAGGAAACTGCGGCCCGGGCGGCGGGAGAGTGTTTCGCCGCTTCCGACCATACTGGCGGCCACTATCAATCCGATGATGCCGCGTTGAACCGGGCCGATGCCATCCATCAAAGTGGATGCAATGGCAGCGCCGAGGGTAAGACTGGCAACACCCAGGGTGAGTAAAACTCGACCGACAATAAGTAATTCCAGCCGTTCAGAACGACCTTGATCGTTCGCTATGTTCATATAGTGACTCCTCTTAATTTTTTGTTTTGGATTTCCACACGTATTCGACGAGGTAGAAGATGCCGGCGGTGACGCTGCATACCCCGAATACGGCGAAGCCTACTGCTGTGCGGACACCGGCTCCGGCTCCGGATAGATCGATAATCCAGAGCTTGGCGCAGGCAATGAAAATTGCCACCACGCCGCTGAAGCGGTGACCGACTTTGTTGGTGGCGAAGCCCAGAACAATCAGTGCAAGAGCTTCCACTGCCATTGTGGCAGTGTTGTATGGTGTGCGGATGAGCAGGTAAGTGCCGCTCAAAAGAGTACAGTAGCCAAAGAGACCCAGTTCTCGTTCGATGAAGCTTTTACCGCGTTTGCCGCAGATGATGCTGAGCGAGTAACAGCAAACCACTACTGTTGAAACTGTCGGATAGTCCCAGGTTTGCCACTGCGTACCATAGAGAGCCAGGGCGGCAGCGCAAGCAGCAGCGGCAGTCTTTTCCAGAAAACTGTCTCTGGCAATGAGTGAAAGTACCATCAACAAAGCGGATAAGCCGAGCAGGTAGGGCACCGCCATTGGAATACCAAGTTGTAGAATGGCTTCTATGGCGGCAGATACCCAGCAAAGGTAGGCTGAGATGGTGCAGTTCTTGCTTGTGCTGGAAAGGAAACTGTCTTTTCTGACTTTCTTTTCGCTCAAGCTTCCCGCCAGAAACAAGGCACTACCAAGCAAAATGCTTGTGCTCAGACTTGCTTCAGTGGACAGGCTTTCGGAAAGGAATATTAGAGCTGCAATAGTGAGAGAGGAAACGCCGAGTAAACCCAGCATCCTGCCCTCAATTAGAAGTCTGGCCGGGGAGTTGAACCCGGAAGTTATCAAATAATGCATAACAAATCTCCGGTTGTATGGAGAGACAGTGCTAACTAACTGTCTGTTTAGCTTATGAATGGACTGAGCGCGAAAGACCGCTGCTGCTTCCTTTTTTTAAAGGCAGGCAGTGAGTTCGTGCTGCGGGAGATGAGTAAGTGTGTTTGTTGGAAAGTTGCTTCTAAGTTGGATTTTTTCAAGTACGTCTATGAACTAGCACAGTACCGGCCGAGGTCCAAACGGTTTTCTGCCCCCGGCGTCCTGTTTTTGGGCTTCTGAAGTGCTTTTAACGCTGTCTTGACATCTCCGTCTGGCGAGGATGCAAGTGTCTCGCCGTTTTCACCTGTATGAGTAACTTTGTGTCAGACATGACACGGACTGCGGCTGAACCCGACTGAGTTAGATTTAGATTGAAGAGTGCTGATGGAGAGCAGACCCGACTGAGTCGAATTGAAGAGTGCTGATTGACGCCGAATGCTACCCTCGGGGGTTACTCTCAGCTGTCTGTAACCAAAAAAGCACTATGATAGAATGTAGTAAGCAAAAGAGAAAGGGAAGCGGTGCTGGAAAGAAAACGCCTGTCTGGTAATTGAAGGTACGAATACAAATAGTAGATCGTGCAAAAATGAAAACAAAAAGGAAAATCGAAGAAGAAAGAGGGCAAAGCCAAGGTCGACCCGGGAAAGGACAGAGCGGCAGTAAATCCTGAGGAAGGGTAGCAGCAGTCGCAAATGGTGGGGTAGCAGAAGTCGCAAATGAAAGGGAAGCAGCATTCGCAAGTGGGGGTAGGGAAGGTCGCATCAAGCGACCTTCCCACCGTTCACCGTTGCCGATCAGTCCTTGTTCAGGACCAGGCAGAGCAGGATGTAGAGCAGGACCACGCCGCCGCCGGAGACCAGGGCGAAGAGCACGGTCAGCACGCGCACGAGGGCGGGCGTGAGACCGAAATGGCGAGCGATGCCGAAGCAGACGCCGCCGAACACTTCGTTGCCGTGGGCACCGCGACGAATGCCGGACTTGTTGGCCAGGATGAGGATGACGGCCAGGATGATGACCGTGCCGATGGTAAGAGTCATGATAGCTTTCCTTAAATCGAAGTTGAGATTTGAAAGAGACCCGGCTGAACCGATGATTCAGCCAGGGTGCTTAGTGGAAGTCGTACACCGGAGGTGGTGCGTCTTCATCCTTGAAATTGGGCAAAGGCGTTGGGCGAATGTTCTGAAGCCATTCGGCCGGAATATCGACCTTGGCTCCGTTGCCCTTAGCGGTAGCGACCACCTTGTTGCTCTTGGAGAGCGTGTCGATGGTATCGACGGTGATGCCGTCTTCGCCGAGGCGCTTGACGGTGGAAGTACCGTTGGCCTCCGGGCAGGTGATCGTCTTGGGCGTGGTGCCCGCCACGTCCATCTGGATCTCGCAGGCGCGCTTGGCCGCGAAATCGTAGTACTCGACCCGGCGCAGTTTGACTTTCTCTGCATCAGGTCCGAGGGTGTGGGTCATCATCCAGCGCTGGCGGTATGCCATGAGCATTTGACCGCCGACTTCGCGATAGGCGCGCACTGTGAGCAGGTTGCCCATGCGGCTGCCGTCGCGATTCTGGATCAGGTTACCCTTCTCGTCGAGGTAGATTTCCTGGAGGTTGTAATAGTCACGAGCGTACTCGAGAATCATCGTGGAGCCGTTCGCCGCAAACACCTGTCCCTTTTCCCCGTCGATAGGATCGCGGGTGAAGGTGGCGTATGTGGTGCCGTCTTCGCGATAGAGCATGGTGCTCGTCTTGGAGTAGTCGCCGGCTTGCGAGTAGATCGAGGCCAGAAGGGAGCCGTCGCGCCGGAAGATCTTCTCGGAGCGATAGCGCTTCTTCTCGTCGAATGTGCGCTGACGATGCACCGACTTGCCGTCTTCGAAGTAGAAGGTGGCGTTGTAGGTGCCCATCGGCTGCAGTTCGCCGAGGCGCTCCAGGGTGCCGTCCGGGCGATAGACCGCGTGGTAAGTGTAGCTGCCGTCCACTGCGAAGCGGGCGTCGCTGCGTTTCTTGCCGCGCGTGTCCTTGCCTTCCTTGTCGTCGAGTGGGTAGTACTCGATGGAAGTGAGGACGACGTTGTCCGGACCACCGAAGGTGAGGTCTTCGATGAGACCGCTATTCCAGAAGATGGTGCCGGAAATTCTTGTGAAGCCGTCTTCCTTGAAACGGATCAGCTTGAGGCGCTGATTCGTGGCAGGATCGGGCAGATAGACTACCTCTTGAGTCTTGTCCGGGAACGTGACACGCGAGATTTCCTTGTCGCGATTTGCCAGGAACAAGCTATAGAAGAGAAAGAGCACGGACGCCAGAGCGATCGCGAAGATCGTCAGGCGCGTGGTTTTGGTGACGTTTGTCATGGGTTTCCCCTGTATATCTGGTTGTGCCGCTCGGGCAGGACCCTCCGTGAATCTTTGGTTGTCTTAGTGCGGAGGTACTTAGGTTTTTGGGCTCGGTCCTCTGAGCCGCGTCGACACCCGACAGGCACAATCCCCTGGCCAAGCGCTTTTCAGGCTTTTGCCGGGGAAGCTTACATTGCCTCTCGGAACCAAAAGGAAAATGCTCGGAACAGCAGCTGTTTGTTCGTCCCTTACCACCAATTGCTCTTGGGGTGCCGGTCGAGACCACTGCCTCTCTTTGTCTGAGCGCTTTCCATTTGCTTCCTGGGCACGGTTGCTAACTTTGGGAAGAGCAGACTGGGGCGTTTTGCACGCCGCCAGTCGCCTTGCCCGGGAGTCACACGCTTGTGACCCCCATGCTGACTAGTTGTTTTCAGTTCACCTGAAGAGACAGGTAGAGCTGGGGAGAGCGGCACTCAGGCGAGGCTAAAAGAGCCTGCAAGAGTGCGTCGTCTTACTTCTTCTTGCTCGTGTCCTTGGAACTGCCCGACTCCTTGTCCCGATCCGCGGCCGTCTTGAAGGCGGCGATCATGACCAGGATGCGGTTGTCCACGGCGCCCGGCTTGAGCACCTTGATGCCCCAGCTGTCGCCCATGACGTTCACCCAGGGCCGGTCCAGTTTGGCCAACTTGGTGCCGTCCGGCGCGGTGAGGGTGATGGTGGTGCCCATGAACTCCGTCTTGTCCGAGCTGGCAATCTTGTTGCCGCCGGCATCCTTGATGTCGTAACTGCTCCAGGTTCTGCCCCAGCGCGAGAAGAGTCGCTCTTCGATGCTGCCGACTCGATTGCCTGCGCCGTCGTAGACGTAGATATCGGTGCCGATGGAGATGATGGCCACGCTGGCGGTGGCGACAGTCTTGCCGCTCTCGTCCGTCCAGGTGAAAGTGCGGCTCATCTGGATAGCCGACTCGGCGACCTTGCCTTCGTCTTTGTTGGCGACGGTGACGTCGAGGGAGTTCTTCCACTTGAAGAAGATGCGCTCCTTCAGTTCGATGTCGCCGCTGGCGGTACCGAAGACGAAGGAGAAGGCGAAGATGATGGACAGCAAGGCAACTGCTGCAATGAGAAGTCCTTTGGGACTGAATTTCATGCGTTTTCCCCTGGGAATCCGAGCTTTCCCGGTTGCGATTGAAAAGAGTGAGACGGCTCCCACGCACTGCACTGGCAAGTGAGGGTGGGAGCCGTCTCTATTTCAGGTTGGCGGCTGCCTCAGTCGATGATCTTGGCTTCAATGAAGCCCACACCGGCCTGTTTGGCAGCGATGACACGGTGGCGACCGTCCTCGACGTTGTAACCACCGTCGAAGCGCGGACGCAACACAACACGCACCATTTCCTCGTCATGCTCGTAAGCCTGACGGTAGCGTTCGATCTGCTGGCCATCGCGGGCCAGGAGCTTAGCCACCGCCGCTTCGGACATGAACACTTCGCTGAGAGCGACGAGGGTGGTGCTTTCAGCCTCAGGCGCCTGGTGGCGGGCCTTGCCGCCGCCTTTGACGCTCTTGTGGCTGTATTCGAGAGCCTCACGGCTGGAGCGGAACGACTTGCCCATAGTACACCTCCGGTCGGGAGGTCCTGGTGCAAGCCGAGCACAAGACGCTTTTGTGCCGACCTCTGTTGCCCTGATGCAGGGGCCAGATGCCGGCGCCGGTCAGTTGTCTTATGACGCAGCAGCTGATCGCCGGCACTACCGAAGTAGAACCGTGCACTCACTGCCGAGCCTTCGACGTTTCAGTCAATTCAAACCAAAACTGACGGGGTGAAATCCGGTTCCGAGTCAGACTTCACCGTCTTGCGGCACTGCCACCATTGGCAGTGGCTCACCAGGACCTACATCCGACTTAGTAGCTTGGTGTGTGTCATGGGATTGCTCCTTGTGTTGAGATGGGAAAGAAACCGAATTGGTCACGGCGACACCCGAGGATGCCGCCGTAACCGAGGTTCGGTTGTTACTTGTGCTTGCGCTCTGCCTCGTCCCGCTGCTTGCGGTAGTGATGCCAGGCGCCGCCCAGCACCACGAGCAGAACGATGAGACCGAGCCCGATGGAGATATAGAGAACCGAGTCTCCGCCGAAGCCCTGATTGCCCTGCTGTGCAGGCACAGCCGTCTGACCGGTGCCGTTCATCTTGGTGACGGCGTCGGTGACGATCTTGGTGGCCAGAGCCAACTGTTCGTCGGTGGCCTGCTTGCCACGCTTGTTGTCGATGACGATGTTGGGCGTGATACCCTTGCCGGCGATGTCGTTACCGGCCGGGGTAAGGTAGTGCATGGTGGTCACCTGCAGGAAGCCGCCTGCGGGAGTGGGTTGCACCACGAACGCCACCGCCTTGCCGAAGGTCTGGGTACCGACGATCACCGCACGGTTGTTGTCCATGAGGGTGCCGGACAGAATCTCCGAGCTGGAGGCCGAGCTGCCGTTCACCAGCACCACCATGGGCATGGTGTAGAGCCGGCTCATGAGGCTCAGCACTTCCGGCGGAACGCCGATGAAGTTGTACTTCATGGGCGGGTTGAACATCTCCTCGGTCCTGCTGGAGACACGGCCGGTGCGCTCTTCCTGCTTGATGAAGGTACCCTTCTCGATGAAGAGAGAGGCGATCATCTTGGCCAGGTCGACGGCACCGCCGGAGTTTCCGCGCAGGTCGAGAATCAGTCCCTGCATGTTGCCCTTGAAGTGTTCGTCCAGTTTGCCCAGACCTTCCACAAAGGCATTGCCGAGAGCTTCCACGCTCTGCTGATCGCTGCCGAAGCTGGGCAGACGAATGTAGCCGATGTTGTTGGGCATCGGCATGAGCATGATGGGAGCACGGTCCGGCTTCTCGAAGGCCAGATCGATCTTCTCGTCGACGCCGTCATGGCTGATGACGACGCTGACCTTGGTGCCGACCTTCTGCTGGAGCAGTTCCTCCACTTCCTTGACCGGCTTGCCCTTCACGTCCACCAGCTTGGAGTTGGGGTCCTCGGGGCTGACATGGACACTCTTGAGCTTGTCGCCGGTGCGGAAAGCATTGGACTTCCAGCCCGGGGTGCCGTAGGAGAGGAAGTCGATGACATAGCTGCCATCGGGCTGAACGGCCACCGAGAGACCGAGGTCCACGATGTCGTTCTTGGCACGGGCGCGGTAGCGCTCGATCTGGTCGCTGGTGGTGTACTGGGTCCAGCGGTCGCCCACTCCACCCAGCATCTCACTGAGAGCCGACTCCAGGTCCTTGACCGTGAGCAGCTTGCCCTTGTACTTGTCGTACCAGGTCTCCCAGCCAACGAGCTTCTTCTCGTTGTAATACTTCATGGCCACGAGGCGCCAGACCTGATGGTAGAAGTTCTCCAGGTCATCGGGGCTCGGCTGAGCCGGCGGTGCAGCTCCCGGCACGACGATGCCGTGCTTCTCCAGGAACTCGCGCAGTTTGGCCGGGTCGTCCACGGGGATGCCGTCCACGCTGGGGTCCGAAGGACCGGTTTCAGCGGGAGCGGCAGGGTCCGGGGTCTTGGCGCCGGGGTCGGGTGTGGTGGTCTTGGGGTCGGGCGTGGTCGACTTGGGGTCGGCGGGCTTCGTCTGGCCGGGCACGACCTGCTGCGGAGCAGTGGTCGGGTCCTGCGGAGACGTCACCGGCTTGGCCGGAGTCTTCGGCTTCACGCCCGGAACAAAGATCTGCAGCTTGCTGGGCTGCGTTCCATCGATGATGATCTGGAACTCGCTGCCCTTGTCCTTGGCGGGACCATCGGCAGCCAGCGTGGCCATCGGCGACAGAGCCAGAAGGGCCGTCGCACCGAAAGCGATCATCGTCGAGAGCACAAGCGATTTACGGTTCGTAAATTTCATTTGTTTACCCTCTTTCTTGGTCTTGTCAGACCAGTTGGAGAAATTGGGGCGACCGAATCTGTGGGCATCACGAGCCCACTAGCTCCGGTCGCCGGGTTCAAGTTCGTTTCGTCGACGTCACTTCTTGTCGGGCTTGGGGGCCGCGGCAGAGTCGTCCTTGATGGGGGTGGCGAGGAACTTCTTGCGCCCCTCCACCTCTTTGGCGAACATGTCCTCGTTCGCCTTCTTCAGCTCGTCACGGCGCTTGGCCAGTTCGGCGGCATCGCGCTTGGGAGCCGGGTTGCCGAGAATGATGCTGAGCATCTCGGCCTTGGCCTGGTTGAGCTGGGCGTCGGCAGAAGGGTCTTCCGCCACGTCAGCGAACTCAGGCATCTTCACTTCCACGTCGGGCACGATGCCCACCCAGTCCATGGCCTCTCCGCCGGGCCGGAATTCGAAGCTGGTGACGTGCATGTTGCGATTGCCCTTGTCGAACTTGACCAGGTCTTGTCCGACACCCTTACCGCGGGTCGGCGTACCCACGATGATGGCCCGTCCGTTGGCCTGCAGCGCGCCTGCCAGAATCTCGGAGGCGGAAGCAGAACCTTCGTTGATCAGCACCACCACGGGGATGGATGCCGGGACGATGACGGGGGCGTTGCGGCGATAGCGGGTCTCGGTCTTGGTGCCGTCCGTGGACTCTTCCCGCACGATGAAGTTCTTTTCCGTCACCAGGTTTGTCGTGGTGACCAGGTGGTCGCCGCGACGGGCCACGTTCTGGACGATGATGCCGTCCTTCAACAGCATCTGTCCGATGTTCATGACCTGGTGCAGGAAGCCGCCCGGGTTGCCGCGCAAGTCGATGATGATGCCCTTGGTACCGCTTGAGACGGCGGCCACAAGCGCATCAGCCATTTCCTGATCGCCGAACTGCGAGCTGAAATGGTCCATCTTGATGCGGGTGATGTTGCCCGGCAGCGAGGTGGAGTGAATGACTCGCACCTGCACCTGGGCGCGGGTGATCTCGATGTCCTTGGTCTGGTCGGCGAACTCCGACTGACGCTTGATCGTGACCTTGACCTTGGTGCCGGCCGGCCCGCGGATTTGCGAGACCACCTCATCGATGGTCTGACCGTTGACGCTCTTGCCGTTCACATGGGTGATGATGTCGCCCTTGAGGACGCCGGCGCCTTCGGCGGGGCTGCCCTCATAAGGGGAATCTGGCACCCAGAGCGGACGCTCGTCGGTGATCTTGCTCAGGGCCTCGTAGTCGGAGTCCTTGACCTCGACGCCGCTGTCCTTCTTCTGCTTGAGCTCCTTGAGGGCCTTGACCAGACCCTTCATGCCGACCGGCATGCCCACACCAGCCATGGTGGCATTGGTGCGGTCTGCCTCGGCCTTGGCTTCCACAGGCGGGTTGTAGTAGTCGTAGCGCTGGCCCAGGCTCCAGACCATCTCGAAGATGGCCCGGTCGGTACCGGCTTCGGTGTTGAGCATGCCGTCCTTGGCGTGCTTGTTTTCCCATTCGGCCACGAACTTGGCGCGGGCGGCCGGGTCACGCAGTTCGCGGTGCCGGTCGCGCAGGGCTTCGAAGGCGTCCTTGTAGATGGGAGCGCCATTGTAGGCAGGAGCCGTGACGGCTGCCTGGCCTGACTGGGCCTGGTCTGCGAAGACCTGGCCATGGGGGAGAGTGAAGAGGAGAGTGAAGCCGAGGGCCAGCGACAAGCTGGTGCGGCTCAAGAGCGAGATCGCCTTACCGAGCAAGCTCGGAGTAGAGTTCTTGATAGACATGGCTGTACCTTTCAGGTATTAGACCTTTCCGCTCGGCACTCACCTCGCCGTTTCTCCCGAAAAGCACTCGCTAGAAGCTACTTAGCTGTGCATCTGCTGCAACTTCGGCTTGTCCGCAGTTGTCAGGAAATGCATCCAAAAAAACAGCCCGCTTGTCGGCGGACTTTCTCTTTGAGCCAAGTAGTCTCTAGTGAATGCTCTTCCGAATTTACGGCGGAGCTTGTGGTGCAGATGGAAAGCTTTGGGTTAGACTTTCGGTTTTGCTTTTGGAAGGTAGGCTCCTTAAGCGTGCGCTTAGTGCAAGTACTTTGTTCAGGTACCTGTTGCAAGCATCAGGAGGGCGCTGAAAGACAGCGGCATCACCGGTGGTGATACCACTGCTCCAGCGCCCTCCCGGATACAGGGGATTACCAGCGCCTCAGTTTTCCCGTGCGGCTCTTGAGAGCCGGCACGGGTACTTGGCGTTGGTTCCAAACTTCTGGTTCGCCTGGTGGAAGCTTACTTCGCATCCCAGGGACGCGGAACCAGATGGCTCAGGTCGGTGAAGAGGTTGAGCAGTTCGACTTCGTTCATCGAGACTGCCGTTTCACCATTGCGCTCCGAGCCGGCTGCGAAAACTTCGTTCTCGCAAGCGGTGATGGCGCGCTTGACCATGGCCAGGTGCGTCTGATCGGCATCCGGGAAGTGGGTGCCAATCTGTTCGATGGTGAGCGCGTCGATGCGCGGGTACTGCGGCGTGGAAGCCAGGTACCGACGCAGTGCGTGCGAGAAGGCCTTCATGTGCTTGACCTTGAAGCCGTTCGCCTTGCCGTCCTTGTAGTTGGACTCGAAGACGATCCAGGCCATCCGGTTGGGCGGAATCACCTTGCGCGGACGCTCGCGGTTCAGCCACTTCACCAGCGCCAGGCCGGGGAAGAACAGCATCAGGAAGATGCCGGTGGAGAGCGCCGCGACGGTGGGCCAGGGCAGACGTTCAGCCTTGGCGTCCAGGTCACCTTCCAGCAGTTCCTCGCCGTTGTCCACGACGTTGGTGCGGGACACGACGAAGTCGGGCGTGGTCAGAGCCATCCAGCGAGGCGACTTGCCGTCAGGCAGCATCTCGGTGGCGTAGCGCAGGTCGAGCGTGAAGATGATGCTCGGCTTGTAGACCATGCTCTGCACGATCAGGTTGATGACGTAGACCTTGCGCACAACCTGGCGCATCTTGCCGGGGTTGGCCGGGTCAGGTTCGACGCCGACGGCCTTGAGAACAGGGCCGCTCACCGATACCGCCGGCGGTTCACCAGCGGCGGGCTTGTAGAGTTCCCAGTCGGAGCCTTCGAAGCCGATCACCTTCTGGTTGACCAGGGAGGTGAGGTCGACCGTGACCGAAGGGTCGAGGTCGAGGACCACGGTCAAGGGAACCTTGTCCATGATCGTGTGGCCGAAGTGCCGGTGGGAAGCCGGGTTGCCGTTGCCGTCGTCGGGGGTGATGCCGACGAGCATGCGCACCTTACCGTCGGCGCAGGACTTGCGCACGGGGTTGGCCGGCTTCGGTTCGGGCTTCTGCTCCGGCTGGTAGCCGTAGTCGCCTTCACCGTAGTAGCCGTAGGCGGGCGTGGAACCCGAGGACTGTGCCTGGCCCCCGAGGGTGCCGGACAGGGTGCTGCAAGCATTGCTTGCAGGAGTGGATGGTGCTGCCTCCGCGGGGGATTGTGCCAGCGCGTTCGCCGACACCATCGTAGCCAGCGCGAGAACAGCCAGATATCGAGTTTTCAACATAGTTTTGACCTTTCGCGTTAGGAGTTGCCGGAGAACAGCCGAATGAGCTTGTCGCGCGCCGACAGACCTTCCTCGGTGGAAAACTCTTCCCACCGCACGCCCGCTTCCTTGAAGAAGGCGAAGAGCCCCTGACGGCGCTCGCGGAAGTTCTGTGCGTACTGTTCACGCACGCTGGACTTGCTCTGGAACGGCCACCACTTGGGCGGCAGCCAGATGGCTTTGCTCACACCCTTGCGGATGTCCTGGAGCATGTAGATACCCCAGGTGTTGGGGAGTTCACGCTCACGGATGTCCTGCACGTACATGCAGACCGTGTCGTGAATTCCGGCGGTGTAGGCGAGCTCTTCCTTCTCTTCCTCGGAGAGGTCGATGAAGTCGGAGATGACGAAGACGATGGCCTTGGACTGGTTGCGCACGTAGCGCAGAGCCTGGGTCAGACCACTGACGGTGCCGCTCTCGCCTGTGTCGAGCACCACTGCTTCCGCCGTTTCGCCGCCCGGGAACATGTGACGCAGTCCCGGTTCGATGATGGCGGACAGGCACGGCACCTTGACCGTGGCTGCGAAATTGGCGCGATAGCTCATGGACTGGATCGCCTTCTCGTCGTAGACCAGATAGCCAACCTTGTCGTTGGTTTTCTTGGCCGAGTTGAGAATCGAAGCAGCCAGTTCGGCAGCCACCATGCGTTTGGTGGTGCGCCGTGTGCCGAAGTCCATGGTCAACTTGGAGTCGACCAGGATGAAGAATTTGACTTCGCGGGGCTCCTGAGTCTGGCGAACGAAGTATTCCCCGGTGCCGGAGCGAGCCGAAGCTGCCCAGTCGATCTTGCGGGGGTCGTCGCCATACTGGTAGGGCCTGAGCGAGTGAAAGTCGAAGCCATTGAAACCGCGGTTCCTGCTGGGCCGTTCACCGGTCCCACCGAAGATCTGGCTGGTACGCCAGCGTACAGGAATCGGGCTGTTGATTGCCCTCTCTTCAACGGCTCCGATCAACTCCAGAAGAGCATTATCTTTGCGTTCAGACATGATTCACCTCTTTCTTAAGGTTGTCGAAGCAGGACCAATGCCGAGTTGCTAACTTCTCTAGACAAAGCAGACCACGGGGGACTGCCTTACCTCGAGAGTAGCCGGAATTGAGCGTGACGCCGCATGGGTACTTACTCTTGTGAGAGTCTTAGCCCGTGCTGCGACCTCGGCGGTCCAAATTCAGATTTAAATCAATCGACCCGGCAACGTGCCGAGTCGAATTCTATAGACCGCCCAGGTGAGCCGGGGGAAGGGCCTTGCTTTCGATGCACTCCTAACTGAGCCGGTCGATGCTTCTTGCGAAGCACCGACCGGTGTTTTGAGTTATCTCAGCGGCCCTTCCTTGCTAAGCTCATTTACATGGGCTGGTACCCGCTTCTCGCTCTTCCCTCAGGCGCCGACGACTTCGATGCTGTTGTGGATGGCCGTGATGAAGTCATCCACCTGGAAGTTCGGAGCCATCGGGTTCTTGGCGATGCGGGCGCGCATGATGTCGCGCGAGACGAACTTGATGTCGTCCGGCTCGACCTTGGTGCGGCCGTTGAGGAAAGCCACTGCCGAAGCAGCGTAGGCGATGGCCAGCTGCGCACGAGGCGAGCAGCCGATGCGGACCTTCTTCTCGAAGCCGTTGCCTTCCTTGTCGCGGACCTTCTTGAAGAGGTCGTCGCCGGGGCGGGAGGCGCGCACCAGGCGGTTGATGTAGCGCAGCGTGTCGATGGGCAGCTGGTCGACGATCTGGTTCACCTCCTCGCGGGCGGCGATGATGTCGTCGAGCGAGACCACCGCGTTCACCAGCGAGGTCGGGTCCTTGCGCAGGCTGGTGGCCATGCGCAGGATGTCGATCTCGTCTTCCGGCGAGACGTAGGGCAGGCTGACTTCGGCGCCGAAACGGTCGATCATGGCTTCCGGCAGCTCATAGGTGCCTTCCTGCTCGATCGGGTTGCGGGTGGCGATGACGATGAAGACCGGCTCCAGCTTGTGGTCGACGCCACGGATGGTGACCTTGCGCTCCTGCATGGACTGCAGCATGGCGGCGTTGGTCTTCGGACCGGTACGGTTCACTTCGTCCGCCAGGAAGACGTTGACGCCGACGATGGGCCCCAGCACCGTTTCCCACTCGCGGGACTCGGGGTTGAAGATGGGGATGCCGGTGATGTCGGACGGCTGCGTGTCGGGCAGCATCTGAATGCGCCCGGCCTTGCCGCCGATGATGGTGGCGCCGAGCGTGTTGGCCAGGGTCGTCTTGGCGAGACCCGGCAGCGAGGTGAGAAGGACGTGATCGTTGGTCAGCAGCGAGCGGATGCAGAGGGCAACCACGTTGGGGTAACCCTTCACAACCTTGTTAACCTCGGCTGCCTGAGCCGCGAACTTCGGATGCGTGATCTGATGCATCTTATTCATGGTAGTTCTCCAGTTTTCTGGTGAGTAAATCACCTTCAGGTTCAGGTTGAAAGAAACCACAGCCCATGCCGATTCTCCTTGAGGAGTTCCTTGTCGGCGATTGAGTTGGGTGTGGGCATATCGGAATCGGACGGAATTGCGGCGGAACCGGCCACGAGCCAGTTCCGCTGTCACAGATGAAGTCTTGTCTGACTTCCGGGAGGCGTTTAACTGCGTGTTGAGTTATTCACCTCCGCTCAGCTTTCGCTCTTGCGGCCGCCGAGCAGTCCGATACCCAGGAGTATGCCCATGAGGATCAGGGCAACTGCCAGCGGGTACTGGTAGACGGGGTTGTCGTGCTTCTCGGTCTTGGTGTTGCCGAGAGTACGAGCCCACTCGATTTTGACGTTGGGAGGCGAGGCAGGGTCGAGGCGAATGTAGTCGCCGCCGGTCTGACCAACGAGGGTCTGCAGGGCGGCTTCGTCGATTGCCGTCTGAACCACCTTGCCCTCCTGCTCTACGTAGCCGGTCACCTGTCCATCCGAGCTGTACTTCGGAATGGGGACCGGTGAGGAGGCGCCGACGCCGACAACGATGATCTTGATCCCTTCCTGACGAATGTCATTGAGGACCTTGGTCAAATTTGCCTGGTCGCCGGTGAAGCCGCCGTCGGTGAAGAGCAGGATCACTTTCTGGTGTTGCGACGGGGGCTCGCTCTTGAAGAGGTCGAGCGCCGTTTTCAGGCCTTCGGCGTAGTCGGAACCGCCGCCGGGAGCCTGATTGATGCCCATGCGCTTGGTCATCATCCAGTAGAGCGCGCAGTAGTCATCGGTCAACTCAGCCTGGACGAAGCCCTGGCCGGTGTAGTTGATGATGCCGATCTTGTTGCGCTCCAGTGTGGGCATGATCTGCTTGCGGATCACGTACTTGGCCATGTCCAGCCGGCTGCCGTAGGGACCTACGACCTTGTCGGCGGGGATGGTCTGCAGCACGGTCTTGCAGTCTTTGATGATTTCCTTGGGTGGCATGACGCCGCGATAGTCTTCCGCAGCCATGCTGGGAGAGACGTCGACCACGGCGATCAGTTTCATGCTGCCTTCGCGCACGACTTGAGGCGAGTCGGTCATGATCGGACCGGCTGCGGCGATGATGGCCAGGGTGATGGCGCCGAGCCAGAGAGCTCCCTTGAGGAACTCCCGGCGGGCGCTGAAGGGCCTGGTGAATCGCTCGATCAGCTTTTCCTCGCCCCATTCCTTCCGCGCAGCCAGACGCTGGCGGTAGGAGAAGTACAGAAGTGCGGCCATGACGGGAAGAACCGCCAGGAGCGCGTACAGATAGTCCGGCCGAAGCCAGCTGATATCAAATAGAGCTTGCATGGAGGTTCTCCTTTAGATGGTGTCCCGGTTTCCTTTTCCAGGCATGGCGCCAGGATCTTCGCCCGGAACAGGCTTGCCGTCCTTCTTGCCGTCGCCAGGCTTGCCCTTGCCTTTGCCCTGTTTCTGGGCTTGCTCGGGGTTGTTCTTGAAGAGCAGCTCCAGGTCGTACTTGACGATGAGAGCGGCTTCGCGAAATGCCTGGTACTCCTTCTCGGTCAAGTCGCGACCGAGGTAGAGGTTGCCCGAGTTGAGTTCGAGCGACTCCTTGAAGGCCTGCACGGCGGGCGCGGCCTGGTTGGCGCGCAGCAGAGACTTCGCCTTCTGGAAGGAGGCCTGGGCGGCCAGCTCCTTGTCAGGCTTGGGGTAAATGAAGCGCTCCATCCAGGTGGACTGGCGACGAGTCTTGTAGACCGCCAGGCTCTGGTCGAAGTACTTGATGGCGACCTGGACATCGCCGGAGCGATAGGCCGAGAGACCCTGGTTGTACAGGGCGTACTGGGCATCGCGCCAGGCGTTGAGGTACAGGCCACCGGTGAAGATCAGCGCACCGACGATGACTGTGGCAATCACCGCCATGCGCCGAGCAATAGAGATTTTCTTTTCCATTTGGTTTTTCTCCGGTTACTTGGGATAAAGAGGTGACTACACGTCCTCCCTCACGAGAGCGGCGGTCACGGTGAAAGCAAGAGCCAGAGCCAGACCAGCCAGGATGAACAGGCCGAAGATATCGCGGAAGGTGGTGGACTTCTCCACTTCAATCTGCGACTTCTCGAGCGCGTTGATTTCATCGAAGCCGGCTTTCATGGCCGAAGCCTTGCCCACGGGGATGACCTTGCCGCCCGAGTCGAGGGACAGCTTCTTCAGGTCTTGCACCGAGGACGAGTCGTTGACCCAGCCATCGGATACGCCGAGGACGTAGAGTTTGATGTTGTTCTTCTTGAGCTGGTCGAGGAGCTGCTGCATGCGCTCCGGCTTGATGCTGGCTTCACCGTCGGAGACGATGACGAGCACCTTGGTCTTTGCCTGACCGAGCTCAAGGAAGTGGTCGATGGAGGCTTGAATCGGACCCATTTTGGTGAATCCGGCTTCGTCCGGGCCATCGAAGTTGGTACCGCCGCCGGTGTACTTACCCAGGCGCGAGTTGCGCTTGAGGATGAGGGTCAGGTCGGTGGTAAGCGGCCAGCTGAAGTAGGCTTCGTCGTCGAAGAGGATGAGACCGATGCGGTCTCCCTGACGAGTGGGCACAAACTTGTCGATGGCGGCACGTGCGACAGTCAGCCGGGTTGTCTTGACGGGCTTGCCGTCAGCATCCAGCTGTGTGGTGTTGGGGTCTCCCACCAGTGCCTTCTGCTCCGGGTCGGAAATCTCCATATCCATCGAGCCTGAAATGTCCACCGCGATCATGAAATCGCGGGTCTGCATGGCCTGAGTGGTCTTGGACTCCGGGACGACCGGCCGGGCCATAGCCAGGCAGAGAAGTACCAGGAAGCCGGACAGGCAGATCATGGGCAGTCGGCTGATGATGAACATGGAACGCAGGTTCTTCTGCGTGTTGACCTGGGTGTGGCCATAGCTCTTGCGACGCCGGGAGGCGAAGAAGAGCAAGGCGAGCACAATAGGGATGAGACCCAGCAAGTAGGGACTCATGAATTGAATCATGCTGTTATCTCCATTCTTACGGGTTTGAGCGCAATAGAAAAAAGGCATTGCACAGCACAGTCGGCGCTCGTTTACGATGGACGGTGCTGTTCTGCTCATCTAAGCAGTGTTACGGTCGTGACTCAGCTTTCGCTACCGGCGAAGAGGCTGTGGTTGTCGTTTCCAGTGCAACGCTTACAAGCCATTGCTCCCGAGTAGAGACGCTGCCTGGTCAGGCAGTTGTTCATTCAATGCGAACGCTCGTCGATCGGGGGATTGGTGGTTTTGGGAACTCTTGGTGATGGGGTGGAAAGGACAATGCCCTTAAGATAGCTTTCTACTGAAATACAAAGAAACCATAAAAGCTTTAATGAAATTCTTCGCACGCGCGCGCCTGTTATTACTTACGAGCCTAAAGTCTTGGAATCTTGCAGTTATCACTACTTGTACTAACCACTTGTAAATCTATTCAACATGTGATGTGGCCTGCTTCTTTGAGCTTTAAACCGGTTGGTTTCAAGGACCTATCAGAGCTTAGAGAAACTCATGGTACCGGAGGAATATGTGTTGGTACTAATTTTGGGCCACTTGCGGACGAATGCTTGATGGCTAGCGGAGCTCGCTAAGAACTGGATGCCGGTCTCTTGGTGAGCTTGTGTTAATGTTGTGATGTCTGTTAAATGACTCTGTTTGCGCTAGATGTGAGCAATCTCTAATGCGTTTGGGGCGCCAGGATTGTGCTTCTTCGAGGTGGCTTCCAGTGGGTCTGGATTTTTGAATTGGGAGCAAGCCGGTTCATTTTCGATTCTAAGCATGGTGTCACCGGTGATGTCATTCTTTGAGAGTTCTGCCGACATCTGAGAAGCGGGTTTGTTATGTGGAAAATATCGATTCATGAGCTTTGCACAGGCACTGGCAGGGAAGCCTCGAGAGAAGCGCCCGACATTTCATTTATTTTCGTTTGGATTGATATGTTGATCTCTTGATTCAGAAACCGCTGCTCCGATTTATCTTTTTGCTTCCTTATAGAGCTTTTGTCTGAAGACAAAAGTGGTAATGTGAAAACCATAAAAAGGCATCAAGTGGCTGTACCTCTACGGGGCTAATTCAGCCTTTTTGAACGGTGCTCGCACGTGAAATTTTGACTTTGAATTTATGGTTGTGACAGAAAGATGGCGGTCTTTTCACGCTCTTGCAGCTGCTGTCAGGCTTTCTTCCGGGGACGGTAAAGGTGGTACATCTAGTGGTCTGGGCGGCGGCATTGATCAGGTACGTGCAGAAAATTTCGGCCGTGCAAGAAATTCAGAATAATTTCGCCCACGCCTCTCCTCCTAAAATGCCAGGGCTTGGGTTGGGTGCTTCCAACCGATAAGGTGGATGCGCGGGTGCTGCTACTTCCAGGCAATGGTGGTCCCGTATCGAGGTACAGGCTGCCCTGCTCCGATGCTCCAGGGGTGGTGAGCGCATTCTAGAGGCTGTGTTTCAGGCGCAGCCTATCCTATCTATAAGCAACACTGTTTGGATTGAGTCGTTAAACCAGGGGCGATGGTGATGCGCTGGGCGAGGGTGAAAAGGGTGGTGCGAAGGAGGGCGGTGCCGGGCAAAGGTGTGAGGGGCTGGGCGAAGGTGTGAGGGGCTGGGCGAAGGAGAGTGATGCGCTGGGCGAGGGTGAAAAGGGTGGTGCGAAGGAGGGCGGTGCCGGGCGAAGGCGTGAGGGGCAGAGTGATAAAGATGAGTAAGTGTAGGGTGGATAGAAGGAAATACTAAAACGAATAGTACAACAGAGAAACCTGGATTATTCACCTACAGGCTGTAACAGGCAGGGGAAATGGGAGTAGATACCAGACGGAGAGCGCGTTTAATCTTTGCCGGGAGTTTTCACGCTAACACTTTTGCGGTTGTTGATTATCTGCCACAAAGCGGCTATATCAGCCAGGCTCCGATTGTATTGCTAATCGAGATCTAGTATTGCGGATGGTATCAGAGTGTAGTTTAAAAGGATGAAAGTCCTGATGGTTGCTGGATAATTGAGTTGCGAAAAACAAAAAGCAGCAAGGCAAAAGGAACTTTCATGAGCACAGAGTCTAAGGCAAAGCGAGTGGAACGGCAAGCCCGGTTGACGTTAAAAAACTGCAAAGCACAAAAGATTGATGATGGTGGGGGCTTTTTGACTGCTTTTAGGAGGCGTTACGTCCCTGGCGAAGGCAGCAGAGGTAACAGGACTGGTAGCAATGGCTGTGGAGAGAATAGAGCCGTGGCGGGATGAGGGTTTAGTCGAGCATGAAATCAAGACTCTTTTGAGCCAGCGATTGTATCTTGGGGCGTGTGGGCATACTGATGCGCTAGATTGTTCTCTGTTTAAGGATGATCCAGGGCTGAAGAGTGTTTTAGGACTTGAGCCGGATGGGCGTCGTTGCCGTCGCAGTCCACGCATACGCGCATGGAAAATTCGATGTCAGAAGACTCGCTCAACAAGTTGGAGGAGCTTCCTCTGGAGTATTTTCTTTCCAGGCACGAGCATGAGCCGAGGGAGCTGACCATATATTTTGATGGTTCGGCGATTAGGACCTACGGCTCGCAGCAAAATTCTATTTATCGCGGCGGGAAGAAATACAGTCAGACACAGTATTTCCCACTGTTGGCAGCAACAAAAGAAGGTCATCTGCTGCTTGCAAAGCTACGGTCAGGCAACGTTTCCGATGCAACATCGCTGGCGGAAATTACAAAACTGGTGGAGGCAATTTTGGAGCGTTGGCCGCATGTGAAACTTACAATTGTTATGGATGCTGGGTTTAATGAGCCCCATCTTCTGGACTTCTTGGAGGAAAAGAAGGTCAACTACGTGGTTGGATATCCTGCAACATCGTCAATCAAGTCTAACTTCAAAGATACGATTAAAGCCGCAGAAGAAGGCTTCAAGAAAGAGTTTGGTGAGCCAAAATTCAAAGGTAAAGCTGGCGAGAAGGCATGGCAGAAGGAGCATACTAGGTTGCGCGCACTGCCGCCGATGAGCGAAAAAGAGGCGGAGAAGGCAATGAACTCCAGGTTCACGCGCTGGATGTACGGAGCCGAGCACCAGGGCAACAATTGGGAGGGGAGCCGCACGGTAATAGTTAGAATTGACTGCAGCGACAAAGGCACTGACATTCGGTGTGTCTCCACTAACATGACCGGTCATTCCGCCCAGGCGATTTACGAGGATTACTACTGCAACCGAGCCACTATCGAATTCACGATCAAGGAAAACAAAAGTCACTGCCGTGTGCCATTGAGCTGCATGGAATACAGCGCCAATAGGTTCAGGTTCGTTCTCCAGAGCTTAATCTACATACTCATGGATGAATTAAGGCGCTTGCTGCCGAGTTCCAAAACTGCCCTGACCTTAGCCACCTTGCGCAATCAAATACTTCTGATTCCCGCTCAAATTTTCGCCTATGCGCGGCATATTCACTGGCGCCTATCTTCAGTACACCCGGCATCTGCTCTACTCATCAACCTGAACAAGAAGCTGCAAGCCCGAACAGCCTGAAGCTTCAACCAGAAACGCGACAAACAAAGAACCTGGCTCGCCTACTTGAGCCGGGGCATCTCCGCAGAGCCCCTTTCGCTGCCGTTTAATCTGGATTTTTTAGCTGCTTTTCAGAAAACCCGCTCTCAAACCGGCATGCAGTGGGGTCTCTTGGCGACATACTATATGGATGAATAATCCAGGGAAAAAAGAAGAGCCGGGAGGATTTTTGGTCCTCGCCGGCTCTTCGGAGTTGCCGAAGCTAGTTTACAGCTCCGTGTTCGGCGGTCTTACTTGATGTCGAAGTTCGCCTTCCAGATCTTTCCGCCGGGAATCGGTTGACCGCCGCCGCTGCTTCCGCCGCCCCAACCCCAGGACCAGGAACGCTGGACCTCATGGAGTTCGAGCAGGTAGTTGCCGCTGGCACGCACCTCGAGAATGATGGTGCGGGTACCGAACTGCGGATTGCCCTGGTCGGGAACGAAGTTGCCGCGGGTCTTGACCTTGAGACCGTAGGGAACGCTCTTCACGTCCCATTCGCGCCAGGCGTACTGGTCTTCGGGAAGGGTCACGTGGATCTCTTCGCCGATACGCATCTTGAAGGTCTTGCCGTCGTCGACGTCACGGCAGGTGACGAAGAAGACGCCGGCTTGTGTGGCGGCCAGCGGCGATGAGGCGCCTGCGGAGAGCGGCGTCTGGCACCACTCGCACTCGTCCTGCTTGGCGCTGCATGCGTCGCACAGGGCGTAGGCGAAGTGGGTGGTCAGGCTGCCGCAACTGGTGCACTTTCCGGGTACGTTCAGGGTGTGCTTGCCCTGGCAAGATTGACAGAGTGCCATGTTCTATGCCCTCCCTCAATAGTTGCGCAGGGAGCCGCCGGAACGGCAGCCCGTGCAGGTGCAGACGAAGGTCGGGCGATGAGACTGGGAAGGCTCAAAGCTCAACTCGTCGTCGGGATTGATCAGCGACTCGGGCGCCGTCATGTGCAGCAGCCCGTGCGAAGCCAGATGGTCGTCGTGGTCGGCGGGCGACTTCATGACGAAGGTCATCTCGTACTCCTGAGCCGGGGGCTTGAAGCCGGGACCGGACTCTTCCGCGAAACGGGCCACGATGAAGACCACTCCGTGACCGGATGGCGCCTTCAGGGGTGCCTGCTCGTAGGACTGGGCTTCGACATCGCTGCCGACGCTCAGGTCCAGGTCGAGGCTTGGCTGAACGCCATCGCTGGCACCGGCCTCGCTCGCGGGAGCGGTGAGGGCGGCGATTGCTTCGGCGTCGGTGCGCGGCGTCAGAGGCGCCACATCACCGGGGTTCATGAAATGCAGGATCTGTCCGTCGCCGTCGGTCTCCACGAAGGAGACGCCCTTCGGCAACGAAACGCGCCTGCGCAGCTGCCCGTCCACGTGGATGAGCAGGTCGACTGCATGCTGGGACATGACGCGCACGGCGTACTGACCCAAGGGCATGCGGACGAAGATGTCGGAACTGTTTTTGACCTCGTAGTAGACGGGGCGAGTCCACTCGGCACCTGCGCCAAAGACCGCATTAGCTGCGGGCTTGGCCACAAGCGCGATGTTCATCGACCGTCCGAGGACATCGTCAGTGATTTTCTTCATAGATAACTCCTGGAGAGATTTATGTGTGGGCGTTTAAGCCTTTACAAACTTCCGTGAGAAGACGGCAGGCAGCTTTTAAGGGCTGCCTGCGCGTCCAAGGCTAGTTGTTGAAAGCGTCGACCGGTCTCCTGAGGGGAGATTACAGCCAGCGCTCCTTCACGACTTCGCCGTCCTCAGTGAAGTACTCAAACGGACGCGGCGGTCCGATCGGACGTCCGCGGGGATCGGTCGGGGGTTCCATCGTCAGAAGGCGCACGGCGCCGCCGCAGAGCCGACGGAAGTAACGCAGGGTCAGCCGAGCCTCCGACTGGAGGAGCGGACCGAAGTTCTCGTCGTACTCGTGCTTGAGCGTCCACACACCGTCACCGAACTTGCCGGTGTCCTGGATGGTGATGTTCGGAACCGAGTGGTAGGCAGTGCGCATGGCCAGCATGCGGCGCGCCTTGTGCTTGCTCTGGTCGAAGGCAGCCACGATCTGGATGACCGTTGCCATCTGCTTGAGAGTCTCGCCCGGCACCGGGAAGAGCGGGGTGCCCAGCTCCTCGTGGTAGAACTCGCTGGTCTCCTGGATCTGTGCCCAGGTCTGGATCACCTGCATCATGTCCTCGAGGGAAAGCGGCAGCGGGTTCTCGAAGACATGCTTGCGATTCCAGCCGCTCTTCTTGAGGGTCTTGTTGATCATGACGATGACCCGGCGCACCCAGCCCAGGGTGTCGAGGTTGAGCTTTTCGAAGAGCTCTTCCTGCATGAACTCGGTGACGAAACGGGTGTCGTCGTAGTCCCGCAGCACCTGGAACATCTTCTCGCGATTGCGACGCGGCACCTGCACGGTCCTGGTCTTCTTGCCTTCGACGTACTCGCCGTCTTCAGCCTTGACCATTTCCTTGTACTTGACGGTGTCCATGATGACGTTGCCGTCAGCGTCCTTCTCGTCGAAGCAGAACTTCTCGTCGATGTAGGTCCAGATGTTCAACCCCATGGCGTAGGGGTCGAAGTAGTTGGCCACCGCCTGCTGGTAGTGCATGTTCCACGACTGGGCCAGGTCGAAGCGGTACTCCATGGGCACGCTCACTTCCGGCTGCAGGAGAAGCTCCCGCTGCCAGAAGCTGGCGAAGCCTTCGTTCATGAACTTGGTCCGGCCTTGCGGCTGGAAGTACCGCGAACGGTCATGCACGATGGAGACGAGCATGCGCGCCTCTTCAGGCAGATGCGGCGTGTTCTCCGGGTCCATGAGGAAGCCCAGGAGATCCGTCGCCGGCTGAATCGGGTAGCGCTTCAGGGTCTGCTCGATGACCAGCGCCTGCTTCTCGAGCTGCACCTTGAGCGAAGCCGAAACTTCGCCCTCGGTAACGATGCGGCGGCGGATGGTGGCCAGCTCACCCTTGAGCTGCTCGCGCAACTGCTTGTCGGTGAGCTGATCCTTGATGGTGGGCAACCAGCCGACATGGTTCTCCAGCGCATGGAGGGCGTCCATGTAGTACTCGTACCCTTCCCAGCCCCAGTCGGGGTTCTGGGTGAGGGCATCGATCTTGTTGCGCGCCAGAGCCAGCCGGGCGATGATCGACTCCGGCATGGTCTCGCCGAAGTGCTTGTTGTTGGTGAAGAACACCACGTGACCATAGGTGGCGTGAGCCATCACGTGGAGCTGCATGGGCAGGCTGTTGGTGGTGGAGAGGTACTGGATCGCCGGGTTCGTGTTGAGCACCATCTCATAGATGTGCCCACCGTAACCCTGGCGACGGTTCTTCTCCGCTTCCTTGCCCTTGCTCCAGTGCACGTAGTCGTTGGGCATGCCAACGTACGGCAGCACCTGCGAGACCTGCTCGTCGGTGGTGAGCTTGTAGTCGATGGGGTAGTACGTCAGGCCGATGCGTTTGGCAGCGGCCGCCATACGGTTGTCCCACATCATCAAGAGCTCACAGAGCCGCTCGTAAGAGTAATGCGGATTGTAGTTGCTCATAGTCAGACTCCTTATACAGTTTGCTGCCGATCCTTGTCGAGGATCTGCTTGAATGCTTCAGGAACATCAGCGAGCGTATTCGCCTTGGCCATGCCCAGGTGAGCCTTGACGTCCGGCGGCAGACCACGCAGGGCCTGGCCACCGAGGCTGTAGCCGCTGCGTCCACCCCACGAGGTACCGACCTCGAGGTAGCCGACATAGTTGAACGGAGCGAGAATGATCTTGGTGAACCACTCCCGAATCGTCTCCTCGCCGTCGAACAGGTCGCCGTCCGTGGCATGGAACATGTAGCGGTTCCAGCCTGAGGCGGGGTACGGACCGGCGGAATTGCCCGTGGTCTTCGACCGTGCACCGAATTCGGCGATCTTGTAGGTGAGCTCCCAGGCGGGAACAGCCACCGTACCGCCACCGGCACCGATCTTGAAGAACTCCTCTTCGGTCTTCCACAGGTACTCCTGGGCGTCGTGGCTGATCATGGAGATCGCCACTTCCTTGTACTTCGTCTTGAGGAACAAGACGCAGATGAAGAAGTACGCCTTGGCGATGATCATGGGATCACCGCTCATGGAGCCCGAACGGTCGAGCACGAGAGCAACCCAGGCCTTGGAGTCCGGGTCATCCTTCTCTTCGATGCGGTTGAAGCGCATGTCGTTCTTGTGGAACGGCACTTCCGAGACGCTGGGGATGCCGTCGCCGTCGCGCTCCTTGCAGAACACGTAGGCGGCGATGCGCATGCGGATGTTCTCGTCCACCGTGAAGGGGGCGACTTCCGCACCAGGCATCTCGTTTTCGAGGTAGTCGGTGACTGCCTGGAACACTCCCTGACGGAAGGCGGCAGCGTCCTCGTCCGCAATCGGATCAGCCGGGATGGCGTTCTCGACCTCGGAAAGGAACTCGTTGACGGCGCCGTCGGTGCCCGTGACCTTGTAGGCAGGCTCGGGGAAAATGGACTGGCCATCACCCTTGCCCGACTGCATGTAGGCCCAGAACACGTAGGCTTCGAAGACCGACTGGCACTTCTCCTCGAAGTTCTCGACGAACTCCTCCGGACGCACGTTCTTGGCGGCTGCCGCTCGACGCAGGCGAGCGATGGCCGTGGCGCGCTTGTTCAGGCGCGAACGCGGACCGTGGTTGGTCAAGCCGCGACGCTTGTGCGTCTTGACCATGGTCTGGGCGAACATCTTCTTGAGCATGTTCGGCAGACCGATGGACTCGAAGAACATTTCGATGAACTCTTCGAAGTCCATTTCGACATAGTCACCGGGATCGCTGCCCGGCTTACCCTTGCCTGGACCGCCCTGACCGGAGCCATCGCGGCCCGGACGCCAGATCGGTTCAGCTTCGGGATCCACCGGCACGTTGATCTTGCCGGGACGGGTGATAACGGGGTTGTCGCCGATGATGTCGCCGATTTTTCCCTTGACCTTGCCCTTCTGGCGCTCCTTGTAGCGCTGGCGATCGCGTTCGGTCTTGTCACCGCCGCGACCCGGAGGGGTAATCGAGGGCTTGCCGCCTGCGGCAAGAATGGGAATCAGCGAATCGTCACCCGGGGCAATGACGGTGAAGCGGCTTTTGGGCTGCTCCACCTTATTGGAAGGTTTCTTAGACATACACTTGCCTCCTGGAGGGTTAAATCCGAAATAGATGTTTCTAAATACCGACGGAGCCTTTCGCCTTGCTGGTCTACAGTGGTCCTCCCGCGATGGAGAAGACCGCCGTAAAAAGGAAAGCAAAAGCCGGCGGCTCCCTCCCTTGTAGGGGAGTTCACCGCCGGCTCTGCCTTACCAACTCAGCAGCGAGGCTCTAGGACAGGTGTCTAGAACCCCAGGCTAGCTTAGCGCTCGACCAAGAAGTCGGAGTTCTCCTCGGCTTCGCGCAGCAGCTCGTCAGCCGACCAGTCGGAGAAGCCGTACTTCTCGACCAGACGGGCCTTGGCGGCGTTGATCTTGGCGCGGTCCTCGTTCGAGCGGGCGCTCGTGGACGAGAACAGACGCGCACCGGTGCGGACCTTCTTCAGGACGAACCGCTCCAGGCACTTCTGCACCGCCGTGTGGCAGGTGTAGGGAACGCCCTTGGTACGGTTGTTGTCCCGGATCCACTGGTTGACGGCGGCCAGGATCTCGGCGCGGAACTTGTTGGCCTCGGCCGAGGTGACACCCCAGTCCGGATCCGACTCGATCTCGCGCATGAACGACTCGTCACCGCCAGGCGACGACTTGGAGTAGCCAGTGGAGCTCTTCACGGACTGGTTGGTGGACCAAGCCATGATGTTGTCCAGGTACTTGTCCCAGGTGGCCTGAGCTTCGTCCTGGAAGCCTTCCACCATCGAGGCGAGAACCGCCTGCGACAGCGTACGGCGACGCACTTCGTCGAGCTCGTTGCGCAGCACCCCGAGCAGGAACTCGAGACGCTTCTCGTCGGTCACCGTGCCCTTGTACCACTCACGCAGGGCATCCCGCATGAGCGCCGAGGTGACGGTGTTGCCGCGACCGATGACGTTGGCCGCCACAGCCTGCATGACCTTGTTGGTCTCACGAGGAGACTGGCCCTGCAGACCTTCGCGGTTGGACGCACGCTCACGCAGGTCCTGCACGGACACCTTGGTGCCCATGCCACGCGCCCGCTGCTCGCGACCGTCGTAGGCGTCAGCCTTGACGTTGAGCGGCACGGACTGGTCGGCGCTGATACGGGTCAGCACTTCGAGGCGAGCCAGGTAGTCGAACACGTCGGGGTCGACGTGCACGCCACCCTTCTCCACCGCCTTGGCGAACTCGGAACCCGACCAGAACTTCTCGATGACGCGGCGAGCCTGCGACATCTCGAGCGGGTAGGGGAACCAGATGCGGAAGAAACGGTCGCAGTACGGCTCGTTCTCACGGACCTTGATGAACTTGTCGTACTCACCCTCGTTGGAGTGGATGATGATCAAGCCATCGAAGAAGACCGAGCCAGCCAGCGGAGCCGGCAGCTTGACGCGGCGGCCCTGCAGGGCTTCGAGCAGAACGCGCTGGGCTTCCGGCGGGTTCTTCAGACCCTCGGTGAGGATCACGAGACCGCGGTTGCCCTTGTTGAAGGCGCCGTTCAGGTTGATGGAGCGCGGGTCGCCTTCCGAGAACTGGCCGAGCTGGCCGATGTTCTCGGTGCCGATCCACTCACCGATGTCGAAGTTCAGGGGCTGAACTTCCGCCACGTCGACGATGCCGTTCGAGCCGGAGTAGTCGTCGGTGAAGCGCATGTACTCGATGGGGTAATCGGCGATCTTGACGGCCTTCTTGTTGAAGCCGTACTGACCGAGCACCGCAGCCTGCACCATCGGCTCGGGGTTACCGACCGCGGCGCGGGTGGAGCGGGGCAGACCCAGACCGGCGACCACGGCGGTCACCAGCGAGTCGGAGTCCAGGCGAGCCAGACCCTCGATGGAGGCGCTCACGCCGGCGTCGGCGCAGACCTTCTTCAGGCCGGTGGCGTCGAAGTCGAGCAGCGAGTCGAGACCGCACTCGGTCAGGATTTCCGCCTTCAGCTCCGTGACGCGCGCCGTGAAGGCGTCGTCCATCAGGCCCTCGGCGTCAGCCTTCTGCTCCGCGACGAACTGAACCATGTAGAACAGGCTCAGCGGGTTGTCGTGGTTGCGGCTGTGCTTCAGGAACGGGATGGGAGCAGCCTGGCGGTACAGGCTCTTGATGCGGGTGACGAAGTCGGACTTGCCGGCGCCCGGAGGCCCGATCAGCACGACTGCCTGCTTGTCGGTCTCACCACCCATGGTGGCGGGAACGAGGAAGGAGTTGACGACGGTGTAGACCGCGCGGTCGACGCCGAAGAACATCTTGAACGCGTCGAACGACACCAGGCTGTCATTGCCGTAGATGCGACGCACGCGGGTGGTAGCAGCCGTGTTCTCGCCGGAGTTTTCGATCAGGCGGAGCAGGCGGCTCTTCGAAGATTCGGTCTCCTTCACGTCTTTGCCGCGAGCGGCGAGCCAGGTACGGAAAGAGAACTTGTTGGAAGTGGTGGTGTTTTCCATGATAGATTTCCTCACTTAGAGATTAGCTCTGCTTCCAGAGCTGATAGTCGTTGAAGTACGTGAGCGCTACTTTCGCGCAGTGCTCGCAATAACCGAGGTCTTTGAACCGCTGGAGGGCTTCACGCTTGGTGGTCTTGTCCTCCTCGGAGAGCTCGATTTCACTCTTCAGAACACGCTCAAGCTTCTTGGCGGATTCATCGTTCAATTTCTTGGCGATGCCTTCAGCCAGCTTGGGCAGGGTGCGCCAGGTGACGTCCACCTTGGCAGCGGCGGCGGTGTCCTCGTCCTCGTCGCCTTCCTCGTCAGTTGCCTGGCGAGCCTTGAGCTGGAGGTTGAGGATGTGTCCCTCGACGGACCGACGGAAGTCGGCCTTGTCGGATTCACCGTAGAGCCCCATGTTGTTTTCCAGGTCGTCCAGGATGCCGTCGAAGTTGACCTTCACGCGGCGTTCCACGAGCTTGCCTGCCTGCTCGACCATCTCGATGGCGTCTTTCTGACCACCAGCGAAGGCGCGAGCGTGCACGCGGTAGCGCTCGAAGAGTTCCTTGGCGCGCCGTTCGAAGTCAGGGGCGATGACCTCGAGGAACTGACGCTTGAGCACCCGACGGTACTCTTCTTCGATCAGCCCCGGCTTGTCCGAGATGTCCTTCGGCGGGCGAAGGAATTCGGTGCAGTTTTCCAGGACCTTCTTCTGCGTGTCGGTGAGACCGGGCTTCTTCTTCATCTGCTCGATCTTGGTGCGCAGGAAGCCCAGCATCTCGAGGGTGCTGATGCAAGGCGCATCGTCCGGACCCGCATCGCGCATGACCAGCGAGACAGCTTCGGAGATGATGTTGAGCATGTCCGGCATGTTGAGACCGGCCATACCTTCATCTTCACCAGCGGCTGCCCAGAACTCGCCCACCGACCAGTACGCCGTCACCTTCTTGGGAGCCGCCTGGGTGCCCGTGGTTGCACGGCCGCCGTAGTTGGACCCGAAGGGATTGGACGCCTGATTGGCAGCGGAACCCGGCTGCGCATTGTTGATGTTCTTCTTCTCGACGGCCAACTGCTCCCCGTCGTACATCCGCGCCCGCTTGACGATGTCGACCTCGGCGTGATCCTTCTTCATGCGGCTGATGACCGCCAGAAGTGCCGTGATCTTGAGCGTCATCGGGTCGAAGTGAGGCTGGTCCCGCATCTCCGCGATGGCGGCACGGTAAGCCTGCTCTTCCTCCGAAACGGACGTGATATAGGGAACGTTGAAGATGGCGATCCGGCGCATGAACTTGTCCGGGTCGGCCTGCTCCTGCATGAAGCGTGCATAGGAGCCGTCGTTGGTCTGTCCGATCATGACCGCATCCAGCGGCAGAAAGCCCTTGCGAGAGCTCTTTTCACCGCAGGTGTTGGAGTCGCCGCAACCAGCAGGGATCTGCCGGTCGTTGGTGGCTTCCAACAGGATGTCGAGTTCCTCCGCGCTGGCCAGGGCGTTGGCGTCCTTGCCGGCGGCTGCCGAGCCGAAGAGCTCGGGCATGTCGACGACACCGCGGCTGCCCATTTCCAGGGACTGGGCCAGGGTGCAGTTCTTGCTCCAGGTGCTGATCCCGAAGCTGCGGCTGGAGAGCCGCATGGCGGTGACCTTGATTTCGGACAGGTTGGGCTTGTCGCCCTTCATGACCGCCGACCAGCAGTGCTGGCAGGGCTGACCGGAGATGGCCAGCAGGTCATGCAAGGTGGGTTTGCGCACCGGCTTGTCGGTGGAACCCTTGGCGGCCTTGACCGCGGTCTTGTATTCTGCGTCGCGATCCGCATCGGTCATCTTCAGCTGGGATTCGATCTTGCAGATCGTTTCCTCGGACAGAAGATTCAGCAGATTGATCGGATTCTCGTGAACGGGGCATCCGTCCACCGCGTAGACGATTTCTCCTTCAAGGGCATCCTTGATGGAGTTGGCGAGGAAGCTCTTGCCGGAACCCGGACCACCCTTGAGAAGGATTGCCAGACGCAGCTGATAGCCGTTGGCGGCAGCAGCGCGCAGATGATTGAGGAGACGAGCGACAACGCGCTGCGAACCTCGCACATTCTTGAAGGATTTCCAGGTGGGGACGCCCATCTTCTTGAGCATTTTCAAGTAGGGGCGCAGTTCCGACGGAGAGGAGTCGATGTCGACCTCGCCTTTGGATTCGATAGCACGGACCAGAGTCGCTGCGGCAGAGTCGGCCATCTCGGGGCGCTCCCTCAAACGAGTGAGGAATTCGCTGTAGGAGATGGTCTCTACCACATTCGACTGCAGGCCGAGCAGCTCATGAAGCTCTTGGCCAGTAGATGACATAAGTGGTGCCTCCTTCTTAGGAAGATTGCTGCGACAGCTCCCGCGGGGCGCCATCGCGTGTTACAGAAATTTGGCGAAAGGAAACCGATGCTCGTGCTGCCGCTCGCATATAGCAGTTGGCAATTCGAGGCATCGAGCTTCAAATCGACCCTACGCGAACGACGTTTCTGACCGGCACCCTTGGATGCAGGTAATTGGCGGAGTTCGCGCAGCAGAACAGCAAAGGTTGGTACAGCTCTCAGCTCTTGGTTACAACTTCGTCCTGGGTCAGGAATCGGGGCGCCATCTGATGGGAATCAGACTTTCACTGGCTGTGCCACCGGGACCCTTGGGGAGGATAGGCGGATGGTTGGTGAATTGGTTGCCGGGGGAGGAAGTTGCGTGTTTTGAAGTGACCTAAGAGAAGAGAGAGGAATACCAGTGAATATGCTCAACGTATCAGAACAACTGATCCGCTCAAAACATTTGTTTGGAATCACACGGGCGACTTTTCCAGAAGCTAAAGAAAAGGCTAATCGGCTTGGAAAATGGGCCGGTTTGAATGGTTTCCAAGGGTCGCTTCGTATAAACCGGTGGGCGTTTTGGGTTGCTGTCAAGCGGAATGGAATTTGTGCTGTTTCGGGTTATTTATGGGGTATATTGAGAGCGCCCTGGTCCCGCCGAAAAGCTGCTGATAGTGTGGGTTTTGAGGATTTTGTTTCCTTAATGCTTGTGTGACGAAGCTAGCGCGGGTGGGCGAGGGCTTCCGAAACCATGGAAAATGGGTTATTCCTTTGTAGTAATAAGCGTAGTAACAAGGCTGTGACCGGGTTTATCGCTTTGCAACCGGTAAGTATTGGAGCCCTGTGCACCTACCCATGCCCATGCTTCCCCGGCAGCGCGGACTTGCGGCCCTTTTAAACCGGTGGGAAGCGGCCGTCTTAATGTTATATATAGATTTCCCTTTTAACTCTTGTTTGCAGCCCTGTGGCGCAAGTAAGCCTCGATGAATTCATCCAGGTCGCCGTCCAGTACCGCTTCCACTCTGGGTGTTTCCACCTTGGTGCGATTGTCCTTGACGAGGCGATCGTCGAGTACGTAGGAGCGAATGGCATTGCCGAAGGTGGCCTGCACACTCTCACCCTTCAGTTTAGATAGCTCTTCTTCTCTTTCTTGCTGTCGAATGGCCAGGATCTTGGAACGCAGCAGTTCCATGGCCAGAGCCTTGTTCTGTAGTTGGCTGCGTTCTTGTTGACACTTGACGGCTATGCCCGTGGGTTTGTGAACTATTCGCACAGCTGACTCAACTTTGTTGACGTTTTGCCCGCCGGCGCCGCCGGATCTCATGGTATCCACTTCGATGTCATCATCTTTGATTTCCACCAGGGCATCAATGTCGCTCATGATGGGCGACACGTCCAGGGCGGCGAAACTGGTCTGGCGTGAGTCGTTGCCTGCTTTGAAAGGCGACTTGCGCACCAGGCGGTGCACTCCCTTTTCGCAACTGAGGTAGCCGTAGGCGAAGGGACCATCCACTCTGAAGGTAACCCCCTTCAATCCGGCTTCCTCTCCCGGTGATTGGTCCAGGAGTTCTATTTTGAACTGTTTGCGGTCGCACCAGCGGCTGTACATGCGCAAAAGCATTTCCGTCCAGTCCTGAGCGTCGGTGCCGCCTGCTCCGGCGCTGATACTGACTATGGCGGAGTTGTCATCATATTCGCCGCTGAATAGTCTCGTGATCTCAAATTTGGTGAGCTGGTCGGAAAGATTCTTCAAGCTCTGTTCTATGCCGGCAGCTTCATCCTCGGCCTGTTCTTCCAGGCTCAATTCCAAAAGAACGCGAATATCGGAGGCCTGTTCGAACCAACCTTTGCGCATGTCGAGAATGCCCTTGATTCGACTCATGCGCTGAGTGACTTTCTGGCTCTGCTTCTGGTCGTTCCAGAATTCCGGATTGAGAGTACGCTCGGTCAGATCGGCGAGTTCGCCTTCCAGACTTTCCGTGTCAAAGATATTCGCCGACTTTCGCCAGGCGCTCCTCGATCGCTTCCAGTTCTCTTTTAAGTTCAGATAGGTTCATTTTCCTGGCGTTTTTGGGCAGAAGTAATGCATGACGATTGACCTCAGTCTATCGTAAGACCTAATGCTAGCCGATTGGTGACCACAGCTGTGCTATTAGTAACCGGTTAATAAGCGCGCACCTATGACCATTTCCATCTGGATGAGAAGTGAAGAGCCATCACAAGCCGGTCGCACCAGGCTGGAAGCTGATCTGATTATTGTCGGGGCTGGACTGCTCGGGGCTGCTGCCGCCTATTTCGCAGCCACCATGGACGCCTCGCTCAAGATTATTGTGGTGGACGCTGGCCGGGCCGCTGCAGCTGCCTCCGGGCGCAACGCCGGTTTCGTCTTGCGAGGCATACACTCTTATTACGATAGCTGTGTGGCCAAGTACGGACGGGAAACCGCCAGGCTTATATACAGGCTGGGAGAGGAAAATCAAAGACTGATTCGAGAGTTTATGGATAGTCACGGCCTGTCCCTTGGCTATGAACCGGGCGGTTCTTATGTGCTAGCTTCTTCCCTGGAAGAACTGGATGCCCTCTCTCGCTCGGCTAAGCTCATGCAAGAAGACGGCTTCAACCTCAACTTACATGTGAAAGATCCGCTGGACAGGGGTTTCTATGGAGCCATCGAAAATCCTGACGACTTCGGCATAGATCCGGTCAAGCTGGTTAGAGCTTTACTGGCGGCAAGCGATGCCAGAGTTCTGGAGGAGGAGTCGGTGCTAAGCGTGGAGGCGGACGGCGAGGTGGAGCTTGTCAGCACCGGTTATGTGCTTGCCGCTCCCAGGGCCATTCTGGCTACAAACGCATACACTGTAGGTTTGGAGCCAATTTTTATGCCCTACATCAAGGCTGTCCGGGGGCAGATGTTGGCTACGGCGCCGCTTAAGAAGAGGCTTGTGGACAGGCTTTGCTATGCCAACTACGGCTTCGAATACTTTCGCCAGTTGAAGGATATGCGCCTGCTTCTGGGCGGCGGGCGGCAGGCTTTTGCCGAGGAAGAAGTGGGTGTGGCGGATGAGATTACACCCGCTCTCCAGCGCAACCTGGAAGAATATTTGCGGGAGCGGTTTCCGGAAGCTGCCGGAGCGCATATTGAACACCGCTGGTCGGGAGCCATGGCTTTCACACATGACGGCTTACCTTATGTGGGCGGTCTGCCCGGTCGCCCCGGTCTCTTTGCCGCTCTGGGCTGCAACGGCCACGGGCTTGGTTACAGCATGAGCCTGGGCCGCCTGGTGAGCGAGGCAGCCTTGAAGGGAGCTGACACCGGCTGCTTCAGTCTGGAACGCCTGAATAAAAAGCCGGCCCGTCAGGACCGGCTTATGGCGCAGGAACTCAAGGCCGGGCCTTGAACCTGTTATTGCTGGAAGACCGTACCGCCGGGAGAGAGTGACTCGCCCTTCGGAATTGTACGCATGCTCAAGTCAATCTTGATGCTGTTTTTCGCATCCATGCCATTGGTCTTCAGTTTGATTTCGACGCCGGCCTGCGGGAAGTCGAGGCTGGGCACCACCACTTCCAGGGTGGTGTCGGTGACACGGGTCACCGAGGCGGCCACGCCATTGAAGGTGACGGCGTTGTCGGAAGCTGATTTGGCGAAGCCCTTACCATAAATGATCAGGGGAGTGCTGGGCGGACATTCCACCATATTGGTGCCGGACAGTTCGGCCGGAGCTTTGATTTTGAGGGTGAGAGCATCGCATTTCACGCCGGCAATGGTGAGTGTAACCGTCTGTTTGCCGCCTTCAACGCCCTGGGGAACGGTGAAATTGATTTGCTTGTCGGTGACACTATTAATAGTGGCAGTCTTGGAGCCGATCTGGAGTTGGTAGGCGGCAATTGCCTTGGGTAGGTTCTTTCCATTGATGACTACTTTATCGCCCGGTGAGGCTGTGTCAGGCTTGATATCGGAGACCTTGATCTTGGGAGTGGTGACTACCCAGGTGAGGGTGCTGCCGGTATTGCCGAAGGTCTGTACTTCCATCTGGGTGTCGCCGGCGGCGAGAATGTCGGACATATTGAGAGAGACGGAGTCTTTGCCTTTGAAATCGGCTTCGGTAAGGATTTTTCTGCCGTTGATGAAGATTCTGATGCCCTTCAATTTGAGCTTGCCTTCGTTGCCGTTGTTCAAGGTCATGGTCAGGGGCAAAATTTCTTGACCGGACTTGATGCTTACCGTGCTCATGTTGGAGCGCCAGGCATTGCCGGTATGGGTGATCTGGGTTGGTCCGGCCAGGGCGACCAGGTCGACCTGAGCAGGGCTTGTCTGGGTTGGTTGGACCTGCTGCGGCTGGCTCTTATCTGTGGGGCTGGAGCTCTTGCTCGCGGTTTGAGCAGAGGCGGTCTTCTGCATCTGCGGAGCAGCCTTGGTTGAATTCTGGGCGGAACAGGCCAGGGGGGCTGAAAGTAAGCTTGCCGCAGTCAGAAAAGACCAGGCCTTGAGGGCAGAGTTTTTGGTTTTACGATTCACAGTCCGTGCTCCATCTTTTTTCTTGTCGAGTGGCAATTCACTTCCATGCTGATTATAGTCTCTTGAAAGCCAGGCTGCTGGATGCCTTTATCACTATAAAATACAGTAAGAAAGCGTAAAAAGAAACGCTGCCGGAGTACGGTTGTACCCCGACAGCGCTCAGCGCCGGATTGCTCTAGCGCTGATTAGTACTGAGAAACCTCTTCGTCGGTCCAGAGCGTGTGCCGCACCGGTTTGCCATCCGCCGTGCGAAGGGCGAGGAAGTAGCAGGGACCACCGCTGTGGATGATCTCCTGGATGTACTCCTCGTAGACCTTGCCGTCCGGCATGGTGTAGCGATGCAGTTGAGCCAGGGGCAGTTGCGGATTGAGGGTTTTGATGTCCCCAATCACCTGCTTCCTGGCTGCCGGCACCGGGCGACGACGGTCGAACTTAACCGACCGGCCATCCGGCAGAAACATGGTTCCGACTTCGCGGACCATGACCTTCTTGAGGACCAACTTCTTCCCACGAGGGGAAAGACCGTAAAACTGTGCCATGCGCATGATGAGACTCCTTAGCTATCGTTTTGGGGCGTGTGTGGTCTCCGTCTCGTTCTCCCGAGCCCCATTGGTCGGAGCCGAAATCCCACGGAATGCGGGTAAATCGGTGAGTCGGAGTTGAAAGCTGTAAAGCCACGGACCGAACCGGTCGGGAGGCGACCCAAAAGGGCGCTTCCCACCGGTGGGTGACGTGTGCTGCTTGCCGGTTAATCGAGAGGGGCTTGTCGTTGACCTGACGACGGAGCAACTCTTGATGCGGGCATTTCCTTCAGTGCTGCTTGTTAGCAGGACCACTAGCTAGCGATAGTCGGCTCGTAAGAGCAGACGCCAAGTGAGCGCGATCAACAGATCGGACGGACATCAATTTGCAGACAGGCAGAATCGGCAGTTTTCTCAGGCTCTACACACACACCTGGGAATTCCCTGGTGCTCTCCAACTTCAGGCTGGATTTTGGTTATTAATGGTTCTTGAGATGAAGGTCCTTGGTTGGAAGAGGAGAGTGTGTATATTGACAACCTAGTGAAAGCACCGATGCCCTGGCAATTGATCTGTGATTAAAGGCTTGTCATATTGCTCCCCGATGGCCCAAGCTGTAAGCAGTTTGACCGGTATGAAATTAGCGCAGATAGCGAGGCTTTTCCTTACCGTGACGAAACTGTTATCGCACTTTCCGGTCCCGTCATTGCCGCATGGTTCTCAAGCGAGACAAATGAACTGACTGCGCTAGCACTTGGCATTGGTGAAAGGCAGCTTTTAGGCTAAATAATTGGCTTGTTACATCCTTTAACGTCAGTCGGGAAGGGCAAATTCTCAGGCCTACTTAGACTTTATAATCCTCTGGTTGTTCGCGGATACTCGAACAGATATCTAACTGGTGCGTCCGGTGAACCGGTGATGAGATCTGTTGATATTCGCGTATGTCCTTATCTTCCGCCAGGAGAATCCTTCGATGACCGACGTACTGTGCCTTGGTGAAATTCTTGTGGATTGGGTCTGTACCACAGTAGGCGCCGAGCTTGATCGGGCTCAGCACTTTACCAAGGCCGCCGGAGGGGCTCCCGCTAACACGGCTGTCGGCCTGGCTCGCCAGGGTGTCGCTACGGCCTTCATCGGTCGCACTTCCGACGATGCTTTCGGCAGATGGCTGCGCTCCATTCTGGAAGAGGAAGGTATCAATGTGGAAGCCGCCATCCTCGACCCCACCGCTCAGACTCGCATGGCCTATGTGGTCACAACATCCTCCGGTGATCGCAAACTGGCCGAGTTTTCCCGCATCGCCTGCGCCGACACCAAGTTGCAGCCCAATGACCTCAAGCAGCATCTCTTTGCCGCCGCTTCCGTACTGCATTTCGGCTCCATTTCATTGATCGAGAGCCCGGCTCAAGAATCCACCAAGAAGGCCGTGGAAATGGCCCGGGCCAACAAGCTTTTGGTTTCTTACGATCCCAACGTGCGTATCAGCCTCTGGCCTTCCCGGGAAACATGTCGCAAAACCATTTTGAACACCCTTTCCTGGGCCGACGTAGTAAAAATAAATGAGGATGAACTGGAGTTTCTCACCGGTTCAAGGGACACCCAGGCTGCCGATCGCTTGCGGGAAGAGCACAATGTGCCGCTCTTGATCATCACTCTTGATAGTCGCGGTGCCTATTTCACCACCGCCGGCCATGGCGGCAAGCATGTACCCGGCTTCCAGGTAGAGCTGGTGGAAGCCACAGGCGCCGGTGACGGTTTCAATTCCGGCGTCATTGCCGGTTTGCTTCCCTTTATCAAAGGCGCGGCCGATCGCAGACAGGCTCTCTTGAATATGGAACAAAACCAGTTGTTTGAGATTATCCAGGCTGCCAACGCCATCGGCGCCATCACCTGCACCAAACCCGGTGCAATTCCGGCCCTGCCCAAGCGTGATGAAATTGACAGCTTCCTGGCAAAAATGGCTGTGAAGAGCTGATAAACAGTTCGCAAAAATGATTTGACCAGTTCCTTAAAGGATGTTAAATTTCTGCCACTGGTTTATTTCCTGGCGTTAATATCCTGACTACCAGAAAGTAAGTTTCTTTCTGAATAAATGGTTGAAACAGTAAATATGAACAAGCACGCTGGCGTAGATGGCGTTCGTTCCGTTGCGGCTCAAAATTTGGGAGATACAGGCGAAAAGAGCAAGGTTGTTTCCATCAAAAATGACGGCTCCAGGAAGCTTACTCTTGACCCCGACAAGTCATACAAAACCGTCATGAAACGCACGGCCGATACTCCGATTGAGGCAGTGAAAGCTGCTCCCGGCTTGAGTTTCAACGGTGAAGTCGATCTCGATCTGGCTAGTAAGATCGCTGCTCTGGAAGCGCAGGAGCAAAAGACCAAGTTGATTTGTCCAGCTTGTGGAGCGGTTTCCACGGAGCTGAGACTCTCCTGTCAGAATTGCGGTAACTATTTTGACGGCCATTCCGGTGCGGCCGATGTGCGCCTGGCTGCTCTGAGCAGCACCGGCGGCTTGAGCCGTGAAGAACAGGAAAAACTGGCTCAGAAAAGCTATTTGACTCGTCGTTTTCTGGCCAAGGTTATCGACAGCGTGATTTTGCTCTCTCTGGTGGCCTGCCAGTACCTGATTTTCTTTGCGGTAGCTCGCTCTCTCACTGTGATTCCGAGCATGGCCTTTCTGGCTCTCAATTTCTTCTTCTGGGGTATGCCCTGTCTCACCCTTATGACTTTACTGGGCTACCATGCGCTCTTTGAAGCATCACAGGTGCAGGCCAGCCCCGGTAAACTGTTGCTCGGGCTCTTTGTGGAAGATTTGAACAGCCAGATCGTGCGTTCGGAAGCGATTCTCTTCAAGAGCCTTGTAGCCTATTCGCCACTGGTTGTAGCCCTTGGTGTTTATGCCTACTTCTATCATGTACGTCTGCAATATGGGCTTAGCCTGGATGCGCCCACTTCTACCGTGCTTGCCCTCAGTGCACTCACCTGTATGGTTACTTACGGACTCATGCACTTGATTGTGGGCAAAGAAGAGAAGCGCCGCACCGTTCTTGATGTCATGGCCGGATGTCGGGTCAAAGAAAGAAGCAAGCAACTGCCTCGCTAGTGGCCATTCTCTGAAAATCCTGCAATGATCTGCTAGCTGCGCGAACTCAAGAAGGTCTAATCAGCCTCTCCATTCCTTCGGAGAGGCTGATTTTGGCAGGGAGTTAATCCTGGCAAGTCATAGTTAAACAGTTCTCCTGGAGTTGCCTGGGGGCTTTTGTTAGGTTGATCTGGCTTTCCTAATTCCTAAGTTCACAGGTTCCTCTCCCCCATAGTCGACAAATTCGCCTTCCTTTCACCAAGTCCGGTTCGGATCAGCTCCCTGATGGTCTGTGTCTTGTGCCGGTTTATTGGTTCGTCGCATGTGGTGATGAGGTTTTTCAATCAGTCCTTTCAAGTAAAGGACAGTCAAGTAAAAGGACAGCTATGCTGCAAGCTTCCATCGGACCCGGCTTGGTCATAAACGCCATCATGGCGGCCGACTTCTTCAATGTGCAGGACGATTTCGACCTGGCACGTTTCACCAGGCTGGACAGCGACGGTTACATCAACTATGTCACCGTCACCACGGAACTGGTACAGAACGCCCCTCCGCCTGCTGCCCTGCCGGACAGCAAGGAGGCCGGTCTGGCCTGCATGGAGCACCTGCCGCCGGTACTGGCCGCGCTGGCGCAGTCTCTCTTGCAATTGAAGTGCCGGGTGCAGTTCCATCAACCGGAGCAGCGTTCGGATCAGTGCCTGGCCACCCTGGAGCGTACCGATTACATCCAGTCGATGAATCGCCTGGTGGTGCATCGGGTCAAGATTCACTTTCATCGCCGCGACGGTCGCTACCCAGTGAGCGCCTGAAGCGGTTCCGCCTGGTGCCCTCAGACGGGGCGCCTGGTCCTCTTCATCAATCCAATTGGAGCACACAATATGAGTGGTGCAAATTCCGGCATCGGCAAAGGCTTTGCCATCCTTCTGGCGGTTGTCACCGGCGTCATCGCCGTGGTGGCGCTGTTTTCCCTCTTCCTTGGTTCCTTCTTCGACAGCGCTGTCGTCAAGATTGCCTGCTCGGCGCTTCTGCCCGTGGTTGCCGCCTATCTCTTCTACCAGCCGCGCCTGGTCTGCTTCTTCACCGGTGTGTCCGGCGTCGCCGCTTACTATGCCGCCGCCTATGCTGCTGCCGCTGTCGGCACCGGACTGGGCGCTCTGGTCCTTGGTGGCGTGGCAGGCATCATCACCTTCGTGGTGGCTTTCTTGGTCGGTCTTCTCCTGTCCGGCAAGCTGAGCCCCGGGGCTGATTCCTGGCGGAAGTCCAAGACGAAGTAAGAAGTAGTCGGGCTCGCGCTTTTGCTATTTCCCCGAAGGAACAGGCCCGTACGGCTGTTCCTTCTCTTGAGGGGCTTTGTAATCGGGATGCAGCCTCGTTTTCTTTGGGTTCTTTTTTTTCTTTTCCTTTTTTTTGAATTGGATACTACAAAGGGAAGTAGGGGGTTGAGGGGACTACAAAAAAAACACTGAATGTCTTCTTTTCTGGGAATAAACCGAAGTATCAAGGGCGGATAAAGCAGGCGCACAATAATGAGAAAGACTAGTTTGTTGGTTTTGCTCCTAATTGCCAATCTTTCGAGCGCAACTACCATTGTTGCCAGTGCTGGTGAACAGGGAAAACCTCGAAGGGCAAATACTAATTGCACTTTCAAGCCGGAGGGCTTTCAAAGCCTAACAGATCTAGAAAAAATAAATTCGTCATTGAATATTTGTTGTTCTCGAATTTCCTTGTTGAAGGAAGACACCCAGCCTCTATTAAACAGTGGTGTGGTCTGTAGCTTTGTTTTACGGAAAAATGGCGAAATAGCTGATTTGAAAATTGATGAAACCTCGGGAATACCTGCGCTCGATGAGAGAGCCTTGCAAGTGGTTAAAGAAGCATCCCCATTTACTTCCTTGCTCCCATCCGAGGCTTTATACAAGAAGCGAGTGAAAATTGTTTTCTCTCAAACGATTAAAGCAAAGCAAGGACCGTCGATTTAAGAAGTCAGTATTGGGGTGCAGCTTGAGATCAATCACGGTTAATGCAGGAGTGGCTGAGTTTTCTGCACAGAAGGTGAGAAGGCCTTTGAGAGTGTTTCCTTTGCTCCTTGCAATTAGTCTACAAATAGGCTCTGTTGCGTATGCACAAACTGCTCCAAAAGAGGGAGGGAAGCCAACTCGCTGTAATTTTTTCGCACCGATAAAACATCGATTTCCTGTCCTGGAATGGTGTGCTGCAACCAGAAAAGCAATAACTGATTCGTGTACCAAGAACCAGTCTCTACTCTCTCAGGCACAGGCTACAGCTCAATATCTCTTGACGGTTGAACCATCTGGTAAAGTCAAAACCTTACAATTGAAAACTTCTTCAGGCGATGCAAATCTTGATCACTTTTATAGAGATCGTATTTTTGAAGCAGGTCCCTTTTGCCCTGCGCAAATGAGCGTTACGCCCCAGGCCGCTGCTGAAATGCATATTCGGTCTAAGCTAATTACTGGACCTTTCTTAATTTCAATTAGCAAGTCAATGGTGGAAGTCAAATATGCGCCCAATCCTTAGGTAATTCTCTGGCAATGGCTGCTGTCTTTAGCAACCCTCACTGAATATTTATGGGGTATAGCACTGTAAGATATAGTATGCTTAAAACAACGATGAATCGTGAGGTGTGCTCGTTTTCGGAACTGCCGGTCTTAAACTCTCAGGTGCTTTCTGAAAAAGATACGGATACAGCTCCAGCACAAACAAGGCTGAAGCTGTATCCGCTCTGAGTGCGGACACGCGAGAGCGCGACCGGCTATTACTCGGCTTTTGCCGACAAGTAACCTTCAAGGCATTGCAGCAGCGGCTCAAGTCCCGAGCCACGCAAAAGCGCCTTCTTGTCTGAGGCAATGGCTTGGGCCATTTGCGGAAGCTCTTGCACGAACCGGCGCAGGCTCTCGGCGTTCACCGTTCTATCCTGGAGCCCGAAGCCGTTCGCCCGGATCACCTCGGCGTTCATCACCTGCTCATACACCGCAAGCGGTATCACATAGGCCGGCAGCCCCAGGTACATGGCTTCCGAGAGCAGGGTGTGACCGGCGGTGGTGACGATGCCGTCTGCCGACGCCAACACCGTATCGAAGGCGGCATCGCCGTGCTGGTAAATTTGCACGTTGGCAAAGCCTGATGCTGCCTGCAAAGGTTGTGCGTCCTTTGCCGGCAGGAAAACCTGGAACTGTACCTCAGGCAAAAGGGCGAGCTGGGCGAGCATGTCCGGAATGGCCTGGGGGAAGTCTTTCTGGGATGAGGCGTAGACCAAAAGCGAAAGCCCCTTGGCGGCAGACTCGCACTCGTTCCGGCTGCGTCTTTCCTTGATGGCTTCCACCGAGGCTTTTATCACCGGCGGCAAGATTTTCACCTGGGAGCCAAGGAGGGATTGATTGGAGCCGTGCGCTGCCGGAAGCGGCTCCGCCACATCGAAGAAGGAGACTGCCAGGCGGTCTTGGGCCGCCGGGAAGAAGAGCTTGAGGCGGGCGATCTCGTCGGCGTAGTAGTGCCCGTCGAGCTCTTCAGGAAAGCTTTCCCTCAGATACTTGCTCTGCTGGTCGATGGTCACCAGCGGTGCACCCGTACCATAGGCGTACTGTGCGCTGACCGGCTCGTAGTCGCTCACGACCAGATCCGGCTTGCCGACCAGTTCTTGCACTCTTGCCAGGGTCTTGAGGTTGAGCGAGAGGTCCAGGGTTTTGTTGGCTTCCAGGTTGGCAGTGGCTTCGAAATCGAGACCCTGACGAGAGCCGACATAGAAGGGCACCACCACCGGTAGCACATAGACATGCCTGTGATCGGCAAAGCGGCCCTGGTAAAACTTGAGGCTTTCCCCGTAGGCAAGAATGACCACAGTGCAACTGCGGCTGAAATGCTCGATCAGGGGCAGCTGGCGAAAGGTGTGGCCGTTGCCGATGCCGCACACTCCCCAGACTATTTTGCGCCGTGGGTGGAGGTCTGCCTCCGCCTCATTGTGCTTGGATTTCATAGATGACTCCCGGTCTAGAGTTTTCCACAGAGGGCGGCTGCCACAAAACCCAGGCTGCCGCTTACAGCCAGGCAACGGCAGCTTTTCAGGGCCCCGGCTAAATCGTTCGAAAGCTTAGCACGTTGGGCTTTCATCGGGGCAACGGCAATGCTGCCTACGAAGACTAGGGCTCCGTCGGCGAGCACGGTGTCGGCACCGAAGGCATCGGTAAAGTAAGGGAAGAGCCGGTGCAGGGCGCTGAGGCTCTCCAGCTCTTCAACCTGGGCGGCGCCGTCGTTGAGGCGGGCCAGTGCTATGGTGGCGATTGTGACCTGGGTGCGACTCTCGTAGGCATCCGGGGCCAGGCTGTAGGCGCGCCGCTCTAAGTAGTCGGTGGGCGCCCGGGCACAGACGGCGCTTTCTTCGGAAGCAGGAGGAGCGGCTGATTCAAACTGCTCCTCCGTCTGGCGACTGCGTGTCATGGTGCGGGTGCCGGCCAGGGCCACCAGTTTTCCCTCGCGTATGGCCACCAGGGTTCGGTTGCCCGAGAAAATCTTGCCGCCACGACGGGCAAGCTCCAGCGCCAGGCTGGTTTTGCCTGTGCCGGAGTGTCCGATTAGGAGGGTGGCGGCGCTGCCTTCCCGGTCGGCGTCGCTCAGGCAGGCACTGTGCAGGCTGTAGATGCCCTGATCATGCCAGAGCAGACGGCAGGCGCTGTAGATCAAGTTGATCAGATCCAGGCAGGAGCCCTGTCCCTGAAAGCGATCGAAGAGGGTGATGTGGCGGCGGCCTGCGCGCAGGGAGGGCGAGGGTGATTCCACCCAGGTGACAGTGAGCGTCACATTGCTGTGCGCCTGGTCTTGCGCATCGTCCGCCGGTATGCGGATTTGCAGACCGGGCAGATAGTTGTGGGCGATCATCTGCATCTCAGGCTGGTGGAAGACCGCTATCGGGGTTTCCACTTTTACCGTGAGATCACCGGGCAGGAGCATTATGCAACTGTGGGCACCTTGCTGCCCTTCGCGTTTTTTAGCTTGGGTTTTCATAAACAGTCCTGTGGTAAGGTTGCAAAAGAGCAAGTTTGCAGTTATTAGCGCTGAATCCTGCTTACGGATGCTTTTTTCGAGCCAGTTGCAGGATTTCTTCGGCGACGTGAGCAGCCCCGCCGCTTCCGAACTTTGCGATCAAGTCGGCGCAGGCGCACTTATCCGTGAGGCGGGAGGCGGCTTCAGCCATGGCTGAAGCAAAGTTTTCCAGGAGCTGCTCGCTTGTGCAGACCCTTGTCGTCAGCCCTGCCAGCTCCTGCAGCAGGGCCTCTTGGTCGTGGCGGTAGTCGATGGAAAGCGGCTTGCCATCTGCCTCCTGGATGAAGCTAGGCCAGTCCAGGTGCGCATCGTCCATACCCGCCTGCCTGAGCAAGTCGAGCTGTTGGCCCTGGCTGTCGTTAGCCGGGGGCAGCCAGATGGTGGGCAAGTTGAAGCGGGCGGCGTCGTAGATGTTGCCCAGACCAGGTGTCATCAGGGCCAGGTCGGCCTGCCGCATCACCTCTTGCAGTTGTGACTTGCTGTAGGTGCGGGCACCGGCTCCCATGAATTCCGATTCGATGCGGGAATTGCCGGCAATGACCAGGTCTTTGCCTGTGGCGATGCCGCTTCTGGCTACGGTTGTAATCACCAGGCGGGCATAGTCGAGGGTCTCGCGATCGCTCCAGTAGGGATTGGCCAGACCGCCCAGGTTGAGCAACATAAGCGGTTTTCCGGTGAGTGATCTTTTTGCTGCAACCTCGGCTTGGGCGGTCTCGCTCAGCTGGGCCGGCACCAGGGGCGGTACTGCCACCGTGGCGGCGGGGAAGGCTTGACGGCAGGCGTCCAGTCTCTCCTGCACGCCCAGAAAGTTCTGGCTCAGGTAGAGATGGCAGTCTTTCACCACAGCGGGAATTTCACGCCAGTACCAGGTGAGCGGGTCGTAGATGATGACCGTGAGCCCATGGGCGAGAGCCTTCCCGGCCATCTCGAAATCAAGGGCCGTGAAGAAGATGTCGTAGTCGGCAAAGACTGCTTCCGGGTTTTCCTCCCTCTCCAGGTCGTGGATGCGGTCGTAGGGCAGGGGCTTCTGCAGGTCGAGGGTGTGACCCTTGCCCAGGTAGCCGATGGTCTGGAAGAGCGGGCGCAGATGTAGGAAACATTCGGCAATAGCCGCAGTGGGGCCGAAGCCGAAGGGCTCGGCATTGAGCAGAAGTCTTGCCTTAGAGGCTGTCGTAGCGGGTGTTTCCATAGAGCAGGTTCCCCAAGAAGGTGAGGGTTTCAACCTGGCGCACGGCTTGGAGCCGCTCCGGGTCGGTAAAACGAGGCGGCTTGGAAGCGTGCATGAGAGCGTCGCGCACGTTCTTGCCGATGCCGGTTTGCAGGGCTTCGGCGCGAGCGGCGACGGCCTCCTGGTTGTCTTCGGCGGCGGGACCGGCGCAGATGTAAGCCACGTAGCGCGTCTCATTGGAGAGGTTGGCGCTATTGGCGTGGGTGGTGCGGCTATCCCATGAAATCAGGTCGCCCTGGGCAAGCGGGCAGAGCTGTGCAGCCTGGCTCAGCGCCTCGTAAAGCGGGTGGTTGGGGTCCAGTTCCACATACTCGCCCTGGTTTTTGGCCATCTCTCCGTAGGCATGAAAGTGCCTGGGGGAGCCGGGTACACCCACAAAGGTGCCGCGCTCGGCCGGGCAGTGGCGCAGTGCCAGCACGCCCTGGACGGTGCGGAAATGGGGATGCACATTGGGATTCTGGTCTACGTGCAGGGGCAGAGCTTCGGCTCCTTCCTGAGCGGGGCGCTTGATGCCGAGGCGGTCGAAGGTGGTCCAGAGATCGGCGCGTCCCCAGAGAAGTACGTGATGCAGATAGACCCTGAGCGCTTGTCTGAGAGCAGCGATGGCGTCATCGTGATAGAGCTCGAAGAAGCCCCGGGTCATGAGCGCCACGCCGGTTGCATCGACGGGCATGTGTGCCTGGTCATCAGGCGTGCTGCTGTCCAGACTGAACTTGCCGTCGGAAAGCTGCAGGCAGACTTCGTGCATGCGGGCGATGACACGCTCGCAGAGAGCCGCACTTACCACGCTTTTGCTTACGACGATGCCGTAGGTCTGCCAGAACTGAAGGAATTCTGCTTCCTGGGTGAGTGGGTCAAAGCCTTTCAGGAAGCCATTCTCGTCCAGGGGCATGGGCGGCAGGTCGAGGGCGGAGGAGTGACCGGTCTGTCTGTAGGCTTTGTAGCGAGCCTGCACTTCCGGCTTGGCACAGTTGACCTGCAGGGCTCGAACCAGCTCAGCCATGAGGCTGTCGCTCCGGGGCGAACAGTTTTCAATTTCTTGAACCAGTTGCCTGATTCTGTCGTCGATTATGTACATTTAGGTCTCCGTTGTTTACGTGCAGAAAGATTGAGAAGCCGCCCGGGGCGCCGCTCTCGATTGAGAACTGGCGGTGGGCGAATGCTTCTCGGTCGACTACGGCAAGCTGCTTTTGACTTGCTGTGCCGTTTAGATGTGGTGCGAGACTATGCTTGAGACTTCTTCAAAAAGAACGAAAAGAGATATACCTCTGCCTAACAAAGAGCGGCGCGATAACTCAATTTAGATAGTTGTCAGGTGAATGTGTCGGCGCTCATCTGTACCGTAGCGCTGCTCTCTCAGCGCTTCTCCGATCGGGGGAGAAGTGCCGTTTTATGCGGGTTTAGAGACCTTTGTTGGAGACATATTTCTTAAAGTGCCAAAATAGCAAAAAGTACTTAAAGTGCAAAAAGGGCTGGGAAAACGGCTTAAAGCTAAAAAAGTCCCGAAGATCCGGCGAAATTTTGGCAGGTCTGAAGAAAACTATCTCATCCTGAAGATTCGCATTCGCTCCGGCAGCGTGTGGACCAAAAAGGTAAAAAAGGGAAGAAAGGAAGTCAATTTCCTTTCTTCCTCAGAAGAGCTCCCGGGGGAGTATGACCGACCGCTGGTCTCAGACCACAGTGCCGGTCGGTCTCAGGTTAGGGGCGACGACGGCTCAGGTGAGCACGCCGAGCAGCACCAGAATGCCCTCGATGAAGCCGACCGGCGGCAGGATCGAGACCAGACCGATGATGATGCCCTTGGAGAAGCCGAACATCACACCGGTGAACCAGGTGTAGACCACGGCACAGCCGATGGCGCCCATGATGAGGAAGTAGAGAAGAACGCCAATGGCGCCCAGGGAGAGAAAGAATGCCTTCATTGTGCACCTCGTGCAGAAAGGGTGAAGGTAGCAGCCGGAATAATGTTGCACTTGAGGGTCTCGAAAGACCCCCAAGTGCAACTAAAACGATGGGCTGGCTTGAGCACAGGCGCAGAGACCGTGCCGCTAGAGCGACGTGCCGAAGTCGGCAGTCGTTACTTGCGGTTGGGCATCTTCACCGGCATCCAGGTACGTCCCTTCCAGGGAATTTCGCCACGCAGGTAGCCCCAGCCGAAAGCCATGGCAAAGATGGCCAGCGAAGCGAAAAGCCCGCTGGAAACTGCCAGTGCCGTGCCGAGAAGCGTGTTGAAAACCCAGGCGGCGGCGCTCAGACCTGCCCAGGTGGACAGGATGAAGGCCGGCCACTGGATCACTCTGCCGGTCTGCATGAGACCGAAGAGGGAACGGCTGTAGATGGTGATGCCCATGCCGCCGCCCAGAGCGAACAGTCCCACAATCGCCGAGGAGGCGACGGTGACGAAGGCAGTCTGAGCAAGGCTGCCGCCGAGAGTGACGCCAAGCCCCAGGGTCATGGTGACCGCCGAGGCGATGACGAAGAAAAGAAACACCTTGAGAGGGTGCATCATGATTTTGCTCCTACAGATTCTTGTTAGCGTCGGCTTTATCCAGCAATTGCTTGAGAGCAAGGGCCGGACCGGCGCAGGATAGTTTGGAGAAAAGCTTCGGCCGGGCAGGCAACTCCGGTGAGGGAATTGTCTGCCTGCGGCCTTTTGTCCGGCTTTTACCGAAGACTAGCTTCAGCTCTTCTTGCCGGTGGTGGCGCGCGGCTTGCGGCGGGCCGGACGGCTGGAGCCGCAGGTACCACCGGTGGTGCCGATGCCGGAGAGTGCCATGTCGCGCTGACGGATCAGGCGGTTGATGGCGTTCTCCTGCGCGTCGCGCCAGTTCTTCACCGGGAACACCTTGAAGCCGGTGTTTTCGGGAAGCTTGTCGCCGTCCTTGGAAAGCGAGGTCTCGAAGGGAACGTGGATGAAGTTCATCACGTTCAGGCAGACACCGTCCGAGCGAACACTGTTGCCGATGAAGGCAGAGTATTCCGGGTCGATGTTGTAGTCTTCGATGAGCTGTGCGACCAGCTTGTCCTTGCCTTCAGTCAGGGTGATGATGCGATCGTCGAAGAGCTTCTCCAGACCGCTCTGGCGGATCTTGAAGAGCTGAGCTTCGTAGTCGCCCACGGTCACCGCCACAAGCAGGAAGCGCTCATGAGCTTGGGTGAGCACCTGGATGCAGTCGGTGAAGAGCTTGGGGCGACGGAAGAACGGCGCAGAGCCGATGCCCTTCAGCAGCGAGCGGAAATGCTCGGCCTGCTGGTCGGGAACCTGGGTCAGGTTGAAGCGCTTGCGCAGGTCTTCGTAGGTCTCGACCAGGGCTTCCGGGAAGCGATGGCGTTCGAAACCACGATGCGGCATGCTGCCGTAGTAAATACGCTTGAGAGCGTTGGTCGACTCTTCATGGGGAACACCCAGAAGACTCATGAGCAGGGCGAACTCCTCGAAGGCTTCGTCGAAATACGGCTGACATTCGATGGTGGTTCCGTCCATGTCGATGCAGAGCACAGCCAACTTGCCGTTGGGGGTGATCAGATCGCGCTGCTCGGCGAAACACTTAAGATTGAGTTTTTGTGCCATACACACCTCACGTTGTTAGGCGTCGACGTCACAGGAGCGTCGTACGCGGTTGAATTGAGGGCTCTGTCGTTGGAATGGCGTTTCCGGAGCAAGTTCATCCAGCCGAGAAGAATCAGCGTTGCTGACGGTCTCGGAACAGTCGAGGATGAGATTGGAGCGGGGGTGGCTATCGGTTCGAAAGGGCTCTCAAGTAAGAAAAGTAATTTAGTTACACCAAGATCCCTAATGGTTCTGAACTGTGCCAGTAAAGAGAACGACGAATCAAAGAAGAGTTTATGAACGACTATTTAGTCGATGAAGCAAGTTATAAGAGGCTAGTTGAACTTCGCTAGCTTGAAGACCTTTCGCAAAGGCGGATGTCAAGCGCAAGCGCTCTTGCGGTTGGGATCGAGCAAATCTCCGATAGGCACATTGTTTTCAAATTTTTCCCAGAGCGCGTCGGCGCCTTCCTCCACTTTCAGGTCCATTTCGTCGGCATGAAGAGGCAGCAGTTGATAGAAGTGCACGGTTTTTTCGTCGGAGACCTTTAGTTCACCAAATTCTTCGTCAAAGAAAATCGGCGGAACCAGCATGAATCCGATCATCTGAGAGCCTTCACAGACGGGCTCCGGCGGGTCGCCCAGGGGAATTGTATGATTCATGCCCAGCCAGGTATCGGCGTTGTAGGGATAGCGAGCCAGGGTCTTCAGCCACCTGACCGGCCAGTAGTTTTTTTCGTCCTGAAAGGCTTCCATGGACAAAGGCCAGTCCGGCGGCAAGCAGATGAGCAGTTCGGCGTATTTGTACTCATCCAGTTCCTCCGGCACGTTCATGGGCAGGTCGCTCATGCCGGTGGTAACCAGGGTGAGAAAAGGGCGATCTTCCGTAGCCGGAATTACATGAACATCCACGTGCAGATGATCGGAGACTGTTTCATGCAAAACAACATCGATTTCTCCGATGAAAGTTTCTATGTGCTCTTGTGCCAGGTCAATAACCTGGGGGGAACCGTCTGAAATGTTGAACATATCAGGGCTTTTGCCCTCTTGTTGGTTCATCGAAATTCACCCTTGCGGTAGACCTTGAAGTTATACCCGGAAAACTCAAGCGACTTAGCTACCAGAGTTCAACGGAATCGAGAAATTTCTGGGTGACGGGCGATTTGATATCTTTGTCGCTGCCGATAACGGCAGCCATGACCATGGAGGTTCGATTAAAATTGCAAAAAACTCTCAGCTTGTATTTTTGCACCTGGTCTTTCATGGTGCCGGTGATTTCACGACCGTAAAAGATACGGTTTTTGCAGATTACCTTCTTACCGTCCAGGGATGAGGCATACTCCCGCACCCATCTTTCGGTAAATTGGGCCAGGGCTGTTTCTACCAGACGCGCATCGGCAGCGGCTGAAGCAGTTGATGCTACGCCGTCGCGACCGATGGCGCCGCGCTCACTGACCAGGGTGCCGCCGAAGACATTGCCGATTGATTCGGCAGTTGGTAAGCCGTTATCACCGCCGTTTGGCTGAGCGCTTAGATCCAGAGAGGGAAGCGCAAATTCAGCCATGGAAAACTGTCTGGTTTTGTCGGCCAGAAAATAGGTCTGACCGAACTCAGCATAAGCCGGGAAGAGCTTACGATCGTTGCTGGCACGGTGCGGTTTGCCGGGGAAGGAAGCTTTGCTCTGACTGCCCGGCAAAATGAAAGGTTCTAATGGTACTTTCTCCAGACTTTCTGCATCGATAACGCTGCTGTCCAGGTTGCCTTTGAAGGGGTCTTCCATCAGTCCCTTCGAGATGAGCACCTGGCAAAAAATGCCGGCCCCAACGATAAATATCAAGCAAATTACTATGGTCCTGGCCATGCCCTCTCCCCTTTCCAGGGAGAAGTGTATCCCATTTTCTCTGAAGAGAGACTCTGGAAATTTGATCCCTGGTTGCCGCTTCTTATTTCAGAAAAGCTTGCTATTGTGTTGACCTTTGCTTTTCCTGGGGCGTCGGCGTTCGGCCCCGCTGATCGGTCCACAATCGCAAATTTGTGTTTCCTATCAGCATTCTTACTTCGGATATCAGTTCGGAGAACTCATTCTTGTTGGTTCTTGAAATTACCTTTGTTCCGTGTTTTGTGTCGCATAGTTCGAATAGAAACGAGTTCCCATCACAGGTATCTTCAAGTGGTTCTCTCTCCGGAGTGGCGTTCCATATTTCTAGACTGTTCAACTTGTCATGAATCTGCTTAACAGCTGTTGTGTTGAGCGGTCTTTCGCTGGTGTTTGATTCGAAGCCGTATGCGTGCTCTGTTTTGTAAGGCTTCTGTCGAAACCATTGCCGTATACTCATGCTGCCGACGCCTGCTCTATTGGTTATGGTTACCTCGTACAGATCCCGAAATGATTGAAATACAATTAGTCTGAGAGTCCAATCTTCGGTGGACAGTTCTTCGGTCGTCAACGCCGGAACCCCTAGAACCGAAGTAACCTCCTGCCAGAAATCAGATTCCGATCTGGAGAGAGCACCGAAGCGACTTGAATGATTGTCCTGAGAGCGGCATAAAACCGGTTTGGCAAGCGGAACAGGCGGACTCTGAGCTGTTGAAGCCGAGGTGGTCACCATAAGCATAATTGGAGCCAAGCAATGCGCTGTGATTGACGAATAATTGCGATGCTTCATAGAGCCTCAGAGCGTTCTCCCTGATTGGGATTTTAGGTTATTACTGTCATTTGCGCTTAACCAGCAAGGTTCGGATAGATTTTGGAGTCTGCCGCTTTGGCACTCACATTTAAGATGGCTGAGCACTGAAAACAGACCAGGCTGTTGCTTCAGCCCCTTGTCTTCTGTATAATCATGTGACTTCGAGGTGCTTATGAAGGCGCGAATCTTCCCACCGGAGCCTGAAAAGAGAAAAATAGCCGCCGGGTTGGCCATGGCTTCGGCTCTCTGTTTGTCGCTTGCAGCGGTGGTTGAGGCTGCGCCCATGAAGGTATTGCCGGCAAAAACTTCCGGCGACGCCGTCTTCTCCCTCATGATTGATTTTGCTCGTCGCCCTGAATTGCTTGAGGGTGCATATTTAAGACGTATTCTTGGGGGAGCCGACGATCGCGGGCGCAACATCATGGGACGCCTCAATATGCATTATTCTCGGCTGGTAGAGCCTGGTACGAGTTACGACTTTGTTGATAGTGATACTGTTGCTGCCACTGCCTATGGTGCGTCGCCGCGCACCTGTTCTCACCGTCAGCTTGTCTGTCACCTCAAGTCTTCCGGCTTGACTCTGGCTGAGGTTCGCCGTCGCCTCGGGCAGCCTGAGAGACGCTACTTCGATCGTAATTCGCATCCGGTTGATGTTTATAGATTCTCGCCCCATGCGTCATTGAGCATAACTGAACCTGTCAACAGTTTTGATGTCAACCAAATCGAGGTTAATTACGTCGGAGACGACCTGCCCGCGCCTTCTTTGCAGGACATGGCTCTGGCCGATACCTATCGCCTTGAGAAAGCCAGGCTTCTGCTCGCCAGCGGCGGCAGTCGCATCGACACGGCCTGTCAACTTCTTACCGAGCATCTGCAAGACAATCCAAATGATCGGCAGGCTCATCTCATATACGCCTCCATATTGCGCCGCCTGTCCGATGTAAACGGCGCCATGGATCATTATCGTACAGCCCTTGCATTGTCGCGGCAGGTTGGTGATTCTCAAGCCGAACAAAGGGCTTTGAATGGGCTCAGTGAGTTTGGCGTAGTTGTGGCCGCCGACACCGGCAAGCCATTGAATGGTACCTATAAAACTTCGGCCGCGCCGGTTAGACCGCCTGCCTATTCCGGCAGCGTGGTGCCAAAACACAGCCCAGCAGGCAAAAAGCCTGAAATCAGTCCGGATGCGGCTCGAGCCATGCTTGCCGGTACCCAGCAGCCGTTTTAGCAAAGTAGAGGTTTATTTTGGCACCAGAGAAAATTGAATATGAAAAGCTCATAGAAATGGCTGTGGCTGCGGCTAATCGAGCTTATGCTCCTTATTCAAAATACAAAGTCGGTGCGGCTCTGTTGGCTTCAGACGGGCGTATCTTCACCGGCTGCAATGTCGAGAACAAGAACATCGGCTCGGGTATTTGTGCCGAGCGCACAGCCATTGTCAAAGCCGTTTCGGAAGGTGCTAATACTTTCATAGCTTGCGCCGTGGCCTGTGCCACCGACTACCGCTGTTATCCTTGCGGGCTGTGTCGGCAGTTCCTCAGTGAGTTCGGACCTGATCTGCAAATTGTCGTGAGAGAAGAAAACGGCTATTCCATCAAAACTATCGGTGAGCTTTTGCCTGCGCCGAGTTTGAAGTAGGTCGGGACAGTCCGGCAGTGATTTTTCGGTAGATAAAATAACATCCGCCCATTGAACTTTTTGACCCTGGCTTACGTATTAGATCCTGTAGGTTCCGAATCGTAAGGCAGGTGCAGTTGAACAAGCTAAAATCGTGCCTTAGAAGGGCGGCACCGACATTACTTGTGGCTGGTCTGGCGGTTATTGCCGCTCTGACCAGTCACACATTAGCGGTACAGGCTCAATCGGTTCCCTCCGATCTGTCCGCTCCAGGCGCTAATCAGGAGGCAACCGGCAAGCTGAGACTGCGCCGGGAGCCCTTTCAGCTTTCCGTAGAAAGTCGGGGCGATGGTCCCGACTCCGGCCGCAAGCGGGCTTCCCGAGAGGGGTTGAACGGCCTTGTTAATGGAAGCGGCTTGGGCTCTGAGGCAAAAAATGCGTCCCAGTCGCCGCTGCGCGGGCAGGCCCAAAGCAATGACCCGACTGCTGCTGCCGGGTTGTTCAGCGCCGACCAGAAGGCTGCTTTTGATACTTTGCCGTCCGCTCGCCTGAAGGGAAAGGCTGAGCTTGAGTTGCTTTCGAAGTTTGATGTAGAGGTGATCATCGATAGTTCCAATTCCATGGGCAAGAGAGATTGCCCGGGCGGTTTGTCCCGCTGGCAGTGGTGCGGACAGCAGGCGCGGGGTCTGGCTGACGGCTTAGCCGCCTATGTTCCGGGCGGTTTGACTCTCACTACCTTTGCCTCCGGTTATGACGTTTGGGAGGGAGCGACTGCCTCAGACGTAGCCAGAGTCTTTCAGACCGGCGGCTTAAGTCGCGGCACAAGATTGTCGCTACCACTTAAAGACAGGTTGGACAAGCACTTCGGCGGCAAAGGCACCGCTCGCAAGCCGGTTTTGCTAGCCGTAATCACTGATGGCGTACCGGTGCCTATGACCGAGCCGAGGCTGGTGGCCGAGATTCTTGTGGATGCTTCGCGCAAGATGAAAGGGCCTGGGGATGTAACTGTGGTTTTCTTGCAGGTAGGCGCCAACAGCTTCAAAGGGCGGCGCTTTCTGGGGCTCTTAGATCATCAACTGGTGAGCTACGGTGCCAAGTACGACTGTGTCACCACCGTTGAGTTTGAAGAGCTGCAGCGTGTGGGCCTGAGCCAGAGCCTTGTAGCGGCCTTGAAGAGGGCTCCTTCAAGGATGCGTGATTAATTGAGCGGTAGGTGCCGTTTGGCTCAGGGTCAGGGTCTCCTGGCAGCGCTCTCAAACTCGGCAATGAGCCGCCTTGAGCTTTCACTGTTCTCGACAATCGTCCCGTCAGGTCTTCTCAGGTAGCGCGAACTTCCGTCCGGGTTCGTACCATAAGCCTGATCCAGTTCCATCTGGTCGTATCTCTGGATGACCCGATACAGTTCCGGCGAGCGTTGCAAGAATGAAGCTCGTTCCGATTGGTTCAACCTGTAATAGGTAACACCTTCGGCAAATACTTCGTTGGGATTGGTTGTGTAATGACTGGAGGGAGCTACGGCCACGTGTTCCGCCAGGTTTTCGGGTGCGACTCTAAATGCGCCCTTGGGGTCGGTTGACTGACCATTTGCGTCTATAGAGATGCCCTGGGAATCCACTCTGTGCCAGCCGTCGGCGAATTGCTCGTAGAAATAACCATCTCTGCCTATCAAAGACCATCGTTCTCTTTCTGCATCGGCGTTGCCTGCGGCCGCAGGCAGTCGATGGAAGCCAAGCTCTCTGGCGATGTTTGAATTCTCCTGAGAAAGGATATCCAGATCATCGGCCAGTCTGTGTCCGTATTCGTGGGTGATGATTTCCTCCAGGGAGCCTCGAATTAGACCCCTCTGGCGGTCGATGTTTTCAGGATTTCTCATGTCGTCGCTCTGGGTGGCTGGAAATCTCATGGATGCAGGCCATACATGAATGGCGGGTCCTCCCATTGGCTCGGGCAGGTAGCTGGCGCGTGTGTTGCCTCTGCCGCTTTCTTGCATGAAGCTGACAGGAATTCTGTCGGCATTTAGGGCCAGGCTGGTGGGCTGAGAACGCATCAACGCTGCTTCCAGACCGGCTAGTTCATCAAAGCCTGGTGCCCGGGTGTGATAAACAGATGATTCTGTTTCGCTTTGAGGAATGGTTACCTGGCTGCCTGCCGGCAGAATGTCCACGGCAAAGTTGCTTTCGATATGCCGTATCTGGTTTTCTCTCAGTTCGGCAAGTCGCCTTTCAATAACTTCCGGTGGGGTTTCCGCCGGCAGGGTGAGGAGTGTTCTTTCTGCCCCGCCGGCCGGTAAACTTACGGCCACTTCTTGACCGTAGGAAATTGTTACTCCAAACTGCTCCTGTAATCTGCGGGTAGCTTCGTCTCTCTGTCCGAGAGCGCTGCTTTCACTATTCTCAGCGGCGCTTTCCGTTACCGTCTGATGGGGCGCCTCGTTGAGCGGGCTTCTCTCGAAGTCCACCAGTTGCAGGTCACTGAGCAGATTGCGCCTGATCAGTCCTTCCATATTCTGCTCTGGATTTTCATTGAAAGAGTTTCGTGCCGAGGGCAAGCCTGGAGTTCCCTCTTGCCAGATGGCGGCCAGGTTTAACTTGGTTTCTGGTGCCGGAAGTGCCTCGCGCGGTGCTGCGGCGATGGAGGCGTTCTCGAAATCTCTGGAAGGAGTGTTCATTTTATTGGTTCTGGTTTCGGGGTTTTGTTTGTCGGTTTTCTCTTCGGACCGGCTCAGTTTTGCTAGAGCTAGTTTGGCTTGAGGAGATTCGGCTGAGGCGGTCTATAGGTGAGGTTTGAGGGTGGCCCGGCTGTAAATATGGAGCAGGAACATAACATGGTCATAAAAATCCATGGTCAACCGGCGGCGTCCTTGGTAAATGTTGGTTCGGAGTTTGAATGGCACCGGTTGCAAAGCGGGGGCTTCTGTATATAGATGTCTGGCTCAATTTTTTGCTTGCTTTTCCGCGCTTTCCACCTGTATTGCGGCACCGGTGAGCCTTTGTCGAGTGGGCTGGCTTAGATAAAATCTGCTTGACAATGACCGGCGGATCACATCTAATAGTGAGGTATCTTTATCCAGGTCGTATTTACCAGGACTCTCCCCATGGCAGTAACCGACAACATTGCGAGAAGCGGCGACAGGGCTCATGAGTCCCAGAACGTCGATTGGGCTGGTAACTCTACTCACGTCAATCTGATGAGCGACGTTATGAAGACCGTCGAGTCCGGCAAAATGTCCAATGCCATGAGTGATGCAGGCAAGGGCGGCAAAGATAATTCTCTGGTCGGCAGCGAAGTTGAAAAAACCATCGTCAGCGCCGATAACGATGTTCAAAAAGCCTTCGGTGGCAAGGGCGATTCAATCACTCTCGATGAAGCCTCCAAAGCTGAGAGAGAAAAAGCCATGGACGGCAAATCCTTTGATGCCGCCAGTCTCTACAACAAAAAAGACTCCGCCAATATGGCTGTAGACCCTGAAAGAGACAAGTACGCCGCTGCTTACTATGCCGCTAATGTCATGGGTGACGCCAGCCGCCAGGCCGAGCTTTCCAAAGCTTTTGACAACGCATTTACCAATAACCCTCACTTGCAGCAGCCAGATCAGCAGCGCGAATACGCACACGCCTGATCGGTGCCTTGCCGCTTGCTTTTTCTACCTTAACCGGTGGGTGTTTCGGCTTGGGCTATTTTATCGGATCATCTTACTTGGCTGAGGGTGCTTTCTTGTCGTCGCCCAGGGTCTGGCTAATAACCGACTTGAGGTGATCGCACAGGTAGTCTGAGCAGATCTTCGGCTTGATTTCCTGAATGGTACACTGGCGCTGTTCCCCGAGAAATGGGCAGGGATAAACGGCTTCCGGGTCCAAAAGTACTCTCAAAGCCGGATAATGCTTGGGATTTTGCCAGGTGGCTTTATCGGGAAAGAGCTTGTGCCCTTCTTTGTAATCGATGAAGACTTCGTCGTAACGGAATTCTCGACCAAAGTGGCTGCGGAGGCGCTTGAGAAAGTCTTTCGGGTCGGTTATCGGTCCGATGATCCAGTCTCGGTCTTGAATGGTGCAGCAAGCGCCGGCGTTACCTTTCTTGCCGTAGCAGTTCTTCAGGCAGGTGTAGTGAATGATCTGGTCGCGCAGTTCTTGCTCGCTGGGTGGTTCGCTCATTGTTTGAGGGCCTTCTGCTTTCTATCGGCGTTCGCTGTTGCGTCGGTTTAGGCTCTGGTTAGGACGGTTTGAATTGGCTTCGATTGAGATAGTTCGCGGAAACCACTCTCTGCATTTGATGCATTCATCTGCTGACTTAAGGTGTTGGTTTTGCCGGAGTATTTTCCAGAAATTCCTTTATTGTCCTTGCCGTTAATTCATGCCCCTCTTTGGAAAAGTGAAACTGCAGGAATAAACCTGATGGGTTCTTGTCTTTTCTAAAAGGCGGTTGCAAGTCTATCACGCCGAAGTTGTCAGAGCTTGCCTGGGCTTTAATGGCGGTGATGGTGTCGGCCCAGTCTTTGTCTGAGGCGGTGACGTCGGGAAAGAGCGTCATGGCAAACTGGCTGCCGGCGGCCCGGGCAGTCTTCTGAAACTCTTTGATCACGGCCAGGGTCACCTGGCGGTTGTTCTGGACGCCGTAAAGCGGCACTGCTATTGCTTCTTTCTGTGTAGCCAGGCGCTTGCCCATGTCTTGTGCAAAACGGGTGAGGCGGAAATAGGCCTTATCGGAGAGGAAGAGGTTGAAATTGGTGCGATTGACGGCGCCATAGAGGTTGCTATTGGCTCTCAACCAGTTGAGTACTTTGTTGGTGGGGCTATCCAGGCTGAGTTTGTCTTTGTTTTCCTGCAAGATGCTGGTATCGAGTTCCAGTTTGCCTGTTTGATCCAGGTAGAAATATGGCTTGGGTTCTGCCTTGCCGCGCTGAGTGACATCGATATTGTTTTCCAGGGTGTCGCCCTTGCAGATCATCACTATGGTCAGATCCGGCTTGTACTGCGCCACTTCCTTCTTGAACTGCAAAAGCTCCTGCCCGGTTGAATAACTGGAGCAGCCAAAGTTTATGACTTCAAAGTGCTTGATGGCGCCCGCTTGGGGCGAGGTGCCAGCGGCTGCATTTTGTGCCAAGTTCTGCTGAACTTCTTGCATGAACAGTTTCTTTGCAAGAGAGCCCCCGGCTTGCAGGTCTTCATTGAGGAGCTGCTCCAGACGGCGGGCATAGGTTTCGTTCAAGGCTACCTGCAGGCCCTCGGCGGCTGAATCGCCCATGATGGCGATGCGGTAGGTGCCTGGTGGTTTGCTGATGCTGTGTTCCACATCACGCAAGCCTGCTGAACTGAGGTGTTCGCGGCTGTAGCCTTCCATGCGCCAGGTCACCAGTTTACCGGGCAGATGAACGCAACCCAGCTCAGGATCAGGTCTGACGATTTCTTGCTGGCCGACGCCCATGAAACCAAGCAGAGCTTCCAGTGCCAGAATGGAAAGAGGCAGAAGGGCTGTCATTTCCAGGGCAAAGCGCAGCTTGCCGCGTCCGGAACTTTTATCCGTCCGTGTTTCTCTTTCGGGCTGCGTGCTCAGTGGCTTGTTCTCAACGGCTTGCCCGCTGAGCTTTTCTGCAGTGCTGGCGGTGCTATTTTGATTTTCAGCTGTGCTCGTACTCATTTTTTAAGCACCTAAAACTGGAAGTAAATGAAGGGGGAAAGCTGACTGGGTGCCATGCACGATATGAAAAGAGCCAGCATGGCGCTGGTTGTCAGTCTCAGGGCTTTAGATGACTGCCAGCAGCTTTGGGCCAGGCGGGCTAGGGACGGCAGTGCCACACCGTTTTTGGCCATGGTGAGGGAGCGCTGGTGCAGCCAGGCATAGAGCAAGTAAACCGGCAGCGTGTAGACAACCGTGGATTGCAAAAGGGCAGTGGAAACATCGCCGGTGATACCGTTTATGCCGAAACCAAAGAACTTACCTACCAGACAGAGAGCCTGATCGAGATTGGGTGCCCGCATAAATATGGAAACCTGGCAGATGAAGAGGCAGACGAAGGCGACGCCGCACCAGTGCCAGACCCTGGTCTGACGCAGGGGTTTGAGCCAGCTTGTGCGGGCGGCAAAATCCGTCCATTCTTTGGAAAGGATGAGACCGGCGCCGTGCAGGATGCCCCAGATCACAAAGGTCCAGTCGGCACCGTGCCAGAGACCGCCCAGCACCATGGTCAAAAAGGTGTTGCGCCTGGTTTGCCAGGCTGAACCACGGGAGCCTCCCAGCGGAATGAAGAGATAGTCTCTCAGCCAGGTGGAAAGCGAAATATGCCAGCGGTGCCAGAAGTTTGTCAGGTTGTGAGCCAGGAAGGGCAGATTGAAGTTTTCCGGAACCTTGTAGCCGAGCAAGAGGGCTGAGCCTCTGCCGATGTCGGTATAACCGGAGAAGTCAAAGAAAATCTGGAAGGTGAAACCGATGGCCGTCACCCAGGCATCACAGAGGGAGAGGTTTTGCAGATTGTGAAAGCCCTGCCCGACCAGAAGACCGATGTTATCGCCCAGAACGATCTTCTTGAAGAAGCCCTGCAAAATGAGAAAGAGACCTTCGTTGAAGTATTCCGCTTTCAGGGTGGGCTTTTCTTCAAGCTGGTGCATGAAGTCTTGAAAGCGCTTGATCGGACCGGCAATCTGCGAGGGGAAGAAAGAGGCAAAGAGCGCGAAATCCAGTGGGCTTTTGACCGGCTTGCTGCCGCGGTAAACATCCACTATGTAGTGGATGAATTCAAAAGTGAAGAAGGAAATGCCCAGAGGCAAAATGATATTGATAGCCGGGCTTTGAGCCGTCTCCAGGGCTTTGATGTGGGCGATGCTGCCACCATAGGTAATGGCGGAGAAAAAAGACTGTAACAAAAAGTTTGTGTACTTGTAGAAACAAAGGCAACCCAGGTTGAAGACCAGACCTACGCTGAGCCAGTTCTTAGCCTTCTGTGGTTGTTCCGAGAGTAGATTGCCAATCTTGAGACCGAGCCAGTAGTTGACCACGGTCAGGGCCAGGATTAAAAGCCCGTACTCGGGCTTCCAGCTCATATAGAAAAAGTAGCTGGCTAGAAGCAGGAAGAGTCTGCGGTGCTTGTCCGGCATTACCCAGTAAAGGGTGAAAACCAGCAGGAAGAAGGCCAGGTAAGAAAAACTGTTGAATAGCATCGGGTATCTGCAGTGGGTTCCTGGGTAGAGTCCTGGGTAAATTCCCGGGTAGATTCCAAGCGATGCTACCATGCCCTCCAAAGGGGCTACATTGATGAAATCTAATTTACTTATATAGGCAATTCAACGCCGCTCCTACGGGGTCAGGTCGGACCCATCAGCAAAGGAACTCAGGCGGAGAAATCGTGAAAGAGGTCTTTCCCGGCGCGGTTCGCCCGTTAGAAACGGCGTTGGTTCTGGTTCAGGAACGCCACTAGTTTTACCCAGTCCTGGCAGTCGTCCGGCAAGCTGGCGATGCCCACACTCATAGAGAAGATTTCACCGGGCTGCAGGTTGATACCCACCGGTTGGGGGCCGGGCTTGAGGGCCTCCACCAGGCGCCCGGCAAAGGACCGCACACCTTCGGGAGTGGTCTGGGGAAGTAGCAGGGCAAAGTCGTCTTGCTGGAAGTGAGCGAGCAGGTCGGCTTTGCGTTTTGTGGCCGAAAGCCCGGCCAGCACCGCCGCCCGCTGTTCCTGGCTGATGGGGAAATCTTGACCGCCTCTTACTATGCGGGGTTTGATCATGACCAGGGAAAAGGGGCTCTGGAAGCATTCGTAGCGGTAAAACTCTTGCTCGATGAAATAGAGCAAGGCTACGAAGGTAACGATGCCTGTGTCGGAGTAAATGTGGCTTTTGGCAAATTGTTCTACGGTGCTTCTGTCGATGCCGATGGTGAGGTTGCCGGTGGTGTTCTGGTGCTCCACCATCTCTTCCTCGGCTGTGACCAGGGAGCCGCTCATCAAATTGTAGAGAGCCGGAATCCAATGACAGCGGTTGAATTTGCCTTTGTCGAGAATCTCTAAAAGGGCGCTTTTGTTGTCGATAAGCTGGTAGAAGCGCTTCTGCATGTCCAGATCTAGTGGCACCAGGGGTGATACCGCCGCTTCGAATTCCTGCTCGCTCAGGCTGGCGTGGTTGCGGGTGAGTCTGGTATTAAGTTTGATACCAGCCCGTTCCAGAAAGGTGCCGAGATCGATAATGCTTTTGGCTTTCCCTGAGAGTTCTTCCGTGCGGCGGAAGATGGAGCGTGGCTCGGTGCTGACGGAAGGTACAAAGCGAAAGTTACCTTCCAGGGCGGTCATCAGTTCAATGAGCGCGTCTTCTCCTCTGGCGGTGGGGCTGGCCGCATGCCTGGCGTTACCGTTTTCGAAAATTACTTCCAGCTTGTCGCCGCGCACATGGCATTCCAGCCGGCCCGTCAATTTGCCCCTGGTGATGGAATCCAGCACGGAGTCTATGGAGAGTTTGCTCAGATCTCCTTCCATGGGCGGTTGTGCCAGCCCCCTGGTGCCCAGTGGAACCGGATCGGCGACGCGAGGGCGCTCCTGTCCATGGGCCGGTAGTCCGTAACCTATGGGAGCGAGCCCGCCCTGGCTGGTAGTTGGTTGTGGCTCCGGCAGAGAAGGCGAGATAAGGGAATTATTGGTGCTGGCCGCGGCGATGGAGGCAATTGAGCTGAGCACCTGGTTGATGTCGGCGGTTTGTAAGATCCACTCCAGTTTGTTCTTGTTTTCACCCGAGTACAGATACCAGGTCGGGTCTTCTTCCCCGACCCGGCGTCCAATCACGGTTTGCAAGCAGAAGCGGTGCGAGCCGAACAAGACGAACATTTGTTCGATGAGAACGCCCCTCTGATTCTTGGACAATTCCACCATCACCAGCAGGTCTTCTTCTTTAGGCAGGGACGCAAGAATGGGTCTTGTCTGGCTAAAATTGGACTGACCTGTCATGTTTTTCCTTGCCTCAGTGGAAGTATGGAGGATTGTGGTTTTAGTGCTTGCCGAGCAATTGCTCGACGCTCTCTCTGAATACCTGAGTATGCTTGTCTATATCGGCTTCACAGGTCTGGGGCGAGATCAGGGCCATGTTGTGGAAGGGCGTCATAAGGATGCCGCGATTGAGAGCACACAGGTGCATGTAACGGTCTAAGTCGGAATCTACGGCGTGGGCTGCTTCCGAGCCGTTTTTAGGCGGCGTGGGGCGGAACCAGTATTCGGCCCGGCAGCCCAGTTGTTTGACAATCCAGGGTAATTTGTATTCAGCTATTACTTGTTCTACACCGGCAGTGAAGCGATCGGCAAGGGGGATTGTCTTTTTGTAAGCCTCTTCGGTCAACACCTTTTCCAGGGTGGCGCGCATGGCAGCCATTGCCAGGCTGTTGCCGGCCAGGGTGCCGCCGATACCGCCTGTGTCGCAGTCTTCCACCGAGGTCTTAGCGGCAATCAAGTCGGCCACGCTCTGGGAGAAGCCGTAAGCGGAAGCGGGAATGCCGCTGGCAATCGGCTTGCCGATGGTGATAAAGTCGGGTTCGAGATTGTAGGCTTTGGTGTAGCCACCAGGGCCGGTGCAAATTGTGTGGGTTTCGTCAATTACCAGAAGTGTGCCGTATTTGCGGGTCAACTCCCTTAAAGCCTTATGGTAGCCCGGATCCGGATGGATGATGCCGATATTGGTCATGGCCGGTTCAGCCAGCACACAGGCTACTTGCTTGTCTTTGAGGGCTTCCTCCAGGGCGACTAAATCATTGAATTCCACTACCCTTGTGGTTTCTTTCGGATCGACCGGGGCGCCGATATTGCCTTTTCTCGGTGCAACACCGTGCTCGGTGAGAGTGGCGAAAGTTTCGTCTACTGTGCCGTGATAGCACCAGTTCATAACGAGAACGTATTTGCGACCGGTGATTTGTCTGGCCAGGCGAATTACGAAACGGTTGGCATCAGTGGCTGTCAGTGCGGTTTGCCAGTAGGGAAGATGGAAGCGGCGCTTCAACTCTTCCGCTACATAAATGCTGTCTTCCGAGGGCAACATAAAGGTGGTGCCCCGACGGATACGGTCGATAATGGCTTCTACTGAGGCTTCCGGCGCATGGCCGGTCATAGCGCCGGTGTCTCCCAGGCAGAGATCCAGGTAAGTGATATCGTCGGCATCGGTGAAATGTGCGCCCTTTCCTTCCTTGACAAAGAGGGGGAAGGGGGAAGCCCATTTCACCATCCAGTTCATGGGAACGCCGCCGTGCAGGGTCTTCTGGGCTTTCTGGAAGAGAGCCAGGGACTTCGGGTGTTTTTCGGTGAAGAGTTGGTCTTCTTTGGCCAGTAAATCTTTCAGGCGCTTGCGATCGATGATTTCACTCTCTGCGCCGCTCTTTTCCAGGTCTTTGCCGGTGCCGGTCTGCATGTAAGTTCCTCTTGGATACTCGGGGCTTCCTATCTAGATTCTTATAGGGCCGTCTCATTATGCCATGGTTCATTTACTATGGATTCACCGCGAGCACCTGACAGCTCTCTTTAGCCTCGTTTTGTCGCCCTCTCCCCTACCGGGATGGGGCTGGAAAACCTTGTCTGAATTGGCTTTGTCTCAATTGTCCCTGGTTGAACTGGGATGGATCGTTGAGGGGTTGATAATTGAAGCCGAGCACACCACTTTCCTCCAGGCTGGGGTAGGTGGCGTAAAGCCTGGCCATGGTGGCTTTGTCCCGTTTGGTCAGGGCTGGAAGCTGGCGGAAGGACTGGTTGAAGTACATGATGTCGCTACTGTTGTCGGAATGTCCGCGCAAGCCGAGGGCATGTCCCAGTTCGTGCAGGGCGATTTCCTTCACTTCGTCGGGGGAAAGCGGTTTGCCTGAGGTTGGCCTGAGAAGAAGCAGTTGCACCTGGGCCCTAAGTATTTTGCGGAACTGATCGCCCCTGGCGTTTTCCAGATAGAAGCGGGTAATGCCCTGTTCCACCGGTGCTTCACCCTTGACCTGGGCCACATCGGCCGGAGTCTGGCTGAAACTAATGTGTAGGTCAGCCTGGGTCGGGTCCTGCACCAGTATGAAACTGAGTTTGCCGCCGGAGGCTTTGGACCAGAGATTGAGGGCATCTATGACGGTATTTTGATAGGCCGGGCGAAATAAAGGTAAGGGCCGCCCCGCCAGGTCGTTGCTTGTCGCCAGAAATACTTTCAACGGCATCTTCTCCAGGGCCCAGAGATTGGCTTCCTGGGTGCTCATCAGGAGGTCTAGATAATCGGCGCGGCTGCCGCTATCGCCACTACTGGCGGTGGTGCCGGCCTGGCCCTGCTGTTGCTTTTCGCTGCGGGCAATTTTCTCTTGCATCTCTTTGATGAAACGTTCGGCTTGCAGGCGGGAAGCGGCCGGCAGCTCTTGTTTCATGGCCAGTTTCGCTTGCTCTATGGCGGTTTGATAGTTGCCCAGGTGCATATTGGAGAGGGCTGAATTCCAGAAAAGGCGCCAGTCTTTGCCACCGAATTTGATGGCAAGCTGGTAGTCTTTCACGGCTTCTTTGTAGTTGCCTAGAAAATAACAAGATTCAGCCAGTAAACCGTGAATTTCAGCCGAGTAAGAATTGGGGTCGAGGCGGCAAAGGTCTATGAGCAAGAGGCGGGCATCCACCATTTTTCCGCTTTTCATGAGCAGGTCTACCCGGGCCAGGCCGTTGAAGGCGGACTGGTCGCGCTCCAGATTGTTGGCATTGGCGCTCTTTTGGGCTTGAGGCTTGGGCGGCGCGGAATTGTACTTGTAGTGGTTGTCCTGGCGAGTCTGAGCGAACGTGGCCGGTCCGGACAGGAGTGCCGGTAGGCAGGCCAGAACAAGAGCCGGAACCAGCTTGCCTGTTTTGCACGGTTTTGGAGATGGAATTCTGCCCAGGAAAATCATGATCAAGCCTCTTTTCTTGATCTGCCCGCTCAAGCCTGATTTTACTTACGGGGCGGCATGATTGACATTTTCTTGATGTTGCAGCCGGCGGCGCCGTCCATTACGGCTACCACCCACTTTTGCAGGGCGTCTTCATCGGAATTGAGGATGAGGGGCAGGTCTTTCTTGCCCGCTTCAGCTTGAATACCCTGAATGGCAGCCATGACTGCTGCCGTGTCGGCTTGTACGACTTTGCCGTTGATTTTGATTTCGCCGCTCTTGGAGACATCCACGTTTATCTTGGTGTCTTTGTCTTCCTTCTGGTCTTTGTTCTGGGACTGGCCCGGCGGGTCTACTTTCAATACCGCCTGATTGACCAGGGGGGCAATCAAGATCATGATTACAAGAAGCACCAGGAACACGTCTGTGAGCGGCGTCACATTGATTTCGGTGAAAACCTCACCGGCCTTGCCTCCCATTGCCATTGAAAACGTGCCTCCGCTTGGCTTCTTTTGCGAAACTGTACCAGAGCTTTATATTAGCGCCTTTTCGTTCTTAATATGCCTATCAAAAACCCTGGACTTTACAAGCAGGGCAAAGGTGCCTGTTCCCGGGCGGCAAGTATGCACCGGATGTGGCGCCATGTTGTGTCAAGGTTGAGCCCGGCGAGCCTCTGTTTTTATCGGCGCGTCAATTAGCCGTTTTCTGGAGAGACGTCGTGAATGCGTAGTTGTGTAAAGGCATGAGCTAAGCGCGCTAGCTTTAATTCACTTAGTTATTAAAAGCTGTATTGCCGCGGAGTAGCTCGTTTACAGTTCTTCAGGGCGCACCCGTGCGACATTCTAACCTTAACAGATCTCAGTTTCTTATTGATCTTGTCAAGATAAAATCTATAGGGTCGGGATACTTTCTGCACCCAATTTTGATCACAAGGACACTTATCTCCAGACATCCCTCTTGTCTAACTCTTTTGACTTAGAGGTTGCTCTTCAGGCGACAAGTGTTCAGCCGCATCGAATTTCCCCTTTCCCCGGGGACGGTATTACTGCAAACGGAGCGCCTGGCAGAAGGGGCGTTCTCAAACAAAATCAAGCTGTATAAGCTAGAAAGGTATCTTATGACTGCAAAAGTAAAGCCAATTAGCTACTACCGGGGCATGCCCAAGCTGCAACTGCACGAGCACATCGACTGCAGTCTGCGCCCCTACACCATGCTCGACCTCTGGTCGCGCATCGGCTTCGAGAAGGCTTCCATGGCTTTCCCCGCCGAGGTGGTCAAGCTCTGGCAGGCCGACGAGGCACGCAGCGCCGACCCCGCCTCTCGTGGCGGTAAGGTGGCTGCCAGCCGTCGTCGCGCTGCCGCCATGTATGGCGACTGGGTTGCCGACTTCGCTCAGGAATCGCTCAAGAACTACCTGGACGCCATCGGGTTGCACGTGTTGCCGCTCATGCACGACATGGACAACCTGAGCCGCATCGTGGCGGAACGCATGGAGGATGCCGTCAAGGACGGGCACATCGCCATCGAACTGCGCTTTGCGCCGCAACTGCACCTGGGTCGCTACTGGGCGGAACTGGACAAGACCACGCGCCTCGAGCGGCTCGACACCGTCATGCAGGCCACCATCAGGGGTCTCAAGGCGGCTTCCGCCTGCGGCTCCCCGCACGCTGCCGATATCCCGGTCAAGCTGATCATCTGCTGTCTGCGCCATGAAAACGGCGAGCTGGCTGATGAACTGGCTGATCTGGCCATCAAGTATCGGCACATCGTCGGTGGTTTCGACCTGGCCGGTGATGAAAGCGGCTTCCCGGGCGTGCTCGACTGGTGGATTCCGGCTGCCCGCAAGGTGCAGAGCCACGGCATTCGCCTCACCATGCACGGCTGGGAGACCAACGAGCCCACCGCTCGCGACATCGAACTGCTCGATGAGCTGGGCATCAACCGGGTCGGCCACGGTGTGCGGGGTAATCTCCAGGGGGAACGCTTCCTGGAAAATTGCCCCACTTCCAACGTGGTCACCGGTCAGTACAAGAGCTTCAAGGACCACCCGGTGGACCGGCTCTATCGTGCGGGGCGCAAGGTGACCGTCAACACCGACGGCACGCTCTTCACCCGCACCACCCTGTCGCGCGAGTATCAGCTTCTGGCTGAGAACTTCGGCTGGACGGCCCGTGACTTCCTGGCGGTGAATCTCACTGCTCTGGATGCCATGTCTGTCTGCCCGACCGTGCGGCGCAAGCTCAAGAAGGCGCTCAAGGACGGCTACAAGAGCCTGATCTGAGTCTCGGCGAGTATTAGTAAAGCGGTATCGGGCAGTCGTCCGGTATCGAACAGCGCTCTCACCATGCCGGTGGGGGCGCTTTTCTCTGTCAACAAAAACACTGAAAGTGAGAACATCATGAAACAAGTTACTGCTACCGCTCTGCTGGCCAGCCCCGAAGACACTGGTCACCGCCTCAACACCGAACAGGGTGAGGGTCACATCTACACCGACGGTTCGGTGATCGTGCCCGCCACCGGCGCCATCTTTGCTCCCGAGAGCACCGACGGCGATCTCTGGCGCATGCGCCAGGAGTTCGACAAGCGTCACGGCATCACCGTCACCCAGCGGGTGCTGTTGCCGGTCATCGTCATGCATCAGGGTGCCCTGTCGGACCGCCCCACCGGCAACTATGCCTGATGCAAGGGCCCTTGTGCCGGTCGGTTGCGAACTTGCCAGGCGAGTTCAAGACCGGCCGGTACTGTCTTTCACCTGCAAATACAGGAGGTATCTATGAAGAAAAAGGCAACCAATGAGCCGATTGTGCTCTCGGGCCGTGTTTATTTCGAGGGCTTCCTGGCGGAAGTGGCCGGCTCGGCTCTGCCCTCCGCAGAAAAGCTCTTGCGTGGCGATCTGCGCCTGCACAACGTGAACAAGCCCGGCAGCCGTGCTCGCTTCGGTGAGACGGTGGAGTTTTCGGGTTTCTTCAGCGGCAGCGTCTTCGACGGCAAGAAGTGGCGCCGGCTCTTGATGCGCCAGCATGCCGCGGTGGATGCCAGCTATGTGGGCACCATCGCCCGGCGCGACAAGGCCCAGGCCTGCAAGCGGCACCTGGCTACTCTGGCTGGGAAAACGGCGGTCTGGGTGGAGAAGGACAGCGGTTATGCGGTGACCTACGCCGACAACCGCGCCGGAACCACCGTCAAGACTGCCGCCGATGGAGTTGCAACAACTCAGCCCTCGACTGCTGCCGCCCAGGTGGACGGCGCAGGGGCTGAGACTGTCGTCACCAGGACGGTGAAGACGGTGACGACCAGGACGGTCAAGACTGTCACCACTACCTGCAAGAGCGCCGCTGCCAAGCCCCGGCGGCGCCGCCGCAAGGAAAATCCGAACCAGATGAAGCTGTTCTAGCTGAACTGGCTGATTTGGGTTCGGTGGATGGCCTCGCGCCATTCAGTGAGCACCATGGGAGGAGCAGCCACGGGGCTGCTCCTCTCTCATTTCAATTCCAACAAACAAAACCAAGGTGCAAATCCATATGACCGATATCAACTCCATCTGCATGGCGGCAGGAGCCATTCTTGCTCTTGTCGCTACTGTCACACTCCTCTTCAAGAACGAAGGGGTGCGCGGTGCAGGACGCATCGTATCCGGTCTGGCCTGGTTGGCAATGGGAGCGGGAGTGCTCTCCACCAACTCCAACGAAGTGACAGCCTGGGGCTTGCTCCTGGCTGGTCTCGTCACCACCCTCTCCGGGGTGCGCAAGTACAGACGCCGTCACCTGGCGTGAGCCTGATTTTTTTTCCTACCAAAACGAGGTATCTATGACAACAAAAAACAGAGAGACCCCAACGAGCGGCGGCTACACCCAGCGTTTCGAGCGGCGACCGGAGTTTGAACTCTGGGGTTCGCTTGTGAAAGACGTGGTGGATGCCGGCGGCGTTCGCCAGCGCACCGTGGACGACCTCAAGATTTTCAAAATCTCCGATGTCTTCGCCGGCAACGATGAAATCTTCATCGGCTTCGGCAAGCCCAATGCCTATCTGGTGGTTCCGGACGGCCAGGGTGGTTATCAGAAGTTCGCCGGTAAGAGCCTCAGGCGCGCTCCTTCGCGCATCGAAGATACCCGCGGCTTTGTGCAGTCGGGTGTTCTGGTGCGGCTGAAGAATCTGCCCCAGGGTGCGGCGGAAGCGCTGCGGCAGGCCATGCTGGTGCACAACAACGTCAAGTTCTGGACCTGCGTCAATGCCATCCTGCACGTTATGTCCACGGCCGGCTTCACCTCGCCCACCAAGCCGCTCACCAAGCGCTACATGCCCTACTCGTTCATGCACGACATCTTGCATGCGGGCATCATGTATGAGGGCCAGCCGGTGGAATTCGAGATCATTCGCACCACCCCCGAACCGCTGCAGCGCTATGCCTCGCAGGTGGTGCGGGCCGAGCTTCTCACCTTCTGTCGCCATGCCGACCGCTCCCTGCAAGGCGCGGCCAAGAAGAACCGTCTGGCGGCGTTCGTCTACGGGCTGACGGCCAAACCCCTGACCTACTTCAGTGGCGGCGGTAAGGTCGTGGCACCGAAGGCTCCTGTCGCTCCGGCTCTACCGGAAGGGGTCGACTATGCCGGCGGCATTGATGTGCGGGTCACCGGCGCTTCCATGCTGGTAGCCTTCATGCGTCAGTTCTGGGGTCCCCATGCCTTCTTCGAGGCTAGCCAGCGACGCGTCGATGTGAACAGCTTCCTGCAGGAAAACCTGCGTCCCTTCCCCAACCCCAAGCCAAACCTGGTTACTCGCTTGAAGAAAGCGCTGCTCTTCTCACCACTGGTGGTGCGAGGTATCCGTGCTCTTCTGGCGACTGAATACCTGAGCGTGGGTGAGCGTCGGGAATGCGACATCTACGACATGCTGCGTACTGATTCGGACAAGGCGCCGAACAAGTACAACCTGGTCATCACCGACGAAAGCATCTCGGTGGCTCGCATCAGCGTGCGGGCCAAGGTGGTGGACTGGATTCTGGCCAAGCATGTGCTTATGTCGGGCTATCACCCGCGTGTGCGCTTCGCCGGTGAGATCTGGAAGGACGAGGAGGGTGTCATCCACCTGAACCGCAATTCCGGTACCTACCAGCCGTCGGAGGAGCAATTGCAAGCGGCTGCGGCTTTCTTGCGGGCAATCTTCCCGAACTTGAAGGTCGTCGTAGACGACAACCTCTAAGAACCGAACCTGTAAGTGGTGCCGGTGCTGGTGGCATTTCTTGCTGCCCGCCGGCGCCTCCCGCGGGTTTTATTTTCAATTTGGAAGCCGGTTTTTCTAAGTAGAAAACCGGCTGGGAGATTTCTATAAGATGTACCAACACACCTATCAGTCCATCGACTACGCCTTCGCTTCGTTCTTCGCCATGATCCTCTTCATGGTTGGCTTGCTGTTCGGCATGATTGCCATGACTGCCTACGAGAGCGGTCGCAAGCCCCTGATCACCACAGTAATTGTCGCCAACCTGGTGGTGGGCGTCATTTGCAGTGTGATCTTGTATCACTTGTTCGACAACGGACCCTTCGTCATATGGCCGGCGGCTTACTGGCTAGGCTTTCTCATCTGCTCGGTTTCCATCGCCCTGACGGCTGCCCGCGAGATCGAGAAGGAACTGGCTCTAGGCAAGGAGATCTCGGCGCAAGCCAGTCGTTTGCAAGAGCTGCTCGACAACGACCGGGACGGCGTCATTTCCACCAAGGATATCGATGCTGCCGGTGAAACGGCTGTGCGTCACGGTATCCGTCAGGCGGTGGTGAAACACATGCGCGGCAACATGAGCTCCATCGGACACGAGGTGGGTTCCAGCGTCTATGTGGCCAGTCTCATCGACCTGACCTCGCTCGAGACCCGGCTTCTGGACAAGTACAAGGCCTGGCTCTGAGCGGTTCCCGTGCTTTCCCCAGGAAAGTGCACAACACATCGACGAGACAGACCGCTTCACGTTGTCTCGTCGGACCTTTCAACTGATCTCTCCCTGGAGATGAAAATAATGCAACTGCAAATCACCCTTAAGTTCAGCCGCGAAGAGCTCACCCGTCTGCTCAAGGCGTCCCTTTTCAAACGCGGCGGCAGCGCTCTGGACAACGTCACAGTCACCGGTTCGGAAGACGGCACGGTTTCCGGTTACGCCTATGTGCGTGGCAACGGCAAGACCCTGAGCGTCTCCCTCTCCCACGAGGTGATCGAGTCCTGCGTCATGGAAGCCTCGGCGGCCGAAGGCAAGCCACTGGAGCCCGGCAGCCTCAAGTTCACCTACCAGCCGGGCCGCGGCTTCGGTGGTGGTGCCAGTGTTTCGGCCGAGGCCAAGCCTGCCTCCCAGTCGGCCTCGGCTGATTCGGTGAGCGCGCCTGCCGGTACGATTGCCTTCCCGGGCACCTGTACGGTGCAGTTCAGCCCGGAGGAGCTCAAGGAGCTGCTCAAGAGCGCGGCACGCAAGAGTGGTCTCGAGCCCACCTACGCCAGCGTCTCCTTCAGCGAGAAGGACAGCACTGCGTCGGCCAGCATCTCTGTGAAGGGCGGCAGTGTTGCCCTGAACGCCGATGAAGTGAAAGAGGCCCTGGCGGAGATTCTGGCAGACCGCGGCTACACGGTGGTGGCCGGCGGTTTCAAGTACAGCTACCAGAACGCCAGTTTTGGCGGCTCGGGCGGCACCAGTGTCAAGGTGACCGTCACCGGCGTGCCCAACCGCATCTAAGAGCGGCTGCCTGAGGGCATTTTGAACAGGTGCCGTGAGCGATGGCCTGGCCGTCGCCCTCGGCGCCTATCTTTCCTTTTTGCCTTGATGGTGAATACAGCCTTGCTCTATGGTTTTTCTCTTTTCCCCGAAGATACTAAATGAAAGAGTAGAAATGCGCGCGGCACCGCTAGCGGTGGCTGACTCGCCTGTTCAGTTGACGGTAGAGAAGTCGTAAGAGCCCTGGTGTTCCCAGAAGACCAGGCGGTCACCGGACCAGCGCACAAACTGTACGTTGCCTTCTTGTGAAACAACGATGGCGAGAGCGTCTTTCAATTCGTGGCAGATGCGATAAGCGGATCTGTGTCTGGTGCCCACGCCAAGGGTAGATTCGGTACGACACTTGCTGCCTTCCAGATCAAGCGATTTGGTAATGGTGCCGACCTCGGTGGTTTCGCAGTGGATCTCCGCTCCAAAGCCTAGTATCTCGAAGCGCTTGGTGAGCACCACGGCGCCATCGGCTACGGAGAGGCTGGAGATAAGGTGAGACATCTCGAAGATTGATTCATCCAGGGGTATGATTCTGGCGTCCATGGTTTGCTGATATTCCTCCCAGCCCACCAGGTGGCTGTTGGCTGAAGGCAGGCTGGCAAGCGTATTCATGATCTCAATAATCAAGGTGCGAAAGCGCGCTCGCCCTTCCCCTTCGGCGAACTTGTATTTCATGGTCAAATAGGGATTAGATCTTGTTAGTTCCGCCGCTCTATCAGGCGGAATGAAAATCAAAGTACCGCCGTGACGGAAGGCGCGCATGGCGGCTATGACTCGTTTCATCATCTGCTGGTCGATGATTTTGGTCAGTTCCGGATCTAGTTCGGACCATTCTTCATCGGTGCCCTGGCTGGCTTGTCTGTGCAATTCAAGACGTTCCTGCCTGATTGGTTCAAACCATTCTTGCAGCCAGGCGGAGCTGAAAACATTGAGGGATTGTCCCAGCACCTTGCCTTCGGAAAGGCTGACGAGAGTTTTATTGCCTCTCGATACTTCCAGGGTACCGGGACCCATTACTTTGATCACAAGGGCCGGCGGCAGTTTGGGCGGGGCGCCCCGACCACCGTGGCTGCGATGCAACCAACGCGGACCGGTATGGATGATGCCCCAGATTTCCAGGCCGACTTCGGCGTCGAAACGGATGCCGATCATGGATCTTGAATAACTGGCTGCCGGAGAGAGTCTTCGCAGGGTGGAGGTGGAAAAGGGTAGATAGTCGGCGAATTCCAATTTCTGCACCCCTTCAGGCAGCCCTTCGAAGGCGGCAAACTGATCGGGATCAGCCAGAATCAAGCGAAAGGCAACGTTCTCACCTTCATGGGTCATGAGGCTGGCCTGGTAGCAAGTGGAGAGCAAATCTTCCAGGGCTTCTTTGTCGGGCAGGGCCAGGGATTCCCAGACGGAATCAGTGGCTCGCTTTCCATCTCTGGCTTTGTCCAGGCTTTGCCAGTGATTGGTTATGTAGTTGGCCAGGTCTTTAGGGTACAGGTATTTCAATTGGGGCTCCGAGCTTGGGACTCTTCAGTTTATTTTAGGGCTAATCTTTTCCCTACATACCCAGAGGGACGATGTCACTGTCTAGCTGTTTGAGTTTGGCTTGCAGTCTTTGTACCATTTCTTTGTCGCCTATTTCTGCGAAGAACTTTTGAGCTGAGCTTGCCACGTTTCGGTCGCTGCTAAAGAGCTTGAGAGCATCTTCGTAGCATTTGCGAGCCTTACTGTAGTCTTTCAATTGCCGGTAAGCTTCGGCGCGCAGTAAGAGCATGCGTCTATGTATGGTTATCATTGGTGCCAGGTTGGTTTTCAAAGCAGCGTCGGTATCTGCCAGGACGCCTTTGTAATTCTTGCTCTGCATGCGCAGGTCGGCTCTAACAGCCAGGGAGTCTATGTCATCAGGTGAAAGTTTCAGAGCCGTATCGAGATTCTTTTCGGACTCTTTGTAGTGTCCCATCTTCTTGAGCAGTTGTGCTTTGTCGTAATAACAGTGCGCTTCCGGACTCAAGGTGATGGCCGTATTGACGGCGCTCAGAGCCTCTTCATTGCGGTTCAGGCGCCCCAGGAACTTGGCTTTCAAAAGCCAGGGATAAGCAGCCATCGGGTTTAGTGCGATGGATTTTTCGGCGGACTGTAGACCAAGTTTGTCATCGTCTTCCAAATTCCAGAGCCATTGGGCCTTGAGATTATAGTAATCAGCGCGTTTTGGATTGAGCTTGATGGCTTTGTCTAGAGTCTTTACGGCTCGGTCATCCGCCTGGCGGCTAGTTTTCCACTGCTCTTTCGCTTCGGCGAAGAGTTTTTCTTCCATCGATTGTTCTTTTGCGGCAATCGTGTTTGGAAGAGCAAGCATGCCAATCAGTAGAAAAGCCCTAAACAGGCAAAATTTCATTTTCGTTTTCAACTTCGATTTTTAACCTGACTCCCACATTAACACCGGCGGCTCCGGCTGGCAACTTCACTGCCGACATATGTGGGGTTCTATTTGCTTCTCTATGGTGTTCTTTTGTGGAGATAGCAAATAGACCGGTCTAATACAGGCTTGCAAAAAAAATATTGTATGTAGGTGAGAGCGATCCAGCGCAAGCGTCCTTGCCTGCGCCTTTGGAAGTGCGTTATTTAGCGCTTTTGTTTTGCGCGTTTACGGTTGCCTCTGGTTTTCTGGAAGCCGACCAGGCGCCTTATATCGGGATGTGCCGGGCGGCTGTGGGCGGACTTGCTGTTCCGCTGGGTGTAGGCGAAGTGTAAGTCCACAGCCCGCTCCTGTCCGCAACCAGTGGCTATGTCGCTTCTCACGATGCAGTCGAAGACGGTTTCTTCCAGATGTCGTTCTTCGTCTGTTAATTCCACAGGAGTAAATACAGTGCGGGGCGGCATGAAATTGAGCTGTCCATGCAGGGCCATTGCATAGCCATGGGCAGCGGCTGCGTATCCGATCAAAAGTTGCAGGTTCTGTTCGCTTCCGGGTAGGAGTGCTTCACTCGGATTGAAAAATATCGGTGGAGCGAAAAATTCCCAGTTACTTCCCATTACGGCATCAGCGTAGTACTCGACCTTTTGAGCCAGTACGGCGAAATTGCGAAAATGGTGAGACTTTTCCCAGTAGTCTACGTAAGCCAGGGCCAGGCAGGCTTTTATGTAAGCACGGTAAAGCGCCACTGCGGCCATCTTGCGCTCACTGAAGTGAAATTTGCCTGCTTCATCGAGATTATCCATCTGGCTTTCGATAAAAGTACGCATGGCTTTGAGGGCCCCGCGCGCCTTGCGCACATGGAGAGACTGACCTTTGGGAGTGAGTTTGACGATGCTGTCTCCTTGGGTTCTGGTGAAGAGAGCGGCCACTTCGAATATCTCGTCCTGGCAGGCTTGGAGTGCCATAACTGCGTCTCTGTTGTTTCGTAGGGTCTGCCAGTACATGGCGGTTTCGTTCATTGCGTTCATGTCTTCGCTCGTTCAAAAGAAAGGTCCCCGGACGGATCCTTTCGGTTAATGGCGACTTGTCCGGAGTCGCGCAGCTGCAACTGTAAAGTTGCGTCATGCTGGACTGCTGTCGCAAAAGAGTTTTTGTTCTACAACGCAGTCCTCTTTGCCTCAGGGCAGCGGTGTCAAACGCTGAGGGAACGACCTTCTTCCGTCTTATCGATTCTTGCTCCATGGGCTTTGAGAATGGTGCTGATGCCGAACTGGCGCTCCACTCTGAAGTAGGGCTCGAAACGCCACTGTCCTTCTTGTCTGACAAAGGCGCCCCAGGTGAGGCGTTTGGCTTTGCCTTTGAGAACCTTTGAGGGTTTGAAAGTGACGTCCCATCTGGTGTTATCCAGACCGGTCAGTCTTATGCACGCCTCTTTGGTGAGATTCATGCGCTTGGGGCCGGTGCCGGGTTCCATTTCGCTGGCTGCCACGAGCACAATGCTGTGCACCGTATGCGGTATGGCTTCCAGGTTCAATTCGAAGTGTTCGGAAATCAGCCGCTCGTCCTGCACATCCTGCACAAGCTTGATGGCTTCGCTGTAAGCAGTAGTTTGACCATAAAATACCAGGCTCTCTTCAGAGGGCAGGCGTCCTTTATCGTTCAGCATGAGAGCCCATTGGTCCGGCGCAGATTCGATATCGAACTCGACCTTGAGGCGATTCAGGTCGGCTGGGAGAAGCAGCAAATTTTTATATATAGTTGAAGCTGGGGTCATGATGGTCTCCAGTGAGGCTAATGAAAAAATTGAGTTGTGGTGGGTGTTCTAATTTGCATTCCGGTTGACTGTGCTCATCCTTTGCCGTTTGAATGCGGCTTGAAAGGGCTTCAGGTGGTTGTGTGGTTTGTAAGGGAGAGAGTTTTACCGGTTGAGCAGTTTTTAGAGAACAATTCATCCTGCTCCCGGTTGCAGTCTTGATACAAGAGGGATTAAGGCAAAACCCAATACTCTTCACCTTTTTGAGGTAGTCAAGCGGAAAGTGTCTCGTGCTATTCTCGCAAACCGACCGCCTTGATTTGGGCCGTTTTATTGCATGGGGTCTGGGTCTTCCGCACCTGGAAGAAGCTGAAGTGCGGGCAGCGTGTTAACTAACCGCCCTGCTTGCTTGTAACTGCCGGCTCTTTATAAGCAGAATGAGTTTTTCCTGTTGTTTCAACTGTTCGTCAATTTTCCATTCATCCAGAGAAGCCTGTTCAAGCTTTTGTATTGCTGCCTCGACCTTGTCTGTGTCGCGCAAGCAACTACGACTGTCTGGACCTTCTCTGGTTTTTCAACAACATGAGGAGTATTACTATGACTTCCAAATTCTTTCCCATAGAGCCATCTTCGGGCACTGACCCCTTGAACTTCGATCCCCACAATTACCTTGCTGAGAGAGGTTTTTTTGCCGCTGTCGATCAGGCATTTGCAGCTTTGACGGAGGAGCTTGATCTGGAATTCGAGCAATTGAATGCTCGGATGAATGCCAGGTTTGACGAGATCTTTCAATGAAAGCCTGTTTCTATGGCTTCTTCGGTGTGGTGCTGCTATATGCCGGGTTTCTTTTAGCCGGTGCGGCACACACGGCAAACGGCATGGACAGCGAGGTGGCATTCTGGTCCGCCATTATCAATGGTGCCGTGGTTGGGCTTGCGGTCTTGCTTGCTGCCGTCCATCGCTTTCGCCACTGGGCAAGGGCGCTGGCTCTTGCGCTTCTACCTCTGGGTGCTTATACCGGCGGCTCGTATGGTGCCCTGGCGGCATTGCTTCTGGCTCTGGGAGTCTTCCTGTTCAGTCTTGCCTTTGTCGGATTGAAAGGGGTTGAATCTGATTCCGGCTCTGCTTTCGATTAGACTGGAGCTTTCTTTTCCCTGGTGGAGTGGCATGGATGCCGCCTCACCGGAACCGGTTCGCCTAGCCGGTAAAGTTCAGGGAGCCTTTCTTTTTTACCGGAGAATAATAGACCGGTCGGCTAGCGGTGGGCAAAAAGAAAAGCTTTCCCGCTTGCTTTGTTTTCCTCATCACATGAAATAATCAAAGCAAAAGCAGTTTGGATGACCGGTGGATAGGCACGAGAATAACGCACTCATTGCAATGACTTTGGAATCGTTTGATGAGGTTCCGAGGTTCTGTTTGCCGGGTGGATTCACGGTCAGAACCTATCGTTCCGGTGATGAGCGGCACTGGCTAGATTTGCAAAAGAAAGCAGACCATTATAACGAATTTGATAATTCAACTTTTGAGATGCAGTTTGGTGAAGGGATTGATGAGCTTTCTGAACGCCAGCTCTACATTGAAAAGAACGGCCAGATAATTGGTACGGCAACGGCATGGTCGGACAATAAGTACTGGGAAGCGCAGTCGGGACGAATCCGCTGGGTTGCCGTATTGCCGGAATATCAAGGAATGGGAATTGGCAAAGCCCTAATTTCCTCAGTCCTTGAGAGATTTGCTTTGCTTGGCGAAACGCGCTCCTATCTGTGGACCCGCACTGTGAGGCTGCCAGCGATAAAGCTTTATTTGCGGTTTGGCTTTAAACCTGGAATCCGGAGCAAAGAGGAAGAGGAAATTTGGGCGCGATTGATTAAGGACAATAATTTGCAATCTGATTACTCCAGCCGTTCATTTTTTGAAGCAGGCAAATAGACCGGTCAACTATTGCGCCGAAAAAAGAAAAAAACTTGAGCCCGGGGCGAGATTTGCTTCGCTCCGGGTGTCAAATCCGGCAATTGCTGCCGCTGTCAGTCCTTTTTCTTTTTGAATCTGATTTTCAGTCCGTATTCGGGACCGACCTTGCCCTGCTTGATGCAGCGCACGGTGACGAAAAGCACTGCCGCCGCGAAAAGAAGCAGGGCGGGGATGGCAATGAAGTTGGGAATTTCCATAGTTTTTCCTCTCTATAGATCTAAAAAAGAAAGGAAAGAGGAGCGCCAGTCTTGCGACCGACGCTCCTCTCGATGTTGTGGCTGCCAATGCGCCGGAGCTTACGCTTCAGCGCACCGACAAACCTTGGATCAGCTCTTGGCGGCGCCCTTCACCGAACCCACCAGACCTTCCATGATCTGCTGGCGGAAGTCGGTCATGCCCTGCGGCGAGGCCGGCACGAAGATGGTCGTGGCACCGGACTTGGCGCCGATGGCGGTGAGGGCTTCCAGCCACTGGTTCATCATGAGCATGTTCATGATGGCCTCTTCCGAGGCGCCGGGGTACGACTTCTTCAGCTCCTCGATGGAGTTCGTCAGGCCCTTCACGATCTCGGCGCGCTGCAGAGCGATGCCTTCGCCCTTCAGCTTGTCGGAGTCGCGCTGACCTTCGGCCTGCAGGACGCGCAGGGTCTTCTCGGCTTCGCCCTGGGCGGTGGCGGCCTCACGCTCGCGCTGGGCGGCGTTGATCTTGTTCATGGCCTGCTTGACCGACGCTTCCGGGTCGATCTCGGTCACCGGCGAACGCAGGATGCGGTAGCCGAAGGCGGCCATGTCGGCGGTCAGCTCGTTGTTCACCGCGTTGGCGATGTCGCTCTTGCTGTTGAACACCTCGTCCAGGGTCTGGGTCGTGACCTGCGAACGCACCACGTCGAAGACGAAGGTCTCGATCTGCGGCTCCGGGTTGGAGAGCTTGTAGACCGCGTCGGCTTCCTGCCCTTCGATGACCTGGTACTGAACCGCCACGGCCACCTTCACCGAGACCTTGTCCTTGGTGATGGTGTCGACGGTGACCACGTGCTGCAGAACCTGCAGGCTGGGCGTGGCGCGCACCGAGTCCACCAGTGGGATCTTGATGTTCAGGCCGGCGCGGGCGGTCTTCTTGTACTTGCCGAAGCGTTCGATGATCTTCACGGTCTGGTTGGACACGGTGAAGAAGGTCATCTTCAGGAGAAGCAGGACGAACAGGCCGGCGACGATGATGCCAACCCAGTTGAGAACGGTGCTGATCAGGTTATCCATGTAGAGAGTTCCTCTATTGAGTTTGAAGAGAAGCCGACTTGGCGAGATTTGCTATCTGCACAGTCGGCAGGATTTGCAGTTGCTTCTGGTTCTTGCTGGTAATGCATCCCGTGCAACTTGCTTAGACGGGCTGCCACCGGATTGGGCGAACCGCCGGGGTCACCGAAGTGACTGGCCGGCGGTCCGCCATGCTCAAACGAGAGCGGCCGGAGCCGTTACTCGCTTTCGCGCACCACGCGCACGTACTTGCCGGCGAAGACTTCGCCGGTGGTGATGACGCGGGACGAACGGGAGCCCTTCAGGAGCACCGAGTTGTCCTTCAGGTGCGTGTCGGCGGCCGCCAGGAAGGCGGGCACGGCGACGGCCCCGACGGTCATGGTGAAGCCCTCGACGCCGTCGATGTTGGCGGCCTTGATGTCGCGTCCGACGGTGCGGTCACCTTCGCCGAAGTAGCTGAGCAGCTCCGCCGCTTCCTCGACTTCGCCGGCCTTGATGGTGGAGAGGGCGATGCGCGGCTTGTCTTCGACCATCTCGGCGGAGATGATGAAGACCTTGACCTTCTCGCCTTCCTTGACCGGGCTGTCCATCTCGCGGTTGTGCAGCAGACCGGACACGCCGCCGAGGTCCACGTAGGCGCCGAAGGTGAACTTCTCGCCGGGGTTCTTGGTGGAGTCCTTCTCGGCCAGCTTGACCACCGTGCCTTCCACGACCGAGCCTGCCACCAGGGCGGACACGGCTTCGCGCACGGAGTTCAGCTTGGCGGCAGCGCGCTCTTCGACTTCGGCCTTGCGGGCCTTGTGGTCGGCTTCACGAGCCAGCAGGAAGGGCTTCGCCTCGTTGACGATGAGGCGCTGCTTCTCGGGGTTTTCCGGGTCGTGGCCGGCGTCCTTGGCTTCCATGATCAGCACGCGCACGGTCTGGCCGGGTTCACCGATCAGTGCCTTGCGGCGGGCATCCTTCTCGGCGGGGTTCTTGCCGATCAGGGTGGAGTTGGGCATGAAGGCCATGGGGTTGCCGTCGATGACGATCAGCACGCCCGGTTCGGGATGCTTGACCTTGGCGACGGTGCCCTCGACGATGTCGCCGACCTTGGCGGTGATGGCGACGATCTTGCGGGCGGGCTTCTTGGTGGTGTGGTTCTTGGACATAGCGCTATCTCCTTGGAGAAAATTGCGCCTGCTTTGAGGCGACTTGGGTTAAACCCAGGGGACTCAGCTGATGTCTCCTGGGGGTATGCGATGAGCCAGAACGCAAAGCCGTAATGCTCATCGAGCCGCACCGGACATTGGCGCAGCGTTGTTCTCTCGACTCTCAGTTCACTTGCAACTTGAACAACCCGGTTCTCCAAGTTCGTCCTCAAGACGATGGGCTTGGATTGGAATTGGTGAAATATCCCGGGTTGTGTTGGCTGCTTTTGATCTATAGAGGAAAGAGAATGTAAGTAACCTTGCCTCTTGGTAACCCTGAAAGGCAATAGGCCCTTGATGGTTTAATGAACCTGATGGGGGTTTTCCCAATCTTGGCTGATTCACGGAGTTAGAAGAGCTTCTCTAGTTAGCGCTCAAACTAATCCACTTCTTAACAGTTTTAGAGAGGCGTCTAATGAACAGGAGGTTTGACCGATTTCCACCCTCCGGCTTTAATGTTTTTGGTTGTTTTGCCGGTGTTTATTAGAGCGAAGCAATTATTTAGCCTCGCTTATTTCCCCGCTAAAATGGCGAAGAGCAGCAGGAGTACAGGCTTTTGGAGATAATTGCGATAACCTAATTATTGGCTCTTTGCTTCAAGAAAAGTTGTAAAACTATCAAGGTTTTGTTGCTAACTATTAACCCCACAACAATTCCCCTCGAACATCAAGAGCCGAAACGCAATAAGGAGAGCCGCGCATGATGGGAGTCTTCCACGATCTGGAGAGCTATGGGCATGAACAGATTTCTTTTTTCCACGATAAAGAATCTGGCCTGAAAGCTATTATCGGCGTGCACAGCACGGTACTGGGTCCATCCCTGGGCGGCTGTCGTATGTGGAAATATACCGATGAGCAAGCTGCTCTTCGCGATGTCTTGCGCCTCTCGCGCGGCATGACTTACAAAGCTGCTGTGGCCGGTCTCAACCTGGGCGGCGGTAAAGCCGTGGTTATGGCTGACGCCCGCACCGAGAAGACCCCGGCCATGCTGAAAGCGTTCGGTAAAGCCGTGGAAGCCATGGGTGGGCGCTATATTACCGCTGAAGACGTCGGTATGAGTGTTTCCGACATCGACACCATCCGCGGTTACACAAAGTATGCCGTCGGTGGTTCCAATGAAGGCGGTAGCGGCGATCCTTCCGTGATGACTGCCTTTGGGGTTTTCCAGGGCATGAAAGCAGCGCTCAAGGTCACCGGTCTGGGTGAAAGCCTGGAAGGTGCCCGGGTTGCCATTCAAGGTGTAGGCAATGTGGGTTATCACCTGGCTAGCTACTTATCGGCCGCCGGCGCCAAACTGGTGATCACCGATATTTATCCCAATCAGATTGAAAAAGTAGTGCAGGAGTTCGGCGCTGAAGTGGTCGCACCTGACCAGATTTACGGCGTCGACTGTGACATTTTCGCCCCCTGCGCTCTTGGTGCAGTGCTCAATGCCCGCACCATTCCGCAATTGAAGTGCAAGATCGTGGCCGGCTCCGCCAACAACCAGTTGGAAGCCGATTCAGACGGTTTCGACTTGTTCAGCCGCGGTGTGGTTTATGCTCCCGATTATGCTATCAATTCAGGCGGCTTGATAAATGTGGCTGCCGAGCTGGACGGTTATAATCATGAACGCGTCATGGCTAAAGTGTCTCAGGTATACAACACTATCGTGAATATCCTGGAACGCTCCAAGAAAGAGCACATACCGCCCCATCAGGCTGCTGACGCAATGGCTGAGCAGAGGCTGACGGAAGCAAAAAAGTTGTCGGCTGAACCCGTACCCGCTCTTGCTCGGTAAACAGCCGTAAGCTAAAGCTACCAAGCCAGTAAGATAAGAGCACAATTGAGCTTCAACACGGTATACCCCACATTTCATTGTCCGTTCTGCAAGCAGATCGTAGACTCTGGTGTGGGGTTTCGTGTTGGTGCCCTGGCCAGGCGGGCTTATAAAATTGGCGATACCTTGAGTTGGAATGCAGAGGATGGGCCGCTGCGCCCGGAGCAGCGCCCCTCCGGCGGCAATATTCGCACCGTCGGCTATTTCAATTGCGATAATCCCAAGTGCACAAGCTGGCAGGATTGTTTTCCGGCCGTGCAGATGGCCCTGGTAACAATTGCTAAAGACAAGATAGAGACTGTGGAAGCCTATGATCCACCGGCTCAGGTGGATCAGTTTGCCATTATTGAAATGGACTGAAAAGCGCTTATCTGTTATATATTCCTCTGAGGCGGTGCCAATATGAAACAGAGAATTTTGCCTTTTGTCCTAGCTGCGACCTTGCTACTTAGCCAGGCTCTGCCGGCTCGGGCGCAGTCGCCCTATTGGTTCTTGTACATGGGGCAGTCGCTTCTCTACCCTCTCACCCGCGGTCTGATGGGCTCTTTGTACTATGGTCCCTACAACGCCAATCCCCTCTATTCCGCCAGTTACTTTATGAAGCGGGCCGCTTCCAATGCTGCGCAATACCCCTATGTGGCGCCCTATTACAGCCCCGGTTCTTTTGGTCCTTACGGTTATCGCAATGCCGGTCTGCCGCCGAACTACAATTACGGTCTGACCAATGCCGATTTGCAGGGGCAGGGGCAGCCGCAGAACCAGCAGTCCGATCAGTCTTTGTACTCCAATAACAGTGCCCAGGCGCAGCCTTTGCACCTGCCCGCCAGCCCATATTATCCCCCCGTGGGAGCCGGCAATGTTAATCAGCCCATTTATTCTGCACCACCGGCAGTGAGTGCCGTCGGCAGCCAGGCGCCGGTTATGGCTGCCGGCGGGCAAGATGTCGGTTTGACGGCGCCCGTAGCGGCCGGCTCCGGCAGTCCCGTGGCTCAAGGTTTCATCGATCATCTCGTCAGCAAATATCAGGGCGACATGAGTAAAGCGCTTTCCAATTCCGATACACGCAGTTGGGCCAGGGCCATGGGTGTGGTGGAGGAAGGAGTAAATGACGGCTCCTACTTGCCTGCCGATCGCCTGGAAGTGATCGGTAGAATCCTCAAAGACAACACCTTAGATCCGGTGTCTAAGATTGACACCATGCGCATTTTGCTCAAGAAGCAGGGCGGCAATTAAGCGACAAGGTGCGGTTCTCTTGGCTAGCCTAGCGCACGCAGGCAGATTTTAGTAAGAAATACTGATGGAAACGTTCTCCGGCCAGGGGAATTTTTTCGGCAAGCTTCTCCATTGCCTGGTTGACAGTGCTCGGCTGAGGGTTTCGGTTGAACACGGCTTTCTTTACGTTTCCGGAAATAAGAAAAGCCTCTTTAGTAGGGTTTAAACGAAATCAAACTTATTTCCTCTTTTCCTAACCGGTAACTTCCAAACTCAAAAAGCTAGAAGAGCCAATCTCTTACTAAAGCTCTGCCGAATCTATTCAGACAACCATCTGGAGCGCGTTATGCCGTCTAAAGACCTGTACCCTGATTTAGATACGCTGAAAGCGCGATACCGTCGCTGGCAGCACTACAACATCCGCATCTTCGACATGCTGAGCGATGTCACCATTGTTTCGCCCCATGGCGGTTTTATCGAAGCCGGTACCTCCCACATTGCTCAGCTTGTGGCCGGACGAAACTACAACTTCTTCGACTTCCAGGGCCTGCTCAAGACTCGCCCGCTCGATTTGCACATCACTTCCGTCAACTTCCGGGAGCCCTTGCTGGCTGAAGTACTGGGTCGTTCTCGCCTGGCGGTATCCATCCACTGCATGGGCAAGGAGGCGCCCGGAGAAATCTGGGTGGGCGGCCTGAACAAGAAGCTGCGTGACTGCATGGCTAAGGCTTTGCGGGAAAAGGGCTTCACTGTGCGCACGGATCTGCCCCGCTACAAGGGTGTTCACCCGCGCAACTTCGTTAACATGCCCGTCGAACACGGCGTGCAGTTGGAAATTGCCGGGGACGTTGTGGACAGCTTCTTCAGCACACCTGCAAAGTTTGCCCGAGAAGTGGATTTTGCCCCGGAGGCAACCCCGGTCCTGCACAACTTCGTGGCTGCTTGCCGCAAGGCCCTCTGTCAGTGCTCCTGAAATATGAGCTAGCGCTAATTTCACTAGTTGATCTTGAGATTAAACAAGCATTTCTAGTGTCATTAGCGAAGCTCTAGTAGAAATCACATCTTTCAACACCTTGTCTTTTAAGCTTCTTCAAGCTTAGGACAGAGTTATCTCTCATTTTCAAATCAGAATCAGGTCAAAGACTCAAGTACATTGTCGGCGCCTTAGCTTAGCCCATTTCTTCTGACTGCTGGTCAGGCGTTGGGGCAGTTCTGAATTGTTGTGAGAAGTCGCAGCAGCAATGCTTTCTCTGTAATGCAACCTGGAAAGGATGTAACTATGAGCGACTATCGTCGTATCGACCTTTTGCAGTGCCACCTCACCATCAACCACGACATCGCCCACCTGCGCAGCAACATGCGTCTGGCGGCGAACCTGGAGATGGAACTGGTGGACTTCGATAAGCAAATCGATGAGGCCCTGGGCACCCTCGAGCCCCTGGTCCAGCGACTGGCTTCCATGGCCTGCCTGCCTCTCGACGGTGCTCCTGTCACCGATGAGGAATTCGACCTGATTCTGGCGGCTTCGGGCACCATCGGCGGTCTCAGCCATTGCCTCGAAACCACCTTCGGTGTCTACCGGCAGGTGCAGCAGGCAATCGGGCAGCTCGATTACCTGGTGAGCGAGGGCAAAGGTGTGGACCGCCTCTTCGTGGTGGCCGATCCCGCCCTGGCCGACAACCCCGTGGCTCGAAACCTCATCGCTCATGCTGCGGCATCGACCGGTGGAGTGCTTGCGGCGCGTCAGTGCTTCGCTCTCTGCTCCTCGGCCCTGAAGCGACTGGATTACCAGGCTGCTGCTCGCCACCTCTCCGAGGCGCGCCGTTTTGCGTCCAACGAGAATCTCCTCGCTTCCCTGGTGAAGCGCGGCGGTCTGCGTGCGGCGGAAGGGCTGCCAGCCTGTGCCTGAGCTTACTTTCAACCTGCCACCAACTGTGTCCTAGCGGAAGAGACTTTTCGAGAATCGAAGCGGAGGGTGCCTGAGGTGCCCCCCTCTTTGCCGAGAACAAGCGCTCTTTCCCCATTTTATGAACCATCAACTGATAGGGGAAAGCCTATGAACAAAATTCGTATCGGCCTCCTGGGCGGCACGTTCGATCCCGTGCACAACGGGCATCTGCACGTAGCTCGCCACATGCGCCGCAAACTCTCTCTCGACCAGGTTCACCTGGTCACAGCCTACAAGCCGCCGCACAAGGTCTCCGGGGTGCTTGGTGCCGAGCATCGCCATGAGATGGTGCAGGCTGCCTGTGCTTCGGAGGAAGGTCTGTTTGCCAGCGCCATCGAGCTGGAGCAGGGCTTCTCATTCACCATCGATACGGTGCGCTACCTGCGTGCCAATCATCCGGCCGGTGCCGACAATCTCGAGCTCTACTTCATCACGAGCGCCGAGTACGTCGACCCCAACAATCCGCACAATCTGCTCACCTGGATGGACGCCCGGGAACTCTTTTCCCTGGTCAAGTTCGTGGTGACGCCTCGTGGCGGTACCGACGTTGCCGGTACGCAGGCCTGGGTGGACAGCCTGGGGCTGACCGATGTGGCCATGGTGGAAGATGTTCCGCCGTTGCATGTCACCAGCGGTGTGGTGAAGCGAGCCCTGGCCGGTGGTCAGTCCGTGGATGCGATGTTGCCGGCCCGGGTGGCTGAGCTGATTCGCGCGCGCGGTTACTACCGCTGAAAGGTGCTGTAGCACTCATGCCTGTTCACTGGGATTCAGGGAAGGGGGAGGCGCAAGCCTCCTTCTTCCCTCGAATCTTTTTGTTTGCATCTAGTAAAACATATAGTATAAAATTTGATTTTTTTTGAGACTGAGGCCTGGGTGCACCCTGGCAAACAGCACTAAATGGCCTGGCACTTCTGCTCTCAGGTGGTGGCCGCCTCAACCACAAGATAGGCTTGAATTGAGGCGGGTCGAGGCAGAAAGCCTACTGAGTCAAGGGGCGGCCATTTCTATTGAAGTAAACAGCCGTCCCCTGGGAGTAGTTTCGAACTTTAGTTGTGCAAGCGGTCCGGCATGCTCGCAGCCGCATTGTCCCACATGCAGTAGGGTAGGAAGTCTTTTGCTTCCGGCAGAGGCTGACCGAGGTCGAGGGCGATAATGCCGACGAAGCGGCTGCGTGGTATGGGACCAAGATGCGCCAGTCTGGTGTCGTCGAGGTCGATTAGCTCGCAATCGAAGATGGTGCGCTGCTGGCGGTTCAGTCGCAGATACTTGATGTCGGCGGCACCGCCGTCGATGCCGTAATATCCACGTGCATTGCGATTCGCCGAATAGTTGTTACGGTCGAGCATCGGTTCAAGCTTGCTCATGTCCATGCCTTGCGGCTCGAAGATGTAGTCGATGTCGTTGGGGTTTTCTTTGGCTGTGACGAAGCTGCCGCCAACGTAAGCCCTTTTGCAGCCGGCGTTTTGCAGACTGATTAGAGCAGCGAGCAGACCTTGCGTCTGGCGATGGCGGCGGTCTGTCTGTCCGAAGCGGGCCGTGAATTCGGACCAACCGGCATGGTGCATGCCCCTGGGCAGAAGCCCGTCTTCATCAAGGGGCAGAATGCCCTGGAAGTGTTCGCAGTCCTGGTCAATGGAAGCCTGGTCGAAAGCCGCAAGCTGTTGCCGTTCGACAAAGGCGAGCAAGCAAGGCATGAGCTGGTCCCAGGCTTCGTCCAGTAAGAGCGAAAGTTTCTTTATCTCGTCGTCGTCTTCGGAAATGCGGCTCAGGAAGCCGTTAATTGTGCTGCGCGCTTGTGCTGTCGCCAGAAGCAAGGGACTGTCGGTTATGACCGGGTCTCTGATATTGTTCACCAGGCAAAGTGATGCTTGCAGTTTCTCGTATTTGCTAAACAGAAGGTCGAGCTTTTGCTCTAAGCTATTGGTCATTTGTACTCCTCTTTTTAGAAAACTTTGACGGCTCTGAATTGAGCAGACCGCCGGGTTCGCCCTTGCAAGACTCAGGGTTTGACTCCCCAGGAGCTATTTCCTTGGCCTACGCGAGCAGCCACAGCCGAGTCTAGTTTCAAGAGCACATGGTATTTCGCCAGCGGTGTGCCCATGATGATCACTTCGGAGGCACCGAAGATGCACAGGAGAAAGACAGCCTTGTCCAGACCGAAGACTAGGTAAAGCATGGCTGCCGCCAGAAGCAGTACGATTCCTGCTGCGGCTATGGCGGGAGCGGGGGCAAGTTTGCAAAAACGGCGCAGGGCCAGGTAAAGGGTTCTAGCTGTGACAACCAGACCAACAGGTCCGACCACCATGAGAATTACCGGAGAGAGCATTGCGATTTGTTCGTTCATAAGAAGTCCTCGATTGTTAATGAATTGTCAGAGCCGTGAGCATCAGCAGGAGCGCTTCCGGCAATATGAAAATGCCCCGATGTAAGTTTCGAGACGGTTGTAACCGCAGTTCAATCCCGTTGTGAATAGCAAAACCGCACAGCAGGCTGACTCTGAAGCAAACTAGTTGCATAGAGAAAAAACATGTTGCCGTTCTGGCTGGTGTTTGTGTGTGGTTTAAAACCTTGAGTCTGGAAAGAGATGTGAAAAGCGGGATAACTTGACCTTACTGAGACTTTTCTGAGGCTGCAAGAAAGGCCAAAGCTTCGGAGACGCCCGGGCTTTCAGCCTGAAAAGCTAATGCAGCGGTGTTTTCGGGCACCGCTGTAAGCAACTTTTTGAAAGTCTGTCATGGATGCCGTGGTGGTACTACGAGTCAATAACAGTTAGCGTGTGCTAAGGCTGATCCGGTTCTTCAAGACGCTTATTCAGTGAGCGTTTTGAGCACTTCCTTGCCAGGCGGCGCTGACGGCGTCTCTCTCTGGAGCCGTCCAAGTGGACTGATTTGCCCGGTGCCGCGAGCGGCTCAATTTACTTGAGGGGGCTGCCGGTGAACCAGGCGCAGAATCTTACCCAGCTGCTGTTTTCCAGGCGGCTGAGATCTGCTTCCACCATGCTCAGGTGCTTTTTGTAAGCGGCAAGAATTTTTTCCAGGATGCTCAACTGCTGATTGCGCTCATCGAGCAAGCGCTCTCTTTTGAGAAGTTGTAGATTGCGGTGTTCGATGACTGCTTTCAGTTCCTGGTTTTCTTTCTCAAGGACGATGCATCTGGCTGCCTTGGCTCTGAAATCGGGCAGGAAGGACAGCTGCCCTTCCATGGACTCAATCTGGCTCTCAAGAAAGCCGATGCGGTGCATGGCGCCCTGCAAGCGGTCGGAGCTCAAGGTGAGCTGCTCGATCAATTTTCCGACGCTCTCTTCCGTGATGGCTTCACGTGTATCAGTATTGAGAGCTCTTTCGTGCAGAGTAAGATCGGCGGTTTTTCTTCTGGTGCCGATCTCGGCGATGGCATCACAATTGGTGGCGTTGGTGAGGCGGCTTAGCAGGCTGCCATCTTGAGTAGCTGTCATAAGGGAGACCTCTTACGGCGGGAACAATTAAAGACTGGGAAGTTTAGCTCGTGTGCCGGATTTGCTTGCATCCGGATTTACTTGGATTTGGATAAGGTTTACGCACATTTGGTGCTCTACTGAGCAGTCAGTTAATTATGGTGGTAAGAGGGCAGACTGTCCAGAGATTGGCGCTTGTCAAGCGGATTTGCCTTTGGTACTCGCGCGGTTGCGCTAAAGGTCAAAGGCGATTTCCTGCTGCTTGACAACGCATTGCTCGGTCTCTCTTAGCAAGAGATCACTAAAAACCAAGCTGAAACGCTAACTTCTGAATTCAAAACCTATTACGGTCGAGTAATACACGTCTCTTCTCAATTTCTTCTGTCAGGGCTTTTCCACTGCTCTACCCAACCCCCTAAAACTCTCTCTTTTCTCAATCTCCAGGCCGCTCCGAATTAGATCGCAGCGCCGGAATTTTGCTGGAGGAAAATATGTCTTCGAACCCCCTATCCGTCTTGAAACGGCTGCGGGACAAGGTGGCGAAAAATCTGTCACAGACTTTCAAGTCTATGGCGGATCCCAATTTTCGCAACTACAGTCTCGGCATGTTTGTTTCAAGCTGCGGCACCTGGATGCAGAGTGTGGCACTGAGCTGGTTGGTTTATCGCCTTACCGGTTCGGCTGCTGCCCTCGGCCTTGTCACTTTCGCCAACAGTTTGCCTCTGCTCCTGCTCACTTTTGTGGGCGGCATGGCGGCGGACAAATTCGACAAGCGCAAGATTCTGTTTACGACCAACTCCATCGCCATGGTGCAGGCTCTCATCCTGACCGTCATGGTTGCTACCGGCACGGCCACAATCGGATGGGTGATTGCACTCTCCGTGGTGCTCGGTATCGTCACTGCCTTCGAGGTGCCCACCCGGCAGTCCCTTGTGCCCCTGCTCATCCAGGACGAAAAGGACACTCACAACGCCATCGGGCTCTCTTCCGCCACCTTTCATGTCTCGCGCATGATTGGTCCGGCTCTGGCTGGTCTGGCCATTGCTCGCTTCGGTGAGCTCGTCTGCTTCGCTCTCAACACCGTCAGCTTCCTGGCGGCGCTCTTTGCCATCTGGTCCGTCAAGCCGCGCGATCCCATGGCCAAGGCGAAGGAGGGTGAAAGCGGTTCAGCATCACCTGCGGGCGGTGCGAACAAGGACAAGCAGGGGAGTGCAGCCGGTTTCTGGGCTGTCTTTCGCAGCCCCGGCGTCATGACCCTGATCATTCTGGCGGCTTTCTTCAGCACCTTCGGTATGCAGTACTCAGTGCTCATGCCGGTCATCGTGGACAAGATCTTGCACGGGTCTTCCGAGCAATTCGGCTTCCTCTCCGCTGCCGGTGGTCTTGGCTCTTTGATGGGGGCGCTCTTGATTGCTTCCTTCGGCTCCCGCACCGCCTGCGTCGGCGTCTGGGTCTGGCTGCGGTCGTGCTTTCTGCGGCGGTGCTGCTGCTTGCCTTCTCGCAAGTCTTCGCCCTGTCCGTGGTGGCAATCATGATCTGTGGTGCCTGTCTTTCCATGCACTGGAGCGGCGGTAATTCGCTGATTCAGCAGTGCGCCGAACCAGGCAAACGCGGTCGACTGATGGGGGCTTATTCCACCTTCACCCTTGGCCTGGCGCACTTCACGGCTCTGATTGCCGGTTGGACCGCCGAGCATTTTGGTGTGGGCAGTGCCCTCATGTTTGCCAGTGCCGGAATGTTCGTAGGTGCTTGCATCTACCTGTTCAAGTCGCGCAAGCTGGACGACACCTGCGAAGGTGATTGATGTCTACAGGCGCTACCGGTTGAATACTTGAGGGAGACCGGAAAGGAATAAAACACTTTTCCGGTCTCCTTCTTGCTTTCACGATGCCGCTTGCATTTCTCTTTGCCGTTTGATACTAAGGAATATCGTATAATTGACAAATGTGTTTTCTGGTCTTTTTCTGGGCAAATAGAGGGCAAGCGTATAATTGCCGCTAAGATTGAAAAGTACGCTTGGAATACCCGGAATACCGACCCTGGCTTGATGTGATCGATTGAAAATATCGCCCGGCGGAAAGAGGAAGGAGTGAATCTGGGTCATGGCAGATAATAGTGCAAGTGGAACTGAGGGCAAGAAAGCTTCGACTGATGTGCTCAGCGCCGCATTTACCATTTACATGGAGGCTGAAAAGCCCACCAAGAGAGATTTCGTCAAGAAGTTAGGGGCTGCCGTGCCCGGTCTTGATGCTAAAGAGTATGAACAGGCCTGGACCCGGGTCAGCAACCTATTTGAGCAGTCCTGTAAGTTGGCTTTTCGCTGGGCTAATGAAAACAGTCCCGGCTCGGAGATTGATATTTCCCTGATCGAAAACGTCTTCATCAATGAAATCGCCAGAAAGTGCCAGGGCTTCACTTATGCCGAGTACTCCAAGGCTCTCACCTACGGTTTTGACCGGGGCATTTTCTAAGCAAGATGCAAACCAAGCAGCAAACCAAGCAGCAAACTAATTAGCCGAATTTGATGCGCTTTTCCAGCGCTTCAAGAGCCAGGGACAGCTCTTCCATCAGGTAAGCATCGGTAGTCTCGGCCAGGGGCAGGTAGAAACTCTTGCCCTCATCGAGCATTTTTTGTTGGAAGGACTTATCGAGCAGTTCGGCTGCCTCTCTTGTGTTGTCCAGGCGGTCGGCAAGCTTGACCAGTTTGGTTTCCACACTGGCGTTGAAAATACGGTCCTGATAAATCTTGAGAATCCGGTCGCGCTCTTGTTTGGAAGCGTTAGCCGCCAGGGGCGGCATGCTCAATATTGAGACCATCATGGCTATGGGGCGCCCGAAGGCTTCTTCGATAGAGCCGATAGTGACCTTACCGGCGCTCATTTCCACAGTGTCGTGTAGGAGGGCGGCGGCCACGGCCAGGGGTTCTTTCAACTCCAGTTCTTCCAGAATGATCAAGGCCACGCGCATGGGGTGCACGATGAAGGGAGAGGCATGTTTTGGATTACTGACGTTTCTGGCCGGCCTTCTAGTCTGACCGGAGTGCACCTGTTCGGCCAGGCTCAGGGCTTTGCCCAGCATTACCTTATCTACCACCCGTAGCGTCTCGATGGCTAGCAGAAGCCTGTGTCTTAAGGTGCCTGCCAGTTTGTCCGTCGGTTGGGGAGAAGTGGGGCTCATCTTGGGATATCCGATTGGTGGTCTATTAGTGTAGCTGTTCTCTCATTGCATATGCCCGATTATCAGTCTTAACCATCCGGCAGTTTGTATTTTTTCAAACCGGCTTCTTGAAAGAAACTATAGGAAATAATAGAAAATGAAAAAAAGAGAGAGCCCGGTTGAGGGGCTCTCTCTCGATTTGCGACAGGTGAGGGGCTTTGTCGGCAATCTTTGAAGCAAGGGCTGGACCTGGACGGCGCCCTTACTTGTTCTTCTTGCCGCGCTTCTTTTTCTTGCCCTTCTTTTCCTTCTTGTTCTTCTTCTTCGTCTTCTTGTCCTCTTTGGGCTTGTCCTTGCCCTTTTTCTTCTTGTTTTTCTTCGTCGCACCTTCCACGGGCTCCGCTTCGGGCTGCACCGGTCCGTGGTTGCAGCCGCAGTCTTGCTCGGAGTCCGAGTCATGTGCGGGAGAGGTGACCTCTCCGGAGGCTACCTGGTCGGCCGTGGTGCCCAGGGGCGTGTTCCACGGCACAGGCTTGTGGTCTTTGTCCACAGCCACATAGGTAGCGTTGCCTTCGGTGACAGAGATGATCTCCCCGTGCCGCTCGGCTTCCACGGTGACTTTCACCTGGATGGAGGTGCGACCTTTCTTGATCACCTCGGTCCAGCAGGTGAGGATGTCGCCAATCAGGACAGGCTTCTTGAAGATGACCGTGTCCATGGCCACAGTGACGACGCGGTGCTCGGTGAGCTGTTTGGCGGCGATGGCGCCGGCGATGTCGATGTGGCTCAAGATGATGCCGCCAAAGATGTTGCCCGAGGGGTTGGTATCTTTGGGGAACATGGCTTGTCTGACGGCCGGGCAGCGCCTGGCGGCACTGCTCATGTCGTTTTCGGCAAGCTGAAGGAGAATAGGCTTGCGGAGAGACTTGGGCTCAACCCTGGCTCTGACGGGGGCAGCGCTGTCTTGCGCCACCGTGCCGGCCGGGGAGTCCCAGGGGATGGAGCGATGCTCCTTGTCCACGGCCACGTATTTGGCGTAGCCTTCCGTGACCGGGATGATCTGTCCCTGGCGCTCGGATTCAACGGTGATTTTCACCTTCAAAGAGGTGCGTCCCTTCTCCACCACTTCCGCCCAGCAGGTGAGGATGTCGCCTACGAGGACGGGCTTTTTCAGGACGATGGTGTCCATGGAGACGGTGACGAGACGGTGCACAGTCAACTTTTTGGCGGCGATGGCGCCGGCAATGTCGATGTGGCTCAAGATGATGCCGCCGAAGATGTTTCCGGATGGATCGCAGTCCTTGGGAAACATTACTTGCCTGACGGCCGGGCAGGAGTTTTTACAGTTCATATAGCTTTTCCTGTGGAAAACGTTGGCAGAACCGATGGAATTGGCAGACTCAGTCACCGGGCTGTTTCATGTGCAAGCGCGAACGCTTGAGAGCCTTGATGAGGGAATCCACGGTCTTGCCCTTGAGGGAAGTTTCCGTTCGGCGTGATTTCGAATAAGTGGGCACAGCGCAAAGCAGGCATTGCTCCAGATAGAAGTCTTTGAGGGCGTGCACGCTGTTGGCCTGGATGCGCTCAAAAAGCCGCTTTCCATCTTTCCGCTGGTTGCCTGCGCCGATGGCGATGGTTTCCAGGGCCATGAGGGAAGCTGCTACCAGATGCCGTGCTTCCAGGTCGGTTTCGGCCTTATGGTCGAAGCTGGTCAGCATCATGGTTTGAGCGAGGCGCTCGCTGATATCCTGATCCATTTGGGTCCAGGTGAGTACCTGACTGAGGGGGCGGTCACCCAGGCATTTGAGCGGCTCGTTCATGAGGCATTCAGCGATGTCCTCGATGAGCGGCTCGAAGTACTTGAGGGGCAGCGTGACGGCTGTGGCGTCGGCTTCATCTGCGAAAACCAGATCGGCGGGCAGAGTGCCTCCGCAGGCTTCTTTCAGGCGTGCCGTCAGGTCTGCCACCAGGGTTGTGAGCTGGGCTTTGTCCAGCCTCAACTTGGAGACCGCTTTGATTGAAATGAGGGCACGCAGCACATCGGGTGGATGGGCGTCCATTCGCTCCTGTTCCTTGCTCGGCAAGAGACGGCCCTTGTTGCGCAGGGTGCCTTCCTTGTGGTGAGCGATGAAGTAGAGCATGAGACCGTTCGTGAACATCGGTCCGAAATTGAGGAGACCGGCCAGATCGGCTGCCAGCTCCTGGGAGTAACTGCCTGCCAGAAGCTCCAGCAATTCCGCCGCTGCAAATTCATTCTTGTCGTCACCTGATAGCAGGAGCAGAGCCAGGCTTTCTTTGGTGACGCGCTCGGGCAGGTTTTTGATCTTGGCTGTGCTCTTGCGCACGCACTGTTTGAGCGCGGCAGCTACCTCGCTGTCGAAGCCGTTCACCACCGTGTGGATGCCGTGACCTCCTACTTCATGTCCGTCCACCACCCAGAGGGGTACGGTGTGTACCTGCTCTGCCGGTTTGGCCACCAGTGAAAGCGGCAGTTCCCGGCTGGGCGGCAGGGTGTAGGGACCGTCCGAGTTCGTGATGAAGAAGCCGAGCGGGTCAAGGGCCGGCCACTTTTCCGAGCCCGAATTCTGGCGGCTCAGGGTGTCGTCCTGCAGGAAGCGCTGGTAGAGGTTGCTGGCCAGGGCCAGGTAGGCCTTGAGCTGGTCCTGGGCGACTTTGCCCTGGAGCTGCACAATGGGGGCGGCCAGGCTCTGGAAGATTTCCTTCAATTGCTCCAGGATGACCTTCTTGCGTTTGGCGCCGGGCAAGATACCGAGGCTGCCGCTACGCAGTGATTTCTCCGACTGGCGCAGAGCTTCTTGCAGAACTTCCACGTAAGCACTGTGATACCGCGACGGCAAGAGCTCGAAACCCTTCTTGACGGTGTCTTGCAGAACCTGGAGAGTGGCGGCAGCGTTACTGGCTTGCGTTGGAAGCTGGGCAAATGGGTCGATGAGATTGTGTGCTCGAGCCAGTTGTTCCTTCAGAAGCTGCTTCACTAAAGATAAATTGCCCAGTCGAACGCCGCCGGGTTTGGCAGCGACCCGGGCGGGAGGGGGATTTTTCTTCGTCATATAGACTCCCTGTGAATAGACAGTCTTGCCGCATCTAGAGTCTTTTCGCCCGAGTTTTTCAGCCTGGTTTGAAACGCACCTGTCCGATCCGGATCTGGTGGGTTAACAGGGTCTGTCTGATGGCGAGAAGGAAAAGATGAGGTGGATAAGTTTCTCTGGAAATGAAAAGGAAAATAGAACGTCCAGAGACTAGGAAGTTGGACATGCAGATTACAAGTGTCTTGAGAAAAATAACAAAATAAGGTCTTGGAAATAGCTCATGAGCTTATGAGAGGCGGGTCGGTTTGCAATTTTCCGGTAAGGCTGGCGAAGATGCGCTACCACTTGGCAATGCTCGCTGGTCCTTGTCAAGTGCTGGTCTGGTGCTTCGTTTTATCCGGCTCCTCTTAGTTTCCGAATTGATACCTCATGTGGTATCACTGCCGGCATTTCGAGAGTCCTTTGCTTAACAGTCTTGCCGGAGCTTGAGATAACGGGAAATTCTCGGGGTAAGTTTCTGGTATATTCTCCTCAATCAGTCGATTGGAAATGCCGTGAGCGAAGAAAAACAAAGTATGCCGCAGGGCGCCGCCGATCAGGCTGTCGCGGCGTCTTCCGGTGCGACAGCGGTCGGCGATTATAAGACTCCTCTGATTATTCGCAGACCGGGCAACCCACTGGTGGGCGTCCTGCTCAGCGTACTCGGTCTCGTTTTTATCGGTATCCTTTACCTGATCGTGTTCAAACAGAACATTCCGTACCTGGGCGGGTCTCTTGATAGTTACCTGGATCGTACCTTGCGCTACAAACCTGAAGGCGCGCCGGTGGAGGCCGACTGGCGGGAGAACCTTCTAATTGAGCAAACAGTCTGGATTGACGAACTGGCTCGCATGGCCAGTGGGGACAGCCGGGCTAAGCCGTACAAAATGAAACGAGATTATCTGCTTTTTCTGGCTGATTCGTTTTACCGTGATGAGCCGAAGTTTTCGCAGGCTGCATACTCTTACATTGCCGCTCTGGTCGAGCCCAAAGTACCGCACGAAAACGCCATCAACACACCCGATGGGGAATTAACCAGGCGAGTCGGTTACTGTTACATGCGCCTGGGCAAGTTCGAACAGGCCGAGACCTATTTGCGCAGAGCCTTGAAACTGGCCCAGAATGACCTGAAAGCCGACGGCAAACCGAAAGAGCCGGGGGTCGTGAACTGGGCACTGGAAAACCTTACGGAGACATTGATTCGCTCCGGTAAGTTGGAGGATGCCAAAACCTTGATTGACCAGCGTCTCAAGAGCATCGATTTACAAGATGCCATTAATTCCGTTGAGGCACATCTGGTTTTCAACTATGCATTGTTGCTGGACAAGCAAGGGCGCTCGGACGAGGCTGATAAGTATTACCGGCGCACCATTGAACTTTTTGAACAGGAAGATGGTTTGCGGGGAGTGATAGTCGGCAGCGCCAACGACAACAACCGCAACTTAGCCAGGGTTTTGAAAGAGTATGGGCGCTTTTTGCGGGCGCAAAAGCGCTTTCCCGAGGCCTGGGACAAAATGTCCCGGGCTCTCACCATTTTAGATAACTCCCCCTGAACCTGCTGAAATGCAGATTAGTAGGCTCTAACCACTCTCTGCTGCAATAACCAATAGCGCGGGTTGTCAAATGGAAACGTCGAGTTTGGCGGGTTGCGGCGCATAGCTCGCGCGAAGTTCAGGGTTTCTGAGAAACTTCTATGCTCTTAATGTGCTAATAAAGTACTTCCAGCTCATGACTATTAGATCCCCTTTTTAGTACTTATAGATGACTTCCGCTCTCTAATTTTTCAGGACATTCCCCCCGGCTAATCGACTATAGCTTTATTCCATAGCTCTCACCGCCTTTCTTTAGCGCAGAGTTCTGGACCGGGAATTAGTTTTCGATGCGCACTGACACGGCTTGCTGGTTGTCTTTTGCCGCAGTTCTGAAGTTTTGGCGGGTGAGGAAGAAAATCGTAACCTCGTTCTAACGGGTGCGCTGCGTGTAAGCATGCCCAAATAACATGGGAGAACTCCTATGAATGAAAAAACCAGCGCTTTCAGCGTTGACCTCTGGCGCCGTGTCTTCCGACTGGCCAGACCTTTCTTTACGTCCCGGGACCCCTGGGAGATCACCGTGCCGGTCATCGGCACCAAGTTTTCCGTGCAGGAAAAGTGGAAAGCCTGGGGCTTGCTTGCCTCGCTCGCCCTCTTCCTGCTCGGCGTCAACATGCTCAACATCGGCATCAACTTCGTTGCCGGTAACTTCCAGAACTCTCTGCAAGCCTTCCTGAAAGCCGGTTCCGATACCGCTGCTCAAGGGGTGGCCGAAGCCACGTACTGGAAGTACTTGTTCATGTATGGCGGTGTGTTTGTCGTCGGTATCTTTGTCGTCGTGCCCTACGCCTGGTTGAAGAGCGTGCTCATCATCGTCTGGCGCAAGTGGCTGACGGTGCACATCTTGAAGCAGTACTTCGCCAACCGCAACTACTACAAGGTGAGCTACAACACCAGCATCGACAACCCTGACGAACGTATCGCCAACGACGTGGAAGGGTTCACTGCCGGCGCCCTGGGCATCGCCCTGTCGGTGGTGGATTCGATCATCACGTTCTTCTCGTTCATCTTCATCCTCTGGATGATCTCGCATACCCTGGTGGGTGTGGTCGTGCTCTATGCGGGCTTCGGCACGCTGATCTCGGTCCTGCTCTCCATCAAGCTCATCCAGTTCAAGTACAACCAGCAGCGGCTGGAAGCCGACTACCGATACAACCTCATTCACATTCGCAAGAACGTGGAGAGCATCGCCTTCTACCAGGGCGAGAAGTCGGAGTGGACCCAGCTCAACAACCGGTTCTTTGCCGCAATCAGGAACAACATGTCCTTGATCGGCTATCAGCGGAACGTCAACTTCTTCACGAAGGGTTTCGACTACTTCGTGATCATCGTTCCTGCCTTCTTCATTGCGCCCCTGTTTTTCCGGGGTGAGGTGGAGATTGGTGCCTTCACGCAGGCCAACCTGGCTTTCGGTCAGGTGCTCGGCTCGCTCGCCCTCTTTGTGGCGGAAATCGGCACCATCAGCTCGTTTGCTGCCTATGTCAGCCGTCTGGGCGGCTTCCAGGAAGCCCTCGACGCCAAGGACGAGAGTGAGAAGGAAGGGCGTACTGCCATTGCCACCAGCATTGGTGACAAGATCGCCCTCGACGAAGTGACCCTGATGACCCCCGACTACCGCAAACTGCTCATCCAGAAGCTCAGCTTCGAGGTGCCGCAGGGTACGGGCATCATCATCAAGGGACCGAGCGGCTCTGGCAAGAGCTCGCTTCTGCGCGCCATCGCCGGTCTGTGGCGTTCGGGCGAAGGCACGGTAACGCGTCCGGATCTGAGCTCGCTCATGTTCCTCTCGCAGAAGCCGTACATGAACCTGGGCAGCCTGCGTGAGCAGCTGCTTTACCCGGGTTCGCGCACCGATGTCTCCGACGATGAACTGAAGGCCATTCTTGTGCGTGCCAACCTGCCTGAGCTGGCCGGTCGCTACGCCGAGGGGCTGGATGTGGTTCGTCCGTGGTCCGAAGAGCTTTCGCCGGGTGAGCAGCAGCGTCTTGCTTTTGCTCGTCTGCTGGTGGCTCGCCCCAAGACCGTCTTCCTGGACGAGGCCACAAGCGCCCTGGACGTGGCCAACGAGGAGCTGCTCTACAAGACGCTCCGCGAGCTGAACGCCACGTTCGTCTCCGTCGGACACCGTCCGACCCTGGACCGCTACCACGAGAAAGCTCTCACCTTGCACGGTGAGGGTAAGTGGGAACTGTCCACCCAGCAGTAAGCCGTCAGTATCGTGTCCGTGCCGGAGTGTCTGGTTCGCCAGCGCCCCGGCACGGTTTCTGTAACAACGACAGGCTCTAGAAAAGCTCATCGTTGCTTCCTCCGGAATTAAGCCAGCGGCGCCGTTTCCATGGTTCACAAATGTGACCAGCGGCGCTGCAAAACTGCAAAACCCAAAAAGGAAAATTGCCATGAGCAACAAGAACACCGCTCCCAAGCCCGCCACCACCGAGGAGAAGCTCCAGACCGTTCTGGGCCTCGCCACGGATACCGCCAAGAACGAGATCGCCGGCGCCGCCAATCGCTCGGTCACCGCCGAAGCCACGCTCAAGACGAGCGTGACCGAGGGCGACGACACCGACTGCAACGGCGTCAACGCTGCCGTCACGCTGGGCGTGACCTCGTCCAAGCAGGTGAAGGGCGCTGCTCCGGCGGCGGCGGCTCCGGCCAAGAAGTCGTAAGCGACGTTCTGACCGTCACCGTCCTGCCTGAGTAAGGCTTTTGAAGCTCCCGGTTCCTCTCCCTCAAGGGGGGAGCCGGGAGTCTTTCTTTTCTTTAAGTCACTTCAGGAGATAACCATGATCGAAATCGGTATCATGGGCGGTGCGTTCAACCCCATCCATTCCCGGCACTTGATGGTGGCGCAAGCCGCTATTGATCAGCTTGGTTTGAGTAAGGTGATTTTCGTCCCCAGCGGCGAACCGCCCCACAAGAAAACCGGAATGCTCGATAAAGAGGCTCGGTTTCGCATGGTGAAAGCAGCTTGTGCCGGCAATCGGCACTTTGTTGCATCCCGTGTGGAGATCGACCGCCCCGGTCCGACCTGGACCATCGACACCCTCAAGCAGTTCAAGCAAGAGTTCGAACGCAAGTTCGGACCGGCGCAGACCGTGCGCTTGAACTTCATCATCGGCGAGGACAACTTGCCGATCCTTCGCGACTACGACAGGCGCGCCGAGTTTCTCTCGCTCTGCCGTCTGGTGGTCTCGCCCCGCGCTACTTGCGATGCAGCGGCTCTGGAGCGTTGGCAGGAGGTCTTACCGGAGGCGGAGATCGCCATCCTGGAAGTGCCGGCCAATGAAGTCTCCAGCACCCTGATTCGCAATTGGATTGATGCCGGTCACAGCGTGCGCTATCTGGTGCACGAGGCTGTCTACCGCATCCTCATGCGCGAGGGCTATTATGCTCCCCGCAAGAACCTGGCCATGGCCGGCGTGGTTCGCAAGCGCAAGAAGACCTAGCCTGGAGAGAAAAGACAGGGACTCCGGGGGAACTTCCTTCGGGTCATGCGGAAGGGGCAGGAGCCGGATTGGCTCCTGTCCTACCTTCCATTTCCTTTTGGAATAGTGGATACTATAACAAGTAGCAAGCGCAGTAAAAAAACTGTTTCCGGGGTTTGGCTATTTAAAGATGCGCTCGGTCGCCGGCCGCTCTCGTGCTTGCCGAGAGTCAACCGGGCCGAGGGGAACAAACTGCGCCCCGGTTGAAATTTAAATGCTCAGGCAGGAACGGCGTCGATGCGGTGTAGATGGATGTCTAACAGCTTTACCAGATCAACATGCCTGTCAACTGCAGATTTGACTCGCCGTTTTCATCTATCACTTCCAGTCCTAATTCTTCAGACAGTTGTTCTCGGTACTCAGTGCTGCTCCTGGTACCGAACCAGATGACGGTAAAAAGATTCGGGAAATCCCTCAGGGTGGACAAACCTGCTTCGGTAAGGGACGTATCGGCAATATCGAGAGACTGCAATTTGGGGAATAGACGCAGGCAGTCCGCTAAAGTTTCATCGCTGACATCGCTGCCGCGCAGACAAATCTGAGTGGCGTGGGCTTGTGCGAACCGGTCTTTTTGAGCGGCTGCTACTGTGTTATAGGTTTTCCAGGACATAGCTTTTCTCTTAAGTAAAATACAGATTTGAGAAAAGGGGCACACTTGCTTCGGATCAGTCCTTTCTCGACCCGGCAAGCATGCCCCGTGATTTCGTTTGCAGTCCTTTTCAGTCAACTGCCGCTGAACTGAACAAAACTTCAGCGCAGGGCTGTCGCTTTGTGCTCGTCCAGCAACTGGTAGCGTACCGGCTCATCTTCCACAACCGGGTTACCCTTGGGGGTCATGAAGGGAAAGATGTTGTCGGTGTTGTCGTTGTTGGCCGTACAGGTCTCCAACATGATGGAGTCTTGACCGCCGGTAGGCACCTTGATGATATGCGAAAGTTCGCCGGGCAAGGTGATGGTTTCGCCGGGGTGAACGGTGATTTCGCCGTCGGCAGGCAGGTGGTGCCAGATGCCGTCCACGAGTACGTCCACATCTTTCTTGGACAGGCACTTGTCGGTTTCGGCCCAGGCCAGTTCAAAGGTCACGGGGGCGCCGGCGAGAACGGTGACTTCCTTGCGAGCTTTCTGGCGGTGGAAGTGATGAGGCTCGGTCTGGCCTGCTTGTACGAAGAGGTACTTGCGCGCGAAGCCGGTGACCGGATAGTGGTGGTTGCCCATCTGTGTAGGCGCGGTCAGGGGTTCACCCTTGTCGTCCACCAGGGGAGAGCAAAGCACCAGCACCACAAGACCGCAATTGGGGAAATCCCCGACACCGAAATCGACTACTTTCCAGCCCAGTTTCTGGTGACGCATGCCGTCGGCGCTGGCTTCGAACTGATTGGGGGTCCAGTCGGCCCATCTGGGCAAGTGCACTCCCATTTGTTTGGCGTTTTCGATGGCTCGCTTAATGGCGGCGTTGATTTCAGAACGTTTCATAGAAGGACCTTTTGTTGGTGGTTGGTGGTTACAGATAATAAGCCCTAAGTCGACAGTAGTGCTCAACTATTACAGCAAGTTGCCGTAGCTGAGAGTGGGTCCTGATTATGGGCGCTTATTTCTGGGTTTTGTCTGTTTGGATCTGTTTTGCAGTTGAGAAGTTGATTGATATCCTGAACCTAGCCTTTGGGCTCTTGCAATTGCAATCGCTACTGGGCTTTGTATCGTTTGTTGTAGTGCCCGGTCCGCTCTCGTGGTACATAGTTGGCACGCACCAATGTGCTTCTCGTTTCTTGCCACTACTGCTATTTAAGGTGAGCATGCTCTTCAGATCTGTCTTAGCGCTAAGGAAAGCGTCTTTCAGTCTTTCACTGTGCCTGGCCTGTGGCGCCGCCTTTCTGCCTGTGCAGGCTCAGTATCAGGGGGGCGGCGCGCAACTGGAGGGTATGCTGGATGCCGTGGAGAATTCAGCCAATTGGTCCACCGGTAATGCTCAGTCGAGCGGTGGTCAGTTTCAGCAGCGTCCCGTCTATCAGAAGCCCTTCCTGAACCAGGGTGTGCCCTGCCACGTGCCTGTCCGTTCAGTGCCTACCCTTTCTTCCGGTCAGATGCTCAAGAGCTTGCAGCCTCAGCAGCAGAACGTCCATTTTACGCCCGGGCAAATGACTTATCGACTGCTGCGCGCCGCCAACACCATGCCGGGAGGCGCCGGTGCGTCCAGGAGTTATGGCGGGGGCGGAATGAGCGGCGGTGGCGACGCCGCAAGCAATTTCTATCGGGCTCAGGATCAGGCTGATCGAGCCCGGGAAGCTTACGACAGGTCCTGGCACGGGGACAAATACAACCGCGAGCAAGCGGCGGAAGAGGCTCAGTATGCAGCGCGGCAGGCCCGCAGGGAAGCCGACGAAGCCTACGGCAAAGTCGGCCGTGGAGATGCCAACGCTCAGACCTATGCGGAGAAAGCCCTTTCTGCCGCTCAGGACGCGCAGAGTTATGCCGATAAAGCTGAGACTAATGCCGAAAGGGCAGAGGATAATTCTCGCCGGGGCTGGTAGGTCTGGTGGCTTGGAGCAGTACCGAAAACCTTTCTTTCAGCCCGGTGTGTGGGTTTTTTGCTCTTTGATACTATGCTATATAGCTGGAATTGGAAAAATGAGAGAGACCGGGATAAGTACCGGTCTCCCTCGGGATGAATGGTCAAGCGGTTGCTAGGGCTGTCCCTGCAACTTGGCGCGAATGCGCATCAGGCGGGAGCAGAACTCCTGCTGGGTGAGCACCGTTTCGCTGGCTCTGGTTTTGCCCATGCTGTGAGTGAGCACGGCTTTGCCGGTGGCCAGAAGCGCTCTTTTGGCACCTTCGTTTTGCGTGAACATGCATTCGAAGGCTTCGTCGAGCATGGTCTGAAATTCGTCCGAGTGGCGGTCGATTTCGCGGCCCTGCCAGAAGAGAGTCTGGGTGCGGAACCACTTCTTCTTCTTGCCTTTGAACTTGGCTGCTTTTCCGACCAGGGTGCAGACGAAGACCTGCATCTCCGGGCTGGAGAATTTGAAGCTCTGCAAGAGTCCTTCCATGGACGCGCAGGCTACTCCCCGGAAGACGAAGGGGTGCGGTGAGAAGTTTGACAGGCTAGCCGAGGGCCAGCCGCTTCCAGATCCGATATCCATGGCTGACTCCTATTTGAATCGATTGGTTTAGAGCTGCTTCGGTCCGGGCGGCGATCAGCGCTTCGGCGCCATCGCGCTTTTACCTGGTCAGACGCTTGGTGACCGGGTGGGCCAGGAGCAGCAAGTTGATCAGCATGTTCAAGATGCCGATGGAAATGAGAGCGACCGCCAGGCTGGGCTGAAGGGTGATCAGCTTGATGGCCAGGAGCGGGACGGAGACCAGCACCAGGGCCTTGAAGAGGTCGAACTCATTGGCCGTGCCGCTGCGCCGCAAGAAGGGAATCCGGTCCAGGAAGTCGAACAGTCCGTTGAACGGGCGGAAGAGCTTGTTCTTGGTCTGGATGGGCTTGAGGGGGCGGTCGGTCTTGAAGAGCTGGGGATTGCTCAGGTAACGGTGCCAGAAGATGGCCGCCGTGAGAGCCAGGTTGGCTGCCAGAAATATTGCAGCCAGTATGGTCAGGTTCATAGAGTTTGGCTCCTTGTTCTTGAAAAGTGCTTAAAGGTGGAAAAGCGACGCAGGACGCCGAAGCTGGCAGGTTTACTGCTCACTCCGGCGTCCCTTGTGCCTTTCCGTGGTGTTACTTGTTCAGGCGAGGGAATTCGCCCGGCGACAGCACGCCCATGGAGACAACCAGCTTCAGACCGTCCTCGATGGAGATGTCTGTGGCGATGGTTTCCTCTTCCGGTACATACTGGGTGAAGCCGCCCGTGGGATTCGGTCCGTGGGGAACGAAGACGGCCAGGATTTTGCGTCCTGTGCCGGATTCCTTCAGCTCCTTGGTGACCAGACCGAGGGTGAGATGGTGACCCGGAAAACGCAGGAAGACGCAACGCTGGAAGCTGGTGGCGTTGCCGTCACCGAAGGCTTCCATCATCTTGCGCACGGAGCGGTAGATGGCGTTGACGCCCGGGATGTGGATGAAAACATGGTCCACGAGGCGCAGACCCTGTTTGCCGATACGGAACGAAGCCAGCGCGCCCACTGCCATGAAGATGAAGCAGAGCAGGAAGACGCTGAGCAGTCCGTAGGTGGCTTCCATCCAGCCGGCGTATTCTCCGGTGAACCAGGTGGCAGGCAGAAGCCAGTGGGCGACAAGCCTGATGCCGCCGCCTAACCAGCCGTCCGCCAGGTCGAGAACGAACCGGAGGAGCCAGATGGTGACAGCGATCGGAAAAAGAAAGAAAAGCCCACGCATGAAGAAGGCGCGGAGCTTCGGCTCCTTGTCCTTGTTAGGGGAGCCGGGATTTTCGTTTGGGTTCATTCGATGCTATCGGCTTCTGCCAAGAGAGGGTGTCCTTGTGGACACCCCCTCCCGCAGAGCTAGGCCGACTCCTTTCCCTGGCTGTTTACTTGACGTCCATGACCACCGAGGCGTGGTCGGTGATGGCCCGCACCGGCAAGCCGGGCAGGTAGTTCAGGCTGATCACGTCCGGCTGACCGACCTTCTTGGACAGGCCGCGCTCCATGTAGAAGTCGAGACGACCACCCATGGTGTGCGTGCCGCGCGCGTCGGTCGGGTCCACGATGTTGAAGCCCGCGTTCTTGAGCGGGTCCAGGTCCGTGGTCTTGTCGCCGAAGGTGTTCCAGTCGCCCGCGATCAGGGTTTCGACGTTGGTCGAGCCCTTCAGCACGTGCGCGATGATCGTGGCCTGGTTGCGGCGCACGACACCGGAGACCTGCGGACCGCCGCGCATGGACTTGAGGTGCACGACGATGTACTTGCGGCGAGTGCCGTTGGTGGTGTCCTCCAGCTCCAGTTCATAGGCCGGACGGAGGTCCGGGATGCCCTGGACGTTGGCGACCGCGTCGTGGCTGGTGACCGAGATCACCTTGAAGCGGTTGTGGAGCACGAAGCCCACGGCCTGGTTGCGCGTGTTCGGCTTGCAGCAGTAGCTGGTGTAGCCGGGCACGAGGGTGGCCAGGTGCGCCAGGAAGCCGGGGTCGACTTCGGAAGCGAAGATCAGGTGCGCGCGCTCGACGATGAGCTTGTAGCTGTCCTGGAAGTACTTCGCCTTGGCCGGGTCGCCGAACTCGAAGTTCTGCTCCCACATCACCAGGTCGCCCTTCATACCGGCATTGCCGGCAACGACGCGACGACCGGAGACGATCTGGGTGACTGCCGAGAGGACGGCGCTGGGGCTGGGCAGCGGCCGGTTACCCGGACCGCCTTTTCCCTTGCCCTTGGACTTGCCGCCGCGAGCGAAGAGCAGGCCGTCCAGGTCGGTCGGAGACACCGTCTCCAACTTTCCCAGGAAGCCGCGCTTCTCCACCTGCTTCGGCGTCAGCCGGTCGAACATGGTGGGGTCCTCGGGGTACTTCGGGCGCGTGGCCTGCACGTGATCCGAGTAGGCCTGTTCGGCCTTGATCAGCTTGGCCAGGTCCTGCGGACGCAGCAACTCCAGCTCGGGACCTTCCTGCAGGTCGAGAACCAGTTCGATGCCGGTGTTCACGATGGACTTGGCCGGGGACTTCTTGGCGCCGGTCTTGGAAGTGCGACCATTGCCCTTGGTGGTGATTTTCTTAGACATAATGAGACTCCTTGTTTGGGACTTTGTCCCGTGTTTCCAGGTGCAGAAGCCCGGAGGATTGAGGATGGACACAGCTCTGCAATGTTGCTGCGCCAGTTGGAGAGTCACACGTGCCAGAGGCTCATGTTCGGCTCCGGTTATCAAAGAAACGTGCAGTTGTTCCAGCTCTGGATTGGGGCCAGGTGCTTGGAGCAATCTGAACTCAAACCTTCCAGCCATGTCGGAGACAACCCGAGCCACTCTGCAATCCGTGAGTAATCACCTCTCTCGGGAAAGAGAAGGTAAGGTCTCGATTGAGTACGGGGTGCAGGTGTTCTTAGGTTATTTGCCGAAAAAGTTGAAAGATATGGACCTTCAACCTAGGCTTTGACCGTATTGATAAGCAAGATCTATCAGTACTGGGACCTACAGGTTTAATGAGGAAAAGGTCCGAGAGCACCCGGCGGAACATGCAACAGTTAGCCTACCGAGCGCATATAGACCTTGCGAGGTATCGCTAAGTGCGACGGAATCATTTAATCCAGGAACTATTCTGAAATTGGCTCCAGTTGTGGATGCCAAGTGGTAGATTAAGCCCGTCACATCTGTCGTTGGCATGTTTTCCAAGAGGGATCAAAGGAAATTTGCTTAATGCCTGGGGCTTTTGGTAGACCAGAGTCAGCTAGCAGTCGGGCTGACCAGTTAGTATTCAGAAAAACCACATCTTCCCGTGAGTGCATCACTCAGCTATCTTCTTGGATTGTGGCTTCTTATTGTTAGTACCGAATAGCCAGCAACAATTGAATAAATCTTCCAGGGAAGTTGGTGCATAGCGCCTTTCCTATTTTGAACTTTTTAGGGGGCTTGTTTCTGACCGGTTAGCAGATAGCGAGACTGTTGGGAACCTGCAGCAATAGCTGATTTCGTTCGAGTCCATCTCGGAATGGGACGCACATCGACACTTGGAAACGTGGGTTTTTTAACTGCGCTATGTGTCAAATATACCGGATCGACTTTTCAAGGCCGGTCGGGTGGCGAAAAGTGGTCGCGAGTCATACAAAAGGCCATTGTGTTGACATCTTGATATCTGTACTTTGGAGATACGTTTTCCTTTCCAAATTCCAGAGTCATTTAACCCAAAAGCCCATAACAAACCGCCCCCCGCTCTCATCAAGCATGTGTCTGTGACACAGGGTGCATAACAGCTTTCGGGTTAGTGACTTTGTTCAAGGCGAGGAAACGCGTGTTGTTTCAACTTCGGCATGGAAATCCTTTCGTGCTCGAGGCGTTTTATCTAAACCAGTCCGGCAAGTCCCGACAAGCGAAGTCGGTAGAACCCGGACGCAAAGTGAGGTACCTCATGACGAATCAATCTGTCTCGCACAAGAAACTGTCCGCTGGCAAGCGCAAGCGCGCCACCGCTCCGCACACCAAGCTCCTGGGTACGGACATGGACTCCACCATCGGCTTGTTCTGGTCGTACTTCGTTCCGGCCATGGACAAGATCAGCCCCATCCTGGCTGCCAAGCTCGGTGTTCCCCAGGAGGAATTCGAGCGCGAACTCGGTCGTGTCATGCACAAGCGTGGCACTCACGAGTGGCCCTGGGTGCTGGAAGAGACCAAGTATCGCCGTGAGTGGAAGGGCACTCCGCAGAGCTTCCGCACGGAAATCTCGGAACCCTTCTGGAACACGCTGGACGAGATGCGCGCCAAGTATCTCCGCCCCTTCGACGACGTGCTCGAGACCATCGACGCGCTCAACGCCAAGGGTGTGAAGATCGCCATCGTCTCGGATGCCCCGTTCTACATGGCGCTCACCCGCGCCTGCGACCATGGCATCGACGGCAAGATCGAAGCGCTCTACGCTCTCGACGCGCCGTTGCCGGACGTGTCCGAATTCATCGACCCCTTCGACATGCAGCTCGGACTTGAGCGCATCGCGGCTCTCGAGGCGCGTTCGCACAAGTTCAAGATCGTCCGCAAGCTTCCGAAGAACTTCGAGAAGCCGAACCCGGGCGGTCTGGCCATGGCCATGAAGGACTTCGGCGTCAAGCCCAGCGAGACGCTGTTCATCGGTGATTCGGCCAAGAAGGACGGTGGCGCGGCGGAAGCCTGCGGTGTCCGGTTCATCTGGGCTCGCTACGGCATCTACCTGCCCCCGGCCTACGTCGACCTTGTCGACCGTCGCTTCACCCCTACGGGAGAGGCGCCGACCAACGGTCACGGCATCACCTACCGGCCGTCCGTTCTGCCTCCCATGGTGGAAAAGGCTGCTTCCTTCGAAGCGGTTCTCAACCATCTGGGCAAGGAGCGCCGGCCGCACCGCAAGACCATCCTCAACCCGTCGGCTCGTCCGCAGGGTACCGAGGAGGTCGGGCACTGAACCTGCTTCGCGGCGTACCCGGACGGCAGGCTCTCTGAGCCTGTTTGTCCGGGGCGTTGCGGAGTCCCTTTTGTATATAACCAATTGGAGGACTCCATGACGCAAGTTGCTCATGTACCAATCGGCGGAGAGGAAAGGACCCGGGAAGTTGCTTCCGGCCTTGCCTACCCGCAGCCCGTGGAAGTACAGATCGAGGGACAGGTGCACCAGGCTCAACTGGAACTTGTCACTCGTCTGGACAGCCAGCTCACCCGCACTCACCTCGGCGAGGAAGTGCCCACCGGCCAGTATGGCTACACCGTCTGGGAAGTCGTGACCCTGTCCGGACAGGTTCTGGCGGTGACGCGCTGTCTGGGCGGCGGCATCATCAATCCCCACGTATCTCACTGAAGGAGGCTCCATGGCCAAACGTATGCACAAAGTGTCCGCACCCAAGAAGGGCGGCAACACCATCACCATCACCATCGATGGAGAACAGCAGGCGAAGATGCGCAAGGCGGCAAGCCGTCAGGCGCAAATCGACGCCGGCATGTACACCAAGAGCGGTGCTGGTACCCACGGTGGTGGACAGCGCTCGGAGAATCGCCGCGAACGCCACAAGGCTCGCCAGGCGGTTCGCTCCGGTCAGTACGACTGAGGGGAGAGCCGCCATGACGGCAGTTCATTCGCTCAGCGACCACTTCAGAAAAGCTCTGGATCCGCCTGGATTCAGGGCTTTTCTTTTTTGGTTTATAATACGATAAGCAATAGTAGGAATAATCGGTTGAAGAGAAAGCTGATGCTCGTGTGCTGCAGCCTGGGCTGGATACACGGATGATTTAGTCGCTTTCAAGCAGGCAAGGGTGTTGTGAATTGTTATACTGGGCGCTCACCTTATCTGCGTCGCCCAATGGATTTTCCCTTAATTCTTGACCGAGAAAGCCAGGAGCCTTTGCACAGGCAGCTCACAGCCGCCATGAAAGAGGCAATCACCAGTGGTCGTCTCTGTGCCGGGCAGGGGCTTCCCTCCTCTCGTGAGCTTGCTTCCGCCCTGGGTGTTTCAAGAGATACAGTGGTGCGCAGTTATCAGGACCTTACCAGTCAAGGTTACATCTCCCTCGTGCCCAATTGTGGAACTTTCGTAAGCGTCAAGCCCCTTACTTCAGACTCGAAGCTGAAGACCTCTGGGCTTATGGAAGCTAGTGAAGCAGAGCTTTTAAGCCAGGCGACGAGCGCCGGATTGTCAGATTTTGCAAGGCGACTTCTGAGTTCCTCGTATGCCGGTGCCACAGCTGCCGATTTGCCGAACTTGAACTACGGCGCGGCTCCTCGTGATGCGCTTCCTTTCAAAATTTGGCGGCAGTTGCTCAGTCAGCGCAGTTCTATCAACAAGAGCGATTCGGAGTTTTTGGACTTTGACGCTAACGAAATCTTTGGCTATGAGCCTTTGCGAGAACAGGTGTGCCGTTTTCTTAATCGGGCCAAGGGCTTGCATTGCGATCCCAGTCAAGTTGTAGTGTTTACCGATTCTCAAAGTGGATTGGATCTGATTGCAAGAGTCTTGATTAATCCTGGAGATCTTGTGGTGCTTGAGAATCCGGGTTATTCAGGTGCTCGCGAATTGTTTCAGGCCTACGGCGCGGAGATTAGCTACGTGCCGGTAGATGAAAATGGTTTGAACACCGCCCTATTGCCCGTTCCGGCACAACCTTGCAAGTTGATTTATGTCAGTCCTTCGCATCAGGATCCGACCGGCGCTGTCCTTACCCTCTCGCGCAGAAAAGAACTGCTGGCCTGGGCCGAAAAACATTGCCGGTTCATAGTGGAAGATGCATTTGACAGTGATTACAACTATAGCGCCAATTCACTTCCGGCCTTGCAGGCAATGACCGGCTCCACTCCGGTTTTGTATTTGTACAGCTTCTGGAAGCTTCTCTTTCCTCTGGTCAGTACCGGCTGTCTGGTGCTGCCTGAGCCGCTGGTGTCGGCATTTGGACGAGCCAAGCGCTATGTTGATAGGAATTTTTCCCTGACTGAGCACCAGGCTCTTTCGGACTTTCTGGCCGAGGGGCATCTGGAGAGGCATATTTATAAAACCAGGCAGCTTTACAGGCGCCGCAGGCAGGCGCTCATTTTCGCATTGAAGCAAATTCTTGGTGCCGCCGTCAGGATCCCTCGGGAAAGCGGCGGTCTTCATCTGAGTCTGCATCTATCCCTTCCTTGTTCGCAGGAGCAGGTGCTCGATTCTGCTCGGAGGGTGGGCTTAATGCTGGTGTCTGCCTCTCCATACTATGCCGGAGGGGGCCCTGAGGAAGAGTATTTAGTTGATTTTGCCGGGCTGCCGGAAGAGCAATCCCTCGCGGTTGTATCTGCCTTTGCCGGAAATTTGGAGCTCCTGTGATGATTCAGAGATGTGGGGGGCTTGCCGTCCGGTGACTGTGAAAATTAACCGTCCGGTATCAAGTTTGCGAAGTGCATTTTTGGCTTACGTGGTGAATTTGGTTGCTTGTTGCCATGGTTTTGAAGTTTCATGGTGGGTAGCGACCCGTTCTTTCTCTTCCACCTGCTTGGGACCTGTAAATTCTGAAACCCGCAAGCCGATAGTTTGAATTGAGCGTGAGCCGAAAGTGAACGGCTTATGTGGCTTTTCGATTGGCTGCAGGCGTTTTTGTTTGCGGAATGCACCGTCAGCTTGGTTGCTTCCCTGCCGGTTATCGGATTCAGATTGGGACTGCGCACTAGTCTGCTTTTCAAAAAGAACCGCCGGAATGGCTGCCGAATTGGGCTCCGCCGGCAATTAAACCAACCATTATTTGTGAAGGAATTAACATGACTTCAGCAGTATCTTCCGCAACTATCAGCACGGCCGAATTCGTAGATGCTTACCCGGAGCTATTTGCTCTCTACCGGCAGCTTGTTGTCTCCGCGCTTTCGTTTCAAAAAGCTGTGCACGGGAATCTAATGCAAATGATTGGTGCTCGTGCTCTGAGAATCGAGGAGCGCTTCGCCCGGAAGCTCAAGCAGGCTAAAAGCGCCTACGAGCTTTCAATAAGTGAACTTTTCAGGCGCTACCAGGATGACGAACGGACCATCAAAGGGGTTTTGGAGCAAACCCTGATTGATCTGGCCGCTGAGAGGAAACTTGCCCAGGAGCCGTTCGTAAAGGAGGCCGAGGAGGCCGGCGTGCGCTTGCATGAGCGGTTTGGCACCGATCCCATAGCGAAGATCTGCTATCACGAGCTTGGTCTTTCGAAGAGAGCATTTGACCGGGAGCGGGATGGAGATTCATACAGGGAGGCTAGCATAGCCATAACCAGGCACCTTAGTGAGCAGAAGCTGCCTTCAGAGAAGGTCTATTCCGACAAAGCAGCCCAGGCCCATGAAAATTGCAACAGGGAGTTAAGGGCTCTTGCTCAGAGGTTCGCGGCTGCCATTGCCCCTTACCAGGCTATATGGAAAAGGCAGGTCAAGGCTTCCGAAAGGAATAGAGCTAGAGCTCTCGCTCGTAAGCTTGAGGCCGAGACCCGGGGATTCCAAAAGATGGATGATCAGCTCTTGAAGTTTCGCGAGCGCAGACTGAAGCTTGTTGAAAGCTTTCTTGAGCGGCAGGACGTAGAGGTTTTGAAAGATAGTCTGGAGGCGGAATTGGTTTTGATTGCGTCTCTGACACCCAGGATAAAGCCGGCTAGATTTAGGATATATGCCTCTGTTAGTGGTTAATCCTGTTTGTTTGGCGCCTATCTAAATGACCTGGCGTTATCTAACTGAGCGGTTAAATACCATTACTTCCTTCGTTAACGCAGGCTGCCCGAATTCTGCCAAATCTCCGGGGCAGAATAGTCTGCAAGCTGGTCGATAGTTGTTCTGGTCGGCTGATGACCTCGGTTGTCGGGAAAGTGTGGACCGAAGGTTTGCGAAGATCTCTCATGGTGATATCGAATACGGTATCACCGCTTTGGCTTGTCGTGTTTCTGTGTGGGCGGAAACGAGCCTGGTTACTGGGTTTTGAGGTTGTCGACAGGTGTGCTAGTCGATCGCAGAGAGCTTCTCTGGAATATCAGGGGGAAGTCTCCCACTGATATTGCATTCAATAGCCGGTTTCATCATTTTAAATGACAGGTAAAGACTGTCAGTGTTCAGTTGTCTTATCACAACGCACTGGCAGGATTCTCACTTAAGTCGGAACCAAATCAATTAACAATTTATGCTTGCCGGCTCGAGAACTGGTTTCTCGCGGCAGAGCCTATTTTGATTTGTTGCCGTTCCTGACTCGCTTGTGGAAGACAAGCTGATCCAAATCATTCACCTCATTAAGTAAAGGATGCGATTCATGAACAAAATTTCTGCAGTTCCCGTTGTTGAACTCTCCGTTAACCTCCACATTCCTGTCAGCGTGCTGGCTCGAGTGCCAGAGAAACTGCGTCTGGTTCGTGAGGCGATCAGAGTCTTTTTCAAGGGGGGGCTTGCTCATTCCCAGGAAAACGATCCAGCATTCACGACAATAGTTCTGGCAATTGAGGACGCCAGCTACTGTCTCAAATGTATTATTAAGACAGCGACCGCACTTGATAGCGATGTGGGAAGGTTCACCTTTTCGCGGCAAAAGGCGGAGATCCTCAGAGCGGCGAATTCGGCCAGGCAGGTGCTCGAGTCCATCGATTCGATCTGTGGAAATTTCCGTTACTATCCCGCTTTCAAGGAGACTTTTGAAGATGCAGCGACGGTCTGTGCCGTAGTAAATGCACTGGATGCCTCCAGGGAAGAAATTCGGTCGGTCTTGAGCGCCTATGGCTACTAAGACTTGAGCACTGAGAGAGAGGGGCTTTTCGCCCTTTCTCTCCAGGGGGATTTCTTTTGGGGGAAAGATAGTGGACCGGTCTAATGGTTATGGTGGCTAATTAACTTTGGGGCAGTTCGAATGACCGAATTTTGCCATTTTTGTAGGGCAGAATAGCGGGCATAGTGAGAGAGAGTTGGTTTGTTCGGCAAGCGAACTCAATCTTTAGGACACAGAATGAACCGCCTGGTTCATATCGGCTCTTCGAGGTGATACCGAATACGGTATCGCCGCTTTGCCTTGATTTGCTTTCTCTCGGGGGCGCTAAAGGCTGATGCGCGCCAATTGTAACGCTCTGGAATGTTGCGCTTCATTCCCTTAGCGCTGCTTCATAATGGGCGCCATTCCCCTCGCTTGCAAATGTCTCGAAAGTCTACCGGTGCACCTTTTGCAGTGTCGGCCGGTTTGGCTGCGGAGCACTTTTAGGGAAGCAGAAGAGCTAATTAATATTCCGGGCGCCCGCTCCAAGTAACTGAAAAGCATTTAGTTAGACTGGCAATATATGCTAGGTAATAAACCTGAATCTCCCCCTTTATCTCTTCAAGAATCCCTACCCACCTAAAACTCCAATCTAGGGACCAGTCCTGGCTCTTTCCTACAGCTTCACCGCTGTAGTCAGGCAGCCGGCCCATCAACTCAACCCTCCTGGAGTATGCGCCAATGAAAAAGCTTGACGCACACGCCTCTCAAAGGTCAGATTCCGGAGACTGCGAAGCACTTGCCGTGGTTCTCTTCTGTCTGGCCAGTGTGGGCGGCTCCGCGTATCTGATCTGGCACTTCTACCACCTGCTCGAGCAGGGTTTCCGCTGCTACAGCCCGCTTTGCTGAGGCAGTAGTCTGGTGGTGAGGTTATGGAGCCTCACCGTTTCCCAACGCTTTTCAAAGTAGTAATGAGTTCTCTCAACGAAAAACCCGAAAACCTCCGCGTTCGCATTTTCCAGGCGCCCAGTCGGGCTGCCCTTCAATCCAACCTGAACGAATGGCTGGAGAAGCCGGACGTGCCTGTTGGTGAAGTGGTTTCGGTTGACTTGGCTCCGCGCGGTTCCGCGCTTTGCGCCATGGTCACGTTCACCCTGCCCCGTTAGTCCAGGTCAGACTGCGCTAACCCGGCAGTGTTTGCCCCTCCTTGCTTGCCCAGATGCAGGCCGGGAGGTTCTCCCTCTGTTTTGGAAAGGTGTTTGTCATGCTCCAAATCAACGAGAAAGCTTCCGGGTTTCAAGTCAAGATCTTTGCCGGCGAGTACGCCAAGGCCCTTGAAGGCAAGATCAACGACTGGCTGTCCCAGCAGGGAGCCGGTCTCAATCCGGAGATCATCTCCATCGACGTCAAGGAAATCGGCAACGGCTTTTACACCGCCGTGGTCGCCTACCGCAGGCAGCCCGCACAAGGCCAGGCCTGAAGCAAAACAGTCGTGGCGGCGAACACAGTTGTAGTTTGCCTGCCATCCATTTCTTTCACTCTCAATCTCTTTCAGGAAACTATATGCGATTCGATCATTTTCACGGTCTGAGCCCCTTCTCCAGGCGCCTCATCGAGGCCACCGTCAAGGTTCAGGAACAGGTACGGCGCGTCTACCCGGACGGCCGCAGCGAAGAATTCGTGCGTGATGAAATCCCGGCGCTGGCCAAGGTCGAGCGCTTGCAAGCCATCCGCGGGCAGTACAAGCGTGTGGCCGGCTACCTGCATCGTTACACGATGTTGGACGGGCGGGTCTACGTGGAAGTGCTGCAGGCCGAAGAGCACTGCGGTGGTCCGCACTACTTCACGGTCTTGACCGATGAAGAAGATTCGGTGGTGCCGCGCAGTCGCTGGTTGCGTCGTCAGATCAAGGCCAAGTTCGAGGGCCGCTAAGGAGACAGGCATGTTCCAGTATCTTTCTCAGGTGCCCCGGGGCAAGAAGGTAGCGGCGGCGGATTTCGTCACCGTCTTCGGCGCCGCGGCGGCAGCTGAACTCAGCAAGCGCGGAGTGCAGAGCGTCAGCGAAAGCAACGGTCGTATCTCCGTGGCGGCCCTTCAGGAGCAGGAGTTCCCCCTGCTCAAGCAAGGCCGCATGCGCCTTGCTGCCCAGTCTTCCTTCGCCTACCAGGGCACCGACAACCGCATCAGGATCACCGCCATCCAGGGGGTGACCGTGACGCGGCCCGGTGCTCCTGGTTGGGTCAATCTCGATGGGATCGAACTGAGCCCCGGCGCGGCCGGTCAGGTGCGGGTCTCATCCAAGGTGAGCAAGTTTCTGCTTTCCCTCACCCTCGACGAAACCTACTCCATCAAGGACATGGAAGGGCTCGGCTGGCAGTTGCCGAAAGGCTTTTCCGGCAAGTCCAAGTAGCAAGGGAGACTGGCGAGCGCTGCCCGCCGGTCTCTGGTGACCGCAGCCGGCAGGAACAGGCCGTGCTGTTGTTTGTTCAACAAGTCAGCGTGTAAGGAGTCTTTCATGCAACAAGCTAGTTCGTCGGTGCTCACGCTCTACGCGATTCTGCACTGGGGTCCCGGCGGCGAGGGCACGGGTTATACCATCGTGGCTGCCCGCAGCGAGAACATGGCGCGGCAGTTCGCGGCCATCCACCTGCGCGCCAAGCCCGAGGGCTACCGGCAGTTCGCCAGTGCCTCCTGCCTGGAGGTGATGCTCCTGGAAGACTCGGTCTTCGCGCCTCTGGCCGAAGCCGGTCTGGACGGCACCGTCGCCGGTGTCAAGGCCGAATACTGGTTCAAGCCCGGGCAGGAGGACGGTGAGCCCGTTCTCGTTTCTTCGTGAGCTAAGAGCTCAGGCAAGAGGGTTTCAGAAATGTCCAATCAAAAGCCTCCCGGCCAGGAGCCGTTGTCCATGGGAGATCGCGTTCTTGTCGGTCTTCTCATGGTGCTGTTCCTGGTTTCACTTATCTTTGGTGCCTTCGTCTTCAAGGACACCTTTCGCCTGGCCGTCTGTGCCGGCATGTGCACCGTCTCCCTTGTGAGCGCTCTCGTCATCGCCTTCAAGAACTTTGAGGGCGGCGGCGACCAGTGAGAACGGCTGATACCCGGCTCCGGTCCAGAGAGAAAACATAAGCTATTCCGATAGCTAAACCGCAGGTGGTATGAGGAAGAGTGCGGCAACGTCGACGGCAACGCAAACGCACTCTTCCTCTTTTTGTTCTTCTTTTTTTTGCAAGGAGAATAGACCGGTCGAATAGTCTATAGATCCGGGCCGCTTTGCTTGAATGCGGCGAGACGTTGAAACCCTCGCCGTTTCCCTTTCTGCCGGGCACCTTAGTTAACTGCCCGAATCCATTGAGGTGAGCTTTCTTTTTTTGTTAGAGAAGGGAGTTATCTAAAACAGTTTTCCATGAAAACAAGACCCTCAATTTTTTAGCGAGTACCGCGCAACAAGTATCTACGCCCTACTCAAATCAAAACAGTACCGACACCCGGAGCGGTGGAGGCTGCACTTTCTAACAATTTGCTGGAGCGTGTCATGAGCAACATATTCAAAGTCGTACCATGGCGGCGATTGGTAAACGTAGCAAAACCTTTCTGGGTTTCCGAAAAACGTTCGGATGGCTTCGTTCATCTGGTGGCAATACTTGCCCTGATGGGTTTGAATGCCATTATCGCTGTCTTCATAAACAAGTTCGCCGGTCTGTTTATGACTGCCGTCGAGTCCAAAAATCTTGCGGACTTTTACTTGTTTCTCTTTGCCTGGGTGGCGGCATTTCTGTTACACACACCCGTGCATGTTTACTACAACTTCATGAGAACCAGGCTGGCGCTTATCTGGAGAAAATGGCTTGGCGAGGAGTTTCTGACCCGATACTTCTCAAACGAAGCCTATCTCAGATTGACAATGAAGCATGAGATCGATAACCCGGAACAGCGCATGACGCAAGACGTTGACTCGTTTTGCAATTCATCCGTAGGACTGTTCATGTCTATTCTTGATGCCTGCGTGCACGTGGTTACTTTCATGACGGTACTGTGGGTGATTTCTCCCAGCCTGTCCGTGACGGTAATGGTGTACTCGACGCTTGGTCTGGTGATTGTATCGGCAATCGGCAAAAGTCTGGTTGATTTGAACAATTCCCAGATGATGACCGAAGGTGGACTGAGAGCTGGTCTTACAGCCGCTCGCCATAACGCCCATGAGATTGCCTGTGGTGGTGAATCGTCAGAAACGGAAGAGTTGCAGAAGGCCAAAAACAATCTCAACAGTGTCATCGAAACGCTCTTGGGTATTGCTCTGGTCAATCGCCGCATTCAGTTCTTTACCACTCCCTTCAATCTCTTTGTGCAACTCATTCCCATCGTCATCGTTGTGCCTTCCTATTTCGCCGGTGAGATTCCTTTCGGCACTATCACCCAGGCTGCCATGGCTTTTGGTGCTGTGTTCAATGGAGCCACCGTGTTGATTGGACAGTTCAACGGTATCACCCACTATGCTGCTATCACCAATCGCCTAGGCTCCCTGGCTGAAGCCATGGAACGCAGTCAGGAAATGGAAACTGAGAAGGTTGAGACAGCAAAAGCGGTTTGATATTGAGGGGGGCGTGTGTTTCTTTGCGGAGATTATGGGTGGCTGATGCTTAATCTGCCGTCGACGCCAGTAGAGTAATTCTTGTTTGACAAGACTTTGCTGGCGTGACGCAGGCGGCATCTATGTTGAAATACAGTCAGTAAATTTGTTGGAGGTGCTTGGTTTTGGTGTAAAAATTTTGACCCTAGAATACTAAAGGTAATAGTAGAAATGGCGGTTTTTTTTACCTGAGGGTCCCCCCAAAAAGTAGAGTTTAGTTCTAGGCAGAGATCGCTCCATGTGGAAAAATACCAAAGGAGCGCAAAATGACTGGCAAGAAGAAACCTTCAGAATATTCAAGAGAGTTCCAGGAGAACGCGATCAGGCTTACAAACATGCCTGGTCGGACAGTTGCATCCGTGGCCGTAGAACTTAAGATACCGGCATGGAAACTCAGAACCTGGATCAAGAACTCCAGGGACAACAAAGAAAGAAGTGAAGACTTGAACGAGTTGAATCGGCTCACCAACGAGGTTAAGAGCCTCAAAGAAGAAATCGAGATCCTAAAAAAGGCCGCAGCGTACTTTGCGAAGAACCTGGCGTAAAGTACGCTTTCATCGAAGGCTGGAAGCGCGAATCCAGGAGAAGAGCTGGACCTAGCATTGAGACCCTGTGCCGGGTCCTGGAAGTTAGCTGTTCCGGCTATTTCAAGTGGAAGAAACGCAAAGTGACACCCAGGCAGACGAAGCGTGCCTTGCTCCTGAAGCGCATTCTGGAGATATTTGAAGAGTCGAGAGAAACCTACGGATGTCCGAGGATGTACGAAAAGCTCCGTGCAGAGGGCTTTACTTGCAGCTACAGGACGGTCGAAAAACTCATGAGCGAACACGAAGTTCGTCCAACTAGAAAGCGCAAATACAAGGCTACAACGGACTCCAAGCACAAGCTACCAGTGGCGCCTAATGTACTCGACAGACAGTTTACAGTCTCTGAGCCTGATGAAGTCTGGGTGAGTGATATCACTTACGTTGACACGGCTCAGGGTTGGCTATACCTGTGTGTCTTCATCGACCTGTACAGTAGGTCTGTGGTTGGGTGGTCCATGGCTACTCACATGGAGACAAGTCTAGTCTCTGACGCCTTCCTGATGGGAGTTGGAAGACGAGGACGAGCCCCAATCGTTGAGCACTCAGACCGTGGCAGCCAATACGCCAGCCTGGACTTCAGAAAGCTGCTAGACCAACATGGCACGATTCAAAGCATGAGCCGCAAAGGCAACTGCTGGGACAACGCCGTCGCCGAGAGCTTCTTCGGAGCTCTCAAATCCGAGCTAATTTACCGTAACCGCTTTGAGACCCGAATTCAGGCAACCATGGCTATCTTCGACTACATCGAGATCTTCTACAACAAAAGGAGGCTTCATTCGACGTTGGGTTATCTCACACCCTGGGAAAAAGAACAAAAAGTACGGAAAGCCGCCTGAGGCGATCGAGCCGGCCTACACTCTACTAAAAGGGGGGAACCCCAACCATGTTGATGAACTTGACTGGGTCTCCGGTGTTTTCGAGGCGCGTGCGAAAAAATGTAGAATTTCGCTCGAAAGTCAAAAAAATCGCTGAGATAACCCCACCATTGAGCGATTTTCGTAATAATTTCGCCTTTGCCTCCCTTCTCAGAAGGAGACAGTGTCGGTTCTTCTTCAGTTCGAAAAGGAAAGAGAGGCACCAGAGCCGGTAGCACCGGTGCCTCTCTTTTGGTTAACGGCTATAGCTCAACATTGAGCGGTAGCTTATCGGAATGGATGGGGACGGATTGGAGCAGACCGGTGTTTCAGGACTTCCGACGCTTGCCGGGCTTCCTGGATTTAGCGGGCTTCCCTGTCTTGCTGCTCCGGCCTGACTTTTTCGCCTTGCCATGTTGACCGGGCTTCCTCGAACGGCCTGGCTTGCCTGGTTTTCTGCGGCGGGTTTTGGCCCGGCATGTTTCCAGGTCGCCACCCTCGCTGGCCAGGCACGCTTTCAGGGCTTCTTCCTCTTCCAGGCGCTGCAGGGCTTCGTTTTCCTCGTTGTGAGGTGAAACCTTGTTGCGGTGATCGGCGCGCTTCTGCAGGAAGTAGGCGCTCCAGTCCACCTGCGGCTGAGCGAGATAGGCGTCGATGACGCGGTAAGCCAGGGCGAAGGGCAGAAGCGAGTTGTGCATATTGGTCAGCACTACTACGCCGAAACCCTGAGCCGGACCCATCACGCAGAAGGAAGTGAAGCCGTCGACGTAGCCGCCGTGTTGCACGAGATGGGCGCCGCCGTAGTCGCGCACGAACCAGGTCATACCGTAGCCGTGGCGGGTTGAGCCGGGATGCATCATGAGGGTGAAGGCGTTGGGCTCCACCTGCAGATGTTCGCGGTGCATCTCATCCAGGTCGCTCTTGTCGAGAATTTCCCGGCCGATGGTGCCCAGTTGGAACTTCAGCCAGTTGGCCATATCGTCGATGCTTGACTGCAGGGCGGCGGAAGAAGCCAGGTAGTCGAGAGACTTCACCTTCATGATCGCCGGGCGCTTGCGGTTGCGCGGCATGTGGTGAGGAACGGCGCGGTTGCGACGTCTGGCGGAGGCTTTCACCGAACCGAAGCTGTCCTTCATACCCAGGGGTCGCAGGATGCGGCTCTGCAGAAAGTCTTCCCAACTCATGCCTGAGACCTTCTCCACCACAAGGGCCAGCACGGCCAGAAGGGTATTGTTGTAGCTGAAGCCGCCCCGGTGAGGTCTTGTCGCCTGCAGTCCGGCCACATGCCGCATGGCTTCCTGCAAGGTGCGGGAGGGCAGATTGGTGATGGCGCCGTCTTCCACACCGCTCTGGTGAGTGACGACGTCCTTGATGGTAAGGGCTCTGCCCACTGCCGCGTCGGCCAGGGAAAATTCCGGCACATATTTTTGCACCGGATCGTCAAACGAGATCTTCTTCTCCCGGGCAAGAATGGCCATGGCCACCGTGGTGAAAGCCTTGGTGCAGGAGCCGATTGTGAAAATGGAGCGACGGTTGACGGGACGTCCGTCGCCTTTCTTGAGCAAGCCGAAGCCGTCTGCAAAGACTACTTGTCCGTCCTTGACGACAGCGATGGAAAGACCCGGTACGTCCCAGTCTTTCATGGCTTGTTTTATGTAAGTTACATCCAGACCGAAGTCTTGATTGGTGTTCGACATAGACATGTCCTTTGCCAAAGATAACGGCCGGTGCCTGATCTGGCGCCGGCTGAAAGGGGTTATTTAAAACTGCAAGGTGAGCGGAAAAACCGTCAGGCTCAGTGTCTGCGTTCAGCAAGTGGGTTTGACTTGCCTACCGGCTGAACTGGTAGCTGCACTTGGGGGTGGTTGGTAGCGAGCGTGTTTTTCCGATATTGCGTAATGAAAGAAAGTGGAATTGATGTGCCTTAGTTTCTAAATTACATGGTCCAAGCTCAAAGGCTATTTATGTAATTCCGGTTCATATTTATGCAAACTAATTTGCCGACCACCGTTTCGTTTAAACTATGGCACGCCTAGCGCTAGTATTCCGCTTGACGACTTGCCGGCATGGCCGTTTTGAGGGTCGCATCGAACGGGAAGGGGAGCCGCCACCGAGGCTCTGTAAATTTGCCCTGGGCCAATAGCGCATATCTTTGCAGTCGAGGGAAAAATGCACCAAGTAGCCGCCCGGAAATTAGCCGAGTATCTTTCTGACTGGCTTTCGCTTCGTTATGACCAATGTGATATTCCTGGTTTCAGTGTGGCCGTTTCCATCGATGGTCGGCTTATTCTCAATCAAGCCTTTGGTTATGCGGATCTGGAAAAGAAGGAGGTGCTCACACCGGAGCACCTTTTTCGGGTGGCATCCCATTCTAAAACTTTCGCGGGCACGGCCTGCATGCAATTGCAAGAGCAGGGCAAGCTCAATATCGAGGCGCCGGTGGTGCAATATCTGCCCTGGCTGAAAGAGCATAAGGATAAGCGCTTCCAGGAGATTACCAGCCGGCAGCTTCTCAGTCACAGTGCCGGCGTGATTCGAGACGGATTGGATGCCGATTTCTGGCAGTTCAACAGGCCTTTTCCGAATTCTCAGGAGCTACAAAAGCAGCTCCTGGAAGCGGGCTTGATTTTCGACTGCAATACTAAGATGAAGTATTCCAATCATGGTTACGGGCTTCTGGGGCTGGTGATTGAAGCGGCTGCCGGGCAGAGCTTCCGGGCCTATGTCAGTGAGAATATTATTGCGCCCCTGGCGCTGGATAACACCGGCGCGGATTATTGTCGGTCGATAGAGAACCGCCTGGCTAGAGGCTATACCCGTGTGGAAAGAGGCGGCGCACGGTCTCGCCTTGATACTACCATCGATACCGCTTCCTTGAGTGCCGCTACCGGTTTCTATTCCAACGCCGCCGATCTCTGTCGCTATTTCTCGGCACACATAGTGGGTTCCGGTCTGCTTCTGCAAGATGCCAGCAAGAAGGAAATGCAGCGCACGCAGTGGCCGGTGACAAACAGTACCTTCGGTCAGGAATACGGTCTGGGTCTGCAAATCGACTATGTGGAGCAAAGGCGTGTCTTTGGACATGCGGGCGGCTTCCCCGGCCATGCTACCCGCACTCTCTGCGATCCTGCCGACAAGATGGTGGTTTCCGTTTTGACTAATTGTATTGATGCCGATCCCACTGCCATTGCCCGCGCGGTCTTTGCTTTTGCCGATCATTTCTCGGCTGCTTATGCGGCTGGAGAAGATTCGACTATGGTAAAAGCTGCCGAAGCAAGCGGCTCCATCGATATGGAGCGGTTTCGCGGGCGCTTCCAGGGTCTCTTTCGCATCATGGACGTATTGCCTGCCGGGGATAAGCTTATAGCTATCAATCCCTCAAGCTGGCAGCCTTTTGCCGATGTTGAAGAGCTTAGCGTGGTGAATGAGCGCACTCTCAAGATGATGAAAGCGAACGGCTTTTCTTGCGAAGGAGAGCTTGTGCCCTATGAATTCAGGGGTGCGGAGCTGCCGGCCGACTCCATCCGTTGCGGCGGCGCCACCCTCTTTGGCGAGAAAAACTATAAGCTCTTCAATCCTATTGCCGTAGAAGTTTGACCGGCTGGGACGCCGCCGATGTACTTGGGCAGCATCTTGCTCCATGAAAGCCAATCATGGCAATTGCCGTCCCAGATGTCGACGTGGTGCGGCACGCCCTTTGCTTTCAGGGCTTGTGAAAAGTCTTCATTACTGGGCAATAGCGGATCCTCGGCGCCGGTAGGCAAAATCCAGTCTATTGAACGGATTTGTTCGAGAAGCGGCTGATCGTTTATTTTTGAGATCAGATCGCTGGGGCTGCCCAGGGCAAGCTGGTCATCCATGCGATTGTCGGTCCAGGTGCGCACTTCGTAGACGCCGCTCATACCCAATACACGATTGAAGCGGTCGGGAAAACGCAGAGCCAGATTGGCCGAGTGATAGGCGCCGAAGCTGCAACCGGCGGCGATACTGTAGGAGTGTGAATTGCGACTTTCCGTCAGGGGTAGAGCTTCTTCGATGACATATTTCTGGTAAGCAAGATGGCGCTCGAGGCGAGCTTCCGGATTGATATTCTGGTTCCACCAGGATTCAACGTCGACGGAGTCCAGGCAGAAGAGTTGAAACCAGCCGCGGCTCAGAGCCTCGCCCAGGCTTTCCACCAGACCAAAATTTTCCCAGTCGAAGAAGCGCCCGCAAGAGGTGGGAAAGGCTAAAATTCTGGCTCCGGCATGACCGAAAATGAGCATTTCCATGTCGCGCTCCAGGGCCCTACTGTAACTTTTGTGATATTCCCGCAACATAATTGAGTTCTTGCCTTCCGCTTCTGGTGCCGCTTTCAAAGCGGCGATGGGTAGCCAATTATAGCATCGTCGAAAGGAACCCTCGTCTTTGGACTGGATGGTATTCTTTTGGTGCACTGATAATAGCCCTGGTGGTCAGCATCAAAGAGAGGGTGTTATGAAATCTGTTTTTCTGTCGCCGCATTTTCCGCCTTCCTTCGCCAATTTCGCCGGTCGATTGAAAGAGCAGGGCGTAGCCGTTCTTGGTCTGGCCGATCAGCCTTATGACGATCTCAGTCCCGAACTGAAGCGTTCCCTGACTGAGTACTACCGTGTCTCAGATATGCACAATTATGAAGAGCTGGTGCGGGCCATGGGGTACTTTACTCACCGGTACGGCAAGATCGATCATATCGATTCGCACAACGAGTACTGGTTGGAGACCGAGGCCCGCTTGCGCACCGATTTCAATATTGCCGGCATCAAGTGTGGGCAAATTGAAAACATCAAGTGCAAGTCCAAAATGAAGGAAGTCTTTCGCAATGCCGGTCTTAGCCCGGCCCGTGGTCGGATCTGCCGCAGCGACGAAGAACTGAGGAGTTTCATCAAAGAAGTGGGATTGCCGGTGGTGGCAAAACCAGACAATGGTGTGGGTGCCGCCGCCACTTTCAAAATTGAAGGCGAGGCTGACATACAGCGATTTTGGACTGAGAAGGCCTATTGCGACTACATCGTGGAAGAATTTATCAGCGGCGATATTGTCACTTTCGACGGTCTGGTAGATCAGCGGGGAGAGTTGGTTTTCTCTACCTCTTTGCGCTATTGCCGGGGCATCATGGAAATAGTCAACGAAGATTCCGATGTCTACTATTGGACGGTGCGCTCCATCGAGCCCGATCTTGAGCAAGTGGGGCTTTCTACTTTGAAGGCTTTTGATGTGAAAGCCCGCTTTTTCCACCTGGAGTTTTTTCGCACCGGCGACGGTAAGCTCATGCCCCTGGAGGTAAACATGAGACCTCCCGGCGGTCTGACCCTGGATATGATCAACTATGTCTTTGATTTCGATTGTTACCGGGCCTGGGCTGAGATGCTCGTGCATGGGCATAATCCACGGGTGATGGAAAGACCGTACTTCGTCATCTATGTCGGACGCAAAGACTGGATTCCCTATGTTTTGCATCATGACCAGGTCTTGCATCAGTTTGCTCCCTTGCTCAAGCAGGAAGAGCGTATGGCCGGCGTTTTCGCCAGGGCCATAGGCAATCATGGATATATCCTGCGTCACGAAGAGTTGGAGCCGCTTCTGGCTGCGGCAGCTTCCATCTTGCAAAGGGCTTAGGCCGCCTTGTTGAGCGATGGCTCTTTGGTTTATGCTTGGCGTCCATGCCGGTAATGGCGCGCCGGCATTTACTACGAATTTGGTTGCCAGTTCAGTTTCAAGCAGGGTGTTGTCCATGACCAGGGTGCAGAAGAACCTCATCGCCGCCATTGCCGTGTGCGCTGTCATTCTCGGCGCAATTTACTGTTATTTCATGCAGTTAGTACGGGAGGCCCAGAACCCGCCTGGACCAACGGAACGGGTGGCTGATCCGCTCGGTTCTGGGGATAAAAAGGCTGCGCCGCCTGATGAGCCGGAAGTGGATATGGATAAGCTCTTTGAAGAGGAGCGCAAGAAGCAGAAGGGACTTGGTTCCCTGCGCAAGAGTGATTGAATAGGTCGCTCTTGATTGGTCTCAAGTCAGCCATGTTTATGTGCAATTTATGAGATGAGGTTTCGCGAGCCGGAGTCAGGCGGCGGAATTTCACTCCGCCGCCACGGACGCAAATTTGCTGAAAAATGGGACACTTGGCAACTAGCGCGAACGGCGCTAGTTAATGCCTCCTTCATTTCATCTTTCACATGAACAGTAAAACAGGCTTTCGAGTCCTGAAACCTGTAACAGTTCATGTTTACAGACCTGAAGACGGATTGTGATTCTTGAGGTTAAACCTTAGGGTCGAGGTCTATTTCAATTTCATCACTGGTAAGAGCTATCGAGTAACTAAATTTCCCGCGTCGTAAGCATTTTCTCCGAGGACAACCGTAAAGGATTAGTCCCGGTATGTTGTCGCCCTGCGGATTTCTAACTCGATTACGTTCTTTCCACGATTCACGGCGAGTTCTATGTACTTGTCGCACCCGTCTACTGTCTCTGCGTAGGGCTTATAGCCGACCGGAGATGGTTTTTGTCTGCCAACCAGGCCGTTCAGTCACAGACGGCAACAGGAGCTATTTCATGAAAAAACGACGAATTGGCATTTACGGAGGTAAGTTCGACCCTCCGCACCTGGGGCACCTGCTCTGCGCAGAGATGACCAGGGAGGCTTTCGCCCTCGACAAGGTTCTCTTCGTGACCAGTGCGGTGCCGCCGCACAAGGACAGTGGTGTCACCGACGCCCGCATTCGCCACGAGATGGTTGAGGCGGCATGTGCACCCAACTGTTTCTTCGAGGCTTGCGACATCGAACTCAAGCGTGAGGGCAAGTCTTTCACTCTGCTCACCGTCAGGCAACTGAGAGAAATCTACGGACCGGACACCGAGCTTTGCCTGATGATCTCGTCCGAGTATCTGGACCCCGATTACGAATGGAATGTGGGGCGCTGGACCGGTTCGGATGAGCTGCTCAAGATGGTGCGTCTTCTGGTGTTCACGCGCCAGGGACATACCAACGAGTTGTCGCGCGCCTGGGGAGCGCTTCTGCAGGAGAAGTTCGCGGCTTCCTTTGCGGTGCAAATCGACTACCTGGACTTCTGCCCCAGCCCGCCGACGTCGAGCACGCTTCTGCGTGAGCGCGTCAGCAAGCAGCTGTCGATCTGGTACATGGTGTTACCGGAAGTCTGGGATATCATCCGCGTTCGCGGCCTGTACGGCTGCAAGACGCCACCGCGTGGGTCAGACCTGCGCAAGAGGTGGCGTCGCTTGACTGTATCGGCGAAGCGTTACTGGAATCGCCTTCTGAGACGGCTCCGCTAAGCGTCCCTCCCACTGGCGGGACGTTTCGTTTCGCTTTCACTAAGACCCGGAGACAGTCCCATGACTGGTCTTCAAACAACCGGAGTAATCAAATGATTCGCTCAATCATCGACAACGATCTGTACAAGTTTTCCATGGCTAACGCCGTGCTGCAGCTGTTCCCGAACCTGCGCGTGTCCTACCGCTTCACCGACCGCAAGGGCAAGGGGCGGTGGACGGCGCCGGCTCTCAAGGAACTGAACAAGCGCATCAAGGCCATGTCCAAGTTGTCCCTGACGCGGGAAGAGCGGGTTTTCTGCGAGACGCAGATGCCCTGGATCAACCGCACCTTCTGGGACTTCCTGGCCAACTACCGCTATGACCCGAAGGAAGTGCGGGTCTGGCTCGACGACAAGCAGAACCTGCAGATGGAGATCAAGGGTCTGTGGTGCCGCACCATCTTCTGGGAAGTGTGCCTGCTTGCCCTGACCAGCGAGGTCTACTTCGACAAGATCGACACGGCCTGGACCGAAGACGGTCAGGACGAAAAGATGCTGGCCAAGGCGCAGATGCTGGAGGCTGCCGGCGTGGCCTGGGGCGACTTCGGCACTCGCCGTCGTCGCCACTTCGAAGCCCAGGAGCGGGTGGTGCGCATCGGCAGCCAGTTCAAGAACTTCACCGGTACCAGCAATGTGTACCTGGCCATGAAGTACGGCGTCAAGGCGATCGGCACCATGGCCCACGAGTGGATCATGGCCCATTCGGCCCTGTTCTCGCTCAAGCACGCCAACCGCTTCGCCCTGCAGAACTGGAACGACGTCTACCAGGGCAACCTCGGTACGGCTCTGCCGGACACCTATGGCACCGACGCTTTCCTGCGGGATTTCGACGGTGTGCTGGCGCGGCTCTTCGACTCGGTGCGCCATGACTCGGGGGATCCCTTCGTCTGGGCGCAGAAGATGATCGATCACTACACCTCCCTCAAGATCGACTGGAAGAGCAAGCCCCTGGGCTTCACCGACGGCAACACGGCCGAGAGCGCCATCGAGATCCACAACTGGGTCAAGGAGCGCGGCGGCCGCTGCTGGTTCGGTATCGGCACCTCTCTTTCCAACGATTACGGTCCCGACAGCCCGGCGCTGTCCATCGTGATCAAGCTGGCTGAGGTGGAAGACAACGCCGGCCGCGCCACCCCGGTGGTGAAGCTGTCGGACAATCCCGAGAAAGCCAGCGGCGACAAGGATGCCATTCGTGTGGCCATGTGGACGCACTTCGGCACCCCCCTCGACGCCGCCAAGGCCTAGGAAGCGCCTTATTTATCAATCCCGTGAACCGGCCATGGTCGGTCGGCTCACGGGGCACAACTTAAGATACAGAAGGTGAACCAATGACCCAATCTGAAAAATCATCCAAGCCAGCCCGCACCGGCAAGCGCTCCCGGCGTCAGCCCCAGGTGGAGTTCCGCTCCGCCGAGGCGAAGCCGATTATCTTCTTCACAGTGGGCTATCAGTACTACGCCGAGCGCATGCTGGCCACCGGGCTCTTCCAGGAGGGCTCTCTGGGCCGCTCCATGGACGGCGAGGGCAATCCCCTGCCCGAGGACGTGCCCTTTGCCGACGGCGAACGCTACCTGCGCCTGCTCACCGACGTGGAAGACCGCTGTGTGGTTATCGTGGGTGGCACTGTCAGCGACAGAGAGACCATGGACCTGCTCGACCTCTGCCACAAGATGGTGGAAGCCGGGGCTGGTGAAATCCGCCTGGTGCTGCCGTTCTTCGGCTATTCCACCATGGAACGGGCCGTCAAGCCGGGGGAAGCAGTCAAGGCCAAAACCCGGGCTCTGCTCATCTCGGCAGTGCTCAAGGGGGTTGCCAAGGCTAGCGTCTTCATGGTCGACCTGCATGTGGAGGGCTTGCAGCACTACTTCGAGTACGGCATCAAGACCCACCACATCTACGCCAAGCCGGTCATCATCGAGTCGGTGCAGCAGTTGCTCATCAATGAGTACAAGCGCATCAAGGGCTTGAAGCGACTGACGGCGGCCAAAAAGGCGGAAGCCCTGGCGCAGCCCTTCGTCTTCGCCTCCACCGACACCGGCCGGGTCAAGTGGGTGGACAGCCTCTGCCGCGACATGGTCAAGCTCAACCTGAAAGCCGAACCGGCCTTCATCATCAAGCGGCGCATCAACGGCGACAAGACCGAGGTGCAGGACATCTCGGCTGATGTGGCCGGCAAGCTGGTGATCATCTACGACGACATGGTGCGCACCGGTGGCAGCCTGATCAAGGCGGCCCGGGCCTACCTGAAGCGCGGTGCTGCGGCGGTGGTGGCCGTGCTCACGCACGGTGTGCTGCCTCCGGGCGCCAAAGAGAAGCTGGCGGACTCGGGAGTGTTCCAGGCCGTCGTTGTCACGGACTCGCATCCAAGGGCCGTGGAGCTCGCGGATTCGTTTCTGGTTGTAAACTCTATAGCAGAGCTTCTGGCTCAAGCGGTTTCCAAGGGACGGGCGGAGCTGGTCTGACGGTAATTCCGCAGGCAAAGCAAACCCTCCTCCCAATCCGCTGAGGCTCGAAAGCCTGAGGACTGTACTTATGACAAATGAAAACATGAAAACCAGGGCGCGGACGGCAATCGTCGCCGCACCTTCTTCTGCCTCTATCTCCAATCTCGGCTTCCTCAAGGTCGGCTCGGCAGTGCCCAAGCTCTCCGTGGGGAATCCGGCTTTCAACGCCGCCGAGACTGTTTTGCTGATGGCGCTGGCGGAAGCCCGCGGCATCAAGGTGCTGGTTTTTCCCGAGCTGGGCTTGACCGGCTATACCTGCGCCGACCTCTTCCAGCAGAAAGCGCTCTTGCAAGGTAGTCTCGATGCTCTGCGCCAGATCAGGGATGCCAGCCGTCAGTTCAGCGGCATCGTCTTCGTGGGCATGCCGCTTTCGGTGGACAACAAGCTCTTCAACTGCGCCGTGGCCGTGAGCCGGGGTGCGGTTTTGGGTATCGTGCCCAAGACCTTCCTGCCCAACTACAAGGAGTTCTACGAGAAGCGCTGGTTCGTTGCTTCCACTGCTCTGGGCGAGACCAATTATGTGCGGCTCTTTGACGAAGTGGTGCCCATTGGTGTGGACCTGCTCTTCACCGCCAGCGACCTGCCGGAGCTGGTTATTGGTGCCGAGATCTGCGAGGACGCCTGGGCGCCCATCACGCCCGGTCACCTGGCGGCGCTCAACAACGCCCTGGTGGTGGTCAATCTTTCCGCCAGCAACGAACTGGTGGGCAAGATGGCTTACCGGCGCGAGCTTGTTTCAAGTCGCGCTTCCCACAACATCTGTGCCTACATCTACACTTCGTCGGGCGTGCACGAATCGACCACCGATGTGGTCTTCAGCGGGCACTCCATGATCTGCGAGAACGGCAGCTTCCTGGCTGAAAATCAGCGTTTCGAGCGCGAAAGTCTGCTCTTGAGCGCCGACATCGACCTGGAGCGTCTGTCGCAGGAACGCCTGACCAACCCCACCTTCGCCGACTGCCAGACCCAGTTTGCCTCCATGCGCAACTTCCGGCAGGTGGCATTCCAGGTGGGCGAAGTGTCCCGCCCCGAGAAGTTGCAGCGCTTCGTGGACGCCCATCCCTTCGTGCCCAAGGACAAGGCCACGCTGGATTTACGCTGCAACGAGATCTTCAGCATTCAGACGGCGGCTCTGGCCAAGCGTCTGGATCGCATGCGTCAGCGTAGCGGCAAGGCGCCCAAGGTGACCATCGGTGTCTCCGGTGGATTGGACAGCACCCTGGCCCTGATCGCTGCCGTGCGCACCTTCGACATGCTCGGAATGCCGCGCAGCAACATCCACGGCTACACCATGCCGGGCTACGGTACCACTGCCCGCACCAAGGGTAATGCCCACGCCCTCATGCAGCACCTGGGTATCACCCCGCACGAGGTGGACATCCGCAAGGCTTGCCTGGCTCAGATGCAGGAGGAAGGTCACAAGCCTTTCGGCATCGATCTGGACGGGCTCGATGTGGAGAGTTTCACCGCCAAGCTGGTGGCTGCTCAGGACAACGCTGTGGCTACGGGCACGGAGTTGAAGGACCTCTACTTCGAGAACGTGCAAGCTCGCATGCGCACGAAGATCCTCATGGACAACGGCTTCGTCATCGGCACCGGTGACGTGTCGGAACTGGCCAAAGGCTGGTGCACCTACAACGGTGACCACATGTCCATGTACAACGTCAACTGCTCGGTGCCCAAGACTCTGGTCAAGTTCCTGGTGCACTGGGCGGCGCTGAAAGTCTTCGACGGCGACACCCGGGTCACCCTGGTGGACATCGTCGAAACCGAGATCTCGCCGGAACTCTTGCCTGCGGGCAAGGACGGCAAGATCGCTCAGAAGACCGAGGAAAAAGTCGGTCCTTATGAGCTGGTGGACTTCTTCCTGTACTACATGGTGCGCTTCGGCATGACCCCCGAAAAGATGCTCTATCTGGCGCGCCACGCAAAGTTCAACCAGGATTACAGCGAAGCCGATTTGCTCAAATGGCTGCGCGACTTCCTGGTGCGTTTCTTCGACAACCAGTTCAAGCGCTCCTGCGTGCCGGATGGCCCGAAGGTCGGCTCCATCAGCCTCTCACCTCGCGGTGACTGGCGGATGCCGAGCGATGCCGACGGGGACATCTGGATCGCCTGGGTGGACGGCGAACTGGAGAAGCTCCGGCTTCAGTCAAAAGCTGCCGCATGTGCCTCCAGTGGTGCAGCGGCAGTGACCAACAACGGGGGCTCGGACGGCTCCCAATCGCAAGGACTCAAAACCATGGCACAAGCTGTCAATTCCAATCCCTCCGTCGGCAAGGTGATCCGCTTCCTCTTGCGGGTCGACATTCAGAACTGCTTCACTCCCACGGGTACCCTGCCGGTGCCCTTCGGGCATGAAGTGGTGCCGGTGGCCAACCGTCTCTCCCGGGACGGCGGCTACGATTTCGTGGTGGACAGCCAGGACTGGCATCCGGCCGATCACGGCAGCTTTGCCGCCAACAACGAGGGTGTCAAGCCCTTCGAGGACGGCGTGCTGAGCGGTCTGCCTCAGAAGTTCTGGACCACCCACGGTGTGCAGAACACCACGGACGCCGAGTTCCACAAGGACTTGGACCGTTCCATGGTGGCTCTCACCGTGCGCAAGGGCATGGACAAGCGCGTGGACAGCTACTCGGCTTTCTATGACAACGGCAAGAGCGCGGCGGCGGAGCTGAAGAAGCAGTATCCGTTCCTGGGCACTTCCACCGGTCTGGCCGAGTGGATGGTTCAGAAGGCAATGGAAGCCGGTGCCGACGTCATCGAAGTGGACGTGATCGGACTGGCTACCGACTTCTGCGTCAAGTTCTCGGCGCTGGACGCGGCGGCCGAAACCTTCAAGGGCAACAAGTTCAAGGTGCGCGTCATCCTGGACGGCTGCCGCGGGCTTGGTCCGAACGAACCGGTCGTCAGCGAACTGCAGGCTGCCGGTATCGAGGTGATCAACTCCGACGTGGTGTTGCCTGTGGTGACGGTCCAGTCCTGAGTTCCTGTACTGTCGGAACTCGTTAGGTCCGGCGGCATCTGGTGCTGATTTCAAGGGCGGTGGTCGCAAGATCACCGCCTTTGTTTTCGGTGTTCCAAGAACAGATTTTCAGTGCGAGAGAAAGGAAATCGCAATGAACTTCGCAAATTGGCCCGCCCCTCTCAAGTGGGTGGCGGGCATTCTGGCTGTCATCCTCGTCTTCACCCTGGGCGGCTTTTTCGGCTACTACACGCTCCTTCTGGGGGCTGCCGTCGTTTCCATCGTCAGCTTCCTGTGGGTTCCCATGGTGGCTGTGGTGCTGGGCGCCGGTGTCATGCGCGGCTACATGGTGCGCAAGCAGGGCAAGAGCTTTCCTGAGGTTTCCCGTGCTCTCGGCATGGGGCTTGCCTGGGGTGCGCTTGTCGTGGCCGTGCTGACCATCGCCGCCGGTCTCTATACCATTGCCAGTGGTGCCACCGGCTTCTGACCGGCTCGATCAAAAGCTAACTCTCGAGAGGTTTGTCTATGAATTCTTTGAATGCCAGGCGGAATCGCGCCACTGGTGCTGATCCCGTCATGCTTGAGGCGCTCAATCACCTCAAGGTCTTCATCCGCGCCCTGGTCTCGGCCAGGGTCAAAAGCGACGAGGGCTTTCGCCGCTGGAAGAGCGAACCGGCCAACGAAAAGCTCATGGCCGATTGTTTCGGCTACGAGCGCCTGCCCGGTATGCCGCCGGTCACCGCCGTGTGCAAGCCTTTCTTCCACCCCGACCTGCCTTTGATCGGGCTCAACTACACGCCGGTCGCTCACAACACTCTGCACAAGTTCCCCTCCGGTTGGACGCCGGTGCTCAGGCTCTGCCGGGGCATCGTCTTCAGTCGCCGGGCTTCTCTTGTGGCCCTGCCTTTCGAGAAGTTCTTCAACTACGGCGAACACGCCGAGACTTCCGACCTGCAGGTGCTGGCTCAGCCCTTCACTGCTACTCTCAAGCAGGATGGGCATCTGGCCATCATCTTCCAGTTCCAGGGCAAGCTGCTGGGCACCACCCGTGGTTCGTTTCTGAGCGCCTCGTCGCTGATTGCCAATCGCATGCTCTCGGAGCGTTCGGCGCACTGGCTTCAGCCCGGTGTCCTCGATCCGGACCTGACTCTCTTGTGTGAGCTGATTCACCCTGAGACCCATGTCATCGTCGACTACGGCGACCGGGAGGACTTCATTCTGCTGGGTGCGCGCCACCGGCGCAGCCTGGAAGATCTGGAGTACGACCGGCTGGAGGACCTGAGCCGCCGCCTCAACCTGGAATTGACCAGGCGCTGGCAGGGCAAGGGCCTGGCTGAACTGCTGGAGCTTGTGAAGGAGCCCACCTACCACAATGAGGAGGGCTTCGTGGTGCGCTTTGCCGATGGGCGGCGCGTCAAGTTCAAGTACGCCGGCTACGTGTCGCTCATGCTGGGCGAGAAGCTCACGCATCGCTACGTGATGATGCGCCTCATGGACGGTTCTTTCGACAGCCGCTTTGCCGACCTGGACGCAGAAGTTCAGGCCCTGGCCGAGAAGCTGAAGGATGAGCTGATGAAGGCCGCTTCCCTGAGCGGTAAGCGCAAAGACAAGCGCGCTTATCTGCTTGGTCTGGTGCCTCCGGAGGAGTGCACCGCTTACCACAAGACCGTCTGCGGCAAGTTCCTCACCTGGCTGGAAGCCCAGGGTGTGGCTGCCTGACGGACCCTCCGGCGGTTGCGGGGTTGTCTTGCCCTTCGCCGCTGGTCAAAAGTCGCTCTCGAGTCTCTTGCCTGAGACCTGAGCGCTTCAACGCATCCTGGACCAAGGTCCGATGCAAATTTTCACGCCAATTCAGGAAACTGCATGAAGAAGAACATGATGAACGTGCTCGTGGACCGCGCTCGGTCCGACTCCTCCCACCGCTGCAAGAAGGGCTTCATGCGCCTGCTGCAGCGCCCGGACGATTTGCCCTCGCGCGAGCCCATGAGCCCCGGACGGCACGGTTGGGACGACAACAGCCGTCTCTTCCGCGCCCCCTTGGAGCGCTTCTTGCGCAAGCAGGTGGGTCGCCTCTGGGACGACGTCTACTCCGAGATCTGCGCCGACGCCCCGGCCAACTCCGCGCTCGGGCGGCGCCTGCGCGAGGAGGTGTCCTGGCTGGTGGAGACCAACGTCACCGTCAAGGGTGGCGAACTGATCTGCCAGCCCTACGGCTACAAGGTCGGCGGCCTCTACGTGCACCCCGAGACCGGCTTGCTCTGCCTGCCGGCGCCCAGCCCCCGTCGCCGCTACAAGTTCCGCAAGGACTACGAGATCGTGGACGTGGAGGGCGAAGGCAAGCACAAGTACGTGCGCCTCGGCGGGCTCTGGTACAAGGTGGAACTCGCTCCCCTGCCCGAGAACCAGGCGGCGGTGCAGGCCCTGCCCGAGCACAAGCGCTTGGACGTGGTCAGCAAGCTGCCCTTCTTCGGTCACGAGCGCGCCGAAAAGTACGGCAACCGCTTCCGTCAGCTCTGGGGGGCGGACGTCTACGCCTGCGCCAAGCAGCAGGTCGGCAAGAAGGAGATCGCCATCATCGAGCGCAAGCTCGCGGGCGAGAACGTGAACGTCACCGTGGTGAGCCGCCGCGTCGAGCAATTCCACCGCCCCTGCGGCGGTCGCTCTTAGGCGAGGCGTTCCCTTAGACAACTAGTTGCCGCCCGGGAGGAGGAGAGCCTCACGGCTTTCCCCGCTCCCGGGCGGCTTTCTAGCAGTGTTCCTGAACTCTATATGAAATCAAGGTCCGAGGGCCTCGCTCTAGAGAAGCGAGATAGGCAGCTCAAGGACATAGCTGAGGATTCAAAACTCTATGACAAGTGAAAACAAAGCGAAAGACCAGGACGGTAAAGCACTGGCGTTCCAGGCTCTGGAACAGTACAAGGCTCAGCTTGCGCTGATCGAGTCTTGTATTCGCGCCGGCCGCTACAACTGGGCCCTGGACACTCTAAACGAACTGCACGTGCACGGCAGAGTGCTTCGGGGTTGCCTGCAAGACCTGCCTGCCGATGCTACAACTGCAGCCCTGGTGGCCTCGCTGCCGCCTCAGGATGCCGCACCGTTAGTGGTGGCGGCTCCTGCTGCCGAAGTCGGCGACAAAGCGACGGTGGTTGTCGAGACACCGGCCAAGAAGGTCTGGACGCCTCCCACGCCGGAGCAGGTGCAACGGGCACTCGATAAGATGTTCGGTCATCTCCCCGAGTGCACCGACGAGGGCGACATCGTGGTGGTCAGCTTCAACGGCCACTTGCTCGATCTGCCCAAGGCGCAACGGCTGGTGGAACCGCTCAAGTGGTTCATCAAGCGCGGTCACATCGTTCTCTTCCAGGAGACCAACCGCGATGCCCTCAAGTTTCTCTCCAATGAGACAGGCTACGGCCTGAACGTCAGCCATCGCAACAAGCGCGGCCAGGCGGTGGGCATTCTTTTCCACCCGCGTATCAAGTGGTTGGGGCAACCCTACTACCACGACTACCTGACCGACATTCCCGGTCATCCCGAGTGGAAGACGACACTGCGTCCGGCTTTGCAGCGCAAGGTGCGGGACGTGAGCACGGGGCTGGAGTTCAGCATCATCGACATGCACACCAAGAGCAATCTGGGTGGTCCGGAAGAGACGGCTCCGATTCGGCGCCTGCAGTTCGAGATGTTTGTGGGCGACATCGTCCGGCAGGAAGGTGAAGGCACCGTCTTCGGTCCCACCATCCTCGGTGGCGACATGAATGCCCCCATCGACAACCCCGAGACCACGGAAATCGAGCCGCTCATCGCCGCAGGCTTTGTGCTGGTACCGAATCCGGATGGTCGCTCCACCTACTTCTACAAGGGCAAGGCGAACGGTCAGTTCGATGGTTTCTTTGCCCGGGGATTTGCTGAGAACCAGCTTGCCCCGGTCTGGATTCCGCTGCCCCTGGAAGGCAAGGGAGAGCGCTGGTTCTACAGCGAACTCTCCGACCACATGCCGGCTTTCACGCGCATCGTCGTGTGACCGGTGCTGCCTTGAAGAGGGCGGCATAGTAAGGAAGTACGCTCCGAGAGCGCGCTTCTTCCATCAACCAGTGGCTGTCGTGGGCTAGCCCACGACAGCCCAGTTTGTAGTGAGGTCAATCATGTATATCTGTAGCTGCCATGCCGTCACCGACGGTGCAATTCGAAAGGCTGTCATGGAAGGTGGCATCAGGCGCTTCCGTGATTTGGCCAAATCTACCGGTGTGAGCACACAATGCGGGATCTGCGGCAAGCATGCCAAGGAAGTCTTTGACAAAGCCATGGCTGAATTGCCGGCTGATCAGCGAGAACCGGGCGATGCTGCTGTCGGAAAGACTTGCGCCCGCCCTGTGACACTGCTGATGGAACCGCAGTGCTCAAACTGCAGCAACTGTTCTTGCCGGAAGTAACCCTTGGTTGCTTCCGGCTTGGCTTTTGCCGAACGCCATCTCTAGCCACTGAGATGGTTCTTGCAACTGACTATGAGGGCTCTCAATGCCGATCTTGAAAGAATTTATCAACCTCTTCAGCCGCCTTTTCAATCCCCGCCAGTTCTTCATCGACGATTCCGGGGGTTGCGACTGCGACTGCGGCAGCGACTGCTCAGACTGCGGCAGTGATAGCTGCGAAAGCAATAGCCCCCAGAGCCGTGCCCTCGCTTCTGACTGTTGCGGCGATGTCTGTGACTCGTCTTCGGATGGGTCGTCGGCGTCTTGCAAATCGCGCGGAAATTCAGCCAATCTCTCCGCCCCGCCACCGGCAAGAAAACGCCGTCAACGCCGCCCCGATGAACTCGACGATGGCGACATCGGCGATATCAACGGCGGTGGCGGCGATGACGACTGAAAATTCTGCATCTGGAGCAGGGCTCGACGCCTACCGCGCCAGGGTAAGCGTCTTCTACTTCCTTCTAGCCTGGTGCAAGCTCATCCTCGTCACGCTCCTCAACCGTCCTCGTTTTTCGCACTTGCTTGGTGTGTTTACTCTCGGTACGGGACCGGTGCGCGTCGAGGGCTTGCATAATCTGCCTGGGCAGGGCTCCTTTGTTCTAGCCGTCAATCACTTCGGTGGTGCCGGTACCATGCGTGTTCTGGCTCTCATCTTGCAGTCAATGCAGGAGCGCAGAGCGGACGCCGTGGATGAGCTTCTTATCGTCACCGGACGTCGGCAAAGCATCGATGTAAGCGCCCGTGGTCTGCGATCGCTAATGCGTAAGCTGGTTGGCTGGGGTTTTGGGCGCTGGCGTGAGAACGTACTGCGCATTTCCCTGGATGACGGAGGTCAGAGCCAATCGGTGGCTTCTCTCAGGCAATGGCGAAAGCTGGCTGCCTGTAAACCCTCCCTCGTTTTTCCTGAAGGACAGGCGCGTCTGACTTTTGGTGAGATTCGTCATGGCGCCGGTCTCTTTCTGCGTTCGCTTGATGTACCGGTTATTCCCGTGGCGGCCTACTTTGCAGATGGGCAGTGGACCATAGCCTTTGGCAAACAGGTTCGCTGGTGCAAACGTCTGGAGTTGAGTGATGCCCAGATCGGTCTGTCTATCGCCAGACTCTTGCCGGCGCCCCTTACCCCGGTCTGGAACCAAGCACTGGCGCGCTAAAGGTCGGATGCTGTAAGGGCACTATTTGTTTGAGGCAGGATCAGGTCGGGGTGTTTCTATCCCCATTGATCCTGTCTCTAGTTTCTTCTTGTTTTTTATTTTGCGTACAGATACGATAAGGGGTAGTAACCAGTGTTTCTTCTGCCCCACCACGCTTTATTCACATCGGTGTAGTCTTGGTTTAGATTTATCGCTCCTGAGCCTTGAGGCGGTAAGATCTACACTTGTGACGGAGGTGCGGGAGCCGTGCGGTTGAACAGCATGCAAGCAGGATTGGCAACAGAAGGACAGGCACGGCAGGCAAGCAAGTTAATTGGCCTACTTTTTTTTGCGGTAGTAGCGTTCAGTTTGATTTGTCCCGGAAATTCGGCTCTGGCTCAAGGTTTTCCAGGCAAGGGCGAGCCCGGAGCATGGAGCGACGCCCTGCCTCACTATAATCTGGGCAATCGCTATCTTGAGCATGAGCGCCTTGATGAGGCCATTGAGCAGTACCAGGTCGCTATTTCGCTTTATCAATACGACCCTGATTTCTACATCAACTTGGGTTATGCCCTGCGCAAAATCAAAGATTATGCCGGTGCCGAGAAAGCCTTTCGCAAGGCTCTCAGCCTCAACGATAAAGACTGGCTTTCCTGGAGCAATCTGGCAAATTCCCTGCTCAAGCAAGATCGCTTGCCGGAGACCATTGCCGCTTTCGAAAAATGTTTGAAGTGCGCTCCTCCTGCGAAGGAGAAAGAAGCCATCCTGAAGGATATCGCAGATATCAAGAAGGTGCTCAGCTTTAGAAATTCGCCGCCGCCGGCAAGTAAACCGGCTGCGGTTATTCGCAAAACTGTCAAAGCGCCGCCGGGCAAAGGAAGCAGTGGTTCCGGCTCGTCTGCATCTAAGTCGGGTTCCGGAGCTGTCGATAAAGGCGGTTGGGACTACGTCAACTGATGTTCTTTGTTGACCGGCAGAGCAGTTTGTGAGAACTGCTTCCGTTTTCCTCGCAGCACCCCTCTTGGAAACCGCGATGTATACAAGAGGACCTTGCTATCGATAAGACGGGCCTAGCTGCGCGAAGCGGAGCCGTGAATTTGAAAGGTTTCTAACTAGTTTTGCCTAAAAACTAAGTGCTTGATATAGCTAAGCTGGACAAGTATCTAACTCTTTAACTTATTTCCTTTGTCCAGGTTGTATCGACCAATAACTTTCCTTTTCCACCCTCTATAACCACATAACCGGTTCAGTAGGGCCTCAAGCTTAACAACAGGCTGACTTGGCCTGACAACGTCTCAAACGGTGACTATCATGACTTTTGATTTATGCCAGTGGCTGCGCCAACAGTGCGCATCCGAATTCTCATCAGTGCCCGTTCAGGGCATCAGTTTGGAAAATCTAACGGCTGCCGACGAGAGGGAATGGCTGGTGACAAACGGCCTCGGTTCCTATGCCGGCGCAGCAATTTCAGGTGCCAATACCAGGCGCTATCACGGTCTCTTCGTGGGTTCTCTCAACCCGCCGGTGCAGAGGCTGGTTTTCTTTTCCCGTCTCGACGAAAGGGTTTCTACCAGAGGGCAGAACGGCGCCCTGGAACTGGGTTGCAACATCTGGAGGTCGGGGGCTGTGGCTCCGCAGGGGCATAAGCATTTGCTGGCTTTCGCCGCCGCCCCGGTGCCTACCTTCTGCTATCAACTGCCGGAGGGCAAGTTGATCAAACAGGTGCTCATGAAAGACGGCGAACAGCACGTCTACATTGGGTACAGCTATGTTTCGGATCTGGCTGAGAGTGAGATCTCGCTCGACCTGACCGTCTTGCTCAACTATCGTGACTTTCACAGCCAGACTCGTGGTAGCGATGACTGGCACTTCAGCCAGGAGAAGCAAACGCCGGGCGGTGTCAAAGTTACTGCTTACAATGGTGCCGAGCCGTTCTTTCTTTGCAGCAACAGTGGTGAGTATCAGGTCGACTCGTCCTGGTACCGCGACTACTTCCTGCCCCGCGAGTATGAGCGAGGCCTGGCCGACAGTGAAGATTGTCTGAGAACCGGTCGCTTCCTGGTGAAGCTCAAGGCCGGTGAGTCTTTTACCATTGCTGCCGGTCTCTCGCTCTTGTCGACAGTGCCGTCCATTCAGGAACTGGTAAAGCAGGTGGTTGCCCGCCAACACAGTCTCCTTGAGAAGGCGGCTGTTCTGGATAAACCGCCGGTGGTGCAGCGTCTTGTTTTAGCTGCCGATCAATTCCTGGCGCGCAGAAAGTCTACCGGTGGTTTTACCATCGTCGCCGGTTACCCCTGGTTCTCTGATTGGGGGCGGGATTCCATGATCAGTTTGACTGGACTCTGCCTGAGTACCGGTCGCTTTCAGGAAGCCCGGGCTATCCTGGCCACCTTCGGCCGCTATTGCTCCGAGGGCATGTTGCCCAACTACTTCCCGGACAACGGTCAGGCGCCTGCCTACAATACCTCCGATGCTACTATGTGGTGGGCTTATGCCCTTTACCGCTATTACCAGGCTACGGGCGACAAGGATTTTGTACTGAAAGAGCAGCTACCCTTGCTTCGCGACGTCATTTGCTGGCATCAGAAGGGTACCCGTCACGGTATCAAACTGGACCAGGACAGCTTGATTAGCGGCGGCAATGAACATGTGCAGTTGACCTGGATGGATGCCAAATGCGGTGACTTCGTGGTCACTCCCCGGGCCGGCAAGGCAGTAGAAATCAATGCCCTCTGGCATAACTTCGCCTGCACCATGACCTACCTGCATCGGGAGGTTTACGGCAACATGACCATCTATGGCGGCTACGACAAAGCCATTCAGAATGGTTTCGAGAAGTTCTGGAACGAGGCCCGGCAGTGTCTACACGATGTGATCAGGTTGGACGGCACCACAGATGATGCGGTGCGCCCCAACCAGCTTTTCGCCGCCAGCTTGCCCTATCCCGTCATCTCGCGGGAGAGGGCCCAGGCCGTGCTCAAAGTGGTGGAGGCGGAACTGCTTACGCCCATGGGCTTGCGTACCCTCAGCCCTTCGAACCCTGATTACAAGAGTCACTACGGTCTGGGTAAGCCCTCGGCCAATCAGTTCGACCGTGACATCACCTACCATCAGGGCACTGTCTGGCCCTGGCTTCTGGGTGCCTGGGTGAACGCCAGGGTTTATGCCTTCGGTGCCAGTGAAGAGAACTTCGCTCTCATTGCAGCGCAGTTGAAGCCTTTGCTCAAGCACTTCCAGGAGAGCGCCTGCATCGGTTCCATCAGTGAGATCTTCGACGGTGATAGCCCCCATAAGGCGCAGGGTTGCGTGGCGCAGGCCTGGTCGGTGGCGGAGCTTTTGCGGGTTCTCAAAGATTATCCGCAGGTTCTCGAGGCTATGCAGCTTGCCGCCGAGTAAGTGCAAAGTCGGCTCTCGCTGCCGAGTTGCGCTAGCTTGGTTAGCTGCAGTTAAGCCGCCTCCGGTGCTGTCACAAATGTGCAGGATTCATGGCGGGCTTTGCCACAATCTCTGAAAGCTTCAATTAGAGGGGCTCTTGCGGAATGTTCTGCGAGAGCCCCTTTCTTCTTTAGAGAAGACAACAGCTTCATGAAGTGAGATTTCAGGTGACTATTTGCACTTTTTCTTGCTAACAGTTGCTTACTTTCTCTTTTATTTTCATCAGGCGCAAAAAGCTACCCCCACAGGCAACCCCAGCATCAGTAGAACATCCCCGGCACTATCCGTGTCGAGGGTTTCGAACCGGCTTGAGCGACTGGTGTTTTGTAAAAGCAGGAGTCTTGCTGTCGAAGCCAATACCCCCGGCAAGGCGGCATGTAAATCGTTCCTGTGAATGTGCTCACGAGGCGCCTTCACAGGTTTTAGCGTTAGAGAAGCCCCTCGGGGCTAGATTTGGAGTTTTTCATGGAAGATATGACCATCGCCAACCTGCACACCGCCACCAAGACCATCTACGACCGTGGTGAGCGGGCTCTGAAGCAGGCCCGGGAACTCGGCCACGGCGAGGACGCGAAAGCGACCGCCCTTCTGCTCTGCGAGGAAGCGCGCAGCGTGCATCGCGAAGCCGTCGGGTTGAAGGTGGATGTGCAGCATCACGAGAACGCCTATCCCACCAAGGCCATTTTCAACTTCCGCCTCTGGCGCGTGATGGATGCGGTTGCCTTTGCTCTTTCGGCGGAGGCTGCTTGCACCCGAGTTCTGGGCGACGCCACCATGGCCGACCTGCTGGAAAAGCAAGCTGCCGATGCTCTGGCTGCTGCCGTGGAGTACCACGACCGGGCACGTGCCGCCGAGCGGGAGCTGGGCAAGGGCAAGCGCTGAAGCTGGAGTGCGCCGCTTCCCGCCATTTCAAATAGGACTCTGTCTGCAGGAGAAACCATGAGAGATAGCAAGTCAGATGCACGGCATTTACGCATCTTTGGTGCCTACGAGGGTTTCCTGGCCGGGGCGCGTCAGGTGCGTGATTTGGCCCCTGGTCCCGATTGTGTTCCGGCTTGTGCCCTGGAGCCGATGCGGCGTTTCATCGACGCTGCCGCTCAGTTCCAGCAAGTGCTGGCGAGCGAGTACAACTCGTCTGAAGCGGGGCAGTACTGGAGCCAGTACCTGCAGGGTCACCTGGAAAACGGGCGGCGACTTTTTGCAGGAGGAGCGGTGAAGCCGGCCGACGCCTACGATAACTTCGGTTATCTCCATAACGGAATCGTCGATGCTTTCGATGAATTGACCGCTTGATTGGTGCGGTAGCGCCACCTGACTTTCCCAAGAGTTAGTCGGGTTGTGCTTTCGGGTAGGCCGCCTGCCGGTGGTCTACTTTTTTGCCGCGAGATACGAGAAGGCGTAGTAAGATGGCGAAATTCAAAAAAAGCGGTAGTCGGGACGGTGTTTTTGGCAACAGGAAAAGGAGAAAGGAAGCGCCGGGGAAATTTGCGCTTCCTTTCAAGTTCTTAGTGTTACTTGGTTTTATTCAGTTTCGGCTTCCCTTTAACCGGCTCTTGTGCGGCTAGAGTGCTCGCACGAGCTTCTTCCGGGTCTTGCTGGAATTGCCAGAGTTTGTTGGCTTTCACAAATCTGGCCACCGGCGCCGGCAGGGGCAGGCGGTGATCGCAGAGATGTTCGGAAGCCAGCTCTTCGCAATTTTCTAGCGCACCATAGGCGGTGTGGCAGTGCTGACAGCCTTCGCTCAGGCTGACACTGCCGCCGCATTTGCCGCAGATGAAGAAGATGTAGTATCGGCCGTGTTTCCAGAGCTTATACTCACCTTCCTTCAGCTCAGTGCAGTCGATAATTGAAGCTTCCAGTTGCCTGAGGGTGCCTGCTTGAGCAGCGGGTTTGGCACCTGCTTCAAGAATGGTGCTGAAGCTTTTGTCCAGGCGAGCAATCAGTTTTCGACCGATGGGTGAGGGCGGCTTTTCCGCATGGTTAGCCTCGGACTGAGGAATGAGAATCTTAAATTGCAGGGTGTCAACCCAGGTATATGCCATTGTCATAGTTGTGTCCTCGTGACTTGTTGAAGATTAGCTTGCTGGTGCGCGTTCTAAAATGCCCTGGGCGCACCAGTAAATGTTTGGAAAGAAGAGTTGTGAATTAGCCTCAGGCTGGAAGCCAGTTCAGGTCATGGGTGCATGCTCCGGCAGGGTCAAGGTAGTAGACAAACTCTTCCCGCTGTCGAAGGCTTGTTCAGAATCTGGCTGAAGCAAGGCAGTTCGACGAAAGGGAAGAAAAGGTCGGGGAAGACTTAGAAAATGGTTGCTTGGAAGCTCTTGTCAGTGGATGAAGTGTAGGAACTTCTTGTATTTACCAGGGTGGCCGGATGCCGGGCAAAGTAGGATTTGCTCATAGAGTCGATGCAGCCCGGACCGGAAGACCGTGTTTACGAACACAGGCGGCTTTCCGGCTGTGCCGCGGGCATCTTTCGAGAGGGGATGGAAGGCAATGAGATCTATCCCGGTTATCAGTGTCTCGCTGCCGTGTGGTAAATCGGTCAATGGTACCTTCTTGGATCTCAAGTGCTGATCTGGGTGCGGTACTCTCTGTGGTGCTGTTTGAGCGGCAAAAAATACCTTTGTTTTTCCGGCGCTCAGTCTAGTGGGTGACTTTTTGCTTGCCGAGGCACTCCTGCTTAATTTGTGTGGGAAAGTTCCGGACAGGAGTCTGGGAGGTTAGCGAGGATGTGATAGCCCGTTAATGTGCGCTCTTGTTCTCTGATATTGCCTTTAAATGTCTTGGTTAGCAGTATTTCGCTAATCTTTAATCCAGTTAATTTAATGCTTCATATGGTGAATACACGCAGGCGGTGGAGTATCTGCTAGCTCTATCAAGAGCCTGCTTCTGTCCTGCGGCGTTACTCGAAAGCTGGCGCTCCGGGGTGGTTTCAGACTTTGACCGAACTCGCCGGTGTCGTCCTCGGGGTTTTTTGCGCAAGCCGGATGCCGGGCGAGTTTTGCTAGGGTGTTGGGTACAAATCTTCCTTCTTTCAAACCGAGCCCAAAGCCCAAGCCAAAGCCGACATTCCTCAGCCACAATACTTTTCCACTCGCTTGGTGCGAGTCTGAGGGTGTCGGGTTGATTGGTAAGGTGATGGGTCTTTGTTTGAACAGGCTGATTTGTCGGTTGTCTTCTAATCCACCCTTCTTGAAAGGACTGACCATGCAGCTCGTTCTCGAACCTCCCCGCGGCGGCAAGAGCTGGATTTTCTTCGCCAACGACCTGGCCCACGACGAAGGCTTCGTGGCCTACGAGCCCTGCTACAGCCGCATCCCCGACTCCGAGCGCTGGACTGTGAACCAGTACCTGTGCGAGGCGGCGGAGGAGTTCGGCATCAAGCCCCACATCTTCAACCAGTGCCAGTGGGAAGGCTCCACCGGCTGGGAGTTCTGGACCGATGACCGGCCCATGATCAAGGCTGTGGTGGAGAAGGTGGCGGAACGCCTCGGTCTGACGGTGGATACCTCCGCCCTGGGCTGACGCTTCTGCTTCTGTCTGTAACCCGAAAATCGAGAGAGGACCGATGCTCTGTCGCTCGAATTGTGGGGTTTGCTGCACGGCAATCTCCATTTCCTCGCCCATCCCCGGCATGCCTGCGGGGAAGCCGGCCGGAGTCAGGTGTCCGCACCTGTCCGAGGTCAATCTCTGCAAGCTCTTCGGACAGCCGCAGCGTCCCCGTGTGTGCTCCAGTTTCGAGCCCATGCCGGATGTGTGCGGCGCTAGCAGGGAAGAGGCTTTTGTCCTCATCACCAGGCTGGAGGAAGCGACCAAACCCGCTTCCCTCGGCTAGTCACGTTCTGTATCAAGTCTAACGGCGCTGAATAGCGCAGGAGAAACAACACATGATCTTCGATTCCAACTTCTGGCCCCTGGCTTTGCTGGTGGCTCTGGTCAGTGCCGGCATCTTCGCCGCCTTCAACTTCTTCTTCAAGGAGACGAAGGCGAGCGGGGATGACCGCTACAGCTACAGCTACGACCGGCGCAAGCCCTACGACCGCAAGCGCACCCTGACGGTGGGCTGCATCACCAGTGCCCTGGTCTCCCTGGCCCTGGTGCGGCTGGTGATGTATTACTTCATGCCCTCCTTCCAGGGCAGCTACTTCGGCTACTACTGGCCGCTCTTCGCGGCCGTGGTACCGTCGACGGTGCTGGCCCTCTTCCTGCACGAGTGGCGCGCGCGCACGGTCGTCAGCTCAGTTCTGGGGCTGGTGATGTTGGTCTTCGTGGTGCCGACGGTGCAGTACACCTACAACGCCTGGGGCTCCGATAACGCGCAACGCTTTGCCGCTCAGCCCAAGATCCGCATTGCGGCGCCCGACGAGGTGATCCCGCCCACCGATCCCAATCGGATGGTGCGTGTCACCAAGAAGAACGCTGCCTTCAAGGGTCAGACGGCGCTCACCTCCAGCCCGGATGCCAATCTGGGCAGCAAGTACAAGATCGACCCCGACGCCTATGACCTGCAGTCCATCGCCGGTCATCGCTACTGGGTTGCGCCCCTGGAATTCGCCAACTTCGCCGACTCCATGAACATCGGTGAGCCCATGAGCCCCGGCTACGTGGTGGTGGATGCGCAGGATCCCAACAAGGACGCCTTCCTGAAGCTGGGCTACAGCATGACCCTCTTCGAGGAGGGCAACTTCGGCCTGAATCTGAACCGTCACCTCTACAACCTGGGCTATACCGGCGGCATGCTGGTGGACGCCAAGTTCGAGGCCGACGACAACTGGAAGCCGCACTGGGTGGTCACCTACATCAAGCGTCCTTTCGGCGGCATCGCCGGTCGCGAAATCACCAAGGTGATCGTGGTCGACGTTTCCGAGCGGGCGCCCAAGGTGGTGGAGTACAAGTTCGGTGAACAGCCGCACTGGATCGAGCGCGCCAACCCGGAGGACCTGATCAAGGAATATGCTGAGAACTGGGGCATGTACTCCGGTGACTTCGCCAAGAACAACTACTGGAGCGTCTTCTTCAGCATGCGCAAGGACGGCACCCTCAAGCCTTCCGAGTTCGACCTCAACTACACCACCACCGACCACTCGGTCTGGGTCATGCCCATGACCTCCACCCGCGATACCGACCACAGCGTCGCGGGCGTCCTCGTGGCCGACACCACCAAGAACGAGATGGTCTACTATCCGGGACTGCGCGGCTTCAACGTCGGTGCCACCGTCGTTGACACCATGTCTCATGCTCCGGGTACGGGCCAGTTCAAGAACTTCAGCGTGGAATCGGTGCAGCTCTACTCGATCTATGGCGAGTTGACCTGGGTGGGCATCTACACCTCGCCCCAGTCCGTCGGCAGCTCCTACCTGGCTGTCGGCCTGCTCCATGCCCATGGGCAGAACTCGGCCGATGTGGTCATCGCTCCCGACATGCAGCGTGCCCTGGCCCTCTATTCCAACCAGTTGGCCAAGCGCGGCAGCGGCGAGGGTGGTATCGCCCGTGAAGCACAGGTGAGCAAAGAGGTGTCGGGCAAGATCTTCCGCATCTCCATGCTGCCCGGCAATGCGCAGCAGCAGCAGGCTGTGTACGCCTTCCTCATCGAGGGCGACAAGCGCATTTTCACCCTGACGCGCGACACCTACACCAAGGTGCCGTTCGTGCAGACCGGCGACCATGTGCGCTTCTCCTACCTGGACATCCAGGGACCGGAGCTGGCGGTGACGACCTTCTCGGCCGCTGAAATCGAGGCGGACGGTAAGGCCGTGGGCGGCGAGTCGGCGCAGCCGGCCCGCAAGTAACAGGGCATCCGTCCTGGCGCAACGGGGGCTCCTCGCAAGGGGAGCCCCTCTCGCTGTGCTTCTGCAAGAAGGGAAGTTCAGCAACTCTCTTTGGCTATGAACGCGGAGAAACTCCATGAAAGGTAATTCTGTCTCAAAGTCGGCGTCTTCCAGCATCTTTGCGCTTCTGGCAATCATCGCCAGCAAAGGCAAGGTGCTGCTTGGCGCCATTCTCAAGGTCAAGGGCCTGGGCACCTTCATTTCCATGGCCATCTCCATGGTGGGCTACTGGTGGGCCTGGGACCTGGGATTCTGGGGCGCTCTGGGCTTCGTGGCCCTCATCTGGGTGCATGAGATGGGGCATGTGCTGGCGGCTCGCAAGATCGGCTTGCCGGTGACTGCTCCCGTCTTCGTGCCCTTCCTCGGCGCCCTGATTCGCATGAAGGAATTGCCTAAGAATGCCAGGGATGAGGCGATAATGGCCATGGGGGGACCGATTCTGGGTGCTCTCGGGGCCTTTGTCTGCCTGGTGGTCTGGCAGTGGAACGGCGATAAGCTCTGGCTCTGGTTGGCTGCCATCGGCATGCTCATCAACCTCTTCAACCTGATTCCGGTTGCGCCTCTGGACGGCGGCAGAATTGCCACTCTCTTCGGGCGCGGTTTCTGGTGGCTGGGGCTTCTGGCGCTGGTGGTTCTGTCCTTCATCATCGAAGACGGTGTCTTGATTCTCTTTGCCGTCTTCGGGCTTCTGGAGATCGACAGCCGCTTCTCCAGGCTGCCGCGCTGGGTCTTCCTGGTGCCGGTGGTGTTGGCTCTGGTACACGGGCTCTACTTCGGGCACTACATCATGGGACCGGTGCTGGCCCTCATCTGCCTGGTTTTCGTCTACGGCAAGCTGCGTGGCGCGGTTGACGAGTCGGAACCGGAGCAGGACGAGAGCTATTTCGTTGTCTCGGCTGGTACCAAGGCTGTGCTTCTGTCGGTCTACCTGGGGTTGATCGTCCTTCTGGGCGCTACCTTCTGGTGGCTGGCCAGCATCTCGGCTCTGGTGCGCTGAGGTTCTAGTGGGCACCCCCGCAGCATTTGACCATGGTCAGTGCGGCGGGGGTTGCCACATTTTTTTTGTTGTAGACATATTAAAAAATATAGTAAAACTGCTTGCCCTGAATACCCCATACGCAGGGAAAGTGACAGGACTTAAAGTATCGAGAGGCGCAGCAGATGCAGGATTGGCAAAGATGGGAGATTGATCATCTTTAACGCAAAAAAGAGGTTTTAAAGCTGGAAAAGGTTCGCAAATTGGCTCAGAATGCGTGGTTACGAAGCAACACAAAAGAGCGAACAAGGAACCTTTTCGATGAAGAAGTCTACCGCAGATCAAAGAATCTCTCAACTTAGCCTCGATATCTTGCCGGAGAAAGAGGTAACACTGGCGTTTGACGGCGAGGATGTATCAGGAAATGCCGGATTACTGCTTGTGGCGCAGGCTGAAAAGCTAACGAAGCTACTCCGGGGTGCGGCGGAGCGATTGGACGACCACAGAACGCAGTCGCTAATCAAGCACAACATGTTCGAGCAAATCGCTCAGCGGGTATTTCAAATCATTGCAGGGTGTTCGGCAACTGCAGACAGCGACAGCCTGAGAGGAGATCCGGCACTGAAGGCGGCAGTGGGAAGGAATCCGCTGAGCGGAGAGGATCTTGCCGGTCACTCAACACAGCAGAGGCTTGAAACTGAGCGCCAGTACAAGGAGTTGTACAAGTTAAGCCAGTGGCTGGTGGAGTATTACATTGAATGTCATCGAAAGCCGCCCAAGAGGTTGGTTCTGGACTTCGACGGTAGTGCCATTGAGACCTACGGAGTGCAATTGAACGCATTCTACAGAGGCGGTCCATATGGGAAGTTCATGTATTTTCCGTTGTTTGTGTTTGATGAGAATGGCTGGTTGCTGGTTGCAGCGCTACGTCCAGGGATCATGGAGAAGTGAAATGGTCGCTGCCGATCCTGAAAAGACTGGTGAGACGGTTAAGACAAGCATGGCGCGGGTGGAAATTGTAGTGAGAGCGGATGGGGCATTCACGGACAATGAGCTATACAAGTGGATGGATGAGAATCGAGTTCGGTACGTACTGGGCATGAAGGACAATCATTCGCTTTTTGTCAAAACGAAACAGTTTCGAGCCAAAGCACAGAGCAAGTTCAAAAGGAAATACGAGGAGCCCAGATATCTTGGCAAAAGTGGGAAAAAGGCAAAGAACAAAAGGCTGAAAGAGATATCGTCAACGTACGACAAGGACAAGCGCCAGCAGGCAAGACAAGAATTCGAACACCGGCGGGCGCGGGTGTATGGAGAAACCAGTTACGCAGCCCGTTCATGGGACCGGGAGCGAAGAGTAATTGCCAGGTGTGATTACACAGACAGCGGGCTGGAAGTGAGATATGTGGTAACAAATCTCACAGGATATCAGGCAAGACAGGTGTATGAGGACGTGTACTGCAGGCAGGCCAGATGCGAGATGTGGATCAAGTCAATCAAAGAGACACGATGCGATCGGCTTAGTTGCAGCCAGTTTAAGTCGAATATGTTCAGACTGTTGATGCATGCACTGGCATACATATTAATCCACCAAGTGCAAATCAGACTAGAGCAAAATGGCAGTGTTACCCAGTTTCAGCGCACATTCATACATGTTGCGGTGAGAGTGCGCGAGACGCGAAAAGGGGTTGAATTTCAAATAGCGAGAAGCTATCACGCCGCACGAACGTTCAGGCTGGTGTCAAAGAGGCTAGGGGCCAAAACACCGTTAGCTGCTTGATCTAAGCAACAATGGAAACTTCACAACCTCAGCAGCTGCATTGGGAAAAATCACTAGAATACTGATTGTAGAGCTGTTTGAGCCTGGTTAAAGTGAAAAATACGACATGGAAACGAACCCGGCTCACTAGTGACCACCTCTTGGGATGCCATTTCTCGCGGAGATCACTTCTCGACAACTATATGTATGGGTAGACCAGGTTGCCGGATCAGCTCGTCTTTTGTTGCCGATAATGTTGTCAGAATTAAGGCTCAGGCAAGATATGTTATATAACCGGGGTATAGCAAGATAGACGTCAATGATTTTGAGGCTGGTTTATCTGTAACTTTGCTGGTTACCAGAGCGAATTAGCAGACAGGGGAAGAATGTCGGACTCCGATACAAATTCAGATAGGGAGCGGTCTCTTAAGGAAGCCAAGCTGGCACTCAAGACCGGCATGTCGGCCTACGAAAACGATAATTTCAAATTGGCGGAACCGCTTTTCATAAAGGCTCTGGATAAGTTTGAACAGTTGGGAGAGACTGAGGATCCGGAATTTTTTCAGTGTCTTGTCAGTCTTGCCGATACGCTTTATCACCTGAGGCGTTATTACGAAGCCAAAGGCTATTATGAGCGGCTCTCGGTTGGTCGCCTCAAGGCCCAGGACAGCAGCGACGCGCAGGTGGTGGTGGCCCTTCTGAAACTGGCTGCTACCCACGAAAAGTTGGAAGAAGTAACGGAAGCACTCACTACTTTTGAACTGACCCTGGAACTAGCCGAGAACACCATTCCCCCCGGGCATGCTCTCTTTGGTGTGATATTTGACTCCTTCGAAATCTTGATAGAAAGGCATGTTCAAGACCCGGAAGAGAAGAAGCGCCTTGCTGATATGTTGGCCAGCAAGCGAGAAGAGTTTGGTTTCTCCGAGTCAATGTCGGGAATCTACCGGGCTCTTCCCAGCGCCGATGAGGCTCAGACTGCCGCCGATAGACTGCTGGCCCAGCCGGCGGAGGATATCAGGAAAAATCTCAGTGCCTGGACTCATACCGAAATTAGCTCCTGGGCAAATGAAGTGAGAGCACAGAGAGCCAAGTCTACCGGGCATGGTCTCAAGTCTGTAGTCCCCCCACAGGAAGTCCTCTCCAAGGATAACCACGGCACCTGTGTGGATGATATCTGGGCTTTGAAGGGGGATGAGATTGCGCCCGGTCAGTATGAACAAGACGAGAAGATGCGCCATTTGCGGCTTTCTCCCGAGATGTTCCGGCCCAAGGCCCTGAGCGTCGAGAAACTGCCGGATGATTCGGAGCAGCCGACGGTCGTGACCGCCTCACCCTTGCCTCAGCATAGTGAAGACAGTGAGGGCAGGGGTGGACGCCTCAAGCGCGTGGACACCGATCGCAGACCCTTTAACCCGCTACCGGTATTAACGGTGGTGGCAGTAGTTGTTCTCGCCGGTGGTGCCATCTACATGGCCCGCGAATATGCCAAAACCATGGTGGCTAACAGCACCGCCAGTAACAGCAAAAGCTCCATCGACTTGAGTGGTAAGACCTATTACAGTTCTGATCGCAGACGGCAGGCGCGCTTCATCACCCGCTCTTCGGTGGAGTTGACGGACCGGGGGCAAACGATGATGGCTGACTACGGTTTGAAGAGTGACGAAGCTCCATCACCTATGGAAAAGTTCTTTGGAGGCGGGCAGGAAAAGCTGGTCTTGACTCAAGTTCCTTCCGGGTTTCAGTTGCCCGATGGCACCGTGCTCTTGAGTGAGGACAGCGATGACCAGAAGATTGTCGATAAAATGCAGGCTCTGGCTAATTTTGCCACCTTCTTTTACGGTGGTGAAGATCGGGTTTATCCTTCCAAAGAGGAGGATTTTGTCTTTGGTTCCATGCGCTTTGCCTGGGATAACCCCCTCACTCCCGGCGTCAATAAGCCGATTATTGATGCCAAATCGGCCCGCAAAGAGGCTTTCGATCAGGTCTTTGCCACGGCATTGTCCGAGATGCGGGATAAGAAATCGTTGTTTCCCCCTGATGACGGAACCGGCAGCCCGAGGGGCTTGATTGAATGTATAGCCATTGGACCGGAGGCCGATTGTCCGAACTCGGCTTTCTTGATCAGGGCCTATGGTCAGGACGGCAAATTTCTGACTGCCGGCGATCCTTCCAAAGCTCTGGTCATTGCTCTCAAATCCGGAGTGACTGTGGATGTGCTTAAGGCCAGCCGCACCGAGGACAAGCGGGAGCAGTTTTTCAAACCAGGCAAGAGCCTCAAAGTAGAACTGGTTATGACCAAGTAACCGGTATGGACAGTGAAACATCGGATTCAACCGACTCTCTTTCCCACTTTCTGCGCTCTTGCAAAGGTAGAGTTTTCGGCCGCATCCTGAGAGTTGCCGGCAAACCGCCGGAGCGTCTGGCTGCGGAAGTCGATCGGCGACTGGCCATGGTCATGGGACCTTCCGGTCTGGGGAGATTGCCTGCCGATGGACTTTCCGCCTTGCTCACCATCGGTTATACCAGGCAGTATGTGAGCGAGAATATTGAGCAGGGAGTTTCCTTTCACTTGCTTGCCTTTGCCGGCGGGCCAAGACCTAGACTGGCTACCTGGAGCAATGTCCTGGAATGTGCCGGTCAGGTCTATCCGGAGTTGAGTCGGCATTTTGCCGCCAGCGCTCCTTCACTCCCTTTCTTGACGGTAAGCGAAGTCGAGAATACTTGCGGTTTCGCTCTTGCGCCGGTGCATGCTAACGGTGCAGCCGATGAACGTTTCATTACCCTGGATCGCCTTTTGGCAGTCGATCCGGCCGGTGCGGCCGTGCCTGTGCTGGTGCGTCGTTTTCTCTATCATTGTTGCCGACTCTCTGAACTCTTTAGCGGAGACGGTTACACCCGCATAGAAGGCGGATCTCGTCCGGTAGAGACGGACAACAGACCCTATGAAGGCATTAAAGAGTATGTCATGCCCAACAGTCTGATTCTCGATCTGCAACCTCTTTTCCGGCAGGAGCTGAGGGTTTGAGACCAGCATGTGGAGCCGGGGATTGCCGGAGCCTCTGAAAACAGCGCGCTAGCGGTGTCGGAACTGTGGCTAAGAACAGGACGCTCTGGATAAGTTTGGTGGGACGGTGAGCGTTTGGTAAGGTGGTTTGCTCTCCGTCCCATAGAAAAGGTCTGCCAAAAACAGCAGCAAAAATTCCTGTTTTAGGGCGTTAAAAGCCCCCATAATTGACCTTTCAGCGGTTTGCTTCGGGGCGAGGATGGATAATTCGGCACATTAAAGTGTCCCGCGCTATTCTCGATTTTCCGGTATGCCTGTCGCTAAGGTCGAATCACCCTACCTTTTGTTTTTGTCTGGAGCCTTACTTAAATTACTGATACGCCTCATCGGCACTTTCCACATCGTGTTTCCATCAGGCAGTTTACTGCTCCGGGTGGAGTCTCTTTGGAAAAGTCAGGATTTATCGGGCCGGCAGAACTTAGCGGGGCTAACATCACTTTTACTAACTTTGTTTACTTCGGAGTAAGCCATGAAAAATCATAACTTAGCAATCATCACTGGTTTTGCACTTAACGTAGCCGGCGCCGATAGTCTCAGCCTCGCAGTTTCCGTTGAACTGGCAGATGGTACTACCGGCATCGTCAATTGCGAGAATCTTCCCGCGAAGGAGTTGAACGATCGCATCGCAGGACTTTTGAAAGTGGCCGGCGTGGTCAGCACCGACAAGTTGGTTGATGCCGAAGTACGTGTGCAGGTGCAAGATGGTCAAATTCTGGCCCTCGGTCATCGCCTGCAAGCAAGATGGTGGCAGTCTGCTGCTTTGAAGTTGGCGGCCTGAGGAGTCTTTACTGAGCTGCCGACGCTTTCTGGAGAGTATTGAACAGGGACGTGTTTCATAGGTGGCGGCACTTTCGTGCCTTTGCCTGACATTCATTTGATCGATTAATAGCTTGAGGCTAACTATGAAAACTCAAAATCGCGTGAACAAATACCCTGTTCTCACCGTTGCCATGATGAACACGCTATTTATGGAACTGCTCAATCGCAAGCAGCAAATCGCGAACTTTGTCGGTGTTAACCTGGTTAAGGTGGAGCCGTCCCGGCAAGCGCAGCTTCTGCAGGCGCTGGCTATGTGTTTGCATGCCGATCCCTTGCTGGAAAAATGCGAGAGTGCCATTGCTTATCTGGAGGCTCCTGCGGCGGACGAAACTCCGGTGAATTCGGAGCCGGTCGCTGAGGGCAAGGAAGCTCCGGACGAGTTGGCAGCCGCCATTGGGACTATCTTTAGCGGTCTGGCAGGGCCTACCGTCAATCTTGTGGATGGTGTTTGTGAAGCCCTGGCTGAGCAGTTCGGTGTCAGCAGTGAGGCTGTTCCACCTTTCCTTGTTCAGACCAATAGCTACATGCTGGGCTTCATCGGCAAGATGTTCGACAGTGCCGAAGCGCAACTGGAAGAGGATGCAGTCACCAGCCTGGTATCCATACCGGAGATGAGCAGTCGCCTGGAGGCGGCAGTGGCTGCCTATGAGGACCTGCAGTCGAGGCTTGAGGAGATGGAGCTTTCGGAAGTTTCGGTGGAGCAGCAGGTGCGCCATTTGATTGTCACGGCCCTTGCGCAGCTTGGCGCCAGCCTGCTTTCGCAAGCCTCTCCCACTGCCGAATACCTGTGCCAGGAAGGCGACAAGGTGACCGTTGAGGCGTCCATAAGTCGAGCCGTTGTGCGACAGTACGGTGTGAATGAAGCGGCAGTGGCGCCCTTCCTCCACGGTGTTAATAGCCTTATCTTGCCCTGGATTGAAGAGTTGGCGCAAGAAGCCAGTGCAGTTTTTGAAACAACCGATAGCCAGTAACGACAGGCAAGCAACGCCTGTTCCAAGGGCTTGAATGACGGCTTCCCGCTCTCCATCTGGTGAGCGGGTTGCTATCTCTTACATTTAAAAATTACTCGGAGTGTGTCATGAGAGAAGATATGAAGTATCTGATGTTGGATAGACCACGTGTCAACCACAAAAACCGCCAGTGCAAGGGTGAGAAACGAAAGGCGCAACGTGGTCTGGAGTTCCTTCCCTTGCACGAACCGATGAAGCGCCGCTTTGACTTTCACTGCCGCAACAAAGGCACTCGCCTTGTGGGTCGTGAAGATCATCGTAAGCAGTTCAGCGACTATTACGCACCGATTCTGAGATTCCTTCGTTCAAGGGTCGGGCGCAAATGGAACGAGGTCAATTCGGAGATTCGCCGGGAGGCTGATTCTAAAACAGTACTGGGCTTTCATCTGGTCTTCCATGTGAAGTGCCTGGTGCGCCGCAGCGTTTATCTGGTCGACGGAAGAGCATACAGCACCAAGCACAATGAACTGACCAAAGGTGAGTTCTATGTGCATCCGGACAGCGGTCTGCTCTGTCAAGTTGCCTGATTATGTGTGAGTGGAAGCCAGGCCCTGGGCTTGCCTTCCACTCCGCCCCGGCGGAGTTTGTGCAAGGTTATGGAGCATAGCTCGCTTGTTCTTTTGAATTGCCTCGACGCCCTGATGGTGTTTCAGGTAATTCAGCGACTAGATAGCTATTCAAAAGATCATAGGGATGTGCTTTGTAGCAGCCGCTTTCTTCGTGTCTGAGCGCTTTATTTTATTCGTCAATTTCAAGTTGGAGTATTTTATGTGTGAAATAGATTTGCAAGCAATGTACGTAGCTGCCAGCCTGGTACCGGCTGAGCATGTGCCTGATACGTTCAACGTTACCGGTGTTTCGGTCAATTATTTGAACTACATGGATTCACTGACCAGAATAGTGGAAGCTTTCGAGGCAGACCGCCAGATTCTGGTCGGCGACTTTGTTCCCTTCACTCGCACTGGTATCAAAACGCGCTTCCCCCAGCTGGAAAGTGTGTCGGTGCAATGGAATACCGGGCCCAGACAAGGCGGTGCCTATTGGTACACGGAAGAACTATGGTTGGGAGAATGGACTTTGCCTGGTTTTCTGGTTATGAGTGACGGTGTCATTCATGCGGGAGACTCCTGTGCCAGAGAGAGTTTCTTGGAATATTGGAAGGGCAATGCGTCTTTCCGGTGCTTAGGAGCGAATGCTTCCATCAAAGCAGATGCCGTCAGGGAGGGCGAAATCTGGAGCGGTCTCAAGAAGTTCGTGGTCTTTTACCGGCATAAGGGCGTGCATCCGACTTACTATGGTGAAGACCGTTGGCGCCGTCATCCTGATCCTGAGCCGTTCTGGTCGCACTTTGTGGTCAGGGCAGGTTCGGATAAGTTGTTTGGGCAGCTCTTTGAGAAGTAGCCGGAAGACGGAAGTCGAAGGCAGTATAGGACTGTTGTGGTAGGGACGCTGCACTTCAATTTTTTAGCCGAGCCTGGATGCTCCGCTCAACAAGGCAAATCAAGCGCAAGGACCCGCTATTTGCCAATGCTTTCACCGAGGTCACATGAGCATCTTACTGAAAATGACAGAGGCCGGACACATTAGCGCTCCTGCCTATTTATTGAACAGCGCCCGCTATGAAGTGCTGATGGGCAGTCATGCTTTCGGCACTGCATCAGTCACTTCCGATTTCGACGTGTACGGTTTCTTCATAGGCGCCGAACAAGAACCTCAAAGCCCCATCCTGGAAGAGTTCCGCTTGCTCAAGCTGGAAAGTAATGTCGCGCCAGATGGGCGAACCGATCAAGTTCACAGCTACGACATCGTGCTTTTCGGCTTGCCTCTCTTCCTTAAGCGTTGCCTTGAGGGAAAGTCTCAGTCACTGGAAACACTCTTTGTAGCGGAAGGGAACATCCTTGAAATGGCAGGCGCCACCGGAAAATTGCGCGATAATCGCCATCTTTTCCTGCACAAGCGTGCGGCCCAGGAGTTTCTGAACTTCGCTCGCCGACAACTTGAGGGCATGGAGAGGCGCAGCTTATTCGAGGAGCGTCGCGAAACTATTGAGCGTTGGGGCTTTGATATCAAAGCGGCGTATCACAGTGTTCGCCTGTATAAGGAGGTCATCCAACTTCTAAGCGAAGGCACGCTCGATTTGCGGCGCAATTGCCAACTACTCCTCGATATTCGCCAGGGGCAGTGGTCGGAAGCCCGTGTAATTGAATACTGTGCCGAACTTGAGGCGGCAATTGCTTCCATGTGGAGCGGCGCCAATCTACCCGAGACTCCTGATAAGGAAGCCCTCTCTCGTTTGATGGAGTCTTTGTCAGTTTCAGAGGCCGATGTCAGCAAAGTTCAAAATTCATAGGCGCAAATGCCCATTTGTTCTTAGGTAAGAACTGTGACTCAAACGACTGCTTATGTCACAGGCGCTGACCAGGAATTTTGACATTGCTGAACTGGCTTTCAGGCAGGGGTAATTCTTTTCTGCTGAGTGGAGGCCACTGTTTTTATTTGTTTTTGGAGATTGTTATGACGAACATTACTCATCTATTTTCTTTGAATTGGGGATTGACTATGACGGCAGTCGGGCTTGTCTTGACTGGTCTATGGCTGGCGGCAGTGCGGTTGAGAACTTCAAGTTTGTTACTTTACCCGGATAGCATTGGCCAAGTTTCTGTCGCGCTGACCTGGCGGGAAACCGTTGCAGGCATGGAGAGAGTCTTGAAAGAGAAGCATCGGCTTCTTGGAAAATCCAGGGCATCTATCGAGGTTTATCTAGGCCAACCTACCCAGATTTGGGTTGCTTCCGATTCTCTTATAAAAGCCAGATACGCGCTTGATCGTCTCTTTGAGGAACCGAAAAACGGTGACTTGATAGTTGTTTATGATGGACCTTTTGTAAAGGACGTATTCAGGCAGAATGCGATAGTCGGAGGTGGTTGGAGCATAAAGCCCGACCAGGTGCAGGACTTGTATCACCGGCGAGAGGCATTGTACGGTCGGGATAAAGATTATGTCGATGGATTGCTTGGTTGGCCGACAGTTTTTGAGTGGTCGAGCCAGATTGCCTATTACTCGGTTTGTGCCGATGGGAAAAATTCGACCTTAGAGAGCTCGTTTGCGATTCAGTATCGAGATGGAAAGGTCGAGAAAGTCTGGTTGGATGCCCTAGATTGTTCCGATTATCCGGACGTCTTGCGGTAGTTGTTTGCAACAGTAGCGAGGTGACGACTTGATAGCGAGAGAACGATGTGTAACCATGTCGCTCTTGCTGTCTTGTGCCGTTCTTGCCGGGGGTTCAGACCCAACAGGTTCAATACACAAGTGGATTCTCGTTTCTATCGTTTTTGCTGAAAAATACTAAGGGATATAGTGTTGCCTTGCGGGTTTTGCAATACCATAGCACCTAGTAAATAATCGCGAAAAAATGATGTGAGGTGGGTTTGATAACAGGGGCGGAAAGTAGTATCGGAAGAAGCGCGCTTTTGAAGGCGCGCCTCAACCGACACAGTAGCCTCAACCGACACAGTAGCCTCAGGCAGCAAGGAGTTGATTCAGGTGCTGCCAGAGCGGCAGAAGTTCAGTGTCCGTTTCGTCGAACAGCACTTCCGTGAAGAAAGCGTGCTCTTCCTGGTACATGAAGAACTTCTGGGAGCCGGACTTCTTGCCCTCTTCCACATTGGCGATGCGGTCGCAAAGTTTGCCTATCAGCGACAGGCGATTCTTCTTGATCTTGGGCAGAGTCTTGGCTTTGCGCTCGTGACGGTCGGCACCTTCCTCGTCGGAGAGTGCTTCCACCGCTTCCACGACCACCAGGGGAAACCCTGCTGCCAGCATGGATTCCCGAGTGCGGTCAGTGTCTTCGAGCACGTCGTGGGCCCAGGCGAGCATGTCCACTTCGCGGCTGGAGAGTCCAAAGCGCAAAGCGACATCGGCGACCCGGCGCAGATGGTATTGATAGGGGCGGTTACCGTATCTCTGGTTACCGTGGGCATTGATACACCAAAGGGCGTACCAGGTTCTGGTTGAGCTTCTTTTGGTCATGGGACTGTCCTCTGACTTGGGTTGCACCTCTCCGATGGAAAGGCGGGACGTCCCTTGTGGGAGCGTCCTAGATTGGTCGGGTACTCATACTGTTCGGATGCTCCAAATTGGTCCTGAGGTTTTCGAGCAGGCAACTTTGCCCGGTCTGAAACGCCTCTTGCTCAAACGAGAGAAGAAGTAGTTGAAAACTGTTTGAGAAAGGTGCTCTGGAAAGAGGAGGCGTTTACTCTCAGGGTTTATGAATAGGTGAATACAGTCTCAAGCTAGTGGATAGGCCAGGCCCTTAGCAAGGGCTGTACCCTTAACCCTGTCTATATCAATCACCCGGGATGCTCGCCGCGCCTTGCGGCACGGGGAGTGAGACCATATTGTCATTGAGGCGGCATCTGCTGGCGCGGCTAGCAGAGGGCTGTCAATAGCTCGCGCTAGCGCTCCCTGGCATAGCGCTATCTGAACTAGTTCTAAATGAAGGTTTGATTTACAAACGCCGTCAGGGCTGGAATGGTGGCATGTTCAAGCCATAGGTTCAGGTGTTTCCGCCCTTTCTTCATCACCTCAAATTCTATCGCCAGAAGCATACCTCCCCACCCCACCGATATTTACCGCTCTAGAGCTTCCCATAAGGATGTTTCGAGCTGAGCCCCAAGTTCCAGCGGTTTGACCGATTTCACCGTGGAACCCCTCAGGTAGATTTCTGGAGGTAGCACCCCCTGGCGAGGATTTGCAGGCTGTTGAAATTGCCGGTGGAACTTTCTTCGCCGCGCCCCGTGCCGGCGATTTACAAACCATCCAGGAGGGTCTTAAGTGACCCTATCAGGAGCAAGAAACCAAATGAGCAATTCCAAGCAAGGCGTTTCCGATACCGACAACACTGTCGTCTCCCGCACCCCGCACTCTTCCGAGGTCACCGTCTACAGCGGCGGCCCGGCCATCGTTCGCGAGCAGCGAAAGGTGGAAATGAAGGACGGCAAGGTCGTTGTCACCCTGGAGGGCTTGCCCGAGCACTACGTGCCGGGTTCGCTCACCATCACCGGGGCTGAAGGTCCCGGCGCTCTCAAGTTGGGTGCCTTCAGTTACCGTCCTGCCAGCCTTTCCGTGGAAGCCATCCTCGAGAAGGCCGCGGGCAAGGAAATCACGCTCAAGAGCGGCGATGTCGAGACCAAGGGCATCCTGCGTCACGTCCTGGGCAATCAGATTGTCCTGGAAGTGGATGGCAAGGTTCAGATTCTGGTCAACGACGGCACCCTCAGTCTCGATCCGGCCTGTCTTTCCGGCCTGACCACGATGCCCTCCATCCGTCTGGAAGCCACCATCGGCAAGGCCGGCGGCTACGGTCTGGGTGTCATGTATGCCACGGAAGGTCTGAGCTGGTCCCAGCGTTTCGAGGCCTTCTACGACGCCGCCGAAGAGAAGCTGCGCCGGCTGGCATGCTGGGTCGACCTCACCAACAACACCGGCGCCCCCATCGGCAGCACGCGCTTCCAACTGATCGCCGGCTACAACAACGGCTACGGCGGCGGCAACTATGCTCGTCCCCGCGGCGCTCGCATGATGGCCATGGCTGCTTCCGCCTCTCCCATGGGCGGCGGCCTGGAATCGGCAGCGTTCGGCGCCGACAGCGCGGAAGTGGAGACCGTGGGTGAGCAGAAGCTCTACACCCTGCCGGTGGAACTGGCTCTGGAAGCCGGTGAAACCAAGACTACCTCTCTGATGCTGGCGGAAGCGGTGCCGGTGGTGCAGGAGTACCTGCTCTCCCAGGGCTACTTCACTCCCGCTGCCCAGCTGCGCGACCGCAAGGACAAGCTGCCGGTGCATGTGCGCCTCACCATCAAGAACGACGCGGCCAGCAATCTGGGCGTGGCGTTGCCCCCGGGCCAGGTGAACATCTTCGAGCCCGACAGCAAGGGCAGCTTGCAGCGCACCGACTCGGCACAGGTGTCCGGACATGTGGCCGTGGGCGAGAGCTTCCAGCTCATGCTCAGCACCCCGTCCAAGGACGTCAAGGCGCAGCGGCGCATGGTCTCCAGCACGGATGATCCGGAAGAAGGCAAGGACGACGGCGCCGGCAGCGGCGACAAGTTCCCCATCAAGCCTCTCGGCGAAACTGCCGCCGCGCCTGCCATGACCATGGGTGGCCCGACTGTGGGCATGCCCGCGGTGCATCGCGTCGAGATTGCCACCGATGAGAACCCTGCCGAAGCCGAGGAAGCCGGCGCCAAGGGCAAGAAGAAGGAGAAGCCCCGCTTCCGCACCGAGGTGCGCGAAGTGGTGGTCTTTAACTTCAAGGGCAAGGAAGTGGATGTCCTGGTTCAGGATGCCCTGCCGCCCAAGGCCACCTTCGTGAAGCCCATTTCGGCCGGCGAAAATGCGGTCAAGAAGATCGACAAGGCCAACGGCCTGGTCAGCTACGTGGTCACGGTGCCGGCCGGCGGCGAGACTGTCGTGGCCTACACGATCAAGTACCGCATCAACTGAGGTCTTCAATCAGTCCGACTTAACTCCAGTCTGCAGCCTCGAACACCGTGTTCGGGGCTGCAGCGTCCGCTACAACAACCACTTTCAAATCGGAGTAAATATGTCTGATCCCGCTCAAAAAATCATCTGGTCCGAAGAGCACCAGCAATTCTTCATCGTACAGCAGGCCGTTTCCACCGACCGCCTGGAGCAGCTCTACGTGCAGAGCCTGCGCACCGGTTCGGCGGTGTTGAACACGCCGGTACATCTCTCCTCCGAGGAAATGCGTCTGGCGCTCGAAAACCGCCACAGGCAGCGCTGATTTGAAGCACAGACTTGCAGAATCATGCAGGTCTGCTTGCTGTTACGAATTCAATCGGCCTTGTGCGGGCCGATTGCCCGACCTGAATTCTAGTCAGGTTCTCGCCAGGTAGCCTTCTTCTTTGACTGGGGGGAAGGGACCTTGAGGTCCTTTCCCTCTGGGGGCGAATCCTGGCCTCAAAAAAAACAAGGAATTAACTAATGACGAACAACACCAACGGCTTCACGCTGGTTTTCATTCAGAACGCAAAAAGGGAAGCAACGGCCCTGGCCAATGCTCGCCGTATCCCCAACTTCGTTCTCGACGAAAGCTATGCTCCGATTCAGATCGAGGACAGCATGTTTCTGGTCCGCGGCCTGCAACTCGGGGCTTTGAAGCACTCGGATGTGTTCAGTTTCTGCGCGGAAAGCGAGATGGCGGCGTTTTGCGAGCAGATGACACTCGGAGCGTTCTAAAAGGAGGTCTCACAGGGGGTTAACCGGTGTGAGCACAGATTGAGGGATCACTAGAAACCTTTCTGTATTTACTTTCAGGAGCAGTCCATAGTTATGAAAAATCAACACGATGAGCCACTCGCCCTGCCCGATAAGCAGGCGGTGCGGCTTTACCACTGCATGCCCCTGAGCGGCGTGTCCTATGGAGTCTTGCTCCCTGACCCGGCCTTTTCCGATACCGACTTCCTGCCGGCTTATCGCTGGGCGGAGGAGCGACTTGGATTTTTCCCGCTCTTCTTAGCGGTAGGCCCCGAAGAGGCAGTCTCCATGACTGGCTACGTTAACCAGTGGCAACGCTATATTGGAACTGAGCGCAAGGACGATGGCACCATTGCCAATGTCTATCGACGCAAAGGTGAGTTCCCCAACAATGTGCTGTTCGTCTTCGGTAAGGAGGCGGTAGCGGCTCATGAGGCGGTTTTTACCGACTACATGGCCTGGCACATTGTGCTGAACGAAACCATGAATCAGCATCTCCATGAAGCGAAGATTGGTGTGCAGGCCGTTCGATCCCTGTTCAAAAAATCGTGGTCGATGGCGCGCTGGTACAACCATTCGCGCAAGGCTTTGCATGACGTGCAACTGCTGGTACCCCGGCTGGATTTGCGCCAGGCTCAAGAGGTCTGGGTGCGTAACAAGTCCACGGCACGTAAGCTCAAGGCGATGGGCTTTGCCAATGTGAAGGTGAAGCGCCTGCCTGTGGAGCGTTAGTAAAGAGAGCAGCCAGGCTGCGCTCTCTTTCGTCATGAGCGAGATAGGGTCGAGTACCTGGACCCTGTCTCGGCTCATGAAGCTCCGGTAGTGTTTGACCGGCAGAAAGCAGCGTGTGCCTTCTGTCGGTCATTTTTCTATGGGTGTTCAGGTTCTGCGAAAAATTTTTGCCCGGAAAAACTACAGGCGGTAGTAGGAGGAGTGAAAAATATGAAGGCAAAGAGACCGTCTGGTCAGTTTGCCTTCATTCATTCAAGCTTTGTTTAGGCGGCGATAGAATTCCATCAAATCAACACCCTGTGCTTCCAGTTCTTTCAGCCGACGGCTGCGCAACTCTAGAAGCCTGTTGGTTCGCTGCCTTTCTTTGACAGCCCTGTTGAGTGAGGGCATGATCAGTCCGTGTCTCATGACCATTCCCAGAAGCGGCACGAGTTCCAGCGCTATTTCAGCAAGAATGCATTCCACGGTTTACCTCATTTTGGTGAAGGATGTTTGTTTGATAAGTTCTTGAGAGCATGAGTCAAGCCCCGACGCCTGAAAATTGCGCCAGTGCCTCGGCTTCTTTCGTTTTGATTGCTTCGAGCGTGAGCCAGTTTTCGTGCCTGGCTAGGTCGTTAGCCGTTTGCCGCTCTTTGCCGGTTTGAACTTCCAAGTCGCGGTAGGCTCGCTTCGGTTCGCTCAGTTCGGCTTCGTACTTCTTTTTGATCGCTTCCTTTTGCTTGCGCAGCGCATCTATTTTCCTGGTGGTGCCAGCTGCCTCAAGTTTTTTGATAGCCTTGTTTACTAATGCGATTTGCGTCTTGATGTCGGCTTCAGATATTTGTTGCGGCTGCACTTTCAGACCGGCGGCGGCCAGGTTTGTCGGCAACGTTTTGAGGTCTTTCTTCAGCTTCTTCAGCAAATCCAGGGTGTTTTGCAGTGGCTTCAGTTTTTCCAGCCGCTCTCTTTCAAAGCGTTGCCGATTTCTTTCGAGTTCAGCAATTTGGGCTTCGATCGGGTCTGTTTCAGCATAGCAGTTCGCTTTGGCTTTTGCCTCGAGACGGTTTAGTTCGTTGCAGGGTTCGGCTAGCTTTTGTATGTAAGCTGCCTGGTTGGCATCCAGTTTTTGCTGTAGCACCTGTTCGGCAAGCACCCTGGCTTGATTGCAGGCCGCTATCACTGAGGTGAGCTGGGTGGATGAGTCTAGTACCGGTAGTTGTTCTGTTTGCGTTTCTAACATAGGAGTTCCTTGTTTTTCTGTTAAATGATGGCGACTGTGCCTGATACAGATGGCACAGTCGTTGGTATGGGCAGCTGTTGGCTATTTAGCCGGACGCACGCAAGCTTCGAAGAGATAGTCGTTTTTCAAGAAGTGCTTGCCCTCCGAGGTAAGCAGTCTGAAGACTTCATTCGGCAAGGTGAGTGAGCCGCCGTTGATTGTTCCTTCATGTTTCGGGCGAGAACTTACCGAGCACATCCAGGCTTTGATTTTTAGGAAGTAGCCGAGAAGGCCTGCCGCCATTATTCGATTGGCTTTGTAGAGCAGTTGCCTATCGTCTCTCCAACTGTCATAGCCAGGCAGTTCGTCGTAGTCTTTCGGATTGGTTAGATCTTCCTGCAGTCGCAGTGCGGAATCTAGTAGTGAGTCGTAGATGAGTTCCAGGGTCAGTCTTGAACTGGCGTAACTCAATCGTTTTCTACCGTTTTCCTTGTCGCCCTCACTTGGGTGATTGGCTTCCCTTTGCTGGTCCTCCCGGCGCAATTGCGAAAAGGCCTGATTGTTGGCTTCTTTTTCTTCTACGAAGCGTATTAGAAGTTCCTTGTAGGCGTTGTACTTGGTCAGAAGCTCCAGTTCGCACTGAACCGGCTCAAAGCCGGGCAGTGTGGTCAGGTCTTTGAAGGGATACTGAGCCAGGCAGGTTGAGAGTGTTGCCAGAGAAACAGTGGCGGCTTTGTCTTTTGAATTGAACATGGTTTGTCTCCGTATCGACCTGGATGATTTGATTGATGCCGGGTCTCGTGTCCAGGCTCAGACACCGGCATCGGCGCAGCGAAGTAGCGGCATGACACGGATCGGTCAGTCGCCTCATCGGTGCACTATTGGTTTGGGATTAGCATTGCTATTGCTTTTAGCCATGAATGAACAATTGCACTTGTCCGTCGGTCGGCAGTCTTTGCCGCTCTCGTTCAAGGCGAGAGAGTTTTGCTTTCCGTGGCGGCCGGGACAAGGTTGGTTTAGGTATTTATCCTTTGAGGAAGATGCAATTGAAATTCACTTTCTGTCGTACTAGAGACTGTATCTCTGCTGCAAGTGAATCCGGGAGTTGCTGTTACAGGTATTTGCTGCCGCTGTCTATGGTCTGGAGTTTGATGCGGTGTGGTTTCTGGGGGTGTCTATGGCAAGCGGACGGCAGATTGGCAGTGAGCAGGCATCGTAGTCCTCCCAGAAAGTAAATTAGCGCGGGCTTATCTTTGCCTGTTTAGCTAAAGGCTCACAGGTGAAGGCTTCTGGCTGATTGCAGGGAAAATATTTGGTAGTGTCTCGCGATTTGGTTTGAAACTGTTCTGACTGTGGCTGTTTCCGGTCGAGATTGAGAGTCGTCTGGGAATCAGGGCATGATGCCGATTTAGATGCTTGGGAAAGTTGAAACCGGCCATTTGCAATGCCAGAGATTGGGGAAGTCGTTGTATGTGTCCTTGAGCCTATGTGGCGGAACTGTGATTACGGAAAGGACGATTTGGGGCTGCTTGGCGGGACGGTTAGAGGCGTGTAATGTTCTCTTGTTCAGGCTCAGGGTTTTCTTTCATTTGCATAGGCAGAGAGCAATTACTGAGTTTTAGCCTGTTTGTAGCTATTGGAGCCATTGTTGGTGTTTCTATAGATCATATTTTGATCTTCCTTATTCTCATGAGATTTCATAGGCTTTGGTATCTTCACTTTCTCTTTTCCGGAGCCTTTTTAAGCCAGTCACAGCTATCAGCGCATTGCCACAAATGGAATTATTAATTGAGCAGTAAGCAATATGCGCTGTTGTTTGTAGGCCGGGGCTCGTATTAGAGGCAAAGTGGAGAGATCTTGGACCCAGTGCATTTAACTTCAGAGTGAGCGACTGAGTCTTCGATCAGGTGGAAGTCGGTTGATCCGGTTTCCCTTTTAAGCACGTTCAGATCATACAGGTGATCATTATGAGCAAAAATGCTCTCGTTTTCCTTGCTACCATTCCCGCTTCCGTTGAAGAACTTGCAATCACGGTCAAGAAAGCCAGGGTGCGATTCGTGTCGGGCAAAGGCAAAGATTTGACTGTGAAAGTCAGTGACCCGGAGCAATGGCGCTTTGTAGCGGAAGCCGGTGTTTTTCTGCAGAAGGCAGGAAAGGGTGGTGCGGCTTCCAATCTCAACGTCATGGGCGATGTCGTTGTCGGCAAGGGCGGTGTCGTAATCGGCGGCGGTCGCAAGGGAGAGCAAATTTCAGTGGGGGAGGGAGGCGTCTACATCGGCGGTAGTGTGAAGGGCGGGGTAATCAACACCGGCACTGTGATCAACACCGGTGGTGGAGCCTTTTTCGGTGGGGATGTTATTTGCGGCGGGGATTTCATTGCCGGAGACAAAATCTGCACTGAAGACACCGCCGCTGCTTCTCTGGAATGCATCGAGATTACCGTGCCGCAGGACTATGCCGGTAGTCTCAATCTGGTATGGAGCGGTTCTGTAGAGGCAGATCTCGGGGATTTCTCCGCGGGCTCGATCAATTTGAGCGGTTCAGGCAACGCCAGAATTGATGCCGGAAGACTGGAGGGGCTGGATGTCTTTGAATTGAAGGCGAGAGGTTCCACCTACTTGAACTGCCGTTCTATTCGCACGGCTGTCTTTTCATACGAAAGCGAGGGAAGTGGCAGTGCCACGATCCAGGCTTTGCGTGCAGAGGTTGTGAATGTCTCGGTTTCCGGCGTCTGCCGCCTCTCTGTGGATGCTGGCGGTGCTCGTTGCGGCAGTGTCAAGGCTAGCGGCTGTTCCACGGTGGAGTTCAGGGGCGACTTCAAGAAGCTCAAGGCTGAGCGTTCACTCACGTCTGCCGTGACCATCGGCTGATTGTTGAACGGACAAAGAAGGGAGCGAGCACGTCTGTCTCTCTCCCTTCGCAATTTCAAGAACTTAAATTTAGAAGGTAGAGCTATGAAAACAATTGTGGTTGCAGGTGTAAATTGGAAAATTATTGAAGGAATTTATTACGCGAGGATTGGCATTAACCAGCTCCGTATCGACATTACAAAAGGAGATGGTTATATGTCCGGCATTTGGTTGCTCACCGCCGAGAACGGTTGGGTCTGTCTGGGTAATTGCCACGGTAAGGGCGAGAATGAGGCATTCAAGGCAGCTGTGGAGTTAGTGGAATGTCTCTACGTGATCCCCAATACGTCTAATGATCCGTGGCGCAAAAGGCTAAATTCAAAGTGCCCTGAAAAAGTTTTTTATGCGCGCCTGGATGGAGTTCGGACCTTGCGCATCGAGACCGACGCTTTCCGTTATCCGTCTTACTGTGCTGTGCTTTCTATCCTTGGAGAAGACGAGTGGCATGTACTGCGTGTTATCACTATCCGCGGACAGGATGAACGCGGTGAAGAGGAAGAGCGTGAGAAACGTAAGTCTGATGCGTTAGAGGCCTTGATCGAACATGCGGCCATGCTTTATCCAGGTCGCCTCAGCGAGGTCCATTTCTTTAGTGCGTGATGGGCTGATGGATGAGCCTGAGCACTAAGCATTGAGTGTAACGTCAACTGTGGAACCTGATAGGTAAGGATTCAAGGTCTTGATTCCTGTATCTTCTGTGAGAGCACGGCCGCTAAAGGCAGTGCTCTCGCGGGAGGCACGGAATGAGTGTGGCTTTGAAAAAAAATATGCGAAGAGCTACGAAAAGGGGTAGTAGGGTGATGGCAAAATAGTGAATTTTGGAATTATTGGGCTCAAAGGGCATCGAAAAGGTTGTTTCTTTTCGATGCCCTTCGACTTGCCCAATTCACATGGAATGTGGTTTTCTCAGCCTGCCGAGAGAGCTGCTTCAGTGGCCTGGCGCCATTCCTTGCCCGGACTCTCGCTGATGAATTGCAGCAAGCCCTGGTTGAGCAGGGCTGCTTTGGTGTCATCGGGGCAAAGCAGGTCCTCGGCTTGCACCATATGCGCCACCGCCAGGCAGGCAAACAAGACAAGCTGATTGATGGCGCACCGGGCGCCGGCGTTCAGCATGCGCTTGTTGTACTCGTCCTGGGAACTGTTGGCGATACAGGCCACGCCCGCCTGGTTGAGGCGTGCCACTACGGCTTCGCCCAGGGGCTCGGTATGCCCGCTGGGTCCGTCCAACTCACCGTCCACGATGGCCAGGTCGTAGTCGGTATCGAGGCTGACGGCATCTCCTGTGGGAGAAATGGCTACGAGCGCCTGCACGTCTTTGAAGCCGGTCACCCAGGTTACCTGGTGACCGCTCTGGCTAAGGGTTTTCGCCTCCAGGCTGCCAATTGCCCGGAAGTCTTGAACAATTAGAGTTTTCATGGCGAAGCACCGTGTTTTGATCCTTTCAGCCTTTTTCAAAGGCTAATAGCTTGGGTGTTGATGGAACTAGTTTTCCAGAGTGAGACCTTCGTCTGCGTAGACGCGGTGCAGGAGCTCCAGAGTCTCGCGGGCGTGGCGCAGCGCCAGTTCCGCTTGGGCGAGCAACAGGTCGAGACACTGAGCCTCGCTGAGCTTGCTGCGCTGGGCCAGGGTCTGTCCGTTTTCCAGGAAGCGTTCGTAGGCGTCCCGGTTTTCCACGTGCTCCCGGGGCTTGGCGGGACCACCGGCGTTGGTTGGTACGACGGTGGCCGCTCGCGCTCGCTCGAGGGCGTAGTCGAGGTGGTACTGGGCCACCACGGCGGCGGCGTGCAACTTCTCGTTATTGTTCTTGAGAGCGCGACCCTCGTCTGCTTGCAGACGAGTATCGAGGGTCAAGAGTTCGTGGATGAGGTTGAGAGCGGCGCTGCGGCAGTGGTGAAAGCGGTTGGTGTACGAAGCCATTGGTCAGTCTCCTGAAATTGAGGGTGAAAGCTAATGCAACAAGCGGCTCGACGAAGCCGCTTGTTTGATAGAAACTGTCGGGAAAGACTTTGACTCCTTAGAGCCCAAGCCAGGACCAGAGCCGGTGCCCCCAGCTGCGGCAGGTGTTCGAAATACCGGCCGCCACCACGGTGACGTTGTCGCGAGCACCGGCCTGGAGGGCCTCTTGCAGCAGTCCGTTCACCAGTTCTTCCATCGTTGCCGGTTTGCTCAGGTGGGAGCCCATGAGCGCCGGTGAGACGGAGTTGTTCAGACCGTCGCTACAAGCCAGTACGATGTCGCCTCCTTTCAGGGGTTCCTCCATGTAGTCCGGTTCCACTCGCTTTACACCAAGGGAACGAGTGATGACGTTGGAGCCGTGTCCGGAGGTTTCGCTGCGAAGCTCCTGCCGGGTCATTTTGCCGAGGCGATAGAGTTCGTAGTTGACTGTGTGGTCGTCGTTCAACTGCAGCAGGTTGCCCTGCCGCATCAAATAGACGCGGCTGTCCCCCACCCAGGCAATGTGCAGGCGCTGTCTGCCGATGTAGACCAGAGTGAGGGTGGTGCCCATGCGGTTTCGGCCGCTGGCTGAACCGTTCAGGGCGGCGATGTCGCTGTTGGCCTTTTCAATGGCCTCAAGAAGCAGGTTCTTGATGGCTGCGGAAACTGCGGAAGGTTCCTCGTTCTTGTCGGCCAGGTCGTTCAAGATCGGCTGGGCAAGCGCCGCCACTGAACTGACGGCCTGGGCGCTGGCCTGGTCGCCTCCGGCATGCCCGCCCATACCGTCGGCCACCACCAGCAGTCGGCCCCCGCAGAGAATGCTGAAGGCATCCTCATTGTTTTCCCTGCCGCCGATGTGGGTGACTCCTGCTGCCCGTACAGTCTGGATGTTGCTACTCACTGTGAGTGTCCTTGAATAGGAGACTGAAAATGCCGCGCAGCTTGCCGGCGCTGTCCCTGGGACAGCACTGGCAGGCAGGCTCGAGCACACCTCGAACCGGCGGCCTAAACCGAATTCCTCACTGGAATTCAATTTGTTTAGCTGTGCCTGAAAAGTGGGCTTTTCTGTGTTGGTTTTCTCTTGGAAAAATCTTGAAGTGATGTCTCGATGATAGGTATCTGCGCCAGGCTGAAACAAGCCTCTTGTGAGGTCTTTTGCATTAAAGCTTGCCTGCGGGGCTGTTAAATCGTGTTTTGGAAATTGCGCTAGCTAGCAATAGCAGGAGCGGGGGAAAGCGAGAGTCCGTCCTGGTTTTGGGGCGCGCAGGCACGCAAAAGCGGCACCGAATACGGTGTCGCTTCTGCGTTCTTCAAAAACTAACGGGCTTCCCTGTCTGGAGTGACAAGGAAGATACTAGTGAAGGACTGTTTCAAACTTGTTGCTGTGTACTAAGAAAAATAGCTGTTTTTCTTAGTGCCTTTAATGCCGCATTGGAGTGGGTTTAACAGGATTGGTTCGTCGCCGGACTTAAAGAATAGACCGGTCGGCTGCTGTATCTCAAAAAAAGAGGAGGATCTCCTTGTTGGGGAGATCCTCCATGCAAATTACGGCAGTGTCGTCAGGTCAGAAGTAAAAGATTACTCCCAGCCCAGGCTTTCCAGAAATTTGCGGAAGAAACTCTTGAGCTTCTCCATAAATCCGGTTTTCGGCTTGACCACAGGCTTGTCCTCTGCGGCAGGCTTTTCCTCCGCTGTGGCAACGGTTGGCTTGACCGTGCCGTGGTCGCAGTTGGTGTGATCGGTGGCACTACAGAAAGGCGCTTCTTCGGCAGTTGTTGCCTTCTCCCGCTTCGTGCGCACGAAGTTCAAGAAGGAACCTTCTTTGAACCAGCGAATCTGTTCGTCGCCCATGCCGTGGCTGACCATGATGGTCTCGCTGCTTCCATCGGCGTGAGTGATGACGGCCTGCAGATTCACTTCCGGGGCAAGCGACTGCAAGCCCAAGAGCGAAAGTTTGTCACCAGGCTGGAAGCGCTCATAGTCATTGGCGTCCACGAAGGTGAGAGCCAGCATACCCTGCTTCCACAGGTTGCTTCTGTGAATGCGGGCAAAGCTTCTGGCAATGACAGCCAGACCGCCCAGATAGCGCGGAGACATGGCGGCGTGCTCGCGGCTGCTGCCTTCACCATAGTTGGTGTCACCGATGACTACCCAGCCCAGACCCTGCTCTTTGTAGGAGCGGGCAATCTGCGGCAGAGGCTGCTTTTCGCCGTTGGTCAGGTTGATGCCTGTGCCGACCTCACCGGTGAAGCTGTTGACGACGCGGCTGAACATATTGTTGGAAATATTGTCCAGGTGCCCGCGGAAGCGCAACCACTCCACGCCGGCCGGTGAGATGTGGTCGGTGGTGCATTTGCCCTTGGCTTTGAGGAGAACCGGCAAACCCACCAGGTCCGCACCGCTCCAGGCGGGGAACGGCGAGAGCAATTGCAGGCGCGCGCTCTTGGGCGAGACCATCACTGCCGTTTGCTCCGCATCGCCGCTGGTGCCGACGATGGCTTCCGCATCGGCGATGAAGCCGTTCGGCGGCAGAGCGGCAGCTTGAGGCGGGCTGAGCTTGAATTCCTTGCCGTCAGCGCCGACAAGCGAATCCGTGAGCGGATTGAAGTCCAGTCTGCCGGCCAGGGCGAAAGCGGTGACGATTTCCGGACTGGCAATGAAGGCGTGGGTAGCCGGATTGTTGTCGTTGCGTCCTTTGAAGGGGCGGTTGAAGGAGTTGATGATCGAGTTCGGTTCACCGTCCTTGACGTCGGAACGTTGCCACTGCCCGATGCAAGGTCCGCAGGCATTGGCCAGCACCTGGGCGCCGATGGCTTCGAAGTCGGAGAGCTGACCGTCGCGCTCGATGGTGTTGTAGATCTGGGTGGAGCCGGGGGTGACCAGGAAGCCGCAAGCAACCTTCAGTCCGGCTGCCTGAGCCTGTCTGGCAATGTGCGCTGCTCTGCCCATATCTTCGTAGCTGGAATTGGTGCAGCTACCGATCAAGGCGTAGCTCAAGTTGAGCGGATAGCCCTTTTCCTTTGCTTCAGCGGCAAACTGAGAAAGCGGACGAGCCAGGTCTGGGGTGAAGGGACCGACGATGTGGGGTTCCAGAGTGGACAGGTCGATTTCGATGAAACGGTCGAAATACTTCTCAGGCTCAGCTTCCACTTCGGCGTCGGCTCGCAGCAGCTCCTTATGGGCTTCGGCAGCTTCAGCCAGATGGGGACGTCCGGTGGCTGTCAGATACTGGCCGGCCTTGGCGGTATAAGGGAAGACCGAAGTGGTGGCTCCCAGCTCCGCTCCCATGTTGGCGATGGTGGCCTGGCCGGTAGCGCCGATACTCTCGGTATCGCCGAAGTACTCGATGATGGCCGAGGTGCCGCCGGCGGCGCCGAGGATGCCGGCCAGCTTCAAGATGATGTCTTTGGGCGCCGTCCAGCCGTTCATGGTGCCCTTCAGCTTGACGCCGATGAGCAGAGGCCAGGTGAGACTCCAGGGCTCGCCTGCCATCACTTCCACGGCATCGGCACCACCCACGCCTATGGCCAACATGCTCAGACCGCCGGCATTGGGAGTATGGGAGTCGGTGCCCACCATGAGCGCACCAGGAAAGGCCAGGTTTTCCAGAATCACCTGGTGAATGATGCCCTTGCCCGGTGCACCGAAGGAGATGCCGTGGGCAGCCGCTGCCGACTTGAGAAAGTCGTAGACCTCGTTGTTCTCACCGAAGGCATCGATGAGGTCGAGCTTGGCACCGGCGCGAGCGCGAATCAGGTGGTCGCAGTGAATGGAGGTAGGCACGGCCACTTGCTTGAGCCCGGCTTGCATGTACTGCAGCATAGCCATCTGGGCAGTGGCATCTTGCATGGCCACGCGGTCAGGCAGAAGCGCAACCTGAGTTTTGCCGCGCACGGGCAGCTCCGACCAGGTAGACAGTTGTCCTTTGTCGAAGAGGTGCGCAAGCAGAATCTTCTCGGTAAGAGTAAGGGGGCGCTGGAAGCGCTTACGAGCTTCAGCCAGAACTTGCGAGAAGGACTGGTAGAAAGCTGTTGTGGACTTTTGCTTATGCGATTGCATATTTACTCCCGCTTGGTAGCGTTTCGAAAAGGAGGGGCGCACGCGTCTGTAGGCGTGACGTCCCTCCGCATTAGTGTTTAGTTTGTGCCGGTGCGGGTTCCTAGCAGTCGGCGCTTACTCGGCAGGCATTTCGCCGGTGTACTGGGAGAGCGGCCGATAGATCTTGTTGTCTTTGATCTGTTCGACGATGTGCTCACCCCAGCCGATGATGCGGCTGACGCAGAAGGTGGAGCTGAAGAGATTGCGGGGGATGCCCACATGCTCCAGCGCCACAGCCGTCCAGAACTCCACGTTGACGCGCAGAGTGCGCACGGGCTTGTTCTCAGCAGCGGCGCGCTGAATCTGTTTCTCTTCCAGGGCTTTCAGGGCTGCCTGTTCGGTGACTTTGGCCAGCTCGATGCGGGGACCGTTCTGACGTTCAGCCACACGCTTGAGCGTCATGGCCCTTGGGTCGTCGGTGCGGTAGATGCGGTGTCCGAAGCCCATGAGAGGGATCTTGGCAGCCAGCTGTGCACGCACCCAGGCATCCGCGTTCTCGCAAGTGCCGATGGCGTCCAGCATGTCCAGTACGGGACCGGGAGCGCCGCCATGCAGCGGGCCGGAGAGAGTGGCCACACCGCTGGTGAGTGCGGCACCGACATCGGCGCCGGTGGAAGCGGTGACCCGAGAGGCGAAGGTGGAGGCGTTCAAACCATGGTCCATGGTCAGAATCAGATAGGTCTCCACGGCGCGCAGGTCTTCGGGCGAAGGCTTCTTGCCGCTGACGCCCCAGAGGTAGCGCTCAGCGTAGCCGCTGTTCAGGGTTTTGACGCGGGGGCGGCGGCCTGTGTGCAGCACTTCCACGATGGCCGGAGCCAGGGCGCACAGGGCGATCACTTCTTCCGTCACCTCTTCCACAGGGCGATTCAGCCAGGGCTTGTAACCGCGCTTGTTGGAAATGGCGGAAAGAGCGGTGCGGAAGGCGGAAAGCGGCTCAGGACCGCGCAACTTCTTGATCAGGTTGACTTCATCGGCCGGCAGCACACCGAGCTTTTCCACCTTGGCTTTGAAGGCGGCCAGTTCGGCGGGATTGGGCAGGCGCCCTTCATGCAGAAGGAACCAGACCTCTTCGATGGTGTTGTTTTCAGCCAGATTGACGGCGTTGTGGCCGGCAAGAATGAGTTTGCCTTCTTTTCCAAGCACTTCGCTCAGTCTGGTGCGGCAGGCGGTGACGCCTTCAAGACCAGGGGAGAAGGTTTTGGCAGTGTTGTCAGGGGTGGGGTTAGCGTTAGCGTTCATGGTCTTTCTCGCGAGTAGTTACGGCGTTATCCTGCGCGCGGTCTTCTTGCGAGAAAGACTGTTATGCAGGTGGCGCCTCAGGTGTTGGAGGAAGAGTTCGGCATGCTTCTACGGTTCGCTCGCGGAGCGACTGGGAAGATGGGGAACTCGGTAAACTGAAGGTGGTTGAGAAAAGGTTTTGAGTTTAAGTAAAAAACTAAATACAAGCTTAGTAACCTACATAGTCTTGATACGATTCAATCTTGGCTACCTCCCCGAAGTTTTAGTTTTACTAAGGGCTCAGGCTATATATTCTATGCCCAGGCTGGACACTTCAGGTTTTGCTTCCCATGTTGGGGCTTTGAGGCCGCAGTGTGTGGGTTCTCCGTCTCCGGAATAGAGGTTGTGACGTTCGCGCTAGTTAGCAATAGCTCTCAAAGTGAGATGCAAAGCGGATCTTGAAATGCGCACGCTTTTATTTTGTCTTTATTTTGTTGCTTGTCGAGCAACTGATAAGTATTGGCAAATCCCGCTTCTTTGGGTCTTTAGCCTGGCAGGTTGCCGGGCTGAAGTTTGGTGGCGTCGGTGGTACCACTGCCGGAGATCGATTTTGAAAGCTCCTTTTGTTGTGTTCGATTTGTGGCGGCTATGTGTCTCCGGTGTGGCTCTGGCTGCGCCACTTTTCGGCAAAGCTGTGGGACGGTTTGTGCGAGGCCAGTGCTGAGAATAGGGTTGCCAAGCGGTAATTACGTAGTGGCTCGCACCCGGAGATTAATCTCGAAAGCTTGTCCCCTACCCGAAAAACAGTTGCTGGTGGGTGTTTGTGCCTGCCAACCGGGCTGGTTTCCAATTCCTAAGAGTATTAAAGAGAGAGCTAATTGAGTTTGGGTTTTAGGGTGACCTGTAAGTAACATGAACATACCCTAACCTTTGTTTTTCATCTGGAGCTTATCTCTTAATCCAATCGCCTATAGGCAGTGGTCTAGTCAGGATATTTAAGTGCATGGAAATGCCAGGTAGAAGACCGGCTAGGGAAATTAGCTAACGTCAGTTAGCGAAAGACTTTACTTAATCAACCCCGTGAGTGCTGCGTTTCTAACCACCAGCCTCACCCTTTCCTTACTCAGGAGATAAAAATGAATAAAATTACAAATGGCATCATCACTGGTTTTTCAATCGTTGCAGACAACCAAAGCAGACTGGGAATAGTTGTTTCCGTTCTGGTCGACAAAGGCGATGACGTGCTTGCTAAAACCACAAAGTGGACGGCCTTTCCTGCCAAAGATATAAATGCACGCCTGCTCGGGCTTCTGCGAGTAGCCGGCGTCAAAAGCACCGACTTGTTAGTCGACTCGGAAGTGCGTGTGCATATTGTTGACGGTGAAATACAGGCCATCGGTCACAGAACAGAACATCGTTTCTGGCAGGTAGCACCGGGTTACTTACGTCTTGTGGCTTAAGAGTCGCAGCGGCTAATTCGGGTAACCGGCAAAACGAATGACAGGACGTCATTCGTCAATTTCGAGCGAGAGCGACAGGATAGGTCGTTCTCGTTTTTTTTAACTCAGACTTTAGAAGGTCAAATATGAATGACTTCAATGAAAAAGAGTACCAGGTGAACGATTTTCGCAGCTTGTACGCCAACCATCGAATTGGGATGCTCGCCCTGAGCTTCCTCCTGATTTTCGGTATTCTCTTCCACACTTTTACTGCCGCCGTGCCCACGGGTTCTGTCGGTTTCAAGAACTTCATGGGTAAGCTCGACGTAGAAGGCTACCATGAACCGGGTCTGGTTCTGAGAATCCCCTTCGTGCAGTGGTTGCAATACTATCCCACTCGCACCTATGCCGAGACTCATACCACTCAGCCCCGGGATGATACAAACCAGGTGCTCACCGCCAAGTGGAATGTACAGCTCTTTGTGGATCCCACCTATGCCGGTGTTCTACTTAAGGAGATTGGCAGTTTTGATGCCTTGCGGCAAAAGGTGCTGGACCCTGAGATTTCCTCTTCTGCTCAGGCCGAAACTCCTACCTATTCGCCTGAAGACCTTGTTAAAAAGCGTCCTCAGCTTGTGGCCAACATCAAGGCTCGCTTGCAGAAGAACCTGGATAATCGCCTGAAAGAGTACAAGCTGCCCGAAGGTACTGTGCAGGTGATTGAGATTGCCTGTCTCGATTTCTTCTTCTCGCCTGCTTTCAATGACAGTATCGAAAAGAAAGTAGAACAGGACCAGCTCAAGCAGACCGCTGAAATTAACCGCAAGATTGCGGAAATTCAAGCTGACGCTGATGGTCAGGAGAAGGAATTATTAGGCAAGGCGGAAGCCTATCGCACCGCGACGGTTACTTCGGCTCAGGCTTATGCCATTGAGATCAAAGGCGCTGCTTCCAGGCTCAGCACACTTCTGGCTCCCTACATACAGATTGAGCGCTGGAACGGTGAACCGCACCGGGTTGACCTGACCGGCAAGAGCGATGTGCTTATCCCTGGTGCTGCTGTTCCGGCGCCGGTGGTATCCGAACCTGCCCAATCTGCTAACCAAAACTAAGGAGTATTGATAATGAGTACACGTTTTATGATAAACGCCGGTATTTGGGCGGCTTTTACTCTCATCCTCATGATGATGTTCGGGCAGCCTTTCTACATGGTTGATAACGGTTATGCCGGTGTGGAAACATGCTGGGGCAAGGTGCAAAAAGGGGCGATTTCAGCCGGTCCCGGAGTTAAACTTCCCTGGTGTGAAATAACGCAGGTGCAGGTGCAAACCCGTACCCTCAAGGATGTGAAAATCAATGCTCCCACCATCGACTTGCAAGAGCTCAATGGTGAAGCCACTGTGCAATACGCCATATTGAGCAGTGCTGCCGATGAGGCCTACGGTGTTCTCGGGGCTGAAGCGGATATTGAAGAAAACATCATTCTGCCTGGTTTGCACGAAAGCACCAAGGTAGTGACCGCTCAGTACACAGGTACCAAGTTGTTCTACGCTCGCGACGTGGCCCAGCTGGATATGAGCAAGGCACTGCAAGAATGGGTAGACAACTCGGCCAAGGCTCGTAAGCTGAATCGGCTGATTGTCATTCAAAGTGTTGTCTTGACCAAGGCCAACTTCACCAATACCTTTGAGACCGCACTGCAGAACAAAGCCATTCGAGATCAGGTTTTGCAACGTGCCGGTGCCAAGCGCGACACGCAGTTGGAGGACGCTAAAGCAAAAGCGCTCATCGTCACTCGCAACGCCGATGCCGACGCTGCCAACATTCGCCTCAATGCCGAAGCGGAAGCCCAGGGTATGAAAAACCAGGCGGAGCAGTTGTTGAAGAACCCACAACTGCTTTGCTATCAAGCTCGCAGCAAGTGGAAAGGCACTCTTTCCGAGATTGGCCATGGTGCGACTCCCTTCGATGAGTTGTGCCGCGGCAAGTAGACCAGCACCTGTGGTCTGAGTTAAGGCAAGTCAGAGGCCTGGAGTTAGGGCTTTAGTTCGGGTGTTCGAGAACGTGAATGAGAACGGGAACATGAACATGAACCTTCGAATTCGCATTCGCATACGAATACGCATGAACGAATGACTTGCCGCAGGGAATGCTCAAAACCAACCGCGAGCGAAATTACAACGAATTTCGCTCGCAACTCAAACATTTGAAACTAGCAGGAACAAACATGTACGAAAAAGAATTCTCCTTGAAAGTGGTCGTCGATGGTCTGGAATTGCCCGTTCACCAACATGAAGGCAAATTCTACGTGGCGGCACTGTACGAGCTGAAAGTGCGAGTGCCGTGGGCTTCCTTCAATCGCTATGCGGCGGTGCTTTCCGTCGATGGTCTGAGCGTCATGAACGGCAAACGCGCCACATTGGCAGACAGTGCTTACGTCATCGATCGTGCGCACGGCGGCGTCTTGACGGTGCCCGGCTTTCGTCTGAACGATGAAGAAGTGGCCCACTTTGTCTTCGGTGCACCGGAAGAGTCTTATGCCGCTCTCATGGACAAGCCCGAAAACATCGGTGTCATCGCTGCCGTTATCTACGCCGAAAAGTGCCCGGTGAGAGAGATCGGTTGGGGTGACGACTTACTGGGTGGGCATTTGACCAGGGGCGGTGGAATGACCATGGGCGGCGGCGGCATGAAAGGCGGAAATTTTCCGACCCGTAGCGGCGGCCACGACGTAGGTACGGGCTTTGGCGACCGCACCGAGCACAAAGTGCAGCAGGTGCAATTTGAGCGCGGTGAAGTGGTGGCGCGTATCGTCATCGAGTATGCCAGCGAAGAGTCGCTCAAAGCCGCGGGTATCATCAAAACTTCCCCTCTGGGCGATGTATCACCCTTTGCTGCTCCGGAGAAAAAGGGCGAAGGCTGTGCTCTGCCTCCGGGCTGGAAGGGCTAGAAAACTTTACCGGAGTGGTGGGTTGAGGCTCGGATTCTTCTCATTGCTTCGCTGACTTATGAAATAGTCAGACGCCTCCACCGCGGTGGCGTCTGACTTTGTTCAACTTTATGAGGCTCTACTATGAATAAAAACAAATGGGTAGCAACGGCTCTGGCATGGTGCTTTTCCGCACTCATGGTCTATGGCTGTGTAATGATAGGCGTGTCCATTGCAGATGACCTGACCGAGGGGCCGACCGGCGTCTCATTTTACGGCGTATTATTGGCTTTGGTTCTGGGAGTAAGCGTCTATGGTTTGTGTCTTACCGTCTTCGATAGTCTCACTCTGGACTATCAGGACTATGGACAAGCTAGCTTCTGGCTCGGTGTTATTGCTGGTGTTTGTGTGCTGATGGTGCCTTTCTATACGGTGCTGCAGGGCGGTCACGAGCGGGTTCTGGCCTATCAGAAGGGGGCGCCGGAATTGCAAAGTTACTTGCAAGTGAACTTTGCCCGCCTCGATCGCTGTGCCGAGCCAGTAGACTCCGGCATTCTGCTTGAGTCGGACCTGGAAGCTTGCCTCGATAAAAGTCCGCTTTATCCTTTTGAAGTAAGGCTTCTGAAGGAGGCGCAGGAGCAGTTCAAGCTGCTGGGGCACGTACTGCGCATCGATGAATCTATCGTTCCGATCTCGATCGCTACAGGTAATGGGGGCATTATGGTGATGCCTATGGAGTCCGATACCAAGGTGTACGGCATAAGCCTTTCCGACCTTGATGGCTATCAGTCAAGAGTGGCTGCACTCTTGAGGCGCTGGTAAGTCTTTCGGCAAGTAATCCGGGCTCTCAATTGAGCCTGTTCAAACGGGCTTAAAGCCCATCAAATCAGGCGCTTCCCTTTTCTGGAAGCGTCTTACTTAAACTCAATTTTGGAGAATGAAATGACTGGTAAAGGTTATAGTGCTTGGGTTGGAGCTATGTTGGCGGTCTTTGGTGTGATCGTCGGCGTGATGTTAGTGATTAGCTTGTTCAGCATGGTTCTGCCCTGGTATCTTTCGGTTCCGGTAGCCGGCGGCGCCATGTGGTTCGTGCTGACGAAAACCAAATTCGGTTTGCGAGACAAGGTATGGTACACCACGGGGGGCCTGTCCTTTCTCGTCACTACCCTTGTCACCATGCCGTTCAGTGGGCCGTTCATGGCCGGTGTCTGGGGCTTGGTCGGGCTCATTGTGGGCATGTACGTCAGTTACCACGTCTTGAAAGCCGTGGTGCGTAATTCCCCTGATCCGGCTCGCTGGACTGACTGATATCGGGCTTTGTCCGGTAGTAGCTAAGGCTGCGGCATAAGCCTAAATGGCTGTCGCAAATTCCTATCTGTGCGGACGCTTCTCTTGCAGGAGCGTCCCCTTCAGGAAGGGTTTTATGAGCGGTTTAACCGTTCGACTATTTTTCAATTGGAGAAATATCATGTGTAGAAGAATGTTTGTTTTGCTAAACCTGGTAGCCATGCTGTTCTTGTTGACCGCTTGTGCATATGAGGATGATAGTCAAACGCGCATCAATGTTGATGCTGTGGAGAAGGCACTTAAGGAAATACAGGTCGATGACCAGCAAGGGTGGATGGATGCCTTTGAAAAGCGAGTCAATGAAATATACGAAGGCGATGGAATTGTTTCCGTGGATAGCCGGATGGAGGGCGACATGCTCAAAATCACAGGCTACGTGGAAAAGAACAGTGAGGATGGCTTGCAACCGGCAGACGAGGAAATCTTCTCCATAAAGCAAACTTCTCCTGCTAATGAAAAATCGACTGAAGCAGTGATAACAAGCAATACGGCTAACGGCAGTCCGGTGGAGCATCATACCTCTTTTTTAAATACGATGTTTCAATACTGGTTGATCCACAAGCTGATTAGCCCCAGTCATGCCTACCACACCCCTGGAGCGAGTCTTGCCGGTTTATCCTACTTTCGAGATAATTACCGCAGAAGCTCGTCCTGGACTGAGCAACGGCGTATGAACACTGCTTACAATAAGCGTCGCCCTGCCATTCAGCTGGGAGGCACCACGAGCCACTCTGGAATTGTTCTGAAGAAGGCGGCAAGCACAGGGTCTAAGCTCAGTCGCTCAACTTACCGCAGAAGAAGTAAGCGCTAGTTGGGCTCTAACCGTACTGCCCATTGACCGGCTTGTCCGTGCGGTTGGTTCTGTCTTTGTTTCTAAAGGAGTTCAATTTATGTTAGTCAAAAATGCTAATTATTTTTGGATACCTGCCTATCTGGTCGGTATCGTTACAGCGGCAGCCAGCCTCAACCTTTTGCCCACCGGACCTGGAGTTGTCTTGGCTTCCATACTTGCGGTAGCCATGCTGACGCCGCCTTCACTCTGGCATTCAGCCTGTGATTCTATCGAACTCCACGTGGGTCTATACGGAATCGTGCTCTGTGCGGCTATTTTATTTGCCGGACTGTACATACCAGACAGTTTGGGTCCGATGGCATTTCCATTGGGCAAAGGCTGGGAACCTGTCTCCTGGTATCAAATTCTCTTTGTTACCTTGCAACAGGTCTTTTACTTCGGCATTCATGCCTTTACCTCCGACGATTGAGGGCGCTGCCTGAAATCGCGGTAGTCGCACTCTCAGTAGTGCAATTCAAACAACCCTTTCAATTAAAAAAACACCGGAGAAATCCATGTACCAAAAATTCTACAGTGCACTTGAAACTCGTTTCGGCACCGACAACGCCGTCAAAATTATGCTTGCCCTGACGGTATTCTCTGCCATCGGGCTGATCGCATCCCTCAAAGCCGGTATTTTCATGACAGTAGTGGCTCTCTCTACCGTGGTGACACCATTCGTTATCGGACTGGTGTACGCGTTCACCTGGGGGCATGTCAATCTGGCTGCGATTTTCGAAACTTGGTTGGTAAATTCCACCGAAGGAATGGTTTTCGGTATTGTGTTGATTGTGGTTGCCGCTGCCATCATCCTCTACCAGTTCCCGGAGGCAATCAATAGATGGGCCAGTGGAAAGGTTTTCACGAAGTAGATTTTTCAGTAAATCCCGCCATAAACGCAAGGGGAGTATAGGCGGAAGGCAGTTCTCCCTGCGCAACATGGACACCACCGGGGAGAGGGTGGTGTAAGTCAATTACTCCTGCCGCACATTGGATGTAGCGTGGCATGGGTAATCTCAAAATGAGAGAAAATGAGCAACACAAAAAGAAATGCAATGATAGCAATGGGAGCCGGGGTTTTAGTCTTTTGCCTGGCAGTGTTTGGGGAGTCTATCTCGGCTCAATATATCGGCACCGTCGGTGTTGATGAAGGCGCCATATACGCCGGCTTCGGGCTCTTCTTCGGGCTGAAGATTTTTGAGCGCTACAGTGTCCGTACAACAGCCTTGATTGCGCTGGCCTATGGATTTACCGTGCTGATTCTTTCCAGTCTGATGCAAGGGGCGATGGGAGGGGAGGAATTCCACTTCAGTCGCTTTGCCGCAGCCGAGGAAGGAGCCTTTTACACGGCGCTGGGACTCTTCTTCGCGTTGGAATACAAGGAAGTTCTTGCTTCTCTTACCAAAACACGCAATTAGTCGACAGGCAGATTGGCTGTCTGTTTTCGCAATGTTTCCTTAATTAACCGGAGAAATTCCATGTTCGACAAACTCGCAAAATTCCTTGAAGCTCGCTTTGGCAAAAAAGTCGCCGACACGGTCATGGCCGCTGGTGTATTGATTTACGCCTGGGGAGTGATCATCGGCTTCAAGGGTAATTTCGTCATCGGGCTGTTTTCGCTCATGCTGGCATTGCCGCCCTTGTTTATTGGTCTGGTGAGCCTCATCACTTTTGGCAACGTCAATCTCTCTGCCAATATCGGTGAATGGCTGTTCCACAGCAGCACCGGCATGATAGTGGGAGTAGCGTTTTGTACCGTCGCCCTGGCAATTATCTTGTGGCGTTTTCCTACCGCCATTAACGAGTGGGCCAGCAGCAAAATCAAAATCAAGTGATTGCTGCTTAATTGGGCTGAAGCTGCTGGAAGGAAATTAGCGGCTGTTTTAGTAGCTCGATGTCTGCCGGGACGGTCGGTATCGGGCTTTCTTTCTGAGGTACTTAATCATGCGGGATATCATTCGTAATATTTTGTTGGTCGTTGTGGTTCTGGCGTTTGTCACCTTCCTCAATTTTCTTGAGAAGCCTGATGAAACAGCGGCCGAAGTAAACAAGGTTGTAAATGCCGCTTCCGGCGTTTATCACAACATTATCAATAACTTTTCAAACGGTCGCGGCGGCGCCGGGAGCTTCTAACATGACAGACTTACTGATTTCAGTGCCTGACGGTAGTTCCGTTCAGGTGATAGTAAATGGGCACGCGCTCACAGCACCTGGCGTGAATACTGATTCCGACAATCAGGGTTACGTAAACGAGCCGTGGGATCTGCGTGCTTGTTATGACAATTCGTATATCGAAGAAGTGTCGCGGCTTCAAAGGGCAAATCAACCTCAAGGCAACAAGACCTGGGACCTGCGTGCCTGCGATGACGCGTCGTTTATCGATGATCTGACCCACGGAAGACTCCGCTGAGTTGAGTCTCTGAGAATGGTTGCGTAAGAAGCAATCAGAGCGCAGCTCGACAGAACTCTTGCCGAGCTGCCTATTTTAAATTTTCTCTCTGGAGAATAGTTATGGATTTAGTAATTTTAGTAAAGGCTGGCGTGGCTTTCGCCCTGGGGGCTGCGTTATTGTGGATAGCAATCAGCAGAAAGCTTAATGAGATTTTCTCTAAGGCGATTATTCTGGTGTCGGTATGCTGGTCTGTTATTGTGGCGATCTGGGTCGCTGCGCTGTTCTCTTTGTGGATGTTTGACTTCACTGAACTTCGCGACACGATATTGCTGGGGGCGTCGCTTACCTCGGTGCCGGTGTTCATATTGATGTCGCTGCTAACAGGTATGGCCGCTTGCCTCTGGATTAACGTCTGGAAAGATTCGCGGTCTCGTGGCTGAGGTTGTGTTCCATCTCGATGAACTATGTAATCGATGGTCTAGGCGGACCGGACTATTTCTTCTAACAAACTAAGAACGCGTCTCACCGACGCCTGAACCGAAAGGCGCTGCATTACCTATAGTGCAGCACCTTCTCGTTCTGTATCTTCTGCTAGCTGTAGATCAGCTGGAGGTTTTTATGTCTACATTAATTGCATCAATCGGTCTTATCTGGCTTTCGCTCAGATTCATAGTACCGAAAATCACTCGCGGTAATGTCGAGGTCAGCACATTGTCGATTTCGGCTGTGCCGCCGGCTTTGCTTGCATCCATGAGTTTGCTCATGATTGTCTCGGTGCTGGCCATCGCCGTGCTGATTATCATGAGTTTGGCCGGGACGCCGTATAGTCTGGAAGTGGCGATGGAAGAACCCATGCGTGTTCTCTTTAGTGAACTGATCTGCAATGCGGCAGCAGTTACCGGCGCGCTCATGATCTGTAGTTGTCTCTTGCCTTCGTTGATTCGCGTCACCAGTGGATTCTGGGCTCTGATAGCCAGTTTGCCCATATCGGCATTCATGACGCTTGTGTTTTTCTTCAAAGTTGCCCCCGTGTTCTTTGTTTAAGGCATGGCGGCAAAGTGTTCGAGGGTTATGGAATGGAACCGGATTTCTTGGAATTACCGGATTCATTCTGTAGCCCTTGTTTCTTGGCTACAGGTTAGTAGCAACAAAATAATTCCAACCCCATCAATCATTACTCTCAGTAGAGGAATAATATGAACCAAGAATCCACAAACACCATCAATGCCAACAACGCAGCGAGAGCTTTGTCTTCACTTCATGACCAAGAGAGCATGCTCAAGCTTGTGGCGGGTATGTATTCTGACATCAGTGAGGAGGCAGATACTCCTGCATTGCGTTTCCTGATCGCTGGTCTCTACACCAGTGGGGCCATCCAGTTTGTCATCGATGCCTGTACCCATTTGGTGGAGAGCGGGGAATATGCTGCGGCAGAGAAGCTCTTTGACTTGATCTGTAACCACTACGACGCCGTGCAACTGCGTCTGGCGGCATACAATGATACTGCTATGCAGGTGCTTTCAGCAACGGACGAGGCGATCTTGAATAATGTCGCCGAGTTGGAGGCGGAACTGGCTCTGCTCAAATCGTTGGTTTCCACTCTCGATGCACGAGTGAAGATTCAAAATTCGGTGAGCGGGGCGTCGGTAGCTACCATCAACCAGTTGTTTGAAACCTTGAGCTTGCTGGTTGGACAAGCGGAGGAGAGTGTACTGGTCGGCACCGGCCAGGCGGAAAAGATGTTTACTGACGAAAAAATTGCTGCGGTTGTTACGGCGCTCGTCGGTCAAATCATGGATTCTTGCCAGGCTGACGACGAGGAAACCGCGCTTTCTATGGTGGACGATGTACTCGGTGCCACAGTCGAAGACAAGCGGAACTTCCTGATAGCAGACAGCCTGGCCCACGGCATGGTTGGCTCTAAGAACGTACAGGAAGGTGCTGCTCTCTCTGCCAAGGTAGAATTGTCTCTAGCTGGTACAGTGGCTGCCTTACTGGATAGTTTATTGCCTTCCGGCGCCACGGCTTCAGTGACTGCTCCGGCGGTTGCTGTTGTCGAAGAAGAAGTGGACCCAGTCACCGCCATGTTGCTTGAAGCCGAAGGCAACCTTGGTAAGCCCATCGTGGTGGAGAAGGATGGCTTGTTGGGCTGATTGTTAGCCCTGCTGCTTGAATCGGCAGGTCGGACTTTGCTTCGACCTGCTCCACATAAAAATAGTAAACGGAGTCCATATGCTCAGTGATAGTCTGACCACAGGCTTAATCGCCGTGGGTTTGATCATTCTTGTAATCATCGCCTACCACGACGAGAAGCGACGCACTCAAAGAAGGCGGCACAATCAACTTGTGCTGGCTGAGACCATTTCAATACAGAAGCATCTGAGCCTGTATGTCATACCGGCGCTGGAGTTTCTGGCGGAAGGCATAACACAACCGGCACATGGCGGCTTTCCGGCGCTTGTGAATGCCTCGGCGGCACAGGTGTATCTAAAGGAAGCTTTTCATAGCTGTCGCTGTGCGGCGGTCGCTTCCATAAGCATGAATGTGGTGCTTTTCGATGAAGGGCTGGCTAAGGAGCAGGCTCAGGCTCTCTTGCCGCTGTGCAGAGTTTTGCTCAAGGCGGCGGAGTTGCACTTGGCCGGTTATGCCGATGCCCAGCTCAGTATGGGCGAGGAGGACTGGCAGGAAATTCACGTGGAAGCTCTGGAGGCGGCTGTAGTCAGCTTGCGCTGTGCGCTTCAGGAATGCGTGGAGCCTGCTTCGGCAGACTATTCCGTGCTGGATCAGGCTTAAAACTTCGGTTTGCCGTCTGACTCCGGTTCTTTCAGCAGTGCGCAATAGTTTGTGCACTGTGGTTCGTTTCATCCAACTAAATCAAACCCAAACAAGGGAAAACTTATGAACAACCCAAACGATGGTAACAACCCGTTAGACAACGATCCACTTTTGGTCGGCGTGACAAAAGGTCCGACCATAACTGCCGGCAGCAAAATCAAGGTGGCTACGGAAAAGCTCAAGCCCTTCTTCGACTTTCACAAGCGCAGCACCGATAAGGAAGATGTAATTGTGGAAGTATTGCAGATGGGCATGGGCACTACCGACCTGGGCGCGTTTGCCCTGGTAGTGATCGAAGTGCGTCTGGTGGATAACGACGACCCCATCGACGGTCTGGAAATGTGCGTCGGCTTCGGTGATCTGGTCACCATCAAGTCTTAAGCACTGTTTCGGCAGGGATGCTTCTTAACCGAGGTGGAGGGCTGCTCTCAAAGCGTTCCTCCTTCCCCGGTTGCAACAACCTTTCAATCAACTTCGCAATGAGGAATTCTCATGAACTTATCTAAAACAAACACAAGCACTCGCACCAGCGAAGACTCCAGCACTCTGATGGCAAAAGTGATGATGCTGCTTTCCGGCAGCTTGATTATCAGTGCCATCGGCAGCTATATGGGGCAGGGCATCACTTCCGGTTGGGTACTCTTCTTTCTGGTGATCGTGCTCTTTGCCGGTATCTTCGGCGTAGCCGCCATGGCCGCCAGATCTGCTGCCCTGGGGGTGGCTGGTCTGGCAATCTGGACTTTCCTCAATGGTATGGTCATGGGCCCTGCCTTGAACATGTATGTGCAGGTTCTGGGCGGCGGCGTAGTGACCATGTCCTTCCTGGGCACGGCAGCAATTATGGCGGCTCTTGGGGGTTACGGTGCTCTTTCCGGTCGTGACTTCAGCGCCATGGGCCGCTGGCTGCTTTTGGGTCTGGTGGGCTTGATCATCGTTGGCGTAATAGGCATTTTCATCGGTATGGGCCATACTTTCAATTTGCTGTATGCAATTGGCGGTATGGTTATTTTTGCCGGCTATTTCATCTTCGATTTCTGGCGCATCGCCAACTCTGAAAACTCAGACTACAACGCCGTCATGTACACCATGCAGGTCTATCTGGACTTCTGCAACTTCTTGTTGAGCCTGTTGCGCTTCCTGACCGAAGTGTTGGGCAAACGCTAGGAAGAGTGGCCGCTTCTAAAGCGTGCTGAGTAACCGCTGGTGCTTTCTCCCCGGGAGGAAGCACCGGCACTTTGAGCAACCTCGCGTTAATTCGGTGCCGGCAAAAGGACCGACAACCTTTTCAATCAACATTGCAATGAGGAATTCTCATGAACTTATCTAAAACAAACACACGCACTCGTGCTCGCACAAGCGAAGATTCCAGCACTTTGATGGCCAAAGTGATGATGTTGCTTTCCGGTAGCATGATCATCAGCGCTATCGGCAGCTACATGGGACAGGGCATCACTTCCGGTTGGGTACTCTTCTTTCTGGTGATTTTGCTCTTTGCCGGTATCTTTGGCGTAGCAGCCATGGCCGCCAGATCTGCTGCCCTGGGGGTGGCTGGTCTGGCAATCTGGACCTTTATCAACGGTCTGGTCATGGGCCCCGCCGTCAACATGTATGTGCAGGTTCTGGGCGGCGGTGTAGTGACCATGTCCTTCCTTGGTACGGCAGCAGTTATGGCGGCTCTCGGGGGTTACGGTGCTCTTTCCGGTCGTGACTTCAGCGCCATGGGTCGCTGGCTGTTTCTTGGACTGGTGGGCTTGATCATCGTTGGCGTGCTCGGCATTTTCATCGGAATGGGTCATACTTTCAATTTGTTGTATGCAATTGGCGGTATGGTCATTTTTGCCGGTTACTTTATCTTTGACTTCTGGCGCATTGCCAACTCTGAAAATTCAGACTACAACGCCATCATGTACACCATGCAGGTCTATCTGGACTTCTGCAACTTCTGGTTTAGCTTGATGCGCTTCCTGGCCGAAGTGATGGGTGATGACTGATCTGCTGAGGGCTAGCATCAATACTGCTTCGTCAGGGAAGTAATCATTAACAAGCTGGTTCCTTCTTCATAGGGGGGACCAGCTTTTCAAGCAACCTCGCGGAAATTCAGTATGGGAAAAAAGACCGACAAAATTCACGACGGTATCGATAACTTATCGAAAAAGGTTGACTATGTGTCCGACCGACTTTTCTGGATAGCCCTCAGTTTGGCTCTTGTGACCTTTGTAGTGGTGTTTTCGCTGGTGCAGATTATTGCAATCTTGCCTGTGATTACATTGGTACATACGGCCTGGGCCGGACTGGCACTGGCGCTTATCCTCGGCGGCTTTGTCTATTTCATTGCAGCAAGACCTATGGATGTGGTTGATACCGCTTCCTGGTCTTTGTGGCTGGCAAAGCTTGTACTTAAAATGGCGCGGAAGCAAGGCGATGCGGAGACTGCATCGCAACCGCCTGTGCAAAACAATCCCGGTGACGCAGGTGCGGCGAATAAGCCCCCGGCACCGAAGATGCTTCTGCTTTACCCGATAGAGACTCTCATGAACAATGAAAATGCGTTTCTTACTTTATTTGCGGCATTCATGGTATCGATTGCCGTATGCTTAGGAATAGCCTGGGCTGGACCAGTTACCATCTGGATTGCCGGGCTTTCCGTTTTCTGTCTTGTGCTCTGGACCGGATGGTCCTCAGCCGGGATTAACAACATAGCCGGCGTCAATATTCTGAATCTTTCAGGTATCTGGAGCTGGCTTGGATTAACGGTCTGGTTCGGCATCGCCTCGATACCGCACTGGCCGTGGTTTGCCTTCGTGGTGCTGTTTCTGGCATTCTCGGTGCGCTGGCTTTTGAAGAAAAGCCGCTGTAGCTGTCCCGAACTTCCGGAAGCCGACTGATTCGAACTAACGATATTTTGCAGACGGGCTGCATCTGCCGCCCGTCTGCGATTGAGTCGATGACACTAAACAATCACGGGAAACTTATGAAAGCTAATGAACCGATTGATACTTTGAAGATTAGACAACCGCAGAGCGGCCGTCTGGAAGTTCTCTTAAACAACCCCGGCGTCTACTTTGAACTGGTTGGAAAAGATTTCGTTACCGGCTTCGGCCTGGGCGTTGGGCAGCGCGACTGGCAGCGAAAAGTCGAGCTTTTGGCTGCCGTCATCGCTACTTTGTGCGGGGCCAAGAGTGACGATGTCGCTTCGCTGGATGGTCTGCAAGTGAAGGTCAAATGGAAAAGCGGCACGCAAATCGAAGCCCTGGGCTGGATTGATGCGCCTGAGGCTATCCCCGAAGCTGTGGCTCCTTTCATCGATGCGGAGGGCTGGTTCTATCCGGAACTATTCGGACAGACTTATGATTCCTTAGGTGTCGTCTGACAGGGACAACTGCGGCAGCAAGAGAAGTGCACGTGACTTGAAGGGATTCTGCTGATTCCATCATGATATGCAAGCCGGTTGGAAACGGCTTGCATAGTGACTGCATCAGCTTTCCCTCCTTTTTTGCCTTAGAGTACTATAAGGCGAAGTAGCAAGCTGCAAAAATTTAAGATATCAAAGCGGCAAAGCGGCATCATTGCTCAGTCGGAGCCTGACAATGAGCCGCCATCCTACATAAGTCTAAGGGCAGCTGGTGAATTCAGACTGCGTGGGCGCCTTCGCGCCACAGAAGGGCAGAAGTTGACCCGAGTACAAAACTACTCAAGATTGACCAGCAGAAGCTAATTGTGGCTAATCCTTTGTTGAGACGGCCGGTTCAGAACGTTCTGTCTACAGCTCGTGTCTTATACCAAGGGTGCGGCGTAAGAGGCAGACTTGCACCATGCCATGCTCGGCACACTCCAGGCAGTCAGACCACCTTTCCTTCCAGATGGATTCGCCGGCTAAGCGAAGTTGCTCCCTGGCAATTTTCAGGTTTCGTTCGACCAGCCAGGCTTTGTCTTTGTCATATGAGGGCAGATGCGATTGCATCATGCCGTCGATAAACTCTAGCTCTGCCTCCAGTGATTCAACTGCAATTATCGCCGGCATCTGCTCTTTGCGTTTGGCAAGGTGCTCGGCAAGGAGGCAGGCTCCGACAATGAAGAGCGCGATGCCGATAGCGTCCTCTGGTACATGCCAGAAGAAGCCGGCCAGTAGCCACTGTAGTAAAAGTGTGATTGTCATATTCGTATCCTCATAAAAAGTAACCTTGTAAGGCTGTTGTTCATAATTTCTCTCAAAGTGGAGGCGAGTTAGGCGCCGGGCTGATTGAAGCAGAGGGACCGTCACTCGCCACTGTTTTCTCTTTTAATTCTTTAAACTGCCAGATCCGTCTGCCATCTGAAGGTCGAATTAACTCAGACCCTGAGTCTTCAATCAGCCAACCTACAAAACTTTGTCCATTTTCTTTCTGCAGATCATCCGCCTACACTATGGACTGGTTATCGACCAGAGTTGGGATATCATGAAAAAACCTGTGAAAATCGTTGTATCCAATTTCCTCATAGTCCAATGCAAATTCACCCGCCATGACTCGCTCAAACAGATCCTGAAAGATAATGCAAGCTTCTTCGAAGCGACCAAGCGCTTTCAGGCAGATAGCACGTTGGTACAATGCCGTTGGACTGCAGAGACGAGCATATACCTTCTCAGCTAAGGCATCGCCGCGCTTTTGCAGCAAATTTCCGTATTGTTCTACGCAGTATGCAAAGTCAGCGGCCTCGGCGGTGCTGACCTGAAGAGTGTCAAGGGAGGAAACGACGGAAACACAAAGCGTTTCCAGAAGATCCGCTGGTGCGCCGTCGCAGTACTCCACAAGAAACCTGATGATTGCCGGGACATGCAGTCGGACGGTTTCAGGGTGCGACAAGTAGTTACCAGTCTCCGCCAATTGCAGTATATGAATAACAAATGTTTTCGCTTTCTGCTTCGCCTCTTCAGGAAGATAGAGTTTTCCGAAGGCTTTTGCCAGGTCAGCTAGTGCGCTAACGTCACCCGCAGGCAGCGTCGCTTGCACAGCCTCGTGCAATTTTACTAGTTTACGAAACCCGCCGGCATAAGATAAAGAATGGCTATTGACCAGCTCCTCGCTTCCGTCCTCTGCATATTGGAGAGCCATGGGCGCGAGGAAGTAAACCGTGCGCTTATGATTTTCACTAGCTACTTGCACCAGCCAGCGATCTTTAGCCCGCAAATCGCACACGCTTAGGACATCTTCCTCCATGAATGCTATACGCCCATTTATGCGTTCCAAGGTACAAAAGCCGTCGCCCTGCCGTGTCGGGGTCAGGGTTACCTCAATATAGTCCCCAATCTGGCACTCAATCGAGGTTTTGTCTGAAGTATTAGGTGTGGACATTTTACTTCTCCGTAATGGTTGTTTGATTGCAAACGCCACCAATTGTGTGGCTGTCCGCGCTTCTTTTGACACTGTGTGGATGTCGCAGACAGTACGTCCATGTCAGGGTTTAACTAAAGAACAGCCAGCCCAGTAAGAGCCCCAGTCCAATCTTGCTAACTGTGTCGGAGTCGGCGTCGGTCTTGTCCGTCCGGCTATGACGAACATAGGCCGGTGAGTATGCTGCGCTGGTTCTGGCTCTGGCCGGTTTCCAGATATCGGCGAGAACTGCCAGAAGCAGGCTGCCGCAAAGGAGAAACACGACGCTGCCCACTGTAATCCCGAGATAACCCTGAAAGGCTTCTTCAGCAGCCTTAGTAGGCTTCATGTCAGTGGAGAGTGTGAACAACATTTCGTTGTAGGCTATGCCAATTGTTCCGACAATGATTACAGGCAACAAGAGAATAGAGAGAAATTGCCACGCCGGGTAGCGTCCGTTTCTGCTTACTATCGATAGATTGAAGAGGCTGCGCTCCTCAAAGGCTTCATAAAGCGCACAGAGCGGCACAATCAGACCGATCGCTCCCCAGAGTACGATACCTGCCAGGTTTAAGAACGACATTTCCAGACTTGGTTTATAGGTGTCATGGGTGAGCTGCCATTGCCAGTCGAGGGTTACTAAATAGCATGCTGTGGCCAGATGCCAGAGGAAGAGTAACCCTCCCACGACAATTAGAGTTCTCTTCAGACGTGTTCTTGTCTTTGATGTTATGTACTGCATGGGTGTCTCCAAATTGATAAAAACTGGATAGCACCAGTGTTTCCGGAGAGTCTGATCTGGAGCCTTGATATTGCACAAGACCATAGAGTCCAGGTGGCTCTCCGGACTGTTGCCGGTTATTGGTGGGTTGGCCGTTGCGACTGAGCGAGGCGGCGGCTAGAGCGCGCCTACCTGGTTGATGAGCGGACGCACCGACACATTGATTTTGTCGTAGTAATAGTTGGCGATTTCCGATTGCAAGGCTGTGTCTTCAACAGTTCTCAGTCCGCCGCAGAGCACGATTTCAGCGCTGCCGAAAACGCACTGACTGATGGCCTCGGAAAGAGTCGCTTTGTTTATTTGAAGATAGTTTTGCTGCACAGCCTCCGAGCCTTTGGTTTTGATGTCGGCCAGAGTCTTGTTGATGTACTCGGACGCAAATTGAATTTGCTGCGCTTTATCGAGTTTTAATAGCCCCGCTTGCTCAAGTTTGCCGAGAAAGGTGGTGATAACTTGAGCTGCCGCTTGTACTTTGCTTAGGAGTGTCTGGTTCATATTGACCTCGTGGTAGGTGATTTGAAGGTGAGGGTGGTTTTCCGCTGACTGGTAGCTGATTAGTGAGCTGGTTGTTCAATTGGCCTGAACGTCAGCCCGGTGACAAAGCTTCCTGAAACCGCGGCCAGGGCGGGGATGAGTCCCAGCACGCCAAAGGAGCAGAGCAGCAAGAGCAGGAATGAAGCCGGTAGAAGGGCTCGCTCTCTTTGGGTGTTGGGGTCGTAACTGTTCAGCGCCCAGGCAATGATTGTCGAGATGAAGACCATCCAGATTGATACGAAGATGACAGCGTTCTCTCTCTGCGGCAGCTCGTTGAGATGAACTGCCCACAAGGAGCCTGCAAAGGCGACAGCAAGTCCAATGAAGCGAGCAATTTGGGGGTTCGGAAGGTAGATAGGGCTCATTGACCTAACCTCTCTTGCCGAAGCGTTCTTGCAATTCAGTTAAGCCTCTGAGTATTGCCACACCGGCCACGAGGGCAAAGGCGACAAGGGCGAATTTTGCGTTATCCTTGCGGGATGTTGTAGATGTTGTTTTCATGACAGTTCTCCAAAAAATGTTTTTGATGGTTTGATTCAGTCGCAGGTGGTGTGCACGCCCGGTTTTGATACGGCTTTCTACAAGCCGCTTAAGCCGCTGCCACTTTTGTGAAGATGAAATAGGGAGTGCGTTTGTACTGCCGGTTTCGGAAGTATCTCGCGCTCAAGTTATCCTTGAGAAACAGCTCCACCACAATGTCGCGCACTTTATTCGATAGCTCCGGTGCGTAAATGCGCAGTGATTGCTGGCGCTCTTGCAGCGGCTGCATCAGTTGTCTGCACAGGGAATACACGTGCTCGGCTTGTTCGCGGGCGGTTTTGCCGACGATGGGAGTGTTGCCGATGGTGATTGGTTGTTCGTAATTTTTATTCATGGTTGTTCTCCAATACATTGAGGACGCCTGCGTCCGCTAGCGAGGTGTAGGTTCGCGAGAGGAAAGCAGGCGGCTAATACTAGATTTATGTTGGAGGGCGGTCCCTGAGGGCTGCCTCCGGTTGCCGGTCAGAGGAGCTGCCGCAGGGCCGCTCCCTTTTCCCCTCGGCCAAGCTTTCTTAAAGCCGCCGATTCAATCTGACGCACACGTTCCCGGGTAATTGAGAACATGTCGCCTATTTCTTCCAGAGTGAGGAAATCCGCCTCGCCAAGGCCGAAGCGGTGCTTAAGAATGAGTGTTTCTCGCTCATTCAGTTTTGCCATTGCGGCATTGAGAGCTACTGCAATATCGTCGGTTTCTGCTTTCTGGGAGGGTTCCCAGGACTGATCTGCCGCTATAGTGTCGAGCAACTCGCGCTCGTCGTCGCCGTCTTCTTGACCGGCTTGGGATGTAGGTTCTTGCAGAGATACTGGCAGTGCCATTTGCCGAAGCAGGTCACCGGTAGATTTGACAGTGAGATTCAAGAACGCGGCAAGCTCGGCCAGGGTAGGCTCGGGTCCGTGTCGTCTGAGAGTGTCGAGTGCCTGATGGAGCTGATAGGCTTTTCTTACCTTATGTACCGGTAGCCTGATTTGACGTCCATAGTTGGCGATGTAACGCTTGATGGCCAGGCGAATCCACCAGAGTGCGTAGGTAGATAGGCGAAAGCCTTTGGACGGATCGAACCTGCTTATTGCTTTCATCAGGCCGATGTTGCCTTCTTGCACCAGATCCTCGAGTTCAATTCCTGGTCTGACATAACGCCAGGCCACGGAGACCACTAAACGCAGGTTTGCCTCAATTAGAGCTGTTCTAGCCTCCGCTGCTGCCTTGCCGACATTTCTGGCACGGAAGGCAAGCGAAGCTTCCTCTTCTGCCGTAATTAGAGGTATCTTGCGGGCCTCCTGCATGTACATTGAGAAAAGGGAAATCTTTTCATCATCAAATGAAAGTTCATCTGTCATAAACTTCTCCAGTTGCGATATACGTGGACCGGTAAGAACCGTCGTTCTTACCGGTGTTCTTCTAGCTACTTGTGAAAATCCATTGCTTCTGCAGTTTTCTTGCCTTCTTTTGGGAAGGCAAGCGGTTGTTCAGCTCATGCCGGGGGTCAGCTAAGCACGTAGATGATGTTGTGCACGGCGTCCAGGAGCCAGTACCATAAATGGTGAACCATGACTTTTGTTTGAGCCGGATTGATTATGGCCAGGGCAATGAACACCATGGCGGCGACGGTCAGCCAGTGCGCTACTCGGTATGTGAGATAGCGAAAGGACTGCCAGAGAATCAGGAACAGAACAAAGAGGACTATCAGCGCTGTAGGATTGATATACATACGTGTTTCTCTTGCGAGGTTTCTCGCGGTAAATTGGCAAATAGGCCCACACCGTTAGGTGCAGACCGTGAAGTTTGCGAGGCGTTTAACTTGACTGCTGCTCTTTCGCCGAAACGTTATTAGTAGTCGTCTTCGTCGATTGCTTCAATGGCAAGCAGTGGAATCCTCAGCTTGGCATTGGGTGCGCTTGCGATAGGTACCTCTCCGGCATAGTCAACGGTCAATTTGACCTTGCCGCCGGAACGGCACAATAGGGCCAGGGCTATGTCGCTTGGTCGACTGGAGTCTGTGACCACTTCCACAAAGACGGCGGCATACACCTCATGGCTGTCTTCCATATGGCGTCCGCGTTCCTTCAACAGGGTGAGGATGTGCACTGTGTGAGCGCCGGTAATACCACCTTCAGCTGGACGGCAAACGGCATGTTCCCAGCGCGCATCCTGATCACCGCTTTGAGGTTTGCCACTTACTACGACCTTTTCCACGTTGATAAGGGTGCCGACGATTTCTTGTACAGTTTGTTCAGACATTAGTGTCTCCGATTGTAGTTTCGATGGAATTGCCTTCCGTGGCTGAGTGGTCCTTTCGCATGGGTGTTGCTTAGCTAGCCGTCAAATTCAACTGCTGCTTTGCCTTCGAAGAGATGCTTGTTGATGATGTCCACCACTACCTGGTGATAGTCGCTCCAACTGAAGACCGGCGCAATTTCAACGCTGATTTCAAATGCTCCGACCCAGATTGACATGACTCCTCTAAGACTGTAGACCTCTTTGAGAATGCTCAGGCATGCTGCCGTGACTGATAGGTGGCTGGATGACGGCTCATTGGCTGCAGGATTCCTTGGCGTTGATTTGGTTTCGCCGCCCAAGGCCGATACTGAGTGACTGAAAACCATCTGTTTCTTCGCGAGATGGACTGAAGCATCGGCTAGATAGGCTTTGTTCATGCTTTCGATGGTTGCCCACGATGTAACTTGCAGGGAAGTGCGGCACTTCTCATCAGGGCGTAGCGGCATAGATACGCCGTACCAGCGCACCGTATCTTTCTTGGTGCCTTTGTAGCGAATAACGCCGTGTTCACAGCTTGTTTTGCCCAGTTCACCTATGTCTGCTTCGCCCTGGAAGAGATGGGTGTTGATGACGGCGAGAATCCATGCTTGCAAGTCATCCCAGGTGAAGGCCGGCCGGATTGTCACTTCCAATGAGAAGCATGAGACGTTCAGGTGCTGAACGGCGCTTTGGACGAGAAGGTCGTTGACAATTTGTCTACCGGATTCTGTCAGGTCGCACCAGTTGCGTTCAGCCGGTACTGGTTGGTCGCAATAGGCGAAAGCCGTGTCCTTATCATTCAGAGTAAGAGCGGCTGATACCAGATAGGTTCTGGTTGTGCTGTTGCCGGTCCAGCGGATGCGTTTGATGTTTGCGGTGATGCTGTTGATGTTCATGATGGTCTCCTAGCGACTTGGTTTTTAATAGTCGCTATTGGTTGGTTGTTTAGGGATTGTGGAAGCTTCTCGGACTGCCGATCAGCCTTTGTACGGTGTACGAGCCTTGGGGGTGTAGATAAACGACATGGCATCGCAGATCATTTCGTAGCCAATGGCGAAGAAGAAAGCGAACATACCGGCGCACAGGATTATGGCGTTGAGAGCTCGCGAAGTATCAATTTTCACCTCGCCCTGGCTGGCTAGTACCAATAATCCAAACAGGGCCAGTGCGAAAATCGTACCGACAACGGCTCCGGTTAAGACGCGTGCAAGTGGTTTCATTTGAGTCATAAAGGATCTCCGGTCTGAGCAATAGGGGTAGATAAAGAACACTCCCGAAAACTTATTCTCGGGAGTGTTCGGTTTTAGAGGTTAACCAGGGTTACATGCAGCGCTGACGAGACTGTTCCAGGCGATATTGGTCGATCAAGTTTTCCTGGGCCATGGTGCGTTGATGCACGGGGGTGAGTAAGGCCTCCTGAATCTTCGCATTTTCTGCCCGAGCCAGCCTGTTTTGAGTCTCCTGATGTTCGCGTCTGCGGCGGACTTCATCGCGGTTGTCGTAGTTGCGAATTGACTCCTGGGCTTGTCTTACCAGAAGGTCGAGCACTTCCTGTGCATTGTCGACGGTCAATGTGCGCAGTTGCTTGGCTGTGATGAAGCTAGTGAAGCCTTTGTAGAGGAAGTCATCTTTGTCGTCCTTACGGGACGAGAGAATTCCGCAAGCGGCTTTCCTGTGCTCGGCCATGCCGTTGAGGATATGCCGTAAGTGCAGCTCGCTGCCGCAATAGAGAACAGGGCTGTATGGCGCGCAGAGTACAAGGTCTAACGGCTTGAGTGCAAAGTGGTAGCTGGTATAGTCCTCTGCTCCAGTCTCCAGGACCGACAGTCTGGTATTTCCGTGCTATCGGGAATGATTGTGCAATAGAGTTCATTCCCACAGTTCGTCCTAGTAGGAGTTAGCGCTCAGGCATTCCTCTGGAACTACCCAGCCACGACTTTGAATGACTTGGAAGTTTTGGTAATGAAAGACGTAGTTCGCGCTGAGCTTTTTGAGTGGAGCTTCAGCGTCAAAGGATTCGTGACTGCTAATCCATTGCTGCGAGGGCTGCCCTAGAATGACCCAGTATTCGCGAAAAACCATGGCTACTTTGCCAACCGCGTACACGAGATGCGAGGTTTCAATGTGGGTGCCGTCCGCAAAGGCCGGATCACCGAAGACCTGACCCTGCAGCCTGAAGCCACATCCTTCCGGTCCCATATTTGGTCGATCGAATACGACAGTCCAGTTTTCGAGGCGAACAGCACCCGCCGGCTTTGGTAGCGGCTGCTGCCGTTGCGATAACTCCTGGTTCTCTTCCTTTACCACTGGTTCTTCTTCGGGAGTTTCGGGGACTAGAGACGCGATATGCATTAGTCGGCAAAAAATGAGCGAGATTGAGATGATGCCCAGACCAGTGCAAACCGCCGTGGCCACAAAGACGGCAAAAGTTGGCGTCGGCGGCCAGATTGTGTACAGGAGTGTACCGAAGCCGATATAGCTTAGTGTTACTAGTATGAAATGTAAGGCAGTGTGGTTGAATTGCGATTCCAGGTCATTCATACACGTTTTCTCCTTCCCCTTATCTAGGGCTTGGGGAGCTAATGCTCGGTTTCAATTGTGAAAGGCTCGGTGCTAGCTGCCCAATGCTTTCCGGCAAGCGTTTGGATGATTCAGCTGTTAATTGTTAAAGCGCAGGCATTCTGCTTCTATCGCTTTTACAAGCTTTCTGGGAGGAAGCTTCCTGCCGCTCCGTTCAAGCTCATCAAAGTCGAAGTGATGGTTGATGGGTTTATCGTGGAAGCCCCAGAGCGGCATTTCCGGGATGTAGTCTGGATAGTGCTCACGGTAGGCCTCAGAAGGCTTCCCGAGTATCACCCAGTATTCGTGAATACGAACTACTTTACCGACGACGTCGTCTATTCTTCCGGTAGTTATCTCAGTGCCGTCGGCATAGTTCGGATCACCATAGACAAAGCCCTGCAGGACATAGCCGTCTGCTTCCTGATCCACTTTGCGTTTGTGGTAATGGAGGCTCCAGTTTTCGAGGCGAACCGGTTTTTTTGGTATGAGGCTGTCTGGCAGACTTTCGAGCCCGAAAGGAGGAGGCTGATGCCGAAAGCTGGAATGCAGGATTACCGATAGCGAGAAAACGAAGATGCAGACCATTACAATGGCGCCGGCAATGACGGTAGGGCCGGGGTGCGGGGGCCAGATGCTGAACAGCCAGATGGCATAGCCACTCCATCCGATCGCGAGAATTATTAGCAGCGGAATAGCTCCACCGCGACTTGCTCTTTGGTGCTTCATAGAAATATTCTCCACCCCCTGCTTGAGAGGTTAGTAGTTGACGGTCTTTCAATTAAAGCCGTGGATCCGGCATCGAACCGAAAGCTCGAGAGGTACTTCGTTGACCCTGTTTCTGTTTTCCTGAAAGACTCTTTTGATAGACCGGAAGGAAGGTTGTCCAGAGCGAGCAGCGAGCTGCTTGAGGAATGGTGCTTTCATTGGTTGCTGTTTGCGCTTTAAAGCTATCTAGAGAGAGTTCCAGTTAAATGTCGGAGTTAGGGTAATTAAACCTAAGAAATCTAAGAGCTCATGTCGATGCTCTAATTCATGATCTAAGCTGGCTCGAAGCAGCTGGAGTTTCTACTGGAGAACCATTCAACGTGGGGGTTTTCGGGGTGGAATGGAGGAGATAATGTGCTAATCAATTCAGGCTGCTGTTTCGTATAAGCCGCAGGGCAAGGTTCGCTAAGGAGATTACACGGTGCTCACCGTCTCATTGAGTCCACCGGAAGCGGCCGAACCGTGCTCACGGTTTCGACACAGATGAAACACGGATGTGCCACAGAAAGCAGGCCGCTTTCGGCTGTCCGGTGCAGGCCGGCTAGTAGCTCTACTAGGATCGGCCTTACAAGAATTGTTAAGGGATGAGCTGGAGCAGGTCTTTCTGAAGCATTTTTACACCCTTGGGTTGGTTGTAGCCAGAGAAATTAAGCTCTCACTTCGGTCAGACTGGGTCTGTTCCATTTTTCTTTCCTTCACCTTAGAGATTTTCACCCACCTTCCCGCTCCTGCGCCAAGAAACCCGTTACGAAGCAGCCACCGCTCTGTTGAAGAGTTTGTCGGGGTCTGCCTGGTTCATGGTGCTGAAGAGGAGGGCTAGGTGAATTATCGACGCGGAGCAACACTTTATGACTATTAAGCACACGTCCATCAAATCCAGAGGTTTTTGGCTGGTATTGTCTGCAGGAGTTTTGTTCACGCTCTGGTATGGCTGGACTCTTGCCGTTTCTGTGCATCTGACTGCAGCCGACCTGATCTGGCCGGGCCTTGCCCTGGACCTTCACCCATTAGTTTCTCCGGTGGCGTTTTTGATTGCCGGCTATCTGTTTTGCGAGATTCTCGCTACAGAGCAATTCAGACTGCTGCCGCTGCAAGCCTTGAGAGCAACCGCCTGCCGGTCGCTTTTCAAAATGCTGGTGCATCTTGCCTGCAGCATAGTTGCATTCAGCGCCGTTTTTCTTGCCGTACTGCTCACCTCCGCCCTGGAGCGCCAGGCTGTTGTAGCTATCGTCGGACTGTCCTTCTGGACTCTGGCGGTGATTTACTTCTTTGCCTTCGGTGGTCCCACGATCAAACAGCTAGGTGAGCGGGCAAGACGCCTTACCCTCAAATTTCAATGAAGATACGTCAATGACGAATAATCCCAATGGTTCCCACAGTTGCACTCCACGGAAAACCCAAGTCAGCGCCGCTCAGTTGCGCGCAAGGTGCGTTCAGTATTTGCTCAACATGAATGATGCCCAGTTCTCGTCCTGGATTATGACCGAGGGGGCGCTTTTCTGTCTGGAGGTCTTACCCCCGACAATGTATGCCCTCACACCTCGCTCGGACGGTAGTTTCGAACTCGCTTTCCATGAGACTGCCGGTTTGGACGACAAGTCCGATTGAGGTTCCTATCTCACAGAGCCGGTTTTATCCCGGCTCGTTTTTTTTGTGAAAGACGGCGATTTGTCGCTTAGAACCACAAAAGCTTTTTCTAGTCGACTGTTTTCAGTCGACATAGCGGTCCGCTTCCGCCCTGGAAGCGGACCAATAGTCCAATTCTTAACTCTTAACACGAGGAAGCCAAAATGACCGAAACCACAGACAAAACCCCTACCCCCAGCTTCGTTGCTCCTACGACCAATGCCGCCTGGGATGCGTTTATTGCTCCCTTTGCCGCTGCCATCGGTAAGGATGCAGCCACCGTTGGTGAGGCTCTTAAGCCTCTCGTCGGTGAGCTTGGTGCGGAAGCTGTCGACCTTCTTAACAGTGAGGAATACACGCCTTTCGAAGATTTGCGTAAAGCCTTTGAAGGCGTACCGCTGGCTCGTCTCAAGAAGGCGGTAGCCGATCATCTGCGCAAAGCCAAAGTCGTGCCGGAAACAGTCGTTGTGCAAGCCGGTCGTGCCACAGGCTACAGCGCTCTGCCGCCGGTGCCTGATAACGGTGCCTGGCTGACCGCACTTAAGTCTGGCGGCGAATTGAAAGTGGATCAGACCTCTATTTATGCCGCCATTCGTGCCGGTATTGCCAGCCGCGTCGGTTTCTTCGACTTGCCCAGTATGCTTGCCGAGCGCATGGAGCGCTATGCCGAGGAACTGGAAGAACCGGCCAGTGCCGAGTACTACAAGCTGCGCAAGCTTTTGACGCGCCGTTCCTATGCCGATGTTTTGACGGCGCTGGATATCGAAGGTTCTTTCGTTACCCAGAGTCGCAAAAATCAACTGCTGGCCAAACTGGACGAACAGATGTGGCCGGCGCTATTCAGCTTCCAGAATCAACTGAAAGGTTGGGTTGAAACCTGGCAGCAAGGTTCCAACAATCCTGCCATGTTCATGGGCATGATTGCCATGGCTTCCGGCGGCGGACAGTTGGCTCTGCCTCCGGGTATGATGGAGCCGCCGGCTACCGACGGACTGCACGATGCAGCTGAGAGCGTCATTCAGAAAATCAACAGGATCTTCGCCGGTACCGGTATTCCAGTTGCTCGTGCTCTGGCTTATGATGCCAATCAGATCATGGAAGTTTTGGAGAATTCTTCCTTGCCGGCTCAAATTGGTGCCGCCAATCGCGAGCAGATGCTCAAAATGTTGAACGTTGCCGTGACTAACGATTACCCTCGCATGGAGCGTAATCTGATTGGTTACGTGCTGGCCATTATGGAGTTTGACAAAGTCACCGGCGGCAACGACGAAATCGCATATTTGACAGACCTTGTGCGCCTGGGCATGCAAATTCCCTGGGACAAGTTGCAGGCGCCGGCTCGCAAAGCCGCTGTTCGCAGCCGTATTGAAAGAGAAGAAAGCGATGAGTGGAGCGGGCACCGTTAAGGCTGCTCCGTAGACTCCTGCCGGCGGAAGATAGGCTGAATCTGCTTCTCTTCCGCCCTTTCTGTAAACTGCAATTTCTTTGGGAGTTCATCTATGGATGCCGATTTAAATTCGGTTTACTTGCAGGTCATGCAAGCAAACCATCCGGAGGACCTCTTCGGTTGCGAAGACGTGGTCTTGCCGGAAGCAACTCTACTCAAATATCTCGAAGTTGAATACAAGAAGTTTAAGACCCTGACCACGCCTTCTTCCTATCACGATCCACTGGATGCCGAGGCTGCTGCCGACGCCGATGCCAAATTGGAAGAACTTTACAGTTTGGCAAGAGCGCGAATTCGCCAGCACGTGTACGGAATAGAAGGACGGGGCAGGCGTCATCCGCCCTATGCAAGCAAGTCTTTCAGCGTCGCTGCCAATCGTTACTTCATCGGTAATCTGATCAGAGGCGGCGCCGTGTCTAATTTGTATGAGGGCTTTATGGAGCGCGATGGTCTATCCGTCGGCGAAGTGGTGATCAAGGTGGCGAAGGACACTTCCTGCAATCCGCGCTTGCAGCAGGAGGTGCGCAACCTGGACTTGCTTCATGAGGTGCCGGTGCCCCAGTGGAAGCACCTGCCATTCATCATGGATCGCTTTCAGTCTGGCGGCAGGCTGGGGCTGGTCTATCGCCGTATCTCCGGTTTCTCGCTTACCCAGGTGAGAGCGCATCCAACCCATGTGAAGGGTGTGGATCGCAAGCACATTGTCTGGATGCTCGACCGGGCTTTCAGTTGCCTTGGTTATGTTCATAGCCTCGGTCTCGTGCACGGTAATCTTTGCCCCGAGCATTTCATTGTGCAGCCTGCCTCCCACAACGTCATTATTTGCGGTTGGAAAAGCGCGGTGCACAAACCGGCGGTGACGAATGAGAAAATCAACCTGCCGCCCGATATGTTTATGGCACCGGAAGTGGCTGCCGGAGGCAAGATTGGACCCTGGAGCGACATCTATTCTCTGGGCAAGCTGATGATCTGGACCCTTGGTGGAGATCCTGCCACCAACAGTCTTCCCGCTTCGGTGGAAGAGCCCTTGCGCCTCTTCCTTCTCTCGCTGGTGGAGGAAAACTATCTGGTGCGTCCTGCCGATGCCTGGAGCCTTTACGAGCAACAATGCCAAATTAAGGACAGTCTCTGGCCAAGGAAATTTCTGCATTTCGATATGGCTTAATTGCTGCCTTTCGACGGGTGCAGGCTAATGAAATTCCAAGCAAGTTCACAGTTCAACCAACAAACAAAGAGGAGACCCCTATGGGTGGTGGAAACTATCACGCAGACGTGCGGACAGCTCGCGTAGCCGTCAGCACAAGCAGAACAAGCGATCAAGCCTTCAATTACAATGAACGTGCTCGCAGCGGTCAGGTTCAAGGCGTTCATCCCGACCTGAATATTCTCAACAAGACTCGGGAGTCTTGCGAATCGACGGAACATCCGGAAATAACATCGATTGCGGTGGTGATGGATGTGACCAAGTCACGAGGCGACGATGCACGTCGTATTTACGAGCAGGTGCCTTCGTTTTTGGCCTCGCTCAAACTCAGCAACATCGTGCCCGATCCGCAGGTGCTGTGGGCTGCCGTCGGCGATGCCAATTGCGATCGGGCTCCCATTCAGGTGGGACAGTTCGAATCGGATAAGCGCATCGATGCCGTGCTGGAGAAGATCTGGATGGAGGAAGGCGGCGGTGGTACCGGTGAAGAGTCTTATGAACTTCTGGCATACTACCTGGCCCGCAAGACGCGCCTGGACAGCTTGAAGAAAGGCCGTAAAGGCTTTGCTTTCTTTACCGCCGATGAAGCGCCTTATCCCGTGGTTTCCCGTACTTTTGTCAAGTCGTTGATTGGCGATACCGTGGCGGAGGATCTTCCTTCAACCCAGGTATTCGCTGAATTACAGAGCAAGTATCACACGGCCGTGATCTTTCCTCGCTCGACCATGGCTCAGAGAAAGAGTTCAATTGATGCGGAAATCAGGCAGAGGTTGAAACTGGCCGGCGGCAAGTTCGAGAAAGTGAGCATTCGTTGCTCCTTGATCTGGGACAACCGCAACGACCTGGATTTGCACTGCATGACTCCGGCCGGTGAGCATATTTTCTACGGTGCCAAGCGCGCCCGCTGCGGCGGTGAGCTTGATGTAGACCGCAATGTACGAGGCGAAGACCCTAAGCCGGTGGAAAATATTCGCTGGGCTGTAGGGGAGGCCCAACTGGGGCTTTATCAGTTCTGGGTGGAAAACTATGGCTATCACGAACGTGATCACGGGCCGATTCCCTTCCGTGCCGAGCTGGATATCCACGGTCAAATTCAGAGGGTGGAGGGTGTTATTCGCGCCGGTGCCACCGGTAGCGCAAGCAAACAAGAGCTGTTCAGCTTTGTCTATAACGGTGCCGATGTGACGGAAGTGGACAACCATGCCGCCTATCAGGACGAAGTAATTCTTGAGAAGTGGAGCCGCTACATCCCAGCTGTCAACATTTTGCGAGTGGAGGACGCGGCCTCTTCCGTGGAGGTCATGATTGGTTTCATGGCTCTGCAGAGTGGCGCCATGACCCTCGATCAGTTCGTGGCCGACATGAAGAGCCGTCGAGTGCCGGAGGCCAGGCAGAAGGACGCTACCCTGGCGCTCACGCAGTTTGCCAAGCAGGGTATTTTCCAGGAGGTTTCTCCCGAACTGTTCTAAGTTTAGATAGCTAAGTATGGAGCGGTCGTTGTTTTTCGGCGCGGCCGCTCCGTTTTCCATGTCGTCAAACCGGGAGGATTTGATGTCTAATATTTCCGAACAAGTATTATCCTCTGCCGAGCCGCAGGCGCACATTGTGCTTGGTCTGGGTTACGGTGATGAAGGGAAGGGTTCTTTTGTGGACCATCTGGTGCGCAAAACTGGTGCCCGGTTCATTGTGCGCTTCAATGGCGGTGCCCAGGCCGCTCACCATGTGGTGACTGAAGACGGGCGCGAACATTGTTTCCGGCAATTCGGCTCCGGCATGTTTGTAGCTGGTACATCTACAATTTTGTCCCGGTATGTGCTGATTGATCCGCAGTATCTGCTGGAAGAAGCCGAGGAACTTGCCGGCAAAGGTGTTTGCTATCCTCTGGAAAGGATGATTGTTAGTGCCGACGCGCCCATAATTACGCCTTTCAATCGCCTCCTCAATCAGATGATGGAGGTGGCCCGTAGCGGCAACCGCCATGGTTCCTGCGGCTTTGGTGTGGGTCTGACCCAGAGAGACGTGGAAGAGTTGGGTTCTAAGGCTCTTTATGTCAGAGATCTGGCCACGGCAGAACTGGGAAGTAAATTGTTTCAGCTCTGGCAAAAGAGCCTGCGGGAAGCGGAGCAAGTAGCCTGCCAGGTGAATTCGGCACTGTATGAAACCCTGAAGAATGTGGATATCGATTACTACGAGCAATTGTTTCGTCATTTCTATCACCGCGTCAGGGTTCTGGAAGACGAGGCTCTACTTGCATTGATAAGGGAGAACGGCGCTATATTCGAAGGGGCCCAGGGTCTTATGCTCGATCAAAACTACGGCACGTTTCCACATTGCACAAGGTCTAACTGTACATTTGAAAACGCGCTGGACCTGCTGAAGGACAGTGGCTTCGCTGGTGAAATACGGCGGATTGGTCTTTTGCGGGGCTATGCCACCAGGCACGGTGCCGGTCCTCTGGTAACGGTTTGCCCGGACCTTGACCTTTCCTCCTGCCATAACGGCAGTAATCCCTGGCAGGGCCAATTCCGCCTCGGTTGGTTTGATGCCGTTGCCGCTCGCTATGCTCTAGCTGTAGTCGGTGGTGTGGATCTGCTAGTGCTCACTAACCTGGACCGCATGGCTACACTCAAGGAGGTCAAGATTGCTACCGCCTACAAATGTGCCGACCCGCGATTTTTCAGCGAAAGTGGTGAAATGCTTTTGCCTGATAAGGGGCGGTTGGACTATCTTGCTGCCCGTACGGAAGCCCTGAGTGGGATTGTGCCGTCTTATATGCAGATGCCCTTTCAGTTGGAGTCCTATCTGAAGGCCTTGGAGCAGTTGCTGAAACATCCTATCGGCGCCATTTCTTTAAGTCCGATGCACGACAAGAGTTATCGTTAGAAGCGGTGCCTGTTCTGCCACGAGGCAAGCACTTCAGGTGTTTTCTTGCGTGCCGGCGCCGCTATTTTATTGCCAATTTCGGCTGAGCGTAATTTTGAAAGCTTACGCAGCCGGTTCATTAACCAAACAGGGAAGACCATTCCCCACTAGAACAGGAGTTCTCCATGACGCTCATAAGCATCTTAATTGTTGTTCTTGCCATAGTTACCGGTACCTCGGCCATCACCATTTTGGGTACCATCTACCTGGCTAATCGCCTTGGTAATTACGAGAGAGCACTGCCAATCTGCTTTTCCATAGGCCTTGCCGCCGTGGTTGCAATCCTCTCCTTCCAGCCTTCCTTTGCTGCCGTGCTTCTTGCCGCTTATTGGATACTCGGTGTATCGGCAGCTTTGATTCTGGGCTGGCTGGTTCTGATTCTCAGCCGTCGCTGAAGGCTGACTTAGCCGGGTTTGGGAGTCGTTTAGGTAAGGCTGCTTAGATAGCGCCTGACTAAAATACGGCTCCCAAGCCACTTTTTGTTCTTTTGCATTTTGAGTACTAAAGAAGACAGTAGGCTCGGCGAAAAGCGAAAATGAGGGAGCTTGCGGGAGCCTGAGGCAAATGGCGATAAATTGTGCCAACCAGGTGCTGATTAAGCTGAACCTGGTTGGCCGGGGTTAAGGTTTAAGCGGTCCTAGAGGGCCATCAACCGATGGACCAGTTGGTTGTGTGTTGAGCCCAGTCGGGTTTGGGGCAAGCTTGCCAGTGTCCGTCCAGCCAGGAGTACCACCATTCGTTTTGCACCTGGCAGTGAATGCCTGGGGACATTTCTTCAATGACCAGGTGGGTGTAGTAGTTCTCTTCGCTCATATCCAGGCTGTTTTCTTGTGCTGCTTGCCTGGCTTTTTCCAGAGATTCCAGCCAGCCGAAAACTCTTGCGTCGGCTTGACTGTGGATGGCTGTCATAAGGAAAATTGTGGGGTTTTTTCCGGTAGGTGCTTGCATAGATTCCTCGTCTTTGATTCAGCGGTGAATGAGCACGCTGATGCGGTTAGGTTCTGGATCTTTCGAAGATGCTGTCCAGATAATGCACCAGGTAGATAAAGAGGTCGTAGAGGAAGTGCACGACGATGGCCGCTACCAAGCCGTATTTGAAGAGCAGGTAGAACATGAACATGCCGATGAACCAGCTATTTACAAAGCCGATCAAGCCCAGGTATTTATGCCCGTCTCTGAATTTGGAATTGGCAATGATAATGGCCGCACCCAGGGACCAGTTGTTGGGGTTGCCGACCTGTTCCTTGAGGATGTCCATGGTGAAGAAGTTGGCTATGGGCGCGATGATATGCAAATGGATTATTTCTATTAGCCCAAAGTCAATGAAACCCAGGAAGATAAAGTTGATGACTTTGACCATGGGAATCCAGAGCATGAGAAGCAGCCAGCGAAAGAGGATTTCTTCCATCAGACCGGCACGCAAGCTCACCCAGAAGCCATTGCGCAAGAGATACTCGGCATAGATGTTTTCCTCGTCACTGTTGCGGGTGAGAATGCTGACAAGGAAGGTGAGACCTATGGCCCAGGCTAGAATCGGCCAGGAGGTGGTGCACCAATCGCTGAGGGTGCCTGTGGTGTGCCAGAGTTCAAAATAGGTGAATGGTATGCTTGAGGGGAAGATGCCCTTCACAATAGCCAGGATGATGGCCAGGTAAACTGCCGCCCAGGCGAAGGCAAACCACTGGGGTAGATGGTTGAACTTTTCCAGCTTTAAGGTAATGCGAGAGATTCTTGCTCCGATTTTGCTGTTTTTGAGTTGAGCTGAACCAAGCAGCATGGTTTTAAATTTGTCTCTATTCATGGCGTTTCGTTTGGATAGGGTTAAAAAGACAGGGGCTTAAACGATTGCTTGAGCCCCTGATGTATGGTGTCCGTTGAGAAGCGGCTACTTCTTGTCTGGCTTGTTGGAGAACATCGGCAAAAGAAAAAAGAGGCTGCCGAAAGTATTGAGAATTACAGCCAGAGCCAGTTTGGCATCGCCGTACTGACCGGCGATAAGAACGAGACCCAGGAAGGGTATGAGTGCCAGAGCTACACTCAGTGGCGATACTGGTTTATTGGAGCTTGAGAGTGTGACTTTGCAATAGGGCCAGGCCGCCGGTATGCCGAGCAAGGCAAGGGCAAGGCCGTTAGTCACTGCCAGATCTACGGCCAGCTTTGCGCCGAAACCGCAGAGTAGAAGCCCTACCAGTCTGATAGCGTTATCCATTAATGAGTTCATAGAGTCTCCAGAAGGCGGCGCCGCTCCCGTCTGGGAGTGGTGCCGTTGCAGTTGAGGAAAAGCTGTCTGCTTGAGCGTTTACCAGAGTTGGCAGCGCTTATCTACAGGCAACATAATGGGGCTTTCATCGGTGACGCCCCGATTGGCAAAAGCTTCTACAAAGGGAGCAAAGTTTGCCAGAGTGCCGTTCACCCTGAACTGTGCCGGTGGATGCGGATCGGAGACGGCTTGCATCTCGGCGAATTCCGGCGTGCAGATCAGTGCCCAGATTTGACCAAAGGCAATGAAAAAGCGCTGCTCATCCGTAAAGCCCAGCTCATCAGTGTAAGGCTCATTTTTTTGCATGGCGATCTGCAGGGCCCTGTAAGCCAGACTGAGACCGCCTAAGTCGGCCGCTGCTTCTCCTGAAACCAGGTCTCCTTTCAGGCTTATGGTGCCTACTTTGTAGCCGCCGAACTGCTGCCTAAGTAGTTCGATACGTTGCATGAAGTCGGCGAAGTCAGTCTCCGCCCACCACAACCGGACATTACCCTGCTCGTCGTATTGTGCGCCGGCGTCGTCGAAGAGGTGAGTAAATTCATGACCGATGATGACCAGGATGGCGCCGTAGTTGGCAGCGTCGTCCGCCTGCGGGTCGAAGAAGGGCGGTTGCAAGATGGCGGCTGGAAAGACAAGCTCATTGTTTTGCGGATCAGCATAAGCGTTGACGGTTTGCGGCGTCATATGCCATTCATTGGGGTCTACGGGCTTGCCAATTTTGGCCAGGTCGCGTTTGAATGCCAGTCTTTTTAGGGAGAAGGCGTTTTTCAGGTAGGAAGATCTGTCTATTGCTGCTTCGGTGTAGTCGAGCCAGGTTTCCGGATAGCCGATTTTAAACCTGACTGTGTCCATTTTCTTGAGAGCATTGGCTTTGGTTTGCTCCGACATCCAGCTCAGGTTTTCGATCGATTGCCGCAAGACCAGGCTGAGATTAGCGATCATCTCCAGGCAACGGGCTTTGGCATAGGGTGGGAAATGCTTGGCCACATAAGTTTTGCCTACCGCTTCTCCGAGTAAGCTGTCCACTGCAGAAACTACTTTCTTCCAGCGCGGTAGCTGGCTGGTTTTTCCTTGCATAATCTTGCCGAAGAAGGCGAAGTCTTCATCTACGAAGGCGCTGCCCAGCTTAGGCGCTGCCGTGCTGATCAAATGCCATTTCAAGTAGGCGATGCGTTCCAGCTTGGTCAGCTTGGAGAGCACCCTGGAGAAGGCTTTGAAGAACTTTGGCTGCATGACGTTCAAGCTGGAAAAAGCCGGTGCGCCAATGGTTTGGAAGTAAGTGTCGAAGTCGAATTGGGGCACCAGAGCTTTCAGCTCATCAACCGTCATGACATGGTTGATGTTGTTTGGATTGCGCATGTCTTCCTGGGGCATAGAGGCTCTAGCCAGGGTCGTCTCCAGCCTGCAAACGGCGGCAGCAAAGCGCATGGCATGTGGCTTTGTTTCGCCCATGAGGACGAACATGTTGACCATGTGCTGTTCGAACTGGCGCATCAGCTCCAGGTTCTTCTTGGTTTTCTTCAGGTAGTAGGAGCGGTCCGGTAGGCTCAGTCCGGCCTGTCCGGTGGCGGCAATCTGTTGCTTGCTGTCGGCAAAAGACTGCATGGAGCCGAAGCCGAAGAAGGGAGCTATTCCTACCATGTGCATATGTCCGAGGGCTCGTGCAAAGGTTCTAGGCGTGCCGCTCTTGTTAATCATTTCGAGCAGCGGCGCCAGGGCTGTCAGACCTTCTGCCTCTATCTGCTCCAGGTTCATGCCCGAATGATAGAAATCGCCAATTTGTCTTTGCTCGGCGGTGCCCTGCCCACCAAGTTCCGCCGCTTCCGTCATGATGGCTTTAATTGCGGTTTGGGCCTCTTCGTTTATGGCATCGAACATACACCAGCGAGCGTGGCCGGGAGGAAGTTTGGCGCTGTCGACAAAGTTGCCGTTGGTGAAGCGGAAAAAGTCTATGCCGGGCTCGGCCTTTAAGTCTAAGTAAGTGTGATTGATTCCGTGAGGGTGACTCATAGTTTTACTCCAGAAAGGAAGAAGACCCGACGGCTCAAGCGGACGGGTCTTCTGGTTAATTAAGAGGGTTGGTCAGGTTCTTACTTTGTGGCGATAAGCTCTTGAGCAGGGGTTGCTGCCACAATGTTTTGTTCGATGGCGCCAAAAATGCTCTTGCCTTGCGAGTCGAGCATTTCAATGCGAACCACGTCCGAGAATTTCATAAACGGTGTTACCGGGGCACCGCTCTCGATTTTTTCAATCATGCGTTTTTCGGCCAGGCAGCTCACGCCGGTCTTTCTGTCTCGGTTCGATACAGTGCCCGAACCGATGATGGTACCTGCACTGAGCGCCCTGGTTTTGGCGGCATGGGCGATTAACTCGGCCATACTGAAGTTCATGTCGCAACCGGCGTTGGGACTGCCGATTAGCTGACCATTGAGATAGGTAAGCAAAGGCAGGTGCAGTTTTGCGTCTTTCCAGGCTTGGCCCAGTTCGTCCGGGGTGACTGCCACCGGTGCAAAAGCGCTGGAAGGTTTGCCATGCACAAAACCGAATCCCTTTGCCAACTCCGAGGGGATAAGCTCTCTCAAAGACATATCGTTGACAATCATGACCAGTTTGATGTGTGCGGCTGCCGCTTCGGCACTTATACCCATGGGTACGTCGTCGACGATTACCGCTACTTCTGCTTCCATGTCGGCGCCGTAGGCTTCCGAAGCAAGAGGAAAGGCTTCCAACGGCGCGAGGAAGGCATCGCTGCCGCCCTGGTACATGAGTGGGTCGGTCAGGAATGATTCAGGCATTTCGGCGCCGCGCGCTTTTCTTACCAGTTCCACGTGGTTTAGGTAAGCACTGCCGTCGAGCCATTGGTAGGCACGCGGCAGAGGGGAAAGGCAGTTGCCCGGTTCAAAATCAATAGCACCGGCGGCTTGACCGGCTTCGAGGCGCTCGAACTCTTGCTTTGCCTGTTTTTCCAATTGCTGGAAATTATCAAGAAAATATTGCAGAGTGGCTGCAATTTGCGGAATGGGTAGAGCTTTGGTCATGGTCCGGTTTACGAGCACAAGCATGCCGTCTCTGGTGCCGTTTTTCACGGTTGCAAGTTTCATTCATGATCCTCCGATTTTGATTCTGTTTATGCTAACACGCCGCCCTGAAAGCCGTTCCTTACCAGGGATATTCCGGCTCAGGTCGCGTTTGGTGAATGAAAGCAGATGCTTTTGCTTTCGGAAGGGTTAGGCAGTCGCGCTGCTCTAGATTTTGGCTTTATGGAATTTGCCATAACTTTCATTGGCTCATGGGTGTTCTGCTCGGCGCAAGTCACGGCGCTGATGAAAGGGCAATACTAATGTAGCTTCAATCTGAGAGTTCGCTTTGCCTGAAACCTGGTTGAGGTAAAAATGTCTATAACCACATACTTATCAAGAGGTAGTGCTTGTATGCAAGAAAAATGTTGCCGCTTGCGGGCCGCTTTGTTGGGCGATTTTGAGACTCTTGCTGCTTGACCACTGCTCTGTGGCTTATGCTGACTGCCTCGGTCAGGCCATTGAGGCTTGCCATCACGGGAGTTACAGTAAGGACGTAAAGGCCGCTATGGTGCGCAGGGTGTGGGACGGTGCGCGATTGCCAAGAGTGCTTGCAACCAGGTACGCAGTCCTGGCCTGTATTTCGGAGACAGGTGCAATTTCGGCTTCGCAATTGTCTGCATAACTAAATTTCTCTCAAGCTTTACCTCAAGCAAAAAGTGTTGGTACCACCGGAAGTGCCGGTCTTGCCGGTAGATGGTGTAAGAGCCGCAAGTTATGCCGATTGTCTGTGTTTCTTCGGGAGAGAATAGTGTTTTCAGGAAATTTGCAAATGGCCATGAGTATTTACGAAGCTTGGTTATTCCCCGTCTTTCTACATTGAAAAACCTGACCTAAGCTCTTTTGCAACACAAATAATCGTCGTTCCGTGCACCAGCCGTGCACTGAGCCTCACTGAATACCGTTTCCTTTCACGGGGAAGCTGCGCTGCATTGCGGCGTATGCGGAAGTTAGCGGTGTTTTCTTCCAATCCAAAACGAGAGACCAAAATGATATTCGATTCACACTTCTGGATCTTTTCGCTCTTCGCTTCCTTAGTTGGTGCTGCTTTTACGGCATTTCTTATCTGGAATCCAGAGAAGCTGGGCTGCCGAATTTCCGAACCGCATACCTGGACCCGCAAGAACCTGGCCAGCATCGAGTTTGCAGCCGTTCTTTCCTTTGTGGTCACTTTGCTGGCCGTAAGGACCTTGCTTTATTACGGTATGCCTGTCTTTCAAGGCAGTTTCTTTGGATACTTTGAAGTTCTCTTAGTAGTGCTTCTGTCGTCCAATGCCGTGGCCTGGCTGTTGAAAATGAACCCTGGCAACATCAAGTATTTGCTTCTGTGCTACTTGGGTTTATTTATCATGCCGGTTAGCATTCACCTGATGACTGCCAACTGGGGTAAGGCCAATTCCAAAAGATACGCGGAATTGCCCAACATTCGGCAGGTAGCTGATACTGAGACCCTCCCTCCTACCGATCCCTCTCATATGGTTCTGGTCAACCGTGACATCGCGGTTTTTCAAGGAGCCAAGATTCTGCAAGGTGAGATTTCCAGCCGCTACACCATCGATAAAGACAGCTACACGCTGCAATCTATTGCCGGGCACCGTTACTGGGTAGCACCGCTGACCCTTATCAACACTGGTGATACGCTCAACTGGAGCAATCCTGAGAGTCCGGGCTATGTGGTGGTTGATGCTGAGAATCCCGAAGCCGATCCAAAGCTTAAAACGGGTTTTCACATCAAGCTTTTCAATGATCAAAGCTGGGCTCTGTTCGTAAAGCGCCATGCCTATCAACATGGTTTCAGTGATATGACACTTGGTAAAGCTTTCTTCGAAGTCGATGACGATTGGCAGCCATATTGGACTTTCGCCTATATCAAGAAGCCTTTTGGCGGTATGAACGGTAAGGTTGTCGACAAAATCGTCATGGTAAATGTTGCCGAAGCTGAACCTCAGGTCACCAGCGTCAATCCAAAGGACAAGCCCGATTGGTTGGACCGCGTCATAGATCAGGAACTGGTCTTTGACTATGCAACCGACTGGGGTCTTTATGGTCGTGGTCATTCGAAGGATTACTGGCCCATCTTTTTCAACTGGAATCGGGAAGGTACGTTGCAGCCGGCCGATGTTGAGTTGAACTACACCAGCGATGCGGACAATGTCTGGGTTGTGCCCATGACGGCCACTACCGGTAGTCATGCCGTGCAGGGCGTGTTGGTCTTCGATACCAATCGCAATGACGCCAAATACTATCCCGGTTTGAACAACTTCTACATCGGAGAAAGCGTCAGAAGTACGATGTTTAGCGTTAAGGAAAACGTCATGCGCTACACGGTGCAGAGCGTGCAACTTTACTCTATTTATGGTGAACTGACCTGGGTCGGTATCTATGTGGCACCCCAGGCTGACGGCGGCTCCTTCGCCGGTATTGGACTTTTGCATGCCCACAGCCAGAATCCGGCCGATGTCATTTTCTCAACCAATAAGACAACTGCCCTTTCGCGCTATGCCAACCAGTTGGCGAACCGCAAGCAAAGTGGACAGATCGTCAGCACCGCTGCCAAGGCCAGCAAATTTATCACAGCTACGATCGGACGCATCGCCGCCCTTCCCGGCAGCGAAGTACCGACTTATCTGTTTGTTGTTCCTGGCGACAAAAACACTTATCGGATCACTCGCGAGACCTTCAGCCGCATTCCGCTCATCAAAGAGGGCGATGTCGTCAAGTTCAGCTACATGGATACAAACGAAGAGGAAGAAGCCGTCGGCTCCTTCTCCTGTATCAAATGCGCCGGTCTTGATAGTTCTTTGCCTGCGGAAGTACAGGACTCGAAGATTGAAACGATTGTTCCGGCCCCTGCTGCTGTGGAAAAACAGCAGTCTGACTGACATTTCAATAGAACGGAGAATTCATGAACAATCCCAATCAAAAACCGAAATTTCCCCTTACACTCGAACAGGAGCGCCTTTGCTCCTGGATGCTAATCTGGCAGGGCGGAGTCTTGCTGGCACTGATTCTTCTGGCTAACTTCCTGCCTGTCAATTTTGGCTGGATAGTAGTCGGTATGGTGCCGGTCATGGTGGATCTCTACTTTACCGGTGGGCGCACTATGGCCGCGGCGGTTGGACTCTCATTGCTGACAGCTTTGAGCGTCACCGTTGTTTTGCCTCTCTATACGGGGCTGGTCTTCCTGGGTCTTGGTCTGGCACTGTCTATACATGCCGATAAGAGATCCGGTAAGCGATCTTAGCTATCGGCAAGTGGAGAGTATGATGCAAACACTTGTAAGCGAAATCGCAAGCAAAATTGAGAAAGAAGAGCGCATCATGGCCGGTGCGGTCTTGGGCGGTCTCACCTCGGACCAACGTCTGGTAAAGCTGTCTCTTTATGCCTATCTGCTGGAATTGGCCCGTAGCCTGCTTTTGGTTCCAGAGGAAAGAGTGCGGGAGGCAGGCTTTGAGTTACCGCTCTTCGGGCCAATCTGTTCACCGGCTATCTGGGGCTTTGTCTTTGCGGAACTGCAAACACTGGTGCAAAATCCCCAGAGCGTAGAATGCGAAATCGATCTGTCCGGACCCAATGTGCTTGAGTTCCGTGGTCTTACGTACGTGGAGCTATTGGGCCTGGCTAACCGGCTGGTGGACCGTGAAGTAACCCTGCGCACCGGTGTATAGCCAGTTTGACAGGCTGAGGATTGACAGACTGTAGCAAGCCCACATCGTCAAATCTTCAACCTAAAAACCTACACCATAGAGGAGAAATACTATGTGTGAAACAAAAATCGTCCGGCATTGCTGGATTTCAAGCTTTTCATTGGCAGCCCGGGAGGAAAGGTTATGGCTCAGCGACAGGGAGTGACCTCTATTTCTGGTAAATTTGTCGGTGATGAGCATTCTGGGGATATAAACCTTGCTGCTAATCAGCTTTTGCTTCAGGCTTTAACGCATGGAGCGGTTCGATGGATTCGTGAGAATCTCAAGGAGCAAGGTGCAGTCGTGTCAGAGGTAAGATATGTCTCTGCACTCTTTTCTGATGTAACTGAGCTTTCTCGTTCTGTGAGCTACGGTGCTTTGTCCACACCCGGGACATGTAAGAGTGACTATCTGATTGAAGAAAAGTATGTCATTGTGGCTGACCTGCCAGCGGAGGTCATTGCAGGATTTTCTTTTGGCCTTAATCTATGGCGCGCCCTTGAATTGCCGTTTATCAATGCCAAATTCCAGACTACAATTGAACTCTCTCCATCATAGTGGCGCTATTGACTTTGTCTGGTTCAAAGCCGCAGTAACTTTGTCGGTCTAGAAATGTACTACCGACGAGGGAACCCCTACAGCTTGGCTTTGCTATTCAGGGCTGGAGAAGGAAATTCGCCCCGCTATCTTTGATGGAGCATTGAACCTGGACCATCCGGACGACAAGTCGCTGGATACGGTCTATCGCTTTTAGTTTTAGTTTGGTGCCAAATGCGGTGGCTGTCGTTCGTCCACTCTTTGCCGGACGGGACACTTTGGTGCCGGCATAGAGAGACACTTCACCGTTTTTTGAAATCATCCGTAACGGTGGTGGTTCCTACGCAAAGTGCATCTTGACAAGGGTGAATTGTCGTGGCATGTTTATTTGGCGAGTTTAGAGAGGTGGTAGGCGATGTCGACAAGTTTTGTGGCTGTGCGCAGAATTAGTTTCAAGAAGAGTCTGATGCCGTCCAAAGTGCTGCCGAAGCTGACCCTGGTTCCGCCTCAACCTCAGGAGGAAGCGATAGTGTTCTCGCCCTATCAATGTGTTTGCGGGAAAGTAAAGGCGGGAGAGGCTGACCGCTGCCCAATGCACTCCAGAGAGACCTCGTGTTCTCGTCACTAGGTGTGTAGCTGAAAACCTTTTGCCGTCGGGCTGCCGTCAATTGGAGACAGCAGCCCGACTCGCTTTAATTGTGTTTTTTTTCTTGCTTGGCGTTGCCGCTCCCGCATCTATGTGCTTGCGGTAATGCTATATGCTGCCAGGCCGGAGCCTATGCTTTTACATGGCTGCCTGTCACTGATTCACTTTGTCGAATCAAAACCTTTGCCGGAGTTCCGTGTTGATAAGACGCGACACGGAAACTTGCCGGACATTCCTTGCAGTTCTTCGTTGATTTTTCACTCAACAAAAAATCGGGTTTACCAATATGAAAAAAATTCTTGTCCTCCTTGTTGTTGTTGTCCTTTTAGCAAAAGTAGCCATGGTCTTTTCGCCGGAGCTTTCCATATTTCGCTTGAGTAGCGCTATCAGACATCGCGATGTGCAATTGTTTGAAAAGTATGCCGATGTTCATTCTGTTGCTCAAAACCTGGTACATGACCAGATTGCCAGTCCCATAACCGGTGTGTTCGGAAGCGACGGTGTCGGCGGTTGGCTCACTAACGGCATTAATAACGCAGTAGGACCGGCTCTTGTCACAGGTCTGGAGAAGGAAATTCGCTCCGCTGTCTTTGATGGAGCATTCAACCCGGACCATCCGGACGACAATTCACTGGTTACGGTCTATCGCTTTCAGAAAGAGTTAGGCTTCGATCAATTTGCGTACAGCGGCATGAAATATGGCGACCGTCAGGTGCTGGGGGAGAAAGCGCAGCTTTCTTTGAGTTATGTAAGAGCTGCCGACGGCTATGAACTTGTCGTGAAGGTGGAATTGATCAAAGCTCCTGGAGAATATATCTGGAAAGTTTCAAGGATATTGAATCCGGAGCTGGTCATGGAAGAGTTGCGTAATCATCCGGCCCCGGCCTCTGCAACCACTGCGATGGATCACACTTACCTACCTGGGTAATTCATTTTGTCGAAGGTACAACTCCCGGCAGACGCCCTTTTTCTCTGACACGACAAAGCACAAACAACACATACTTTGAGGAGTCCTTCAATGGAAATTACAGTTCCTTCTGTCCTCGGTCTGCTTGCGCAGATTGTAGGACTTATTTACTTCTGCCGTCTCGGTGCTCGTCTATGCGACAAGCTCAATCAGAAGTCCAGGTGGCTGCCGGCTGCCGTCGGTTGCGCATTTGTGGTAATTGGATTTCTAGTTTCAGTTTTTGCTGGAAAGCCGCTCGAATTCGTCCCGCAAACCGCATCGCTCTTCAGCCTGTTTTTTGGCGGGGGGATGGTGGCTCGGCTACAATACCGGATTTTCGGCCGGTAGCCGGCAAAGGTTGAAACCCCTTCCCTAAGGATGGCTGATTTGTGGACAGGGAGGTCCACACCATCGGCGATGGCTGGTCACCTGAGTGTGTAGGCAAAACGGGTGTCTACAAGTTCGACCTACGATGAAAGCAACATTGAACAACTTTCACAACCTGTCAAAGCAGAATGGGTTTTTTGATTTTTTTGGCATTGATTCACTAAGCCATGTAGCAAGCATCGAAGAGGTAGGAGTTTCTAAATCCTCTTCTACCGTGCCACTGAGAGTCCTTTCGGACGTCAATGCTGGCGCAACCGACAAAACGGTACGCTTTCTGCTCCAGCAAAGGGACGGTGAGACCTGGCTAATTCTCGTGGAGCTCTTTTAATTGCGGCTTCTACGAGATTCCCGGCCAAATAATGAAGCAGAGAGAAAGAGAGCCTTTGACTGAAACAGCTAATTCACTAGGTTCAAGTTGCAACTTCAATTAGCCCTCAAAAGAACTCTCAAGAAAAGAACGTAAGCACAGATCAAGGAAACATCACCCGGCAGTTCGCTGCCACGGGGGCTTATAGCGTTGCAGTCATTTTCAATCCACCTAACTTCAGGACAAATACTATGAACAATTCAGTCGATACAAAGTCTGCTTTATTTACCGTAGCCAAAATCTATCTGGCTGCCGACATTCTCTGGGCAACTGTCTTTGCTACTTTTACCGGCTCATTGCTGAGTAGCGGGGTAGATCTGGCAAACTGCGGACCCTCCGAACTAGGACAGGCAACGCCTGGTCTTGTGGCCGGAACGTTATTGGCCTTCATGGTCGCCCTCTTTCAAGGAGCAATTTTCCTGATCGTGTTTACTGGCTTTGGCATAGCCATATCCCTGGCAGTCAAGAAAATCTTCAAGACCGAAGCCAAAGTACTCTGGCAATATGGACGCTGGGTGCTGGGGGCTCTTTGCGGCTGGGCATTGCTTGCCTCCACCGTGCTCAACTCTTTCTTCAACCTGGGTCTGGGCATGGTCGGCTCACTTTTGGGCTGCACAAGCGCCATTCACCTCGGCTTTTTCGGCTCAGCTGCAGCCTGGATCATCACTTTCGTGAGCGCTTTCATTCAGGGCACCATTTTTCTCTTGGTCGGCAGCGGATTTGTCTTCTTCTTTCTGGTGGTGATATCGCTCATATTCGGCAAAAACACCCAGGATTCAAAGTAACTTTCTAGCGGCTCTCTTCAGTCGCTGATTGATCGGGAGAACTACCATGTCACCTGACAAAACATTGAGATTCAACAACATGAAGGATGCTCATGCGGCTCTAACCAGCGGCGCGTCCTTCGCCATAGTGGAGATGGCACTGCAGGAGGATGAGGAAATTATCCTCAATATGGCGATGGAGAAAATGTTTGATGTGGATGCTTTTGCCTGCATTGACCAAAACTCGCTGCCGTTTTATCCAGCCACGCTGGAAGGCAGGGTCTTGATGCTAATCAGCGAGCTGACGAGAAAGGCTCCGAGACTGCTGGACCATGAACGTCGGGCGACATACAGCTTTCTCCATCGCACTATTCTCGCATGCGCGGAAATCGGCACAATAGAGGACCAAACCCATGTGCGAGGTACCATCAGCGAGGATGGCAGCAAAGGCGTTGATCAGTGGTTTCATCTTGATTGCCTGCCGGAAAGCGTTGCCCCCGAAAGTGAACAATATCTGGCTCTTGTTACCCTCGGCGACTATCCTGGCACCCAGCTGGTCCTGCCTGGTGAAGCAACCAGACAAGAGTTGGATAGATTGGCACGCCTGAAAGAAAACACAATCGGCCGGATAAAAGAGCGCGGCTTCAAAGGCAGTCTCATAGACCAGCCGGAGTTGATTGACATCTATGAGCAATGCGATCTGGCTGTTAAGGAGAGTGAAATTCATCATGCCTGCGCCTACCAGATCGCTTTTGTGCGCTACGGACGCCATGGGCAAAATGCGCCCGGCATCGGCACCTGGCATCGAGCCCCGATGGTGCTGTCCGCAAACCGCGGACTTTTGGCGATGCACGTCAATCTGCACGAACACTTAACAAATCCGAACAAAGCTAACGAGGACTATTCATGAAACTGCAAACTATACAAATCCCCTGCCAGCCGATCGCCGCCAACGATAGACGGCAGATCAGTAACCTGCATGTGTTAGAGCCGGACGGCAAGATTCGCCACTTCCAGGGCACCACCCTCTCCGGCGGCTATTTCAGCAGTATCTATGCCTCCCGCGCCGGCCTTATCACCTTGTTTAGCCCCTGCGTGCGCCCGGAAACAGCTGACAGCGGCTGCCGCCGCCACCAAACACCATCGGTCGACGACCCGGGCATCTTTGTACTGGCGCTGGGTCTCGAGGAAGGAGACTGGGTAATCGCTCGCGAGGAGCAGATCTACACCGATGACTGGGGCTGGACGTATCACCTGATTGCCGGCACTCTGCCTCCGGGCATCGAAGATGTCAGTCAACTCATAGCGCAAATTTACAGTGCCGCAGCACTGCTAGAGCAGTCCGGGGGCAGCCTGCCTTTCGTTGAATTCAAGCTCTATCCCGTGGAGTCCATCTGACACCTGAAGCAAATCCTGTAGCCTATTCTGGCTGATCTTGCAGAGAACGACAGCCAGCAATCAAGCGAGGTCTTCTTCAAGTAGGTCTCCTCACCACAAGCCAGGAGACAGGCTTTTAACTACAACCAATCGCCGGTCGGTTGTGCTGCTTAGATTGCCCTCTGGTAGTCTTCAACAGCGCAAATCGCCCGGCAATTTCTTCGGTCATTTTTTTGCTTTAGGAGTACGATGGAATATAGTGGAATTGATTCCGGAAAATTGCTGAAGGTCTATGGCGGGCACAGGCAGAGTGTGTTGTTTGGTTGATGAAGGTAGGAGCAGGAGCGCCTTGCGGCGCTCCTGCCGGTTACGATGATGGTGTGCTGAGGCTACGGACCGAGGTCAAGCACCGACCTCTTCAAGGCGCACGCGCAGGCGACCTTGAACCTCGATGACCTCGCTCACCTTTACGTGCCGGTCTTCACCGGCGCATATGGTGGCGAAGCGCGCGGAGCGCTCCTCTTCGGAGTCGCCGACTACGCGCGAAACATGCAGGAGTCCCTGCAGGTCATCGGGAAGCTCGATGATGGCAAAATTATCGCTGACCCTGGCGACCTTGCCCTTGATGATCCGGTTGAGATTCATCAGGTTTTCGGCCGCCTGCTTGCGCGCGCGGCGCAAGACAGTCCACTGGCTGACACGAACGGCCGGAGCGTCGTCGATGGTGGTTTCTGAAACCACATCAACTTCCACTTGCGAGCCGACGGTCAGGTCGTTGAGGGTGCTGGCGCGATCCTCGGGGGTGCGGCCGAGCATGCGGCTGACGTGAAGGAAACCCTTCATGCCGTCTGCAAGCTCAACCAGCACACCGTTCTCCTGGGAGGGGTTAACCTTGGAGAAGGTCTTGCCGATTACCGTAGCCTTGATGTTGATACCGATCATGGTATTACCCTTTTGTTTGCTTCCTGTCCAAGCGGCTTTAAACTTCGGGATTATCCCGGGTAGATACTGAGCCGCCTGACAGGTCGGCGGCTCAGCTGTGCGGAATCTTCCGCACAGGGAAGTCTTGCGAACTTTCGAAGCATTCCCCAGCTAAACATTCAGTCTTATCCTTGTTCAGCCAGCACCTCGCTTCGATACGAGGCCCCACCGCCAGGAGTCCGGGTTTGGACAAGGTCGGATCGGGGATCTTGATGTGGTACGAAGGCATTGCTTCTACTCCTTGATACTGTTTTGGCGTTGTTCTTGCACTTATGCTTGTCCGAACTTACGAGCAACAGGGCGGGTTCGAGCCCGCCCTGTTGCATCAACTCTCAGGCTGCCCGTTTGCGAGAACGAGCCGTGGACGAGTCTGCCTTGGTTTTGACGGCAGACCCTTTCGACTTGCCCGCGGACTCGCCGGCCCGGGGCGATTTCTTTGCGTCGACGAGCTGGGAAACCAGCTTGCCTAGCAGCAAAACCTGCAACGGTACGGAAGCACCGTAGACAGCCGAAAGCCACCACTTCACCGTATTGGGCTCGAGCCTGTGGGTGAAGTCGTACACGTTCGCAGAACCGCTTGCCACGGCTGCGAAAAGCACAAAGAGAGCTGCCCAGATGATAGGTTTGCCGACCTGCTGGAAGCGGATCAAGACCAGTTCTGCTACAAACAGACCAAAGTCTTGAACCACCGCCTGCATGAGAGCAAGCCACCATGCCATGCCTGTCACGTCCGCCACCGCATTGGTTTGGTGGATGAGCGAGAGCGAAAGCAAGACAAGCTGGATGGTGATCGATAGTTTGATCAACATCTGGTCGTACTTACCATCTGATAGGTACCAGTTGGTAAGGCCCGTGAATAGCTCGGAGAGCTTTTTCATGCAAGAAACCTAGATAAATAGGGTTGTGAGCGGTAGCCGCCCACAGGAGTCGGACTACTCCCCAATCAAACATAGCCCTGTCTGATCAGCGTCTCCGTCCGAAGGAGACCCCACCGCCGGGAAGAAGAGGAAGACATGGATAATTGCTCCTTTCGATAGACGGATCGGGGAAGGGGAAGGTTTTCATGCTGTACTTCCTTCATTAGTGTCGTTACGACTTTGGAACTTGAGGGTGGAGGAGGGGCGGACCCCTCCTCCCTGCTTCTGTTAGTTGTAGATAGCCACTAGTTCCTTGAGCTGTCGCAGCAGTTCATCAAGATGCCGGAGGCGAGCAGCCTCCCGCTTCTTTCTGTTTTTCTTGCCGCGGCTGTCCGGGTAACTTACCCTACCGGTGAGAATGCGCTCGCGTTGTCCATCTTGGGAGGTAGTCTTTTCGACGTCGTCCCAGGTGATAGAGGCAACTCGGCGTAACCGGGAGTGTAAGTCCTTCCACTGGCGCTTGGACAGATGACTCTTGATGCGAATCGACACACGCTCCTCGCTGAAGGAGAAGGAGGCGATTCGGCTTTCGGAGTTAAGGATGGGACTGTTATGCGACCGTTCATGGTACCGGCTCTGGTCTTGGCTTGGCGGCGCACTGCTGAGGGTAGGTTGCGGTTCTTCAGCCAGCCTCTCCTCCCTGGGGCTTGCCTGAAGCGGAGCCGGTGAAGGCACCGGTTCCGGAGCGGCAATCGGGGGTGGGGCCAGGGAAGCGGCAGCGGTATCTACCGAAGACGCTCCCAGTGTCTCTTCCGGCGCCTGTGCAGGCCTGGCTTCGGCAGCTTGCGCTACCTCTGCCCGGGAGGTTGACACCACGGCAAAGAACTTTTCGCAGAGGCTACCTTTGTACCAGTTGCGGCCCGCTAGCGCGAACATACCGGTAGTCATGTTGGCCAGAAGGGTAGTTTGCAGCGGCACCAGGGTGCCCAGAAAGATACCCATAGCCCATTTATATGTCCAGGCTTCGCTCAAGCGGGTCATACCCCAGACCGACATCAGACCGGTAATGACGGCTGTCAGACCGCCAAAAAGCCAGGCATAACGTCGGGGCAGGGCTTTTTCAAAAAGCCTGTTCATAAGGAACTGGCTATGCAAAAGACCCGTGGCGATGACGATGGCGAAGAGAAGGGAGAGAAACCAACCTTGTCCGCTTACCATCATCAGACCGTCTGCTACGAAACCAATTTGTGTAGCAGTAAGCAGAAAACTTAGCGCGAGGGTGGCCACGGCCAGGTCACCATCGTACTGCCTGCGTGAGGCTGCAGTCTTATAGAGGTTGGACATGGCTTACTCCAATTCTTCTATAGAGTTCTTCGCGTTGCCTTCCAGAGAGTGAATGCAAGCCGCCATACTCACGGATACTTCCTGGTCCTTCTTTAGTGAAGGGGAGTCGTGAGTATGGCGGCCGGCACGCAGTTAAACTGGTAAGGTGAATACTTTAATAACGGCTATCCATGGCTAGACACTTATGGTCTTGCGAAATTGCTGAAGCTAGCGATGGTGGCTGGAATAGTTTGGTTGGTTGGGTTCTGCTCTTGGGGGTGACGGAAAACGATATCTGCAATCTGCCCCATCGGCGGTGCCGGAGTCAAGGTGATTGGCGTTTCATTTTTGGCGGTCGGGCAAGAATTTATTTTGCGAACGTACCTTAGTATGGAACCGTCGAGCAAGCCGGCTGCCGGAGCCCTTCGTGGGCTGGCCTAGCTTCGCTTGGTTGGCGCAGCTGGCGCTAGAAATGGTACCGGGGGTGGTGGCAAAAACGGCAAAGCGAGCTACGTCGACATGGTCGACGGCTCGCAACTGCTTTTCGATTGACAGGCTCTATTAGTGCGCAATTTGCGTGAAAAAGATGTGAAAGACAAAGGTGCGAATGAGCCTATTCGAACTTTCTTAAATGCCCTTGCGTAAATTGGCTATGTATTTGTCGTAGCGTTCTGCAGTTAGATTGGGATTTTGTGTTTGACCAACTGCAATGGAGAGCAAGCTGACTACATCTGCCTTTTGAAATGCGCTGGCGTCATTTTTAGAGTTTGTCAGCTCATCTATCTTGGCTGCCATTTCTTTGGGGGTGATGACATCGTTCGGGTTCTTGTCGAATTCTTTCATGAGGCTGGCGCCGTCCGGGAAGACTGCCGTAAAGTTGTCGGCTGTGTCTCTAGCATTTTTGTTGGAGATGGCTTTGCAGTCCGCACTCCAGGCCTCTGCTGCTATGCTTGAGGGGCACTGTTGTTCGAATTTCTCTTTCGCTCTATCAAATTCCGCTTGTCTGCTTTCTGCCATGATTGATACTCCGGGGTAGGTTGAGTTCACCTTACCGGTTGTCTGTGGCGAAGAGTGGGCGGGCTAGTGTCGGCGCCGTGACTGCGGCTGCGGACTTAATGCCAGGAGTTTCTTGTGCTAGTCAGGAACGGCGCAAGAGTGCCCGCCAGTGGGGATAGGTGGCGAAGAGCACACTGCCGGCGCAGAGAGGCCAGCATCCTGCCAGGGCGAAAGTGGCAATCCAGAGAATTTCTTTGGTGACGAAGAGTCTGCCCGACCAGTGATAGTTTTCGACGGTGGGCTGTGCCATTTTGCCCTGTGATTCCTGCATGGCAAAAGAAAGCTGACCGTGCAGGAAGGTGATGAAGACAGCGGCGCTGCCAAGCCAGTCGGTTAGCTTGTTGCCGGAGACAATGGCAATCATGGAAAGGGAGAGTCCTATCACCGCTGCTTCAATCAGGTCGCAGGAGGAGGGCACGGGAAGTGCTATGGCTCTAACTGAACTTGAGTTGGCGACGCGGCTTGGCATGACAAAATCCTCCCAGTGTGGGCTGGGTAGCAGGGTAGGCTGAAGAATTGAACTAGTTAGAACATGCCACAGTCTGACCAGGCTTAAACTCCGGTAGCGGCAAACTAGTGGACCGGTCGACTACGTGTCCCCAAAAAAGAGAGCAGATCAGCCCTTAATCAGGCGCGATCTGCTCTATCGATTGAATTGTCTTATTAGTTTAGTTCCTTTAGAAATGCAGTCAGGCCGGCGGCCAGGCACTCAGAGTCTGCTTCGCTCATAAAGCTGTGCCTCGCCTCCGGAAGTAGTAGGAGCTGTGAGCAGTGGCTGCAAACCGCTTGTATTTGCCTGGCATGGTCAACCGGAATCATGCGGTCCTTTTCGCCGTGCACGATCAAAGTCGGTGCGCTGACCTCGGAAAGAGCCTTGCCGTTATCCCAATCGGGGCAGAGCATCAGGCTTCCGGGGTAGAGCCTCAGTAGTGGAAACTGATGTCTGGCAATTTGGTTCAAGCTGGCAAAGGTAGACTTGGTAATTACGGCGGCGGCCTTTCTGCTTCCTGCCAGTTGGGCTGTCACTGCGCCTCCCAACGATTCGCCGAAAAAGACGATTCGCTCGGCTTCAACGTTCAGGGTTTCGTGCAGGAAGTCATAACTTTCCCTGGCGTCCTCGATGATACCCGGTAAGCTTGGTTGACCCTGGCTCCGTCCGAAACCGCGGTATTCGTAAATGAATACCGTCAATTGCAGTTTCAACAGCTGTGCCAGTATCTCAGCTCTTCTTGGTATGTCGCCGTTCTTGCCCATGCTGTAGAAGAGTACCGGTCTCTTTTCTGCAAATTCTCCCAGACTGAAGGCGTGCAGAGTATGACCGGCTTTGGTTCGATAGAAGTGCTCGGCGCCGCCGTAGGTCGTAATTAGCTTCTCTATTTCCGAGGCTTCGCCCATTTCCTTGTGTGGATGAAAGAGAAAGCGATGATAGAGAGTTGGGGCTACTCGGGGCGAGACGGCTATCCAGAGCGCCATTAGCGCAAGTACTGAAACAGAAAGTACAGTCATGATGGAAGTGCTCCTTTCAGGTTATGAGTGATGCATTAGAAAGGCATGTCCCGCGGGAGTTTGGTAATCCAGAGGGCACTGTCTTCACTCACCGACTCTGCCTCTTCAGGCTGCTTTTGCTGGAAAGTGATTCCTTGCAGGCTGCGCCAGGTGAAGAAGAGGAAGTTCCAGTGCGACCACTGGGGGCAAATTTTCCAGCCCTTTTCATTGAGTTGCCTGACTGCCTCGGCGACTATCGGAGCCTTGTATTCCCAGGAGCCGAATTCCATGTCGTAGTCACCTCTGATCAGGAATTTGCGCAGAAAGCCGATGCGCCCCTGTTCGGTGGATTTGAATTCCATGTTGGAAAACCAGAACTGAATCGCGCGTTCTGCCTGGTAGTTCAGTAAACGTTGGGCTTGAGCGGCTCTTTCTTGTTCCAGTGCGGCCAGGACGTCTGTGACTGGGGAACCATGGTTGTCGGAGGTGGTGTTTGGGGTGTTCATTTGGTGTTTGGTGTTGCTTGATGTTGAATGGGCTCCGCTTCTGCAAGCAAACGAGGCCATACTGCTTTCAGGCAGTATTGGCAGGTGATTTATCTCGGATAGGACTTGTGCTTGGGTTGAGAGGCGATTTGTTGAGGTGCAGAAGAGGAGTACGACTAAGTCTGGTCGGATTAGTGGTCCCGTTGCAAGTTTGTTGCTTCACTCAATGTCCTGCCTGAGAAGCGTTGGCTGTCGGCGATGGTCCGCTTTCCGAGGAGAGGGCGCTGCTGATTCTTCGCCCGCATGACAACTATGAGAAAAGCTAATACTGGGATTTTCTTCTAATTGGCTATAGATGGTTTGAACTGTCTCTCTTGGAAACCACCGAAGCGATCCCGTTCTTCTGCTGATCTGCTAACTGGCTAACTAAAAGGAATAGTAACTGCGCGAAAAAAGGGGAGCACTTGCGTTGCTCCCCGAGAGTTAGGTTCAGTCGAACGGCGCTATTCTTTGGACTGCCTTATTTTGGGTGCATGATGCGCCAGACAATGGCCGTCATGAGCGTGGAGACCATGAAGACCAGGTGAATGGTGACATGGGTCAGCCATATTTCCTTCGGTACAACCGTTGCGCTGACCAGGTCTTTCAGAATCATGACGCTGGAAACTCCGGTGAATGCCAGACCCATCTTCACCTTGAGGACGATGGTGTCTACCGTTCTCAGCCAGGTTGGTCCGGCCTGATAGAGGTTATCCTGGAAGCGCCTGATATAGATCTGATGACCGCCCATGATGGTGATGATGAGCAGGGAGCAGATCATAGCTTGATCCAGGAGGGTAACCATCTTGATCATCAAGTCATGGTCGATATGCTTGTTCTCGTCCATCACCAGTTGCGGCGCATCCAGCACCAGCAAGGCTACCTGGTAGAGGAAGCGAGCGAGAAAGACCAGGAGCGCCAGGACCAGTCCGGCATTGATGGGATAGAGTATCCAACGAACGTGGTATATCCATCGGTCCAGTGGGCGATCCGGCGGTGGAGTTTGAGCGTTTGGCGCCGACGAAGAAGGGTTTTCCTTTGAGTCCATTCAGGAGCCTTTCTACCGCAGATGGGCGGTCTTGGTGGGTTTCATTGCCTGGAAGAGAGCCCGGCTCGACTCTGCAAAGGTCTCTGGTCAGTGGCTGCCGTCACGCTGTTTGGGGAAAGCCAGGGAGAGTACCACCGAAGCTGCCACGGTCACAGCGATGACCGCCAGAGAGAGCAGCACCGGGATTTTGTAGATGTCGATGAAGAGCATCTTGGCGCCCACGAAGACGAGGATGAAAGCAAGTCCGAACTTGAGCAGGTGGAAGCGGTGCACGATGCCGGCCAGCATGAAGTACATGGACCTGAGTCCGAGGATGGCGAAGACGTTAGAGGAGAAGACCAGGAAGGGGTCGCGGGTGACGGCGAAGATGGCCGGAATGGAGTCCACGGCAAAGATCAGATCGGTGGCTTCCACCAGGAGAAGCACCAGGAAAAGAGGCGTGGCGAACCAGACGGCTTGGCCTGCATCTTCCGCTCTAAGGCTTTTCTCCTTGACGAAGAACTTGTCTTCCCTGTAGGTATCGGTGACCGGCATGAACTTGCGGAACCAGCGCACAATCAGGTTGTTCTTTGTGTCGATGGTGGAATTATGGTTCTGCAGTGCCATTTTGGCGCCGGTGAAGACGAGGATGGCTCCAAAGAGATAGATTACCCAGTGGAACTGCTCGATCAAGTAGGCTCCTAGAGCGATCATGATGCCGCGCATGAGAAAGGCGCCGATGATGCCCCAGAATAGTACCCGGTGTTGGAACTTAATGGGAACGGCGAAGACCGAGAAGAGCATGACGAAGACAAAGATGTTGTCTACGGAGAGGGCCTTTTCAATCAGATAGCCGGTGAGAAACTCCACGGCCGGCTGGGCGCCCATGAAGTAATAGATGACGGCGTTAAAACCAAGGGCCAGGCTCACCCAGACGGCGCTCCAGATGGCTGCTTCTTTGAAGGTTGGTTCGTGTGCCCTGCGGTTGAAGATGCCCAGATCGAGGGTCAGCATGCTCACGATCAGGATGCCGAAGCCGCTCCATAGCCAGATTGCGGTTTGTTCCATGGTGTTTCCTTTCAGCGGAACGTTTGGTTGATCACTTGCTCAAGCTCTCTCCAGAGCTCGGCGTTATGGGTTTGACTGAGGGAAAGTATGATTTGAGATTTCGCCTGGTTGATGTTGAGGGTGTTGAGGTAGTTCCTTTCCAAAATGGTGGCTAATATGGTGCCGCTCATTTGATTGAGCAGGCAGAGGTTGCTGGTCAGATCTTGTGGCTCTGCGCCGCGCACCAGCAAGAAGGTGAGATTTTCAGCCATCACTTCCGCCAGTGCCGCTCTCTTGAGTGGATCTTTCAGGTCGGAGAGTTTGGTGCTGTAAGACTCTCGCTCGTAGGGAAAGCGGCTGGCAGGCTGGTAATAGACCCTTGTGGCCAGGTCGTACCGGCTCAGAAGCGGAGGCAGGTTGTAGCTACCGTGCACATAAGCTGCCAGCAGTTCTTCCACGGCGCGGCGCACCGGTACAAGGAAGGCGTCGTAAAACGGGTTCAGACATTTGAGAGGAGTTCTGGAAGATGCAGCATCCTTCTTTTGTTTCATGATTTTCCTTTCAAGGAAAAGACAGGGGCTGATGGCCCCTGTCTCAAGTTTGTCGGAAGAATTGGCAGAAGCCCTGGGGCCCTGCTGTTGATGCTTACTCGTTATCGAGCCCGAGAAGTTCCGGCACCGGAACACCGTTCACTTCACCGAAAAGAGCGAAGCCGACAGCCAGAAGGATGGCGCCGCCCCAGAGGAGTACCTTCACGGCCGGATGGGTGGGATTGGCCTGGCGATAGGCAAGCTCCCTTTTCTTCACCGCCTCGGCGAAGATCTGCTCTTCGCTTTTGCCGGCGTTCAGAGCGGCAAGCCGCTCTTTCTCCTCCTCTTCAAGGCGCTGCCGCTCCTGCCTTTCGGCTTGCTCCTGCTTCAGTTTGGCGATGAATGCATCAGCACGGCTTCCAGCTTCTGCCGAGATTTCTGCCAGGCGGCGGGAGCAGTCGGCTATGGCCGCATCCACAACCGGCTTCATGGCCTCTTTCAGACCAGAGCGGGCTTCTTCGGCGGCGTCGGCAATCATGGCCACAGCTGCCTGGTAGCGAGGATTCTCGTCGATGATGCGCTGGCAGAGCTCATGCAGAACGAACTTGCTCAGGTCTTCTCCGGTCAATTCGAAGCGCTTGAACCTGTCCAGGAAGTGGAAGAGGTCCATGGCATCCATGCGGCTGATGATAAGGGCATCCTGATTGCTCACCTCACCGAGGCGGCCGGCGGCATTTTCAGCCATGTACTGGCTGAGAGCAACCAGGTATTCGTTGTTATTGCTGCCGGAGAAAAGCTCCTTCTGCTCCATGCTCAGGGTGTGATAAACCCAGGGCGAAGGCCTGGGTGCTTTCAGCTCACGGATGAGGCGGCGGCGGTAGCGGCTGTCGGCCAGCTGCTCCTGGTCGACGTGAATCTCCCTGGGCTTGAAGGGCGAGAACTGGCGGTAGGTGAGCAGATCAAATTTCTTTAGAGCCTGCTTGAGCTTGCCGTGGAAGACGCTGTCGTGGCGGGCCTGGTCGAGGAGGGTCTGGAAGGCGTTGCGGAAGACCGGAACAAGGGTGTTGTTGATGGTGGTGGTGGTCATGGAGATCCTCATGATTTCGATGGCTTCAGGGTTTTTGATGCAGAGCGCGAAGGGCTCGCGTTCCGAAGGAAAAGCGAAGAGTCGAGGGAAAAGATGTGGGTCTACCGGTTTTGGTTGCTCCCTTTTGGGTTCTGGATTTGTGGTGGTGGTCTTCAGGCTCTCAGCTTGATCTCTCCTTTTCTGATCAATTGAGCCCGGCGCCTCAGCTGAAAGGCGGTTGTGCTGTCTCCGCCCTGGTTGCGCTCCTCGTAGAAGGAAGCAGCCAGTTCCATATCGTCAAGGAAGCCCTGGTAAGGCAAGCTCTTGATGCGATGGATGGCATTGATCTGTGCCGCCTTTCGCCGGAGTGCTTCCTCGTGAGAGGGCTTAGATCGCTTAAAGGTAGAAAAGCGATCCGACTCCGGCGGCTTAAAGGTACAAAAGCAATCTGTCTTCGGCTGCTTAAAGGTACAAAAGCATTGTGTTTTCGGTGGCTTAAAGGTACGAAAGCAATTTGTCTCAGACTGCTTAAAGGTCGAAAAGTCAACTTGCTCGTGCTGCTTAAAGGTATAAAAGCGAGCTAGCTCTTCCAGGCACCGGGCATTGTGCAGGCTTTCTTCCCCCAGGGCAGTTTGAACGGAGATCGCCTCCTCCAGGAGCCTCCTGTGGGTTTCCAGGCGAGCTTTGCCGCCAGCACCAAGATTCAAAGTTGCAAGTTCAATAAGAAGATCGAGGACTGCCTGGCTGACTGGTCCGTGTTCATCCTCATAGAGGGACAAAAGTTCCCCAACTGAGCTTTCGAGCTCCTGGTGGTTGAGTCGTTCCAGAAGCCTTACCTTTTGAAGAAGAACATCTTTGCCAAGACGCCGTTGCTCCTCGGGTGGAGCCTCGACCATTAGTAGCAGCACTTCCTCAATGAGCCTGAGGGCTTCCTGATTTTGATTGCGGTCTCTATAGAAGTAGGCGCAGGCTAGTTTGAATTTACCGATGTTCTGGAATTCTTCCCGGTCCTTATTAGCGTGGCAAATTTTCAATCCGTAATCGTACCAGGCGGCAGCTCTGGTCAGGTTCATATCTTCTTCGTAAAGGGCGGCCAGCTTGGCGATGTTATAGAGTCGGGCGCGGTCGGAAGGACCGTAGAGCTGACGGTCCCGCCTCATGAACTGTCTGGTGAGCCTGATCTTCTGTTGGGTGTTGAGGGGGAAAGTTTCATTTTCATGAGAAGTGAAGCAGGCGTCTTTGACCATATTGAGGATGGCGTCGAAGGAATCCGGTTCCCGCCAGGCGTCGCGCCAGTGCAGGTAGAGTTCTCGCAGAATAGCTAAGGCAAGGCCGTATCCCATAAGCATGGATGAGTCCTTTCAAAAGTTTGTTTTCAGGGAATGAGAGTCTCTAGAACCCCAGTGAGAGTGTGACTTGACGCAGCTAGCGCTGGATTCAGGCGCGGGAGAAGGGGGCGAGCTCTCTCGTGTCGGACTGAGGGGTGTCTGGCGATGGGGGTTCTAGCGGTGGTAGGGGAGTTTGAGGAAAACTGGTTGCTTGCAAAAAAATGAAAATATAGAAATACTTACGTATGCAAATATATGCAGATGTAATGGCGACTGCAAGAAAAATTTTTCCTGGTAATTATTCGCTGGGTACCCCAATAATATTTTGCTGTCGGTTCAGTCTGAATCCAGCAATGCTCTGGGCCGGATTACCAAATGGGTGGGATGAGCGATCGCCTGGAAGTCTCACTGAATAAAGGATAGCCAGTTTTAGATTAAACCGGATAGTTGTCAGGTTGGCGCTGCTTGCGCTAACGAAATACTCTTAATTATTCCGCAATATTTTGCCGAAATGCACTGGATATGGTGCGGTAGTTTGGGCGGTCGTTATGGCCGGCAGCTGCTTGCCTTGCAGAAGCGAGTGATACTAAATGGTGTAGTGAAATGAATGCCGGAAAACACCGCCGGGCCGCTCTCAAATGCTGCTGAGGCAATTAGATCTATAAGTTGGAAAAAGTACTGCCGTGAAGAAAAGTCCAGAAGCATTACCCCTCCGGTGAGGTTGGGGCAATGCTTCTGCAGGGCTGTCCATCGACAGGTCTTTATTTGACCGGGCGGCAGGCTGAATTTGCCGCAGTCTGGTTTTTCAGTGCAGGTGACGGTTAAGACCCAGTGTTCTTGCTTTTGTAGGCAGGGCGACCGGTCGTGGTGTGTTGTCCTTCGCCGGCGTTAATAAAGTATGGTGAGAAGCCATTGTCGATGGAGTTAAACTAATGAAACGTGTGAGCAACATTTTCGATCCCTGGTGCGGACATTAGCAGCCGCAGTCTGATCCGGCCAGGAAAGTAGCAGGGTTTCCGGCGCCAGTTTACTCCCGATCGCTTTGGCAGTTAGAGATGAAGCCGTCAAGCTCATCGAGCCTGACGAAGCTTTCTCCTGATGGCGTGGTAATCAGAACGCCGCTCTCGCGTGTTGCGCCGTCTGCATCTCTTGCCAAATTATAAATACGCTTCCGCTGATCCACTGACACCGAAGCCTGCGAGATATAACCGAGGAAGCGACCCTGACTGACCAGGCAAAAGCCGTTGCGACCAATCACAGGGGCCAGATCTCTCAGGTTGACGGCAAGAGCTGCGAGCAGCATGTTGAGATCGTTGTGCTCACGATCGAGCTGGATCTCGGATTGGATGTGATTTTCCATTTTTGCATTCTTTCTTCTGGGGGTTGCTAGGAGGAAAGCCTTACTTATCTTGCCATATCCCGGTTGTGCCTTTTGACAGCTCCCCTGGTCTGACCTCTGGTCAGCCTGTAAGTTCAAAATTCCGGATCGTTTGTTGAAAGGGCGCTGTTTCACCTGATAGAGAGGAAATATGCAAGATGCCTCCATAGTGATAGGGTCACGTCCTGATTGCAAGCGGTTGTATGGTGGTAATACGAGAGTGCAGATATTTAGCCGTTTCAGAGCTGTGTGAGTTCGCGTCGGCTGCGCGAGTGTGGTGGCGCGGGTGGTGGCAAATGGCGAAAAGCGATAAACCGGGCACGAACCGGTTTATCGTCTTGGCTTTTATTTTGTTTGACTGGTCTTGCTTATCTGTGGTTGTGGCAATGACTATAGAAGGGCGAGATAACACATGGCTGACATGTCCTTAATTTAACGGTGTGTTTGTATTCTGCGCACGAGTGATGAATTCTTGCCAAGACAAGAGAGCGCGCAGAAAAGCTGACTGTGTCTGCAACACGGTCAAAGCTGCAATAGATGGCAGGAGTAAAGGAAGTCTGATCAAAATTTCCATGTCAGCCTCATGTTATTTGGGTCCTTTAGCATTTGTCTGATAGTGCCTGTACTTGTCCGTGAATAGCTAATGTATGACTGATCGAGAAGCCCTCGGTCGGTCGTTTTGTGTCTTGGAGATGGTGGCGCCGGTGGTGGCGCAAGTGGCGCTATGCGCTCTTGGCGTGATCCTACGAATTTGTTGAAGACTAGTAGTTGTGCGTCACTGTCGCCAGTGCTATTGCTTGGTTATTCAGTTCAAACAAGCAGATAAGCACCAAAAAGCGCAAGCCAACAGATTAGCCCTTCGCTAGTGAGCAATCGGACGACAAATGTCGTTTGGATTTGACTGCAATTAGATATCCATAGGAGAAGGAAGACAGACCTGCTTGCCATAATCCTCTTCGTTTCTATCATCCCCAACAAAGGAGACGGCAATGACTCTTAGCGAACCTGTGAAGATTTTCTCGGCTGAGGATGAGCGCATCAGCCATGCTCTTTTTCTTGGTTTGTCTGAGACGGCGGTTTGGGAGGAGATCAATGCCGCCTACAACGAGATGGGGCGGCAGGCGGAGGAAGCTGAGCAGCTCTCCCTGGCTGAAGCAGTTCGGTATCGTCTTGCAGCGAGAGGGAAGTGAGCACGGCTGAGCCTGAGTCTTGGGTGGGAGCCGTTGCCTGGATTGATGTCCGTTGAAGGGAGCCCTCAGGGACTCCCTTCAACGCGTTCTAGCGTTGAATCGACCGCACAATTCATCGGTAAAATCTTTTCCATGGGGACGGTTGGAACTGTCAATACCCCTGAAAGCCGCATGATTTCATCTCCTTTTGCTACTTTTTGTACTTTTTGGCAGCACAAAGTGAGGGTCCAATGTGATGTGGACTCACTTGGTGCCGAAGAAAGCACCGGAACTTTAGCCGACGTGCGTGATATCCAGGTAGCTGAACTCACATTTTTTCCATTCGCACTCCAGGTTAGACCTGGTTGCCTCGGTGGTTTTCGTGCTGGGCTGACTCAATTTTTTTAACGACCTCTGCAGGCAGGGTCAAAAGACGGCACGATCTAGCCCAGCGTCCAGCATTCGTTCATCGAACTCCGCTTTCTCCTTTAAAACGTGATACGCGATAGTGGCGAGTTTCCTGGCAATGGCGATGATGGCGGTTTTTTGGCGCGTCGCCGACCGATTTGAGAGTAACAAGCTCTCAGGTTAGAGCTGCCGCGAATAGCTGACCAGGCGGACTGAACGAGCATCCAGCGCATCAATTTGGAGCCGCATTTAGTGATACGCCGTTGCGCCTGTGTCTCCACTGGAGTAGACCCTGGGAGCTAGCCCTAGAAAGGCGGCAACTTGATTGGCTTTCCGAAAGCGAGAGATATCGCCGACTTCAGCGATGAAAGCGATGGACGTGAGTACATCAAAGCCTGGGATGGTTTTGAGCAAGGCACATCGGGATTTGACCGAGCAACATACTTGACCTTAGCATCTTGTTCGGCGGTTTTGAGTTCGAGGAAGTCGATGACTTCCAGGTCGTCATCAACCTTTTGGCGCCGAGGCTCACTCAATTTTACCTCTTTCAGCTGTTGTCGACCTTTAAGGGAAAATGGTGCGTAGATGCACTTGTTCTCCTTGGCCCAGATTGGCATGGACACGGAGTTTGTGCTTGACGGAAGTGCGAACGAGCTGGGCTCGGTGGCGAACAAGTTCGCGAAGGAGGCGCTCAGTGGCAGACGGCTGGTAGCATGTAGGCAAGAACTGCTTGGCCCAGAAGTTCCATGAGTATCTTGCTGTCGATTTTGTCAGTCTTGCAGCGGGTGACGGCGATGAGCTTGATGGAACGGGAGTCGCCCATATGGACGGTGTGCCCGAGCTCCTCCAGAAGCTCTACAAGCCATTCGTAGCCCCGGCAGCTCTCGATGACGCATTCAAGACCAACGAAGCCCTGGAAGTACTCGCGAATGATTCGCTCTTCGTTGATGAGGGTAACTTGCTGAATGAGACCACCATGGGTATCGCCAATTGCGACTACTGAGGTACGTTTGTGAAAATCGATGCCGGCGAATTTGGCATTAGCGAGATCTTTGCTTAACTCCTGGGTATGTTTTTTCATGGTGAAAAACCTCCGTCCGGGTAGAGTGCGTTGGGGGTACAGCCCCTTGTGTTTATTGCTACCTGCCCGGCCGGAAAGCATTGAGCACGCCCACCCCCATGCGGCACTGCCGGAATACGGCGAAGCAGGGTCCCGCAGTCAAGCCATCCAAGCGAAGCGAGGCTTGACGGAGGGCTGCGAGCAGTAGGCTCTTTTGCCTGGCAGGGAGTTGGGCGTGCGCCCCGGTTCGCTGAACCGTCCCCATACCATTTTTTTTGGGGATGCATAACGATAAAGTATAGTACTACTTTGGTACCTGAATACCCCATACGCAGGGAAAGTGACAGGACTTAAAGTATCGAGAGGCGCAGCAGATGCAGGATTGGCAAAGATGGGAGATTGATCATCTTTAACGCAAAAAAGAGGTTTTAAAGCTGGAAAAGGTTCGCAAATTGGCTCAGAATGCGTGGTTACGAAGCAACACAAAAGAGCGAACAAGGAACCTTTTCGATGAAGAAGTCTACCGCAGATCAAAGAATCTCTCAACTTAGCCTCGATATCTTGCCGGAGAAAGAGGTAACACTGGCGTTTGACGGCGAGGATGTATCAGGAAATGCCGGATTACTGCTTGTGGCGCAGGCTGAAAAGCTAACGAAGCTACTCCGGGGTGCGGCGGAGCGATTGGACGACCACAGAACGCAGTCGCTAATCAAGCACAACATGTTCGAGCAAATCGCTCAGCGGGTATTTCAAATCATTGCAGGGTGTTCGGCAACTGCAGACAGCGACAGCCTGAGAGGAGATCCGGCACTGAAGGCGGCAGTGGGAAGGAATCCGCTGAGCGGAGAGGATCTTGCCGGTCACTCAACACAGCAGAGGCTTGAAACTGAGCGCCAGTACAAGGAGTTGTACAAGTTAAGCCAGTGGCTGGTGGAGTATTACATTGAATGTCATCGAAAGCCGCCCAAGAGGTTGGTTCTGGACTTCGACGGTAGTGCCATTGAGACCTACGGAGTGCAATTGAACGCATTCTACAGAGGCGGTCCATATGGGAAGTTCATGTATTTTCCGTTGTTTGTGTTTGATGAGAATGGCTGGTTGCTGGTTGCAGCGCTACGTCCAGGGGATCATGGAGAAGTGAAATGGTCGCTGCCGATCCTGAAAAGACTGGTGAGACGGTTAAGACAAGCATGGCCGCGGGTGGAAATTGTAGTGAGAGCGGATGGGGCATTCACGGACAATGAGCTATACAAGTGGATGGATGAGAATCGAGTTCGGTACGTACTGGGCATGAAGGACAATCATTCGCTTTTTGTCAAAACGAAACAGTTTCGAGCCAAAGCACAGAGCAAGTTCAAAAGGAAATACGAGGAGCCCAGATATCTTGGCAAAAGTGGGAAAAAAGGCAAAGAACAAAAGGCTGAAAGAGATATCGTCAACGTACGACAAGGACAAGCGCCAGCAGGCAAGACAAGAATTCGAACACCGGCGGGCGCGGGTGTATGGAGAAACCAGTTACGCAGCCCGTTCATGGGACCGGGAGCGAAGAGTAATTGCCAGGTGTGATTACACAGACAGCGGGCTGGAAGTGAGATATGTGGTAACAAATCTCACAGGATATCAGGCAAGACAGGTGTATGAGGACGTGTACTGCAGGCGGGCCAGATGCGAGATGTGGATCAAGTCAATCAAAGAGACACGATGCGATCGGCTTAGTTGCAGCCAGTTTAAGTCGAATATGTTCAGACTGTTGATGCATGCACTGGCATACATATTAATCCACCAAGTGCAAATCAGACTAGAGCAAAATGGCAGTGTTACCCAGTTTCAGCGCACATTCATACATGTTGCGGTGAGAGTGCGCGAGACGCGAAAAGGGGTTGAATTTCAAATAGCGAGAAGCTATCACGCCGCACGAACGTTCAGGCTGGTGTCAAAGAGGCTAGGCCAAAACACCGTTAGCCGCTTGATCTAAGCAACAATGGAAACTTCACAACCTCAGCAGCTGCATTGGGAAAATCACTAGAATACTGATTGTAGAGCTGTTTGAGCCTGGTTAAAGTGAAAAATACGACATGGAAACGAACCCGGCTCACTAGTGACCACCTCTTGGGATGCCATTTCTCGCGGAGATCACTTCTCGACAACTATATGTATGGGTAGACCAGGGGTAATGTTTAAGGGGTGAGAAATTCAGGGGTTGGAAGTCTGCTGTGGGTTATACGGTTCAGCTTGTCATGAAAGAAAGAAGACATGCACAATCTATGGGAAAGACTGTGCATGTCCTGTAAAGAGCAGGGCTGGCTGTTTGCCGTGGGTTGACTAGGGCTTTCGGTTTTCGGCCAGCGCCGCCAGTTTGTTTATCTCGGCACTGATCAGCAAGACCAGACTCATCACCCAGAGCCAGACCATGAGCATCATCAGACCACCGAGGGAGCCGTAGGCTGTACGGTAGTTGGCGAAGTGCTCAAGGTAGAAACGAAAACCCGAGGTGGCAAGCAAGAAGACGATGGTGCCGAAAGTGGCACCGGGGGAAACCCAGTGCGTGAGCTTCTTGTTCCCTTTCTGGTTGGCCGGTCCAAAGTGAAAGACAATGGCAAAGCTGAGATGAAGAACACCGAAGAGCAGACACCACTGCAAGATGGTGGCGAAGCCTGCGCTCCAACCGCTCAAGCTCAGGAATTGCACCAGGTGCGGCCAGATCACCACTGCTACAAAGGCGGTGGTAAGCACTACCGCTTGCATGAGGGCCAGGCTGGCCGAAGTCAGTTGCAGGCGCCAGTAGGGACGGCTTTCGTTTACTCCCAGAATGCGGTTTAGGGAGTTGATTATTTCCGAGTAGAGACTGGTGGCGGTCCAGATGGCCAGCAAAAGCGTCACACCGAGAACCGGCAGAGTGGGCTGCTTCTGAATCTGTTGCAACTGATCGAGAATCAGGCTGGTAACATCTGCAGGAAAGATGGTCGCGAGCATGAAAGCCAGGTCTTTGGAAGCTTGCCCGGCCCCGGCCAGATCGGGAAGGAAGAGGGCGGTAGCCGTAATGACCAGGGTGATAAATGGTAGAAAAGCCAGCATCGCTCCGTAGGCTATGGCAGAGGCGCGAGACAATATCTCGTGCCTGTTCAGGACAAAGCGGATGGCTTGCAGTGACAGTTGGGCGAAGGTGAGTTGCCTTCTGACCAGGTGTTCGTCCAGCTTGTCGCGCAGGTAGTTGATTTGTTTGCGCAAAGCCGCCAGCCGAGCAGCGATAAAAGCGAAGATGGCCTTTAGCCAATTCGGGTATGACATTCTGACTCCATATTGTTGTCCGCGATACTTCCGTATCACGGGAGGCCGGTGAAGACGGCTTGCTGCAACTGCAAACAAGTGCGTCTTACCGGCGCTCTTTAGTTAAGAGTGAAAACCACTACTGAGCGGCTATCTATGTTTGTTTCAGGGCAGCATGCCCAGACCGCGCACCTTTTCCAGCCACTTGGGGAATTCCTTGATGATGCGGCTGTAGAGTTCTTCGTCGGCGATGGAGTTGTAGTCGTCGATGGCGAAGAAGCCGGCGTTGTCGACGTAGCGCCCGGTCAATTCGTCGAAGCGCTCCAGCACTCCATAGCTGCTGCCGCCCAGACCGATGAACTGCCAGAAGATGGGATGATGAGAAGCTTCCGTGAGAACCTTCTCGATGGCCCGATCTTTGTCGATGCCGCCGTCGGTGACGAAGAGAACCAGGGTGGGAATGAGGGTGGAGCCGCTTTTGCTCACCTTGCATTCATCCATAATGGCCTGCATGACCGGCGGTTCGTTGTTGTCGTAACCGAGGCCGGGTACCAGTCCGTTGCCGAAGATGCTGCCGCCGCCGGAACTACCGCCGCCGAAGAGACCGCCCAGGATGCCTTTCTTCTGCGCGGGAGCAGCAGCCGGTGGCGTGCCGGAACCGTCTTCACCGCGCTGCAGGGAGGCGATGTAGCCGTCCAGGTTGCTCAGCTTGACCACGGCGAATTTCTTGTAGCCGGTGGCATAGACCCAGAATTCCAGTTCGCCGTTGTCGTCCAGGTTGAGGGCCAGGGTGGCGAGGCGGTCGGTGACGCCCTGCATGGTATTTGGCCACATGCGGCTGGTGGAGCCGGAGGCATCCAGCACCATGACGACGCGGGCCACGATGCCGTCCACCTTGTGTTTCTTCAATGAGACAGCCGCTGCTTTTTGCAGGCTGACCAGACGTGAACCCTTGCGTTCCAGTTCGGCGGTGACCTGATCGCTCTTGGAGAGATTGACCTTGTGACTGGTCTTTGCGGGAGCGGCAGCAGGAGCGGCCGGTTCTTCAGCAGCGATCTCGATACCGAAAGCGGTGGCGATGGCCGCCAGTCCGCCTGTGTAGCCCTGGGCTACGTGACGCACTTTCCATGTGCCGTTGCGGCGATAGAGTTCGCCGACGATGAAGGCATTTTCCACCCCTCCTTCCGGTACGAAGGAGACAAGCTCCGCGCCGCTTGCATCGCAGACCGCGAATTTGGCATTCTTGACTGCGGCGAAAGTGGCGTTGGTTTCGGGATCGATGGTCAAAGTCAACTCGATGCGCTCGATCTCCGCAGGTACTGCCGCAAGATCGATAATGAGCGAATGCCTGTAGGTGGCACCGCTTTGCACCTTGTCGGTGTATTTGACCGAACCTTCCGGTGAAGCAGGCTGTCCGTAGAAGACAAAGTCGGCTTCAGTTCTGACCTTGCCGGCGGTGGTGAGCATGATGGCCGACAGGTCGGTGTTGGCGCCTTCATGGGTGGCGGTTATGATCAGTTTTTGGCTGGGAACCGGAGCATTTGCTCCTTTGGCGAGTGCGTTTGGCATAAATTTGGTTACTCATGATTGTATTTGTGCATTGCTCCTCTTTAGTTGACCGCCGGCAGGCGGTAGGGAGCACCAGGCGGGTGGGAGCAGGAGACCCTGAGTGAGTCTCCTGCTCCACAGCCCGGGAGGAAAAAAACGCCATCCTCCCAACATCGGTTGCTTCTTCAGTTAAGGGTTTGCCACCTGCTTGAGCAGGAAGGCAAAGTCGAAGGCCGCTTCCTTGAGGGCATCGAAACGCCCGGAAAGACCACCATGTCCACCCGCCTCCAGAAGAATCTTGAAGAGGAGCGGATTGGCGTCGGTCTTCATCTCCCGCAGGCGAGCCACATATTTGGCCGGCTCCCAGTACATCACCTGGCTGTCGTAAAGTGCCGACTTGACCAGGACTGCCGGGTAGGCTTTGGCCTCGATGTTCTCGTAGGGGGAATAGGTGCGGATGTAAGCGTAGTCTTCCGGCACCTTGGGGTTGCCCCACTCTTCGAATTCCCCTACCGTGAGCGGCAGAGTTTCGTCGAGCATGGTGTTGATCACATCCACGAAGGGCACCTTGACGATGGCGGCGCGGAAGAGCTCGGGGCGCAAGTTGAGCACTGCGCCCATGAGCAGACCACCGGCGCTGCCGCCTTCCATGGTTATGCTGCGGGAGCTGGTGATGCCCTCGGCGATGAGATGCTCGGCGCAAGCGATGAAGTCGGTGAAAGTATTCATCTTCTTCTTGAGCTTGCCGTCGGCGCGCCAGGTCTCGCCCAGTTCGTTGCCGCCGCGAATGTGGGCGATGGCATAGACGAAGCCCCGGTCAAGCAGGCAGATGCGACCGGAGCCGAAGGTGGTGGGCATGCCGAAGCCGTAGGAACCGTAGCCGTACAGATGGCAGGGATTGCTTCCGTCTTTCTTCAGCCCCTTCTTGTAGACCAGGGAGATGGGCACCATGGTGCCGTCGGATGCCCTGGCGAAGGTGCGCTCGCTGACGAACTGCGAGGGGTCGTAGCCGACCACTTCCTGGGTCTTCACCACGGAGAGACGGCGGCTGTTCATGTCGTAGTCCAGCACCGAGGGCGGTGTGACGAGGGACTGGTAGCTGAGGCGCAGGGTGGTGCTCTCGAACTCGAAATTACCGCTGCCGCCCACTTGATAGACCGGCTCGGGGAAATCGACCAGATGCGCTTCGCCGCTGGCTTGCTCGATGACGCGCACCTTCATGACGCCGGTGTCCTTCTCGAAGACCACCAGGTGCCCTTCGAAGAGTTCCAGGTCGCTGAGCAGAATGCCGGGGCGGTGCGCCACCACTTCCTGCCAGTTGGCTTTGCCCGGTCTGCCGATGGGGGCCTTGAGCAGGCGGAAGTCGGTGGCATTCTCGTTGGTGAGAATGTAGAAGAACTTGCCGTCGTCATCCACCTGATATTGCAGCTTGCTTTGGAGCGGCATCAGGTTGCGGAATTTGCCCCCCGCGTTGTTCGCCGCCAGGCGCGCCACGTTGGAAGTGGTGTGACTGCCGGTGCGCAGGTAGATGTAGCGACCGGAGCGTGAGCGCGAGACGCTGACGCGGAAGAACTCGTCTTCCTCGTGCTTGACCAGGTGATGGGTCTTGCTGCCCAGCTTGTGCCGGAAGACACGGTTGGAGCGCTTGGTCACCTCATCTTCCGTGGTGTAGAAGATGGTCTTGTTGTCGGAGGCCCAGGCAATGGAGGTGACGCGTTCGGCGATCACCGCTGAGACCTTGCCGGTGCGCAGGTTCTTCACCACCAGGGTGTACTGGCGGAAGCCCTTGTCGTCGTAGGCATACGCCAGGAAGTTGGCACTGGGGCTCAGCGCCGTCGGACCGATCTGGAAGAAGGTCTTGCCCTGGGCCAGTTGGTTGATGTCCAGAAGCACCTGCTCCGGACCAACCTTGCCGCCCTTGCCTTTCACCAGTTGCCGGCAGTTGATGGAATACTGCTTACCGGCTTCGGTGCGGTTGTAGTAGATGTAGCGGCCGCGCTTGTTGGGAACCGACGAGTCGGCTTCCTTCATGCGTCCGCGCATCTCCTGATAGAGCGTCTCCTGCAAGGCGACGGTGTCTTGCATGTAACCGTCGGCGTGGGCGTTTTCAGCGCGCAGATGGGGCATGAGGTCCGCATCGTCGCGGTTGCGCATCCAGGCGTAGTCGTCCACCAGGGTCTCACCGTGCAGGACGGTTTTGACCGGAATTTTCTTGGCCACGGGTGGCCCTTGGTTGTTTGAGGAAATGTTCTCAGACATTTATAACTCCTTGGAATTCTGTTAGCTTCAATGCTGAACGTTTGAGAATAAGAGCTGCCGAAAGGTGAAAGACGGCACCGCCGGCAGTGGCGATGCCGTCTTGTGGGATGAGGGCCTTTTTTAGCCTTCCATGTAGAAGGACTTAGCCTTCGATGTAGAAGGGCTTGGCGTCGCTCTTGCCGTAGACCTTGGTCCAGCCCGGCGGCAGCACGCGGCGGGCACGGAAGGTGCCGGCGCGCAGCTCATCGAGCTTGAAGAGGAAGTCGCCCTGGGGCACCTTGGTGCCGGCCGGAATGATCTTGCCGATGACGCGGCTGACCATGAAGGGCAGGTCAGTCTTGAACTTGGCGTCGCGGAAATCCACATCCCGGGCGGCGGCCGAGGCGCTCATCTTGCAGGAGCCGACCACCAGGGTGTGGTTCAACTCCACGTCGCCGGTCTCCACGTCGCCGTTGTGGCCGTCCAGGCCGGGCAGGTAGAGGAAGTGGGCGAACTTGTCCATGGGCTGGTAGCGCAGCATGGCGCAACCGGCCTTGGCGGCGCTCTCCTCTGCGAAGCAGAAGAGCACGAAGGTCCACTTGGGGTAGAGCTTGTCCAGCTTGGCGTAGAGCTCTTCGTTGATGATGGGGCGCTTGGCGGCGTCCACCTGTTCGATGGCACCGGCGATGGCCTTGGCGCTGCCGGCGATCACCACGTCGTAGGTGCCCTTGTCGAAGCCCTTCACCACTTCCACGCTCTTGGCGCCGCCCAGGAGACCGCCGCGCCGCAGACCGCCCCGAGAGAGGGTGCGGGGACCGACGGCGCGGGCGTAGTCTTGCATGAAGTTGGGGTAGTCGCTGACCGGGATCAGGCTCTTGCCGGTGACGGTTCCGGGAGTGGCCGGCACGGCGATGAGCATGGCGTTGCCCACGGCGATGGTGGCGGGCTTGCCGGGCTGATCGGGGGTGTTCCAGTCGAAGTCGTCACCACCGGAATTGCCGCGGCGCGTGCGCGGGGCCGTCAGGCTCATCGGTCGGCTGCCGCGGCGCACGGGCTTGCCCGAGAGGAGCTGCGGCGCTTCGTCGTCGACAGCCACGGCCGGGGAGCTGGAGAGCAGCCCGTCGGCAGCAGCGCCGTTCTTGCCGGCCACTTTGTTGTAGTAGCCGATCACGTGTTCGACCTTGCCGTCCACCTCCACTTCCAATCCCAAGAGGATGGTGTCGGTGAACTTGATGGCGGTCTGGGGGTAACGGTTATTGGAGAGGCACATAGTAGTTCCTGGGTTCCGAGTCGTGAGACTCTGTTGTGGTCTGTTTCGAGCGCGGTGAGCTGCGGAACTTGAGGTGAGTTCCACCGCTCACTTCGCTGCCGTTTGTTTTGGCCGGCGCTGGAGTTTTGCTCTTTCGCCGGCCGACATCGGATGGGATAACGAAACTGTCGCCGACAGAACTGGCGGCGGCGGGCGTCTCACCGAGCGGATTTGCCGTAGGCAAACTTGATGGTGAGCGCCAGCATGACGATGGAAGATAGGCCCCAGCCCAGGCTCCACAGGAAGGTCGGGATGCCCGTATCGCGGGCCATATTGGTGGCATCGGTGAAGGCCGAGGCCCCGTGCATGCCGATGCTTATCTGGGCCAGCACCAGGATGTCGTAGAGGGCATTGAGGGCTGTCTGCACAGCCAGGAACATGACCAGGAGGGCCGCCATCGGTGCAGGCAGCCATTTGCCGGCGGCGGGCCAGGGCGGCTGCCATGACCAGACCGACCACCATGCTCATCATGGCCTGTGCGGCGTAATTGCCCATGGTCAGAGCCGGCATCATGTAGAAGAAGACGGCGAAGGTGAGTAACCCTGCCAGCATGAAGAGCAGCGGCCTGGTCATGCTGCGGTGGCGACCGATGATGATGAGCAGGCAGCCGAAAGCCGTCGTGCCCAGGTAACCGGTCTGACCGAAGATGAAGTGAGTGCCGCCCTGGCAGAAGGTGAGCCCGCCGTGACCTTGCCCGTCGCTGACTATGGTCATGCCGCTGACACTGCCGCCGGTGGCGGAGCAGGCCAGGGCATGACCGATTTCGTGCAGAGCCGTGGTGAAGTACTCGATGGGGCTGTAGATGAAGCTGAAGACAGGCATGTCCGAGAGGGCCAATGAGGCGATGGTGATCACCGCCAGGAGAAGGAACGGCATTTTGCCGTCGCCATCTTCCGGCAGCCCTCCGGTTGGTTGATTTGACTTCATAAATGCTCCTTGGAACAGTGGTTAGAGCACTAGCCCTTTACAGCTTGACGCTGCGTCTGGCCAGACCGTGTTCGGCGGCATACTTCTTGATGGACGAAGCCACGGCAAGAGCCACCCGTGAGGTGTTGTCACTTTTGGAGACAGGCTCCAGCACCGTGGGAATGATGTAGTCGGCGTCGAGCTGGTCCTTGCCTATTAAGTCGGCGATGGCCCGGGCGGCGGCGATGCACATGTCCTCGGTGATTTCCTTGACGCCGGCTTCCATGGCACCGCGGAAGATACCAGGGAAAGCGAGGGCGTTGTTGATCTGGTTGGCGTACTTGGAGCTGCCGGTGGCCATGACTGCCACGTTTTCGGTGCGCTCCTGGGGAGAGACTTCCGGCATGGGGTTGGCCAGGGCGAAGACCACGGCTTTCTTGCTCATGGTAGCCAGGTCGGCGCCGCTCAGGATGCCGCCCACGGAGAGCCCCAGGAAGAGATCTCGACCCTTGAGGGCTTGCTTGTAGGTGCCCTTGAAGCAGCGCGGGTTGGAGCGCTCGGCCAGCCATTTCTCGGTTTCGGTGAGATTGGGCGCGCCTTTGTAGACGGCGCCGTGCTGGTTGAAGGCGATGATGTCGGTGACGCCCAGGCTCAGGAGCATCTTGATGCAGGCCATGCCGGCTGCGCCGGTGCCCACGGCCACCACCTTGATCTTGCTCAGGGGCTTCTTGATGTAGCGGGCAGCGTTGAGCGCGGCTGCGCCTACGACCACGGCCGTGCCGTGCTGGTCGTCATGGAAGACCGGGATGTCCAGGCATTCCCTCAGGCGCCGCTCCACTTCGTAGCATTTGGGCGACTCGATGTCTTCCAGGTTGATTGCAGCGAAGTTGGGGGCGATGGCTTTGACAGCGGCCACGATGCCGTCGGCGTCCTGGGTGTCCAGGCAGATGGGGAAGGCGTCCACGCCGGCCATGCGCTTGAAGAGCACGGCTTTACCTTCCATGACCGGCAGGGCGGCCTTGGCACCGATATTTCCCAGGGCCAGAACCCGGGAACCGTCCGAGACCACGGCCACGGTCTTGCCGGCGATGGTGAGGTTGCGGGCTTTCTCCGGATCGGCGTGGATGGCCATGCAAACCCGCGCCACTTCCGGTGTGTAGATCTGGGCCAGGTCCACGCGAGTTTTGACCTCGGTAGTGGGCGTGATGGTGATCTTGCCGCCCAGGTGCTTGAGAAAGACCACGTCCGAGACAGCCACCACTTGCACCTCGGAGACGCCCTTGAGGGCTTCCACGATGGCTTCCGAGTGGGCCGGATCGCGCGCCCCGATGGTGATGTCCCGCACCACATGGCTGGCGTTGGATTCCACCACGTCGATGTCCTCGGTATCACCGCCTGCGCCGGCGATGGCATCGAGAGCTTTGGCCAGGCTTCCGGAGCCGGCCTTGGACAACTTCAGTCTGATGATGATGGTAAAACTGCGCTCGCCCACCTCAGGCTGATTCGTCCTGGGTTTGGCGGCGACTTTTGCCTTGTCGGCATTTACTTCGTCTTTAGACATAAGCATTTCCTCTTTGTTGAGAAAGGCGACGGCACCGCCGGTGAGGGCAGTGCCGCCGCTGGAGTTGGCGAGAAACAATTGGCAGGAAACAAACTGCTTGTTGAAAGCTGCCTCAGGAGGCGCGCTTGCGGCCGGTCTTGCCCTTCTTGCTGCGACGCCCTTTCATGGACGTGACAGTGTCGTTGAGGCTAGCCAGCTTCTCTTCCAGGCTCTTGACCTGGCTGGCCAGATCGCCTTCCTGCTTGGCTTTCTCTTCTGCCGCCGCCTGCTTCTCGCCCTCCGCCTTGGCCTTGACGCTTTCGCGGATGCCGTCGGCGGTTTCGGTGATCAGTCGGCGGATGCGACCGTCGTGGGAGGTGTTCTTCAGTTTGTCGAGAACCGGCAGAGAGTCCGGATTCTTGGCTTCACCCAGGGCTGCCACCAGGGACATGCGCAGGGTGAACTGACGACCCTCTTCCGAATCGGTGAGATCGTGCAGCGCTTTCAGGGCGCTTTCGGACTTGGCGGCAAACTTGCCCAGGCAAGCGATAGCCGCCGGGCGAGCCTGCCAGGGCTTGCCGGCACCGGCCAGTTCGGCGGCCAGTTCCACGGCGCGGTCATCCTTGAGCTCAGCGAGACCGCCGAGGGCGCCGATGGCCACGATGTCGTTCCAGGAGGTGATGGTGGTGGCATGCTTGAGCACGTCGAAGCCATCTTTCCACTGGGTGCGACCAAGGGCGTTGGCGGCGTCGGCCAGAACGAACTGGCTCTTTTCCTTGCCGCCGGTGATCATGCCGGCCAGCAACTTGCCCACCGCTTCCGTCTTGTAGTTGCCCAGGGCGTTGACCACGGCGCGGCGCACCTTGGGCTGCTTGACCTTGACCAGGCTGATGAGACCGTCGCGCGCGGCGTCGGTGTTCATGGTGCCCAGGCAGGCAGCGATTTCGGCGCTGACGCCCCAGAAGAACTTGTCCCGGGCGGCCTTGACCAGCACCGGCACCACATCGTCGGTACCGAGCTTGGCCAGGTGCTGAGCAGCGTAGACGCGGCCCATCACGGAGGGGTCGTTGGCCACCTGGTAGACGAGCATGCTCTTGGGCACGTCCAGCTCCAGCTTCTTGAGCACCCAGTTGGTGGGGTCGAAGCGGAACATGACGGGCTTCTTGTCGAGGGCGAAGCTGAAGCTGTGCTCGGCTTCTTCCACGGTGACCGTGACCAGCTTGCGGCTGCCGTCGGCAAAGTCGAAGCTGAGTTCGATGGGCATGGTGAAGAGTCCGGTCTCAGCCTCGACCTTCTGGGTCTGCTGCACCTTGACCGTGGCAAGCTTTTGCTTGTCGTCCCACTTGTAGCTCACCTTGTACTCGGGGTAGCCGGCGCCGAAGACCCACTGGTCGAAGAACTGCCGCAGGTTCCTGCCGGTGGTCTTTTCGAAAGCCCGGATCAGGTCCAGGGTCTCCACCGGCTGGTACATGTTGTCCTGGTAGTAGTTCTTGATCGAGGCGTAGTAGGCCTCGGTGCCCACCAGGTAGCGAAGCATGTGCCGCACCAGTCCGCCCTTCTGATAGAGGTGCCGGTCGAAGAGTTCGATGGGCTCCCGGTAGGTGTGGCAGACGATGGGGCGGCGGTAGCGACGATCCTCGGCGAAGTAGGTGCGAGCCAGTCCGTAGACATAGTGGTCGCGAGCCTTTTCGCCCCAGATTGCTTCCACGGCTTCCACTTCGCCATAGGTGGCGCCACCTTCGTTGAGCCAGCCATGGGCCCACTCATTGCAGGTGGTGAGGTCGCCGTTCCAGTGGTGGTTGAGTTCGTGGGCGTTGAGACGCACCTCTGCCAGGCGCTGTTCCTCACGGGTGGAGGCGTCGCCCAGAATGCGGTCCGTCATGACGGTGATGGTGGTGTTCTCCATGCCGCCGAAGATGAAGTCCTGCACGAAGACCTGAGCGTACTTGTAAGCCCAGGGGTACTCGACGCCGTAGAGGCGCGAGTAGAGCGCCACCAGTTCAGCCGTGCCTTTGAAGTACTCGCGTGCCCGCTCCAGGAGCGACGGATGCACGTAGGCTTCCACCTTCAGCTCGCCGTACTTCTCTTCCAGCTTGACGAACTCGCCCACGGCCAGAGCCATCAGGTAGCAGGAGTGGGGCTTGTCCAGGTGCCAGTGGAAGGTGCGGCTGCCATCCGGGTTATCCTTCTCGCTGAGAAGGGCGCCGTTGGAGAGACCGGTGAAGCCTTTGGGCACGGTCACCACCACTTCCGAGGTCATCTTGTGGTTGGGATGGTCGGCTTCGGCCACCGGGAACCAGTGGTGCGAATCGTCGTCCTGACCCTGGGTCCAGACCTGATACGGCTTGTCGGTGTAGAAGGGCGTTGGCCCGGTGAAGTAGATGCCCAACTTGGGGGTGAGAGTGCGGTAGGTCAGCTCGACGGTGAGTTTTTCACCTTTGGCGAGAGACTTTCCGAGCTGCACTGTTACACCTTTGGCCTGTTCCTCGAAAGAGAGGGCTTGGCCGGAGGTGGTGACCTTCTCGATCTTAAGGTCTTCGGCAGCGAAGAAAATGCTCGTCACGGGCTTGTCGATGGGTTCCACCGTGGTCTGGCAGAGTCCGCCCATGGTTTTCTTCATGGGGTCGACAGCGAGGACGAGTTTGACATGGTTTACCCGGACGTTCAGGTCCGGAGCGTAGCGCTTCTTGGTGCCGGGCAGTGCAAAGGGTTTGCGACCGCTCGCTCCATCGACGCGCTGGGAAAGATTACGCCACCAGTGCATGTGACCGCAGCAGTTGGCGTGCTCGCTGAGATTGCCAGCAAGCTCGGCATTGAGAGCCGTGTGTGCCATAGTGAGTTCCTTTTCTACCAGCCCTGGCAGCGCCAATCCCGCTCACCTACTTGATGAGCTGTTGTCCGTGGATTCTGTGGCAGTCTGCTTGGGCTGAGTTAGTTTTATGAAAATGAAAGAAGATGGGTTGGGAGAAGGAATGACAACTCCGTCAACCTAATAAGCACTGTATATAAACTACAAGCGCGGGAGTATTACTTCTTTTTCGCTTTTCAACTGAGCTTCTACGAAAGGTTCTGGAAGCATAGTCTGACTGTGCAGCTATTTTATAAAACCTGCTTCACGGACAGTCGAATGGATAGCGCAGGGGTGCTAACTGTTGCCAGCGTAGCCGCGCAAATTGTCTGAAATTCTCACGGCCGGCATCTTGAAGACCTCGCGCCGGGGCTTGTTTACCCGGGATGCTGGCATGGTTATGGCTGGATGGGTTTTGTCGGACCGTTCCCCTTGTTAACACAAGGGTTTGGCACAAGTTGATTCTGTCAATAAAAACCTTTAGGAGTAAGGGTATCTCAACCCTCCCGACCTGTTTCTCTAATAAGCCTTAAATTCAGCCACTCTCCCTGCTTTCCTTCTTCACCCATTCGGTTTGTTACCGAACGAGCCTGAATGACTTGGAATAGGAGTTCTTGAGAACTGGCTGTTGGCAAGGCTGAAGTAACGGAGTAACTATCGGCGAGCGTCGCACCTGGTCCAAAATCTGCCTGGGCTCAGGCTTTTACTGCGCGCGGTTGTAGTCGTCCTCGTAGCGGACTATGTCCTCTTCGGGGAAAGCGTCGCCTGTCTGCACTTCGATGAATTCGAGCGGTGTGTTTCCCAGACATGCGATGCGGTGTTTGACTCCACGTCCCACATAGATGTGTTGTCCATACCGGACGGCTATTGTTTCATCATCCAGAGTCACTTCCCCGACGCCGGCCACAACCACCCAGTGTTCGTCTCTGTGTGCGTGGCTTTGCAGACTCAGTCTTTGGCCGGGATTAACTACAAGGCGCTTTACCTTGGTGTTGGCCTGGTCGATAAGCACATAGAAGGCTCCCCAGGGGCGTTCTTCGTGTGATTGAGACATGGTTCCCTCTGTTTGGTGACAGCAATATCCTAACATCCGCGCGCACCAGGCTTGACCCCAAGCTTGCTGTCGCGCCTGGCAGAACTTTTCACGAGCTCCAGCCCTGCCCGGAAACGGCATGGAAGAGACTCACAACGGCTCACCTTCCCAGGTGAAGCGAACATCCACTTTCTATCTTTCAAACGAAGCATCGCTTGCTGTGCTCGCTAGGCGGCAGGCGAACTGAAGGAGACTATTATGAACACGCACACCTCACCATTCGCGGGCGCGTCTGCAATTGATCCCTCTGCTGTCCAGGTGCCTCAGGCCAAGAACAGCGAGCTCGGTCAGCTGATCCGCCCCAACTACAGCCTGGCCGAACTGGAAGCCGTCCGCAAGGCGCTGGTCGAACACAAGACCCTGCGTCTGCGTCGCTACAGCTCGGGTGGGCATTCCGCCGTCACCGTGGTCGAACAGGACGACAAGACCCTGGAAGCGGCCATCGATGGACTCCTGGTCTTTCACTGGGACCGGGACAACATCATGCAGACCCTGGCTGAATTGCGTTTCGCCGAAGACGCGGAACTCAATCAGGGGCTGAACATCGCTCCCGACGCCTGGCGCAAGGGGCTTCTCGCCAGCCTCATCCACCACAAGAAGCGCGACTTCCGGTTCATGGACATCATCCTGGACCGCGCTTCCGGATTGCCGCACGACTACATGCGTCGGCCGCACATCCGCTACAACCCCATCTCCCTCGAGGAAGTGGGTGATCCCTGGGGTCATGGACAGAACGACTCGCTGTCGTTCATCAACTTCATGACCTACTACGCCATCAACAGCGGTCGGCTCAACCTGCTCGACAGCGACGTGGCCGACCTGGCGCTTTCCTTCTCGGCTCTCACCCATGCCTTCTTCTGGAAGGTGAATGTGTGGCAGGACCGGGATCTGGGCGCCTGGGAAGACTGCGTCGGCGTGCACTGGTCTTCCGTGGCCTGTGCCCTGATCAGCTTGCGCGAGCAGCTGGTGTACATGTCCAAGACCTCCGGCATCAAGTACAACAAGGACGGTCACGACCTCCATGTCGATGCCAACGGCGTGTCCCAGCTGATCGAGAAGTGCGAAGCCAAGTTGCGGCAGCTCGGTATCAACGAGTTCGTCGAGGACAACGGCCACAAGCGCGACGCCGACCTGGCTCAGATCAACCCGCTCTTGCTGGCCGCCTTCAGCGGCAAGCCGGTGCTGGATGACGCCAATACGGTGGCCGTGCTGGAGAACGTGGAGCGCGTGCTGATGAGCCCCATCGGCATTCGTCGCTATCTGAACGATCGCTGGGACGGGCGCATCAACCGCGATGACCTGGCCCCCGGCGAGGAAGCTCAGTGGTGCCATGGTTCGCCGCAGATGTCCTACATCTGGGGTGATCTCTACCTGCGCACCGGCGACGAGCGCTACTTCCAGAAGCAGCTCTTCCACTTCAACCGTGGCCTGGCTTCGGTGAGCCCCCGCTGGCTCATGCCGGAAGCCTGGATCATCGACCAGCGCTCGCGTCAGTGGGTGCCGGATGCCAACGAACCCCTGGCCTGGGCTCAGTCCATGCTGGGACTTTCGCTGGCGCAGATGAAGGCCAGCCTGCTCAAGCGCAACGGGCGCTAGAGCTGAGTCGTCTCGAGAGCGGCAGTTCCCATTCAACGGGAACTGCCGCTTCTCCTTTCTTTTTGTTCTTTTTCGCACTTGCGCTTTAGATTTACAGGAGGTTGCCGTGAAAAGCACCCCGATTCCAAGGCTCCTCATGCTGGCATTCAGCGTGGCGTTCTGGGCCTACTTCTTCAATTCCGTCACCATGGCAGTGGGTCTCATGGCCCTCATCGCCGTGCATGAATTCGGGCACATGCTGGCGGCGCTCAGGCTTGGTCTGAGGGCTTCCTGGCCGGAGTTTACTCCCCTTGGTGCCTATGTGCGCGTGGAAGGCGAGCGTTCCATCGCCGACGAGACCTATATCAAGCTTGCCGGACCGCTTCTGGGCGGACTGGCCAGTCTCGTCACCATGCTGGGCGGCTTTGCTCTTTCTTTGCCGGCCATGATGGAGGTAGGCGCTTTCGGCGTCTTCCTCAATCTGCTCAACTTGCTGCCCCTCGACCCTCTGGATGGCGGCTCCTTTGCCCAACTTCTGGGAGGTCCGCTCTTCGGGCGCTTCGCCTGGGTCTTTGGTGGGCTCGTCTTTCTGCCGGTCTTCTGGTACCTGGTCAGCATCAGCCCCATGAACATCGTATTTGGAGCTTTCATTGCCCTGGGAGCCTTCGCCGCCTCCGGTGCGCGCACCAGGCAGTGGCTCAAGCCCGAATACTTCCAGATTAGCGGCGGTAAGCGGCTGGTTATGCTCTGCGCCTATCTTCTGGTGGCGGCTCTTCTTGGCACCTTCTACGCCAAACCGGACCTGATTGCCGAACTGGCTTTTCTGCTTGGTCTTGGCGTTTAGTAAGGACACCGGCGCCGATAGTTTTTGCACTCGTTTCGCCCGGCACTGGTTGAATTTTCCAGAGTCGGGCGGGACGTGCTGCAATATTTTTTTTCTCAGTTCCTTTCCTGAGTACTCGATGCAGGCGCTTCCGAAAACGAGGAAGAATCCTACTTCTTAAGTCTTACCGTTAAGATACTACGGCTTACAGTGAACTACCCCAAAATAATTTCTACAAAAAATTTGTACCGAAAAGCGAAAACTGTCTGTTGTGGGGTTATGGCAACTTTTCCAATTGCACCGAAGGGAAATTCGCTTTCTTAACAACATAGTTCAGATGATCGCTTAAATCGCCAAACTGCATTCGAGTTAATCGGGAAGTAACTCCCAGTGTATTTGGCGCCCATTTAATACTTACGGTAATGCCGGTTTTTTGAAGCAGCCATTGATAGGGGCTCTTACACGAAATAGCAGTAAGCTTTTTACAAATTTGCTCATCCAACGACTTAGAGCCAGCACTCAGCATCGTCTGATCAATAGTTAACAACCCATTTTCATTGACAGTGAACGAATATTCGGCTTTGATTGGTTTTGACAACAAAGCGGAAATTTCGTTCTCAACATTGGCATCAAACAGCAGCAAACTGTCATTAGTGCTTTGCATAATTTGCTCGCCGGTGGGATTTGGAACACTGACTGTTACGTCACTGGCGAACACCGACAGTGGAAAGCAGGACAGGAAAATATAGAAACAACAGGTCAGGTAGGAATTTTTCACAGAGTTAAGACCTCAGTATGAGTTGTTTAGTTTAGCTTACCGTTCCCGGGCAAAAAGAAAAAGGTCGGTCGTCTTAAGGCGACCGACCAGATTGAAAACCCTCAATAAGAGAGCTTAAGGAGCCACTGAGCAAGAGCCGCTAGGGCTCAGCGTGTCTGGATTGGGCTTCGGATTGCCCAATCGCTCAGCTTCTGCCCAGGCGCGGCTACAAACAAAATAGCTATCATCCAAAGTGATGCCTTTAGAGTTATCGAAAACCTTGTCAGTCATAGGTCTCGCACCCTGATTGCCGACAAGATTGTGACCGAATGACTGAGCGTGAACTTCAGCAAAAGAGCCCCAAATGCTGTTTTCGATCAATACTGTCAGGATAGTTTGGTTATCCTGGGCTGATGCATAGTCAGCAGCAAGGACCGGATTACCGTTTTCATCAGCAACACAAACAGCTTGATTGCCCCTGTTGAGATCAACAACGCCTTCAAATGGAGGCTTTGCAGCACTTACAACAGTTTGCCCATTGAGTTGGTAGCTAGTAGGGGCACAGGGATCACGGCGAACTTTGGTTTGGGTGCCAGGAATAGTCAACCAATCCAAGTCATAGCCATCACGAGCGATGTATGTTTTATAGACATCGGTAGTGGAGACATCATCGTCGCTTCTAGAAACTCCGACAGCATGTCCAAATTCATGAGCGGCGACTTCTGTCACTTGGAATTGGTTGTAGTTCGGCGGAGTACTGGTAGTTTGACCAATGCTACCCTTCTGCCAGATGGAGACATAAGCACGACCACCACCTCGAATATTCAAGGTATAGCTGCCATGCCGTAGGTCGGCCAAATCGTTGAATGCAGTATTGTGATAACTTCCGTCGGTAAACACATAGATGGAAACGCGCTTTTGAGCGAAAAGGTTGCGGATTCCGTCGAGAGCCGCACTTTTCGCCAAGTTCAGAGGAGCCAGGTCAATGGCGTTGGGACTCTCACGAGTGAATGTACAAAGCCGATAGTGACTCGGCCAAACAATACTCGGATCAGGATAGTCACGGCACGGAACGCCATTCACATCCACCAACTCACCCTTCTTTGGAGCCAAGTTTTGGCGAGCAGCGATTGCTGGGGTTCCATCGCTTTGCGTTCCATCAAGAATCGCAATTCTGTCGAATTGGTCAGGAGTGTGATTGACGGTAATTTCACCACCATTGCCATTGGCACCCGCTTTAGCTCTTATGGCAGTTTGAGGATCAACCAGGTTTGCCCCAACGAAGGTAACTTCCGATGAAAGTAACCCGATGATCCCACCATCACTGTCATCTGAAGATACAGAAGCATCAACAGCTAGGGAATCACGTACCTTGATTTTGGCAGAAGGCTCAACCTTGACGGTGCCACCGTTGCCTGAGACACCTCCGCCGTTGGCCGAAATGCGAATGGCTCTATTACCGCCACCCAAGATCAGATCCGAAGAGCCTATTTTCAGAAGGACAGCAAAAGGACCGGCGGAATCAAGCGGATTCTTAACGGCATTACCTGTGCCGTTTGGTGCTCCATCTGCACGAATCGCCGCATGCGTGGTAGCACCAAGAACAAAGGACTTGGTATCAACGGAGATAATACCGCCGTCACCGGCTGAATCCGCTCCATTAGCGCGGATGACAATGTTGCCGCTTGATGGATCGGTTACAGAGTCCAGGGCGGTCAAAGAAGTCTGATCAGCTTTCACCTGAATGATACCACCAGCCGCTGGACCTCCAGAGGCGGGAGCCTGTCCATTCGCATCCAACACCCAATTGCCGACGTTGTTAACCGTCAGCCCCGGCCTGGTACCGTTGACCGTGCCAAAGAAGCCAACATTGATTCTGTGAAGAGTCTGCCCGCGAGAGCGAACGGTGACATCACCGCCATTGAAAGCCAGGGGATAACCGGAAACATTGACTGCGGCTGTATTGCCGTCAGAACGCAAAACTATCTGAGCATTGCCTTCCACGCCGTCAATGGTCAGTGGTCCATCCTTAGCCAGCTCAGCAGAACTAAACGTGAAATTCCAGGGCATCCGATTGACGTCAGACGTAAGACCGGTCGGCACAAGATAGCCCTGTGGCGAGATGTTTACCAGAGAAAAGTAACCGGGGTAGCCATTGCCGTCGTTGAGAATTTTGAGCCCGTTCGTGCCGTCACCACGGTACTTGACCTTCTCTACGCAGATAAAGATCTGGTGCCCCATTCCGGGTGCCGTCTCACTCTGGTTGTTTGAGATAATCGTGCCTGGCTGTACGTCTAGAGTTTTGGCCAGCAAAATTATCATGCCGGCGCCCTGATTGTTGGTCATGTCGCCGTTTACATTGAGCGTACCCGTGGGCAGAAAAATGGTTCCCAGGTTGGAGTTCATGAGGATCATGCCGGCACGAGACTGAGTGGCCCGCACTTTGATTGCGGCCATGTCAACCACGCGAATGCTGCCTGTACTGAACCGTCCTCCCATGGTGATATACACACCGCCTTGCATGAAGACCGGGTCTGTTCCCCTCCAATGGTGGTGTGAGTGATGAGGTCGCCGTTCACCCCGTTAAGAGCACCGGCACTGCCGATGACAAATTCAGCCGTGTCGGCTGCTATGCCACCGTTTCGGTAAGCTTCTATCTGGATGCCGCCCATCTTGACACTGGCAGCCCCCAGACCGCCATCTGTGCGGATGGTTTTAGTGCTAATAGGACCTACTGCCCGCAGGAGCACATTGGAGTGAACGCTCGGGTCTTGCGGCACTGCCTGCAGTTTACTGGCAACAATCGGTCCGTCAATTTGGATGTCCCAGGTCGCACCTTCCGCGCCGTTAAGACCGGCATCGACTTGCACCGAATTGCCGGTTTCAAGAGCCTTGGTCTCAATTCTGTTCTGCGGAGATTGCAGCAAAATATCGCTGTTCTGGCTTGATGCCTTCTTTCTGAGCTTCAGCTCGCCGCCGCCGTTTGTTCTAATGGTGACTTTGCCGACGCTCTGAATCTCAGACTTCACATCGACGGTAGTGGCATCGATTGTGAGAGTGCCGTCAACAATGAGAGTGGCGCCGGTGTCGATAACACAGGCCGTGTCAGAAACAGTTGCGTCACCGGTAACGTGGTTGGGGATACTTGCGCAGTCGCCGACATATGGGGCGGCATGCGCTAGTTGAGCGTAAGCCAGGAAGGCTAACGCGAACGGGGTGACGGCTAAGCTTAGCCATCGTTTTCTTGGTTTCATATGGTTTCCTTTTTCAAGGTTTATGGAGGGTTGGATTGGATTGGTTAATGTCTATCCAGCAGCATCTGTTAATAGGCAGCAAAAACCGGAACGGCAAAGCCGAGCTGATTGCTTGCTTGTAGTTACTTACCGGGTAAGTGTTTGGAAGGGTTGCTGTTGAAACAAATGAAGATAGTGACTACCTGACCATCGGCGATAGAGTGCTTGCATTCCAGCTTTGCAACCAGCAAGACAATTGGCGTCATCTTACGATTCGAAAAAAAATAGCGCCTGCTTCCGTCAAATCAACAATTCCTTTGGTTTGTCGATTGGCTGAAAGGCACAACTATGCAGGTGAAAGCTCGCGCTGACCCAGCCCCCCAAGTAAATCGGCCTGCCGCCTTTGTAACTATAATTGCCACTGTCAGGAGAGATTGATATGGAACTGAAAGAGCAGTTAACAAAGGTAATCGCAGCGGTAGTCTTGCTGGCGCAAATGTTGCCTTGCCTGGCAAGTGATCGAATTGACAACTTTGTAGTACAAGATTCAGCAAACATCCGTTGTATAGGGATTGAACGAGGTAAACACCAAGCTCCATCTGAGTCTCTACTTTAGTCGGAGCTTTACCAGTGGCTCTTGGACTGCAAAAGTCGAATCTCAAAGCATGCAAGAAGCCTACCAAAGTTGACCGGTAAAACTTCGGCGACGTTTTTTGTTGAAATCGATAAACAAGACAGATCCGCTCGTTTGGAGCTGACGCAATCGTCTGGTTCAAAGACGTTTGATCAGCAAGCACAAGATGTTATTCGAAAGGCTTGTCCATTTAAGGAGCCATTCAATGACTTGCCTTTTAAACGCGGGCTGTTAATAGAGATTAGTCCTTCAACCGTAGCTGTAAAACTGGCAAGTAGCAAACAAAGATAGTTTATCTCATGCGGATATGCTTTCGGTAGGTGACATGGTTGGTTCCTAAAACGAGCACAGCGGCAGGCTCTTGAGTTCTTTGTGGTTATACTAGCTTCTACAGTAAACCGCCCCCAAAATTTAAGACCGTATCGCCGCCGGTCAGAAAGTCTTACAGACCGACTGAGCAGGCGACGAACGGTAATTGCGACCTTACCTCGGTGGGATGCAGATGTCCTTGGTGGGTTAATTCCTGAAGATGTCCGGTACCTTTGCGCTCGGGCTTACTCTCTGGACAGAGCCAAGAGAAGGAAGCTTGAACACAGTGAGCCGGCGTAAAAGCAGGCTCCGGCGAATTGGCATCTCAGGACCCGATGGCAAGCTTGTGGAGGTGGGAAAAGACCTCACTGTTCCTTGAAAATTCAAACTAAATCGACGCGGCGAACAGTCCAGAGGCTGGAACAAGAACCGCAGCGATGACCGGACATTATTCTCCCTGGGGGTAATGGGCTGGTAAAGCACAACCGTCCAGGCGGTTTGTGGAAGACCGAGCAGGCACTGGAGTAATTGTGCAGGCGCGGGCTGCACCCTTGAAACAAGGGTGAATGATTTGACTGACGATTCGTGGGGCGTGAAGAGCGGAATAAATCGAATCCGCTTCTGTGCGCCCGCACCGGTCTGGCTTCCCGGGAAAGCCACCGTAGACCAAAACCACACTAGCTCCTCAATCCGAGCCTAGGCCGCAGTCGGCGTGACGAGTGGACAATAACGGAGATGCGACCGATTGGGTTACATCTCCGCCACTGGAGCCATTTTGTGACGCGTTCTACGGATTAGCCCGTTCGCTAGAGTGCGTGGCCGGCAAAGGGGGCAATTGAGTGCTTACCCCAGTCTGTCGCTTTGCCGGTTTAGTGCTGTAACAGTGTCGCGCCGGAAAAACTCCGGAGAGTAGCCTCTCGGGAAAAAACCGACCATGACCCAAGGCCATGAGTGAAGGGACGAGGCAGTTTTTGCCGTGGCACCATTTCTGGTGTCATCGCTTCACTCATGGGCTGGACTTCCAGATATTATTCGTGTTTGTCTCCTTTTGTGGAAATTTAAAACCGTATCGTCGCCTGTCAGAGAGTCTTGTAGACCGACTGAGCAGGCGGCGACCGGTAATTGCGACCTTACCTCGGTGGGATGCAGATGTCCTTGGTGGGTTAATTCCTGAAGATGTCCGGTACCTTTGCGCTCGGGCTTACTCTCTGGACAGAGCCAAGAGAAGGAAGCTTGAACACAGTGAGCCGGCGTAAAAGCAGGCTCCGGCGAATTGGCATCTCAGGACCCGATGGCAAGCTTGTGGAGGTGGGAAAAGACCTCACTGTTCCTTGAAAATTCAAATTAAATCGACACGGCGAACAGTCCAGAGGCTGGAACAAGAACCGTGGCGATGACCGGACATTATTCTCCCTGGGGGTAATGGGCTGGTAAAGCACAACCGTCCAGGCGGTTTGTGGAAGACCGAGCAGGCACTGGAGTAATTGTGCAGGTTCGGGCTGCACCCTTGAAACAAGGGTGAATGATTTGACTGACGATTCGTGGGGCGTGGAGAGCGGAATAAATTGAATCCGCTTCTGTGCGCCCGCACCGGTCTGGCTTCCTGGGAAAGCCACCGTAGACCAAAACCACACTAGCTCCTCAATCCGAGCCTAGGCCGCAGTCGGCGTGACGAGTGGACAATAACGGAGATGCGACCGATTGGGTTACATCTCCGCCACTGGAGCCATTTTGTGACGCGTTCTACGGATTAGCCCGTTCGCTAGAGTGCGTGGCCGGCAAAGGGGGCAATTGAGTGCTTACCCCAGTCTGTCGCTTTGCCGGTTTAGTGCTGTAACAGTGTCGCGCCGGAAAAACTCCTGAGAGTAGCCTCTCGGGAGAAAACCGACCATGACCCAAGGTCATGAGTGAAGGGACGAGGCAGTTTTTGCCGTGGCACCAGTTATGGTGTCATCGCTTCACTCATGGCCTGGTTGGATATTTGTAAAAGACTCGGGGCGCCCGTCACTTCCGCAGTTTGGAAGCAAGAGAGGCACCCCGATCGCTAGACCTTCAATTTGCCAGTCACATTTTTAACGTCTGAGCACGTTGTTCAAAAGTAGATGGGCGGCGATACTGGCAGTGGCCAGGGCTGCTGCGTTTTTCTCGCTGTTTCGTTGTTTTACCAGAGCTAGAGCCGTTTGCGTTGCTTGCAAGGCATTCTGAAAAAGCTGTTTGCGCTCTTCCACCTGTTTGTTTGCCTCATTGACCCGGCTATTGTACTGGGACATTTTTTCCTGGTTGCGCCGGCTTATATCTTGCATGCGCTTGTGAGTGTTGAGAAAGGCTTCGGCGCTGGTTTGGGCCAGACCGGGCTTAACTACTGCGGCCAGCGCAGGCTTATTGGCGCCGGTTCGTTCCAGCGCCTTGAGGGCAGACTCCAGCTGACCGTGGGCAAAGCAAGCTTTGCGCATATTATTGCGCAGTGAAGCGAGCGCTTCCTGACCGGCCCGGCTCAGAACAATTGCTCCATTCTCTAGTTGCGGCTCGGTAGCTGCCGAGCGTGTTCGCAAGAGTAGTATGAAAGTGTTGTTCAGATAGTCCACGGCCTTGGAGAGAAGGCTGTGTGCCGTGGTCAAAGCATGGGCCTGGATGGCTTCCTCCCTTGTTTTCGGCAAGTCCTGCCAGCCGCTGATATGGGCTTGCATTTCTTCCAGATAACCACCCAGGGCCACCAGGTGATCGTAGAGAGTTACAGCCATAGCGGCGGCATTTAACTGTGCCGTATACAGTTCACCGGCCCAGGTTTCTATAGTATCGAGCAAGTCGTCTACTAAGGCGCTATCGGGACTGGTCGGACCTTTCAGCGGTGGATCCTGAACCTTCTGGTTGTATATCCTTTGCAGACTGAGAGCGTGCGCCTTTCTCTCTTCTATGGAGACCAGGCTTACCAGGGCTTTGCTCAGGAGGGCGGCGGCCGCTTGCAGCAGTTCGCCGCAGTTTGGCGCCGCCTTCTGTGTGCTATCCGGCGTGCTGTCCTCAGTGTGTTCCTCATCCCGGGCATGCTGCGCGGCTTGCTTTGCTCTTGACCAGAAAGAGGGTTTGGGTTTTTCAGAGGCCTGGAAGTCTTTCTTGATTTTTGCAAGCACTCCGTAGGTGTTATCCAGCCGGTCCACTAGCAGTCCAATCAAGCTCAGTTGCCTGTGAAAACTTTCAGGAGCCCTGTAAAGCTCCCAGTTTTCAGCCTGCCGGTGTTTGTAGAAGAGCTGCAGCCAGAGGTCATTGACCTGTTTTTCCAGTTTCTTTGCCTCTACTTGCGCTTCTTCAATTTGTTCAAGAGCTTCTTGGCTGCGCAGACAGTCAAGGTTTATGGCTTGCAACCACTCAATTGCCGCCTCATTGGTGGTGCAGTTTTCGGGCTCATGTGTTAGCGGTTTTGCTGAAAGAGCCTTGCTCTTCTCTTCCATGCGTCCCAGGTTGGCGAGGGCCGCCTGGTGTGCGTGCACTGCCGGCATAAGCTTGTCCACCACTTCGGCAGCGGCCTTGAGCCAGTCGTCCAACATGGGCTGACTTGGTTCGATAATCTCTATTTTCTTGCCGTCCGGTCCCCGGATAGCGCGCTTACGCTTGCGCTTGGGCTTTGGATTGGCTTTTTCCAGTTCTGCTTCCACCAGGGCCAGGTCGCCGCTCGCTACCTTTCCCTGCGTGAGAAGCTCATTCTTTCTTCTGATGCGTTCGTGCTTGAGCCACCATGCGCCCAGGAGGACGAGGATGACCAGCATCGCTATGAAAATCAGAGCAGTCATGGGCTAGTCTCCTCAATAGACTGGGTAAACAGCTTCGCTGCCATCCAGCTGTTTAGTCAGATAAGCAGCCACGTTTATGAGATCTCGCAGTTCATCGCAGGGCTTGGGGTCCTTATCGATTTTGCGAGGCAGCATGGCGCAGAGTTCTTTGTAGAGCGTCACCATTTCGTCCCTGGTTTTATCTTCCCAGTGTTCGACAGTGCTCTTGAGCAGAAGGCTCCTGGTGGTATTTTGATGATTTTGCAAGGCGGCGGTCTTTTCCTCATTTAGGAAAGTTTCATGCCAGGCTTGCAATTCAGCAAAGTTGGCTGCAGTAGTGATGTCTGCCACAGTTGCTTTTACTTCCCCTGATCTGTGCTTGCTTTGTGCAAACACGGCTTCGTTCAGGTGGGCTCTGGCGTAAGCCAGGGCGCGTGACTGTTTGCGCAGAAATTCGATCTGATCCTTTTCCGTTTTGGTGGGCGTCACTCGGCTGAAGCTATCCAGTTTTTCCGGATGATCGGCGTCGGTTTCTTCGTAGCTGCTTGACTCCAGCACCTGCTCTTCCCGGCGCTTATTGGGCATCAGATGGCGCAGAATAGCCTTCAAGCCCTGCACGGCACCGTAGGCACCGTTAACGGCCATGGCCGCATCCTTGAAGTAAGGGTCCTGCAGGATTTCGTTTGTCTTGGCGTGGGCGGCAGCCATGGCGCTTTTCAGCCTGAGCCGCTCCTGGAAGAGGGGGTAGATTTCGCCGTGCAGGGCGCGGCGCCATTTTACTCGTGTTTCCAACTCGCCCAGATAGCGCTGCACTTCTTCCTCAATAGGACGCACGGGGGTTGCAACCTGGTGAATGCCCGATCCTCGGTACTTTTTCCACGCAAGCGGTTCCAGGCGCGCATGCAGGTTAGTCGCTTCCAGGTAGAGGCAGAGCTGGTCTACAATCGCTTCTCTCAGCTCCTGGATACGAGCTTGTAAGGCGTCTTGGTCTGCTTTCGCCAGGCTGTCCACCGCTTCTAGAGAAGGTGGCGGCAGGGGCGGCTCATTCGAGTTAAGCAGGCTCTGGTACGCTTGCCCCAGTTGCACGAGGTGCCCGGCTGCTGCCAGCAACTCTCCCTGAAGACCGGCTGTTGTTGCTGCCTCCAGCGTTGCCTGCAAGACCTCTACTTGTAAGCGCAAATCTGTTTCGGCCGCATAGACGTCCCGCTTGACCAGGGTATGGGCAATCTGCGCCGGTAGAAACTGCTCATAGTCGGCGAGCATACTGTCGACGCAGTCTTCAATCAATTTGCGTTCGCATTTGTCCGGCAAAACTCCTCGCTTGAAGGTCTGCCAGAGGAGGCTTTCTCTGGCTTGCGCGGCCGTGAGGCGCGTAGCCAGTTCCTTGAGGGGACGGTGTGCACGCAGAACCCTGGTCATGAGAGCTTCCAGCTCAGCAAGCGAGGATTGCGTACCATCCTTTGTTTCAGTTTGATTTTGCATATACACATCCTCAATCAATAGCTTCAGTAGTGGCAGCTCTGGGCAATGGCCGCCAGTGTTTGGCCCATGGTCAGCACGGCTTCGTCTTTGGATTGCCCGACCAGGTCGGTGAAGAAGCGCTCAAAGGCCGGGGTGTCGATAACGTCCAGAGCAAAGTTCCAGGGAATCATGCCTTCCTGCTCCAGTTTGAGTACAAGGTTGCGCAGTGACAACCAGGAGCATTCCGAGGGTTGTCCGTCGGAGAGCATGAGCAGGATCTTCACTTCCTTGCCGCTTTGCCTGGCCGACTGAGACATTTTCCAGAGCATGGCGGCGTCATTATTGCCCCCACCGCATTTGAGACCGGAAATCTTCCGTTCGCCCGCGTTTCCGCAGTCGAAAATGGTGTCTGAGGTGAAGCCCCAGAAACGAGCCGATACTCCCGGTAGATTTACCACCGCTTGTTCGATGACCATGGCGAAGAGTTTGCCCAGACGAAATTTCTCGCCTGCCGGTAGAGAACTGGTGGGGCTGGCCATGGAGCCGGAACAGTCCAGAGCTACTTCCAGGTGTACGGAAGTGCGCGTGTAACGGTCATCATCCACAAAGATGTTCGGCTCACCCAGAAGAGCAAGCTCGGCTTCGTCAATTAGATCGTGCCCGTCCGGTTGATCATCCCGGTCGACAAGGGCGCTGCCGCATTCAACCAGGTATTTGCGCAACTGACTGGCGAGAGCGAAAGTCTCAGGCAAGATTTCGTCTACGACTTGCTGATCGGCTTCCACTTCGGCAACATCGTCAATTTGCACGAACCAGTCGGTGGTCATATCGAGGGGCGGCTGGATAAACATCTGCATCAGATCCGGCATGGGCATAAAAAGCTCGTTCAAAATGAAGCGGCTGATTTGCCGGCGAAAGAAGTAGAGCAGAGCCAGAAGCAGAAGCAGGAGCAGTATCAGCAGTGTCAATAGCCACCAACTGAGGGATGCTGCTTTGACGACGAGAGCGTAGATGATTATGCCAATGGCGGCAATCGGCATGGCAATTACAGCCAGGCGAAAATAGGGATTGCGCCACCATCTGACCAGATAGGGTTTAAGCTTCCAGAAAGCACGCCTTATGTAATGCCAGATGAAACGAAAGAATCGCGTCACCAGGCTCCACAGGTAGAGCAGGCAGCGTGCGATTACCTTGTAGAGAAAGCTGAGCACCAGGAAGAGCGGCTTGCCCACTAGTAACCAGAGAATATGGCTGAAGAAGGAAAGCACTCGGAGCGACAGCCTCATCAGCGGTCCGGAGCCGCGGTGCACTCTTTCACTGAGGCTGTAAGTGCGGTTCCTTTCGGTGCTCTTGCCTGACCCCGTCATGATGGAAAGCAGGCAGAGGGCGATGAAGCCGGCCGCCGAGACGATTGCACCGGTCCAATACCAATTCAGACCGTACATTCGGATTACGAAGAAGAGCCCGGCAAGCGAGATGAGCAAGCCCGGCGTCATTAGTAAGTAGGTTAGCCAGCTAAGCGGCTTGCCGCTTTCATCGGCATGTTTGGAAAGCTTGTTGCCGATATGCAGAAGACCGGCGAATAGTGCCACTGTTCCGCCAGTGTAAAGCCATTCAATGGGCAGGCGCAGTCCCTTCACGAAGTACAGGTAGGCGCAAATGGAGAGGATGAGAGTGCAGAGAAGACCAATGAAAGCTTTTTTAATCGGACGTTTGTCGGCGGCGGCACCTTTTGCTTTTAGCGCCGCCAGTCTTGATTTTATTAGTGAGCGGCGCAGGAACAGGAAGACGGTGATGCCTATAAGAGCCATTCCTCCAGCCAGCGCTACTTGCAACCAGAAGTCCAGGTCCTTTTGCAAAAATAGGGCCGACCAACCCACTATGAAGAGCCCGAGCGGCACAAGCATCCACTTTGACTTGAGTAGTCGCTTGATATTCCAACCAGGCGACGGAAATATGGGCTTATCTTCCTGGGTCTCTTGTTCTTGCTCGTCCTCTTTCTTCTCCTCTTCTTCCGGCTGCTGTTCTGGTTCCACCGGTGGTGCTTGCTCCGAGAGTTCAATGCCGGTGCAAAGTGTCTGATGAATCTTGCGAGTCAAATCAAACAGTTCTTCTTTCGGCAACTCCTTGAAGTCGGCAGGAATTAGAGCCAGCGCTTTTGCCACCACCGGGTCGGTGCAACCGGGAATGTGACGGCGGAAATGGTAGGCAAAGGTTCCCCAGCGTTTGGAGTAGACCTTGTCTGCTGCTACACCCCAGGGCTTCTTCTCTTCCACGCCGCCGTCGGTAAGTCCGGTAGAAACCCTGGCATTATCGCGGGTGGGAAAGATATGAGCACAGACACTCTGGAAACAAGCTCCCCATGAGGGATCAAGTGCTCTTCCCCTTCTTTCGTTCTGTTCGTCATCGACCAGATTGAAGAGATGCTGGAAGCCTTCGGTGTTTGCGGCTTTATATTGTTCATCGGCCGGCCACAAATGGTGGGATAGCTCGTGGAAGCCGATGCCGCGCCAGACTTTAAGAGCGCGCTCCTTGTTGCGAATTTTCTCCAGTACCTGGGGATTCATAACGACCGGAATCGGCTTCTTGAGCTTGTCGGTGCCGTAAGTAAAAGCAATGTGTTTGCCGGCAACTAGTTGTATGTTGACCGGTCTCCTGGCATAGAAAGCCAGGTCTGATACAAGTTTGCCTGTTTCCCGCTCGAGTTCTTCGAGGGTCAGGCCGCATTTAAAGTTGACCATGGCTGTTCCTGAAAGAGAGCGCAGAGCGCGTTATAGATAGGCTTACTTTTTGGACAGAGCGTCCATAACCAGCTTGTAAACGCGGCCGGCTTCGGAATTGGGGTCATCGAAGGAGCCGGAATACTGATTGACCACGGCGGTTTCCATGGCTACATCTATGGGAAAGCCGCTGTTGAGGAACATGGCTAGTGCTTCGGCGCCGCGTGTGGAAACCGTTTTGGAAAGACGCATCTTGGTGTCCCGACGCGCGGTGCGCACCTGGTTGACTATGGTGAGAGCACGGTCCAACTCCGCTCTGTTGCAGGAAGGATAAAGCCGCATGCAGTGGGCCAGTTCTTCCTCTTGCGGCATGACCAGGATCTTGACGATGGCCCAGCGGTCTTTGGCGGCAGCGTCTTCACGGCGAAGGGTGAAACCTTCTCCGACGTTGCCGGCAGCCATGAAGACCACATTGTCACCGACGGAAATTTCTTCGCCGGTAGGTAGTCTCAGCACACGCACACTGCCTTCGATGATGTCGAGCAGAGCGTCACGGGCGTCTTCATCAATACGAGTGAACTCATCAATCATGAGCAGATATTTGCGACGCGGGTTGTTCTCTGCCTCTCGCAGGGAAGCAACCAATTTGGAGTCAGCCCAGCGGAAGTTCAAAGTGCTGCTGTCGGAGGTAGGAATGTAACGTCCGAGCATAAAGACGAATTTCTTGATGAGACCACCGCTCACTTTGCGATATTCCCAACCGAGAGTTTTGGCGATGGCCGACGCGATGGTAGACTTCCCAACGCCCTGATCACCTTCCAGCATGAGGTTTCGGCGTGGGTCTTGCAAGATAGTGGCAATCAATTGCGCTTTCACGGGATCGATATAGACGCCTTTGAAGTGGTACTCCACCTTGCGAGAAACCGGACGCACAAAGATGGCACCATGGCTCTCGGATTTAGGATTGCTGATGCGGTCTACGCTGCAGATCCAGGCTTCTCCCGGTTGCGGCTGCACACCTTTGCTGGGGTCGGCTACCAGGATGATTTTCTTGGTGCGACCACTATCTGTTTTGTTTGATTTGACGGCGTTTGGAGACTGGCTTACCGGGTTGGTTTCCCAGTGAACGACCAGGGTGTCGCCGGTTGAAATTACCTCAGACATAAAGAAAACTCCTCTGAAATTTAGATAAGTCGAGCCAGGCAAAGACGAGAGAGACAGGCTTCCACCGGTGCAACTGGAAAGATGCAACCGCTAAATCGGAACAGCGCTCACTACCAAATTTGAATGGCGGTGTTACTGGTTGTCTGTCGAATGAGTTTGTTTTGCTGGCTTTGGTACTTGAGAATTTATTTGAGAAAGACTGGGATGTAGAATTCGAGGCTACGCTTTGGTGCTGCTTGAAATCTCTCGAATGCCCAGCAGTTGAGCTTCTTTTAAGGAAGTAAAGAGGGGTGTTTGCGGTGCCGGCGGGCAAAGTGAGCCGTGATTTAGAAACCGCCCTCGTAACACAGGCTTGAAGAGTCTCATGAAAAAAGGCTATTGCTGGTGCATTTTGATTGTGGCAAGTGTGCACCGGAGACATGAGCGGCAGCCGGTTTACCGGTCTCTTCAAGTGCTGCTATTAGATATAGTGAAAGAGCTGAAAATTTTTGGAACCATCGACCGCAAGAAAGAAGGAAGCATCCTTGCTTCCTTCCCAATCGAGACTAGTTTGTCGTCAACGACTCTGCTTGAGAGTTACGGACTTTACGCCACAAAGCCTAAACGCAATACGTAACCGGGCTGGATATCAGTCTGAGGCAAGAGTTCCAAGATTTGCGCCTCGATGGCGGACTGGGCTGCCAGCATCTGGGCCTGGTCGGCAAAATTGAAGAGCAGATTGCCTTCCGTTAAGCCTTCCCAGCCGTTATTCAATTTGCGAATGCTGAAAGCCAGCTTGCAGTTTATTCCGCCCGCCACTGGCTGTCCGAAGATATCGGCAGGGTGACCTTTGCGGTTGGTGAGAAGATGAGTGGTGACAGTTGCCATGGCCGCAGCAGCAGCTTCCAGGGAGGGAAAATTGCGATTGATTACTACGATGCTCATAATTGCTCCGAATTTGGTTTGGATCAAGTTGATGTAAAAAGCCGGAAGCAGGGTTTCCGGCTTCTCTGAACGTGGCCACCAGTGGTGGTGAGTGCTCGTTGTCTTTAGGTCCTGATCCCTATTTAGTCCCAGGTATCTTTCAGGATTTTCAAAAGCTTGGGCACCGGTCCGGCTGAAAGGACGATAATCCAGCCGAAATCGGCAAAAGGAGCGATATGCCTGGGCAAGGTTACCTCGCTTTCAAGAGCCGGCAAGTGTCCTTGGCTGTCCAGTTCTGACTGTTCGTGAGCGATGACCCGTGCGAGGAAGACCCGGCCGTAGTCGCGGACGCCGAAGCCATGGATTTTAATGCTGTAAGCCGGGACCGGGCTTTCCATGTAGACATCGATTTTGACGTCGGGCTCGCCGGCTTTGAGCGAGTGAAAATGCAGTTGACCGCCGTAGCTGCCTGGCGTAGCAGCAATTTGCACCTCCTGGTTGCCGCGCAAGTAAGTGGCCGAGAGCCCTCCTTTGACGCTCAGCCGGTAGGAGCCGTCCATGATGAAACTCAGTAGTTCCGTCTTTTCTATGAGCAGCGGTCCTTGAGGTAGCCGTTGCAGGGTTTGAATGGCATGGGGAAAGCCTTTGTTGCCCGCCGGTCCCTGAAGGAAGCGCTGAAAGTAAATAGTCATATTGACTCCGGTTATAGTGGAAGTTGAATGGAGCCGCCGGTTTGAAGAACTCATTCATGACGGTGCTTGAGTGCCTATACCTGGCGACAGTTGCTTTCAAGCAGACAAAAACCCCAGAGCAAAAAGTTGCTCCTGTGGAACTCGAAATATTCGGAAGGTGAGTATAGAGGTTGATGCTGACTGAAGGGCAAAAAGGAGAGAAGCAATTCAGGTTGGCATAATTGGAGAATTGAGCTCAAGCCCTTCGAGGTTCTTTGTCATGGCTGCTTTTCCCCTCCTGTGGCTTGATTGCGTCCTTTTCGCACGGGGTAGAGCCCTTCCAGAATGACGAATTATGGGCAAGAGACCTTGCTCTAGCCGGAACTGTCTCGATGAACCAGGTGTAAGTGTGCCAAATTGCGCTCTGATTTCGCCACAGCAGCTCAGGAGATGATTCGCTCTGAATGGCGAGTTGCCGATGGGCTCGTACACGAAAGTGTGTAGGCGATAGCGTCAATTTACGGACGGCTTCTAATTTCCTAGGATAGTAACAGGCATTTGGGAGAGAAACGAGAAGAAAGTGGCTATACGCCCAGATCTTCGCTTGTTTTGGCTATGGAAACGGCAGTCTGCATATCGGATTTGCAGGCTCACGAGGAATCTCGACTATGGACGGCATTTTTCTAGCACTTCTGGAAGCTCTGATAGCTTCATTTCTTCTCTCCGCCGTGCTGAATTTTCTTTGCAGTCTGCTTGCCTGTCTCTTCTTGGGTGATGGAGATTCGCCTTTTCAGCCATTCTTGCCGGAATTTCGTACTCTTCTAATTCTGACTGGTGTAACAGTTCTTACTTTGCATTTGTGTTCGCTGGTATCAGGCTCCAGGTTGCCGATTCTGGGCTATTTGCTCTAGTTTGCGGACCGGTGCCGCTGCAGGACAGGACAGTCGCGCTGTCTCTGGTGTGAAATGGGCCTTTCTGCCGGTCAATTTGCCTGGTAGTTGGCAGGCTAGCGCGGCTTCACCAGTGCCGGCTTAGAGCCAATTAACAATGATCTGTTTCTTCCGAGGTCTGTTTCAGCCTGGTGCAACTGTCTGAAAGTCTGACCCTGATTGCCCTCTATTCATAGAACCGGTGCGGCGACCGGGAAGTCAAGGGGAAGCTGAGAGCCTTTTTAGTGAACCTGGTTGAAACACTGTTTGTTCCACCTGTGGAACCCGACTAGGTTTCTAACTGTTATTCAAATCTCTCGACCCTAGCTGTACCCAAACTCTTCCCAAACATAATCTCCCGCACACTAAGAGCTCTTTTCTCCAGCTATCAGCTACTGGGGAGGAGGTGCCGGGGATTGGTCGAGAGTGCTTATCACATCTTGTATGCCGCGCTTTTACGGCATGTCTTACGGCTGGTGAGAGGGATGCCTTTCCCCCTTGCCGTGCTGATTAAGACTTGCAGCAAGACAAAGACTCCTAATAGGAAACACAATGAGCTCAAACGAAAACGAAAGTCTCCGTTCGAAGTTGCGTGCTGTCGGCAACAACCCGCTTGCCTGGGTGGCTATCATCATCGCCATGTGCGCCATGATGGTGATCAAGCCCGCCCAATATCTGCGTCGGGAAGCTTACGACAAGGCCGGCGGTCTGTCCTGGCTGCTCGGTATCGTGGCTTCTGCCGCAGCCGGTATTGCCGTCGGGCACCATGTCGGCTGGGAACTGAATCTGGATGCCTGGTGGTGGTTGCCCCTGGGTCTTTTGTCGGTGGTGGTGACCTACTGCTACGCTTATCCGCTCACCTACCTGGGACTGTTTCAGTGGTCCTTCAAGGCCGGTCGCAAACTCTGGGAGCGAGTACCGGACGCCGGCAGCCGCACCAATGAGTATGGCTTCTCGCCCTGGTTCTCCAACCTGCTGTTGAACCTGAGCCGAGTAGCCGTCGTCATCGCCGGCTTCATCCTCTGGTACAACCTGGCTGACGGCATCCAGGGCAAGATTGGCTGGGAAACCGGCTTCTTCCACTTTGTGGGTTGGGTGATTGGCGCCATCGTGGGCGGCATCATCTCCTTCATCGCCGGCGCCCTGTCCATGCTACTTCTGGACCAGGTGGGCGTGATGGTCATTGCCGGTGCTTCCGGTGCCTACATCGTGAACGCCTACACCCCGGCCATGAGCGCTTACCTGGCGCCTTACGGTCTGCCTGCTTGGACAGTTCACCTGGCTCAAGGCGCAGCGTTCATCGCCTACTGTGCTTATGTCTTCCCCATCGCGCATCTGACCATCACCGCCGTCTTCCGTGGGCTGGGTGAGTGGCTGGAGCGCCATCTGGGACGTCTCTTCCGTAACCTGCACAAAGTCTTCGAGTGGGCTTACGACGACAGCGACAAGAACTATGTGGGCTTCCTGCAGCAGGCCGGTGCCATCGCGCTCACTGCCTATGCCGGTACCTATGCCTGGGGCTATCTGACCGCGGGTCTCGGCTTCACCTTGATCCCGGCCGTCCTGGCCCTGGTGGCGGTGGTGCTGGTGGCCTACATCATCATCGGCGGTCTGGCTTCGCTTGTACACGTGGGCTTCTTCGGCGTGGTCACCTGCATCATCGGTGCCGTGCTGTTCGCTCGCTCGGGTATCTACTTCGGTACGGAGCTGGGCACCTTTGCCACCATCTGTGTTGGTGTCGGTGCCTTCCTGGCCCTGGCCGTCGTGCTCTATCCGGTGACCTACTGCCTGGTCAAACTGCTGGTCAATCCGCTTCTGGCCAGCTGGCTGGGCGGCCCGCTCACGACCATGCATCGCACCCTGTCCGAGGAGATCTTCCGCTCCTTCTCGCGCACCTATGAGGACAACACCGACTTTGCGCCGCTCTTTGCGCATCTGACCAACATCGCCCTGACCGTGGCTGCCTTCCTGGGGCTGTCCATGCTCATGGCGGCGCTGTCCTTCTCAGCCGTCACGTCGATTGTCGTGACCGGCCTGACCACGGCTTCGGTCTATCTCCTGGGCGGCAAGCTTTTGACCCGCTACAAGAACGGTTTGATCGGCACCCTGGTTTCGCTGGCCGCCGGTCTTTACTTCGGCGTCGAAGCTTACGTGCACTTCGATCACAGCTACTGGTACGGCATCGGTGGTTTCCTCGTGACCGGGGCGGCTACCTTCTTGATCGGTTATCCGGTGGCTTATGTGGTGCTGCGTGCGGTGCTGAATGTGGTTGCCGTCACCGCCTGGCTGCTGCCGGTGGTGGGTGGTATCCACGGCTTCTTCTTCGGCTTCGTGGACGCTTTCTGGACCTTGATCGTGAAAGCCTACAGGGCCATCGAGGCTTCGATGCGTCCCTACTGGCAGTGGGCTTCCCAGCTCTGGGACGACTCCTGGGCTGCCGCCATGGAAGTGGTTCGCCACGTCTTCGGCAGCAAGAACGACAAGTAACTTCCCCTGACGGCAGGTGGTGGTGATTGCAGCAGTAGCTGTCTTCGCCACCGCCCTGTCGGCAAGAGTCTTATCACCGCCGGTGTTTGAAACTGCGCAGCAGGACCCAGGTCTGGCTGTTTGGTTTCGGCACCGGCGGTTCTTCCCTCTTTTGAAATTTTTCAAAAAGCAATGATATACCATATGCAATAATAGGAATTTTCAAAAAACCGTTCAATCAGAGCCTCACGGGGCGCCTGGATTGAACGGTTCTCTTGCCCTTTGCGTTTTCCGCATTTTTGTGCTCTTTGAGGTCGGATGTTGTTTTCAGGGAGGCAGGGGTTAAAGACCCAGTTCCTCCTTCATCAGAACCTTCAAGCGCGCCTCAACTTCTTGCCAGGCTCTGGCCAGTTGAGGATCGGTGCGGTCGCGGGCAGTTTCTTCCACGACGTTCAGTTTCGCTGTCAGCCCGCTCAGGTCGCTTTTGACCTGTTCCGGCTGAAAGAAACCGGCTTGTGCCGCCGCCAGGAGAATGGGCTTTCTGACGACCAGCAGGGCGCCTTTCTGAGCCATTTCCTGGTTTACTTCGGGGATGGTGCTGTTGCCGATGCAGGCCACATTCAGGGCGCTGACGTATTCGACTATTTTCTCACCCTGGTAGGGTGAACCTTTCAGCTCACCGTCTTCGATGAGCAGGTCGAATTGTCGGGGATCGACCTGGCGCGCTTTGTCACCATGGACAGTGCCGACGAAAGGCGTCAGGGTGACAACACCGGTGAGCCAGGTCACTTCGTGCCCCTGTCGTTCCAGCGCCTCGCTCAAGGTGATGGCCATGCTGAGCGAGTCTTCGATAATCAAGATTTTCATGATAACCTCCTGGGCAAAAGTGGTCTTGCGACTCTCTGCCCCGGCTCTCTTCGAGCCTTTAAGGGTTTACTCCCGCTTGCAGAAGCCGGCGCAGAATTTGCTCGGCTTCATTGAAGTCGGGATGCTGACCGTTGCGAATGAACATATTGCGCGTCAGCCAGCGCAAATGTTGGGCTTCCTGAACGGCTGCCGGGCTGCGGCGGCCATCCGGGATGTCCATGCGAGCAAGAAGCTCAACCAGGCGGTTGCGCTCCTCGGTGATTGTTTGCTTGGTACTCATGGTCTTTTCCTCTTGTGAGGGTTGAACACAAAAACCACCGGCTGCCGCCAACAGCCGGTGGCAAGGAAGGATTGAGTCTCGGACGGCGCAGCTACGGTTTATGCTTGGCGGGCACAACCGGCATGTAATCGCCTCCTTCGCGGCGCATTCCGAGAGCGTACTCCATCATCTGTTCGATGTCGGCGACACTCTTGAAGGCAGCACTGGTCAGGACCGCGTAGCCGCTATCGGTGACACGGATGTTGTCTTCGATGCGCACGTTGATGCCGCGGTAACGAGCCGGGATGCGCTCGTCATCGGCCTTGAGGTAGAGCCCGGGCTCCACCGTGAAGACCATGCCCGGGCTCAGGGGCCGCTCGTTCTTATTGCGAACGCCGGGGAGAGTCTTCTCGCCCACGTCGTGCACATCAAGTCCAAGCCAGTGACCCAGGCCGTGGGGCATCAAATCGTCGAGGCTGAGCTTGCCGCCCGCCTCTTTCGTTCTGGTGAGCTGAAAGCCCAGCTTCTCGAGACCCTGGAAGAGGGTGTCATCGCAGATCTTGTTGAGCTGTGACCAGACCACGCCTGGTTTGACTGCCTGAATGGCAGCTTCCTGCGCAGCCAGCACCAGCTCGTAGATTTCCCTCTGAGCAGGGCTGAACTTGCCGTTCACCGGATAGGTGCGCGTGATGTCCGAAGCATAGCCCGCAAACTCGCAGCCGGCGTCCACCAGCACCAGTTGACCGTCCCTGAGAATGTCGGGGGAAGCCAGATGATGCAGGCAGTTGCCGTTTTCGCCTCCGGCCACGATGGTGGTGTAGGAGGGACCGGCGGCGCCGTTCAGCAAGAAGACGTGCTCGATGAAGGAGCGCAGTTCCACTTCCGACATGCCGGCGTGACATTGCATCAAACCGGCATTGTGGGCGTGGGTGCCGATGTCGGCGCTGCGCTGCATGATGGCCAGCTCGCTTGCCGACTTGATCAAGCGCAACTCGCCCAACGGACCGACGGTGCGGCGCAGGTGTCGCTTACTGACGCCGCATTGCAGCGCCTTTGAGGCGAATCTGCCGCTCCAGCTCTTTGTTGACGTCCTGCGACAGGTAGACCAGACTGGCTTGTCTGAGGATACCCGGAAGCTGGCTCTCGAACTTGCGGATGTCCACCACCTGGTCGGCTCCGAAGCGGCTGCGGCTTTCGGCGATGCCGATGCGTTTGCCGTTCCACTGCTCCTCTTGGGGGTCCCGTTCTTTGACGAAGAGCAGGAACTGATCCTGACCGTTGTCTGAGACCTTGGTCAGAACGAGCACTGCTTCGTCTTCCGGGAAGCCCGTCAGGTAGAGCACTTCCGATGACTGGCGGTAGAGGTAGTGGCTGTCGTCGCCGTTGCGGAGCTTGGCGTCGGCGGCTGGAAAGATGGCGACACTGCCTCTGGGTAACAGGTCCAGAAGCGCTTTTCGCCTTCGTTGGTATTCCTCGGGACTCGGTTGGAAGGCAGTTACGGCTGAGGATGAGGCCGGTTCTGCCTGGTTGTTGTTTCGCATGAGAAACTCCTTCTCCAGAGGGCACCGACACCACGGCTGGTGCCCTCTGAAAGCTCTTGGTAAATAGAATGGCGAATTCGAACTAGCTCAGAAGTCCGGCTATTGCCGCCGTGAATCAGAAGAGATCCTGGCTCACGGCGAATTCGAACTAGCTCAGAAGTCCGGCTATTGCCGCCGTGATCCAGGTGCCCATATTGGCGGCGATCATGGCTTTGAATGCCATGCGGGCGATTTCGCCGCGACGTTCCGGTGCCATGGCTCCCAGCCCGCCGATGTTGATGCCGATTGAACCCAGATTGGCGAAGCCGCACAGGGCAACGGTGGCAATCAACTGGGTTTTGATAGCCAGGACATAGGCGGCTTTGCCTTGCAGAACCTGCGCCAGTTCGCCGTAGCTGACGAATTCATTGACGAGGATCTCGGTGGCGATGAGGCGACCGACATGGAAGCACTCATGCCAGGGCACGCCCAGAAGCCAGGCCAGGGGCATGAATACGTAGCCGAACACGTCCTGAATTTCCAGGCTGGTGCCGGTGAACGAGAAGATGCTGGCGAAGCCGAAGTTGATCATCTTGACGAAGGCGATGGCCACCAGCACCATGACGGCCACGTTGACGGCGATTTCAAAGCCGGTCATGGCGCCTTTGGCGATGGCGTCGAAGATGTTGGAAGCGTCGCCGTGATCGGCCAGTTCCACCTCACCGGAAAGCACCCGCTTGTCAGTTTCCGGCCACATGATCTTGGCCACGAGGATGCCGGCGGGAGCCGACATGATCGAGGCGGCGATGAGCCAGGGAGCGGGCATTCCAAGGGAGGTGTAGGCTACCAGCGCCGAGCCGGAAATGGTAGCCATCGCTGCCGCCATTGAGGTGAACAGCTCGGACGAGGACAGCTTGGACATGTACGGACGGATCAGTACCTGGCATTCCACCTGCCCGACGAAGATGGCCGAAGCGCTGGAGAGAGCCTCCGGAGCGCTCACACCCATGGTGCGCATGAGCACGTAGGCCATTTTCTTGACGATCCACTGCAGGACGCCCAGGTAGTAGAGCAGGCCGCTGAGGGCAGAGATGAAGATGATGCTCGAGCCGATGCGCACCAGGAAGATCCACTTGCCGTGAGCCAGTTCTTCGCCCACTACGAAAGCGGCACCGTCCACTGCAAAATCGAGCAGCTTGTTGATGCCGGCGCCCATGGCGGCGAAGACTTCCTTGGTGACGGGCACTTTCAGAACCAGAAGACAGATGACCACGGTCAGCGCCAGTCCCGAAAAGACAGGGCGCCAGTTGATGGCCTTGCGATTGTTAGAGAGCAGGTAGGCCGCGAAAACGATCACGCCCACGCCGAGGAGTGGCTGTAGCACTCCCATGAAACCTTGCAGGTCCATAGTTATCTCCAGAAAGTTGGGTCTGAACTCAAGGCGGACCATCTCAGCCGACTTGGATCAGATTGGTTAAACGTTGGGAAGCAGCGTTGATGAGCTTGCTTGTTTGTTATTACCTGAGAGATTGAGATGGTATGGTGACAAATTCACCTTGCCTGAGTTCAAAGTGTTAGAGCAAGTGAAAATCTTGACATCATAATTCCATCTCAAAGCTAATTAAGAAAGCCTTTGGCAGGCTAGCTATGCTGCGCTAGCTTTCTGGTGAGAATTTGAGCATGCCGCACCGACAAGGTTTGAGAGCCGTTGCGGTGCGATTATTCCCGCGCCACTGATGGAATTTGCGCCAAACAGCCGTGCTATATGCCGGTTTTTTTAGCGGCTAATTTAAGCGCATTTAAGCGATGATATCGCGATAATTGCCTGACTGCCTGACTGCCTGACTGCCTGACTGCCTGACTGCCTGACTGCCTGACTGCCTGACTGCCTGTTAAACTATAAAAAGTACGACTATAAAATGTAGTAAGCGTTTCGAAAAAAGGCAGACTGAAGACGGGAATCTTCAATCTGCCTGCAAGGGCAGTGGGTCCTGGGGTTTCCAAAACGCACCGCCTGCTGCTTAGTACTGCCTGAGGACGACAGTCTTTGTTTTTGTTATGTGGCGCCTTAGCTCAGGGCCGGCTGAGAGCTTGCCTCAAGGTGCTTTGCGGCGCAGGTTGTCCATGGAAGCCGAGATTTTCTCCGGGCTCAAGGACAGTGCCGTCAGGGCCTCTTCCGTGAGTTTCAGCCCGCTGGCGAAGTCGTCGGCGATGACGGTGTTCGCTCCGCGCACCTTCAGATCGGCTCCCATGGTTGCCCTTCGTGCTCTGGTCACAATATTGACGCTGGGGTTTAAGCGGCGGGACAACTCCGTAGCAGCGATGGCTACGTCCGGATCGGAGACCGTCAGGACAATCACCCGGGCTCGCTCCACCCCTGCGTATTGCAGTACCTCCGGCCGACCGGCGTCGCCGAAAATGATGGGTGTGTTCTTCTTGCGCTCGACTTTGACTACTGCTGGGTCGTAATCCACCACCATGTGGGGCAGACCCTGCTCCTTCAATTCCGCTGCCAGAATCCGACCGGTATCGCCGAAGCCGACGATGATGGTGTGATTGGACATGCGCTCGCTCTTCTCATGGGTATGGGAACTCCTGGTCCAGGAGTCCGGCAGGATGCGGCTGAGCACCCGTTCCGTGAAAGTACCCAGGCTGATGAAGCCGGGGGTGAGGAACATGGTGATGATAGCCGTTGCCAGGAAGAGCTGGTTGACGCGGTTGTCCAGGATGCCGGCTGAGAAACCCAGCTTGGAGAGCACGAAGGAGAACTCGCTGGCCTGAGCGATGGTGACACTGGTGAGCAGTGCCACACGCCAGGAGTGACCGCTGATGACGGTGGCGAAGAAGCCGGTCATGGTTTTGATCAGCATGGTGCCGGCCACCAGGGTGAGGATCAAGAGCGGATGCTCCAGCAGCACGCGAATATCGAAGAGCATGCCGATTGATACAAAGACCAGGCAGTTCAGCACCTCTCGAATGGGCAGCACTTCAGACAGGGCCTGATGGCTGTATTTCGAGTCGGAGATGACCAGTCCGGCGATGAAGGCACCCAGCGCCATAGAGAGACCGAAGTGGGAAGTGGCGAAGGCCGTGCCCAGGCAGAGCAGAATGATGCTCAGGACAAAGGCTTCGCGTTTCTTCAGTCTGGCCACCTGACCGAGCAGCCAGGGAATCATGAAGCGGGCGAGAGTGCCGGCTACGGCCACGAAGAGGAGTGCTTTGCCGGTGAGCAGGAAAACGTCGGTGATACTGCCGCCGGTGCCGCCCAGGTAGGGAGTGATGAGCACCAGGGGCACGATGCAGAGGTCCTGGAAGATGAGGATGCCGAGCGCGGCACGACCGTGGATGGAATCCAGGTCGCCTCGGTATTCCAGGAGCCGAATTACCAGGGCGGTGCTCGACAGTGACGTGAGCATACCCATGAAAATGGCCTGCTTGACCGCCAGTCCGCCAAAGTAAGCAGCAAGAGCGGCTGCGCCGATGGTGAGCAAGAGTTGCAGGCTGCCGGCGATGATCAGGAACCGTCGCATGCGAATGAAAGTCTTGACCGAGAACTCGATGCCCGCTTCGAAGAGAAGCAAGACCAGACCGATTTCAGCCAGAATTTCGATGGCATGAACGTCGTCGACGAGTTTTAGTCCGAAGGGTCCGGTGATCACGCCAGTGACCAGGAACCCCAGTACAGAGGGGAGGTTGAAGCGGTGAAAGAGCATCACCAGCGCAATCCCCAGGCCAAATACTACAAGCAGATCTTGTAAGAGTGCTGACATATCAGTATTCCGTCAGGTTATAGGTTGCACACGGAGGAGAAGGGTGCCTTGCGGCTCCCTTCCCGGTTTTGCGGTGTGGAAGCAGGCTCCCGTTTTGAGGCGGGAGCCTGCTCTTGCTTTATAGTCAGACGTAGACGTTTGACCTCGGCGGCGGAACTCTGGGGGCTGTTCCAGGCGCTTTTGCAGCGCCCGGACTTACCCGACCCTTAAGCCTTCAGCCCGAACGTCTTTTCCACTTGCTGGCAGTGGGCTTTGCCGTCCGCCATCAGTTTTTCGATGGCGTCCACTTCCTTGGGCACCGCGTCGGTGAGGACTTCGCAGCCCTTCTCGGTGATCACCACATCGTCTTCGATGCGCACACCGATGCCGCGATACTGAGCCGGAACGCGTTCCTCATCGGGAGCGATGTAGATGCCCGGCTCGATGGTGAAGGCCATGCCCGGCTTGAGGGCGCGCTTTTTGCCGCGTGGGTCGCGAGTGCCGCCGGTGCCCACGTCATGCACGTCCAGACCGATGAAGTGGCTGGTGCCGTGCATGAAGAAGTCGTGCAGCTTGAGCGGTTTGACGCCGGTGGCGCCCTGTTTCTGCCAGGCGTCCAGGGCTTTCTTTTCCCCTGCCGCCGTCAGGTGGGTCTTGGGCAGGAGCCCCAGCTTGACCAGACCGGCACGGAGCACATCCGAGGCATGGTCATGGATTTGCTGCAGTTTCACGCCCGGTGCCGCCATGGCGATGCCGGCCAGCTCAGCCTTGAGCACGATCTCGTAGATCTCGCGCTGGGCTTTGCTGAACTTACCGTTCACCGGGAAGCAGCGAGTGATGTCGGAGGCATAGCCCTTGTACTCGGCGGCGGCATCGATGAGGATGAGGTCGCCGTCCATGAGCTCCTGATCGTTCTCCACATAGTGGAGGATGACCGCGTTCTTGCCACCGCCGACGATGCTGGTATAGGCCGGATAGAGAGCGCCGTTGAACTTGAAGACGCCTTCCAGAACGGCCTGCAACTGATATTCCATCATGCCGGGACGCACCAGCCGCATTGCTTCGCAATGGGCGGCGGCAGAGATCTTGCCGGCGTGACGCATCAGCTCAATCTCCTCTTCGCTCTTGAAGAGGCGCATCTCATGGATGATGGACTCGGGGTTGAGCAGGTCTTTCTGACTTGCTTCCCACATGGTACGAACCATCTTGTCGAAGTGCGGGTCGCGGCGGAACTTGTAGTAGAGCCGGTCGACTTCGCCGTAGAGAGGTGCAACCACCTTCTCGAATTCTTCGACGTTGTGGGCTTCGTCGGCGCCGAAATTGGTCTTGGCACCTTCGGGACCCTGGCGAATGCCGGTCCAGATTTCACGGGTGCGGTCTTTGGGGCGCACGAACATGAGGAACTTGCCCTCACCTTCGCGGCTCTTGAAGAAGACAAGCGCGCACTCGGGTTCCTGGAAGTTGCTCAGGTAGAGCACGTCGGAGGACGGACGATACTGAAACTCGGTATCGTTGGAGCGGGTGCGCTCCGGGTTGGTAACGATGATAGCCAGAGAGCCGGCCGGGAGCTTGCGCAGAAACTGTTTGCGACGCTTGGCGAAGACGGTTTCGTCGAGCACTGGTCCGCGGGCGGCACTGTAGCTGTAGCTCGGGGCCGATTTGCTGCCGGTCCCGGGCTTGCGATGTTTGGTTTGAGCTGTTTTAGCCATGATCCGATTCTCCTCTGGGAAATTGTAGCGGATATCGGAACGAGGGAAGCCTCCGCCGGCATTTTTTAGCCGGGCGAAGGCTCCTCGTTCTCTTTTGACAGAAATTGACGGTGAATGCAGGAGCAGTCACATTCAAGACCGCTTCTTCAGACGGTGCCCACCACCACCGTCACCAGTTTCGACGGGTCGAAATTGGCTTTGATGTAGGCGTTCACCGCTTCCACCGTGACGGCACGGAAGCCTGCAGGCAGGATGTCCATGTACTTGGGACCGAGACCGATGAAGGTGTAGTTGTTCATGGTGCGGGCTACCGCCAGGGGGTTGTCCAGGCTGACCTGGAAACCGCCCACCATGTTTTCCACCCACTTGGCCAGTTCCTCAGCCGTGACGCCTTCGGCCACGAACTGATTGAGAACGTCGTTGACCACGCCGAGGGCGCGATCGACGTTCTTGGGATTGACGGTGAGACCGATCAGCCAGGCACCGTTGCCCCAGGCCGCTCCATCGAAGTGCGAGGAGATGCCGTAGGTCAGTCCGTGCTTGACGCGCACGGCGAGTCCCAGACGGGCCGACAGGGTGTTTTCGCCGAGGGCGTCGTTGGCCATTTTGGCCACGAAGTAATCGTCGGTGCCGATGCGGGTCGGCAGTACACGACCGATCTTGATGGCCACACTGGTCATCTCCGGTACGTGCACCACTACCTTCTCAGCCTCGACGGCAGCCACGGCCGGCACGGCGATGGACGGCGCTTCTCCACCCTGCCAACTGCCAAGGGCCAGTTCCACGGCCTTGAAAGCCGCTTCCGGCGTGGTGTTGCCGGTGATGGTCATGATCACCGACTTGGGCGTGTAGACTGCCCCGTGGAAGGCTTTGAGGTCCTCCAGGGTGATGGCGTCCAGGCCGGCGAGCACCTTGTCCAGGCTCTCTTCGTAGTAAGGCGAACCTTCCGGGAAGAGCTTCTGGCTCAGGGCTACGGCGGAGAGGGTGTCGGTGTCGGACAGGGACTGCGCCACGTGGGCGTGGACCATGGCCTTGACCTGCTCGAATTCCTCCGCCGGGAAGAGCGGATTGCGCACGCAGTCGCCCAGGAGCGCGATGTAGACGCCGAGGTCGTCGGCAACTACTTTGCCGGCCGACTTGAGAGCGAACTTGTCGGTATCGAAACCGATGCTCGCGCCCATTTCTTCCAGCATCTCCGCCATTTCCAGAGCGGTGGCGTGCTTGGCGCCGCGGTTGAGCATCATGGCCGTGAGGGTCGGCACCAGCGGTTTTCCGGCCGGTGCGTAGTGATCACCGGCAGTCATGCGCAGAGCCACGCCCACGGTGGTGGCACCTTCCATGGGCAGAACCTGTACGGTCATGCCGTTGTCGAATACCCGGGTCACCGTGGCCGCTTCGTAAGAGAAGGCAGAGGCATCAGCCTCAGCCGCTGCCGCCGAATCCACGTTCTGGGCTGCCGGAACCGCTGCCGCTTCTGCTTCGCTGCCCTTGCGGTCGTCGGAGAGAGGCGCGAAGACGCCGACGGTGCGATTCTTGCGCTGGAAGTAGCGGCGAGCCACTTCGCGCACTTGCTCGGCCGTGACGGCTTCGTACTTGTTGCGGTTGTCCAGGAAGTTTTCCCAGTTGCCGGTGGCTTCCGCTTCGCAGAGTGCGCTCAGGAAAGCCATCTGGTTGTCAGTTTCGAGGAGCACCGACTTGCGATTGGCCTTCTTGACGCGCTTCAGCTCTTCATCGCTGACCAGCTCATCCTTGAGCTTGTCGCATTCGGCAAGAAGCGCTGCTTCCACAGCGGCAGAATCTTCGTCTCCTTGCGGATTGACGAAAGCTCCGAAGCGGAAGAGGAACTCGTCCATCTCGGTGTTGGGCCAGGCGAAGGCTTCCACAGCCTTGCCGGACGCCACCAGGGCTCGGTAAAGGCGGCTGGCCTTGCGCGCACTGCTGCCCAGGAGGTCGGCGATCACGGCCAGAGCGGGGCTGTCTTCATGGGCTGCACCAGGCACGCGGTAGCCGACCATGATCATGGGCGGTTCGGTACTGGTACGCTCTACATTGACGCGGCGCTCACCTTCCTGTGCCGGTTCCACGGTGTACATGGAGGGGATGGCGTGAGGGGAGGTCGGGATCTTGCCGAACTCTTCCGCCACCATAGCCAGTGCCTCTGCCGGATCGAAGTTGCCCGTGAGCATGAGGGTGGCGTTGTTGGGCCAGTAGAACTGGTCGTAGAAGGCCTGCATGCGCTCCAGGGGCACGTTCTCCACGTCGGAGAGCCAGCCGATGATGGGATGGTGATAGGGGTGAGCGTGGAAGGCGGTCGCTGCCACTTCTTCGATGAGCACCGAGAAGGGGCTGTTCTTGCCGTTCTCGAACTCGTTGCGCACCACGGTCATCTCCGAATCGCGGTCCTCTTTGCGCAGCTTGAGATTGCGCATACGGTCCGCTTCCAGAGCCAGAACCAGCCGCAGGTGCTGCTTGGGCACTTTGGCGAAGTAGTTGGTGCGGTCGTAGGAAGTGGTGGCGTTGTAGTCGCCACCGAGGGGCGTCAGTACCTCGGCGTAGTTGCCGAAGTTCTTGCTGCCCTTGAACATCATGTGCTCGAGGAAGTGCGTGGAGCCGGTATAGCCCACGGCTTCGTTACGGGAGCCCACGTGGTAGACCAGCATGACCGTAGCCACCTGGCTGGTGTGGTTGGGGACGAGCAGGACCTTCAGACCGTTCGCCTTGAGGCTGAACTGGCTGATGCCTTCCCGTTCCCGCACCAGGTCGAAGCCGAGACCTTGCAGGACCTCGGGCGCGACCGACAGAGACGAGTTTGTTTTGTTAGACATAGACATACTCCAAATGGAAGTGGTGCGATGGGGTCTTTAGCCGTCAGGCAGTAGACCCGCACCGCACCGGGTTATGGTTGTTGCAGAAACTTACTTGGAAAGGAGTTCCAGGGCGAAGCTGAGCTGGTTGTCGGTGGCAGGGTCGCCCAGTTTGGTCTTGGGCGATTCCACCAGTTTCACCGTGTGGTGGGGTTCCACACCGAACTTCTCGTTGCCGTTGCCGCCGTCACCCAGCCAGGTGCCGTTCGGCGTGAAGTAGCGCAGGCTGGTGATGTGCATGGCCGTGCCGTTGGGCATGGGCATGACCACCTGGCCGATACCCTTACCGAAGGTGCGCTCGCCCACGACCACGGCGCGTCCGTGGTCCTTGAGCGCGCCGGTGAACATTTCCGCGGCCGAGGCCGAATGACCGTTCACCAGGATGACGATCTGTTTGTTCAGACCCAGGGCCGGCGGGCGGCGGGCACTCTGACTGCCGGCGTCGCCGGTGGTCTCGTCGACCTGGCTGAGGATGATGCGGTCGCCGTCCACGCTATACGTCTGCTTGATGTGTCCGGCTCCCGGGGCACGTTCGCGGGTAGTGACCAGCACCCCCTTTTCGATAAACATGCTCATGAGCTGAACACAGACTGAGACGTCCCCACCGGGGTTGAAGCGCAGGTCCAGAATGATGCGGTCGGTGTCCTGGAAGGACTTGAGCGCATTGAACATCTCCTGAGGAGTGTCGCTCTGGATGAAGCTTTCCAGCCGGATGTAGCCGACCTTGAGCCCATTGGGAGTGGTGAGGGTCTTGGTGGTGATGGCCTTGGTCTTGACGATGCCGCGAGTGATGACCACATCGCGGTCCGACTGCCCGTTCTTGATGGTCAGGGTGATAGTGGTGTCCACCGGCCCGCGAGCTTGCTTGACGAAGTCCTCCATGGTGATGTCCTTGGCGGACTTGCCGTTGATGGCTTTGACCACATCACCCCGCTTGAGACCGGCCTTCTCGGAGGGACCGCCTTCGATGACATCGAGGACGGGATACCCTTCCTGGTCGGAAGCCATGAGCGGGCCTTTGTCCTTGTCGTCGCCGAAGACCGGTTGTCCCTGGTCATCGAGGCGAGGAGCGATGGAGATGCCGATACCGGCAAACTGACCCTGCATCTGGTCTCGCTCGGAGACGGTCTGCTTGGAGTCGAGGTAGACGGCGTAGTGGTCGCCGGTCGATTTGAGCATCTCGTTGATGTATTTGACGGCGTCTTCCTGGGTTTTGATTTGGCCGTCGTACTTGTGCTCCCACTTGTCCCAGTCTTTCAGAGTGGCGGTGTCGTAGGCGTGAGCTTGAGCCTGTTCCCAGGCGTTGTGGTAAAGCTCGACCGGCGACAGGCTGGCCAGCGGGAAGACCAGGTAAAGTGAGAGTGCGATGGAGAAAAGGAACGAGGCGACCGCACCCAGACCGATGGTCTGGAGCGCGCGGCCGACCCGTGCCGTGAGCCGCGGATCAGGCGGCAGATCGGGTCCGTACTTCATTTTGATATCCCTTTAGGGAAGCTCTCGCCGGCAATGCCCGTGCGGAGAGGTTGATGGTTGATGGGGTACGGCAGAGCAGCCTCGGACTTGGGCACAGGATTGTGCGATGAGGCTGCTCGGCAGTAATGACTTGCTTGACGTCAACAGTGCTGGTGAACTCAAATCAAGCTTGGCTTTTACGATCTCTGCATGGGGCAGTCCAAACTTCGCGCCTCCGGAGGAGAGCACTCAAAGCTGAAAAGCCAGGGGGTAGCTAGAGAAGAAAAACTTGAGAGAGTTCTTGAACCAGAAAAGTTGCTAGTTAGGGGGAATGACAGTCAGAACCTAGTAATAAAGAGCATTAAGTTTCAAATTAAGGTAAAGAAATAGAGCACTCTTCTCAGCTCCTAATACATTAATGGCGGCGCTAGCCTAGCGCTTGACAACATATGGCTTTGGGGGGAATTCTCCTCTGCCGATGTCGATTTTGCTTATCTCGGGAACGGATGCAGATCGGCGGCAGGGTTGTCAGGTGCTCGCGCGAGCCGGGTGTTTGGTTTACCTGCCTTTGAGCCGTGATGCGTTTTCTGGTGCGGACCCATGATCTTGAGTTCGGTTCTGGTTCGGGCGGGAATATTTTCACTCACCGGCACGTAGTTACACTTGTCACTGGCTTACTCTAAGCAAGTGGTTCAAAATCGTTTTGACAGGGGCGACGGCAGAAGATGATATTGAGTAGAAATAGAAAAAATTGGCTTATCGACGAACGATCGGTCAAGGGCAGATTGTCTATGGTTGCGGGTGCGGTTGCATCCTCTTTTTCGACCGGTCTGATTATGGCTCTTTGTCTTTTTTCCACCCTTTCCTCAGGCGCTGCCCGGGCTGAATTGCCTGAGCTGAACGACAAAACTTTTAAAAAAGAAGTGACGGAGTCGAAAGTGCCGGTGCTGGTCGACTTTTTTGCCACCTGGTGCCTGCCCTGCAAACGAATGGCGCCGTTTGTGGAGGAAATCGCCACTGAATATGGTGGCAAAGTCAAATTCGTGCGCGTCGATGTGGAGAAAGCGCCCAAGACTGCGGCACAGTATGACGTCGAGCAGATGCCGGTTTTGTTTGTCTTTATGCCCGGCACTAAGAGCCCCGCCACCATGACCGGGTTCAAAGACAAAGAACAAATCAAAGCCTTTATCGAGCGCGCTCTTGCCGCTAAGGGAAAGGCACGCTAGCCTCTCAGGCGCTTTGGTTTAGATGCTGAAACGGGCGGCGGTTTTGCCGGCCTGTTCTTTGGCTAGTAAATAAGCTCTGGCTTCGGCAACTACATAGAGCGAACCCGTGACGCAAATGACGTCGTCGTCATCGGCGATGGCCAGAGCTTTTTCGATTGCTTCCGGCACGTTCTGAGAAGTATGCAATTCAGGTCTTTCCGCTTCGAAAACGCTCATCATATCGATGATTTCTTCGGGGTTCATCGAGCGTGGATTGTCGGAGCGTGTGGCTATAGCCGCTTTGTTCAGGTGAGATAGCTCTTTCCAGATGGCGCCGATGTTTTTATCGTTGTTGACGCCTATTACGAAAACGCACTGCTTGGCTTTGAAAAAGTGTTGCAGCGCCTGGCTTAAGGCCTGGGCCGATTCGTGGTTGTGCGCGCCGTCCGCTACGATTGTGGGGCCGGAACCGCCAAAGGCTGCACCTTTGCGCAATACTTCCAGGCGGCCTTTGATCGAGGCTTTCTTTAATCCGGCTCGGATCTGTTCGTCGCTGATATCCAGTTTACCTTTGCTTCTCATGGCCAGAATGGCTGCTACAGCCGTTGCAGCGTTACCCATCTGGTGACTGCCCAGCATGCTGATGGAGAGTTCCATAGAGGTCTGCAAACCTTCCATGGTGAAGGTCTGCCCGGATATATCCTGACTAATGGCTTTCAGTTTGAATTTCTTGCCTACGTCTATCAGTTCGGCGTCTACTTCGTGGCAGCGCCTACCTACAGCCGTGCGAGCCCCGGCATCTTTCTGGGGGGCGAGAATTGAAACACAGTGGGGCACGATTATGCCGGCCTTATTGGCGGCAATCTCGGTCTGGGTGCTGCCCAATATCTCCACATGCTCGAGGCTTATGGGGGTGATAATGGCCACATCTTTGGATTCGAATACATTGGTGACGTCGTAACGTCCACCCAGTCCAACTTCCACCACCTGCCAGTCGACTGGTTTGCTAGCGGTTTTGACCAGGTGGAAAAATAGGGCTGTCAAGACGCCGAAGGTGGAAATGCTGGTGTTCCCGGCATCTCGCTCTTCTTCTATGCGCCCTTTGATCTCGCTCAGACCTCTGGCAAAAGTCTCTTCGGAGATGGCTTCCATGTTGAAAGCGAAGCGCTCCGGATAATCATGCAGGTGCGGACTGGTATATAGCGCAGTTTGCGTACCGGCTTCCGCCAGCATGGCCGCCACGAAAGTGCTGGTGGAGCCTTTGCCCTTGGAGCCGGCAATGTGAATGGTCTTGGTACCTTTGTGGGGGTCACCCAGGCGCGTCAAGAGGGACTTCATGGCAGGAAGCCCCATGGTTGGACCTCTAGCGCCAAAAGTAGCCCTTTCCATGTCGGGAAAGGACTGAATGAATTTCAAAGCTTCCTCGTACGTCATCGCCTAACTTTAACTTGGTACTTGAAATACCTTTCATCTCTTTATCTTGAAAACTTCTTGCTTAATAGCTTAGGTTTCAAGCTGAAATTTGAGTATTTTCTCTCGACATAGTTTGTCTCTAAGTAACTAAACACTATCTGGTCTTCCATTACAAGTTTTGAAGAGGTGAAAGGCAAGTGCCTGTCATCGCTGGAAGACCGTGCTCGTGTGATTTAACCCCCTAAACAGATTTCGTGGAAATTTTTTTGCCTTCGCTTTTGGGTGGTCCTGAAGGTTGGCTTAAAGTTCCACGATTGAGGTGCTGGCTATGAAATTGAAACAACTGCTGTCCTTGTTGACAGCTTCTATCTGTAGTTGTCGCTCACGAGTATCTAAAGCCTCCGGCGCGCGCTTCTCGGCCTTCCGCCTGGATAAGCTGCCCCTGCCCAAGCTCCGGGCTAGCTCTTCCGGCGCTCAGTCGGCTCCATCGGTCTCGGGAAAGTCTGCACCGCAGGCTCACTCGGGCGGGGCTCTCGCTGCCAAGGGGCTTGCCCTTCTGGACCTCTCCAGTGGTGCTCCTGACAGCGATACCCCCGATGTTCTCAAGCAAGCGGCCGCGCAAGCCATCATGAATGGTGACAACCAGTACGGCGAAAGCAACGGCGACCTGGAGTTGAGACGCCTCTACGCCCGGCGACTGACTGAGCAGATGACCCTGACCCGCAACCTGGCCGGTGTGTCTTCGCCCGCCGCCCTGGCAGATGCCGCCTGCGCCATTGACCCGGACACGCAAGTGACCGTCTTGAACGGCACTTCCTCGGCTCTGGCGGCGGTGCTTCTCTCCACAGTGGACGCCGGTGATGAGGTGCTGGTTTTCGCGCCCTATTTCGAAGGTTACCTGCAGGCCATCGCCATGGCGGAAGCCCGGGCCGTGCCTGTCCCTCTCGGTAATCCGCCTTCGACGGGTTTCGCGGCTTTCCCGCTTGCTCCCGCCGGTTTCAACTGGTCCATTGATGAGGCGGCCCTGCGCGCGGCCATCACGCCGGCCACCAAGGCCATCATCATCAACAGTCCCCACAATCCCACCGGTCGGGTTTTCACCGCTGCGGAACTGTCCATCATCGCCGCCGTTGCCCGGGAGCACGACCTGCTCGTCATCGCCGATGAGATCTACAACCTGCTTACCTACCAGGGTGAGGGAGCGGAAGCGCCGGTCCACTTGAGCATTCGCGCTCTCCCGGGCATGGCTGAGCGTTCTGTCGTCATCGATGGTCTTTCCAAGACCCACAGTGCCAGCGGCTGGCGTATCGGCTTCGTGACCGCCCCGGTGACTATTACCCGGCAGTTGCGTCGGATCGCCGCCGCCCTCGGACTCTCCGCCCCTACACCGCTGGTGGTGGCGAGTCGCCTGGCTTATCTGCCTGCTTCCGATCCGCAGGGCCGGGCTCTGGCAGATGTTCTATCGGCCAATCGGCAAGAACTGGAGCGGAACGGTCGAGTGCTGGCAAACGCCTTGAGGCGGCAGGGCTTTTCTCTGTCTCCGCCTGAAGGCGCTACCTACATTAGGTCCGGTCTGCCAGGCAGAAGCGGGTTCGATGACCTCGCTCAGTTTTTGCACGACCGCTGCCTGATCAAGGTTGCTCCCGGCACCGCCTTCTTTGACGGAGACGAGGGGCGACTCTGGGTGCGTTTCTGCTTCGCTCGCCGGCCCGAGATCATCGACCAGGCGGTGGAGCGACTCGCGCTCATCTAACTAGGTTCGTCGATCAACTAGATCAACCTCACAATCTCACAATCTCATAAGGAGTGCTTATGTCCACATCTCTGGCTTTCGGGCGAAAGCTCGCCCTTTCTGTTTCGGAGCAGGCTGTCGACGCTCTTCGCACGCTCATCTTGCAGCGTGACGCCATCTTCGCTCGCCTGGAGGTGCTGCGCAATCGCGCCGTGCCTTCGGAGACCGAGTCGGAGGATGGTGGAGAAGAGCATGGTCCTTCCTGCCTCGACCCTCTGTGTGCGCAAACGGACGCAGCGCACAATGCCGGTTCGCTCATTCTGGACGGTGTCGCCGCAGACGCCGACGCCGACGACAAGCCCCTCTCCCTCGAGGAGCAGGTCTGTCTTTCCATGGGGCAAACCCTGCAGGTTTTCGCAGGCACCCACATCGATGCGGCGCTCTCCTGTCTGGCTCACAACCCGCGCGCCTTCGAAGCCATCAAGGCTGAGATTGAGCCGGACATGGTGCAGCACTGGCTGGATTCGGCCGCCGATGATGTTGCCTATGGTCCGCTCATGGGCTTCAGCCCCGAAGCGGTGACCACCGGCGACATGCTCATGGTGGGAGAACACGTGCGGGCTGCTCAAGCTCTGCACGAGCGCATCCTGCAGTTGCTCAAAGAGGCTGGCGCGTGATGAACGTGCCGGGCTCTGAGCCCTAGGCAGCGCGGGGATAAAACAGGGAGGATGCCAATCTTCCCTGTTTCCCCGCGTTTGCTTTTGTTTTGAATATACTACAGCGCGAAGTAGGATTCGGCCATAGGTTCGGACCTAGGCACAGAATCCAGTCATTGTTTTGTTTAAGCAGTCTGCCCGAATCTTGACTATTTGCCTCACTAAAGTAAGTACATGTAACCGGGTGGTGAAACGGCATTATGGAAGTGACGCAAATCGGCAACTACGTCTTTGGCAGCTCGCTTGAATGGGCTGTGGCACTGGTCTTGTGCCAGGTCATAATTGCTTGCTGGTTGAGAGTTTGAGAATTAGCCTGGAGCAATATTGGCGGGCTCAGATAGATCGAATCCTTGTCTTGGTCTGAATATGTCTATGGCGCTTCTTTGGACTTTGCTTCATAACCTGTTCTTAACCCGATCTCTGCTAGCGCCGCCGGTGGTGGCATGCGCTAGCGGCGCGAAGTGATTGCCGAGAAAGAAATTACTATTCTTTCTCTCTTGGCAGGCTGCGGGTCCCATTTTCGGGCCATTCAGCGAAAGAAGCAAAGTATCGATGCATGACTTTGAGGGCTGAAGGAGCTTAGATTTTGGTGCAAGCTCATTTTTAAATCCTACTCTCAGAATCCCCTTTCAACCCGCTTACCAGAATCCCGAAGAATTGCCTGAACATCATGACTGCTTATAACAAGCAGTGCAGGTGCTGACAGGTGTTTGACAGTCTTCAATGGGGGATTCCATGGGGAGCTTGCTTGCTCAAACAACCTATCAATCGGCAAAAGCCAAACCAGAGGTGAAGAGTCATGACTAAAGACGTCGTTCTCACCGATATCTTCGGCACGCCTTTCTCGCTTGTGGACAAGCGCCAGGCGGTTTCCGAAAATACGGACAAAATCTTTATCATCAAACCTTATCTGCAATTAGGTCGGCACTTCAATGAGAAGCCCGGCTCTCTCGTGCTCTTCTTTCATCCCGGTAAGAAATACCGTGGTAAAGACTGGCTTGTGCAGTATCGTCAACCCTCGGTGGATGGCGACAACTGGCGGGATGCTTCTCTTTCTCGGGGGCGCCTGCGTCTTATCTCCGGCAAACGCCATTGGCGCTACCGGGCTGAACTGACCGGACTTTCTGCCGGGGAGCCTTTCCAGTATCGGGTGGTAAAGGCCTGGACTCTGGTATTCTCCGGTGAAGCTCAGGCGCCGTCTGCTGAGAAGGCTCGTATTGCCGTTCTTGGTGATATGGCTGATGGTGGGCAGGCCAGTGCAGATGTGGCAAGAGCCATGCTGGCCAGCCGTCCGGAATTGCTTCTGGCCGTGGGCGACATTGTCTATGACAAGGGTCTGGTCAGTGAGTACCTGGCTAAGTTTTTCCCTGTCTACAATGAGAGCGTAGGCAGTTGTTCCGTGCCGTTTCTGTCCAGTCTGCCTCTGGCGCCTGTGATCGGCAATCACGATATAGGCACGCCCGGACAGCAGGAGAAGCCTGATTTTGATCATGCCGATGCCCTCGGCTGTTGCAAGTTCTTCGAGAGTCCGCGCGGCAATCTTGGTCTGAAGCGCAAGCAGTTGAAGAAGAGTCTTTCCAGTCGCCGGGCGGCCTTCATTGACAGTCTGCCCCGGGGCTTCTTCGATACCGCCAACTACAGCTTCAGCTGGGGCTCTATCTTTGTGCTGGTTCTAGATGCCAATCGCTACATGGATTGGACCTTGCCGGCTTTGCAGCGCTTTGTGGAACGCAAGCTGAGTGAAGCCCCCGCGGGAGCCTGGAAGATTGTCGCCTTTCATCAGGCGCCTTTCAACGATGACTTCAAGTACGCTGGTGATCAGCGTATGCGGGTGCTCTCGCCCCTGTTCGAAGCCGCCGGGGTGGTGCTGGTGTTCTCCGGGCACTGTCACTACTATGCCCGCACCCATGCCATGCGCTATGGGCTTACAACCGGAGCGGTGGAAAAGGACGGCAGTGTGGCTGGTACTGCCAGTTTCGAGAAGGACGGCAAGCGCTCCAGCGGTGGTGTCACCTATGTGATCACCGGTGCCGGCGGTAAGCTTGTGGACCGTGAGCGAATGCCGGGGCGCAGTGACTATGTTGCCTTTCTGGATACTTCTCGCTACTCTTTCTCGCTTCTGGAGGCGGATGCTAACAAGTTGGAGTTCAAGCAGGTGGACAAGGACGGCAATGTCATCGACGAGCTGGTGCTTTCTTTCAATCACCCTGCTGAGGCCGAGCAGGCGCCGGTAGCTGCTTCTGCTCAATAGCAGGGTTTGGGCGGACTAAGATAGATCAGATTAACCTTATGCTCGTTACTGCAACTACGGAAGCTCTCACCGTGTGGGAGCTTCCACTTTTCCGGCACACAGCTTCCTTTCCCTTCTTTTGGGTTCTGGAAAACTATAGCAAATAGTGGAAGCTGAGACTTGCCCCAGCCCTGACTATTGTCGGCGTGCTATAACGTCCTGGTTTCGCGAGGGTGTGAACATGTCTTTTTCCGAAGCTCAAATCTGGGAGTTCATTGAGTCCACGCGACCCAAGAAGCGTTATGAGGTCGTGAAGCATGTTGAGGCTTTGCAAGCCCTGGTCTCCAGAATGTCTCAGGACGAAATCGTTTACTTTACCGAGGCTTTCGAGGAAATTGTTCAGAATGCACGGACCTATCCACTGTTTCTGGCCTTTAACCTGATGTGTCAGGGGCACTGCACGGATGATGTTCTGGATGACGCCATTTCCAGTTTGATTTTCAGAGGAAAGCAGTCTTTTGAGGTTGTCGTGAGGTCTCCTGACAGCCTTGCAGAACTTGATGACTTAGAGATTTGCGAGGAAGCAAGTTTGTTTCTAGATGAGCTCTGGGAAGAGCTTTATACCGGCACATTAATTCCAACGGCTGTGCCTGAGGGTCCCTACATCCGGAATTCTCCATCCAGCCAAGCGGAAGAAGAGGCGATATGGAAAACGCTACCGCAAATGTATCCCAAGCTGTATGCCAAGTATGGAGCTCCCGCTACGCCTCTGCGCTGATGTGGCTATGGCTGTCTTTGTCCGCGCAAAAGCGCTTTCAGTGTCTCTCTTACCCGGCCTACTTCCAGAGTCATGATGTTTTTGCCGCCCAGTACCTGCTGCCAGACCATCAGCGAAATGAAGGACCCGGCGCAGATATGAGCCATGGCCTGAGGATCTTCGATGTTCAGCTCTTTGTGCACTTCGAAGTATTTGCTGGCCAGCCCCATGCCGCGCAAAATAACTGTGCGCACATAGATTTCCGCCAGTTCCGGGAAGCGCTCCGATTCGCCCACTAGCAGCCTGAAAAGAGCGTGGTATTCGGGGTCTTGCATGAGCACGCAGAACTTGCCGGTGAGCACGTCGATGAATTCATCGGGTTCGAGGCTTAAGATCGGCTCGGGGTTGGTGAAATCAATGGCCACCTTCTTGATGGTCATCTCTTCGATGATGGCAATGAAAAGTTGCTGTTTATCTTTAAAGTGGCTGTATATGGTGGCCTTGATCACCCCGGCCGCTTCGGCAACCTTATTCATGCTGGTGCCGGCATAGCCATGCTCCAGGAAGGTCTTTACAGCCGCCTGTACTATTTGTTCTCGCTTGCCCCGGCGGGGCGTGCTCAGTTCGGCCGTACTGTTGGCATCCTGGACGTTCATCTGATTCTCACTAGGGACTGCAAAAATTTTACGACAAAAATGATTGACAAACAATACATACCGGTTGGTATGATTTGTGTGGTACCCGGAGAATTGCCGGCCGGTAAAAGCAAGTCGGCGTTTCTCACAACCAGGGGAGCGCAGATGGCAACGGAAACAATGACAGACCCGGGAACGCAGACGGGAAGGTCGCACGGCAAGCCTCCCGCCGCTCTTGTTCTGGTGGTGATACTGCTAGTGCTGGGGGCTCTGGGCTTCTACCTCTATCCCCGCTTGTTTCCCGCCCCCGAACCTGATAACCGCATTTCCGTCAGTGGTCGTATTGAAGGATATGAGACCAATGTCGGTCCCAAGATAGGCGGACGCATAGACTATGTAGGGTTTCGCGAGGGGCAGTCGGTCAAGGTTGGCGACCAGCTCATAAAGCTCAGTGATGATGAGATTAAAGCGCGGCTACGCGGTGTCAAGGCCAAGAAGCAGAGAGCGCAAGAAATGGTGGAAGAGAGCCGCTATCAAATTACCGTGGTGGAGCGGCAGTTGGAGGAATCCAATCTGCGCTTGACCCAGTCTAAGGAAGACACGGTGGCCAAGGTCAATGAGGCTGAGGGCAATTTGGCCCAGGCCCAGGCACGGCTTGCTGAGGCGGAAGCGCAGTTGACCCAGGCCAAGTCGGAGCTGCAACTGGCAAAGATACGCAAACAAAGATACGAATTTCTGGCCAGCCGTGGTGCCGTTACTACCGACGAGAACGACCAGGCCAAGACTACTTGTGATTCCCAGGAAGCGCTGGTGCGGTCGCGGGAAAGTGCCGTGCAGGCTGCTATTAAGCAGTGCCATGTGGCTCAGTCCAGCCTGGAGCAGGCGCGCACCACTCGCTTGAATCCCGGCATGATGAAGGCGCAATTAGGGGTATTGGAAGGGCAATTGGCTCAGGCTCGCTTTAAGTTGAAGAGTGCCGAGCATGAAGCAGCATCGGCTCAGGCTGATGAAGATGAAGTACTGGCCAATATGGCTTATCTGGATATCAAAAGTCCCATCGAGGGAATCGTCACAGCCAGGGCGGTGGAGCCGGGAGCGGTGGTGGTGCCGGGGCAGACCCTTATGTCTTTGATAAACCTTGATACCGTCTACTTGCGCGGCTATGTGCCGGAAGGAAAGATTGGCAAAGTGAGGGTCGGCCAGGCTGCGAAAGTGGTGCTGGATTCGGCTCCTGATAAGCCTTTTGGCGGCAAGGTCATACAAATCGATCCGGAAGGATCTTTCACGCCTGAGAATATTTATTTTAAAGACGACCGAGTCAAGCAAGTCTTCGGCATCAAAATCGGCATCGATCAACCTGATCGTTTTGCCAAGCCGGGCATGCCCGCCGAAGCCGTCATCGAGTTGGATGGCAGCGGTGAGGTCAGTGGTGGGTCTGGTCTCCCGTCCAATACCTTGAAAAATTCAGGAAAATGAAAAGTGTTAAGTGCTGCACCGTTAGCTGATGGAAGAGCGGAGCCGCTGTCGCCGCCGGTGGTGGCAGTGCGGAATTTGCGCCGTGATTATGGCGCCATCAAAGCGGTGAAAGATATCAGTTTTGAAATTCAAGAAGGGGAAATTTTCGGCTTGATTGGCCCTGACGGTGCCGGCAAGACTACTACTTTTCACATCCTGGGCGGGGTGCTGGAAGCCAGCGGCGGACAGGCTTTGACTATGGGAGGCAAACCCCGGGATATGCGCTTGCAGATTGGTTATTTGACCCAGCAGTTTTCACTTTATCCTGATTTGAGTCTCTGGGAGAACTTGCGCTATGTGGCCGGGCTGAGAGAGGTCGACGGTGCTGTCTTCAAGGAAAGAGCCTGGTATTACCTGCGCCTTATGAACCTGGATCAGTTTCCGGACCGGCTGGCCGGGCAGCTTTCCGGGGGCATGAAGCAGAAGCTGGCCCTTTGCTGTGCCTTGATTGCCAGACCCAGGCTTTTGCTTTTGGATGAGCCGACTACCGGTGTAGACCCGGTTTCGCGCCGGGAGTTCTGGGACCTGCTCTCCAATGTGGCTCGGGATGGGGTGACGGTGGCCGTGGCCACGCCTTATCTGGATGAGGCTGAGCGCTGTTCCCGGCTGATTTTGATGCATGAAGGTCTGGTGCTGGAAGAAGGCTCACCGGCCAGTCTCAAGCAGAAGCTGGGCTGCCATCGTCTGGAATTGCGCTCCGGCAAGCTGGAACTGCTTGAGCGCCGCTTTCTCAGCCTGGGACGCGGTGTTCAGCCGGTGCTCAAGGATGTGCAAACTTTTGGAGATCGCCTGGATGTGCTTGTTACTGAGACGGCTGCCGGGGAGGCCCTGGTGCGGCAACTGGCCGCAGGCGGCGGCAGTATTGATCGAGGCACCAAAGAAGATGATGACGGTGCCTTAGATCTCGACATAGATGTGCGGGAGCCGACTCTGGAGAATGTCTTTGTGGCCAGGCTGCGCCGAGATGAGCCGGAGCAGGTGCGCCTGCCTTTTCCTTTCAGCCCGAGCGCTGCTTCCACTTCAGGCTCTACAAGCGCCGCACTTCCCACCTTCAGTGCCATTGAAGCCCGAGGCGTCTCAAAGAAGTTCGGCTCGTTTGAAGCCGTCAAGTCGGTTTCTTTGACGGTGGGCTATGGTGAAATTTATGGTTTGCTCGGTGCCAATGGTGCCGGCAAGACCACTACGATCAAGATTCTATGCGGTCTCATTGGCCCGACGGCCGGGCGCATGGCTCTTTGCGGTCAGGCTTCCGATCTGCGCCGAGAGGGCTTGCGGCAGCGGCTTGGTTACATGAGTCAGAAGTTTACGCTCTATGACGACCTGACCATCAAGGAAAATCTGGAATTCTATTGCGGTGTCTACTGCGTGCCGGAGAAACTCAAGCAAGAGCGTATCGCCTGGGTCCTGCGCAGTTCCGAATTGACCGGACAGGGCGGGCTTCTGGCCGGCAAGTTGCCGGGGGGCTGGAAGCAGCGGCTTTCCTTTGGAGCAGCGGTCTTGCATCAGCCGGAAGTGCTCTTCCTGGATGAGCCTACATCAGGTGTGGATCCCCTGGCCAGGCGGGAAATGTGGAAATTGATTCGGGATTTTGCCAGGCAGGGCACGGCTGTGCTTGTCACCACTCACTTTCTGGAGGAAGCGGAGAACTGTAACAATCTGGGATTTATGGTGGCCGGTTCCCTGGTTTCGGAAGGTTCACCCTCCCAGATAAAGGAGGAACAGCCCGGCAAGCTGATCGAACTGACCCTGGCCGACCTGCCCGCCGGTTATGCTTTCTTAAAAGAAAATCTGCCGCCCTGGCGTACCTCCATGTTCGCCCATGCACTGCATGTGGTGCTGGATGATCCGCTCAGTGAATTGCCGCTTCTGCGGCAGAAGCTCTCCCGGGCCGGGCACCAGCTCTTGACGGAAAGACCGCTGCCCTTCAGTCTGGAAGATTGTTTCATCAGTATTGTGCAGCGCTCGACGGGGAAAGCCGTATGAGGCGAGTGTTTTCCCAGGTGACCAAAGAGATAGCTCAGTTCAGGCGGGATCGCCTCACCCTGGCATTGGCATTTTTCCTGCCTTTCGTGGCTTTACTTCTTTACGGCTATGCCACCCGCCTGGAATCCAAGAATATTCCAGTAGCCGTGAAGAGTTACGATACCGGCACTCTGAGCCGAGCTTATATCGACACCTTGTTTGCCACCAATCAACTTATACCGGCTCGCTTCCGGGGCTCGGACATCATGGGACCCCTTGATGAAGGTGAAGCCAAGGCTGCAATCATCATTCCCGCTCAGTTCTCCAGGGAAGTGGCTCAGGGTAGAGTAGCGGACATTCAAGTAGTGATTGATGCCAGCGACGTCAATAATGCCCGGGTGATCAAAAACTGCGTCATAGCGGCCGGCAATTACTTCGCCCGCAGTAGAGATATAGCCAGGGGGCGGCAACTGATTGTGCCGCAGGTGCGGCTCTGGTTCAACCCTGGTCGTGATGAAGCGCTCTATGTGGCGCCGGGGGCAATTGCCGTCATACTGTGGATTTTTCCTTGCTTGCTTTCGGCTCTGGCTATGTCGAGAGAGAAGGAACAGGGGACGATTCTACAGCTTTATGTTTCCAGCATTACCTCTTTTGAGTTGGTGCTGGGTAAGGCGCTTGCCTATACCCTGATCGCCCTGGCTCAATCGGTTTTGCTGATTGCAGCCTCTATGGCCCTTTTCGGATTGCGCCTGGTGGGCGACCCCTTTATGTTTGTGCTCTCCCTGGTGGTTTTTCTGGCCAGCTCGGTCTTGTTCGGTACCTTTGCCGGTACGAGGGCTTCCACTCAGAGTGCGGCCGTGCAACTTGTGGCCACTACCGGATTCACCACTGCCCTTCTTTTGTCGGGCTTTCTCTATCCGCTGCGCAATATTACTTATCCGCTCTCCCTCATTTCCAACATATTACCGGCGCGCTATTTCGTTGAAGAATGTCGCAATGCCTTCGTGCGCGGTGCCGACTTCGCAAGCCAGCTCTATATACCGCTTGCCCTATCGAGTTGCGCACTCTTCCTCTATCTGGTCACATCCAATATCCTGCGCAAAATGCAGTTGAAGGGGTAGGAGGATCTATGCAGATGCACTTAGAGCGCCTCGATTTTCGCCTTCAACTGAAGGCTTTGATCCGCAAAGAATTGCAGCAGATCTTAAGGGACCGGCAGCTCTTATTCTTGCTCTTTGCCATGCCCATTTTGCAGCTTTTTATCTACGGCTTTGCCTTGAGCCCCGAAGTAGACCGGCTGCGCCTGGGCATTGTCGACCATGCCGGTTCCACCATCAGCCGGGCACTTGCGGCCTGCCTCGTGGTGAATGGCGTCTTTGAGGTGGAAGAAAGCGGTGGTACGGAGGCGCAGCTAGCCAGGAAGGTGCAGGACGGGCAACTGGATGCCGGCTTGATAATTCCTGCCGATCTTGAGCGCCGCTTTCGATCCGGACAGAAGACCAGGGTGCAGGTACTTATTGATGGTGTGGATGCCAATACGGCCGGTATCGCCGGTGGCTATGTGGGGCAGATTTTAGCGGCATTCAACAGGCAGTTGACTACCGGTACGCAACTGCCCAGAGAACTGGTGGCACCGCAAATTACCTTTGCCTATAATCCTGGGCTTATCAGCAGTTGGTTCTTTGTGCCCGGGGTAATTGCTCTGGTGCTGAATCTGGTATCGACTCTGGTCAGTAGCGCCGCCCTTGTGCGCGAGAAAGACTCGGGCACCCTGGAGCAGTTGCTCATGACGCCGGTCAGTTCGCTGCAAATTCTCCTGGCGAAAATAGTGCCGCTCTCTTTCTTGCTCATGATTACCGTCTTTGTGGCTTTGATGGTGGCTTTTCTCATTTTTCAGGTGCCCTTTCGGGGCAATCTTTTGCTCTTTCTTTTTGTCTCTTTCCTGGCCATTCTGGTGGGCATTTCCATCGGTATTGCCCTGGCTGCTTACTCAGAGAATCAGCGGCAGAGCTTGCTTACGTCCTTTTTTGTCAATTTGCCTGTGATTCAGCTCTCGGGAGCAATTGCTCCCCTGGAGAGTATGCCCGAGATCTTTCAATGGATGTCCCTCTTGAATCCGCTTCGCTACTACGTTAGCTGCGTGCGGGCCATTATTCTCAAGGGTGTCGGTCTGGAGGAGATCTGGCCCAATGTGTTGGCTCTGGCGGCATATGCCTTGATTCTGCTTTCCCTCAGCTCTTCAAGATTTAGGAAACAACTGAAATGATAATGAGATCAAAATTGAAACTGAGCAGGTTGCTTCTGTTACTTTTGTGCTCGCAATCTCTGTATTTCGGGTCGGGCCAGGCGCTTGCCGCCGCTCCGGCTGTTTCCGATGGGCAGGCTGATGGCCGTGTGCAGGCTGATTTGAATGCGGCGGAGCCGGTGTCCACAGACGACCTCTCCGGGGATGCCCTCAATCCCGAGCGTATTGATCTAAAGCGACCATCCTATAAGGCGCTTATCTCCATTGATCAGAAGATTGATCCCTTTGTACTTGATGCCACCGGCTCCCGGGGTATCGGCCTGGCGGATGTGGTGGATGCCACTCTCAAGACGAATCTGGATATTGGTATCGCTGATTACGACGAGCGTATCAAGCGCACCAACTTGCTTGGCTCCTATGGTAAGTTCCTGCCCGATCTGTCTTTGAGCTATCAATATAACTATCTAAAAGGCAAGGCTAATGTGCCTTTCGGGGCTTCGCTCGAGCCTCTGGCCTTTAACAACCCCCTGATCATTACCAGTGCCGGCTTTAAGTATTATGGTTATCGGGGCGGCAGCGTTCTCTTCGGCGCCCTGCAGAATCGCAATAACCTGAGGGCCTCTCGGCACGGCAAGCGTGCCACTATATCCGATGCTTTGCGGCAGTCGGCTCGTTTGTACAACGACTTGCTTTTGCAGGAAGTGATTTTACGCATACGCATCAAGGCCGTGGAGACATCGCAGTCGCAACTGAAGCTGGCCGGCGATCTGCGCCAGGGAGGCATGGCCACCAATCTGGAAGTTTTGCAGGCTGAGACCCAGCTTTCTCAGGACCGGCAGAACCTCATCGATCAGCAGATTGCGCGTCGGGAAGCGGCGGTCAGACTGGCTGAACATCTCAATTTGCCACAGGAAGTGGATCTCAATTCTACTCAAAGCGTTATTGAAAAGGCGCGCCTGGTCTCTCACAATGCCCCCGGCGCCAGGCTGGTATCACTGGCTCTGGACAATCGGCCGGAGGTAAAACAATACGAGGAGCTGCGCCTGGCTGCTAAAAAGCAGATTATGATCAATGCCGCCAAACTGCAACCGAGCTTTGCTTTCAATGGCAATGTGCTGGGCATTGGCGAGACTCTTTCTAAAAGCACTGAGCTTTCTTCCATTACGCTGGCCGGTGCTAGCGGGGGCGGACCGGTACAATTGCCCCGGCAGCGGCAAATTACTGCTCTCTATACGCTGGGTTTCAATCTCAACTGGAATTTTGAAGGACTGGCCACGGTGGATGCCGCCAATATTCATGCGGCCAAACTGCGGGCCCGGCAGGCCCAGATGGAGGCCCAGCGAGTGGTGAATCAGGTCATGTCGGAGGTGCGCCGCTCATATTTGCACAGCCTTTCCACAGAGAGGAAAATTGAAGAGGCTATCTGCCAGGTGCGTTCTGCCAACGAAGAACTGAGACTGGCGCAATTGCGCTTTCAGAATGGGGTTGGCAAAAATATCGATGTCCTGAGGGCCCAGGAGGATTACACCCAGTCTTTAATTGAGAAGGCCCGGGCCCTGGTTGGTTTCAATAATGCCCAGGTTGATCTTTTGCATGCAGTGGGCTTGATTTCCAGTAACAGTTTGAGCGGGCGCGCTCCTGTGCAATAACAGTTGCTTGTGAAATATGCATAGTATTGCTGGCCGGCCTCTCTAATAAAGTGCCGGATGGGCAAAGCCCCATGATTCAGGGGTGTTTCTCTCAGCACGGGCGCTTCAATGCGTGCCCTGGTGCTGGTTCTGCTTGTCGGGTTGCGCTAGGTTTGGGCGTTTAGTTATCTCGGCTGAACCGGCAAGTAGGTTAGCGAAAACGATTAATAGCTTTGGCGCTGGTGTTTAGTAAAGAGTCGGAACCTTGAAAAAGGGGTTCTGCATCTTTCTTCGCCGCGGCAGGGCTTGTCGGGTGCGCTTCTTTGCTCGGGGCGGTCACTGGAGGATATATGTTTGATCCAAAGCTACTTTTCGATCTGCTTAGTGCTTTGCTTTTGCCCTGTTTCATCCTGACCTTGCTTGGTGCCATGGCCGGCTCCAAGGTGGACGGACTGACCATGTTCAGCGAATGCCTGAAGGCTATGGCGGTAACCGCAGTGGAAGTGTTCGGACAAATCTGCGAGGCGCTGATAGAAACTTTGCCCAGACTTTTAAAATGGTTCGTGGACTGTCTGGTCCTTTTGACTAAGGCCTGCAGCAAGCTGGCCATTATATTGGCGGCCTATTTTCAGAAGCGGTAAATTTCAGGTCTCGGCCGGCGGCTGGCAGGAGGGGTGAATTCCCTCCTGTGCCCGTGCCGGGCCCCGGCTGTGATCGGCCGATGCAAATAGTCTTTTGCAGGCGATGGGCATTTTCTTTGAGCCTTTTAGAAATGTCTCAGATTGTCCCGAAATCACTACCGGCAGAATCAAAGAGGAAAACCAAAAGTATTGCACGTCAATTTCCGCATATCGGTAAGAGTCTCTAACTGCTCGGTGATCTGGTATCGTGTAAGGGCCTCTTATCACTTATCGTTAAGAGACATTCTGTTTAACGACATGTCCAGGGTATCCCTCGAATCTTTGTAGCTTTTCTCTTCGGCTTCCTCAACGTCAAAGCAACGCAATCCCATGGCAATCGCAATCAATCTGGAATACAAACCTTATGTCGCACTTTATAGACGACTGTCGGACGGCCTGCGCAAGGCTATTTTAGAGGGACGGTTGCAGCTCGGCGAGCCGATGCCCTCGGTGCGGGAGCTGTCCGAAAGTTTGAAGTTGTCGCGGGCGACGGTCTTGAAAGCTTACGAGGACTTGAGAACTCAGGGGCTGGTAGTCAGCCTTTCCGGCTCCGGTACATTCGTGGCCACTACCTTGCCCGGAGACCTGGGCGATCTATTACAGGAACGTTTTCGGGAGCCGGAACCGAGATTGCTTTCGGCTCCTGATCTTCATCTTTCCGAGCGCGGTCGGCAGCTTTATGATGTGGGTTACGGACAGTTGCAGAGCCATGTGCATGTTTCGGAACTGAACTATGGCGGCACGCCTCATGAGCTTTCACCAGCTAAAGAGTGGAAGGCTTTGATGCTCAAACATTGCGCCATCGATCAGGAAGATAAAGTGGCTGAGATGGTGGCACCGATGGGCCTTATGAGCCTGAGGCAGGCTCTGGCTCAGTATGTTATGAGACGGCGTTCCATTTCCCTGCCTGATGGTCCCGAGTCGATTTGTGTTGTCGGTTCCAAGCAGTTGCGCCTGGAGCTTATCGGGCGCATGTTGCTCAATAGCGGCGATGTGGTGGCCTATGAAGAGCCGGGTTATCCTGAAAACCGTAATACTCTTATGGCGCAAGGAGCAGTCATCGCACCCATTCCCGTCGATGAAGAGGGTCTCAGTGTCAAGGCGCTCAGGCAGTTGCCCACGCCGCCTAAACTGATCTACGTTACTCCTTCTCATCAAGATCCGCTGGCCATGGTCATGAGCATGCCCAGGCGGCAGGAACTGCTGGAGTATTCAGCAGCGGTGGGCGCCTTCATTCTGGAAGATGATTTCGACAGTGAGTTTCGTTACGGTAAGCCGGTGCTGCCGGCCTTGAAAGCGCTCGATCATCACGACTGTGTCATTTATATGTCTTCCTTCTGGAAAGTGCTCTACCAGTCGCTGCGTCTGACCTACTTGATCTTTCCGCGCTGTCTGACCAAGCCCGGTCAACTGGCCAAGGCTTATCTGGAGAGACATTTGCCCTTGATTGATCAGTTGGCGCTGGCTGATTTGATCAATGATGGTCACCTGGAGAAACATTTGAAACGTTGTCAGCGTTTGCTGGCTCACCGCAGGCAGTCCTTGATTCTGGCTATTACCCGCTATTTGCGCGACTATATCGAGCCTTTTGGAGAGGGCGGCGGCACCCACCTCATTCTTAACTTTAAGGGTGGTTTTAGCGAAGGCCAGATCGAGGCGGCAGCCGCGCGTTCCGGTTTCGTTATCTATAACACCAATTCTTACTATCTTGGTCAGGCTCCGGAGGCGCAATTTATTGCTCCCTTCGGTTCTGTCGACCCTGATACCATTGACGGTATCGTTAAGAGTTTTGCGGTCAACCTGGCCACTGGCGCGCATTAGAGTTTACGTAGGATATAGCTTGAGGTTTGGATGATGCAGATAGATAGGCTGGTTTTTCCCGAGCATTTCAAGACTAATGTTCCGGTAGCCAGACAGATTGCCGAAGTCATGAAAGAGGGAATTCTGCAAGGTCTCGTTAGCCCCGGTATTATTTTGCCTTCGGTGCGCGATCTGGCTGTGCAGTTGAAAGTGTCGCGTTCCACGGCTGCCAGAGCCATAGAAGAGTTGGCCGCTCAGGGTTATGTGGTGGCGGAGATGGGCTCCGGTACCAGGGTGGCACCGCGCTTGCCCGGTCAGTTGGCCGGCGGTCCTGGTCTCGGGCAGGCTTCCATTGCCGATAAGGATGCGCCCTTAAAGGAAGTGGAACTGTCCAGATTCGCCCAGCGCCTGGTGGAGCGTGAAAGATTGGGAGCGATCAGCGCTACCGTCAAATATACAGGCCCCAGTTTGAAGGAAATGCCCCTTTCCATCTGGCGCGATTTGATTGTCAGATACTGCCGGGCCGGCGCCGAAGACCTCGTTAGTTACAGTCCCGAACCCTTTGGTTTTCCACCTTTAAGGGAAGCTTATGCCTCCTATTTGATTCGCGCCAGAGCCGTCAAGGTCACCAAAGAGCGTCTGATTACATTTGCCTCGCGCAATTTGCGACTGGACCTGATATCGCGGCTGTTGTTGCAGGAAGGCGATCTGGTAGCAATGGAGGAGCCTGGCTTTGCCGCTGCCCGTGAGCAATTGCTCGCCGCCGGCTGCCGCTTGATACCGATTCCCGTGGATAGCCAGGGACTGAAAGTGGATCAGTTAGATGCCCTGCAAGAACCGGTTAAACTGGTCTATGTCACACCTTCTCACCAGTCTCCCACGGGAGCGGTGATGTCTATGATCAGGCGGCGGCAGTTGCTCGATTATGCGGCCCGCACCGGTGCTTACATAGTGGAAGATGACTATGACAGTGAATTTCGCTATGACGGTCGTCCGCTGCCTTCTTTACAGGGCATGGATACGAATGACCGCACCATCTATCTCTCCTGTCTCTGGAACGTTCTCGCTCCTCTGACGCGCCTTGGTTTTATGGTCTTACCCTCGGCCCTGGTGGAAGCTTTGAATGCCGCCAAGAACCTGGTAGAACGGGATGTCTCCTATGTGGAACAAGCGGCTATGGCTGATTTTATCAACGAGGGGCACCTGGAAAAATTGATCCGCCGCCAGCGCACCCTCTATGCCGCAAGAAGGCAGGCTTTGCTGGAGGGACTGGAACGCGGCTTCGATAATCAAATCTGGACGGCTCCTGAGAGCGCCGGGCTGGATTTGCTGGTGCGATTTAAAGACGACTTCCCGGATGTTGATAAAGTGGACCGGGCCATTTTGGAGAGTGGTATTCCCATGGCCGGCACAGGCATGTTTTATCAGGGTGAGGCTCGTGCTCACGAGTACACCATTGCCTTCGCCAGTTTAGAGGAAGCAGAGATGGCTTCTCGCCTGGAGAAGTTTATTGCCGCTTTGAAGGGGTAGTTCATCCTTAAAACCGCCGGGAGAATTGGCGGCGGTGGGCCGCTTGGGGTTCTCTCGGCGGGACGGTGCTAGGCCGTCCCGGCCTGAGATCCGCTCGCGCGGTTGGATTTTTGCAGTAGCAAGACGGCAAGTTAACGCTTGCAGGCTATTTCTTGGGACAGTGGTACGATCGCGATCCCGGGAAGATATTTTTGAACCTGAAGTACTCAGCTTCTTAACAGGTTTTTTCTAAATACTCATTGTCATTGCTTAGTTGATTTGTACATAGTGACTATGTACTTCCTTTTTCAACTTAGCTCTGGAGCTTTAAAAAAGCCGCTAATTCTCAACTATAGCTCTTATCTCTATTGGCTCCCGCTTTCAGTTCGAAGCCGTGGATACATACCCTGGTCACGGGTTGTCCGAACAAGAGCTAAGTTACCGGCAGTACAAACCTCTGTTCGCCTTTGGAAAACGTTTCGAAGGCGCCTTTTAATGGGTCCCGACACTGAGTCGGTGCCCTAAATTCGTGGAGTAACAACCGTGAAATTTCCAAACTTGTTTACTAATTTCTTTCCTTCCGCAAAAACATTCGTCGGCGGCTTGAAACATCGCCCATTCATGGCTTTCTTTGTGCTGCTGTTCTTGCTTGTGGCTTACTGCGTGGTAATGCCCTTCATACAGCCGGCTGTGTTCACCGTGTTTCGGTATTTGCCTCTGATTTTGTCTCTATTGGTGAGCGGATTTCTGGGTTATGTTTACTTTCGCAAGATCGGGTCTCGGGGTGGTTTCGTGAACACCCTGGTGCTTACCTTCTTGCTGGCATTGCCGGGCTGGATGGCTATTGCCAATTTTGCCGACGTTATGCAGGAGTGGAGCATCGCTCTCACCTTGAAACCGCGCGCTCTCGATAAGCCGCCATTCAGCACCGACAGGCGCTCGCTCAACAAGGCTACGGCTTCCATCTATGCGCAGAACTCTAATCACGAAAGCTTGCTTGTCAGTGGGCATCCGCACATCGCTGCCGACAATATCGACTCCGCTCACCCTCAGATGTGGTGGCAAGTGCCTTTCTATTACCGGGAGGGTCTGAATTACTACCTGGGCTCAGTGGCTAAGATTGTTCGTATCAATGCTGATAGCCCTAACATGGCCGTGGACTTAAAAGCCGGCGAAAAAGCCGAGTTTTACTTCGGGGAAGATTCAGCATACGTGCATGCACTTTTCGCCTTGCGCTTGCCCTTCTCAAGACCCAGCCATGCGCAGTATTACAGACACGCCGACGGCACCTGGAGCTTGCTGATTCCGGCCATCACTTACAGACCGACCATCACCGGTGCCATGGTTCCTGAGTACACCAAGGTCATGCAGGTCTTGCCAAGCGGAAACTACCACGTACACAGCGCTGCCGATGCCGGTAAGTTGTTCCCAGGTGCGCCACTATTCCCACTGGAATTGGGTCGCCTTTACTCAGCCAGCTATGGCAAGTTCAAAAGTGGTTTGGTCAACTACTACGACACGGTGCTGGGACGCAATAACATCTTTGAAATCAGCGAAGATGAAGTGGCTGCCGGTCATGTGTTAAACGAGTCGCAGAACGCCACCGACAACCGTTTTCCCTTCTACCAAACTTTCCTGGGCGAAGGGCTGAAACAAATGGTGCCTCTGGAGCCGGTTGGTCCGAGCTTCGCGCTGTCTGAAATTTTGCTGTTCGATGCCGGTACTGGTGAGGCTTCCTCTTACATTCCGGCAGTGGAAGACTCGCTCAATGGTCCTCGTAAAGCCGAACGTCAAGTCTGGACTGCGCTGCCTACCTTCCCCCAGGAGCAGTATAGAGCTGTGGAAGCGCGGTTCAAAATGAGCAAGAGCGGCAAGTATTTCTGGCTCTTCACCGTGGTCAACACCTCCGCCGACAAGAGCATCTACGCCAAGTTGGTGTTGGTTGACGCTAAGGACCTGGTGCCTTTGGCTTTCGATAACCAAAATCAAGTGGATCAGTTCCTGGAAGGCGCCATCGCCGCACCTCAAAACGTGCCGGCTGCCGCTCCCGTTCAGTAAGTTCTGAAAGACAAGGGACCAGGGTTAAGGCTTTTCCTTAGTGCCTGGTCCCGATTTCGATTTTCTTTTGATGCAGGTCTCTAGCGAGGCCTGTTGGAGGTTTTTTTGCAAATGTACGTATCTAACTCTGCAAGATATGCTCGCCTGATTCTGGCTGGCACACTTGTCGCGACACTTGCGGCTTGTGCTTCAGACCCCAAGAGTGCCTCCCCCGGTGTGCCGATTGTAGATAGTGACCGTGAAATGACGACCGGTCATGATATGCACAGCGGTCACGACATGCACAGCGGTCACGACATGCACGGCGGTCACGACATGCATGGCGGTCATGATATGCACGGCGGTCACGACATGCACAGTGGTCATGATATGCACGGCGGTGCTCATGGAACCATGCCGTCGCAGTTCGGTGGTCCCTATCAGTCTATGGGGGCCCTGGGTTCAGGCACCGCTCTTGTACCGGCAGACAGCCCCGGTTACATGTGGCACTTCAATCTGCCTTTTGTCGATGAAGACAAGCAGAGCTGTATGGCTCACGGCGAGTTCAAGTTCAGCTACAACAACCAGGGCGGCAGACGGGGCGAGAGTCGCCTGCAGTCTCAGAACTGGCTCATGTCAATGTGCGAGTTCAAGGTCAGCTCCACGAGCGCCTTCATGCTCAGGGGCATGTTCACCTTCGAGCCCTGGTCTTCGCCTCGCGGTGGTTTCCCTCAGCTCTTTCAGAGCGGTGAAACCTTTGGCGGGCAGGACATTATCGATGCTCAGCATCCTCACAACTTTGTCTCGGAGCTTTCCATCGGCTTTACACAGGCTCTGACGGAGAGCTTTCGTTATTACGTTTACCTGGGTTTTCCCGGTGACAGAGAAGATGGACCGCCGGCTTTCATGCACCGACCTTCGGCTCTGGAGAATCCCTCCGTGCCCTTGAGTCATCACGCCCATGATGCCGGTCATATCACCAACGGAGTGGTTTCCTTCGGTTTCGACTGGGAAAAATTTCGTCTGGGCATGTCCGTGTTTCACGGTCGGGAACCGGGTGAAGACCGCCTGGCTATTGATATCGGCTCTTTCGATAGCTATTCGGTGCGTCTGCAATACATGCCGACTGAGAACTGGGCGCTCGGGACATCTTACGCACATGTGCGCAATCCCGAAGCCAGTCATCCCGGCGATGTGGACAGATTCACCGCCTTTGCTCTCTACAGCAAGCGCTTTGATCAGGGCTACGGCTCGGTCTCTGCCGTCTTTGGGCGCAATCTAGAACAGCACGGCACCCTCACCGGCGGACTTGTGGAGGGCACTTTGAACTTTGAGGACCGCCATTATCTCTACGGACGGGTTGAGTATGTGGATAAGCCTGGTCTGACCGGCGTAAACATATTCGGACAGCCTGGTCTTTCCTCAATCGTTGCCGCCGAGCACGATGAACATCTGGAGGGCGGTCACGGCGCTGCTGAAGGTAATACCGAGCATGGTGCCGCTGGAAACTCTCTAGTGGGTGCCTTCACCTTCGGCTATGCCTACGATGTCTATGCATCGAGCGCATTAAGAATTGGTCTGGGGGCTGATGTCACCTTTTACGACGTGCCGACCCAGCTCAAAGAAGTATACGGTGATCCGGTTTCGTTCATGCTCAATCTGCGTGTACGTCCGGGTCGTAGTTTTTAACAGTAATTTTTTAAGGAGGCTTTATGTCTTCTCCCAATACTGACGACACAGTCAAATTCCCAATTGCTACTGCGTACATCGTGGTAGTGACCTTTGTTTTTCACGTTCTTGTCCAGGCCGGCATTATCAGCGGACAGCTTCTGTCCTTGATACCACTCCGGTTCCAAGATATGCTGCTGGATTACGGCTCGATCATCGCTTTCCTCTTCACCCTGCCTAACCTGGCTACCTATGCTCTGGTGCACTCGGGCTGGGGACACCTTTTAGGAAACCTGGCTTTCTTGATCGTACTTGGCCCGTCGCTGGAGCGTGCTCTGGGGGCTAGAACCTATATGGCGATTTATGTCTTCGGCTCCGTGGTAGCCGGCTTATTTGCTCTGGCCGGTGACTATGTCTATTCGGTCGGAGCCGATGGTACTACCACCGCCGTCATCATAGTCGGGGCCTCTGCTTCGATTTCAGCAGTTATGGGCGGGGTTTTGCTGAAAACTCCCATGGAGATAATCGGCGTTCTGCCCTTTGTCAACTTTGTCATTCGGGCCTGGATGGCAGTAGTCATGTTCATTGCCGAGCAATTGGTGGTGATCAATACCGCCGGTATGGGTAACGCCCCGATTGGTTCGGCCACCCTGCACCTGTCCGGCATTGGCGCTGGCATGTTCTTCATTATGATCATGCCCACCGCCCTCAGTGCCTACGAAAAATTCAAAAACTCACGGAGTTAAATCTCATGAAAGCATTATTTACCAGTGCTTCTTTCCTTAGCGCCTTTCAAGGCTTTCGCAGTTGCTTCAAATGGCTGCTGGCGTTTCTGCTCTTCTTCAGCTTGAGCGGCTGTGCCGGTCTGGGCGTCAGCTACTATCCCGGTGGCGGCTACTACCGCGGTGGTGGTTATTACCGTGGCGGCGGCTACTACAACGGTGGTGGCGGCTACTACAACGGCGGCGGATATCGCCAGCAGCAGCATTGCTACCAGTCTCTGCGTCCTTACTATGACCGGTGGGGCAATTACCTGGGGCAACGCTACGTCACAGTTTGCAATTAACTGCCGACGTTGTTCTCGGGCGGAGAAGCACGGGCTTCTCCGCCTGGACAGTCAGTCTAATCATTCAATCCATCCATCCATTCATAAAGCTGTCTAACTGACCTGGAGGTTTTTAGTGGATAATCCTCAACCCGATTCTGATCCTGATAGCTTAACTTTCCCCCTTGGTCCGGTGTCTCCAGGCTTGCTTGTAGGCGCCTTGCTGGGTGCTTTTGCCGTAACCTTCGCCGGTGCTGCTTTGCTTGAACCGCTGATTGTCTGGTTCAACTTCTCAGACTGGATGTTGGCGCCCGCCCTCAACCAACTGCTCAACTTGCTGGTAACAGCAATGCCGGCGGTCTTCTTATACCTCGTCATTTTGCCCCAGGTACCTCATCTCAATAGCGGTATGCAAATACCCAGTAGAAGTGAGGACTGGTTCAGAATTCTGAGCTTTAGCCTGTTAGGCATCGGCCTGGTCTTGCTGGCTGATTTTGTCACCAGCGGCTTCGGTACCTCGACCAATTCCGCCCTGGCCGTGCCCTATGGAGGCATGGAAGGACAGGTGGAAGAACTGAGGCAGTATCAGCAGGGTCATGGTGGAGCGCCTCTGCCGGCACATTACGCCTCATTCTTCGGTTTGAATGAGCTTGTGCTCTCTGCCATTTTGGTGCTGGGCTCACCTTTGATCGAGGAATATATCTGTCGGGGTGTTTTCTTGCCTCTCTTTCATGGCTTCTTCGACGGTCGGCTGACGAGCTTCGGTGCTTATGCCAGACCGTTCAATTGCCTGTTCTCGGTGGTGCTATCGGCACTGCTGTTCGCCTTGCCGCATGCAGAGGCCGTCTTCAGTCAGTTCCTCTTTGGTCTGATTGTGGGCTGGCTTTATCTGCGCAGCGGCAATATCTGGTCTTCCGTCCTCGTGCATGTGATGAACAACGCACTGGTGGCGGTGGTTTACTTCGCCTGATGCAAACTTAAGAGGTTCACAGAACTATGAAAACTGAACGACATCAGCAATTCAAACTGGTGATGGGGCTGCTTGCAGTTGTTGCCGTGGTGGGGGCTGCTATTTTTGCGCCTGCCTGGTTTGCTGCTAAGAGCAACGCTCCTCCCGTCATCATCGAACAGTCGATGGAGCCGCAGAGCGCTGCCACGTCTGAAAAGAGCCATGCCCCGGAAGTGGCTGCCGCAGTAACCCGTGTGGAGAAGGTACCCAAACAGTGTCAACCTTCAAGCCAGTCTGAGTTCGACGGTAAGCTTCTCTACGGCTGCGTTTTCGACATACTATACCGCTTTGACCTGGCCTTACTTGACCAGGATAAGAGGGCAGCCTTTAAAACGAACTGGGAGCATCGCTTCGATGAAGGGGATACTTTCCAGTCCAAGGAACAGACTGACCGAGCTATCGCTTCCATGGTGCATGCTCTGGGTGAACTGCACACCGTTTATTTGAACGAGAAGAACTACCGCGGACTCTTGCAATCGCTGTCGGGTGAACTGCCGGGCGTAGGCTTGAGTGTAGCCCGCTTCGGTATGTTCAGTGCCGTCAAGGCTCTGGGTGATGAGCCTGCGCAAGAGGACTTGCAGGCATTGAGCCGCATCGGTGAAGCGACTCCGGTGGTGGTCTATCCGCAGCCTTTTGCAGGGACACCGGCGGCTCTGGCTGGTTTGCAGATGGGCGATCGCATTACTGCGGTGGACGGTAAGCCGGTGCTTGGGCTGACCATGGACGAAGTCGTAAACATGATTCGCGGCAAGGCCGGTACCGGTGTAGAGATAAAAGTGGCGCGCACTGTCGGTGATACCGTCGAGGCGCGCACTTTTGCTCTTACCCGCAGTAATTTGAAAGTGCCAATGCTGGAGACCCGCAAGATGGGTGACATCGTCTATATGAAGCTGAGAAGCTTCAGCGCCGGTTATACCAGCCAGGAGGTGATGGAGAGCCTGTACACGGCTTGCACGGGCAAGAACTTGCCTATGGAGAGCACGGAAGTGCTTGCCGTAACCAAGAGTTATGTGCCTGAGCGTGACTGTGCCCTGACCGGCCTGGTGCTCGACATGCGTGCTAACCCCGGCGGTCGCATGGAGCAAGCCATGGATATCGCCCACATGCTGCTGGTGGAAGGTCCCACCATCACCACTCTGACGCGGGACGGCGATTCCATTGCCGAACTGCGCGAGGTGCTCTTCAATGATCACAATGCCCGCATCACCGTTAAGAACGGAGAGATTCTGCAAAGCAAGAATGAACCGCGGGTTTTCCGGCTCTTTCCTGATAACAGACCGATCGTGGTGCTGGTTGACGGCAACAGTGCCAGCGCCTCTGAAATTCTGGCCGGACTTCTGCAACGGAATGGTCGGGCCCTGATTGTGGGAGAGCCCAGCTTCGGCAAAACCGTTGGTCAAAACGTTGTGCCGCTTGTCTTCGGCACCGGCTTGAAAATCACCACCTTCAGCTTTCTGCCTGGTGGTGCTGAACTTGGCGTGGCCGTGCTTCCGGATCGGGAAGTGGCAGCCAGTGATGCCTTTAAAGACGATCCGATTCAGGCCGAGGATGTGCAGCTGACGGCAGCCGTCAATGCTATTGCGGAGTTAAACGGCAAGGTTGAGGCGCTGGCCAAGCTGAAAGCACGTGTTCAGGAGGAACACAGCCGCAGAGACAGTCGCATGCTGGACGCTCAAGGCCGCGGTCTTGAGCTGATTCCGGTGCCGGCTAAGTAGAACAACCCAAACCTCACAAACCCTTCCAACAGGAAAAACTAATGAAAGCAATCTTCGATCCGATCTTCCTCTTCGCCCTCACTGTTGCGGCTGCTTATTGCGGCTACTTTGTCAACAAAGTGCGGGGCTGGTTCACTACTCGTGGTGCCCTGGCCGTGACGGTCTTTGGCGCAGTGATGTACCTGGGGCTCATTTTCGGAATGGGCTTTGGCAATGAAGGCGGACTCTATGTGCTGTCCTTTGGCTTCGGCGCCTTGCTGTCTTGCATGGCGCCACGCTATGTGGCCATTATCTTGAAGCCCTTCGCCGTCACCTTCGGACTTTTGCGCCGCTTTGTGGCGCTGGTTTCGAAACCGGTGCGGGCACGTGCAGATAGCAGTGATGCCACTCATCCAACCTCGTCCTTCCTGCTGGTTTTCTTGCACACCGCTGAAACCTTCTTCGGTGATATGGAGAATCTTTTCGGTAAGTATGCCGAACGTCATCCGGCGGCGAGCCCTCTTCAACCGGGTGTTGGAGCCAAGTAAGGCTTGCCTGAGATAGACCGGCTTCCAGGTCATCGCTGACCCGTTCTTATGCCGGGAGGAGACAGGAGTAAGAAAGTGTTCTCCCGGCGATTTCTTCCGAATGCAAAAAAAACGAAAAAACAGGAATACTCATGAAAGAAATCGACAAAACAACCCTCGGCGCAATCTTACACGCAGCAGTCAAGTTGCGTTCCCATGTGCCGAATTCAACCATTGTTTCGGCTTGCCTGGACAGCAATGTGCCGGTCCGCGAAATGGATCGCTTTGTAGAACTGGTTCGACAAGTTCTGAGCGAGCCGGAACTTTCGCAAGGAGCTTCATCCCGAGTTCTGTTTCGGGTAGAGCTTTCGGCTGAAGACTTCTCCCTGGAAAGTCCGAGCATGAGCCCGGAAAGCCTGGAGGGTGTCGCCGCCGAAATTTGCCGGACGGCAACCGCCCTTGGCTTGAAGCTGGAAATCTGCCCTTGCGACAATGCCAATTTCTTGCGGGGAGAGTGGGCACCGGACGAGAAGTACTTAGGTGAAGCCGATGCCGTCCAAGACATGGACGGTTATGAGCAGTGGTGGGAGCTGGAAGTCAGCAAATGCGGCTATCAAGGAAGATGCCTGCCAAAGGTACCTTGTATCAGCACACCTACCTACACAACCGGTGCTGAAGATGTGCTCAAGGTGTTGCAGACTGCTTATCGTATTGCCGGCATCGTTCCAAGCCAGGCTTCCATTGTGGAAGCTTTACGCAAGGACTTTCCGCAAATGCGAGCCCAGTCTCATTTAGCCGACGTCCGCGAATGCCTGGGCTTTGCTGCTGCAGGTGTGGACACTTTGTTTCAGGTCCGCCTGGAAGCATCCGACTTCAAGAAGGAAAGAGCAGTGCCCGATCGTAGAAAACTGATCGGAAGCGCTCGTGAGCTAGTGAATATGGCTTCCTTCCTGGGTCTTGTCTCAACCGTCAGGCGCGTGGATAACGGCCTGAAAGTGCGGTCACCCGACCAGGGCCTGTTTGCCAGTGCTGAGAAACTGCCCGGCTATGAAGAATGGCTGGTGCTGGAAATCAGCCTCAGTGCTCCCGAGGGTAATGGCCTGCCTTATCACCAGTCGGCTTGAGAAAAGTCCGGCTGACTAACTAAACCTTAGATTAACAGTCGGCTTGGGTTCTCAAGCCGACTGACTAGGAAAAACAAGCCACTAGATGTGGTGGAGGAAAACATGAAAAAGTTAAATGGAAGTCTCAAAGGAAAAGTACTGTTCATCACCGGCGGCTCTCGCGGTATCGGCCTGGCTATTGCCCTGGCCGCTGCCCGGGATGGCGCTAAAATTGTTGTTGCCGCCCGCACTGTGACGGAACACGAAAAACTGCCAGGCACCATATATACCGCCGCCGACGAAATCAGAGCTGCCGGTGGTGAGGCTCTCGCCGTGCAAATGGATGTGCGCGATGAAGAGCAGGTGAAGGCAGCGATTGCAGAAGCCGTGCGCGTGTTCGGCGGTATCGATATCGTCGTCAATAATGCCGGCGCCATCTATCTGAGCGATACCGGCGCCACCGACATGAAGCGCTTCGATTTGATGATGGCGCTCAACATGCGGGCTGTTTACATGGTGACCAGGCATGCCCTGCCGCACCTTTGCCGCAGCGAGAATCCGCACATCCTCAATATGTCGCCGCCTCTCAACCTGGATGCGGGCTGGTTTGCTCCCCAGGTGGCTTACACTATGTCCAAGTACGGCATGAGCCTCTGCACCCTGGGCATGTCCAGGGAGTTTAAAGACTACGGTATAGCCGTCAATTCGCTCTGGCCTGAAACAGCCATCGACACCAGTGCCGTGCGCAATAAACTGGGTGGCGATAAGACTGTGCCGTTTTCTCGCAAACCGGAAATCGTGGCTGATGCAGCCTACTGGCTCTTCAATCAGGATTCTCAGGAAGTGAGCGGCAACTTCTTCACCGATGTGGAGATCCTCTCTAAAACAGGCATGACGGATTTTTCCGCCTATAACTGCGTGGCAGGCCATAAGCTTATGGCGGATTTCTTCCTGGGCGCTGCTCCTGACAGAATGCCTGTGCCGGTGGAAAGCTCTAAGGCTACCCTCATGGCTATCGTTGAAGAAGCCAGAAAAGCCAGGGAGAAGGCCGCCGAAGCCGTTGTCACGGAAGTTGATGCCGGTGCCGCTGTGGAGACCGCCTCGGTCGTTGTGGCGGCGGAGACGGCGGCTGTTGTGGCGGCGGAGACGGCGGCTGTTGTGGCGGCGGAAGCAGAAAGCGTTTCTGAGCCCGCTGCCAACCCCCTACAAGAGCTTTGTTGTCAGTCGCACTGGTGATGTAGCCTACCTGTCCTTCAATAATCCGGCGCGGTTGAATTGCCTGGGCGTGAATTTCTTCGAGGAATTGCCCAGAGCTATAACTGCCATGGAAGAGTCAGGGGTGCGTGCACTCGTGATTGAGGCAGCTGTGGGCCGGCATTTTTCTAGCGGGCTCGATTTGAACGTGCTTGCCAATGAAAGCCTGCTCAAGGTAGACACGGAGGGCGACAAGATTCGTCTGAACGGCTTGATTCTCTCCTGGCAGAAAGCCTTGAGTTCGGTAGCCAATGCCCGCTTTCCGGTTATCGCCGCCGTGGATGGACTCTGTCTGGGGGCTGCTCTTGATCTGGTCAGCGCTTGCGATTTCTGCCTGGCCACCAAGGATGCGCAGTTTTCCATCGAGGAAATCAATGTCGGCTTGATGGCCGATCTGGGTAGCTTGCAGCGTTTACCCCGTCGCATTCCCGAATCGGTGGTGCGCTATCTGGCCTTCACCGGCGAGAAAATGAGTGCTCACGCTGCGCAGGCGGCCGGACTGGTGCTGACGGTTTACGACAATTCCGATGCCCTGGGCCTGGCTGCTCAGGTTATGGCTAAGAAAATAGCCGCCAAGGAGGCATCGGCTATCACCGCCAGCAAGATGGCTCTTAATTTCAATCACGGTCACACCCTCGAGGAAAGCCTTGCGGAGTGTGCTCGTTTGCAGACAATCTGGATCAACCCCGAGCGAGTCATGGCCGAGGTGAGACGGATTGCAACCAAACAGTAGTTTGGTTCAACAATTCAACGGAGTGCTTATGAACGAGAACAGCACAAATGAAAACCATGCCGGCAGGGATGTAAGTGTACTTATTGGTACAGGCGGCTCTCGCTCCATACTATTTGGAACCGGTGTGCTTATGGCCCTTGCTCAGAGCCGCTTTGGCCGCTTCCGGTCAATCGGCGGTGTGAGCGGCGGCTCCATGCCTGCATCCATGATAGCTTCCCGACCGGACGTAACCTGGCTGCTCAACACAGTTCTGGATACTGACTTTAACAAGATGGTGAAGCGGCGTGTCTCGCTGGTCAAGTTCCTGTATACGGTTTTACGGGATCCCCAGCCCATCGATCCGCCCCCGCTGCAAGGTGCCCTTGACCCAGCCGATATGGGGCAATACTTCAACGATCTGATACCTGATTGGCCGCCTCATTTCTGGACTATGGCCCTGTCCGGTCAGAAGAAGGTGATCTTTACCAGGGACGGCATTTTAATGGATAGGGAAGGCGGTGGGCTGGAACTGGCTTCAGCGGCTCCTGTCGGTGTCGGTACGGCGGTTTGCGCTACATGCGCCGTACCGATGCTGCTTGATCCGGTGCCCTGGAAGACCGACAAGGGAGATGACCATCTATTGATAGATGGAGGCTTCGGTCCGGAAGGGCGTTGTCCGGTTTCGGTTCCGGAGGCTTTGCATGCGCTCAAAGGGTCTTACTTGATAGTGGTCAATGTAGGGCCTGACAAGAGCAGCCTGCACCTTTTGATCGACAGGGTTTTCGGTATTGTCTGCGATGACCGTCACAGCCTCAGGGAAGATGTGGAAGTGGCGGAAGATCACAGTCGCATCGTTGTGACACCGGCTTCGCCTCTATATGGATCATTCAAGTTCAAGATGACCCGCAGAGAAAAATGGCAGATGATCATGTCCGGCTACATGGCGGCAGTAACAGCCTTCGCCCGGCACGGCTTACTGAGCGGCGACAACCTGGCCCAGGCTCAGGAACGTGGCGTCAAGGCCTTGCTGCTTCTGGCGGCCAGACAAAAGCCCTACAATCAGGACAAGTTACCACCTGAGTTGGATCAAATTTTCGTCGACCTGTCTTTCCCGGCTGAGAAGTTTGCAGCGGTAGAAAGATTTGCTGCCGACGCCCCAGTCGCTGTGGCTGAGAGCTGTCAGGAGTCTGTACCTGTGGTGGAAGCCGGTCGGGAAACCGCTACTGAGGAAGTAGTAGTTGACCTGCCGCCTGTCACTGCGGAAACTCCCGCCGCCTGATAACCGGCGAAGGGAAAAGCGTCTCACTCCCCCCAAGCCTTAGCGGCCTGATATCGCGAGGCTGGGGGAGATGGGATTTACGGCAAAGCTTTCTTTAGGAAAAATTTCGTTTGTTTTGCCGCACCGTTGCCGCTAGGTTGGAGATACGTTCATCAATAACCTTTTCCCCCAGGAAATCTCCCTTTTAGTTTCAAAACAAAGCCCTGTATTTAGATTCTCTTGTTCCCACTGCTGTATATCGGCGGTGGGTTCGTTGCTTCTTTATACAGGTAGGGATATCTGCTGGATGGTTTGGTGAATGGCTGTTGTCATTGTCGGAATTCCAGTTTTGCTAGTTATGGGGCTGAAAGGTTCGCATAGTTAGCAGGAATTGCTGGTGGTGGCACCGTCTCTGTGCGGATTGATAAAGCGGCCTACTGCTCTACCTCCTATACTCCGGTCGCATCTTAGCGGCACAGTAAACGGAAGAACATCAAGAAGCATTGTCGTTAATTGGAGGAATGGACCGGCAATTACTGCGGTTCAAATTAGTTGCATTCAAAAGGAACGATTCGGCAATACCGAAGCGTACCCAGCGGATGTAGAAACCATCAAATTTCAGGGTTCCAAAGGCATTGCTCTGAGGAACCTGGGAGTCACTTATGAAAAAGTACATAGTACCTGCGATTTTCATCGGGTTAGCGAGTGTCATCCTTTTCAGCATCTCGCGCATGGACAATGGTGTTATTCATCAAGGTCTGCCCACCGCCTTCAACAATACGTCCGACAGCTCTTATGACAACAGTTCTAAGGCTGCTCCGGCGCATGAGCTGGCAAAGAAAGGGAACCCAACTTTCGGCGTCAATGACGTCAAACCTGAAACTGTCACCAGTGGAAACACTGTGGCAGCGGCAGGTAGCCCGGTCGTAGTCCAAGGTGGCAGCACCAGCGTGGTTGCCACCGACACTGCTACCGGCAAGCCAATCGAAATCATCATTAAGGATCGCCGTGCCCGGGAAGGTGATGACGAGGCCAATGACCTGGGACACAGCCCTACCTCAATAGGTTCGTTCTTCGCCGGTTTACTAGCCATAGTCTGGTACATCACCAAGTTGGCAATCGGCTTCATCGTTATCTACTTAGTCTTCCAGCTGATCACCGGTCGCTGGCGCAACGGCTTAGGCGGTCAACGTCTGATGGCCCCAAACCGCGGCGGCTCTGGCGATGCTAACGGTATTGCCGATAAGTCTTTCGGACAATGGATTGACCCTGCCGACATCAAAGGCAACGGTTTTGCCGATGTTGCCGGTGTACCGGAAGCCATCACTCAAATGAAGAAGGTGAAGGTAAAAATCTTCGAGCAAGCGGGTATCGTCAAGAAAATCCGCGCCGAAGAAGAAGCGAAGAAAGGCAAAGACGGCGACAAGAATCTTGTTAAGGTCAGCGCTGCCGATTTGATGGCCAGACTGCAAGGTATGACCAAGAAGTCCAAATTCGGTGGTAAATTGCCCCAATGCGTACTGTTAGAAGGCCCTCCGGGAACCGGCAAAACCTTGCTGATTACTGCTCTGGCTAAAGAGTGCGACGTGCCTGTCTTCGTTATCTCGGGATCAGACTTCGTGGAAATGTTCGTCGGTCTTGGCGCTAACCGTGTTCGCGAAATGTTCGCCGATGCGCGCGAGAAAAGACCTTGCATCATCTTCATCGACGAGCTGGACGCAGTTGGTCGTGCTCGTTCCAGCGGTCCGGTTGCTCACCCTGAAGCCGACCAAACTTTGAACCAAATCCTGGTTGAATTGCAAGGCTTGAACACCGGCAACCAAAACTTCGGTTTGTGGATTTTCGGTGCTACCAACCGTGTGGACATTCTGGACAAAGCTTTGCTGCGTCCTGGTCGTTTCACCTGGAAAATCAAAGTTGATCCGCCGCACATTGATGGTCGCGTAGCGATTTTGAAAGTGCATGCCGGCAAACGCGAAGTGCCTCTGGATAAGAACGTAGACTTCTACGCCATTGCCAGCGTGCTCGGTGGTTTGACCGGTGCCGATCTGGAAAACGTGGTAAACGAAACGGCGCTGTATGCCGATGAGTTAGCTGAAGCGGAAGCCCAAAAGCTGCGCGCTAAAGGCATCACCGACGAAGAAAAGATCAAAACCATGGTGAAAGCAACCGTCAGCCAGGAAGACTTCTTCGAGGGTCTCTTGCGCCATTTGATGGGTGTGAAAACCGAGGTGCCTCAAACCTTCGACCAGATCTTCAACACCACTGTGCACGAAGCCGGTCATGCCATCGGTATCGCCTACGAAGGCTTCCTGGGCAGAACCGACGAGAAAGTGCGTTTCATCGCCGTGGAACCTCGCGGTCGCTCCGGTGGCTTGACCTTCAAAACGCCAAGCCGCGATGCGTTTACCAAAACCCTGGACGACGTTGACGCTGATGCCGTTTGCGGCTATGGTGGCAGCGCTGCTCAGCTGGTCTGGTTGAACACGAAAGACTCTGGTCCGGACAACGACTTTGAAGTGGTAGCCGGCAACATTCACCGTGCTATCGGTCGCTGGTACGGTTCCGAGAGATTGGGACCTATCTCTCTTGGTGTCAGAGGTCAAACTCAGTCTACCGAGATGGGTGCAGCGCAAAGAGACTTGATTGACTCAGAGTGCAATCGGAAAACCAAAGAGCTGTATGCTCGCACCTGGTGGATCATGAACTTGTTCGTTCGTTCCGAAGCAATCTGGACCATGTTCTGGGAGCTTTTGGAAGGCAAGATCATGCGCGAAGATCGTTTCGCCGAGTTGTTCGCCGAAGCCATGAAGGAAGTGGAAGCACATCCTGAATGGAAAAACGGTTCACTGGAGAGCCTGATGAAAAAGGTCTCCGAGAACCCCTACGGCTGGTCACCTGAGCCTCTGGATGCAGGTTTACGCGAATACATCAAAGCTCGCATCGAGAAACTGCGCGCGCGCTACGAAGCTCTGGAAGCAGCTCAGGCAGCGGAAGAAGTTAAGTAGTCGCCGGTCAGGGAAGGATGAAATAAATTGGAATTAGCCAGGGACGGCATTTAGATAGCGGTGAACAAGGACGTTTACCGCTGCTTTCTTTTATTGGCAAAGGATTCGACTTGGTTTCGAAAGCTCTATTGATTTTTTGCGATTTTTGCACTTTTTGAGCTTTCCTTATGTGAATACTTGTGGATTTCTAAGAGCGCAAGGTCACTCTCGCGGTTTTCCTTTCTAGAACTAGTGATGAAAGCCATTTCCCCAAATTAGTCCCAAAGAGGAATACACAGATGACTTCGGACAAGCTGAGTGACAGCGCTTACCGAACCGATGCAGAAGGGAGAAGACTGGCTATGTCCGTCGAAGGTCTTGAGTTTCAGTTGGCTATTGCCGTGGAACTTGGTCAGGATGCATCCACCCTGAACTGCATACAGGAAGAAATAAATACAGCACAACTGGCCTTTGAGCAGTACCAGGCGCAGGTCGCTCTGGCAGCTCCACAGGCTGTCTGTGTTGTCAAACCGTCCAGTTGGAGAACCAACCTGCTGCGTCTTTTAAGACCCTGGTCTTGGTTCAAAGATGAGACCTTTACCAAACCCGAGGCAGTCATTGCGCAGAGACCTATGCCTGCACATATGACGGCAGGAAAGCGGCGTATGTCGACCCAATAAAGGGCTCGTCTAGCTGTTCCTATCTCAATAAACCATTTTAAGGAGTACTGATATGAGTGAAAACAGATCACGGCTTCCGTATCGGCAGCCACCTACCTTGTTGAATTACATCGTCGTGCCCGTAGCCATTATTGCGGTTGTAGGCTTTTTCCTGGCTTTGATTTTCTGAATTAGCCGGGCATTTTGCTTTCGTCTTGCACAGGGATTTGTGGAATATTTTCTGGTTGTGCTGCTGACGGAGTTCAGTGGCATAACCTCCCAACTTGAGAGGTGTATATGGATTTTTTTTCAGGGCCGGTAGTCTTCTTGCTCTTAGTGGGCGGTGTATATGCGGCTATTCTATTGGGGTCCTTGTTGAGTAAGCGTTACCATTTGTGGTGCGAGCTTTTCGCTGACAACGATAAGAAGGTGAACGCCGAGATGGGGATACTTCTCTTTACTCTGGCTGTGCCTATGGCGCTTATTGCCGGCGGTTATATGGTTTGGGCCTGTGCCGCGCTTTTCGTCACCTGTGTGGTGATCTCCACTTTGATTGAAGCTATAGGGCGCGAGAATATTTATTGAGTCGGCTTATCTATTCAGGCAGTGTGCCACCGGCTTGAAGGGCAGACCCTGCGGCCCGGCACACTGAATTGATTGATCTTTGCCGTCCCGCTGGAATTTTTTTTGCGGAAAGTATATGAAGGTATATAGTACACATAAAGTGGCATAACGCCCCATTCTAGATCCGATAGCCTGTTCAATACATTTCAAGAGTGAAAGCGATGAGCCTTTTGCAATGGCAGGCAGAGGGAGTGACTGAGGGACTTGCGGTGTGGCTGTCGTTGTTAGCAAGGCTATTATATAAGGTAAGAGAAAGGCGGAAATAATCAATTATACGGTTCCTGTCGGCGGCTGGTACTACTTAGCGGCTTCTAAGGGGTTACTCCGTTGATTGCGGAAGCTTTTCGCGTTCATTTGGAAGACTTGCTCCCCGCAGAGAGCAAGTCTTGCCGAAGGTTGTGTCAGGCAGCCCTGTGACCGGCTCCTGCCAGCACTAACTCCACTTGAGGTTGTAGTCCGGTACGAACTGTCCAGCTACCGAGAAATGACCGTTGCCGTCGTACCTCACCTCGACTGCGCTGAGTGGGCGACGGGCCATTTGCGAAAGTGACTGACAGATCATGCTTATTCCGGCCGAACATTCTTGCCGAGGCTCGTTATCCTGCGTCGATAGATTGTGGTAGGTGGCTAGAGTGAAGGAACTATATGGCTTCATTCGCACTAGACCGCCTGAGCCGATGCGCTGGATGCTGCCATGGCTGTTCTCGATAATCTTGGAGACTCCGCCTACTACCCGTCCCTGGTTTACTTCGATTTCCTCTTTAAGATCCGGTATCCAGACCAGAACAGAGTCCGGTCTACTTTCCGGCGCATCAGGCAGTACTTGCAAGAAGTGTCCGTCGGCATTTTGCGTCACGGTCAGAGGTCTTTCGCTGGTAAGGCGATAGTGACCTTCGCTATTCACTTCCACGGAAGCTCGTCTGATGATTAGCTCGGCCCCGCGAGGGAAGTCGGCGCCGATTATCTGCGCATCAGGGCTGAGAAGCAGGTCGATTGCCACGGCAGGACCGGCTTTGAGCTGTCCGCGAATATAGTATTGACCTTCGTTGGTTCTTTGCAGAGGCAGGGTGGCACCGGCGAAGAGGGTGCCTTTATTGGTGAGGGTGAAAAGTTTCATGTCTTGTGCTCCATCTGTGACGGCATATAGCCGCACGGTTAAACCGGAAAGCATTCCGGCTAAGGGTGACCGGCAGAGACAATCTGCCGGCAGGATAGGTTTTTCTCAATCTCAAGGGCGTGCTGCGCTTGGGAAATTTGTTAGCGCTTCGGAAGGAAGCTCAGCTCTTTTCTCAATGTGCCTGTAGCGAAGGCCAGAAGCCAAACCAGCAAGGTATTAAGGAGAGCAACGGCGGCGAGAGCGGTTAAGCTGAGCAGTCCGATTGCTCCTGCGAAAAGGATCGAGGTTATTTTCAGCGCCGTTGCTCCTGATACCACGCCAAAGACAGTGGCCAGAGCAAAGCCGGGCTCTTTCAACTGAAGTACGGTAGAAACAGACAAGATGAGCGCCAGGTAGATAAGCCAGGCCAGGGCGGAAATAAAAGCAGCCATAGCTAACAGGTGAGTCCAGGGGGCAATGGCGAAGGCCGACAGGGCGAAGAAATTAGAGACGAGGATGAGTAGGAAGGTCGCCGTAAACACATAGGCATACGACTTAAGTAAGTTCAAAAGCGGCATGGGGTCTCCTCTTTGAAAAGTTGATTCTCAGGACCCATTCAGCAGAGACTGCAGAGAATGGGTATCGAAGCGCATCAGGAAGGCGGGCTTGCCTTTTCCGTAGTAATTGTTGATCTGGGCGGCAGGGCGAAAGCCGGCCGCTTCGTAGAAAGAAATCGCTGCTAAGTTTGAGGCTTTCACATGCAGGCGAATTTGATTCTTACCGTGGTCCGGCAGGGCATCGATGACTTTCTTGAGCAGGGCTTTGCCAATGCCGCAGCGTTGGATTTCTGAATCTACACCCATGTATGTAATATAGACTCCTTCCTCTCTGCAGATGAAAGTGAGGAAGCCGAGAACAGTTTCTTCCCGTACTGCTACCAGCACCTTATCGGGACTTTCGGCTAGAATCCTGTCCAGCCAGTCTTCTTCAAAGGGGCAGTCCAGTACGGCATTGTTAATCTTTAGGATGGCAGCTTTGTCTGCCATAGCAGCTTTACGAATGCGAAAACGAATTAATGTGTTCATATGCCTTCCCAGGTGCTAATAGCGGCACCGGCAAAAAGGGTTGTGGTGGGATCTTGAACTTCAAGATCGTGGTTGTGTTTGTTGTTAGAAGTTGAGCCTCAACTTCCCTTCTTCAGTGAGCGGTGCTACCAGTTGTCGCAGCCAGGGGATGACCGTTACCCAGTAGTAGATGCTGGAGAGGCACCAGGCTGTGCTGCAGACGATGACTGCTACGGTGGCACTATTGGTGGTGGCGCTGATTAAGTAGGCGGCGCTGACGGCACCGAGGGCGAGCAGGCTGGCGGCAAAGAACGCCAGGATCAAGATGAAGCTTAGCGCTAAGCTGGAGAGCAGCGCTTCTTTCAGGAGGAAGCGTGATTGAGTTTGGTAGATACGGTAAAAGACCGCTGCGCCGGCAAGCAAAGCCAGCCAGTGCGGCAGGTTTGTCGGCAAGGTATCGGCTTTGCCGAGCAGGGTGAGGGGGGCAAGGTAAAGGGAGACAACTATGAACCAGCCTGTCCAGAGCATGGCTGATGCTAAGGCGGCAGCCAGAACGTATGACAGTGGTTTCAGTTGCGTGTTTTGAGTAAACGTCATAACGGTAACCTCGGTTGATAAATAGAAATTACAGGTTTCGCGGCAGCACAATTTTGTTCGACCGGGCGGTTTCGGCGTACCAGAGTCCGCTGTCTTTAATGCGCCGTTCTTGGGTGGCGAAATCTACATGCACAATACCGAAGCGGCGATCGTAGCCTTCAGCCCATTCGAAATTGTCGAGCAGTGACCAGGCGAAGTAGCCACGCACATCGACGCCGTCCTCGATAGCGAGAGCGACTTGTTCGATGTGGCGGCGCAGGTATTCCAGGCGTTTGGTGTCGTTTATGCGACCTGCCTGCGTGACTAGATCCTCATATGCAGCGCCGTTTTCCGTCACGTAGAGGGGCGGCACTTCCGGATAGTCCTTACGGATGCGATTGAGCAATCTTCGCAGGGCCTGCGGATGAACCTCCCAGCCCATCTGGGTATACTCCGCACCTGGGACGGGATGGGTTTTTCCAGTCGAACTGACGAGGCTGCGGGCGTAATAGTTGATGCCCAGGTAGTCCATAGGCTGGTTGATTAGCCTCAGATCCTGCTCCTTGAAGTCTTTGATGCCGGCTAGGGCGGCCTGGGAATATTTGCCTCGCAGCAGGGGCTCCAGATAAAAGCCGCAGTCTCTGGCGAAGGCTTTGTCCGCCAGGTGTGCGTCGGCCGGGTTGAGGGCTTCGCTGATGGTCAGGTTGAGAACAATACCCAGGTCGAGCTTTTGTCTGGCGGCGGCGCGGGCGGCGATTGTGCCTGCGCCGTGACAGAGCAATAAGTTGTGGGCTACCTGGGCGGCGATGAGCGGATCTTTGATGCCGGGCGCGTGATAGCCTGTTTGATGTCCCAGGAAGGAAGAGCACCAGGGCTCGTTCAGGGTGGTCCAGAACTTGACGCGGTCGCTGTAACGATGGACCATAGCTTCGGTGTAGTCGGCGAAATGTTGGACGGTGTCTCGGTGCGCGAAACCGCCCAGATCATCTTGCAGAGCCTGGGGTAGGTCCCAGTGGTAAAGGGTGATTACCGGTTCGATGCCCAGTGCAAGAAGCTCATCGATGAGGCGATCATAATAGCTCATGCCTTTTTCGTTGAGGGCGCCGCGACCGAGGGGTTGCACTCGGGGCCAGGCGATGGAAAAGCGGTAAGCGCCTAAATTGAGGCGGCGGCAGAGTTCCATGTCTTGAGCAAAACGGTGATACTGGTCGCAGGCTATGTTGCCGGTGTCACCGTTTTTGATGTTGCCCGGGCTTCTACAGAAACGGTCCCAGATTGATTCTCCTTTGCCGTCTTGATCGTGGGCGCCTTCCACCTGGTAAGCCGAGGTGCCGGTGCCCCAGAGAAAGTAAGGGGGGAAACAGTATTTATCACTGAGACCGAGTCTGTAGGCGAGGCGGGCGGCATGGCAGCGGCCTGCCTTCCACAGTTGTGTCAGATTGTGGTTGGTTTTCATAGAGGCAGGGTCTCCTTGAGCTATTTGCTATTGCAGCTAGGTCCAGAAGCCGTTGCCCAATCCGCCCACAAAGCCCATAGAGATGCTGTTGTGAAAGATGGTGACTTCCACTTCGTAGCCGTCCAGCTCTTTCGGAATTTTGTTGAACCAGGTTTCTATGGGCATGCCGCCCACGGAGACGGGCTCGCCACTGTTATTGGCTTCGCTCCAGCCGTCTACATAGACGTAGACATTCAATTGGGCTTCGCCGTGGTTGACGCCTTCCTCGGCGGAGCGGTGGAAGCGGATGCGCTTGTAGCCGGGCAGACCGTCGCAAATTGCTTGCAGCTTGACCAGAGCCTTATGGAGAGCAGGATTGCGCGCGGCAAACTCCTGTCTTTCTTTAGCGTCATCGACCTTGCGCCGGTGCGTTACGTAATGACCTAGCAGGAACAGGTAAAATGCCAGCAGCAGGAGCACGCCGGCCAGCAAGTAGGCTATGGTGCTGATGGGGCTAGTCGTAACCAGACCCAAGACTAAGAATAGGGTGCCCAGCGCGGTGCAGATTGCAAGTGCGACGGGGCGGACTAAATCGCTCATTTCTGAACCAGTCATAATTGAGATCTCCAATTGTTTGTTAGGGGTGTGTTGAGGAAAGGAGGCGGTCCGGAAACCCGGAGCCGCCCTGTGTTTTTTTAAGTTGGCGAAGCCTTCAGTAGGGGCTGAAGGGGTCGCGATTTTTCATGACATACACTTTGGCTAAGGTAATGTAAGTGAGAGCCTGACCGGTCCATACCGTATAGACGACCCAGAAGGCGGTCGGTAGACCATGCAGGTCGCCAGGCTTGATGGACTCTTGCCCAAGCCACTGTACCAGGCTCAGACCGATGGTCACTACCACAACCTGGACGATCCAGAGGGCAGCCAGTACAGTTCCTACGCCCGGGTGGCTGTATTTCTTTTCTCTTTGAAAGAGGAAGTAGCCCAGAGCGGCGCCGATAATAGCCATTGCTGCGAAGGTGATTTGGGTAAATTGCATAGGATTTCCTGTCAGTAAGTGATTTGAATTTGAAAGAAAACCGGAGCCACACTTAGTGCGACTCCGGTCTTTGCTCTGCTGTGGCGTGGTAGTGTTAGCTGTCCATGCCGCTGCTTTTAATGACCATCAGTTTGTCCTGGGTCATTTCTTTGACACTGTGGGCGATACCGCCGAGTCCCAGTCCCGACTCTTTGCGTCCGCCGAAGGGCATCCAGTCGACGCGGAAGGCTGTATGGTCATTGACCATGACGGCGGTGGCGTTCAGGTGCCTGGTGACGCGCATGGCCGTGTCCAGGTCTTTGCTGAAGACAGCAGCCTGAAAGGCGCAGGGCAGGCTGTTGGCTGCTGCAATGGCTTCGTCCAGCTCTTTGTAGGAGTAGACGCAGACCACGGGACCGAAGACTTCCAGGGTAGAGACCTTGGCAGTAGCTGGTGGGTTCAGTAGCACGGTGGGAGTGTAGTAGCTGGGTCCTTCCCTCCGCCCGCCGCACAAACGCTTGGCTCCTTGCTCCACTGCCTCTTCCACCCAGGCGGCCACACGATCCACTTCTTCCGGTCTGATCAAAGGACCCACTTCCGTGGCCGGATCCGACGGATCGCCGACCTTGAGCATGCTTGCCGCCTCTGCCAGTTTTTCTGCCAGAGTGACCGCCGCTTCTTCCGGCACGTAGATGCGTTTGACTGAAACGCAAACCTGACCGGCGTGGTAGAAGGCGCCCTTGACCAGCGGTGGAACCAGCTCATCCAGTTGGGCCGCACCGGTGCTGGAGCGGTCGATGATCACCGGAGCGACGCCGCCGTGCTCAAGACCGCAGCGGGTGCCGGCTGCCAATTTGGAGCGCAGATACCAGCCTACTTTGGCCGAGCCGATGAAGGAAAGATAGGCTACTCGGCTGTCTGTTGCCAGCATTTCGGCATTGGCATTGTTGAGTACCAGGGCCTGGCACCAGTCTTCCGGCAAGCCTGCCTGGTGCAATAGCTGCACGAACTTCAGGCAGGTGTAGGGTGTTGTTGCTGCCGGTTTGACTATGACCGGGCAGCCGGCGGCGATGGCCGGGATGGTCTGGTGCACTATCAGGTTGAGCGGATGGTTGAAGGCACTGAGTGAGACAACCACACCGATGGGCTCTTTGAAGGTGCAAGCGAGCCTTCCGGCGGAGGCCGGTGTCAGACCCATAGGCACTTCTTCGCCGTGCAGATTTTGCATGGCGGCAATGCCCAGCTTGACTCCTTGAATGGCCCGGTTCACTTCCACCACGCTGTCGCCATAGGGCTTGCCGCCTTCCTTGATGGCGGTATTGAGCAGCTCATCTTTGTGCTCTTGCATCAACTGCACCAGGCGTTCCAGAATTTCGATACGCCTGTGAGCCGGAAGCCACTTGCTGCGGTTCAGGTAGAGGTTATGGGCTACCGACAGGGCGGCGTCCACGTCAGAAGCTGAAGCCATCGGCAAATTGCCGATCAGGCTTCGGTCGTGAGGTGAGTACACCGTCAGGGTTTGAACAGGGGCGGCGTTTTCCACTACCGGTTCTCCATTTTCTGCAATAGGCGCGGATTCGCTTTTCACCAGGGCTTCCTCCAGGTCTCTGACCACGATTAAATGGTTGGTGCTGCCGTATTCGAAAGGCACATCAATGACGTGTACCCCCTTTTCGTTCAGGCATTTCTGCAGCAAAGGCAGGAGTTCGTTCGTGGCGGTTACACGGTGCCCGTGAGCGCCATGAGACTTGGCCAGGAGTACGAAATCGGGGTTCGTGAAATCAAGACCGAATTCCGTAGCGAAGCCTTCCTTTTGCTTCCATTTGATCATACCGTAGGCGGAATCGTTGAGGATGATAACCACCAGGTCAAGACCAAGCCTGACGGCAGTTTCCAATTCCTGAGCGTTCATCATGAAGCCGCCGTCGCCGCAGACAGTGGCTACTTTCACGGTTGGTTTGATCATCTTGGCTGCTATGGCCGAGGGTAGGCCGGCTCCCATTGTGGCCAGGGCGTTATCAAGCAGCAGGGTGTTGGGCATGTGGGCTCGGTAGTTGCGGGCGAACCAGAGCTTATACAGTCCGTTGTCGAGCGTGACGATGCCGTTGTCGGGCATTGCTTCTCGCAGGTCTGCCACCAGCCGCGGTGGTGTGAGCGGAAAGGTGGCAAAGGCGGCCTGCTTCTCGATGAGCTGATCGCCTTTGGCTTTGACAGCGAGAAAGGTTGTGAAGTCCCAGTCAGTTTGAGGCTGAAGGCGTTCCGTCAATTCTCGCATGGTGTTGGCGATATCACCGACAACTTCGTGCTGGGGGAAGTAGACTTCGTCCACTCTGGCTGAGAAGAAGTTGATGTGCAGTACCTGGCAGCCCTGTCGCTCCATGAGGAAGGGAGGTTTTTCCACCACATCATGACCGACGTTGATGATCAAGTCGGCTTTGCGAATGGCATGATGAACCACATCGTTGTCGGAGAGAGCGGCTGTGCCCAGGTAGAGGGGATGCCGTTCATCCACGACGCCCACACCCATCTGGGTGTTGAAGAAGGGGATGCCGGTTTTGTCGATGAAGTCTGCCAGCGCCTTGCGTGTGCGCTTGCGGTTGGCGCCGGCGCCCACGAGAACCAGCGGTGCCTTGGCTCCCTTGAGCATGTTGACTGCCTGCTCCAGGGAGTGGGGATCCGGATATGGCCTTTGCACATGATGGATGGGCAGGGGCGTGCCATTCACTTCTTCCGCCGCTACGTCTTCGGGCAGTTCTATGTGCACCGCTCCGGGCTTTTCTTCCCGGGCCAGGCGGAAGGCTTCCCGAATGGTGGAGGCAATGCGTGAGCCGTCCACTATCTGCCTGGTGAATTTGGTGAGCGGGCGCATCATCTCCACCACGTCGATGATCTGGAACTGCCCCTGCTTGCTTCTGCTAATCGGTTTTTGTCCGGTGATCATGACCATGGGCATGCCGCCCAGTTGGGCGTAGGCAGCAGCCGTTACCAGATTGGTGGCGCCGGGGCCGAGGGTGGAGAGGCAGACGCCCGGCTTGCCGGTGAGGCGGCCATAGGTGGCGGCCATGAAGCCGGCGGCCTGCTCGTGTCTGGTGATCACCAGTTTGATTGTGGAATGGCGCAGAGACTCGAGCAGGTCGAGGTTTTCTTCGCCGGGTATGCCGAAAATGTATTCAACGCCCTCGTTCTCGAGAGCTTTTACAAAGAGATCTGAGGCTTTCATGATGGTTTCCTTCTTTAGTCAAGAAAATGCTCCGCCGCTTGCTCTAGTGAGGCAGGCGGCGGAGTAGAAAATTCAGCTTGAAGCTGATGTTTAGTGCAGGTGGCGGCGGCTATTCTTGCTGCCGTCTTGAGCGGCTGAGTTTTGTTTGCCGTGTTTGGCCAGAACTGGTTCAATCAGGCGCATGGTGTGAGCCCAGTTTTCCAACTGGTAGGCCAGGCGGCTGAATTTTTCATCCAGACTTTCTTCGCTTAGATCAAGTGGTCCCCTCTCTTTGGCAGTGATGGGAGCGGCATTTGCAGTGCCGAGACTCTCTGCCTGGGCAAAGAAGTCAGGATTCATAGCAGGGTTCGTGAACTTGTTCAGGAGATCGAGCACGTAGTTGATTGTGTTGTAGAAACTCTCAAGTTTCGCAGCCACAATTTGCGGTTCTCCTGTTCTCAAGCCACTGCTCAGGTTGTCGGCGCTGTCCTGCAACCTGGCTGCCATAGCGGCCAGCATTACCGTCTCGCCGTCCACAAGGGGATCTGCGAGAAGGTTTGCCAGTTCCTGGGTGCTTTGCATAAGCCCCAGCTCGATATGCTGCCTTACCTGTTCACTCAGACTGGGGGCTTCCTGTTTGGAAGCTTTGGGGTCATCTTTCTTCTTCTTCATCTTGGGTGCGCCTGTGTGGATGGTGGTGGGTGTGGAGGTGGTTGCGGCAGAATCAGTGCCCGGAGCGGGCACTGATTGCAGTGACTACAGCCCAGGCTATTTGGCATCGCCGGTGTTAGCGCTGGTTGGTGCAGGCGGCTTCGCTGTGGTCGTATCTTCTTCTGCCTCGGCTGCCTTTTCTTCCGCTTCGGTCTCAGTGATCTCAACAGGGTGCAGCAGAGAGTCTGTGAGTGCGATGCTGGCCTTGATGGAATTGGCCGAGATCACCAGGGCTGCTTGTTCTTCTTCCGTGAGGGTGATCGGTACGATCTTTTCCAGACCATTTCGGCCGATGATGCAGGGTAGTCCAACATAGACATCGGTCAACCCGTACTCGCCATGCGGCATCACAGAGCATGGCAAGAGGCGGCGTTCGTCCAGAAGGATACTTTTGACCATGACTGCCACCGAAGCTCCCGGAGCGTAGTAAGCACTGCCGGTTACCAGATGACCTACGATCTCGGCACCGCCGTGGACGGTTCGCTTGAGCATGGCATCAAGGATCTCGGCCGGTACCAGATCGCATACCGGAACGCCTTTGACGGAGGCATGTCTGGGCAGCGGTACCATCAGATCTCCGTGACCTCCGAGCACCATGGCTCTGACGTCCAGGGGACTGACCTGGAGGTATTCGGCGATGAAACTCTCCAGCCTGGCGCTGTCTAATACGCCGGCCATGCCAATTACGCGGGTGGATGGTAAACCGGTTACCTGTTGGACCAGGCTTGTCATTACATCCAGGGGGTTGGTGACAACGATGAAAATGGCATTCGGTGAGTATTTCACGGCTTCCAGTGCGGCAGCGGAAACAATCCCGGCGTTGATCTTGAGTAGATCGTCCCTGGACATGTCTTTCTTGCGGGCGATGCCGGCTGTGATTACGATGACGTCGGAGTTGGCTGTGGCACTGTAGTCTACGCTGCCGGTGATAAGAGCGCCATGTCCAAGAATGGGACCGGTTTGTACGATATCGAGGGCCTTGCCTTTGGCTACACCACCGTTGATATCGATAAGGACTACGTTGGCCAACTGGCTTACGGCCAGGTCGGCAGCGGCGGAGGCGCCGACGTTGCCGGCACCGATGATGGAGACTTTATACATAGTGTTCTCCTGAGAAGTTGTTGGGGTCCGAGTATGATCGTTCGGCTTTGCCGCCCTTCTTCCAGCCCTCGGACGGAATGTTGGAAGAGTAATTTGTTTTGGCTTTGCGAACTTACGGCTCAAAACAAATTAGCTCGATGAGCGCTTTGTCTCACCGAGCTAATTTGTCTTGTACTTAGTGTTGAATCAGGCGGCTTGTTGTTCGCTTTGCTCGGAGAAGATCTCCTCCAGGGTTTGAGTCATATGGGCGAAGCTGTCCAGACTCTTCACGGGTTCTATGCCCGTTACCGGTTCGGCGATGCCTGCCTTCAGCGAGGGAATATGGCTGGCCAGGTCCAGATAACGCGGATGATCGAGATCATAATTGCCGTAGTGAGCGCGCACATAATTGATTCTGATACTGGCTGACGGTCTTTCCTGGGCGTTTTGACTCAGGTGCCAGGATCGTGCCGCCAGTCCCTCTTTGTGATCCTTGTCTCCCACGATGATGATCTGATTGCCGACGGCCAGTCTTTTGGCGGCCAGTTCAATGCCTGCCGAACTTGGTTTGGCATAGCTGGCTGGAATGGCCATATGCAGTTGCAGGTGTCTGCGATCAATCTTTTCTTGCAACCGGCGCATTTCTTCCTGTCTCAGTCTCAGCCCTCTCTGATAGCCGCGATTGCGTAGTTTGGGAACTTCGGTGCGAATGGCCACGATGCCGTCCACTAGAGGCAAGAGTCCGGTCAAATGCAATCTCTCCAGGGTTACCCATTCCGGTGAGTCTGTGAGAACGACGATTTTCAAACCCGGGAATTGCATACGGATTTCTTTGAGAGTACTGTGCACGTGATCGTAGGTTCTGATTTTCTTGTGCTCCTGGCTGAACTCATGCCAGAATCTTTCAGAGGCTCGTTCGATTTTTCTGTGGGTGACGGAGCGATGCTTCTTTAACCTTGAGGCTATCGCTTCAATGATATAGCCGTACTCGTGCAAGGTAGTAGCACCGGCAACTTCCGCAAAGAGTTGGTTGATGATGCGGTGATCTTCCTTGAGGGCTTCGGCAATGCCGTTTGTGGCACTGAGGATGAAGTCGGCAAACCAGGCTCTTGTGTCAACAAGAGTATTGTCCATGTCTAGAAGCAAAAGGCTGTCGCTGGCATTAGCTCTGCTTGCGCTAGAGGAAATCACCGGCGGCATCTGACCGACGGTTGGTGCGCAATAAGCTTGTGAGCAGGTCTCTCCTGCGGCAAATGACGAAGCGCCGGACAAAAGATTCGCCTGTATGTTCATATATTCACTCCTCCTGGCTGTTGAAAGCTGCGGGGCAATTTCGTAAAAGCAAGCTGTTGCTTGCGACGGACCAAACGGCACTATCGCAGGCATGAGCTTTTGGCGAGGACACCTGGTCTTGAAGTTGTTCAGATGCTTAAAATGGACAGTTGAATCCAACGGTAGCTGGCTGGCTGCCGTTTTGTTTTGGCCGGTACGTCTTAAGGGATTGAGGGGAAACGCACACAGGCTTTGCTTAGAACCACCTCATTATTCGGCTCTCTATAGGGTGATGTCAATAGGAACTTTTTTTAAACTATATCTGGAATCGTCTGTGATACCACTTTGAGCCTTGCAGCCACCAGCTTTTCGGCCTAGATGAAATCGCAAAATGGCGCATGGAAGGCGGCTCGCTGTGGCGGAGTTATGGCGGCGGAAACACTCAATACAGGCCGCTTTCGCCCGCTTGAATTGAGACGCTTGTTCGGCTGTCCCTTCCCTGGGACTCGCCTACAAGTGTTTGCTACCAGCGCAGTGTTGTCACGGAGTCAGCCGGTAGATCAAGGCGAACTTGATTGCCGCTTTCTACCAGGTCGACTGCCGTGGCTGCACCACTATTGGTGACTACCAGCACTTTGCCGCCATCGGGATTAAGGAAGGCAACGCGAGAGAGTGAGGACTCCTGACCGGATTGACTGGTGCTCAGTACCCTCGCTCCCGGCTTCACATACTTGGAGTAATGAGCGAGAGCGAAGTACTGTCCGCTCAGGCTTACCTCTTTGGTTTGGGAGTTGATAGTTACCAGCCCGCCGCAAGGAAAAGGTCCGATATTGGGCTTGCCTACTTCGTTTAGGGCCAGATTCCAGACTGTGATACCGCGGCACCAGTTGGAGAGGATGTTGGAGAAGGTGCGCGACCATTTGCACCAGTCTGTTCCGTAGTCGGCATTGGTGTAGTCCGGCCCGCCTTCCGTCCAGAACATGCTCACGTCAGGATAGCTGTCGTGTACCGTGCTTACTTTGGAAGCGTCGCCCACATAGCCATGCCAGGCTATGCCGTCAGTGTATTTGAGCATGCCCGGTGTATCCAGGGAACCCAGGGCACGTCCCCAGAGATTGTAGTTGTGGTCGATGATCCAGATCTTGGTATCAATGCCTTCTTTCTGGAAGAGTGGACCAAGGAAGCCTCTCACAAAGTCTACTTCCAGTTCCTGAGCCCAGATGCAAGCCGGCATGTTGCCGTCCTGGTCGGTGTCCACTTCGTTTTGCACGGTTACGGCTTTGATTTTTACACCTTCCTCACCATAGGCTTGCACGAATTTGAGCAGGTAGCGGGAATAAGGCTCCAGGCTATGTCTGCGCATGGCACCGCCCAGCATAGAGCCGTTGGATTTCATCCAACCAGGCGGGCTCCAGGCTGAACCATAGAGGAAGATGTCCGGGTTTACGGCCAGGGCTTCTCGAATTGTGGGCAGGATGTATTTTCGATCGTGCTCGATGGAAAATCGCTTAAGCTCAGGATCCGGCTCGCCTTCGTCGTAGCTGTAGACATGGGTGGCGTAATCGCTGGCCCCGATACAGGTGCGGCAGAAATTGAGATTCAGACCACCGTGGCCGAATAGTTCTTGAAAGAGCGCCTCTCTTTTGTCTTTCGGCATCTCATTGAACATAAAGCATGCGGCATCGGTAAAGGCGCCCCCGAAGCCGACAATGCTCTGTTTGGTTTCGGTTAGAACGGTAATAGTTGGCACTTCGCCGTGCTTTTGCCGAGGTGCATCGAGGAAGGTAAGTTCACTCTCCGCCAGCCTGGCATCGGGGCTGGTTCTCACCACTGCAAGAGTTTTCGGGGTGGCTTTCACTTTGCCGCCGTTCGTTAAGCGCGGGCGATTTTCCGGTGCCGCTTGCACCTTTTGCTTGCGTCCGACCAGGAAAAAGATCAGGCCGGCCAGGGCTAGTGCCATTAGTAATTTTGGAATCATAGTCTTGTCCGTTTTTGTTGTTGAATAGATAGACCGGGCTCATTAGGATAACCCATGGTCCCGGTCGTTCTTTATTGCCGTCCAGGCAATTGTTGCTTAGCTGCCGCCGCAACCGCCGCCGCCGCCGCAAGAAGAGCCGCCGCAGGAACTGCTGCCGCCGCAACTACTGTGACCACTGCTGCAGCTGCTATGACCGCTACTGTGACTGGTGTCGTTAGTGCTTGTGCCGTGGTCGGTGGCCGATGTCTTAGTGGTAGAGGAACCGGGATAAGGATCCGGACCAAGCAGGGGCCAGAGAGCTGCCGACGAGTCGTCAGAACTGCCGGAATCGCGGCGGTTGTTGTCCTTTACATTGCTCAGGCGGCTACCTGAATAACCGCTTGAGCCTGACTTTGAAGAAGCACTACCTGTGCGCTTGCTGTTTGATGGGCGACGAAAGGCCAGAAACATGATCAGTAAAACGACTGCGCCAATAGTGACAGTTATGATAAATGCCGTCATGGGAATTCTCCAGTTGGGTTGGACGAAAGGAACTGTGCGGGCAGTAAGACTGCACCGCACAGAGTTGGTTGGTTGAAAGGTCAGAGCTCTTGCCGGAGATGACCGGGAGTGGCACCCAGGACCAGACAGAAGGTCCCGGGCGTCGGTTAGTTGGAGGACGTTTAGTCCGTTGAGTCTTCCGCCGTTAAGTCCAGAAGTTCCAGCACGATTTCCGCTACTGGACCCCGGCAATCTACCACTAGCAGATACTGCTGGCTCACCTCTCGCGCTCTCTCGCGGCTCAAGGCATTGCCTTCATCCAGGTTTTTGGCGATCTGGCAAGTATTGCGGGTGAGTTCTTCGATAGGCAGTACGGCCCGGTAAAGACCTGTGTAGTAGCCGGCATCGAACGCGGCGATAACATCTTTCGAGGTTTCCACCTTGCGAAGCAGGGCTTTTAGTGTGTCGAATTTGCCGTCTAGGACATCTTGGATCTGATTGGTGGTCTTTTCTGTCATGTATTTCCAATTTGCTTGTTTGATTTGGTGTTGGAGACCTGAATAATGCTTGCCGCGGAAGTTCGGCTAACAGTCAAACATTGCAGGTCTCCGGCTGACTTACTTGCGAATGCCTTCAGCCCCAGCCCAGCACGTAGGCCAGGCGGTGTCCGATTTCCACTACGAGGCGCGTCAGTCCGCCCAGGAGTCCTCTGGTCTCATAGGGCATGAGCACTGCCAGGACCAGTATGAAGATGACAAAGTTTGCCACCATTCGCGTGGTTCTGCGGATCACTTGCAGGACAACGTAGAAGACGATAATCAAGAGGATGATTTGGACTGGATCTATGTGCATACTGGTTCTCAGTTGTGGTTGAAATTCAGCCCTGGTTTGAGGCAGTCAGAACGATGGCATCATGTTCCTCTGCTGCCTGGCTTACAAAGGCCGCTACTGCTTGCGCCGCCGGTGTCAGATTGATCGACTCCGGTGCGGCGATGCCCAGTGACATGCACATCTGCAAGGCTTCGTCTATGGACATGTCGCAATCGGCAATTCTGTCTTCAGGGTAGGCCACCATCAGTCCGCTAATCGGGTTGGGCGGAGTGGGGATCATCACCACAACATAGCGCTTGCCGTTGGTACGGTTGACTATTTCCTTGGTGACGAAGGCGATGGTGACGCCGCCGCCTCTAGTGAAAGGTACCCAGACCACACGTTTGAAGCTTTCCTGGGCTCCCGACTTGCTCACCATGTCGATGCCTTTGCGCAAGGAGCTGTAGATGGCACCGATGCCTTTGATGCTGTAGATGCGGCGTTCTACCCAGTTGAAGATGTAACTGCCTAGTTTCCAGGAAACTACCACGCTGATGGTGTAGAGCATGACCAGCAGGAAAACCAGGCTGAAGATAGGGCTGTGTGCCGGAGAGACGGTGTTGGGCCAGAATTCTTGCCAGATGAAAGTGATCAGGCTTCCGAACCAGCCGTCGGCTATCTTGAGAGCCAGGTTGAAGCCCCAGAGAATGGCTGCAAACGGAAAGAACAGTCCGGCGCCCCGCAAAATATGGCTTTTAACTTGAGAGAAATTCATTTTGCACCTTGTAGGTTGATGATTGAACGAAGTTGTTGCTGTGAGAAAACCGAGGCATAGAGCGAGCCCCGGGTGCAGGATGGGTAAATGAGAGGTTTAGTTGCTAGTGTCTGAAGACGGCCTCTTTGATCAAGTTGAAAAGAAAATGGACTTCTTAAGCTGACTATTTCTCAAAGGGCCCTATCAAGAGCTCTTAAGAGGGCTTATTACATAGAGCTAAGGCTTGGCTTTTTTTATAGAAGTGTCTAAATGTCCGTACTGGTCGTGCATAGCGCCTCTTGCGCGGAGCAGGTGTTTTGCCAGAGAGCTGCTACTGCCGCGGTTTTGCGAAATTCTTTAGGTTGGCCTCGGGTAGAGCGTCTCGGCCGTCGCTACACAATCGGCCTGCCACCACTTGGGCTTGGCAAGCTGGTTCAGGTAGTTAATCTTGGGGTTTTTGGGAAATCTCCCCCGCAAGTTTTTTGGATTTTCTGGATTTCGCCGCCTGGCGCAGCTAGGTTGGCAATTGTCTGTACAAGGCAATCTTTGCTGCTCGAGGTTGAGAAGAAAGTCGAAATAGTGGTTGGCGCGGAATTGTTGGACGAAGTAGTTCGTCGGCATTGGGCCGCCCCTTCAGCAGAGTGATTTAGCAATACAGACTTAATACCGATGGGGAGCGGGCTTTGCCTGCTCCCTATTTTTTGTGGGGAAGTTTTTATGTCATACAATCCTGAGAATTCAAAATTGACAGGTCTGATCAGACAGGCTGAAGATCGCCTGCAGTCCGTTGAGGAGAGGCTCGTAAACCTTTTGATAGAGGCCACCTATGGCAAGGTGGGTCTTTTGCACATTAACCTGGATGGACCGCAATTGCTGGGCCGGAAGTGTTTTGATCGTATCTTCTATGGGCGCCGGTTGCCGAGTTTGAGAGAACTCACCAGGCTGGCTGAGCGGCTGAATATGGAGCTGGAGGTTTTGGTCTTGTGCCGGCGTTCACAGGCAACCGTGCGTAGTTTTAAGGCTGTTAGAGGCTTTTCCAGAGCGCAGTTGCGGGAGTTTTTACTGGCTGTGCAGGCAAGCGCGAGCCCTGGTCAGGAGGCTGTGATATCCAGGAAATGTCGGTCTATGATCGATTGGCTGGCACTTGGCCGCACTCGTCTTTACTGGCGAAAGTTGGCTGTCATAGCCGCTCTTTGCGGTTATGCCATTGATATCAAGCTCACTCCTAAAGACCGTGGTAATCAGGCTCTGCTTCAGCGTCTGGATTATCCTCTCTAACTGGGCTGTGGAAGGTGCAGTAGTCGGGCCGGGGCGTTCTTGGCTCGACTATTGCTCTGCTCTAACCGTGAAGACCGAGGGGAGGGCTTTCTGTTCGTGAACGGTAATTCGAGGGACGGGCAAGATATAATGCTGATTTCTTGCATGATTATTTTGCCAGAGGAAGCTGTGAAACCAACTGTGAAGCTCGATCAAAAGGCCCTTAGCCGGCACAAGAAGCGTTTCCTGCGCTTCTTTCCCAATTCCTTTCAAGACCAGCAATACATCGATTGGGAGCGCACCTATAAATGGGAGGCGCACAAACTATTTCAAGAGCACCTTGCCCGCGACAAGTTCAAAACCTTGATGAATAAAGGTCAATACGATGAAATTGCCATGAGGGCCTTGCAGGTGGAGGCACGCACCAATTTCATTTTCTCCTTCGAAAAGATGGCCTTGCGTGACGGCGTCAAGGCTCCCGGCGGCGCTAGAACGTTTGCCGAAGGGCTCTACGGGCTGCTTTATGAGCGTGGACCATTGTCGGGTCGTTTTATTCAATGGCTTGTAGCCCTGGCCGACTTGCCGCGCAAAAAATCGCGAGTGCTATCATGGCCGGTGGCAACCTTTTTCCCTTTCATTGCGCAGCCAGGCAAGCATATTATTCTCAAACCGACTGCCATGAAAGCAGCAGCTCTTGAGTTGAAGTACGATCTCGATTATTCTTCTCGGCCCTGTTTTACAACCTACGATAGCTTGTTGCACTTTGCCGATTTGACGTTTGATGCTATTCGAGACCTGGAGCCGAAAGACTACCATGACATTCAATCTTTTCTCTGGGTTATAGGTTCGGCCGAGTACGAGCGACTGGAAGAGGAAATGAAAGAAGGCTAGAGTGGGACGCCTTTTTGTTTCCGCTTGACTACTAAATGAAATAATACAATTCGGCAAAGTTTTTTAGAAGGGGGAATGGGAGGCTCTTGCGGGCTTCCCATTCCCATAGAGGGAAAGCGTCAGGCGGCCGTCGTCGGCAACTGGTAGCGGAGGCGGCTTCTCTCTCCAAAGCCGAGGCTATTGGCCAGGTCTTCCTGCTTGTAGTCTTCGGCCGAGCACTGCAGGCAGATGCTTGTCAGGCAGAAGACGGCACTGCAGATGATGTCCAGCACCGACCAACTTTCGGGGGCGAGCAGCTGCATGGCGCACCAGGTCAGCAAAAGCACCATGAAGGCGATGCCGAGGCGGAAGCGAAGCTTCTCCTGCTGCTGCCAGATCCGATAGCTATCGGCGGCGGGCACGGATCTTGCCACTCCGTCGCGGGTAAGCAGCAAGTCGAGGTGGGCTTGATTGCCGATGCGGAAACTGCGGCGGTAAGCCAGGAACAGGGGCAGGCTGATGATGGCGATCATCAGCAGAATGGGTGTATGGTAGGTCATATTGGGTGCTCCGGTTGTTTGTTAAGGATTCTAGAGGGACGCCACTGCTGGTAGTGCAGACTCTAGAGTCCGAGCAGATCAGGCATCAAGACCGTAGATTGCACAATCTCAATTGCCTTTTCGCCGGGTTTGACAGCGATAAGTTGCTTGAGCGCAGGCGCTTGCTGCCCGGCTGAGAAGACGAAGAGCCGGTCCACCAGCTTCTCATGTAAGAACGGCTCCGGCTGCGCTGGTTTCACTTCCATTCTGGCTCTGGTGATGTGACCGTCTTCCACGTCGCAGATGGCCAGATGACTGGCTGTCTGCAGATCTGGAGCTACCACCATGCCGGTATTAGCTTGGGCGATGGCGTAAGCAATGCGATAGCGACGCACAGCCTCACCTTTGAACTTCAAGTGAATTTCCGAGCTTATGTAGCCGGCTTCTTTGAGATAGTCCGTCAGGCGCTGCTCGACGCCGAGGCGCACGAAACCTACCTTTTCCGCGCCCAGTTTGGTGCGCAGGGTGAGCAAGCAAACTGCTACCTGCCCTACCTGGAAGGTTTTGAGCGTGAGCACATCGCTTACGCCGGCCACATCCATGGTGATTGCCCTGATCTCTTCTTCTACTTCCTGCGGCAGGGAATGTTGCAGCAGAGCGCGAAAGGCTTGCATGAACAGTTCCTTACCGGTGTGGATGACCAGGGTGGCCACCAGCAAGGCGAGGGGATACTCGAGCCAGGGCGCTCCGAAGAGAAACTGACCGACCACCCCCAACATGGCAATCAATTCGATACGCCCATCGGAAGCTGTTTCTTCTCCATCGGCCACCAGGGATGTATGACCGGTGGAACGTCCGACCGTGATCTGGTAGCGGGAGACCAACCAGGAGAGCAGTCCGCTGCCGGCCATGATGCCTATCAGCCAGGGATAACTGGAGGCGTCGGTGAGCAATGGCTTGTGGTCGGGCAGGAAGGTGATATAGGCGCGCACGGCCTGGTCGGCTTGCGGCAGGTAATAGAGCAGACCCACCAGCGACTGCAGGGCGAATTGCGCGCCCAGAACCAGTAAGCTCAGACCGATCACCAGGGATGAGAAGAATTCGATATTGCTCTTGCCCAGGGGGTAGTCGGTGTTGGGCGGTCGGCGTGCCATGTAGACAACCACCATGACGGCGAAAGCCTGGAGGATGTCTGAGAGGTTGTGATAGCCGTCGGAGATGAAGACCGGTGAGTTGGTCAGATAGCCGGCGGAAAGTTTGGTGGCCACCTTGATGGTATACATCAGGACCACCAGCCACATAACCGTGTAGGGGTTGTAGAGGCGCTCACGCCAGTTTCCCTGTGTGGTTTGAGCTCCGCTTCGGGATTCTTGGCTTTTCATGATGTCACCTCCTTACCGATAGTGATCACTGGTACCGGCGACTTATCGAAGACGCGCAGGCAGTAGTCGCCTACCTCCACAGTCTGGCTGCAGGGCATGACGATCAGGCGGCTGCGGTGCAGTACGGACGCTTGCACGATGCCGTCGGCCACATCGTCGGCGGTTTCAATCAGGGTGCGGAAGGGAAGGGACTGGGCTGTCGCTTCCTCCTCCAGTGCCTTGCGGATGGCGATTGCTTCCCGGCACATGTGGTCGTCTGCTTTGACCGAGGCGAGACCGGGAATTTTCCAGGTAGTGTGGTAGAAGAGCAGTGCGGCGCCACTACCCCTGGCAATGGGAGCCGCCAGTTGCAGCGCCTTCAGGCAGGAGTTGCCGTTGCCGAAGGGCACCATGATGGAAGCCTCGTCAGCGCTGCCCCGGTGGCGTGTGGTCAGTCCCCGCTCGTCCATGGGAGCCAGCCAGATCAGGTTCTGGCGATTGCGGTCCGGAAAGTTGTCGATAATGAGGGCACCGGGCGGGAAGTCCGGCACGATCACCACGCAGTCTTCCGGTATCTGGGTGAGACGTGCCACGTCCTGGCGAATGCGTGTGGCTTGTTCTTCAGCCAGGTGCGTCATGTCTGCCCCTGGCGCGGTGGCGCGGATATGGATGAGTTCCACATCGAGGTACTGCATGAGCGCTCTGGCGAAAGCCAGATTCGGCACACGGTCGATGTTGCGGAAGTAGTCCACGCCGATAATCAGCTTGGTTTGTTTTGGGTTCATAGTAAACTCCCAGAAGAGTTAGACAGTCAAAGATGGCCGCCGCTGAAGCGGGGCTGAACTGGGACGGATTGGTAGCGTAAGGTCGAGTCTTTTAGGGATCTGGCTTTGAGTTACTGGAAAATGAAAAGGACTTCCTCAAACTATGAAGTCGGGGAAAGCTATAGCCAGTAAGAAAAAGCCAAAGTGTCTGTCGAAAAAGGCCAAAAAGTTAAAAAAGAACCAAAGGGTGGTGTCTTGCTTAGCTTCGGTAAAGTTGGTTCCAGGGGTGATGGGTCGGCGTTTAGCAGTTCTCTGGTCCTAGCACAGGTGTGGATTCTCAAGTGCTTCAAAGCTTAAGAACAGCCTAAACGCCTCTTCTAAATTGCCGCTCATGTACCTCGCTTTAGCTGGTGCAAGCTCGCTCAGCTTAGTTACTGGTCAGGCTGGTGACCTCTATCACTTTTCTGGGCGGTCGTTCGACGCCTCCCACTTCTTTCAGGACGCCGCTAACTTTTACGCATTTTCCGACCATTTGGCTAGCCGTGGAAGCGAGCGCGGGCTTTTCGGTGAAACTAAGTCCGAAAGCATCATTGCCGCTCACCAGAGTCAGACCCGGTGCTTCACCGCCAATGTCGACTACGTCCGGTGCTTCCAGCGTACCTGAAGCTTCAATGACAAAGACATTGTCCAATTGCGGCGTAATTGTTACCGAAGCCTGGCATGCCGGTGGAATGGAAGCTTGACCGGGTGCCTGGGAGAAGAGACCGAAGCCAACGATGGTTAGCAAGCTAAGGGAAATCAGGATGAGTGGAAGAAGTGGATAGGGATTTCCGTTCTGTTTGTTTTGGTTCATGGAGGTTGCTCTTTTGAGTTGGGAAGGAGCGACACCGGACCTCTCCTGGGTGTCGCTCCTGGTGACAGACTAGTCTTGCCTGCGGGCAAGACTAGTGCTGCGGTCCGCCGTCAATCAGTCCCAGTAGGCGGCGGTGTTATGGTAGTCCGGATAATGTTCGGACAGCCACTGGCTTGCTTCTGCGCGAATCTGATTGCGCTTGTCCTTTTCGGAAGTGCCGCAAGCTACTTGTGCGGTGCGAAAGACTTCGCTACCGCCATCGAGAACTCGGAAACCTACGTTGGTGGTGTCCGACTCCGGGGTGGGAGCAATCACATAACGGCGGCAGAGGCTGATGAAAGCTTTCTCCCGCGGTGCCGTGATGATCACCACATCGGCGCGCTTGCGAGCGTATTGATCGAGCAGGTCATACTGCATTTGCTGACCGGTGGGAGCACTTTGGGCTTCAACGCTGTTTCTTTCGCTGAGTTTCCAACCCGCCGGCAACTCCGTCATGACAGTGAGCGAATTAGGCTCGCCGACTTGAATCAGACCCCAGTTTGTGAGGGTATTCCAGTTGCCGTCGACAGCATTTACAGGTAGGGCTACGATTGAGTTTTGCATAATACTATGTCTCCTGAATTTACTTCGTTTTAGTTGAGTTGGTAAGGCAGGTTGATGTTGACGATGGCGCAAAATGCACCAACCATGCCTGATGGAAAGCTCTGTCGATTGCCGTGCAGCAGGTCGACAAAGGGGCGCGTTACGCTGTAGCCGCGTTGACGAAAGTCATCGGCTATCATGTTCTTGAGCTCATCTTTATCCAGAGTGGTCGTGCTCAGGGCACCATTTTGAATGAACGAAACGGTGATGCGCATGTTTCTGGAGTTGATACCCCTTAAGATTGGTTCAGCCGTTACCCGGCAATCTTTTCTCAGCAAGACGGTTTTGATCAGCTCGATCACATCGTCTGCGTCTAGATTAATTTGAGCCTTCAATGGGTCTCCCTCGCTGGCGGTTATATAGAAGCTCTTAGTGTCCGAAAATTCTGCTTACCGTGGCGCTCACTGCTCGGCAGGCATTGATGATGCTTGCGAAGATTGGCGCCAGTATGGTCATCACAATGGCAAAGCGTGTGCCGATTGCTGCCCAGATTCTGACGTAGATTGACCAGATGGCGTCAAAGCTATCCCTGGCAAATTTGGCCAGACCGGGAGTGAATCCGGCGGTGACATTGCGCACGGCCAGGTAAGAGAGTGGTGCAACCACATAGACGGCGATGTCTGCCACTGCTGCAGCTAGAACTACGGCTGTGACAACGCTGTCGCTGACCTGATAAGCGTAGTAGCCGGTGGCGGCAGCGGAACTCAGCCCCAGAACAACGGCCCAGGTGTGGGCGCTATAGCTTGAGAAGAGTTTGCCCAACAGCACGAAGCCGTTAGTGGCTACGAAGAAGGCGATAGCTGCGTTTAACCAGAAGGAACTGGTCAAATAGTCCATCGCTACTGGAGTGCCCGAGTATACGGCGGTGGCTACGATAACCAGGTTAAGTACGTGACCGAAAAGCGCAGAGAAGTCGGTGTTGTCGTCGAAAGCTTCTCTTCTTTTGGTGCGCAACGCTTCAAACATGGCGGTTACTGAGGCTGAAAGACTGCCGTGCAGCTTTTCCAGGGCCAAGCCCAGGGTGCCGCAGTTGACTGTGCCTACGTTGACGCGAGTGGCAATCATACGTGTGGTCAGGTAGAAAGCCGGATAGGCGAACAGGTAAGTGAAAACCATGGAGCCGATTGCCCAGGCGACGCTTATGGCGGCATTGGCAGCAGGCATGAAGGTGAAGGCGGCAGCACCGGCCAGAAAGACGATGGTGGTGCCCATTTCCAGATTGCAGCGGTAGGAGTTCAGACGTTTGCGGAAAGCTTCGCAATAGCTGTAAATAGCAGTTGCGGCTGCAAGCAAGGCGGCTGACCAGACCGGCAAGGCACTGGCTGTGGCCATTATGTAGATGGTAAAGCCAAGAACCGGAGCCAATGTCAGGTTAAGTGCATGCTGGTAGAAACGTTGGAAGTCTTTGTTCTCTTCTTCCGCGTAAGAGTCTTTAATCAGGTCGAACCAGCGCTCCACCAGGCGTTTGATGGTGCCGGACTGCATCAGGCTAATGGCCAGCGGCAGTACATAGGTGACGTTGACAAAGAAATCAAAGACGCCCAGTGCGATGCCTGCGGAATTGCTGACTGGAGTTTGGCTGACCAGGGGAAACTGCGTGGCCGCGTAAGCGGTGGCGCCTGCAAGAAGGGCACTGTAAGCGGTAACGACTGCCGGTGCTTTACCCTCCGCCATACTGATAAAGAACATCATGATTGAGCCGAAGACTGTGGCGGCCGCCGTCAGTCCCAGGATCATCATGAGGGTGCCGGAATCAACCAGAGCCGCAGCCGTTACTGCTCCATAGGTCAGATAGCCTGTGTAGGCGGCGCCGCCGAATATGGAAACACCTGCAATTACTTCCAGTACGCGCACTGCTGTGCCGCTTCGCCCGTCTTCACCCTCGACAGCCAACCAGAGCTTATTGGCTCCCGGTGCCTGTCTTGTCCAGTCGGTTAAGGCTCGCAACATAGGGTGCAAGCCGTTTCGACAGAAACGGTCCCACTGTTTGAAGGCCTTCTCGCCGAGATTCCAGACATGCCTCAGTCCGAAATAATAGAGTGATGACCAGGCATGGGACCAGATCAATACCGCGCTGACAATAAAGCAGAAGAACCAACTGAGACCTCCCAGACCGTAGTGGAAGGCGAGAAGATTGGCTACTTGCCAGGCGCTCGCACCACTTATGGGCAATCCGACGACGCCCACAACCAGGGAGCGTTCCCAACCATTGGCGCGGCGGATGCGTTTCCAAAGCCATTCCCCGCTTTCTCTCAATAGCTGGTAAGTGGTAACGGGAATGAAGAAGATGACAGTGAGGAAGTTTTCCCAGAGGGAGCTTTTAGGTGTAGACATACTTTAGTCCTGTATTCGAATTAAAGTTGAAAAAGGCTCGACCCGACAGAATTCTGCCGGGTCGATGTTGTTAGTCTTGTCCCTGACTATGGTGGGAGCCTGAGGAAGCGCATCCATTGCAGGACATCACTTTCAGGCTCCGGGTTAGTGCACTGAATCCGCTTCGTTCAGTCTTACGGACTTACTTGAATGCTTTGTTGGAACTGAGTGCTGTCGTTATAGCGGCCGGTTTGTGAGGAAAACTGGCTGCCTTCATAGGTGTTGTTCCAGCCACGTTGGAAGTTCAACTGGGTCTGATCGGCGCTGTTAAAGCGGCCGTTTTGTTGATTCCACTGGCTTTGTTCGGCGTTGTTGATACCACCGAACTGCTTGTTGAACTGACCCTGGCTGGCGTCGTTGAATTTACCGGTTTGCTGGTTCCACTGCTCCTGATCGGCGTTGTTTACCCAGCCGTGTTGCTGGTTCCACTGCCCCTGGGTGGCGTCGTTGAAACCGCCGAACTGCTTGTTGAACTGACCCTGAGTAGCGTCGTTGAACTTACCGGTTTGCTGGTTCCACTGCGCTTGATCGGCGTCGTTTACCCAGCCGTGCTGCTTGTTCCACTGACCCTGATTGGCGTCGTTGAACTTACCGGTTTGTTGGTTCCACTGCGCTTGATTGGCGTCGTTGATGCCGCCGAACTGCTTGCTCCATTGACCCTGGGTGGCGTCGTTGTGCCAGCCTTTTTGCTGACTCCATTGCGCCTGATCGCTCGTGTTCAGACCGGGGAAGTGACCGGAGAACTGTTCCGAATTCTGCCATTGTTCAGCTACGTTACCGCCTGCGATAGCAGCGGCAGTGAAGCTCAAAGAAGCAACGGCGGAAAGGATGACGGCGATTTTGTGAGTTCTTTTCATTAAGTGACCTTTTGGGTTGTTTTGGGTTTGGGTCTTTATTGCAAGTAGACTCTCCTGTCTTTGCAAAAGAAAGAACTGCAGTGCGTCCTTTTCAGCTAATTCAGCTGCATTTTTTGCACTGCTGAATTATTCCTGCTAAATGGTAATTGGCATCAAGTGATCCTTATTCTTCCGTCCTCGCTGGTAAAGTGTTCCCGGGGAGGGGCGCGGAGCCATAATTCTTGCCGTAGTTCTGGGCCAACTCTACAGCCAGTGGGCTACCTTTAAGCTGGATTATGCACTGATCAAGTGCTTCAATGGCTCGGTTAAGGATGCGGTAACCGGTCTGGTTGAGTTGATTGTTCTGGGCCAGTACGGCACCGGTTTGTACTAATGTATTGGCTACGCCGCAGGTCAGTTGAATTTGCTGCTGCATTCTGCAGGGCATACTTTCCGGCGCGTGGGAATAGCCAATGCCACCAAGGTAGGTGTAAAGGGAGAAACCGTCGGCGGTACCGGCGCAATCGCTACTCCTGATAGCGTTGGCGGCTGGTCCGAAGACGGTGTAACTTTTGTTGTTGACTTTGTCGTGAGAATCCAGACTGAGAGCCCCGCCTGTGGCTTGGTTCTGCTGATACTGGGCTTGCTGCTGATCCTGACCAAGATTAGGTGCAATGGTAGGCGTGATGTTTGCCTGTTGAACGTTTGTGTTTGCACTCTGGTTGGTCTGCCCGCTTGGTGTTGGTACGCCGCCATTTGGTTCGGTGTAACCATAGCCGTTGCCGTATGCGCTAGCGCAGTTTGCGAAGGTGGCAAGGCTGAGTGAAAGCAGGATTGAGGTCAGGTATTTTGTCATAAAGTCTCCCGGTTATTGTTGCGGTTGCTACTAGTTTGATTTCGCGTCTCATCCAAGAACAGCTTTGCTGTCTTGTGAAGTTTGCCTCAATGGCTGTGGGGTCTGTCTGTGAAGGTTTTGAGGTGATTCCTGATGGATGCGAAAAAACGAAGTAGTGACTTGTTTCTAGCGAAGCGGAAGGGGGCGGGACAATTATGTTGAAGGCCTGTGAAGCCGGTGCAAAACAATGATGGTCGCTGGAAAGTGCCTGTCTGCCTGCTTCTTCTCGTTTGAGGCAGCGCCCGTGTTGTGTTTCTCTTTGTGTGCTGAGGCGGAACTGCTCTGGCCTAGTAGACACTGTCTCTCGTGAAAGGCGCTCAACTGGCTGCGTTTAGGTTTTCGTCAGATTTATGTTTCGGCAACAATTGTGTTTGGGACTATTTTTAGAAGTGCTCCGGCTGCGCAAACTAAAAGACCACACCTTGCGAACAAGGTGTGGTCTTCTAGTTTTGGCATCTCCTGGGAAAGCTATTGGTTGCTGTTTGCCTGAATCGTGCCCATATCAAGTACATGGGCTCCCTCTGAGGCTTCGACGTCGCCGCCGTAGTTGGCAACTCGCGAGCCGTGGAAGGCGTGGATTTTGGAATTGGGCATGGCCAGTACAAAGGAGCCGTACAGGGCATGTACTTGCGAACCGGCATGGGCAATTACTTTCGCACCATTGCCGGCTTTTACCTTTTGACAGTCTTCAGCATGAAGGGCAGTGCCTGTCGGTGCCTCTTGCCATGGTTCGCGCTCGCATTGCTCTGCTTTTTCTTTCGCTCTTTTCTCTTCCAGTTCCTGAGCTGTGGGCTCCGGTTTTACCTTGAGGATCTGACCCTCGTAGATGGGATGACCGGGCTGGGCGATGCTTGGATATCTATCTTTATTGAGGGCCACAATCTCGCGCAGTTTGGCTTTGATTTGATGGCCTGTGGGTTCTTCGTAGGTCGAATTTTCAACGGCTTCATCGATCAGGCAATTCCTGGCGATGCGCCAGAGGTTGGTGCCTTCCCCTACAATGGCTATGCGATCAAGACGGTCTAAAAGGTCTTTGGAGGAGTTTTCCGTTGAGTCTAATTTAGCAGAGGCGGTTGGTTTGATGCGCTCCGGCATGGCATCTTCGTATAGACGGGTTGAGGTCTCGTCCTGACCATGATCACTATTAGTATCTGCAGCATAATCTGCATGGGTCAATTTCATTGTTTCTGCCACTGTTCCAGTCCTCAGAAGCGTTTTCTACTCCGGTACGTCAGGAGATTCGGCGCTGTTCCAATATAAGGTTGGTTGTGCCTGTCAATCAGGCCGCTTCCGGCGTAGTGTCGGGGACGGAGGCGCTATGCTAGAGCCCGTCTACTTTTCGAGCCCCAGTTAATAAGAAGCCAATCTCGTGGGAATAGTCCCACTGCTTACGTAATCATGCTTAAAGATCAGCGCATGGAGCCGCGCACGCAGCGACTGAAAACTGAGAGGAAGAGGGTCAATAACAGAACGGAAGCCAGGAAGCAGCCGGCTATAGCCAGCCCCTCTGCGGGTCTGGTTGCAAAATGGGCAAGGGCCGTCATCAGTGCGGACTTGTCATTGTTAGAGGTGAAAATGCTGATTCCAAGCCCTATAAGAATTGTGGACAGGAGGGCAAGCACCAGTGGATTACACAGGACTGTGCCGCTCAGCCAGGCCAGATCATGGGCATCTTCGTGCAGAAAGCCCCTGCCCTGTAAATTGTTCTTGCCGAAAGTTTTGTCCGTCTTGATGAAACCTGGCTTTAAGCCGGCCTCAAGTCTGGCGTAGTTCTGTTCGAAACTCAGATCGTCGTCTTGCATTGTTGCGCAGCTCAAATCAACGGTGTTACGTGGCAATATGCCACGTTCGTAACAGTTCGAAACTGAGAAAATTGCCTCAGGCCGTTGGTGGTGTCGCCGGAGGTGGCAGTGGCGAGAGTTTGTGGTTGTTATATGGCGGGCGGGAAGTAGCTCAGGTTTTTCAAACCTCGCGGCGCTAGGCTAGCCGTTCGGCATTGGTCGGGCATTAATGGTATGCCATCTTAGCGCTGTGTCATTTTGCTGAAGTTCGGCCAGTTCTGTAGTTTGAATATTGTTGCGGACTATCAAGGGGTGTGTAACTACAGATTTTAACTATTTGAAGTATCTGAGTTTGTTAGTTATTGGTTTCTACTTCTTCAGACCCTCAGCTCAAAACTTTTAGACTCAAGCCGATATTTCTACCAACTTTCTGCCCAGATTTTTCAGACGAACAGTCGTCCGGGGCTGAGCGGTCAAGTTGAATATTCTCTGTATGCTCCGTCGGTGACTGCCGGCTGGAGCTTTTCTCAACTTCACCCAAAGAGGAACTCTATGGCTGAAAACAACAACAAGCCCGAGGTCAAGACTTATGACCGCTGGGCTGAAAACTACATGCTGACAGGCTTCGCCCTGTCCTTTCTGCTTTTCTTCGGCATCTTCCTGGCCAGCGAAAGCCGGGATGCCAATACGTTCTGGCCCGCCGCCGGCATCACTCTTCTGGTCTGTGCCGCACTGCCTATCGCTTTCAACGTGTTGGGTCGGAAGGGCCTGGCTCGCACCATCAAGTGTTTGACCATATGCCTGCTCTTTTCCACCATGGTGCTCGGCATGTTCGGCTGCATTCTGGGCATGGGCGTGGCCGACTCTTACCTGCAGGTGGACAAGGTGCGCGCCTTTGCTCAGGAGGAGTTTGAAATGGTGGACAGAGGCGGCGACGGTCTGGTCGACACCGGTGAGGTGGATGCGGTGCTCAAGGAGCAGGATGAGATCTCACGCGGACTGAAAAGTCTGGAACGCATCGAGCAAGACTTGCAGACCTTGCCGGTCAGCAAAGTTGCGCAGGAGCTGGCTGTGTTCGGACTTTTGCCGGCGGGGGCGGAACTGAAACTTCTGCAATTGCCGCCTGAGAGCCTTGCTCGTGTCCAGGCTGCCAGGCAGGCCCTCTACCAGATCGGCAAGCCCGCCGGTAATGGTTTTGCCGCCGGGTCGGCCGAATTCAGTGACTATAAAGCCAAACTGGAACGCCGCTATCCCCTCTGGATCTGGGTCCTGAGGGAAGTCGGCGCCCTCTGATCAACTTCAGGAGGTGTTCATGAGACCGGTGCGGAAAGCATTCACATTTCTGTCGCACTGTTTGTTCTACGGCCTGGCAACGTATTTCATGCTCGGTCACACCGTTTACGGACTGGACACAGCCGGGCGGTTGCTGCTTCTGAGCGGCATCTTTCTGGTGGTGGTCTATGGCCTCTTCAATCACATACTGAGAAGTTACGGCAATATCTTCTCGCGTCTTCTGGCGCGGGAAGCCATGCTTTTCGGTTTCCCTCTCTCTCTGGCGGCGCTACTTTTGCAAATTGGCTCCGGCGGTGGTGCTCTGATTTTCTCACTTACTGTTTTCAGCCTCGCCGCCTGGTCTTTCTTTGCCTGGCGCTTTAGGGAGAACAGGAAGCGTTACGAAAAGCAGGGGGCTGGTCCGGTGCCGGTCGATACCTGCATCAAGATTCCGGCAGCCATTGTCAGGCCGGGTGACGCCATCGGTACCGGCGGCGCCATGGCCAAGCTATTGCGTCAGGGTGTGGCCCATACGGAATGCGTCATTCCCTGGCAGGGCAAGCTCATGCTCTTCTCTTCCTGGTTTGAGGAAGGTGCGTTCTTGAACGAAGTGGAACGCATCCTCAGACCCAATCCCAAGTATCCAAACTACCTGCTGCAGCGCCGTCCGCCCCTCAACGAGGAGCAAATCGAGCTTATGGAGTATGTGGTGCGGGCCATGCGGGAACAGAACCTGCAATACCGAGAACGCTTGACACGGCAGCGTGAGCGCATGCCAGGCTGGTTGAAGAACTACCTGGACAAGAAGTTCCCAGTCACCGGTTATGACTGGCTCGGCCGTTATACCGGCAGGAGAGCGCCCGATCGCTGGACCTGCAATGTGGCCTATCTGGAGGTGATGCGACGTTCCTGCGTGGACGTGGTGCGCCTTGGCCACGGTGCTGCCGGCCTTCGCACCGGTTGGCTGGACTTTCCCAATACCGAAGACTTGCGCGGCGATCCGGCACTGCATCTGGTGCGCAATGCGGAGTTGCCCGCGCTTATGGCGGATGGTCCTCCCCGGGTGAATCTCAACCCGGATATTCCTGATTTCGAGGCGCAGGTGGCAGCCCTGATGGCTGAAAGTATCAATATCTTCGATCGCGCAAAAGCGAGGAACTGACTATGTTTCGTTTCTGGAAAACGGCGAAGGCAATCGCCAACTTGTTTATGCTCTTCCTCACCTGGAGATGGTACTACCATGGCTTCGGGTTTGAGTTTTCTGTGGGCTGTCTGGTGCTGAGCGGCTTGTGGCTGGTTCTTTCCTTTGCCCAGATGGGGCATCTGATGAGAAGCTATGCCACGGCTTTGTCTCGCCTGCAGATGCTGGCGCCTATCTGCTTGGGCTTTGTTCTCAACACTGCGGCATTTTTCGGCACCGGCGACTTGGCCGTCAGGGCTTTTGCCCAGGCAGGTTTTTGCGCCTGGGGCTATGTCTATCTGCGCTACCGGCGGGAGCGGAACAATTTCTTTGCCAGGGGTTATGGGGTTCTGCCCCGGGGCATCATGGTCAACCCGCCCGCTGCCATGTTGCCGCCGGGCTCCATCTTGCTCATGACCGGCATACCGGAGTATATCGGCGAAGCCGTCGGCCACGGCGAGATCGTCATACCGGATGCCGAGGGCAAGAAATGGGCATTCAGCACCTACATGAAATATGGTGTGGTACTCAATCCTCTGGAGGAAGTGCTGACTCGCCGGGCTCGCCGCGGCATCACGGTGGCCCTGGCGCCGACTGTGCCCTGGACTGAGGAACAATGCAAGATGTCGTTCATGGTGGCCAGGGGCATGCTGCGTCAGAACAAAGAGTGGGTGGTGCGAGAGCGGGCCAGGCAAGAGAGACTGCTGGCTTTCCTGCATCTACCGGAATTTGTTCGACGGGTCTGGAGGAGGGCCTTGCCAGTCACCGGTTATGACTGGTTCGGGCTTGTGCTGGGGCGCACCAAGATGGGGCGTTATACCTGTGTCGGTTCGGTGCAGGAACTGCTCTGGCGCATGGGCATCACCCTCGATCGCTACTTCGGCACGGGTCTACTCGGTCTTGGCACCACGGTGCTGGACCCGATTATGCCGGCGCGCTTCTTCGACCTGAAGTGCTACCGCATGGTGACGGAAGCTGATCACCAGGCCTGGCTGGCGACCTCTCAAGCAGCGCCGAAATAAAATTGCCGAGACAGGTAAGGAGTGGCTCTCAGAGCTGCTTCTTACCTGTTTCTTCTTCGCGCTGAGCCTACTTTACCGATCCCACTTTTCTCTTTGGCTGCAAGGATAGTATATGCAGTAGTGAAAGCGGAATTTTGAAAGAGAGTGCCAGAGGGAAGGCCGTAAAGCGCCCTTCCCTCCTGTTGTGTCTAGCCTGTTTCAGGCAAGAGCGGACTCAGTTGATGGTGTCTCAGGTGGTGGCAGTAGCCACAGGCCAGAGCTGGAATTGCTCGAAGGGCATCTTGCCTCCAGAAGCTTTCATCAGACTCTCCGCATTGGCGAGCTGAACGAAAAGCTCGTTGACATTGGCGGCGCCGGCAGGCAGCTTGCCATAGAGCAAGTGATACGCCCAGCCCGGATCGCAGCCGCCCATTTGTTCTTCTACGGCCACCAACCAGTCGGTGTCCTTGAAGTCCACCGGCAGAATGAAGAGACCGCGGTCCTTGAGGCTGGCATAACTGCTGCCGTAGTGGTTTTCGGGCAGGGGCTCGGGCAGTACAGCTGCCAGCAATTTGACGATGCCTTTGCGGCTGGCGATGATGCGGCTGAAGAAGCCGCCCGAGATGGAACTGCCCTTGAAGTGGCGCAGGTTGCCGTTGGGCAGGATCAGGTGCAGAGCCGAGATCTCGTCGCCGTAGGTGCAGGCGGTGGGCACGGCGGGCAAAATGATAGTGGGCATGGTTGTGTTCATGGAAACTCCTGGTTTGAATTTAGACAAAAAACGACTGTTTGAGTCGGGGAGAAGGCATCAGCGGTATTGAGCCGCTGATGCCCCATGCAGCCCTGCTTACAGCTCAGCGCTTCAGGCTACTTTCCGTGCTCCGGCCGCTTCCTCTTCGGCAGCTTGCAGGCTCTGGTTGAGACTTTCCACCATCATGTTCTTCAAGAAGGCGGCCAGTTCCTCGGGAGCCCGCACATTGTGCACCTTGGGATTGACGCCGATGACCATGTGCTCGACACCGTGCACTTCCACCACGCAGGACGAATAAAAGTGCTCGCGCAGATCCGGCAGGCAGGCCACCAGAGTGCAGGGGTCATAAAGCATGAAGGTCTGGATCAAGTCCCAGATGCTGTCTTCCGGCTTGCGGTCTTGTCCCTGCCCGCCACAGAAGGCATTGAGGAACCAGTTCCTGTCGCAGCGGGCCGGCAAGCCTTGCCGTGCCGAGTCATCTGCAGGCAGACAAGCCCGGTGCCAGACTTCTTCGATGGCTTTCTTCTGTGCGGCCAGGAGACGAATTCCGACGGGGTGACCAGTGGCGGCCATTTCGTCGTAGATAGACCTTGGTACTTTGGCGGCGGCTGCTGCATGGCGCGTGAACACCGTGATGGGAATGTTCATGTCCTGCAGCTGTTTGTACAGGAAAGCCGTCGCTTCCTTGTCGAAGGAATGGTTCTGGGCAGTCATGTCAGGCAGCATGCGCCCTTCCGCATCGAGCTTGGGCCGATCGCCTTCCACTTCCACACCACCCATGATCACCACCCGGCGCACAGCCATGTTGAAGAGGTAGTGGTGTTCACGCAGAACCGCCGCCGCATCGGTCAGCCCGGAGATGAGCAGGAGCACGATGGACTTGGGGCGGGCTTCTTTGAGGGTGTTGTAGATAAGCTCCTTGCCGTCCACGACGCTGTCGTGTTCGGCCAGGTAGCTGACGGCGAACTGGTAGTCGAGACCATCGTCGTCGGTTTGCTGGCATGCGGTGCCGATACCGACAGCGATGTCGGGTTGACCGAGCTGCTTGAGGGTGCCCTTGGCCAGGCGGGCGCGCATGGATGAAGGCGCCAGATTGGCGATTACTCCCATGACCCGGAGGATTTCCAGGCGGATCATGCGGTTGAGCATGGTCAGTACGTCTTCGTCGTCCTGGTCGCGACCGGGATCGGTGATGACGAAGAGGTCGCGAAAGAGCGGTACAGCCACTGGCAGTACTTTGCGGTTCTCGTTATTTGTTTGGCTCATGTTTCTACCTCTGGGGTACTTGGAACGTGAAGGGAATTTCGGGACGTAACTGCCCGGGTGGGCAGCCAAAAGGAGCGACCGCACTTGGTGGTCGCTCCTCTCGTCAGGGCTAGAGGGAAGTTCTAGCTCTTGATGGCTTCCGCGCCGGGGACCTTGTCCTTGAAGCGCTGGAACAGCGAATAGGCCAGCAGGGTCTTGGCGTCGGGGTAAGTGAGCAGGTCCTCCAGGGGCACGATCTGGAGCGTGATCTGCTCGTTTTCATCGAGGGCACCGGTGCAGCGGCCGTTCATGGCGTCCATCTCTTCGCGGGTCACCTGGCGGGTGAAGGCGAAGAAGCGGATGGTCTCGTCGCAGCCGCCCGGGGACATGTAGATGCCGCCGGGGAAGCCGGCCAGGCTGCTCAGGTCCGTCAGGTCGTCGGCGGCAACCTCGATGTCGAGTTCCTCCTTCAGTTCCTTGGCAGCCACGCCGGCGAAGTTGCCGGAGCCGTCCAGCATGCCGGCGCAGGTTTCCTTGAACTCGAAAACGCCGGTGGCGAAGCGCGGCTGCACCGTCAGGACGGTGTAGGCCTTGCCTTCGCAGATGAGCACTGCCGCCACTGCCACGGAGCCGCCGCGGGCGAAGACGATGCCGGGCAACTTGCGACCGCTGGGGTCGGTGAGGGCGGCTTCGAACTTGAGGAAGCCCACCCGCGGTCCGAACATGTCGGCCGACTGCAGGTGCACCGAGGCCACGTTGAAGCGCGGGTCGTGGTTATTGAGGCGACCGGTGATCAGGGGCGAAACCGATGCCTTGGTGAAATCGACGCCCGGTTCGCAGGTGGCGGTGACACCGCAGATGGTGTTGGTCGTGTCGGTGTTGGTTTGGTCTGTCATGAGTTTCTCCGGTTAGAGAGTTTAGATTCGAAGGCGCGGCAAGCTCCCTTTGAGCATTGCCGTCACCCCAACTTGGGAATTGCGTCAGGCGCGCCTTGCGCTTTGAAAAACAGGTTGGTTCTTATCTGGAGTTGTTTCTCCGATCAGGCGAAGACTCTTTTCAGGGCCTCCAGGTACTTGGTCGCTCCGTCAGCGGTGAGACCAGTGGCGGCGAAGATGTTACTTTCTCCGCTGGTGGAGGGTTTCATGAACACCTTGCCCCAGTCGGCCGCTTCGCGGGGCAGGTGAGGAACGGCGGAGATTTCCACCGGCACCACGTTGTAGATGGCTTGCCTCAGTTCGGGGTCGAGGCTGAAAGCGGCTACGATGTCGTGGATGAAGATCAGCTCTTCCGGGTTCTTGTCCTGCCGTGGCTTGACGGCCGCGTCATACCAGAGGCAGTAGAGATGGTAGAGCATGCGGGTGCCCTTGTTGTCGGGCAGCGCTTCCTTGAGCTTCTGGGCATTGGGGAAGCCGATGGCCTGCACCCGGGTGACCTCGGTAGGCATAAGGTAGACGGGGCAGTCGAGGCCCATGAGGATGGCGTGCGCTCCTTGCGGATCACAGGCGACGTTGAACTGCAGGGCGCCGCGGGGTTTGTCGTCGAACTGCATGAGCTGCACGTTGCCCCAGGTGGCGAACATGGCATGCACTTCGGCGAAGCGAGAGACCACTTCCGGGCAGCGCACGATGAGCTGATGCAGTCCGGTCATGGGTCCACCCACGGCTACTTTCACCGACTTGGGCGGCAGAGAAAGCAGCACCTTGACCAGGTCTTCCTGGGGTTCCAGTTCACTGTGTCGCAGAGCAGCCAGGGGATCCACGTCCAAGAACTTGTAGTATTCCGAGAAGTGAATCCAGTGCGGTACGAGGGTGCGGGGCGCGATGCCGCCATCGTAGACCTTCGATACCGGCACGTCGAAGTGCTTGAGGAAGTTGCGAGCGCGCGCGGCGGAAGCTTCCTGGGCCATGCGTGAGCTTTCCATGTCCCATTCCCACAGGGCATGTTCTTTGCCGGCATTGAAGCGCACGGGGCGCCCTGTCAGCATGACGAAGATCTCGGCACCGGGGTTGAGCTTGGCCAGAGCGATGAGCAGGGCGAAGTTATCCGGGTCGGGGGCATCGATGGGAGCCAGAATGTAGGTCTTTTCCGGCGTTGTGGAAATAGCGGAAGTCGTGTCGGTCATTGTTTTTAGAGCCTCCTTTTCGGTTGCCAAAGCGCACATAAGCCGCTCCACCATTCACAGCGCCCGCTGTGAGTGAGATGTTGTGGTAGAAGCAGTTGATGTTTGCTCAGGTGCCTTTGGAATCGAAAAATTATTGAAAGTGGACCTTTACAACCTAGCAAAGCAGAGCTGGTGGTTCAAAGAGTATTTCCGGAGATAAGCTGAGTAAAAGATGAAAAGAGACTAAGCTGCTGTCATGGCCCTAGCACAGGTTTGTCAGGCTCTGGCAGACCTGGCGAAGGATGGCATTCCGCTCTGCTGCTGGTTTTATGTGTTTATTCTTGGGCGTACTTCGCTGCTTTTGTTTAATAGCGCGAGGGTGGGCCGCTGTGCGGGAGGAGTGGTGGGACACTTTGGTATTATCTAGTTCGGCAAAGTCGGGATGGAGATTCGGCTCTGGATTGCCACTGACCTTATAGCAGTCTCAGCTGTCGTTCAGGGGCAGACTTGGTCTGGTGGCGTATATGGTGGCGAAAGTTCATCATTGGGAGTCAGCGGGAAATTGGTGCAAGAATTCTCTCAATATCATGCTTCTTCGCTTGTTCTTCCCGAGCATTTGGCGAGACAGTCTTCGGCGATTTGCTCAATTCCCTGGTGGCGTGAATGCCGAGCGCATTCAGTTCTTTCAGACCCTTGTCACTGATGCTTGTGTCTCTAACTCTAACGAATTTGAGCTTCTTCAGCGGCTTGAGGGCCTGTACGAGAGTATCGTCAACATCTGGGTTATAAGCCAGGTCGAGACTCTCCAAATTGCTGCATTGACCGAGTGGCTTGAGGGTTGAGCCTTTTGCACCGGTGCGCATCAGTCCCAACTTTTGTAGAGCTTTGAATTGCTGCAGATATTGCAAATTGTGTGGGTCCAGGCTGGTATGAGCTAGATCGATAAATCTTAGCTTGCGGCAGCCGCTCAGGTTCTTTAGAAAAGTACCCTTTACTTCCGTACTGAAGAGATTGAGACTTTCAAGCTCTTGCAAGTCTTTGATTTGGCTCAGACCCTCATCAGAAATCTCTGCTTTGTTGCAGTCGATGCTGCGTATGGTGCGGAAGTGATTGAGTGCGGCAAGGGCCCTGTCGCCTTTGCCGTTGTCCTTGTCTTCCATGGCCATGAAGTGTAGGAGAACACTGTCAAAGGCGTCAGGGGGCAGTTTGTCCAGACCGTGGGGATTGTCAAAAAAGGTGAAACTGGGGCAGAAGGTGACAAACTTGTTGGGGGGCACCTTGACTGTGCCCATGGCCTGTGTAGTCCAACCGGCGGTGTCGTTTTCCGGAAACTGGAAGACCGGCTGATCTGTCACTACAATTCCACCCCAACTGCGACTGCCTGGAAAAGTGAGTGTGCGAGCGGCTGTGGGATACTTCTGGATGCTGAGATCTGGTAATGGTCTGAGGGCCGTCCTTTCGAGCTTGGTCGGCTTTACCGATTGAACGCCCTTGCTTCTATCTTGAGGCGCCCTGGCTTGAGACTGACTGTTCAAGGGCGCCAGGCTTCCGCAAAGAAGGGCAATGGTGCCGATGAGACCAAGGTAGAATTTGTGCCGTGGAGCTTTGTTGCCAGTCATATTGTCTTGTCGGATGTTGTGGGCGGTGGGGATGTTGCTCTCATTGTGCCCGCAAATTGGCAGTTTGTGTTTGTCTTCCTGTTGCTGATGGCAATTGTGTAAAGTCTATGGCGTTTCTGGCTCAGGGTTATGGTCTGCTGCTGCTCAAGACCTTTGAAGGGATACTAACAGTGCTAGTAGGTGATGATATTTTTTTTGTCTGTTAGTAGTCGCGAATCCGAAAGACTGCGGACCTTCCCTGGTCCACTGTTCTCCGCTCAAAGTCTGAGGATGCCGTTCTTAGTAAATTCCGTAACGCCGACAGGTAAAGCTGAGCAGGTCTACGATTATGTGCGCAATACAAAGTACCGGTAGAATCCATGCCAGTGTCAATGCCAATGCCAGAGCGGCTATGGGTGAGAGATTCAGTATGGCTGCCAGCGCCAGTCCTGCACAAAAGAACCAGGCTGTGAGGTGGACCACCCGCCGCTGGAGCAGCATTCCCTGTAAATACACCGGCGCCAGGGAGGCAAGCTTTCCCCTCAGGCTGAGCAAGAAGAGAGCCACCGATGAGAAGCCGGCGTAGAAAGCCGTCACTATGAAGACATTATCGAGTTTGCCTCCCGCCAAAACCATCAAGAGAGCAATAGCACTGAAGAATACAGCCGTTTGGTAATTTCGCTGCACAAACTCTTTACGCAGTCCCTTTCTGATCGAGTAGGTCGTAAGAAAGAGCGAAATCAGAGCGGCAGTGAAAAATGCAAGAAGCACAGGTGAAGGTGTGTGTGACATGTTTATCTCCGATAGATGATTGTATGTTGCCGTCCCTGGCGATTGGAGCTGTCCTGCGCCTGTCCTGGTGGGGTAAAGTCAGGATTTGGTCTTCAGTTTTGCCTTAAGTCTGCCTCCCGACCAGACTCCGGCCAGGTAGCTCAGCGCCGGTAACAGAAACATTGGCAGGCTGCTTATGTTGGTGTACACAGCAGGCATGGATGCCGCACTGTAGCCCGCGCCGAAGATCAGATGGAGCTTCTTCGCCTCCTTTTTGAGACTCACAAAGATGCCGGTGAACAAAAACATCAGGTTCACACCTGCATAGACCAGCCAGAGTTTAGTTTCCAGTGCCGAAAGGGTAGCTTGAATATCGTGCAGCGTGGCTTGAGCGATGAGCAGATCGTTTTCCATAGTAAGCTCCGAGTAATTTCAGTTGTTAGGCTGCTTTTGCCAGTTTCAGAGTTCCCAGGACCAGATGTCTGGCTTCAAGCAGGTGCTTCAATGCGACGATTTCGCCGTTTTCTACTTCCACGAGTATTTCTGAGTCCACCAGCTCATCGCTGCTACTCACACCGGCTACTTTGAGCAGCCCGAGCAGGCGATTATGCAGGTCGATAGCCGATTCGGATGTGAGCACGATTTCCAGAGTTTCTCCGGTTGCAAATTCAACCGTCAGTGCAATGGCCAATTGATTGTTGGCGGCAGTAGCGATAGCAAAAGAAGCAATAGTTACAAGTGTGTTGTTTTTCATGGTAAGTACTCCAGTTTGAAATTTAGATTTATTGCTGACGGTTTGAGAGGCAGCGTTTAAGCAAGCATAGTTCTGGCGTGTTCCCAGCGAGCTTCGGGAGGGAGTTTCATGAATTCATCCAGGCTAACCGCCAGCACCTGCCAGAAACCCCGCTCGATTTCGCCTTCCAACTGCCCTGGCGCCCAGCCTGCATGTCCTGTTATTGCCAGGCAATGGTCTTTGTTTTTGGCAATCAGGGGGGCCACGATATCCTTGAAGTCGCGGGGCTCTTTGCCGTCTTGCATGATGGGAACGGTGGCATAGCCGCTATCGCCCGTGGCATACTCTTTGGTAGCATCGTTTACTTTGCTGACCATAAAGAGCGGTGAGTCCAGCGGACCACCGATTGTCAGCCAGTCTTCCTCAACCGGTCCGGCAATGTTGAAACCGAAAACGAAAGCCGCATCGTATGCCGCCAGAAAGAGTAGCGACTGGCGAAAGTCCGGATCCCGGTCCAGAACGGAGCTTGCCACCAGGAGCACACCTGTTTTTAATTTGTTCATTTGTTTTTCCTCTTCAGATATAAAAGTGGTGCACCACTGGAGCTGAGCACAGCTTCGGTGGTGCGGTGTTGTAGAACGTTTGTTGCTTCGGCTGACTTAAAATCCCGGCCGACTTTTGGACCTGAATTACAGACTTTGCTTGCGGTTGCCTACCAGGTTGTAGTCTGCCTCAGATACATTGGTACAGTCCGGCTGATACAGGCGATCGCCATAGAGCAAGGCCGCATATTCCATCAACCTTTTGACCAGCTCTCCGTGTTCCTTCACTTCGGCAAGCCTCTTTTGAGCGTGAGCCGGATCGTAGTGGAAACCCGGATTATTAATGCCTTCGCTGACTCGGTAGAGTACTTCCCAGCCGTTACCGGTGAGGAGCAATAGCTTAGCCACGATCTCGGCGCTCTCCTGCCGTTCAGTTTGCAGACAGAGAGTGGAGCCATCCCTTACGCGGGTGTATGCATTTCCTTCAAACATGGTCCAGACGCCGGTGTTCAACTGCTCATCGGTTTGGTTCATTTGAATGCTCCACAGGTAGTGTGAAAAATGCAAAGTATCAGTGAATGATTGTTCCGGCTGGTGCCCGTTCAAAGCTGAAGGAACGGTCGCCTTCAATTAGGGCAAAGCCGAGCCGGGCCATTTCCGGTGCCAGACGCGCTACTTCATCGGGGGTGACGATCATGAAGTGAGTCATCTGCGTGTTAGCACTGGGGAAGCGGCGAGGATGCTCCAGGTGCGATGCATCGGCCGGGAAGAGGAAGAAGAAGTCCAGGCATCCCTCTTCGTAGACCGGCACGGCCGTGATATTGCGGCCCTGGAAGTGAAGGACGGTTTCGGCTATTTCTTCTTCCGTGATGCGGTGGTCGAAGAATGTCACTGCACAGCCAATATGTTCGTAGTTGAAACCCACTTCGAGCTGTGTTTGTACATGGCGAACTGTGGCGCTGGGTTTTACTTGTTGAGTATTCATAAAATTCTCCAGGGATTTATTTTAGATAAATGAGCTTTCGCTCGGTAGTTTCAAAAAGAGCAATCCACCATGTACGCGAGCTAGCGCACGGGTAGCGGTGGTTTCTGCCTGCCTTACCTTGGTCTTCAAACTAGAATGAACAAACCCTGCCTCATGAGCGGTTCACTGCAAACAGCAAGCTGTCGGCAGGAAGTTCTCGTAGGCGGGAGTTCTGTATGAAAGTTTGTTCTGGTGCTCAGGTTAAAAGACAAAAGTTAGGTAATTGAACCTTAGCTGGATCACATATTTGTCTCTTACTTAATTCTCTACTTCCGATTTGTTATGCGGGATTTCGCTCTATGCTCCATATTTGCCTGCATTCAGGCGCTTTCTGGGGTACGCGGAAATTACATTTGCACTTTTGCAGCCATGGAAAACTGCGTAATTACCGTCACTGAAGGCTTTTGCAAAAGATTACACGGCGCTCACTGTCTCGCAAAAATCAGCGTGAGCGTTCTAATTGCAGTCACAGCTTCGACACTGATGCGCCACAAGTGAGACACAGGCTGGGTTTTCCTCATCGTCTTGGCTGAGCTGCAAAAGTTGTGTAGGTGCTTGAAAGGGCTGCTTGAATGTTTCGCTTGAGAGGGGAGAGACTGGCAAAACATGGACCCGCCTGCCTTAATTGGTCTGCCATCGTTGCCCGCAGTTGTACTATTGCTTGTGCGACCATAGAATGTAGTAAGGCTGAAAAGCAAAAAAATGGGTGGAAAGAAAAAGCACAGGCTCAAAGGGGTGTTAGTCCGCTCTGAGCCTGTGCCCGAGATTGCCTGTTTGGCTCGCCACAGGGGCGGCGCATACCGGAGATAGCTCTCTTTCTGCGCCGCCCCAGGATGAGGTTAGGCCTTGGCTTCGTCAGCCTTGATCAGCTCTTCGAGCTGGTCGAGGTAGGCCGTGAAGACATCCAGCGCCGACTTGATGGCATCCGGGCTGGAGAGATCCACGCCGGCGCCCTTGAGCAAGTTGATGCTGTAGTCGGAGCAGCCGCCCGACAGGAACTTCAGATAGCGATCGACAGCCGGCTGACCTTCCTTGAGGATCTGCGCCGACAGAGCCGTCGCCGCCGAGATGCCGGTGGCGTACTTGTAGACGTAGAAGCTGTTGTAGAAGTGCGGGATGCGCGCCCACTCGATCTTGACCGGATCGTCGTCGGCAACGCAGTCACCGTAGTACTTCTTGTTCAGGTCGAGGAAGATCTCGGACAGCTTGTCGGCCGTCAGAGCTTCGCCCCGTTCCGCCGCCTCGTGCGCCAGCATTTCGAACTCGGCGAAGAGCGTCTGGCGGAAGAAGGTGGCACGGAAGGCATCGAGCTGGTGATCGATGAGGTAGCGCTTCACCGCCGGGTCGCTCTCGGTGGAAAGCAGGTGGTGAGCCAGCAGGGCTTCGTTGCAGGTGGAGGCCACTTCAGCCACGAAGATGGTGTAGTTGGCGTACTGGAACGGCTGGCCGCGGCGCGAGAAGAAGGAGTGCATGGAGTGTCCGGCCTCGTGGGCGAGGGTGAACATCTGCTCCAGCTTGTCCTTCCAGTTCATGAGCATGTAGGGCGGAGTGCCGAAGGCGCCACCGCTGTATGCGCCGGAGCGCTTGCCCTTGTTCTCGACCACGTCCACCCAGCGCGAGGCGAAGCCGGTGCGCAGGTTGTCCACGTACTCGGTGCCGAGCGGCTTCACCGCATCCAGAATGATGCCCTGGGCGGTGGGGTAGTCCACCTTGTAGTCGACGGAGCCGACCACCGGCGCGTACAGGTCCCAGAGGCGGATCTTGCCGGAAGGCAGGGTGCCCTGCTTGGCCAGTTCACGAGCCTTGAGCGCCACCAGGCGGTGCAGCACCGGCAGGTAGGCGTGGGCGGTCTCGATCAGGCTCTTGTAGACGGAGAGCGGCACGTTGTCCGGTCCCAGCGCTGCTTCCAGCGAAGAACCGTAGCGACGAGCGCGCGCCTTGAAGATGTTGGCCTGCACCTGGGCGCTGTAGATGGCAGCGACGGTGTTGCGGCTCTTCTCGAAGGTCTCCATCATGCCCCGGTAGGCGTTCTCACGCAGCACGCTGTCGCGGCTGTGCAGGAAGACGCCGTAGGAGCCGTGGGTGAGCTGGTGCTCGTTGCCTTCGGCGTCCTTGACCTTGGGGAACTGGATGTCGGCGTTGTCGAACATGCCGAAGATGGTCTGCGGACCCTGGGCGACCATGGCCTGCTGAGCCAGCAGCTCTTCCACTTCCGGACTGCGCACGTGGGCGCGCTCGCGGTTCAGCTCGTCGAACTGCTGCTTCCAGAGGTTGAGTGCCGGGGTCTTGGCGATGAAGGAAGCGAGACGCTCGCTCTTCATGGACAGGAGTTCAGGCGTGGACCAGGAGACGGCTGCACCGAACTTGGTGTAGAGCCCGCGAATCTTCTCTTCGCGTTCCTGGTTGGCGGTGTTGGCGGTGTCTTCGTCAGCCTTCATGCTGGCGTAGACATAGAGCTTGTCCAGGAGCTCGGCAGCCTTGTCACGTTCGGTGAGGAAGGACAGGAGCTGCTTGCCGGAACGCTTGAGCTTGCCCTTGAATTCGGGCAGCTTGGCCACGAGCGCTTCGGTGGATGCGAAAGTCGCGTTCCAGTCGGCCTCGGTGGCGAAAATCTTGGAGAGATCCCAGGTCAGCTCGACGGGGACGTCGACGCGGGCAGGAAGAGCTCCCATAACAGTTGTGGTTGTCATTTTGGACTCCTTAGATTTAGCGGTTAGAGAACCCCAAGACCATGTCTTGCCGGAAACCTGATGAAAGGCTAGTAAATCACTTTTGGGGATGGTTTGGTTGCCGGTTTTGAGATGGAGTGGGAATGATGTGAACACCTCGACGGTATATTAACTTCTGCTTGAGATCTAGATCTGTAGCCAGATCAAGGTTTTGTCCCTTTTTCGAAAAGGGGCGCCGATGGTCAAAATACAGGCTGCCAAGTGGTAAAACTGGTTTCAGGTAGATTTGCGCGGCCAGCGCTAGCGGGCGCTAGCTATTTCTTTGATTATCCTGAGATTTGTCTAAGACCTATCTCTCATGAGCTTTCTCGAGAACTTAGTCTTGCCTTCTTGAAGTGTCTATCAGTAGGGTGGAATGCATTATTCATTCCCAACTTTTCTCACAAGCTTTTCTCAACCCGCAGATTTCTTCATCTCCCAGCACTGGCAACCTATAGGCAGACTGCCCTGAGTTGGACCGCCGCCTTTGCTCGCCGGTTCCAGCTTCAGTCTTCACGTCTTCAGTGTGTCTGCTCTGTGCCTGGTCTGTCGGCTGCCTGCCGGCTCCCGTACCAGAAAGGTAACTGTCTATGAAAACATCGCCTCATCTGTCGGAGCTCAGCTCCGGTGGTTTCTTCGCGCAAGCGAAATTCTGGATGAAGCGGTACCTGCTCTGGCCTCTGTTCCCTGCCTCCAGACCCCGGTTGATCGCCCTCCTGGGTGGTCCCGGCGCAGGCAAGGGAACGGTGGCTGGTCAGCTGGCACCCGCTCTCGGCTTATCTCATGTCAGCACTGGCGCGCTTATCCGCAAGGAGATAGCGGCTCAGACTGACTTCGGCAAGCAAGTGCAAGCTCTGGTGGAAAAGGGTCTTTTGATCCCCGACCAGATGGCTCTCACGATACTCAAGCGCGCTCTTTTGGCCCCGGAAAATGCCCGTGGTGCCATCCTCGATGGTTTCCCCCGTTCCAGAGCACAGGCCGTCCTCCTGGACGAAGTGCTTGCTTCCTGGGGACTGTCACTGGAAAAGATCGTCTGGCTTGAGCTTTCGGAGGCAGACCTGGTGGAGCGCCTGTCGCTTCGCCGCACTTGCACCAACCAATCTTGCGGTCGCTCGTATCACTTGAAATTCGAGCCGCCGAAGAACGCCGGTATTTGCGACGCTTGTTCAAGCCCGCTTTTCCAGCGTAAGGACGATGCCACCGAAACGATTCGGGAGCGTCTCCGCACCTACTCGGAGGAGTCAACCCCTCTGCGTAGTTACTACCAGGGCACCAAGGGTGGTGTCTTGGTCTTCCTCAACCCGACCAATGCCATGACCAGGGAACAGGTCTTGGCTCAGGTCACCAATGCAATTTCTAGCAAAGGAGAAAGAGTATGAACGGTATGAGCGATCAGACCAACAGTGGTGCAACGGTTGTTTCGGATGCGGATCTGGCCCTTTCGGCCTATCACGCCCTCGACGACCTGCGTTATCTCGACCAGGTGGACCGCGTTCTCGCTCGTCACGGTGACGACGTGGACGTTCTCTACCCGGACCCGGCCGAACTGGCTGACCAGGGCGCCGATTTGACCGTGCTTTATGCCGCTATGCAAAGCGGTATGAGCCCGGCCGCTTTCGGTTCCGCTCTGGCTGCCGGCGTGGATGTTTCAGTGCTCAGCCGAGCACTGTCCTTCGGGCTCGATGCCGGAGCCGTGGAAGAGCTGGTGTTGACCTATGGCGCTGAGCTGGGCGGTCACATTGCCAACTTTGTCGAGAGCAAGGAGGATGAGGCCGCTTATCCCGACCCGGTGAGCCGCGTATTGGCCCGCCTGGGCGAGTAGCCCCGCCGACCTTGACTGCGGTAAACTGCGCCGACCTGTTCCTCCGAGCGGTGTCGGCGCGGTTGCCGCTCTTACCCGGGGTGAGCACCGCTTTTGGTGCTTGCCCTTTCATCCTGCAATTTATCGGAGTTTAACCGCACCGCCCGCTGAGGTGGTGCAGAATCGAGAGACAAACCATGAGTACCAACTCTGAAACTACCCCTGTCACCCCGGCGGCAGGCGCTGAGGCGCCCGCTATCGCCACTCCCAATGCTGACAAGCCCAAGGGTAAGACCCTGGACGAGCAGCTCAAGGAGTTGCAGATCGCCGAGGCTCGTTTGCGTGTCGAGAAGGCACGCACCGACAAGACCACCGCCGCTCAGGAAGCCGGATTGAAGCTGGATTTGACTCGCACGCAGTTGCGCAGCGCCCAGCTCGATCTGGAAAAGAAGGAGCGTGAGGCCGCTCGGGAGAAGGCTTCGGCCGACGAGAACCTCACTTACACCTTCTATGACGGCGTCACCGACGAGAGCATCAAGCCTTCCTTGCAGAAGCTTGGTGACTGGAATCGGCGCTTCCCCGGCAAGCCCATCACCGTCATCGTCAACTCGCCCGGCGGGTCGGTGCTGGCCGGTCTGGCGCTCTACGACTACCTGCAGAAGCTGCGCGCTGACGGTCACCACATCACGGTGATCTGCTTCGGCATGGCTGCCTCCATGGGCGGCATTCTCCTGCAGGCCGGCGACAAGCGCATGCTCGGTGCCAACGCCAAGGTCCTCATTCATGCCGTGTCGGGCGGTACCATCGGTACCGTTCACGCCATGGAAGACCGGGTGGCCTTCTCGCGTAACCTCTGGGAGGGTCTGAAGAAGATTCTGGCCACCCGCTCGGTCTTGAACGAGGCCGAGATCGAGGAACGCGCTCACCGTAAGGACTGGTGGCTCGATGCCGACGAGGCTATTGCTCTGGGCTTTGCCGACGAGATCGTGCCGGCACCTGCTTTTGCCGGTGCCAAGCCGAAGGCTCAGGTCAAGGTTCAGTCCGGCAAGAGCCGTCGCCGTCGCGGACGCAGCGGTAAGTAATTCGGGGAGGGCTCTAACTGGGCTCTCCTTGAACTTTGTTCCGGGAGGGGGTGCGCTTTCACAGGCGCACCCCCTTTTTGTTCGGAAGTATTAGCAAATATAGTGGAGCCTGAAAAGGGCACCTCTGGCAGTGGCATGATCCTGCTGCTTCTTTCGCCTTCCGTTTGTTTTATCGTGACTTTATCGTGGCACCAGATCTGCCGAATCTCCGCTCGGTCGGGAGACTTTGACATGTCGGCCGAACTGATTACTTTGGGAATGGTGGTGTTTGCCGCAAAACTTCGATTAAACGAGTTGTTTCTGCTTCTCTTGCACCATAGTGTACTGGGTGAAACCTTGTTTTTACTTTCGTCGGAGTCAGTCCGTAGAATTTGCAACTAGAGCCAAGCAGACGCTAGAAATCAACCCTCTTTGAGCAATAACCAGCTTTCTGGAGTTGTGCGCGCCTCATTCTTCCGGCAAGGTCTCTTTCAGGCAACAAGATCGTCAGTCAAAAAAGGTTCCAGATGGTTCACCGGCCGGGCGGCTTCGGAGGGTTGTCAGCCCTGCGGAACGGTTGCAACCAGACAATTTAATTCTCGTTTTTACTATGGTGCGTATATGAATTACTTGAAGTTTAGTTCTAATCAAGAGTTAAGAGCTTACATCGAAGGCCTTGCCGCTTCCAATCCCACAGAGTTTTGTATGAAGGAGAGCCCGGCTGTAACGGAGTTGCCTCCCCTGCCGGCTTCCATCACACACCTTGAAATTGTGAACTGTCCGGAACTCTGGCATGTGCCAAAATTGCCTAAGTCCCTAACGTTTCTCCGTTTATACAAATGCGGCGGTCTCACCGAACTGCCGAGACTACCGGCATCGCTGGTGGAGCTTTGTCTTGAAAAGTGCGATGGAATCAGGCATCTTAGATACTTGCCGACCGCTCTCAGGAAATTGCGCATTGGTTGTGCCAGGCTGGTGCAGTCGCCGAGGTTGCCGGCGTCTCTTCAGTTATTGGAGTTAGATGGCTGTGATGGGCTTTCTGCCGTCCCAAAACTGCCTGCCGGCTTGCTTGCGCTTGAGGTAAGGGCTTGCCCGAACTTGAGCAGAATACCTGCGCTACCTGAGTCTCTTGAGCTTCTATCGATAATTGCATGTTCTCAAGTCATTGGCTTGCCTGCCTTGCCAGCCGGAGTGCAGCGCTTTGAGCTGAGGCAATGCGCTCAAGTGCGGTCTTTGCCTGAATGGCCTGCGGCTTTGCGGTCACTCGATCTTTTTGCTTGCCCGGCTCTTGTGGATTTGCCTGAATTTCCCGAGGGTTTGTCCGAGTTAACTCTTCTTGACTGTTCTGCCGTGGCCGTACTTCCCGCACTGCCGTCTTCTCTCAAGTCTTGTATTTTACGAGCTTGCCGGGCGCCGAAATTGTTTTCGACCCTGCCGCAGTCTCTTACTTCCTTGCTGGTGATAGACAGTGCCATAGCAGAATTGCCCGCACTGCCAGCCGCTCTTAAGTCGATGCTGGTAGAAAAATGCCCCAATCTATCGCGCTTGCCGAAACTGCCGGATTCACTGCAAAGCCTGATCATCAGAGACTGTGCCGGGCTCTACCCGAACCAGAAACTGATTTTAGGAAGTCTTGAAATTCGCCTTGAATAGCCTGTTGGATCGCGACCGATTCGCTCATTGCATGGGCTGGTAATTAGTGTGACGCCGGTGGCCAGGTTGGAAACTCCAGTCCTGTCTATCGGTGTCTCTTCTGCTAGGCGTCGCTTCTGCTATTTGATTAGGGCAGGGCTGCCACAGGATGTTGAAAATGAGTCCCCAACAGCTGCCTGTGGTTTTTTTGCCAGGTAGTAGTAGACTGGTCGGCTAGTTTGCTCCTATGTGGATCTCAGACGCCGCTTTGATGGCCGCAATTGGCCGGCAAGTGTGGCGAAACTCTGTTGTTGTGCGGGCCGGTTGTGTGAATTGGTCTGAGACAATTTCATGAGCGCTATTACAGTGCTGCTAAATAAGCAGAGATCTGTTCATTATCTTGTTGCTCTTGATAACCAGGCTTTGCTACGAGCATTTGTATATCCCTAATTTTCCAAGCTTTGTAAAAGCAATTCAAAAACGTTCTCCTTCATTGTCTCTGTCGTTCTCGTGCAGTTCTAAGCTGCCGGTGACGGGCCGCGCTTTGTCTGGAGACCAACCTGACCTGCCTTTCGTTTTCCGACCGTGGGGCTGGTCTTTTTCTAATTGTCGGTGAGGATTGTATTATGAACACTTCTTCAGTATTGTCAGTCGAACTGTTGGTTGTCGCCTTTGTCGTAGTCGCTCTGTGCTTGTTTGGGCAACGCATGAAGTTGGTGCACATCTGGAAAGCCGAACACCTCTGGGAATTGGCCGGCAAGATAGGTGTCTCGGGTTTCCTGGGTCTGGTGCTCAGCTATCTCTTCAGCTTCAACGGGGCTGATGCGGGCTATGGTCTGGCCAGTAGCGCCTTGTTCATGGTCTGGTTGTTGCCCTTTGTGTTGCATGACTTCGTAGCGGAGTGGCCAAGCGACAAGCTGTACTGGCAAGAAAAAGCGGCGAAGGCTTCAGCCTTGCGGTCTCTTTTGGTTCTCGCTTTCAGCCTGGTTTTGCTGAGCGGTGGTGTGTACTTCGGTGCCCTCAACTCATCCTGGTCATCCTCTGCCGGCTCCATTACCCTGGTTATGCTCGCTGTTGTGGCAGCTGCCGTGATCTGGCTGTCCGCTCATTTCGAGAAGGTGAGTCACGAACTCTGGGGCTGATTACCACCTCGCCTCAATTCCGAATCTGACTGACGGCTGCACTTTTGAGGCAGCCGTCTTTTTAACCATACAAGAGAAAATAAGCAATGACAAATGACACAAGAGATTCAAACCCTCGAAAGGGACGCTCCTTTCTCCTTCTGACTGGACAGATGGTGCTGGTTATTTTTCTGGCCATATTTGTTCTGGCGGCGGCAATGATCTACGGACCATCACTTCTGCTCAGCTTCGAGCGCTTGCCACTGGTGATGCAGATCGGGGTGCTTTGCATTGGGTTGGCCATTGCCTTCGATTTCGTGAACGGATTTCACGACACGGCCAATGCCGTAGCCACAGTAATTTATTCGGGGGCACTACCGGCCTGGCTGGCTATCCTGATGAGTGCCGTGCTCAATTATGCCGGTGCCATGACTGTCGGCACTTCCGTGGCCGAGTTCATCGCCACCACCATTCCCAGAGATGTGGTCAGTGGGCCGATGATTCTGGCAACTCTACTGGCAGGGCTCACCTGGAATTTACTCACCTGGTGGAAAGGCTTGCCGGTCTCCAGCACCCACTGCCTCTTAGGAAGCCTGGCTGGAGCTGGTTTCGCCGTTGCCGGGCTGAATGGTTTCAGTCATCCGGCGGTCTTGAAAGCGCTTGCAGCCTTGATCGTTTCGCCTATCATCGGCTTTGTGTTGGCTTTCATTTTTGCCAAATGCATGGACTTCCTGGTCAGGCATCTGTCCGGCAAGACAACCAGTAACGGTGTGGAGATCGCGCGGCAATCGAAAGTCTGGCGCCTGATCTTCAAGGGCTTGCAGATTGCTACTTCCGCCAGCGTCAGCTTTTCCCACGGCGCCAATGACGGGCAGAAAACAATGGGTCTCATTACCCTCATTCTCGGCACCATCTTCGTTTCCTACGGCTACTCGGTAGGGATTGTGCCTGATTGGGTGAAGGTATCGGCAGCACTGGCCATCGGACTTGGCACTGCCATTGGTGGTGGTCGGGTGATTCGCACCGTGGGTGAGAAACTCTCGGCTCGAGCCATTGATCCTGTTCAGGGTTGTGCCGCCGAGTTCACTACGGCAATGACCGTGCTCTATGCCTCCAAGCTGGGTGTGCCCGCCAGTACTACCCATGTGCTGACCTCCAGTGTGGTGGGCAGCAGTATCAGTCTGCACGGAAAGCAATTCGCCAATTGGAGCACCATGAAGAAAGTCGGTCTGGCCTGGCTTGTCACCTTACCCTTCACGGCTTTACTGGCCGGTGGATTTCATTTTCTCCTTTCCAGCGTGCTCACCTGAGCCGCCCTCTTGAGGAGGATTTCGTATGACTGACGCAGATGTGAGCAAAGGAGTGCAAATCTTCACTTTGCCGGAACTTTTGCAGTATTTTCAGGCGCAGCCCAAGAGCCGCCGTTTGATTGTAATGGCCGGACCCCAGGGTTCCGGCAAGAGCTATCTGGCCAAGCGCTTGAAGCGGTTGCGCAGTGATGATTGCGGCTATCGTCTCTTCAAACGCTTGAGCGCCGATAAGCTCAAGAAGCGTTCGCCCTGGCTCACCGATGCTGAGGCGGAGCGTGAGTACATGACTGCGCTCAAACGTAGTCTGGAGAACGGTCATAACATAGTGGACGACAATCTAAATGCCAGTGACTGGGTGCGCAAGAAGGTCATTGACCTGGCCCGCAATCATGGCTATGAGGATATCTCCATCGTCTACATCGATCTTCCCCTGGCTCGCTGCCTGTCTAGAAATGCGGCACGGAGTAGACCGACCGCCGACTGGATAGTCAGGAAAGTGTGGGAAAAGTTTTACCGGGATGGATTGCCGCAAGCCAGTGAGGCTGAGGTGATTCGCATCAAGCCTCTGGATGACCGGGTTAGCTACGAGCTTTCCGTCACGGAGTATAAACCAACGTCAACGGTTGCACCTTCCGGTAAGTCGCCGAAGGTTGGTCTTCCCGTTGCCTTCTTTCAACGTGTATTACGGTTCTGGCGCGCCTTAACAAAAAGCCTGAACCGCTAATTCTTAGAAGAGCAGATTATGTTATCTACAAACGAAGTTGAAAACCAACTTGTACAGTGGGAGACGGATATCAGGCAGGCCGTGGCAAATGTCACGGAGTTGGAAAATCTGTCTACCTACCAGATTATTTGCCAGCGCAAGGTGCCAGCCGAAAATTTGGCTGGTGTGAGCCGGGCTAAGGTAGAACCCCTTGTTGCCGACATGAAACAGATGTGGCCGCACTTGAGCCTGGTGATCAGCACCGTGCAGGAAGCACGCAAGCTGAAGAACAGCAGCCGGCGCCTCAGTGACAGGGATTTGAATGAAATTGACCGGCTGTTGAACGGGCAGTCCATAAAGTTGCCCGACACCATTGTGCCGCTCCAGAAGAGGGGGCTTGTCTCGGCTGCATCTCAGGCTAACTACATTTCGCCCCGGGCCCTTTTGAATTCCCTGGTGGGTGTTTTTACGGCTGTTCGGGATGTGATGTTTACCATTGATGAAATCTGGACGGTCAGTCAGGCGGCATTTGACCAGCAGGAGAAGGAACTGAACGCCGTCCGGACGCTAGTGCAAACACTGGCAGCCGTGGATGAAAACAAGCAACTGGCCAGGCTTGACCAGTTGTTGGCGGAGGCTCGGCGAATAAGCCTATCTGATCCCCTCGCTTATGCCGAGCAAGCCGATAATCCGCTGGCAGGCGAGCTGGCCGCTTTGCAAGGGCGTCTGCAAGCTTTACAGGAAGCCAGGAAAGACCTGGCCGCTACTGTCACCAGGGCACAAGAGAAGCTGCGGCAAATCGAAGCTGAGGATGCCGAGCTGAGCAACTTGAAATTGGAAGTGGAGGACGCCATCAGTAATGGCCCGGCGTTGGCGCGCAGCGATATGACTCTGGCGCGCTTGCAAGAGTGGCAGGGCCGGATTGTAGCCGAAACGGAACCGGACAAAGTGCTGGCGCATTTGAACCAGTGGTTTGCCAAAGCTGAGCAATTTCAGGGCGAAACCCGCTCTCTGACCGAGCTGGCTAAAAGCGTGTTGGAAGAGCGGCAGATGCTCAAGAGTCGCGTCAAAGCTTACAAAAATACAGCCGGTCGAAGCACCTACAAAGGTGTGGTCATGCTGGAGGAAGCTGAGTTTAGCAGGCTTTGCCTGTGCGCCGACCAGGCCCTGGCTCGCCCCACCGACATGAAGGCGGCCTGCAAAGCCGTCAACGACGTACACGGTCGCCTGCGCAGCCTGGAGCAATGGGAGGCGGAGGACAAAGGTAGTAACCAAACTTCAAAGAGTGAGAACGTATGACTATGCAAGAAAATATTTGTTCCTGTGGTACCGAATATGGTGCAGACGGTATCTGCCCGGATTGCGGTAATATCAAGCCGGAGGCCGTTAAAGCCCTTGATGCCTCTCAGGGCAACCTGGTCCCAGACGTGCTTTCCGTTCATTCCGGTCATACTAAAAATACCGGGCTTTCCTCACGTACAAGCAAGTCATCCCGGGCAAGGCAGCTGGCTCTTTCGCTGCGTACTCAGGTGACGGCGCGTCCGGTCACCGTGGTGGCCATTGTGGACGAGAGCGGCAAAGCCGACGGAAAGGTTCGTAAGCGGAGGCATGAATTCTCCACCCGTACTTCCACTCGTACCACCCGCGGTATTGCTGCCGGTCTGGTGGAATTGGAAACTTTGCCGCCGGTTGACGCACAGAGCCTGATTCGAGAAGGTCTGGGGATCAGCAAGGAGCAGCGGGTCTGTGGTAATCCCGAGTGTCAGCATCTGCAAGCTCACGGTGAGCCTCGCAATCTCTATCGCGAGAAGAATGGCGTTCCCATCGATAAAGGGCTCTGTCCTTCTTGCCGCGCTCCCTTCAATTTCTCGCCGATTCCTAAGGAAACGGTCATTTCCGGTCAATACTCGGTTCTCGGACCGATAGCGGTAGGAGGTTTCGGCTTCATCTATCTGGCCTGGGATATGAACGTGGGGCGCTACGTCGTCTTAAAAGGACTGCTCAATTCCAGAGACCCGGAGCAGCAGATTCTGGCTGTGCAGGAAAGGCGATTCCTGGCTGATTTACAGTCACCGGAGATAGTCAACATTGTCAACTTCGTCACCCATTCCGAGCATCACGATGAGAGCCAGGATGGTCAGGAAGTTGATATGCAGACCTTTATAGTCATGGAATTCATTGACGGACAGACCCTCAAGTCAATCAAGAAAAAGTGGATGCAGGAGAATGCCAATGCGCCGCTGCCTGTCACCGATGCCATTTACTTCATGCTCGGGATTCTGCCGGCCTTTACCTACTTGCATAAGCAGGGTGTTTACTACTGCGATTTCAAGATGGAAAATGCCATGTTGCAGGGTGACCGTTTGCGGCTCATCGACCTTGGTGGTGCCAGAAAGGCTTCGGAAGTGGGCGGCAGTTGCTTCCTCACTCGCGGCTATGCGGCACCGGAAGCGGGCGGCGATAATCCTGAACCGTCGGTTTCCTCCGACCTCTACACCGTAGGACGCACTCTGGCCATCCTCTGTACCAATTTTGACTGGCTGGAGGAATTCGAATTCGATTTGCCCACGCCGGATCGAGAACCGCTCTTTGCGCGCTACGAGTCGTTCTATCGCTTCTTGCTGCGCGCCTGCCACCGCGACCCGGACCAGCGTTTTCAGTCGGCTCTGGAGATGTCCGAGCAACTTCTGGGAGTGCTGGCTGAGATTGTTTCCATCGACACCGGCAATGCCCGTCCGGTTTTTGCCAGCCCCGAGTTTGCTCTCGATGTATTGCGCGAAGTGGGTGAAAACAGTAAGCCGAGCTATCTGTCTTTAACTGATTTGAAGCCGGACCGGACTGATTCAGCCAACGCGCTCATTGAAACGGCTCTGGCCGAAAACGATCTGGCGCAACAGGCTAAACTTCTCAAGCAGGCTATGGAGCAATTCCCCCGTTCAGCGGAAGCGCCTTTGCGTCTGGCCATGGTGGCTACCGCCTTGAAAGACTATAGTTGGGCGGAGACAATCATTGCCGAGCGCATTGTGGTTGACCCTTATGACTTCCGCAATATCTGGGTTAAGGGTGCCTGGCTTATGGCTCAGGGCCGCTACGCGGATGCCTTCAAACACTTCGATGCCGTTTATTCCGAGGTTCCGGGCGAACTGGCTCCCAAGCTGGCTCTTGCTCTCTGTGCCGAGCTGAACGGTGATACGGATGTGGCTTTGCGCTACTACGAACTGGTGTCCGGCATTGACCCCAGCTTTGTCACAGCCGTATTCGGTCTGGCTCGCTGTCTCTATACCAAAGATGCAGTGGCGGCTGCCGATGCCTTTGATCGCGTTTCACCCCTTTCCGCTTCCTTCCAGCAAGCTCTGGCCAGCAAGATGCAGCTCCTCATCAAGGGCAAGCCGAACGCCGAGCTTTTGACGATGGCGGTTGCCACCATGAAGCGCATCAATCTGGATGGCTACGCTTATCATCAATTGCGCTTCCAGCTCTTCGAGGCCCTTCTGGCAGCGGTTGAAGATAACCGCCTGCCGGTGGGCGAAGTGGCCAACCTCGTGCAATTTGCAGGCGCCGGCACCGACTATTTGCGTCTGGCAATGGAGCAGGAAGCTCGCTTTTGTGCTCATAGCTGCGGTGAGCAAGAACTTTCCATTCAGTGGATCGACAGGGCGAATGCCGTGCGGCCGCTGACCCGTTTCTAAATGGGGAGTAAACATGAACTGTCCAAAATGTTTGGAGCCCGTCGAAGAGGGCGATTTGTTTTGTGTCTGCGGTGCCGATCTGGCTTGCGCCTCTGAGAAGAGCGAAACCAAGAACGGTGCTTCCGCCGCTAAGGGCGATGCCGCTAAAAGTGGGTCTGCCGGCGGCCTGTTTAAACCACCCGGCATGGGTGCTGCAGCCAAGAATACCGGCAAGAAAAAGGGCGGCTTGTTCAGCGTTCCCGGTGCGGCGGTGCCGGTCTCCAGGTCTGTGGAAAAACCGGTTAAGAGTACCGCCGTTAAGGTCAAAGGGAGACCCTGCCCGGATTGCGGTGCCGATTCGGAGCAAGTTTCCAGTGATGGAATATGCACCAATTGCGGTACCCAGGTGGTGTTCAGTCAGCGTGACGACTTTACGGTGGCCGCGTCAAACGAGCTTGCTGTGAGAAGTTTTCTGGGGCGTTGCCATCATCGAAACGAAGACTATGCTCTGGCCGCAGATATTGTGCTTGAGCCCAGCGGTAAGACATATACGGTGATACTCGTCTCCGACGGTGTATCATCTTCCGAATGTGCTCATCTGGCCTCGGAAGCGGCTTGCACCAGAGGCATGGAGTTTCTGGCGCAGGCCCTTAAAAGTGGTGTAAAGGCCGACTGTGATTTGTTGGCTGAAGCCATTTGTGCCGCCCAGGAGGCCGTACTCGCCGTCAAAGGAAATGGTGAAACCGACAAACTCGGCCGCGCCAAAGTGCCGCCGGAAGCCACTTTTCTGGCAATTCTGTTGGACGGAGAGAAAGCCTATCTGGGCTGGGTAGGAGACTGCCGCGCCTACTCCGTCTACATAAGCGCCACCGGGGAACTGGAAGCCCGTCTTCTCACCAAGGATCATTCCTGGATCAATTACATGGTAGACAGCGGGCAGTTGTCGGTGGAAGCGGCAGAAGCAGACCAGCAGGCTCATTGCATACTGCAAGTTTTGGGTCCGGTCGATAGCGCCAATCCCCTCAACCCCTCCTTTGCCAGTTACGACCTCACAGGCTCTCAGCTCTTGCTTGCCGCCAGTGATGGTTTCTGGAATTACGGGCAGCCCAGTCAGGCCAGACCTGCCGGTCCCATGCTCGAGCAGTTGAAGACTCTTTCTCTGGCGGAAGTTTCCGCCGAGGCAATCGCCCGTAAGCTGGTTGCCTTTGCCAACGATACGGAAGGACGCGACAACATCACCGTGGTGGTGCAGAAGCGGCATCCTTCGCACGGACGGGTGGAGACATCTACCCGCACCGATCAACTACCTTTGAACTAATTTAGCGGAGCAATGAATAATGAGCGAAAATATCCAACCTTCCATTCTTTTGAAGGCTGACGTAAACGGCTATCTCAATCTAAATGCCGATACCCTGGATGCAGCCTTCACCCTTACGCCGACCGGCTTTGATATGGCACAGGCGCCACGTCTGGAGCAGAATGTCATTTTCATGGGCGACGTTTCCGGTTCCATGGATAGTCCTGCCAGCAAGCTGAAATTCATGAAACTGGCCATGATTGGTGCGATCAGGAAATTACCGGAGCACTTCTACTTCGCCGTGGTCACCTTCGCCTCCAGCGCCCGGGCCGTGGTGGAACTCTGCCAGGCTACCGAAGCAAACAAGAAACTGGCAATCGCTGCCGTGGAGCGTATCACCGCTGGTGGCGGCACAGAGATGTCGAAAGGTTTGAAAGTGGTCATGCAAGAACAAATGCGCCGCCCTCAGGCTGCCGGTTTGTGCGTGCTCCTGACGGACGGCCAGAACGAGTCCAGTGATGAAAGTTCTCTGGACGAGGTCTTGCAAGATTTTCAAGCTAAAGCCGGTCAGGGCATGGTGGTGCAGGTGCACGCCCGTGGTGTGTATTCCGACTTCAGTTTCGACCAGGTGAACAAAATCGCCACTGCCACCAAAGGCATGGCGCCGGAGTACATTGAAGAAGCCGATAAGTTGGAAGCCGACTTTGCAGCCCTGGTGGATCTGGCCAGTGCCAATGTCATTTCCGACGTGCGCTTAAATGTGTGGACGCCGAAAGTGGTTTCCATCAAGGCCTGCAAAAAGACCCTGCCCTTCCTGCAAGATTTGATGGGCAGCCAGACGGTCGATCAGACTGCCGGCATCACAAGTAGTTTCCCTCTCGGGGCCATGAATGCCGAAGTGACTGAATACTTCGTCACTTTCGCTCTGCAGCCTAAACCGGTGGGACAGGCCGGGTCGGCAGGAAAGGTCTGGGTGTCCTTCATGTATAACGGCACCAAGGTGGAAACCGCTCCGGAGACCATTCGCTGTGAGTGGACCGGCGACCATGACACCCGCTCCATTCGCATTCCTGAAGGGGTGGCCAGGGCTCGTGGTGATGTGGACTTCGCCAGAAACATTCAAGAAGGCATGGAGGCTCTCAAGAATGGCGACAAGGCGGCTGCTACACAGCGACTGGGAGCTGCCGCCAAATTTGCCCATGAGAAGGGCGATAAGGAATTGACCCAGCGCCTTGAGGCTCTGGTTGTCATTGAAGACGCCGCCGCCGGTACGGTGAAAATCAAGGCCGGTGCCGAGAAGGACACCAATGCCACGCTGCGATTGGAATCGGCTTCCATTCGCACCAAGAAGTTGCCGGTCAACGCTGGAGGTAAATAACATGAGCGAAGAATATCACTGTGCTGAACATCCTGATTTTGTCAGTGACGATGTCAATGAAGTCTGCAGCGAATGCGGCAACTTCCTGGTGGACGAAAACGGACAGCCTGCCAGCGCTGCTCCGGCTTCGGTTGTACCGGCGGTAGAACTCTCCGGTTCGGCTGCGCCTGATACCGGTGACGCCGCCGTCAATACCGGCGTCAATGAAGATGCGGCAGGTGATGTCATCTGTCCGCACTGCCAGGAACCAAACGAGCCGGGCGACCTCTTTTGTATGAATTGCGGCGGCGACCTGAATGGAGTTGGTGCTGTGGCTGCTGCCCCGGTGGCGAGTTCAGTAGCGCCCGCAGGCAAGAAGCCTGTCTCTAGTAACAGCTACCAGGTGGCGGTTCCTGAGCCGGTTTTTCCGGCTTTGCTGAAGCTTGTGGCGCGCTTTGACAACAGCCCGCGAGCGCGCGCTGAAGATGCCGTGGAGCCCACGGATAAGAGCGACAAGGTGGTGCTTCTCGATCGCGCCGCTGTGAAAGTGGGGCGCACTGACCCTCGCGGTCAGCACTTCCCCCATGTGGCTCTCAATGAAGACGGGGGCATGTCTCGAAGACACTGCCAATTCGTGCGCGATAGCGGCGGTAATTACAGCCTTGTGGACACGGATTCAGGTAACGGCACCAAGCTTAACGGTGTCGCGCTTACTGCTTCCGTGCCGCAGCCTATCAAGGTCGGTGACCAGATCCAGGTTGGCTTCTGGTACACCATTTACGTTGAAAGCAATATCTAAGGAATCCCTATGCAAAATGAAAATTCTCTTCTTGCTTATTTCTTTGGCGGCAAGACTACCCCTGATCAGCTCTGGCGCTTTCGCCGCCTGAGCTGGCTCCTTTCAGCCTTGTTCCTGCTCTTCAGTCTGCTTTCCATCGGTGAGTTTGAATTCGCCATTCGTTCCGTAGGCAAGGAAGCTGCACCGGCGGTAATGCAAGCCTACGTGATGAAGGAAGAAATTCTGGCCATGGATGCTGCCGCTGCCAGCGAACTGGCGGCGCGTCCGGGTGAGAACTACACCTCTTTTAAGGAATTTGAGAAGCGCCGCACTTTGCTCAACAATGAATTGAGCGAGGCCGTGCGCATGATGGATAGCGTCAGTGAAAGGCGACTCTTGCAGCAGTTGGGTCAGGCCGTGGACGACTACAAAGAAGCCGTTTCTATGGCCCGCAGTGCGCATGAGCGTAACGATGCCGCCTATCTGGCTTACTATCGCCTGGCTACGGATATCCTGGTTAAACGCGTCAACGTCTACTGCGAACAGCTGGAGCAGTACAACCTCGACCTCTTGAATCGTTCCTATCACAGGCAGACCATCGCCGGAACAATTCTTTGTGTGCTGTTCGCCGTTGCCGGTGTACTGCTTATCGTCTTGAATCTGCGTAGCTCCGCTTACTTGCGGCAGCGGTTTCACCGCCGTTACAGTGTGCCCCTCATGATCAGTACCTGGCTCTTGATTGGCTTCACCGGCTATACCATGACCAGTTTTGTCTATGGCGGCATGCAGCTTTCCACCGCCAAGGTCGACACCTTTGCTTCCATTACCAAACTTCTGGATGCTCGGGCTGCCGTATACAGCGTCAATGCTTCCTTAAATCGGCAATTGCTGGATAAGGCTTTGCGCACGGAGCATCGCAAGAATTTGACTGCCAGCCTGGCGGACCTGGTCGGAGACCTCAATGACGGGCAGTGGCAGGAGCTTGAGAAGAACCTGAGCGAGGATAAAAGACCAGCCGCTGATGCTAAAGGCAGTCTTGTGCAGGCCGCTGCCACCTTCGATTTCGAGGATGAATTTGTGATGCTGCAGAGGGCCTTTCAGGAGTTAAGGCAGTTCCGTCAGACCATTGATCAGGTGCACACGCTTCTGGATGCCGGTAAGGCAGAGGAGGCTTTGAAGCTCTCCATCGGCTTGAATGTCGGACAGGGGCGTTATCTGTTCGACAAATTGGACTCCTCTTTGAGCCAGGCAGAAGGGGTAACTACAGCCCACTTTACTAAGGTGGTCGCTCGCAGCCACGGACTATTGGCCTGGACGCTTTATGCCGCACCACTGGTGGTGCTGGGCGCGCTCTGGCTCTTCGGTGCGGCGATTTCCGCCCGCATAAAGGAATATGAGGTCTAATCATGTTCCCTATCAAATTAACGTCAACCAGTCAGAGAACAAATATGAATCGATATCGATACTTGCAGTCCCCCTGTTGCATCCTGGCGCTGGCACTTTCCCTCAGCCTCTCGGGTTGCGGCTCCAGCTCCGATGAGACGGAGAGCCTGGAACCTGCCGCCAAGAAAGCAGAAGTAGCCAATGTAACCGTTGCCTTTCAATCCTTGCAGAGATTCGATGCCTCGACCCGCCAGGACGAGGTTAAGCTGAAGGGGGCCGGTGCTTCCTTCCCTGAGCCTCTCTATCAAGCGCTGTTTAAGAGCCTGCGTGAGAACAGCAAAACCGATGTGCGTTATGAGGCGGTGGGCAGTAGCGCCGGTATAGTGCTGGTGCAAAATAAACAAGTCAACTTCGGTGCTTCCGATGCTCCGCTCACAGACGAGCAGATGAAGTCCGACGCCAATGGTGCGATACTGCACATACCAACTGCTTTTGGTGCGGTGTCGGTTGTCTATAATCTGCCCGGTGTCAACGCCGTGCTCAAGCTTTCGGCTGAGCAACTGGCTTTGATATACCTGGGGCGCATCACTTACTGGGATGATGAGCGCCTGGTAGCCGGCAATGCAGAACTCAAGGGTGTGCACGAGCGAATCATCTCGGTGCACCGGGCGGACGGCTCTGGATCGACCTTTGCCCTGACCGAGTTTCTGGCGGAAGGCAGCGGAGACTGGAATAAGCAAATGGGTAAGGGGACTTCCATGTATTGGCCCGGGGGAATGGCGGTAACTTCCGGTGGTGCCATGGTCGACGCCGTGCTCAGAAGCCCCTATGCCATCGGCTACACGGAATTGAATGTGGCGGTCAGCCGCAATCTCAAATCTGCTGCCCTGAAGAATCCTAGCGGCGCGTATGTGGTGCCTTCTTTCAAAAGCGTAAGGGAAGCCATGGAGGGCCTGGCCGCATCCGATTCCACGGACTTGCGTCTGGATGTGATCAACAGTGACGGCAGTGGCAGCTATCCCATTTCAACCGCCACCTATGTTCTGGTCTATCAAAATCAAGATGATCCGAAACAGGCCCAAGCCCTGACGCAGGTGCTCTGGTGGTTGGTGCATGACGGGCAGGCTGCTCACGAGAAGCTGCTTTACGTGCCGCTTTCAGCCAATCTGGTCAAGCGGGTGGAGAAGGCGCTGGAGCAGCTACGTGCCAACGGTGCTCCTGTGCTGACCCCTGTGGCAGCGCAGCCGGCCGCCAAGTCTTAACTTAGCTAATCCAGTCAAGTCAAACCGGACCTGAGCGGGCTCTCCTGCTCAGGTCTTTACTTCAGCCGGGCTGATTGCCTGGTAGAACAGGAGAACTTATGAGTCAAAACGTGATCAAATTCTATCGCCAGAGCGAAGTGCCCTATGGCGTCTTTTCCAATTTCCCCTTCCGACCTATTGAGTTGGACGGAAAAACCTGGAACTCATCAGAGATTTACTTCCAGGCAATGAAGTTTGCCGGTACAGAGCATGAAGACATAATTGCTGAGGCGGCAACGTCGAAGCTGGCTGCCCAGATGGGTCGTGATCGCAGTCGACCGTTGCGGCCCGACTGGGATGAAGTAGTCGATCTGGGCACTGAAGATTCCAGGCTGCAAGCTCTCTGGGAGCGGTATGTAAACCGACCCTGTCTGTTGAAAGACTACGTCATGTTCAAGGCCGTGCTGGCGAAATTTACTCAACATGAAGATCTCGGTGCGCTTCTACTTGCCACTGAAGATGCCCTCATTGTGGAGCATACGGAAGTGGACAGCTACTGGGCCGATGGCGGCGACGGCAGCGGTTTAAACATGCTCGGTCGCATTCTTATGATTGTGCGTGAGTTGCTGGACGGTGAAAGGCAGGAGAAAACTTGTGCACACTGCTAAGAAAAACGCTTCCTTCCTTAACGCGCAGACCCTGGTGCTTGTTTGTGTTACCTTGGCGCTGGCAGCATTTCTGGTTCAACTTGAGGTGATGGCCGGCGGTAACAGTAACTCCAGGCTCCTGGCAGAAGAATTGCGTCCGACGTTTCAGTCCGCCAGAGAGTACAGATTGATTTCTCTCGCCGATACCATAGAGAAATTGGCAGTTGACCAGGTTGCATTGCGGGGAGCTCTGTCCGGTTTACATGAAGAAATGAATGGTGACCTGGGTTTACTCGTAATCAAAAGGCACAAAGAGGAGATTGTGGGAATGGAATTTTTCAGTCCCACTGAGAGTTCCATCGCTTGCGACAACATAGAACAGCTCAGAACGGCCCGGGGAGTTATCTTGACGGAATATCGCAAGGGTTTGCCGGCCCCAGCTCAGGTCGATGGAAGCAAGCAAGCGGAAGTTTTGAAAGTTTATTATTGGACCTGTCGGGTGCAGTAACGAAACGGATCGCTTTTGCCCGGCCTAGTTTTTAGTTAAAGGGGTCCGGTGCAGATGCGCATCGGACCCTCATTTTTACTTGTGTTCAGGGATGCCACGGTGGAATGGTGAAATCGGGCATCGTGAACATTTTTTTGCCCAACTATACTACAGAGCATCGTAGTGGCGCATAACTCCGTTCCGCTGGAAAGCTCAGCGGTGGAAACTATACTTTTACCGCCGGTAGTGCGATTTGAACCTGCTCTTTCAAAAATTTTCAACAATATCGGACGCTGCAATTGTCAACAAAGCTTAGCCGGAGATTTAATCTCGGCAAAGGTTTGGAGAGTTTTGGATGGTGGCTGATAGTAAGTAGAAATATATAACGCATATATGACTGCGGATTAGTAAGTGAGTGGCTCTTTAGCCGTTCGCTGCACCGCGTACTTACCAAAATTGGTTCACATGACGGATAAATCCATAGCCCAGAATGAGGCTGATGGAGTGCTCAAGCACGACCAGAAGCCTAAACAACAGATCGAGGAAGCAGCCGGCGCCGCTTGCGAGAAGTCGCCGACGGCAGCCGAAAAAACCTGCTCTCCGGCGGAAGTTTGGGCTCAGATTAGTGCCACCGTTTTTCACAAAGGCGCCATGGCGGCACCAGACAAGAGCGAGTCAACGGTTAAGTTGCCGGGGCTCGAGTTTGAGCATCCGAGGCTGGAAGTGAAGTCATTTGTGGCACTTCTGACTGAAACCTTTAAACCGGGTGGCGCTCACTCTTTGCACACCGGGCCCGGACACTTTGAAAAATTTTTCGAGCACCTGCGGACGTCTGCTTTTGACAGGCAGCCTCAGGCAGACAGACATGCGGTCTTGCCCTCGCATTCCAATTGGCTGAGAGAGGCGGTAGAGAAGAAGCTCGTGGAGAAGGCCAATCCCTTTTCATCCATCATGCAAGTTGGTCTGAGCGATGACGGCGGCACCGGCATCAAGAGTAAAGTGAATATCTTTGAGCCGACTTTGTCTGGAAAAGTCGATTCGGCGGCAAATGGCGAAAAAAATACGGTGGGCGCGGCGTCGGTGCCGGTGAATCCCTTTCAGGTTTTGAACCGGGTGGCACTCAAAGACGAGCAGAATGCCGGAGCCGTAGAAGTGAAGACAGTTGCACCACCGGTGGTGAAGTCTGCGCTTGCAACTGGTGAAGGCGGCGTACATTCGTCAACTCAAACCGTCTCTTCGGCAAAGGGTGAAAGCGGCCCATCCGGACTGCATACCGTCAATCTGCCGGTATCTTCCCAAAAACACACTATAGATAGGTCTGATTCTCTCGCGGTGCTGAATCAAACTTTGTCGCTGCAGCCGCAGATACCCACCATATTTTTCAATCAGTTGTTGGTGAAAGAACCCGATGGCAATCGTAAGGCCTTGGCTGAGCCTCTTATGTCTAATGCCAATTCCGCTGAAAACCAGGGCGTTGTCGGTAGTGCGGCGCTGAAAGTGGCTACTCTATACAAAGCCCCGGTAGTCTTGGAAGGGACGTTCAACCCCAGTGCTGCGGCGACAAAGCTCCAGGGCGATACGCATTTGCCGGTGAATACGGTTCAGCCGGGGAAAGAGGCGGTTGCTGTAAGCCTCTCAGAGAGCCAGGCTTTGCCGGTTCGGTTTGAGCTGCCTACCATATTTTTCGGACAGTTGGTGGTAAGAGAGCCTGAAAGTAATCGCAAGGTAGTGGCTGAGAACCTGCCGGTGAAGCCTCTCCCGGCGGAAACGGGGGCGCCTTTTGCGGCGGTCACGCAGGTGGCCCTCAAGGAAGAAGGCATATTGGACCAGACCGGTCGAAAACTGGTAGCCGAGCCGCTTTCGCAGATAGTTGCCGCCGGTACCGTGGTCAAGGCCGGTTCGTTCCCGTCAGAGTCTGTGAGCCTGCCGGCGCCGGCAGTGAAGACAGGTGCTGAATTGCCACTGACGGTGACATCGGTTCAGGTGCGTGCCGGCGTCCAGAATGTAGCCCTGACCAGGTTGGAAGAGCCGTCTTTGCCCGTCCAGTATCAAATACCTGGCATTGTTTTCAGTCAGCTGCTGGTGAAAAACCCTGATTCCTTGCCTCGAATGGTGGGAGAGCCGGTCAAGGTTGTCGGCGTCGGCACGAATGCAGTCGGACGGGAGGTTGAAAGTCAGGTGGCAGTCAGCAATCTGCCTTTGAGAATAGAAACGACCAGGGCTGGTAACACTGAGGCGGCCACAGCCGCTCCCCTTGAGCCTACAGCCGTTGTGAAGACAGAGCTCTTGCCTGTCAAGGCTAACGTAAATGCCAATGTCAACGTGAACGTGAACGTGAATGTGAACTTACTTGCCGGTAGTAATCCATTTGCGGCAGTGACTCAGGTGGCTCTGAAAGAAGAAGCGATAGTCGACAATATCGGCCGTAAAGTCGTGTCTGAATCTATCAGTCAGAACCTGGCGGTGGGGCCGGTGGTGAGAACAGGCCAGCTTGCCGGCGAAGTAACGGTCAATCCCCATGTTACGGCAGCCAATCCAGGAAAGATTGTTGAGACGACGCTAGCGGCGAGTCCCAGCAATGTGGCAAAGGAAAGCGTCGGCACAGTTCGACTGGAGGGGCAGGCTTTGCCCTATCAGAACCAGGTTCCGACCATAGCCTTCAATCAGCTCCTGGTAAAGGAACCGGACACCCTTCGCAAAACAGCCTCTGAACCAGTCCTTTCTCAAAGCAGCGGCTCTACTCTGGTGAACCGTGTTATTGAGCCGACTTCACTTGCCAATCCCTCTTCCGGCTTGGAGACGAACAGAAGCGTCGATACCTCTAATAAAACTACGGACAGGATGGACCAGGTGGTGGTGGTGAAGGCACCACCGCTTGAGAGCAACGCCAATCCTTTTCGGACTTTTGCTCAACTGACCTTGAAGGAAGACGGTATTGCCGATAGTACTGGGAATAAAGTTGTTCTTGAGGCCCTACCTCAGGCTCAGGCGGTGGCTTTGCAAGGGCAAACCGTTTACAAAGTGCCCCTGCCCTCGAATGACGGTAACACAAGTCTGGGCGCTCCCGTGCAGGTAGCAGCCCGCTCAGTCGGTGACGGGAATGTTACCGCACTGCCGGTTACCGTCTCACCGCGCACCGTGCAGGAGGCTGACCTGCCTTCCAAAGGGCAAGCCGTGCCGGTGCTCTATCAGGTTCCCACCCTGGTAGCGACCCAGCTTTTGGTCAAGGATCCTGAAGCACAGTTGCGCCGCAACTGGCAGGAACCTGTGGCCGCGGTGCAGGTTGTGGCTGTGAATACAGTCACTAATCGAGTGGAACCCAGCCTCGGCCTTACTCAAACCGGAGCCGCCATAAACGACAAGATTGAGCCTTCCGCCCTGAAGGTTCAGCCTGCTCAGGTTGCCGCCAATCCTTTTCAATCTGCAGCCCAGGTGGCTCTCAGAGAAGATGCGGTCGTGGATAGGACCGGCAAGGCTGTTGAGCCGGTAGTGCCGGTTTTTTCCGGCAGCACGGTGCGCATAGCCGAAAATACTGTTGGTGCCAAAGTCGAAAATACTGTGCCGGCTCCGCAGATTCAAAACCTCTCTCAGCCAGCAACTCCGACTATTCTAGCCGGCCAACTTGTGGTGAAAGAGCCCGAGCCGCCGGCTCGAAAAAGTTCGGTGGAATCGACCACCCTTGTCGCCAATGCCGGTGAGCAGCAGGGTTCTCTCGTTAGTCAGAACCCGCAGACCGTTGTTGCGCAACGAAATGAACAGCCGTTCAGCGGCAATCGTTTGGGGACGGATACAAAAGTAGTAGCCTTGCCGGAGACGACGGCGCCCGATAAGGTGGAACCGCCGGTAGTGGCGAAGCCCGTGGTTGTGCCGGTGCATAGCAACCCTTTCCAAGCCGTGATGCAGGTTGCTCTCAAGGAAGACGCTATTGTCGATAACAGCGGCAAGAAAGTTGTGGTCGAGCCAGTGGCTTCGAGCACTCTCACCACGTCTGTGCCGGTGGCAGCCAAGACGGCGCTGACTACTACAGACACTGTTGCCGCCGCTCCGGTGAACAGGAACCTTACCAGCGCAGCCGAGGGCAGTAGCGGTCAAAATGTAGTGGCCAAGGTTGCCGTAGCCGACAATTCCACTGCCGTTCGTGTGGCCGACGGCAATACAGTGGCTAAAGTTGAAAATGTTGGAAACGTTGGAAACGGGGTGCTCTCGCCCCAGGCGCCCACAATTCTCGCCAGTCAACTGCTGGTGAAAGAGCCGGAACCGACAGTCCGCCGAAACACGAGTGAACCGCTACCTGTTTTGACGGCGGTGACGGAGTCCCAGGGCAGTCGTAGCAGTCAGACTCAGACTTTGCCGGTGGTCGGCAATCGCATTGAGCCCGTTACCGTAGCTGTGCGCACCGATTCCACGGCTGAGAAAGTGGAGACGCCGGTTCTGGCTAAGGCTCCCCTGCCACCCGCTAATACCAATGCAAATCCGTTTCTGGCGCTTACTCAGGTGGCGCTGAAGGAGGACGGAATAGTCGATACCAGCGGTAAGAGAGTAGTGGCTGAGAGCTTGCCCCAGCCAGTTTATGGAGCCCCCGTGCTCAAACCGCCGGTGGTGGCGGCTGGCGAGTCTGTAGCGACGACGACTACTGCTACTGTCACTGCTACTGCGTCCACAACGGTGAGTACCGCCAAAACCGCGGTTGATGGCAACAATCAAGCGGCAGGCGCAGCCGCTGGTCTGCGTGCTGTGGAGACTGTGAGCAGCGGCAAGGTGGAAAGCAATCCCACCGTCATCCGTGAGCAACAGCCGCCGACCATTCTGGCCAGTCAACTGGTGGTGCGAGAGCCGGAGCCGTTGCAGCGCAGGAATTACGTGGATACATCGTCACCGTCCACAATCTCGGCTGAATCTCAAAATTCTCGCAATCTGGGCCAGCCCCTCACCGTGGTCAGTTCAAATCGGGTGGAGCCGCTGCCGATTACAAACCGGGTCGAGCCTGCCCTGCCTGAGAAGATTGAGCCGACCCTGGCTAAGGCTCCCCTGCAGCCCATTAATACCAACGCCAATCCGTTTCTGGCTCTCACCCAGGTGGCGCTCAAGGAAGACGGAATTGTCGATAACAGCGGTAAGAAAGTAGTGGCTGAAGCCTTGCCTCAGTCAAGCTCCGGAGCCACTGTGGCGCGGATGTCGGTGGTGACAGCCGGTGACACCGCGGCTCCTACTGTGATTGCCGCGACGTCGGTGAGTAGCACCAAGAGCGCAGGCGAAGTTACCAGTCCGGTGACCGCCACGCCTTCCGGTCTGCGTGCGGTTGAGACTGTGAGCGGCGGCAAGTTGGAAAGTAGTTCCACTGTCATCCGTGAGCAACAGGCGCCCACTATTCTGGCCAGTCAACTGGTGGTGAAAGATCCTGAGCAGCCGCGCAAAAATTATGTGGATTCGTCCCAGCTTTTGGCAAACTCAGGCGAGCCGCAGAGTCTTCGCAACCTGGGACCGCCTCTGCCCGTGCCTGCAAATCGCGTTGATTTGCAGCCGAATACAACCAGGGTCGAGGCGACCCTGCCTGAGAAGAGTGAGCCTGCCCTGGCTAAGGCTCCTGCGGTCCAGACCAATCCCTTTCACTCTGTCACTCAGGTGGCTTTGCGAGAAGATGGAATTGCCGATGCCGGGGGCAAGAAGATTGCCTTTGAACCGCTCGTTTACACATCTATCGCCCCAGTGCTGGCTAGATCGGTGCTTGCCGCCGCTGACACCAGTAGCGCCGCTCCCGTGCCCAAGCCCTCTGCGGAACCCTCGACTGCAGCCAGTGGTCGTTCCGGGAGCGAGACCGGCGTGACCCGAGTTGAGAATACGGTGCCCGGTCCCTTGCTGGTGAAAGAACCCCTGGCTGTAGCACTTCCGAACTCACCCAAGGCACTGACACCCGGTCCGACGGCCACAAGTCAGCCCGGCGCGAAGGAACTTGCTGCTGAGTCAAACTTGCCGCTTTCCGTGCCGTCGGCAAGTTCACCCGCCAGCAAGGCTGTCAGTCTCGCCAATCAACTGGTAGGAAAAGAAGGGCCGACAGGCAAAGGTGAGGCTGTCGTCGGTGTTGAGACGGTCGGTGCCAAGGCTGTTGCCGGTCCTGCTACTGCCGGCGGAATTGGTGCCGCCGCAGTTGGGAGCGAAGGCTCGGCAGTAGTTTCCAAAGGCGATGGCGTGGGGAGCGGAAAACTGGACCCGGCGACTTCGACTACGACTAAAGGAGAGGGAACTCTCACCGCCAAGGGCGATGCTCTCACAACTGTCAAAGGGGATGCACTCACAACCGCCAAGACCGATACTCTCACCGCCAAGAGCGATGCTCTTACGACTGTCAAAGGGGATGCTCTCACAACCGCCAAGAGCGATAATCTCACAACTATCAAAGGAGATGGTCTCACCACCGCCAAGACCGATGCCACCGGCGCGGTCAAGTCTGATGGCTTGACCGGCAAGACCGTAAAAGCTTCAGAAACTGCTAATGTCGGCAACGGTCGGGGTCTGGCGGACGGTACAGAGAAGACGACAACCGGTGCGGACAAAGGAAGTTTGCTGCCGACAGGCAAAGGCACCACAACTGTTGGTGTGCAGACCGGAGAAACGGTGACCGGTTCCGTTCTGGTGGCCGGCAACGGCACAGGCACTGCGCCGTCGGCTAAGACCAGAGGCGAGGCTGTGACGCCGGTTAAGCCGGAAGGGTCCACTGTGCTGGTGCCACTCGATACTAAGATCCCCGGTAAGGTGAGTGTCGGCGGCAAGGAAACTGAAAGCAATGTCAGTCTCGATCTGACGCCGGCGAAGACCGGTTTGGGAGGTGCGGGTGGCGGTAGCAGCAAGCCTAATACCGGTACTGCAGCAACCAATATGGATCCATCTGGCACCACCGGTGGTGTGGCTGGCGGGACCGGTGCTGCTGCAGGGGCCGGTGGCAGTCAGTCCGGCAATGTCGATCCCACTCTGGTACCGGCGGCGTCGCAGCCGGTGGGCTCGGGCGCCAAGAGCCCATTTGATATGAGCTTGCCGCCTCTGGAAATCGTGGACGCCGAGGCTGAAGCGAAGCTAACTGGCTCACGCACTGATACTGATAATGGTAGCAAAGGTTTCGGTTCGGACGACGGCTCGGAGCCGAACGCAGCCCCTTCCAGCCGAATTGACTTGCAGACCGGCCGGGGCAAGCCGGAGCCGAGTGGAGACACTAAAGCAGGGCGCCGGGAGGAGAGAGGACCACGGGCAGAGGATTTGACAGCCGCTTTCCAGGTACTGGCAGAGAAGCGCCGCAGCGAACGCAAGCGGAAGCCCCAGAAGAAGCTTGTGCCGGTGCGTAAGACCAAGGAAGAGAGTGGCTATAAGCCTGAGAAAAAGCGGCGTTGCTTTATTCTCAAAGGCGACACGCTGGAATCACTGGCCGCCCAGTACCTGGGTGACAGCGACCTGGCCTCTCTCATATATGAGATCAATGCCGGCTTCTGGTGGGAGAAGCGTCGGGGCGGCAAAATCTATCTGGAGTTCATTCCCGGCACTACCATCTTCTTGCCCACCGCCGAAGAAATAAGCAATTTCCGTCGTAAGACAAGTAGTGGAAAGGTTCTTCATCAGTTTGAGTATTTGACGCCGGAGCGCATCAGATCGCTCAGGCAGGCTTTGAAAGGTGGCAAGGACGGGGCTGAAAGCAGCGGATCTAAATCTTTGACCGAAGCGGAATACGGTTCTGAACCCGCACCGGCACTTGAACTTGAACAGAATGAGCAGACGACTCTGGTGAATGCGTCTGTTTCAGCGGCGGCTGAAGTGAAGCAAGCCGTGGAGACCAGGAAGGCCGTTGCCTATACGGCATCGCTCAAGCCATACGAGGGCCAGTCGGGCGAAGAGGGCACCAGGAAGCTGTTGCTTGGTGGAGGTCAGGCTTCTATTGTCCGACTGCTATCCGGTTGCATTAGTGATGCGGCTCTGGAGGCCGGTAGCCGCATCAGTCTGGATGCTTCCGGCGGGCAGCGGGAATCTTTCTCGGTGGCGCGGGTGGAAGTTCTTAAGGACGGAATCTGGTTGCCTGTACTCGAGTACCTGGTTGGTCAGGACTCGGTATTAAAGGTCTATAGTCTGGGTGGCGGCGAGCGAGTCATTCACCTGGATCTGCCGCCTGCCGTGGTACGGGGCATGGCGCTCAACGACCTGAACAGCAATCGGCTGGAGTACTGCCGCAAATTCTTGCTTGGTCGCAAGCTATTCTGCTAGCACCTGGCTGATCTATTTCTTTGCTGTGCTTAATCTGAGCCGGCTCAATTGTTTGCATTTTATCGGACGTTACCGATTTCAGCGCCGATTGAGATGCCGCGGGAGCTAGCGCGATGCGAATTTTCAGAGATTCTAATGTTAGATGATGTTATGTAGTAACCCCTTTGCAATTCGTGGTTCTTCCCTGGTAGAAAAGAGGGGTTCACCAATTAAAACTCTAATTCGGTATTTAAACCCAGGCAAGCAACCGGCATCTATCAGCAAACCAAAGGCAAAAGCGGATAACCAAGTATCTCCGGCTTGAGCCTGCCCTGTGTGCCCCTCGTATGGAATTGAAAGTCGAAGCCCCGGCGCGACTTTTGCTTCCTGCCTTGGCCTGTTAATCTTCCCAAACCTGCCAGCAAACCTGGCACTTTTCCAAGAGGAACCTCCATGTCTCAATGCAAGCTGTTTATCCTTTCCCTATGTCTGCTTTTCATGGTTGGCTGCAACCCTCAGAGCTCGGTGGATGCCGCTCAGCCGGGTGGAAGCCAGAAACAGGTCGTGGATCATGACGCCGTCCTGAAACTGGAAGAGCTGACCGACGCCAATAGCGAAGAGCTTCTGCTCAAGCGCAATATGCCTTCCTTTGTGGTGGTCTATTCGAGCAAAGAGTCGAACCCGGCTCAAACTCAGCAACTGGAGCAGATTGTGCGCGATTCGCATAACTACGCCGGTGCGGTTAACTTCTACCGTCTCGACCAGGCCAAGTACCCCAACACCTGGAGCAATATCACCAATGGTCGCTCCTGGAGCCAGGGTCCCTGCTTCCTTCTCTTCAGCATCAACCCGGTCATGATCGGTACGGTGATGGAGCAGCAGAACGGCATCGATGTGCCCGTGCACAACATGTCCAGCGCTCGTATGAGCGCAGAGATTGCTCGCTTCATGAAGATCAAGCCTCTGGTTACCCACGCCAACCTCGACAACGTTGACCCTCTGGTAATCAAGCCGGCTCTGCCTACCTTCATCATGGCTTATCGCAGCAGGGGACCGCATCACGATTTCGTGCAGTTTCAGCGCTTCGTCTATGAATCGCAACTCTACGCCGGTCGGGTTAACTTCGTCTATGTCGACCTGGACCAGCCGGACCTCTCCAGCAAGCTGGGTATCGCGCTCCCAAAGCAGGACGATGTCTACTACGTGCTCTACAATCCGAAGAGCAAGACCAGCCAGACTGTTGCCGATCCTGCCTTGAGCGGGAGGCAGATGGAAACGGTGATCTCAAAGTTCTTTGGTCCGGGCCACGAACCGGCCAAGGTGATTTATTGATCACTCAACCACCAACAAACACAAGCCGGGAGCCGGGGAGTGGCATGATGCCAAGTCATGCTGTTCCCGGCTCTTGCCTTAATGCCATTTTTTTGAGCATGAAGATACTATAGAAGGTAGCAATAGGCGCTACCGGGCCGATGTTGTCGATTGTTGAGGCCGATTTTTGCAGCCTTTGTGAGACTTGTGCATGGTCGCTAAACTGATCGGGGACTGCTTTCTCAATGTGCCGTGATTGTCCTTTCTATGGCGGCTAATTATCTGCTAAGAGCATTGGTGTTTCTTACTTACTTTCTTTCCAGACACAAGCACTTGTTTTTCAACTGAACCGCACTGGCTTTACTTACACCTTGCACCGGCAGCATCAAATTGCGGCATTGCCCTGACCGAATGCCAGGCAAGGTGGAACAGTGAGCAGTGCTTTCTCGGTGAGAGTTTCGTGCGGTTCCTCAGCTTCAGCTAAATAGTTGAAGCTCTAACTAAATCAGCAATGGAAATCATATGACATGGCTTGAAGCTTTCTGGTTAGCCTTTCTGGCGCTGGTTTTTGTTCGATGGCACTACCTTGGCCATCTTGCCGAACTGGAGCGCAGAATCTCTGAGTTTGCTGAGGAAATTGATGCGCTCAAATTGGAGCCCCTCAGCCAGGAACAGTCAGAATCCCTCAATGAGGCGGTAAGGCTGTTTAACTTGTCCCGTTTGCAACAGAGCCGTTGCGAGTTGTCTGCTTCGGACCGAACAGTGCAGATGGGGCGCCTCATTACTAATGGACTGCGTTCGTCTCTATTGGAGTCGGCGAAAAATGGCAAAGGGACTTCAAAAACAGGAACGCTGCTTGCCTGAAGCGGCGCTCTTCAACCAATTCAATCAATTATTGCAACAGGAGACATCTTATGTTTATCCCAGTCATTGGTCTTTTAGTCGTGGGCTTAATCGCCATTTACATTCACAAGTCTGGTGTCAATCGCTACGAAAATGGCTCGGAAATGTTGGGCGGAGTATGTCAGGGTCTGGCTTACAGAACCGGTTTGCCGGTAGCACTGGTGCGTATCCTGACGGTACTTTTTGCCCTTGGCACCGCCGGTGAGGTCGTACTTCTGTATGTGCTTCTCTGGGCAACTCTGCCGCGTGGCTAGTAGAACGAAAAAAATTACTCCAAATAGTGCTTCCTCGCCCGGGGGAGCACCAAAATCAAAGACAAATAAATGCTGAGGCAAATTCCAAATATGGATTCCATCCTTCACTACACCGATCCTACCTTAACCCTCGTTGCCACCTTCTCCTTCGTCGTTTGCTTCCTTCTTGGCGTATGGAGCGGCGCTCGTCAGGGTGGGCGGGTCATTCTTCCCTCCCTGATCTTGATCGCAATTTCAGTCTACATTCGCTCTCAATTTCCTCCCCTCAGTATGGCCGCCATTACCGCTGTCAGCCTGATGCATGTGGGCGCCGGGGCCTTGACTGCTCTACTGGTGGGGCGTTCCAAGTCAAAGCCATAGTAAATGCAGTCGCTCCCCTGATTGTTTGGGGGAGTTTCTGATCTCTTCTTGTTCTCATCAAGCCTTAGCTGCTTGAGTCACCTTGAACAATTCCTTCAACATCATCTGGAGATTCCATAATGGAAAAATCTCACATTCGCAAGGCCTTTGATGCCACCTTCGAAAAACCTGCCTTACCTGTCTTGGGCTTATTGTTTGCTGCCCTTGTGTTGTTCTTTTTCCGACTGCACGTACTGGCCTTGATCTTTGTTCTGGCGGCCATGCCTTTCTATGTCATGATGTTTCGCCAGGATGCTTTCAGGCGTCGGTCCATCGCTACAGAGACCAGCAAAACTGATGAGCAGTTGCATCTGGAGCTTTTGGAATTGCAGAAGCTTGCCATTGCCAAACTCGGTAATGCCGATCTTCAATTGCAGGTCCGCGTCGCCGATTTGCTGATTGATGCCGCTAAACATCTGGGCTATCCATATCTTGGCGGCAGGAGAGTGTATGCGGAAGATGCTACTTTGGTTTGGAACAAAGAAGGGCTGGCACTGGCCGCACAAGCTAGAGCGCTGATTGAAGAGTATCTGCAGAACCAGAGTGAGTCCGGAAGTGCGGCTTGAATTTGAGTAGTTCCTTCTAAATTATTGAAATCTGCATCAGGTGCAGATTTCGCATGAGCTTTTCCGGGCTGAGGCGTGTAATTGCTTCTGCCCGGATCAGCCGTGCTCCTGTTTGCTAGCGCCTGAACTTGCTCCTTTTATTGCTGCTTTTGGCTTTCAATCGGGTCTGTGTGGGTAATTACCGTTTTTTTGTTTTTTTGCGCCATGATATTATAAAATGTAGTATGATGCGCAAAAAGAACCAGTGGTGGGCTCTCCGGTCGTCCTGGGGGCGGGGGTGGATTCGTAGACCGGTCGTCTGGATTTCTCCCAAAAAGAGAAGGGTTGGAGTGGAAAAGAAAGGCTTCCCTGCCTATTCTTCAGGACTAAAATTAGTGCCTCACTATCTTCAAGCTTGCTCTCGTCAAGCTTGCGAAGACTCCAGATGGGGCGTGGCGCATGACCGGTGCCGGCGAAAGTGTGTGCCGTAGCGCAAGCGCTTGCTCCATCTGCCTCTCCAGAATTCTCGACCGCGACCTACTTTCAGCAAATAACGTAGCTGTGATTTTCTTTCAGTTGTTTGGTGCAAAAGATCGCTCGAGTGCTGAATATTCGTAATCCCCAGGAAAACTAGAGCCAATTCCAGTCCCGAGGTAAGAATGTTGCCAAGACTTTCGCAGAGCTGAACAATAAGCCTTCGGCTGGGGGCATTTATTCGGGCCTTCGCTGTTGCGCTAGAATTAGACTCAGAGGTCGGGAGTGACGTTTTGCGCGAGCATCAGATTAGTATCAATTTGAAAGCTCAACAGTTTGAGCTGTTGCAGAGACTGGCCAGGGAGAAAGGCTATAAGTCCGTAAGCGCCTATGTGCGAGAGAAAATTCTGGAACTGGCCCTCTCCGTTGAACCAACGGCGCGATCCACCGGAGCGGTTGCCAATCCGATTGAACCGCGGGTCTATAAGGAACTGGCTCGTATTCACGGCGATCTCAAACTGCTCATTGAAGAGTCCCTGGGTGGTGCCGAGGCTGAGGGGAAGAGCGCCGGTACTGTCGATGCCTTTTCTCTAGTGGCCGGACTGGACGAAAATAACTTGCTCAAGCCTGCCGGGGCTGCCGGAGCCGGTTTTGCTGCCGGCGGCACAGCCGGGGCATCCGAGCCGGGCGGGGTAGAGTCGGGAGTGCCCTTCGATATCAAGTCTCTGGCTAACGATCTGGAACAGATCAGCGGCAATGATGCTGGTTCTGATCCACTCTTTGGGGCTTCCAGCCAGACTCTCAGCGATAATTCCTTAGATGTATATGAAAACCAGGCCATTCCCCGCGGTAATTTGGGGGGCTTCGGTTTCGGCCTAAATGGTTATTCCAGTTTTCTGGGTGGCGGCTATTCCAGCTACAGAGGCGGGATTAGCGGTGGAGACCGTCTGGCCGGCTATCGGGATATCCTGGATGATTTGGAAGAACTGGCGGACCGTGCTTTTGCTATCTCGCCGCGCCTGGGGTCTGTGGAGGAGGAGGCTTCTAATGCGGAGGCCATTGAGCCGGGACCCCTCTCTGTTGTGCCGCCCGTGGACGTCAGTACCCTCTCTACCGAGATTGGTTCGGATCAGTCGGACCGGAACCCCCAAAACTTTTCAAGCCTTGCAGCCGATGTGGATATATCAGAGCCGTTGATGGTCGTGCCGCCGGTAGATGTTTCCAAACTGTTAGTGGAGGAACCGCAGAGTGTAAGCGAGCAGGCCGCTAAGGCAGACCCCGGACAGACCTCCTCCGGAGGCAGACGTCTGCGTCCAGGCCGGGCCATTCCGGCTATAGAAGATCCTGGTCTGGTGGAAGCCCTCAACGGTGATAGCCGGTCGGCAACGGCAGCGGTCGTCCCGGAGCCGGCCCAGGAATCAACCGCGCAAGCGGCTCCGATACCAACTCCTGCTTTGGGCGCGGAACCAGTTCCTGAGTTAGGCTCGGAACCGGAAGCGGAGCATCTTGCACCTGATGATGAGGAAGCTATCAATGATTTTTCCGCCCCGGTGCCGGAGGCATTGCCGCCGCCTCTGGTTGATGTAGAAGAGGAGGATGAACTGCTCAGCGAGCTTTTGGATAGTGAGCTGATCGCCCAGACCCAGGCACCCAGAGAGGACAATCCGTTTGCCATAGGCTTTGCCTTTGAAGTTTCCCTGGAGACGTTGCCCGCCCAGGGCGATACCGGTAACTCTGGGGTTAGTGTAGAGCAAGCCTCCGCTGAACAGCCCTCAGCCGGAGCGGAAGCAAGCCTCGGCCTGAATGAGTCGCCGATTGCGTCGCCGGAAGAGATGCCAACGGAGTTGACCAGCCAGGAGGAGACTTCTTCAGCTGCGTCTGCCCAGGCACCGGTGTCTGTGCCAGCGCCGGTCTCTGAGAGTCAGGCTCAGACTCTTTCTGCAACCACTTTCCCTGCTCAAGCCTCCCAGCCGGCTGAATCGGGTGGCTCCGGCCAGACCCTGGATAGGACTTCTTCCGACCAGACGGGGCAAATTGAGGACCAGCCTGCTTCTCAAACCGGCAATCTAGATAAAGGTCCGGAAACCTCCGGTGGGGTTGCCAGGGGGCAAGGTGCTGGGGGAGAATCCCAGGAGTCAAGTGGTATGGGAGTTTCCGGTTTCAGTGGTGGTCCTCCCCCAAAGAGGCGTCGAACATGAGACGCGTTGAATTGACGCTAGCCCCTTGACCACATAACATGCTACTTGGGTCCGCTGGAGTGTGCGATGAAGACCGGTTCATGCAGGTCAGAGTGCCTCCGGGGCGACTCGATAGTGAGCGTAAGCTCATCCCCCCGGGTAGATGTCAACAATTCTCAGTACGGCGTGGTATATAGGGAAATAGGCAGGTAAATCATGGCTCGAAATTTTATGGAAACTGAACAACCAAAAGAAGTTCAAATTGCAAACGAGGCGGTCGAAAATCGACTATTGCCGCGTCAAAGTCAGTTTGAGGCCCTCGGTATTCCCGAACCCAAGGTAAGTGTGGAACCGGAAGCCTACAAAGTGCTTTTCGATCCAAAGTATGCGTTGCAGCCGGAGAACTATCCTCAAGGTGGTATCCAGGGCTTCTACAATACTTGCTTCGATAGGCTCAACTATCAGCAGAAAGAATTGCCCAATGCATCGGCTCAGAATATCCTCGATTGGATGCATAACAACACCGTTCTTGGTGCCTGCACCGAATACCGTTGCGGTAAGGTGGTGCAGCGGCATATTGCTGATCAGAACATGAAGAAGGATGGCTATTTAGAAGTCTAATAGCCCGGAGCACGCCGCTTCGAATTGTTGAATCCAAACCTATGTAAAGTAATAGCCGCCTCTTTGAAGGCGGCTATTGTCTTAACGGGAATTCCATCTGCAGTGGGGGCTTCCGGACTGATTCTGGAAGGATTCTAGAAGCCTTTGATCAAGCCGGTGAAGGCTTTGATGCGATCGAGATTGATAGCGGCTTCTTCTTGCGATACAAGCAGCACCACCATGCGGTTTTGATTCGGTGGCATCACCACTCCGATGAAGGAGGCTGCCGGCTGAGCGGAAGAAGCGCTACCGGCGCTGTTTTGAGCCTGACCATAGACATAGGGCATCTTGAGAGTGCCAACGTCGAGAGAACCTTCCCCTTCTACCTTCAGCTTGCTCTTGCCGCCGGCCGCACCGGCTGCCGGGTTGGCCGGCATAGCCTGTCCGCCTTTCAAGCTTTCAATAAACTGCTCTTCAGTAATTTTGGTTTCGCCGCTTGATCCCTGAGTGCTTGTGGACATCAGCACGAAGGTATCTTTGGACTTATCATCTTTAATGGCTGCAAATTGAAACTTGCCGAAGATATCTTTGCCGGCTGTGTATTTCAGGTTGGGCGGCAAGGGCTCGATCTTGGCAATTATTTGGGCTGTCTTTTCCACGGCCTGGGGATTGGCAACGTCGCCGAAAATGGCCCAGAGCACTCCGCCCATGGCCAGCACTCCGATGACGCAGAGCACACCCAGACCAATGAGAATCTTGGCCCAGAGAGCAAGACCCTTTGCGTTTCTGCGCCGGTAATTCCGGGCGGCATAATCTTTCTGAGGCATGGAATAGAGGTTACCCTGGTGTTTTGCGATTTTGCTCATTGCAATCATCTTTCTTATGCTCATGGGAACGAAGACTCGCTCAGTCTAGCATCTTGACCTGAGAGAAGGGCGGCCGAGTTGTCCCGGCCGCCCTTACTTTACCTGCAGTACAAATTGCTTAGATGTAGCCGAGATTTTTTTGCGTTCCGGCCGGTGGCAGAATGCGCAATCTTCTCTGGGGTTCATCGCCCACTGAACGGCTGGAGAGGTTGAAGCGTTCCACAAGCTGATGCTGCAAGCGGCGTATGTAAGCTTTACGCGGCGTCAGCTCAGTGGGTTCTAGGCGATCCATGACCCGGCTGATGGCCTGTCTGGCTTCTTCCAGGGCGATTTCGGTTTCATCGATGTCGCCTTCGATATCCACCGAGCCGATAGAGCTCTCTTCCAGGTGGAGGGCTTCTCTCAAGGCCTTTTGAATCTGAGGCAGGTTGTTGCTTTTCACCACATAAACCGGCACTCCTTGCGCTTCAGCCAGGGAGAAGATTTTGGCACCGGCGCGGGCATAACTACGCAGTGCCAGAATGGCATCGGCTTCATCGATGGCCTTCACTACTTCCACGGGAAGTTGCAGGGTCTTTACCACCCGCTCCAGAAGCCCCTTACTGACGGCATAGGGATAGACCTTGAGGTGGGTTTCTTTGGGAGAGGCCCAGTCTGAGGCGAAGGGCTCCAGACCTTCCATCATAGTGACGGTAACGGTCGGCTCCGGCTTCTGCACCACGGCGAAGTCGCCGGTGGACTCGTCTCTCTTGCGGATTTCCGGATGAATCTGCCAGCCTCTCAGGAGCTGGTCCACAGCTTCTCCCACGTTTCTATGCACCGCCAGGGTCTGGCGATCGAGGATCTCGACGCAGATGTCGAAGGTCGGCTGGTTGGAACGCTCCAGAACCGTTTTCTGGGTGCCGCGGCGCCGTGCTTCGTCGTCGCCCAGGGTGACTGTTTGAATGCCTCCTACCAGGTCTACCAGGGTGGGGTTCTTCAATAAGTTGTCGAGGGCGTTACCGTGAGCCGTGCCGATAAGCATCACGCCTCTTTCGGCAATGGTTCTGGCGGCCTGCGCTTCTTCTTCGGTGCCTATCTCGTCAATGATGATTACTTCCGGCGTATGGTTTTCTACAGCCTCAATCATCGTGGCATGCTGTTCTTCCGGACGGGCTACCTGCATGCGTCTGGCTCTACCTATGGCCGGATGCGGTACGTCGCCGTCGCCGGCGATTTCATTGCTGGTGTCGATGACGATGACGCGCTTACTCAGCTCGTCGGAGAGCACTCTCGCCATTTCTCTCAGCTTGGTGGTTTTGCCCACTCCGGGGGGACCGAGGAAGAGAATGGATTTGCCGGACTCGACCAGGTCGCGGATGACATTGATGGTGCCGGAAATAGCACGGCCGACCCGACAGGTAAGACCGATTATTTTGCCGGAACGGTTGCGCAAAGCGGAAATTCTGTGCAGGGTGCGCTCGATACCGGCACGGTTGTCGCCTGAGAATTGACCGACCAGGGCGATGGCTGCCTCCAGGTCTTGAGCAGTGATGGGCTCGTCGGAGAGATTGACAGTATGCCTGTCGAGATAACGCGCTTCCGGCAGGCGGCCCAGGTCGAGAACTACCTCGTAGAGACCGGTAGTGTCATTGCCGAGAGTCTGGCGTATATTGGGCGGTAGGATTGCCAGGAAGGAGGACAGATCATCGGCTGGCGCGACTTGATCCATTGGTTTTCTCCGTAGGGGACGAGCTTCTATTTCTGGGCACAGTTTTTTCACAGGCTGCTCTTCTCGATTTGTACCGGCTGAGCCGTTAGGTTGGGAGATAGCAGTAGATGAGGATTATAAAGGTTTCCTCAGGCTACTACTAGAAACCGTTCGCGATTCGTGCTTTCCAAGACCTCCGTGGTGATTTCTTGACCGGGGATCAAGATAGGGATTCCGGGCGGGCAGGGTGCCAGAAATTCGGCGGCGGTGCGACCGAGGGCCGCACCTCTAGCGATGGATATTTTTCTGGCCTGGCTGGTTTGAAAAGGAGTGAGGGGACACACCATGGCACTGGGCTTCAGTGCAGGGTTTTGACCTGGGGGCTCAAGCCGGGGCGTTTGGCTTGAAGCAGGTTTGTAGGTTTTGAGGGCGGTGATTAAAGCTTCCAGGTCCTTAGTTTGGGACCCGATTCCAAGCAAGAGGAGCAGTCCGTTGCCCAGTAAGCTCTCCGGGTAGAGTCCCTGGCTGAGCAAATGTTGTTGCAATTGTGTGCAGTTACCCTGATTCGGTTTGATGAAAATGTGACTGGCGCTGGTTTCTATTCTAGTGTCGTGGGCGGTGCCTGCCTGTCTGTAGATGTTGTAGCAATCAATTTGTTCTATTGCTCCCCGGACCTTGCTTCCCAGTTCTTCTAATTCCAGTAAGAGGTGCTGACCGCGGGCGCTTTCCACTAGATCGAGAGCGGCCTCTATGGAAGCCAGTAACAGGTAGCTGGGGCTGGAGGAAGTCAGGCGTAGTAATTGCTCTCTTACTTGCTCTGCGGCAAAGATGCTGTTCTTGCCTATGTGCAAGAGACCGGTTTGCGTGAGGCCGGATAAGGTTTTATGCAGCGAATGGGCTACTAAATCGGCTCCGGCTGCCAGTGCTGATAGTGTCACAGGCGGTGCCTGACCTGATGTCTGGGTGGTGCTTCTGCCGGGGTGAACGCATGCCAGATGGGCGCCGTGTGCCTCGTCGACCAGCAAACTCAAGCCTCTTGCCCTGGTCAGTTTGCAAATCGCTTCAAGATCGCTGCGGGCGCCGGCGTAGGTGGGCGATACCACTACGACCAGGGCTACTTTGCTCGTTTTCTGAGCCTCGTCAAACACACTTTCCAGCGTTTCCGGACTGACCTTGGAGTAGACTTGCCAGTCTTCATCGAATTCAGGCTCGTACCAGATTGGTCTTAAATCGGTAAAACAGAGGGCTTCAATGACACTGCGGTGAGCATTGCGCGGCACTACGATGGAATCACCAAGTTCCCGCGCACTGTGGATGGCGGCCATAATGGCGGTGGAAGCACCGCCCAGAGAAAGCAAACTGGCGCCGCTGCCAAATATAGCGGCTGCTCTTTGTTCCAGTCGGCGCAGCACGCCTTGCGGATTGGAGAAATCATCCAGCCCCGGCAACTCGGTCAGGTCGCCCCTGGCGCAGAGGGAAAGTGAAGGCGAAAGCTCGGAAAGACGGCCTTTGTGGCCGGGTGTATGGAAGGAGGCGCGTTCTTTCTTTATATGTTCCGAAACCGCTTGAGCCAGGCTGAGATCATGAGCGGCACTGCCGGCTGGATTACTAGACTCAGGTGCGGACGCACACGCTCTTGGGGCGGATAAGAAGTCAGAAGCAGTGCTGTTTTCTTCCAATTAGTTGAGCCCGAAACGGTCGCAGTGTTAAATTGGACAAGGGTTTCAAGGGTCGTAACATTATCAGTATATCACGCAATATTACAGGTCAAAACATGCAAGAAGCCTATTGCTTGCTGGTGTTGAGCATATACGGCGGGTTGAGTGTGGCTATGGATTGACCATGGATCTGGGGCAGCTTTGGGCGTCTCAGCCAGTTCCGGTAGAAATTGTAGAAAGGAAGACGCTTGCGGTTTTCTCACAACGGTTGCAGTTGTGAGTCTATGGATCTTATGTCTTTCCGTGCCGATTCTGGTGGGTATCGCGTATACCCTGGCGATTGGGGCTACAGGGAGGTGGTTTCAGGGTCGAGGCTTGATCGCTTGTCACTTGTTCCTTGTCCCCGTTGCTTAGAGTGTCGGTTGGCTTTCCACTTCAGGTTGTTCACGAGAAGTTCATAGAGCCCGGCGTATCTTATTAGTGGTAAGGCTAAAGTTCGGTCAACTTTGTGAATTGATGAATTTACTCCGCTCAGCATGGCTCGGAGTAGAAGAGCGTGGTGGCGGTGGTGGTATTGCAGGCAGTGGCGTTTCGGCGCCACTGCCTGCGCTATCTTGACCGCTATTTTGAGTCCGATTGCGGGATGCTATAACGCGTAGTAAAGCTGTGGAAAAATGAAAAAACAGAAGATGGCAGGCTGGTCTTGCTCGGTGTGAGGATGCGGAGAGAGTATGCACACTGCTTGTTTGAAAAAAGCGGGGAAGAGGATGGCTCCGTCTTCCCCACGTGGAACGGGGTCAGATTAGACCTGGGCAAGAGGACTTGAGGGCGGCAGAGATCTGCTCGTCCAGCTCAAGCCACGGTGCCTGGTCTAGTTCTTCTTGTCGGCGTCCGGCGCAGAATCCGCAGCGGGCGGGTTGGACGCAGGGTCAGCCGGCTTCGCTTCGGGAGCTTGCAGCTCCTTGGGTGCCTCCACAACCTCCGCGTCGATGACGGTGCCGGTGTCGGCTTGCTGTTGGGCGGCTTGTTTTTCGGCCATCGCTTTCTTGTAGGCGGCGAAGTCCGCCATGAGGGGCTCGGCGATGGTCATGACGCCTTCGTAGTTACCGCTCTTGAAGGCGGCGCGTGCTTTCTCGTCGCCCTCTTCGAAGCGGGCGATGAGGTCGGCTAGCTGAGTGTCACCGGCATTCTCGGGCTTGGCCTGGTGAGTCTTCATGCTCTGCAGGGCAGCGCTGACAGCGGTGGCGGCCAGAAGGGCAATGCCCTTTTGTGCTTTGGCTTTGAGCCACATCAGGCCGAAGAAGATCAGTCCACCGATGACCAGGATGACTGACAGAAGGATCATGAGGAAAGTGCTCATTGTTTGCTCCAGGGATGGAATGCGGTCTTTTGACCGCGGGTGGCAAGAGTGCTGTGACTCCTACCGTTTGAGAGGCTGAACGCCTCAGGGACATAGCTTTCGCCTTGCCCTGGAAAGGTTTCAGGCGAAAGAAAAGAGCAGCGACCGGCTTGAAGGGTGCAGGTCGCTGCTCAAGGTAGTCAGCTTTTATTGTTGTCCTATCCGGCCGCTCAGGTCACATGGTGAATCGACCTGGATGCCGGCCGGCAGGGTTCAGACGAAGCGCTCGCAGATCGAGACGATCTTGGCGGCGATTTCGCTTTCGTTGGCTCCCTTGACCAGCTTGCCGGTCATGGTGCGATTGCCGTTCTGCTCGTTCTTGGGGTTTTCCCACTTAACGCCGGCGACGGCCTCGAGGCGAGGACGCAGACCGTTGTTGCCCTTGAACTCGCTGCCGGAGAGGCCCTTGGTGCGAACCACGAGCACCTTGATTGCGTCTTCGCCGGTTTCCACCGAGACCTGCAGGCGACCGCGGCTGAAGAGCGGACCGTTGTTGAGAACGGCAGGGGCGCTGGTGGCAGGCTTGGTGGTGTTGGGTGCAACCATGGTGCGCACGGGGCGCGCTTTGCCGAGCTGGACGGGGCGATCCTGTCTCAGTTCGGCGCCGCGAGCCATGTGCATGCACTCTTCCGTGAACTGGAACTTGCTGCGCGCAGCGAACCAGGTGATGGCACCGGCGGCGCAACCGCTCAGAACTTCAGTGCCGCCAGGCAGTTCGACACCGAAGTGTTTGGCGACCATGTAGGCTCCGAAGCCGGTTACAAGACCTACGCAGGCTGAGAGCAGACCGCGCAGAGAGAGAAGCGTGAGGCGTTGACGTTGGCATTTGTCCATCAGAAACTCCAATTCTTGATGATTTGTTTGGCGAGATCAGAGCACCTGCTATTCTTCCGCCTGGAGAGCGGAGGTTTGGTGGCTTAGATGGTGTTGCAGTAGCGGGGTGAACTGATTTCGCGTTAAGAGAAGGGGGGTTAGGAAAAACATCTGGAGCCTATTAACTGAGACCTTCTTGCTCATAGATAAATGGCATTAGGAAGTACTCATAGAAAAAGCTTGATTGAGTTTCCGAACCTCTGCGCGTCCTGGTTCGAACTTGGAGCGCCGGTCTCGATGCCGGTTTGGAGTGCGCCGGAACGAATGAGACGGATCTTCATGAAGTCTATCTCTACTAGCGCGGTTTGCGCTATGGCTGAATTTTGACAAAATAAGGCAGGGGGTCAGGGGCTTAAAATGCCGCGCCTGGTGAGATTGTCAAGAAGATCCTGGCCGGACTGAAAATGTATGGTCTGGATGCCGATGGACTGTGCTGCTTTCACATTCGCTTCCAGGTCATCGATGAACAGGCATTGTTCCGGCTCTTTCTTGGCCCGGCGCAGCACTTCCTTGTAAATTTCAACCTGGGGCTTGGCGTAGCCGATTTCAAAAGATAGAACCAGGTCGTCGAAGTGCCTGCTCACTTGAAAGGTTTCTTCCAGAAAGTTCCAGTGTGACTCGTTTGTGTTCGATAGGAGATAGAGCGGATAGTTGCCCTTCAGATGGTGCAGAATGTTCGATACCAGTTCGTTTTCTCTGAAGGTGGCATTCCAGAGCGTGTGAAACCGGTCTTCTTCCAAGCTGATGCGAGTAACTTTCTCGACTTCTTTCAGGAGTCCGACAGTGTCTATATGACCGGTTTCATAGCCGAGTGTACTGATGTGTTTCAGTATGGGTTTGAATTCATCCAGGCTGATGCCGAAGGTCTGGCAGAAACCAAGGCAAACCTGCTCCCATTCAAAGTCGACAAAGACATGACCCATGTCAAAAATTAGCGCTTCGATTTTCTTTTCTTCAGTCATGTCTGGAACTTGCTTCTTTGCGTCGGTGAGAACTGAGCCTGCTGCTCAAAAGCGCTCAGTCCATGATGATAGCAGAAAAGGACAGGGGAACCGGGGACCGGGGAAAGGATTGGGGGCGCAGTAACGGAATGGCCGATTTGGCCGCTTAGCAGTGTCTGCTGATTCAAACAGGTTCGCCGGCGTCGGCAAAATAATCCTTACTTCTCTGCCAGGGTCTTCAGCACGGTGTTGGCCAGCACGGCGGCGCCGACATATAGGCTTGTTTCGTCGATGGAGAAGTCCGGCGAGTGATGACTTGCGAATTTCCCCGGTATACCCACTCCCAGATATACGAGTGAGCCTGGAACCTTTTCCAGGTAGCGACTGAAGTCGCATCCATAGGTGGTTCTTGTTACGAGGCTGACCTGACTTTTTCCTAAAAGTTCTACGGCTGACTGTTGCATGATTTCTCGAAAATGCTGATGAGTGCTGCTGTTTAATACAGGCTCCACTACCGCCGCCCTGCCGCTTCGAATAGTTGAATCTACGTGAATGCCAAAAACGGCGCTGCAATTATCCAGGGCTCCGGCCTCGATCATCTGGTAGGCAGCGGCATTGGAGGCGTGGCTGGAGAGTTCTGCTGCCGGCTGGAAGATCAGGCGCAAGGTGCCGGAAGTTTGTCCTCGCAGTCGCCTCGCTATGATACGAGCTGCTCCTATGACGCAAGCCATATTGGCGTCATGTCCGCAGCCGTGAAAGGCTGCCTGTTTATCGCTTGCCGGCAGAGCATCCATGGCCGTGTGGATAGCCACCACTTTGCCTGCGCCGGTGTCGGCCAGAAGCCCTGTTTCAGCGATTCCCATTTTCAGCTGGAAGCCGCAAGCCTTCAAGGCGTTGGCTACTGTCTCAGCTGTTGCGGCTTCCTGAAAGGCCGGCTCCGGTGTGGTCTGGAGCCGACGGCGCAGGGAAAGAATGTCGCTCTGGAGATCTCTGGCTTCATCCAACAAATTGATCACTATGGATCTTGTCCTTAAGGTTGAGTGCGGCGTGAGGTGCCGTTCCTTACTTCACCCAAGTATAAACGGAAGAGTGTCGGTGCACCGGCAGGGGGTCATATAATTTGCGCCAAACGACAGAATCCTAGTTCGAGCCGGCCGCCCTGTCCTGCTGGAACACCCTGAGAATGTCTTGCTCCGCTCTCCGAAATATGGCGAATTTTGCCATATTTGGCGGCTCTGTCAGTTAGTTCAACTGCGGTACCTGACGCTACCTGGTGCGAGGGTTATAAATTACCTATCCTGCCCTTACAGCCTTGTATGAAGCGCTTGGGGTCGGTTAGGAATTGGAATCACTCCCTCCCTATCCACCCAGGTCAATCTACCTAGCTGAAGCAAATTACAAAGCCGCCAGACAACTCCGATTGCATCCGATTCCGGATGCGCGATAGAAGTCTGGGGCAGTCTGGGGCGGAAGGGGATCAGTGAGTAAAGACCGCACAGCGTGGAAGTGCCCGAGCACTCTTCGCACTGTGTCCTGCAACGGCAATCGAGTCTGCCTGACCTGACCTGATCTGAATGGATTACTGGTTGGCAGCCGATTAAAGACAAGGAAGCAAAATGAACCTCGATCAAGTCAAACCCGGCCTGAAAGTTCGCATCGTCGCCCTCAACTCTACCCAGGGATTTATCCTTCGTAAGGATTACATGAATAATCGCAGACTGGGCGCAGTGGGCGTCATCAAAGGCTTTGTCGGAGGCCACGGTGGTGATGTCTGGTGGGTGGAACATGACGGCACGTTGGCACCCTACTGCTTCGACGAGTTTGTGCCGGCGTGACTGATCTCGCTGCCGGGAAGGAGCGAAGCTAACTCGTGTAGCGGCGCTTTTTGAAGTTTATTGGTGGAGGCGGTTATGAACGAACAGTTTATGCAATTGAAGAAGGCTCTGTTGCTTCGTCTGGGACAGAGAGCGAGTCAACACCTGGAGGCAGTGAACTTTGTCCCACTGACCGATACGGGTAGAGGTGGTGCTGAGCACTGTTGGCAGGTGGAGGAGAATCGTCGCCACAATGCTCGCCTGGCCAATGCTGCTTCGGCAGCGGCGGCGCCCTATCTGAGCCTGGCCGATCAAGTTCGCTCTAGCTCGGAGGTGAAGTCTCTTATGGAGATTGTGCTTCGGGCGGTCAAGATTCAGATTTGCCGGCAGGAGGATTTGCCTCTTCGTGAACACGGGTTCATTGACAGCGACGCTGTTTTGACCCGGCTCAAGCCCCATAGGAGTAACGATGGTGAGCATCTTGAGCTGTTGCTTACTACCTACAACAACTTGCTTTATCTAACCTTGCGTTAGAACTGCTTCCCAGCAGCTATTTCAAGACGGCAGGATCTCCGATGTTTGATCCTGCCGTTGCTGTTAATTGCTACTAGAGAAGCCGGGTTTCTTCTTTTTTGGATTGGTATACGATACCATATCGTAAGGGGCGAAAAAAAGAAGACGCCGGAGGAACCGGAAGATTGCATTGCTGCAAGTTCCGGTCCCCCCTTTGTCTTCAGTGGCTAGCGCCGGTTAGGGCGCCAACCTGACCTCAGCGGCGACGACGACGACCGCCGGTGGCGCCCGCCGTGTTGCCCTGTCCGCTGGTGATGCCGCGCTTGTCGAAATTGCTCTCGATGGCGCTGCGGTTGGCACCGTTCAACAACTGCTGGTCGGCAGTGATGAGGGCGCGGCGCAGGTCGCGGAAGGTCACGCGGGAAGCGGGGACCAGAGCCAGCGCCATCAGGTAGATGCGCGCGTAGTTCTCCAGAGCCGCCTCCAGCTTGGCACCGTCGTCGGTGACGTCGGCACCGGTGGCCATCGCTTCCAGCAGGTCGGCCAGTGCGCCGCCGACGATTTCACCGTCGTCGTGCACCTCACCGGTCTTGTCACGCACCGTCTTGCCGTTGCGCTGCTTGCGGATACCATCCGGCGGCAACGCGTAGGCGCCGATGATGCGCGGGTCGACCTTGATGTCGGAACGGCTGACCGGGTAGTTGATGAGCCCGCCGAACTTGAGGCGGAAGAGATAGCTCACCAGGATCTGCCCGAGCACGTCGCCGGTGGCTTCGTGGATGGCACCACCTTCGTTGCCAGGCAAGTCCTTGCCCGGCGCCTGGATGGTGACGATGCCGTGGCCGTTCTCGTGCCAGCTCACGCCCAGGTCGAGGAAGATGTCCTGCACCAGACCGGCGCCGATTCCGGAGCCGATGCCGATGTGCACCTCCCAGTTCTCCGGGTCGAGGTAGGCGTTGTCGCGCACGCTCGGGTCGTTCATGTAGACCTTGAGCGGTTCGTACTTGGTCTTCATGCCCAGCTTTTCCATCCAGACGAGCTGGGTGTTGAGGGCGATGAAGGTGACCACGGCGGCGAACTCGTCCTTCTCCTTGGCGGAGTCGAAGTTGTACGTGCCGTCTGCCTTGGCCTTCACCTCCACCCACTTGCGGTTCTTGCGAACCAGCATCACCATCCGGTGGTTCTTGAGGGTGGTGGCGTCAGGCAGGTCTTCCACGTAGTGGTCGACCACCTGCTTGGCCACGGACACCTTGGGATCCGGGATGCGCAGCAGCGTCTTGGCCGCGATGCGGTTCAGACCGACCTGGGTGCGCTGGTTGGCGATGGAGAAGTGGAGCTTGGACTCGTGGTAGACGACCTCGCCGGTGCGCGCCTTGACCAGCATCTGCATGAGCTGGCGGGGTTCGCAGATGGAGAGTTCCACCTCGTAGACCGGATCGAAGCGACCCTCATGCTCGGAGAGCACGAGTTCCGCCTTGGCCGAGCAGGTCTGAAGACCGCCGGTGAGTTCGCGAGCGAACTGCTTGGCGTCCTTGCCGATCTTGGCGATCAGCGACTCCATGTGCTTCTTGGCCGCCTCCTTGGCTGCCTCCTCGCTGATGACCTTGCCCAGGACCTTGCGGGCCGGGAAGACCTTGAGTGTGGAGTTGACGCTGAACACGTCGCCCTTGCTGTTCATGTGCACGCCGATGGAGCCGTTGCGCACGCGCAGCTTGCGGCCGCACTTGAGGGTGATGAACTGCTTGTAGTCGACGCGGTGCCCGTAGGGCAGTGCCTCGCTCTCGCCTTCGTCCAGTTCGATGCCCTCGAGGTCGAGAGCCTTGAACACCGGCGCGGTAGCCAGGAAGGCGGCGGCATGAGCCCGGGCGTCACCGGTGAAGGTGGCTCCGGAGAACAGCGTCTGCTTCGTGGCGACGAGGTGCCGAACGTGACCGGTGCGGTCGAACTCGAGTTCGAGCTCGGGGTTGCGGTTGACGAGCTGGTCGATGGCCTGACCGAGGAGACCAGACGGCTTGCGCGAGAACGCGACAGGACGCTTGGCGGGGGTCGGACCAAACACATGATGGAGCTTTGATTCGATGATGTTCATAGAAAAACCTCTTTCTTGAGTTGTGAACCGATACGAGCCAGGCGGAATGCCTGTCTTGATGGTTCTGTTCCAGTTAGAAGAAACAAACGGATGGTTCGGTCACGGGACCGGACCTTCCACTAGACCCTTGTGCTCAGCCTGTACCGACAAAGCTCTCCACGCCTCTTTCAAGCTCCTTTAACTTCGGCTGGTGACTAAGTCCACCAGAGGAGAAAGAGAAAAGCATAGGTAGCGGGAATTACAGTGTTTAGTCGGTGAAAAGATCCAGGAGAGAGAATTAGGGAATAGTATGTCTACCGTAGATATTCTTGGGTCTTAGCTCAATGGTTTTCTCATGAGATCCGGTTAATACAATTCGCGCAGCCAGGTCAGCAATGAGTTTTAGGGTTTTTCGCTTTCAGGGCGGGGGACTGTGTCGGGCCCTTTTACTACTGCTGCAGAGCGCTGCCGATCACTTGTGAGAACTCGGTGAACTTGCAAATGATTCCCGTCAAAATGGTCGGGATTTTGATTAATTGCCTAGCTGCGCTAGGTCCATTTTTGGGTTGCGCTAGCCAGGCCTAACCATTGAATGAAACTAGTAATTACTATTCATAGAGAAAGCCAAACTAAGTATTTCAGCCCAGATAGTCGAGCTAGCATATGTTATGAGTTGGTTCTAATGGGGAAATTCACCACAGGCCGATTTTCTGCCTTTTCTTGAGAAGTGGCTCGTTTGCAGCCTTTAAGGGGGGCGCTGATGCTCGTTTCGCTAATTGTGAGACGGCGCTAAGGCGGTGCATCCAAAGATTAACAATGCATCGTTTGAGGTTACTTTTGAAACTTTCTCTTGCCTCTCTTGATAACTTTCGTTTAAGTTCCAGATATCCATTTTCACTCTTTAACCCAAAAGGTTTTCCAACAAAGCGCATCTCTCCAGCACATAGGCTTTTCAACCACCGCCACTGACTCGCAATCGCGAGTGTGAGCATGTCCGGTAGATGAGCCTCTGCTGTAGTAGCTGCGTGAGTCCGGGTTGGAAGGTCTGGTCTTGGAAATGGAACACTTAACCCGCCGGAAAGAAAGGACCTCTCAAACTATGAAAATCGTTGGAACCTCTGTCTGCCCTGCCTGCGCTCTGTCCGGTCATGACGGTGACTCCTGCCGCGCCAACCTCCTCGACAACGGTCACGTTGCTTGCTACACCTGTGGCAGCATCACCGAGCCCGTGCCCGAAGATGTGCGTCAGTCTGTTCGCCAGATGCCCGCCGGCATTGCCATCGTGGTGGCCAACCTGTTCCGGTCCCGTGACGAGGACGCCCCCGGTCTGAAGCTCATCTACGAGCGCAACGGCCTGGGTCACATCTCTCATGACCGCGCCGTCGCTGCCGTGGCTCACGGTTGTGTCGAAGCGCTTCTGGAAGCTGACGCTCTCGTCACCCTCGTCTTCGCCAGCGTCGACCAGACGGCTCGTCTGGAACTGCGCTACGACAAGACGCAGGCGCCGAAGCTCTCTCCGGATGCCATCAACCGGCTTTTCAACGGCGGCTTCTACATTTCCGAGCCCAAAGCCGGCACGCCGGCGTTCATGGCTCAGGAGATGGAGCAAGTTCTTCGCACGCGCGCCTGTCCCCCGGACATGGCCGCGGCTTGCGCTCGCCTCATGCTCAACCAGTTCACGGTGCAACACACCAATCTGGATGATCGCATGCGTCGCGTGCTGCTTCGTTTCACCGACCCCGTCACGTCGGTGGAAATCACGGCGGAGTGCACCTACTGCCTCTAGGCGTCGTGCCTGGAGCTACTCTGCCCGAGTGACAGGGGAAGGAAGGTGACCACACACCCCATCCCCTGACGACTAGCCTCTTGCCACATCGCTCTCTTTCAGGAGTAAGCAAATGGCTGTTCAACGTATCAAATCTGTACTGAAACCACGTGTCCGTCTCATGCTGTGGCATGGGACAGGCCAAAACTTTCACATGGAAGGAGCCAAACTATGACTGCTCCAGTCGGTATTTCACTCAACAGTCCCAAATGGGAACTGCGGAAACTGCCCGCGGTTATCTGGTGGGACCTGTGGGGAACGATCGCGCGCTCGGACAACCGGGAGCCGATTCTGCACCTGCAGAAAATCCTCAAGTTTCACACGGAGTCCATCGACGTCAAGGACGTGCGTTCGGTGGATCCTGACTTCCTGCGTGTCTGTCTGACCACCAATGTGCCCCATCCGGTGCGTCACGGTGAGCAGGACCCTGTCGGGTTCATCCGCTCCGTAGCCCGTCCCTTTGGGCTGACTGTGGAACCGGAGATGGTTCCGCTGTTCAACGAGGTGACGCACAAGGAGTCGCAGTGCGCCCTCATGTTCTTCGACACAAGGAAGGTTCTCAAGGAACTCAAGGCGCGCGGTTTGCGCAATGGGCTCATCTCGAACCTCTGGGGCTTCCCGGTCAAGACCTTGTTCGAAGAGGAAAGTCTGGGCAAGTTCATCCCGCCGGAGCTGCGCGTGTACTCCTTCGAGGAAGGTTACGCCAAGCCTGATGTCGAGCTGTTCCGTCGCGCTTGTCTGCGTGCCGGCGTGGCCCCCGAGGATTGCTTGATGATCGGGGATCATCTCGAAAACGACATTCTGCCGGCAATTGCCCTGGGCATGCGGACGGTCCTCATCGACCGCGAGCACGTCTATCGTCCCGACCAAGTACCGGAGGAAACGCTTCACATCGACAAGATGGAGACGCTCCTCGACTACCTGCCGTCCTCGGGTGTCAACGCCTGAGGGTAGCACCATCTGTAAATAGAAAGTCTCTGTTGGAAGGCTAGACCGTCTAGCGGTCAACTCATGGAGGTGGAGCAAGTCGTTCCGCCTCCTGCCGGTTGGTCGTGGTCAGCAATAGGCCCGGATTATCTGGGTCGCCTTCCGCTCTGTCCTAACAACGGGGGTGGTGCAATTGCCGCCCCAACATCACAGAGGTGTATACCATGGATACCGTTATCTCTGAAATCTCTGACCGGAGCGCCCGCACCGGCTTCGGCTTCCTCCCGACCGAACAGCTGCGACGCTACGCCGGCAACCACCCCGTGGTCCTGGCGCAGCACAAGGCTGACGCGTCGCACTTCATCGTGCAAGAGGTCCATCGTTACGGCATGCTTACCGCGACGACACGGTCCGATTTCACGCCGGAGCGTCTGGATGCCTTCACCGGTCGCTTCGTGGCATTCACGCTGGTGAAGTGTCGGCTGACTTCGTCGGCTGCCGCTCGCAAGCTGGCAAACGACCTGAAAATCCCCGCCCAGTGGATCACCATGGCGGGCAACAAGGACCGTACCGCACGGACTGCTCAGATGGTCGTGATTGCCAATGCCTCGGTCAACATCGACGATGTGCGGCGGCACGCAACACCGGATGAGCGCAATCTGCGCGAACACGGCTATTTCATCAAGGACGTCCGCAGGCACGACCGGGCGCTGCGCAAGGGCTTCCTCGAGGGCAACAACTTCACGCTCCAGGTCGGTTTGCCTGGCATGAAGAAGGACGCCATCGACGAGTACCTGCCTCCCCGGCTCAGGGACATCACCTACGTGCAAGACGGCACCGAGACGGTGGTCATGCCCAACTTCTTCGGGCGCCAGCGCTTGGGACGTCGCCAGAATCTGCTGGGCGTCGGCCTGGACTTCATCACCATGGGGTCCGAAGCCGGCGTGAAGCGGTTCTGCTGCGAACTGGTCGAGGAGAATGACCATCCTCTGGCCAACGACCTGCGCCGCAAACTGGCTGTCATCTGGGCTCAGGCGGAAGAAACCGCCGCGGCCAAGGGGCAGACGGTGGCGGAGCAGAGCTTCGACTTCATCGAGATGCAGCGTGTTCTCGAGGAGCCGGAGCCCGGCTACAACCATCGCTACCGGCGGCGCCCGAGCTACGAGCCCGCCAACATGTTCATCGAGCACAAGCTGATTTCCAAAATCATCGAGACCAGGAGCATCGAAAGAGCGTTCCTGGAAATGCGCGATGATGTCAGCCTGTGGGTCGGCGCGTATCAGGGTTACTGGTTCAACCAGGCTCTGGCCCGTGTCCTCGATGGTCTGATCCCGATCGAAGCACTGGAGGCGGATCGTCGTACTGGCGAGCCGGTCATTCCCCTCTACTTCGCCGGGGACGAGAACAGTGTCAAGTGGTACGAGCGGTGGCTTCCCGAGGCAATTCCGTCCAAGATCGATCCGGTGGTGCGCAAGTACTTCCTGACGAACACGGATGGCAGCTCCGGTCCGCGCCGCCCGTCTCATGTGCGTGTGGGCAATCTCGACGTGACTGCCCGCGACGAGTCCATCAACCTGACCTTCACCTTGCGCCGGGGAAGTTATGCGACGACGTTCCTGTCGTTGCTCTTCAACCTCGACGGCAAGGACTGGGAAGTGCTGGACAAGTAAACGCTTCTCACGTCAACCACCAACATCAACGTATCTCTTAGGAGGTTCATCATGAACACGAATGCGAGTACCTGTTACGCGGGACACCAGGGCAACGCCCCGGTGATTCCCTCGCTGCTCGCCAGCCCGCTTCTGCAGACCGGTATCGACTTCGGTCTCGGCGAGCGGCGTGGCAACGACGGCGAAAAGCAGGTTCAACCCTGGGCCAAGAACGGCACCTGCAACGGACCCTGCACCCGCAACGACCTGCTGGCAAAGGTCTTCGGCGAGGAGTAAGCTCTCGCTAGAGCCGCTCCAAGCTGAGAGCCTGGGGCTGCCGAATGGATAAGGGAGGCATACCTTCCACCTTCGGCAGCCCCGTGGATATAACAACCCAGAGACTGCAAGCACCGGCTCGGAAGTTCCGACCGGTGCTGCAGTTCTCTTTTTTTGCGACAATATACTATAGCAAGAAGTAAGGCGATTTCAGGTCTGCTGATTCAGCTTGCTGCTGCCGCCGCTGAAGAGAGGGCGTTCAATTGGCTGACCACGGCTGAAAAGGCTTTGGAGATAGCGGCTGAAAGAGCGCCCTGGGTGATGGAGAAGACCACCGCCACAAGAATAGCCACAAAGGCTAGGATGGCGCCGTATTCAGTAATACCCTGACCTGATTCGTTTTCTACAAACTGGCATATTATGTGTTTATTGTTCATGATAGCTCCTCATTAGTTGCTGGTGGCGAAGGTCGTCTCAAATATATTCCGCTCACCAGGAACAAGGTTAATGGTTCGGAATCCATGTTGTCATCGACGCTTTCCCTTACACCAAAGAGTGTATGGACCTATCAAAGTATTACCAGAGCTATTGCCCTGCCTGGTTTTCTGTCTTTAGTCGACGCATACTATCGAAGGTAGCAGGCGCAAGAAAAAGAAATTGAAAATTGATTGAATGGCAGAGGGTTTGAACAGAGGGAGTAAAGCTACTCCCTCTGCAAACCAGGGCTTAAGGCTACCAGCGCCGCAGCTCTGGATAGCGATTACTTGCCTTTTGCGACAAGTTCAGCCAGTTGCACCAGGGTAATCACACCGAAGCCGGTGCCGCCCTTGGGATCCGCTCCAGTAGCGCGGCTTCTGAAAGCTGTGCCGGCTATGTCTACGTGTACAATCGGCAAGTCTCCGGCTGCCGACATCACGAAGAGACCGGCTGTTATCGAGCCTGCCATCCGCCCGCCGGTATTTTTCAAATCAGCTATGTCGCAAGTGTTTTGCTCGCGATAGTCTTCGAAGATCGGGAATTGATGTACGTTTTCACCTGAAAGTTTGGCTGCCAGTAAGTAAGAGTCGCACCAGTCTTGATTGCTTGTTACCACGCCGGCAGCCGCATCACCGAGGGCGATCAGCACGGCTCCGGTCAAAGTAGCGTAATCGACAATGCGCGTGACATTGCCTTTGAGGCGGGCCCAGGATATTGCATCTACCAGGGTCAGCCGGCCTTCCGCATCGGTGTTGTCGATTTCGTAAGACTTGCCGTCCATACCGATGTAGACATCGCCGGGCTTGTAGGCTGCGCCGCCGGTCATGTTTTCCGTGGCGGCTATGAAGGCTTTTACTCTCACCGGCACATTCATGGCGGCAATTGCTTGCATGGAAGCGATGACCGAGGCGCCGCCGCACATGTCGTATTTCATATCACGCATGCCGTCGGCCGGCTTAAGATCTAAGCCGCCGGCATCGAAGGTAATGCCTTTACCTACGAGGGCAAGCACTTCCGTAGTTTGTGGGTTCACTTTCGGTGTGTAAGTCATGACGATAAACTTGGGCGGTTCTTGAGAGCCGCGTGCCACAGCCAGGAAGGCATTCATGCCGAATTCAGCGCACTGGTCGGCTTCAAAAACTTCCACTTCGATGGTGCCGTCGGAGCCCCAGGCTACCGTTTCGGCTAGTTCCGCCAAATATGAGGGGGTGCAGAAATTAGGCGGAAGGTTGGCCGTGTCTCTGGAGAGATTAACGGCTTTGCCAAGTATCTGACCATGGGTAAGCCCTTGTTCTACTTCGTTTAGCTCAGGCACTGAGAGCCCGTCGAAGGCTACCGATATGTTTGAAATGCGGCGGCGCGGCTCAGCTGGTGCCGTTTTGTAGTCATCTGCCTGGTAAAGCACGCGTGCGATAGTGGAGGCGGTTACTCTTCCGAAATCATATAATGATGCTGCTTTTTGCTTCTTGAAGCGGCGTACGATTGAGCGGGGGATCACCACTACCGCTTCATTGGTCTCCAATTCTCGCGCCTTTTTGAAGGCACCGATGAGGGCATTTTGCCAGATGGATGGTGTAAAAGCGTCTGCTTCCCCCAGTCCGAAAGAGATGTTGAAACCGCTGTTTCCACAACCGGAGAGCATGTTGGATATTGTCTGGCCAGGCTTGGCCTTGAAGCCTTCAATCTGAGCCTGAGCCAGTCGCTTTGCAGTCAGACCCTTGGCTTTGCCTCCGGCAGAGGCAAAGACCGGTGTAAGGAAAACGCTACCGCCGGGTAACCAGTTGAACCTGGTCAGGGCGGCTTGAGCCGATGCTACGGCTGTTCTTACTAGAATCAGATTGACGTTGGGTCTTGGGTCTTTCATGTTGTAACTCCAATATTCGAATTTAAGATGGTCAGGCAAAGTAACAACTGCTGTCACTTTGTCTGACCGGTTTTCTTTCAGTCAGGTCCAAATCGGGTCGCTGAAAGATCAATTTGCCGACTGCTGGTTCTTTAGCCGGCAAGCGGTTTTGCCACCTTCGTCCGCAAGGTCCAGAGCGCCAGGAAGCCATCCAGCACAATTAAGGCGCTGCCCAGGATTTCATTTTGTCCCGGCACTTCATTCCAGAACAGCGCACCGAGCAGAACAGCCCAGAGCAAAGATGTATAGAAGAAGGGTGCCAGTGCCGAAGCTGGTGAAAGCTGGAAGGCTCTGGTTAAGAAGATCTGGAAGAAACCGCCGCTCACGCCGAGGAGCAGCAGAACTAACCATTGTTCCGAGGTGGGTGTTTGCCAGTTGGCAATGGCAAAGGGCGCAATCATTATTGAGCCGAGCCCCAGGAAAGAGACCACCAGGCATTGACTGGAAGCTCTACTACTGAGGGCGCGCGCCAGTATATCACTGCCGGCTCGGGCCAGGCTGCCTGCCAGCATGACTGCTACGGGCATAAGCTCTGCTCCCATTTTGGGCCGGCAGATAATGAGGACACCGGCTGCACCGCAGGCAATTGCCAGCCAGCGCAGGGGAGGTACTCGTTCCCTGAGAAAATACTGACCGAGAATTGCTACCAGTAGTGGTGCTGTGTACGTCAGTGACATGGCTTCCGAGAGGGGCAACCGGGTCATGCCGAAGAAACAGCAGAGAATGGCTGTCACTCCCAGTCCGGCTCTGAAAAGGTGCAGGTATCTGGGGGTATCCTTCTTGAAAAATTCCAGGTGGGCAGACTTTGGTGTCAGCGGTAGTATCACCAGGTAAGCAATCAGGAAGCGGAAAAACACGGTTTCTTCAAGCGGTAAGGTTTGTCCGATTTCCTTCACCAGGGCATTTAGAACGGTGAAGAAAACTGTAGCGATGAGAGCGAATTTCGCTCCTTGCAAGTTAGTCATACACGCCTCCTCCGCTGAGCGGAAGTGAGATGGACCCGTCCCTGGGTCTTGTTGAAAAGGAATGTGGTCAGGTGCCGTTTTGCAGGGCCGTCATAGCCTGGAAGAGTTCGTCGACGATTTCGTCTTTGCTTCGCTCTTCATCGGCCTTGACAGGGATAGGTTTGGCTATTTGCACCCGGCAGCCGTAGACTGTGCGACCGCAAAATTCTCGTTTGATGCCGCAGAAAGCCAGGAGCCTTTGCCCCAGGGATGCCTTGGCGGGGTCAGTGACGTACTCGATGTACATGGGCAAAAGCGCAAAGTTATCACCGGTGGCCTTGGCGGCACGACCGGCGATAATCACCGGTCCGGTATTGAAGTCTTTGCGTGCCAGGCTGTTGTCTTTCACCAGTCTTCCCTGTGGAAAGATGATGAAGCTTGTGCCGGGCTCCCTTTCGAGGGCCGTTACCACGGAATTCATGGATGCGACGCGGGCGCGCAGATTTTCTGTTTCCACCGGGATGACGCCCAGCCAGGCCATCCATGGGGCCCGCCAGCCGCGCACCTGCTCGATGTCAGCCAGAAAGCGCCACCGTCTTGCCCCGATCAGATAGCTTACGACGGCAACGTCGTGCTCGAACTGGTGGTTTGGACAGATGATGTAGCGCTGTTTTTCATTGCCGAAAGCCATGTTTTGCAGGCCGCTTATGTACAGGCGACCAAAGAAATATGGCGCACCCAGCCTGGACAGCAGGTAGAGAACAAGCCTGGACAGCACCGACACATACGGGGTGACATAGCCGCTCTGGCTGGACAAGTTTGCGCCCTGCTTGCTCCAGTAGCGACAGTAGAGGAAAATGCCGATAGCAAGAATTATTGCCGCTCCTGCCCAGACGGCGGTTAAAATGGTTTCGCTCATAATTTGTTCCGCAGGCTTAAGTTTCAGGAATTGGCCGTCAGGTCTCTGGCTGTTGCTTTCAGGGCTTGCATATCCAGTTTGCCGGTGGCGCCGATGGGCATTTCCGACAACTGAATGAAGTCGCAGACCTTGGGAATCCAGAGGTTGTCTATCTGATCCGACAGTTGCTTGATTAGCCCGGAGACGCCGGCTTCCGCCAGGCTTCCCAGACCGGTATAGAAGGCCACCAGCCGTTCCCCCTTGCTCGCGTCGGGAATGCAAGTGACGTGAATGGAAAGTTCGTCCAGCCCGGTGAGCTGGCGCACCAGAGTTTCCACCAGACCCATGGGCACCATTTCACCGCTTACTTTGGCGAAGCGGGCCAGGCGGTCGGTGATGTACAGGAAGCCGTCTTCGTCCACATAGCCGATGTCGCCGGTGCGATACCAGCCATCCACGATGGCTTTCTCGGTCGCTTCTTGATTGCCGTGATAGCCGTCCATGCGTTGTTTGCCTTTCACCCAGAACTCTCCCTGGTGCTCGCTGCCGCGCCCGGCTATGAATTCACCGCTAGTGGTATCAACCACGGCTATTGTCGTTCCCGCCGCCGGCAAGCCGACGCTTCCCGGGCGAGAGCCGTAGACGAGGGTGCCCCTGGCCCCCGTCACCATGGCTGCCACCGACAGGGTGATGATGGGTCCCATTTCCGTGGCGCCGTAGGCTTCGCAGGCGTCAATGCCCAGCTTGTCTTTGATGTCTTTGCGCAACTCCGGCTTCAGTTTTTCGGAGCCCAGTAGAAGCACATGCACGGATGCGAACTGCTCTCTGGTTGCTTTTATCAAATACATGCGCATGAGAGTGGGCGCGGTTACGAAAATGGTTACGCCCGCTTCCTGCACTCGTTTGCAGATGCCTCTGATGTCGCGCGGATTGGCGAAGTAGACAGCCTTCCAGCCGAGCAAAAGGGCGGCCCAGAAGGTGCCGGTGAAGCCCAGGGAATGCGCGAAGGGCAGGGAGCCCAGCACCACTTCCTGTATTTCAGCGCCGGCATCAGGCTGACCTTCCTGCGTGTATCTAGTGGGATAACGCTCGCTGACGGCCAGCACATTGGTAATGATGCTTTCGTGGCTCAACATAACGCCTTTTGGCCGGTTGGTAGAACCGGAGGTGTAGAGCAGGGTGGCTGTGCTGGCTTGCGTCGCAGCCAGTCCGGGCATAGGCTTGGCGTCTTCGGCACCGGCCAAGATTGCGGCTACATCGGCGAGGACATATTGATTTACCCGTCCTGCCAGTTCGGTCATGTCCAGCACGGTTTTAACAGGTTCGAGCTTGACTGTTTGCAGGAAGGACGGGCTGGAGATGACGAAGTCAGTGCCGGCGTCTTCCAGGGTGTAATTGACCAGTTCGTTACCGGTGCCGTAATTGACGTTGACCGGCGTTTTGCCCAGCAATGAAATGGCCAGATTGGCAATGACGGCGGGGGCGGAAGGTGGAAGGATAATGCCGACAGTTTCGCTGTCCGTTAGTTGCTCTTGCAAGATTAGGGCTATGGCAAGTGATTTCGCCAGTAAGTCACCGTAGGTGTAGGTACCCTGATCGTCTTCTACTGCGATGCGAGTGGAACAGGTCTTGGCTTTCTGCACGAAGGCCAGTGCTAGATTCGCCCATTGCGGCTGCGCTTCCGGTAAGGCGACAGGCAGGGTGAGAGTGGGCTTAGAGTTAGTTGCGGTCATGTTTCGTTTCTCCGACTTTCTTGTTGATTGGCGATAAATGGGCGCAGACAAATCGCCTGCGCCGGATGGAGGGTGACCAGCGTTTAATGGTCGTGCTCGTCCTTGATTTCACCGACAAGGTGTTCCAGTACGTCTTCGAGGGTGCTGATGCCGACACAGAGTCTTTCTTCCGTATCGTTGATGACAATGGCCATGGGCATCGTTCTGATCAGCAGCATGTGCAATAGACTGCTGGCCTGCATGCCGTCGGTGACGCGCAGATACGGCCGCAGGTGTTTGGAAAGATGAAAGTCAACGCTGAGCTGCTTGAGAGCGGCTTCTAGCGCCACAGAGCTCATTTTGTCGTCGATTATTTCGAAGAGGTCTTTGGTGGAAAAGACCCCGATGATGTTGTCCCGCCTGTCTTTGTAAACCGGTAACCTGCTGTGTTTGCAATCAGCCACAACTTTCAGGAGTTGTCTCAAGGAGGTGTTTACTTCCACCATGTCCACCTCGTCCAGGGGGCGCATTACCTCGGAGACCTGCAAGTCTTGCAGGTCCAGAGCTTTTTGCAGAACATTGTTGATGGCATGACTGATTTCTCCGGCAACACTGCTGCCGTCTATCAAGTGCGACAACTCTTCGCTGGAGTGAACCGGTTCATGATTGGCCGACTGTTTGATGCCCATTAGCCTCAGTACCGACTTGGTGGCGAAGGAGAAGACGAAGATGAGCGGAAAGACCATGGTGCGATAGAGCAGAAAGGGACCGGCTGCAATCAGCAGTAGTCTTTCCGGAAAGCGCAGCGCCAGCCCTTTTGGTACTTGTTCGCCCAGCACTACGTGCAGCAGCGAGAGCAAGCTGAATGAAAGCAGGAAGGAAAGCCCGTTTAAAATTGGCAACTGCTGCAGCGTGGAGACCAGCGCTTCCGGCAGGAAGTTGGCGGCACTGGTGCAGAACTGCTCAATGGTGGCAATCAGACCAGCGGGAACTAAACCGAAAGCCCGGTGCAGGATTTCATGCACGGCAGGTTCACCGATCCAGCCCAGCACCAGGCTGGCAAAAGTGATACCGACCTGGGCGCCCGATATAGTTTCATCCATGTCGTTTTGTAGACGCCGGATCGCTCTGGCGGCTAGAACGCCGTCGTCGATTAGTTCCGTGACGCGGGTGCGTCGCATTGAGATGAGGGCAAATTCGAAGGCCACGAAAACGCCGTTGGCAGCGACGAAAATAAGCAACAAAAGGCAGTATGTAAGCAAGTTAGCTGTGGTCATATGGAAATGGAGTGTAGGTAAATGGAAGCGAACGTCGATGTGGTGACCGTTCGGACTCAGTTTTAGCGTTGCAAGATTTCTCTTTACTTCAAGGTCTATTGGCCGTGTCCCGATTCGGTTCGCCGGCTTTCAGCCTGGAAGAGCGCTGAAAACTCTGTATGTGTTATTGACAGGGTTGCAGTTTGTCTGTCTGAGAAAGACTCCCTGACTGGGGTCTCCATGGTCTGGACACTCTTGGTGTTCGATCTTGAAGATTTAGGGAATGATTTCCTCTTTTGAGAGTGGTTGATGTAACTGCAATTAGGTTCTAGCTCTTTACCGTCCTTGTTGCCAAGAGATTCTTCCTTTTCGTAACTGTATTTAGCCTGTTCGGCTTCTGAGTGTCGTTTAACACTGACCGTGCTGTTGCTCTCGTGTGGGCGTGGGAGCCGGTTTGACCGGTCTGTGTCGAATCGGTGACTGCCGGCTGACAATTTGGCGACAATTTAAAAGGACACTTGCAGGTAGCAACCCCTGGCCTTGTATCTGGGCTTTGAGATCTTTTATGCCGGTAGCGGGTATCGCTTTTGGCTTACAACCGGCCTGCAAATCGGGGGCTTCTTGTGATTTCCTTGTATGGGTGTCAGGTCTTTGTATGGATATACTGGGCGCGGTTTTGCTCGCCATGACTAAGAAAAATTAGATTAAGGAAGCGTTGCAAAAGTGTCGGTACCGCCGGTAGTGCAGTAATGCCGCTCCAAGGAAAGTGGTAAGCTCTGGCAATCAAGCAGAAGGGGCTCCCTCTGCTGCTTTGCTTCGGTTGGAATGTGCAAAGGAGCGATCGTCGTGACATCTGGTACCTTGACCAATCAGGATAGTCCCGTGTTGCCGAACCGTGAAATTGCGGCTGTGGGATTTACCGCTTCCTCTCTTTTGTTTCTCGTTGATTTACTGGCTCTTTTCGCGCTCAAGTTGAAGCTTCCCGAACTGGACTGTTTTATGCTGGTGAGCGGCATCATGCTTTCCCTGATCGCCCTTTATGTGGCTCGCGAACTGCAGGCGGATCTCTTCCGTGACGTGGAAGAGCATCCCGGCTACTTGCTCGACCTGACACAGTTGGCGGCTATGGCCGGTCCCATCGGCATTGCCTGTGCCTGTCTGCACGCATCCGCCCAATCCATTCCGGCTTTTCTTGGTCTATTCTTTCTCGGCTTTGCGGCCTTTGTCTGGCCCATGTGTGAGATGTTCTATGCCCGCATCTGCAAGCGCCTGCTCAAGGATCGCAGCCAGATGATTCTGAAGGTGCGCTGAAAGTCCGGCAATTGTCCCATTGGAAATCGGCTTAGTGTACTGAGTTCGCCAGTTGCGCTGTGTCGGTAAATATAGTGTTGTTTAGAATTCAGTCTTGTGCCTTTTTCGGAGGCGCTACTTCTTGTTAGGGATCTGGTAGCAATTCCTCCATCTCAATTCCCTGGGTTTTTATACCGCTTCAATCTTTCCTCTCATCACCGCCTACTCGTAGCTGCCTTACTTGCGCCAACCTGGTTGTTGGTCGTGTAGGGCATGCTCACCGGTTCTTGTGGCGGCGTCGTGGAAAATTGCGTGGCTGGAGTTGCAGCTTGCGGCAGGCGCAGTAGGGCACTGTCGAAAGCGATACCACACTGGTTCCGTAGCATAAGCCGGAGCCGGTTCTTTCCTTCCGAACGCAGTTTGCCGTTGGGCATTGCGTTCCATTACTTCGATAGAGACTTGCAAATGAATGAAAGAGACAATAAAAGCCCGCCGAAAGGCTGGCTTCTCACAATGGTGGAACTTATCGCCAAGGGCGTAATGGGCTTCTTTATGCTCTTCTACCTGCTGTGGAAGAACACCGCCTCGCCCTTACACAAGGAAACCTATGCAAAGTGGGGCTTTCTAGTTGGGCTTGGTCAGTTGACGGCGCTCAGTTCGATGGTCTGGTTTGGCATTACCTTCTTACCCATCCTCAGTCTGTGGGCCATTCCAACTGCGGTTCTGGTCGGCATCCTGACTTTCAGCCATGGTTTTCCACTGATCTACCTGGGGCTGCTTCGACCTATCTATCGTTCGCTTAGATGGGCTTTGCGGCAAATAAGACCGTTGTTGCGAAAAGTCTTGAAACAGATATGGCGCTTCTGTAAGTGGCTTTACCCCCATCTGAACCGCTTTCTGGATTGGCTTGCCCCTTACGCAGAGCGCTTCTGGAACTGGTTTACCGGTTGGCTGGACCGCGTCTGGACCTGGGTAACCGTACGTCTGCGTCGTGTCTGGAACTGGTTTACCGGTTGGCTGGACCGCGTCTGGACCTGGGTAACTGTGCGCCTGCGTCGTTTCTGGAACTGGTTTACCGGTTGGCTGGACCGCGTGTGGAACTGGGTAACCGTGCGCCTGCGTCGTGTCTGGAACTGGTTTACCGGTTGGCTGGACCGCGTCTGGACCTGGGTAACTGTGCGTCTGCGTCGTTTCTGGAACTGGTTCAAGGGTTTATTCATTCGCTTCTGGCACTGGTTCGTGCCCAAATTCGAACAATTCTGGACCTGGTTTACCGGCTGGCTGGACCGGGTTTGGACCTGGGTAACAGTGCGCTTGCAGAGGGTTTGGACCTGGTTCAAGAGTTTGTTCGTTCGCTTCTGGCACTGGTTCGTGCCCAAGTTCGAAGAATTCTGGACCTGGTTTACCGCTGGTCTGAAACGCTTCGTGACCTGGATTTCCTTTCATTTCAATCGGTTTTGGACCTGGCTCGTAGTTCGGCTCAACCAAGTCTGGAGCAAAATTACCAGCCTGTTTGAGCGGTTTTGGAACTGGTTCGTGCCGCTGTTCAACAGAATCTGGCTCTGGCTAAGCTTAAGAGTGGATGCCTGCCTGACCTGGATGGGAGCCAAGTTTTCCGCACTATGGAAAAGGATTGAGGTTATGGCCGGCTCTCTGTGGACATGGATGCAAGCTCGCTTTGGTCGCTTTAGTGGTCGACTGGCGGCTTTTGCTTCTGAAGTATGGGCAAGTCTCAGTGCCTGGTTCAGTAGCGTTGGCGCCTGGATGAGTACCATGGCTGATTCCATGAGCAAATGGGCCATGGAAATCTGGCAAACCATAACTGGAGTTTTCGACCGTTTTAAAGGTCCGGGTAAGCTCTAACAGCGACTTTCGGATAAGAACAAGATAGTTGCGACTTTCTTGTTCACCAGGGATTAGGGGGTGGGAGCACTAGTGTCGAAGCAATTCTTCTCAATCGATGGATTGTCGACAATGTGCTCCCACCCATTTTCCGGAAGCGGGCTGAACCTCGCTTCAACGATGAACGGTATGTGCTTCGGGTGTAAGCTCAGGCGGCGTCTATTAATGACTCAGATGAATTAAAAAATCTCCGAAAGATATTATAGAACGTAGTAGAAACCTGAAAAAAGCAATGCCGGGCCCCGGGATTTAAATTCACCATCGGTGAATCAGGGTTTCGGGCACTTGCTTTGCCTTGTTTTGCGGTGCCTTGGTCTTCCCTGTCATGGCTTGCTCTAGTCTGCTCTGCTTTGCTTTCTGCTGAAGCCCGGAGGAAGGGATGCTTGCCCAGAGGACAATCATCCCTTCTCCGCTGCGTTTGCAAACCGCCGGTTTGCTCAGGGCTCTCTCAATGACTGGGGTCGATGAGGAGCAAGAGGGCCATGATGCCGGTACCGGTCAGGGCGATGATCAGATGCATGAAGCCCGAGGACAGGTTGGAGTGCTGCCGAATGGCGGGCACCAGGGAGGAGCCGACCATGTACAGGAAAGCACCGGCAGCCACGGGACCCATGAAGAGAGGGAAGTTTTCCACATGGGTACTGAAGGCATAGGCCAGAAGCACGCCCACCAGGGAGACAAGGCCCGAGAGCAAGTTCATGAGAATTGCCTTGCGGGGGCTGAAGCCCGAGTGGATGAGCACAGCGAAGTCTCCCATCTCGATGGGGATTTCGTGCACGATGACGGCCATGGTGGTGGCTACGCCGACGGCCGGGTCGAGCATAAAGGCGGCGCCGATGATCAGTCCGTCCATGAGGTTCTCCAGGGCATCACCGATCAAGACCATGTAGCCGATGGGTTTGACCAGATGGGTGTCGTGTTTGCCTACGGAGTGGAGGAACAGATCGATGGCGAAGAAGGTAAAGAAGCCGCCCACCACGAGACCGGAGATGACATGCAGGTTCACGCCCAGATCCTGGTGTTCGATGATGTGTTCGATGGATTCGGGAATGAGATGCAGCAAGGCATTGCCGACCATGGCACCGGCTGCCAGGCTGAGAAAGATAGGGGTGATGCGTTCTTGCGAGATCTTGCTGGAGGTCAGCGTCAGTGCTCCGATCAGGGAGACGAGGCTGACGGCAGCGGCGGCAAGCAAGCCGTAGATAAGAATCAGATTCATGATGTTTGTCCTCAGTTTGTTCGCCTGCCTGCCATTGCGACTGCGTCAAACACCGGATCACCAAGAGACGGTAACCTGTGTTTTTATTGCGGGCGATGGTGCGGAGGAGAGGTTTCTGTTTGGTTAGACTTGTCGGAAGGGGTGGAGAATTACCCCTTGAACCTAGTCTTACCGGGGTGGCTGAAACAAGCCTTCTCTTCCGAAAGGTATGGTGGGTTTGAGTTTTGGGAGTTTCTCTCGGGCCGCGGTAGAGCTTCGGGAAGGGGCAGCCGGGCAGTGAATTCGAACCCTCCGGGGAAAGGGCCCGGGCTCAGATTAGCTGGAATACACTTAGCGCAGGTTAACTTTGGCGAGCAAAGCTGATTCTTCACTCGCGCAGCTATAATAATGACAATCGTTTTCATTTTGTCCAGCTGTCTTAACCACTGCTGCTTTTTGACCGGCTGTAGGTCCCTGCTAATTACTAAAGGTAATGGTAGAACAGTCTTCGCGCAAACTGCGGTAGCGGCAGCTCCGAAGCAGATAAGCCAGAATATAGCTGCGTCTGCTTAATTAGTACTCAGTATGGTTTTTGAAATCAAGAAATCAATAGGCACTAATTGCTAAAGAATAAAGGTCAGTTTTTTTTCAACCCCACAGATCCTCGAGCCCCAGATTTAGATAACTAAGCCTATATCAGAAACAGCCCAGTGCCCACTGACGCACGCGGCGCAGCTTAGCTTGATCTGGAATTGAGTTTCTCGTGCAACCAACAAAGGAGCTCTCATGGAGTCTATCCTCGGTCTGGCCTTTTCCAGCCTCGTCTTCATGCTTGTCTATCAGTTCCTGGCGCCCTGGTTCAGCGGCAGAACAGTGACCTTCAGTACCCCTGATCTCGGACCCAAGTTCCTCTTCGGTCTGCTCATGACCTTGGGCACTGCGCTGTTCATGAGCTTCGCCGTGTTCGCCTTCGTCTTCCTGCTCCTGCCCTTCTTCGTTCTGGCGGCGGCAGCTCCCGGGCCGATGACCTTCCTGCTGGTGCTGGGCGGTACCGGTCTGGCTGTGCTTCTGAGCGTGCAGGTGTCCCATTGGGTCATGACCATCATCGCCGGCAAGCTCATGCCTTCCACCATCACCGTTCCCAGTGCCGGTGCGGCCTGGAAAGCAGCCTGGGCACCCACAGTGGTTACTCTCTTGCCCTACCTGTTCATGGTCTTCCTGCCTCTGGTTGGTTTCTCCATCCTGGCGGCTTGAGAAGGTTTCGAAAATGCATTAGAGCCACCGCAAATGGTTGCAGTGGCTCGCAACCCCCTAGAGGTCCTAAATGACCAAGAAAATCACAATTTCCAAGCAAGACATAGAGGACGCGGCGCGACAGGGAGCTATGGCTCCTCGCGACGTGGAGAGCCTCTGGCAACAGTTACTGCAACAGAAAGGCGGAGCCAGGGAAGTGGAAGCCAATTCCGGCTTTGACTTCGCGCAACTGGCCTGGTACGGCGGCGGCGTCCTGGTGATGATCGCCATGGCCTGGTTCATGGAGCGTGCCGGCTCCGTCTTCGGTACCGGCAGCGTCTTCATGCTGTCCCTGGCCTATGCCGTGGGCTTTGCCGCCCTCGGCCACAAGCTGCGCTTCAAGGACGGTCAGAAGACTCCGGGCGGCCTGCTCTTCACCCTGGCGGTGCTCATGGCTCCTCTGGCCGTGGTCTCCGGTCTGGAGGCAATCGGCATTGCCGCAAGGCTCTCGGGCTCACAGGTGGCCCTTTTCGCTGAAATCGCCACCCTCGGCATCGCCCTTGTGGCGGTCAATCGGGTCAAGGTCTCTATCCTGTCGGCACCGGTGTTCGGCTCGCTCTGGCTTCTGTCCATGACCATCGCCGACCTGGTGGCCCGCCCCTATCTGGGACCCATCTTCGGCTTCGCCTCCAACGCCTACCTGCTCATCTCCATGGGTATCGGCGTGGCCATTCTGGCCCTGGCGTTTGCCACCGACTCACGCTTCGGTCGTGAGCCGGGTGCCGACTATTCGTGGTGGGGCTACTTCTTCGGCGTGGCTGCCTTCTGGATTCCGCTTTCCATGCTGGACAGCGGTTCGGAGTTGGGCAAGCTGGCCTACTTCGGCATCAACCTGATCATGATGGTCAGCTCCGTGCTGCTTGCCCGCAAGGTCTTCTTGCTGGCCGGTGCCATCGGCTCCATCTATTACATCGGGCATGTGCTCTGGACCTACTTCTCCGACTCGCTGGCCTTCCCGCTGGCCCTCATCGGTGTCGGCATCGCCGTCATCTATCTGGGCGTGCAGTATCGCCGTCAGCAGGCTTCCATCGAGGCCTACGTGCTCGGCCTGATTCCCGAGGGAGTGCGCAAGCATCTGCCGCGGGCCTGATTTGCACTTTGAGGCGGGAGTTCAAAGCTCCCGCCTCTTCAAAAAAACGTGAGGTACAAGATGGCAACACCGCCGACTGAAACTGTCATATCTCTAATTTCTTACGGACCTGGCTATTTCCTGGAAAAGCAGGTGGCAAGCGTGAGCGACCTGCCGGAATTGATCAAGGCCGGCAAAGTTTCCTGGGTCGATATCGACGGACCTGTGGGTGCCGCGGTGGTGCAGGAACTGGGCCAACTATTCAGCCTGCACACGCTCGCTCTGGAAGACGTGGTCAACGGCCGGCAAAGGGCCAAGTTCGAAGAATACGGCCAGCACCACTTCTTGATTGCGCCCATGGTCACTCTCACTGAGCGTCTCAAGACCGAGCAGCTCAGTCTCTTCTTCGGCGCCGGCTTCGTAGTTACCTTTCAGGAGCTGCCTGATGGGGATTGCCTGGCACCGGTGCGAGAGCGTCTGCGCAACGAAATTGGCAATCTGCGCAATCTGGGCGCCGACCATCTGGCCTACATGATTGTCGATGCCGTTGTGGACGGCTATTTCCCGGTCTTGCAAAGCCTGGGCGACAAACTGGAGGAACTGGAAGACGACATTCTGCTCAGGTACGATGCTAAGGCGCCCGGCAAGATCTACGCCCTCAAGCGGGATGTGATCAAGCTGCGCCGCAGTATCTGGCCCCTGCGTGAAGCCGTGCATGCGCTCTTGCGTGATTCCTCCGCTATGGTGAGCGGCGATACGCGACTTTACTTGCGCGATTGCTATGACCATGCCATCCGCCTCCTCGACCTGGTGGAGATGTACCGGGAAATGTGCACGGATCTCATGGATCTGCATCTTTCCAGCAACAGCAACCGCATGAATGAAGTGATGAAGGTGCTGGCCATTATCACCACGCTCTTTATCCCGCCGACCTTCGTGGCCGGCATCTACGGCATGAACTTCAATCCCGACAAGTCGCCCTGGAATATGCCCGAACTGAACTGGTTCTGGGGCTATCCCTGCGCTCTGTCGGTGATGGCACTGATGATGTTGGGGCTGTTCTTCTGGATGCGCTGGAAGGGCTGGCTCAAGGGCGCCGGTATCAGCGAGAACGAAAAGTCTCTGCGCAGAAAGCTCAAGGAGCTGCGGTGAGAAACCCCAAGTAGTTTGAGAAGTCGGAGAACTGAAGCAAGTAGTCAGTTTTCCGACTTTCTCTTTTGGGGCTCGAGATACGGAAAGATATAGTAAATAAAGAACGAAAGTAGTTGGAAGGAAAATGTGAAGGAAAGAATGGGGAGGCGGATTTTCCGCCTCCCCGATGGTTTACTGTCGGCCCGGAGGTGACAAACGCGGCGTCATCGGCGAGCTTCATGAGCTTTTGCATGTCCGGGTCTGTACTGTCCATGGCCAGCCTGGTGAATGCCGAAGCCCCAAAGCGAAGCATGGCGTCGCCTGTCTCAGGGCTTATGAGCCTGAAGCTTGCTCACCAGTGCGTCGGGGCTGTTACTGGCGAAGAACACTTCCTGCACGGAACTATTGTTTTTCGCCAGTACTTTCAGTCCTGCCGCAGTTTTGTATTTGACATTCAGCCGCAGACCGCTGCCGGATCCACGACAGGGTTTGATTTCACCAGGCACGATTGTTTGAATCTCAGACCAGGATTCGATGGCTTCCAGAGCCTCTCTCAAACCCTTAATCATGCCGTGTTGGTACTTGATTTTGGAAGCTCCTCTGTATTTCACTTCGTTGACCTTAATTGCGATACGCGGGAGTGGAATCGGTATACTTGGGACTTGAAACAGCCTTTATTCTCACATCTCGCGTCGTTTTTCCGACTCTAATTAGGAGAATCTTTACTGAAGCCGTTGAAGATCCGGCAGGCAGAATTCCTGTTGGTGTTTAGTCGTCTCAAACTCGACATCTTCAACACGTGAGCTCAAGCGTGACTGAAAATCACAGTTTTGAACCTTTATCAGTGGTGTAGCAAGGTTGGAAAAGTTGGGTTTACGCTGCCGCTATGAGTATTGAGAAGACGTATTGAATATGCGGTTTGTTGGATTGAAAAAGAAATACTCCTTTCGTAGGTTCACCAGAAGAAGGCGATTAATAGTCCATGCCGGCTGCAAGTATGGTGCGGGCGT
>JADJQZ010000002.1 GCA_016712465.1 Candidatus Obscuribacter sp.
CCGTCTTCCAGGTGAGCGGTTGTAAGCACTAATTGTACCTGAGTGATGCCTGCCCGCTTTCCACAACACTCCATGTAGGTGCCAATAAAACCGAGAGAATTGTACCTGGTGATGCCTGCCCGCTTTCCACAACTGATCACGCCCGACGGCCGCCCCTTGCTATTGTACCTGAGTGATGCCTGCCCGCTTGCCACAACCTAGCCTCCGAGCCGTGGAAGTATGCCGAGATTGTACCTGAGTGATGCCCGCCCCGCTTTCCACAACGCTTGACTGGTCGTTCATGCCAGAATAGAGATTGTACCTGAGTGATGCCCGCCCGCTTTCCACAACGCATTGAGATATGCTTCCCTGAACTTTCGCATTGTACCTGGAGTGATGCCTGCCCGCTTTCCACAACGCTACACGCTACCGGCAAACAAGCGCATAAATTGTACCTGAGTGATGCCTGCCCGCTTTCCAACTGGTGCAAACCGCTTCCGTGCCATGGCGAATTGTACCTGAGTGATGCCTGCCCGCTTTCCACAACCGAGACGAGACGCCGACGTTTTCGCAGCATATTGTACCTGAGTGATGCCTGCCCGCTTTCCACAACTCATTTCAGTTTACCTTGGTCTGTAAAGCTGATTGGTACCTGAGTGATGCCTGCCGCTTTCCACAACCGTTGGCATCAACAGTCACTTGTCCGTTTTATTGTACCTGAGTGATGCCTGCCCGCTTTCCACAACGCCTGAGTAATTCCAGTGATTGCGACCTGCATTGTACCTGAGTGATGCCTGCCCGCTTTCCACAACGCTATACGTGGTTGAATCTCTCGGTCGTAAATTGTACCTGAGTGATGCCTGCCCGCTTTCCACAACCGGAGGTCGAGAGAACCCGGATGGAGATCTATTGTACCTGAGTGATGCCTGCCCGCTTTCCACAACGAAGAGTAGCAGGGGTGAGCAATCGCCCCTATTGTACCCCTAAGGAGTGATGCCTGCCCGCTTTCCACAACTCAACGATCCAGATCCTTAGCCGCTTCCATTGTACCTGAGTGATGCCTGCCCGCTTTCCACAACGGTGGCGAAAGATTGGGGCGCCATCTACGACATTGTACCTGAGTGAAGCCTGCCCGCTTTCCACAACTGTACGTGATTGATAGTACAGCTAGAAAAGATTGTACCTGAGTGATGCCTGCCCGCTTTCCACAACGTCAGCGATCCACTGCTCATTGAAAGGCGGATTGTACCTGAGTGATGCCTGCCCGCTTTCCACAACCGCGGTCTTCTTTCTTGTTGACGAAGCCGCATTGTACCTGAGTGATGCCTGCCCGCTTTCCACAACTGAAGTTTTGCCGAAGAAAAGACCACGACGAATTGTACCTGAGTGATGCCTGCCCGCTTTCCACAACCTAAATCGCAGATGCTCCTGACTGCGCTTGATTGTACCTGAGTGATGCCTGCCCGCTTTCCACAACGAACGCGGCGTTCGTAGACTATATAGGACGCATTGTACCTGAGTGATGCCTGCCCGCTTTCCACAACCCTGGATAGGTTCTTTGGAACTAATGTTCCATTGTACCTGAGTGATGCCTGCCCGCTTTCCACAACCTATTAAGTCTGATTTTAGACTTGATAGGATTGTACCGGAGTAATGCCTGCCCGCTTTCCACAACAGCAATCCAGTAATACTGGAAGTCGCCGAGATTGTACCTGAGTGATGCCTGCCCGCTTTCCACAACCCTGGTATTCGGTTGTTGCATGCTTTGCGGATTGCACCTGAGTGATGCCTGCCCGCTTTCCACAACAGGTCACCGGAGCAATAATCGTGTTCAGCTATTGTACCTGAGTGATGCCTGCCCGCTTTCCACAACTGTGTCGAATCCGAAAGGCTTTGCTAAAGCATTGTACCTGAGTGATGCCTGCCCGCTTTCCACAACCAATCGACGCAAGTAATCACGGTTCCGAAAATTGTACCTGAGTGATGCCTGCCCGCTTTCCACAACAGAGTGCTGGGCAATGCTTGATGAACTCTGATTGTACCTGAGTGATGCCTGCCCGTTTTCCACAACTGGGGCTGAAAGATTATATTCAGGCTCCTTACCGTCGCTCTATAATGGCTTGAAGAGAAGGTCTAAGTCTTCGGCTGTTATCTTAAATGGTGAGCTGTCTTCGTCGCCGTAAAGGCCTTTTGCAATGGCGCTCTTTTTCTCTTGCAACTCAAGCATGCGCTCTTTCTATTGTGCCAGCTGCGATGAGCTTGAATACAAATACCGACTTGGTTTGTCCAATTCTATGAGCCCGGTCTGTAGCTTGATTTTCAACTGCTGGATTCCACCAGGGGTCGTAGTGAATCACAGTGTCTGCAGTTAAGTTAAGTCCCAGCCCGCCAGCTTTCAGGCTCAGCAGGGAAGAGCGGCACGCGGTCGTCTTGGAACTGTTTTACCGGCGTAAGCCTATCTTTGTGTCCCCGCGTATTTGAACAAAGCTTGTTTTCCCGTCTCTCAAGCTCTGGAATGATCAAATCTAGCATGCTTGTGAACTGCGAGAACAAAAGAATCTTTCTATCCTCTGCGAGAAGCTCATCGAGCATATTCATGAGCAGGTCAAGCTTTACGCTCGACGAAACTTTTTTAGCAGCCGGTATGCCAATCAGCCTCGGGTCGCAGCAAACTTGCCTGAGTTTAAGCAGCGCATCGAGAATTATTATTTGGCTCTTGGCCAATCCTTTGATGACAGCGCGTCTTTGACTTTGCCGAACATAGCCAGTCTAACTGTTTCATACAAATCGCGCTGAGCCCCTTCAAGCTCTACCATTTTATGATGCTTGTTTTTCTGGCAGATCCTTTGCCACGTTCTCCTTTGTTCGCCGCAAAGAAACGGCCTAATCCTTTGAGTCAGCTTCTTTTGAGCGGCTTTGTCTTTGTATCTTTCGATTGGCTGCCTGAATGTTTTTGAGAAACTGGTCGAGTCGCCAAGGAAGCCAGGGAGAAGAAAATTGAACTGTGACCAGGAGCTCGCCCAGGTGATTTTCAACCGGTGTGCCGGTGAGGCAGACGCGGTAATCGGATTTTAGTTTTAGCAGCGCCTGGGCAGCTTGCGTGCTTGGATTTTTGATCATTTGAGCTTCGTCAAGCACAACCGCTTTCCAGTCTTGCGAGGCAAGAGTGAGGCTATCGCGCGAGATAAGCGGGTACGTGGTAATGACAATGTCGGACTTTGGTATTTTGTCGAATTCCAAAGAGCGGTCTTTGCCCCACAGAGCTAACGCGTTTAGGCTCGGTGTCAGCTTCTCAATTTCGTTCATCCAGTTCGGCAAAACAGAAGTTGGACAAACAACTAGAAATGGCTTTTTGAGTCTCTTGGCGCTCTTTTCGTAGGATATGTGAGCAAGAGTCTGGACGGTCTTTCCCAGTCCCATATCGTCGGCAAGAATTCCACCCAGCCCAAACTCCCTTACGAAGTTGAGCCAGGAAAGCCCTTCAAGTTGGTAGGGACGCAGCTCAGCCTTGAAAGTCTTTGGCGCATTTACTTGCGCAAGTCCGGTAAAGCTATTGATTTTCTCGAATAAGACGTTTAGCTTGTCGCTCAACAGCCACTTTTGATTTGGGTGGTCGGCGACGACCTTGGCCATTTTCATCAGTTGCGGCAAAGAGAGTTGGGCGGTCTGTTTCGGCATGTAGCTAAAGCTGTCTCTATCAAACAGCTCAAGTAGTGCTTCAAAGATAGACTTGACCCGATCCAGTGGCAAAGCAAGGTGCCGACCGTCTGGCAGTGGGGCATAGAAAAGGTCTTTGTGCGCGAGTTTTTCTAATTCCGTCATTGGGTCATCGCCGGAAAGACGCCAAAGAACCGACTGCAAGATTGGCAAAAGCGGCATCCGTTTTCCTTCAACCATGACGCCTAGATCAAGTGCGAACCAGAAGTCTTGGCTCTCGACTACATCAGCTTGCCAATCATCGTTTGCCGAAACTGCATCGAACCGAAAATACTTGTCCCTTGTTATCTTCCATCCCTGCTCTTCAAGCTCGGGTACGGCTTCTTTGATAAATTCAAACCAGGCCATCTGGCTTTCTTCCGGGAATGCAAATTCTGTATCTTGCCAGGTGTAGGTTTTGATCTGCTTAACAAGTCCGTACTTCTCAAGGTCTTTGAGTAATGCAGCCTCTTTTGTGGTGTCTTTTTTGTGGATCGTTATCTTGTCGTCTTTAACGCTCCGGACCTCGGAAGTATCTCCCTGTCTACTAAATTTGCTTCCATAATCAAATGAGACTAGCGCCCTGCCAACTTTCTTGCTGGAATAACTGCGGAAATCTTGACGCTCCTCGTGCATCGCCAGCTCCAGGTGAGCTGTTGGCTCTACTTTGACTGTCGAAGTAGTGAAATTTGTATATGGTGCTGGAATTTTTGCAGACACCTTCGATAGAGCTTTTGCTACCGGCGCTGCCTCTTGGGGCGCGACAGGAGGCATTTTGAGCACAGACCGTACCGCCTCTGGCGGAAGGGGCAGCTCAATTTCACCAAATGTTGAAGAAGACGGATTTACATACCAGGGAAGCACCGGCGATAACTGTAATATCGCTCTCATCGTCAGTTAGAAGTTTTAGTGTTTGCTTTTTGTCATCCCTGGTCTCCCAAGAGAGTCTTCCTTGCTTGGATTCTCCCAGGGTCAACGGGAGGCTGGATGAGTTTTTCCAAAAGCAGCGGTTCAAAGAGAAGAGCTTCTCCAACAGAATTTTGCAAATGTCAGGCACTTCTGGAAAGGCGTTACTGTAGCTATAGTTAGACCTTGTGGAGGCAACAAAAAGTTTGATTATCTGTCTGTCTTCATCGATGAGATATTCCTGGTTGCCGGAGATTCTATCAAGATATATTTTTTCGAGCTTTCCCCAGGTGCCATTCGTCAGGCGTTTTGCGAGTTTGGTATTAAGCACGAGCCTTTGATCGGAACCCACATCTAGAAGGTAGAGGAGAGCAGCAGATGAGTTGCACTCAGCTCTGGCTTTTAGCGCCGATAGATGGCGGCTAAATTCTGAGAACCAGGCATTGAGGCTGGGCGATAGCTTTGCCTCCGTTTCTTCCTCAGGGCCGTCCAAGTATTGCTTGGCTGTGGGCTTATCTACCCGCTCTGGAGCAGCTTTCGTCTTGCTTCGTATTGCTTCGAGCAAAAGCGCAGCTGAATGTTTGCAGTCCCCGCCCATCGGACACGAGCACTGAACATCGCGGATAGAGGCTAAGTTCTCTTGCAGGTGAACGAGCACATCATATGGTTTGCTTTCGCTGCCTTGGACCTGGCCCACCAAGCTGGGCACGGATGGAACAAACCTTACTGACAAGACGCGCCGCCACGCTGGTAAGCTGAGCCCCGGCTACTGTAGGTCGTGCCAAAGTAGTGATAGACCTCGGTTTCTGTGAGCACAAGCGGTATTGGAGTAAGTGAAATTGCTATCCCAGGCTCCTGTTTTATTTGCTAAAGCAAATTATATCCTCGGAGCTTGGTGCCGCCCTACCCTATACCGCCTTCCTTTGCAACTGCTGCGGTCAAAAGGCCCTTTTAGAGTGCCGGTGTTCAAGTATTCGCTGCCTACGCACACAAGATCCCCCTGCTCCGCGGGCCAGTCAATTCCTTGAAAAGCCGGCCCCGCCATCACAAGTTATTACCCGCACGAAAGCGAAGCTGTCACTACCGGAAAAGTCAAGGGGAACGGGGTGAAGTTCCGACTTTTGGATTGGGGAAGGAAAATCGGCAGGTTCGGAAACGAACTTTGGGCGTTTCAGGGCTTCTTGCTGGACTTTCTTGCTAAAGTACCGACTCCTCCTATTCCAGGAACATCTTTCTGATTTCCGCTGTCGACCAATTGCCGACCAGCAACCGGACTTCGCCAGGATCCTCATGAAATAGAAGCAATCTCATTTCTGTTCACGGCGCCAGTAAAATAGGCTTGAGCAATCCTAACTTCGGGGCACATTCATGAGCAAGCTGGCACACAAAGATAAGCCATGGCAGGGTCCGATAACCTGGGAGCCGCTTTCTAATTTGCCCGACTTCATACAGACGGTCGACAATGCTGTTATGAACACACAGGAGCATGCTTCCCTGATTGCTCAGGCTGTTGACAATGCGCATCTCTTCGCCGATTTTCCGGTATTGACAATGATGGAGACCCTCAAAGACCAGCGCGATATCGTCTCCGTATATCGCCGTCAGATTGAGCAATGGCGAAAGGGACCTCTAAGTATGGAGCAGCATTTTGAAATCACATACTTTGAAGGCCAGTGTGTCCGGCTGGATTCCTTGCTGTCTTTGGCGATTGACCAGCTGGAGGTCCTTAAGAAAAAGGCAACGAGCTCAGGCCGGTCTCGCTCCAAATCCCGCTAATTCGATCTCTCAGCAAGCGTCGAACCAACACCGGCCACAAATGCTTGTGTTATCAGTAATTATCAGGAGTTTTTTTGACCCGTGACAGCCGCCCCAAACAGCTTCCTATACCAAGGTAGTTTTGGCTGCTCTAATTTCTCCAGCTTTTGGTTGAGCGTCTCGAACTGAACTTGTATGATTTTCGTTTGCTCTTCTTTCTCAAGCCGGAGGCGCTCAATTTCTCTCTGCAAGGATTCTTCTAGTCTCGCCTTAGATGCCTCAATTTCGCGATGGGTAGCTTCAAGCTCAGAAACACGATATTGAGCCTCCAATAGTTCCTTTTCCTTTTCAGCACGCTCTATCTCAAGCTGACGTTCTAAAGCCGGAAGAATTTCACCTTCCAGTTTGCTTAGACGGTCAGTTTCCAGCGCCCGACTTTGCTCCAGCTTCTTTAATGCTTCTATTTGCTTGGCAAGCGCTATTGCCTCAAGTTCCTTCGCCTCTGCCTCTTGCCTACGTATTTCAGCTTCCTTTTGAAAGTCTGGAAGCAATTTCAGTTGGCGCTCTTTATCCGCTAGTTCGCTGCGCATCTCGCCAATGAGCTGATCTCTCTCTTTCAGCTCACCGAGGAAACGTCCAATAATGTTGTTCCAGACACCCTCAGCCATATCCTGGCTTGAGTTACGGGCTGCATCGGTCCATCCGCCAGGAATAGTTCCAGATTCGATGTCGTCAACATCATCGTCATTTGGAGCGGTCCACTCTGTATCTATGTCTAAGACGTCCGCATCGGTATATACCTCTTGCGCGCCCAGGATATCAATTCGTCCGGCTCTCTCAAGAGCTTCTTTTATCTCCGCGGTTGGATATATCCACCACTCTTCAACACCAAACTTGTTTGGCCGCCGAGTTCCTTTCAGCTGTTTCTTTTCAAGTCGTTTAAGGATTGCTCTTGTGCTGACGCCCAGGACTTCAGAAACTTGTTTAACAGAAAGTGTTTTCATGGTGCTATATATGGTGTCGGTGCGGATGGATATAAAAGTAAGCGGCGCACCGCTCATCAGCATTATAAGGGCAGCTACCTTCAAAAAGAACAGCTAATTCCTCAATTAGCTGTTCTTTCATGCCCGAATACCTGAGCACCGAACCGGTACTGCACTAGCCACGAACAGCTTGTGCCTGGTTGTTCTTCCTTAATTTGTCTAGAAGTCATTTTCTGATCTCCTTAGCGATATTGCTACTCCTGAAATCGGAACCGGCGAACCCCTTGCGTGCGCAGAGACCCATAACGGTAACCCATTCCCGCACCGAGGAACCGCCGATCCGTAGTGCCGCGCACCGGCGAACCGAGCCGCGAACTTCTTGGTTCGCCGCTTCTGCGCTCACCCAAGAACCTGGTTCCTCGGATCCGCGCCTCAACTTTTTGCAGCCGCGAACCATCCTTGTCTAATCTATTTATAACACCTCAGTCACGAACCGCTAAAAGCCGCAGTAATTCACAGAGTTCTTCGCTTTTAAGGGTTCCGGTTCTTCGCGGTGCTTCGCTTGGTTCTGCGCTCCTGTGCTTGAGATTTATCAGCGGCTATCTTCCTCGGTGTAAGTTCGTCGCTCCTTGTCTCAGAGTTACCGGTCATAGAGGCATATCTTTCTGAATGGCTCTTAGTCGCGATTTTATGCCACGAACTGAGTTCTGCGCTGGTTCGCGGCTTTTGGATTTCGAGATCTAAGCTCGATCTTCGGATTTAAAGAGTTGATCTTAGTCAAGGCACCTTATATAGTGGCTGGTGGCACTTGGCATTGTTGACTCGTGTATATCTCTTAGATAAGTTGGAGCAATTGCTCCCTAGAAAGCCGGTTGTTCGACCAACTTCTGATAAAGCAAAAGACATCGCTTGGGGCGATGCCTTTTGAGAGACCTTTTACGGATCTCGCTATTCTATTGTCGTCGCGGTTTTGGCGAATTCGCGAGATGACATCAGGATAAACGACAGGTCCGCATAGGTCAACACGTCTTCTTTTAACCAAAAGGAGTGAGATTGGCGGATTTTGCTATGCCGTTGCCTATGGAACAGGCGCCGGCGAAGAGATTTTGTCGGGAAAAATTCTTTCCTAAGGACTGGAGCCATGTAATGGCCGAGTTCTTGGGGCTGTTCCACCGCTATTCATACATATATAAGTCGAAGTTTGGTGGGGAATGGTTTTCGGCCCAAGAGAAGTGGTGCCTCAGTGATACTGAGATCCTGAAAGCGATTGCCTGCGAGCACCCGAAGTTTATCCTCGGCACCAGGGCCGCCAAAGCCAGCCGGTTTGCCGTCCTTGATATAGATGCCGGCAGCAAGTACCACAATAGCAAATCGCTCGAAAAGCTCGTAGCTACACTATCCGCGCCGGTCTCAAGGAGTCGCGGCTTTACCGCTCGAGCTTTTCTGGTGGATGGCACCTGTATATATTTTTTGAGGAGCCGATAAGCTCCAAAGACTTGAGACGCCAGCTGGTCAGGCTTCTGGAGCTTTCGGGCTTTGTAGTCGCCAAGGGTGTACTGGAAGTTTTCCCTTGCCCAGGTGAGAGGTCACTGGGCAATGGCATCAGGTTGCCGCTGCAAGAAGGCTTTGCCTTCCTGGACCTAGCCACCCAGGAGGTCCAGTATGAAAGAGAGGAGCTTTCCCCAACCAAGGCCCTGGAGACTTTCATCGACCATCTGAACGGCTGCGCCAATAGCTGGCATGACTTCCACCGGATGAGGGCGTATGTGGAACGGCTGACTGAAAGTCAGGAGCAGATAACTGCAACTATCCAGGAGAAATCCGTCAGTCGGGGTGTCGTACTGCCCTTTAAGCGCCTTTCTAATGGTGCCCCTGATAGTAGCGCTTCCGATATCGTTTTGGGGGTATTTCAGGCTCTTCCACCAGGGATGATCTCTGAGAACTGGGTGCGCGGCCGCTCTTACTACCAGACCGGGCTGACCGGGCCGTCGCAGAGGGCCGACGCCTTGGTCTGCTTGTCCCACTACCTCTTCTATGGCGACCCCGAAAATGGACTCTTGCCTCTGGGATATGGCTACGATCAGGAGCGGCGGTTCGCTATCGAGAAGATTCTTGAACTGAAGCACAACGGACAGAGCAGGGAAATTGCCCGGGGCTCCGGTGACGCAAAGGAGCAGATTGAACGGGTGGCCGCCTGGCTGCCACCGCGGCTACGTGGCAGTACCGAGCCAAAGAGGTACGAAAACAAGACTCCCATAGCCTGGCAGAGAAACAGTGCCAACCTTAAGGCCGATGCCAGGGCAAGAATTGCGGCGGCCGTTGCCGAGTTTGAGCGTAACTGGATGGTTTTCAGCAACAGGGATCTGGCAGCCAAGGCCAAGTGCAGCACCGACACTTTGTATAAGCACCAGGACCTCTGGAAGGCTACCCAGGGCAAATTGCGGTCTGGACAGTCCTGCTTGGCAGCCGATCCAGGTGAATATAACGTTGTGGTGGGGGCGGATTCACAACAATCCAGCCCCCACGCACAATCTAACTTTCAGGTTATGCCGCCGGGGCGCCTGGCTGCTCGCCGGATAGTCGATGAACTTAAGATGAGGCAGTTGCGTCAGGAGAAGCAGCTCAAAAAAGACAGGCGCAAGGAGGTTAAGGTGGCCTCCCACTCCTGGCAAGAGCGAATTCGCTCAATAACGCCGGCGGATTTTTCAATGCTTGGCGTGAAGGAAATCAGGAAACTGCTCGCCGTTTATCTCGCCGCTTTGCCGACGTCGCCGGATGAAGATGCTCAAATATGGCTGACTTCGTTGATAGAAGCCGCAAGGGCCAGCCTCTCGGACATACAACTTCCGCCTCATGCAGAGCTTGGACTGGCTACTGAAACCGGATAGTGCGAAGCGTACGAGGACAGCACTTTCCATTTAATGCCGCTTTTCCCTTGAGTACAGACAGCTGTCTGTATTGCATTCAACACCCGAATCACTCCCAAACTATATCAAGATCGCTCTGTGTGCCGCGTAAAACTGATTGTGCTTCCCAGAGTGTGCCAAATACTCTAGCTGCAAGAGGGCTGTTCTCTGCCGCAACTTTGATCGGCAATTTCATCAAGAGTTCTAAAACCTCCTTGCATCTTCTAACGCGTGACTTTGCACTCGATATAATCTCTTCAATATTTGAAGGTGCGCCAAGAACGCCAATAGAAAAGGTTTCCTCTGTCTGCCTGATAGCTTTCTCCATGCTATGTAAGCTTTCAGACACAATATGGTGCAGAGAGAAAAAGGATCTCAGCTGCGGCGAAAGTTCAAAGCTACCAATTCTTAGGCTTACGAAACTGCTATCTCCGAACTTAGAACCTAGAGCCTGAGTCCGCCTTCCTCGCCGATCTTTGTCATGTATGGCTATCTGCTTTTCAGAGAAAGTCCAAACATTGTCTAATCCGCCTTTGATTGACTTAGCCCGATGCACCATTTCAATCTGACCGTAGTTAGATTTATCCATCTCTGGCAAAAGTGGTGCAGTAATACGCTGGCTGAGTTTTCCAACGGCATCGTAAAGACCATTGTTCAGGAAGTGACCCGTCAGCCCTGTTCTGCCATGGATCGAATTAAGTACCTTGAGATGGTTGTCATTAAATTGCAGCGCGTTGAGCTCAATGTTCTTTTGCAGAGTCCCCTTCTGGAAGGTTGGATAAGTGGTGCTTGATTTAGACACCGTCAGCTTATCTCGCAAATCCTTCGTAAAGGCATTATCTGAGCCAAGCAAAGCTGATGGTGTGATACGCTGGCTGAGTTTAATGGTGTCGTAGATCCCATTGTTGAGAACCTGACACACCAACCCGGTTCTGTCATGCAGCGAAGTGAGCACCTTGAAATGATTATCATTGAATCCCTCCGCATTGAGCCCAATGTTTTTTTCCAGAATCGCCTTCTGGCAAGTTGGGTCACTGAGTCCTCTTTCTGACGCAGTCATTTTATTTCGCCAATTTTTCGCAAAGGCATTATTTGAGTCAAGCAAGGGTGCTGGAGTAATACGCTGGCTGAGTTTTCCAATGGTGTCGTAAAGACCATTGTTGAGAACGTGACACACCAACCCGGTTCTGTCCTGGAGCGAATTAAGCAGCTTGACATGATTGTCATTAAACTGCAGCGCATTGAGCCCAATGTTCTTTTGCAGAATTGCCTTCTGGAAGGTTGGGTCAGTGGTGCCCGATCTAGACACCGTCAGCTTATCCTGCCAATCTTTCGTAAAGGCATTATCTGAACCAAGTAAAGGTGCTGGAGTAATACGCTGGCTGAGTTTTCCAATGGTGTCGCAAAGACCATTGTTGAGAACTTGACCCAGCAGCCCGGTTCTGTCATGGAGCGAATTAAGCACCTTAAGATGAGTGTCATTAAATTGCAGCACATTGAGACCAAAGTTCTTTTGCAGAATCGCCTTCTGGAAGGTTGGCTCAGTAGTGGCTCTTTCAAATATTCTGTTGCCATTCCGCCAACTCAGACTAAGTTGCTCCAAAGCGGACAACGCGCTGTCGTCAGGTTGTGGCTCGCTCAACACGGTGCTTGTGGAACCGGCAAATCTGTTTTGTCCCACCTTCTTTGCGCTCTGCCTTTTCGCCTCATCGCCAGTCATTGTCACCTCTTATATGATTCGCTAGTAGGGGATAACTGTCATATTGAACTGTGAGACGGTTGAAAGAATCTCCCACCTAAGGGCCTCATCTTTGAGTGGGCAAGTATCGACCGTCTCCAGCTTATTCTCGGCTCTTTCGTAGAGCGCTAATGCGTCTTCGTCATTGTGTGCATTGCCAAAAATAATGCCATCTATTTGACTGTAAACATAACCATTATCGTAGAAAAAACGCGACCAGTCCTGGCTAAACCGGTGATTGCTATCTTTGCATACTGCTGCTACGGTTCCTGCTTTCATTGCATTCCCCCCTCGTAGATCTAGAAGTCTTAATTGCGCTTTCACCTTTATTCTTGCAACCACCCATGAACCAACTTCGACTACTTTCGAGTCACCAAATATTTCAACCAAGCAGCCCGATAAAGAGCTTCCAGCATATAGAATCCCTCGATCTGGGTCTGTTGCTGCTGCACTATCGGAACGATGATGATCAAACCGACGCAAAGGGCCAAAATGTCTGAAAGTCAGAGCTCCTGCACTGAATCTTTCGGGATCATACAGGCGTAGCAGCTCTTCACCTTCCTGAATCTCATGTAGTTGTGGGTCTGGCGATTTAATCGGTGGCGGTGCTGCTATCTTGACCATCCTTCAGGCTACCCCAATGGCTCTGGCTTCGCGAAGAACCAAATCTATTTGCCCATTCTTTAGCGCATTTATAGGTTTGTCACCATTGAACACAGGGCTTTCACTGGCTAACCAGCTAATTTTCGCTAAAATGCTACAGTCCATTGCTGCCAATACTTCAGTTAGTCCTTCTATAACTCCATTGGGACCTCCAGCATCAAACTGCCAAGAAGGTAGTTTCATAACACCGTTCTCTAAAATCCCTAGTATTTGCCCATTTCTGATTCTTTCATGAATGGTCTGGCGAGAAACGCCGAGTAGCTCAGCCGCTTCCTGTGCACTAAAAGAGCTGCTTAGCAGGGTCTTGCGAAAGCTGAAATGGTTTATCAGAGAATTTAGTTCCAACGCCCTCTTCTCTTCTGGCGTGACCTGCCTTGCACCGATCATTCTTGCAAAAGCCACATTTCCCTCAGGTAATTCGGTCCGATTCTTCAAAACTCTATGAGAGAGCCATTTTTGACCCTCTGGTCCAAGTGTTTCCCAAAGGTAGTGGAAGAAAGCCTTCTTGTCCTGATCTTCCTGAAGAAGTTCGAAGAATTTATCCTCTGATACTGCTGGTTGTCTGCTTTGGTACATAGTTAACCCTTTGTGAATTCGCTACTACTAGTATAGCTTGCTTGTCAGGCATGTCAACTGGACGGACTTGACACCTGGGCGGCTAGAGTTGTTTCAAGACTGCTAAGGTTCGTTTGACTAGCCTGGTCTCAGTGTTCTGTTAATTTTGAGCTGGGTTGCTAATAGCGGTCTAATGAATATCACTTTCTCTTCCCCAAAAATCGAAATGTTAGGAGTCCGAAAGGGAACGGTTTCGGGCTGGGTGTTTTTAGCTGTCCAAAAGTAGGCTTTTGAGGTTTCGGATGGCGGGTATAATCCGTACACCACTTTTGGACGGATAGTATGGCGCGAGTTTTTGCTTACTGTAGAGTTTCAACCGCTGACCAGAGCACTAAGAATCAGGCAATGGAGATTAAGGCGGCGGGCTTCAAGGTTGAAAGTCGCCGGCTAATAGAGGAAAACATCAGCGGCTCAGTGGCCACCACAGAGCGCCCAGGCTTCATGAAGTTGGTGGATAGGATGGAAAAGGGCGACGTGTTGGTAGTAACCAAGCTTGATCGCCTGGGGCGCAATGCCATGGATGTGCGGGCTACGGTGGAACTTCTGGCCGGACATGGCGTGAGAGTTCATTGCCTGGCTCTTGGAGGGGTGGATTTAACCAGCGCGGCAGGGAAGATGACCATGCAGGTCATTGCAGCCGTCGCGGAGTTCGAGAAGGACCTCCTGGTGGAGAGAACCAAATCTGGCATAGCGAGGGCCAGGGCCACCGGCAAGCAGTTTGGTCGGCCTCCGTCTTTGGACCAGGCGGAGCGCAAGGCGGTCCTCAAAAGATTGCGTGCCGGTGTTTCTGTTGCCGAAGTGGCCAGGGAGTTCAGCACATCCAGGCAGACCGTTCTGCGGGTGCGGGACTCGGTGCTTGGCAGCTAGCAAAAACTGTCCGCCGAGGGCCAATTCTGTTGTCGACTTCCCGATTGGCACCTGTCTGTCTTTTAAGAGATGATAAGGAATGTGGCGCCGCCGCGGGGGCGTCCACGAACGCTAAACCCATAAAATGAGGCTTTTGGGGCTTTTATGTCGTTTTTAAGATAATAATAGTAGTAATAGCAGCCAAACTATTATTATGCTACAATGCCAAAAGCATCGCGGAGGGCTCAGCAATGACCAGGGGACCGAACATCGACCAGGGCGAACTATTTGAGGTCGCCGACCGGCTAGAAGCTGAGGGTAAGGAGGTAACGGCTTTGGCTGTGCAGACTGCTCTTGGCCGCGGCAGCTACACCACCGTATACAAGTACCTGGAAGCCTGGCGGGCTTCTCGTCCGGCACCGGTGGCGCCGGTCTCCTTTCAGATGCCGGACCCGGTGAGGAACATCTTTGCTGGCGCCTGGCGCATGGCACTGATGGAATCGGCCAAGGAAACTGAAGTCGTGAAGGTCAAGGCGGCAGAAGACCTCAAGAATGCTGCCGCTCAGCTTCAGGGCGCCCTGGAGGCTATTGAGAAACTGGAGCTGGCGGCAGAGGCTTCGGCAACTGAAATTGCCTCACTGAAGGAAAGCGCCCAGCAAAAACAGATGGCTCTTTCGAAGGCTGAATCAGAGCTGGCCGCCCGTGCTGCTGCCAGTGAAGAACTCCGCCGACAGCTTGTGGACCGCGAGGTCGAGATTGCTCGCCTGCGCGAGGAACTTGCCAAAGGGCGAACTGAAAGAGATTTGGCAGTGAGAGAGGCGGCTGAACTCAAAGGCAAGATGACCGCAATCATTAGCCAGAACGATGCTCTTTTGAAGCGCGTCGGCAAGAGATGATAGTGATAACTTCTTCTGCCTGTCTTTGCACCGGGAGCAGTAGCCTGACGACGTTCAGTCTTTCGACAGAACAATTCTTCTGTTTATGGCTTGAAGCTCTCTGGTTGGTTGATCTAGAAGCTTGATCTCGTTTAGCATTGATGAGCTAATGGAGATGGGTTCCTTCAGCACAAACCAGGATACAACCTCATCGTGGGTGCCGGTGGTCAAGGAGCCTCGGTAGTGGTAGAAGCGCTCGAGTTTTGAGTAAGCATCCTTTAGTAGATCGGCAAAGCTGAAAGGATCGGATACGCAGGACCTCTCCTTGGCGTTTTTGACGATTGATATGCTCTTGCAGAACTCCAGGCTCAAGGACGGTAGCGCTTCTTTGTCATCGACTTCATTGGCAAACACGCCAATTACTATCTTTGAAGAGGGCTCTTGCCCGTATTGATCGGTGGGCTTCGCTTGAGAGCATATCTCATGAACGAGGTGGAACTCAGCGCTGAATTTTTGTTTCTCTAGCTGATGCTCGCTGAGGGCGTGAAAGTGAATGCTCCTTAGCGTCGCCTTAGTGGAGCGGAACTGGACAGCTGGAGCTCTTAGCCCCTCTCCCGGCACATCAAGCTCAAACGTATAATGGTCATCGTGGCCAGTTATGCAACCCCTGGTACTTTCATCGTCATAGGCTTCAACGAAAAGCGCATCGCGAATTTCGAAGCAATCAGCTTCGCATATATTTATAGGTGACTGGTGGGTGCCAATGATGGAAGCACAGGCTTGATGCATAGTCTAAGTTTCTCCTTGTGGTGTTGCCTGTAAATTTGGTGCGCTCAACTCAATCGTACCTGGCACAGACCGGGCAACCGCTGCCCAGAACGACTCTTCGATAGGGCTCCGCCTGCCACTTACGGTCGCAGTTGGCGCAAAGCCACCAGCGTTTTGTGCGGGAATGACTTCTTTCGGTATCAGGACTGGCCTTGCGGTTTTTGCGCGGATGCCATTCTTCAGCTACTTTGGGAGCAACTGTGGTAATCACATTGGTGATCGACGTTTTGCGATAGCAGCAAAACGGGCAGCCGGTTTCATGAAGAACGCGGTCGGAGATTTTGGCCTCCCACTCGTGGTCCGGTCCTTTTTTGCATTTCCAGAAAGCACGGTAATTGCTGCCGGCGGTGACATCGGTAGGCTTCTTGTCTCCATTCTTTTCTTTATCCCACTGAGCTGCCAGGTGAGGATGAGTCTTCTTGAGGCTGTTTTCTTTAGAACCCTTCTTGTTGGTACAGAAAGGACAGCGCGTACCCTTGGTGGTGCGGTAGAAGCCAGAGATCCATTTGTGGCTTGGATTTTCGGCACATTTCCAGTGGACCTTCAGACCGACAGGCAAGGCGAAAGGGTCTATCCCTTTATTTTTTGCGTGATCAAAATCTAGAAGTACTTCCGGGTAGTCCCGAAGATCTGTAGGTGCCCCACGATTGCAGCGGGCGCAACCGGAACCAAGGAGAGTACGGTTTGCTATTGAAGCTTTCCACTGATGACCGCAAGAGCATTTCCACCAGACTTCCTTGTTGGAGCCGTAGCTGACTTGATCCGGCGCTATGTCATTCTTCGCGGTCAACCATTCTTTGACCAGTTTGGGGAAATGCTTGGCGAGGCTGTTGGTCAAAGAAGCGCGCCGCCCCTTACAAAAGGGGCAACCGAGGGCGAAGGAGTTATCCCGAACGGCCCTTGTAACAAGCTGAATAGGAGTCTGGAAAATATGGTCGCGACCTTTAGGGCACTTGAACCAGGCCCAGACGGTGGAGCCATGGGAGAAATCTTCAGGACCAAAGCCACAGTTCTTTTTATAGAGCCACATGGAGGCGGCTTCGGGGCAAGCTTTGGCAAAGCTCTGAGTGCGAACCGCGGCAGGTTCGCTCACGTCTTCAATGTAAAGCTTGATTTTCATTGACGCTGCTTGTTTTCATGCCAGTCTTCAGGTCTGCCTTTGGCAATTGTAGGTCATGAGCAGGCGCTGGCGGTAGCTGCTGAAAAAGGTAACAACCGTGGAAAAGAGAGCGAATGTTCCTGAAGAGGCAAGGTGGCTTATTGGAGCCTCTTGATCCTAATTTCATGTAAATAGATGGCTAAAGCTGCTCTCAAGGCGGCCTTGAGCCCTATATTATCGAGTGCTGTTCAGCCGAGCCGGTATTTTAAGGGCTTGGCTAATAGTAAGGAATCCCGTTACTAGAATGGTACTTGATGAAAGCAGCCACAAGGCTGTTTTTGCGAGTGCTGCTGCAATGGCGCAGCTCGGTAACAGAGGCTGAATCAGTACTGTTAAAGTGTTTCTTCAGCTCTACGAAATAGAGGCCTTTAGCGGAGGTCTTTGTAAGGTCAGGAAGTCTTTGATTGGATCAAAGACTGGGAATCATGCCGCGCATAAAAAGAGAGATTCGAAGTAGAAGCAAGCACGCTGTAAAAGGCCCGTCGCTTGCAGAGACGCTCAGGCTGAAAACCCACACCCCGACCCTGCTTGAGTGCTATCCGCTTTTGGTGGAGAAGTACTTTTCAGAGTTGAATAATTATGGACCTGATGAAGTAACGCCAGGCTCAGGAATAAGGATGCGATGGATCTGCCCCAATGTGCCGAGCCATCCAACCTATGAGGTGCCTGTAAACATCCGTGTAAGGAGCTGGCTGGATAAAACGGAGGCGCAGTGCTGTCCGGCATGCTCTAAAGTGACTTACAAGCAGCAGGCGCAGGAGCTAACGCCAGCGTTCAAAACAAGGTTAGTTCCATCAAGAACTTGCCCCCGTTCTGAGTTTCCTTACCTCAATAGTAAATCCAGGAAGACCTGCCACTTTACCTGCGAGCACTGTGGGCTGAAGTATTCCGCCGTCCTGGCCAGTGAATGGAAGAGCGAAGCAGGATGCCCCAGATGCCACCCGGGGCTTCGGATTGACCTCAATGATTTCAAGCAAGCACTGCCATTTTTCAATCATTCTAAGAACGTCGGGTTTGATCTGAGGAAGCTACCGACTTCCTTGAAGGTCTGGTGGCGCTGTACTGAAAACCACCAGCACCAGGTATATGAAGCCTTTGAAGAGATTGTTGATGAAGCCGAACAGATTGTTTGCAATGCCTGTAACCCGAGAGATTGGGTGGATCTGACCAAGGAGTCTCCGGCGCTTGCATCACAATTTGACGCGAGTAAAAATGAAGGACATGACCTAAGCCGCCTGAAGGGCTCCGCGCGCTACCACTGGAAATGTACAAGAGGCCACTCGTTTGTAGCCAGGCTGGCAGACAGAATTACAGAAGACAAAGGCTGCCCGTATTGTTCTCTTGGAACGGAACCCCCAAAGGTCGTTCTCTCTATGTATACCGACCATGCCCGCTGCTTTGATGAGCAGAGAAACGGCGTCAAGGCAGAACAGGTGAAGGCCTGCGGCCGATCGGCAAGAACCAGGCGCTACTCATGGAACTGCGTTAAGTGTTCGACTTCGTGGCAAGAAACTGTCTATAGCTTCCTGCGTCAATCAATAGTCGGGTGCTTACAGTGCCGTAAAAGGCAGACTCCAGCAGGCTCACCGGTATCTGCCGCAAAGTGTAACCGCAAGTAATGAGCGGAGACTTGTCGCTTTCCATTTGCGTGAAGGTAAGTAACAGCTTAGCGCTAGCTGAGACTGTCAATTTCTGAGCTTCGTATTTGTCTCTAATGCAGTGCGGTCGATAGCAAGCAAATGAGCCTGTTTCGTTCCGCCGACGCTGCACTATTCTTACAGCTTTCTTGCCAAGCATTGATGCGGTGCCTTTGAAGATCGTTTGATCAGGGTATCAATTTATCCTTCCAAGTCTTCTGAGAAAACACTCCCAAATAGACCGCCAGTTCTTCATGTAACCAAGCAACCACCGGGCTTTACCTGTGTGTGTAAGAGGCTATCTTTTGAAGTAAAGATAAGTGTCGTTTTCCGTTTCGGCAAAGTGATTCTAAACTCTATGTTGTGCCAGTACATGAAGTGGATCGGATTGACCCCTCAAGCAGGTGACGCTTAGACACAGGGCAACAAGCCATGTTCATGACAGCTGACTCATTCTTTCCTGCAGAGATGTCACTATGGATGGTGTTGTTTGAAGTGCGCTTTATATAGATAGGTTTTCAGAAATCTGAAAACGACAGAAGTAATGGCTCCTGCTAAGACCCGCTCTGGAGCTGGGTTGAATTGTGATCGAAAGATAAATCTAGTAGCGCGAGCTTGTGACCCATAAAGTGCTCATTAGATATCTGTCAGTGCAAGAAGTATCTGCCGGAAGTTTGCACGGGGTTTTGTGCTTCGCTGGAAATGCGGATAAATACTGCACCTTGCCAAGGATGGATTCAGTGTAGGTGGAAAGCGTTTACTGAAGATACCTTTCAATTATCACTTTCTTGCCGAGCACCCTACCGAACCATTTCAATACGCATCCTTCTATTAGTTCTTCCACCCAGCTCTCAATGAGCCGGTTTTGCACTTATTAGAGGAATCGCAATTGTGGAGGAGTTGTGGTTGTTGTGGGATCGTTGTCGCTGGTACTCTTTAAGCTACGCTAGTACAAGAGCCAGAGTGAGACAGGAGAATAGAGGATTAGACCGTGCACCATATCAAGTGCGCCGCCGTTCTCTATATGAGACTGAGTTGAATAACGAGCTTTGATACCGCCGATGATGTTAAGCGACTTGTCAATGGTATGCTGGCCTCGAAAAATGGCGAAATGTGCAAAGGGCAGTTGAGGCAAGCAATTCGGGCGCTTGGAATTGAGCTGACAAGAGAAGGGGACATTTGGCAAAATGGCTGTATGCACCAGGTGACAATGCTTTCGGGGAGTCCGTTACAAATGGAGTGAGGGGTATGCTGGCCTCGAAAAATGCTCAAATGTGCAACGGGCAGGCCCAGTAAGAGATTGCGGGTGTCTGATTTGCTAGACCAAGGGCCCAAGCCAGTTGCAGCACCGAGCAGTCAACTCGATGCAGTTGTGAGGGTTAGAAGCAGGCCAGCCAAGCAGCGGTTCAATTTAGAAAGCTGTATATACTTGCAACCCAGAGGCTAATGACAACCGTAGTCTAAGAACCGGGCGGTTCTCTTTAGAGCGCGCCTTCTATTTAGTAGCTGGCTTGCTGAATCATCTGTTTGGTCAGCTAGTCCGTTTTGAAAAGTCTGAACTCAGGAAATCATCAATATGGCAAATTCGAAGAAAGCAAAGGCTGAGCAGCCAGTGCTTGACCTCTTGATAGAGGCAAGTGCGGCTGCGGCAGTATTAATCACCCGTCGGCGCCGGTTGTTCCGCACCGGTGGGTCTGTGTATGTAGGAGAGTTATTGCGTAAGGACGGCAAGATATGGCTCAAGGCTGCCATACCCGTGGCAAGCATAGAGCGCAATAGCTGGGACCTTGCTCATGAGACAGTGGCTCGCTTCAAAAAGGAGTTTGGGCAGAGTCCATATATTGAACCTGACCGCGCCGGTGGTCGATATGACGCTCTGGCACAGGCCGGAAAGGCGATAGACCCCCTGATGTCGCCCATGGAAGGTGCTCCCGGCAGATCTCCCTGGGACCCCAATGCCATGATCGAGAGCTTGATGCCGAAGATTCCTCACGTAGGTCTTGCCGGCAATATGGGAATTCCAGGCATTGGTGGTCGGGGGAATGGAGGTCTCGGTGGGTTTGGAATGCCAGGCATGACCATGGGGATGGGGCACAGTCCCTCTCAGTTTGGCCCTGCTGGGCAGAGCCAGGACGTCATGCAGCTGTTTCAACAGGCAGGGCTGAGTGGTAGTGAGGAGTTAGAGATCTCAGTTCCGGCTCTAAGAGCCTTACCAGGTTTTGAGGAGCTGAGCGTTAACCTGGCAAGAATGCTTGAGGTGGAGGCCTCGCAGTTGCTTCTATCGCAGATGCCGGGGGTGCCGGTCAGTGCACACAACAGGGATAGTTTGGTGGCTATTGCCAAGCTGCCGGAGTGCTCCCGGGCGCTCAGATCATTCCTTTCAGGTATTCAGACTACTGACGAAGCTGGCTGAGATCATGTTTTGGGCGCCGTAATCCAAAGCTGATTTCTAAAGCAGTCAGCTTTGACTTGCGGTGCCTTTAAATGTCTGTCGCGCATGCTGGGGGCTGTCTCTAGCATGCACTCAGGCAGTTATTCAGCGCATTGAGATCGGCATAGCCGGTCCGCTTTGCGCTACGCAAGAGTTAGTCCGAATCAAACGCCGCCGCATTGCAAATAGAAAGCAAGCGGGGGCACAAACAAACCTCAATCAAAAGGTAAATCAAATGGCTACAAAGTACGTAGACTTAATCGGCGGCAATGACGGAAATAACGGCTCCTCATTTGCCCTTCGCAAGAAAACCCTAGCATCGGCAGCTTCCGTGGCCGCGGCCGGTGATGTCATCCGCGTCATGGGTAAAGCGGCTGGTGCCTCTGGCATCAATGCTACCTTCACGAACCTATCCGGTGTGGTGACGCTGGCGAGCGCTCTCACCGCCGGTCTTTACACCAGTGGTGCCGCCTGGACGGCCGTGGCAAACGTCACCACTACCGCCAACCAGGCAGGCAAGCTGGGCGCAACAAGTGCTTCCAACATCGCTATTGCTGGGGCATTTACTACCGGCAAAGTTGCTCACTTCGCTACCGGCGCCCTGAACCTCAGTGGTTACCAGCAGGTGTCCTTCTGGATCAAGGCCAATGCGGCTGTTGCAGCCGGCGTCTTGAGATTCGACACATGCAGCGACGCTACTGGAAACACCGTAGTTGACAGCTTAACGCTACCGGCTTTGACGGCAAACGTCTGGCAGGCGATTACGCTTGATAAAGCGGCTAATATGGGCGCCACTATCAATGCCATCAGGCTCCATGCCATTTCAGACCCAGGTACGGTCACCCTGACAATCGATGACGTGATTGCCTGTAAGGCCTCATCTGGCTCCAATGCCCTGTCATTGAACAGCTTGATTTCAAGCGACGGTGCCGTTTGGTATGCAATCAAATCAATTGACAACGCGGGTACGTCCGTTCGCCTGGACACCGGCGGAGCAGCTTCGGCTCAATCTGCGGTTGGTGTCTGGTCCGGCACAACCGGCTCGCTTGCGCTCTCGATCCTCAATCCGATAAATCTTCCGGTTGCCGATACCTTCGGTACCAGTGGTGCCGCGGGCAACCCCATCACCATTAGCGGCGGCTGGGACTCCACGGCGATGACAACCCAGAGCGGTTACACCATTCTCGATTCGCAGCGTTCAGGCACAACCGGTTTGACCCTCAGCGCCGACTACATCACCCTGGACCGCATCGGCTTTGTGCGGCACACCACGGCGATTAACTTGAACGGCTCGACCAAGAAGGGCTACACATTCTCGAACATGTTCATCTCAAACTGCGCGGCCTTGTGGACGATGCCTAGCAGAGCCATGACCTTCAACGTCGTGAACATCACGAACTCAATTGGTGGCCTGAGCATCCCGGCTTCTGCCAACTACAATGCCGACAATGCAGCGTACAGCCTGTCATCAGTGAAGCTCATCGGTAACACCTCTGGAGACGGCATAACCGTGCCGCCGAACATTGGTTCCCCGATGCCGCTCATTCAAAACTGCTCGGTCATGGCCAATACCGCTGCCGGAGCAAATGGATTCAATATCCAAAGCCCTTGTTTGTTCTTCAACAACACCTCAAACGACAACCCAAACGGCACGACCTCGTCTGGCTTCTTCTTCCAGAACGCAAACGGCATGGTGGCGTATAACCTCCAGGCTAGGAACAACTCTGAGGCGCAGATCAAGGTCAGTAACTCCTCCATGGAAATCTACGGACTTGATACCAACTTCAACCTTGGTACTCAGATCAAGTTTGTTTCCGGCTCCGAAGGTCAGGTGGTCGTCTACAACTGGACTCCCAATGCCACGGCTACCAAGGTCAACCTGGGTAATCCGGCAACGGGGCAGACTGGCGGAAACTTTGTCAGTTCCCAGAAGGAAGGCGGCACTGTCGGTAATAACAACATTTATTCCGACTACGGCACCATCACCACAAATGGAGTGGTTGGTCAGCCTGGTTCAGGGATTGCCTGGCAGTTGGCTCCGAATGCCAATGCCCTGGCAGACAGCACGCTCAAGGTGAATGTCGGCAAGGTGGCTTGTCCGGCTAATGTACCGACCACGATTAAGTACTGGGCGAAGCACAGTGCAGCAAGCGGCATTAGCTCGCGTCTGCGGGTGCCTGGCGGCCGCTATGCCGGTGTGGGTTCTCCTGGTACCGATGTGGTTTCGGCAACGGTGAGCGGCACAGCATTTGCGCAGTACTCGGTGACCTTTACGCCGACTGAGAACTGCGTAGTTGACGTGTTCTTCGAGACATGGGGCTCTACCACACAAAACGCAACGGTCAGTGGACCTGTTGCAATCAGCCAGTAATTTAAGAAGGAGAAGCAATATGGCTACAAAGACCTTCGATCTAGGCACCTTCGCCTATCAGGCAGCACCCTTCATTTGGGGCTCGCTGCAAGACTTAAGCGGCATGACCAATGTCTATCAGGCTGCTCCGCAGCTTGGTGTGCAGGACATGCCCGGCACGGATTTTGTCATGGACACAAGAGGTCGGTTGACGAATGTCAACCTGACCAATGGTCAATCGCAGACCCACAACCTCGATGATGCGGGCAACCGCACGTCGATTGTGACGGCATAGCAGGAGAGGAAGATGCAAAACGACCAAAATCAGACTCCCGCCGAATCAGAAAGCGGGAGTTTTTCTTCGACCAGTTCAGCAAACCAAGAAAATCAGGAAACCAAGAATATGGCTACCATAGATAACAACCAGTCGAACAATCAAGGTGCTGCAGGGGCCAGCGAGACTGACTCTCAGGCAGAGTACGCCAGTATTGAATCAACCAGTGCAGAGCCTTGCTGCTCTGGCTGCGGTGAGGCAAAGGCTAAGGTTAAACCCCGCACCCTTGTGCATGAGTTCACTGCAGAGACTTCTCATGAACTGATAATGCAGTCGCAGCAGCAATCGCAAGACGGGAATACAACTCTGGCTAGTGTGCAGCTTGCCCCGAAACCACTGCCGAAGAAGACTGGCGAACCAGGTAAGTGGGCTCCTACCGAGAAGCAGGTACCTGTCAGCCCAGAGGCTGCCAGGGCGGAAATTGAAGCGAGGGAGTTGCCCACCAACATTTACCGTCCGGCTCAGGCTCCACAGGCAAATCTCAAAGGTATTGCCGCCGGTTTTGCCTCCCTTGGTCCAGCCGGCCCGGTATCAATTGTGGAACTAGCGCGATCACTCAAGTCGGATGTGGACCTCATTTTCGAGTGGATCTATAACGGGCTGGAGTTCCTACCCAGTTATGGAAGTCAAAAATCTGGAATTGGGGCTTTAATTGACGGCTGCGGGAACTCGTTTGACCAGGCCGACCTCTTGGTGCAGCTTTTGCGCCAGGCCGGCTATACCGCTGATTATCTCTTTGGCGAGCTGCGCATGAACGGTGCTCAGGCCGCGGATAGGTTTGGAACCGACCCGCTGAACGTGTTCTCTGCCAGTAATTTGCTCGCCAATGGCGGCATCCCTAACACAACCGTTTGGACTGGAACTGAGTGGGTGATGGATTTCAGCCATTGCTATGTCCGTGTCAACATCGGCGGAACGAACTATGTTTTCGACCCGGCCTTGAAAACATATTTTTCGAAAACCAAGATCGATCTTGCTACTGCTATGGGCTATAACGCCACCACGTTCATGAACAACGCAAGGTCTGGAGCCACTATCAATGCGGACTATGTTCAAAACATGAACCGCGCAAACATTCGGTCGAATCTTGACACGATGGCGATGAACCTCGTGAACTGGATCAAGACGAATAACAGCGGTGCCGCCATGGACGACATTCTTGGCGGAAGAGCTATCATCCCAAATGATTCCGGCACGCCGATTCGCCAGACCGTCCATCCGTTCCTGAAGCCCGGCTCGACACCTACTGTTTGGACCTCTATTCCAGATACCTACAACGCCACCCTGCATATTGTCTATGACACGATAGACATAACCTTCTTCTCGAAAGACCTGGCAGGCAAGCGCCTGACACTTTTCTTCAACGCCAGTCATCAGGGTGAACTTCGATTGGATGGCACCTTGCTGGGCACGAGTTCTGCTCAGACTCCAGGGTCATGGAATTCAGTCCTCTTCGAGATTACGCACCCATATGCCGGTGGCTACGGCTATCAGTATGTTTGGCACAGAGTATGGGCTGATAAGCCATACTTGCTCGGTAACTCTTGGGGAAATCTGGGAGCTGGTGCTAAGAAGCGCCATGATCTCAAAATCGCAGAACTCCGCAGCCAAGGCGTGACAGCTGCTGACGAGGCTCTCTTGGGAGAGTACATGGCATCTATCTGGAAGAACTGGGACGCTATGGGTTCCCAGGTTACCGATATTTGCAACCGGCTGACGAATTGCACCACCGTGAATCAGCACGCTTGCGGTCTGATTGGGTGGTTTGATACTCCGCTGACGGATATCGGGGCAGTAGTCTGGAGCACATCTGCTCTCGACAACAACTATGACCAGCAGCAGTACAACGATACAGTGCTTGCTATGCACGGTGTAGCGCTGGAGTCGCAGATCTTTCAGGCAACGGCAAGAATTGATGGGGTCAGCACGACACCGCTCATCGATATCGCTAATTCGGCAGGTCAAAAGATCTACGACGGCAAGACGGCCAACTGGACTACAAACGTCCGCCCAAACCTGGTCAACTATGCGTCTGGTGATCTGGACAACATCAAAACCTGGTACATCGACAACGGCTACCGGGTAGCAATACCGGAGGACGGAGCGCTTACTCTGGGCAGCTGGACCGGCTATGGCTATTATGCGATACCGACATTTGGAACCTTTGGTTTGATCGGTGGCGCCCTAAAAGGAGGAGCCGGTTCTGAGGTCTTAGGAATGCTTGGCTGGGAAACTTCTGGCGATTCCTATCGATGGGGGGATTGGGAAACACCATGCGCGCAGATAAGCGAACCCCCGTTCACTATCTGCTATGGAGCATACGGTAATCCGACGGATCTCTTATGCGCTTGTGATTACTACCCGCGCCCTACATTCGGATATTTGGATTCCGGTTATGGAGGCAGCGTTTACGGCGGAGGGAACTCCGGCGGTTTTGGCGGGGGTGTCGGCTTCGGCGGCGGAAGTTTTTACGGCGGAGGCGGAGGAGGTGGTGGCCTGCAGCTCCCAGGAGCGAACCTGTCGCGCGACCCAATTGACCTTGTCTCCGGTGCTTTCTTGTATGAGGCAACCGACCTGACTATCGGAAGTGGGGATTTCCCTTACGCTCTGGGATTCTCTCGCAGCTACAACTCAGGGACCAGGTACTATCTTGGCCGCCTGGGGTATGGCTGGAAACACAACTATCAGATCTTTGCCCATAAGGACACTGACGGTTTGCTTGGGATGGGCTATCACGGAGCAGTTGGTGCTGCTGCATCGATTGCCGAAATTTTCGTCTGCCTTGATATCCAGTCTGATTTGACCAAGCCATTCCACAAATACATCACTTGCGCTCTTGCCAACAAGTGGTTTATCGATAACCTGACTGAGAACCTCGTGACCATGGAGTCCGGTCACAACGCCATGGTGTTCATCAAGCTGCCGGACGGCACCTACGCCTCGCCCGCTGGTGATAACGGCACCATGGTCAAGAACGTTGACTCGACTTATTCCTACAAAACCCTGACTGGAACTCAGTTGAACTTCAACGCAGACGGACAGATAGGGACCTGGGTGGAGCCATATGGAGTCACCGTCTCATTCTCATACGATACTGCCGGTAAGCTGGTGAGTGTCGCAAACGGTCTTGGACGCCAGCTGACACTGGCCTACACAGACAATTTTCTCACCAGTGTCTCCGATGGTACTGGGCGTAGTGTCACCTTCACTATTACCGACGGCGATCTGGTTTCAGTGACCGACCCGAATTCCAAGGTCTGGACTCATGAGTACGATCAGCCGGGGCGCATGGTGAAACACTTCAAACCGGCCAATCCCACGGTGCCGCTTGTCACGAACATTTATGACTCCATCGGTCGAGTCAAGGAGCAGAAGGACGTAAACCTCAACACCTGGACTTATTACCTGACCGGAAGCCGCGGAGAAGAGGTCAATCCTAACGGCAAAGGCTCGGTGCTCTACTTTAACGGCTCGGGAAAGGTCATTCGCAGCGTCAACCAGCTGGGCAAGAAATGGCTTTCTTTCTATGATGGAAGGAACCGTCTTGTCAGGGCCGTTGCGCCGGAAGGCAATGCTTCCGAGATGCTGTACGACTCAAAAGACAGAGTCATCCAGACCACAATGAAGGCGAAATCAGGTTCAGGTCTGGCTGATATCGTCACATCAGCAACGTATGACACCCTGTGGAATAAGCTGAAGACAAGCACTGATGCGCTTGGGCGTGTAACCACCATGAACTATGATGCGGCAAATGGCAATTTGCTGAGCGTAGTATCGCCGACGGTAACTGGTGTGGGGGCTTCCACTGTCACCATGACCTACAACGGGCGTGGGCAGGTTTTGACGGTCACCTCACCTGATGGGATTGTCAATAAAAATACCTACCACGCCACAAATGAGACCCTGACTTCAACGGTTTCTGATTTTGGGGTAGGGCGGCTTAACCTGACGGCGAATTTCGGCTACAACAGCCGGGGAGACCTGACCAGCGTTCAAGACCCGCGCGGCAATACCACAACCTTCACGGTTGATGTGCTTCGCCGGGTGACTGAAGTAATGGCTCCTGCGCCGTTTAACTTCCTGACTAAGTTCACCTTTGATGACAACAGCAACCAGATCAAGGTCGAGCGTCAGACCGACGATGCCACCTACCCATGGCAAACCACTCAGGCGACTTACCGGGCTGACGGTAAGCTGTTGACCTCGACCGATCCAAAAGGGCGCGTCAGCTCAATTCAGTACGACAGTGTTCACCGGGTGTGGAAGACGACTGATCCGCTGAACCGCATCGTGACCAGGTCTTACGATGACGCCAACCGTCTGGCAACGGTGACCGATCCTGCTGGAATTGTGGTGCAGACTAACACCTACACGGACAACGGGCTTGTTGCCAGCATGAAGGATGCGCGCAACTTCACCACCACCTGGACCTTTGACGGGTTTGATCGCCCTGATAAGACCACTTACCCGGATGCCACATATGAGCAGGTAACGAGCTATGATGCCAATAGCAATCCGCTCACCTTGCGCACAAGATCGGCGGCTACTGTCACTCTGACCTATGATGAAAGAAATCGGGTCAAGACAAAAACGCCCAGTGGACAGCCCACGGTCACCACTGTTTATGACATCGCGGGTCGGGTAACCACTGTCAGCACCCCAGTTGTGGCTGGAGATCCAAGCTCTGGAACCTTCACCAACTATTACGATACGGCAGGCCGGTTCTACCGTGAACAGTATCCGGACGGGCTTTCTGTCACCCACCAGCTTGATGCTGGGGGCAACGTGACCAGGACCACCTACCCCGATGGCTACTTCATCGATCGAGTCTTCGATCAGCTCAATCGTCTCACCGACATCAAGCTGAACGGGGCCGGTTCGAGTGCTGTCCAGTTCCAGTACGATTCTCTGTCTCGCCGGACCAAACTCACCTTTGAGAATGGCACCAGCACGAGCTATGGATTTGAGGACGACAGCAGCCTCAGCACGCTCTATCAGAACTTCGTCGGCTCAAACGTCGGCTTCAATTATTCCTACGATGACGCCAATCAAATGGTTCATCAGGGGATGACTGACCCGGCCAACTTCCGTTGGACAGCACCTGCGCCAGGGACGACTACCTACGCGGCTGCCAATAATTTGAACCAATATCCGACTGTGGGAGGCACGGGCTTCACCTATAGCACGGACGGCAGTTTGACCAATGACGGTGTCTTCAAATATGAGTTCAATTCCGAAAGGATGATGACTCGTGTTCGGAATGCCGGCACTAACGCTATCGTCGCTGATTATCTTTATGACCCTGCTTTGAGGCAGCGGCAAAAGAATGTGGGAGGGACAAAGACCAACTTCTATTACTCTGGCTGGCAGCGTCTAGCTGACTATGACGGCACGAGTAACACCTTGCAGCAGCGCTATGTCTATGGCACCGGTCTGGATGAAGTCTTGATTCAGATTACCAGTGCCGGGGTGAAGACATACTTCCATGGGAACCATCAGGGTTCTGTTGTTGCAGTCACAGATAGTGCAGGGGCGGTAGTGAGTCGCTTCAAGTACAGTCCATACGGAGAATCTCCCAGTATGGCTGGTACTACCCACGGTTATACCGGTCAGCGGTATGACAGTGAGACTGGGCTCTACTACTTCAAGATGCGCTATTACTCGCCGAAGCTGGGGCGCTTCCTGCAGGCTGATCCTATTGGGTATGCCGGTGGGAGCAATCTCTATGCTTATGTGGGGAATTCCCCGGTTTCAGCTGCAGACCCTATGGGGCTTTTCACAATTACGCAGAGCTCTTGGACTTATCAGGTTCTGATTAAGCCTGTAATCAAAACCTTTACCATTCAGCCTCCCAAAGTGCTTGGATTTCAACTTCCTCCAATAACCTTTTCCTTTGATACAGGAGGCTATCACGCTAGCTTAATTGCCACCCGTACTGAGTACACAACTACTGAATACCAGACCGGTGGTTCCACCGTGAGTAAGAGCGTTGTATACGACTTCGCCGCTGGTGATCCCCACCCTGAAGAAGGAGATGTTGGCGTGACTCAGTATAGGAATGGCCGAGCTCAAATTGACTATGATCAGCAGATGGATGCTTTGTATAGCGGAACTGGGCGTCAAATTTGGAGTTACAGTGATTCTGGAGAGGCTTTTCAACGCTTCCTGGCCGCTGCGCAAATGTTCAATCCTGTTCCCTATGAGTCAAACTACATAGCTCTGGGTAGTCGCTTTCCAGGTCCTGGTTCAAACAGCAACGACTATATTGCGTACTTGCTAGCCGCTGCTGGCTTTGGGCAACTTGATGGGGGATCCTCTATCCTTCCTGGAATCACAACGGCAACTAGAATTACTGGAGTACCCCCTGCAAATCCAATCACTCAAAAGCAGATTGAAGTTGGAACGATCAATACCTTTTCCTCTTGGAAAAGCGGCAAGGTCGGTGGTTAGAACCCCCTATTAGCAAGTTTATCCAGTTCGTCCATCAACATTAGGAAGGCACAGTTAATCAACTGTGTCTTCCAACTATGTTCCTCAAATTACCCTGTTATTATTGAAACAACACTTGGTTCATGGAAAAACTTGAATGCGTCTCAAATATTTTGCCTTCATGGCCTTTCTTCTATCGTTCTATAGCTTATTTGTTCCACAATCCTGTTTTTCTTTGCCTCGAAACCGTGTTGTCGACCTCCGAGAGCTATACCGGCAGCATAAGGGGCAGCCGGACGATACCAATACTACGGGCAATTTTTTGCGGGCTACCGATGGAACAGTCTTGTTTTTTCTCCCTGAGAAGAGGGAACTGTTTAAGCAAGTCTTTCTGGGAGGAATGCCATCGCTTATCGAGAAGTTTCTTGTCTTAAAGAAGCCATACAGACGATCGCAGTCTCAGTTATTGAACGTTTCAAGAACACCAACTTCCTTGCTTATCGGACCATTTACTATCGATGAGCCAGAACTCGACAGACTCAGGCTCACTTCCGGTTGGTCAGATGTTATTGAGTTTTGTAAGCAGTACGTGCTTGACGATAACGGAAAGTATCTCCCGCTTGAGTTCTCGTCTATAACTCGGCTAAACAAGAACGAGTTCTTAATTTGCGGTGGACACGATTTTTTTGGTGATAAAGTATCCAAACCATTTCGACCGCCTGAAAAGCTTGCCCAGGTATTTGATGTTTCTTGCAAGCGAGTCGTTAAGATCATCCCACTTGCAGCAATCCATTCAGGCAACCGCTCAATATTGTTACCAAATGGAAAGGTCCTGATCACAGGAAGCGACAGTCGAGGCTCAGCCGATCCTACTCTTCTAGAAATTGTAGATCCATCTGCTGGTACTGCCAATCTACTCCAATCTCGACTAACTTGTGGAATGTCTTACTCCACTTTGTGTTTGGACTCATCTGGGAGATGTTTGATCCTACCCGGTATCTCTTACCCTGATCAGATTCTTACAATTGACCGCTTGGATCCAAGTACTGACAAGATGGAAACGGTAGCATTAATGTCCACCCCGCGGTGGTATACAAGTGAACTCACTGAAATTCCGCACAATGCTCTTATGCTGGAGAATGACTTGCTACTCGTTTCTGGCGGATCGGCTTGTGGCAAAAATGCTGACGATATGTTTCACCGGCGTGATGCTGAGTTTGTGCAGCTTGATTCGCCCTAGTTGGTTAGGTATTTCCCCCGTCCCCTTTTGCCAAGGTCTGGTAACGATCGTTATGGTTCATAGCGAAAATTCGTAGGCTGAAACGCCGACCAGCTCACACTTCTGGGAGTCGTATTTATCACCGCCCTCCACGCTGTGCTCTTTACGGCTCCCTCTTTTTTCGCTCGTTTTCACCTTCTACTATACTATGCCGCAAGCAGCCTTAAACCCGTATTGCCAGCCGCCTTCCAAGATCCCCGGCTATGTTGAAATGGTCAGCAACAATCCGCCGGCAGCCACGATGAGTCTGCCCAGAAAGAGCTGCTTGCTGTAGGCTGGCACAATCGGTGATCTGGAGTCAATTCTTAGTCCCTTTGTTATCACCCCCGGTCGCTTTGATATTTGAAGAGTTACCGGCAGAACTAGGCAACATGCTTATTTTTGTGCCTTGCTCGAAGTTGAAGAGGCGAACAGGAGAAGCGATGGAGCCTTGCTTTTCTTCAAGGTCTTTGATCTTCTGAGCAATGGCGATAGTGAAGTCGTGGCGCTTACCAAGGAACTCAGAGCAGGTAGCAAGACAGGCTGAGAGGATAGCTTTAGCTTCAGCGAGCTCACCTTTCTGGAAGTGGCAAGAAGCGAGCTTTTGTCCAAGGGTGACGGAATCGAGACTCGGGTTTTCGTTATCACCATTGGAGAGGGAATAGGCGCATTTGAATTCGTTGATAGCCTCATCGAGGCGGCCCTGAGCAAAAAGGATGTCACCCCAGTGCTCAACGGTGGAAATTAGGCGGGGGTCATCGGGAGGGAATGAGTAAGCGCAATCGAGGGCGTGGCGGATCAGAACCTCGGCAACCTGGAGGTTGTTTTTAAGGAAGGCAGCTTCGGCAAAAGAGCAATAGAGTTCCCAGTCAGTGGCATTATTCATGGAAGTACCTCAAGGAGGAACCGAAAGAAAAGCCTCCGGAGCAATGGAGGCTTTTCCCTAGCTTTTGGCGTCGTGTGAATCTCTAAGAGATATGATTCACGAAAATAATGACAAACTAACGGTCAGGGGAGAAATAGGGAGATTAAATCCCTGGCAGTAGGTGGCGGAAAGGGAATCGAGCTCCTTCGACAAAAAGACCGCCCAGAGTAGACTGCGGCGGTCTTTAAGCTATCGTCTGACAGTCCGCTTGCGAGGACTCGATATTTCTACTGCGTCAGTCAGGATCGGCAGGTAGCGGGCTGGTTGCTACGGTTTCTGGTCTGCGCAGACCTGGCGTTTCCACAATGCCCCTCGGCTCAAAGCAGTGAACCAGATTGGTCACCGCTCACCGTGTATGCATCAAGAATAGCGGGTTTTGAGGATAGTTCCAGTACCCCGGAAAAGGTCTAAGGAAGAAAAATACGGCTGCCAAAGGTGGCGTTGAAGCTGGAGCAAAAGAGAGCCAGGAATTGTCAGAAGCCTGAACTAGACCAATATGCGGTGGCTCAAGGATGGGTATTGCTTGAATATCTACCAAATATCCAAAACCGCTTTTCTGTATGTCTGCCGCTCTCTTTGAGGGCAATTGGCTTACCTGCCCAGGTGCGCCAACTATGTCAGGTTGGCGCCACCCTCCGCCAACCGATTGTGGCTGCCGGGGTTAACGCCCGCGGCCGCCGGTTGACTGCGGGAGCCAACCTGACATCCACAACTCCGCACTGAGCTGCGGAGGGCAGACATATGGATGGATTGTACGGATTGGAGCTGACGAGGAATTCGAAAGTTGGGTGGGCGTTTAGTGTGTCGAGGAAAGAGAGCTGCATTGGGGCCACGGAGGCCTGTCGCACCCTCTGCTATGGAAACGGCGTCAGGTACAAGACAAAGGGAGCCAGGAGAAAGAGGGAGAGGAATTTCCGCACGGTAGAGAGGTTGCTTGCCCTGGGGGGACCGGAGCTACTGGCCGACAACCTGGTGCACTTGATAGACATGGCGAGACCGACGGATTGGCTTGTGGCGAAGTTGTCCGGGGTGAAGACGAAGGTGCCGTGGTCTTTGAGGCTTTTTGACATTGGAGACGTGCACAAGCCGGAAGTGGCATATGCCTGGTGGTTAGCGGCGATAAAGAGACCGGAGTGTGTTCTTTGGTTTTACTCGAGGTCCTTTGTGGAGCCGGAGATACTGAAGAAGCTGGCGCTACTGGCCGAGCTTCCGAATGTGAGAGGCTTTCTCAGCCTTGACCGGGAGAACTACAAAGAGGGGCTGAAGGCATTTGAGCGGTACCCGGAAGTGTTCTATGTCGCGGTGATGCAAGAGAAGCCGAGCCCGCCTGTGAAGAAGATGCTGCTTGAGATAGAGAGGGTGGTGCCGGAAAAGAGGCTGGTGGTGTTTCCGGTGCACAAGGGGGCGTTCCATGTGGAGCCGCTGAAGACCAGGGGCGTGGTGTGCCCGCAGGTGCTAGGCCAGTATGAGCTGGTGAACGAGCCAGACAGAGAGAAGCCGTGCCAGAGCTGCCGTGTGTGCCTGCCGCGGCCTCCGTCGGAACCCTAAGTTTAAGAGAGCCACCCGCGGCTAAGAAGGCGGGAAGCGTAGAAAACTAGACCGAAGCGTTGACTCGCGCCGATGACAGTTCAAGCCCTTATTTACGAGGACTTGAACTGTCGCGCGAGCTTTGGCGGAGGTTATCCCGAGGATTTAAGCGATGAATAGAGAAGTGAATGAGATGACCGGCGTATCGAAAGAAGTGCTTCTGGGGCTTCAGAACCAGGTGAGGAAGTTTGTGAACACATACAAAATGAGAGCAGAGGACCGCCAGGACCTGGTGCAGGAGTCGATGATCAAATTGTTGAAGGCAGGAAGAATGAGTAACTCCGGCTATGTCTCAAAGGTGGTGAGGTCGGCGGCAATGGAGCACTTCAGGAGAGAAGGAAGAAGGTCCGTGCACTGGGACTTGACCGTGGAGTATGACCAGATGGAGGGCGCGGTTATGCGGGGAGAAGAGAGGATAAAGGTGGGGTCGCTTCTGGTGATGGAAGAGCACCGGTATGATGCCGTGGAGCTATTTGAGAAGTGCCTGGCGCAGCTGCCGAAAGAACAGGCGGAAGTGATGGAGTTGGTGGCACAGGATCTCGATTATGAGGAAGTGGCGGAGGTAATGGGGGTGAAGGTGGGAACAGTGAGGTCGAGGCTCCACTACGGGAGGAGGCGGCTCACGCAGTACCTAATGGAGGCGTGATTCCGACCAGTGCCGGAAGTTAAATCCATATATCTTCGGTGGCGTGCTTCTCTTGAAGCGCGCCACTTGCGCTGACCCTCCTGGGCAAACACCCCAATCATCAGGCTGCCACATGACGACGCCGGACTCCACATTGCCTCGCTAATTTGTGGTATTTCGACAAATGAGGCGAGCTTGCAGCTTGTGCTTGTTCCTTTCTCTTTCATATGCTCCATTGCCGCCAAAGCCCCCAGGGCGCAGTCTGATATGGAAAGGGGCTCCGAGGCACGTGTCCTTACCTGGCGAGAACGCAGCTTGCCTGAAGGAAAGTCTCCGTGGGCGCGCGCCTTGAGCCGATTACGTGTGAATTCAATGGCGGCGCTCCATTAGCTGAACTCGTGTGTGAGAGTAGCCGACGCCGGCGCGTGCGGCAAGGGACGCTGAGCTCTAAAGCCCTTGCCTGGCTTGAGCGACGGCTCTTGGGGAGCACGTAAGTTCAAGCTAAAAGGAGCTAACCATGAATAACATCACACTAATCGGACATGTAGGCGGCGCCCCGGAAATCAAGACTTTCCAATCAGGGAGCAAGCTGGCAAGGTTCTCGCTGGCGGTAAAGGAGTATGTGAAAGGGCAGGAGCCCCAAACCATATGGATAGACTGCGAATGCTGGGGACCACTGGCGGAGCGAGTAGGGGAGTATGTAGAGAAAGGGAAGCAGCTGGCGGTGCAAGGACGCCTGGGGATGTCGAAATACACAAAAGAGATAGCGGGGACAAAGGTGGAGATGACCAAGGCGTACGTCAAGGTGGCGAGCTTCCAGATGATGGGGGTGAAGAAAGCCCAGGAGGGAGAACAGGCGCAAGAGGCGGAGGAGGAAGAGAAGCCGAGCCGAAGAAAGAAGGGCTTTAAGCTCTCGGCATAGGGTCGGGACACGACTCAAAAGGATGGGGCTGCGTAAGCGGCCTCTATTCCTTTTTGGAGCCTGAGGGGAATTGCAATTAAGACAGCCCGACCAGAAAGATACAGAGCCGGCAAAAAGCAAAAGCAGGAAAAGAGGTGGGGGCTAAAAATGGTGTGATTTTAGCCCCCGAGGTTCTGTTCCCGGTAGTGGACATTACTAACCGGAAGGTAATGGATGGCAGATGGGGGAATCAAAATCCGAAAGAAGTAAGGGGAGAAAAACAATTTAGAGGCAGCTTGGAGGTCCAAGAAGAGGAGTTAGGTCAATTGGCCGACCCAAAGTCCTCAAGAGTAAAAATAAAGCCGCCCAAAGCATTGAAAGGCGGCTAGAGAAACGTGGTGATTCTCCAGGGAGATTATACAGCCAAGAAAACAAGAGGAAGGCGGTAGCCAAACAATGCCGACCTTCAAAAACTGACCGGCAAAGATACGTGGTTCACCGGCGGCAAAAAAACATGAAACGGCCGCCGGCAAAGAGAGAAAAACAACCTCTATTCAGCAATACCTATTGCTAAATCATCCCCCTTCTTTTGAGAGCGTTCTAAAAAACTCCAAAATTAAAGGGGTAGGCAAGAACTCCACTAATACAGCAAAACAAAAGTTCAATTTCAACCCAAAGGGTCAAGAGTGGGTGTGGAAGAGCTCAAGCGGCGCTGGCCTAAAGGCTACGGAGTAGCAGGATAAAGGCGCACTGCCAATGCTTCAAAAATGCCCAATAAATGGGCATTAATGACGCTGCCAGAGGCAGCTAATTGTATTTTAGACGCTCGCAGAGGCTGGAGATATAGTAATATACTGGTATTAGGTGCCGACGTAGGTGAAAAATGGCGACAAAGAAGAAACCAGAACAGACACCGGCGGCCAAGGCTACGGAGGGGGCCGCCGAGGGCAAAAAGGTGGTTCAAAAGAGGTCGTCACCTATTGAGGTACGCCTGCGGCCGGAGGACCTGATGAGGTTCGACCAGGTGTGCCGGGTTAGTAACCGGAAGCGGCCGGAGGTGGCCAGGGAGGCCATCATCTGGTACATGGAACAGCTGGAAAAGAGGGTGCAGGACGCCAGGGAGACACTGGTGGAAGCGCGGATAAGGAAGATGGAGAACCGGATGGCGGCGCTGATATCCCGGGGCAATATCGACGTGGGTGTGATCCTGGAGCTTATCTACGGGAACATGCCGGCGGCTGATAGGGACGAGGTGATAAAGAAGGCGCACAAGAGGGCGGCAAAGAGGCTTAAGAGCAAGGTCGAGGAAGTGAAAGACATAGAGGACTTGTTCAAGAAAGAGTTAGAGAAGGCGGCTGAGGTCTAGCTGTGAGGGCGACGGTAGCGAAGCACAGGTACTGGAAGGGGAAGCCGGGGGTGAAGTCCGTCGGTGAGTACTCGAAGTACTTACAGCACCGCCAGGGGCCGGATAGGGAGCCTGGCGGGCGGAAGTTTTTTGATAAGGGCAATGATGTCAGCGAGAAGGACATCATGAAGGCCATGGAGGAGCAGAAGCTCAAGGGGGTGGCTGCGCACGAACTTATCCTGTCGCCGGGGGTGAACAGGGTAGATGCGATGGCGTACACGCGGGAGTTAATGGAGAACCTGGCGAAAGCGAAGGGGCAGGAGCTTGAGTGGGTGGCGGTGGCGCACACGAACACGGAGCACCTGCATGTGCACGTTTTGATACTTGGGGAGACCAAGGAGCACAAGCCTGTCAGGCTGGGGAAAAATGAGCACAAGCAGCTGAGGGAGTGGGGAGACAAGTATTTAGAGAGGGAGCACTTCTTTGACCGGTTCATGGACCGGGAGATAGACAGCGTGCTGGATAGGAAGTACGAGCAGGACCGGGGGGACGAGATGTTCAACCGGCTTTTGTACGGTGTGAAGGGCGGCAAAGAAGAGCAGAGTAAGGTAAAGGAGAAGCCGGAGCCTAAGGTCTGGAGCAAGGAAGAGGAAGTAGAGAAGCTGCCGAAGTGGGAGCGGATAGTGACGAAGGACGGGGAAGTGCTGACGAAGTACTCCGACCTGGCAGACTTGAAGGGGTATAGCGAGAGGCTGAAGGAGAAAGAGGAGCCGAAGTTAGATAGGGAGCAGTACAAGAGGCTGTGGAGTTGGATAGGGACGAAGGAGAAGGCCGGCGAGGACTATTTTGAGAGGCAGGCGCGGGCAAAATTCAGGGAAGAGGAAGAAGAGAGGCAGTACCAGGGACCGTCGGGCTTCAAAGACGAGCGGAAGGTGGTGCCGTTCAAGAAGCGGGAGCGGGGAGAGAAGCCGGAGTCTAGGACGGGTTATTTAGACTACCGGAGGAAGCCGAGGTCGCAGAGGCTCTATGAAGAGCGTGGCAGGAGGCTGGAAGAACACGCCTATTACGAGCTTTCGTGGGAGAGGCGCAGGCTGAAGGACTTAATGGAGCGCGACCCCAATCAGAGGAAGTTTTGCGAGGAGGAGCTCGACCGGTTGAGCGGCTACGAGAAGGAAATACAGCAGGACTTCGGGCGGGTCGACCTGGATGAGCTTCTGGGGTGGAAAGATCCCTCCAAGGAGAAAGACAAGGATAAAGCTGAGGAGAAGGCGGAGCCAAACGAAGGGCAGAAAGAAGCAGAGAAGTTAGAGAAGCAGCGGGCGGAGGAAGCGCGGGTGCAGGCGGAAGCGCAGCAGAGGCTGGAGCAGGAGCGGGCGCTGAAGGAAGCGGAAGAGGCGGCGAAGGCGTCGAAGAAGCAGGTGAGCGAATTTGAGGAGCGGCTGGACGAGGACAAGAGAGAGGGTGGTCGCGGCTACGACGACTACGGAAGCGGAGAGATGCGATAGCTTTACGGGGTGAATGAATGGCGAGAGGGAAGCTGCATGGGGACCTGGAAGTACCGGACGAGTATGTGGCGGAGCTTATCGCGACGAGTCTTCGAGCCGGGTCGTGGCAGTCGTTAAACTACAACGACTTGACCAGGGAGATCACCGGGGAGCAGAGGAAGACGGAGAAGCGCAGCGGCATACCGTGGACGTTTGACTACCGGGTGTCGGCGTCCTGGGCCAAAGAGGGGGAGAAGTGGCGGGTAGTCGTGCAGGTGCACGACAGAGAAATCCACTCGATGGAGAAGGACTGCAAGCAGCTCTGTTTTGAGGTGATAAAGGGAGTAGCGGAAAGAGCGGAGAGGGTAAAGGAGGCTTTGGCGAAAGCGAAGCCGAAGACTGCATACGGGACAGCCAGGTGGGCGACGGCAGAGGATGTAGAAGCGGCCGGCTATGCGGTAGAGGGAGAGAGCGGCAACGGGTTAATCTTAGGGCCGTGGGCTAACGGCAAGAAGCTTGTTGTGCCGGAAGAGGAAGCGATAAGGCACTGTGTGATATGCGGTCCGACGGGATGCGGGAAGAGCAGCTCGTTGTTTATCCCGAATTTGATAGAGAGGACGAAGGTATCGGCGATAGTGACGGAGGCGACGGCGGGGAGTGAGCCGCCGGACCTCTACCAGAAGACGGCCGGGTACAGGGCGAGGGCCGGTCACAAGGTCTATTATTTCAACCCGGACGACGGGGCGTCGGTGTGCATAAATCCGCTTGACCAGATAGATGTTAGTAACAGCACGAAGGCGGTAGAGAAAGCGATAGATGTGGTGGACCTGATAATCAGGAACACCACGCAGAACAGGCACAGTTCAGCCGACCCGTTTTGGGAAAATGCGGAGAGGACGGTACTGACTGCTCTGGTGTTGCATGTGGCGGCAGAAGGCGGCGATATGGCCAACGTGAGGAGCCTGCTTCGGGAAGGAGGGGAGGTCCTGGGGCAAGTACTTCTGCAGTCGCAGGTGGCGCAAGCCAGGGATGAGTACCGGGCATTCATGAAGCTATCGACGGAGACGCTCAGGAACAATGTGCTATCCGGGGTGATGCAGAGATTAAGCTTGTGGCTAAATCCGAAGGTGGTGGCGCTGACGAGTAAGACGACGATAGATGTGAAGGCGCTGCCGGGGCAGCTATTTACTTTCTATCTGGCAGTACCGGCGCAGAAGGAGAAGTTGAAACCGGCGGCGGCCCTTGTGTTCAACTTCTTACTGGACTTACTTCTGGAGGCGCCGGAGGCGGAGTTTAAGAACAAGACAGCGCTCATTTTGGATGAGTTTACGAACTTCGGGCTCATTCCGGGGATAGCGAAGAAGATGACGATAGTGAGGCACAGGAAGATGCCTGTGGTGTTGGGGATACAGGACTATGTGCAGCTGAAGTCAGTGTATGGCGACGATGACGCGACGCTGCTATTTACGCAGCCTGCCACGAGGGTGATATTCAGGACGCCGGATCTTGCCACGGCGAGGAAGGTGAGTGAGTCGTTGGGGCAAGAGACGGTGACGGAGAGGAAGCTCACGACGACCTGTCAGGTGAGCGAGCGGGAGTTTGGCCGGTCGCTTATGACGCCGGCGGAAATAATGGCGATGGAGCCGGAGAAGTCTATCGTGTTCACGCCGTCGACGGACCCGTTGAAGATAGAGAGGTTCACCTGGAAGGACTATGTGGAGCAGGTGGGGTATGCGCCGCCGCCAAGAGACGAGGTGAAGGTGGACCCGAACCTGGTGTTACTTTTGGAGGACCAGGAGAAGCCGCCAAAATGGGAGCAGGAGTTGGAAAGCGCTCCTGAAGGTGTGGCTGCGCCTGAGGCGGCTGTGGAGGAGCCGGGGAGCGCTGGAGGAGAAGAGGCGGTAAAATCAGACGAACCGAAGGAGACCCGAAAGCCCGAAAGTGAAGACGATGAGAGCTTACCGATATGAATTTCGACGAAGTGGAAGCGGCGTTCAGGGCGATGGGGTTAGAGCCTGGGGCGCCAATTGAGGAAGTGAAGGCGGCGTACAAGTTTAGCTTGCAGGCCTATCACCCGGACAAGTTTCCGCCGGAGTCATCTGCGCAGAAGATGGCGACGGAGAAGCTGATAGTGATAAAGGACGCAAACGAGCTAATCTGTAAGTTTTACCTGGAGCACCCGGAAGGAAAGCCGCCGGGGGGCTGGAGGACGAAGAAAGCTGAGGGGGAGAGGCCGCAGCAAGACACGTCGGAGTTGACTGATTGGACGCAGTGGCAGGCTGGGCAGTCGGGGCAGACGGAAAGTGAGTTAGGGGCGTGGGAGAAGCGAGAGGCTGAGCGGCAGCAGGCGGTAAAGTCCGGGCGGGCGTATGAGCAGAGGCAGAAGTTCGTCAATTACGCCAAGGTAGCGCTAGTGATTGGGATAATCTCGCTGTGGTGCGGGAAGATTTCGAACAATGCTGCAATGACGCTATCGAGGAAGCAGGCGACGGCGGCGTGGTCTGACCGCGCCATGTATTTGCAGCAGACCGGCAATGTGGCCACCGGTTACAGGATGACGCCGCAGGAGGCGGAGGCGCAGTCGAAGGCGGACGCCGGTGAACTAATGCAGCAGTGGCAGGAGCAGGACCGGCAGAGGTGGTTTGGGGGCTTTGTGCTGCTTCTTTTGACGATAGGGACAGGGTGGCTCTTGGTGTCGAAGCGGGCGAAGGCGATGATAGAGAAGTGGGTAGAGGGCGGGAAATGATACCGGCGGAGCTCAAGGCATCGGGAGTGATGGTAGGGTCGACGGTGGCGGCCTTCTTCACGTTTTTTGCGGGGTATAACATCTTCCATTTCCTTTGTGGAGACTGGACAGTATCGACGTTTCTAGCCGGGGTGGCGGCGGTGTTTGCGTTCAGGCTAATTCCGGTTTTGTATTTGACGAGGGACCCGGCGATATTCAGACCGTCGGCGAGGCCGTATAGACTGACGCCGATGTATGCCTTGACGGAAGTGAAGGATGCGATATCGACGCAGTACTTCGGGGAGAGGCGGTGGCACCTGGAGAATGTGAATCCGGAGAGCATGACCCTTTTCTATGTCTGTCGGTTCATGCAGGAGATGGGAGCCGGAGAGGCGGCGACCAGGGTGGAGTCGGTGGTGACGATGAAGGTGCAAGTGACGGCGGTGGGGGAATTGTCGACGGTGCAGGTGGACTTCGACACGATAGCGGGAGGGGTGAGTCAGGCGGTGAATGACTTGTGTACAGCTACCTCCGAGTTTATTGAGCAGAGGCTGCTGAAGCTATCGGAGCAGTTGAATCAGGGAGGAGAAGGGGCGTGAAGATACAGCTGGCAGTGGCAGCGCTTGTGCTGGTGGTAGCGTTACAGACGCCGGTGGGCGCGCAGAATGCTCAGAGGAAGTCGGAGATGTCTGTCCTGGTGGGGCAGATGATGGAGAAGGATGTGATAGCGGCTCGGGGCTCGTTTGGGGGGAAGCCGCTGGGGCAGTATCTGATTGAGCCGCATGTGGTCTACCGGTCGGGGTATGAGAAGGTGCCGCCGGCAGCGATGGCGAGGTGGGCGCTGGCGCTTCACGACTATGTGAAACTGAAGGGCGGCGGCTACGCTAAGTACCAGCAGTATGTGGCGGAGAGCGGCAAGAAAGAGAAGCTGTATCCGGCATTTGGGACGATGAAAGAAGAGCCGGCTGGGCCGGTGGAGAAGGCGCATGTGCCATACAAGTGGCAGAAGGACTTTGCGAAGGTGTGGTGGGGGCGGCAAGATCACGGGTATGCAAAAGCGGTAATGAAAGACTGGTGGCTGAATGACTCCATACTGGACGGCACTGTTCTCTGGACCTCCTATGAAGCGAACCAGGTGAAGAGTGCGGACGCGCAGGCGTGGAGGGATGCTGAGCTGGCGATGATGGCGAAGAAGAAGTAACTGGGGGAGTGAAGGATGGCGATAGCGACACTGGTAGCACGTCCGGTTCCGACATTGGGGGCAGCGGACTTCGGGACAATGAGCCTGGCTCTTTTCGTCTCCTGTGTGCTTGTCGGTTTTGCTCCGGCTTGGCTGCCGGCGGCCGCCCCAACTACCCAGCTGGATAGGCGGCTGACTGATTGCTCTGGTCTGGCTGGAGCCGGCAAGGGCACTGAAGCATTGTTGAAGGAGCAGTATCCGCTGGCTCTGGAGGTCCTGGGGCTGCCGAGAGATACACCGGTAAGAACCATGCTGAGTATTGTCGGGGACCGGTTGAGCCATGCGAAGCTTGCAGGGATGGGATCTACTGATGAAGCCTGCTATGCGCTTGGTGTCCACCGTGGCGCCATGTCGCTGGCGCAGCTCAAGAAGCGCTTGATGGTGCTTGATACGGTGATGGTCTTAAGCATGGCCGGGGACTCCAGCTACCGCTATGGATGCGAGGCGCTGGCAGCGCCGACCTCGTTTTTGTTGTTGAGCTATGGCAAATCCGGTTGAGATGCGATAGCATTTGCCGCCCGATTTGCCCCGCCTCCAACAAGGAGTAAACGCAGAGCCTTGAAAGCTAAGCACATAGAAGAAATACTAGAGCCGCATCGGAATAATTTGAGAAGTCCGTCCGTTGCAAAAGCTCATCCAGAAGTGGCGCAAGAGTGGTTCCACAAGCTCAATTGCGGCTTTGGCCCAGAGGACTTTTCTTATGGCTCTAATGTGAAGGTCTGGTGGCAGTGTGAGCGAGATCCAGAACACATCTGGAAAGCACGGATTTACCAGCGTTGTATAAGTAACCGAGATTGTCCATTTTGCTTCGGAAAGAATCTTAGAAGCACGCCGGTGATTGAGGAGCGTTCCCTGGCTCAAAAAGCGCCGGAGCTGGCAAAACAATGGCACAAGGAGAAAAATGGCAGTCTCCAGCCGGACAAGGTCCTTGCGGGATCAAACAGAAAAATTTGGTGGCAGTGCCAGGACAACCCAGACCATGCCTGGCAAGCTAACATCAAATCACGCGTTGATGGCCGTGCCTGTCCGCTTTGTTACGATGACCGCCTGCTGGATCTGGCGGATTTCCCTGAAATCTACAAGTTCTTTGACGCGAAGAAAAATCCGGGATTGAGTCCGAATCGACTGACTACTACCGCTTTCCTGTGGTGGAGATGCCCAAACGGGGAAGATCACAGCTGGAAAAGCCGCTTTCGAAAGAAGACCCTTTTCTGCCCATATTGCCGAAATCGAAAAGTCTCAAAGACCAATTCTCTCGCCACTCTGTATCCAAAGCTGGCGAAGCAATTGCATCCTACCAAAAATGGTGATTTGACTGGTGATAAGATAACGGCTTATGCTTCCAAGCGGGTCTGGTGGCGCTGTCCGTATAATCCGACACATGTCTGGTGCACGGCTGTAAACAATAGGACTAGACTGGAAAGCGGCTGTCCAGAGTGCCATCAAATGCGCCGCTCCAGCATCGCTAAAAGGGCGGCCCTTAAGAAGGCTGGAGTGTGACTATCACCAGAATCAGTCTCCGAACAGTGCACGGAAACGCGGTATTATTTTCGTGCTGAAAGTACAAAAGCCGCTCAGATAGCTTTTGGAAGATGACTACACATTTAAATTGTCTTGGCCAGCGACACAATAATGTGTTCCGCCAGCTCACTGTCAGTGAATTCTTCGTTTCCTTCCGCTTTAGGAATCCAGGCAAAGTATGTTGTATCGGCCGCACCACTCATTGGTAGTTCCGTCGCCAGATAGCTTTCGTGCCTTGTGCCTCGATTTCCTTCATAACAAACAGTTAGGTTTCTATCTTCGATAATCAGTTCGATCTTCTTTTTCTGATTGATCGATGATCGTATCTTGCAGAAATTGCTACCTTGCTGATTTACCTCAAGACCGAATTCACTATTCTGCCCGTAGCTTTTGAGAAAACTGCAAACGGCTAGAAACCGTTCTTTTGCTGAGCCTGCCGCTCTTCTATCTAACAAGTTTTGCTTCTGCTCCAGCTGCTCCTGAGTCTTCTTCTCCTTGAGATAATCCTGAATGTTGTACTTAGTCATTGTCATCACCTAAATGAGTTTAATAACTGGTCCAAATTGCAGACCAGCCACTGATGCCGTCAATAATCCAATCATATGGCAAGCCTTGCCGTTGTCAAAGATTTGCAAAGGCACTTTGCTGGCTGCTTGTGTATTTATCGCATATCCCGAAGGCTCGGTTTTGAATATTTCGAGGGTGCTTTTTGTTTATGCTGTTGCGGGTCTCGTAATTTATCTGAGACTTTTTGTATTACTTTCTCTTCCTGCCCCACTCAACCAATATCATTTTCTGCCATCCAAAGTCGTCTCATGTAGCGCATTTGAGATATTCAAGACTCCGGGGATAAGCTTTGTTGATACACTGAAACTTCTCCTCAGATATTTCATTGCAGTGGGCTCTGGTTAATGAGAAAAAGCAAGCCGACAATAAGGCCCGGGCAGCAGAGCCTGGCACATAGCAGACCAGATGTTGCCAGACAGTGGCATCCGGACCTAAACGGCGATCTTACACCGAAAGACTTTTCTGCCGGCTCGACCTTCAGAGCCTGGTGGAAGTGCCCACGCGCCGATGACCATGTTTTTCAGAAGGCGATCTGTACCAGGACGATAGCCAAATCGAAGTGGCTGGCCTGTCCGTTTTGCGCTGGTAGAGAAGACTCCAAGATTAAGCGCCTGCCTATCTCTGGGCGAAAGCACAAGAAGCCTTTGACAGTAACTCATCCGCACATAGCCAGACAGTGGGATAAGAGAAAGAACGCTCCCTGGAAACCGGAGGACTTCACAGCCGGCTCTGGCTTTGAAGCGCACTGGATATGTACTTGCGGACATAGATTTAAGGCGAAAATAGCGCAGAGGGCGTTGACGAGAGCCAGCTCCCAAGGCTGTCCCGGCTGTCGGATAGAGGTCTTGAGAGAGAACCGCACAACTAAGCCATCAATATCTCAGACTCATCCAGAACTTTCGAAACAGTGGGACTATGCCAAAAACGCAGGCACACCCCATGATTACAGCCGAGGCTCAAATGAGGACGTCTTCTGGATTTGTCCGTTTGGACAGGATCACAGGTTTAAGGCAAGGATATGCGCCAGGACAAGGAGCCACACAAAGAGCATGTCGTGCCCGTTTTGCTATGGACGAAGACCGTCTGTAACCAATAGCCTGGCGAGTCTAAATCCCGAGTTGCTGAAAGAGTACTCGCCAAAGAACAAAAAGAAGCCTTCATTGGTCATAGCTGGTTCAGGAACGAAAGTTATCTGGTGCTGCAAAGACTGCCGCTTTGAATGGAAGGCGGCGCCAGCAGTCAGAACAAAGACAGGTTACGGCTGCCCGCGATGTAATCACGGCGAGTCGATAGACTTGACTAAGTATAAGAGACTGATGAAGATGCTGGACGGTAATAAGAACGAGCATCTTGACCTCAAGAAGATCAAGCGAGATGACCGCATTTACTGGAAATGTCCGAAAGCCAAAGACCACCTTTTTGTCTCTGGTTTTGGGCAGGGGGATGTGGACAATAAATGTCCGTTTTGCAGAAACCGCAAGGCTTCAAGTGCAAACAATCTCCTTCACAGTTATCCTAAGCTTGCAAGAGAGCTGCATCCCGAGAAGAACGGCAATCTGAAGGCAAAAGATATTGTCCCGACATCCACAAAGAGAGTGTGGTGGCGCTGTGCCAAGGACAAAAAACATGAGTGGCAAGCGATAGTCTGGACCCGCACTACAAATGCCTACAGATGCCCGTATTGTGCTGGCAAGCGAGCGACTGAGGAAACGTGTCTCCTCGCTACTCATCCGGCGATAGCAAAGGAATTTGACAAGAAGAAAAATGCTCCCTTGACGCCCAAGGACTTGCTTCCGGGCTCTCACAAAAGTGTCTGGTGGAAGTGCCAGTCTGGGCACCAGTACGAGATGGTGGTGGCCAGGCGGACTAGGCGCAAGACTATCTGTCCTATATGCGCGGCTAAGTAATTTCATCAGAGCGCAGACTAAAGAATTTGGAGCACCAGCCGTTTTCGAACAATTCTTCAGTGTCCCCAGGTGTCTTGTTAGTAGTGGTACCAGCCGGAACCGTGCGAAAATATATGCTCAGCCCGAAACGGTTGCTGCCGGTACCACAAATGGACAAGCTGCGGACTGTAAAATCGCAGATGCTTTTTCAGACCGGTCTGTCAAGGGCGAGCAGCTTGCCCCTGCTTTACTAAAAATCTCTTGGTTTGGGTGAATGAAAAATCGCTTTCTTCGTAGTCTCATCATAGCCTGCACCATTATTGGTTTTCTTTCTACGAGAGCTTTTGCCCAGTCCACTTTAGATGCTTCCGCTGACTTCAATTGCAGTGTTGATAAGGCTATTACTCTCATCGAGCTAAACCTATGCGGCAAGACTGCCTCTCATTTTCAAAAGTTCTTGTCACTGGATTTCAAAAGTGCTGTTCAGCGGTGTAACGCAAACGGAGGTTTGAGTTACAGGTTTTTGTGCAACAATAAATGGGTATTCGGGCTATTTCGTTGTGTAACATAACTGGTCACGTAATCAATGTCACACAAACGGTATCCCCAAAAGCAAAAGTGACAGTCCTTCATGAGCTGAAAGGGCTCCTGTCACACTGTTCCGGCGGAGAGCAGCTCGAAAATCTATCTGCTTCATTGACCATGCCTTCTGAAAAACTGCAATTCAACAAGCATGCAAAAGCGGCTTGTTGACAGACTTCCGTTCATTGCTGACTAGGACTTCTGAAATTTGCTGACATTGTCTTCTGAAACTGACAAAAACCTTCGTCTTCTGCGCTGGCCAGGTCACCAGCAATAGTGTCATCTTTTAGCTAATGCGAGCCCAAAAGTGCGGATGTCGCGTCGCTGCAATTAACGAAAAGTTTTGCCGCATGTTTGACGTATAGAAAATCTAGCGAGCTTTTGTTCGACTGTGCAACACCTAAGCCCTTGCTAATAAAAACCACAGTAAAAAGCGCCCCCGCCGTAAGGCGAGGGACGAATGGAATTTACCCTTACGGGATATCCTGCGAAGTTTCCTTCTTGTTGAAAAAAGCAAGGCAGGCATCACTTAGGTACAATGTGTCCACATTATAATTGTCCGTCCTTGTTTGAGTCAATTCTTAGGTAGTAGTTTCCATGAAATACGTTCTTGGTCTGGATTTGGGGACCCATTCTGCAGGTTGGGCAGTCGTTGAGATAGATGAAGGCGGAAATCCGGTAGCACTTAAGGATGCTGGGGTCAGGATATTTGAAGCGCCCGTAGAGCCGAGAACCAAGCTTCCAAAAAATGCGGCTAGACGAACGGCTCGACAGCATCGTAAGCAGCTTGCCAGGAAGAAGCAGCGGAGACTGCTTCTCTTGAGCATCCTCCAGGCAAATGGACTATTGCCGAGTGACCCTATTGAGTTAGAGGCTCTCCTGTTGAATGACGAGACTCTCAATCCCTATCACCTGAGGGCTCAAGGTCTTGATAGCCAGTTGGCCGCCCATGAGTTTGGAAGGGTACTTTTCCACCTGAATCAAAGAAGGGGCTTTAAGAGCAACAGAAAGACTTCCTTCGGGGAACTGCTCAAAGCTGTTCCTGCCATAGCCAGCTTGATTGAGAAGGAGGAAGCGGATGAAGCCGAGAAAGAGCTGAAAAAGAGCAAGAAGTTTGAATCTGCCTCTGGCTCTGATGATGGTGTTGTTAAGGCTGGTATCGGTCTCTTGAGAAAGAGTATTGAAAGTCAAGGTGCGAGAACATTAGGTGAGTACCTACATCTGGTCAAAACTGGTCGATCACCGCGTCCAGCTCTTTACAATTTGGACATTCCCACGAAACTGAGAGGTATATACACAGAGCGTGCAATGTACGAGCATGAGTTCGAAACATTGTGGAGCAGTCAGCAGCGGTACATGCCCGACAAGTTGACTAGAGACCTTAAAGCCTTGATTCACAACGCAATTTTCAGCCAGCGTCCACTTAAGACTCAGAAGTACTTGGTTGGTGACTGTGTGTTTGAATACCACCGGAAACGAGCGGCTAAAGCCACTTTGTGCTTCCAGCGTTTCAGGATGCTACAGACTGTGAACGATTTAGAGGTCAAGAACACTTTAACAAGGGAGTATCGAGAGATCTCCAAAGTTCAGCGGGATAACCTTCTAAAGCTGTTGGAGAGAAATGAGAAGGTCAGTTGGTCGAAAGTTCGCAAGGTTTTTGCGATTCATGAAGGCGAGACTATAAATTTTGAAGAGGGCGGCAAGGAGGAGCTTCTGGGTGATTCAACATCTGCGCGCATATCAAAAGCGATTGGCCCGGCTTGGGACCGACTTAGCGATAAAGATAGGGAATCCCTGGTCACTGAACTACTAACTATTCCTAGAAAGGATTGGCTGGTAAAGCGGCTGCTGACTCACTGGAAGTTCTCACCGGAGGAATCCTATAGTCTAGCAATCACCTCGTTGGAGCCAGGCTACTGCGCTTTATCCGTAAAGGCTCTAAATAAGCTGATCCCGTTGATGCAAGAGGGACTTAACTACAGAGCGGCCTGTGATAGTCTCGGATATGCAACTAGTGATGGTCGTTCCAAAACTGGTGAAGTGCTTCCAGAACCGCCGTTTATTCGTAACCCCGTTGTTCTGAAAGCGCTGTATCAGACTAGGAAACTAATGAATGCAATTGTTCGTAAGTATGGAGTGCCGGATGTTGTTCGCGTTGAGCTTGCGCGGGACATGAAGCTAACACGTAAGCAGAAGGAAGAAGCGGAGCGGCGTAATAGGCAAAACAAGAAAGAAAGAGATATCGCAAGGGAGTCTCTTAAGACTGTTGGCATTTCAGAACCTACTCACGAAGACATGCTCAAGTATAGACTTTGGAGAGAAACTGGCGGAATCTGTCCATACACTGGACATTCCATTGGAATGAATATGCTGTTCGGCCCAGAAGGTTCGGTTGATATTGACCACATAATTCCCTATAGCCGTTGTATTGATGACTCATACATGAACAAAACGATTTGCCTAGCGTCTGAGAATCGCGGAGTGAAGAAGCAAAAGACGCCATTTGAAGCCTATGGGACTGAGGAGGAGCTTTTCGCGGAGATAATTTCTCGCGTTAGCCACATGAAGAGCATGCCCTTTGCTAAACGCCGAAGGTTTGAGTTAAAGCCAGAGGACCTTAAGCTTGACGACTTTGTAAGCCGGCAGTTGAATGAAACAAGATACATTTCCAGAGAGGTGAGCAACTACTTGTTGTCACTTGGGTGCAAAGTGCAGATTAGCAAAGGCGAGGCGACAGCAGCGCTCCGTCAAAAGTGGGCGCTAAGTGTAATCCTGTCACCTGATGGCAGTGGGGAGAAGAACAGAGCGGATCATCGTCACCATGCGATAGACGCTGTCGTTGTGGCTCTAACGAGTCCCTCGCTGTTTAGAGAGTTGTCTAGGCTCTCAGCCTTGTCCGGGTTAGCACTAAAGGATCGCCGATTTACGTTGAACGAGCCATGGAAAGACTTCCATAAATCGGTGGATTTGATAGTAAATGACCTGATAGTCTCTCATGAGCCTCAAAGAAAGATTGCAGGCAAGCTGCATGAGGACACCGCATACGGACCTACTGAAGTTGAAGGGCAGTTCGCGTTGCGCAGGTCCATAGATTCATTGAAGCCTTCTGATCTCAAAGATGTGAGAGACCCGGTAGTCAGAGCAATACTCCAGACCGAGCTTGACCGACATGGGGGTGCGGTGGAAAAAGCCTTCTGCAAGCCTATTCCTCACAAGAACGGTAAGGTCCTAATAAAGAAAGTAAGGATTAATGTTCGCATCAACCCGGAGGTGGTTTTTCCAGTCAGATTGCCATCTGGCAAACCATTTAAGTTCCATAATCTAGGCAACAACCATCACGTTGAGGTTCTCCAGCACACCAAGACCGCGAAATGGTCCTTTGAAGTGGTTAGCACTGCAGAGGCGGCCAGGAGGGCTCGTGTTGAGAAGAATAGTATTGTTGACTTCAAGCCCAGAGCCGACAAGACATTGGTCATGTGGTTTTGTAGCAATGACCTTCTAGAAATGACAGACAGTGATGGCAATCGCCAGATTTATAGAGTAAAGGGATTCTCCAATGAAAGTGATCGGCGCCGAATCGAACTTCAACATCACTCGGTAGCCGATCCCAAAGTCATTTTGCGCCTCCCGCCCAGTAAGTTTCAGGCTGCCGGCCCCAGAAAGGTCGAGATGAATATGCTTGGCGAAGTTTTTTATGTGTCAAACCATGGCGAACCGAATTATAGAAATCAGTAATCCGGCGCACTTGTCACTGCGAAAAGAGCAGCTGATTATAAAGATCGACGGATCAGAAGCAGCATCCATTCCTATCGAGGATATGGCCATGCTTATTTTGAACAATCCTGCAATAACGTTCTCGCAAGCAATAATTAGCAAGTGTCTTGAGCTTAACGTCGGTTTAGTGATTACTAACGAAAAGCGCATGCCTGCGATGATCCTTCAGCCGCTCGATGGACACTCAATTCACACAAAAATACTTCGACAACAAATTGAAGTGTCGTTGCCTCGGAAAAAGCAACTATGGCAAGTTCTCGTGCGTGCGAAGATTAGGCAGCAGGCTAAGGTCCTATCTCGTCTAGGTCTGGACAGTAGAGATATTGATGCTCTTGCAGCAAGAGTCAGGAGTGGTGACCCCGATAATCTTGAGGCTCAAGCCGCCCGCCTCTATTGGCCAAGGCTTTTTGGCCAAAAATTTCGGAGGAATCAACAATCATCCGGCATAAATTGTCATCTTAACTATGGATATGCCGTCTTGCGTGCTGCGGTCGCGAGAGCTGTTGTTGCGTCTGGAATGCATCCCGCCCTCTCTGTGCAGCACAAGAATCAGTTTAACGCCTTCTGTCTTGTGGATGATTTAATAGAACCCCTGAGAGCACGCGTTGACTTGCAGATCGCCTCTATGCCGGACATATGGATGGATCAAGAAGAGCCCACGGTGGAGTCGAAAAGATATATATTGGATATACTCACTCAGGAATCCTTGCTTGCCGGCCAGTCAGTTCCCTTGCTTGTCGGTCTTGAAAGATACGCTGCTAGTTTTAGGTCCGCGCTGATTGGAGAATCAATGACGGAGCTACAAATTCCTAGTCTTTAACCGCAAGTTCGAACTTTAAGGCTGTTCTAGGCCAAGCGAGAGCAAGAATGGCGTTTGGTGGATACAGAAGTATGTGGGTTGTCGTTTTGTTTGATCTCCCCACAGATACGAAGGCTGCAAAAAGAGCCTACACGGATTTTCGCGAGCACCTTCTGTCAAGTGGCTTCCTTAGACTTCAGTACTCAGTTTATGCGAGACATTGTCAAACTGATGAGAATGCCTCTGTCCAGGAAGGCAAAATACGTGCCGCTTTGCCAAAAGACGGCGAGGTCAGAATAATTTCCCTGACCGACAAGCAGTTTGAGCGAATGAAGGTCTTTCATGGAAAAACTCGACAACCAACCGAGGAAGGACCTCAACAACTTTCTTTTTTTTGATCTTGGTTTCTCCTCTAACATTTACTGGGCTTGGTTCGCCGGGAATTGCATTGTACCTGAGTGATGCCTGCCCGCTTTCCACAACTGAAACCGTTAAACACTACGAGCGGTCATGATTGTACCTGAGTGATGCCTGCCCGCTTTCCACAACGGCTAGACTTCTACGAAGTCAAAGACAAGAATTGTACCTGAGTGATGCCTGCCCGCTTTCCACAACACTCGATCCTGCTACAAGCACAGCCGTTTTATTGTACCTGAGTGATGCCTGCCCGCTTTCCACAACAACCAACTCTTGCGGTCCCCGTGCGACCAATTGTACCTGAGTGATGCCTGCCCGCTTTCCACAACCAGATGTACTGGTCTATCTTGGTCTCCATAATTGTACCTGAGTGATGCCTGCCCGCTTTCCACAACTGGTCTTGATACGGAACGCAGAAGCGCGCTATTGTACCTGAGTGATGCCTGCCCGCTTTCCACAACAGTCAGGCTAAATGGCTGGTTGTTGCCGGTATTGTACCTGAGTGATGCCTGCCCGCTTTCCACAACTGGCACCACTACGACCTATCCGAAGTTTATATTGTACCTGAGTGATGCCTGCCCGCTTTCCACAACGGCGACCGCTTTTGAAGCTATACGCGTAAGATTGTACCTGAGTGATGCCTGCCCGCTTTCCACAACTGCGCATAAGGACTATGCAAATAGAAGAGTATTGTACCTGAGTGATGCCTGCCCGCTTTCCACAACAGGTCTCAAGGTAATTACACTGCTCCAGTGATTGTACCTGAGTGATGCCTGCCCGCTTTCCACAACTGATGAGAACCAGAGAGAGACACCGATATTATTGTACCTGAGTGATGCCTGCCCGCTTTCCACAACCGTCTTCCAGGTGAGCGGTTGTAAGCACTAATTGTACCTGAGTGATGCCTGCCCGCTTTCCACAACACTCCATGTAGGTGCCAATAAACCGAGAGAATTGTACCTGAGTGATGCCTGCCCGCTTTCCACAACTGATCACGCCTGACGGCCGCGCCCCTTGCTATTGTACCTGAGTGATGCCTGCCCGCTTTCCACAACCTAGCCTCCGAGCCGTGGAAGTATGCCGAGATTGTACCTGAGTGATGCCTGCCCGCTTTCCACAACGCTTTGACTGGTCGTTCATGCCAGATAGAGATTGTACCTGAGTGATGCCTGCCCGCTTTCCACAACGCATTGAGATATGCTTCCCTGAACTTTCGCATTGTACCTGAGTGATGCCTGCCCGCTTTCCACAACGCTACACGCTACCGGCAAACAAGCGCATAAATTGTACCTGAGTGATGCCTGCCCGCTTTCCACAACTGGTGCAAACCGCTTCCGTGCCATGGCGAATTGTACCTGAGTGATGCCTGCCCGCTTTCCACAACCGAGACGAGACGCTGACGTTTTCGCAGCATATTGTACCTGAGTGATGCCTGCCCGCTTTCCACAACTCATTTCAGTTTACCTTGTCTGTAAAGCTGATTGTACCTGAGTGATGCCTGCCCGCTTTCCACAACCGTTGGCATCAACAGTCACTTGTCCGTTTTATTGTACCTGAGTGATGCCTGCCCGCTTTCCACAACGCCTGAGTAATTCCAGTGATTGCGACCTGCATTGTACCTGAGTGATGCCTGCCCGCTTTCCACAACGCTATACGTGGTTGAATCTCTCGGTCGTAAATTGTACCTGAGTGATGCCTGCCCGCTTTCCACAACCGGAGGTCGAGAGAACCCGGATGGAGATCTATTGTACCTGAGTGATGCCTGCCCGCTTTCCACAACGAAGAGTAGCAGGGGTGAGCAATCGCCCCTATTGTACCTGAGTGATGCCTGCCCGCTTTCCACAACTCAACGATCTTAGATCCTCAGCCGCTTCCATTGTACCTGAGTGATGCCTGCCCGCTTTCCACAACGGTGGCGAAAGATTGGGGCGCCATCTACGACATTGTACCTGAGTGAAGCCTGCCCGCTTTCCACAACTGTACGTGATTGATAGTACAGCTAGAAAAGATTGTACCTGAGTGATGCCTGCCCGCTTTCCACAACGTCAGCGATCCACTGCTCATTGAAAGGCGGATTGTACCTGAGTGATGCCTGCCCGCTTTCCACAACCGCGGTCTTCTTTCTTGTTGACGAAGCCGCATTGTACCTGAGTGATGCCTGCCCGCTTTCCACAACTGAAGTTTGCCGAAGAAAAGACCACGACGAATTGTACCTGAGTGATGCCTGCCCGCTTTCCACAACCTAAATCGCAGATGCTCCTGACTGCGCTTGATTGTACCTGAGTGATGCCTGCCCGCTTTCCACAACGAACGCGGCGTTCGTAGACTATAAGGACGCATTGTACCTGAGTGATGCCTGCCCGCTTTCCACAACGCTGGATAGGTTCTTTGGAACTAATGTTCCATTGTACCTGAGTGATGCCTGCCCGCTTTCCACAACCTATTAAGTCTGATTTTAGACTTGATAGGATTGTACCTGAGTAATGCCTGCCCGCTTTCCACAACAGCAATCCAGTAATACTGGAAGTCGCCGAGATTGTACCTGAGTGATGCCTGCCCGCTTTCCACAACCCTGGTATTCGGTTGTTGCATGCTTTGCGGATTGTACCTGAGTGATGCCTGCCCGCTTTCCACAACAGGTCACCGGAGCAATAATCGTGTTCGGCTATTGTACCTGAGTGATGCCTGCCCGCTTTCCACAACTGTGTCGAATCCGAAAGGCTTTGCTAAAGCATTGTACCTGAGTGATGCCTGCCCGCTTTCCACAACTAATCGACGCAAGTAATCACGGTTCCGAAAATTGTACCTGAGTGATGCCTGCCCGCTTTCCACAACAGAGTGCTGGGCAATGCTTGATGAACTCTGATTGTACCTGAGTGATGCCTGCCCGTTTTCCACAACTGGGGCTGAAAGATTATATTCAGGCTCCTTACCGTCGCTCTATAATGGCTTGAAGAGAAGGTCTAAGTCTTCGGCTGTTATCTTAAATGGTGAGCTGTCTTCGTCGCCGTAAAGGCCTTTTGCAATGGCGCTCTTTTTCTCTTGCAACTCAAGCATGCGCTCTTCTATTGTGCCAGCTGCGATGAGCTTGAATACAAATACCGACTTGGTTTGTCCAATTCTATGAGCCCGGTCTGTAGCTTGATTTTCAACTGCTGGATTCCACCAGGGGTCGTAGTGAATCACAGTGTCTGCTGCAGTTAAGTTAAGTCCCAGCCCGCCAGCTTTCAGGCTCAGCAGGAAGAGCGGCACGCGGTCGTCTTGGAACTGTTTTACCGGCGTAAGCCTATCTTTTGTGTCCCCGCGTATTTGAACAAAGCTTGTTTTCCGTCTCTCAAGCTCTGGAATGATCAAATCTAGCATGCTTGTGAACTGCGAGAACAAAAGAATCTTTCTATCCTCTGCGAGAAGCTCATCGAGCATATTCATGAGCAGGTCAAGCTTTACGCTCGACGAAACTTTTTTAGCAGCCGGTATGCCAATCAGCCTCGGGTCGCAGCAAACTTGCCTGAGTTTAAGCAGCGCATCGAGAATTATTATTTGGCTCTTGGCCAATCCTTTGGATGACAGCGCGTCTTTGACTTTGCCGAACATAGCCAGTCTAACTGTTTCATACAAATCGCGCTGAGCCCCTTCAAGCTCTACCATTTTTATGATGCTTGTTTTTTCTGGCAGATCCTTTGCCACGTTCTCCTTTGTTCGCCGCAAAAGAAACGGCCTAATCCTTTGAGTCAGCTTCTTTTGAGCGGCTTTGTCTTTGTATCTTTCGATTGGCTGCCTGAATGTTTTTGAGAAACTGGTCGAGTCGCCAAGGAAGCCAGGGAGAAGAAAATTGAACTGTGACCAGAGCTCGCCCAGGTGATTTTCAACCGGTGTGCCGGTGAGGCAGACGCGGTAATCGGATTTTAGTTTTAGCAGCGCCTGGGCAGCTTGCGTGCTTGGATTTTTGATCATTTGAGCTTCGTCAAGCACAACCGCTTTCCAGTCTTGCGAGGCAAGAGTGAGGCTATCGCGCGAGATAAGCGGGTACGTGGTAATGACAATGTCGGACTTTGGTATTTTGTCGAATTCCAAAGAGCGGTCTTTGCCCCACAGAGCTAACGCGTTTAGGCTCGGTGTCAGCTTCTCAATTTCGTTCATCCAGTTCGGCAAAACAGAAGTTGGACAAACAACTAGAAATGGCTTTTTGAGTCTCTTGGCGCTCTTTTCGTAGGATATGTGAGCAAGAGTCTGGACGGTCTTTCCCAGTCCCATATCGTCGGCAAGAATTCCACCCAGCCCAAACTCCCTTACGAAGTTGAGCCAGGAAAGCCCTTCAAGTTGGTAGGGACGCAGCTCAGCCTTGAAAGTCTTTGGCGCATTTACTTGCGCAAGTCCGGTAAAGCTATTGATTTTCTCGAATAAGACGTTTAGCTTGTCGCTCAACAGCCACTTTTGATTTGGGTGGTCGGCGACGACCTTGGGCCATTTTCATCAGTTGCGGCAAAGAGAGTTGGGCGGTCTGTTTCGGCATGTAGCTAAAGCTGTCTCTATCAAACAGCTCAAGTAGTGCTTCAAAGATAGACTTGACCCGATCCAGTGGCAAAGCAAGGTGCCGACCGTCTGGCAGTGGGGCATAGAAAAGGTCTTTGTGCGCGAGTTTTTCTAATTCCGTCATTGGGTCATCGCCGGAAAGACGCCAAAGAACCGACTGCAAGATTGGCAAAAGCGGCATCCGTTTTCCTTCAACCATGACGCCTAGATCAAGTGCGAACCAGAAGTCTTGGCTCTCGACTACATCAGCTTGCCAATCATCGTTTGCCGAAACTGCATCGAACCGAAAATACTTGTCCCTTGTTATCTTCCATCCCTGCTCTTCAAGCTCGGGTACGGCTTCTTTGATAAATTCAAACCAGCCATCTGGCTTTCTTCCGGGAATGCAAATTCTGTATCTTGCCAGGTGTAGGTTTTGATCTGCTTAACAAGTCCGTACTTCTCAAGGTCTTTGAGTAATGCAGCCTCTTTTGTGGTGTCTTTTTTGTGGATCGTTATCTTGTCGTCTTTAACGCTCCGGACCTCGGAAGTATCTCCCTGTCTACTAAATTTGCTTCCATAATCAAATGAGACTAGCGCCCTGCCAACTTTCTTGCTGGAATAACTGCGGAAATCTTGACGCTCCTCGTGCATCGCCAGCTCCAGGTGAGCTGTTGGCTCTACTTTGACTGTCGAAGTAGTGAAATTTGTATATGGTGCTGGAATTTTTGCAGACACCTTCGATAGAGCTTTTGCTACCGGCGCTGCCTCTTGGGGCGCGACAGGAGGCATTTTGAGCACAGACCGTACCGCCTCTGGCGGAAGGGGCAGCTCAATTTCACCAAATGTTGAAGAAGCCGGATTTACATACCAGGGGCCACCGGCGATAACTGTAATATCGCTCTCATCGTCAGTTAGAAGTTTTAGTGTTTGCTTTTTGTCATCCCTGGTCTCCCAAGAGAGTCTTCCTTGCTTGGATTCTCCCAGGGTCAACGGGAGGCTGGATGAGTTTTTCCAAAAGCAGCGGTTCAAAGAGAAGAGCTTCTCCAACAGAATTTTGCAAATGTCAGGCACTTCTGGAAAGGCGTTACTGTAGCTATAGTTAGACCTTGTGGAGGCAACAAAAAGTTTGATTATCTGTCTGTCTTCATCGATGAGATATTCCTGGTTGCCGGAGATTCTATCAAGATATATTTTTTCGAGCTTTCCCCAGGTGCCATTCGTCAGGCGTTTTGCGAGTTTGGTATTAAGCACGAGCCTTTGATCGGAACCCACATCTAGAAGGTAGAGGAGAGCAGCAGATGAGTTGCACTCAGCTCTGGCTTTTGGCGCCGATAGATGGCGGCTAAATTCTGAGAACCAGGCATTGAGGCTGGGCGATAGCTTTGCCTCCGTTTCTTCCTCAGGGCCGTCCAAGTATTGCTTGGCTGTGGGCTTATCTACCCGCTCTGGAGCAGCTTTCGTCTTGCTTCGTATTGCTTCGAGCAAAAGCGCAGCTGAATGTTTGCAGTCCCCGCCCATCGGACAGGAGCACTGAACATCGCGGATAGAGGCCAAGTTCTCTTGCAGGTGAACGAGCACATCATATGGTTTGCTTTCGCTGCCTTGGACCTGGCCCACCAAGCTGGGCACGGATGGAACAAACCTTACTGACAAGACGCGGCCGCCACGCTGGTAAGCTGAGCCCCGGCTACTGTAGGTCGTGCCAAAGTAGTGATAGACCTCGGTTTCTGTGAGCACAAGCGGTATTGGAGTAAGTGAAATTGCTATCCCAGGCTCCTGTTTTATTTGCTAAAAGCAAATTATATCCTCGGAGCTTGGTGCCGCCCTACCCTATACCGCCTTCCTTTGCAACTGCTGCGGTCAAAAGGCCCTTTTAGAGTGCCGGTGTTCAAGTATTCGCTGCCTACGCACACAAGATCCCCCTGCTCCGCGGGCCAGTCAATTCCTTGAAAAGCCGGCCCCGCCATCACAAGTTATTGGCCCGCACGAAAGCGAAGCTGTCACTACCGGAAAAGTCAAGGGGAACGGGGTGAAGTTCCGACTTTTGGATTGGGGAAGGAAAATCGGCAGGTTCGGAAACGAACTTTGGCCGTTTCAGGGCTTCTTGCTGGACTTTCTTGCTAAAGTACCGACTCCTCCTATTCCAGGAACATCTTTCTGATTTCCGCTGTCGACCAATTGCCGACCAGCAACCGGACTTCGCCAGGATCCTCATGAAATAGAAGCAATCTCATTTCTGTTCACGGCGCCAGTAAAATAGGCTTGAGCAATCCTAACTTCGGGGCACATTCATGAGCAAGCTGGCACACAAAGATAAGCCATGGCAGGGTCCGATAACCTGGGAGCCGCTTTCTAATTTGCCCGACTTCATACAGACGGTCGACAATGCTGTTATGAACACACAGGAGCATGCTTCCCTGATTGCTCAGGCTGTTGACAATGCGCATCTCTTCGCCGATTTTCCGGTATTGACAATGATGGAGACCCTCAAAGACCAGCGCGATATCGTCTCCGTATATCGCCGTCAGATTGAGCAATGGCGAAAGGGACCTCTAAGTATGGAGCAGCATTTTGAAATCACATACTTTAGGCCAGTGTGTCCGGCTGGATTCCTTGCTGTCTTTGGCGATTGACCAGCTGGAGGTCCTTAAGAAAAAGGCAACGAGCTCAGGCCGGTCTCGCTCCAAATCCCGCTAATTCGATCTCTCAGCAAGCGTCGAACCAACACCGGCCACAAATGCTTGTGTTATCAGTAATTATCAGGAGTTTTTTTGACCCGTGACAGCCGCCCCAAACAGCTTCCTATACCAAGGTAGTTTTGGCTGCTCTAATTTCTCCAGCTTTTGGTTGAGCGTCTCGAACTGAACTTGTATGATTTTCGTTTGCTCTTCTTTCTCAAGCCGGAGGCGCTCAATTTCTCTCTGCAAGGATTCTTCTAGTCTCGCCTTAGATGCCTCAATTTCGCGATGGGTAGCTTCAAGCTCAGAAACACGATATTGAGCCTCCAATAGTTCCTTTTCCTTTTCAGCACGCTCTATCTCAAGCTGACGTTCTAAAGCCGGAAGAATTTCACCTTCCAGTTTGCTTAGACGGTCAGTTTCCAGCGCCCGACTTTGCTCCAGCTTCTTTAATGCTTCTATTTGCTTGGCAAGCGCTATTGCCTCAAGTTCCTTCGCCTCTGCCTCTTGCCTACGTATTTCAGCTTCCTTTTGAAAGTCTGGAAGCAATTTCAGTTGGCGCTCTTTATCCGCTAGTTCGCTGCGCATCTCGCCAATGAGCTGATCTCTCTCTTTCAGCTCACCGAGGAAACGTCCAATAATGTTGTTCCAGACACCCTCAGCCATATCCTGGCTTGAGTTACGGGCTGCATCGGTCCATCCGCCAGGAATAGTTCCAGATTCGATGTCGTCAACATCATCGTCATTTGGAGCGGTCCACTCTGTATCTATGTCTAAGACGTCCGCATCGGTATATACCTCTTGCGCGCCCAGGATATCAATTCGTCCGGCTCTCTCAAGAGCTTCTTTTATCTCCGCGGTTGGATATATCCACCACTCTTCAACACCAAACTTGTTTGGCGCCGAGTTCCTTTCAGCTGTTTCTTTTCAAGTCGTTTAAGGATTGCTCTTGTGCTGACGCCCAGGACTTCAGAAACTTGTTTAACAGAAAGTGTTTTCATGGTGCTATATATGGTGTCGGTGCGGATGGATATAAAAGTAAGCGGCGCACCGCTCATCAGCATTATAAGGGCAGCTACCTTCAAAAAGAACAGCTAATTCCTCAATTAGCTGTTCTTTCATGCCTGAATACCTGAGCACCGAACCGGTACTGCACTAGCCACGAACAGCTTGTGCCTGGTTGTTCTTCCTTAATTTGTCTAGAAGTCATTTTCTGATCTCCTTAGCGATATTGCTACTCCTGAAATCGGAACCGGCGAACCCCTTGCGTGCGCAGAGACCCATAACGGTAACCCATTCCCGCACCGAGGAACCGCCGATCCGTAGTGCCGCGCACCGGCGAACCGAGCCGCGAACTTCTTGGTTCGCCGCTTCTGCGCTCACCCAAGAACCTGGTTCCTCGGATCCGCGCCTCAACTTTTTGCAGCCGCGAACCATCCTTGTCTAATCTATTTATAACACCTCAGTCACGAACCGCTAAAAGCCGCAGTAATTCACAGAGTTCTTCGCTTTTAAGGGTTCCGGTTCTTCGCGGTGCTTCGCTTGGTTCTGCGCTCCTGTGCTTGAGATTTATCAGCGGCTATCTTCCTCGGTGTAAGTTCGTCGCTCCTTGTCTCAGAGTTACCGGTCATAGAGGCATATCTTTCTGAATGGCTCTTAGTCGCGATTTTATGCCACGAACTGAGTTCTGCGCTGGTTCGCGGCTTTTGGATTTCGAGATCTAAGCTCGATCTTCGGATTTAAAGAGTTGATCTTAGTCAAGGCACCTTATATAGTGGCTGGTGGCACTTGGCATTGTTGACTCGTGTATATCTCTTAGATAAGTTGGAGCAATTGCTCCCTAGAAAGCCGGTTGTTCGACCAACTTCTGATAAAGCAAAAGACATCGCTTGGGGCGATGCCTTTTGAGAGACCTTTACGGATCTCGCTATTCTATTGTCGTCGCGGTTTTGGCGAATTCGCGAGATGACATCAGGATAAACGACAGGTCCGCATAGGTCAACACGTCTTCTTTTAACCAAAAGGAGTGAGATTGGCGGATTTTGCTATGCCGTTGCCTATGGAACAGGCGCCGGCGAAGAGATTTTGTCGGGAAAAATTCTTTCCTAAGGACTGGAGCCATGTAATGGCCGAGTTCTTGGGGCTGTTCCACCGCTATTCATACATATATAAGTCGAAGTTTGGTGGGGAATGGTTTTCGGCTCAGGAGAAGTGGTGCCTCAGTGATACTGAGATACTGAAGGCGATTGCCTGCGAGCACCCGAAGTTTATCCTCGGCACCAGGGCCGCCAAAGCCAGCCGGTTTGCCGTCCTTGATATAGATGCCGGCAGCAAGTACCACAATAGCAAATCGCTCGAAAAGCTCGTAGCTACACTATCCGCGGCCGGTCTCAAGGAGTCGCGGCTTTACCGCTCGAGCTTTTCTGGTGGATGGCACCTGTATATATTTTTTGAGGAGCCGATAAGCTCCAAAGACTTGAGACGCCAGCTGGTCAGGCTTCTGGAGCTTTCGGGCTTTGTAGTCGCCAAGGGTGTACTGGAAGTTTTCCCTTGCCCAGGTGAGAGGTCACTGGGCAATGGCATCAGGTTGCCGCTGCAAGAAGGCTTTGCCTTCCTGGACCTAGCCACCCAGGAGGTCCAGTATGAAAGAGAGGAGCTTTCCCCAACCAAGGCCCCTGGAGACTTTCATCGACCATCTGAACGGCTGCGCCAATAGCTGGCATGACTTCCACCGGATGAGGGCGTATGTGGAACGGCTGACTGAAAGTCAGGAGCAGATAACTGCAACTATCCAGGAGAAATCCGTCAGTCGGGGTGTCGTACTGCCCTTTAAGCGCCTTTCTAATGGTGCCCCTGATAGTAGCGCTTCCGATATCGTTTTGGGGTATTTCAGGCTCTTCCACCAGGGATGATCTCTGAGAACGGGGTGCGCGGCCGCTCTTACTACCAGACCGGGCTGACCGGGCGTCGCAGAGGGGCCGACGCCTTGGTCTGCTTGTCCCACTACCTCTTCTATGGCGACCCCGAAAATGGACTCTTGCCTCTGGGATATGGCTACGATCAGGAGCGGCGGTTCGCTATCGAGAAGATTCTTGAACTGAAGCACAACGGACAGAGCAGGAAATTGCCCGGGGCTCCGGTGACGCAAAGGAGCAGATTGAACGGGTGGCCGCCTGGCTGCCACCGCGGCTACGTGGCAGTACCGAGCCAAAGAGGTACGAAAACAAGACTCCCATAGCCTGGCAGAGAAACAGTGCCAACCTTAAGGCCGATGCCAGGGCAAGAATTGCGGCGGCCGTTGCCGGAGTTTGAGCGTAACTGGATGGTTTTCAGCAACAGGGATCTGGCAGCCAAGGTAGGTGCAGCACCGACACTTTGTATAAGCACCAGGACCTCTGGAAGGCTACCCAGGGCAAATTGCGGTCTGGACAGTCCTGCTTGGCAGCCGATCCAGGTGAATATAACGTTGTGGTGGGGCGGATTCACAACAATCCAGCCCCACGCACAATCTAACTTTCAGGTTATGCCGCCGGGGCGCCTGGCTGCTCGCCGGATAGTCGATGAACTTAAGATGAGGCAGTTGCGTCAGGAGAAGCAGCTCAAAAAAGACAGGCGCAAGGAGGTTAGGTGGCTCCCACTCCTGGCAAGAGCGAATTCGCTCAATAACGCCGGCGGATTTTTCAATGCTTGGCGTGAAGGAAATCAGGAAACTGCTCGCCGTTTATCTCGCCGCTTTGCCGACGTCGCCGGATGAAGATGCTCAAATATGGCTGACTTCGTTGATAGAAGCCTCAAGGGCCAGCCTCTCGGACAACTTCCGCCTCCATGCAGAGCTTGGACTGGCTACTGAAACCGGATAGTGGAAGCGTACGAGGACAGCACTTTCCATTTAATGCCGCTTTTCCCTTGGTACAGACAGCTGTCTGTGTGCATTCAACACCGAATCACTCCCAAACTATA
>JADJQZ010000003.1 GCA_016712465.1 Candidatus Obscuribacter sp.
CAAGAGCAATTGCTGTAATTTTTCGGTTGACCGTTTTTGCAGCTATTGCTAGCATAGCCAAATGAACCTAGAACAATTTTTCGATAAGCACGGGACCGCACGAGTTGAGGATGTCGCTCGCGCGGCTGGGACTAACCTCGCCTACTTGCGTCAATGCAGTACGGCACTCGTCGCATGAGCGCCGATCTGGCGGTCAAGATGGAGGCCGCTAGCGGGCGGAAATGACCGCGCCTGAACTTCGCCCAGATTTGCCATGGGCAGCCATACTGCATCACGGGGAGCAATCCCGGTAGGCCCACCCCAAACAGCCGCGTCCAAGCACCGGGTCCCTTTTCCCGGATGCCCACGCTCACCGGCTGGGGCCGATGGACTGATGCCGATGTCCATGTCGAGCATAGACGGCGAATAATCGGATAGGGTTTTCATTGGCCCTCCCGTGCCCGGCGGGCAATCCGGGCAATCCCATACACCAAAAGCCCGCGCCGGTGTTCAAGACCGGGCGGGCTGAACCATCCGACTGCATGATGAGGAAGAATCGAATGACCGACGAAAGTATAAAGATGGCTTGCTGCGGAATTACAAACAACAGCCTTATTACAGCAGCGGCTACTGGCATTCAGTGCATGATCGTGATTACCAGTTGATGCTTGATTTAACCGGAAACTTGGACGCGCCGTTATGACTACTTCTGAAATCATCATAGACTATCTACGCGACAATCCTAATTGCAACAGAGGAAATATAGAGAAATCATGGGATAAGCACATATCCAGTTAGATATGCGCTTTATGAGTTAATAAAGATTGGAGTTATAGGAAAATATCAATACGCTAATAACGATTGGCGTTATTTTATTATAGATGAATCGCTGTATAAAAAGAAAAATCCAATTACTGTTAATGAACAAATAGCGATTCTTTCTGCTGAAAAATTTGATCAATTTATTCATGAAGTGACTCCAATTATTTCTAATAATCCTGGTAAATCGTCGCTATTTTATGCGGAAGCTCTTGGAAAGAATTTGCAATCCACGGTTAGGCGGCTAAGATGCATGAAAAACAAGGATATGTTATTTTCAGATACGAGATGGAGACCAGCACCAATCAGTAATAAAGCGACTTTATGGTGGATAAAAGGCCAAGAGCCTACAGACCTTGATAACATTGATGTTAGTGGAGAACCTCTTAGGAATATTAAAGTAGAAAAATGTACTAAAACTCTATATAGAAAAGTACAAAAAAACGAGCAATTTATACGAGAGATTCTCTCATTAAGAGAGAAAAAACTAATGGAAAGATTGCAATCCGAGAATCGTCCAATGCCCATTCCGTCTTACGCGGAATTCTTTAAACGACAAGAAGGTAGGAAATAAAATGGCTGAGTATTACACGAATGAAAGCGCCGCTCACCTCCTTCTCTCCATGACAAGGATTGTCGAGAAGCCGGAAGACTGTGAAGGATTGCGGAAATGTTTGAATAAAGCGGTTGAAAATGTGGCGCTAGAAAGAGACAAAGAAATTGAGAAGCTGAAAAGATACCAATCAAAGCTAATAAAAGAGTTCTATATTTAAGCCAATTGTGCTTACATATAATTGAAGAAGATTTGTCTAAAAAAGACGTTCTTTATAGCGTATTTTGCCCAACTCCAGATGAGTGAAAACAATGCTTGAACATTACACCCATGAATCATCCGCCGCGCTACTTCTTGAAGTCACTGGAATTCAAGAGACGCCAGAAAATTGTAGCGGATTAGCGGCCTGTTTGAATGCAGCTATCGCAAAGATACAGGAAAGCTATACGCCTGGAGATAAGAGAATCGAGGCAGGGGATTACGTTGAAATTGAATTGGGTGGAGGTTATTGCGTCGATGGAATTATCGATCATGTCCCAAATAAGAGTAGCGATTATTGGATTATCATAGAAGATGATGGATCTTCCTCGCTATTGTTATGATCCCCATCGATTAAGCTGGTTAGGAAAGGAGAAAATAAACAATGAAGCCTAGAGCGGAATATTGGGATTAATACGGCAATGATGCTATCATGTGCGCACCGGGGAGGCTGTTGACGCAGCCAGCCCGGCACGTCTTGCCAATTCCCTAACTCAGATAGGAACTTGACCAATGTTATATTATAACATATCTGCTTTCCATGCTTCCAGTTTTTTAACGTGGGAGCGTCCATAATGAAAATCCTGATTGCTTGCGAATTCTCCGCAATCGTACGTGATGCCTTTCTAGCGTTAGGCTATGACGCATGGTCATGTGACCTATTACCATGCGAAGGCAACCCGGAAAGGCATATACAAGGCGACGTTCTAGCCATTCTCGAAGACGGCTGGGACATGATGATTGCTCACCCTCCTTGCACTCACCTTGCATCTAGCGGCGCGCGATGGTTTTGAGCAAGGTGAAAGAACAGGGCGAGGCCCTGGAATTCGTTCGACTGCTACTTTCCGCACCAATCCCTCGAATTGCTCTTGAAAACCCGGTCGGCATAATATCCAGCCGTATCCGGAAGCCTGACCAGATAATCCAGCCATGGCAATATGGGCACGGAGAAACAAAGGCAACATGCCTTTGGCTAAAAGGACTTCCGAAGCTGAAGCCATCGAAAGTGGTAGCTGGTCGAGAAAATAAAATATGGAAAATGCCGCAATCGTCCGAACGATGGAAGAATAGAAGCCGGACTTATAAAAGGGATTGCGGATGCCATGGCGACGCAATGGAGATACCAATCATGAACCGCCTTGCAATGCTCGCTCTCTGGACATGGTTCAGAAACAATCCGCATGCCTCATTCTCCGAATTTCAAGACGCCTTCAATCGCGCAATGCGAATTGGAAGGCAATCATGAGCGCCAAGCCTAGCAATGTCGTTAAACTCGAAGATCGGCGATTCTGGAAAGAGGTTAACGAACGGCTGGCGCTTAATGCACTCATCATGGAGTCAGCCGCGCACGATAAGCGGCTTACAAAGACCGATCTCGTCGCCCTGATAACCCTCCTAAACAACCGTCAATTCTCAAACATGATCCGCTCTCTTCCGGGAAGATGGCCGGAAAAATCCATTCAGCGGCTTGTTAATTGCGGTTATCTCATCGATTGTGGACTTGTCCCTAATCATGCAGTCCCCGAGCTTGCGCCTTATTTACGCGCATTTGAACTCTCGGAAAGAGAAGCTAACCGCGAATGGTGGATGGAATGAATTCTGATATTAGGCTTTCAGTAAGTTTTTGGGATCATTGGAAAACAGTAGTTCTTAAAGAAGATTTAGGGTATCAGGGAGTTGAATCATTACAGCGATTATGGTGTTTTTCAGCAATCAACAAGCCAACCGGGAAGCTCGTCGGCATGAACTCCAGGGCTATAGAAATCGCTGCAAGATGGACCGGGGCACCGGGGCGCTGACCACAAAGCTCGTCGAGCTGGCATTTTTGGACTCTCAGAACGGCGTCTACGAACTTCATGACTGGGAAGAGCACAACGGATACGTGGTTCATGCTCCAGACCGATCAGACAAGGCAAGAAAAGCCGCAAGTGCAAGATGGGAAAGGAAAAACGACATAGAGCCTCCGCCAAGAAATGCTACGAGCAATGCTACGAGCAATGCTACGAGCATTCCTAAGAGCAATGCTAAAAGCAATGCCCCTTCTCCTGCTCCTGCTCCTGCTCCTGCTCCTGCTCCTGCTCCTGCTCCTGCTCCTGATCTTGGAAGATTGGAGGAGGAGGTGGTAACTGTCGCGCGCGACGGTTCCGCCACCGCCACCGCCGTTCTCATGGTTGACGAACCGATGACGTTCTCGCCCTCCGACATTCAAGCCGTCGAACGAATGCGGGAAATCTGGAATCGGAAATGCCCTGGCCATGGATTGCATCGGCTTGCTGAATTGCGGCATTGGCCAGATAATCGGATCGAAGCAGCCAAGAATTTTCTATTCAAAAAAATCGACGGTGATTTTGATCGATGGGAACGGCTGATCGATCATGTTCTGAAAGATTCGCTCATGACCGGTGGCGCACCGGCAAAAAAAGGCTATGCTCATCCATGGGCCGCGTCATTTGACTGGCTGCTTGAGCAAGCCAATATCTTGAAAGTCATGGAGGGGCGCTAATGGAAAATCAACTTCTGGCCAGCATTGAAGCCGAAATCTCAGTTATTGGCGGAATCTTGGTTTCTCCGATTGCGTTCTCCGAAGTCTCGGCAATCGTCGGCTCTGGCGACTTTTCCAAAGAAGCGCATCGCCGGATTTTCTCGGCAATGACGGCGATGGATGCGGCAGGACAGCCGATTGACGTTCTCACGATTGCCGAATGGATGGAATCGAAAGGGACTTTGCAGGAAGGCGATTGGGCCTATATCGGGACCGCCGCAAGAGATACGCCCAGCGCCGCGAATGTTCTGGCCTATGCGCGAATTGTTCGAGATAGGGCGCGTCGTCGTGAATTGATTCAACTTGGAACTGATTTGCAGCAATGGGCGATGCGTGATGACGCGGAAAAAGCGATTGCGAAACTAAAATCCGCCACTGAATCCATTGCGGATGGAGCCGGAACTGAATCTGGATTAGTGCCGCTCAAGACTTTGCTCCCGGTAGTTGTCAATGACATCGATCAACGATTCGAGGGTATCGCGCCGAAAGGCGCTACAACTGGCCTTGCTGATCTCGACGAAAAAACTTGCGGATTAAAACCTGGAAAGCTGTATCTGGTGGCTGGCCGACCAGCGATGGGTAAAAGCGTACTCGGATTGCAGATTGCAGCGCGCGTTGTCGATGACGGCGGCAAAGCGGCTTATTTTACCGCCGAGATGCCGAACGCTGAACAAGTCGAACGCTTGGTGGCTAATACCGGAAATATCGATCTTGGAGCGCTACAAACCGGGAAACTGGACGATGAGCACTGGGCGCGATTAACTTCTGCGGTTTCGCAATTGTCATCCGCTAAACTTTGGTTCGACGAAACCGGCTCCCCGCTGCTTCCCGATATTCTCTCGAAAGCGCGGCGGCTGAAACGGCGTGAGGGGAATATCGATCTGGTGGTGGTCGATCATGCTGGACTGGTGGAAGCCGGCGGCGAGAATCGCCAGAACGCGCAATCGACCGTCGCCCGTGCGCTGAAAGGTCTGGCGAAGGAATTATCATGTCCAGTTATCGCGCTGGTGCAACTCTCTCGGAAACTCGAAGAACGAACAGACAAGCGCCCGATGCTTTCCGATTTGCGGGACTCTGGAGAGTGGGAACAATCCGCTGATGTTGTGGCCATGCTATATCGGGATGAAGTTTACAGCCCAGACAGCCCGGACAAGGGTTTCGCGGAATTGCTGATTCGTAAACATCGCGGCGGCGTTTTGGGAATTATCCCATTTCGATTCCTTGGACAATACTCCCGCTTTGAATCCATGGCTGGCGGGTTGCCGTCATGGGATTTGCCGGCACCAACGAAAAGAAACAATCGAGGAATTGATCTTTAGCCATGAACTACGCATTCCAGAATTACCAACCACTACAGCCAGACAAGCGATTCAAGTACGGCGACAAGGTTCTTTTCATGCCACCGCCCGCCGCTTACTCGAAACAATGCAAGCAAGCACGTTGCGTCGGAAAGAAAGGCTTTGTTGCGAAAATGCAATCTGAGGAATACGGGTTAGTGGTTTTCCAGGATTGCTCGTGTCTTTTAAATCTGAGATACTGCGAGAAGCAATAATGGAAAATCAATTAGCACATATTGGTCAACCCGCTTACTCTGTGTGCCGCACACGCCGCGCGCCTATATTGGTTTGTCCGTACTGCAAGCGCGCCGTCATGTCTTTTATCGATATAATTGATGGAAAGCCATTTAGCATTTACCGATGCAAAACATGCGGCGATGTCGTGGCGATTTGGAGTGAGGTGGTGAATGAGTATTAAATACAACAAGCCTGAAGACGTACCTAACGCGGTCCTGCGTGAAAGGCTTAATGCGTTGTCCGATGCGGTGGCGCGCGGCAAAGCGGCAATCGCTGATGAGTTCACTAGGAGAATTCCCGCTGAAGTTGACCGAGACGCAGATATTGTTCTCGCTGAAGCGGCGCGAAGAATAAAGATGCTTGAAAACAGATTAAAGCCATTAACAGAACAGCAAATCGTCCAGTGCATTATTGATGCTGGATGCTTGGGAACTGTGAAACTTTCTTATGAGGCAGGACCGCTTGGAATCACTAGAACGACAGTGAATGCCGACAAGCTCGTGAAAGCCATAGAACGCGCTCACGGCATTGGGGTTGAGGAATAATCCATGTCCAGCCACCGCAAGCGCCCGCCGCGCCCCTCGAACCGGCTCCCGAAGAACCTATATGCCGTCCTGGGTGGAGACCTGTCGAGCCTACGGGCTACGGTTGGCGATTTAAGCCGCCAAATCGGCTCAGGAAGCCACGCTACGAAGGAGGCCGCTAGGGGTGCCAAGGGTACTTCAGAAAAACGCCTAGAATCGCAGAATTTACCGTTCGAGGGGAAACCATGAATCCAGGTTATAATCCGGTGGAATTCCACCCAATTAAAAATTCGCCGGAACGGGGGTCGCAGAAATGAGAATCCAGAAACATCCAAAATACCCGCGATCGAGTGACGGCAAAGAATGGCGTCAAACCCTAAAAGTCGGGGACCGGGCGCGCAAAGTCGGGGGCAGCTATCAGGCAACCGGAACCATCCTCGCCATTTTTATCACTCGGGACGAAGAACAGCGGTTCGTGTTCGACTTCGATGAGCCGCCTGGCTTGTTGCATATCTTCGGGCCGGCACAGATTGAGCCGATTGAGGAAACGTCGAAATGAGCGCCCGCTTTAAACTAACCGAACAGGATATTCAGGGCCAGATCATCGACTACCTGAGAATTGAACAAGCGCGGGGGCGAGTCGTATGGTTTGAGCGATCCAACGGCGGCGGGATGAAGGACAAAACGGGCCGGTTGGTGTTATTCTACTGGCTCTATTTGCGGGGCAAGATTCCACGGAGCAAAGGCAAGTCGGATTTAAGTGGAATGCTGGCCGGTGGCCGGTTCTTTGCGCTGGAAGTGAAACGGCGCGATGAGAAACCCACCAAGGAGCAACTCGATTATCTTGCGGCAGTTCGGGAGGGTGGCGGAATAGCGGCGGTCGTGCGCAACTTCAATGACGCGAAAAACGTTTTATTCGGAGATGGGATTAAAGCCGTTCTGGCTGAAGAGGAAATGAATCATGAAACCTGAAATTCTGGCGGCTGCACATTGGGCTTACGTCGAGAGCGTCCTGCAACTGCACGACGAAGACCAGGGCGTCATCGAGAAATGCGGTGAGCACTACAAAGCCGCATTCGTCCACGGATTCAAGCACGGCATCGAGTCTCTAGCCGAGAACAGCGCCGATAAAGGGTCAAAAATCGCGGTGACGCGCATCTACGGCGCCAGGGTGCGGATGTCTTCGCTGAGGGCATGCTCAGTACACAGGGCGACCTGATCAAGATCGAGGGGAGCCGGGACATGGAAATCACACCGGATGAAGCCGCAAGACTTGGGAAAGAATTGATCCGGCTGGCGAGGATTGGTGGATGGATCGACCCGGATGGAATCTACCGATTGGAGCGCTGCATAATGCACTGGTTGAATGAAGAATTAGAAATAGCCGCTATTGAAGACGTGCAAGCTGAACTTAAAAGGGCGGCAACAAAATTTCCGACATGGCCAACAGACCCGATTCATGCGCTAGCTGTACTTGGAGAGGAATACGGAGAGCTGACAAAGGCAATATTGCAACACACATACGAGCCTCACAAAAGCACATTGGATGATGTGCGGAATGAGGCCGTGCAAACCGCAGCTATGGCAATTCGTCTATTGATGAGTTTGGAAGTCTATGAATATCGTAAATGTAATCAGCACAGCCAATAAGCAAACGGATTCGATGTGCATCCTATATGTTGTTGATGGGGTTACGCTGCGGTGGTGGTTTCACGCGCAAGCGGAGTTTGAATGTATGGGTGGTGCGCCTGGATTGCAGACTCGGCTAGTGCAGCATCGCGTGACTTATACGAATGAAGTTAAGGCGATTGGGGTTGTTAACGAGGAATCACAATGAAAATAACATTCGGAATAGGAAACCGCATTAAAGGCGACAATAGATATACGCTGTTGCGGTTTTATAGTGGAAACTGGACTTATGGTGAAGGATGGAAGTTTTCAGTATCTTTGCATAAGAAATTATTCTATTACCTAAAAGGATACAGAAATTTGTATCTAACGATCTTTTGTATAAATTTTCATTGGGTCGGCAGGTAAGCCATGCGCCCTGACAAACGCCGCCCCATGCGGGGCATCCCACAAGACATTTTCGCGCTGATCTTGCGCGGCGAGAAGAACGCGAAGTCGAGGAAGCGGAGTCAGGCGATGGTTAGGAGGGTTAGGATAAATGCCAGCCTATTACAATGAGATCGATCCTCATGCCGCGCAATGGCTACGAAATCTAATAGCCGCTGGCCATATCGCGCCGGGGGATGTGGACGAACGAAGCATTGTCGAGGTGAGGCCAGATGACCTACGAGGATACGAACAATGTCATTTCTTCGCCGGAATCGGTGGCTGGTCCTACGCCTTGCGATTGGCCGGAATCCCTGATGATCGACCTATTTGGTCAGGCAGTTGTCCCTGCCAGCCCTTCTCGAACGCAGGTCAGCAGCGTGGGTTCGCGGACGAGCGTCACCTGTGGCCGGCCTTCTTCGCCCTCATCCGCGAGTGCCGCCCTCGAACAGTCCTTGGCGAACAGGTTGCCGGCGCTGGCGGAATCGCTTGGTGGGATCAAGTGGCGCTCGACCTGGAAGATGAAGACTACGCCGCAGCGGCGGCGAATCTTGGCGCACACACAGTTGGGGCTCCCCATGTCCGGCAGCGCTTGTACTGGGTGGCCAACACCAATAGTAACGAGCGGCACGCAACACAAGGATACCAGGACGCAAGGACAGACTGGCGGAACGACATTGGCGGGCGCGGCGAGAACGGCATGGCCGACCCCATGCACACCCAGCGGCGGGAGAACCACGTCCATCGAGCGAATGGACGCGACGGGCCGCACGATGGACGGAAGGAAGCATACCGCGAGCCTGGAACATGCGGTGAGGTTTTCAGGCTGGGCGACTCCAATATCACGGGACTGGAAGGATGGGGCAACGACGCTCCAGAATACGCCAGTCAACGCACTGTTAGGCCGTCAAGTCCTTGGGATCAAGCCGAATGGGTCGAATGCTCAGACGGAAAATCAAGGCCGACTCAACCCAGCATTTTCCCGCTGGTTAATGGGATTTCCAAAAGCGTGGTGCGATGCGGCAATCGAAGCATGGTACCAGATGCAGATCAATCGGCGGAAGCGCGAACCATGCGACTGAAAGGATACGGGAATGCAATTGTTCCGCAGGTCGCGGCGATTTTCATCACGGCGGCGATGCAAAGCCTTTGACCACAAAACACCCATTCCGCCTCACACCAGCTAATCAGCCAGCGCAACCCAAGAAACCCGATACTCTCGCCCTAGGTCGAATGAAAGCCGGGGTCAGAAATGCCACGGAAGCGGACTATGAAAAGCTGCTGGAAACCCGACGCTGTATCGGGGAGGTTCTCTGGTATCGATTCGAGGGGATCACGCTCAGAATCGCCAAGGGCGTGAGCTACACACCGGATTTCGTGGTGATGCTGGCCAGCGGAGAAATAGAACTGCATGAAGTAAAGGGCTACTGGCGGGACGATGCCCGCGCCAAGACCCGAGTCGCCGCTGAACAATTCCCGTTTCGAATTATCGCCATCACGCGACCCTCTAAGAAAAAGGGCGCGGTATGGGTGTATGAAGACATGTGACCGTACACACAAACCTTAACAAATAGGTGTATCATGCGAAAATCTGGAGGTTGTTAATGACCGACACTGACACGATGACCCCATCCCAAGCCGCGTTGGACCTGCTGCACGAGTTCGAGCAAGGCCCACAGGGCGGAATGGCTTCGGTGCCGTACCGAGATTTTGCTGGCCATCAAACAATCGGTTGGGGCCACCGAATCCTGCCGGGAGAGTGGTTCGCTATGCCACTGACTGCCGAGGAATCCGACGACCTGCTGCGTAGCGACTTGGAACGGTTCGCCGCCGCCGTCAACTCATTGGTGACAGCGCCTATCACTCAATCGATGTTCGATGCCCTGGTGTGCTTTGCTTTCAATGTCGGGCTAGGCGCGCTCAAAGGCTCCACTCTCCTACGCCTGCTGAACCAACATTGGTACGCCGCCGCCGCACAGCAGTTCGAGCGATGGGACAAGGCCACGGACCAAAAGACCGGAAAAAAAGTATCACTAGCCGGCCTGAAGCGCCGCCGGCTGGCGGAACGTCGCTTGTTCGAGCGCGATGGATTCCAGCCATGAGGTACTATCTCTACATGCTCTTAGCCATGGCCGACGCGCGATACCAATCCGCCTATTGGGAACAAGTGGCGGTTTCCGAGTGGTGGCTTTCGGTTGTTGATCAAATTATCAAGAGGTAACAACATGTCTGATTTTGTCGATAGCAAAAGTGATGATCGTACCGTCAACAACGTCATGCGCCATGCCTACCAGGTGCTGAGTGATGACGAAAAGAACCTGATGCAGGCAATCAAAGATAAGGGGCTTGAATTGCATGAGCTGATTGAGAGCATCGGTCAATCCCGTGAACTCTCTCTTGCCAAGACGAAAACGGAAGAGGCGGTCATGTGGGCCGTTAAGCACCTGACAAAATGAAAGACGCTATTCTCTTTGCAATCACGATGACACTGATTTTCTCTGGACTGTCCCTGTTTGTGATCATTGGCCGACTGTTGGGCGCGCCATGAAAGCATTCATTCTCGCTGCTTGCGTCGCTTCGTCGCCTTGCATTGCCGATGACGGAATTCCCTGGATGACCCCGCATGTCGTCGATACCGGAGTTTCTCTTGCTGTGTTGCAATCCGTCCCCGGCGCGGTTGAGATACACCCATTCGGTATGCCAGGCGTCGTGGTCGCCAAGTTCGCGCTAGAAGGTATCGCGTTGGGCTATAGAGACGCTGGCGATGTAGAGACGTGCCAAGCCGTCGCTGGCGGTGCCCGCTGGGGAGGTTGGATCGGCACTGGCGCGACCCTGGGCGGTCTAGCCGCTGGCCCTGTCGGTCTGGCGCTGGGAGGTCTTGGCGCTGGGCTGCTGTCTTGGCAGTGGTCGCAGGAGTCCGCGCAGTGGACGTGCTCACAGCCGCCTCCGCTTGTGGATAGTGCGCCATATAGCTATTCTGGGGCCGAGTGCATGGGCTGGAATGATGCCCGCCCTGATTTCTGCAACGACAGGCTACTAAAATGATCGACAAAAAGCGGTTTCCAGATGAATTGATGACAGTCTATGTTTCTCCGCGATACCGAAGGCTGACTACGGATTTCCGCTATATCGATCCAGTGGAAGGAATTATCCGCTGCAAAGCAGGTCTGGAAATCGACGGAGCAAGTTTTGGCCGTGCGTTATCAGTCTTATTCGGAGATCAGCACGACTATGATGTCCCCGCAACGCCGCACGATCAGCTCTATGAAGATAACTGCGTCGCCGGTCAATACCTGACTCGCGATCAGTGCGACAAGGTTTTCTATCGGGCGATGCAGTACGCGGGATTCTCTAAAGCGCTTGCCTGGACTTTTTATTCCGGAGTCCGCCTTGGCGGCTGGTGGCCCTGGTGGCGGAATCGCCGACGCGATGCGAAAAAGCGGAAGGAGCGCGCAAAATGAGAACCCTATTGCTGGCCACATGCGGTTTATTCGCCGGGTGTATGGGCTTCCAACCGCTCGTTGATCAAGCCACGGCGCAAACCGTGGCGGTTGAGCACGCCAAGTATCAAACTGCTGAACTCATCATGTGCAGGGCGATCAGCATTGGAGAGTGGATGCGATCCGTGGGGCCTTATCCAGAAAAAGTGCAGGGATGGCGGGCGTTGTGTGTTGGAAGCGAACTTCCTTCGGTTCCGGTGAAATAAAAATGAACTCAAACAATCATGGAAATGTCATGCCGGAAAAAACACCGTTAGACTACTCAATAGTGCAATATATTCTTGTTGCGTTACTCGGATCAATAGGTGGATTTGTATCTGTTCTCCAAGAGTTTATTGAGCAAGTTGGGAAATGCTGGAAATGCGCGATTGCAAGGGCTATTGTTAGTGTTGTAACGAGCGGTTTTTGCGGTGTTTTAGCGTTTTGGTTGTGCGAAAGCCTGGAAGTGAAACCGCTATTGACAGCTTTCGTAATTGGCATTTCTGGTCACATGGGAGGTCGCGCTTTAAGGATTATCGAAAATATTGTTGTCGAAAAAATGAAGTCCATGAGTTGAATCTGGATGTCTAATTTCTTTAAATGAGGTGATTAAATGAAAAGCATTGTTGCTCTTGTTTTGATACTGTCGGCTTCGGCTTCTTTTGCCGACACGTACCAGCTAACTGTTGGCTGGGCCACTCCAACTTGGAACCCCAGCGACACGCCGAGCTACTCGGCCAAGTACCGCGTCAACGGCGGTGCCGAGACGCTCTCGCCAAGTTTGACCTCTCCAAGCTGGACCACGACCGTGACCGCTAATCCCGGTGATCCCGTGGAGGTGGCGGCGCAGAACGTCAATGGTGCGCTGGTGTCCGGGTGGTCTGGCTGGGTCACTGCGACCGCTAGCTACGCGCCGACTACTCCTCCAGTGCCGACCGGCATGACGATCAACTTGATTCGCACCGGCCCGTAAGATGCCTTTTCCAAGATGGTCTCCCGATCAAGAGCGCCAACTCATGAGGCTTTGGAAAACAAGGTTGAATATCGAGGTTGCCGCCTTGGTCGGGAAATCCTTAGATGCTTGCGAGAAAAAGGCAAAAAGGCTGTATAAGTCTAATAAAGGATTTCGTGATGCTGCGAATCAAAGACAAGGCTCGTATTTGGACTTGCTTGCTGACCGCCGTTCTGACTTTATGCGCGAGTGTCGCGGACGCCCGGAATATCACGTTCGCGTGGGATTCAAGCCAGAACTGGACAGCCGGAACGACGGTTGAGCTTGAAGCAAATGGAGTCAGCGCAAATGGCATCACAGGCACTCAATATGTTCTCGATGTTCCCGTTCAGCCGGGCGAGGTCATTAGCGCACGGGCAAGGGCTATTCCGCCAACCGGTTATCAATGCGGAGACCCGCTTGAAATATGTCCACCATCGCCGTGGTCTGAATCGCTTGTACAGACAGTTCCACCAGACCCTACTGGATTATGGTCCACAAAAGAACCTATCGGTGGAGGTGGGGTAATGGCTGCGCCAACGTTTGTCTCTCAATATGCTACGGCATTCAATAGCGCTACTACACCGAAAACCGCAATGAGTGCTGTAGCGATCAATTCTAATGATGTGCTAGTCGCGGTAGCGTCATCCGCAAACTCCTATAAAACGCTATCGATCACAGAAAACGGTGCCGCTTCCGCGACGCTACAAAGATCTAGCGTAGTAGTCGACTACTCTCCCGCTTATGGGTGGACATATGTTGCTCCGTCCGCTGAGACCATTACAATTTCATTCTCTTCTTCAGGCGGATCAGGCGAATATTTCGGCGGAAACATTGTGCGGTTTTCTGGATCAGATGGAGTTGGCGCGAGCAACGTTGCGACTGGAGCGAGCGGAAATCCGTCTGTTTCTCTCACGACAACGCAGGCCAATTCGGCGATTGTCGTGATCGTCTCAGACTGGAATGCGGTTTCAGGAACTCAGACGTTCACGAATAATTTTAGCGGCACCCCAACCGCGCTTACAGACTATCCCGGAGACGGTGCGCAATACGGCGTCGCTATCGCATATTTTCCAGACGCCGGCGCGGTGGGATCAAAAACGGTTGGCATGTCCGCGCCAACTGGGCAAAAGTGGACAATCATCGCGATTGAGGTGAAAGGAAGTACCTCAACAACCGTAACAGCGACAACCGGAATCGATGCGCTTGTTCAAAAACTGGAATAACCGCAACATCTAGCTTGGGTGCATTGCTGCAAAAGTCGTTTAGCGGGACCGTGAGCATTGACTCAATTATTTCCGCAATTAAAACAGGCAGCATCTCAATAGACGCGCTGCTTAATGCAACTAATAAATCCGCCACTGTTTCAGTGGATGGATTGTTGCAGGCCGTAAGAACCGGCGCGGTTTCTATTGACGCGGCGATTGCCATTATCGTTGCGGCCACTTCTGGCGTTGATGCTCTGTTGCAAAGTTCGTTTAGCGCAACGTCTGGACTAGACGCAATTGTCAGTGGGAGTTCAACGGTTACTGCATCGCTTGATGGATTGCTGCAATCTGGAAAATCGACAACGGCGCTAATCGACGCGCTGTTACAAACCGGTTATCTATCACAGACCGGCATTGACGCGATTATCTCCAAGACGTTTAGTGCGACTGCATCACTCGATGCGCTCTTGCAGTCCGGCGCTATTACGTCCACTAGCCCAGACGCGATCATCAGCGGTGGCAGTTCGGCGTCGGTAGTGCTGGACGCGCTCTTGCAGTCCGGCGTGGTGAGTACAGCTTCTATCGATGCCTTGATACAAAAGCCGGCGTCCGTCACTGCCTCGATGGACGCTTTCATCCAGGGTAGTGCGTCCGCCGTTGCAGCGCTGGATGGGCTGTTACAGGGCGCTAAAACCGGCACACTGTCACTAGACGCGATCATCGTGAGTGCCGGGGAAGCGCTGGCCACAACGGCGCTGGACGGGCTGTTGCAGGCGCTCAAGACCGGCACGCTATCGCTGGATGCCCTGGTAGCGGTACCGGTCGCTGGGGCAACGGCTAGCTTGGACGCACTGCTGTCTGTGACCGGCGTGAGCACTGTCAATCTTGGCGCTTTGTTGCAATCCGCGAAAACGGGTATCATTTCCATCGATGGATTAGTGCAGTCCGCGAAAACCGCACCAGTGTCGATTGATGGATTGGTTCAATCGGCGAAAACTGGCACGGTTTCACTAGATTCGATAGTTGGAATTATTGGAAGCGCGGCTATTTCACTGGATGGGATTTTACAGAAAAGCAGGGCTAGCGGCGTATTTCTCGATGCGATCATCGGATTGATTTCGTCGATTATCATGCCTACCGGGCGCGTCATTAGCATTACACCAACTGATCGATATATTGTGATTAGCGAAACAGACAGATTCATTGTCATACCGAATTCAGATCGATCCGTTTTAAATTGAGGATATACCGATGGCCGCAACGATTCAGATTCACGAACTCACGACCAACGCCGACACGGGTGTTGACAAGACTTCTAGCACCGTGCGTTTCAAAGCGGTGGCTTCAACGACTTCGACGGCGGTCGATGCGAGTGACCCGCTGGTGGTTCCTGGGTCTGGCACGAATTACAGCTATGTGAAAAAGCTGCGCGCCTACATGGAAGCGCCACCGAACACGAATATCTCTAACATGCGCTGGTATAGTGATGGCTCAAGCGGATTCGGAACGGGCGTCGCTTGCACGGCTAAGAATCTGGGGACCACATTCGGAACTTTCTACAATACCGCGATGAGTGGCGGATCAAGCCTTTTCGGCTATACGTCTGGTTCACCGCTGGATGGAGACGGAACCGATACCGGGCCTTTTGTGCCGGCTGATGATAATACCTACATCGGGGATATTATCGAGTTGCAGATTTCAGTCGCGTCCACGGCGAGCAACGGCGCATTGAGTGCGGAGACGCTCACCCTGGCGTGGGATGAAGTTTGACATTTACATGGGACGTTAAATGAGATATGCTATTCCTTACAGTAAATTGTGAGGAAATAGCATGAAAAGTGGAACTCCTAATAAGTATCCTGGTGGCGTGTTTGTTTGGCAAAAGCAGAAGTCTGATATTTTATGTAAGTGTGGGTGTGGTGAGTTTATAACAAACCGATCCGCACGAAATCTCGAACAAGGGAAGCCGAATGCTGGGTATATTCATGGTCATATTTGGAAAGGTAAAGAATTACCGCAGCATATTAAGGATAAGATGAATGCCAATAGACGGGATAATAAAGGAGAGAAAAACACAAACTATGGAAAAGGATTATTTGGTGCCGATAATCCAAATTGGCAAGGAGGAAAAACTTTACTATATAAAAAAGGCAATCATCCTGGAGTTAACACGCCGAGTGATCTTGCTTTTCGTGAATGGATTAGGAAGCGAGACGGCCAGTGTGTTCTTTGCGGAAAGATAGGTCGGCTTGATGTTCACCATATTGTTTCTTGGGTGGAATCTGAAGCTGGTAGGCATGATCCTATGAACTGCGTTACACTGTGTAAACCATGCCACGCGAGAGCTGACAATACACACCACAAAGAGAGAATTAGACCCATGCTACAGGCATACTTAGACACGCTTGCTATATGATCCTCCTACAAGATCGCTATACCTTTGAGGCCGAAATGCCTGATGGAACTCTTATCACGTCTGGCGGCGACATTGCCGGTGCGGTGAGGGTTTCCTTGATTCCACAAATCGCGCTACTTCCAAGACATGATATCGTCGGGCAGGTCTTTATCCGGCGGTTTATGCGTGCGTTCAAGCGGTCAATAGTGGGCGGTTTCGACAGGGCGGCCTACTTCGCCGAGATTGAACGACAAATCAGCGATAGCCGAATCGCAGCAAGGGCAGCACGGGATGAAAAAGGTATTGTGCTGGCCGCTGAAAAGGCCGAACCAGAAAAGCTGGTGAAAGGAGATGAGTACATGCAAGTGGTGTGCATGGAATCATGCCGGCTCTATGTTCGCCACTCGGACGGAGCAAGCCTGATTACGCCGCCAGATTTTGAGTTGTATCTCTAGGAAATAACGCCATGGCTTACACGCACGATGGTAAAAAGCCGGTCAATTCAAAAAACGATCCGATAAATGCGGGCGCTATTGAGTGGGAATATTTTCATTACGATGATTGGTTGCGTCCAGGGGAAACTATTACCGCACATACCGCGTCTATCGTGGGCGGAACCATCGTGACTGATTCAACCTATCTTGGCACCATGGTTGATGATACAGGTGCGAGCTACGATCAAACTTATGGCGTGGAGTACAGCGCTACGGAAGGTGCAACGTCCGTGACCTTGACGCATAGGGTTTCCACTTCCACCACGGGCGCGGTTGATTTGGGTCGCACTGATATTGATCGATCCGTGATTGTTCCAGTTAGAAATCCGCTTTGAGTGA
>JADJQZ010000004.1 GCA_016712465.1 Candidatus Obscuribacter sp.
AGCTTCCGCTGTTCATCCCGATCGTTTTCTTGAATCACTCCGTCAGCGCCAAATCTGATCCATTTTATGAAATCATTGAATTGCTCACTCTTGTTTGTTGCGGCGGTAATCGTGGATCGCAGCTCAGTATCAGAGATGTACTTCAGTAAGAATATGGTTCTTGTTGCCCGGCCAAGCTCGGCAAAGGCCGAATAAAGCTTGTTCTTGCGGCTATAAGTGCCCAGTCTCCGAAGAATGGTTGACGCACTGACTCGCCCAGCTTTGATCGAAAGCACAATCCTAAGCAGGTCTGGCAGGAGGTTTTCGATCAAAGCCCAATCAATGGTGTCTGTGAAAAGCTCATCAATATGCTCATACTTAGTGTCTTTGCTGGGTCTGAATAACTTGAGGTCTTTCCAATTGCGAATCCGCGGCATCAGGTTTATGCCAAGCAAATAGGCCAGTCCAAAGACAGGGGTGCTCTGTCCTTGCGTATCGGCGTGCAGTGTGTCGGGTTGAATATCTGATTCATTTTTGAGCAACCCATCCAGAATGTAGACCGCTTCCCAAACTCCGCAGGGGATAAAGTGGCTGAAGAGAGCAATGTAGGTGTCCGAAACGTGGTAATAGCCTAAGCCGCCGTAGCCGCCATAGCGGATGTGATATTCGGAAAGGAGGTTTTGCTCATACAGGTCCCACTTCGTGCCATCGGCAGAGGCGCTTTTCCCTGAGCCCCATATTTTTGGCAACGCAAATTTATTGTACTTATTGATGATTTCCGTGATTATCCTGTCGAGCATCTCCTCTGTCACGTGACGCTGATTTATCCAGGCTATCTGCCGACGGTCTATTATCTTCAGCGACCGGGCTGTTTGGGATGGTCCCAACCCACAGCCGTAGGCAAAAACAGTTGCTACATAACGAGGCTTGGGATTCTCTAACTTTGCATCATGGCCAGACAATGGACCAAGGAGCCTGGTCCAATTCAACCAGTATTCACTGTCTGCCAGCACATCGAGAATACTGACATGTTCTAACTTCTCGCTGATCAATTGCTCTAGTTTCGCGAGCTGCGGAGACTCTTGTTTCTTAGTCCCCTTCGTTAATATGGGCTCGCCGTTCTCAATCCGCAATGACGAATTCTCTGGGAAATCCTTATCCACGGCTTCGGCGATGCTTGCCAGCTGGTGCTTTAGAGCGGTAATAAATTGACCGCTGTCTGGTGACAAGCCCGCCTGTTCGCAATACTGCCCAATTGTTTTGTTGTACTCACTCCAGGAAACGAGCTGCTCGGCGTAATCGGAATATTGGTCACTGCCAGGAATACAAAGATCGCCGCTCTTCAGCTCGTGCATGATCTGAGAGAAGACGCACACTTCAAAGTGGCGCCGGTCGACAGTTCCATCATTCTTCTCTTTCTGCCTTTCTGACAGTACCCGCCACCACTTGCCAGACACCCAAGAGAGATCAAGTCCCTCTGCGCTGAGTCGATCTGCTTTGCTGGAGCGGTGTTCAAGAATGAACTGAATGGCAGCCTCAGTCGATTTGTCTGATGATGTTGATTTCAGCTCGATATTATCAAGAAGCCTGAATAGCACCGTTCTGTGACCTTTGTGGAAACGCCATAGAAACGGTGCATAGTTGTCGCCTGCGAAAGCTTCGTGTGCTTCACAACGCTGGATTGATTCTTCAGTGTCTGCGCCGGGCCGCGTTTTCGACAGCCTCTAAGCGCTGGCGCGCACGCGATCCGTCAGAGTCTCGCAAAGCAACGAGGATATTGTGTAGCTTTCCGATAAGAGCATCTGTCTCGGCTTGATGCTTGGCTCTATGCTCAGCCAGAGCTTCTTTGCCCTTGGTGTGGATCTTTTGAATCCGTCGAATCAGAACTTCCGCGAGATCGTCCAGCCGCCGTGACACCAGCATCTTCAATAAAGCACTTGCCAGGGTAAAGCGTTTTGTCTCCTCTAACTCCTGCATGCGCGCTGTATCAAGGCTCTTTGCCTCTGCGGCAAAATGACGAAGCTTTACATCGGGCAGATTGCCCAGGGCCGTTAAATCCAAGTACCACTTTTTGAGCCACTCAAGCTGATTTACCAATTTACCAATATTCTTTACCGTTGGCTTTCCAGGCTCATTCTTCAGAGAATCCCACTCTGATCGAATCTTTCCAGGATGAACCTTTAGGAGAGCATTGATAAGTTCACGGCCCCGGCTTCCCAGTTCAGCAGTGACTTGGCCATAGATTTGCTTATTGACCTGTGTCTTGGCATACTGAGCAGTTCTATGAATGGTGCTAAATGCCGGCAGCTCAAAGCGCAGGCGCACCAGTTCTTCAATGCCGACATTTATGATATCGGCAAGGTCCTCCTTTGTAAGCGCTGCTTCCCTGGTAGCATCCAGCAAAGCTTTACGCGCAGTTTCATCAAAAGCCTTTACTTGAAGGAATTCCCGGATAGAAGCAACGTGCCGGCGCCGGGTGCCTGAGTCATCATATTCAGCCAGGCTGGGCGACTTTCTCAGATTTAGTTGACGTGCCAGGTGTGCAACGATCCGCTCGGGCACGTCCGATACCATCTCAAAATAACCCAGGCGCTGAAACGTCTTAAGCAGAACGAGAAAAGACAGGCGGCGGTGTTACCAGAGAGCGATCCCAAGGCCATGGCTAATTCAGCCTCAGTCGGGGTGTAGTATCGTTCGAGTTCCTTCTTAGAAATGGAACTCTTCAGCCGTGGATAGGCTGTTTCGTGCATACTGGGCACTGTTTGCTTCCCCGGGGGTATATGGTTATAGGGAGGGGCGGACAAAAACTAAAGTTTATGTCCATGACATTTTGGCAAAATTAGACCCGCCAAATTTCAGTCTTTTCGAAGACAGCTTTAATGGGGTTTTTGGCCACCCTGGAGATATGCATAAATGCGTGTCGGTATATACGCAAGAGTTTCGACAAACGAGCAGAGAACCCTACCTATGCAGCTAAAGGCCCTGCGCAAGTATGTTCGAGCACGCAACTGGAAGGTCGCCCTAGAAGTTGAGGACATTGGTTCTGGAGTCAAAGAGCGCAAAAAGCGCGAACAGGTGATGGATGCTGCGCGAAGACGGGAAATTGACGTGGTTCTGGTCTGGAAGTTGGATCGCTGGGGCCGGTCTATTCATGACCTGTTCATGACCATGAAAGAACTGACAGACCTTGATGTAATTTTTGTGTCGCTGACAGAGGCCGTTGATCTGAGCTCCCCAGTGGGGCGAGCCGTGGCCGGTTTGCTGACAGTCTTTGCCAATTTTGAAAGGGAACTCTTAAGAGAACGAGTTAAAGCCGGAATTGCCTATGCCAGAAAGCGAGGGAAACGTCATGGGCGACCCGCATCAGTCACCAAATATGCCACCAAGGTGCGAAAACTATTTGCCCAGGGGGTTTCGAAAGCCGAAATTGCTCGGCAGTTATCGATAAGCAGAACGTCAGTGCGCCGCCTTTTGCTTAACTCCAAGTAAGGAATCCCGAGAGCTTGAAGTATTGGGCGCGGAAGTGGCTTTCAAAGAAGAAAATGGCCCATTTTTACGCGAATCGTTGCCGCCCCTCAATCAGTCCAGCATGCACTGGAAAAGCCGTTCTAGATCGGAATCAATTTGTAGAAGGCGCTTGGTAACAAGCTTGAGTCTGTACCAAGTTCTTGATACTATCGGGTTTTCGCCTACTAGTTCACCGACCGTGATTTCGCCTATCATCACTAAGGCATCGTCTAAACGCCCGTGGTCTAGTCTGAGACCTGCCACCAGATCGTCAACGACGCTGTATGTGACTTGTTCTTTTCTGATCGTTAATTTCTCAATAATGCAAAGTCTTTGGTGAACACCTTCTGAAAGTTCGCATACAGAGCCAAGTTCTCTCATCAGAAGCTCTAATTCTGTGTAGACAGGAGATGCTTTAACAGCGTTTAGCATAGCTTCTAGTGTCTCGCGCTCACGCCGCAGTTCTTCGGCTATGCGCAGATACATTGAAGTGTATTCACGAGCCCACTTCGCTATATCTGAGGGCATGTTCAGGTGAGGAACAAAAACTTTGGGCACTGTGAGCATACCGTCGATAACAGTCGGCAGCTGCAAGTCTTGCCACATCTTGGAGGCTTTTGTTGCAGATTCAATCAGCCTACAATGCTGCTCAATGACCCTCATCAAGGATTCGTTCGGCTTTGGGTAGTTGGCGCTGAACTTCTTGATTTGGGCAACGAAAGCATTTTCATGAGATATGTACTGTTTGAGCGCCGGTGGCAGGATGAGCTCATAGTTTTTATTAAAGGTTGCACTCATGTTGATTAGACTGTCTGGAACTTTGAAACTGGTGTAATCGAGTGTCTTTAGAAGGTAATTTTCGTAGGATAGCGGCTTCATAACTTGATTAAACAAATCCGCGTCATGCGCTGCCACATTTCGCAGCACGCGAGCGAAACCATCAGGGACTTTCAGCTCAAAGTACTTGATTTCAGGCTGTTCTTCTGGAAATGGTGATGAAGAAGTTTGACCCATATTATGCATCCTGTAGTGGTTGTTGCCGTCTTTGCCAAGTCTCTTTGGCAAGCGAATCAAGCTCGGCTTCTAATTCGGCAACTTCGGCTGCCTCTTGGTCTTCAACGTCAACTCCTAGAAACTGCCGAATAAACAGCTCTGGAAGTAATATTTGTGTGCCATGGAAGTGTTTTAATGGCAGCAAGCTCTTTGCGTCGTATGACACGATGTAATCGGCGTTGCTCTCAAGTGCTGCTGCTAAAAACATGTTGTCGTCGGGGTCTATCTCGTTGAGTGTGCACGTTTCATAGGAGCCCGGGATATGTAATGCGATTTGTCCAATAGTTGCGACTAAATCGACAAGCAAATCCTCAGCGACTCCCTTCTCCAAAAGCTTAGCTACGATTTCTTCAAGTATCTGCGGCGACACAACCAGAGTGAATTCGCCATTGCGCCAACGGTCCAAAATGTGACACGGATATCCGAGCTTTGATTTGCTCAGATATCCGGCTACAAAAATGTTCGTATCTAGGACGACCTTAAGCACGTTCTCTTACTCGATCTTCTTGTAGGGGAGCCTGAATTTTGATTCTCAGCGCGTCAAACTCGGCCCAAATTTCATCAGGCGTCTTCTTTGGAGCCGCAATAGCCTTTTCGAGTCCTCTGCTGATGATTTCTTTTGCTTTGGCTCGCGATTCGTCAGACGGCTGAATTTCTTCAATCACGTCTTCAAGAATGAGGAGATCATTCGGTGCGCATTTCAAAAATTGGCAGAGCTTAACTAATGTTGAGAACTCAATACCTTTGCTTGATCCAGTTTCGAGAGCACTTAGGGTTTTTTGGCTAAGGCCTGTTGCGAGCGAAACCTCTCGCTGGGTGAGTCTCCCGTGAGTTGCCCTTAGCAGTGCCAAATTGAACCGTACTTGTTTCATCGTTTTCCTTACCCTTTATGGCTCTTATTCTATACCGTTTAGGGGGTCGACCACGGCTTGTGCGCCGTACAATTTCCTTTATACTACGTTTTGCCTTCGCTTGTCAAATGGGTTGTGCGTCGAATGCATGTTTTTATGTCAAATCACCAATGGTGCCTGGAAACAGGCTCCTTAACGGCATGGCAAAGACACACAATCCAAAAAAACACGTACTAAGCTCGAAAGTCTAATTCCGTCGATGCTTCCGACACTCGTGTCATTAAGATTAAAATGCTGCTGCTGTCAGGTTCTCTCTGCCCATCCCTTCGAGATTGGGTTCAGATGCGCAATCACTCCAAGACCCTGTCTGGGAGACGACGAGACTTAATAAGCTCTCTCCGTCTCCCAGTCATGATTTTATGTTTCGTCTGTAATCTGAGCCGCCCCTGCCTCTGCTTTCAAAAGATTAGCGGCATAAAGGGCTGACTGCTTTTTGGTGTAGGTCTCTGAATGGACAATAACCTCTCCATTTCGAGCGGTTACCCGCAGGTAATACTCTCCATTTTGGCTTTTTCTGATTGCTATTTTCATTATATGGATCCTTATTTTTGAATTTGACCGAAGATCCCGCGCCGAGTTAAGATTGGTTTGTTGAATGCAGTCTTGTGTTTCCGACACGGTTTGCTTTTGAAGGGCGTCCAGGATTTCTTGGGCGCCCTTCTTTGCGGGCCTAAGCTTCGTTCTCAAGCGTGACCTAACTGTAATCGCATTTTGCGGATGCGTCAAGTGATTTATCGCAAATAGGCGATATTAATAACTTGACATCTAATATGTATTATGAGAGTATGTGATTATCGCAAATTCAAATATGGTAAAAGTAGACTACTATCAAAGCCAAACTGGCGAAATGCCAGCGAGAGATTACATAGATGGATTGACGGACTCTATGAAGGCTGAAGCGATTTCCAAAATAAGGAAATGCCTGATGGCTAAAGAAACCGTAGATGAAAGTAAATATGTCAGGAAGTATCAGGATTATTGGATTTTAGCTATCGGCATTGGAGCCCTTATATTTAGGATTAACCCTTCAAACGAAGTTGAAATCCTGCTCGGTGTCAATTCTATTCAGGAACTTGATACCCCTGATTTCTATGCTCAACTGAGTAAATTCTCTTCTCCCTGTGAAAAGCCATTGTCCTTAGGAGCGTAAGTTGTGAACAACCTAGAAAAGCATTTTCAAGAAATCTCTGCAGATCCAAAAGTGCGCATTGAATTGATGTGTCAGGATCTTGGTGCTTTCATCGCTAAGTCAGTAAGAAATTTTCGGGTGATGAATAACTGGAATCAACGGGAATTGGCTGAGAGACTTAATACTACTCAATCACGTGTTTCACAGATTGAAGATCCTTTCTACTGCAAATATAATCTGCAATCTCTAATCGAAATTGCGGATGTATTTGACTTAGAGCTTGAACTTCTTTTCAAACCGCGTGGTGCCGCCTCAAACGCTGTTAATTCAGGGTCTGTATGGAACCTGGATGAACATGGCTCCTTGATTGAATTAGCTGAATACAAGTCCAAAAAGCAGCAATCCAATTCCATGGATTTTTCCATGCCGGAACTAGATAGCATACTACTTTCTCAATCATCACCGGTAGACGAGCGCAGAATAAGTCCACTTGTAGCATGACTAAAGCTAAATCCAGAAAAAATAATCATACTGAAGACAAGTCGAACTCTTTGAAGTTTACCGATCTTCTGATGCCAGACCTTCTGATTTTGTGTGAAGACTATATCGTTTCCAATGAGAACAATCTGTCTGTCATCAAAATACTGGACATGGTGAAGCCTGACGAGCTGCCTTATAACCCACCAAAACTAGTTTTGATTGCAACTTTCTTTCGAAATCCATCAATTGAGATTAGCCGATTTATTGAATTGGCTCCGGAACTCAAGGTGGTTATTAGGAACCCTTCAGGTGCATTGATTGAAATAGGAGAATTTCCGATAAGCAAGATATCTGAGACCAAACCTTGGTTGGTTGAGCGCCTTATCTTGAATCTCTCTGGTGGTATTCAGCTCAATTCTTCTGGTGGTTATTTCTTCGAAGTCTACGGAAGAGTGCATGGCGGCAACTATGAACATACACATCTCAGGCTCATGCCAGTTGCCAAACCCAGAAACCTGAAGATTGTTAACAGCTAGAGACTAAGATGGCTGTCAACAGCCAAAAGCTTAAAGACGATTCCATCGCCGAGCGCAGAGCCAGTCCAGTGTCCGAAAGGGAACGGTTGCGGGCCGGATGTTTTGGCCTGTCCGAAAGTAGGCTTTTCGACTTTTGGATGGCGGGTATAATTCGTACAGCAGTTTTGGACGAAGAAAATGCCACGAGTTTTTGCGTACTGTCGAGTTTCGACTGCTGACCAGAGCCCTAAGAATCAGGCTCTTGAGATAAAGGCGGCTGGATTTAAGGTTGAAAGTCGCCGGCTGATTGAGGAAAACATCAGCGGCTCAGTGGCGGCGGCGGAGCGCCCGGGCTTCATGAAGCTGGTGGATAGGATGGAGAAGGGCGACATCCTGGTGGTGACCAAGCTTGATCGCCTGGGGCGCAATGCCATGGATGTTCGTTCTACTGTTGAACTACTTGCCTCGTATGGAGTGAAGGTTCACTGCCTGGCTCTTGGAGGGGTGGATTTGACGAGCGCGGCCGGTCGGATGACCATGCAGGTTATCGCCGCCGTGGCTGAGTTCGAGAAGGACCTCCTGGTTGAGAGGACACGCTCTGGGATTGCCCGGGCCAGGGCCGCCGGCAAGCAGTTTGGGCGGCCGCCGTCGCTGGATGAGAAAGAGCGCAAGGCGGTGCTGAAGAGATTGCGTGCTGGCGTTGCTGTTGCCGAGGTTGCCCGGGAGTTCAATACCTCCAGGCAGACCATTCTGCGGGTGCGCGACGCGGTTCTTAGGGGCTAAAGGAAATTCCGCCGAGGGCCGAGAGCGGTGCCGGCTTCCCGATTGGCGCCAACCGGCCCTTGAGGAGATGATAGAGAATTTGGGGTGATTGAGAACAGACCTTCAGGGATGAAGCCATTGTGTCGATCCATCGGCAGAGATGCACAGTTCAGCAAAGACTATTCAAGTGTCTCCGATGACTCCGAAAGAAGCAGCCTGAGTCAATTCTGTTAATCCGGACTCATTATATTCCGCCAATGCAACTTCGTGGTGTTGCGAAAGATTGAGACTAAATCTTGCTCTTATCGAGAATGAATTTGTCTCATTACTCGCTGGGCGATCCGGATCGCTTCTGAAAGTGGCATCTTAACTGGGTTGTCGAGGGTTCGCGGTGTAACGACTCTTTTGTAAATAAGTCGCAAAGCAAGGCTTGATCGATAGTAGTTGTGGTATGCGCGCTGAAAGTGGCTTAGCGCAAGCGTGCTAGGGGGTCCAACATTTCGTGAAGTGTTTTAAATGCCCATGGTTAAGCCATTTTCAAAATGAAATCAAGCGCCTAATGAATTTGTCTGGCCAAGTTTTTCAGGCACTTGGCAGTAAAAGTCAAGCGACAGCTTGGTTTGAATCATTTATCACTGTGAAAGTGGACGGCGGTCATTTGCGATCGCTAGAGTGAGGAATAAATTTTCCTCCCGCATTTTCGTGAATATCAACTCCAGACCAGCCTGAATTCTTCCATATAGCGTTTCTCTCCAGTCGTCCAGAACGACCAGGGCAGCAGTATCGTAAATCGGATGGTCGACAAGGTAGTTAAGATATCGAACCAGGGCAGGTCACTACCGGCTAAGTGTTAAGGGCTGCAGTTCTCCGGTTTGTTCTACTGATTACCCCGGAATTCATTTGCCGACAGAAAGTCTTTGTATAAGGAAGGCAAAAAGTTGACGCAGGTCTTGACGACGGATGGCGAAAGTACATTACTATGGGTTCATTGACAAAGGCCAAGGATTTCCGTGTGCTAGCTCCGAGAAGTCTTGGAGACTCCTGGCTAAAGTGGCCCGCTCTTTTCGGCATCTTCTGTTGGCAGCCTGTTCTATATTTCGAGAGGGACTACAGCATTGGCCAGGAAGAGATTGAAAGATCTGCCAAGAGCATCTGGTAAGTTGCGCACACAGGGGCAAGACCCACTGAGTAAAGGACCGGCTGGACCCTCCTTAAGGCAAAGCCACCCAGCTCTGGCGCTTGAACTGATTGACCAGGGACCGTACTCCGCCGATGACCTGGTTGCCGGCTCCAACAGAGTCGTCCTCTGGCGACACGGGCGCTGTGGGCAGAAGATAAAGGTGTCTGTTGCAGTGCGGTGCCGGGCCTGGGATGAAGGCTCTGCCTATCAAGGCTGTTATAAGTGCGCCGGGAGGGAAGAGCCTTTACCGAGACCGGCACAGGTCATACCGAAATGGCTACAGAGCCAGTGCATACCGGACAAGAAGCGCTTGACCAAGATAAAGGATATATCGCCCTGGTCGCAAACTTACTGGCAATTCAATTGTCCCAAGGGCTCAGGGAAAGTCTTTTCTTCCCGCATAGTAGATAGGTTGAATCCAGCAGATGATACTGAAAAGCAAGGCTGCCCTTGTGCAAGATGTTACAAGGGAGAGCGCCGGAATATCTTCTTGCAGAAAGAGACGAGCCTCGATCTTGTGGCGATGTATCTCACTACCGGTGTTAATCTAGGGTTTGACCCAAAGAGACTGCCGGTAACATCGAGAGTGCGCTGGCGGTGTGATAAGGATTCAAGCCACCTATTCTCGCGAAGCCTGCTTGAACTTGAAGAGAATGGCTGCCCCAAGTGCCGGGATGAAGAACCGGACACTCTGGCAGCGGAAAGGTACAGGCACATAGTGAGGGAATTTCTGTTCGTTCGAGGCTTTCCAGACCGGGCGCCCGCGAGTCTCAAGCCGGGAAGTAACCTGGTGGCTGCTTTTAGGTGTTCTGCCGGTCACACATTTGAGAAAGCAATATACAGGCGAACTCAAAAGAACGACCCGGAAAACTGCCCCTATTGCGCTGGTAAAAGATCGGATGCCCCAAGGTTGTTTAGCCTGTTTCCGTATCTTCTGAAAAGCTGGGACGCTCATAACAATGTGGAGATAGACAGAAGCACCGGCGAGCCGGTAGCGATAGAACCTGACGAAGTACTGGCTGATTCCCACAAGAGATATTGGTTCACTTGCCCGGCCGGGCATAGCTACCAAGCATCAGCCCAAGAAATAGTAGACCGCGCTGATCAGTGCCCAAATTGTACTCTCTTGCCAAATTCCGTGGACAACGTGAGACCTGAAATAACAGGCCAGTGGGATACGGAAAGAAACGGAGAGCGAACTCCTTGGAATACAGCTGCCGGTTCAACACTGAAAGCCTTTTGGCGGTGCCAGGCCGGACCTGACCATGTATGGCAGGCAAAAGTCTACAAGAGAGCGCTTGAGAGAAATGGATGCCCATACTGCGCCAATAGAAGGCTATCGGTAACAAACTCTCTAAAAGCAATATATCCAGAGCTGGCTAAATTGATGAACAAGGAAGACAACGATGGTATTGGAGCCGCAGAAATAATTGCAGCTACAAAGGAGCCACTTTACTGGCGTTGCGAATGCACAAAAGTGTACAAGCGGGTGATACAGCATATGGTCGAGAGAGGACCAGGCTGCAACGAGTGCAGGCAGATGCGCAGGCTATAAAAATGATTAGCAAGCAGCTCATCTCCTTGAGCCGTTTTCCAAAATACCTGGGAACACAAAAGCACACCCCAGAGCAACAGGGTGAGAGCGTGAGTGATACGGGCTCTTGGCAGGCTCCCTCGCGGCAATGATGCTGTAATCGAAAGACGGCTGAATCTTTGAATTCAGATCTTCCAGCCTGAGGTATCGAAAAGCTGGACTTAATCCTAATGATCCTTCTGCCCTGCATTGATTCGCGGCGGCAGTAATATTGAATTGGAGTCACAAAAATGACAAGTCCAAATACAAATGGACCGCCGCCAACCCCATGGCGACGGCGTCTTGCTCAGGAGCCGCCACCAAGCAGTAATGTGGCCGACTCCTACTTCGAGCGCTTGATGCGCTATATCCCAGCCGACATAGTGGCCGGATATGTGGCCATCGACGGCATTTTGAAAGACGGAGGGAACAGCCCCTTGTGGCTGACCTGGTCGGTCTTTGTTTCACTGTTAGTGCTGACACCACTCTACGTCTGCTATATCAAGACGGCACCACCGGGAGTGCTCTTCAGTAAGACATTTCACTGGGTGGCATCGATGCTGGCTTTCAGCGCTTGGGTCTTTGCCCTGGGCGGACCGTTTGCCGTGACCTTTGATTGGTATAGACCGGTGTACGGCTCTGTTCTGCTCATCCTTACTACATTGACGCTGCCGGTGCTGGAAAGCATCTTCTATGGAGGAAGACCTCCTTCGCCGCCGGCAGCACCAGAGCTTCCACCACCGCCGAATAATCTGAATTCAGGAAATGAACAACATGACTAAACTCAAGAAACCAAAGGCTGAGCAGCCGGTCCTAGATCTATTGATAGAGGCCAGTGCGGCTGCGGCAGTACTAATTACTCGACGGCGCAGGCTGTTCCGTACCGGTGGTTCAACCTTTGTAGGCGAGCTATTGCGCAAGGATGGCAAGATCTGGCTCAAAGCCAGTCTTCCTGTGGCAAGCATCGAACGCAACAACTGGGATCTCGCTCATGAGACGGCGGCGCGGTACAAGAAGGAGTTTGGGCAGAGCCCATACATAGAGCCAGACCGCACTGGTGGCCGGTATGACGCCCTAGTGCAAGCAGGCAGAGCCAAAGACCCGGTCATGTCGCCAGTGGAAGCTGTTCCGGGCAGAGCTGCCTGGGACCCCAACGCCATGATTGAGAGCCTCATGCCGAAGATTCCCCATGTGGGTCTTGCCGGCAATATGGGAATTCCAGGCTTTGGAGGGCGGGGCAATGCCGGCATCGGTGGATTTGGAATCCCGGATTTGAATATGGGAATGGGGCAAGGTCTTGCACAATTTGGACCGGCCGGTCAGAGCCAGGACGTCATGGACCTGCTCAAGCAGGCAGGGGGCGGCGCTACGGAGGAGACTGAGATTTCGGTTCCGGCACTTCGAGAAGTGGCTGGATTTGAGAAGTTGCCTGCCGGTACAGCGAAGATGCTTGAGGTGGAAGCCTCGCAGCTTCTTCTTTCGCAGATGCCGGGGCTGCCTGCCGCTGCTCACAACCGAGCCAGTCTGGCTGCTATTGCCAAGCTGCCGCAGTGTTCCCGGGTGCTCAGAGCATTCCTTTCAGGGGTGGAAGTTTCGGAAGTCGAATCTGACTGAATCATGAGCTTTGGCGCCGTAATCCAAAGCTGATTCTGAAAATAGTCAGCTTTGACCTTGCGGTGCCAGGCAGTAGCTGTCATACGCAAGTTTGGGGCTGTCCCAAGCAAGCAGCAAGGCAGTAGTTAAGCGCAGGGAGGCATCGGTATTGCCGGTGCGGCTTTGTGCTGCCCGCAAGTTAGTCCGGATCAAATAGCTGACCCAGTGCTTCGAAGCAGGCGTCGGCAACAAACAAACCTCAATCAAAAAGGTAAAGCAAATGGCTACAAAATACGTAGACTTCAATGGCGGCAATGATGGAAACAACGGCTCCTCATTTGCCCTGCGCAAGAAAACCCTTTCATCGGCAGCGGCCGTAGCAGCCGCCGGCGACGTCATCCGCGTCATGGGGAAACCATCAACAAATTCAGGGACAGCCACGTGGACGAAAGGCTCGCCCCTGGTGACGTTGTCGGCAGCGATCAACCAGGCAATCTACAATGATGGCGCATGGACGGCTGCTGCAAACGTAACCGCGACAGCCAACACTACTTCGCCCACCCCGAAGCAGGGCACCAATGCATCAAAGCTGGCTTGCGCGGCAGGCTTCACGACAGGAATGATAGGCTATTTCGCTACTGGTGCCTTGAACTTAAGCGCCTACGAACAAGTATCGTTCTGGATTCAATGCAGTACAGCACTTGCTTCCGGTGCACTGTCTCTGGACCTTTGCAGTGATAACGCAGGTGCGACGGTAGTTCACTCCTTCCCAATCAACGTGGCACTGAATGCTAACCAGTGGACAGCGGTGACCGTAGACAACGCGGCTGCGCTGAGTGCTTCGATTCAGAGCGTGCGCTTGAGTGCCGTTTCGTCGATGGCGAGCAAAAACGTCTTGATTGACAACATCTTCGCGGCAAAAGCTAAGGGAGCAGCAGATTGCTTGACGCTGAACACCCTGATCTCGCCTGACAACGCGACATGGTATCCGGTGCAGAGCGTAAACGGCACCACCGTCTATGTAGACGCGCAGCAGGCGACCGCCGCGACGGCAGCGAAAGGCTATCGAGGTGCTACTGGTTCCAGCACCTTCTACATGTTGCAGCCGACGGTGGTTTCGATCGGCACCGGCAACACTGTCTATGATCAGGTGTTTTCAGCCAACGGAGCTAGTGGCAACCCCATCGTCATCTCCGGTGGTTGGAATACCACCGATATGTCCACACAGGACGGCTGGACCACAATTGACCGGCGAGACTGGGCCGCTTCCGGTATCAACCTGAGCGGTACCACCGGTCATATTACGGTAGAGAAATTCAACTTCGCCAGAGCCGCTCGCCCGCTTGGCTTGGTCTCAACTGCGCGGGGCTACAGCTTCAATAATAGCGGCTGTGCTGGAACCGGCTCGTTCTCAAGCATGCCGACCAGGGCAGTGACTGTTGCCGGGTCTAATTTCATCAACTGCTCAGGCACGACGGCGATTCTGAACATCCCGGCCACTGCTAACTACCAGGCGGACAACAAGAACTGGAGCGTAACCAATACCAAGGTATGGGGTGCGTCAGTGGGTGGCATCAAACTTGCTCCCTTTACCTCATCACCGTTTGCGACCATAGCCGGTTGCGACTGTTCCGGCAACACCGGCATTGGTATCGATGTGCAGTCGCCATGCTACTTCCGGGACAACACCGCAGAAGGCAATAGCACTTTTGGTATTAACTTCCAGAGCTTGGAAGAGGCCGTGGCCTACAACCTGGTGGCAAGAGGAAATGCTCAGGGTGAAGTGCAGCTCAACAATGCAGAAGTGGAAATCTATGGTTTGGACACAAACACGGTGGGCGGCTCTGCTGCGGCACAGATTTCCATTCCGAACAATGCCGGCGGTCGCGCTGTCGTCTACAACTGGTCACAGTACACCGGTGGTGCGCCGGCTGCGCAGTTGACCAAGCTTGGGAACCCTGCCACCAACCAGGCAGCAGGCAACACCGTAAATTCGCAGAAAGAGGGGGGCAACGCTGCCAACAACAGTGTTTACACCGACTTCGGTACGGTGACGACAACGGGAGTGGTTGGACAGCCTGGTTCAGGTATCGCCTGGAAGCTGACTCCTAATGCCAAAGCCCTGGCGGATAGCCCGCTTAAGGTAAACGTCGGCAAGGTGGCTTGCCCGGCAAATGTGCCGACGACTATCAAGTACTGGGCGAAGCACAGTGCAGCAAGCGGCATTAGTTCGCGCCTGCGGGTGCCTGGCGGCCGCTATGCCGGTGTTGGATCTCCTGGAGCCGATGTGGTGTCGGCGACGGTGAGCGGAACGGCATTTGCGCAGTACTCAGTGACCTTCACGCCCACAGAGAACTGTGTCGTGGACGTTTTCTTCGAGACATGGGGCTCTACCACCCAGAACGCGACGGTCAGCGGACCTGTCGCAATCAGCCAGTAAACACAAGAAGGAGAAGCAAGAAATGGCTACAAAGACCTTCGATTTAGGCGCGTTCGCCTATCAGGCAGCACCATTCATTTGGGGCTCACTTCAAGACTTGAGCGGCATGACCAATGTCTATCAGGCTGCTCCGCAGCTTGGTGTGCAAGACATGCCCGGCACGGATTTTGTCATGGACACAAGAGGTCGGCTGACGAATGTCAACCTGACCAATGGTCAATCGCAGACCCACAACCTCGATGACGCGGGCAACCGTACGTCAATTGTGACGGCATAGCAGGAGAGGAAGATGCAAAACGACCAAAATCAGACTCCCGCCGAACCAGAAAGCGGGAGTTTTTCTTCGACCAGTTCAGCAAACCAAGAAAATCAAAAACATCAGGACAGTACTATGAATACCAACCACCCAGATAATAAGTCGCAAGAGCCGGCTGTTAATCCTGACGGCTCTTCAGCGCCGTTGGGCATGCTTGCTCAAGACACTGGACTTCCCAAGGTCAATCCACCTGAATGGAAGTTTGTCGACATTCTCAAAAGCCCTCCCATTGGTCCAGATGAGGCAAAGTCAATCATTGATTCTCGACCAATTCCGCCCAATTTGCACCGCCCGAATGCGAAGGTATTGGCGATTGCCTCAGGGGCTGCCGGAAACACCGTTGGAGGACCAGCTTCAATTGCCGAGCTTGCTCGCGCACTGCGAAATGATGTTGACCTCATCTATGAATGGGTGTTCAACAACATAGAAATGCAGCCGACTTATGGACTGCACAAATCGGGACTGGGGGCTTTATTGGAGGGATTCGGAAATTCATTTGATCAGTCGGATCTGCTCGTCCAGCTCCTTCGGCAGGCCGGTTATACTGCCAACTACGTGACTGGCACATTGTCTATGGATGCAGCTAATCTGGCGGCCTGGCTTGGCACTGATCCATCGAACGTGTTCTCTTCGTACAACATGCTGATTGGAAGCGGAACCCCGGTAGCACTCGCTTTTCCTAACGTCGAGTTTAGTCACTGTTGGGTGGAATGCACTATTGGCGGAACTATCTATACGTTCGATCCGGTTCGGAAAACATACACAACCAAGTCAAGAATCGATCTAGCTGCTGCAATGGGCTACAACCAGGCTACTTTCCTTAGTCGTGCCAATAGTGGTGCGACTATCACTGCTGACTACGTCCAGAACATGAACCGCGCCAATATTCGTGCGGATCTTGATACCTTCTCCAATAATCTGGTCACTTGGATTAAGAATAACGACCACGGCGCAACTTTGGACGACATCATGGGTGGTCGCAGCATCATTCAAAATGATGCTTCCGTACCTACGCGTCAGGTCGGACATCCCTTCCTGAAATCAGGTGCTACTCCTACCGTTTTGACTGCTCTTCCACAGAGCTTGAAAGCTACCATGGCGGTTGCTTTTGATACTATCAACGTGACTTTTAACACTGAAGACTTGGCTGGAAAGCGGCTTACCCTTTTCTGGAATGCAAGTCATCAGGCGGAACTGCGGCTAGACGGAACGCTTCTGTCTACTAGCTCGGCGAGACCAGTTGGATTTTCTACCCGCCTTGATCTGACCATCACACATCCATATGCTGTCACCTGGTACAACCAGGTGGCGGCACACTTCATAGTTACCGACAAGCCGCACCTCATCTGCAACTCGTTCGGAGCAGTTGGTCGAGGAGCTTCTCAGTTCCATAGCCGACGGATGAAGGCTAATCTGGCTGCCGGTCTGGCCAATACCGACGAAGCCGTATTTGGTGAGTTGCTTGCCACTACTTGGAAAATGTGGGATGCGAGCCAGAACAAAGTTGCAGACTTGGTTAATCGCCTGACGAACTGTAACACGATGTACCACCATCAGTGCGGTGTCATGGGTTGGTATGACACTCCGTTGACCAATCTTGGAGCAATTGTGGCTTCAACAGCAGCTTTGGACAACAACTACACCCAGCGTGATTATAATGACACAGTCATTGCCATGCACGGTGTTGCTCTGGAGGCGCAAATCTTCAATCAATACGCCAAGATTGATGGCGTAAGCACGACCCCTCTGATCGACATCGCGAACTCTGCAGGTCAGAAGATCTACGATGCGAAATCTGCAAACTGGCTTGCTACCGTAAAACCAGCACTCGTTAGCTATCCGACTGGTGCCATTAACGACATTGAGTTTGACGTTCTAACTCTTGGAGAGCGTGTTGGTGTGCCAGAGAATGGCTCAATCACACGAGGTTCTTGGGTTGGCTACGGATACTACAGAATCCCTACGTTTGGCACATTTGGAATCATTGGAGGGGCTTTGAAAGGCGGTGGCGGGTCTTGTGCTCTGTCCATAGATGATTGGGTCAAACGATCAAGCTGTACTGAGACTTCCGGTGCTAGTCCATGCAGTCCTGGTGGCACATATGACTGCCAGCGTCCTGATGCCGTGCTGGGTGACTCTGGCAATGGTGGCGCTGTGATGCCGTTTGGTTCGCCTGGCGTTGCGAATCTCAATCCTGTAACATCGGCTGAACCAATCGACATGGTTTCGGGAAATTATCTGCTTACGCAATCCGACTTAACTGTAGGTAGTCTGGACTTTCCCTTTGGCTTGGCGTTCTCTCGCTCGTATAACTCCGCTTCACGATACCAAGATGGGCCTCTCGGACTTGGATGGAAACACAACTTTCAGGTCAATGTTCAAACAGCAACCGATGCTCTAATGGGGCTGGGTAGTCACTCTATCATTGGAGCTGCCGCAGCAATTGCTGAATTGTATGTTACTTTCGACATTCAGCAGGATCTCACTAAGCCCTTCTCGAAGTACATCACCTGTGCTCTGGCTAATCAGTGGTTTGTTGACAACTTGACCGGGAATGCAGTTTTGCTCGCTAATGCGCAGAAGTCCCTTATGTTTGTTCGTCTCAGGGATGGTACGTTCGCTGCTCCTTTCTCGGAGAGCGGCACGTTAACCCTTATTGCAGGTGTCTATCAGTACTCAACCCTTAGCCGGACGAGCTTGAACTTTGACTCAGCTGGAAAGATCTCAACTTGGGTGGCGCCCTCTGGAGTCACTGTTACGTTTACCTATTCCGGCGGCAAGCTGACTAGCGTCTCAAATGGACTAGGGCGCACTTTGACCCTTAGCTACACCGGAGATCGTCTCTCCAGCGTGTCAGATGGCACTGGTCGCAGTGTCATCTACACCGTGGATGGCAGTAAAAACTTGACGGCTGTGGTAGACCCGAACGGCAAGAGCTGGACATTTGAGTACGATCTGCCAGGGCGGATGACGAAGCATTTCTTCCCGGCCAATCCGACTGTTGCAATTTCCACAAATACCTATGACTCCCTGGACAGGGTCAAGGAACAGCGAGACTATCAGTCGAATCTCTGGCAATACTTCTTTGCCGGTTCAAGGTCTCAGGAGGTGAATCCCAACGGCAAGGGCTCCGTGATTTATAACGGAGGTTACGGGTTCCCGGTCAGGACAATCAATCAGATTGGCAAGATCTCGACGACTGTTTACGACGGACGAGCTCGCGTTAAGAAGTCAACTGCGCCTGAAGGCAACTCTGTGGAGTTCGTCTACGACGTCAAGGACCGCGTAACGCAGACTACGGTAAAGGCGAAGCCTGGGTCTGGTCTTTCTGATATCGTCTCTTCGGTCACATATGACGCCACATGGAACGGGCTGAAAACAGCTACCGACCCCATGGGGCGCGTGACAACTCTGAACTATGATCCGGCCAACGGAAACTTGCTGAGCATCGTTTCACCCAGCGTCACGGGCCTTGGATCTTCCACTGTAACAATGACGTATAACGGGCGGGGACAGGTTTTGACGGTCACCTCGCCTGATGGCATTGTCTCTCAAAACACCTATGACGCCACCACTGAGAAGCTTCTGTCGACTGTGACTGACTTTGGAGTTGGACGGCTTAACCTGACAATGAATTTCACTCATAACTCAAGGGGTGATGTAATCACAGTCCAGGACCCAAGAGGCAACACTTCGACGATAGATTTCGATGTCCTTCGTCGTGTCACGCAGGTGACCGCCCCGTCTCCATTCAGCTACCTGACTAAGTTTACTTACGACGACAACAGCAATACGACCAAGGTGGAGAAGCAGACAAGTGATCCCGAGAATCCTTGGCAAACGGTCCAAGCCACTTTCAGTGCTGACAACAAAGTCCTGACCATGACGGACCCTCAGGGGGCAGTCACTACCATGCAGTACGATTCCTTGCAGCGTTTCTGGAAAGTTACTGATGCTCTCGGCCGTGTTGTAGAGCGCTTCTACGACGATGCCAACCGCATCTCAAGCATCAAAGACCAGGCTGGAATCATTGCCGTCAGCTATACCTACCGGGATAACGGGCAGCTTGCAACGATCAAGGATGCACGAAATAACCTCACCACCTATTCTTTCGATGGGCATGACCGTCCAGAGAAAACAACTTACCCAGATGCGACTTTCGAGCAGGTAACCAGCCGCGACGGTAACAGTAATCCTCTGACTGTGGTCACCCGGTCTGGTGCAACCTTCACTCAGACCTATGACGAATTAAATCGTATCAAGTCAAAGACCCCAAGTGGTCAGCCTGCTGTCACAACGGTTTACGACATCGCTGGTCGGGTAGTTACGGTCAGCACTCCAGTGCTCGCTGGAGATCCAAGTTCTGGAACGTTCACAAACTTCTATGACTCTGCTGGCCGCTTCTACAAGGAGCAATACCCGGATGGAATGTCCGTGACGCATCAGTTCGATGCCAACGGCAACCTCATCAGGACGACTTATCCTGATGGGTATTACATTGATCGAGTTTTTGACCAGCTGAACCGTCTTACTGATGTCAAGCTGAACGGCGCAGGAACCAGTGCTCTCCAATTCCAGTACGATGCGCTTTCGCGGCGCACAAAGCTCATTTACGAAAATGGCTGCTCAACCAGCTATGGCTTTGAGCTGGACAATGACCTGAGTCGGCTGCTGCACAACTTTGTTGGCTCAAATGTCAACTTTAGCTATGCTTTTGATAGCGTCAGCCAAATGCTTTCTCAGCGTACATCAGACCCGGCGAATTTCCGCTGGACTCCTGGTGCTCCCGGCACTGTCTCCTATGGCACGGCTAATAGCATCAATCAGTACCCAACTGTTGGTGGCACTGGATTTAGCTATAGCACCGATGGAAACCTGATCAATGACGGTGTATTTAAATACGAGTTCAATACCGAACGGATGATGAATCGCGTACGGGATGCTGGCACCAACGCCATTGTTGCTGACTATCTTTATGATCCTGCTTTGAGGCAGCGTCAAAAGAATGTGGGAGGGACAAAGACCAATTTTTATTACTCAGGTTGGCAGCGACTGGCTGACTATGACGGAACTACGAACACGCTCCAGCAGCGTTATGTTTATGGTCCTGGTCTCGATGAAGTCTTGATTCAAGTTAACAGTGGCGGGAGTAAGACATATTTCCACGCAAACCATCAAGGTTCTGTAATTGCAGCAACTGACGCCTCCGGAGCTGTCTTGAACCGCTTCAAGTACAGCCCCTATGGCGAATCTCCCAGTATGAGTGGGACTAATCATGGGTACACGGGTCAACGCTACGATAGCGAGACTGGCCTGTATTACTATAAAATGCGTTACTTCTCGCCGAAACTGGGACGTTTTCTCCAAGTGGATCCTATTGGATACGCCGGTGGTTTGAACTCATACTCATACATCGGAAATACACCAAATATCCAAAAAGACTCCTTTGGGCTAGATCCTTCTCCTGTTCCGCTTCCTTCCGGACTCACTCAGTCTGCCGTAGTCAGGGCTGCGCAGGTCTTATCTAACCTGAATATGACTGGGGGTGTTAGAGAAACCGGATTCTCGGCTGACTGGAATGGGACCGACTTCTCTGATGGCGCAGACGCTCAATCTATTCAGGATCCCAAGGACTCAAGGCAGGGCGTAATCGCCGATATCAGTAAGTCTGATATCCTAATGACTCATCCGGGTGCAAAAACTGGCAGCGGTTTCGTGGTTCCTCGACCCGATATAGCGGCTAGCAAGAATGATTTTCGACTTCCTTTCTACAAATATGAGGATTCGGGCAAGGTCCTCAGACTTTGGACAATGAATCAACCTGGTGATGTCTGGGTCTATGATCCAGTCTCTAACTCTCAGTATGGCTATCATGTTGATTGGAATATGTTTACTCAGTCACATACGGTCAGATTTCTCGGGACAGACCAAGGTTACATTCCTGAGCCACCGCCAACGGCTTGCACTCAAGCCTATCCCAACTATTCAAGACCGGCCTACACCAGTGGTTGGGTTCAATACTGGAACGAGTACACCTGGGATGGCAGATTCATTCGCACCTATAGCAACTTCGATAATGAGGGTAATTTCATCGGAGCTGTCCCAGCTACTACTGGTGCCTCTCCTTTTGGGAATTCTCAACCTAAGCGCAATCAGAAGTAGCCTACGCATGACCGGGACGGCTCGCACATTCTGTAGGACTTAACCTGAGGCTAGGCTCACTTGGTACTGTATTGGATAGGCCGTTTTTACGCTGCCTGTCTAATTCTGGATCGGACTCTCTATAGACAGGGACTCCCCAGCGTCCCTGTTTTACATCCCGCGGAGGGTTAAGGTCACCACGAACCTTGATTTTACTGATAAACTCTTGATTAGATGTTTTAGTGTAGCGCACTGCCAATGGCTATCTAAATCGCTTGTCTCAAATCCTTGCTTGTGCATATCTTGAGGAATTCTCTGATGAAAGTTAGGTTGCTGCTGCTTGTGATTCCTTTGTTAGCACTCAGTCTGGTGTTTGCATCTGTTTCTCAAGCCTCTGAGATAAAAGCTCAACCGGCGCGAAGGTCTTTACAGGACATCAACTTGAGCCTAAAGCAACTATATCCAAATAGATCCGAGAATATTCTGGCAGACTGGGGCAAACCGCTCTCAGATGTTAGGATTGGAGGAAAACGGCGAGTTATTAGGTATCTCTATTTAAAAGATAGGCCAGATAACTCTCGGAAACCAATGTCCAATTCACAAGTGTCTAAACAAAGATATCTAGAATTTACATTTTGCGAGGACTCTCTTAATGGTGTTCGACTTTTAGATTCCTCACCAATCGGACCCAAAGAATTAGTTGCTCCTTCCAGGCTCGATCAGTTGTACAGGACTCAGCTATCAGCCTTGGTTAAACTTGTTCCGTATTCAACAACCAAATTGGTATCAAGCTTAATGCCAGATAGACCAAGTAATAACATCGAATTCATAAATGCTAGGGACACCGACGCTCGTTGGCGTCTATTGCAACAAACCTTTTCAGAGTTGCCGGGGAAAGATATTTCAGAAATAGAGAGGATTCTAGGCAAGAAACACTCGAGGCAGTTCGACTCGGAGATAGAGACTCTTGGTTATATCATCGAATGGAATTTCAAGGACTCTGCTAGACAGGCCAGTCGTATCGTCACTCTTCATCTCGGTTGTTCAAAAGGTATCGTAAAAGATGTGAGTATCTTATGGACCGACGCTATTTTCTTCACTCACTCGACTGAATGAACTCGTGATTTTTTCCTCCAGTTTTAAGGGATTGTGATCATCGGTGATTTCTTGCGCAAATTGATTGGGAATATCGGACTGTCACAGGACTACCATCACATCAAGACGCTCATCGATTGATCCGATAACGCAGACTATGTTTCATAGCCCCGGCTCGTAGGCTGAAACGCAGACCAGCTAACCATTTCGGGAGTCGTATTTTTCACCGCCCCCCAGGCTGTGGTCTCTACGGCTCCCTCTTTTTTCGCTCTTTTTCTCCCTCTACTATACTATGACGCAAGCTCTATGCAACCCCGCATTATCAGCCGCTTTGTAGCACCACTGCTCAGTTGAAAATGGTCGCCGTCATTCCGCCGGCAGCAAACAAAAAGGCCGCCCAGAATGAACTGCGGCGGTCTTAAAGCTATCGTCTGACAGTCCGCTTGCGTGGACTCGATATTTCTACTGCGTCAGTCAGATTCGGCAGATAGCGGGCTGCTTGCTACGGTTTCGGGTCTGCGCAGACCTGGCGTTTCCACAATGCCCCTCGGCTCAAAGTAACGAACCAGATTGGTCGCCGCTCACCGTGTATGCAACAAGAATAGCTGGTTTTGAGGATAGTTCCAGTACCCCGGAAATGGTCTAAGGAAGAAAGTTGGGGCTGTCAAAGGTGGCGGATAGTCTGGCACAAAAGACAGCGGGAAATTGTCAGAAGCCTGAACCAGACCAATATGCGGCGGCTCAGAGGTGGATATTTGGCACGTATTCACTGGATATTCAAAACCGTCTTTTTGTATGTCAGTCGCTCTCCTTAATGGCGGTTGGCACATGCCCAGGTGCCCCCCCCACTATGTCGGGTTGGCCGTGAGGGTTCTTGAGATAGGCCAGAGAACCTTCACGCTGTGCCTCTTCCTGGGGTTGTCCAGCAAAGCCGCTTGAAAGTCACATCCTGCAGCAGTCTTTTCCAGGCAGATTGGTTAATCGCGTGGCTACACTGCGTGCTGCTCCGCCAATTGTCCCGGCTTGGCGCCACCGTTTCGCGTGCTGATTAGCTCTCTTCCTCAATTGCCTTAATTGTCTGGCTCGCTCAACGGAGCCAAGCCGGGTGGCGTTCACAGCAGCGCTGGCTGCAGTAATCCCCGGCAATTGAGGTGAGCATGATGAGTCATGACTACGGTTTGGAGCTAACAAGTAATAGTAAAGTCGGCTGGGCTTTCAGTCTTCAGAGAAGCGAATCTTGCATAGGTGCTACCGAGCTCTGCCGAAGGCTGTGCTATGGTAATGGAGTGCGGTATCAAACTGCTGGACAGAAAGCGAAGCGGGAGCGAAACTTCAGGACCGTGCAGCTGCTTCTGGAGCGTGGTGGTCCGGAGTTGCTGGCCGAGAATCTGGTCATGCTAATAGACCAGGCGCGCCCCCGAGACTGGCTTACCGCAAAGATTACAGGTTGTGCTACAATAGTTCCGTGGACCGTCCGCATTCACGACGTGGGAGATTTCCATAGCGTAGAGTATGTCCATGCCTGGCTTATAGCGGCAAGATCACGCCCTGAATGCGCCTTCTGGTTTTATACAAGAAGCTTCACTCAAGCAGATGTTCTGGCATTGTTAGGTGAACTAGCAAGGCTGGAGAATGTCCAGGGCTGGTTATCCGTGGATTCGGATAACTACTCGGCTGCTATTCTCGCATTGTGCAATGCGCCGACTGCAACATGGAAATTGGCGCTGCTTCAAGACGAGGACCTAGATCCCGATGCCATCCCGAGCATTGCGGAGGTGGCGAAGAGTATAGTCAGCTTCCCGTATCACCGTTCGGGCAGGTACGTGACTCCGATAAGGCACAAGGAGCTTACTGTCTGTCCGGCTGTAACTGGTGCATATGAGCTACATAACAGGGTCTCAGAACCGAAGCCTTGTCAGGCTTGTTCATTTTGTTTGCCTGCGCTCAGGAGATGAAGGGCTACCCCTGCCTTAATAGCCATTGACTGCGCTGCCTGGCTATGGAGTTCGGCGGTTTCAATTCCGAACCCGGCATCTTGCCATGTTGGAACGAGTGAGCCACAGGCTTGTCATTGGACGCCCATTTACTCTTTGTTGGGGAGGAGCCAGCCAGCCGACTACTTCGCGCCCTTGTAGTTTTGGGACTAGCCCATGCCGTTCCTGGTTCACATCAGCGCCCGGCTTTTCTTCGACGGTAGGGCACTCCTTTACCGCGAAGTTTGACGCACGTTGTTGCCTACCGGCGGAAACTTTTGTGGTGCTGACCGCGAGACCACACGTGGTATTGGTTGTTCTTAGTGCTTACCTCCAAGCGGTGTTAAACCAGTGCAGAGGCTGGCATAACTTAGCGATTGGCAGCAATGGCAGACCCCTGTGGGGCGCTTCGCGTCCATGCGCCATCGCCAAGCCACGCCTTCAGGGTTGCACTTGAACACAGCACTTGGAGGTGCACTATATGAACAACCAAATCCAACTCGTAGGTCACGTCGGTCAGACTCCCTCTTCAGTTTCCTTCGGTGATACAGGCAACAAGGTGGTCAAATTCTCAATAGCGGTAAAGGAGTACTCCTCAAATACCGACGAAGAAAAGACACTATGGCTTGATGTGGATGCCTGGAACGGACTTGGGGAGCGAGTCCTCAAAACGATAACGAAGGGACGCGAAGTAGTGCTTGTCGGCAGGCTGGCTCTATCCCACTACAACAAAGAGATAAATGGGGTGAACGTCCAAATGACAAAGCCGGTGATAAAGCTCACATCGTTCCATCTTTGTGGCAAGAAGCCGAACACAGGTTCGGAACCTGAAACCGAAAAACCGAACACCAAAGCCAAGCGACTCGCTGCAGTCAAAGGCTAATTCAAAGAGGCAGGGGATAGCTCCTGCCTCTTCTTTTCTTCGCTCCGGGATTCTTTTTACTTCTTTGTGCAATTAGACATGGGGGTCTCTTGGTGCTCTGCCTTCCGGCAAGTGAGGCATTTAGTCGGTGGATGTCACTGCTGAGCCTTTGGAACGGGTAGAGAAGGAGCCCTTTGGTGAAATGGCTGACAAACCTCGGTTGGAGGTGAAGGATGGCCATAGGGGGGACTGTTCTTTTTCCGGTAAGTCCTGCTTGGGTTAAAGAAGGCGGTTATTGGTACATGGTTTGATGCGCTGGATATTGGTCAAAGGTGAGTTGGTCGGGTAATTCCGTCGACACTGTCAAGCGGGTTGCCTGAAAAGGCTTGCCCCGTTTAAGAGCTGCTAGTTGCAGAGCTTACAGGCAGGGGCTTGCTAAACCCCTGCCTGGCTAGAGCCTAGCAGCGACCCCCCAGCAGCAATGGGGAAGAGCTCCTTAAACGGCGCCCTCCCCGCTTTGCGGGTCCCCTCCATTTACCGCTCATCCCTCGTTGCTGCCGGGACCCGGGTGCGCCGCTATTCAGGCAGCCCGCAGGGGGGCGCTGCGCCCCTGGAGTTGGAGCTAGCAAGAGGGATTGAAGATGAATAGTCGAGTATTGAAGAAACACATGAAGTACATAGTGCCGGAGATACGGCTTGCGCTAATTAAGGAGCCTGGACTTAAGCCGCAGCCGATTGGGTGTCCGGGGGACATAGAGAGGTTTGTGGAGCCATTGAAGTTGCAGGCGGAAGAGAACTTCATTAGCTTCCATCTGGATGTGAAGAATCAGGTGATCGGGTGGCACCTTGTTTCGAGAGGGACGATTAGCGCGTCGCTGGTGCATCCACGGGAGGTATTCAAGGCAGCATTGATCGCCAACTCTTACGCCATCATAGTGGCGCACAACCACCCGGCCGGGAGCTTGAAGCCAAGCCAGGAGGACATAGAGACCACAGAGAAGCTTATTGCAGCCGGACAGCTTTTGGGTGTGGGAGTGCTGGATCACATCATCGTCAGTTCGAATGGGACGCGGAGCATACGAGAGCTTGAGCCGCATCTCTGGAATAGCTGAAAAGGAAACGAGAGGAGCTGCCCTGAGAGGGGCAGCTTTTCATTAGAGGGGAGGGGTGCGGCAGAGCCGGGACGGGAGATGAGGGAGGGCTTAATTTTGCGGCGCGGACTACAGTTGAAGGACCTGGCTGACAGCTGGTTTTTAGCTTGGTCGGGGACAAGTGCTCGGGTAACGCTGGACAGATTTTTGAAGTTTCGCCGAACTGGGGTCTTGAAGTGCTGAGGTGAAGGCAGGGAGAACAGAAAGGACAGGAGAGCCAAAAAGCAAAAGACAAAAGGTGGGGGCTAAAAATGGTGATGGTTTTAGCCCTTGGAGTTCTGTGCCCGGAGGAGGAGGAGGTTAACCGAAAAGTAAATAAAGGTGACGGGGAGCAAGCACCAGCTCAAAGCAGGGAGGTTGCAGAATAAAGGAGAGGGAGCTGGCAGGGCGAAGAAGGGGCTTAAATCGGCCGGGCAGCATAATCCCTAGTCGGGCATAAAAAATAGAGCCGCCGAAAGCATGAAAGGGCGGCTGGAGAAACGTGGTGATTCTCCGAGGGGATTATACAGGGAGGAAGGCAAGAGCGAAGCGGCAAAGATAGGTCGTTCGAGACCGGCCGAGATACGTTGTTCGGAGGCGGCAAAGATACGCTGTTCGAGAGCGGCCGAGATACGTTGTTCAGAAGCGGCTAAGTAGAATCAGAGAAACGAAGGGACGAGGGGGGGCAAAGTTACATGGGCACGGAAACAAGGACCGGGAAAGTAATTATCAAGATAAGGATCACAGTCGGTTACTGGAGAGTAGTATTGGGGCAGGCAAGGTCTTGGAAAGAAAGAAGGAAGAGGTTAGATGAGCTGAGTGCAGGAGCAATGACAAGGGAAAAGACCAGGCAGTATTTGGCGAAGGGGCTCAATCGAAACCTTGTGACATGCTCTTTTGAAAAATTGCCGATAGAGATAGGTTGTAAGAAAGCGGCCGAGATAGGTGGTTCAGAGGCGGCAAAGATAGGTTGTTCAGAAGCGGCCGAGAAGAATCAGAAAAACAACAGCGGCAAAAATAGGTGGCTGATGATCGGCAAAATTAGATGGTTCAGAAACGGCAAAGAGAAAAGAAAAAACCAAGAGGCTGAGCAAAAGCAAGCCGTCAAAGTGCCTCATTCAACAATACGTATTGCTGAAAGTGTCATCCACTTCTGAAAAACCGAAATATTAAAGGGGTAGGCAAGAGCCCCACCAATACAATAATACAAGTGTTCAAGTTCAACCCAAAGGGTCAAGAATAGCTGTAGGAAAGCTCAAGCGGCGCTGGCCTAAGGGCTACGTAGTAGCAGGATAAAGGCGTGCTGCCAGCACTTATGAAATGCCCCATATATGGGCATTAATGACGCTGCCAGAGGCAGCAGACTATGTCTTTATACGCTCGCAGAGGCTGGAAATATAGTAATATACTGGAATAGGATGCCGACATAGGTGAAAAATGGTAGCAAAGAAGAAATCAGTAGCAACACCGCCGGCCAAGACTAGCGAAGCTGCCGCCGAGGGCAGGAAGGTGGCCAAGAAGAGGGTCTCGCCGATAGAGGTTCGGCTGCGGCCGGAAGACATGGAGGCGTTTGACCTGGTGTGTCGGACCAGCAACAGGAAGAGACCGGAGGTGGCAAGAGAGGCCATCATCTGGTACCTGGAACAGCTGGAAAAGAGGGTGCAGGACGCGAGGGAGACAAAGGTAGAAGCTCGGATAAGGAAGATGGAGAACCGGATGGCGGCCTTGATATCGCGGGGGAACATCGACGTGGGAGTGATCCTGGAGCTCATCTACGGCAACATGCCGGCGGCGGACAGGGACGAGGTGATAAAGAAGGCGCACAAGAGGGCGGCAAAGAGGCTGAAGAGCAAGGTAGAGGAAGTGAAGGACATAGAGGACTTGTTCAAGAAAGAGCTGGAGAAGGGCGAGGCTGAGGGATAGACGTGAGCCAGACGGTAGCGAAGCACAGGTACTGGAAGGGGAAGCCGGGGGTGAAGGCCGTCGGGGAGTACTCGAAGTATTTGCAGCACCGTCAGGGGCCGGATAGGGAGCCAGGCGGGCGGAAGTACTTCGACAAAGACAATGATGTCAGCGAAAAGGACATCATGAAGGCGATAGAGGAGCAGAAGCTGAATGGGGTAGCGGCCCATGAGCTGATACTGTCGCCGGGGGTGAACCGAGTGGATGCGATGGCGTACACGCGGGAGCTGATGGAGAACCTGGCGAAGACGAAGGGGCAGGAGTTGGAGTGGGTGGCGGTGGCGCACACGAACACCGACCATCTGCATGTGCACGTGCTGATACTGGGGGAGACGAAGGAGCACAAGCCGGTAAGGCTGGGGAAGAACGAGCACAAGAACCTGAGGGAGTGGGGAGACAAGTATTTAGAGAGGGAGCACTTCTTCGACAGGTTCATGGACCGGGAGATAGACAGTGTGCTGGATAGGAAGTACGAGCCGGACCGAGGGGACGAGATGTTCAACCGGCTCTTGTATGGAATAAAGGGCGGGAAGGAAGAGAAGGCGCAGGAGAAGAAGCCGGAGCCGAAGGTTTGGAGCAAGGAAGAGGAAATAGAGAAGCTGCCGAAGTGGGAGAAGCTGGTGACGAAGGACGGGGAGGTGCTGACGAAGTTTAGCGACCTGTCTGAGCTGAAGGGGTACGGCGAGAGGCTGGCGGCAAAAGAGGAGCCGAAGCTTGATAGGGAGTCGTACAAGAGGCTGTGGAGCTGGATAGGGACGAAGGAGAAGGCGGGGGAGGACTACTTTGACCGGCAGGCGAAGGCGAAGTTCAGGGAAGAGGAAGAAGAGAAGCAGTACAGGGGACCGTCGGCGCTGAAGGAAGAGCGGAAGGTGGTGCCGTTCAAGAAGAGGGAGCGGGGAGAGCGGCCGGAATCGAGGACGGGGTATTTAGACTACCGGAGGAAGCCGAGGTCGCAGAGGCTGTATGAGGAGCGAGGCAGGAGGCTGGAAGAACACGCCTATTATGAGCTTTCGTGGGAGAGGCGCAGGCTGAAGGACTTGATGGAGAGAAATCCAGAGCAGAGGAAATTCTGCGAAGAAGAGTTGGAAAAACTGACCGGGTACGAGAAGGAGATCCAGCAGGACTTCGGGAGAGTAGATCTCGATGAGCTTCTTGGATGGAAGGACGGCTCCAAGGAGAAAGAGAAGGGGAAAGAGGCAGAGAAGCCGGAAGAGAATGAAGGGCGCAAGGAAGCGGAGAGGCTGGAGAAGCAGAGGCAGGAAGAAGCCAGGGTGCAGGCGGAAGAGCAGCAGCGGCTAATGCAAGAGCAGGCGCTGAAGGAAGCGGAAGAGGCGGCGAAGACGTCCAAGAAGCAGATGAATGAGTTTGAAGAGAGGCTCGAAGAGGACAAGAAGGAAGGTGGCCGAGGGTACGATGACTACGGCCGGGACGGCGGAGAGATGCGGTAGAAGGCAGGGGGAGTAGATGGGAGCGAGAGGCAAGCTACACGGGGACCTGGACGTACCGGATGAGTATGTGGCGGAGCTAATCGCGACGAGTCTGAGGGCGGGGTCGTGGCAGTCGCTGAACTACAACGACCTCACGCAGGAGATAACGGGGGAGCAGCGCAAGACGGAGAAGCGTAGCGGCATACCGTGGACGTTCGATTACCGAGTGTCGGCATCGTGGACTAAGCAGGGTCCGAAGTGGCGGGTCGTGGTGGAAGTGCACGACAGAGAAATCCACTCGATGGAGAAGGACTGCAAGCAGCTTTGTTTTGAAGTAATAAAGGGAGTGGCGGAAAGGGCTGAGAGGGTGAAAGAGGCTTTGGCGAAAGCGAAGCCAAAGACTGCATATGGCACAGCCAGGTGGGCGGAGGCGGCGGATGTTGAGGCGGCCGGGTACGCGGTAGAGGCGGAGAGCGGCAACGGGCTAATACTCGGGCCGTGGTCCGGCGGTCGGAAGCTTGTGGTGCCGGAGGACCAGGCGATAAGGCACTGCGTGATATGCGGGCCGACAGGCTGTGGGAAGAGCAGCTCGCTATTCATTCCTAACTTGATAGAGAGGCTAAAGACGAGCGTAATAGTGACGGAAGCGACGGCGGGGAGCGAGCCGCCGGACCTGTACCAGAAGACGGCCGGGTACAGGGCTAGGGCTGGTCACAAGGTCTATTACTTCAACCCGGACGATGCCGCGTCTGTTTGCATAAACCCCTTGGACCAGATAGATGTAAGAAACGCGACGAAGGCTGTAGAAAAAGCGATAGATGTGGTGGACCTGATAATCAGGAACACGACGCAGAACAGGCACAGTTCGGCGGACCCGTTTTGGGAAAATGCGGAGAGGAATGTGCTTACGGCGCTAGTGCTGCATGTGGCGGCCGAGGGCGGGGACATGGCCAAAGTGAGGAGCCTGCTTCGGGAAGGCGGAGAGGAGCTTGGCCGGGTGCTCATGCAGTCGAAGGTGGCGGAGGCAAGAGATGAGTACCGGGCGTTCACGAAGCTATCGACGGAGACGTTAAGGAACAACGTGTTATCAGGAGCGATGCAGAGGTTGAGCTTGTGGCTCAATCCGAAGGTGGTGGCGCTGACGAGTAAGACGACGATAGACGTGAAGGCGTTGCCCGGGGAGCTGTTTAGTTTCTATCTGGCGGTACCGGCGCAGAAGGAGAAGTTGAAGCCGGCGGCGGCATTGGTGTTCAATTTCTTGCTGGACTTATTACTGGAGGCCCCGGAAGGGGAGTTCAAGCACAAGACGGCGCTCATACTGGATGAGTTCACCAACTTCGGGTTGATACCGGGGATAGCGAAGAAGATGACGATAGTCAGGCACAGGAAGATGCCTGTGGTGTTGGGGATACAGGACTATGTGCAGTTGAAGTCGGTGTATGGGGAAGATGACGCCACGCTACTGTTTACGCAACCGGCGACGAGGGTGATATTCAGGACGCCGGACCTATCGACGGCGCGGAAGGTGAGTGAGTCATTGGGGCAAGAGACGGTGGTGGAGCGCAAGTTAACGACGACGTGCCAGGTAAGCGAGAGGGAATTTGGGCGGGCGCTAATGACGCCGGCGGAAATAATGGCGATGGAGCCGGAGAAGTCGATAGTGTTCACGCCGGCGACGGACCCATTGAAGATAGAGAGGTATTCGTGGAAGGACTATGTCGAGCAAGTGGGGTATGCGCCGCCGGTTAGGCAAGAGGTGAAGGTGGACCCCAACCTGGTATTACTACTAGAGGACCAGGAGAAGCCGCCGAAGTGGGAGCAGGAGCTCGAAGAGGGTGATGGTCCAGGAGGGGCAGGGCTGGAAAGCCAGCAGGAGAAAGGGTCGCAAGAGCAAGAGAGTAAAGCGGAAGAACAGGCGGTAAAATCAGACGAAGCGAAGGAAACCCGGAAGCCCGAGAGTGAAGAAGATGAGAGCTTACCGATATGAATTTCGACGAAGTGGAAGCGGCGTTCAGGGCGATGGGGTTAGAGCCGGGTGCGGCGCTGGAGGAAGTGAAGGCGGCGTACAAGTTCAGCCTGCAGGCGTATCACCCGGATAAGTTTCCGCCGGAGTCATCGGCGCAGAAGATGGCGACGGAGAAGCTAATAGTAATAAAGGACGCAAACGAGCTAATCTGCAAGTTCTATCTGGAGCACCCGGAAGGAGTGCCGCCGGGAGGCTGGCGGACGAAGAAGGCGGAAGGGCAGAGTGCGGCACCGCAAGACAGCGCGGAGTCGACTGATTGGACGCAGTGGGAGAAGGGGCAGTCAGCCAAGACAGAGAGCGAGTTAGGGGCCTGGGAGAAGAGAGAGGCGGAGCGGCAGCAGACGGTAAAGTCCGGGCGGGCGTATGAGCAGAGGCAGAAGTTTGTAAGTTACGCCAAGGTGGCGCTTGTGATAGCGATAATCTCGCTTTGGTGCGGGAAGATGGCGAACAACGCGGCGACGACGCTATCGAGGAAGCAGGCGACGGCGGCCTGGATGGACAGAGCCATGTACTTGCGGCAGACGGGTAATGTGGCGACAGGCTACAGGATGACGGAGCAGGAGGCGGAGGCGCAAGCGAAGAGGGAAGCCGGTGGTCTAATGGAGCAGTGGCAGGAGCAGGACCGGCAGAGGTGGCTGGGTGGTTTTGTGCTGCTGCTTCTGACTATAGGGACAGTGTGGCTGTTTGTGTCGAAGAGAGCGAAGGCGATGATAGAGAAGTGGGTAGAGGGGGCCGGGAAATGATGCCGGCGGAGCTCAAGGCAACGGGAGTGATGGTAGGGTCGACGGTGGCGGCCTTCTTCACGTTCTTTGCCGGCTACAACATCTTTCATTTCTTGTGTGGGGACTGGACGATATCGACGTTTCTTGCAGGGGTGGCGGCGGTGTTTGCGTTCAGGTTGATACCGGTTTTGTACTTGTCGAAGGACCCCGAGATATTCAGACCGGCAGCGAGGCCGTACAAATTGACGCCGATGTATGCGCTGACGGAAGTGAAGGATGGTATATCGACGCAGTATTTCGGGGAGAGGCGGTGGCACCTGGAGAATGTCAACCCGGAGAGCCTGACCCTCTTCTATGTCTGCCGGTTCTTTCAGGAGATGGGAACGGGGGAGGCGGCAACGAGGGTGGAGTCGGTGGTGACGATGAAGGTGCAGGTGACGGCTGTAGGGGAATTGTCGACGGTGCAGGTGGACTTCGATACGATAGCGGGCGGGGTGAGCCAGGCGGTGAATGACTTGTGCACGGCGACTGCGCAGTTTATCGAGCAGAAGCTACTGAGGCTTTCGGAGCAGTTGAACCAGGCGCAAGAAGGAGGGGGAGCGTGAAGAAACTTTTGGCAATGGCGGCGCTAGCACTGGTGATCGCGGTACAGGCACCAGTCGGGGCACAGAATCCCAAAAGGAAGGCGGAGATGTCTGTTCTGGTGGGCCAGATGATGGAGCCGGGGCTGATAGCGGCGAGGGGAGCATTTGGCGGGAAGGTACCGTTGGGGCAGTACTTGGTAGAGCCGCATACGGTGTATCGGTCAGGCTATGAGAAAGTGTCGCCAGCAGCGATGGCGAGGTGGGCTCTGGCGCTGCACGACTATGTGAAGCTGAAGGGTGGCGGCTACGCCAAGTATCAGGAGTATGTGGCAGCAAGCGGCAAGAAAGAGAAGCTCTATCCGGCATTTGGGACGATGAAGGATGAGGCGACGGATGGACCGCTGGAGAAAGCCCACGTCAAATATAGCTGGCAGAAGGACTTTGCTAAGGTGTGGTGGGGCCAGCAGGACCAGGGCTATGCCAAGGCGGTGATGAAAGACTGGTGGCTGAATGACGCCGTCCTGGATGGGACTGTATTGTGGACGGCGTATGAAGCCAACGAAGTGAAGAGTGCGGATGCGCATGCTTGGAGGGATGCTGAGCTTGCGAAGATGGTGAAGAAGAAGTGAGGGAAACGGCATGGTAATTGCAGCGCATGAGGTCCGCCCCATTCCGACGATGGGGATAGCAGACTTTGGGAAAATGAGTTTGGCTTTGTTTGCCTCCTGTGTGATCGTCAGTATTGCTCCGCTGTGGCTGCCAGCGGTTGAAACTCCAGCGAGTCTGAATGAGAGGGTGGTTCATTGCTCCGGTCTGACTGGAACTGACAGAGGTACCGGGATATTGCTCAGCCAGCAGTACGCGCTCGCTTTGGAGATCCTCGGACTGCCAAAAGATACGCCAGCGAAAACTATGCTGAATATTGTCGCAAACCGCCTCAGCCATGCGAAGCGTGCAGGGCTAGGACCCGCTGAAGAAGCCGCCTATGTGCTTGGTGTCGATTGCGGAGCATTATCGCAAGACCAGCTCAAGAAACGACTGATGCTTATTGATGCGGTGATGGTTTTACACATGGCCGGTGACTCCACCTACCGCTATGGATGCGCGGAGCTGGCTGTACCTACGTCATTTTTGTTATTGAGTCCTGGAAAACCCGGTTAAACTGCGAAAGTATTTGCTGCTGCGTCAGTTGTGTGTCCCCCGATCAACAAGGAGTAAACGTAGAGCCTTGGTTTCTAAGCACATTGAAGAAATACTAGAGCCACATCCATACAATCGGCGAAGCCCATCGGTGGCAAAAGCTCATCCAGAACTGGCACAAGAGTGGTTCTATGAGCGCAATTGTGGCTTTGGACCAGAGGATTTTTCTTATGGCTCTAATGTGAGGGTCTGGTGGCAGTGTGAGCGAGACCCTGAACACATCTGGAAAGCGCAGATTTCCCAACGATGTATATGCAACCGAGATTGTCCGTTTTGTTTCGGAAAGTATCTCAGAAGCACACCGGTGATAAATGAGCGTTCCCTTGCCGTAAGAGCACCGGAGCTAGCAAAACAATGGCATAAGGATAAGAATGGCAATCTGAAACCGGAAAATGTGCTTGCGGGCTCAAACAGAAAAATCTGGTGGCAGTGCCAGAACAACCCAGACCATGCCTGGCAGGCCAACCTAAAATCACGCGTCGACGGACGGGGATGTCCACTGTGTTACGACGACCGTCTCCTCGATTTGGCTGATTTCCCGGAAATTTACAAGTTCTTTGATGGAAAGAAAAACCCAGGCGTAAGCCCGAATCGATTGACCACTACCGCTGTTTATTGGTGGAGATGCCCAAAAGGGCAAGATCATAGCTGGCAAAGCCGCTTTCGAAAGAAAACTCTATTTTGTCCATATTGCCGAAATAGAAAAGTCTCAAAAACCAATTCACTCGCCACTCTGTATCCAAAAGTGGCACAGCAGTTGCATCCTACTAAGAATGGTGAATTGACTGCTGATAAGATTACGGCCTATTCTTCCAAGCGAGTCTGGTGGCGCTGTGCTTATAAGCCCACGCACGTTTGGTGCACGGCAGTAAACAATAGGACTCGGTTGGAAAGCGGCTGTCCAGAGTGTCATCAGATGCGCCGCTCCAGTATTGGAAAAAGGCCGACTCTTAACAAACGCTGAGTGTGCACGCCACATTGAGAAACTCGGGAGCCTATTTCCATGGTTCCTTGCTGCTCCCGCCTACCAAAGAGAATACAAATATCTTTCAATGCGCTATGATTTTTTGCCATTCCCTGCCGGAGCAGCGTTTCTCATGAAGGATCACTCTTTACTTGAAACTGGACTGGAATTTGTTAAATTTGGACTCAGTGCCTTAGTACAGGAACAGCGACAGAGGGAGGATCTAATTTACTCACTGCTCTATTTTTGGACAGGTACTGAACTCTTATTGAAAGCTCCTTTGGCGGAGGAACATTGGTCCTTAGTCTTTGAAGATACAGATAAGGCAAACCGTGCTGCATATAATTCAGGCGACTTTATAAGCGTGAATTTTGATAACGCTGTTTCTCGACTCGCTGGTGTCCGCAATATAAAAGTAACACCTGAACAGAAGACTGCACTTCGATCTGTCCGTGATATGAGAAATAAACTAATGCATTTCGGCATCCTTCAAACAGATTCGGCAGTTTCATCCATAATTGCTCAGGCGCTACATTTTCTTTGCAATGATTACCGGAGACAGGCTTTTCCTAACGATGACTTCTCCGAAATTATTCGCCTTGCACACCAGCTAGACGAATTTATTGAGCATGGCATGTCGCTGATAAAAGAAAGATTGTGCAAGATAAGAGAAAGCGGTGAGTTGATATTGAGATGCCCGCACTGCCACCAACTTGCTGGTATTCTTACTCCTCCTGGAAAGTGGTCATGTCTCTTTTGCAGTTCGACGGAGCTGGATAGCTTAGGTATTTGGGAAGTAAATGGGCTTCATCCACCAGCTTGGACCTCTGCTGATATGCATCAAGGATGTTGTAATGACCTGGTTCTCGAAATTGAGGAGTATGACGGAGATGGTGTTCCAACATCACAGATCTTTATATGTTGTGCTTGCGCTAGGAAGGAAGAGCAGCTTGTTGAATTTTATGATAAAGACGACAGGTGTGGCGCCTGTGGCGGAGTTCCAGATCATGAGCATGACTAACTACTCGCCCAGCCCCTCGGATTTTACCGTTGGCTGTTTTCGGGGGTTGAGTAGTAATGGACCGAAAACGTACGATAAGGTTCTTGGCAGCAACCAGAAGGCTGATACACGAGGAAAAAGCGTCATTGGTGAAATTCTCAAAACTCATGGGAGTTATGGCAGCTCCGATCTGAGCTGTTGAGATGAGTTTTGAGAAGCCAGATCCTCGCATTCTTCGTCAACAGGGCTTCTCAATTGATCGCTTCTCAAAAATGGTCGTTTGTGCGAATGGTCCGGTAATCACTAACGTACGTTTTCGTTCCGATGTTACTCTGACCCCAGAATGCTCTCTTTTTACCTACCCGGCGCTTGGCGTTTCCCTACGTTACACCGGACCCTTTGCAACAGTCGCGGGAGAAAGGCTCTTTAAAGTAGTAGTTTGCAAGTGTCCGCTGTTTACCTCCGCAAGAGCCGGCCCGTGAATCCTCGAAAAGCCGGCTGTAGCATCACAAGTCTTGGGGCAGGTCTCACGGTTCGATTCTTACGTGACCCAAAGCGCAGCACAGAAACTTGTGATATCAGTAATTATCAGGAGCTTTTTTGACCCCCCTGTTTGCCTCCTCACTTCAAGCCTAGCGCTCTCTTCCACCAAGGCGCCTGTAGTTTTTCCACGGTCTCCCTCAGTGAAGCCAAATCATTAGCTAATGCAATCGCTTCATTTGCTTTCTCTTCAAGCCTTCTTTTTTCCTCTGCCGTCCATGCTAGCTCCTCTGCTGTTTTTGATTTCTCCTGCTCTAGTAAGCGAACCTGCTTGTTTAAAGCCTCAACCTCCAAAGCTTTTAACTCAGCAGCTTTCCGCTCTTCGTCCGCCTGTTTCTGAAAATCAGGGAGTAGTCGCAGTTGCCGTCTTTGATCTTCAATAATCCGCTCTTGTTCTCGCAGCGCTAGTGCCTGGTTCTCAATCCTCTCAGCCAATGGCTTGACAAGTTTTTCAGCCATTAGCTCTAAACGCTCCATTTCAACCTGTCGCCAGTTTCCTGGCTCAAGAGAGAGCTCCTCTTCCTCGTTGAAACTTACCTCCTCGGCATCGATGGCTTCGCTATCGCTTACCTCAAAATTAAGACCTCTCTGAGACTCGCCACCACTCGGACCGCCTTCCGTTTTCTGAAGTGCTTCGATAATGTCCTTGGTCGGCCATACTCGCCATTCAGACTTTCCATATTGATTTTTCGACCTAGTTCCCTTGAGGTCCCCGTTTTGAAGCTTGTATTGAATAGCCCGGGGCGAGAGCCCTAATGCGGCCGCTGCTTGCTTTACTGAAATCGTCTTCACGTTATGCCTCTATATTCAGTATCAATTTCTCGCATATATCGCATCGTTTATGTCTACTTGATTATAAGACCTTCCCTCGTGATTTCAATCGAAATCCTCTCAGTTCATGCTGCTTTCCTTTCTTGGCGAAATCTATGCCTATACTTTGTTCGCTGCTTGCGAAGGTGGTTCCCGATGCGCGGGCTTTGAATTCCAGACCATTTTCTGCATCACGTTATCTGATAACGAACTAGCTACCGAACCTTAACTAACTGGCTAGACATTGCCACATAGCATTACTTCGCAGTTTCGCAGTAGTCTTTCGCTCGTGGCGAAGACCACGCAGCGAAGGATGCGAAAAATTTCGCCGCCGGCTGCGAAATGGCGAAATCGGTAGCGAAATCGAGCCCCCCGTTTCGCCGCTAGGGACGAGTTGGTTTCGCAACCGCTCTACTCCAGTAGCGAAGAAAGTCACGGCGCACCCGGTGGGATGGCGGTTCGCTGGCTTCGCTACCGCCTGTCCTCCCTCGCTGGATCAGTGGTCGTATTTCGCTGTTGCTCCAAACGGTAACGAAAGGAGTTTCGTCACGCTTCGCTCTGCACGAAGTGCCTTCGTGTTTGCTGGGTGGATTGTTTGGCGAAATGTGGCTACCGTTCGAGCTTGATCAAGCTGGCGAAGCGTTGGCGAAATTTCGCTACTATGCGAAAAGCTGCGAATCCGCCCTTATTTAGATCTAAAGTGTTGATCGATTGCCGAGCACCTTATATAGTGGCTGGTGGCACTTGGCATTGTTGACTTGTGTATGGTTGTTGAATATATCGGAGCGGCTGCTCCCTAGAAAGTCGGTAATTTAACCAAACTTCTCATAAAGCAAAAGACATCGCTTGGGGCGATGCCTTTTGAGAGACCTTTTTACGGATCTTATTATTCAATTGTCGTCGCGTCTGTTGAAGTGTCGCGAGATGACATCAGGATAAACGACAGGTCCGCATAGGTCAACACGTCTTCTTTTAACCAAAAGGAGTGAGATTGGCGGATTTTGCTATGCCGTTGCCTATGGAACAGGCGCCGGCGAAGAGATTTTGTCGGGAAAAATTCTTTCCTAAGGACTGGAGCCATGTAATGGCCGAGTTCTTGGGGCTGTTCCACCGGTATGGCTACATATATAAGTCGAAGTTTGGTGGGGAATGGTTTTCGGCCCAGGAGAAGTGGTGCCTCAGTGATACTGAGATCCTGAAGGCGATTGCCTGCGAGCACCCGAAGTTTATCCTCGGGACCAGGGCGGCGAAGGCCAGCCGCTTTGCTGTGCTTGATATAGATGCCGGCAGCAAGTACCACAATAGCAAATCACTGGAAAAGCTCGTGGCTACACTATCGGCCGCCGGTCTTAAGGAATCCCGCCTTTACCGCTCGAGCTTTTCTGGTGGCTGGCACCTGTATATATTTTTTGAGGAGCCGATAAGCTCCAAGGACTTGAGGCGCCAACTGGTGAGGCTTCTTGAGCTTACTGGCTTTGTAGTGGCGAAGGGGGTTCTTGAAGTCTTTCCTTGCCCGGGTGATAGGTCTTTGGGCAACGGCATCCGGTTACCCTTACAAGAAGGCTTTGCCTTCCTGGACCTGGCCACCCAGGAAGTTCGGTATGAGAGGGAGGAGCTTTCCCCGACCAAGGCCCTGGAGACATTTATTGACCATCTGAACGGCTGCGCCAATAGCTGGCATGATTTCCACCGGATGAGGGCGTATGTGGAACGGCTGACTGAAAGTCAGCAGCAGATAACTACAGATATCCAAGAGAGGTCTGTTCGCCAGGGGGTTCTGCTCCCGTTTAAGCGCCTTTCGAAGGGAGAGCCAGATAGTAGTGCTTCCGATATCGTTTTCGGGGTGTTCCAGGCTCTCCCGCCGGGGATGATCTCTGAGAACTGGGTTCGGGGCCGCTCTTACTACCAGGTCGGCCTGACCGGGCCGTCGCAGAGGGCTGACGCCCTGGTCTGCTTATCCCATTACCTCTTCTATGGCGATCCCGAAAATCGACTCTTGCCCCTGGGGTATGGCTACGACCAGGAGCGCAAGTTTGCTATTGAAAAGATATTGGAGCTCAAGCACAACGGACACAGCCGGGAGATAACCAGGGGCTCTGGTGACGCCAAGGAACAGATCGAAAGAGTATCGGCCTGGCTTCCGCTACGGCTACGTGGCAGCGCAGAGCATCAGCGCTATGAGAACAAGACACCTATAGCCTGGCAGAGGAACAGTGCCAACCTGAAGGCCGATGCCAGGGCAAGAATTGCGGCGGCCGTGTCCGAGTTCGAAAGTGACGGACTGTCCTTCAGCAACAGGGATCTGGCCGCCCGGGCCAAGTGCAGCACCGACACTCTGTATAAGCACCAGGACCTCTGGAAGTCCGCCCAAAGCAAATTGCGGTCTGGACAGTCCTGCTTGGCAGCTGATCCAGGTGAATATAACGTTGTGGTGGGGGCGGATTCACAACAATCCAGCCCCCACTCGCAATCTCAATTTCAGGTTATGCCGCCAGGACGTCTGGCCGCTCGCCGGATAGTCGATGAACTAAAGCTGCGCCAGTTGCGTCTGGAGAAACAGATCAAAAAAGACAGGCGCATCCAGGGTAGGGTGGCCTCCGATACCTGGCAAGAGAGAATTCGCTCAATAACACCGGCGGATTTTTCGATGATCGACGTAAAGGAAATTCGGAAACTGCTGGCTGTATATCTTTCTGCCCTGCCTACTTCGCCCGACGAAGATGCTCAAGTCTGGCTGGCCTCATTAATAGCTACTGCTAAGAGTAGATTGATCTCTCACCAACTCTGCTATTCAGAACCTGGAATTCCTCCAGAGACAGGTTAGGAGACCATTCAAATTTACGATTGTCTGCTCAGCAGCTCTGCCATTCAGAACCCGGCGTCACAATGACCGCGGCCAACCTTCCATTTGCTAGCAGAGCAGGGTCTAGTCTTGCTGCAGATTTGTGACATCCCTGCTTCGCAATGGAATAACTCTTAGAACAATCAGAGGTATGGCAACGATTCGCGTAAAAATGGGCCATTTCGCTCTTGGGAAGCCAGCAAACCTGGCAATTAGCCAGCATTAGCGAACTTTTTGTTCTTTAAGCCAAGCTCGTAGGTTGGAAATGGTTGTCCGCGATCCATATTGAGCACGTAATCGCCAAACCGATTGATGTGTTCGCGGATGTATGGGCTGATCTGGCCAATGGTCGCTTCGTCAAACTTATGTCCTTCCGTCGCTAGCTGGC
>JADJQZ010000005.1 GCA_016712465.1 Candidatus Obscuribacter sp.
TGATCTGAAGGCAATCAGCCGGAACAGCAAACACCCTTTTCACTGTTGGGGGCTCGGTAAATTCTAATGATGTGAATGGCACTGTACGGCTAAACCAGCGGGGTATGATCCATATTTTGCTCGGCTGTTGTCCATGTCGTGAATAGGTATCGCTAACTCTACTGGTGGAATAACTCTCACCAGTGCTTCCGTATCATCACTACGCCCACAGCTGGTTCTAGAGGCGCAGCCGTCTTCCTAAGCAGTAGGAATGGAACTCTGACAATTCCCAGCAGGTACATTGTCTACAAATGGGTGGCACTGGACGGGCAGGTCTTATTGCCTGATATTAAAAACTATTCTTTTTGGTACAAACGCTACCGTCACAGCAGCGCAATCAAGGCACAGCTGCCAGAACCCTCACATGGGTTTTTGATTTCGGCTGAGAAGGTGACTTATCTGAGGAAGCGGTGGCTTGAATCTTATCAGCAGTGGTAATGGGGGGCACGATGCCTTCGGTACTGGACTTATGTCGGGTTTACCCGCAAGGCGTTGTCACGATCGGTGATACTGAAACACCGTTTAATCTGAAGGCGACTTCCGCGCGTGGTTAAGGGCAATCAGGCTGGTAGTATGACTTTTCAAGGGACAGGCACAGCTCACTCTGAATATCACCGCTGATGGTAACGATACACGCATTGCATTTACTGGAACGACTTTGACGACTTGACCGGCGGAGCCCGTAGGAATGCTAAGCCAGGGGGCAATAATGGCAAGATTAGACTACAGAATCCTGGAACGCTGACTGGCGCTAACGTCGGACTGATTTCAGTGGCACTGGAGCCGTCACTCTTAGAAGTGTTTGGGTGTTGCTGGCGCAGGTGGAGACATTGAAACTCTTCTTGGATAAAGCCACCTTCAGCTATAAAACCACTATACCACCTTACCGCAAATGGATACAACTGCATCTAACGGAAATGGAGGAACTGTTTATGTTGGCAGACAGCTCCTAACATTTGATAAGTCCGACCGCAAAATTCACCATTACTGCTAAATGCATCTAGTTTTGGTATTGAAGTGACTTCATCTGACGATCCGTCAACTGGAGATCCTGAGCCAATTCGATTCTATCCAGGAGCTGTCCCTCTACATGTTGGCTAGCTTCAGGCGCCGGACAGATCTCTTTCTCTGCTGAAAGGCAGAGCGGTGGTAAAATTGGCACTATCCTGATCTCTTCGATCCTGTGACTGTCAAGCAGCAAATGCTATCAATGCATCCGCTGTTGGCGGAAATGGCGACGGAGGTGGGTAATCATTGTTCTATGTTCAGAGCTTGGATCCAGCTGCCAGAATTAGTGTTTTGCGGGAAAGGCACTGAGTAAAGGTGGCAAATTCACATTCAACTGTACGAATGGCACAGATGCCGAATCTTAATACCATTGTAAAGTCAATTGGAGTAACCTCTGACTTCAGCTGGAGTGGGTTAGACGGGCGAATGGTCCATAACGGTATTTTTCTTGTCCAGCAATTTCGTGTTGAGACTAGCTGAGCGAAATCTGTCAGGACAATGCATCCGGATGCTCCACACCACAGCAAGCACTCTTAGGGATGCAAACAGTATTACTTCATCTACTTTAAGACAGCCTTAAATGGGACATATCTCCCTGTCTTCCAAAGCTGGAGACTCAAACAGTTTCTTCAAACCGTAGCTAAACAAGTGTGTTGAGGCCGGGATTTTCACTTCTTCAAAAGCGAGCTGTTATCATTTGGACAAAAGGGACCCAACTTTGGTACCGATATTTCACCTTATTGAAAATTGCGCTAATGGGAACGAGTCCACCTTCTAAATGCTGTCAATGGTAATCCCCAAGGCTTAGCTGGTTTATAGCTGCCTACACAGCTGATATGAACAACATGATTGAGGAATTACTAAGCTCTTCCGCAGTCTCCAACGTGTTTTGAAGTGTTCTTAGATAATCCATTCTGTGACCCCGCACGTTCCGCAGACGCAAATCGCCCGGGTTACTATGCAATCGGTGTGTATATTGGCGCTCAGCCTGTAGATTCTGAAATGTTTGCTTTGCTTTTCAGACTTGCTCGGGTTACTCAATCCTACGAATTGCCACTCGACAACGTTCGATTTCTAAACCGGTATGACAATGCGGCTCCCGGTCTGGGCTATATGGCGAATGTGAATATCTGTAGATTGAATGCAATATTGGCTGATGGTTGCCATTAAAGCCTGACTTTTCCGCTCTTCTAACCCTCGGTCCTTCTAAGTTTTGCCGGAGAAGTCTTGATTTCTCCTCGGTTCTATCAAAATCTGCAATTTTGAGAGTCTATACGGGGACCGCGGATGCGATAACATCAATTCCATCACACGAAAGCGAACGTCAATCCAATAAGGGTTTCGAATCTTTTCTACTCTATCAAATGCGTACCCTTTAAGTTTGAAGATTCACATACTGTGGTTGGCACCCCAAATTGTTCCGGAGTTCTTCCCTCTTTGCCTTGCGAGCGTTGCTGAAATAGCCTCACCATTTTTGTTACGAAGAACATGCAAGACCAGCCATCGGTTGCATTTCCGGGAACCATTGAAGAACAGTCGAACTTTTGGTTTGTTTGGAAAATCGATTATTGCGGACAATCACTCATGGATATCGAGTTAGGCGATGCGGACTTTGATTCTGGAACAAATCCACAAAGTAAGTACTGGAAGCTAATAGTTGAATCTCGCCAACAAATATTTGAATACCCACGATTACAGCTCTACGAAATTCGCTTTCAATAACTTTTGATTGCTGTTGACCATGATATCAGCATGTCACTTCACATCTACTTATTGATGGCAATTGTTGATAATGCTCTGTCTGCTAGCCCCTCAAGTCTCTTTAGGTCGTTTTTTTTTGCTTTATTATTCAAAATAGTAAATTGCAATATCTGTTAACGCTTGATTGGTAACTGCTCGCTAAGAATGCTGGATTCCGGAAACTTTAGTGTGCGCGTAAGTTTATAGTTTTGCAGTGATGTTAACGCTATCTATTATTGATTATCCGATAACCTGGCAGCGTTATTGAATTTGTGGTAAATCCAGTTAACACTAGAGAGATAGTCAATTCCGTATTAAATATCGCAGAAGTCAGAAAGCCGAGCGGATAAGTAGAGTCGCCTAAAACTCAAACAGAGTTAGCTGTTAACGAAATGTGCGGCGCGTACTAAATGACAGTTAGCCGGAAGAGCCGCAGATCGGTAAAGTCGTAAACAGCCCAATATTGTTATAATACGAAGGACGGTCTATCCCTTGCAGCGGGAGAGACGTAAGGCAAGATGAAGCCATCCGCTCTGGCGAGCAAGGATGGCAGATAAGCGCTGTGAACGCGCCGGTAAAGAAATGAAAAAGATAGTAAAACATCCACTCAAAAGAGTAAGATGGTAGATATAGCTAAGTGTAGGTGCCGGTAAGATGGTGGAAGCAAAAAAGAGCAGATTTAAGCCAACAGTAGAAACGAAGCTGGCCCGAGAAGATTTCAACCGAGTGGAAGCCATGGCGAAGGCGGAAGGAGTGACAAAGTCGGAGCTGGTGAGGACGGCATTGCTGTGGTACCTGGACCACAAAGAAGAGATAGCGGCAAAACCAAGAGAGTCGGAGACGGTTCAGGCGATAAAGGAAATGACGAACCGGGTCTGCGCCATGCTGGCCCGGCAGGGGGGCCTGGTGGGGACGTTGTATGAGCTGACGTGGATGAGCCTGCCAAATGAGGAGGCTAGGAGACAGTTCCAGGCGGCCAATTCGACGGCGAAGCAGAAGATGAGGACGAGGCTGGAAAAGGACGAGAAAGAGCTGGCGGAGAAGCTTAGCGGAGTGGTGAAGGGCTAGTGATAGTCATAAAGCACAAGTACATAGCAGCGAGAGGGAAGGGCGGCATAGGGAAAGTGGCGGCCATCGGCAAGACAATAGCGCACATGAAATACATACAGAACCGGCCGGGAGAGGACAAGGAAAGAGGAAAAGGCGGCCGGGAGATGTTCAATGACTCCGAGGACCGGCTATCCGCGAAAGAAATGAGGAAGGCAATAAGGGAGCTCGGGAACGCCAAGGTAATAGCGCACAAGCTGACACTGGCGCCGGAAGTGGCACCGGAGGACAAGAAAGCCTTTACCAGAGACGTGATGAAGAACTTGAGCAGGTCGAAAGGATTAGACCTGGACTGGTTTGCGGTGGAGCATAACAACACGGACCATCATCATGTGCATGTGGTGATACTGGGGAAAGACAGGAACGGGAGCGAGGTAAGCCTGAGCCTCAAGGACATAGAGAAGGCAAAGGAATACGGGGATAGATACCTGGAGAAGAACCACCTGAGGGAGTTTGAGAAGGCAAGAGAAGCTAGAGAAGAGAAGGAAAAGGAGAGGCTGGAGTTAAGGAAGCAGGAGTGGAAAGAGAGAAACCGAGAGGGATTAGAGCTGCCATGGATGAAGAGGGGAGTAATCCGAGAGCAGTTAGAGCCATACAAAGAGTGGCGAGCGAAGAAGGACAAAGAGAAGGAAGAGAGGGCGCCCCGAGGTGATCAGGCGGAGCGCCCGTATCATAATGACAGGATAGAAGCGGCCGGTCGAGAGTGGTCGAGGAGTAATACGTTGGGGGAACTGCAGGAGCTGAACCAGCACCTGTGGGACAACTATGGCGACCGGATAGGGAAGGAAGACTATCGGAAGCTGACCGGGTGGATAAGGGACAAGGAAAGAGCCAGGAGCGAAGACCGAGAGGACCAGGGCGGCAAGCAAGGCAAAGAGCAAGTAGAGAAAGACTTCTTTGAGCACAACGGCAAGAAATACGGCAAAGAAGACAGCTATGAAAAGCCTCAGGGTTGGCTAAGGAACTGAGAGAGAAGAAGGACAGGCTGCCGGTAGATGACTACAACAATCTGAGGAACTGGATAGAGGACCGAGACCGAGCGAGGTTTGCCGGTGCGATAGAGAAGGGCGTAGAGCAAGCCAGAAACAAGATGGAGCGGAACAAATCAGGACGAGACCTGAAGGCGGCTGAAGGGGCCAAGGGTATTGGACCCGATGCAAGACGCGATGATGAGGAACCCGGTGGTCGGAGTATTCATGCAGGTGGCGTCGATAGCGAACACGGTAGTGGGGATGATAAAGCTGACGGAGAACAAAGACCACCTGAAAGAGAACAGAGAGGACCTGGAAAAGGCAAAGCTGGACCTGGACAAAGAGCCGGATGCGCAAACGAAGGAGCAGCACGAAAGGAAAGAGGAAAGGCGGTCGAACTTAGGTAAGGCGATAGAGAGGAATGAGGCGGCGCAGAAGGAGCGGGAGCGCCAAGCAAAGGAGAAGAAAGAGAGACGAGAGGGAAAAGAGGGACCGGGACAACTTCGAAAGAGGCGGCTGGTATTAGGGTTGGGGTGATAGATGAAGACAGATGTAATAGGGGTAAGGCTGCCGGTGGAGCAGGTGGCAAAGCTGCAAAAAATGGCAAACAGCCGAGGCATGAAGGTGTCCGACCTGGTAAGGGAGATGGTGAAAGTAGGGATAGAGGGAGCGGAAGCCAGCTCGGATCTAACAGTGCAGCTACTGGCCAGCATGAAGCAGTTGGAAGAGAATCTGGAAGGAGGGCAGACGTGGCTAGCGGATGTGGTGATAACACAAATGAAGGCAGTGGCGGCGGCCAGGTACCTGGCGCAGATAGCGGCGGACAATACAGACGAGGTAATAAGCTACCTGGCGAACCAGAAGCCCCTGGACGCGGCCACGAAGGAGCAATGGCGGAAGAAGAGAGAGGAAGAACAAGCGAGGCAGGGGCAGCAGTGGATAGATAAGGCTCTAGAAATAGCAAGTCGTGATCCTGCGCAGCCCTGAAGCTGTTGGACTGGAGCTTCTTTCTTGCTCCTTGCCGTCGTGCGGTTCCCCAAAGATATCTTTACAGAATGCTGTCTGAAGTATATAATTCAAGCTACAGGAGGACTTTCAATGGCAACTGTCATTAATCCGTCAAAAGAAGAACTACACAATCTTTCCAACGAAGAGGCTGCGGCTTACTTTGACGAGATGGTTCGCCAATTTTTGGGAGTCTCAGCCACGGAATTTCTTAAGGACCGCAAGAAGTTTGAAAGTAATCCTCACTTTCCTAGCATTGAGTTCTTGATCCCCTTAGTCGATGACTCCGAAGAATAGGGATGCGGCATTAGTTGAATACCAGCGGCAGATCGGCAAGGTCTTAAATTGTGTTGCTAACTGTTGGGTTTATGCTTACCCATCCCGTAAGGCTGGGCAATACATGCTCATAGCTGCCCCTGCTGATGCAGAAAAGACAGATAAGGCAAGTGAATACTTCCTCCGTGTCAAGAGGGGCAAAGAAGTGCTCTTTTTCAGGGGGTATCAATTCTTCGAGGTCTTCGACGATGACTCGTTCCGTATTTCGACGCTCAAGTATTATTATTCAATTTCCAAGCAAAGTGAGCTCCTAATTGATTTTCACTACCATGAACGCAAAGCCGATTTGTATAAAGGGCATTTGCACATTCCACCAAAACCAGGTGTTGCGCCTGTTCACTTCTTAATCAATAAGCATATACCGACTGCCAGAATTCCAATAGAAGACGTGGTGCGCTTTATGATTACGGAAGTCGGTGTCACTCCGCGTACTGATGCCTGGCAAAGTACACTCAATGAAACCGAGGCTATATTCTCAGCTAATCGGACTAAGTGATCCGGTCCGTCCGTCTTGTGAAGAGTACACACTACCAGAGGTTTACTAGTTGTTCCTTCCGAAGATTTTGAGGGGCGGCAACGATTCGCGTAAAAATGGGCCATTTTCTTCTTTGAAAGCCACTTCCGCGCCCAATACTTCAAGCTCTCGGGATTCCTTACTTGGAGTTAAGCAAAAGGCGGCGCACTGACGTTCTGCTTATCGATAACTGCCGAGCAATTTCGGCTTTCGAAACCCCCTGGGCAAATAGTTTTCGCACCTTGGTGGCATATTTGGTGACTGATGCGGGTCGCCCATGACGTTTCCCTCGCTTTCTGGCATAGGCAATTCCGGCTTTAACTCGTTCTCTTAAGAGTTCCCTTTCAAAATTGGCAAAGACTGTCAGCAAACCGCCACGGCTCGCCCCACTGGGGAGCTCAGATCAACGCCTCTGTCAGCGACACAAAAATTACATCAAGGTCTGTCAGTTCTTTCATGGTCATGAACAGGTCATGAATAGACCGGCCCCAGCGATCCAACTTCCAGACCAGAACCACGTCAATTTCCCGTCTTCGCGCAGCATCCATCACCTGTTCGCGCTTTTGCGCTCTTTGACTCCAGAACCAATGTCCTCAACTTCTAGGGCGACCTTCCAGTTGCGTGCTCGAACATACTTGCGCAGGGCCTTTAGCTGCATAGGTAGGGTTCTCTGCTCGTTTGTCGAAACTCTTGCGTATATACCGACACGCATTTATGCATATCTCCAGGGTGGCCAAAAACCCCATTAAAGCTGTCTTCGAAAAGACTGAAATTTGGCGGGTCTAATTTTGCCAAAATGTCATGGACATAAACTTTAGTTTTTGTCCGCCCCTCCCTATAACCATATACCCCTGGGGAAGCAAACAGTGCCCAGTATGCACGAAACAGCCTATCCACGGCTGAAGAGTTCCATTTCTAAGAAGGAACTCGAACGATACTACACCCCGACTGAGGCTGAATTAGCCATGGCCTTGGGATCGCCCTCTGGTAACACCGGCCGCCTGTCTTTTCTCGTTCTGCTTAAGACGTTTCAGCGCCTGGGTTATTTTGAGATGGTATCGGACGTGCCCGAGCGGATCGTTGCACACCTGGCACGTCAACTAAATCTGAGAAAGTCGCCCAGCCTGGCTGAATATGATGACTCAGGCACCCGGCGCCGGCACGTTGCTTCTATCCGGGAATTCCTTCAAGTAAAGGCTTTGATGAAACTGCGCGTAAAGCTTTGCTGGATGCTACCAGGGAAGCAGCGCTTACAAAGGAGGACCTTGCCGATATCATAAATGTCGGCATTGAAGAACTGGTGCGCCTGCGCTTTGAGCTGCCGGCATTTAGCACCATTCATAGAACTGCTCAGTATGCCAAGACACAGGTCAATAAGCAAATCTATGGCCAAGTCACTGCTGAACTGGGAAGCCGGGGCCGTGAACTTATCAATGCTCTCCTAAAGGTTCATCCTGGAAAGATTCGATCAGAGTGGGATTCTCTGAAGAATGAGCCTGGAAAGCCAACGGTAAAGAATATTGGTAAATTGGTAAATCAGCTTGAGTGGCTCAAAAAGTGGTACTTGGATTTAACGCCCTGGGCAATCTGCCCGATGTAAAGCTTCGTCATTTTGCCGCAGAGGCAAAGAGCCTTGATACAGCGCGCATGCAGGAGTTAGAGGAGACAAAACGCTTTACCCTGGCAAGTGCTTTATTGAAGATGCTGGTGTCACGGCGGCTGGACGATCTCGCGGAAGTTCTGATTCGACGGATTCAAAAGATCCACACCAAGGGCAAAGAAGCTCTGGCTGAGCATAGAGCCAAGCATCAAGCCGAGACAGATGCTCTTATCGGAAAGCTACACAATATCCTCGTTGCTTTGCGAGACTCTGACGGATCGCGTGCGCGCCAGCGCTTAGAGGCTGTCGAAAACGCGCCGGCGCAGACACTGAAGAATCAATCCAGCGTTGTGAAGCACACGAAGCTTTCGCAGGCGACAACTATGCACCGTTTCTATGGCGTTTCCACAAAGGTCACAGAACGGTGCTATTCAGGCTTCTTGATAATATCGAGCTGAAATCAACATCATCAGACAAATCGACTGAGGCTGCCATTCAGTTCATTCTTGAACACCGCTCCAGCAAAGCAGATCGACTCAGCGCAGAGGGACTTGATCTCTTGGGTGTCTGGCAAGTGGTGGCGGGTACTGTCAGAAAGGCAGAAAGAGAAGAATGATGGAACTGTCGACCGGCGCCACTTTGAAGTGTGCGTCTTCTCTCAGATCATGCACGAGCTGAAGAGCGGCGATCTTTGTATTCCTGGCAGTGACCAATATTCCGATTACGCCGAGCAGCTCGTTTCCTGGAGTGAGTACAACAAAACAATTGGGCAGTATTGCGAACAGGCGGGCTTGTCACCAGACAGCGGTCAATTTATTACCGCTCTAAAGCACCAGCTGGCAAGCATCGCCGAAGCCGTGGATAAGGATTTCCCAGAGAATTCGTCATTGCGGATTGAGAACGGCGAGCCCATATTAACGAAGGGGACTAAGAAACAAGAGTCTCCGCAGCTCGCGAAACTAGAGCAATTGATCAGCGAGAAGTTAGAACATGTCAGTATTCTCGATGTGCTGGCAGACAGTGAATACTGGTTGAATTGGACCAGGCTCCTTGGTCCATTGTCTGGCCATGATGCAAAGTTAGAGAATCCCAAGCCTCGTTATGTAGCAACTGTTTTTGCCTACGGCTGTGGGTTGGGACCATCCCAAACAGCCCGGTCGCTGAAGATAATAGACCGTCGGCAGATAGCCTGGATAAATCAGCGTCACGTGACAGAGGAGATGCTCGACAGGATAATCACGGAAATCATCAATAAGTACAATAAATTTGCGTTGCCAAAAATATGGGGCTCAGGGAAAAGCGCCTCTGCCGATGGCACGAAGTGGGACCTGTATGAGCAAAACCTCCTTTCCGAATATCACATCCGCTATGGCGGCTACGGCGGCTTAGGCTATTACCACGTTTCGGACACCTACATTGCTCTCTTCAGCCACTTTATCCCCTGCGGAGTTTGGGAAGCGGTCTACATTCTGGATGGGTTGCTCAAAAATGAATCAGATATTCAACCCGACACACTGCACGCCGATACGCAAGGACAGAGCACCCCTGTCTTTGGACTGGCTATTTGCTTGGCATAAACCTGATGCCGCGGATTCGCAATTGGAAAGACCTCAAGTTATTCAGACCCAGCAAAGACACTAAGTATGAGCATATTGATGAGCTTTTCACAGACACCATTGATTGGGCTTTGATCGAAAACCTCCTGCCAGACCTGCTTAGGATTGTGCTTTCGATCAAAGCTGGGCGAGTCAGTGCGTCAACCATTCTTCGGAGACTGGGCACTTATAGCCGCAAGAACAAGCTTTATTCGGCCTTTGCCGAGCTTGGGCCGGGCAACAAGAACCATATTCTTACTGAAGTACATCTCTGATACTGAGCTGCGATCCACGATTACCGCCGCAACAAACAAGAGTGAGCAATTCAATGATTTCATAAAATGGATCAGATTTGGCGCTGACGGAGTGATTCAAGAAAACGATCGGGATGAACAGCGGAAGCTCATCAAGTACAACCACTTGGTGGCAAACTGCTTGATTCTCCACAACGTGTGCACTCTGACCCGCTTGCTGAGCCAGCTAGCGACGGAAGGACATAAGTTTGACGAAGCGACCATTGGGCCAGATCAGCCCATACATCCGCGAACACATCAATCGGTTTGGCGATTACGTGCTCAATATGGATCGCGGACAACCATTTCCAACCTACGAGCTTGGCTTAAAGAACAAAAAGTTCGCTAATGCTGGCTAATTGCCAGGTTTGCTGGCTTCCCAAGAGCGAAATGGCCCATTTTTACGCGAATCGTTGCCATACCTCATTTTGGCTTCTTTGTTAGCGCTGTCGCCCCAAAATAGTCCAGCTCCTGCTGTTGAAGATAATGATCAAGAAAAGCTCAAACAGCACTATCAGACCTATCTTGAATTTAGAAATAAGCAGGAGAAGCTGCGGTCCGACTCTAGAGCTGAAATAGACAAGACTATGATGACCTTGAGCGGTCAGGCAATTGTTATTACGGTAGCTCTTTGTCCGTTGTTAAAAGGACACCCAGGCCCTTATCTATATTGGGCATGGGGTTGTTTTGTCTCGGTAATACTAATAACACTTCTTTCGATGGCCATATCTGAGCTACTAGCTGACTACAATATTGAAGTCATAGACAGAGCGTTGGAAGCTGCAAAGGAAGCAAAACCAGTTCCAGATGAATTGCCCTTTTACCCAGAAATTGAGAAGGAGAAGTCTAAGCTTAAGAAATTTCTTTTGCAGCGCCAAGCGCCAATAATTTTATCCTAAATCTTGTTCAATTTGCTTGCTTCGTAGTAGCTTTGATATTAGTCATCACATGGGGAGCACAAACAACACCTATGGCATCAGAAAGCGAACAGGCTAAGGAAATTGTGAACTATGGGCAGAAGCCTTCCACGCTTCCAAAGCCATTGCCTACTCCTTTACCACAGCAAAGCCAAACTACTAATTCAAGTTCTTCTAGTAATACTCAGCCTGCCTCGGATAAGAAGCGATGATGAAATGTTCAAGTAACTCTCAAGACAAGAAACAAATAGATAAACCTCAAACAGTCCAAACTGAGGAAAGGGGACAAAAACCTCCGACACCTCGAAAACCTCCGAAACAACCTACCCCCTACAAAGCCCTCTCAAGGGAAATAGTTGCTTTATCAGCCTCTGTGCTGGCGGGATGGCCGGGAGTGGGTGCCCCAAATATAAGCTGGCATATAAATGACAACCGGGGGCGGTGGCGCCTGCCAAGACCGCCGAATAAAGAAAATGCCGGAAAGCCCCGCCAGCTGACCCTCAACACCCCTCATTATCCATTGAATATACATAACATATCTTATCGGACGTGTTTAGATGTGTTGTTGGGAGTGGGGGTGGTTTTTTGGAGGGGTTGGGGCGTGAAAGCTAGACAGAGTTAATATCTCGCTCTATACTTCCTCCCATGAGTGATACCGCCCGTAGTTATCAGACTAATCAACCAGCCGATAATCATGGTTGGGACGACTTCTTTGCTGCCGAGTCCGGGCATGTACTAAGCAGTCCGGGCTCTCAGCCCGGGCTAGACAACTCTTGTCCGGACTCGTGGATGACACTTACAGAAGCCGCCGCATCTTTTTCTGTCAATGAAAAACTCTTCGCAGATGGATTAAACAAGGGAGAGTTAATGCTCTCAAAATTTCAGGACCGCGCGGTCCTGAGTGGAGGGTTGAGCCTGGACATCCTCATGCACAAGTAAGCCAGTTCGTGTCCGGGCTGGACATGCCTTGCCCGGGCATGTCCAGCCCGCTTTCTCAATTTGAGGACCTCTCAATATATCCAAGGTTCCAGTCAGAACAAGCTTCCGATAGCCAAAGTTGCCTTGAGCCCGGGCTGGACACCGTGAGTCCGGACATCAGCCTCGCCTGTTCGCAAATAGCTGATGTCTCTCATCAATCCGAAACAGAAGCAATTTTGGAGCTTGATGAACCGACCCAGAACATTATTTCGAACCTTCCTCATAGCCTATCTTCTCTTTCAGAAGAGCTTGTCGAAATGAAAACAAGACTCTCTATTTTCGAGAATGAAAATCGTGAGCTGAAAGCTCAATTGCAAGGCGCCACTTATCGTAATGGCTTCCTGGAAGCTAAGTTGGAAGACAAGGAAAACCAAATACTCTTGCTAACCGATAGCCAAAGTAAACAAGGTTGGTGGGCTCGGTTTTCTAGTTGGTTTTTTCGCTCGCGGTAGTCTTTTTGACTCTGAGATCATATAATCGCAGGTGAGTATCTGCCACCATATGCGGTGTGCGATATCAAAGACATGTGAGAGATATAAAGACTGCAAATTCACAGCGGTTCAGTGAACCAGCCCTACTAATGAAGAAGCCCCGACCGAGGTCGAGGCTATCCGCATTCTCAAATCAGGTTTTGCTTTGGTACGGCGATTTCCTGAAGCTGCTAGAAGAATAACGGATAGCTTTTGCTCGGTCAAGTTTGCTTTGCAAAAAAATGCAAGGAGAGAGAGACGAGCGAAGCGCAAGCCGTCCTGGAAAGCCCTATTGGGCTCGAGGAACGCGAGTTAGAGAGAAAAATAAAATCATCGGGATTGCCACTGATGGCAGTGTCGATAGATATCTGTGAGCTGTATCCGCTTAGAAATCCCTCCATTTGGAAACACCCTGGGCAAAGGCGGTGGATGAAGTGGAGCCATGACCTGGACGACCGCCAGATCCTTGGGGTCATGTCGGATGAGGGCCGAGGGCTCTTGCGTGGCTGTTATTGGGGTGAGGAAACCCGGCACGGGGTTCTTGATGTTGATGCCGGTAGCAAGTACCACACCCCAGAAGGGCTGAAAGAGATAACGTCCGACTTTGCGGCCGTGGGCATCGCCCTGGTTCCGTACCAGAGTAGCGAATCAGGGGGATGGCACCTCTATTTTTATTTTGATAAGGCTGTACTAAGCAATGAAGTAGAAACAACGATAAAAGACTACTTAAGGCATCGTAGGTATGAGATCAAATCAGGAACCCTAGAAGTCTTTCCTTCCGGTAACGCCTTAAGGCTACCCCTACAGAAGGGCTTTGCTTGGCTTACTCCGGACGGGAAAGTAAAAACCAGAAGAGAAGAGATAAGCCAAGGACAAGCAATAGCTAGCTTCTTGAGGGACCTGGAGGGTAGCCGGTCCAATTGGGAAGAAGTCAAAACACTGATAGGGTTGGAGATCTATGCCGCCGGCGTTGCCGGTGCCGGCGAAGACCATGAAGCCGAAGAAGGGCTAAACGAAGAGGGATTCAGCGGACTATTCAGACCAGGGCTGGATTGGGAGAAGTACCAAAGAGGCAAGCAATACTGGCAAATAGGGCTAACAGGAGCGAAGCAAAGGCATGATGCAATTATTTGCCTGGGTCATTACCTCTGGTATGGAGATGAAGCGGCCGGGGTAAAAGGGATGCCAGGCCACCGAAACATAGAGAGGCGGAAGCAGCTAATAAAGGAGTGCCTGAAAGAGAAGCATAACGGGTACTCAGAGGACATAAACGCAGGAAGATGGAGTGAAGTAGATGCCGATATTGAAAGAGCGGCTTCTTGGAGCAAGCAGACCCCTCTAATACAAGAATACGAACCGTACCAGCTGACTGAGAGACTACTAAAAAGGCTCAAGTGGTTGCAGACGAAAACAGGCAAGTGGTTCACGGTAGAAGAACTTGCCCAGGCAAACATAGACCGAAGTCTAAATGCTCGACAGAGGATAGCGATGGCTGTCGCGCAACTGGAAGCGGAAGGCTCAGAAATAGACATGTCGAAAGTAGCCAGAAGGGCTAAGGCTTGCCATAAGACCGTAGCCAAGAATAGAGATCTGCTTTGCAGCCCGGGAGGCGAATATATAGCGGGGGGGCTGGGGGGATTGTCTCTGCTTCTTGACTGCCTGGCTGGTTCTTTGGAGTCTGTTCCTTCTGCTTCTCTTGGTTCTGCTAATGAAGTTTCAGTTTTAGATCCGGTGCCTTCAGAGCTGGGGTTATTTGATCTAGTGGTCAGTGGTTCGCAGGACTTCCCGGTAGACCCCCCCTTGCTCCATGCCTGGCAAGATAGCCTACCAGAAAACCCCCAGAGTCAAGCTCAAGCCCTTCGGGTGCCTACGGCAAGCTTGACTCTAGGACCCTGGCTTTCTGGTATTCAGGCACTGCGGCCTGAGACGGCGGGGGGGCTTTCTTTACTGCCTGGGGTTGGGCTTCTCGGTGGCTTCGATGTCGAACCCATAGAGGAGGGAGTACAGCTGGCTGCTGGTGATGACTCTCTTGGGTTTTCGCATCTGTTCAGTGGTCCTTCTCGCCATCGGCAAGGGAAGTCTTGTGCTACACGGTCAAGGGTGGTTGGAAGAGGTCCGCCGTAGCGTCTGGGCTGGTGGGAAAGTTCCGCCGAGGGCCAGAGCTGCAGGCGGATTCTGGATTGGTATCTGTGGGGTTTTGGGGCGGTGGAGGTAACGGGCGCGCGTGCGCGAAAGCTCCCAGAATGGGCTTTTCGCGGGATAGTTCGCCACAAGGTAATAATGGTAATAATAAAGCAGTGGTAAAAATAAAAGGTGGATCTGTGCTAGGCTAACCCTGCAACACCGCACACTGGAGGGCTCACCCATGGCACGTAGACGGGCAATTGAGGCTGATGAACTGTTTGAAACTGCCAACCGGCTAAAGGCTGAAGGCAAAGAGGTAACGGCCGTGGCCCTTCTTGATGCTCTCGGGGGCGGTAGCCTGCGCACTATCTACAAACTTATGGAAGCCTGGCAGCACTCCAGACCGGCGGAGGTAAAAAACGAACCTACCGAAATACCACCGGCGGTAATGGCCGGCTTTGCCAATTCATGGAGGCTGGCCACACAGGAGGCCGGTCGAGAGGTGGCAGAAGTGAAAGAAAAGGCCAAAGAAGAAGTAGCGGCAGCCTTGCGGCAATTCCATGGAGCCCTGGAGGCAATCGGCAAGATGGAAGCAGAAAGCGAAGCCGACGCCCAGGAGATAGAAAGACTGACCGCCAAGCTTGCTGAAGTAGAAGCTGCTTGCCTCGAAGCCCAGAAAGAGGCTGTTGGTCATAAGGGGATGGTTGACCAGCTTCAGAAACTTGTGGAAAAACAAGAAAAAGAAGTCGAGCGCCTCCGGATTGAAGCTGCCAAGGCTTCTGAACTCAAGGGACGGTTAGAGACCTTGCAGGCTCAGAATGATAAACTAATGGTTAGGCTGGATAAGACCAAGTAAGTCCAACACAACTGCTTTAGGAAACTTTGTCTATCAAGGCTAGCGCTAGCCTTGATAGACTCAATTGCGCTTGTTAACAGCTGTAAATGGCTGAATTGCGGTCGCTTTAGGCTTTTCTTTATAAACAGATATTTGCAGATCCTGATTCTAGCCCTATAGATGAGTGAGCTTTCAGTAGCTACTCGTTCAATTTACTTATCAGGCAAAATCTCAAAAGAGCCACCAGGCTAATAAAACTAAGGATAACTCTAGTCGGCTGTGCCGATTCGGGGTATTTCTGCTTGCTTTGGAATTGAGACTGGTAGTCAAACCAACCGATCAACCTCAAGAAGAGGAATCAAAATGAACAAACGAAAAACACAGCTAGCATTAGTCTTGGCGCCTCTTGCCTTGGCTTTCTTTGCTTTCTCGCAACCAGCTTTAGCTGCTGACTACACCGGTAACTGTGCCAATGTTCCAGCTAGCGTTAGCGGTAACGTAGATATCACTGAGTCAGGAGCTTGCAATATTACCCATCCAGTCGCTGCAACTGGTCGTATCAAAATCACTGCCGGTTCTACCATTAGCACGCAAGATCTTAGCTCTTTCGCCGAGGTGGATCTTCAGGCACCAGCTTCAAGCGATATCACCGTGACTGGTGCCATCACTACAGATTCCGGCTTTGTGAATCTCTTTGGCAAGAACATTACTGTGACCGGAACAATAAACCCTGTGAATCTGGGCAATATTTTGATCCGTGCGCAGTCTAATCTAGTCACTGGTCAGATCATTGGTGCTCCTGGCTCGAATATTGATCTGAAGGCCAATCAAGCCGGAGCAGCAAACACCCTTTTCACTATTGGGGGCTCCGGTAATTCTAATGGTGTGAATGGCACTATTACGGCTAAACCAGCAGGGTATGATCCATATTTTGCTCCGGCTATTGTCCATGTCGTGAATGGTATCGCTAACTCTACTGGTGGAATAACTCTCACCAGTGCTTCAAGTATCATCACTACGCCACAGCCTGGTTCTAGGGCCGCATACGTCTTCCTCAACGCTAGGAATGGAACTCTGACAATTCCAGCAGGTACATTGTCTGCAAATGGTGGCACTTCGGACGGAGCAGGTCTTATTGCCCTGATGGCAAAAACTATTGCTTTTGGTACAAACGCTACCGTCACAGCAGCGCAATCAAGCACAGCTGCTGGAACCCTACATGGAGTTTTGATTTCGGCTGAGAAGGTGACCTATCAAGGAACCGGTGGCTTGAATCTTATCGGCAGTGGTAATGGGGCCGATGCCTTCAGTACTGGTTATGTCCAGGTTTACCCGCAAGGCGTTGTCACGATCAGTGATACTGAAACACCGTTTAATCTGGTGATTTCCGCCGTGATTGGGAGCAATCAGGCTGGTAATGTGACTTTTCAAGGGACAGGCACAGCTCCTCTGAATATCACCGCTGATGGTAACGATACACGCATTGCATTTACTGGAACGACTTTGACCTTTACCGGCGGAGCCGTAAAGATGCAAGCCAGGGGAGCAACTAATCACAAGATTAGACTACAGAATCCTGGAACGCTGACTGGCGCTAACGTCGGACTGAATTTCAGTGGCACTGGAGCCGTCACTCTTGATGTTTTGGGTGTTGCTGGCGCAGGTGGAGACATTGAACTCTTCTTGGATAAAGCCACCTTCAATAAAACCACCTATACCTTTACCGCAAATGGACCAACTGCATCTAACGGAAATGGAGGAACTGTTTATGTTGGCAGCCAGCTCCTAACGTTAAGTCCGACCGCAAAATTCACCATTACTGCAAATGCATCTAGTTTTGGTACTGGTGACGCCATCGCAAGTGATCCGTCAACTGGAGATCCTAAAGCAATTCGATTCTATCCAGGAGCTGTCCCTCTAAACATTGGTACAGCTTCAGGCCTTGGACAGATCTCTTTCTCTGCAAAAGGGGGGCAGAGCGGTGGTAAAGGTGGCACTATCCTGATCTCTTCCGATCCTGTGACTGTCAAAACAGCAAATGCTATCAATGCATCCGCTGTTGGCGGAAATGGCGACGGAGGTGAGGTAGTCATTTATTCCTATGTTCAGAGCTTGGATCCAGCTGCCAGAATTAGTGCCATAGGGAAAGGCACTGGTAAAGGTGGCAAAGTCACATTCAACTATGCGAATGGCACAGATACCCTTGATCTCAATACCATTGTAAAAGTCGGTGGAGGTAACACTCTGACTTCAGCTGGTGGGTTGGACGGGCGAATGGTCCATAACGGTATTTCTTGTCAGCAATTTCGTGTTGGAACTAGCTGGCCGAAATCCTATTGGAACTGTGCACATCCGGATGCTCCCACCACAGCAGAAAGCACTCTTAGGGATGCAACAGTATTACTTCCTTCTACCTTTAAGACAGCCTTAAATGGGACATATCTCTATGTCTTTACCAAAGCTGCAGACTACAACAGTTTCTTCAAACCAGCAACTACGCTCGGTATTGAAGCCCAAGGATTTTCCACTTCTTCCAAGAAGCGAGCTGTTGTATTTGGACAAAAAGGAGCTGGTGGTACCGATATTTCGCTATTCTTGAAAGGTGCGCTAATGCACGAACTTGGTCACCTTCTAAATGCTGTCAATGGTAATCCCCAAGGCACAGCTGGTTTTATAGCTGCCTACACAGCTGATATGAACAACATGATTGGGAATTACCCAACTCTTCCGCAGTCTCCAACGTGTATTGAAGTGTTCTTGGATAATCCATTCTGTATTGCACGTTCCGCAGACGCAAATCCTTGGGTTACTATGCAATCGGTGTATATTGGCGCTCAGCCTGTCGATTCTGAAATGTTTGCTTTCGCTTTTCAGACTTGCTCGGGTTACTCAATCTACGATTTGCCACTCGACAACGTTCAGTTCACAAACCGGTATGACAATGCAGCTCCCGGTCTGGGCTATATGGCGAATGTGAATATCTGGATGAATACGTATTGGCCTGGTGGTTGCCATTAGAAGCCTGACTTTCCGCTCTTCTAACCCTCAGTCCTTCTAAGTTTTACCGGGGAGAAATTATTCCGATTTCTCCTCGGTTCTATCCAAAGTCTGCCAATTTTGAGAGTCTATACGGGGACCGCGGATGCGATAACTTATCAATTCATCACCCCGAAAGCGAACGTCAATCCAATAAGGGTTTCGAATCTTTTCTACTCTATCAAATGCGTACTCGCCCCAGAGTTTGAAAGATTCACCTTCCTTGTGGTTGGCACCCCAAATTGTTTCAAGTTCTTCCCTCTTTGCCTTGCTAAGGTTGCTGAAGTAGCCCTCACCATTTTTGTTCACGAAGAACATGGAATAGCCTGTCGGACGCGCATTTCCAAGGTCATTGAAGAACAGTCGAACTTTTGGTTTGTTTGGAAAATCAGTGCTTGCGGACAATCCGCACTCATGGGTGTCGGGATTAGGCGATGCGGACTTTGATTCTGGAACAAATCCACAAAGTAGAAGTGCTAGAGCTAATGGATTGAATCTCGCCAACAAATGTTTCATTCGAATGTCCCCCGATTACAGCTCTACAAAATTCTTTCAATAACGATTGCTGTTGACCATGATATCAGCATGTCACTTCACATCTACTTATTGATGGCAATTGTTGATAATGCTCTGTCTGCTAGCCCCTCAAGTCTCTTTAGGTCGTTTTTTTTTGCTTTATTATTCAAAATAGTAAATTGCAATATCTGTTAACGCTTGATTGGTAACTGCTCGCTAAGAATGCTGGATTCCGGAAACTTTAGTGTGCGCGTAAGTTTATAGTTTTGCAGTGATGTTAACGCTATCTATTATTGATTATCCGATAACCTGGCAGCGTTATTGAATTTGTGGTAAATCCAGTTAACACTAGAGAGATAGTCAATTCCGTATTAAATATCGCAGAAGTCAGAAAGCCGAGCGGATAAGTAGAGTCGCCTAAAACTCAAACAGAGTTAGCTGTTAACGAAATGTGCGGCGCGTACTAAATGACAGTTAGCCGGAAGAGCCGCAGATCGGTAAAGTCGTAAACAGCCCAATATTGTTATAATACGAAGGACGGTCTATCCCTTGCAGCGGGAGAGACGTAAGGCAAGATGAAGCCATCCGCTCTGGCGAGCAAGGATGGCAGATAAGCGCTGTGAACGCGCCGGTAAAGAAATGAAAAAGATAGTAAAACATCCACTCAAAAGAGTAAGATGGTAGATATAGCTAAGTGTAGGTGCCGGTAAGATGGTGGAAGCAAAAAAGAGCAGATTTAAGCCAACAGTAGAAACGAAGCTGGCCGAGAAGATTTCAACCGAGTGGAAGCCATGGCGAAGGCGGAAGGAGTGACAAAGTCGGAGCTGGTGAGGACGGCATTGCTGTGGTACCTGGACCACAAAGAAGAGATAGCGGCAAAACCAAGAGAGTCGGAGACGGTTCAGGCGATAAAGGAAATGACGAACCGGGTCTGCGCCATGCTGGCCCGGCAGGGGGGCCTGGTGGGGACGTTGTATGAGCTGACGTGGATGAGCCTGCCAAATGAGGAGGCTAGGAGACAGTTCCAGGCGGCCAATTCGACGGCGAAGCAGAAGATGAGGACGAGGCTGGAAAAGGACGAGAAAGAGCTGGCGGAGAAGCTTAGCGGAGTGGTGAAGGGCTAGTGATAGTCATAAAGCACAAGTACATAGCAGCGAGAGGGAAGGGCGGCATAGGGAAAGTGGCGGCCATCGGCAAGACAATAGCGCACATGAAATACATACAGAACCGGCCGGGAGAGGACAAGGAAAGAGGAAAAGGCGGCGGGAGATGTTCAATGACTCCGAGGACCGGCTATCCGCGAAAGAAATGAGGAAGGCAATAAGGGAGCTCGGGAACGCCAAGGTAATAGCGCACAAGCTGACACTGGCGCCGGAAGTGGCACCGGAGGACAAGAAAGCCTTTACCAGAGACGTGATGAAGAACTTGAGCAGGTCGAAAGGATTAGACCTGGACTGGTTTGCGGTGGAGCATAACAACACGGACCATCATCATGTGCATGTGGTGATACTGGGGAAAGACAGGAACGGGAGCGAGGTAAGCCTGAGCCTCAAGGACATAGAGAAGGCAAAGGAATACGGGGATAGATACCTGGAGAAGAACCACCCGAGGGAGTTTGAGAAGGCAAGAGAAGCTAGAGAAGAGAAGGAAAAGGAGAGGCTGGAGTTAAGGAAGCAGGAGTGGAAAGAGAGAAACCGAGAGGGATTAGAGCTGCCATGGATGAAGAGGGGAGTAATCCGAGAGCAGTTAGAGCCATACAAAGAGTGGCGAGCGAAGAAGGACAAAGAGAAGGAAGAGAGGGCGCCCCGAGGTGATCAGGCGGAGCGCCCGTATCATAATGACAGGATAGAAGCGGCCGGTCGAGAGTGGTCGAGGAGTAATACGTTGGGGGAACTGCAGGAGCTGAACCAGCACCTGTGGGACAACTATGGCGACCGGATAGGGAAGGAAGACTATCGGAAGCTGACCGGGTGGATAAGGGACAAGGAAAGAGCCAGGAGCGAAGACCGAGAGGACCAGGGCGGCAAGCAAGGCAAAGAGCAAGTAGAGAAAGACTTCTTTGAGCACAACGGCAAGAAATACGGCAAAGAAGACAGCTATGAAAAGCTCTCAGGGTTGGCTAAGGAACTGAGAGAGAAGAAGGACAGGCTGCCGGTAGATGACTACAACAATCTGAGGAACTGGATAGAGGACCGAGACCGAGCGAGGTTTGCCGGTGCGATAGAGAAGGGCGTAGAGCAAGCCAGAAACAAGATGGAGCGGAACAAATCAGGACGAGACCTGAAGGCGGCTGAAGGGCCAAGGGTATTGGACCCGATGCAAGACGCGATGATGAGGAACCCGGTGGTCGGAGTATTCATGCAGGTGGCGTCGATAGCGAACACGGTAGTGGGGATGATAAAGCTGACGGAGAACAAAGACCACCTGAAAGAGAACAGAGAGGACCTGGAAAAGGCAAAGCTGGACCTGGACAAAGAGCCGGATGCGCAAACGAAGGAGCAGCACGAAAGGAAAGAGGAAAGGCGGTCGAACTTAGGTAAGGCGATAGAGAGGAATGAGGCGGCGCAGAAGGAGCGGGAGCGCCAAGCAAAGGAGAAGAAAGAGAGAGACGAGAGGGAAAAGAGGGACCGGGACAACTTCGAAAGAGGCGGCTGGTATTAGGGTTGGGGTGATAGATGAAGACAGATGTAATAGGGGTAAGGCTGCCGGTGGAGCAGGTGGCAAAGCTGCAAAAAATGGCAAACAGCCGAGGCATGAAGGTGTCCGACCTGGTAAGGGAGATGGTGAAAGTAGGGATAGAGGGAGCGGAAGCCAGCTCGGATCTAACAGTGCAGCTACTGGCCAGCATGAAGCAGTTGGAAGAGAATCTGGAAGGAGGGCAGACGTGGCTAGCGGATGTGGTGATAACACAAATGAAGGCAGTGGCGGCGGCCAGGTACCTGGCGCAGATAGCGGCGGACAATACAGACGAGGTAATAAGCTACCTGGCGAACCAGAAGCCCCTGGACGCGGCCACGAAGGAGCAATGGCGGAAGAAGAGAGAGGAAGAACAAGCGAGGCAGGGGCAGCAGTGGATAGATAAGGCTCTAGAAATAGCAAGTCGTGATCCTGCGCAGCCCTGAAGCTGTTGGACTGGAGCTTCTTTCTTGCTCCTTGCCGTCGTGCGGTTCCCCAAAGATATCTTTTACAGAATGCTGTCTGAAGTATATAATTCAAGCTACAGGAGGACTTTCAATGGCAACTGTCATTAATCCGTCAAAAGAAGAACTACACAATCTTTCCAACGAAGAGGCTGCGGCTTACTTTGACGAGATGGTTCGCCAATTTTTGGGAGTCTCAGCCACGGAATTTCTTAAGGACCGCAAGAAGTTTGAAAGTAATCCTCACTTTCCTAGCATTGAGTTCTTGATCCCTTAGTCGATGACTCCGAAGAATAGGGATGCGGCATTAGTTGAATACCAGCGGCAGATCGGCAAGGTCTTAAATTGTGTTGCTAACTGTTGGGTTTATGCTTACCCATCCCGTAAGGCTGGGCAATACATGCTCATAGCTGCCCCCTGCTGATGCAGAAAAGACAGATAAGGCAAGTGAATACTTCCTCCGTGTCAAGAGGGGCAAAGAAGTGCTCTTTTTCAGGGGGTATCAATTCTTCGAGGTCTTCGACGATGACTCGTTCCGTATTTCGACGCTCAAGTATTATTATTCAATTTGGCCCAAGCAAAGTGAGCTCCTAATTGATTTTCACTACCATGAACGCAAAGCCGATTTGTATAAAGGGCATTTGCACATTCCACCAAAACCAGGTGTTGCGCCTGTTCACTTCTTAATCAATAAGCATATACCGACTGCCAGAATTCCAATAGAAGACGTGGTGCGCTTTATGATTACGGAAGTCGGTGTCACTCCGCGTACTGATGCCTGGCAAAGTACACTCAATGAAACCGAGGCTATATTCTCAGCTAATCGGACTAAGTGATCCGGTCCGTCCGTCTTGTGAAGAGTACACACTACCAGAGGTTTACTAGTTGTTCCTTCCGAAGATTTTGAGGGGCGGCAACGATTCGCGTAAAAATGGGGCCATTTTCTTCTTTGAAAGCCACTTCCGCGCCCAATACTTCAAGCTCTCGGGATTCCTTACTTGGAGTTAAGCAAAAGGCGGCGCACTGACGTTCTGCTTATCGATAACTGCCGAGCAATTTCGGCTTTCGAAACCCCCTGGGCAAATAGTTTTCGCACCTTGGTGGCATATTTGGTGACTGATGCGGGTCGCCCATGACGTTTCCCTCGCTTTCTGGCATAGGCAATTCCGGCTTTAACTCGTTCTCTTAAGAGTTCCCTTTCAAAATTGGCAAAGACTGTCAGCAAACCGGCACGGCTCGCCCCACTGGGGAGCTCAGATCAACAGCTCTGTCAGCGACACAAAAAATTACATCAAGGTCTGTCAGTTCTTTCATGGTCATGAACAGGTCATGAATAGACCGGCCCAAGCGATCCAACTTCCAGACCAGAACCACGTCAATTTCCCGTCTTCGCGCAGCATCCATCACCTGTTCGCGCTTTTTGCGCTCTTTGACTCCAGAACCAATGTCCTCAACTTCTAGGGCGACCTTCCAGTTGCGTGCTCGAACATACTTGCGCAGGGCCTTTAGCTGCATAGGTAGGGTTCTCTGCTCGTTTGTCGAAACTCTTGCGTATATACCGACACGCATTTATGCATATCTCCAGGGTGGCTAAAAACCCCATTAAAGCTGTCTTCGAAAAGACTGAAATTTGGCGGGTCTAATTTTGCCAAAATGTCATGGACATAAACTTTAGTTTTTGTCCGCCCCTCCCTATAACCATATACCCCGGGGAAGCAAACAGTGCCCAGTATGCACGAAACAGCCTATCCACGGCTGAAGAGTTCCATTTCTAAGAAGGAACTCGAACGATACTACACCCCGACTGAGGCTGAATTAGCCATGGCGCCTGGGATCGGCCTCTGGTAACACTGGCCGCCTGTCTTTTCTCGTTCTGCTTAAGACGTTTCAGCGCCTGGGTTATTTTGAGATGGTATCGGACGTGCCCGAGCGGATCGTTGCACACCTGGCACGTCAACTAAATCTGAGAAAGTCGCCCAGCCTGGCTGAATATGATGACTCAGGCACCCGGCGCCGGCACGTTGCTTCTATCCGGGAATTCCTTCAAGTAAAGGCTTTTGATGAAACTGCGCGTAAAGCTTTGCTGGATGCTACCAGGAAGCAGCGCTTACAAAGGAGGACCTTGCCGATATCATAAATGTCGGCATTGAAGAACTGGTGCGCCTGCGCTTTGAGCTGCCGGCATTTAGCACCATTCATAGAACTACTCAGTATGCCAAGACACAGGTCAATAAGCAAATCTATGGCCAAGTCACTGCTGAACTGGGAAGCCGGGGCCGTGAACTTATCAATGCTCTCCTAAAGGTTCATCCTGGAAAGATTCGATCAGAGTGGGATTCTCTGAAGAATGAGCCTGGAAAGCCAACGGTAAAGAATATTGGTAAATTGGTAAATCAGCTTGAGTGGCTCAAAAGTGGTACTTGGATTTAACGCCCTGGGCAATCTGCCCGATGTAAAGCTTCGTCATTTTGCCGCAGAGGCAAAGAGCCTTGATACAGCGCGCATGCAGGAGTTAGAGGAGACAAAACGCTTTACCCTGGCAAGTGCTTTATTGAAGATGCTGGTGTCACGGCGGCTGGACGATCTCGCGGAAGTTCTGATTCGACGGATTCAAAAGATCCACACCAAGGGCAAAGAAGCTCTGGCTGAGCATAGAGCCAAGCATCAAGCCGAGACAGATGCTCTTATCGGAAAGCTACACAATATCCTCGTTGCTTTGCGAGACTCTGACGGATCGCGTGCGCGCCAGCGCTTAGAGGCTGTCGAAAACGCGGCCGGCGCAGACACTGAAGAATCAATCCAGCGTTGTGAAGCACACGAAGCTTTCGCAGGCGACAACTATGCACCGTTTCTATGGCGTTTCCACAAAGGTCACAGAACGGTGCTATTCAGGCTTCTTGATAATATCGAGCTGAAATCAACATCATCAGACAAATCGACTGAGGCTGCCATTCAGTTCATTCTTGAACACCGCTCCAGCAAAGCAGATCGACTCAGCGCAGAGGGACTTGATCTCTCTTGGGTGTCTGGCAAGTGGTGGCGGGTACTGTCAGAAAGGCAGAAAGAGAAGAATGATGGAACTGTCGACCGGCGCCACTTTGAAGTGTGCGTCTTCTCTCAGATCATGCACGAGCTGAAGAGCGGCGATCTTTGTATTCCTGGCAGTGACCAATATTCCGATTACGCCGAGCAGCTCGTTTCCTGGAGTGAGTACAACAAAACAATTGGGCAGTATTGCGGAACAGGCGGGCTTGTCACCAGACAGCGGTCAATTTATTACCGCTCTAAAGCACCAGCTGGCAAGCATCGCCGAAGCCGTGGATAAGGATTTCCCAGAGAATTCGTCATTGCGGATTGAGAACGGCGAGCCCATATTAACGAAGGGGACTAAGAAACAAGAGTCTCCGCAGCTCGCGAAACTAGAGCAATTGATCAGCGAGAAGTTAGAACATGTCAGTATTCTCGATGTGCTGGCAGACAGTGAATACTGGTTGAATTGGACCAGGCTCCTTGGTCCATTGTCTGGCCATGATGCAAAGTTAGAGAATCCCAAGCCTCGTTATGTAGCAACTGTTTTTGCCTACGGCTGTGGGTTGGGACCATCCCAAACAGCCCGGTCGCTGAAGATAATAGACCGTCGGCAGATAGCCTGGATAAATCAGCGTCACGTGACAGAGGAGATGCTCGACAGGATAATCACGGAAATCATCAATAAGTACAATAAATTTGCGTTGCCAAAAATATGGGGCTCAGGGAAAAGCGCCTCTGCCGATGGCACGAAGTGGGACCTGTATGAGCAAAACCTCCTTTCCGAATATCACATCCGCTATGGCGGCTACGGCGGCTTAGGCTATTACCACGTTTCGGACACCTACATTGCTCTCTTCAGCCACTTTATCCCCTGCGGAGTTTGGGAAGCGGTCTACATTCTGGATGGGTTGCTCAAAAATGAATCAGATATTCAACCCGACACACTGCACGCCGATACGCAAGGACAGAGCACCCCTGTCTTTGGACTGGCTATTTGCTTGGCATAAACCTGATGCCGCGGATTCGCAATTGGAAAGACCTCAAGTTATTCAGACCCAGCAAAGACACTAAGTATGAGCATATTGATGAGCTTTTCACAGACACCATTGATTGGGCTTTGATCGAAAACCTCCTGCCAGACCTGCTTAGGATTGTGCTTTCGATCAAAGCTGGGCGAGTCAGTGCGTCAACCATTCTTCGGAGACTGGGCACTTATAGCCGCAAGAACAAGCTTTATTCGGCCTTTGCCGAGCTTGGCGGGCAACAAGAACCATCAAGAAAACGATCGGGATGAACAGCGGAAGCTCATCAAGTACAACCACTTGGTGGCAAACTGCTTGATTCTCCACAACGTGTGCACTCTGACCCGCTTGCTGAGCCAGCTAGCGACGGAAGGACATAAGTTTGACGAAGCGACCATTGGCCAGATCAGCCCATACATCCGCGAACACATCAATCGGTTTGGCGATTACGTGCTCAATATGGATCGCGGACAACCATTTCCAACCTACGAGCTTGGCTTAAAGAACAAAAAGTTCGCTAATGCTGGCTAATTGCCAGGTTTGCTGGCTTCCCAAGAGCGAAATGGCCCATTTTACGCGAATCGTTGCCATACCTCATTTTGGCTTCTTTGTTAGCGCTGTCGCCCCAAAATAGTCCAGCTCCTGCTGTTGAAGATAATGATCAAGAAAAGCTCAAACAGCACTATCAGACCTATCTTGAATTTAGAAATAAGCAGGAGAAGCTGCGGTCCGACTCTAGAGCTGAAATAGACAAGACTATGATGACCTTGAGCGGTCAGGCAATTGTTATTACGGTAGCTCTTTGTCCGTTGTTAAAAGGACACCCAGGCTATATCTATATTGGGCATGGGGTTGTTTTGTCTCAGTAATACTAATAACACTTCTTTCGATGGCCATATCTGAGCTACTAGCTGACTACAATATTGAAGTCATAGACAGAGCGTTGGAAGCTGCAAAGGAAGCAAAACCAGTTCCAGATGAATTGCCCTTTTACCCAGAAATTGAGAAGGAGAAGTCTAAGCTTAAGAAATTTCTTTTGCAGCGCCAAGCGCCAATAATTTTTATCCTAAATCTTGTTCAATTTGCTTGCTTCGTAGTAGCTTTGATATTAGTCATCACATGGGGAGCACAAACAACACCTATGGCATCAGAAAGCGAACAGGCTAAGGAAATTGTGAACTATGGGCAGAAGCCTTCCACGCTTCCAAAGCCATTGCCTACTCCTTTACCACAGCAAAGCCAAACTACTAATTCAAGTTCTTCTAGTAATACTCAGCCTGCCTCGGATAAGAAGCGATGATGAAATGTTCAAGTAACTCTCAAGACAAGAAACAAATAGATAAACCTCAAACAGTCCAAACTGAGGAAAGGGGACAAAAACCTCCGACACCTCCAAAACCTCCGAAACAACCTACCCCTACAAAGCCCTCTCAAGGGAAATAGTTGCTTTATCAGCCTCTGTGCTGGCGGGATGGCCGGGAGTGGGTGCCCCAAATATAAGCTGGCATATAAATGACAACCGGGGGCGGTGGCGCCTGCCAAGACCGCCGAATAAAGAAAATGCCGGAAAGCCCCGCCAGCTGACCCTCAACACCCCTCATTATCCATTGAATATACATAACATATCTTATCGGACGTGTTTAGATGTGTTGTTGGGAGTGGGGGTGGTTTTTTGAGGGGTTGGGGCGTGAAAGCTAGACAGAGTTAATATCTCGCTCTATACTTCCTCCCATGAGTGATACCGCCCGTAGTTATCAGACTAATCAACCAGCCGATAATCATGGTTGGGACGACTTCTTTGCTGCCGAGTCCGGGCATGTACTAAGCAGTCCGGGCTCTCAGCCCGGGCTAGACAACTCTTGTCCGGACTCGTGGATGACACTTACAGAAGCCGCCGCATCTTTTTCTGTCAATGAAAAAACTCTTCGCAGATGGATTAAACAAGGGAGAGTTAATGCTCTCAAAATTTCAGGACCGCGCGGTCCTGAGTGGAGGGTTGAGCCTGGACATCCTCATGCACAAGTAAGCCAGTTCGTGTCCGGGCTGGACATGCCTTGCCCGGGCATGTCCAGCCCGCTTTCTCAATTTGAGGACCTCTCAATATATCCAAGGTTCCAGTCAGAACAAGCTTCCGATAGCCAAAGTTGCCTTGAGCCCGGGCTGGACACCGTGAGTCCGGACATCAGCCTCGCCTGTTCGCAAATAGCTGATGTCTCTCATCAATCCGAAACAGAAGCAATTTTGGAGCTTGATGAACCGACCCAGAACATTATTTCGAACCTTCCTCATAGCCTATCTTCTCTTTCAGAAGAGCTTGTCGAAATGAAAACAAGACTCTCTATTTTCGAGAATGAAAATCGTGAGCTGAAAGCTCAATTGCAAGGCGCCACTTATCGTAATGGCTTCCTGGAAGCTAAGTTGGAAGACAAGGAAAACCAAATACTCTTGCTAACCGATAGCCAAAGTAAACAAGGTTGGTGGGCTCGGTTTTCTAGTTAGTTTTTTCGCTCGCGGTAGTCTTTTGACTCTGAGATCATATAATCGCAGGTGAGTATCTGCCACCATATGCGGTGTGCGATATCAAAGACATGTGAGAGATATAAAGACTGCAAATTCACAGCGGTTCAGTGAACCAGCCCTACTAATGAAGAAGCCCCGACCGAGGTCGAGGCTATCCGCATTCTCAAATCAGGTTTTGCTTTGGTACGGCGATTTCCTGAAGCTGCTAGAAGAATAACGGATAGCTTTTGCTCGGTCAAGTTTGCTTTGCAAAAAAATGCAAGGAGAGAGAGACGAGCGAAGCGCAAGCCGTCCTGGAAAGCCCTATTGGGCTCGAGGAACGCGAGTTAGAGAAAAATAAAATCATCGGGATTGCCACTGATGGCAGTGTCGATAGATATCTGTGAGCTGTATCCGCTTAGAAATCCCTCCATTTGGAAACACCCTGGGCAAAGGCGGTGGATGAAGTGGAGCCATGACCTGGACGACCGCCAGATCCTTGGGGTCATGTCGGATGAGGGCGAGGGCTCTTGCGTGGCTGTTATTGGGGTGAGGAAACCCGGCACGGGGTTCTTGATGTTGATGCCGGTAGCAAGTACCACACCCCAGAAGGGCTGAAAGAGATAACGTCCGACTTTGCGGCCGTGGGCATCGCCCTGGTTCCGTACCAGAGTAGCGAATCAGGGGGATGGCACCTCTATTTTTATTTTGATAAGGCTGTACTAAGCAATGAAGTAGAAACAACGATAAAAGACTACTTAAGGCCTCGTAGGTATGAGGATCAAATCAGGAACCCTAGAAGTCTTTCCTTCCGGTAACGCCTTAAGGCTACCCCCTACAGAAGGGCTTTGCTTGGCTTACTCCGGACAGGAAAGTAAAAACCAGAAGAGAAGAGATAAGCCAAGGACAAGCAATAGCTAGCTTCTTGAGGGACCTGGAGGGTAGCCGGTCCAATTGGGAAGAAGTCAAAACACTGATAGGGTTGGAGATCTATGCCGCCGGCGTTGCCGGTGCCGGCGAAGACCATGAAGCCGAAGAAGGGCTAAACGAAGAGGGATTCAGCGGACTATTCAGACCAGGGCTGGATTGGGAGAAGTACCAAAGAGGCAAGCAATACTGGCAAATAGGGCTAACAGGAGCGAAGCAAAGGCATGATGCAATTATTTGCCTGGGTCATTACCTCTGGTATGGAGATGAAGCGGCCGGGGTAAAAGGGATGCCAGGCCACCGAAACATAGAGAGGCGACAGCTAATAAAGGAGTGCCTGAAAGAGAAGCATAACGGGTACTCAGAGGACATAAACGCAGGAAGATGGAGTGAAGTAGATGCCGATATTGAAAGAGCGGCTTCTTGGAGCAAGCAGACCCCTCTAATACAAGAATACGAACCGTACCAGCTGACTGAGAGACTACTAAAAAGGCTCAAGTGGTTGCAGACGAAAACAGGCAAGTGGTTCACGGTAGAAGAACTTGCCCAGGCAAACTATAGACCGAAGTCTAAATGCTCGACAGAGGATAGCGATGGCTGTCGCGCAACTGGAAGCGGAAGGCTCCAGAAATAGACATGTCGAAAGTAGCCAGAAGGGCTAAGGCTTGCCATAAGACCGTAGCCAAGAATAGAGATCTGCTTTGCAGCCCGGGAGGCGAATATCTGGCAGGGGGGCTGGGGGATTGTCTCTGCTTCTTGACTGCCTGGCTAGTTCTTTGGAGTCTGTTCCTTCTGCTTCTCTTGGTTCTGCTAATGAAGTTTCAGTTTTAGATCCGGTGCCTTCAGAGCTGGGGTTATTTGATCTAGTGGTCAGTGGTTCGCAGGACTTCCCAGTAGACCCCCTTGCTCCATGCCTGGCAAGATAGCCTACCAGAAAACCCCCAGAGTCAAGCTCAAGCCCTTCAGGTGCCTACGGCTTAAGCTGACTCTAGGACCTAACTTTCTGGTATTCAGGCACTGCGGCCTGAGACGGCGGGGGGGCTTTCTTTACTGCCTGGGGTTGGGCTTCTCGGTGGCTTCGATGTCGAACCCATAGAGGAGGGAGTACAGCTGGCTGCTGGTGATGACTCTCTTGGGTTTTCGCATCTGTTCAGTGGTCCTTCTCGCCATCGGCAGGGAAGTCTTGTGCTACACGGTCAAGGGTGGTTGGAAGAGGTCCGCCGTAGCGTCTGGGCTAGGTGGGAAAGTTCCGCCGGCTAGAGCTGCGGGCCGGATTCTGGATTGGTATCTGTGGGGTTTTGGGGCGGTGGGGTAACGGGCGCGCGTGCGGAAGCTCCCAGAATGGGCCTACGCGGGATAGTTCGCCTCAAGGTAATAATGGTAATAATAAAGCAGTGGTAAAAATAAAAATTGGATCTGTGCTAGAGCTGACCCTGCAACACCACACGCAGAGGCTCACCATAGCACGTAGACCCGGACAATTGAGGCTGATGAACTGTTTGAAACTGCCAACCGGCTAAAGGCTGGAAGGCAAAGAAATAACCGGCCGTGGGCCTTCTTGCCCGATGCTCTCAGGGGGCGATAGCCTGCGCACTATCACCTACAAACTTATGGAAGCCTGAGCACTCCCGGACCGCGGAGGTAAAAAACGAACCTACCGAAATGCCACCGGCGGTAATGGTAGCTTTGCCAATTCATGGAGGCTTGTTACTGGGAGGCCCGGTCGAGAGGTGGCAGAAGTGAAAGAAAAGGCCCAAAGAAGAAGTAGCGGCAGCCTTGCGGCAAGTCCATGGAGCCCTGGAGGCAATCGGCAAGATGGAAGCAGAAAGCTGAAGCCGACGCCCAGGAGATAGAAAGACTGACCGCCAAGCTTGCTGAAGTAGAAGCTGCTTGCCTCGAAGCCCAGAAAGAGGCTGTTGGTCATAAGGGGGATGGTTAGACCAGCTTCAGAAACTTGTGGAAAGGAAACAGGAAAAAGTCGAAGAGCGCCTCCGGATTGAAGCACAGGAGGCTTCTGAACTCAAGGGACGGTTAGAGACCTTGCAGGCTCAGACGGATAAACTAATGGTTGGGCTGGATGGTCAAGTGGGGTCAACACAACTGCTTTGGAAACTTTGTCTATCAAGGCTAGCGCTCGCCTTGATAGACTCAGTGACTAGTTAGCAGCTGTAAATGGCTGAATTGCGGTTGACTTAGGCTTTTTCTTTATAAACAGATATTTGCAGATCCTGATTCTAGCCCTATAGATGAGTGAGCTTTCCGGTAGCTACTCGTTCCAATTTACTTATCAGGCAAAATCTCAAAAGCCACCAGGCTAATAAAACTAAGGATAACTCTAGTCAGCTGGCTGGATAGTCTTCAAAATATAACTTTTTACTTTGGAATTGAGACTGATGGTACAAGGCAACAAATCAACCTCAAGAAGGAATCAAAATGAACAAACGAAAAACACAGCTAGCATTAGTCTTGGCGCCTCTTGCCTTGGCTTTCTTTTGCTTTCTCGCAACCAGCTCCGCTTCTTGGCCACACCGGTAACTGTGCCAATGTTCCAGCTGGCGTTAGCGCCGGTAGCTGTAGATATCACTGAGTCAGGAGCTTGCAATATTACCCATCCAGTCATACTGCAACTGGTCGTATCAAAATCACTGCCGGTTTCTACCATTCTTTACCAAGATCTTAGCTCTTTCGCCGAGGTGGATCTTCAGG
>JADJQZ010000006.1 GCA_016712465.1 Candidatus Obscuribacter sp.
GCCAGATGAAGCCGCAAGACTTGGGAAAGAACTGATTAGGCTTGCGAGGATTGGCGGATGGATCGACCCTGAAGAGTCTACAGACTGGAGTGCTACTTGATGAAAACCGGCTTCACAGGAAAACGCTATTTCGAGTGGCTTGGAAGAGAGTCAGGATCTATATTGTTTTGTTGTGGTGTTTATAATTTCTCTTTATGGCCAGAATATGCAGTTAAATCGTTCATCAGAGGAAAAATGAAAACTCTGAATATTCTGATAAGACAATATTATGATAGGAACGCGCAATGTCAGCCATAGGCCACAAACTCCGCAAGACCAAAGGCGGGCTGATGTTCTTTTGTCCGGCCTGCAATACTGCGCATGGAATCTCGCTAGGCAGGAATGGCTGGCAATGGAACAACAGCGAGGATAAGCCGACATTCACGCCATCGCTGTACTCAGTGGCTGGTGATCTAAAATGCCATTGCTTTGTGCGAGATGGCCGCATTGAATATCTGAGCGACAGCACGCACGAGTTTCGCGGAAAGTCCGTTGATATTCCGGACTGGTCTTTTCATTCTGAGGTGTGAAATGAATACCGAACAAATCACGACGCTTCAAAAATTGCTATCCTAAATCGACAACAGCATGACGCGGGCTGATGCCGGAAGGACTTGCAGGCCGAGATTACGCTACGAGCCGCCCGCAGAATGCGGAGTAGAACAAGAAAGATTTCTCGGCACTGGCCAAGGCGCATCACAAGGGGGATATGCATCGCAAGGCAGCGGTGTATTGACCAAGCAGACCTGTTCGAGATGATCGTGAGGGTCGGATGATCTCGAAGCCTCGAAACGAGAATGGGCCTAACCGACTCACGAGGTAATGAGATTTTGAATTCGTCGCGAGGTCGCCGACCACTGAGATGAGCGCAATCACACTTCGCAATGACCTCCGATGCCCGAAAATTGCGACGGTCGGATCATCGAATCGAGAATTCCTGGGAAAGGCCTGAGTATCGGTGCGATAGGTGCGAGGCGGTCGTGAATCCACTCCCGCGCGGGAATTACGTGACTCATGCCAGAAATTGACACGCCGACTTGGAAACTCTGGGACGATTGGGCTTGCGCGTTGTTAAGACGCGACGAGAAAGAGGCGAAACGGATCGCAGACGAAATCACGGCCCGGAAACCAGGAAAGCCGCCGCGCAACGATCATAATTTAGGATGTTGAAATGAAAAAGTACATGACGATCAGAATGCCTGACAATTCTGTATGGGCTGTTCCGGTTATGGTAATTGCCGAGAATAGGGCAAAATTCTACGCGGATGATTTTAATGGCCATCTTGAGCGTAGCTTGGCAGAGGACACTATCCCTCTATTCGAGGAATGCCCGGCTGAAATTCAGGATTGGGCTGGTAATAACATGAACTGGGATGAAGTGGCCGATATGGCAGTCAAGGTGAAAACACCAAAACATCCAGTCGATTTCCAAGAGGGGTGGGCTAACGGCGACAAGGGCTTTGTCGATTCCATCGAGCAGGACGAGTAGACGACATGCCTACGATTACTCAAATGCCAGCTAAAAAACCAAGAAGATGCCTAAAGATATTTTTTCTCGATTCCGAAAGAAGAAAATATCTATCTATGGATCGAAATGGTTTTGGCTGGATAAAATTTTTCCATTTTTTCCCAAAAACAGAATTTTCTCATCGTAAGCCATGTGTTGGGCATGATGTGATCCGATGCCACGAATACACGCTAACCGTACTGTGGTTATACGGCGGCATCGTTTTCGATGTTGCAGAGACGAGGTATTTCTGATGCCCCGTCGCTACCGCCCGCCCAAGCCGAAAACCGCGCATCCGATCAACATCTACGCCTGCTTGGACGGAGACCTATCGAGCCTTGAACCAGCAAAGGCTTCAAAATCGCCGCGCAAGGCACCTACAAGGCACGTAAGCGGCGTAGGTAATGGTAGTGTAGCGGGCGGACATGGAAAGCGTCTTAAACAGCAAAATTTGATGGATGATGCCGATGCCTGCCCACGAGCTTAAGTTTACCGTCCATGGCCTCCCAGCACCGCAGGGCAGCAAGCGGCATGTCGGGAAAGGGGTCATGGTGGAATCTTCTAAATACGTGAAGCCCTGGCGTGAAGCCGTCAAGGCCGCCGCTATTGACGCAAACCGAGAACATGGATTTAGGATGATGGGTGGATCAATCAGCGCCACGTTCCGGTTTTTCTTCTCACGACCGAAAAGCCACTACGGGGCCGGAAAGAATACCGGAAAGGTTAAATGCGGTGCTCCACAAGCTCATATCATTAAGCCGGACTTGAGTAAACTCATTAGGTCAACCGAAGACGCGCTTGTTGATGCCGGCGTCATTATAGATGATTGTCTTATCAATCGAATTGAGGCGCGCAAGGATTACACGACGTTAGCACCGTATGCGATTATCGAGATTTCTGAAGTTGAGGAGACAAAGCAATAATGACCCCACTTTACTACCACGAAATCCAAACTCGAATTCTTGATCCTCGCCTCGGCACTGAATTCCCACTGCCGACCTACGCCACGCCCGGATCGGCTGGACTTGATTTGCGGGCGATGATCGATGAGCCGCTGATTCTTTATCCGGGCGATGTCCAGCTTATCAAGACAGGGCTATCGATTTACATCAGCAATCCAGGGCTAGCTGCTTACATTCTGCCGCGTTCCGGTCTTGGTCATAATCACGGCATCGTGCTTGGAAACTTGGTCGGCCTGATCGATAGCGACTATCAGGGCGAATTGATGATATCGTGCTGGAACCGCAGCGACGATCAATTCAAGATCAATGTCGGGGATCGTATCGCACAATTGGTCATCGTCCCGGTGGTTCGAGCGCAATTAAAGATCGTTAATGATTTCGTGGCCAGTGAGCGCGGAGAAGGCGGGTTTGGGTCGAGTGGGGATCGATGATGCCAAGCCCAGTTATTGAACTATTCATCGAAGACGCATTGCAAAGAAACAACCCACGCGAACTTGCGATTGGCTATATGAGATATGAGACGCTGCGCAAGCTCAATACACGGCGATTCGCGTATCTCAACAAACTTAATCTGGAAGGACGCAACTTCGATGATATGGTGGATGAGATTGCGGCTGGAACGTTTGATTGGTCGGGGATGGCGGAACAGGAGGACAAGCAATGAGCGATGACTTAACAAATAGCTATGAGCATGAGAAGCTGGCGGTGCGGCTCGCCAATACTGAGCGCGCGCTATGTACTGTGCTAATCAAGCTTCAGCCGCCAGAAGCTCAAGAGGTAATGGACAATATACTAAAGCAATATTTTGATGCCAACACCAAGCTTGGGTTTGATGCGAATCCTAATTTTGTAGGTAGTATCTCAGAGGATTTTTAATCGATGAGCAATGACGTTATATGTCCATACTGCGGCGCGGATGTTGAGATTAACCACGATGATGGTTATGGATTAGAAGAGGATTTGATTTTTTCACAGGAGTGCGATTGGTGCGCTAAAGAATTTGTATACACCATCTGTATAGAAATACACTACGATGCAAAAAGATCTGATTGTTTGAACGGATCGCCGCATAAATACAAACCCACAGCGGATAGATTCCCGGAAACGCATAGGATTCGTTGTTCCGATTGCGGAAAGGAAACCATACAGCCGGAGTTCTTGCGGCCATGATCGACACTGTTCTGCTCTGCATGGCCTGGGCTGTATTCGGTTACGCGCTTGCGATCATCGAGCATGAGCGATCCTCGCCAACGCCCAATCCCCGGCAGCAGCATTCTGCCGGTCACACACCGCCCCAACCCAGCGCCAACGCCATATCCCTCAAGCACCGCCCGGACCGCTTCGCGTGCTATCACTGCAAGCGGTTTCGATGTAATGAACGGTTCCTAATCTGCTGGTGCGATCATGACATCCGAGAATTTCCCGACTTGTGCAACGAATACGATCCGAAGCATGGGCATTTCAGTTGACATTTTTTAGGTAACGTAGTATTAGAAAAATCATGTACCGTTCTAGCACTTGCAAGCCATTTTCTGACCTAGACCTCGACACCATGGCCTTGACGGTCTGGGCCGAAGCACGCGGCGAGGAGATCATCGGCCAGCGTGCGGTGGCTTGGGTGATCCGAAATCGATGGGAACAGCCTGGATGGTGGAGCCGCCAGCGCGGCGATGGCATCCCAGATGACACGATACAGGCCGTGTGTCGCGATCCGTGGCAGTTCTCGTGCTGGAATCCAAGCGATCCGCAAAGTCATCGGCTACACGAGCCAGCCACGCTTCGGCGTGAAGACGTGCAATCGATCCGCAGCATCTGCGAGCGCGTACTGAACGAATCCCGCGATAATGACCCCACACTAGGCAGCGATCACTACTGCACTCGACTTATCGCGCCGCATACGAAATGGGCGATAAACAGAAAGCCAACTGCGTCTATCGGAAACCATTTGTTCTACCGCATTGGTCTTCACCCATGACCTACTATCTACGCCTACTGGCTGCAATTGCAGAAGCCAATTACGCTGAAGCTTATTGGGATGCCGTCGCTGTTTCGGAGTGGTGGATTAGCACGCTTGAAGCGGCGACTAAGCGATAAGAAAAGTCTTATGCCAATGAAACGCTCTATCATTATCCCGCTGTTGCTATCCAGCGTTATGGCCACGGCATGTCGAGCGGACGAGGGGCTATTCTGGGCGGCCCCCCATGTCGCGGATACCAGCGTGTCGTGGGCTGTGCTGCGAACCATCAAAGGGACGAAGGAACTCAGCCCATTTGGATTTCCAGGTGTTGTGGTCGCCAAGATGGTATTTGAGGGTGTGGCTCTGGGCTATCGGGATGCAGGAGATATAGATACTTGCCAAGCAGTATCCAGTGGCGCACGCTGGGGCGGATGGATTGGAACAGGTGCAACACTGGGCGGCCTGGCTGGCGGACCGGTTGGGCTAGCTGCTGGAGGGCTGGCTGCCGGGCTGCTGTCATGGGATTGGTCCAGCCAGTCAGCGCTGGAAACGTGCTCGCAGCGGCCCAGTATCGATCCAGAACCCTATAGCTATTCTGGCCCGGAGTGCACCGGTTGGAATGATGCGCGCCCGGATTTTTGTAATCGTGTTTTCTGAGAGGGTATTGAAATGAGATTGTTAGCGTTTTGTGCTACAGCCATGTTTGCTCAGGTTGCAATGAGTGAATGCGTGAATGGTGTTTGGGAAGGCCCATGGGCCGGTCCTTCTCCCGAGCCTCCGGCTTGTATTGATCCGGTGCCAGCATCATCCACGTTATGCTTTTCTGGCGAGTGCAGTCCAGTGACATACGAATGGTCTGGCACGTTCCGATTGGCAAAATCGAAACTGCCGAATGGATACGCGATGATGGGATTCAGTGGCCCATGCATCAGCGGAGATTGCCCGGAAATCGATCAGCAGGCTTTTTATTCACTGTTCTGGAATGCGCGGCAAGCGAATCGCGCGCAACGGTTTGAGTCAGAGTAGGGGAAGAATCATGTCGAAGCCGTCGTTTATCTACGTGTTTCTGTCTGTGATGGCGTCAATACCAGCCCATGCCGCGCCGTTCGTCGTCAGCGATCCATACCTAAGTTCAGGCCCACAGCCTACCGAGTTCGTGATTACTGTGTCTGGGCAATCCGCGCCGGTCATCGTCCCGCAACTTCGACCGCGCAAGGAACGATCCTGAAATGGGACATTATGGGCATCACCGGGTCAAAAACGATCACAGTGAAAGCGCGCAATGCCTGGGGAGAATCCGCCGCGACCCCCCCTTTCACCTTCACCGCTGGAACGCCGGCCGCGCCTACAGGGATTGGGCTTTCGGCCCAATAATCAGGATGCCGAAATGATTAACAAGCACCGCTTTCCTGATCCGCTGATCACCACTTACGTCTCGCCAAGATACAGAATGCTATTGCGTGACTTTCGGTATTTCGATAAAGAGGAAGGAACAATCACATGCAAAAAGGGATTGAAAATCGACGGGGCGAGCTTCGGTTGTGCGTTCTCAGTAATTTTTGGGGACCAACATGACTACGATATTCCGGCAACGCCGCATGATCAGCTTTACGAAAATAATCTCATTGATGGTAAATACCTGACTCGCAAACAATGCGACAAAGTATTTTATCGATCGATGATCGACGCCGGGTTTCCTAGAATACGTTCGTTCATTTTCTACGCCGGCGTCCGAATAGGCGGCTGGTGGCCCTGGTGGCGCAATCGCCGGCGCGATGCGAAAAAGCGGAAGGAGCAACGTAAATGAAAAGAGCGCTCACTTGGCGGTCGAGGTTCGACAAAAAGAATCTCGACTACCGGATTACCAGTATTCTCCCAGTCTCTGATCTACCGCGAAAATCCATGCGGTGGTCATGCCCGGTCTACTTCGATCAGTTTGAAGAGCCGTCATGCACGGGATTCGCCACGATCCATGCGGCCATTGCTGAACCGTTCCCGGTGCAAGGCTTGACGCCAACTCATGCCCGGTATCTGTATCAGCGCGCCAAGGAACTTGATCAGTGGCCCGGCGAAGATTATGACGGGTCTAGCGTCCTAGGCGCTGTTGCCGCCGCTAAGGAGTTCGGTTATTTCCTGAAGTATGGATGGTGCTTTACTGAGAAAGAAGTCAATGCCGCTGTTTGTTACCACGGACCGGTCATCATGGGAACAAATTGGACTGAAGGCATGATGGAGCCAAACGAACAGGGCGTTATTCGGGCGACGGGGAAAACGCTAGGCGGCCATGCATACCCGATCATGGGGTATGACAACAGGACAGGGTTATATCGAATTCACAATTCCTGGGGAGTGTCGTTAGGAGTCATGGGTGACGTGTTTATTCACGCCGAAGATTTAGCGAATCTCATGAGTGACGGCGCTGAAGCGTGCGTTCCGTTGCTCAAGCCTGGGGCTTGATATGAGAACCCTATTGCTAGCCACATGCGGATTATTCGCCGGGTGTGCGAATTTCCAGCCGCTCGTAGATCAAGCCACGGCGCAAACCGTGGCGATTGAACATGCGAAGTACCAAACCGCAGAATTGATCATGTGTCGGGCAATCAGCATAGGCGAGTGGATGCGATCCGTTGGTCCATATCCAGAAAAAGTGCAGGGCTGGCGGGCATTGTGTGTCGGTGCGAATTTGCCTGACGTGCCGGGGATTCCGTAATGGACGGAGATGACCACGCAATCCACGAGCTGATCGTTTCTAATCGTGAAATGGCGAATTTGATACGAATTCATGACGCTGATATAGCGGCACTCAAGGCAAGGGTCGAGTACAACGCAAAACAAAGCGAAAAACTGGAAGCGATGGTACATCAAATCGGTGATGACGTTTCAGCGGTTAGAAATGACGTTACCGAGAAAGTCAATGAAATGCAGATTGCCGTTCTGAATCACATTCAAAACGATGAGATTGCACAAAACAGAATATTGAAAACAATTATTGTTGCCGCGTTTGTTAATGGAATGGCGGTTATCTTATGGCTAATGAATTCTTGGGTTGAATCCGGGATGCCATGGCCTATATTCCCGTGGCTTTAGATGAGGTGAAGAAATGAAAAGCATTGTTGCTCTTGTTTTTATGTTGGCGGCTTCGGTTGCTTGTGCTGATACGTATCAGCTCACTGTCGGATGGGATACTCCAACGTGGAATCCATCTGATACGCCTTCGTATCGCGCTAAATACCGAGTCAACGGTGGTACAGAGACCCTCTCGCCAAGTCTGACTTCGCCAAGCTGGACAACGACTGTGACCGCGAATCCTGGAGACCCGGTGGAAGTGGCAGCTCAGAATGTGAATGGGGCGCTAGTGTCAGCATGGTCTGGTTGGGTCACGGCGACGGCTGGCTATCCTGCTACTACACCACCGACGCCGGCAGGAATGACGATCAACCTAATCCGCACCGGGCCGTAAGATGCCATTCGCAAGATGGTCTACCGATCAAGAGCAACAACTCATGAGGATTTGGAAAACAATGCTCAATATCGATGTTGCTATCTTGGTCGTGAAATCTTTGAATGCTTGCGAGAAAAAGGCAAAAAGGCTGTCTAAGTCGAATAAAGGATTTCGTGATGCGATCAATAAAAGACAAGGCGCGTATTTGGGCTTGCTTGCTGACCGCCGTTCTGATTTTATGCGCGAATGTCGCGGACGCCCTGAACATCACATTCGCTTGGGATTCCAGCGCGACATGGCCAGCCGGAACCACGGTAGAACTTGAAGCGAATGGAGCAAGCGCAGATGGTATCTCAGGCACTCAATACACGCTGGATGTACCCGTCCAGCCCGGCGAAGTTATTAGCGCACGGGCAAGGTCTATTCCGCCATCAGGATATCAGTGTGGAGAGCCGCTTGCGTTATGCCCGCCGTCGCCATGGACTACATCGCTTGTACAGACTATTCCGCCAAATCCTAGCGGATTGTGGGCTACAAAAGAAATTGGAGGTGGCGGAATGACTATTGCGCGTCGAGGCAGCACAAATTATTCCGTTCAGTGGCAAAACTCTAGCTCTGCCGAAATCACGAAAGAGTCTACCGTACAAATAGGGGATATTATTCTTGTCGGTGTTTCTGGTTTTTCAGATAACGGATACGATACAGGCGGGAATGTAACGATTACTGGAGGGTTTACAAAGCTAATTGAAGAATCATATGGTGTCTATGGAGATGATGGAGCGTCTACCGGGACCATTTTTTATAAAATAGTTGATGGGACTGAAGGATCGAGTTTTACCATCACGAGTGTTGGCGGAACATATCCATACGGGTCTGCGGTATTAATAGCATTCAGTGGTAATAGTCTTTCAGTAGATACTAGCGCTAGCACAGCTTCGAGTGGGACCAGTCCAGTTGCGCCAAGCATTAGTGCATCAACAACTAATGAGTTGTTGATTAATTTATTTCTATATAGCGATCCATCTAGTTTTACACCTCCGTCTGGATATGACGGATATTTTGCAAACTCCCCGCAAGATACTAATGGATCAGCGTTTTCATGGGATGCTGTCGCAAGTTCTGGTGCTACTGGAACAAGAACAGCAACGCTTGGCACATCGAGAGAATACCTAGCGGCTTCTGTCCTTATAAAAGAGTCTGGCGCTACAACAAATACAAGTACCACAAATATAGATGCGCTAGTTCAAAAAACCGGTATAACTGCAACGTCAAGTTTAAGTGCGTTACTGCAAAAGTCGTTTAGTGGAACTGTGAACTTTGATGCTCTAGTTGCTGCTTTAAAATCTGGAAGTATATCTATTGACGCGCTTTTGAACTCCACTGATAACTCAGCCGCTGTATCAGTTGATGGACTTGTACAAGCAGTTAAGACTGGCGCAGTCTCTATCGATGCTGCTGTTTCAATTATAGTTTCTGCAACTTCTGGAGTTGACGCACTTTTGCAGAGTTCTTTTAGCTCTGCGGCTGCATTGGATGCAATTGTTAGCGGAAGCTCAACTGTTACTGCATCTCTTGACGGGTTGTTGCAATCCGGTAAATCTACAACTGTGTTAATTGATGCTCTATTGCAATCAGGTTATCTATCGCAAACCGATATTGACGCGATTATCTCAAAGGCGTTCAGTTCAACTGCATCAATCGATGCGCTATTGCAGGGCATTGCCACTACGTCTACTGGCCTAGACGCGATCATTAGCGGTGGCAGTTCGGCGTCGGTTGTCCTGGACGCGCTCTTGCGGGTTGGCGCGGTGAGTACCGCGTCGATTGATGCTTTGCTGCAAAAATCGGCGTCTGCCACGTCTTCATTGGACGCTTTCATTCAGGGCAGTGCATCCGCTATTTCTGCGCTGGACGGGCTGTTGCAGGCCACTAAAACGGGAACGCTATCACTAGACGCTATCATCGTGAGTGCTGGAGAAGCGCTAGCCGCCACGGCGCTGGATGGCCTCGTGCAAGCACTCAAGAGCAGGTCATTATCGCTGGATGCCATGGTGGCGGTCCCGGTGGCCGGTGCTGCGGCTGGATTGGATGCCCTGCTATTCGTGACCGGCGTTAGCGCTGTAAGCGTGGATGCTTTGTTGCAGGCCACTAAAACGGGCATCCTATCCATCGATGGATTGGCGCAGTCAGCGAAAACCGCTCAAATCTCGATAGATGGGTTGGTTCAATCCGCAAAAACTGGAATGGTTTCACTGGATGCAGTTGTGGGCATCATCGGAAGCGCGGCGATTTCGATGGACGGGATTCTACAGAAAAGCCGCGCTAGTGGCGTCTTCATTGATGCGATCATTGGATTGATTTCAGCGATTATCATGCCGACCGGACGTGTGATCAGCATTGCTCCAACAGACCGATTTATTGTGATTAGCGAGACAGACCGCTTTATTGTCATACCGAATTCAGACCGATCAGTAGTAAATTGAGGATATAGCCATGGCTGCAACGATTCAGATTCACGAACTCACTACCGACGCCAATACGGGCGTTGACAAAACTTCCAGCACGGTACGTTTCAAGGCGGTTGCAAGCACCAGTTCGACGGCGGTTGACGCGAATGATCCGCTCGTAGTGCCGGGCGCTGGTACGGATTATTCGTATGTCAAGAAACTGCGCGCATATATGGAAGCGCCGCCCAATACGAATATCTCTAACATGCGCTGGTATTCTGACGGGACTAGCGGCTTCGGGACCGGCGTAGGATGCACGGCAAAAAATATCGGGACCACGTTCGGAACGCACTACGATACCGCTATGAGTGGCGGATCGGACCTGTTCGGCTATACGTCTGGCTCCCCGCTGAATGGGGACGGTACGGATACCGGGCCTTTTGTGCCTGCTGACGATAATAGCTACATTGGCGATATTATCGAGTTGCAGATTAGCGTGGCGTCCACGGCAAGCAACGGTGCGTTGAGTGCTGAGACGCTCACGTTGGCGTGGGATGAGATTTGACATTTGCTTATGATTCTCCTCCAAGACCGCTATGCCTTTGAGGCTGAAATGCCTGATGGAACTCTCATTACGTCCGGTGGCGATATTGCCGGTGCAGTGAGGGTTTCCTTGATTCCGCAAATCCCACTCTTGCCAAGGCATGATATGCTAGGACAAGTCTTTATCCGGCGATTCATGCGGGCATTCAAGCGGTCGGTAGTTGGCGGATTTGATCGTGCGGCTTACTTCGCTGAGATCGAGAGACAAATCAGCGATAGCCGAATTGCGGCAAGAGCGGCACGGGATGAAAGGGCTGGATTTGGATATGTCGAGATTCCAGAACCAGAACCGCAAAGGCCGGTAAAAGGCGATGAATACATGCAAGTAGTTTGCATGGAATCCTGCCGGCTTTATGTGCGCCACTCGGACGGGGCTAGCCTGATTACGCCTCCTGACTTTGAGCTGTATCTCTAGGAAATAGCGCCATGGCTTACACGCACGATGGGAAAAAGCCGGTCAATGCCAAGAATGATCCGATTGACCCGGATGGTACTGACTGGGTATTTTTCCATTACGACGATTGGCTGCGTGACGGTGAAACCATTACAAGCCATGAGAGCCTTATCGCTGGCGGAACTATTGTTACCGATTCGACTTATTTGGGAACGATGACTGCGGATGATGGCATTGAATACCTGCAAACATACGGAATTGAAATCAGTGTAACGGAAGGGGCAACGTCCGTGACTTTGACGCACAGGGTATCAACTTCCACGGTAGGCGCTGTTGATTTGGGTCGCACTGATATTGATCGATCCGTGATTATTCCGGTGAGAACGCTTTGAGTGATGAGCGAAATAGATGCTGGCACTAAAGACAAAGAAATAGAAGCCGTTAGCGTTGAGGCTTGCGGTGCCGCGCGCGAAATAATCAGCATCGTTCAAGATGAAGTGATTAAGATTCGCACGCAAGAAGACCGTAGGATTGACGGGAAAAACCTGAATCAACTCGCGCTGGCGCTGAAAAATGCACAAGATGTTGCGCATAAAGCGATTGAGTCTAGGCAGCAAAAAGGCCAGCAAAGAGAGATTGAGTTTATCGTCAGGTATCCAAGCTGATGGCGTATGATATTGTTATGCCAACCCCGCATGAAAAACAAAAGGAATTTGTAGAAACCGATAAAAAACGGGTGATGGTTCGCGCGGGGCGGCGCGGCGGTAAAACAGTTGGAGTGGCGATTCGTGCCGCTAAAAAGTTTTTAGCAGGAAAGCGCGTGCTCTATGCTGCGCCAACCATCGATCAAGTGGACCGATTCTGGACTGAAACGTGTCGGATATTTCAAGACCCAATCGATCAGAAAATATTTAATAAAAACTCAACTCGGCATATCCTGGAACTACCCGGAACGGAGCGCAGAATTAGGGCTAAAACCGCATGGAATGCGGATACCTTGCGCGGCGATTATGCCGATGAACTGATTCTTGATGAATTCCAACTGATGAACGAAGAGGTTTGGGGCGTCGTCGGCGCGCCGATGCTCGCTGATAATAACGGCGACGCTGCTTTTATCTACACCCCTCCGTCCCTTGCCTCGCGTAGCGCTTCAAAAGCCAACGACCCGCAACATGCCGCGAAAATGTTTAAGCGCATTAAAGCATCCGGCGATCCGCGCTGGAAGCTGGTCCATTTCTCTAGTCATGATAATCCGCATATTTCTAGTGAAGCCCTGGACGAATTGTCGAACGACATGACGGCGCTAGCTTATCGCATGGAAATCATGGCGGAAGACGTGGATGAAGCACCTGGCGCATTGTGGACAAGACACACGATTGAATCACACCGCGTCTATCGCATCCCGGACCAAACAGAACGAATTATCATCGGCGTCGATCCATCGGAAACCAGTACCGGCGATGAGGCCGGCATTGTCGCTGCGGCCTTGAGCGGCGGGCATGGCTATATCCTGGGGGATGACTCGCTGCAAGGTTCCCCATTGCAGTGGGCGCAAGCGGCGGTTGCAGCATATCATCGGCACCATGCAGATATGATTGTGGCCGAGTCGAACGCGGGCGGAGAAATGGTCGCTTTGACGATTGCCACCGTTGACCCGAATATCCGCGTCAAGCTGGTGCATTCGAGTCGCGGTAAAATAGTCAGGGCCGACCCAATCGCCGCGCAATATGAGCATGGCCTAGTGCATCATGTCGGATCATTCCCGAAACTTGAAGATGAGATGTGCCTGTTCGTCCCTGGTGGTAAATCGCCAAATCGGCTAGACGCCATGGTGTTCGCATTGATAGAACTTGATTTGTCTCATAAATCCCATCTACAAGTGATAGACTACAAAGCACTAGGCGGACTGTATTTGCCTGGAGGATTCCCGAATGTTTGAGCGACTCAAGCAATGGCTACAGTTCGCGCCCATGCAGAATAAGAAAGAGATCATGGCGTCGCGGGATGCGCTGTTTTCTGAGCAAGTCTACGACAAGATGCTGCATTGGTTTACGACCATTCCAGACCCGGATTTGTTGCTGCAAAAGGCCGGCGTGCAGCGGCATATGCTCAGACAGCTAGAGCTTGATGACGAAATATCCGGGCGTCTCGAAGACCGGGTTTCCGCGCTGATTGCAACGCCGTGGGCAATTGAGCCGAACGAATCGAAAGACGCTGAATTCATTACTGATCAACTCGCGCGCGTTATCGAAGCGATTGATCGGGCCACGGTGTCAGCAGTCGCTTATGGCTATTCCATGTCGGAAATGGTCTACTCGGATTTTGGCGGCTCAATTGGAATTGATAACTTTACGCAATGCCCGATTGAGTGGTTTCAAATCTCCGGGGAATCGCTGGATTGGCGCTATTTTCCGAGTGACGGGACCGGCGGCACGTTAGGGCTTGAATGCTCCCCGCTGAAGTTTTTCCCCATCGTTCGCAACCCGACGCGGCGCAATCCCTACGGGGAATCCCTGCTATCTCGGCTCTGGTATCCGGTCACATGGCGGCATGAAGGTTGGGGGATGTGGCTGAACTTCCTGACTACATTCGGACAACCCATCGTCATGGGGATGGTATCGGACCCAGCCGGCTTTGTAGCGGCCATGCGGGCACAAGGGACGCGATCGGTGATTGCCTGGCAGGGTGACGACAAAGATAAAGTGCAGACCGTCCAGCCCAGCACCGCCGGCGAGTTCGAGCGCATGGAATTGGCGCTGACGAAGCGGATTCAAAAGCTAATCCTTGGCAACACGATGACAACGGACGGCGGCCAGTACGGCTCCCGCGCGTCCGGCGAAGTGGGCTTGCAGGTCGAAGATACGCGCCGCCTCGCTGACGTGCGATTGAGCGCGGATGTGTGCCAGCGGGTTGTGACCGCACTGTGCTACATGAACCAAATCCAGCCCTTGCGGTTTGTGCGGCGCGATGAAACCGGGATCGAACAAGCGCGGGCTGAACGGGATAAGAATTTGGCTCCGGTTCTGGCGTCCAGTGGCCTGCAATTGACGCGCGGGTATTTCGTGAACAGATATGACTTGGCGGATGACGACATTGAGCCGGCTAACCCCATCGCCGCGCCCGTCAACGCGGGCATGTCCGCTCCCCGGTCCCTGACCTTCGCCGCCGGAGATACCGGCGCGGTTGGACAAGGCCAGCAAGCCATTGATGACCTCATGACTCAAACCCAGAAAGCGGCGGGCGATTACCCGCTCGATCCTGAACTGATCCGGGAAGCAGTGATGCAGGCATCGAATCCCAGCGAATTGAACGCGCGGATGCTGAGATTGTTTGCCGATGCCGATAACAAAAGCCCTGGATTCCAGCGCGCTCTAGAGATGGCCCACTTTGCTGCTGAGGTTATCGGGTATGTAGCGGCGGATGAGCGGACGTTGTAATGGCTCTCAACTTGCCGTTGTCCGGTACATTCGACGAAGCGATTGCGTGGGCGAAAGCGCGCGGAGTTGTGCTCCCCGATGATTTTTACAATACCGTGGCCACCGATGCGCGGGGCCGGGCGTTTACCGTGAGCTACCTCACCAGCCTAGCGCAAATCCAAGTCACGTTGGATTCGCTCACTGAATCGCTAGCACAAGGAGAAACATTTGAACAATGGAAGGAGCGGGCCGGCGAAACGGTAGGGGGGTTGACGGACGCGCACATGGAAACGGTGTTCAGAAACTTCCATCAAACTGCTTACAATGCCGGGCGGTGGAAGCAGTTCGAGGCAAATAAAGATGCTTTCCCGTATCTAATGTTCTCCGCGATTAACGACGCCCGCACAACTGACATTTGCCGACATCGCAATGGGATTATCCGCCGCGCCGATGATCCGTTCTGGAATCGCAATAGCCCGCAAATGCACCACAACTGCCGGTCCACGCTGATTTCTCTTACGGAATCACAGGCCGCAAAGCGAAGCCGTGGGCCAACTGGCATCAACAAACCGACGCCTACGGATGAGCCTGGAACCGGATGGGGCTATAAGCCAACCGCCGAAGACGCCGCGCGCGGCTTGGCGGAAGCCGTCAAATCAGCGGCGGGAGCGGCACCTTCCGGTTGGTTTGAAACCATCATGGGATTATTCGCATCGGGATGGAGTTTCCTTTCTCGCCTGCTGGCCTCGATCTTCTAGCCATGACTGTTATTCGCGTAGACGTGCGCGCCGACGAGACGCAAAAGCTACTCGCTGAATTGCAACGGCGCACCGGGAATATCCAGCCCGCCATGGAAGGCATCGGGCAAATCTTGGTATCGAATACTCAACAGAGGTTTGTCGATCAAGTTGACCCTGACAATCACGAGTGGGATAAGCTGAGCGACATAACGCTAGCCCGCCGTCGCAAAGCAGGAAGCGGCGCGAAAATCTTGCGAGATACAGGACGGCTAGCAAGCAGCATCACGTATAAAGTCGTTGGTGGTAGCGTCGAACTCGGCACGAATACAGTCTACGCCACAACCCATCAATACGGCGCAAAGAAAGGCAGTTATGGCCGTACTCGCAAAGGCAGTCCTATCCCATGGGGCGATATTCCCGCGCGGCCTTTCTTCGGTTACAACGATCAAGATCAAGCGGACGTGCTAGAGCTTTTGCAACGATACATTGATGCCAGTCGGCCTCAGTCATGGTGGCAGCGGTTTCTTGATCTATTCAGACGTTTATTCTAATTGCAATCCCATTATTGCTTAGGTATTATCGGTTATGCCAATTCGGCATTAACTAAAGGTAGAAACATGGGATACGCTTTGATGACCACTGATGAACTCCTCGAACAAAGGCAGCAAATCGAATCCGAACTTCTAGGCCGAATCGATGAAGAACTTGCAACCATCGAACAGCGCCGCTCGCAATTGCTGGCGATGAAGCCGGCCGCGAAGCCGGAAGAGCCGACGAAGAAAAAGCGCGCGAAGTCTTCGCGACCTCCTAAATTCCGCAATCCAAGCAATCCAGAACAGACATGGACCGGCCTTGGTAAGCCGCCAATTTGGATTTCAGAACACGGCCGGGAAGCCTGTTTGATTCCGGTGGAGGGCTAGGCAATGCCGCAAGCACGTGAATATGGAGAAAACGAAATCATGGGCGACGCGCCGCAATCCATCGAACATCGGCTGATCCTGCCGACGCTGGACAACATGAGCTTTGGCGATCTGCGATATATCGCCGATTCCATCGATGAATATGGCCGAGAGGTCCAGGCGATGCTGGAACAGAAGCGCGAAGAGCGCATCGCGGAACTGAAAGCCCAAGTCGAAGCCGACAAGGCCAGAACGGCGGCAACTGAAGCCGAACTCGCCGCGCTGTGTCCGGCACCGGTGAAGATGGCCAACCCGTCAAAGCCGAAGTATCAAGACCCAGCGAAGCCCGAATGCACCTGGGCAGGGAAAGGCAAGCAACCGGGGTGGTTGAAGGAAAAGCTGGAAGCCGGTGCCAGCCTTGACGATTTTCTGATCGACAAGCCGACCGCGCCTAGTTCGTCGGACGATCAGGGGTTTTGATGAGCAACAGGCAATCAAGGCGAAGCAGGGATAACTACCGAAACCAAACCAACCCGCCCCATGGCGGGTTTTTTGCGTCTTGTGCGATAATTCCGCATGATTTCCGAAGACCTCGAACGCACGATCAGCACCGCCCTGGACAGTGCCGGGATTGCTCAGGCCGAACACGTCGCCGCGTCGATCATGCGGGCGATCCGCGCGGAGTTCGAGGGCGAATCGATCTACATCGACCGGCAGTGCAGCGCCCGAGTGGCCGAGCGGAATCGCATCATCGCACGGGCGATTGCGGACAACGCCAGCATAGACCGGCTGGCGTCCAGGTTTGGAGTCACGGCGCGCTTGATTCGGATGATCCGCGCGCAATATAGACAAGGACGCATCACGCCTTAGGAAACTTTTTTTTTAATAGTTTCCAACCGCTTTCCTATCATCACGGCATGAAAGACAAACTTCGCCGTCATCTCACGTTTTCCCCTGACATCACTGTTGACGAAACCAGCGGCCTCCCGACTGGGTTTAGCGGTATCGCCTATTCTGGCGGCGTAGTCCCAAACTACGGCTGGTATGGTGATTCAGCAATCGATATTGGTTCGCTATCTATCCCCGACCAAATGTTCGCCCTGGTCAATCATGACCCTGATCAGCGCGCCGGGCATTGCCGAGTTTGGATCGATGGCAGCGCTATTCATGTAGCTGGACAGTTCTCTCGAATGACAGCCGCCGGGCAATCCGTGGCAGGCGAATTCATGGAGAAAGCGCCATGGAAGCTATCAGTAGGCTTCAATGCCAATTCTGAGGAAATGAGTCCGCCGCAAACGGTCAATATCAACGGCCAGTCTCTCACCCTATCCACGATATTCCGCAACGCCCGCATTCTCGAAGTCTCGTTCGTCCCCGCCGACGCCGATCCCAATACCATGGTGGCTGCTTTTGCGGCTCCCGACACCCCATCGCCAACCCCGCTACAGGAAACAAAATCCATGGCCGATGATACCCGTATGGCCGATCTGGAGCGCCAAGTCGCTGACTTGACCGTCCAGTTGTCGGCTGAAAAGACCCGCGCCGATACCGCTGAAACCGCGCTTTCGACGTACCGCACTGAAAACCGTATGGCCGCCGTCAAGGTGCTGTTCAGCGAATGCGGCCTGGAATTCAGCGATGAAAAAGCCAAGCCGTATCTGGACATGTCTGACCTGTCGTTTTCCGCCGTGTCCGATGCGTTGAAAACCAAGACTCCCGCGCGCGGTGCCGATCCGGCCTTGTTCAAGGCTACGGTCCCGAACGGTCAGCAATCGACTGGCGATCAGGTCGTGCAGCTTTCGTCCGTCGATATTTATGCCAATCGCCGCAAGGCGATGGGCCAGCGTTAAGGAATCCCCATGACCGCACAAACGCAAGCTCGCGGAACCGCTGAGTTCCTGCTGTACAGCGAAGACAAGTTGAGCCTGGATGCCGTAACCCTGGCCAGCGGTGAGAATCTCGCTGCTGGTGCCGTGCTGGGCGCGAAAACCAAGCGCCAAGCCGCCGCGCCTATCCCGACCATCGTGGGCACCGGCACCGGCCTTATGAGTGCGCTGTCGTTCGGGCCGGATGTGAAAGTCGGTAGCTACGTCATCACCTTGACCGCCACCAGTTCGACCGCCGCATTTTCGGTTGTTGACCCGGACGGCGTGGCCCTGGCCAATGGCGCGGTTGGAACCGCTTATTCCAGTTCGCATCTATCGTTCCTGATCTCGAACGGCGGCACGATGACCGCCGGTGACGCTTATACGGTCGTGGTCACGGCAGCCGGTACTCCGGTACTGGTTGGCACCGGGTCTGGTACGGTATCCGGCGTATCGCTGGGCAAGGATGCGCAGAATGGCACGTACCGAGTGCAACTGCTGGCCACCAGCGCGACGGCTGAATTTGAGGTCATCGCGCCCGATGGGAGCAAGCTCAAGCGCGGTCAAGTCGCCACTGCTTACACGTCCAGCCATGTGAATTTCACCCTGGCCAACGGCGGCACCATGACCTCGGGCGACTACTTCAACATCGTGGTGGCGACGCATACCGGGCAAGTCGTGGCGTGGGACCCCACCGCGACGGACGGTTCGCAAGAGCCGGCGGGCATCCTGTATGCCGCGACCGATGCCACCTCGGCAGCGACGCCCTGCACGATTGTCGCGCGCATGGCTGAGGTCGAGGCCGCGCTGTTGTCCTGGAAAACCGGCGTATCCGCCGCCTCGCAAGCCGTCTGCAAGGCGCGCCTGCTTCCGAAACTGAACATCCTGGCGCGTTAAGGAGACCCTCATGGTTTGGGACGCATTCAATTCAAACGCCTTCGGCTTGACTTCGCTGACGGCCAGCATCAACCACCTCCCGTTCACTCCCACTCGCATTGCTGAGCTGGGGCTGTTCGAGGAGGCCGGCGTCAATACCGTTGACGTGGCGGTTGAGGAAATCAACGGCACCCTCCAGCTGCTCCCGGCCTTGCCGCGCGCGTCGGATGGGACCGTCATCACTCGCGACCTGCCGAACGCTCGCCCGATCCGGTGCCCGCATATCCCGGCCCGCGCCACGATCATGGCCGATGAGGTCCAAGGCGTGCGTGCCTTTGGGTCCGAGACGATGGCAGATACCGTCCAGAATCGCATCAACGAAAAGCTGGCGAAAGGCCGGCGCTCGATTGATTACACGATTGAAACGCATCGTGTTGCGGCGATCATGGGGAGCTACTACAACGCCAACGGTAGCACCACGAGCCTGTTTACCGAGTTCGGCGTGACTCAGCAAACCGTGGGAATGGTGCTGCTCACCAGCACTACGAAGGTCCGCCAGAAATGCTTTGATATTTTCAAAGCGATCAAGGCCGGACTGGGTGGAACCCCCTACCGTGGCGTCCGGGTATTTTGTGGCGATACGTTCTGGTCTTCGCTGATCGGGCACGAGGTCATCAACGCGAGCTACCTCAATTCGCAAGATAACGCGGTGGTGCGTGGCGATCCCAAGACCTCCTTTATGTGGGGCGGGATTACCTGGGAGTGGTATTCCGGTACGTCTGATTGCCTGATCCCGCTGACCGAAGCCTATGCGGTGCCGGAAGGCGTGCCGGGCATGTTCCTGACTCGCTACGCACCGGCTCCTTATGCCGAGACCGTCAACACCAATGGACTCCCGTACTACGCCAAGGCGAAGATGATGGATTTCGAGAAAGGCGCGGAGATTGAAATGCAAGCAAACCCGCTCAATATCTGCACGATCCCGCGCGCGGTCATCAAGCTGACTGAGACCTAAGCCATGGCCTACGCCAGTTCCGCTGATTTCATTTCCGCCTTCGGTGAGACTGAATGGCTTCAGTTGACCGACCGCGATCTTGATGATGTCAGCGATACTGGTGTTGGCGATGCCGCGCTGATTGCGGCCAGCGATACCGTGGACCGCTACGCGAGTGCGATCTATGCGGTGCCATTAAGTCCCGTGGATGCAGTCGTGAAAAGCATCACGCTGGCCTTGGCGCGATGGGATTTGTCAGGAAATGCGGCTTCCGAGAGAACCACGGAAGGGTATAAGGAAGCCAATAAGCGACTCGCCGATATTGCGTCCAAGCGGCTATTGCTTTCAGCCGCGAAGATTTCCACAGCGAGTAGTGACGGCACAACCGGATCATCGGGCGGCATGGCGTATTCGACGCCAAGCGACGGGTTTACCGCCGCTCCAGGCATTACGAGTTATCTGTAATGGCTCAGCCGTACTTGTTGCCGGATTACATTTTTGACCGAATTGATGCGGCTGGATTGGATGCAAGAATTCGGCATATTGCCAGTCTTCCAGCAATGGCCGATCAAGCGCAACCGGCACCGGCCATTTACGTGTTGCCAGTGCGAATTTCAATCGCCGATGAAGAGGTAGTCACTTCGCCAATCTTCCGCGAATCAGCGATGGTTGCAATAGCGACTCGCTATGTCAATCAAGTAGGCGGTGAAGGTGCAAGGCAATTTGCCGCGCCATTGATGAGTAGAGTGATTGCCCTGCTGGCGGGATGGCAACCGGCTAGCGATTACACGCCGTTGCGTTTCGAGACGCCGGTCGAACAGCAATATATTCTGGGCTTTGGGTATTATCCGCTCCAAGTCTATTCCTTGTATGAGGTGTCATAATGTCTTTGCTCACGAATCAAAAGCTGAAAATCGAAGCGGCGGCAACTCCTTTTGCTTTCGCCGCGATGACCGATTCCGGCGACCATCTTGTTTTCTCGACCACGAACAAGCCTTGGAGTCGGGCCGATTCCGAGCCGGTCTTTGGTGGCTACGGGGTCATTACCGGCGGCGCGGTGACTCCCGCAGTCAGCGGAACCGATGATCTGGTGGACGCGGCGGCGGTGGAATTGTTCGCGCCTGGAATGACGGGCGCTAATACGACCACTGGCAAAATCACGGTCGCGGCTGACACTGACTTGACGTGTACCCGTGGCGCGACCACCAACACCCACATTATCAACTCGATTACCGTGGATTCTTCGGGCGCTTATGCCGTAGTGGCTGGCACTGCAACGACTGCTTTCAGCGAGACGCGAGGCGCTTCTGGTGGCCCGCCGTTTATTCCAGTCGGATCGGTCGAGGTGGCTCAGGTCCGCTTGACCTCTGTGACGTCCGCGCCGATTACCGCTGATGAAATCTTTGCGGCTCCAGGCGTTCATCAAGAGCGGTACGACAACCCCGATTTCACGCCGGATTATCTGCGCGGCACGCTGACCTTTACCTCCGCGCTACCGCTGATTCATACCGGCTCAGTGGCGAAAAAGGTCTATGTGCGCGGGGCGACGCCGATCTTTAGTGACCTGAATGATGTCAAGGATTGGGTTCCGTCTGAATCCAATGACTCGGTTACGTCCGACACGAACTATGATCGCACGATTGCCGCGTCCATTTCGTCCACGCTGAATGCGGCGACGTTCTCACTGGCCATGAAAGACGGCGTAACCGATTTTATTTTGAGCCTGGTCGGTAAGCTGGTAACGCTGAAGTTCTACCCAAACATCAACGGGACTGCGTACCAGTTGACTCAAGGATACCTGAGTAAGACTCGTGCCTTCCCGGTCAAAGGGAATCCGACCGCCAGCTTTACCGTTGCGGCGGAACGGGCGAGCGTCGATTTCACGTCCTGATATTTTTTTCAGAGTGTCCACGGGACACAAGGCAGGTGCTCCCGTCTTGTGTCCCTTTTTTATCGAAGAAGGAAACATTCATGGCTTTTGACATTGACCGCTTTTTACGCGATGCGCCGCTACTGACAGCGCCAACAAAAAAGGTTCGAGTGCCAGAACTTAAGCATTGGTTCCCAGAAGGTGAGGAACCGGATTGGGAAGTGCGTGGACTCACCGGTGATGAAATAGCGCGCGCTAACGATGTCAATAGCCGGATTGAAATCCTACGGGATGCCATGGAAGTAATCGCGTCTGCGGTTAGAAGCAATCGCGGCGAAGCCCTGAAGGAAATCATGGGACTTAGCGATGTTCCGACCGATCTTGCAAGGCATTTTGATCATTTGATGTATGGTAGCGTTAATCCGCAAATCTCGCGTGAGGCGGCTGTCTGGATATTCAAGCTGTATCCAGTGCAAGCCAAGTCTCTAATTATGGAAATCATGTTTCTCACGAATAACGGACCTGACTTGGGAAAGCTGCAAGACTCTACAGTGACCCCAGCATAATTAACGCCTTGTACCTGTGCGAACGGAAAAACCGATTCTTGTTTGAAGTTCGTCCAGATATATTTCCTGGCGGTCGATTGTGTTCTGTAGAGTTGAAATTGTGGGATATGTTCATTGCGGATTTAAATGAATCAAGGCAGAAATAAGTGGCTGACCTACAAAGCATCATCAAGATCATTTTTAGCGGCGACGATCAGGTATCACAAACCGCTAAAAATATTTCCAAGCAACTATCAGGCATCGGGGATATTGCTACCGGCATTGCCACGCCTTTTGCTGACCTCGCTAATAAAATCCTGATTCTTGATGCGGCGGTATCTGCTGTTGCGCTCGTTATTGGCGTTAAAGCGGTACAAGCTGCAAATGAATTTGGTGCTGGCCTTGCTGACCTTAACCGCTTTCTCAGTGAAGGTGAAGGAAACGCGCAACAATATAAGCAGCAATTTGATGATCTATCCGTTAAATACGGGACTAACGTCAACGAAATCGTTAAATCAACTTCGGATTGGCGCGCCGCTAATTTCGACATTAAGACCTCGCTTGACCTCACAAAGATTGCGCTTGATTATTCAATCGCTGGACAGATTACAGCCGGTGAATCGACGGAGACCTTAAAGAAAATCGTCTCTGGAATGGCGATTGAAAATGATAAAGTCGTCGAATCATCGAAGCGGATGGGAGACGTTCTAAACTTTGTCGCCGATAACTCAAAGACTAACTTCAAGGAAATTGCCGCAGGCGTTGCTCTGATAGCTCCAAGCATATCAACTAGCGGAGCGTCTTTCGAGCAAATGACGGCTATCGTTAGCGTATTGACTGAGTCGCTACAAAGCGGAGCCAGAGCTGGAGAGGCTATAGCTGTTATCACTGGACAGCTAAAAAGCCCATCAAAATTGGCCGCTGAAGCGCTTAAAGAGTTAGGGCTTGAGGTCGATAAGAACAACATCACACAGCAATCGTTCTATCAGATTCTTTCCAAAATCGGGGAAAAGTGGCCGACGCTTACCGGAGCAGAAAAAGAGAATTACGCGCAGCGTCTTGTTTCAGCGGAACAAGTCACTCGGTTTCAAGTTATAATGGAGAACTGGGGGACCGTTGGAGTACGGGCCACCAAGGCGGTTAGCGATGCAACGCTAAGTATGTCAAAGGAAGTTGAGCGGGCGCTCAATACTTCCAGTGCTGCATTCAAATCTTTCGAGAAATCTCTTGATTTACTCTTTATCACGCTCGGCACGCAAATATCGCCCGGAATCGTCGAAGTCGTTAAGTCGCTAACGGAGTTTGATGTTGCGCTCAAGAAAGTAGCGGAAGGAAAAGACAGTCCCTTTAAGCCGCTCTCAGACAGCCTAAGCGGCGCACTGGGTGAGTTTTCCAAGGTCATCGATGCGGTTACGAAGAATCTACCCGCCGCGCTTCAGAACGTCGATTTTAGCGGATTGATTCGATCATTCGATGGACTGTTCGGAGAACTGGATAACCTGTTCCGCGCGTTCTTTGGTGATATTGATGTTACCACGGTCGAAGGATTGTCTGATGCGCTACAGAAAATCGTCGATGTCGGTTCAACGCTTGTCACCACGACGCAAGGCATTGTTGCGGCATTCAAGCCTTTTGCGGAAGCGGCCGGAAGGGCGGTTGATGAATTTGTCAAACTCGATAAAGGAAGCCAACTAGATTTTGGTAAGTTTATCGGAAGCGCAAAGTTACTTATTGATGCAGGGCTAGGCGTTGGGAGCGCATTGATTGCTATCGGGCAAGCCGGCGCTGATATGGCTAGCGCGATTGATATTGCATTTAGAGCCGCAAAAGTCACTATCAATACCATTCAAATAGCGGCCGGCGGCATTGCTTTGCTGGTTACTGAATTAGCCTACAAAATAGCCGAAGTAACAAAGTTCGCTTATTCTGTTGTCGGTGATGAAGCAAAAGTCAATGAGATTAATATCGCGCTTGCTGGACTACAAAAAACGGCAAACGAACTAACGGCGGACATTGAAAGAAACAAGCAAGAATGGCGAGACGGTTTTGTTCCAGCAGTTAGCGATGCAGGACAAAAGGCAAAGGACGCTAATAACTCATTGCTTGGAATGTCGTTAGGGCTTAACGATGTCAAAGATAGCGCCAATAGAGCGACCGGAGAAGTACAGGATACCGCTGCAGAACTTGGCAAGCTGGCTGATATTAAGCTCGACAAGATAGAAGTGCAGTTTAGCTCAAAAGGAGAAGCCGCAGAGGCTGCTGGACAGATTAAGAAGGTTGGCGAAGAAGCGCAACAGCTTGTTCCTAAGCTAGTCACCGTTCGAGATGAAAACGGGAAAGTCGTCCGCTCTTATACTGAAATGACGAATGTCATTCCAGGTGTCACTGGCGGGCTATCGATTCTCGGTTCTAGCATGGACAAGACCAAGGACAAGGCTAAGGACGCGGCTAAGGAAAGCGATAACTTCAGAATCAAAATGGAAGAAATCGCCAGCAACGAAAGAATCAAGAATATCGAAGCTTACGTTAGTCTTAATGTCGCTGAACTGGAAGCGCAAACAAAGCAAGTCGAGGCGGCATTTGATTCCATCAATACCACGATCAACAGCACCGGTGATTTGATAGGCTCTCTTTTCGGGAGCTACGACAAAGCCGATACCTTCACGAAATTGCAAATCATTGAGCAAATCGAGGCCGAGAATAAGCGCCGAGACGCTGCATTGCAGCTTCAAAAAGAATTAACGCAAGCTGAGATTGAGAATATTCGTGCAAAGACTCGGGCGCTAGATCGTGGCGATTCTATTCTAAAGATCGACGGCACCGGCCTTGCGCCACAATTGGAAGCGTTCATGTGGGAAATCCTCAAGGCGATTCGAGTGCGCGCTAATGCCGACTTTGCGGATTATCTGCTTGGGATTGCGACAACATGATTAGTTTATCGGCAACATCATACGATCCAAGCGGCGCTATTATCATTCATGCCCGCTTTGTAAACGAATACCAAGCGGAGCGGCGCGGAAGCATTACAGCGACACTGGACGGGGGCGTAGCTGTCTACGATACCGGGTACAGCATATCCGACAAGACACTGACGGCGCGCGTCAAGAATCCAACCAAAGCGATGCTGGACACGCTTAATTATTTGGTCGCGTATTACGGTCAAGTGATTTTAAGCTATAGTAAAGGCGTATTCTTGGCAGTGCTGTCTTTCGCGCTGAATATCGACACGGTAACTATCAACTGTCGGCTGATTAGCCGGCTGGACGGCTAACATGGCAAGCACGATTACTGCTTATGACAAACTCTGGCGTTTAACAAAAACTGGCGGCGTTGATCTAGATACCGATACGCTCAAGCTGGCCCTGGTGACTTCCAGCTATACGCCTAGTACGGCTCATACGCAATGGTCGGATGTATCGTCCTACGAAGTGGCGACGGGTAGCGGGTATACGACTGGCGGCAAGACGCTGGCCAACCCCGTGGTAACGGATGATAACATCGATTACGACGATGTCACCTGGACGGCGCTGACAAAAACATTTCGCTATGCGGTTTGCTACAAGTCTGGGAGTGGCGGCGGGCTGACTAATCCACTGCTGTTTTATATCCTTCTCGACTCAACGCCAGCCGATATTGTCAATACAGGGAGCAATTATACGATTAGCTGGAATGCAACCGACAAGCTATTTTACAAGCCGTAAGTCATGGCTAATGGCATTGTTTGGTATCTCGGACATTCCCTGGACGGCGCTACAACAAACCCGGTTGTAGCGGAAGGGTATGATGAGGCCGATAACCTAATCTACCAGATTCGATTTGGTGGCGTTGAGTTCGGCGACGTTCCTAAGTTTGTTGTCGCCAATGCTGCAGGCCATTTGTTCTTTGCGCTCAAATCCTACTCGTATCCTTACAATACCTATAAAACCGCCGGAGAATTCACGCGGGTTTATCGTCGGCAAGGGACGCGGATTGACTTCCCAAATCTACATGGGAATTATGTCTATTCACTCGCTATTGACCCGTCCGACGATTCCATCTATGTGGGCGGCGAACAAGATTCTAGCGACTCCTATAAATCGCTGCACAAGTATAATAGTGCCGGCGTATTACAATGGTCGAAGTCTTCAGAGGTCTTCCCGTATTACAGTACCCGCTATGAATTAACGCTGGAAGCAAGCACTCATCGAATCGTTGCTATTAAACTCGATTCGTCAGGTAATATCGTTACAGGAAGCGTTAGCCAAGAATGCGGAGAGGTGCATAAGTACAGCGCATCCGGTACCTTGCTATGGTCGTTCATTCTTGATAGTAACATCTACGGGCTTGCATTAGACGGTAGCGATAACGTCTATGTGATTTGCAGCGGCGGAATCGGCTATTATGCACTTGAGGATTACGACCCGGATGATGTTTCATTAAATCGCGTTGAATTCACAAGTCCGGCGGAAGCGCGTGATTTAATCAAACTCGATAGCGACGGAAATTATGTCGATTCCGTCTATATCGCAACCGCCGCGAGTTATGCGGAACAGTACGAGCCAAACGATATTGTTTTCTATGACGGAACGATTTATATCAAGTCGTTTTATTATTACACGGTTTCTTACTACAACGGCTATGTAGCGCAATTCGATACCGATCTTGCCTTTATCAGCAAAGCCTATTCAGTCAATAAGACTTGGGAGAATCCAAATCCGTCAACGGCGGAAAGTTTCACACCGTATCAGATGGATGTCAATTCCAACGATGGGACAGTATATCTAGCGGGTGCGCAAGTCTACGCTAAAACGCTTCCCCATGCTGTCTATTATGAGGATGTTACTCAACTCCCTGCACTTCCTATTAGCTTTGCGCTGGCTACTCCATCAACGACCGGCGACCGCTATAACCTAATTCCCGCGCTACCGCTGTCATTCAGTCTCAAAGCGCCAACCGTTATTCGTGATTTCGCCGGATCATTCCAACCGCCGAATATCTACCGCTGCTATTTGACGGGCGGGAGCGGCACCATTGAATTGCCGCTTGCCTCATTCTCTTGCCGCCGTGGCTACGGAGTGATGACGATTAGCGCGGTCTGCCCAGCTTTGACGGATGCACAGGTTCAGCAAGTGATTGACCGCGTGGCGGGAAATCTGATTATCAAGCGCGGAATCAAGTTTGCGAATGGCGTTGAGCAGCTTGATGAAATGTTGGTTGCTCCTTTATCCGATAGTCCGTATCGCCTCGATTCTGGCGGGCGATCTTCCAGCATGACGCTGGACGCAAAGAGCGATGCCGAGATAGAGAATCCCATGACGCGGGTTATTCAAGGAATCAGCTATCGCAATACCGCGAACGGAAGCCGACGCATTCGCTGTTCTGTCGATACGTATTTGCGTCCTGGCGATACTGCTGACTTGGGTGGAGAGGAAACAATGATTGTCGGAGAAATCACTTATGCAATCTCGCCAACGCAAGCGACGATGGAAATCAGTGAGGCTAGCTAATGGCCTACTATATTGCGGTTGGTGGCTTGCGGAATGCGTCTAATATCACGCACCGGCTATTCATTGATGGCACGTCTAGCCCGCTATACTCCTTCGATCATTACGGCGAAATCAATGCCGTTGCTTATGACTCATACGGGAATTGGTATGCCGCTGGCAAAGCACAACTAGACACAAGCGACTACAGCGGAGTATATACCGTTAGGAAGTACGATATTGACGGAAATCTTTTATGGCGTCGGTACTACCACACGACGACACTCTACGGGATAGCGGTTAATGACGCGGGCGATGTTGTTGTTGTCGGGGCATCGTCAGGCGGTAAAAGCATCCTCAAGTTCAATTCGTCCGGCACTGAACAATGGAGCGCTGACCACGGTGCGACAACCTATTGCGTTGCGCTGGACGCTAGCGGGAATGTTTATGTGGGCGGCGCGGTTTCGAGTAGCGTCTCAATTCGCAAATACAACTCAAGCGGCACGCAACAATGGACAGCGAATCATGCTGCAACGGTGCGCGGTATTTGTCTGGATGCTAGCGGAAATGTTTACGTCTGTGGAGATACCGCAAGCGGTCCTTATAATGTCAGGCAGTACGATAATAGTGGAACTCTGAATTGGTCTAGGAATTACCTGTACTCCGCAACCAGCGGAACGGTTTATGGTATTCGTGTTGATTCTAGTCAAAATACTTACATTTGCGGGAAAACGAGCGGCGTATACGGACTGGTCAGGAAATACAATTCAAGCGGGACTATTCAATACGATTCGACTTATGGTGGTGGCAGTGATTTAAGCGCCACGCCTTACGGTATTTTTGTCACGCCGGAAAGCGATGTGTACGTGTGCGGCATTCGATCCGCCAGCGTTGGCGAGATTGAAAAGTACAACTCAAGCGGAACTTACCAAACCGAGTACACAAACGCAGGTCGACTTAATGCGATTTGCGCTTTCCAGCTTGCGACGATTACCAGCGTTCCCGCCCTGGCCTTGGCTTTCGCATTGGGAGTTCCTGGCGGTGGACGGGCCTACGAAGTGCCTGGATTGCCAATCGCTTACTCTCTCGCGGTTCCCACTAGCACCGCGCCACCGGTGCCGCCTCTTGGCGACGGGCAAGTCATCTACCGCTGCTATCTCACCGGTACTAGCTTGATCGAACTGCCCATCGAATCGATTGAATGTCGCCGCCGGCGCAACCAAAGCACATGGCTATTGCTGTCGGTGCCGACCGTGACCACTGCCCAGCGCGCGGCGATCCTCGCGGCGGTCAACGTGGGCCAGCTTGTTGTTTATTCCGGCCTACGCGCTGGTGATGGAACAGAAACACTCGGAGAATTCCTACGGGCCACGCTGACGGAAACCGATGAAACCCTGGAGCCATGGGGCGCGTCCATGGTCCTGACCGCCCGAGTGGCGGCGGTCTTGGAAACCCTGCAAACCCGTACCCTGGAAGGTGTCTACCAACGATCCAATGCCAGCGGTCGCAAATCGATTTCATGCGTCAAGGTCAACCCGGTGCTGAGGCCAGGCGATACTGTAACCGATGGCGATTGGTCATTCGTGGCGGACTCAGTGACTTACAAAATATCGGCATTCAGTAGCGATATGACTGTGCGGGAAGCGCCGTAATGGGCAAGGCGATCATTACCGCGAACGTGGGCGACGGACTCTACAAGGCGCGTCCGCTTTATGATTTGACGCGGCTCAATAAAGAGCTGGACAAGCTCAATACCGACCAAGCGGAGTATTCGACCCTGCTAGGTAAAGCGGTCTTGTCGCTCTCGCTACTGGAAGACGAAACCGAAATAGCCCGCCGCGCGATGAACGCGGTCATCAATCAATGGCAACAGGACTTGCTCAATACCGAAAACCCGCCACCGATTGTACCGCCTACCGAAGATGATCCCGAAACCGGGATGCCGTGGGATCCACCCGATAGCGCCCAATACGCGCCGCTGGAAGACGCGATCAATGCCGCCCGAACAGCAGCGGGAAAGTCTACCCTGACCCGCGACGATGACCTGGACTTTGCCGCCCGTCGGCACGCATGGGACATGTCAGGGCACCGGCTCATGGGGCATATCGGGAGCGATAAGAGTGTACCCAGTAGTCGGGTGGCCTTCGCCGGCTACCAAGCGGATTTCGTGGTGGAGCTGGTCGCGTGCGGGGCGTTCACCGCCGAGAGCGCCGTCAACCAGTGGGCCATCAACGCTGCGTCGCCTATCTACAGCGATTCAGCGACGCAACTAGGGATCGCCTACACATACAGCACCAGCCATCCCGCTACGCACCTCTGGGTGGCCCTGCTGGCCCATCCAGACCCCGATCCGGACCCGTCACCGCCCACCGTGACATACCCTGATGATCCCGCGCAAAAGGTGGCGCGGGAGCAAGAGGCCGGTATGGAAAAGATCGAGCCGCCCAAGACCGAGGTGCTGGCTCAGCCGGCGAAGCTCACGGACGTGGTGAGGAAATTCGGAATCGCGGCGGGTAAGGAAGCGGCGGCACGAAGAGAAGTTGCAAGGTTGCTCGCTGAAAACGACGCGCGCGCGATGAGAATCAGCGAACTGCAAGCACTCAAGACCTCGCTGAACGCCCTAGAATACGATGTCTGGAGCACCTTCTACACGGAAGCACTGACAGTCGGGCAAGAGATTGAAACCGCTGAACCGCCAGGGTACTGGCGGGATGATGCGACTCCCACGGTGGTTGCCGGTGGTGGTGTGTATCCTCAAGACTATCTCTACACAGAGTACCCGTGGAATATCGCCGCGTTCGATTCGGCTCAGGTCAAGCCGGGCAAGCTGGCTTCGTCGGTCCCGCTATCGCCGGAAGCGGTCTATTACAATGCGTGCCTTGAGCCTGGGCATCTGAAGTGGAAGCCGCTATGGCGCTATGGAACGATTACACGGTTGGACAAGCCGGCGAGCGTGTGCGATCTGACCTTGGAAGTGGTCACGGCGCGGCTGTTCATCGATGAAAGCACGGCGCTTGATCTCAACGAGAACGAAACCCTGAACAACGTGGTGATCTCATATCCGCCGTGCAACGGCTATGCGTTTGAAGAAGATGATGAGGTTCTAGTGCTGTTCGAAGGCCATGACCGGGCTAACCCGAAGGTCGTTGGCTTCCGCAGGGCACCGCGCGATTGCAACGGAAGAGAGGATTGGTTGCAGCTTTAAAACCGCAAGGCTTCCACGACACCGGAAGCACGGACGGCTGCTCGCTACTATTCGACGCCCAACAGATTCCTTCATCCCACGAATCAGGCCAGTCCTGATCCTCGACAATCGCCCATGTCCAATAGTCATCAATACACATCCATCGGATGATGTTGTCGCTGCCGTTCCCTGGGATTTTTGCTTGAATTGGCGATCCGTCTTTTGGTGCGGTTTCCATTGATTGCCACATATATCTACTCCCATCGTTTCGGCTTCAAATCCGCTTTCAGATACAGAGGGTGGCACGGATGGCCGCCCCATGATGGGGCGGCATGGAATATAACTCCGGTTAGTGTTGCGTCTACATGTCCGTATCCTCAGTTATTAAGCGATTTCGGCGGTCGCTGGGTCGCCTTCAAAATATCACGTCAGGCGCGTTATTCTATTTGTTACGCGTCGGAAGGAATTATCCCATACGCTAAACAACCAAATCTGTTGTCGTTGTCCATATCGCTTTTTTTGATCAGCTTCTTTTCGCCGTCAATGCACTCCACCTCGATCTCGTCGGCAAGAAACGGCATAAGCCAAAGCGGGATCAGTCGCATTGGTGTTTTTTTGCTCCATCGACCGAACCCAAGTTCCTCAAGTTGCTTGTCAGTCATTTTCGCTGGCTGAATGCCAAAATAGTCCTTGCCTGTTTTTTGCTCGGCAAGGTCTTTTGGGAAATTCCTTATTTTCCCAGTGGCAAACTCTTCGCTCCAGTTTTCATAGGCCATTACTTCAGCGGCACGGTTCAATATCATTCTGCGAATTGCGCAGCACTTCTCAAAAGTTGTCATGTGAATCTCCTTTAGCTATCCGGTTATCGGTTGTTTTTACTGCGTCACCGACACAATCCCCTCGTCCGCGCTGCATTCCGCAGTGAGCACTACCACGCCGCCCGCTTCCGGCACCGGGCCAAGACCGGCGTCGAATTCATCGGCGGTTTGAGTCTTGGCGTTATCCGCTTCTATCTTCTTAGCCTGTTCGGCGCAAGCATTGCGCAAAGAAACATATACCGGCGTCGTTTTCGTCCAGTTATTCTCCTTCGCTAATGCTACAAGCCATTCGCGCATCTTTTTAGCGTCCTTGAATGCGCTGATATGCGCCTCATAATCGATGGTCTTCAGTGGAAGGACTTTGTATAGTGACCGCTTGGCGCGTGTCGTGGTCAGTGCGAGCTTGATTTCCTCATCGATCCCGCTGACATGGCTAATACGAATTCCGCCCACTTCTACGCCGCCGTACTTAACGCTTTGGTCACGGTAAAGCGTCATGGACTTGCCAACCCACTCAGACCCCTTATCTCCCCAGACCGAAATCAAAACTCGCCGCATGGATTTACAAGGCCGGAAAGGGCGATGCCCGGTAATGTAAATATCGATAGGCTGTTCAGGAGATGGGGACCGCTTGACTGCTTCCACCGTGACCGTGATCGGTCCGGTAATCAAGTCGTCGGCGTTCAATTGGTCCGACTTAGGAATAATTGTGTCTTGCAAGCTTGGCTCGCTCATAATTCCACCTCATCATTGACGGCAAACGTACTTTCCCATGCGATGCGCGCCTCGCTGGCCATGCTTATGATTCGCTTATCGGGCAATATTTCGGATAACTCTGCTACGAGGTAATCTATTTCGTTAGCAGCGCTGATTGCGGATTCCTTGATCTTTTTGACAATCTCATTGTCAATGTTTATGACTTCGTAATAAAACGGGTTTTGTGTAACCCATGGGCAAAATGACACTAGATACCAGAGTTGCCGCCCAGTAATCCACATATTCCCCTGTACTTGGGCTATATAATCATCAAACCCATTCGACTTGATATTCCTGATGTGCTGTCTCGGATTTGGGCATTTGACTTCAATTCCGGCCATTTCTCCGAATAGACCATCAGGGCTGCATCCGATCCGACCATCATCGGTTGTGATAAATCCAACCCGGTCAATGGGTGCGCCGTTCACTTCCTCAAGCAATTTCAGCGCATACGGCTCCAAAAATTGACCACGCTGCATGTCGATACTCGAATAACTCTCGATAGGCTTTCCCGATAGGCGTTCGGAAACCACGTCAAGAATATAGGATTGGCGCGTCTTTGCCTTTCCCCCGGTTAGAAGCTCTTTTGCGTGGCTCATCGTGACCACGCCGCAGCGGAGTTGTTGCCATTCCTCACTGCCCTGTTCGCACTTATGAACGATCATGGCTCGCCTCCTTGTGTCGACCTTCCATCACGTCCACCACTAGTTCCACCAGCGCCTTGAGCGTCAAGGCGTCCAGCGCCGGCTGGCTATAACCCCGTACTGGATGGCGCGGGTTGCGCCGTGGCGCGTGAATGCGTATAATTTTCGTATTCATATCGTTTTCCTCTTTAGTTTTTAGCCGCTAGGAGTTGTCGCTCCTAGCGGTTTTTTTATGCGCCGAACTCTTTGTGGATGTCCGACACGATGTCCTGCACTGGTAACGCAATCGTGTTTGCGATGGCTTGTGCGGCGCGGAT
>JADJQZ010000007.1 GCA_016712465.1 Candidatus Obscuribacter sp.
TTAGACATTGATGCCACCCCTCCCTTGTTAGACTTGTTTGTGTTGCACCTGTGGCAGCACGTCATTACATTGTCGTATGTGTGCGGGCCACCGGCTGACAGTGGTATGATATGATCCAATGTTGCTTGGTCTGGCCTGTACGTCTTACTACTAACCACTCTTACCCCACATAGGTAGCACATCCATCCGTCTCGATTGTACACGATAACCCTGTTTACCCTATCGCCGCAACAACTGCACTTTTTTTCGTCAATAAGGCCAAACAGATTAGACATTTTTTAACTCGTTTCGTTCCTTATTTGTTTTAGCCAAGTGACACGCCCGGCAAAGGCTTTGTAAATTATCAAAATCCATTTTAGAGCCACCTTTTGAAATTGGTGTAATGTGGTCTGTTATTTCAGCGGGAGTTGTAATCCCTTTTTCCTCGCACAATTTACAAACAGGATTTTGCATTTTATGCACCGTGGCGGCATTTCTCCACGTTTTGCTGTTGTAAAAACGTGCATTATCAGACTTGCTCCAGCCGCCTTTTTTCCTTTCAGGTAGCCATGTAGGGCGTGTGCTATGTGGTACGGTAGGCATGGGTTAATGGAATCCGGTATGTTTAGGGTTGCTTAGATCAGGATATGTCATAGTAAGGTCGGGGTTGTGCTGCGCTACGCCCTGCATCAGTTGTACACCAAGGGTTGCTATGGTAGCAGGAAGGTACATATTGTAGCCCTCTGGCATATCGAACACGTCATCGTGGTAGGATACCATATTCCGCCCGCTGAACGCCGCACGGCGGAGCCATGTAGCGGCCTCCTCTGTGGGGCATAGGATAGCGCCTGCCTTGCCGAGTTTCATGGTCTTGAAGGGGCCGGTAAATGATAGTACCTGAAATTGGCCTTGCTTGTACATTCCCGATGTAAAACGTAGGGCGCTATCCCATAAGGGGAACGGCTCTAATTTATACTCCCCTTTTAGTTCTGGTGGACTGAAACCAAAACGCACCTTGTACCCTGCGGCCTTCACGGCGTATGCCACGCCGGGGTATGTGTGGCTGCGCACAGTAACTTCGTTGTGGTACGGGCCGTGGTAGTGGAAATACCGCAAGCACAGGAATATCCCATTGCAATTATTGTCCAATACGACAACGTGCGGCGCTCCGGTATATTCGGCAAGCAGCCTTTCAAATTCGCGGTTGTTGTCGTAGATGATATTCATAAATTTTGTCATTAAGTCGTTTTCAGGTTTCGGAAAATACGCTGTAACAAAACGACAACGTTTTTAAGTCGCTGCTCCGTGAAAAAATGATCTCAAACGAGGAAACAATGGCAAATGAATAATCTTTTGACAAAGTTGACTCATTTTGCAAGGTCGTAAATCCATCCCATCGGCGTGCGCCCGTTCCCGTGGATCAGGGAGGGCTTACTGCCGGTGATGTTGTTAACTAATATTCCGCCGTGCGTTGAAAAGTCGCCTGGGTCTGTAAATGCTATTGTCTGGAATTGCTGGCAAAAAACGTCGAGCATGATCGGGAATCCTTCGTTGTAGGCGTCCATCATGGCTACCGCCTGCACGCCTTGCGCTTGCCCGTCATCGGTTACGCTGTGCAGGTTGGGGATAATGTAACGCTCGAAAAATTCTGCGATTAGTTCAGCGGGGCCGCAATACGATCCGCCGTTCAGGTACGCCCACGGCGTAGGGATTGCCTCCGGGTAGAACGATGCCCAAGCGGCGTGCATTTTCTGACTCGGGGGCCAAATGGCTTTTTCAGTGCTGTACAAAATCTTGTCGGTCGGCACCTCTACCGTGTTCAAGAAAAACGTGTCGGCTCCATCGGCGTAGATGACTGGGCCGGACATCTGCTTGTATTGCTCGTAAAGCAGGCGAAGTACGTCAGCGTTGCCGACGTGGTGTTTTTCTTGCGCCACATTTGTGACTTCGTAGCCGAAACGCGCCGCGCTTTCGCGGAATTTGTGCGTGCTGCTAATCTCGTTGGCAAAGTCTTGCCAGATATAGGTAACTACGCCGCGCCAGCCCCCCTGCCCCGCCCTTTTACTCGCTCCCTCCCCAGGCGGAACCCGTCAGTCGTAAGGCTTACACCCCAAGTTTTCATTTCTTGTCGTAGTCTGCTGGAACAAATACAGGCAAGCGCCCTTCGCGGACGGCTTCCCGCGCATTGTGAAAAACGGGGCTGTCTATCATGGCGCTGCGCTCCTTCCATTTCTGGTACTCGTTTCCGCCATTATCAATGTGGTCAATTTCGACGCCGTGCAGGAATGCCGTGTCAAATCCGGCCTTGCGCACGCGCTCGCAGGCCATAACGTCATCAAAGCCGTAAAGGCCGGGCTGCCACAGGAAACCGATAACGTCAAGGCACGCGCTGGAAAAAAGCGTGCATGTGCCCATCACGTCGGGCGTCTTTTCAACAACCATCCACGGATGGCCCGGAATCGGCGGGTCTGGAATGATGTGCAGGGTTGAGCGGTAAAATTCTTCGGGGTGGTTAGGGTGCTGACAACAGTCTTTGCGCTTTAACCCGATCAATCCAATTTTCGGATCGCGGGCAAGTGCTTCCTCCATCTTTTCCAACCAGTCGTAGGCGTGGATTTCGATGTCGTTGTCCATTTTTACAGCGTTTTCGCCGGGTTGCCGCAGTTTCCAAGCCTGATTTATTGCGCGGGCGGTGCCGACGTTTTCCGGCATTGTGATGATTTCTACCGGGTTGCGGTGCCGTCTTGCAAACTCGGCAAGGTTGTCTAACGTGCGCGTAGTTGCGGAATTGATTACGAAAACGAACCTGTGCCGCGTGTCGAGGTGTTCGGACATTTTCGGACGCAAGATGCTATCAAGAAAACGCTCTGTGTAAACTTCGCGCCCGTTTTCGGGCGTGTCATAAATTGCGACCGCTACTAATGCCACGTTCTGAAAATTTTATGTATTTAAAACCGTTGCCGCTACGGACAAACATTAGACCATTATCTAAAAAGTCGTTGTAACAATCGGAGCACTCCGAAAACATTACAAGGTTTGTTGGCGCGTTGCCGTGCCCGTCGTTGGTCTGGCCTTCCAAAAATGCCTGGATCAGTTCCCCGTCAAAGCGGCTACCATCCCAACCGCACCCCCATCCTTTTTCAACATAGACAAACTCCTTTGTCTCGATGTTGCCAATATATAGCCGGTCGTTTGCCATGCTGCAAATGTATTTGCTTTTTGTTTACCGTGCAAATCTGAAATTTGTCGCCATGATTACAGATGACTTTGGGCTGCCGTGTTCCTTGTAAAGTTGAGCGTCTCAAATGCCTTGCCTTTCACTTTCTCCCGGTAGTCCGCCTCAAGGGCTGCCCTAAATTGCGCGTGCAGGTGATCGGGTAGCAAACTTGCCGCGCGCGAGTTGTTGCCGTGGCCGATGTGGTGCCTGATCGTGGCTCGTGTTTCGGGCGGGATTTCGTCGGCGTTTTGTGTGAGGAATTGTTCCAGGTGTTTCATTTTTTCAAATAGTTTCCGCCCATCCGCGCAAAGCGCATTGCCATATCGGCAAGCATGAATGCGTCACGGGCGTCTTGAGAAAGTTTCATTTTTTCAAAATATCAGTTAGAAATACCAAAAACGAATCTGTCGAGCGGGCCTCGAAATACACTCCGCCTGCCTTTTCGATCTCGAACGCCCGGCGTTTTTGATCTTCGCTCAACCTGTCTTTGCCGGCTTTGACTTCGATTGCTACAAACCGGCCCCGGATGCTGGCTATCACGTCTGGCAGCCCCTTTTCGGTGTTGCATCGCCGGTGTATCTGTTTCGACTCATCCCACACCCCGACGTTGTTTATTCGGTAGGCAACGCATCCAGGCTGCATATTGACGGCCCGGATTATGTTTGCGGTGATGCCGTTGGCGGTTTCTTTTTTCAGGATCATTTGTCAATTCGATTTAATGCGCACAGCATGACGGGCCGCGTGCCACCACTTGTTTGCATGATCCTCTTTTTTGTGCAAAGGCATCGCCGGGTATTGCCGTGTAATCGATTGAAATGCGCGTTCGCGGATTTCTTCCGGCGTTGCGCCGTCGGCGATGAGTTCAACGATTGCCGACTGCCCACCTTTCGGCATCGTCTCGAACATCACCCGGTCAATTTCCTGATTGATTTTTTCTTGCAATTCTGGTTCGTGTTTCATATCATTTGCTTTGAATTTCCCACCCTTGAACCTGGTACTTTGCCCGATACCCGAAAAAACATCCAAGGCACAGGCGGATCGGTTCACGACGTGGGTCAATGTGTGAAAGTTGAAAGTTTGGCGCAAACTGCCCGCCTCGATGGTGTACGGGGGTTTTGCAGTTGTCGCACAGTTCGATTTTGGACGGGATCGCGCTCATGGCTCTGCTTTTTTGATTGCGTTCTCGGCTCTTTCCAAAAGCGATTTAAGCCGCGCGCTTTTGCCCCAAGGATATTGAGCATTTAAAAACCCTGACATTCCCTCAAGGGCTTCCAGCAATTCCGGCGCGGCGGCAATTAGTCGGGCGTTTGCATATGATTCCCCCGGATCCATCCCGTCTGTCAATTCTATCGTGGCAATAAGTTCACCAGTGTTGCCAATAATCTCCTGTGCGTGTGCGCTCCAAGGCCCCGGCGTGTGTTTCGTTGTGTTGCTCATGGTTGTGTATATTCAGCGATTTTTGAAAAAACAAGCATTTTGGCGTATGCGTCCTGCGCTTCACTTTTGAGTGAATCCGGGAACACATCCGGTTTTTTTTCGATTTCGGATTTTGCAGCCTTGTACCTTTTCCGATCTTCGTCAGGCGTTGCCGGGTTGAGTATCCATGACCCGACGCTATTGACCGCCCACGCCTTTGCCGTCACCCACATTTTGCCCTTTTCATCGTTGCAAAAGCCGGCAAGGTCATCACGCACCACCTTTTCGGCAAACCAGCCCGGAATTGTGTTCCACGTCGGGTATTTCTCATTGCGCTGGGTGAGTGCCTGGAACTGTTCAGCGATTGTGCCGAACTGCTCTTTCAGCCTTTCGGCCCGCTGCTCGTTTTCGCGCTGCTGCTGCTCTGCGTTTATTCTCGCCCGGACTTCCCGGTAGGCCTGCGTCCGGTGATCGTCGTATGCGGACAGCACCTTGCCAAGGATATTGACCGAAAACATCCCATAGTAGGCGTTCAGGCTTGCGTCTATTTGCCCGGCGGCGGCAAGGCGGAACGCTTCTCGGATTTCGTTGACGTTCAGGTGCCCGAATTTTGAGGCAATGAAGCGCGTACTTTCTTCAATCACTTCGCGCTCGGTGTTCGGCGCTGCGCAATACGTCGCCGCGCAAAACTTGACCTCGGTGTGCAGCAAAACAACCGGCTCCATTCCGCCAATTTTCATCATTGCGCCGATTGTACGCCCGGCGATTGTTTCGGCACACGACTGCTCCAACCGGCTGCGCTCCTGTTCAATGGGGTAGCCCAAGTTCTGTTTCACGCTGCCAGCGTTTGGCGAAGTCAAGAGCGTCGCTAATTGTGTCGGGTGAGTTAAATTTGAGTCCATTTTTTTTGTTTTTTTCGTCGCGTTCGTGTTCGAGGCGCGCCCATGAAAAAAAATGTGATCTGAAGTCTTTGCGGTTCGAGTGTGTTGCGCCCTCGCTTTTGATTTTTAGAATAAACCGGCTTGCGTATGCCGGGAACTCTGAAATCGGGGCGTTGATCTGTCGGAAAAATCGCTCTACACAAAGTTCATCTGCCAGCATTTCAGAAATTTCTTGATCGGGGTTTGGCGGCCTCCATGTCGGCCCTGTCGTTTCGTTTTTTTGCGAGTGCGACTCCCCATTCAACTTGTTAATTTGTTCAGTATAGTTAACTGGTTCAGAATTGTTAATTTGATAGGTTTCCTGGTTTCCCGTATCCGGCTCACCCGGATACGGGCGAGCCGGATACGGATTTTCAGGAAGCGGCTCAAGGTCGGATGCATTAACAAAAACGCTTATGAATCTCGTAGAAACGCGAAAAGTGCGGCGCGTAAACTGCTTTTTTTTGCTGTCAATCCTTTGCTCAACCGTCAAAAGACCGTGCTTTTGAAGTGCAGAAAGTGCCGTGTAAACAGCGTCTCGGCCCATCCCGGTTAACTCCATCAAACGGTGGTGAGACGGGAAACACCTGTTTGTTTTCTGGTTCAAGTGGATTGCTATTGCCAACAGCGTAGATAGCGCGTTCGGGCCGATCTTCGGGCTGACTTCTTTGATAAGGCGGTCGTCAATGTTCAGCATAACAGAAAATAAAAAGCCCTTTGAAAGTGGAGCGACGGCACCGGGGAGGGCCTACAAGGTGATGACGCACCTTTATCGCTCCACCTGCAAAGGGCAGGTGTGTGTAAGTATCTTTTCGTTGTCCCGTCATGGACTTCGCTACACTGCCGGATTTCCCACGTCCGGCTGCCTCGTTTGGCGTCACAAATATACACCTTTCTCAAAATTCAAGGCGTGAATAATCAAATTTTTTACGATACAAGATCAGTAAGAGACTTGAGCATCGCGCCCTTAAACTTCACCTGGTTGTGTATATCGGCGTAATGGAATCCAATGAGCAGATACTCGGCTGCCGACGTTGGCTTTAATTTATTCACAGCGTTTTCAAGGTCTTTGCACAAACTCTTCCCTGTGCCCAGGTAAATTTCTCTTACTGTTTCAAAAATTTCACGTCCGCGATCTTCGCTCACGCCAATTTTTTCAGCATTAGTTTCTTTGCTGTGGTCGAATTGAATTTTTTCCATTGTTTCAAATTTTGATGTTAGATTTTTTCCACCTCCACCCGCTCGCCAACCGTCCAGTTCCCGCCCGGCCCCGTCAGCGGTCGCGTCACGTCGGCCCGGTTTGCGCATCGGCGGCAAAGGCACAGCGTTTCGCTGCGGCTGTACTTGTGTTTCAGCACGACGTGTTCTATCGTTGTGATGCCGTCGGACTTTACGATGTTTCGGCAGTGCTTCGCGGCACAGCGGATGTTTATGGCTTGCTGGTATTGCGGTGCTGTCATTTTCTTTGCTTGAGGTATTCAGAAATAAGGCCGGCAATACACCCGGCGCAAACGATCATAGTCATACGCGATCAATAGTCTGGTTGATAAATTGAAGCATCTTTGCCACATTGGCTTCGTGGCGTTTGGCTTCGGACAATGCGGCCTGCTTATTCGGGTCTTGGTATGGGATGCCAAAGTAGCGTGTCTGTGCCATGCGCATTTGCCCAACCGCGTTTGCGAAGTTGCGAACTACGGTTTTGAGTGCGGCGGATGCGCTATTCGGAAGGCCGGAAAAGGCCAGTTGGTCTATAAGCGCCTCTTGCTGGAAATAGCAGGCGTTGCCGTCTTGGTCTATCAGTTTGATTGTGTCCATTGTTATTTCGGTTTATATGCCTTTAAAATGGCAATGTTTGCAAGATATACTGGGCATGAATGTTTTTCAATAACAGCCTTTTCAAGTTCGTCAAGACTGCCCCAAAAACAACCGGCATTAACCATCCATCCTGTTTTTTCCCCGTGCCAAACGGCAAAACAAATGCGTTTTGATGTTGGCATAGGGCCAAAAGCATAAATGTTTTCGGCCCCGGACAGGTTGGCCCAGGACAGGTTGGCCCCGGACAGGTCGGCCTTGTACAGGTTGGCCCAGGACAGGTTGGCCCAGGACAGGTCGGCCCGTGACAGGTCGGCCCCGGACAGGTTGGCCCCGGACAGGTCGGCCTTGTACAGGTTGGCCCAGGACAGGTTGGCCCAGGACAGGTCGGCCCGTGACAGGTTGGCCCCGAACAGGTTGGCCCCGGACAGGTTGGCCCCGGACAGGTTGGCCCAGGACAGGTTGGCCCCGAACAGGTTGGCCCCGGACAGGTTGGCCCAGGACAGGTTGGCCCAGGACAGGTCGGCCCGTGACAGGTCGGCCCCGAACAGGTAGGCCCCGAACAGGTCGGCCTTGTACAGGTTGGCCCCGGACAGGTTGGCCCCGAACAGGTTGGCCCCGGACAGGTTGGCCCCGGACAGGTTGGCCCAGGACAGGTCGGCCCGTGACAGGTCGGCCCCGAACAGGTTGGCCCCGGACAGGTCGGCCTTGTACAGGTTGGCCCCGGACAGGTTGGCCCGTGAGCCTTTCTTGCTATCTAATAGCCATTCGGCGTGATCCTCAAGTATTTTTTTTATGTCTTTCATTTTTTTGATCTTGCTTTTTAAGTCCGGGCGCATCATTGCGACGCGCCCGGCGTGTCTCCAAATCTTCGCCTAAGAAGCGGCGCGCTCCTGCTTCAGGGTTGCAGCGTGTTGCTGCATCGCCCTCAAAACGTTTTGCGCCGCTTCGTATCGAAGGTTAGCCGACTTGTATGCTATTTCGGCGTCCGTTTCTTTTGCAAGGCTTCCCTCGGCAAGGTTGCGTGCAATGGCATCTGCCTTTGTAGCGGGTGTCCCTTCGACAATCAACTTCGCACGCTCTTGCTCGTACTTTGCTTTTCGCTGAAACTCTGCGGCCCGCCAGGCGGCAAAAAGGTCGGCAAGTTCGTTGGCGTACTTTGCAAGTTCAACCGAAAGGAACTGCACGGCGTATGTCAGCCCGTGGATGTCGTTAAAATCCTTTTTCAGGCTGCCGTATCGCTGCACGGCAGCGTCAATGCGTTCGGCGGTTGTCATCAGAACGGAAGGTCTTCTGGCTCATCAATTTCCGGCTCCGGCTCTTTGCGTCCTACAGGCGTCGCCATAGTTGCCGGAACGCTTACGGTATTGGCATCTGCCGACGGGCGGACGTTCGTTTGCGCGGGCTGCGCGGGCTGTTCCGGTGCAGGTGTTTGTTCGGGTTGGCTCGATGCCTGTTTGTATGACTCATGCCGCTCGCGTTCCTGCCTTTGAAGGGAAACCACCTTTGCAAAAAGGTCGGGGGCTTTTTGTCCGTTCAGCAACCCGACGCGAAAAGTTGGCTGCCAGAACATTTCACCGAACCCGGCATACGGTTGCCCATCCTTCGCAATTTGAGCGTATCCTGTAAGCGTAAAGCCCCAGATGTGGTCGTTTTGAGTCAATGAAAGAAGGAACGTATTTTTTTGCCCGGCTTCTTTCAGGGCGTTTTCAAGGCCCGTCGTTACGGCGTTCGTGCATTGAATTTCAACAACGCTTTCCGTTTCCAGGCAGTACGCAACTAAAAATGTCGTGTACTTTGCGCCGCTCGGCAGGTCGTGTTTCGTGAAATCCCTATTGTACAGGCCGGACAAAATCGGCTTCCACTTTTTTTTGTCGCCGCGCATCTCGTACGAATTTGATGCGAACACGGACAACGGCTCCACGCGGGTATCCGCGCTTCGGTTGCTCCAGTAGTTCACGCTCCCATCCTTTCCGGCAACACCAGCGTAAGCGGCAAGAAGGATAAACGAAAACTTTTTGTACGGGGTTTTTGGGTTGTCCTTGCCGTTGTAAGTGTAAAAGCCAACAACGCCGTCGGCAATGTGCTTTTCGAGGTTGTCCGCCGCAAGTTGGACATACTCTTTAGGCGTTTTGCCGCTCTTGTAGTTTACGGTTACGGGCCTTTCAAAAGAACCGAACCCGCTGCCAGTTGCGCCCTCCGGGGGCGCGTCAAAGTAATCGTACATGATGTATGTGTTGCGCCCTTGTCCGGGCCGTTAAGAAATCAATTCTTGCCCGTTCGGGGCTGCGGCACGAATGCCGGTTTTTGCGTGATAACCGTCGGGGGCCACGGCTTGCCCGCTCTTAAAGCCTGGTCGTGCTTGCCGTGTATCCACTTTGCGATGAGCGTGTGCCTGTACCCCGTCTTGTCGTTGCCATGTGACTGGGCGCTGTTCAGTTCGTGCGCAAGGATGCCCCAGAACGACCACGCCGGGAAGGTGATGCCGGTGTCGGTTACGGGCCGAACCCACTTCCAGGCCTCCGAAGGCGTGCAGTTGCCCGGCACTTCGGGGTTTATCAGGCGAAGGGCGGCCAGTAAGTCAGGTGTGCATTTCTTTTGCATGGCTGTATATTTTGTGGGAAATAAACCCCCGTCCACGTTTGGCCGGGGGCCGGGCGAGCGCCCGTCGTAATCCCATGAAAAAGTTTTTTTATTGCGCCTCAATGGCTGTTTGTTCGATCAATCTTCGGATGGCCTTGTCGGCTTCTCTGGCATCTGCTTCCTTGCCGTAAGGGTAGAATACCCGGACAAACAAGCCATGTTCGTCCTGCTCTTCGCAGGTCAATATCAGTACATCAGGCTCAAAGCCTCTTTCGGTTGTCACAATCGCTCTACCTTCAAAGCGCCTGCCGTCGTCGGTGACGTGGACAAAATTAACCGCTTTTTCTGCGGTTAGCCATTTGTCCAGTGCCGCCTCAACCATTCCAGAGCGTGCGGCCTTTGTTGCCGCGTACAGGTCTGGCCGCATGGTTATCGCGGTTTTTACTCGTGGGCCTTGCGGGCCTGACTTGCGGCCAGCGCCTGGGCGGCGTCCGCCGCGTGTTGGTTTACTGTTCACGGCACTGAATTTTATATTTTGCCACCATTACTACATGTGGTGGTGAACGGCAACTGGGACAAGTAATTTTGCAGGATCTTGGTTGACTTGGCATTCATTTGGAAAGATATACCTCTGGGGCTTCCTGCGTCCCGACTTGAGGCATTCCTGAAACCTCGACAAAATTTCCAGTTGTTACGCTTTTCCCGCCAGGCCCTTGGCCGTATCGGACACTCATTGTTTGTTGTTCGATAAAGTATTTCATCTTTTGCCTTGTTTTGCTGTGAAAGTTAGTGGCCCGCCCCGGGGGGGGTTTTTGGGGTCTTTGGTACGGCACTCCGGTTGATTTGTCAATACTTTTTCAAATGTTTTTTTAAATTATTTTTCATCACATAGCCGTCACATAAACAAGTGATTTCATTTCAATGAATTGCGCAAACTTCGCAAGGTGTTCCGGCTTAGCCGATCACATAAAAAAGCCCGCGCCGATTATGGCGCGGGCGCATCCGCCCCGCTATTCGCCCCCCTTTCCTTGCCACTTCGGTGCGCACCGGCTGCGGGTTCGGTCAGGCAGGCATAGGGGCGGTTTATTCTCCGAAATACGTTGCAAAATCAAAGTCGTCGAACAACTGCCGGTACTCGGCTTGCAGATATTCAAAAGCGCCTTCCACCTCGATAATTTCTGGCTCCCGGCCTGGTATGTCTTTGCTTGCGAAGATCGCCGGGCCGTCATTGTCGCAGGTAATGCGCCACCCGTCTATTTCGATGCACCCGAACGCGGCGCATAGAGCGCGGACGATAGCCGGGAAGTGTTTTCGGTGGCACTCCTGCCCGTTTGGCTTACCGTCGGCCCAGCGGTAGTGCTTGCCGAGCGTGTTACGCGGCAGGCGGGAGGCAGATTCGCCCGCTGGCGTTAACCAGCGGGGGGTGGGAGTGGCGACAGCTTTAAAATTTCGCTCTGACCGATGCTCATTTTCGCGTGTGATTGTTCAAAAAACCAGGCTGGGGGGGGGGGGGGAGATGTTTTAGCCTTGTCAACTGTGTCCCAACAAAACCAGGCCTCACCGCCTTCAGCACGGTAGTCTATATGCAACGCAATTGCATATTCAGGCAATTCCCGCAAAATGTCGGTTGCGGTGGGGGCGAAAATCGCTTTGTTGGCAATCCCGCTAAATCTGCCAAACACGGTATCGCCCGGATTGTATGCAATCGGATCTCCAAAATCTGTTTCAACAAAAAATGCGGTTTCCCGCCCAAATTCCGGCTGCGGGAAACCAGCATCTTTCATGCGTTTTGCTGTTTCAAAATTGACGTGGCTCATTCCTTAATAATTACGGTGGTTGTGAAAGTATAGCGCCCGTTACCGTAACGCTCTAAAATTGTGCGTATCCGAACCGGCCCCAAGCCGCCTCGCCGGTTGTCCCACTCCGCCCGGTTGATGTAGCGCTTTTCGCTCACCGGCATATCGGCCCAAATCGGCTGCGCTTTGATCCACTCCAAAAAGTCGGCCCATGCTTCGGCCTCGGTAACTTGTCTTGTCATGGGGCACAAAGGTAAACGCGTTATTCATTCGATGAAAATATTTTTTCTCAATCCCTTGTTTTATTCACGGAATGAATAATACCTTTGTTCCGTCGGAAGAAAGAAACATCCGGCGGAAATAAATGGGAATGGAACACGGACAAAAGGCGGAAACAATATCGGAATTTTCCGAACGCACAGGACGGAATTGGGATACCGTTGTCCGTGCGGCAAAAAAGAAAATTCCGACGGAAACGTGGGGTAAGTATTCCGCCGTAACGCCGGAACTTATTGCTGCGCTTTCCGCCGGGAAGTCCGCCAAGGAAAAGCGCCCGCGTTCCGTGCCAGCAAAAGCATCTGAAGTCATACGCCTGCCGGAAAAACCGGATACCCCCCCGGCCCGGCAGGCATTACCTTCTTTGCCAAAACTCGACCTGTCAAACTTCCTGATCGTTGCCGTGTACGGGCATACGCTTTTGGTGTGGTACGAAATATCGCAACTATTCGGGGTTCCGGGGCTGCTTGCCGGCGTCATCGTGTTCGCCATGAAACACGCCGGGCTGATGATCTGCCGCAACGAAAAGTACCTAAGCCTCGGCGAAAACGCGCTAAGTGTGGCCTTTGTACTCGATGCGCTTGCCCTATACGTCCACTACACGGTTTTTTCAGATGCGCTACCGCCTCACATTGCGGCTCAAATGGGCAGCGTTGCCGCCGCTCGATGCGCCGGAGTCCTTGGTGGCGTTGTTGCCACGGGTGCATGGGTGGCAATGTGGATGGTAAAACTGATAACCGCAAAAAAAATGTTCCCGGCATGAAACTCGAAATAAAACACAAGCCCCGCGAACACACCGCGCAAACGCCCGCGCCGTCGCTCCTGAGCGCGCAAGGCGTCGTTACCGAGCAAACAGGCGGCATTGTAGTCGAATGGGGCACGGACGCGCCTAAAGCCCTCACAGATGCCGAAATAAAGGCCGTTCGGGCTGCCGGCTTTCGCCCGTTCAAGGCAGAGGCCGTAAAGGCGCTCATGGGGCACAAAACCTGCTCTGAAATCGTGAGACACTTCAAAGGCCGTCGGGGGTTTTCGGCGAGCACAGTACGACACATTCACGCCGCTTTGGCGGCATCAAAATAGGCACATGGAACTTGGGGCATATTTGGATCAAAACGGAAACGCATACGTTGCGGAAGCCACAAATGTAGAATACCTTGAGTTTGATCTTCCAGAAAATTACACACGCGTTTTAAATGAGTATGGCGGCACTATTGTTACGCCAGTAGACATCTGGGTGGCATTTGTAAACCACTCGCCAAAAGGGACTTCGGTGTTTTTTGACAACCCATGTACTTCCGAATTTTTTTACGAGTGGGAAGAAGACTTTGAATAAAGTGCAAAAATGCAAAAACACGGTCTAACAAACTGATAAACAGTATGGACACAACAATGCAAAAATTACGCTTCGCAGTGCAAAACGCACTCACTTTGCACCGAATGACGTGGGCCGCTTTTTGGGCGCTGCCCATCGGCCTCGGCATCTGCCTTGCAGCCCTCTGCCTGTCGGTGTTCTCGCCGGATAGCGCCGAACTTGCGCAAAGCGTCATCATGCAGGCCGGGGTTCTTGGCTCCGTGTTCGGCGTGTTCGGCTTAATTGCTGTTGCCGCCGCTGCCGTGCATCAAACTTGGCGCGGCGCATGGAGCACAGCCCCCGCGCCCGATCATGTTACCGACGCCGGGAAAAAGGCGCTGCCGATGGTCGTGCATTCGATTGCGCCGGACGTGTTGGTGTGGCGCAAGCAGGACGAAAGCGCTACCGACTTTGCCGACCGCATTGCCAGATCAAAGCAGGTGGCCAATGATGCCGTCTGGATCGTGGTCATACCGTACCGCTCGCAAGTCGTTACCGTCGTTCAGGACGGCGGCAAAACCCTGCAATTCAGCCGGGGTAACGAACCTTTCAAAGAGGACCTGAAAGAGGCCGAACACCTGCCGGACGGCTACGACTGCACTGGCGAATCGCAACACGAATACCACCGCTACCTCGGATGGTTCTGCGCACATTGGCGGAAATACTCCGAAGTTGCGAAGGTTGCAGAGCGCGCCGGAATAGGCACCGTTATCAACCTTGCCCGCGTTTCCGCCTGTGTGGTGTTCCTGCTTTTTTCCGTCGGAATTTCCGCGCAAAGCAAAGCCAGACAAGTTGACGAAGCACTCGGAACCCGCATCCGTGAAATCCCGAAACCCGGCGAACAAGTCGAGTTTGTTTTCCGCGAAAACGGACGTGAGAAAACGTACATGGGGCGCGGCGATGGACGGAAAGAATACACGGAAATTTTGCAGAGTAGCGGCACAGGCCTTGCCCGATATTCCGACGCCGGGGGAACGCTGCTGTACGTCCGCAAAGGCGGCGAAGTGGTAGCCAAAGGCGTGGCCGTCGGGGATGTAGCAACCGGCGTTAAATCCCCATACCAATACCAGCCATCAACCACAGGCGACCCGGTGCGGCCCCGTTCGCTGCCCGGCGCTGAATCTGCGCAACCTGCGCACCAGTTCAACGCGCCCGACTCTGTTGAAATTGCCGAACGGCTGGAACGGGCAAAGCGCGATATTGAAGAGTGGGGGTATGAAGGCAAAAAAATAGCATCGCCAGTATGGGACTTCGTTGTATGGGCGGCAATCTACATTTCAGCCCTTATATGGTTCATGTGGGGGATGTGTTACTACGTTGCCAAAACCGCAGCAAACGAGTCTATTGTTAGCACATACGGGCGAATCATTGTTGGTGGCTGGATTGTGACGGCTCAACAAAATGCCGCTGGGCTATGCCTGATATTTGCGTGGCTAATTGTTGGATTCGCTTGCATAGATGCCTACATTGTGATCGTATCAACAGGAGCGCCGTGGCTTGCCGTGGCTTTTGTATGGCCGATAATCCTTTGGATCGGCAGCAAAATTACCGACAAAATGGTTCCTAACATTCGCGTCGTCGGAAACGGCGGGCGCGATATAATTACCTATTGATTATGGAAAACACGCCACCTTTCAAGGTTGGAGACAAGGTAACGACCGACTACTACGACCAACAAAAAAGTTTAATTCGTACTGTCGTGGCCGTCACTAAATATAGCGGCTGCAAATCAGGCTGGGCAGTTTATGCCGACGGTGGCGAGCCGTGCCAATCCTGCGGACACGTGAAGGGGTCTGCTATAAAAGGTTCTCATGGGCTTGGCGTTGACTCTGGCTGGTTCAAAAAGGTAGAGCAATGAGACTCCCCCGCATATCGCTCCGCTGGTTATACTGCCTCTACTCGTTTGACTATCCGTTGCGCTGCAAGGTTGGTATTTCGAAGAACGTGGAGCAGCGCCGGGCAACAATCGCCGCCGAACTGTCACGGGCAACTGGCAACAGCGTCAACGTCCGGGTGGCCATGATGGCCCCGTTTTTCTTCGCGGAAACATGGGAGCATAAAATTCACCGCTGGCTCAAGTTCTGCCGGACGGAATCAATGCCGCGGCACAGCGGGCAAACTGAATGGTTTTGGACGTGGCATTTAAATTTTATCGGCGGCGCTGTGGCGGGTTGCGCAATGTGGTGGCAAGGGCAGCCGGTTGAAGCGGCGTACATTGTTTGCTGTGCGCTGCTGCCTGTGCCGGTTGTTCACGCGGCTATTGTTCTTGCCGTATTTTTAACCGAAATTGCGGCTGTGTTTGGCACAATTTACCTTTTGTCGCTATGGCTGCTCTGATTGTATTTATCATTTTGATGTGAGCCTTAGCCCAGATACTAAACACGCAAAAAAGATGACTGATTTTGAAGAAAAGTTTAAGGCATTCAGCATTGCACTACGCATGGTTGGGGCAAACCTGACACCGTATTACCTCGAGTTGCTTTTCAAGGTAACAACCGCGCTAAATGAAAAGGGCGAAGAATTGAAAGTTAGAGAACTCTGCGCAATTGAGGCGGAGGTAGAGGCGTCACACAAACCAAAACAAGAGGAGCAATGACGCCAGAACTAACCGCCTACCTGCTTTTTGCCGCCATTTCCGCCGCGTTCGTGTGGTGGATGCGGGTGCAGGATCGCTACACAAAATACTGACGGTCTACACTGCCTAATCAGTGCAAGGCATACGCAGCATTTACGGCAGTGCTGAGTTATGCGATCACAATGCCGATTTCACAAAATGAGCGAAACAACTGTTTTTTTGGTAGAAAGTAGCGAGCATAGAAATCGCTAAGGCCATACTTGCGGAAACAGGCCAAAGCCCTCCACAACTGAAAGAAAAGCAGTATTGGTACAACACCAATGGCGACCTGGTTCAAATTGTAACATTGCCGGACGGTCACCCGGAATTTGGCGTTGTTCAGGTTGTTGAGTATCGCCGGGCTATAATAGATTTATATGCTCGACGTGATTTTGATCGATTTGTTTACGCCCCTCAAATTCTTAATAAGATCGCATAACTGCGGCTTGTACGCCGCTCGCCGTGTAGGCGAAGGTGTACGGGCAAGCAGGGTTATCTGTTAATTTTTAAGAAAAAAAATATGGAAAACACAGACGATAAATACTTAATCATGTGCGCAAACTGCGTTCATCCATCCGGCAAAATGAAGTGGTTCTTACTTCAGGGCGAGGACGAAAATACTGCCGAGTTCGACAGTTATGAAGACGCAAAATCGTGGTGCGACGAAAACGAAAGTGATTTGCTTGCATACACTATTCTTGCTACCTCAGATTTTAGTTACAGATAACTATGCTTGCCCGCAATAGCGCCTAACTACAACAAAGTGTCACTCCTCCGCCGCTACGCCCTCCCCATAGCGGGGGTAGTAGTCGAACACAATCGGAATTTCCCGGTTGTCAATGTGCAGGGCAGAGCGCATAACGCCGACGGACAGACCAAGCGAAGTAGCCGCCTTGATGATCCTCCAGCGCGTCACGCCGTCCGGGCATTGAATATCAACGGCACGCCCGTAGAGGTGCATGGATCCAACGGAGCCGCCAATGCGGCGGTTCTTGGACGGGGAGCGGTAAGAGGATGTGATGACAAACGGAACCCCGGCAAGTTCGCGGCACTTGTCGAGTAGTTGCAAAAATGCTGGATTCATTTTGTGAAAGACGGGCTGCCCGTCCATTGTGAACTCCGAAGCGGAGAAATATTTGAGTTCCATGATTAACTTTTTAAGTTATGACAATCGAAATAAACAAAAAAACGATCTACATTGACAATGACGGCATAGGAGTATCGCCGTGGTTAAATTCAAACAAATTTTACACTAAAAAAAGCAACAATTATGGGCGCCGTTGAAGAGGAAATCAACAAATATCCCGTATGCCGGTGCGAATGCCACTTTCATCCGGGGGTTTACAGAACTGATCCTTGTGCTGTTTGCGGGCACACAGACAGCAATGGGCAACTAATTGGCGGCAAAGTTTACGGCTTTTGGATTGGGCATAGGTTTGAATTAACACCTGAAGAAATTTCCGCCTTATTGAGCCGTAAACAACTATCACGCAAAAAACATTAAAACGCACCATGTCAGCACACAATCACGACGAATAAATTATCAAGCAGTTTGAACGAAAACCTAAAGCTGTACTTGTTGAAGTTCCGCTCGGCAAATCCCTGCAGAAAAAGCCCGCGACGCCAAGGACGAAGCGCTATGGAAGGCTATAAACAGCGTTGACGTTTCCGGCATGACCGCCGAAGAATCAAAAGAAGCGCTTGACCAAGCGTTTAGGAACCTATGGATGACTGGAGCGAAAAACATTCTTAGCATCAAAAAATTTCATATTTTTGTCACACTTTTACCAAGGACATTTTTTTCTAAAAATTTAAGGCCATGTAACGCGCAAAGAAGTTTTCATTTGGTTTTTGGGGTTTTGGCCGTCGCTTGCAATTAAGCGGCGGCTTTTCCAAAAACATGAAAGATATTACCAATCATCCCCGATCTGGAAGGGGAACCGACGACCGCCCGGCTTTCGCAAGATCGCCGGGCTTTTTATTTTCGCATCAAATTGAACGTGTCCGACTCGATCACGCGCATATTGTCCGGCCCCTGAAAGGAAACTATCCAAAGCCTTTCGGGCTGCCCCCAAAAGCCGCACGCGGTCGTTTTCCTGCTTCCAAATCCATTGCTCGCCGGGTCGGTCTGACTGCCAGAAACGGCTATCGTCGCCAAAGTAGTACACAATATCCGGCTGCGTGCGTAGCCACTCCCCGGTAAAGCCCGGCTGTTCTTCCTGTGCGCACCCACACAGAAAGAGCAAAAAAGCCCCGCCCACATTCGGGCAGGGCACAACCAAGAGTATTTTCCCGTGAACATTTTTTGCGTCAATATGCGGCCATGCCCGTGCGCTCGGCAATGATCTGCTTGAACGCGGGCGCGGGCCGGAAAACGATCTTGTTTCGCTCCGGTGTTTCCCAAGGTGTACCGTCCGGCAAGGTGCCAGAATCGGCGGCACGGTGTTCGAGCGTGAACACGCCAAGGTCTTTGATTTCAACCCGGCCAAATTCGGCAATAGCGTCCGGTATGGCGCTGGAAATAATCTTCAGGACAGACAGCGCATCGCGCTCTGAAATGATATAGCCCTCAGGCCACGGCTCGCCGTTCGGATCGGTGAAAATGGTTTCCCCCTTGATCTTTTCCCGTACTGCGCCAAACGCGGCAATGAATGTAGCCGCAGCGCCTACACCTGTTGCGGCGTCTGCTTGTGAGAATCCGATAAACGCGCCCCCGAAAAACAGGATTACGTTTAGCGCAAAGTTGGTGCTTAGCCAAAAAGGCGCTTTTGCTGTTGTGTTACTCATGTGTTATGCTTGTTTTGTTAACAAATTTCTTTTGAACGAGTGCCTCAAGGCGGGCGATACGCGCCGCGTCTTTCATGCGCTCGGATACACAGGCGGCTATTTCCGCACGTAGCGTTATTTCAAGGCGTCGGTATTCGTTTAGTTGCTCGGCGTGTTCGCGGCGAAGTTCCCGGACATCCGCTTTAAAGGCCGTCATTTCCTGCACGTGCAGGTCGTGCAGGTACAGGATGCCCCACAATAGCCCGGCTATCGCGCCCGCCATAACGGTAAACGCAAGGCCGTTTTTTATCAACTTGGATACACCTTCTCCGAGTGCTTTGTAAAGTATCTGAAACATTTTTTCCTGTTCTGTCATGGCCGCTTTTTTCACTATTTAAGTGAAAAAGCGTGCCAATTTGTTATTGACCTTCCCGCGCCAGAATGCGCTGGAGGGCAGCGGCAATTTTTGCGGCACGTCCGTTTTCAGGGATTTTTTCAAGCAGCACGTTCAGGATTGCCTCCGCCTTTGCAAGTTCCTGCCGTTCTGTTTTTAGCAGCCTGCGCACCCTGTCCCGGTAGTTTAGTTGGTTACAAATTTCATCGTACTCATCCGGGATTTGGTCGGCTGTCTTGCCCTGGTACTGCACCAGGTGTTCCGGCCAATCGTCTTTCGGCAGCGTTTCAAGTAACGCCTCGTAGTTTTCGATGTTAAGATCGTACTGGTAAACTTCGCGTTCCCGGTGTACGATGTTCTCGGCGATTGTGTCCGAGTTGTCTTGCTCTGTGATTGTATGAAATGTTCTGCGCATTTTTTATGTGTTTATAGTTATTCCAATACCATTACCAGCAGGAAGCGTTCCGGGGTTGCTATACTTTGTCCCAAATCCTGATCCAGACCACGGGTAGGCTGAAACATATGGGCTTGAAGTGTGTGCTATAATAATCGCGTCACCTGAATCTGTAAATGTTAAATCGTTCCCGGTACTCGCCAAAGCTGTACCGGGGTTGCTAAACTTCGTTCCAAATCCTGAAGACCACGGATAGGCTGTAATACGAGGGCTATTTAGGTGCACAATAGCAAGTTCTACGCCGGATGAAAACTTTGCAGAACTTCCTGTGCCCGTCGGCGTGGTAGCGGCATCACTATACTTTGTTCCGAATCCTGCCGACCACGGGTAGGCAGAAACATATGGCGTGGTAGAGTGCGCAATAGCCACATCAGCACCGTCCGGCGAAAATCCTAACTTACGCCCTACTCCAGTTGGTGTAGTGCCTGGGTTGCTATACTTTGTCCCAAATCCTGCCGACCACGGGTAGGCCACAATATAGGGGCTTGTATTAGACCCTAATATTATGTCTGCCGAATCTGGCGAATAACTCACCCCAAGACAATTGCCAGGCGGAAGACTTCCAGGGTTGCTATACTTTGTCCCAAATCCTGCCGACCACGGGTAGGTTGAGATAAAGGGATTTGTGTTGTGCGCAATAGCCACATCAGCACCGTCCGGCGAAAAATGCACTTCATTGCCTGTACTCGCAGGAAGCGTTCCGGGGTTGCTATACTTTGTCCCAAATCCTGCCGACCACGGGTAGGCTGAAACATATGGCGTGGTAGAGTGCGCAATAGCCACATCAGCACCGTCCGGCGAAAAACACAGTCCGTTGCCAACCCCGGCAGGCAATGTTGCCGGGTCACTGTACTTTGTTCCGAATCCTGCCGACCACGGGTAGGCGGAAGCATATGGGCTTGTAGCGTGGCCAACGACAACATCAACTGATGTCGATGGCGCAGAAAATAATACCCCTGCCACAGCCTCTATTGATGCCTTAGCAATGTCAATCACCTTCGCAACCGAAGCCGATGCCACATTAGCCAGTTTGCTGATTACCGCCATTACGCTACCTCAATCTGTACAAGTTCAGGCTTGAAATACATCCGGTCTGCGTGCGTCGCAACGCCCAAAATCTGCACGATGTCACCCGATCCAGACGGCGCTGTTTGTGTCAAGGTGTTTCCGGTCGTTCCGGCAGTTGACAGGTATATCAATCCGCCTACAGTCCATGCCCATGTATCGTTTCGGGCGATGCCGAGAGCAAGATATGTAGCCGGGTTGCCTGTTGTGACAGTTCCCGTGCACATGAAAATAGCCCCGGAAGTTGCAGCGGCGTCCGCGTCTGCAAGTTGCGCTTCCCCGTCAGAATTGATAAAACACACGTCGCCGAATGCCTGATTCTCGTTTGCGGTGAGCGTAATTTTGACGCCGGTCGCTGTAAGGTTGTTTGATGGGGCAGCCGTTAGTGTCACGGTTCCAGCGGCTTCAACACCGAGCGTCGTGCGTTGTGCGGCTGCGTCTGCGTCATCCAACAGGTCACGTCCTGCCTGCGTGCAGGTTATTTCCTGAACCGCTGTACCGCTTGCATCATTACCGAGGAGCACATTTGCCGAAACAGCCTGCATCTTTGCGAACGTCACGGCGTTTGCGCCGATGGTCGCAGCGAAAGAACCTGTGCCGCTGCCGGTTACGTCTCCGGTTAGGGTGATGGTCTGGTCGCCGGTGTTCGTGCCTGACAGGGTTGTATTTCCTGACAGCGTGAGCGTCCTGTTTGAGTCGCCTGTTGTGATGGTCAGCGTTCGGTCTGCCGTCAAGTCGCTGCCTGGCGAAATGATAAGGTCGTGTGAAGCGTTCGTGTCAAGGATGTGTAGCCCCGTGTTCGGAAATGTAAGACCAGTCCCAAGCGTATCGCCGTCCGACACGTCACCGCCGCCCGCTGGCGTGCCAGGCTCCCATGTTCCGCCCGTGTTGTTCCACAAAAGGCTTTGCCCGTCGGTCGCGCCACCTTGCGCAATATTGCCAAGCGGCAAATCTCCGGTCACGCCGCCGGGGCCTGTTCCTGCGAGGTTTATTGCAGGGACGTTTGCTGCTGGGATGGTGTCGGACGCGGTAATTTCCTGCAAAAGCGCCCCGGTTCTGGTAAGTGGCTTCTTTTCTGCCATTTTGCTATGCTTTTAAAATTGAAATTGAAAAATCTATTCGCATTTTGTTTGATCCGGATGAAATTCCGGCAACTTGCATTATAGCAAGCGCGGGGTCTGAATCTACGATTACCCCGTTTGTATAAACGTAAAGGATTTTGTCAGCGGCAAACGTAAATGCCGCGTGTTCCATCTCTCCGCTAATTTGTATTGAACAACTTGCCCCACTTGACGCGGCTGCTGTTGAAATTCCATAGGCCCGGCCTTGATGCGATGCCGTGCCAGGCTGAAAGTGGTACGCAAGCCCGCCGTTAATCATAACCACCCGCGCTGCGCTTATGGCCTCGCCAGCGGTAAACGTTACTGCTGTGCCGCCTGCCGGCCCTGCCGGGCCTTGTGGCCCAGGCACGTCGGAAAACACGAGCGTAACGTCATCCGCCAAAAACTGGATGGTTGTAGGCTCTTCGACAAATTGAATTATATCGCTCATGCCGGTGTTATGTCAATGTGAGTAATGATGTTACCCCGCTGTATTGTCTTAACCGTCCCATCTGGTCGGGTAAATTGTATGTCGTATCGGTACGATCGCTCCGGCACCATCTCCGCCGTTTGTGCCGCGCTTAGCGACCACTGGAATTTACCAGACGGAAAAGTAATTCCGCTGCCGCTCGTAAGTGTCACAAAATCGGCACCGCTTATTGCATCTTCGACAAGTATTTTCCAGGTATAGTCCTCTGCGTCTATTGTAGTGTCGCCTTCCTTTACCGTGTACGCGGGGGATGTGTACGAGTCGCCCGCGTACAAGTCGAGGTTTTTAATAAATTGCCCGCCGGGGCGTATTTGTACGGTAGCCATGCTTAAACGATTGTGAACGTTACGGATGAGTTTTCAGGGATTGCGTCCAAATAATCCACGACGGCTTGCTCGCATTGGTTGAAAAATTGGTCAACCTCATCGCTGCCAGAGGCGGTAAAGGCCGAAATTTCGGCGTAGGTAAATTCAAGTGTCACGTTCCCATGCACCGAGTTTGGTGCAACTGAAAGGCTGTCCCCGATGGAGTTTACATCTATGCGCACCATTTCGATGTCGTTATGTACGGCAGGAATGATGTGGATGTCCAAAGCGGTGTACAGCACTTTGCTGTCCTGAATTAGCGTGTATCTTGCATCTGCTTCAATCATGTCAATAACCCATTACGATGAAATAAAGAGCGTACGCCGTACTTGCTGAAAGTGTGCCGTTTGCCGTCACCACAAAAGACGTATTGCCGCTTGCTGAAATCCTGAATTTTGAAATATCTGTTGCCGTCTGCGCATTGCTTGCCGAAAAGACAGCCACCATGTAAGTCGGGTATGCGGTCGCCGGAACGACTGTAAAAATAGTCGCGTTTGCCGACGGGCTGGTGCCTGTCGTAAAGGCGTAGAAAAACCCGTTCTGCCCGCCAAGAACAGAAAACCCGCTTGGGCTGGTGCCCATGCCCGTGCCGGGCGTAATGGTCGGAACGGCGTTTGTATTTACAAATGTTCTCGCCCGCGTAGTGTTGGCAACATCGAGGTCGTACGCCGGGGCGTCGTTGTTGATGCCAACACGGTGCGGGGTGTTGTTGGTCATCGTTATGCCCGAATTGGTCGGCGTTGCGCTCGGTGTCGAGGCGTATTTTATTTTCAGTTTGTCGCTGTCGGAGTTGTCAAGGCCCATCGCAACAGTTGTGCCGCCGGACACACTGAACTGCACTATTGGATCGCCACCGCTTGCGCCGCCGGTAAGGATTTGAAGGATAGCGTTTGCGTCTGCGTTTGCGCTGTTGCTGTTGCGAATCAGGTTGTTTAGGTTGCTCGACAAGTTGCCCTGAATAGTCAACCCCTGGTCAAGTGTTCCGGATGGTATTTCGACGTGCAGACGGGCGGTCGGGTTGTTTGTCCCTAACCCTAATTCATTGGAAGATGCGTCCCAAAATAGCGGGAAACTGTCCCCACTAATTGTACTTGTCCCTGTCCAATAGGCAAGGTATCCGTTGGTTCCAGAACCTGTGACGCCGCCGGACGCGGTAAGCGAACCACCTGACAAAGAAAGCCCTGACCCAACGGTTATTTCCTGCACATCCCCGGCGCTGCCCGCGCTGCGCCCAAGTAAACGCGCGTCTGTGACGTTCTGGATTTTCGCGTAGGTGACGGCATCGTTGGCGATGGTTGCGGCAAAAGTTCCCGTGCCGCTGCCGGTCACGTCGCCGGTCAACGTTATGGTCTGCGCTGCTATCGCCTCTGCCTGCCACCCGTTCGTGCTGTCCCAGGTCAGGACGTGCCCGTCCGACGGGCCGCTGTACGGCTCCCAAACTTCGTCTGAATCGTTCCACAAAAGTATGTCGCCCTCGTGGACGCCCGCGGGTAGTGAATAGGATGCGCCGCCCTGCTTTGTGTATTTGTTCAGAGGGCCGTACAGGATTAGCGCACCGCTTGGAATGTAGGGCACACTTGCCGATACAACACTCAAAGACGTATCGCCGTCCTGCGCATCGGCAGACACGGTTAACGATGTGACCTCCCCCGTGGACGGGTTTACCACCAAGATGTCGTCGTTTGCGAGGTATGAATTTGCCCGAACCGGGAAACCCAAATCTATACTTGTGATTGTCCCGGCGGTAATATTGCCGTCTATTCGGTTAGTTGCAAGGGCTGTAAGTGCGAGGTTGGCTGCGCCCGTAAAGGACGGAATGCCTACCCCTGTCATCATTGACGCCGGGACGGTTGGCGGCGCAAATCCCGGATTTATGCGAGGGAATCGAATCGGCGTGCCGAGTTTGATTTTTGTAATCGGCACTACGTCCGTGCGGTTTACGCCCGCTTGGAACCACTGCCCGCGCCACACGTTTTCCCTCGCGCTAAATTCTGCGCTCATTATCAGCCATGCGCTATTATCCGGCTTAATTATTCGGCTATGCGCATACAGCGTATCGCCCCAAAATGCCCCCGAATACAACGGGCGAGGCGTCGAGCGCGCCGCCATAACTTCAGCGGCCCAAAGTTGCGGAAATTCGTAATCCTCTGATTCGCTGCCGTAGTCCCATGTGCCCGTCGTAAGCGCCGGGACGCCCGTTCCGTTGTACGTCCATAGTGCGCCCGTGGTGGTGCCGGTGACGGCATGGCCAAACAAAAACTTTTGCTCTACGTCGGTGCTATTCCCCTCTATTGCGTTGTCCACCTCGTACCGCCGAACGCCCTCAAAATCCAGTGCCGGGTCGGACGCTAAACGCACCTTCATATCGGTAGCCGTCACGCTCCACCAAGTTAAGTCGGTGTCCACCTGTGCGCCGTCAATGTCGAAGGCGTCCCACGCATAAAAACCAACTTCTATTTCTGTGCCGGTCGGCAGCGCGGGCGTGTCGAATGTGATGGTAGCAAACTCGTACAGGAAATCGGTAAACGTGAACGCCGTACTGATTTCGTAGTAGTTTGTTCCGCTTTGCCATTGCGGCTGATTCGGCAATATTGTCGTTGTCGGGTTGCCGCCCACACTTAGGTTAAGGCTTTGCGCCTCCAGCGTTTCCGTACCCACCCGGACGTACATTCGCATAATGTACCGCCACGGGGCAAGGTAGGCGTTGTCGAGCGTCGCTTCAATGTTCAGATTGAACGAGAAACGCAAAACGTAATCACTTGTTACCGATACATTTGAAAATGTGGTTGTGGCCGGAAACGTTGATAGTTTGTTCCAGTATAGCCCGCTATACCCGTCGAGGTAGTTAAACTTGTTGCTGTGGTCATACTCTGCGACAACCTTGCGCAGCGCGGGCAAATACCCGTAAATGCCGCCGCTTAGGCGGTGCCCGTCGGCGGGCGTTTGCAAAAATGATCTGTCGTATGTCTGCGCCGCTGTTGACGAAACGATTGATCCAGCCTTGTTGTACACACGCTCGTAAAAAAGGTCTTGCGACCGCTCGTTCAACTGCTCAAAGCGGTACGATCCTTTCGACATATACAGGCGCGCCGCGAAGTGTCGGCAAATAGCCTCTAACACTTCGTAGCACGACATAAACTTGTACGCTACCGTTGTCGTGTCGCTTTCCTTCTTTTCGGCGAAAACAAGCCCGTTTATGTAGGAAACATACAGCGGGCACTTTGATGCCGACGGGCTGCCTATGTTTGCGTCCTGCCAGTTCACACACGCCCGAAAGTAGGCGTCGTTTGTTGCCCATGCGCCTAATAGGCCGTTATCCATTTGCAGGCAGGCCAATATGTGTTCGCTGATCCGGTGAAAACCAGTTGGCAGGCTGTTTACTGTTTTGTAATCAATCTTTTTAAGGCGCGCAAGGCCGTCCGTTGCTGTTATTGAAAACTGGTACGGCGGCTCGATATCTTCAAAACCGGACAAATCCGGCAGCACATAACCCGTCCAGTATAATTCGTCCCCCGTCCCCGTGTTGATGTATACGCGAACAGTAAACCGCGTTTCCGATGCCGTCAAAAGTTCGTCGGCAAATGACTGCAAGTCGCTCAAAGTGGCGTCCGAAACGGCAACAGGTACGGTTAGTTTGCTGCCGATAATCGGGTGAAACATATCATCGCTCCCGCCCTCCATTCGCAGCGAAAAGCCGCCGTCGGCAAGGTCTATTTCGGTTGCCGCGCCTACATGGTCTGCGTCATCTACATAGACCTTGTACACGTCGCCTTTCAGCGTCGGAAATGTCGAATAAAACAAATTAGCCACCTACACGCCCCCTCCGATTGGCTGCCTTGTCTAACAAGAAAAGAAGATCATCGCCCCGCACGACGGCTACGAGCGAACCGTTTGCCCCCCCGCTTTCTTCGCGGTATATCTGTCGCAGTTTGTTTTCAGGTGCGACAATTTCGGGGTTTGTTGCCGCACCAGGGTATTCGCCAATGAGCGCAAGCGACGGCCCGGACGCTACGCCGCCGGAGGCAAGGGCAGGGATGCCTATTGAGGCAATGGCTTTATTGAACAGGGTTGCGGCTGCCGCCCCGGCGATTGCGCCCGCTGCAAGGTTGAACGGAAACGGCAGGCTGCTTAACGCCTTGCTTACGGCAGCGGCTACGCCCTGCTGTATCCACGAGCGAACAATGTCGGCGCCCGCTTTTATTGCAGCGTTGGCAAGTTCTCCGAATGATTGCGCGCCCTGCGCAGCGGCTTGTGACACGGCGTCTCCAATGGAAAGCGCCATTGATCCAAGTACATCGCCGCTATCGGCGGCAAACTGTGCCGCTGCGTTCATGGCCGCCGAAAAGCCGTTAAGCCCTTCGGTTGCCTGCGTCATTACGTCGGAAATCCGCGTCCATGTGTCGAGGTAGGTCGTGTTTGCCTCGATTGACTCAAGTGCGGTATTCTGCAATTCTTTTAGCCCGGCAATAGCGCCGCCCGTTTCAATAGAAACTACCTGTTTCGGAATCTCAAGTCCAGGCAGTTGCGTAGGTGTCGTGGAAATGCCTAAATCGGTCTGCGTCTTGTTCGGTATAGAAAAGCCTTTGGCCGCGTCTTCGCGCAAGCCCTTGAGCATATCCCGAAGGGTCTGCACCTCTTTCTCGTAAGGCTTAAACCCGACTTCGATCAAGCGTTCGATCTGGTTGCTAATCTCATCAACCTGCTCGTTGAACAGGTCAGCGCCAAGCACGTCGCCCTTTTCGGACACGGCACGAATTGAGTCGAGCGCCTTTTTGTATTCCTTTGTTCGGTCAACAAGCCCGCCGCCTGTTCCTTTTTTCTCGAAAACAGCGTCCCACTTTTGCGAAAAAGCAAGGGCTTCGCGCTGCGCGGGCGTCATGTCCTCCAGCGCGTCCTTTGCGTCCTCTGCTGCTTGCCGCTGTCGAGTGAGCGCATCGTACTGCCGGTTGGCGGCTTTTGAGCCGATGCCAAAGGCGGTGTCGAAACTGTTTCCAAGTTCCTTTGCCGTTGTGGTGGCCTGCTTAATGTCGGCCTCCAGCGCCTTGATAACATCGGCCACGACTTCGGCGCGCGCTCCCTCCTGCACAAACTGTTTTTCAAAGTCGGTGCCGAATAGCGAACGCCCGGATCGCTTCACGTCTTCGCCGGACAAGGCGGCAAACCCCTTTTCCCGGATTTGCTGAATCCTTAACTGCGCCTGCGCGGCTTTTGCAAACTGCTGCTCAAGGGCTGCCGACTTTTGCCGCTCGGCAACCCCCCGGATAATTTCCTGATTTAGGTTGCCCTGGATTTCGGTTAACTGAACAAGCGACGCTTTTTCAAGGTCAACGCCACGCAGGTAATCCGGGTACACGCGCCGCAACTCTTCGATTGCCGCCGTGCGTTCCTCTGTGCTTGCTGTTACGCTTTTGAGAATTTCAAAATTCTTGTTCAGTACGGCGGTTTCCTTGCCTGCCTCCTCCGCTACCGACTGCTGCGCCTCTGCAAATATGCGTTGCGATTCGCTTGCCTCACCCACGCGCGAAGCGTACACAGCAAACGCGGCGGCAATGGCCAGCACGGCGGACGCAATAGCAATGTACACATTGGCTTTCATCACCGTATTCAGCCGCGAAAAAACGCCGATGGTTCCCGTGCCTGCTGCCGCCGTAATCCTGAACGACTCAGCAACGCGCGAAAACGTCGCAACTACCGACGTTGCTCCGGATACGATCAACGACATTGCCTTAATGGACGGGCCAAGAGCAAGGGCAAAAGCCGCCACAGACAACACTACCGCCTGCGTGCTTTCGTCAAGTCCTGCGAATGAATCTGCAAGTCCGACAATCCACTCCGAAAAACGGTTAAGCAGGCCGGTAACGTTGAACGCCTTGTTGATCGCTTCGCCCACCGTCGCAAACGATTGCCGGATGGCCACCCCTGCGTTCGTGAACGCATTTGCAAGGCCACCAGCCACGCGGGGCATAGTGGCCATGCGGTTAGTGATCCGATCAATGAAGTCTTCAGCGCTGACGCCAAGCGCCCGTATGGCCTCTGCCGACGTGGTGCCGAACTCATCGCGCAGCACTTTGGCAAGGCCGGGCATATTCTCAAGAATGATACTAAGGTCTTCCTGAAGGATACGCCCCTTACCAATGATCTGCGTAAACTGCTTTGTAACCGAATCGAGTTGATCGGCGCTGCCGCCGGTTGCGGCAATCTGGTTGCCCAACTCTTTCAGGATTAACCGCGCCTTTTCTGCGCTCACCCCGACGCCTTGCAAACGCACGCTGCCCTTAACCGCCTGCTCAAAGTCAAGGCCGGGGGCAAGGGCGATTTCCTGAAGTTTCTGTATTTCCTCCGCCGCTGCCTGTGAGCCAATACCGACATTCTCAAACGATGTGGTCATCGCCAGCGTAAGCGACTCAAATTCGGCAGCGGTTTTCAGCGCAATACCGCCAAGGGCCGCAAGCGGGGCCGACATGGCAAGCGTAAGCGTTTCACCAACGCTGCCCATCTTCGCGGCTACGCTCTGCATACGCCGTTCAAATCCGGCAAGATCGCGCTCAAACTCCTTTGAGAGCAACCCTAATCGGACGTTAAGACTGGATACCGTTGGCATTTTTGCTTTTTATGTGCTGAAAAACTCGCTTTGCTCTTTCCTCGAACGCCTTGCGCTCCTCCGGGCTTTGCGGTTCAAACTTCACAACCTTTTCAGTATCCCACGGAAGTGGCCAAAACTTGCGGATGGTTAGCCCTTTTTTCATGTTCCCGGATGCCCCGGCAATCAAAAAGGACATTATTCGCGCTAACTCCGCCTGCTGTCTGTCCCTGTCTCGCTGTGCGTTCAGCCTGGCAAAAAATTGGCGGGGTGTCATCTCAAGAAACTCCCGCTCCGAAATGCCAAGCCCCGCCGCAAGATCAAAAAAGTGTAGCCAGTCTATTGCGCCGGGGTCACCTGCTTGGGCTTCCCCGGCTTCGCGTTTCCCTCCGTCGCCGGGGGGAAAGAATCAGAAAACGCCTTCATGCACGCTTGCAAAACGTCCGGGTCTTCGCCGATCCAGTCCGCCACGTCAAACTTGTCAAACGTGACATTCTGCTTTGCGTGCCGGTGCCCGCACGTCAACCCGTAGTACACGAGGTCAACCATTGCGGACACCGACACGCCGTCAAAACCTTTTGAAAATTCCGCGAAGTCGGCAAGTGCTTTTCTACCAGTCTGTTGCTCGTACTCAAGAAGCCCGGCCCAGCCAAAGCGGACGGGCCTTAATTCGCCACCAATTTTGATTTGCTGTGTCATATCGTTTAAGAAACTGTTGACATAATGAGCGGGCCTGCGCCGGTCACGGTGAACGAGAACGTCACGGCGGCGTCGTTGCCGCTCGACGTCATTTCAAGTTCGGTCAGGTAGCCGTCGCCGTACTGCTGTTTGTCGCCGGTAACGCCCGTCGAAATCACAAAGCCCGTTTCGGTCTGGTTGTACCACAACCCGAAAAGTTCTTCGTATCCGTATGTGGCGTCCCATGCGAGGTTCCCAGTGCCGGTCATTGTCCACGACTTCGTACCTGGGCGCGGCTCGGCCCACGAGCCGGAGTCTTTGCAGGTCGTTTCAAAGGTTTGGGTTGTCATGGACAAGGTGGCGTCCACCTGGCAGGAAATTACTGTATCTGGCGAACCGTTGATGTAGATCGCCATGTTTTTTGCTAATACTGTTCCGGTCGTAGCCATTTACTTATTTTTTTGCTGTGATAGTTTCGGTGTCATCATGTTGCTGCACTTCTTTAACCTCGAAAAAATCAATGGGCAATTTTGCGCCTTTAGGGGCGGCTTCAAGTTCTTCAATGACGGGGGCAATGCACTCGGCCTGCACGGGGGATGTCGGGGCGTATTTGAGCGCCCGAACGTCATCGGCCACGGCAACGGCGACGCCAAGCGCAATGAGTTGCGCGGCTGCGCTTTCAGTGGTGCCGATCACCCACCCGCATTTGTTGCGGCCATGATCTTTTATGAAGCGTATTTTTTTGCTCATCTGCGTAGTGATATTGTGTACTCACACATCCGGCGGAATATGTCCGGGCGTTCAACAAACCCGTCCTGCTCGCTGGTGTAAGTGATTGATGCAATGTTCGCCGTGCCGCCCGAATTGTCGAGCGTGAGCGCCCCGGCATAATAATCTAAGGCCGTCCGTATCGCCGCGCTTGCGGTTGCCGTGCTGCTGTACGTTGAGCCATACACGTCAACCTGAACGCTTGCAATGTCGAGGTCGGATGCCTCTGTTTTCGTGTTCGTCGGGCCTGGGCTTATCAGGTTCACAACAACGCACGGGTAGGACGTTTCCTGCTTCGCAACGCCGGGGTAAACCCGCCCGCCGATCAGGCCGTTTGCCGTTGAATTGTCGGCAATTAGTGTCGCTACTATCCCTGATGCGTTCAAATCGCTATGCTGTTTGCGTAGTTGTCAATTACTTTTTTCAGGTTCTTTGTGGCAAGTGTCAATGTGATGTCCTGCGTAGCCGCCGCGCCTGGTCTAAAAAAAGGTTGCGGCTGCGTGTCAATCGTGCCGTACTCCACCATCGCGGCGTAGAAACCGTCCGTGCGGTTGCCTCGAAACGTGCCGCCGGCGCCTGACGTGTCAAGTTTTGAACCGATCAAAACCGCGTCCTTTGTCCGGCGAAGTGCCAGCACGCGAATTGAGCGTTTCAGGTTGCCGGGGTAGTAAATCGCTACCTCTTTGCCGTCCTTGTAACGCTTATGCAATGCAGGCGACATGGGCGCGCGGTCGCGTATCGCGGCCACCATCGGCCACGCCGCTTCCTTTAAGGCGCGTTTGCTCTGACTGCGCAGCGCCGGGGATATGCCCCGGAGTTTGCGAATCAGCGTGTTTATTTCGTCCTGCGTTGTCATTTTCTTTTTTCTGCTGTGATTTTCAGGTATTGCCGCCGTCCGATTTCCGCAAGGCGTTCGATGTCATAGTTTTCTTCGTTGTACACGATGCGCTCCACAAATCCCACGTCGGTGCGGTGCCGGATCGTAAAGTGTACGCGCTGCGTAGCAACGTTTAAGCCCTTGTCGGTCATCTCATCGCTGCCGGTGATCGGGTATTCCACCTTTGCCCATACGGTAGCCAAATCTGTCCATGTCTCTACCGGCTCGTTGTATGCGTTCGCCGCTACGGTGCGGCTCTGCAATGTGATGCGCCGGTCAAGTTCTCCCGGATTTGCTCCCTGTAACATTAGATCAGGTTTGTCCGGTGATTGAATTGCAGCCACGATGCCGAGCGCACGCCGGGCATATTGCCGTTGATAGGCATATCCTCCCGACGTTCGTACAGTAAACCGACCTCAAGCAAAATCGCCTGTTTCAGTTCAGCCGGGACAGCCCCGACCGTGGCGCTGCCTGCTGTGTATGTAACCCGCACCGCATTGGGGTACATCCCCGCGTCCGGCCATGATACCGAGTTCTTGCGAACGATACGCGGGGATGCCCCTACGAGGTCTGCTGTGTAATTTGTGCTTTCCCACACCTGATACATCCCATCGTCATCTGTGTACATAACATTCGACAAGTCAATTGCCGGGTACACAGGAAGACAAAGCGTGTCCGTGTCGGGAAACTCATCCCAAAACGCCTGTACAGTCTGTTGAATCAGCGCCCGCCCCGTTTCCGCCTCCACTTTGCGCCGTGCAGCCGTTCTGATAGTCGCAATAAGGTCATCTTCGTCGTTGTGGTCAACGCGAAGATGCGCCTTTGCCTCGTCAAGGCTGACAGGTTCAAAGTTCGGGCCGGTTAGTACGCTGAATTTCATTAGGACGGGTGGACGCTGGTTGAGTAAGCAAATGCCTGGCCGTGTTCAATAGCCAAGTCGTGCCATGTGTTCAGCACGATTTCGACCGTTGCTTCTTTGAGTTTTGTGTACGGGTTGGCAACGATTTCCATGCCGCCCCACTGGCCGACAAGCAGTTTTGCCCAGTTGCCAAAAAACATATAGTGAGCGCCGCCTGTGGTGGGGACAAGGGTAGATGTCAGGGCGCGGTATCCGTTTATGCGTCCGCCGCCCATGTTGTCGCCTTCCCAGATGAAGCCGTTGCCGGCCACGTCCCGCTTTACCTGTTTCAGGATACCCGCAATTTGCGGGGTAGTCAAGTAGGCAAGCGTGCCGAAATCGGCGTTGTCGGCGGCAACTTCGGTTTCAAACTGAACGATTTTTGCCCACGTCGGAGACGCGGCAATGCTGATCGTGTTGACGCCGGACGTGCCAACGATGCCAGTCGGGGCGCTGCCTGATTGCGGCGAAAGTGCAGCCGTGTCGAGGGCGTTGTCGCGGGCGCGCATCAGACGGTTGCGCACAAAGTTCTCCATCGGGATCGTGCTTTGACGCAAAATCTGCATGGAAACGTCGGTAAACGCGGCAAGGCGTTTCGGCGACATTTGCACCCGGTCAAACGTCGGGCTGGTTTCATCGGCACTCGCTACCTCCGTCTCCCAGACGGCTGCGGCTGCGGCGTCGTTGCGAGGGAAATCAATGTTCCCGGTCAGGCCGGACAGAAAGGTGGCACCGATGTTGTACAGTACGCCGCGCGGGTCAAGGAAAGGAATTAGCCGCTCAACGTCGGTCTGTACGGTAAAGCCGCCCGCCGTGGTTGTACCTGCAAGCATATCGCGTTGTTGCATCATTTGCGGGACAAGGACGCCACGCCCGTAGGAAATTCCGGCTGGCATTTCTCTGATAGCCTCCTGGTGCATCTCTTCTTCGACACCATCCAATTTAATTTCTCCGAGAGATGCGCGGACGGCATTCATAAACGAATACCGTTGCCCGATTTTTTGTGCGGTGTCGCCGAGGTTGTCGGACTTAATGTAGGCCGGGGCCTGCGTCGCCGTGGATGTCCACGACATTGCCCGGTGTTCCATTTCCATCGCGTCAACAAGAACCTTCTTGTCTTGCTCGGCCCGGTTGAACTCTGCCTTTGCGGCTTCAAAAGCCGGGGCATCGGTTTCCTCTGACCATGTGCGGGTGTTGATTTTTTCGGTAAGCGCTTTTACCTTCGCAAGTGCTTCGGCGCAGCGCTCTTCGGCCTGTTTTAGTTGCTCTGCTTTTTTCATTGTTTACTGTGTAGTGCCACGAACGCCTTTATTTCAGCGCCGCGCCGGTTAAGTGTTTCGGTATAATCAAAGTCAGCGTCCGGCTCCACCTCCACGCCTGCAAAGGATCGAACCTTTGCGTTCGCGTCGGCTGGGACGCTGACAAGTGAAATCTCTTTAGGCTCCCAATCCACCGCCCTGTACAGTTCGGTGCCGTCGGCCCGGTTTTTTTCAACCTTGTACTTGTACACGGAATAACCGACGGAAATATTCCGAATGATGCCTTCGCGTACCTGCTCAAGGATTTGTTGCCCCTTCGCCGTGTTGGCAAACCGCACGACGGCGTGCCCGCGCGTGCCGTCAACCCATGCCCGTTCCACAACACCGACAACGGTGTCAAGTACCGGGCCTTTTACGTTGTGGTTGTCGAGCAGCGGCGCGCCGTCGTTCAGGCGGTCAAGGCGAACGCTTTTTGGGTCGAATGCAAGCGACTCGTTTACGATACCGTATTCGGTAGCCATGCGCACGGGCGCATCGCTGCCGAAGATTACCTGCGCCGTGCGCTTTTCTTCGTTCAGCGTGTTGGGCGCAAATGCGGCACGAACCTGCAAAGGCTCATGCACGGCGCTGCGCTCGTTATGCGGCTGGTTCTGGTTGCTCATCTTCGTTATCGTTGTCAGATTCAGCGCTTTGCGCTTCCTCCGGTGTTTCTTTGCCATTTTTTCCGTCAAGGATTTCGTTTAGCCGATCCATCGGGGCCATATTTTGCTGGATGAACAGTTGGTCGCCGCCCTCGATGCGGTTTAGGTTTTTCTTTGCCCGCACCTCGTTCGGCGTCATCCAACCATTTTGGATTGCCGACGCAAAAAACGCCGCCTGGCTGTCCATGTCGCCCATTTGTAGCGGGGACAGGTCGAAGGCAAAAAAGCGCTTTCGGTTGCGTATTTCCGACGTGGTAAAAAGTTTAGTGTTGAACTCTTCTTCGATCTTGCGCGCCCACGGTTGCAGGCAATGCACCACAAAATCCTGGTTCTGCTGCTCCATGTTCGAGAACGTGGAGCGGTCGAGTTGCGAAAGCAGGTGCAGCGGGATTTTGAAAATCTGGCTGACCTGGATCGTTGAAAGGTTGTTGAAGTCAATTACCGCCGCATCTTGCGGGCCGGACTGGATTGCTTTGAAGTCGGCCCCGGAATCAAGCACCATTATCGAACCGGCATTTTTGCTGCCGGAATGCGCGGCCTCGATCTTGCTGCGCAGCATTTCGCGCTGCTCTTTGATTAGCGGCGTCGGGAACGTAATTAGACCGCCAACGCTTGCGCCCTTTGAAAACCAGGTATTTCCGTACTCCTGCGCGCCCAGCGACGTTGAGAAAGACCCGGCGTGTACGATGCTGGTCTTTTTGCCAAGTATGCCCGTAAACGTCACGCCTTTTATGTGCAGCATTTCCGTTTGCGGCAAGTAGTAGTTAACCGACTTGTCGTTGATAATGCCTGACACGTGGTAGTACATTTCTCCTGCTGAACTGTACACGATATGCACAAACTCTTGCGGGATAATCTCCAGCATGACAGGCCGCGCCGTTACCGAATCCTTGTAAATTCGGGCGTAGCCGTTGCCGAGACAGGCGTTTGCAACAACGGCCTGCAAGAAGTCAAACGTGGTATAATGCGGGTGCGGCCTGCCATCAAACAGCGCGGCCACGGGGCTGCCGTGATCGGGCACAATGTCCCCGTCCGGCTCCCGAAGGTACACAGAACGGCTTAGGCTTGCGATTCCTTCGGAAATGTAGCGGATTGCCGACCATGCGGGCGGGATTTGCAACACGCTCGAATCACTTACGGTTGCCCCTGAAATTTGTGGGAAAGTGGTAAGGCCAAGGTATTCGGCAAGCGCCGGGTTAGTCAGCGCCATGCTCCTCGCCTGTGTAGGCTCCGCCTTGCGGCGCGTTATGTCGAACCCGAATATGCGCATTTGCCCACAAAAGTGGGCAATAACGTTGCCTGTTCAGGGTTTTGGGGAATATTTCGGGCCAATGGGTTTGTTTTTTTACGCAAGCATTATAGCCGATTCAGGCCCGAACACGGGAATGCCAAGCGTGTTTGCCACTTCGTTTCGCTCTGCGAAACTGTCATCTACAAAAATGGCCCCATCAGGATTGATGTACTTGCTTTTTGGTTCGCCTTTTTTCACATGGCTGCATGGCAGGTCTAAGCCAAACATTTTCCATCTTGCCTGACCCCTTGTAATTAGATGGACATTCTTGCCATCGTTGTACCACTTGTACAACATGGCCACCATATCCGGGTTTGGCTTTCCGTCCACGAAAAGAGTGTCGTCAATGTCAACGTACACGCTGCCAAACTCAACGCCGATAATTTTGGTGTCAAGTCTTCGCATCGCTTGGACGCCACGCGGCTCGACAACAGGCAGCGCAACGTCATGGCCGAGAAAGTCCCAAAGTGTTAGTTCGGTAAGGTTTACGCCGTAGGCGCGGTTTATACCGCTGCTTCCAGCTATGCGGGGCGCTATCTCAAGTAATTTCCCGCCTTTTATCTGGAAAAACCATGCGCCGCGCATTTTTAGGCACCCGGTTATCGCTGCCGCCATGTCAAAGACCAAAGATAAAGGCGGCACCAACTTAGTGTTTATTGAGATTCCGCCGCGCGTTTCCATGCGTTCGCGGGGCTGGCAGTATCTTAACTCCCCGTGCCGGTCGGTGAAACAGTCCACTGTGTACTCCGGCCCTTCCAGAATTTCGGTCTGCACAACGCCCATGTCGCCGCCAAAATCCCGCTCGATTGCGTATAGTTCCTCAAAATTATGGCAGACCCTCGCACCGCGCGAACCCTGCCCCCTTTCGGGCTTTACAAAAGCCGGGAATGTGTCAATCTTTTTGGGCGCAATCTCCTCAAAGCAGGTATATGTGTTTCCCTTCAAAATTGTCTGCCCAAGGGTGGACAGTTCGGGCAAAACAAACCGTTTGTCATCGCTGAAGATTTCGCAAAGGTCGTACTGAACCTGATCGTGGGCGGGCAAAACGATGTCAATTTCCCACAGTTCGCAAAGAAGGCCAATGTCTTCCAGTTTCTCAAGAATAGCCCGGCGCTGTTTATCGTACAGCCTGAACCCTGCACAGTCAATCATGTTTGCGCCAAACACTTCAAAATGCTTTGAGTATTTCAGGCTTTCCCACATTTCCATGCCGACTTCCGTCCCGCATGGGTAAATAAGTACCTTTTTTTTCATCTTACGGCGATTGTTGAATAGTGATAGGGCATTAACGGTCGGGAGCTTTCAAGTGGGGTCACCTGAACCGGCCTGAATTTTGAAAAAAGAAGCCTTAACCCGTGTTCGGTGAACCTCCAATAATCTGAAACCGGATCGCCTTCTTTCCACCCGGCAGGCAGCGGGCCATGAATGCGGAAATTGAAAGGGGTCGTAACAAGGGCAATGCCACCAGGGCGCAAGATTCGGTGTATCTCGCTTGCCGCGTCCCAAGGGCGTGTTGTGTGCTCCAGCACTTCCGTGCAGATAACTACGTCAAAAGAACAGTCGTTGATTTTGTCGCTGTTGTTGTCGCAAATGTCGAGAACAAAGTCCGGGCTGTTTGCCGGATTTATGTCAGCGGTGAGCACCTTGCCAAGTTCAACGTATTTCTTTGCGCCGCCATGCTCATTCGGGGCAATGTCGAGAAAAAGCGTGTTTTCTGAGTCGAGGATGTCGCACGTTTTGCGAATCGCAAAATCTACGTTACGGCGGATCAATAAAAGCGCTTCTTGGTCGTATTCGCTCACTTGCATAGCACATGGATTTTAAAAAATGAATGCCGCACCCCGGCCTTGTAAAGGCGGAACGCTTCGGTAAAAGATCGGTAATTTTTGTAGCGCCTCAACACAATGTCGTGCGACGAAAAGAAGCGGGCAAACTGCTTTTCAGTCAGTAACCACGCCTCGTACTTTTCCCCACACTCGGCTAACTGCCTTCCGTATTCGGCGAAGTAGCCGTCTGCGGTGAGCATAGCGCGTGCATCGTCTGCGCTCGTATCTGTGCAGTATTCCAGAGGTTGTAATGTTCCGTAATGTGTTGTTTGCTCTGCTGCCATAATTCGCACGCTTTTTCGTAAGTAGGAAATTTATCGGTTGCGAACTCCCATCCGGGACGGCCCGCAAAATTTGAAACGCAAACGCCGCCGGACATTGTTGCCTCGATCCAGGCAATGTTTGATTTGTGTTCGTTGAACTGGTGATCCATCAGCGGCTTCCAAAAGCCATTGAATTGCGCCCTGTGGATCGCCTCCATGTATTGCCTTGGGCTTTCGATATAGTCGAGCAGTTCTGCGTTTTCCGCATGATCCATCGGCGGCAACACGCCAAGGAAAAACCACTTTTTAGCCTTGTCTCGATTTTCTTCGTACCACTTGCGCGCGTCCTGGGCCAAAATGTCGTGGTACTGGATGGTTGTTCCACGCCAAGCCCAATGACCACGATCAGGTGCGGGCTGCGCCGGGATTTCTTCAGGAAATATGGCATTTGGGATAACTACGCCTTGATTTGTGTAAGTTTCAAGGAATTTTGGCGTAGAAAACCAGAACAAATCGGCAGATTTAAACGCTTTTTCGCTTTCTTTTTGGTTTGCGCTGCCGGGTTTATAGGCCGAATAAAGGGCGTGTGTTTTCGGCAAATTAAACACGTCATCGTCAATATCAACGATGACCTTGCACCCATTCTGCTTTGCCTCCACCAAAAAGTCGGAAATGTAGGGCTTAGCGAAAGGGCGGGAAACGATAATCAGGTGCGCCCACCACATATCGGAGTAGTCAAGGTCTTTGCGCTTTACACGAAAGTTGAACTCTACCGGAAACAAACCCTCGTCTGATAATTTGCTAACAACCCACAGAGGGCGGTAAGTCCGCCACCATGCCACGTTTGAAAGTAGCGAGTGTTCAAGTATTAGGACGTTTATTTTTTTCTTGTTCATACAATAATTAGGTCTTCTTCAAATAAATACGATTTACCGACCGGCTCGCTGCGGTCTTTCAGCCATTGCCCGACGGCGTTTAAAAGTGCGGCCACACCGTCAATCTTGTCAACGCTTTTGCCTCGTGATGGGTAGTAGTTACCCGCCGCCGTCGGCTGCATGGTCACGTTTGCAAGCATCCACCGCATAACGGGGTTGCCGTCGTGCCGTATTGTCTCCGAAAGTGCAAGCCTTTCAATGTGCTTAGCCGGCGGCGTAAGCCAAAGCGGTGCCTGACTGTACGGCTCCATGCGCAAGCCGTTTTCGATTAACTTCGGGGTGATGTACGATGAAAGTGCTTTGTCGTACCCGACGCCTGCGAGGTTTAGCGGCTCGACAATTTCAAGAATATCGGAAAGAATCTGGTCGTAATCCGTGACATTTCCGGGCGTTGTCTTTAGGTATCCGTCCCGCGCCCACTGGCGCACAAATGGCCTTTTATTGTCGAATTTGTCCAAAGAATCCTCCGGTGCCCAAAACCAAAAAAAAGCATAGGCATTGTCCGACTCAAACCGCGGGGGGAAAAATAGCGTAAAGGCGTTAAAGTCGTTCGTGTTCGCAAGGTCAAGGCCGCCCCAGCATTCGCGCTCTTTTAATTGCTCAATGTCCACGTCTTCGCAATTTTTCATCCAAACGTCATCAGGTATCCAGCCATCCTGTGAGGCGTATTCAATATTCAAGTTCTTGACCTTGAAATCAATTTCTTTTTGCTGCCCACCTGTGGAAATCTTGTTATACTCGGTCTCCAGCCCTGTCATTGTCAGCGATATGCCCAAACCAGGATTGGCCTTGCACCACACCGACCTATCCTGCCAGTCATCGCCCTCGTCAAGTTCGTAAATGAAGGCAAGCAGTTCCGGGTTGTCGGCTACGCCCATGAGCATATTTCTGCACGCCCTCAAAAACTCACTGTTCGGCCCTTGCGGGTTGTACCCGGCAGTTGTAATTATCCAAGTCACGGGGTCGTCAACCTTAACCATGCCCGACTCCATCACGTTCATCATCTCGTCATTTGGCCAAGCATGGTATTCGTCCACCAGAACCAGCGAAGGGCTTGCGCCATCCTCGCTCTGGCTGTCCCGGCCCAAGTATGTTACCCAAGACAGTTTGTTTTTCCGGCTTACCCGCGTTGACGTGTGACCAGTTGGTATGTGCACCTCGTCGTGCAGTTCCGGGAAGTCGGCAAGTAGGTGTGACATAGTTTTCCGCTGCCTATCCCAACCAATTTTTGCCTGATCTTTTTTCGTAGCCACCCAATACACCTCAGGGTCTTCCGTCCCATCAAATAAAAACCCGATAACGCCAATTGTTACAAGGTTTGCCGTTTTGGCGTTGCCGCGACCAACCTTGCAATAAACCTTTCTGAACCGCTTTCCGCCGTCATTGCGCCGCCAACCAAAGGCAATGTAAACAAGCGCAGCCCACCAGGGCATAATGTCAAACGGTTGCCCCGCCTCTTTGCCCTTGCTAAACCGAAACAATTTGTACAGGTCAAGAATACGCGCCGCCTCATCTTCGTCAAAGTGGTACGGAAAATCAGGCGAGCCAACACGCGCAAGATCGGCAACGTGCCGATCAATCGCAAGGCGTATCCACTTGCCGACAACGATCTGCCCGGACAAAACGCCGTCAATGTATGCGCGTGCGCGTTCGATCATTCGTATGGGGATTCTATGGGGAATGTTGTACTGCCAATCTCCCTTACAACATGAACGGGCATACCGTCCTTTACCTCAACTGTAGTTTGCCGTTCAACAATGCCGTCTTTTTCATCGCACTGCTTTTTGCCAACTATTTGCCAGAAAACACCAGTACGGAGATCTTCCAGAATCTTGGCCGTAAGCCATTCAATAACCTGTTCTTCAGTCATATTATATTGCTTTTTTCTTTCCGCCATTCATAGCCTCAAGGATTGTAGATTTTACCGGGGCTTTTTCGGTGACTTTAACCGCCTGCCGGTCGCGTGGGCTGAACCCGAACTTCTCGCCAATGGCCTTGACAATCTTGATCGCCTCCATGTATGCCAAATGGTTCGGGTTTCTGATCGGGCGGGATCCGTTTTCGTTCTCGATCCAAATGACCGCGCCGCGCTGCTGGATGTCTTTCATGGCGTCGGCGGCCAAAAACCAGTTTTCGACATATGACTGGAGAAAGTCCGTGTCCAAGTCGTGCAAAATGCGCGCCTTCAAAACCTTGTCCGCTGTCTCATTCCACTTTGCAACGTGCCGCTTGTCAAAGTGCGGCGGCGGCGGCGGGATAGCGTCCGAAGGCGGCAAAACGACCTCCATACGGTCGGCATCCCTGTCCTTTCGGTATGTTCCAGCGGCCTGCTTTTCGGTTGCGGACTTTCGCAGTCCGGCTCCTCCTCCTCCTCTCATGGTTTAAAAGTTGAATAATTGACTGT
>JADJQZ010000008.1 GCA_016712465.1 Candidatus Obscuribacter sp.
CCGGAATGTCAGACACAGCACACAACACCCCTTAGCCAAGGGACTCTGCTGAAAATTCCGCCTGCAGGTAGCAATCGGACCGGACCCGATCGGACGAGGTGCAAACACTAACCACTTCCAGGTCCCAGTTCGGCGGCACTTCAATCGTCGAACCAGATTCACCCGGAGCACTTGGCGCGACAAAGCTAAAACCATCTGTCAGCCAGGTCCTTCAACTGTAGTCCTCGCCGCAACATTAATCCCGCCTTATCCCCCAAAATGCAACCCTGAAATAACCCGACCCGCTAATGAAAAGCCGCCCATTTCTGAGCGGCTCCTCTCGTTTTCGTCTCAGCTATTCCAGAGATGCGGCTCAAACTCTCGTATGCTCCGCGTTCCATTCGAACTGACTATGATGTGATCGAGCACCCCCACACCTAAAAGTTGTCCGGCTGCAATTAGCTTCTCGGTAGTCTCTATGTCCTCCTGGCTCGGCTTCAAACTCCCGGCTGGGTGGTTGTGGGTACTATGATGGCGTAAGAGTTGGCTATCAGGGCCGCCTTGAATACCTCCCGCGGATGCACCAAAGACGCGCTAATCGTCCCTCTCGAAACTAGATGCCCCCCGATTGCCTGATTTTTTGCGTCCAGATGGAAGCTGACGAAATTCTCTTCCGCCTGCTTCAGTGGCTCAACAAACCCTCTCTATGTCCCCCGGACACCCTATCTGCTGCGGCTCACCCCGGCTCCTTAATGAGCGCTAGCCGTATCTCCGGCACTATGTACTTAAGGTGTTTCTTCAATACTCGACTATTCATCTTCAATCCCTCTCTCTTGCTAGCTCCAAATCCAGGGGCGCAGCGCCGCCCCTGCGGGCTGCCTGAATAGCGGCGCACCCGGGTCCCGGCAGCAATGAGGGTTGAGCGGTAAATGGAGGGGACCCGCACAGCGGGGAGGACGCCGTTTAAGGAGCGATTCCCATTGCTGCCGGGGGGTCGCTGCTAGGCTCTAGCCAGGCAGGGGATTAGCAAGCCCCTGCCTGTCAGTAGTGCAATTAGCGAAACCTAAACGGAAGCTTTCGCAGACACCCAGTTTGACAGTGACGACAGAGTCACCCGACAAACTCTCCTAAGGCGAAAATCCAGCGCAATAAAGCACTAAAAGAAACCCGGAGCGAAGAAAAGAAGAGGCAGGAGCTATCCCCTGCCTCTTAGTTAACCTTTGACTGCAGCGAGCCGTTTGGCTTTGGTGTTCGGTCTTTCGGTTTCAGATTCGAACCTGTGCTCGGCTTCTTGCCACAAAGATGGAACGATGTGAGCTTTATCACGGGCTTTGTCATTTGGACCGTCACCCCATTTATCTCTTTGTTGTAGTGGGATAGAGGCCAGCCTGCCGACAGTACTACTTCGCGTCCCTTCGTTATCGTTTTGAGGACTCGCTCCCCAAGTCCGTTCCAGGCGTCCACATCAAGCCACAGTGTCTTTTCTTCGTCGGTATTTGAGGGTACTCCTTTACCGCTATTGAGAATTTGACCACCTTGTTGCCTGTATCTCCGAAGGAAACTGAAGAGGAGTCTGACCGACGTGACCTACGAGTTGGATTTGGTTGTTCATATAGTGCACCTCCCAAGTGCTGTGTTTAAGTGCAACCCTGAAGGCGTGGCTTGGCGATGGCGCATGGACGCGAAGCGCCCCGCAGGGATCTGCCATTGCCGCCCATCGCCAAGTTATGCCAGCCTCTGCACTGGTTTAACACAGCTTGGAGGTAAACACAAAGAACAACCAATACCACGTGTGGTCTCGCGGTCAGCACCACAAAAGTTTCCGCCGGTAGGCAACAACGTGTAGTCAAATTTCGCGGTAAAGAGTGCCCTTCCGGCGAAGAAAAGCCCGGCGCTGATGTGAACCAAGAACGGCATGGGCTAGTCCCCAAAACATCAAGGGGCGCGAAGTTGTCGGCTGGCTGGCTCCTCCCAACAAAGAGTAAATGGGCGTCCAAAGACAAGCCTGTGGCTCACTCGTTCCAACATGGCAAGAAGCCGGGTTCGGATTTGAAACCGCCGAACTCCATAGCCTGGCAGCGCAGTCAATGGCTATTGAGGCGGGGGTAGCCCTTCATCTCCTGAGCGCAGGCAAACAAAATGAACAAGCCTGACAAGGCTTCGGTTCTGGTACCTGTTATGCAGCTCATATGAAACCTGACCCGTCCCGTAAATGCTTCTATACCCTCTCTCAAGAACCCTTAGAGCCAACCTGACATAGTGGAGGCACCTGGGCAGATGAGCCAATCGCCATCAAAGAGAGCGTCAGACATACAGAAAGGCGGCTTTAGATATTTTATAGATATTCAATCAATATCCACCCTTGAGCCGTCGCATATTGGTCTAGTTCAAGCTTCTGACAATTCCGGGCGCTCTCTTGCGCCTGCTTCACCGCCACCTTTGGCAGCCATATTTTTCTTCCTTAGACGTTTTCCGGGGTAGTGGAACTATCCTCGAAACCCGCTATTCTTAATGCATACACGGTAAAAAAGAGGGAGCCGTAAAGAGCACTGCCTGGGGGCGGTGATAAATACGACTCCCAAAAGGGTGTGTGGTTGGGCGTTTCAGCCTACAAGACGCAGCGATGAAACATATCGATCGTTACCGGACGTTGGCAGATAATTCTGGCAGCGTATTTGGTGGCATCAGCTTTCTGCTCCTTTTCGGCCTTTAAAAGCAAAAACGTGCAGGAAATCTACAGAGTCTTTCAAGCCACCGGACGGACACGAACAGAACTTTTGACTTTGCAGGGCACTTCTGAAAGTGGCAACTCACTTCTTTATCCAATAGAAGGGTCCAGAGTTGCGGGGTCCTTTAACAAAACTCCAACCTTGACTCTGCAATTCATAAACTTCTGGGCTGTACCTATATTTGCCGTTTAAGGGATTGGGATCAGAGGATGGCGTTCTTGTTTTGGTGATTAACATTGTCCCAACTATGGTTCCCTTTATGAGAATTACTCGAAATCTACTGTAAAGTTCCTTGAGTGAATTGTTGCAAAACTGCTGAGTACCAGTCTCATCAAGCCAATATGGTTGGACACCCGCCCTTGTGAATGTCAGGAGATTGTCTGGATAAATTACCGGTGCTTCAAGCAGCATCCATCCTAATTTCGCAGGATTGTATTCATTGTTAGTCTCCGGGGATTCCTTAGCACACCAAAGGTCCTCTTGCCAGGCCAAGGGAGCCCTGATTGTGGGACCCAGCTCGTCAATTGGAATAACAGTTATTTGCTGCGTTCTTTGGTGGTGCAGGAAAAAAGTTAGCTGCTCTCTCCTGCCAAAGTCTAGAATTCTTTGCTCAAACTGTTCTTGAGTGATAAGAAGGTCTGTATTAGCCACCGATTTACACTCCAAGCGAATCCAACCGGTATCGTACCATCAAAAGGAGGCGAGCAACCGAGCGGCTCGCCTCCCAGAAGCTAAAGATTAGTAGCCTGAAGTGGACAATGTAACATCCCCATCAGCGCCTAGTAAATCAGCGCCGTTTTTGTTTTCGCGCATAACAAGATTCCCATTCTTCAACCTTTTACCTACTTGGTGGAAATGGACCCCGCCATCAGGTTTGTCAAAGATCAGATCAGGAAACCTTTTCCCGTTCGGAGTATCGACAGCCTGCTCCGGCCTTGTTCCTCCGGCTCGATGCGGCCAATCAGGGTGCCTTTTCTGAATATCGGCTTGTTGCCTCAGGATTTCATTCTGGTGAGGGGGCGCTCCTTTCTTTCCATACTTGTTTGGTACCCAATTGCTGCTGGGAGTTACGGCAGTAACTTTGGCAGCAGGAAGTCTTTTTATAGTATTCTGAGCAACAGATTGCCCAACCTTGAGAACAGTTCGTCCGGGAATGCCACGAAGAACACCAAGAACGTCAGCAGCCTTACGTGTAACGTTCTCAACCTGCTTTAACGACAAGTAGACCGCATAGGTCATTGCAGACTGCTCCATATGGCCACCTGGTACTGGTTCATCCTCCATCCCATCAGGATCCGTTAGGTTCATGGGATCATTCTTAACGTAGGCGTAAAGGTGCAGATCCTCGGTGTACCCAATCGGATCAGTCTGCAAGAAGCGGTTGATTCCCGGCCGGTAATAACGCGCCTTGTAGTGGTACAAGCCAGTCTCGTTATCCCAGCGCTGACCGGTGTAACCAATGGTGGTACCAGTCATGGAAGTTGCTTCACCAAACGGCGAGTACTGATACTTGTTGCCGACAACGCCGGAGGCATTTGCCTGAGCAATCACCGAACCGAGGTGGTCATGGTGCAAGTAGGTAACAACGCCGCTTGAGTCGAGCTGAAAGATCGGCTCATGAGGTCCGGCATAGACATAGCGGCGCAGCAGCGCGTTTGTCGTGCCGTCGTACTCTTCCAAAAGCTGCGAGCCCGAGTAGACATACTTGGTCTTGGTCGTGCCGACCGTCTTCTGCGTTTGTCTCACGAAGGGGTCATACGAGAATGAGGCATTCGTGCCGGCCGCCACTGCTGAAATCAGCATGTTCTCGCTGTTGTAACCGAAAGTCCAGGTGCCGTCGCCAGTCAGGTTGCCGGCGTTGCTGTAAGAGTAGCTGGCTCCTCCCACAGACGGATATTGGTTCCGGTTATTGGCCGTGCCATAGGTCTCTGAGCCAAGAGCAGGCGGAGTCCAGAGATACGAAAGATCGCTCACGTTTTGGGTGAGCATCTGATGCACCTGGTTGTAAGTGTAGGTCCAGTTGACTGTTCCCGAACTTACCGTCATGTCTCGGGTGAGCAGATTGTTGCCAAGGTCGTAGCCATAACTGACGGAGTTCCCGTTGTTATAAACCTTGGTCGTGCGCCGTCCCAGCACATCGTAGGTGAAAGTAGCCGCCGCCGTTGCCGAGCCATTGAGCTTAATTGCCGTCAAGCGATTCAGCCCGTCGTACTCCCTGTCCACGAAATATCCGCCAGGATAGGTGATCCGGGTCACATTGCTTGCGTTGTCATACTGATAGCTGACAACTTGGCCCTGTGGATTGGTTTCTGAGATGAGCCGCCCAACGCCGTCATAAGCCTTTGAGAAGGTGCCGGATGAGGGATCACCGGAAACAACCGGAGTGCTTGCTGTCAACAGCCGCCCGGCATTGTCATACGTGAACGTGACCGTGGGTTGACCATCCGGCGACCGGGTCCCCATACGGTTGCGGTTGTCATAGGTCATGGTCGTGACCGCGCCACCACGATTGGTGTGAGTCAGCACATTTCCGACAGCGTCATACGTCCAGGCTTCGATACTACCATCCGGGTAAACCATGCTGGCAAGCCGTCCCCAGGCGTCCTGGTTGAACGTAGTCATGTTGCCGTTTGCGTCGGAGATCGTCCAAAGATTGCCGCCAGGGCGATAAGTGCGCGCCTCCTCCGTCACGCCGGACTTCTTGATACTAGCCAACCTGCCATTTGCATCGTAGAAATATTCAGTCAATCGACCGGCAGCGTCCGTTGACTGGGTCAGCCGTCCGCCCAAATCCCAGACATTCGATGATGTGTTCAGAAGTGGGTCGGTTACCGTCAGCGGATTGTTTGTGCCGCTGTAAGTGGTCTGGGTCTGCTGACCGCCTTTACTGGTGGTTAGCAGGTTGCCCCAGATGTCATACGTATTGGCAGTGTTGGCCGAAAGCGGGTCGCTGACACTGATGAGCCTCCGCTTCGCATCGTACTGCATGGTGGTCGTATAACCATTCGGACTTGTGACTGTGAGCCTATCCCCGGTGAACGAGTCATAGGTATAGCTCGTGGTGATGGTTCCACCAACGGTCACAGAAGCCAGATTGACCCCGGAGTACCCGTATGTGGTGACCACTCCAGTCTGGTCCGTCGAACTGGCGATAAGGCCGTTTGAGTTATAGGTAAAACTCTTGGTATTACCGGCGGGGTCAGTCTCGCTCATTACATGGCCCGTCACCAGGTCAATACTACGGGTATAGGTGCGGCCCATGCGGTCTGTGTACGTAATCCAGCTATCAAAGGCCTCATTTGCCATCGCGCTGTAAGTCCAGGTTTCGGTACCAAGCCCCACCAGCTCTTTGCTCAAGACCCGGTTGAAGTCGTCATATGTAGTTTTGACTGTTCCATGGCCCGTAGTGGACTGCTCAATCACCCTCCCAAGCCCGTCATACTTCATGGTCGTGACGTCGTCCGTGCCGGTATATATCGCTACCGGTTTGCCGTCATCGTTGAAGACTGTTTTCGTTTGAGGTCCGACAGAAGGACTTGAGGTTACTGCGATTGCCTTACTCGCAGAGGTGCCGGAAAGATTGTTGCCTCCGTCCAGATATTTTATCGATGTCGCCTCACTGCTGCTGGGGCCCAGCTTGAGCAGTTGAGACGTTACTCGGTTTGTTGAGTTGTACCCAAGGGAGTACTCCGCTGCTCCAGAGGAAGTCGTACCTGTAGAAACATTCAATAACTTCTTCTGAGCATCGTATTCATAGTTTGAATAGATGTTGGCGGCGTCCTTGAACCAGTTGAGCTTGCCGACCTATGGCAACGATTCGCGTAAAAATGGGCCATTTTGCTCTTGAAAATGCCGCGAATCGTGCCACCTGTGATTCTTTCCAGCCTCGCCTAATAATTGCAGGGACCTGGCTAATAACTTTACTTTCTGCCCAGGGGCGAAATCGCCGGACTGAAGCCCTCAGGCGCCTGGTTTTGCCCGTACCCCATAAGCCAGGTTTTTGTCCACCCTGCACATGACTGATACCGTCAGCAGTGCTATCACCAGAGATGAGCAGCTGGAAGGCATTTAGGGTTCTTTCCAAGAAGAAAGGGCTGGATTTTGCGTGAATCGTTGCCACCCCTCACCCAGGTTTGCTACAATTGGCGGAAAGCGAAAGTCAAGGCTGAAGTTAGTGGCTGTAGCTCCCTCTCTCACCCCGGTTTGCTACAATACCGCTCGATGAGCAATACAACCCCCTTGGGCTGTAGCTCCCTCTCTCACCCCGGTTTGCTACAATTCGCTAGAAACGCTCACCGCATGCGTAACTGCTGTAGCTCCCTCTCTCACCCCGGTTTGCTACAATATCTGGCATGACGGCACCGGTTTCAACATTGCTGTAGCTCCCTCTCTCACCCCGGTTTGCTACAATGCGGCATTGACACAGGCTTCTCGCGAGTAAGCTGTAGCTCCCTCTCTCACCCCGGTTTGCTACAATGTACCGCTTCTTCTTCTCGCAGTGAGACAGGCTGTAGCTCCCTCTCTCACCCCGGTTTGCTACAATTGAGCGCGACGTCTGGAGGCGGAGCACCGAGCTGTAGCTCCCTCTCTCACCCCGGTTTGCTACAATGACCTGGGAAGCGTCGACGACCTTTCGGCTGCTGTAGCTCCCTCTCTCACCCCGGTTTGCTACAATTTTCATCGCCGTCGAAGTTGAAGAAGAGAAGCTGTAGCTCCCTCTCTCACCCCGGTTTGCTACAATTGAAACCCGATCTGGTATTGGGGATCAAGAGCTGTAGCTCCCTCTCTCACCCCGGTTTGCTACAATGGTGAGGGGCTACACATCTTGTGCAGAGGCGCTGTAGCTCCCTCTCTGACCCCGGTTTGCTACAATTAAATACCCAGACACGATAAGCTTTGTCGCGCTGTAGCTCCCTCTCTCACCCCGGTTTGCTACAATCCAAGGAAGCAAAAGCTCAGGCAAACACTCAGTTGTAGCTCCCTCTCTCACCCCGGTTTGCTACAATAAAACTAGCTGAGGTATTTTTTGCCAAATGAGGCTGTAGCTCCCTCTCTCACCCCGGTTTGCTACAATCTTAGCCATGCTGATGATCTGGCGAACATCGCTGTAGCTCCCTCTCTCACCCCGGTTTGCTACAATTTCAGGTTTGGTGAATATGGCTCAACCATGGCTGTAGCTCCCTCTCTCACCCCGGTTTGCTACAATATTGACTCTGCTCACCGATCCGCATTGGCAGCTGTAGCTCCCTCTCTCACCCCGGTTTGCTACAATATTGACTCTGCTCACCGATCCGCATTGGCAGCTGTAGCTCCCTCTCTCACCCCGGTTTGCTACAATTCTGTCCAGCGAAGGCTTGTTATGCCAGTAGCTGTAGCTCCCTCTCTCCCCGGTTTGCTACAATCGTCTATTTTCACTTCTCTCTCCTTACTCCGCTGTAGCTCCCTCTCTCACCCCGGTTTGCTACAATAGATTTTACCGAATTGATGCAGCGAGAGACGCTGTAGCTCCCTCTCTCACCCCGGTTTGCTACAATAGGAGAGTTGCTGCAATCGTTGGCAATCCTGCTGTAGCTCCCTCTCTCACCCCGGTTTGCTACAATTGGCCATCGCGTAAGGCTTCAGCTCGCGCTGCTGTAGCTCCCTCTCTCACCCCGGTTTGCTACAATTTTAGCAAAGAGCTACTTGAGGAACTGATGCTGTAGCTCCCTCTCTCACCCCGGTTTGCTACAATAGCTTCCGCAACAGAGGTTTCCCTGGCTCGGCTGTAGCTCCCTCTCTCACCCCGGTTTGCTACAATCGTAATGGAGGTATCTAAACTCAATCCGCAGCTGTAGCTCCTCTCTCACCCCGGTTTGCTACAATGAGGGGCTAGCCACAATCTTGCCAAATATGCTGTAGCTCCCTCTCTCACCCCGGTTTGCTACAATGTCGAGGCCGTCTTTGCTTTGCCTGTCGTGGCTGTAGCTCCCTCTCTCACCCCGGTTTGCTACAATGGGCAAACTTAAAACCATGGCGGAGTTTCTGCTGTAGCTCCCTCTCTCACCCCGGTTTGCTACAATTCTATGGCGCCATGGAACAACCCAGCGTTAGCTGTAGCTCCCTCTCTCACCCCGGTTTGCTACAATAAAGAGCATCCCGCCCGCCATCCATAGTTCGCTGTAGCTCCCTCTCTCACCCCGGTTTGCTACAATAGCCCGCTTGGAAACGTGCTCTGGATAAGGGCTTGAGGTATTCTACCTTCGGAACAAATCACACTCAAAACAAAAGCAACTGCCGAGCAGTAACCGTTTTTTCCTGAAACTCTTTTGGACCAACCAAAAGGGTCATACCTGCATATTGTTTTTCGGTCACCGTCATGCATCTTATAGAGCCCTCTGGCGGGAGATTTGTCTTAAGCCGTTTTAGGTGTTTTTCTTCGGCATCTGAACCATTCAATATGCGTCCATACACAGACCATTGAAGCATATCGTAACCGTCATGAAGAAGAAATTTCCTGAACTGTGTGTATGCCAGTCGTTTCTTTTTGGTTGTGACAGGCAGATCGAAAAATACAAGTAGTCTCATATAGCGCCTTGTTTCAACACTCATTAGAGTGAACCTTAAGGGGTATAAGCAGCGGGAGTTCAAGCAATTGGTGATCATTCTTGCCGACTACACGAAGAAGACTGGCAACGAGGTGCTCGATGGCAGCTAGACCGGAACGGGTGCTGTGACCTTGCTCAGTCTCCAAATCGTAATGAAGCAGTTCAACCAATGATGCTTTGTCTGATGTGGTGAGGTCAGCGTCGTCATCTGATATTTCGGATGCAACAAATAGATCGACAAGCGGCCTAAACGGTTCAATCAGATCATCTGCAAGATTGAAGGCATTTTGCTCGCTGTGGTGGTGCAATCCAAAAGCCGGAAGAAAACCGTGAGATACTAAGACCCTGGCGATTGCACCACGAAAAATCGCATAACCATAGTTCAGTGCTGAATTGACACGATGGGTTCGTGTTCTAGTGAACTGAATGCCAAAAAGGTTTCGAAAATAGTGAGCACTGGCCTGAGCCTCCAGGTTATCTGGATCGCCAGACCGAACACTTCTAGAGAGTGTATCCAACAATTCAGATCCTGGTCGTCTAGCCAAATTCAAGCATCTGGATTGATTTGTTATCTTTGTTTTTACAATATGAGACCAGCAACGTTTCGCGGTAGGCTTATCGAGAGCGAGCTGCTGCCTCATTACTTTAGTGGTTCTGGTATGAGGAAGAAAGGGCACAAACACTCCGTTAGGCTGGTAGTTTTCACCTGTATGTGTATTCCGGACGAAAATGGCCATGGTTTCCGGCGGAAAATGGCCGCGATTTCCGGTCCAAAATGGCCATGGATTCCGGTCCAAAATGGCCAATTTCTGAGCGAATAAACACCAAGCCAATTGCATACGCGAACCATATACAGCTGACTTGATTGACGCTGGACATTTTACTGAGCAGTAACACTTTGTTTGCTAGCTAGCTAATGAGGTGCCAATGCCGAATCGGAGAATGTCCATGAGAAAGATTAGAGAGGTGCTAAGACTGCGTCATGCTAACGGTTTTAGTCAAAAAAGACATAGCTAAGACAGTAAATTGCTCGCATGGTGCAGTTGGGGAATACTTGAAGCGGGCATCAGCAGCTGGACTAACCTGGCCGCTTCCTCCAGAGCTGGAGTTAAGCGATGACTCTCTTGACAAAATGCTGTATCCCCGAGCTGCGCCGAGTTCGGCAGTCCGCCGTCCGCAGCCAAACTGCATTCAGATGCGTGAGGAGCTAAAGAAGAAGGGTGTCTCACTCTACCTCCTTTGGACCGAATATCTTGATGAAAACCCTGCTGGATACAGCTTGAGTCAGTTCTGCGATATCTACAAACGATTCAACAAGAACCTGGCAATCACAATGCGTATTGAACACAAAGGCGGAGACAAGGCGTTTTCCGACTTTGCCGGTACGACACTGCCGATAGTATCGGAGCGAACTGGAGAGGTAAGTCCAGCACACCTTTTCGTCTGCACTCTCGGCGCAAGCAGCTACACATTTGCCAAGCTCTACCCTGACGAGACTACTTCGTCTTGGTGCAATGGTCATGCCGATGCATTCAGCTTCTTTGGCGGCTCCCCGGTTGTTGTCGTCCCGGATAATCCTAAGGCCGTCATCACCAAAGCCAGTAAATATGAGCCAGATATCAATCCTAGCTTCGCGCAGATGGCCGCTCACTTCAACGTCGTTGTACTCCCGGCTAGAATAAGGAAACCAAAAGACAAAGCGAAGGTAGAAGCCGCTGTTGGACTGGCTACACGATGGATTCTTGCAAGACTTAGAAACCGTACTTTCTTTTCCCTGGCGGAGGCAAAACCAAGCTGTAAGCGAGCTTTTGACTGGACTCAACGGAAAGAAGTTTCAAAAACGTCCTGGAAGTCGAATGTCTCTTTTCGAAGAACTGGACAGGCCTGTTCTTCGCTCTCTGCCTCACTCTAAATACGAGTACTTTGAGAGCAAAAGGGTCGGAGTTAATATCGACTATCACTTTGTCTTTGAGGACCACATGTATAGCGTGCCTTGCCAGCACCGCTTTGCCAAGGTTGATCTTCGCGTCACGGAGACAACCATTGAAGTGTTCCTTGACGGTACCCGCATCGCCAGCCACATTCGAGCATTCACGCCTGGCAAATTCTCTACATTGCCGGAACACAAACCACGTGAACACCAAGAGTACGGGAACTGGTCCCCTTCTGCGATGCTCGAAAAGGGACTGAAAATAGGCGCCTCTACTGCCAAGCTCTTCTCTGCAATCATGGCTTCTAGAGAGGTCCCGGAACAAGGATTCGAAGCTGTATGGGCATACTGCGCCTTGAAAAACAATACGACAGAGAACGCTTGGAAGCCGCCTGTGCTCGCGCTCTAGCAATCAATGGACTCTCCTACAAATCTGTCTCTTCAATTCTCAAGTCCAAACTCGAATCTAGCCCTCTTCCAGAAAAACCCATCCAACTCACCGTCTTGCATTCCCACATTCGCGGTTCCCAATCTTTCGCCTCAAACATCAAGGAGAACAATAATGCTGATACACCCAACAATAGACAACCTGAAGACTCTAAAATTACTGGCGATGGCCAGCACCCTGGAGAATCAACGGCACTTGCTTGACTCTCAAGAACTAAGCTTTGAAGAAAAACTTGGCATCCTTGTCGATGCCGAACTTGCAGCAAAAGATTCAAAACGCCTGACTTCGCGTCTCCGCAACGCCAAACTCCGCCTGGCGGCTTGCATTGAAGACCTGAAATCAAGTCGTCCCGCGGCTTAGACCGCTCTGTTGTTACCGCTCTCTCCTCCCGCACCTGGCTTGATAAAGCTCGGAATGTCATCATTGAAGCCCCACCGGCGCAGGTAAAACTTACCTCGCCTGTGCACTAGCTCAACAGGCATGCAGAAACGGCTTCAGCACACTCTACGTAAGGGCTCCTGCCCTCTTTGAAGACCTCTCCCTCGCCAAGGCTGACGGTAGATTTAAAAGCATTCTGGCCTCCATCGCTCGCACTAAGCTACTCGTGCTCGATGACTTCGCCTGGCTCCCTCACCGATGAGCAGCGTCGCAACCTTCTGGAGATTGCCGAACAGCGCTACGAGATTGGCTCCACTATCCTCGTCAGCCAGATGCCCCTCAGCCACTGGCATGACATTATCGGTGACCCCACTCTCGCCGACGCAATCCTAGACCGCCTTGTACACAACGCCCAGTGCATTGTTTTGAAAGGAGAATCCATGCGAAAAAAAAAGCTCAACAAAATGGGTAAATACAAAGTCCCAGCGTCGCTTCGCTCCGAAGTACCCCATAATTCATCCCTGAAAATCATGCCCACTTTCGTCCGGAAACCATGGCCATTTTCACCGGAATACACACCTGTAGAAAAAAAAGACCAACTCCATGCTCAGCACAGGCTGATAACACAGGATGTGTCAGCGAGATAGCCTTGTGATTTAGGAACAATTATCGCAATGTCCTCAAAGGGAATTGGCGACGGAATCTTGCTCTCATTGCAAGAGATGAGTTCTGGTGGTTAGCCCGCAGGTTTGAAATGACTACGCTACGCCAAGGCATGTCGGTTCTCCCGTTTTACTTTTAAACAAAGATCCCAGAGGATCTACGTGAACTTGTCAATTAAAACGCGGTGCGAACCCCGAGACTTCT
>JADJQZ010000009.1 GCA_016712465.1 Candidatus Obscuribacter sp.
GGCGCAGCAGCGCGTTTGTCGTGCCGTCGTACTTCTTCCAAAAAGCTGCGAGCCCGAGTAGATATACATTGGTCTTGGTCGTGCCGACTGTCTTCTGCGTTTGTCTCACGAAGGGGTCATACGAGAATGAGGCATTTCGTGCTACCGGCCACTGCTGAAATCAGCATGTTCTCGCCGTTGCAACCGGGAGTCCAGGTGCCGTCGCCAGTCAGGTTGCCGGCGTTGCTGTAAGAGTAGCTGGCCTCCCACAGACGGATATTGGTTCCGGGTTATTGGGCCGTGCCATAGGTCTCTGAGCCAAGAGCAGGCGGAGTCCAGAGATACGAAAGATCGCCCACGCTCTTGGGTGAGCATCTGATGCACCTGGTTGGGGTGTAGGTCCTGTTGACTGTTCCCGAATCCTACCGTCATGTCTTCGGGTGAGCAGATTGTTGCCAAGGTCGTAGCCATAACTGACGGAGTTCCCGTTGTTATAACCTTGGTCGCCGTCCCAGCACATCGTAGGTGAAAAAGTGCAAAGCTGCCGCCGTTGTTGAGCCATTGAGCTTAATTGCCGTTACCAAGCGATTCAGCCCGTCGTACTCCCTGTCCACGAAATATCCGCCAGGAGAAGGTGATCCGGTCACATTGCTTCGCGCGTCGCCAGTACTGATAGCTGACAACTTGGGCCTCTGTGGATTGGTTTCTGAGATGAGCCGCCCAACGCCGTCATAAGCCTTTGAGAAGGTGCCGATGAGGGGATCACTTCGGAAACAAATCGGAGTGCTTGCTTCAACAGCCGCCCGGCATTGTCATACGTGAACGTGACCGTGGGTTGACCATCCGGCGACCGGGTCCCCATACGGTTGCGGTTGTCATAGGTCATGGTCGTGACCGCGCCACCACGATTGGTGTGAGTCAGCACATTTCCGACAGCGTCATACGTCCAGGCTTCGATACTACCATCCCGGGTAAACCATGCTGGCAAGCCGTCCCCAGGCGTCCTGGTTGAACGTAGTCATGTTGCCGTTTGCGTCGGAGATCGTCCAAAGATTGCCGCCAGGGCGATAAATGCGCGCCTCCTCCGTCACGCCGGACTCTTGATACTAGCCAACCTGCCATTTGCATCGTAGAAATATTCAGTCAATCGACCGGCAGCGTCCGTTGACTGGGTCAGCCGTCCGCCCATCCCAGACATTCGATGATGTGTTCAGAAGTGGGTCGGTTACCGTCAGCGGATTGTTTGTGCCGCTGTAAGTGGTCTGGGTCTGCTGACCGCCTTTACTGGTGGTTAGCAGGTTGCCCCAGATGTCATACGTATTGGCAGTGTTGGCGGAAAGCGGGTCGCTGACACTGATGAGCCTCCGCTTCGCATCGTACTGCATGGTGGTCGTATAACCATTCGGACTTCCGTGACTGTGAGCCTATCCCCGGTGAACGAGTCATAGGTATAGCTCGTGGTGATGGTTCCACCAACGGTCACAGAAGCCAGATTGACCCTGGAGTACCCGTATGTGGTGACCACTCCAGTCTGGTCCGTCGAACTGGCGATAAGCCGTTTGAGTTATAGGTAAAACTCTTGGTATTACCGGCGGGTCAGTCTCGCTCATTACATGCGCCCGTCACGAGTCAATACTACGGGTATAGGTGCGGCATGCGGTTCTGTATACGTAATCCAGCTATCAAAGCCTCATTTGCCATCGCGCTGTAAGTCCAGGTTTCGGTACCAAGCCCCACCAGCTCTTTGCTCAAGACCCGGTTGAAGTCGTCATATGTAGTTTTGACTGTTCCATGGCCCGTAGTGGACTGCTCAATCACCCTCCCAAGCCCGTCATACTTCATGGTCGTGACGTCGTCCGTGCCGGTTATATCGCTACCGGTTTGCCGTCATCGTTGAAGACTTGTTTTTCGTTTGAGGTCCGACAGAAGGACTTGAGGTTACTGCGATTGCCTTACTCGCAGAGGTGCCGGAAAGATTGTTGCCTCCGTCCAGATATTTTATCGATGTCGCCTCACTGCTGCTGGGGCCCAGCTTGAGCAGTTGAGACGTTACTCGGTTTGTTGAGTTGTACCCAAGGGGAGTACTCCGCTGCTCCAGAGGAAGTCGTACCTGTAGAAACATTCAATAACTTCTTCTGAGCATCGTATTCATGGTTTGAAATAGATGTTGGCGGCGTCCTTGAACCAGTTGAGCTTGCCGACCTATGGCAACGATTCGCGTAAAAAATGGGCATTTTGTCTTGAAAATGCCGCGAATCGTGTACCTGTGATCTCTTCCAGCCTCGCCTAATAATTGCAGGGACCTGGCTAATAACTTTTTACTTTCTGCCCAGGGGCGAAATCGCCGGACTGAAGCCCTCAGGCGCCTGGTTTTGCCGTACCCCCTAAGCCAGGTTTTTGTCCACCCTGCACATGACTGATACCGTCAGCAGTGCTTATCACCAGAGATGAGCAGCTGGAAGGCATTTAGGGTTCTTTCCAAGAAGAAAGGGCTGGATTTTGCGTGAATCGTTGCCACCCCTCACCCAGGTTTGCTACAATTGGCGGAAAGCGAAAGTCAAGGCTGAAGTTAGTGGCTGTAGCTCCCCCTCTCACCCCGGTTTGCTACAATACCGCTCGATGAGCAATACAACCCCCCTTGGGCTGTAGCTCCCCCTCTCTCACCCCGGTTTGCTACAATTCGCTAGAAACGCTCACCGCATGCGTAACTGCTGTAGCTCCTCTCTCACCCCGGTTTGCTACAATATCTGGCATGACGGCACCGGTTTCAACATTGCTGTAGCTCCCTCTCTCACCCGGTTTGCTACAATGCGGCATTGACACAGGCTTCTCGAGTAAGCTGTAGCTCCCTCTCTCACCCCGGTTTGCTACAATGTACCGCTTCTTCTTCTCGCAGTAGAGACAGGCTGTAGCTCCCTCTCTCACCCCGGTTTGCTACAATTGAGCGGGACGTCTGGAGGCGGAGCACCGAGCTGTAGCTCCCTCTCTCACCCCGGTTTGCTACAATGACCTGGGAAGCGTCGACGACCTTTCGGCTGCTGTAGCTACCTCTCTCACCCCGGTTTGCGACAATTTTCATCGCCGTCGAAGTTGAAGAAGAGAAGCTGTAGCTCCTCTCTCACCCCGGTTTGCTAAATTGAAACCCGATCTGGTATTGGGATCAAGAGCTGTAGCTCCCTCTCTCACCCCGGTTTGCTACAATGGTGAGGGGCTACACATCTTGTGCAGAGGCGCTGTAGCTCCCTCTCTGACCCCGGTTTTGCTACAATTAAATACCCAGACACGATAAGCTTTTGTCGCGCTGTAGCTCCTCTCTCACCCCGGTTTGCTACAATCCAAGGAAGCGGCCGCTCAGGCAAACACTCAGCTGTAGCTCCCTCTCTCACCCCGGTTTGCTACAATAAAACTAGCTGAGGTATTTTTGCCAAATGAGGCTGTAGCTCCCTCTCTCACCCCGGTTTGCTACAATCTTAGCCATGCTGATGATCTGGCGAACATCGCTGTAGCTCCCTCTCTCACCCCGGTTTGCTACAATTTCAGGTTTGGTGAATATGGCTCAACCATGGTTGTAGCTCCCTCTCTCACCCCGGTTTGCTACAATATTGACTCTGCTCACTGATCCGCATTGGCAGCTGTAGCTCCTCTCTCACCCCGGTTTGCTACAATATTGACTCTGCTCACCGATCCGCATTGGCAGCTGTAGCTCCCTCTCTCACCCCGGTTTGCTACAATTCTGTCCAGCGAAGGCTTGTTATGCCAGTAGCTGTAGCTCCCTCTCTCACCCCGGTTTGCTACAATCGTCTATTTTCACTTCTCTCTCCTTACTCCGCTGTAGCTCCCTCTCTCACCCCGGTTTGCTACAATAGATTTTACCGAATTGATGCAGCGAGAGACGCTGTAGCTCCCTCTCTCACCCCGGTTTGCTACAATAGGAGAGTTGCTGCAATCGTTGGCAATCCTGCTGTAGCTCCCTCTCTCACCCCGGTTTGCTACAATTGGCCATCGCGTAAGGCTTCAGCTCGCGCTGCTGTAGCTCCCTCTCTCACCCCGGTTTGCTACAATTTTAGCAAAGAGCTACTTGAGGAACTGATGCTGTAGCTCCCTCTCTCACCCCGGTTTGCTACAATAGCTTCCGCAACAGAGGTTTCCCTGGCTCGGCTGTAGCTCCCTCTCTCACCCCGGTTTGCTACAATCGTAATGGAGGTATCTAAACTCAATCCGCAGCTGTAGCTCCCTCTCTCACCCCGGTTTGCTACAATGAGGGGCCTAGCCACAATCTTGCCAAATATGCTGTAGCTCCCTCTCTCACCCCGGTTTGCTACAATGTCGAGGCTGTCTTTGCTTTGCCTGTCGTGGCTGTAGCTCCCTCTCTCACCCCGGTTTGCTACAATGGGCAAACTTAAAACCATGGCGGAGTTTCTGCTGTAGCTCCCTCTCTCACCCCGGTTTGCTACAATTCTATGGCGCCATGGAACAACCCAGCGTTAGCTGTAGCTCCCTCTCTCACCCCGGTTTGCTACAATAAAGAGCATCCCGCCCGCCATCCATAGTTCGCTGTAGCTCCCTCTCTCACCCCGGTTTGCTACAATAGCCCGCTTGGAAACGTGCTCTGGATAAGGGCTTGAGGTATTCTACCTTCGGAAAAAATCACACTCAAAACAAAAGCAACTGCCGAGCAGTAACCGTTTTTTCCTGAAACTCTTTTGGACCAACCAAAAGGGTCATACCTGCATATTGTTTTTCGGTCACCGTCATGCATCTTATAGAGCCCTCTGGCGGGAGATTTGTCTTAAGCCGTTTTAGGTGTTTTTCTTCGGCATCTGAACCATTCAATATGCGTCCATACACAGACCATTGAAGCATATCGTAACCGTCATGAAGAAGAAATTTCCTGAACTGTGTGTATGCCAGTCGTTTCTTTTTGGTTGTGACAGGCAGATCGAAAAATACAAGTAGTCTCATATAGCGACTTGTTTCAACACTCATTAGAGTGAACCTTAAGGGGTATAAGCAGCGGGGAGTTCAAGCAATTGGTGATCATTCTTGCCGACTACACGAAGAAGACTGGCAACGAGGTGCTCGATGGCAGCTAGACCGGAACGGGTGCTGTGACCTTGCTCAGTCTCCAAATCGTAATGAAGCAGTTCAACCAATGATGCTTTGTCTGATGTGGTGAGGTCAGCGTCGTCATCTGATATTTCGGATGCAACAAATAGATCGACAAGCGGCCTAAACGGTTCAATCAGATCATCTGCAAGATTGAAGGCATTTTGCTCGCTGTGGTGGTGCAATCCAAAAGCCGGAAGAAAACCGTGAGATACTAAGACCTGGCGATTGCACCACGAAAAATCGCATAACCATAGTTCAGTGCTGAATTGACACGATGGGTTCGTGTTCTAGTGAACTGAATGCCAAAAAGGTTTCGAAAATAGTGAGCACTGCCTGAGCCTCCAGGTTATCTGGATCGCCAGACCGAACACTTCTAGAGAGTGTATCCAACAATTCAGATCCTGGTCGTCTAGCCAAATTCAAGCATCTGGATTGATTTGTTATCTTTGTTTTTACAATATGAGACCAGCAACGTTTCGCGGTAGGCTTATCGAGAGCGAGCTGCTGCCTCATTACTTTAGTGGTTCTGGTATGAGGAAGAAAGGGCACAAACACTCCGTTAGGCTGGTAGTTTTCACCTGTATGTGTATTCCGGACGAAAATGGCCATGGTTTCCGGCGGAAAATGGCCGCGATTTCCGGTCCAAAATGGCCATGGATTCCGGTCCAAAATGGGCCAATTTCTGAGCGAATAAACACCAAGCCAATTGCATACGCGAACCATATACAGCTGACTTGATTGACGCTGGACATTTTACTGAGCAGTAACACTTTGTTTGCTAGCTAGCTAATGAGGTGCCAATGCCGAATCGGAGAATGTCCATGAGAAAGATTAGAGAGGTGCTAAGACTGCGTCATGCTAACGGTTTTAGTCAAAAAGACATAGCTAAGACAGTAAATTGCTCGCATGGTGCAGTTGGGGAATACTTGAAGCGGGCATCAGCAGCTGGACTAACCTGGCCGCTTCCTCCAGAGCTGGAGTTAAGCGATGACTCTCTTGACAAAATGCTGTATCCCCGAGCTGCGCCGAGTTCGGCAGTCCGCCGTCCGCAGCCAAACTGCATTCAGATGCGTGAGGAGCTAAAGAAGAAGGGTGTCTCACTCTACCTCCTTTGGACCGAATATCTTGATGAAAACCCTGCTGGATACAGCTTGAGTCAGTTCTGCGATATCTACAAACGATTCAACAAGAACCTGGCAATCACAATGCGTATTGAACACAAAGGCGGAGACAAGGCGTTTTCCGACTTTGCCGGTACGACACTGCCGATAGTATCGGAGCGAACTGGAGAGGTAAGTCCAGCACACCTTTTCGTCTGCACTCTCGGCGCAAGCAGCTACACATTTGCCAAGCTCTACCCTGACGAGACTACTTCGTCTTGGTGCAATGGTCATGCCGATGCATTCAGCTTCTTTGGCGGCTCCCCGGTTGTTGTCGTCCCGGATAATCCTAAGGCCGTCATCACCAAAGCCAGTAAATATGAGCCAGATATCAATCGTAGCTTCGCGCAGATGGCGCTCACTTCAACGTCGTTGTACTCCCGGCTAGAATAAGGAAACCAAAAGACAAAGCGAAGGTAGAAGCCGCTGTTGGACTGGCTACACGATGGATTCTTGCAAGACTTAGAAACCGTACTTTCTTTTCCCTGGCGGAGGCAAACCAAGCTGTAAGCGAGCTTTTGACTGGACTCAACGGAAAGAAGTTTCAAAAACGTCCTGGAAGTCGAATGTCTCTTTTCGAAGAACTGGACAGGCCTGTTCTTCGCTCTCTGCCTCACTCTAAATACGAGTACTTTGAGAGCAAAAGGGTCGGAGTTAATATCGACTATCACTTTGTCTTTGAGGACCACATGTATAGCGTGCCTTGCCAGCACCGCTTTGCCAAGGTTGATCTTCGCGTCACGGAGACAACCATTGAAGTGTTCCTTGACGGTACCCGCATCGCCAGCCACATTCGAGCATTCACGCCTGGCAAATTCTCTACATTGCCGGAACACAAACCACGTGAACACCAAGAGTACGGGAACTGGTCCCCTTCTGCGATGCTCGAAAAGGGACTGAAAATAGGCGCCTCTACTGCCAAGCTCTTCTCTGCAATCATGGCTTCTAGAGAGGTCCCGGAACAAGGATTCCGAAGCTGTATGGGCATACTGCGCCTTGAAAAACAATACGACAGAGAACGCTTGGAAGCCGCCTGTGCTCGCGCTCTAGCAATCAATGGACTCTCCTACAAATCTGTCTCTTCAATTCTCAAGTCCAAACTCGAATCTAGCCCTCTTCCAGAAAAACCCATCCAACTCACCGTCTTGCATTCCCACATTCGCGGTTCCCAATCTTTCGCCTCAAACATCAAGGAGAACAATAATGCTGATACACCCAACAATAGACAACCTGAAGACTCTAAAATTACTGGCGATGGCCAGCACCCTGGAGAATCAACGGCACTTGCTTGACTCTCAAGAACTAAGCTTTGAAGAAAAACTTGGCATCCTTGTCGATGCCGAACTTGCAGCAAAAGATTCAAAACGCCTGACTTCGCGTCTCCGCAACGCCAAACTCCGCCTGGCGGCTTGCATTGAAGACCTGGAAATCAAGTCGTCCCGCGGCTTAGACCGCTCTGTTGTTACCGCTCTCTCCTCCCGCACCTGGCTTGATAAAGCTCGGAATGTCATCATTGAAGGCCCCCACCGGCGCAGGTAAAACTTACCTCGCCTGTGCACTAGCTCAACAGGCATGCAGAAACGGCTTCAGCACACTCTACGTAAGGGCTCCTGCCCTCTTTGAAGACCTCTCCCTCGCCAAGGCTGACGGTAGATTTAAAAGCATTCTGGCCTCCATCGCTCGCACTAAGCTACTCGTGCTCGATGACTTCGCCCTGGCTCCTCTCACCGATGAGCAGCGTCGCAACCTTCTGGAGATTGCCGAACAGCGCTACGAGATTGGCTCCACTATCCTCGTCAGCCAGATGCCCCTCAGCCACTGGCATGACATTATCGGTGACCCCACTCTCGCCGACGCAATCCTAGACCGCCTTGTACACAACGCCCAGTGCATTGTTTTGAAAGGAGAATCCATGCGTAAGAAAAAAGCTCAACAAAATGGGTAAATACAAAAAGTCCCAGCGTCGCTTCGCTCCGAAGTACCCCATAATTCATCCCTGAAAATCATGCCCACTTTCGTCCGGAAACCATGGCCATTTTCACCGGAATACACACCTGTAGAAAAAAGACCAACTCCATGCTCAGCACAGGCTGATAACACAGGATGTGTCAGCGAGATAGCCTTGTGATTTAGAACAATTATCGCAATGTCCTCAAAGGGAATCTTGGCGACGGAATCTTGCTCTATTGCAAGAGATGAGTTCTTGGTGGTTAGCCTCGCAGGGTTTGAAATGACTACGCTACGCCAAGGCATGTCGGTTCTCCCGTTTTACTTTAAACAAAGATCCCAGAGGATCTACGTGGAACTTGTCAATTGAAGTCGCGGTGCGAACCCCGAGACTTCTGTAAAGTCCGTCTTTAGAGCCAGGCACTTCTGGATTTCGGTCATGAAGCATGATATGTATGGCACCAGTTCCTACATCAAGTCCGGCAAAGTACCCAAAGAATGACTCGCCCCCTTTTTTTGTAAGTTGAACGACGTCATTCGGATAAAGGCTAAAGATGAACTGGTAGGTATCATCAAGCTCTGGCCATTCTTTCCGAGGTTTCCCGCCGATAACCAATTTTGAAGGCAGCGCAGCTGAGGCTCTATCAGATTGATAAACTGGTATCGTGAAGTACTTTCCTGCCTTCTGGAAAAAGTCCACTCTAACCATAGTTTCCTGATCGGCAATACCATTCCTGACGAGGACACCACCTTTTTGTGGGGTCTGGAGTTTTACGGTTTTGACGGGGGTCGTGGAGGGATTGCCGGCGCTATTTGGCTTGAAGAGCGGAGTGGCGAAGGCTTTTTTAGCGTCATCATTGAATTGCTCCAATCGCTCTTTAATGGCGGCATAAAGAGGTTTGTTGCGCGGATCTTCAGCAGCAACGAGATGCTCCAGAGACTTGAGTGTTAGATTCTGGAGTGGGGTTCGAACAGTGCTAACACCATCACTTAGCCGCTTTATCGAACGGATTGTATCCTTGTGGACAGCGCCACGGTTTCTTCGCTTGGGAGCCCGGGAAACGAATAGGGGTCGGGTGTGCGCAATATCGTCAGAACTATAGGACTTTAGTTGAAGGGAGGCAAGTTTCTGCTCCGGGCGTTCATCAAGACGGGCCAGTAATTCATCACGGAAGTGTTCCCACGGATAAGGGAATCTTGAGCCTATGGCTGAGGCTTGGCTTGAATCTAGGACCTCCCCTGTTGCTCTAGAGACGAAGAGTCCATCAGGTCTTTGGACGAGTTTGCCGCATCTGGTGAAGTCAGAAACCCTTTTGACGAGAGTGCGCGTTGCACTAGCTACCACTGCCGCATCCATGGCATGGTGTTTATCGCCGGCTGAACGCTGTTTTATTAAGCCCCAGCGAGCCCGTAGAAACGATGTAAACTGTCCGTTAACACAGACTAGCTTGTCATTCTTATCACTAGAGAGCGCTAGATGCGTTTCAATGAATGTCTTGAGAAATTTGGCAAGATATCTGGTATCTGTAAGATTCCTTTCCTTGAACTCTTCAGCTTCTCTTTCATTGAAACTTCGACGGAGGAGGCGGTCTCTCTTGGCGGCACGAAATGTACGGTTGCTGAGGACCCATGACTCGAATTTATCCCAGCGTTCTTGATCATTCAAGGAGGAAAGATACTCGAAAGGTGTCTGATTTTTTTTGTTTCTATTTTCGGCGGTTAGAACCAAGACCTTATTGTTTTGGCTGTCGTCAAAGGATCTTGAATATGGAAGTATGTGATCTATCTCCACATAGCCATCTTCAAAAAGACGAGTAAAATCCAGGTCTGCAAGTGAATAAGCACATTTGCATTGTTGCTCTTCATATAGCCGGTACTTGAGTAAGTCCTGATTCTTAGACCTTGGCTCGCAACCGAACTTTTCTACAAAGTCAGCCTTAGCGCGCTCCTTGTCCTGCTGAAATTTCTGCTGCGCTTTTTGAATTTTCATGCGTTCTTCAAAGGGCTTTGAAAGATCACGCGCAAGCTCTATATGTACAGCCTCCGGTGAACCGTACTTTCTAACGATTGCATTGATGACCTTGCGAGATTGATTGAGGGCTCTAAGGACAACTGGGTTACGAATTTCTTGCTTGGGAATGGGTGGCAATAATCGCTTTTTCGCAGCGGACTCTGGCACAGAGTGATTGTAGCCGGCCTCAACGCACGCCAAGTCGTACCTGAGACCTTCTTCCATGGTGTCCGTCCGGACCATTGTGCAGCGCGTGAATAGCAGGAGATGATGACTCCGAGCAAATGGAGGCTGCCCAGAATGTCGACCGCAAAGAGAACCAAATTTCAAATTCGCAGCGATGCTGCCAAACAGCGTTGGGTCCGCGATGATCGCAAAGAAGCCTTTTGGCGAAAGCATATTGAGGCATGGAAGGCCAGCGGCATGTCGAAGCGTGCCTACAGCAGGGCACACAACTTGTCCGAGTCTTCATTCAATGCCTGGATTCGAGAGATAGCTCTGCGGGAAAGAGAGTATGTGCCGACAGAAAATGTTGCCACGCTCTTAGCGGATTCCAAAAATCCATTTGTGCCAATCAGGCTTGTGTCTGACAACGAGGGCAAAGCGGCACCTCTCCAGCCGGTGCCCCAGGTGATTACGCCGCCGCACGATTCACGAGTGGAAATTGTTGTTCCTGGTGGTGCGGTAATGCGCGTCAGTGATACCTGCAATGTTGAATTCGTAGCGCAACTGTTTTCCTTTCTCAAATCCGGAGATTCTGCTTGCTAAATCTAGATCCATCAACTCGAGTTTTTCTTTGTTCGCAACTAATCGATATGCGGTTTTCCTTTGATGCTCTCTGCGGCCTTGTCACTACATATTTCGGCATGAATCCCCTCAATGGTCATGTCTTCGTATTCTTCAGTCGTCGCCGAGACCGCATGAAGGTCCTCTTTTGGGACATTGACGGTTTCGCACTGTACTACAAGCGCCTGGAGCGGGGCAGCTATTCGTGGATAATGGAACTCGGTCTTGAAGCAAATGGTGAAATGCAGGCCTCCGATTTCTCCTTGATTCTCGCCGGAATAAATCCATATCCCAGTTCGCAAAAACGCACCGGCAAAAGATTGAAACAAAGCACCGAAATCCAAGCTGTGGCTCAATTGTAGTTGATATAATTTCTGCCATGCAAAACACGCAGTACCACGAGCTTTCAAAAGAGTTCCTCGTCACCCTCGATCAAGAAGCGCTGATCAATCTGGTCATTCAGCTTGATTTTAAGTATCAGCAGCTCGCTGAAAACGCTCGCATTGCGCTTGCCGATAAGTACGGCAGGAAGACCGAACACTTCATTAGTACAGGGCAGCTGTTGCTTTTTCCCTCTCCGTCAACAAACTCAGGATCCTTGGATTCGCAAGACTCGGCCCAGAAACTAGGCGTAAAGACTAAGCAACAGGGACATACACGCAACCAGAAGCCGGATCTGCCACACGTTCAACTTTTTCCGCCACCGCCAGATCCAGCGCTGCTTCCTTGCCCTTGCTGCGGTGTAGCACGTGTGCCAACGCGACGAATTCTTCAAGCTAGTCGCTACCAAATCGTTCCAGCTAGGTTCTACTTTGAGGATCTGTACTCCCAAGTTTACTCATGCAAGAACTGTCAATGCTCAGAGGAACTTGTGATTAAGACGCCGGAAATTGTAGAAAACGGCACGGCTTCGCCCGGATTGCTTGCTCACATAGCAGTCTCCCGTGACTGTGACCATATTCCTTTTCACCGTCAGTCAGCCATTTACAATCGCAGTGGAGTCCAGCTCAGTCGCTCCACTCTCAGTGATTTCTACTCTCAGACCGCCAGAATCCTCCAGCCACTGCACGACTTCAGTCGCCAAGTTTTGCTCAAATCTCACGTGATCTCCACGGATGATACGCCCGTAAAGGTAATTGACCGCTCTAAATCGAGAAACATGAAGCTCGGTCGCATCTGGGGTTACTTGGGAGATGAAACCCATCCTGTAACACTCTTCGATTACACTCACAGCAGAGGCCGTGACGGTCCAATGACTTTTCTCACCGGCTTCAATGGTCGACTTCAGGGTGATTGCTTCTCCGGCAATCTGGCTATTTGTGCCGCTATCGATACTGTTCTTGTGGCGTGTAATGCGCATGCCAGACGATATTTCATCAAGTCGCTGCCAAACAACAAACTCGGCGCCGGTAACGCACTTTCTGCCTTTCAGCAACTCTACGAAATCGAAAGAACGGCGAAGGAACTCGGTCTGTCACCAGAGAACACTCAACTGATGAGAGAGCAAGAAGCTGTGCCGATACTTAAAGAGTTCCACCGCTGGTTGCAACAGGAACAACTTGCTGCGCAGCCCAAAAGCGCATACGGCAAGGCAATTTTCTACTGCCTGAACAACTGGACATCTCTCACCGAATACGTCAGAGACGGCAGACTCAGCATTGATAACAACCACTGCGAAAGAGAAATGAAATATATCGCCATGGGACGAAAGGCATGGTTGTTCTTCGGCAGCGACGAGGGCGGAAAGAATCACGCCATAATCCTCTCGATGATCGCAACATGCAGACGCCACGGCGTCGAACCCTGGGCCTACTTAACCGATGTAATCCAGCGATTGAGCGAAAATCCCAACGAAAACCTCGAAGACCTGCTTCCATACAACTGGAATCCCAGATATCTCACTGGCGCGCCAGCCGAAATCACCCAGTTTCAGCCTACCCCAAAAGTCGCTTAGCCTTCCTGTAATTTGGTAAACACCCAATCCATGGGACTTTACCAAATTGCACGATGAAGCATAAGACATAATATCGGACGTTGGCAGATAATTCTGGCAGCGTATTTGGTGGCATTAGCTTTCTGCGCCTTTTCGACCTTTAAAGGCAAAAAAGTGCAGGAAATCCACAGAGTTTTTCAAGCCACCGGACGGACACCTTCCATGTAAGGAAGAATTCTCTCCAACGCCTTAAGAGAGATGTGAACGAAGTTTGTGAAAGACACGTCAAGAAGAGCATCAAGGGCTGGTTGTGGTAGTTCTTCAGACTCCAGCGCATGCCGGATTTCTTCATCCGTCTTACAAACGGTCAAAGCAAATGCGATTCTATCTAACCGAGCGTGGTCCTTAGATATTTCTCGCCAAGTTATTTCACCGCAAGCATTTTGGATAGCTGATGCCAAGGAATGCCAGCCTTTCAGGTAAATAAAAGTAGCGGCTTCGGGGTCCTTCTCATCGGCTCTATATGAAAGTCCGACGAATCTTGCTGCGTCTGAGAATCCGGTTGTTTTTCTCAACCTTGCTCTAACACTCTTGTACTTGACCTCCTTCTGTTCGTATGGAAGGTCTATCAGTGCAGCTCGTTCTTCCGAGGATAGCTCCCTGCGAACACCGTCTTCAGATATGCGCAAATTATTTAGTCGGGTCATCCAGACAAATCGTTCGGCAGTCCAGCTAGCCTTGGGTGCACGATACTCGTGCTTTTCGAATGTGCATTTGCCAATCAAGCCAAGCATTTTGTCAACTGTAAGCGCTGGCAGCTGATGTGAGAATATCTCCAAGACTTGAGTTTCTAGCTCTGCATGAGCATAGGTGGAATTGAATTTTCGTTGAGAGGCAAAAAGTAATTTGAGTTCTTCTAGAAGGAGCTTCCTGTCAAAAGTATTCTTGTATGTGCCATCCTTGTTTCGTTTGGCTTCCGAAAATTCCTGGTCTCTAGCGGCCAGTTCGCCGGGTGTGCGCCAATTTCCCTTTTTGAGCAAATCCCTTGTTCTTGACACGCCAGCAGAGAGCTTACCAGCCTCCTTCTTATCGTCTTTCAGCTCCGATTTCCTGGTCGATAGAAAGCCTCTATGTTTGACTATGTGGTAAATAGCTTTTGCGAATTCCTGACCGGTCAAAAGTCTATCTAACCCTTGCGCTCTTATTTCCCAAGGAGTTAGGGAGCCTGGATCAGCAGTAACGTCGCAAAAGCTGACATCCGCTGATGGAATGAGATCATGAGAAGCTAGCAGGCGCCGTAAGCGTAGAAGTCTCTGAGCGCGCCGTTTTAATCTTCTGCGCTGTGTCTTCTTGCTACGCCACTCAATTCCTTTAGATTCACCTTTTTCATTCTCGGCCTTGTCAAAGCATCGAACACCCAAATCGATAATGCGATCTTCTCCGAGGATGCACCAACCCACTGAGGCAATGCCCACATCCAAACCTAAAATGTAAGAACCTAAAGTTTTCAAACAATATCCCCCTGGTATAATGTCCCCCAGTTGTTGCAAACCGGGGTGAGAGCCGTTGCTACAATAAAAGCGAAAGCTTGTAACCGCCCAACCTTCGGGTTGGGCTTTTACTTTTCAGAAAACATTGTGACACCTGAAGCAAGCAAGGCATAGCTGCACCAGAGACGCGGTATATATTTTAAGGCGACAAAGTATATCACCCGGAATCAAAGTAGTCTCTCTTTTCAGCAGGTATCGGAACAATTTAATCAAGTGGGCAATGGTGTCTTGGTCAAGAGAATTATTGACGACAGTATTTAAGATGCAATGAATGGGCGGCAAATACTATTACACCTCAACCAGATTTGCGAGGACTCAATAACAAAAATATCGCTGGCGCCGCCATTTCCTCGCATCCATAGCGGTAAGCAGAGTCCCCGGCCGTGCTTAAAACCATTACCGTATCAAGGACCATCAAGCGCTTCTTGAGCTGCGCCAGCGACATGGTGCCACGCTGGACACCAAGCACATAGCAGGCTTCATCAGTAGGTTCCATGCCTGCAAGCTTCGCATGGCACAGCCGGTCGCCGACAATACTCAGCATGGTCTTCATTGGCGTATTTCTCGGCAGCCCCAGGACCTCCAGAGCCAGCGGATACTGCTCCTTCAACAAGGTCTCGGTGCTTTTGCCGGCTTGAGCCAGACCAGAGCAATCAGCCAGCCGCCTATCCAACTCGGCAGTTGGGGCGGCTGTCGGCAGCCAAGCCGGAGCAAATCCGACAAGCACACAGGAGACGAAAAGAGCCAGACTCATTGTCCCGACGTCCGTCGCCCCCAATGTCGGAACCGGACGTGCTACCAATGTCGCTATCGCCATCCTTCACTCCCCCAGTTACTTCTTCTTCGCCATCATCGCCAGCTCAGCATCCCGCCACGCCTGCGCGTCCGCACTCTTCACCTGGTTCGCTTCATAGGAGGTCCACAGAACAGTGCCGTCCAGGACAGCATCATTGAGCCACCAGTCTTTCATTACCGCTTTTGCATACCCGTGGTCTTGCCGCCCCCACCACACCTTCGCAAAGTCCTTCTGCCACTTGTACGGCACATGCGCCTTCTCCACCGGCCCAGCCGGCTCTTCTTTCATCGTCCCAAATGCTGGATATAGCTTCTCTTTCTTGCCGCTCTCCGCCACATACTGCTGGTACTTGGCGTAGCCGCCGCCCTTCAGTTTCACATAGTCCCTGAGCGCCAGCGCCCACCTCGCCATCGCTGCCGGCGGCACCTTCTCATACCCCGACCGGTAGACCACATGCGGCTCAATCAGATACTGCCCCAGCGGCTTCCCCCCAAACGAGCCCCGAGCCGCTATCACATCCTTCTCCATCATCTGCCCCACCAGGACAGACATCTCCGACTTCCTCTGAGCATTCTGCGCGCCCACCGGCGTCTGTAACGCTACCACCAGCACAAGCGCTGCCACTGCCAGCTGTATCTTCACGCCCCTTCTCCTCCCTGATTCAACTGCTCCGATAGCTTCAGCAGCCTCTGCTCAATAAAATCGGAGGTCGCTGTACACAAGTCATTCACTGCCTGACTCACCCCTCCCGCTATCGTTTCGAAGTCCACCTGCACCGTCGACAATTCCTCCACCGCCGTCACTTGCACCTTCATCGTCACCACCGACTCCACCCTCGTCGCCGCCTCCCCGGTGCCCATCTCCTGCATGAACCGGCAGACATAGAAAAGGGTCATGCTCTCCGGATTCACATTCTCCAGGTGCCACCGCCTCTCCCCAAAGTACTGTGTCGATATCGCATCCTTCACTTCCGTCAAGGCATACATCGGCGTCAGTCTATACGGCCTTGCCGACGGTCTGAATATCGCCGGGTCCCTCGTCAAATACAACACCGGTATTAGCCTGAACGCAAACACCGCCGCCACCCCGGCTAGAAACGTCGATACGGTCCAGTCTCCACAAAGAAAATGGAAGATGTTATACCCCGCAAAAAACGTGAAGAAGGCCGCCACCGTCGACCCTACCATCACTCCCGATGCCTTGAGCTCCGCCGGTATCATTTCCCGCCCTCTACCCACTTCTCTATCATCGCCTTCGCCCTCTTCGACACCAAGAGCCACCCTGTCCCTATCGTCAAAAGAAGCAGCACAAAACCCCCAAACCACCTCTGCCGGTCCTGCTCCTGCCACTGCTGCATTAGTTCACCGGCGTCCGCCTTCGACTGCGCCTCCGCCTCCTGCGGCGTCATCCTGTAACCGGTGGCCACATTGCCGGTCTGCTGCAAGTACATGGCGCGATCCGACCACGCCGCCGTCGCCTGCTTCCTCGATAGCGTCGTCGCCGCATTGTTCGAAATCTTCCCGCACCACAGCGAGATTATCCCAATCACTAGCGCCACCTTGGCGTAATTGACGAACTTCTGCCGCTGCTCATACGCCCGCCCAGACTTTACCGCCTGCTGCCTCTCAGCCTCTCTCTTCTCCCACGCCCCTAACTCACTTTCTGTCTGCCCTGACTGCCCAGCCTGCCACTGCGTCCAATCAGTCGACTCCGACGTGTCTTGCTGCGGCCGCTCCCCCTCAGCTTTCTTCGTCCTCCAGCCCCCCGGCGGCTTTCCTTCCGGGTGCTCCAGGTAAAACTTACAAATGAGCTCGTTTGCGTCCTTTATCACTATCAGCTTCTCCGTCGCCATCTTCTGCGCAGATGACTCCGGCGGAAACTTGTCCGGGTGATAGGCCTGCAAGCTGAACTTGTACGCCGCCTTCACTTCCTCTAGTGGCGCCCCAGGCTCTAACCCCATCGCCCTGAACGCCGCTTCCACTTCGTCGAAATTCATATCGGTAAGCTCTCATCGTCTTCACTTTCGGGCTTCCGGGTCTCCTTCGGTTCGTCTGATTTTACCGCCTCTTCTCCCCCAGCGCTCCCCGGCTCCTCCACAGCCGCCTCCGGCGCAGCCACGCCTCCAGGAGCGCTTTCCAACTCCTGCTCCCATTTTGGCGGCTTCTCCTGGTCCTCTAGAAGTAGCACCAGGTTCGGGTCCACCTTCACCTCGTCCCTTGGCGGCGGCGCATACCCCACCTGCTCCACATAGTCCTTCCAGGTGAACCTCTCTATCTTCAACGGGTCCGTCGACGGCGTGAACACGATAGACTTCTCCGGCTCCATCGCCATTATTTCCGCCGGCGTCATAAGCGACCGGCCAAACTCCCGCTCGCTCACCTGGCACGTCGTCGTGAGCTTCCTCTCCGTCACCGTCTCTTGCCCCAATGATTCACTCACCTTCCTCGCCGTGGCAAGATCCGGCGTCCTGAATATCACCCTCGTAGCAGGCTGCGTAAATAGCAGCGTCGCATCATCGTCGCCATACACTGACTTCAGCTGCACATAGTCCTGTATCCCCAACACCACAGGCATCTTCCTGTGCCTCACTATCGTCATCTTCTTCGCTATCCCCGGAATAAGTCCGAAGTTCGTGAACTCATCCAAAATGAGCGCCGTCTTGTTCTTAAACTCCGCCTCCGGCGCCTCCAGAAGTAGGTCCAGTAAGAAGTTGAACACAAGGGCCGCCGCCGGTTTCAACTTCTCCTTCTGCGCCGGCACTGCCAGATAGAAAGTGAATAGCTGCCCCGGCAGCGCCTTCACATCTATCGTCGTCTTACTCGTCAGCGCCACCACCTTCGGATTTAGCCACAAGCTTAACCTCTGCATCGCCCCGGATAGCACATTGTTCCTTAGCGTCTCCGTCGATAGCTTCATGAATGCCCGGTACTCATCCCTGGCTTGCGCCACCTGCGACTGCAGGAGTACTTGCCCCAGGACCTCCCCTCCTTCTCTGAGCAGGCTCCTCACCTTGGCCATATCGCCGCCTTCTGCCGCCACATGCAACACCAAAGCAGTCAGTACCGTCCTCTCCGCATTTTCCCAAAACGGGTCGGCTGAACTGTGCCTGTTCTGCGTGGTGTTCCTGATTATCAGGTCCACCACATCTATCGCTTTCTCTACCGCCTTCGTGCTGTTACTAACATCTATCTGGTCAAGCGGATTTATGCACACCGACGCCCCGTCGTCCGGGTTGAAATAATAGACCTTGTGACCGGCCCTCGCCCTGTACCCGGCCGTCTTCTGGTAGAGATCGGGCGGCTCACTCCCCGCCGTCGCCTCCGTCACTATCGCCGATACCTTCGTCCTCTCTATCAAGTTCGGGATAAACAACGAGCTGCTCTTCCCGCATCCCGTCGGACCGCATATCACACAGTGCCTTATCGCTTGCTCTTCCGGCACAACAAGCTTCTTGCCGTTAGCCCACGGCCCTAAGATTAACCCGTTGCCGCTCTCTCCCTCTACCGCATAGCCGGCCGCCTCAACATCCTCTGCCGTCGCCCACCTGGCTGTCCCGTATGCCGTCTTCGGCTTCGCTTTCGCCAAAGCCTCCTTGACCTTCTCCGCTCTTTCCGCGACTCCCTTTATTACCTCAAAACAGAGCTGCTTGCAGTCCTTCTCCATCGAGTGAATTTCTCTGTCGTGCACCTCCACGACTACCCGCCACTTCTCCCCCTCTTTGGCCCAGGACGCCGACACTCGGTAGTCAAACGTCCACGGTATGCCGCTGCGCTTCTCCGTCTTCCTCTGCTCCCCGGTTATCTCCCTGGTCAAATCGTTGTAGTTTAACGACTGCCACGACCCGGCTCTAAGACTCGTCGCGATAAGCTCCGCCACATACTCGTCCGGTACTTCCAGGTCCCCATGCAGCTTCCCTCTCGCCATTCATTCACCCCGTATAGCTATCGCATCTCTCCGCTTCCGTAGTCGTCGTAGCAGCGACCACCCTCTCTCTTGTCCTCGTCCAACCGCTCCTCAAACTCGCTCGCCTGCTTCTTCGAGGCCTTCGCCGCCTCTTCCGCTTCCTTCAGTGCCCGCTCCTGCTCCAGCTTCTGCTGCGCTTCCGCCTGCACCCGCGCTTCCTCCGCCCGCTGCTTCTCTAACCTCTCAGCCTCTTTCTGCCCTTCGTTAGGCTCCGCCTCCTCCTCAGCCTTATCCTTGTCTTTCTCCTTGGACGGATCTTTCCACCCCAGAAGCTCATCCAGATCGACCCGCCCGAAGTCCTGCTGTATTTCCTTCTCGTAGCCGCTCAACCGGTCTAGCTCCTCCTCGCAAAACTTCCTCTGATTGGGGTCGCGCTCCATTAAGTCCTTGAGCCTCCGCCTCTCCCACGAAAGCTCGTAATAAGCGTGCTCTTCTAGCCTCCTGCCCCGCTCTTCATAAAGCCTCTGCGACCTCGGCTTCCTCCGGTAGTCTAAATAACCCGTCCTCGACTCCGGCTTCTCTCCCCGCTCCCGCTTCTTAAAAGGCACCACCTTGCGCTCGTCTTTGAAGCTCGACGGTCCCTGGTACTGCCTCTCTTCTTCCTCTTCCCTGAATTTTGCCCGCGCCTGCCTCTCAAAATAGTCCTCGCCGGCCTTCTCCTTCGTCCCTATCCAACTCCACAGCCTCTTGTACTGCTCCCTATCTAACTTCGGCTCCTCTTTCTCCTTCAGCCTCTCGCTGTAACCCTTCAAGTCCGCCAGGTCGGAGTACTTCGTCAGCACTTCCCCGTCCTTCGTCACTATCCGCTCCCACTTCGGCAGCTTCTCTACTTCCTCTTCTTTGCTCCAGACCTTAGGCTCCGGCTTCTCCTTTACCTTACTCTGCTCTTCTTTGCCGCCCTTCACACCGTACAAAAGCCGGTTGAACATCTCGTCCCCCCGGTCCTGCTCGTACTTCCTATCCAGCACACTATCTATCTCCCGGTCCATGAACCGGTCAAAGAAGTGCTCCCGCTCTAAATACTTGTCTCCCCACTCCCTCAGCTGCTTGTGCTCATTTTTCCCCAGCCTTACCGGCTTGTGCTCCTTGGTCTCCCCAAGTATCAGCACGTGCACATGCAGGTGCTCCGTGTTCGTGTGCGCCACCGCCACCCACTCAAGCTCCTGCCCCTTCGCCTTCGCCAGGTTCTCCATTAACTCCCTGGTGTACGCCATCGCATCCACCCTGTTCACCCCCGGCGACAGGATAAGTTCGTGCGCAGCCACCCCCTTGAGCTTCTGCTCCTCCATGGCCTTCATGATGTCCTTCTCGCTGACATCATTGTCTTTATCAAAAAACTTCCGCCCGCCAGGCTCCCTATCCGGCCCCTGGCGGTGCTGTAAGTACTTCGAGTACTCACCGACGGACTTCACCCCCGGCTTCCCCTTCCAGTACCTGTGCTTCGCTACCGTCGCCCTCACAGCTAGACCTCAGCCGCCTTCTCTAACTCTTTCCTGAACAAGTCCTCAATATCTTTCACTTCCTCGACCTTGCTCTTCAGCCTCTTCGCCGCCCTCTTGTGCGCCTTCTTTATCACCTCGTCCCTGTCCGCCGCCGGCATGTTCCCGTAGATAAGTTCCAGGATCACACCCACGTCGATGTTCCCCCGGGATATCAGCGCCGCCATCCGGTTCTCCATCTTCCTTATCCGTGCTTCCACCAGTGTCTCCCTGGCGTCCTGCACCCTCTTTTCCAGCTGTTCCATGTACCAGATGATGGCCTCTCTGGCCACCTCCGGCGCTTCCGGTTGCTCACCCGGCACACCTGGTCGAACCTCATCAGGTCCTCCGGCCGCAGTCGTACCTCTATCGGCGACGACCTCTTTTGAACCACCTTCTTGCCCTCGGCGGCCCCCTCAGTAGCCTTGGCCGCCGGTGTCTGTTCTGGTTTCTTCTTTGTGGCCATTTTTCACCTACGTCGGCACTCAATACCACTATATTACTATATCTCCAGCATTTGCGAGCGTCTAAAATAGCAATAGCTGCTTCTGGCAGCGTCATTAATGCCCATATATTGGGCATTTTCAAAGCACTGGCAGTGCGCCTTTATCCTGCTACTCCGTAGCCCTTAGGCCAGCGCCGATTGAGCTCTCCAACACCCACTCTTGACCCTTTGGGTTGAAATTGAACTTTTGTTTTACTGTATTGGTGGAGTTCTTGCCTACCCCTTTAATTTTGGAGTTTTTTTAGGACGCTCTCAAAACAGGGGGAGGATTTGGCAATAGGTATTGCTGAATAGAGGTTGTTTTTCTTTCCTTGCCGGCGGCCGTTTCATGTATCTTTGCCGGTCATTTTTCTAGGTCAGCACTGTTTGGCTACCGCCTTCCTCTTGTTTTCCTGGCTGTATAATCTCCCCGGAGAATCACCACGTTTCTCTAGCCGCCTTTCTAATGCTTTGGGCGGCTCTATTTTTACTCAGGGAGGTTTGTGGTCGGCCAATTGACCCAACTCCTCTTCCTGGACCTAACAGCTGCCTCTAATTTGTTTTTGCTCCTGTTCTTCTCTCTGATTTCGCTTCCCCCCGGCTACTATTGATTACCTTCCGGTTAGTAACGTCCACTACCGGGCACAGAACTCCAGGGGCTAAAACCACACCATTTTTAGCCCCCACCTATTTCCGTTTTTGCTTTATGCTGGCCCCGTGTCTTTCTGTTCGCTCTGTCTTAATTGGATTTCCCCTCAGGCTCCAAAAAGGAATAGAGGCCGCTTGCGCAGCCCCATCCTTTGGGTCGTGCCCCGACCCTATGCCGAGAGCTTAAAGCCCTTCTTTCTTCGGCTCGGCTTCTCTTCGGTCTCCGCCTCTTGCGCCTGTTCTCCCTCCTGGGCTTTCTTCACCCCCATCATCTGAAAGCTCGCCACCTTGACGAACGCCTTTGTCATCTCCACTTTTGTCCCCGCTATCTCCTTCGTGTATTTCGACATCCCCAGGCGTCCTTGCACCGCCAGTTGTTTCCCTTTCTCTACATACTCCCCTACTCGCTCCGCCAGTGTCCCCCAGCATTCGCAGTCTATCCATATGGTTTGGGGCTCCTGCCCTTTCACATACTCCTTTACCGCCAGCGAGAACCTTGCCAGCTTGCTCCCTGATTGGAAAGTCTTTATTTCCGGGGCGCCGCCTACATGTCCGATTAGTGTGATGTTATTCATGGTTAGCTCCTTTTAGCTTGAACTTACGTGCTCCCCCAAGAGCCGTCGCTCAAGCCAGGCAAGGGCGTCAGAACGCAGTGTCCCTTGCCGCACGCGCAGGCGTCGGCTACTTTCACACACGAGTTCAGCTAATGGAGCGCCGCCATTGAATTCACACGTGATCGGCTCAAGGCGGGCGCCCACGGAGACTTTCCTTCAGGCAAGCGGCAGCTACTCGCCAGGTAAAGGACATGGGTCTCGGAGCCCCTTTCCATATCAGACTGCGCCTCGGGGGCTTTGGCGGCAGTAGGGGGTAGAGAAAGGGAAAACCACAAGTTGCAAGCGCGCCGCATTTGTCGAAATACTTAAGAGTAGCGGGTTCAGTGTGGAGTCTGGCGTTTCGTCTGGTGGCTGCCGGATGTTGGGGGGGGCCAAGGAGGGTTGGCGCCAGTGGCGCACTTCAAGAGAAGCACGCCACCGAAGATATATAGGATCTTAACTTCCGGCATCGGTCGGAATCACGCCTCCATTAGGTACTGCGCAAGCCGCCTCCGTCCGTAGTGGAGCCTCGACTTCACTGTCCCCACCTTCACCCCAATTACCTCCGCCACTTCCTCATAGTCGAGATCCTGTGCCAAAAGCTCCATCACCTCCGCCTGTTCCTTCGGCAACTGCGCCAGGCACTTCTCAAACAGCTCTATTGCATCGTACCGGTCCTCTTCCATCACCAGAAGCGCCCCCACCCTCACCTTGTCCTCTCCCCGCATAACCGCTCCTTCCAATTGGTCATACTCTACAGTCGAGTCCAGGTGCACCGACCTCCTTCCCTCCTTCCTGAAGTAGTCCGCTGCCGCCGACCTCACCACCTTCGAGACATAGCCGGGGTTACTCATTCTTCCTGCCTTCCACACCTTTATCATCGCCTCCTGCACCAGGTCCTCCCGGTCCTCCATCCTCAGACCCGTGTAGTTCATTTTCATGAGCATCCACAGCTGGTTCCTGAGCCCCAGAAGTACTTCTCTCGACACCCTGGTCATCACGTTCGCTTCTCTATTCATCGCTTCAATCCTCGGGATAACCTCCGCCAAAGCTCGCGCGACAGTTCAAGTCCTCGTCAGTAAGGGCTTGAACTGTCATCGGCGCGAGTCAACGCTTCGGTCTAGTTTTCTACGCTTCCCGCCTTGCAAGCCGCGGGTGGCACTCTTACACTCCTGGCTGCGACGGAGGCCGCGGCAGGCACACACGGCAGCTCTGACACGGCTTCTCTCTATCTGGCTCGTTCACGAGCTCATACTGTCCTAGCACCTGCGGACACACCACGCCCTTTGTCTTGAGCGGCTCCACATGAAACGGACCCTTGTGTACCGGAAACACCACCAGCCTCTTTTCCGGTACCACCCTCTCTATCTCAAGAAGCATCTTCTTCACTTGCGGGCTCGGCTTCTCTTGCATCACCGCCACAGAGAAGACTTCCGGGTACCGCTTAAATGCCTTGAGCCCCTCTTTGTAGTTCTCCCGGTCAAGGCTGAGGAATCCTCTAACATTCGGAAGCTCGGCCAGTAGCGCCAGCTTCTTCAGTATCTCCGGCTCCACAAACGACCTTGAGTAAAACCACAGCACACACTCCGGCCTCTTTATCGCCGCTAACCACCAGGCATATGCCACTTCCGCCCTATGCACATCTCCAACGTCAAAGAGCCTCAAAGTCCACGGCACCTTCGTCTTCACCCCGGACAATTTCGCCACAAGCCAATCCGTCGGCCTCGCCATGTCTATCAAGTGCACCAGGTTGTCGGCCAGTAGCTCCGGTCCCCCCAGGGTAAGCAGCCTCTCTACCGTGCGGAAGTTCCTCTCCCTCTTTCTCCTGGCTCCCTTCGTCTTGTACCTGACGCCGTTGCCATAGCAGAGGGCGCGGCAGGCTTCCGTCGCCCCAATGCAGCTCTCTTTCCTCGACACACTAAACGCCCACCCAACTTTCGAATTCCTCGTCAGCTCCAATCCGTACAATCCATCCATATGCCTGCCCTCCGCAGCTCAGTGCGGAGTTGTGGATGTCAGGTTGGCTCCCGCAGTCAACCGGCGGCCGCGGGGATCAACCCCGGCTGCCGCATTCGGTTGGCGGAGGGTGGCGCCAACCTGACATAGTTGAGGCACCTGGGCAGATGAGCCAATCACCCTCAAAGAGAGCGGCAGACATACAGAAAAGTAGGTTTGGACACTTAGCGGATATTCAAACAATATCCACCCTTGAGCCGCCGCATATTGGTCTAGTTCAAGCTTCTGACAATTCCAGGCGCTCTTTTGCCCCAGCTTCACCGCCACCTTTGGCAGCCGTATTTTTCTTCCTTAGACCTTTTCCGGGGTACTGGAACTATCCTCAAAACCGGCTATTCTTGATGCATACACGGTGAGCGGTGACCAATCTGGTTCATTGCTTTGAGCCGAGGGGCATTGTGGAAACGCCAGGTCTGCGCAGACCCGAAACTGTAGCAACGAGCCCGCTACCTGCCGAAACTGACTGACGCAGTAGAAATATCGAGTCCTCGCAAGCGGACTGTCAGACGATAGCTTAAAGACCGCCGCAGTTTATTCTGGGCGGTCTTTTTGTTTCTGCCGGCGGATTGTTGATGACCATTTCGATACAACTGATCACCTGGAAGGCGACAGGCAATGCGGGCTTAAGACTGTTTGCGGCATAGTATAGTAGAAGGTGTTAAAGATCAAAAAAAGAGGGAGCCGTAAAGAGCACTGCCGGGGGGGCGGTGATAATTACGACTCCAAGAAGAGTGCGCTGGTAGGCTAAAACGCCTACCAGCCAGGGCAATGAACCAAGATCGTTATCGGCGGAGACGTACCCAAGATGCCAGACGGCCAGACCGACCTAGAACAGAAATTATTGCATCGGGCCCTAACCGGGATAGGAAACAACAAGCAAGATTTAGAACGCGACTATTATTCAATGTTGGAAGGAATCATCCAGCAACCCCTGGAAACTAACTGAAGAGCCGGTATCAAAGACATGAGACTCTTTAGGAACTATCGCTATAACAGACCGACAACTACCGTCAGCCTCTATTGAGACTCGTTGGCTAGTAAAAAGGGTAAGTTTTGAAAACAGTTCGCCGTCCCTGGTTTCGCTTGAATATACAAATCTCTCGTCAGTTGGGACCGTTGCAAGACGAGATTGGTTAGGTTTAGTGATGACCCGAAAAGACGCCTTGAGGGTTGGGTTTTCCCATACAACGCCTTTCCAATGCCAAAACTTCCAAATCCAGTACTCTCCTGCTGGTAGCGCCACTTCTACTTTCTTCGTGTTCTCATCGAAAACATATTTGTAGGTTTCCTGAGATGATGGCGAACAAGCGGAAAGCCCAATAGCCACCAGTAGAGTACTAGCGAGAAAGAGCACTCGAACCTTAAGCAATGTTTTCTCCTTTGACCGGGTGCCTAGGTTACTACTAATGGATTCTTATTGTTCCTAGCTACTGTGTCATTTTTGACGGCTGGCTGCCTAGTGCTAGGTACTATCCTACCCCATCCAGGTGCATTTGGGGTAGATGAAGGTAGTTTAGCACCAGCATTTACCAACAGACTGGTGGCCAAAGTATTGCTGTTTCGCACGCTAGGTTTATCGGACAACATGCCATAATGCCAAGCTGGGGCATTTCGATAGCGTGCGGCCTCTTTGGCTAGGTTACTTACTAGCTGCTTATTTGTTTGCATTGGTCCAGGAGAAACCTTTTGAAAGTGGCTGAAGCCCACAAAATTCTCCTTATATTGTTGCACAGATCTAGGCGTATTGTACTGCCGGAGAATCAGCTCTCCACCGTCGTGTACTAAGTTGCCACCCTGGCCGTTTCCTGTGTAAACCCTCTGTATTCTTCCGTGGTCCATAACGAGCAAGCTCGCATGATACACAGGTAGTCTGGTTTTGGTCCCTGGTATTCCTACGGAATGCCATGCAATGACAACTTCTGGCTCCAATCCCTCCGGATCAGTCGCGTTCATGGGATCATTCTTCACGTAGGCATAAAGGTGGAGATCCTCTTGGTACCCAATCGGATCAGTCTGCAAGAAGCGGTTGATTCCGGGCCGGTAATAACGAGCCTTGTAATGGTACAAGCCCGTTTCGTTATCCCAGCGCTGACCGGTGTAACCAATGGTGGTACCAGTCATGGAAGTTGCTTCACCAAACGGCGAGTACTGATACTTGTTGCCGACAACGCCAGAGGCATTTGCCTGAGCAATCACCGAACCAAGATGGTCATGGTGCAAGTAGGTAACAGTGCCGCTTGAGTCGATCTGGAAGATCGGTTCATTCGGTCCGGCATAGACATAGCGGCGCAAGAGCGCGTTTGTCGTGCCGTCATACTCTTCCAAAAGCTGCGAGCCCGAGTAGACATACTTGGTCTTGGTCGTGCCGACAGTCTTCTGCGTTTGTCTGACGAAGGGGTCATACGAGAATGAGGCACTCGTACCAGCCGCCACTGCTGAAGTGAGCATGTTCTCCGTGTTGTAACCGAAAGTCCAGGTGCCGTCGCCAGTCAGGTTGCCGGCGTTGCTGTAAGAGTAGCTGGCTCCTCCCACAGACGGATACTGATTCCGGTTATTGGCCGTGCCATAGGTCTCTGAGCCAAGAGCAGGCGGAGTCCAGAGGTAAGAAAGATCGCTCACGTTTTGGGTGAGCATCTGATGCACCTGGTTGTAAGTGTAGGTCCAGTTGACTGTTCCCGAACTTACCGTCATGTCTCTGGTGAGCAGATTGTTGCCAAGGTCGTAGCCATAACTGACGGAGTTGCCGTTGTTATAAACCTTGGTCGTGCGCCGCCCGAGCACATCGTAGGTGAAAGTAGCCGCCGCCGTTGCCGAGCCATTGAGCTTAATTGCCGTCAAGCGATTCAGCCCGTCGTACTCCCTGTCCACGAAATATCCGCCAGGATAGGTGATCCGGGTCACATTGCTTGCGTTGTCATACTGATAGCTGACAACTTGGCCCTGTGGATTGGTTTCTGAGATGAGCCGTCCAACGCCGTCATATGCCTTCGAGAAGGTGCCGGATGAGGGATCACCGGAAACGACAGGGGTACTTGCCGTCAAGAGACGCCCGGCGTTGTCATACGTGAAAGTGACCGTCGGTTGGCCATCCGGCGACTTCGTCACCATGCGGTTGCGGCTGTCATATGCCATGGTCGTGACCGCGCCACCACGATTGGTGTGAGTCAGCACGTTACCCATGGCGTCATACGTCCAGGCTTCGACGCTACCATCCGGGTAAACCATGTTGGTAAGCCGTCCCCAATCGTCCTGGTTGAAAGTGGTCATGTTGCCGTTTGCGTCGGAGATCGTCCAAAGATTGCCACCAGGGCGATAGGTGCGGCCTTCCTCCGTCACACCGGACTTCTTGATACTAGCCAACCTGCCATTTGCATCGTAGAAATATTCAGTCAGCCGACCGGCAGCGTCCGTTGACTGGGTCAACCGACCTCCCAAATCCCAGACATTCGAGGATGTGTTCAAGAGTGGGTCGGTTACCGTCAGCGGATTGTTCGTGCCGCTGTAAGTCATCTGAGTCAGCTGCGCCCCTTTGCTAGTGGTGAGCAAGTTCCCCCAGATGTCATACGTATTGAACGTGGTGGCGGAAAGCGGGTCACTGACGCTGGTGAGTCTCCGCTTCGCATCGTACTGCATGGTAGTTGTATAATTATTCGGAGTGGTCACAGTGAGCCTATCCCCAGTGAATGAATCATAGGTATAGCTCGTGGTGATGGTTCCGCCAACGGTCACAGAAGCCAGATTGACCCCGGAGTAACCGTATGTGGTGACCACTCCCGTTTGGTCCGTAGAACTAGCGATAAGACCATTCGAGTTGTAGGTAAAACTCTTGGTATTACCGGCGGGGTCAGTTTCAGTCATTACATGGCCGGTCACCAGGTCAATACTACGGGTATAGGTGCGCCCCATGCGGTCTGTGTAGGTAATCCAGCTATCAAAGGACTCGTTTGCCATTGCACTGTATGTCCAGGTTTCAGTACCCAGTCCAACAAGCTCTTTGGACAGAACCCGGTTGAATGCGTCATAAGTAGTTTTGATGGTTCCGTGGCCCGCAGTGAATTGCTCGATAACCCGCCCCTGCCCGTCATACTTCATGGTCGTGACATCGTCCGTGCCGGTATAAATCGCTACCGGTTTGCCGTCATCGTTGAAGATGGTTTTCGTTGCGGGACCGACCGATGGTGTAGAGCTTACGGCGATTGCTTTGCTGACCGGGCCGATAATCCCGTTGCCTCCATCCAGATGTTTAATCTCCGTCGTCTCACTATTGCCGGGGCCAATCTGGAGCATCTGTGTCTTTACTCTGTTTGACGAGTTGTACACAAGGGAGTACTCCGCTGCTCCGGAGGAAGTCGTGCCTGTGGAAACACTCAATAGCTTCTTCTGAGCATCGTATTCATAATTTGAATAGATGTTGGCGGTGTCCTTGAACCAGTTCAACTTTCCGGTCGTCAGCTCAATATCGTACTGAGCGACGATGTTGCCGTTATACGCTATTGAACTTATCCAATAGACGAGCCCTGCGAGGTCCACATAGTTGAAAGTCAGCGTCTGTCCCAATGTGCTGGATACGGTCAGCAATCGATTGTCGACGCCACCATATGTGAAGTTAATCACCACTGTGTGCTGTATGCCAGACGGAGTTGTTACCAGGTATGGATACTCGATCTTGCTGATCTTTCCTCCGATGGTAAAGGTGTAAATGAGACCTGAGAAGGTCTTCATGGTGTAGATGTTCGTGGTCGAATTGTAGGAAAGCCCAACCCTCTCGCCAGCAGGTGCTACAAAGGTTCCATCCCAGAGCTTGGTGAATGTGTAGGTTCGGTTGCCGACCTCCACAATGACAATATTCTGAGTCAGCTGCTTGCTGATGTCGTTCAGCCCAAATGCTCCCAAAACGAACGCCCATGAGAAGATCGTGGTTCCACCAACTCCAGAACCGGCAATCAATTTGATTGTCGAGTAAATCTGCGCAATGTTTGTGGCACCGGTTAAACCAAAGTTGGCTGGCGCCGGCGAAGCTCCCGTGCCGATACTCATTACCGCAGGACCACGATTGCTCTCCCTCAAGGTAATCATGTAGTTATGCTTCCAGCCATAACCCAAATGAGAAGCCTGCGAGACATCCTCATTGTTGTAATACCGCTCGAACGGCAAGCTGTACGGGAACGGCTGAGAACCGTAAGCGAAGTCTACGTGGGCGTAATTGACCTTACCGGTGTACTTATCCACCAGCACTTCTCGTTCCGGTGACTTCGTCCCGCCTGTCAGAACCCGGACCAGCTTTTGGTCTTTCGGCGTGTGCACGAAGGCATTATCAACGTTCTCTTGCGGTGTCTGCGTGACAGAACCCGTTCCACCCATGAGCATGCCGTTGATCAAGCCCACCGTGCCGCCATATGGGCTAATGGCGTAGAAGCCGTAGCCATGGTACTGGTCTTTGACGGTGGCGCCGTCTTCGTGAATCATCACCTGCCATCCAGCATTGATGTACCAGGCCTCGATGTCATCGAGCGTCTGCGTGGTGTAATTCACCAGGTTCGGACGAACATTCGTCGCCCAGTTGGCGCTGTCGGCGAAGTAAATCTTCTGCCCGTTCTCGTTCGCTTTGGCAATCACCACGTCGGTGCTGACGCCGCCGGCAGACGGAATCTGTTGAATGGAGTTGGCTTCAAAACCAATACCGCGCTGGGAAATTACCAGGTCGGTCGGTCTGGTGCGGGTATAGTCGTTGTCGTTTGCGGAAGTCGACCAGGCTACACCGCCCAGGTCCATGAAAGGCGATTCGCCGTGCCCAACCAGCCCCACCTGGTGGTGGAAGACCGTGGTGCAGACGTTCATGCGCGCCGTCATCTGTGCCACCACTCCCGCTTGCGAGTCGGACGTGTGCCAGAGGTAAGCCAATGCCTCACCCAGCACATTCTCATCGGTCTGTTGCCCGCCTGCAGAAATGTTCTGCTCCATGAGCGCATAGTGCATTTCGGCCATGGCCGGGCTGGTATTCCCCCAGGTCTGAGCTATCAGGCAGTTGTTGCCCGCCCAAATCTGCTGGTACCAGCTCTGGTCTCCCCACCCCCATGGGTAGGGATGCTCTACAGTGAGCAGTACGGAGTTCCAGGTACCCACACCTTGCGCCGGGCTGGTATCAATCAGCACGCCGTCAAGACGCAGTTCAAGCTCCAGGTTGCTGTTGAAGAACAGAGTCAGCCGACGACCTGCAATGTCTTCAGAATAGAAGGTTTGGTCTATGAGGGTGTCGTACTGAACCCGCAAGGAGGCTTTGTAAGAAGCCGGAATATCCGTCCACTCCACCGGGGTAACAGCAGCGTTCTGGTGCGGCAACGTGGTCTGACGCAACACATCGTCGATTGGCACGATGCGTCGATAGCCGATGATGTCGTCAATTGTGGCATCAGGCTTGTTGTTCTCAATCCATGTGCCCAGGTTGCCGGCCATCGAACCAAGCTCTGCTGCCAGATTGGTGGTGTTGATATCCTTGAAGTAATCGCTGGTTATCGTCGAGCCGGAGAAGGCAGCATTCTGGAAAGTCGTGGCATCGAAACCGGTGGCGGCATCAATGTCGATACCGGCAGTGGCTGTGTAGGCCTTGAAGCTGGGGTCGAAGACATACCAGGTACCCCCGATGTCCACCTTCACCCAGCAATGGCTCAGGTGCAGGTAGTAGGTAAACGTAGTGGCGTCCCAAGACACGTCTACCGGAATCGAGCCATTGGCTAGCAGGTTGCGCGAGGACCAGATGTTATTCGGGTCACTGCCGAGCCAATCACCAGCCTGCTGCGCTGTGATTTTTAATTCGCCATACAAAAAGTTGGCCGTATAGCCGGCTGCCCGCAAAAGTGCGACCATGAGCGAACTCTGGTCAAAACTGTTCCCGATTTTTTCTATCTGACACGAGTATGCCCCTTTCTGCCCACCAAATGTCGAGAGGAAGTCGTAGTTGTTCCTCACATACCAGAAGATCTTGTCGACGTCGTTATCCAGCGCCTCTGCCAGGTCGGCGAACGGCAATGGAATCGGATTGCCGGTCAATGCAAAGCTCTGCACTGAACCCGACTTCAGGCTCTGGGGATTGAAGATGTTGCCCTGGCGCTTGCGGTTTTCAATGAGGCGCCTTGCATCCTTCGGACGGACGGCTTTGCTGATGCCCTGGATGGGGGAGTGCCCGGGAGCGATGGTGCCACGGGGAGGGAATGTGTCTTTGTGTTTTAGCATTTTCTTTGCCTTTTGTTGCGTTTTCATTGGCATCTGGACGACGGCAAAAGAGATAGAGCGACCCGCTTTCACGAATCGCTCTTGCTTTTCCCTTTGCCGCAAACTCGTCAAAAGTCGCTATCACAGGGTGATAGACAACGATTGAGTGCAACTGATAGAATGGTCAGGTGGTGACAACACTGACTCTATTGCCCATGGCGTCATAGTTTACGGTGATCGTTCTTGAGACGCTGGAAAAGACGATCGATACCAACCGCCCCCTGTTATCGTAGTTATACGTAACCATATTTGGTGCTCCTTTTTTGATTGAGCGTTTGTGGAAGCAGCTCCAAAGGCAGACTTGGCTCACCTTCAAAACTGCCGGCTTCCTTGCTTGGACTATGCAGAGAGAAGTACTTCATCTCTGCCAAACTCGTCGCCGCAAGGTCAGAGCCCAGATTACGCGCCACTCGTCGACACAACGAGTGAACAGTCCTGGGCTCTGGATTACGGCGAATTACAAGAGCAGGCTGCCCGTGAGTGTCACAGGCAGCCGCTTCTCTGAAGTATTCCTATTTCGGCTCAGTCATCTGCTGAAATAGCTCGCGTACCCTCGGGTCTCGCAAGCTCTTGGCCAGATCAGCCTTGTTCTTAGCCAGCTCAGACTCCGCCAGCTTTAGCGCTGCCTGCATGGCCATTTCGTGCAGCTTCATCACCTGTTCGGCACTGAGATTCTGATTTATCCCAGCCTCACAGGCTCTGTACATGCCCTCACGAAGAAGCTGCAAGGTCTGCGACCGCTGGGCAAGCTGCACCACAGCCGTTTGAAATTCAAGCTGCGTCTTCACATCAATTGCCGGATTCTGAGTCTTCACCTCGGCAATCATTTTCGCCACGGCAGCCATGGCTACATCGGGCGATGGCTCCGCACAAACGTACATACCCTGACCACCCGGCTTGGGCAGTAGGATGATGCCTCTGGCGGAAGCATCAGTGCTTACCACCGATGGTCTACCTACCTCAAGAGGATGCACCGCAACTGAGGGAGCAACAGAACAGCCTCCCAGGGTAAGCGCACCGAGTACCAGTGCAAATAATATTGCTAGAGATCTATATCTCATTCGCTATTCCTTATTCGGTGTTCTATTCAGCTCCGCCCGGCGGATCTTCCGGAGGCTGAGGCTGCGCAGTCGGAAGAGTGGGAGCAGCAGGAGGTGCAGGTGGAGTGCCGCCATAGAAGATGCTTTCCAAGACCGGCAGAGTCAATGTCGTAAGAATGAGCAGCACGGAACCATATACCGGTCTGTACCAATCAAAGGTGACCGCAAAGGGTCCCCCCAGGGCAAAGACCCAGGCACTGAAGGCGAGCATCGATGCCACCCAGTGGAAGGTCTTACTGAAGACCACTCCCGGCGGCGTTGTCTTGATGTAGCAGACGTAAAGCGGTGTGAGCACCAATAATGAAACGAATACAGACCAGGTCAGCCACAGTGGGCTGTTTCCCCCGTCTTTTAAAATGCCGTCTATTGCGACGTATCCCGCCACTATGTCGGCTGGAATGTAGCGCATAAGGCGCTCGAAGTAGGAGTCGGCGACATTACTGCTTGGCGGCGGCTCCTGGGCAAGACGCCGGCGCCATGATGTCGGCGGCGGCCTATTTGTATTTTGATTTGTCATTCATTCGACTCCAAATGATGTGAGTACAGCAGAAGCAGGGGACACGTAGTCCCTACGTCAGCCATCACTATTAGGTCTGGCTGTGCCAGAATTGACAGCATCCGAAAGCGTTGCAAAGCACCCCGAGTTCGCCTAGTACAACCATTGCAGGACAGGGTGTACTTTTCTTCCTCCCGGTATTTTCTTTCAAGAAGAAGCGGTGAGCGAACGCTCTCTGCGCTGCCCGGAACTGACCGTAATCAAAGCGCTTACGAAGCACCTGAATGGCATCACCAGCAGGCTTTGCAGGAAGGGGTGTATGTTTCTACTTGCGGGTATTTTTCTCCCAAAAGACTAAGACGAATGTCCTTTTTGCGCCCGGCATTCATTGCATCCCGTACCGCTCTCCACCATGTGTCGAAGCAGCCTTCTGTAGGTTTTTGAACAGCCACAGCGCCAGTTGAAGGCGCTGGACATCGAGGCGATAACCTCCGATGCCTCAAGCCCACCGTTGTCCTCTGGAAGCATCAGCTTAGCGAGTTCAGGATATTTAGCCTCCAGCGTGTTGGTTATCGACAACCGCCGGTTTGCGCAATATGGGCATCCATTCTTCTCCAGTGCTCTTTTGTAGACCTTCGCCTGCCACCGATGGTCTGGTCCGGCTTTGCACCGCCACGATACCAACGTGGACGAACCTGCAGCAGTATTCCATGGTGTAAGCTCACCATTTTTCTTACTATCCCACTGCTCAGTTAACTCCGGTCTGACATTGTCTACGCAGTTTGGCAAAATAGCGCACTTCTGGCACTGGTCCGCGTTCTCAGTTATCTCTTTCGGCGATGCCTGGTAACTATGACCGGATGGACAAGTGAACCAGTATTTCTTGCGGGAATCAGCCAGAACAGTATCAGGCTCTATCTCAACCATCTCCCCGCTGACCTTATCCATCACCACATTCTTTTCAGGATGCCAGCGCTTAAGCAGATACGGAAAGAGGCTAAACAAGGTCGGTGCATCGGACCTTTTGCCTGCACAATACGGGCAACCTTCCGGCTTGTTCTTTTGGGTGCGACGATAGATGGCCTTCTCATATGTGTGCCCGGCAGAACATCTAAAGGCTGCCACCAGATTGCTCCCTGGCTTAATAGCGGACGGAGAAAGATCTGGAAAACGGCGCACAAACAAGAACTCTCGCACAATATGTCTGTACTTCTCTGCCGCCAAGGAATCTTTCTCAACCGTCCGGCACTTTGGGCATCCCTTCTCTTCTAGTTCAAGGAGGCTTCTTGAAAAGAGGTGGCTTGAATCCTTATCACACCGCCAGCGCACTCTCGATGTTAGAGGCAGCCTCTTTGGGTCAAACCCTAGATTCTCCCCGGTGGTGAGATACATTGCGTTGAGATCAAAGCTCGTCTGGCTCTGTGTGTAGATATTGCGGCGCTCTCCGGTATAACATCTAGCACAGGGGCAAGCTTGCTTCTCAGTTTCATCTTCTGGATTCACCCTGTCTACTATGCGGGAGGAAAAGACTTTTCCTGAGCCCTTCGGACAGTTGTACTGCCAGTAAGTCTGTGACCAGGGCGATATGTCCTTGATCTTCGTCAAGCGCTTCTTGTCCGGTATGCACTGCTTTTGTAGCCATTTTGGTATGACCTGTGCTTGCCTCTGTAAAGGTTCTTGCCGCCCGGCGCACTTGTAGCAGGCTTGATAGGCAGAACCTTCATCCCAGGCCCGGCACCGCACGGAGACAGAAACCCATATCTCTTGCCCACATCGACCGTGACGCCAGAGGACGACTCTGTTAGAGCCGGCAACCAGGTCATCTGCAGTGTAAGGCCCCTTGTCAATCAACTCAAGCGCAAGAGCTGGGTGGCTTTGTCTTAGAGACGGTCCAGGCGGTCTTTTGCTTAGTGGGTCTTGGCCTAGTGTGCGTATTTGACCAGATGCTCTTGGCATATCTTTCAATGTCTTCTTGGCCAAATCCACTTTCCCTTACGGAATCTCTAACAGCCTGTCAACAGGAGACACTAGCAACGGTGGGCCGTTTTCCCCATGGATTATCAGAACCTTTCGGAGCTAGCTCACCGAATTCCTTGGCCTTTTCCAATGAACGCATAGTAAGGTACTTCTTCCGCCTGTCGTCAAGAACCGGGCCAACTTTTTGCCTTCCTTAATACAAGGATTTTCGGTCGCAAAATGAATTTCCCAGTAGTCAACAGAAGCAGACTAAGAACCTCATTCCTTAAAACAGATCCGCCCAACCCCTTCTGGGGAGTGGTGTTCGGTCAGTGAGAGGAGAACAGTTAGTAAGGTTGGCGGAGAGATTTCCTGGAGCGGGAAGAAAAATAGGTACCTACAATAGAGTCGATCCGATGCGGCAAAATCCACAGGCCGAGACTAGTTTTTTCCAATAATGAGAGCAACTCAAACAGCCAGTGCGCTAGATACTGACAGCTGAAAAGCTTGAAGCCATCTAGAATCAATGGTTTAGGAGGACAAGGCGCAGCCAAGTGTTCGCGCTAGGATTTATACTTTGATCAGTTTTTCCATGATTACTACTCCAAAGCGCCACTATCAGCGGGTTTACAGTACTTCATCCCGTAACGAAATATATGGATAAGAACCGAGAACTTCCAGGAGACACTTTGATACTCGTGGTGGCACCGGAGAGACAATCGGCCAGGTTCAATAGCTCAAGAGTTTGCTTTACATTGCCGCGCTTAGCTAACCGGATCAAGATTGGTCTCTGGAGACTGCTCAGAACCGAGGCGCTACCAGCTTGGGCCTCAGTAGTGCCATCAGAGTGGCGATTACTTGGTTTTCCCGGGCTTCGTTAGACGTTCTAAGAGTTGTTCGACTTGCTGCTCAAGACCTTCGACTTTTCCCTTGAGCTGCGCCGCTTCTTTTATAGCTGCATCGCGTTCGGCAGTCTTTGCTTTGTTTTCGGACTGGTCTTGCTCTCTTTCGCTTACTAGCCCCCGAATCTTTTCTCTCTGGGTCCGGCAATCGGAATCAAGCTTTTCACTGTGCTCCCTACTTAATCTTGCCTGCTCGGTCCACAGCTCCACTTTCGATGTGAGTTCGGCTTTCTCTTCGTAATGCCTCTCAGCGGCTTCTTTAGCTTGCTTTCTTTCGTGCTCCAGATCCTTCTCAAGCCTGAAAACTTGAGCCCTTAGCTGCTCGGCTGTGGCCTTGTAGCCAGCTCCCGCTTCCTTAGCTGCTGATACTTCCGACTGCAACTGAGCCAGCCTAACCGTCAGCTCTTCGAGTTCCTTAACTTCGGCTTTCCGCTCGCTCTCTATCTGCGCGATTGCTTCAAGAGCACCGTGAAATTGAGCAAGCACGGCGTCTACTTCCTCTGCGCATTTATCTTTGATCGCCTGGATCTCTGCCGCTGCTTCTTCCCTGGCAAGCCTCCAGGCGTTGGCAAAGCCGGCTTGAACTGAAGCTGGAATAACCTGCGGCTCAACCTTTACTAGGGCTGAGGGTGTCCGAGCTTCCCACATTCCCAGGTACTTATAAATAGTGTCGTAACTGCCACCCCCGAGAGCCTGACGCATGGTCACCGCGCTCACCTTTTTGCCTTCCGCTCTTAGCCGGTCGGCGGTTTCATTGAATTCATCCTGGTCGATTGCCTGCCGCTGCACTCTTGCCATGGTTTCACCCCTCGCTTTCTCATTTTATAAGTATAGCAGAGTTTCTTACTATTACTATTCTTTTTCTTATTCTTTTTCTTACAGTTATTATTCCTTTCGTTGCTACGGTCCGACACTGCAGGCACCTAGAAGCCGCGCCCTGTGGGCGTCGGCCTTGCTGGCTCACTCTCGGCGCCAGTAAAAAACCTTATCGTTTCCTCAAAGACAGGCAGACGCCAATCGGGAAGTTGACGACACTCGTGGCCCTCGGCGGAATTTCCTGTCAGCCGCCAAGCGCCGCATCCCGCACCCGCAGAACTGTCTGCCTGGTGGTCTTAAACTCCCGGGCTACATCGGCAACGGCAACACCAGCACGCAGTCTCTTCAATACAGCCTTCCTCTGTTCCTGGGTCAGAGACGACGGCCGGCCAAAACGCTTGCCGGCGGATCTCGCCCTGGCGATTCCAGATTGGGTTCGCTCCACCAGGAGGTCCTTCTCGAACTCGGCAACGGCGGCAATCACCTGCATGGTCATCTTCCCTGCCGCGCTGGTCAAATCCACACCTCCCAGGGCAAGACAATGAACCCTGACGCCGGCCTGGGACAACTCTTGCACGGTCGCCCGCACATCCATGGCATTGCGACCCAGGCGATCAAGCTTGGTCACAACCAGGACGTCGCCTGGCTCCAGGCGGTCTACCAGCTTCATGAAGCCCGGGCGCTCATGCGCAGCAACGGAGCCGCTGATACTTTCTTCAATCAGCCGGCGACTGTCGATTTTGAATCCGGCCACCCTGATCTCCAGAGCTTGATTCTTGGTGTTCTGGTCAACTGTCGAAACTCTACAGTAAGCAAAAACTCGCGCCATTTGATCTGTCCAAAAGTGGTGTACGGATTATACCCGCCATCCGAAACAGAAAAAGCCTACTTTCGGACGGTGAAAACTGCCCGGCCCGAAACCGTTCCCTTTCGGACTGCTTCTCATACTCGGGTATGAATTGGGGAATCATTTGGAAAATTCAAGCCCATTGAGTCTTGCAGGAACTGGACTCTGCCATTCAATTCGCAAAGTCACAGTACTGATTGAAGGGAAGACACTGCCATTATCTCAGTCCAGAGTTGATATCCAAAAGGCTTTTGATAAAGGCTCCGATTGGGGAAACACCTTACCAACTGTTCTTTCCAATTATCGAACTCAGTTCTGGAGTGCTAAGCTGAAACGATGAGAAAAGCGCTACTAATTATTTATTTGAGTTTGTTTGGTGTTTGCTTGAGTGCAGAGGCTAAATCTGGATTTGAAACCGTACAGGTTATCAAACACGTACGCTGCCCAAGAAGTGACTGGCCACCGCATAACTGTGTATTCCGCTGATGTCGGCAGTGAATTCCGGAAAAGTCGCGGCACCGGATTCCGGAAAGTGGCGGCAGCTTGCCATGAGCAACTGTTCTCTTGACGAAGGCTGGTGGTCACTTCGGTCCTTTGGATTTGCGCATTGATTCTCCTTTGAGAATTAGTCGATGAGAGTTATGTACCACGCGGTCGAGAATTGCATCGGCAATTGTGGGATCGCCAATCGTGTCATGCCAGTTCTCGATAGGGAGCTGGCTGACGATGATTGTCGAACTTTTTTTTCGTAGCGGTCATCTGTGATTTCGAGGAGGTCGCGCCTCTGCTCGTCGTTTAGAGTTTCCAAAGCGAAGTCATCAATTACAAGGAGTGCCTTCTTAGAAATCAGGCTCAGCAGCTTGTTGTAGCGCCCAGTTGCCTTTGCCACAGCAAGGTCATGAAAGAGCCTGGAGGAACGCTGGTAGAGAGATGAGTGCCCTTCGCGGCAGGCTTTCTGTGCGAGGGCGCAAGCGATGTAGCTTTTACCGACGCCGGTTGGTCCGCTGATTAGGATGTTTTGATGGAGCATGAGCCACTGACAGGAGCAGAGAGAAGACCACAGGGTCTTGTCCAGACTTCTTGGAGCGCGAAGATTGACGTCCTCAACACAGGCATCCAGTCGAATTTTGGCGGTTTTGAGTCGAGACTTTAGACGTAGGTTTTCGCGAAGGGCGAGTTCAGCATCAACGAGAAGGCCGACTCGATCCTCAAATGGAAGGTCGAGAGCCTCAGCCTGATGCATTTGTGCTTCCATGGCTCTCGCCATGCCGAAGAGTTTCAGATTCCGAAGATTCTCCGTTGTGGGATGAATGAGCATTTTCGTTCTCCCTTTTCGTTAGGGGCGCTGAAAGCTTGGGCACCGCGAATGTGCGAGTGAATAATCTTTAGTTGTATGGGAGCGTCAACGAACCGTCTCCGGTCTTGCTGGTTTTGAAGGATTAACCGCACCGCCTTAAATGAAGTTGCGCGGACAGACAGGGCAACGGACGATGCCTTTTCCAGCCGGTCGGCGCCGAACTCTTTTGCAAGACTGAGAATACCCAGACATGTTCGAAAAGATTGCTGCGGAAATTCTCTGGAGGCAAGGACTGTGGATATCAGTCGTTCAGTGCTTGGTCCAATCTTCTGAGCCCAGGCGGTGAAACGCTCGGGCGTCCAATCGAGAAGGAAGGCGTGATTCGCGGGCATGTGCTCGCGCTGTGTGGCAGGTTTTCGCTTGTCAATGAGCCTGGGGTGACTAGCAATTCTTTGACCTTTGTAGAAGACCTCAAGCGTCCTGTAATTGAGGCGATATTCAATTTTCTTTCCGACGTATTGGTATGGAACACTGTAGCGGTAGCCATTCAAGTCAATGTGGTAATCGAGAAAGACCTTAGCTTTGCCCACCTGAGTGTATTCGTACGGTGTGAGAGGCAGAGGGCGAAGAGCCGGTCTATCAACCAGCTCATACTGCGAGCGCCTGGAGCCGGGCATCTTCTTGAATGGACGAGAGTTCAACTTTTCGAGAAGTTCAGCAATGGCGAGATTTAGTTCAGGAAGGCTGAAGAACGTCTGGTCTTTCAGAACTGCGATTATCCATCTGGTCGCCATTTTCACCGCAGCTTCCACTTTTGCTTTGTCCTTGGGTTTGCGGACCCGGGCGGGGATCACTGCCAGATTGAAGTGGTCGGCCATGTGCTGAAAATCCATATGAACATCAGGCTCATATGGACATGCTTTGGTGATTACCGCCTTAGGATTGTCGGGAACGACTACTGCTGGGCATCCGCGAAAGTAGGTGAAAGCATCGGCATGGCCGATGCACCAAGCCTCCGAGTTCTCGGAGTAAAACGCTCTTGCAAAAGTGTAGCTGCTGGCGCCCAGGCAACAGACAAACAGATGAGCACTTTCGACTTCACCGGTATGCCGGTTCGTGATTCGCAGAGTGCTGCCGGCGAAATCAGAAAAAGCCTTTTCTCCAGCAAGATGCTCCTGACGCATTACCAGGTCAACATGTTTGCTCCATTCTTGAAACAGTTCACAGAAGTAGGAGTATTGGTAGCCGTGCGGATTAGAAGAGATGTAGCGCTGCCATTCGAGTGCTAGCGACATTCCCTTATGCGATTTGAGACTTCGGGCGACTTCGCTGAAATCCGGAAGAGGTCGCTCTGTCTTCGGGCGTCCGACACGTGCAAACAGAAGATTCTCTAGAGCCGCATCATCCAACTCTGGAGCGAGCGGCCAAGAAAGTCCAGCTGCCTGCGCTTTTAACAGGTAGTCCTGAACTGTGGAACGGGCAATATTGCAGCTAGCAGCGACTTCACCAGGTCTGAGACCCAGACCCCAAGACAGTCGCAGAATCTCACGAATTTTTCGCACACTCAACCTCACAGTAGCCATTTCAAATTTCTCTTTCTAGTGAGTCAACCCACTGAAAGAGTCAGGTCTGATCAAGCCTGCGTCAATTGAGAACTAGAAATTTTGATTTATTTGCCGCTGACAAGCTGCCGGGAATTAGCGGAATCGGGTGCCGCGACTTTCCGGATTCTGCTGCCGACAATTAGCGGAATTAGGTGCCGGGAGTTTCCGGAATTTACAGCATAACTATGTCCCGCCTGTAACTTATCCAACCGGCGGTCTGTTTTTTGAACTGGAAGATGGTCAAGTTTGTTTCATCACCAGCGCTCAGTATAGGCGTTTGCGAGCTTCTTTAGAAGACGGAACAAAGGAGTCTTCTGAAAAGTTTCTGTTCTGGAATCCCAAAACTCGAAGTAAGAGAACGCTACGGTCCGAGATAAGATTCATGGGAGAAGACTGCATTACGGTGAATGGTAAGCCCGTAACGCGTAACTCGTTAGAGCGCCTTCGCCTTAGTAAGGAGTGGGAAAAAGTTCTAAAAGGGACTTGGCCTGTTGGGTGCTCCATAGTGAATTTAGGCAAGGGGCGATTTTTAATAAGTGGTGGGTTGAGGATGGATCCTTATGGCACCGGGCCGTTGTTTATACAAAAAGCCTCCGTCTACAATTCTCAGTCAAATTCTGTTGAAAAAACACTTCCAATGTTGGTTGGCAGAGCATTTCATAGCAGCATTTTGTTAGACAATGGAACCGTATTTTGCGTTGGTGGAGAAGCCGAGAACATGATTGAGAATCGGACCAATTCAGCAGAAATTGTGGATATTAGGAAGGAAAGGATTATTGGTGTAGGAGACAGGCTACCAATAGGTCTCGCGCATGCCACGATCTGTAAGGATACAGAAGGAAACCCAATTATTTTTGGAGGAAAGCCATACATAGGGTTTTCTTCAAAAAGCATTATCCGTTTTGATTTGGCTTCAGGAAAGTTTGATGAAGCTGGCACTCTTAAGGTAGGCAGACACTGTGTGCGGACAGCAAGAACATTGCCGGGAGGGCAAGAAGTAAAGCTCACACATGTAATTGAGAATTACGTAGAGCGGCTGAGTACTGGTCAGTATATTTTAGATGGTGGGGTATGCATTGAGCCAAGTGCCGTAGCAGATTTCGCATCTGGAGATAGAGATGATGCGGAAATACTCCGAATCCGGAAGGATTGAGAAGATGAATTTGACCTATGGTGAGACGATTCGCCCAAAGATGGACCATTTGCTCCCGGAAACGGGTTTACTCGTACCACCTGCGATTGTTTCCAGCCTTGTGTGACTTTGCTCTTTATTTGGCAGACTTTTTTGCACATTGTTTGCCTGAAATTGGCGATTTACGGGCATTTGAACATTGGGTTTCTGGCAAATAATTCGCCAGACCTCGCCATTTAATCAGCAAAGTCACAGGTTAAAGGGATGAAAAACTCGCAATTGATTATTGTTTTAGGTTTGCTCGGTGTTTGTGTTAACGCTGAGGCCAAGCCAGGATTCGAAACTGTGCAGGTGATAAAGCACGCACGGTACCCTAGAAGTGAGTGGCCAGCAGGTAGCTACTGTGCTCCGCATACATATGCTTGCGGTGGCTTATTCTTTGAATTAGAAGATGGTCAAGTGTGTTTCTTTACCAGCTCTCAATATAAGCGCTTTAGAGCGGCGCTACAGGACGGAACAAGTAAAGCCTCGGAGAAGATTCTCTTCTGGAACCCAAAAACTCGAAAGAGTAAAACGGTACTGGCTTCGATTGAATTTCAGGGATCCGACCATATAAGTGTCAACGGAAGCCCCGTAATGGCAAAGTCGATGGAGCGACTGAGGCTTACAAAGGACTGGGAAAAGATTTCGAAAAAAGCATGGCCGGTTGGATGTTCCGCAGTTAATTTGGGAGAGGGTAAATTTCTAATAACAGGAGGAATGAATGATGATGATGCCAGCGGTTGGCTGTACTTATCACGTGCAGTAGTCTACAACTCGACAACGGATTCAATTGAGAAAGAGTTCAAGATGTTCCAGGGAAGGGCTTACCATAGCGCTGTCTTGTTGCCAAACAAAACAGTATTTTGTGTAGGAGGTCTGGCCATGTCGGACTCAGGACCGACATATGCTACCGATTCAGCAGAAATTATTGACGTTCAAAACAACAAAATAATTTCAGTGCCAGCTAAATTACCGGTAGGTCTCGTTGATACTACAATCTGTAAGGATTTAGAAGGAAACCCTATTATTTGGGGGGGACTACCGCTGACATTGACGGGATTTTCTTCAGCTAGAATATTCCGTTATGAGTTAGCGTCGGGACGGTTTGTTCAAGCTGGATCTCTAAAGACAGGGAGACACTTTGGTCGTGCAGCAAGGGTATCTGCGAAAAAAGGAGAACCGAAGTTAACAGAAGTAACTGAGGATTGCGCAGAGAGGCTCAGTAGTGGACAGTATGTTATAGATGGCGGAGTATACATACAAGCGAGCCCCATAGCCGATTCTGCAAGCGGCCATAGAGATACAGCCGAAGTGGTTCAATTTCGAGCGAATTGAACCACTTCCAAGGCGAACGATATGCTCCACTCAGGATAGTTAGTTCCAGAAAATCAGGCGTTTGCACGCAGACGCCCTCTTCACCAGATACCTAAATGTTAATCACAATCACAAGAATCAGGTACTAGCCAGGAGCGTCATTGGCGTACTCTCTCAAGCGATAGGCTGTGTCTTCCCACTGTCCATAGTGGTCAATAGAGTTTTGCGCATCATTGTGAATTCCAGCATTGATCGCTGGTGCTGTTCCACTGACCGTGGACATATAGAGGGGCGGCAACGATTCGCGTAAAAATGGGCCATTTTCTTCTTTGAAAGCCACTTCCGCGCCCAATACTTCAAGCTCTCGGGATTCCTTACTTGGAGTTAAGCAAAAGGCGGCGCACTGACGTTCTGCTTATCGATAACTGCCGAGCAATTTCGGCTTTCGAAACCCCTGGGCAAATAGTTTTCGCACCTTGGTGGCATATTTGGTGACTGATGCGGGTCGCCCATGACGTTTCCCTCGCTTTCTGGCATAGGCAATTCCGGCTTTAACTCGTTCTCTTAAGAGTTCCCTTTCAAAATTGGCAAAGACTGTCAGCAAACCGGCCACGGCTCGCCCCACTGGGGAGCTCAGATCAACGGCTCTGTCAGCGACACAAAAATTACATCAAGGTCTGTCAGTTCTTTCATGGTCATGAACAGGTCATGAATAGACCGCCCCAGCGATCCAACTTCCAGACCAGAACCACGTCAATTTCCCGTCTTCGCGCAGCATCCATCACCTGTTCGCGCTTTTTGCGCTCTTTGACTCCAGAACCAATGTCCTCAACTTCTAGGGCGACCTTCCAGTTGCGTGCTCGAACATACTTGCGCAGGGCTTTAGCTGCATAGGTAGGGTTCTCTGCTCGTTTGTCGAAACTCTTGCGTATATACCGACACGCATTTATGCATATCTCCAGGGGGCTAAAAACCCCATTAAAGCTGTCTTCGAAAAGACTGAAATTTGGCGGGTCTAATTTTGCCAAAATGTCATGGACATAAACTTTAGTTTTTGTCCGCCCCTCCCTATAACCATATACCCCCGGGGAAGCAAACAGTGCCCAGTATGCACGAAACAGCCTATCCACGGCTGAAGAGTTCCATTTCTAAGAAGGAACTCGAACGATACTACACCCCGACTGAGGCTGAATTAGCCATGGCCTTGGGATCGGCCTCTGGTAACACCGGCCGCCTGTCTTTTCTCGTTCTGCTTAAGACGTTTCAGCGCCTGGGTTATTTTGAGATGGTATCGGACGTGCCCGAGCGGATCGTTGCACACCTGGCACGTCAACTAAATCTGAGAAAGTCGCCCAGCCTGGCTGAATATGATGACTCAGGCACCCGGCGCCGGCACGTTGCTTCTATCCGGGAATTCCTTCAAGTAAAGGCTTTTGATGAAACTGCGCGTAAAGCTTTGCTGGATGCTACCAGGGAAGCAGCGCTTACAAAGGAGGACCTTGCCGATATCATAAATGTCGGCATTGAAGAACTGGTGCGCCTGCGCTTTGAGCTGCCGGCATTTAGCACCATTCATAGAACTGCTCAGTATGCCAAGACACAGGTCAATAAGCAAATCTATGGCCAAGTCACTGCTGAACTGGGAAGCCGGGGCCGTGAACTTATCAATGCTCTCCTAAAGGTTCATCCTGGAAAGATTCGATCAGAGTGGGATTCTCTGAAGAATGAGCCTGGAAAGCCAACGGTAAAGAATATTGGTAAATTGGTAAATCAGCTTGAGTGGCTCAAAAAGTGGTACTTGGATTTAACGGCCCTGGGCAATCTGCCCGATGTAAAGCTTCGTCATTTTGCCGCAGAGGCAAAGAGCCTTGATACAGCGCGCATGCAGGAGTTAGAGGAGACAAAACGCTTTACCCTGGCAAGTGCTTTATTGAAGATGCTGGTGTCACGGCGGCTGGACGATCTCGCGGAAGTTCTGATTCGACGGATTCAAAAGATCCACACCAAGGGCAAAGAAGCTCTGGCTGAGCATAGAGCCAAGCATCAAGCCGAGACAGATGCTCTTATCGGAAAGCTACACAATATCCTCGTTGCTTTGCGAGACTCTGACGGATCGCGTGCGCGCCAGCGCTTAGAGGCTGTCGAAAACGCGGCCGGCGCAGACACTGAAGAATCAATCCAGCGTTGTGAAGCACACGAAGCTTTCGCAGGCGACAACTATGCACCGTTTCTATGGCGTTTCCACAAAGGTCACAGAACGGTGCTATTCAGGCTTCTTGATAATATCGAGCTGAAATCAACATCATCAGACAAATCGACTGAGGCTGCCATTCAGTTCATTCTTGAACACCGCTCCAGCAAAGCAGATCGACTCAGCGCAGAGGGACTTGATCTCTCTTGGGTGTCTGGCAAGTGGTGGCGGGTACTGTCAGAAAGGCAGAAAGAGAAGAATGATGGAACTGTCGACCGGCGCCACTTTGAAGTGTGCGTCTTCTCTCAGATCATGCACGAGCTGAAGAGCGGCGATCTTTGTATTCCTGGCAGTGACCAATATTCCGATTACGCCGAGCAGCTCGTTTCCTGGAGTGAGTACAACAAAACAATTGGGCAGTATTGCGAACAGGCGGGCTTGTCACCAGACAGCGGTCAATTTATTACCGCTCTAAAGCACCAGCTGGCAAGCATCGCCGAAGCCGTGGATAAGGATTTCCCAGAGAATTCGTCATTGCGGATTGAGAACGGCGAGCCCATATTAACGAAGGGGACTAAGAAACAAGAGTCTCCGCAGCTCGCGAAACTAGAGCAATTGATCAGCGAGAAGTTAGAACATGTCAGTATTCTCGATGTGCTGGCAGACAGTGAATACTGGTTGAATTGGACCAGGCTCCTTGGTCCATTGTCTGGCCCATGATGCAAAGTTAGAGAATCCCAAGCCTCGTTATGTAGCAACTGTTTTTGCCTACGGCTGTGGGTTGGGACCATCCCAAACAGCCCGGTCGCTGAAGATAATAGACCGTCGGCAGATAGCCTGGATAAATCAGCGTCACGTGACAGAGGAGATGCTCGACAGGATAATCACGGAAATCATCAATAAGTACAATAAATTTGCGTTGCCAAAAATATGGGGCTCAGGGAAAAGCGCCTCTGCCGATGGCACGAAGTGGGACCTGTATGAGCAAAACCTCCTTTCCGAATATCACATCCGCTATGGCGGCTACGGCGGCTTAGGCTATTACCACGTTTCGGACACCTACATTGCTCTCTTCAGCCACTTTATCCCCTGCGGAGTTTGGGAAGCGGTCTACATTCTGGATGGGTTGCTCAAAAATGAATCAGATATTCAACCCGACACACTGCACGCCGATACGCAAGGACAGAGCACCCCTGTCTTCGGACTGGCTATTTGCTTGGCATAAACCTGATGCCGCGGATTCGCAATTGGAAAGACCTCAAGTTATTCAGACCCAGCAAAGACACTAAGTATGAGCATATTGATGAGCTTTTCACAGACACCATTGATTGGGCTTTGATCGAAAACCTCCTGCCAGACCTGCTTAGGATTGTGCTTTCGATCAAAGCTGGGCGAGTCAGTGCGTCAACCATTCTTCGGAGACTGGGCACTTATAGCCGCAAGAACAAGCTTTATTCGGCCTTTGCCGAGCTTGGCGGGCAACAAGAACCATATTCTTACTGAAGTACATCTCTGATACTGAGCTGCGATCCACGATTACCGCCGCAACAAACAAGAGTGAGCAATTCAATGATTTCATAAAATGGATCAGATTTGGCGCTGACGGAGTGATTCAAGAAAACGATCGGGATGAACAGCGGAAGCTCATCAAGTACAACCACTTGGTGGCAAACTGCTTGATTCTCCACAACGTGTGCACTCTGACCCGCTTGCTGAGCCAGCTAGCGACGGAAGGACATAAGTTTGACGAAGCGACCATTGGGCCAGATCAGCCCATACATCCGCGAACACATCAATCGGTTTGGCGATTACGTGCTCAATATGGATCGCGGACAACCATTTCCAACCTACGAGCTTGGCTTAAAGAACAAAAAGTTCGCTAATGCTGGCTAATTGCCAGGTTTGCTGGCTTCCCAAGAGCGAAATGGCCCATTTTTACGCGAATCGTTGCCATACCTCATATAACCTCGATAGCCTACAGAACGAAGGAGGTATCGGACGTAGTTATTGAAGTTTGTTCCAGTCACCAATAAACCAGCAGACTTAGGTGCAAGTGACTAGTTGCCATCCCGCTGCACGACACCGCATTAGGGAAAAACAGAACGCTATCTTAGCCAGAGCAGCGAAGAAAACCCTCAGAACAACACAGACTACTCAACCAGAATCCTCAACTGCACCGGCCGCGACTCAAGTTCTCCACGAACTCCATCAACAAGCCCCCTCAGCCACTCCTCACTTTCCAGATCAGGCGACCTGGGCAGCGCAGATAGATATACAGCCAATAGCCTCCTCAATTCCCTTTCCGGGCACTTCCCAAAATCCTCCGGGGTAATCCGGAGCAACTGCCTCTTCCACCCGTCTTCCTGAGCCCTCTGGCGAGACACCCGGTTCTTCCAGTCCTCCCTCTTGCCTCTTTCATCTCGCATCTTCAGCTCATGAACGACGCGGCGAGCCGCCAAGAGGCCAGGAGGCACAATTTTTTCTTCCTCTTTGGCAGGGGGTCCGCTTTCTGATGAAGCGACCCCCTCCACAGCGTTATATTCGTGTGGATCACCTGTCAAGCGAACCTGCAGCATCCGCTCCTGGGCCTGTTTCCACAGATCCTTGTGCTTGGATATGGTCGTCGCACTGCAACCAGTCTTGAGCATCAGGTCTCTCATGGAGAATGTCTGACCGGACTCCTCAAAGTCGGCCACCGCCGCCTGTATTTTCTTTCTGGCCAGAGCCGACCGGTTCTCGTTATTCTTGACCCAGGAGATCGGCACATTGTTTTCATATCTAGTAGTTTCTTTGCCGCGCCGTCTTGCCGGCACCCAATTTGCGGCCCGCTCGGCCTGCTCGAGTCCATCTGCCCGGTTTCGGTCAATGTCCTTGCTCAACCCGTTGTGCTTCGTCTTCAGTACTTCCTGAATAACCCACTTGCGGTCTTCTTCATAGCCGTAGCCCATGGCCGGTATGAGCCTTTCCGGGTCGCCATAGAAGAGATAGTGAGAAAGACAGGTGACGGCATCCGCCCTTTGCGAACGGGCCGTAAGCCCGACATAGTAGTAGTTCCGGCCCCTCACCCAGGAGTCCGCAATTATGCCCGGCGGCACCTTCTGAAATGACCGGCGCACGATAGCAATGGATTCTTCGGTGCTCTCAATGTATACGGAATTTCGTATAGGAATCACTTCGGCAAGCTTTGTCGCATTTGCCGTCCTGGCTACTATTTGCTCCCTTTTTGCCGCCACTTCACCAACGTATGCCTTGAGGCGATGAAAGCTGTGGTATGGATTTGCCGAGCATTCAAAGTCGGCCAGGAACTGCTCCAGGGCCTCAAGAGGACTCATCAGTTGACGCTCATGACGCTCAACTAAAGTATCCTGATTGAGCCAGGCAAATCCTTCTTGCAGTGGCAAGCGCAGTCCCTGACCAAGTGATTTCTCTCCCGGGTGCGGAAATATCTCCAGGGTGCCTTTGCCAATCTCAAAATCATGCAAGCTCAAAAGCTGAAATAGCTGCGCCCTCAAGTCCCTGGAGCTGACCGGGGCATCGAAGAATATATACAGATGCCAGCCGCCGGACTCCGATGAGCGATAGAGGTTCGTCTCCTCAATTCCCGCTTCCGCCAAAACCTTAGTTATCTTCTCAAGGCCCTGGTGGCTGTGATAGCGGCTGCCGGCATCAATGTCTAGGACAGCGTAATAGGAGGCGCGCCCGGCCCTTGTCCCAAGCAAGTACTTGGGATGAACGCATGCAATTGCCTTCAATATTTCGGTATCGGTGAGCTTCCACTTCTCATCGGCGGAAAGCCAACCCGGGCCCCCAAACGGCTTGTAAATGTAGCCATACCGATGGAATAAGGATAGAAAGCGCTCTACCGCAGTCGCACTTGACTGCGGGAAGTATTTCAGGCGTGAGAATCTACTTGGCTGGACATCAAAGTCCGCCAATGAAGCTAGTCCGGTCGTAACAGTCTCTCTTTCTAATTTAAGACGAGTTGACCTAGCCGGATCAGTGCTTTATGCTTGTCACATACAGGAAGTTTCGCAAAACCCTGATATACAACCGCATAACCGATCCGAATTGGGTCTCAATCAACATCGCTGGCAGGCGATGTTTTTTGTTTTCTGGTCTGTAGCTATTCCTCCGTTGACTCTTCTAGTCTTGCTCTTTCGAAAGACCCTGGCAGGAGTCCTTCAAAACTCTTTGCCGGACTCATAGATCGATACTTAGGTGTACCGTCTTGCCCAGGCGGTAGAGTAGCTTAGTGAGCTTCTCTACACTGAATTGGTCAATACGCAGCTGCATAATCTCGGAGATTCTCGGCTGCTTGAGCCCAAGAAATAGTGCAGCTTCGTTCTGTGTCCACTTTCGACTTTCAATTTCCTGCTTGAGCGCTCGAATGAGATGAACTCGAAGAAGAAGGATCAAGCCGTCTTCGCCGCTGTAGCCAAGCTGCTCAATTATTCTCTTATCTACTGCAAGTTCGACCTTAGCCATATCGCCTCAATGGAAAGCTGTACTGAACCCTATACAAAATTTCGTATAGAGCAAAAGATACCTACCCACTTGGAGGAGCACGCTTCTTGCCGCTCCCTGCAGGCTTATCCAAAGGGAGCGAAACAACATTAGTGAACGGAAAGGTAAGTTGGAGAATGTCCTGGGAGCCCGAGTCCGGTTCCGGCAGGTTCAATGCCTGTCCATCTGGAACCAGTTTGCTTTCAGGAGCAGACTCCTGGATAGTCGAATTAGGTTCCGGTGTGGCCTGGTCTGGTCTGTCATCGGACAACGCTTGTGAACCACCACATTCCAAGTTGAGGCAGTCAAACAGATCGGAAAAGCCGGATTCATTCTCCACGGGAGCGTGAGGAACCTGTGAGAGTAACTCATCGCCCAGGGCGGCAAGTATGTCCAAACCTTCCAAAGCCCCGAAATAATAAGGCTCTTGAGCCTTGTCCTGTCCAGGTAACTGGTCATCTGCCTGGACATTGCCGGGCGTGTCTACCCGGGGAGGCAAAAACGAATCCAGATTGCCGAGAGCCTCAGCCTCTGATTGAGCACCAACCAAAGCAGAATTATCGATTTCGCCGGCGGACGGACTTATTACTTCCTGAGCTTCTGTTGGACCAAGACCGAGCTCGCCCAAAGGGAAGTCTTCTTCAGCTAGGTCCCCCTCATTAACAGACCCGGGGCTCTCCACCTCTTGCAACTCATTTGGCATAACCATGAATATTGCGGAATCACAGGACTTTGTCTGGACATCCACCTGGTCAGTCGACTGGACATCGGACATACCCATGGGACTACTGTCCAGGCAGGCCAACCTCTGACCAAGGAGAGTGGACAGCTCGTCTGGACAAAGCGAAAACCTTGATATTTCAGCCATAAAGAAGTTGATGGCCGTATCAGTAGAAATCTCTAAGCGGCTTACCTTCGGCTGGCCTGGATAACCCATCCAGAGGAAGCCAGACTGTAAGGGCAAAATGAAACTATGGCCAGGAGAAAGTACCCGCACCCGGTCAAGAACCGCTTGTTCCAGATACCCCTGTAAAGACTGACAAAGGTTGGCGATCTGAGTCCGTCTAGTTAGAGAAATGAAGACCTGAAAGACTCCGCCCTCTGAGACTTGGAACAACTTAGGCTCGACTAAGCCTAGACCTTGCAAGGTGGCTAAGAGCCTCTGCCAGAGAGCAGAATCGTCAGAACCGGTCTCCGATTCAAACTGCAAAAGCAAGAAAGATTCACTGTCGTCAATTGAAAGAGCACGATAAGACCTGGCATTGCAATCAAGAGAAGCAAGGATGTCCTCATCAGAAAGGTAGTGAAACTGGCTAACGGCCCGCCATGTATCCGAGCCAGGCGCACGAAACTGACTTGCAAACCGGGTGGAAAAGAGCTTCAAGAACTTGGACTTGCAGTCCGAAGTAACCTCAGAAGCAGCAGTACCTGCTACCAGTGGTGGTATCGATGGGCTAGTAATGTTAGGACTCGCTTTCTAGGGCTAGCGCTAGTGAATATAGAAAAGGACTTTGTCTGTGCCATCTATATAGAATTGCGGCGATTCATTTTCGCCAATCCTATCTATAGGTAATCGAATTTGTGGTTTGTACTTTCTAGGTGGCACCACTTTCGGTGACTCACTTTTTCGATCGGGCTGATCGTAATGCCGATGGGAGAAATGATCAAGCCCTTTTTGGCAAATCCTGTGACCTTTTTGAGGAATTGTCTAGACCGCCTAGTCAAAAATATACAACGCATGTCTAGACAATTCAACCCTTATCCTCATTTTTATATCAACCAGTCTAGACAGACCAGACAGTCTAGACAAATTATCGGACAAGCCACCACATCCAGTTACACGAACGCCGAGCGACCGACAAAGCACAAAGCAGACCCGGACCGTCTAGACAGCGGTGACCAGGGCGCGCAAAGGTCGTCCAGACAAAGGGCGCAACAAGGCACCAGCAGAGCCACCAGGCGATCGCCCGCCTGTCCAGACAGAACCATGACGCAACCAGCCCAACTAATACCCTTGTCCAGACAAGCCACAAAACCATCACCACCCCACGCTTTCAGACTGGACATCAGCCTGAGCACAAGAACCCCAGCCACCACCACCGGTTCCAAAGCGCCGATAAATTTATATCCACAAGACATACCCGCGCCCGCAAACACAAAATATGTGGCGCTTTTGAAGAAAACGAATATAATTGTCTAGTCAATCGATTTGTCTAGACAACCCAAGCAACTAGAACTGGAGTACGCAGATGCCACCAGGAGCATCCACAGGACAAAGCCAACCAGTAGCCACCACCGCTAGTGATAAGGCGGCAAGAGGCGAATCTCAGTGGCTCTTTCTACAGGAAGTGGCGGATCTTTCCGGTCTTTCCGAGAAGACCGTTCGCAGACATATTAAGAAGGGAACCCTGAAAGCCAAAAAGGGCAAGGCTGCCAACGCAAGAATCCAGGTTCTGATTACACCGGAGATCTTGGCCAGCATATCTAAAGAATCCCCGACTGAAGAGCTGGAGGAAGATGCCGGCTTCGAAAACATAGATTTTGAAGAAGTCTCAGCTGAAGAAGTTACAGAAGAGACCGCAAGCGACGGAGTTACGGACTTCTCGCCTAACCCGGCCGAAAAGATGCAAGCGGACATGGAAATGTTCAAAGGCATTATCAATGAAATGATGGCTCCGCTGGTTAAACGGGTCGAAGAGCAAGCCAGAACGCTTCATGAGCAGGAGCGCGTCATCCAGGATCAGAAAACGCAGCTGCGCCTTCTGCCGGATATTCAAGCCAGAGAAGAATCCGAAAGGAAAGCCAGAGAAATGGCTGAGCTTGAAAAGCAGGCTTTAGTGAAACAAATTGAGGCTCTGAAGACCGCCCAAGAGGAGCTCAAGGCGACAGCCGAGAAAGCAGCCGAACTGGAGAAGCAGCTCACCATTGCCAAACGCCCCTGGTGGCAGAAACTTATGGGAAGCCCCCAGGAGCCTTGAGCCCTCGATAGAGACGGACGGACTCCAGCATGCGTGGCACTACCATGGTGAACGGATGAGCCTTTGCCAGCACCAATAGACCGGGGAAGAATCCTCGATGTGGCCAATCCATAAATCGCCCACCGCGTAGACAACGAAGCGTACTTGGCTTCATGGACTGTCGAAATTGAGATACGCAGACAGTGGGCATTCTTGCGATAGCCGGCATTACTCGATTCTCTCAGCGGCGGCTTCGCGCATTCCATGTGGACGAGAGAGGCTTTCTCCTAGAATGTAGGTGACCTTCGGAAGTCTGTTGAATCGTTACTAGAAGCCCTATTCTGCAGACGGCCTGAACCTAGTCCCTAAGACCGCTTCACAGCAATTGTTGCCAGCCGGCTCCTCAAAAAGGGGATGTTCAATGAGGCAGATAAAGGGGGGGGGCTCTGAGTAACGTGCAAAAACCTCCTACTTTCGGTAGTACATAAACACCCCACTAATTGTGGTATTTATGTACTACCGTTCCCCATAGACCAAGAACAAAATGAGAAACCCAGTCGAAAAAAGAATCAAGCTTCTTGAAATCAGCTCTCCCCAGTTTGGACTCTTTACGGCCAAACAGGCAGAGGCATGCGGCTACAGCAGCCACCACTTCAATCACCACGTAAATAGCGGCGAGTGGGTAAAGGAAGACAGGGGACTTTTCAGGCTTGCCACATACCCGGCCTCGCCGGAACAGGTCTATATGCGCTGGCAGCTCTGGACAAGGAACCGGCAGGATAGACCGCAGGGTTGCCTTTCTCACGAAACTGCACTATTCATCTACAAAATTAGCGACATCCTGCCAAACAAAATACATATGACAGTGCCAAGAGACTTCCGGCGAAACATAAAGATACCCGGCATTCTCGTGCTTCACTATAGAAATCTGCCGGAAGATAGCGTGCAAATTGAAAGTGGGCTCACGTTGACTACACCAGCAAGAACACTGGAAGACCTTCTTGATACCGGCACAGTTGACAAGTCAATAATCCAAGAAAGCCTACACAAAGCAATCGAGATAGGTCTGATTACGAAAAGGCAGCTAGATCAAAGTTCAAGCCTTTCGAAACTAAGAGATTAGAAGAGTGCCCAATCAAAAATATGCAACCAGTGCAGCCTTCAAGGTCGCTCTTGAAACAAGACTAAAGAAAGCCGCTGATGAGAGGGGCCGGCCTTATCACGTCTTGCGAAAGTTAGTCTCGTTTGACCGACTCCTAGCAAGAATTTTCCTGGATAAAGATGAGACGTTTGCTCTGAAGGGCGGATACAGCCTGGAGCTGAGACTAGGAAGATCTCGAACAACGCTGGACGTCGACCTGGTCGTCAGACAGAAAAGCCTAAACAAACCAGGGAGTATAGAGGAGGCTATTCGAGACCTTCTTCAAGAACGCCTGGAGCAGGATCTCAATGACTACTTCTCATTCCGACTCGGGAAACCTACAAAGCTAACAGCAGCAACGATAGGAGGCTTTAGAATCCCGGTGAAAACCCTCCTTGGAGGAACTCAGTTCGAAGATTTCCATCTGGACGTTGCAGTGGGAGAGACCGATCCGCTCCCTTTAGAAGAACTCTGGGGGGAGTCCTGGCTGGAGTTCGCGAATATCGACCAGGCAAAACCACTTGCCATACCGGCGAGCCTTCAATTTTCAGAGAAACTACATGCATACACTTTCCCCTGGCAGGAACGAGAAAACACGAGAGAGAAGGATCTGATAGATATGGCTGTCCTTATCGAACAGGGTTTAGACAAAATCGACACCAGCAAAAGAGTAAGCGATGTCTTCCGCTACAGAAAAACTCACGAACTGCCCGAAGAACTTCCAGAACCACCTTCGTCTTGGGGAAAGGTATTCGAAACGATGGCTGTCGAAATTGGCTTTGAAGGAACCATAGAGACAGCTTTCAACATGGTCAAGGAATTCTACCGAAGCCTGAAACTTTGAGACAAGACAACTTGCTATTCTGCAGCAACCTCGCTCGCCGGAACGATATCGCGCAGCAGCCCAACGGTTTTTGTAAGCTCGTTTCCGCTCATAGTTAAGAGACAATCGAAATATTGACTCCAGGTCATAGCCGGATTCTTGAGCCTTTCTTTGATGGCTCTTGCTGAAGCCTCCAGGGCAGACTCACCCTCAGATTCAAAAGTACTGATCAACCCAGCAATGAAATCATCGGCGGTCATAGCTTGTACTCCGCTAGGCAATACAATTTCAGCAGGAAAGTCAGAGACGTTGGCCGTGACGATGATACTGGCACCACACTCAATTGCGGCAGCCAAAACATGCCTGTCATTTTGGTCAGGAAGAGTCAGGATTGAAATTCGGTGTTCGTATCCGGTAACTAGACAGTCGTCAATATGCTTGTTCATGAGGGCCTTAGTACGGTCCAATTGAGCATTAGTCAGATCTTCTCGGTTCGCCAGGAGATTGCGTATCCACTCACTGTGAATTTCCTCGGTCCATTTCGCCCGGAACCAGCCTCTATCTTGTGCGTAACCAGCCAGCTCTAGCAGTAAATCTCGGAGCGGGGCAGGGTACAGGACACAAGCGTCAAAAACAACGGCCGGATTGTTATTCATAGGTGGTCAATAACCCATGTTCAATTCCTGAGCCTGTGAGGCAAGCTCCTCCATAATTTCCTCTCGACGATCAGCTCTGCGAGCCTGGTACTCCAAAATATCTTGACGCTTGATTCTGCGGTAACGACCGACACGGCGGTGCGGAATCTCACCAGATTCTAGAAGACCAATCAGAAACGGTCGGGAAACGTTAAGCATCTCGGCCGCTTGCTGTGTCGTTAACTCGGTTTCAATAGGGACAAGCATAACTGAATGCCCGCCAGCGATAGCATTCAAAGCCTCAAGAAGGACCCGACATGCGGACTCACCTAGCTCAATTTCGGTGCCCTTGCAATCCGTAAGCGCATATCGTTGTTGTGGCGATGCCTTAGCAGTTAGCTCGGCAATTTTCCGCGATGAGGTTTGCGCCTGCTCAACTTCTGCAGGACTTGGCACAACCGATCGTCTTTCTGCTCCACTGTGCATAAGCAGACCTCCAAGCGAAACACAAACCATCTGGAGGCAATCATAGCACATGGTCGAAATACTCGCAACAGTCGAAACGGTCGAAACCAGCCAAGGTTCAGCAAGAGAAAGGCAAAGTAAACAAAAGGGATATTTTGTTCACTACGCAATCCCCACCCCACGACCCTCCCAGGTCTTGCACTCAAAACTCCCTCGGTTATAATAAACAATACTGATTCATACATAAGTATTGTTCACATGCCAGGCAAAGCTAAAGTCCTAAGTTCCAAAGAGATCCAAAACGTTCTCAAGGTGCTGAAATCCCCCCGAGATAAACTCCTCTTCGCTGCCGGTCTCTACACCGGTCTCCGCATATCGGAAATCATCGGAATAAAACAAGAACATGTCTACACCGCCAGCGGTGGCATCAGGAATATCCTAAAAATCACCCGCCTCAAAAAGAAAAACACCGTCTACTCAAATATCCCCATCCATCCAAAACTCCGAGAACAGCTCCTGTCCTACAAGAAAAACCTGGACCACCTCGAGGAGCTCGGCACCCCATCGCCCTGGCTCTTCCCTTCCACAGACGATCCAGAAGAGCACATAAAGAGAGTCCGCGCCCACAACATCCTTAAGGAAGCCTTCGAAGCAATCGGCATCGACGGCGCCTCCAGCCACTCAATGAGGCGGACTTGTCTGACCAACATGTCCCGCGCAGGCATCCCCCTGCGCACCATTCAAGAGATATCCGGGCACTCGAACCTAAGCCAGCTGCAAGAATACCTGGCGGTCGATCCGGCCGATTCGCATAGGGCTATAATGAGCTTGCGTTACTAGTAATGGATAGGTAGAAGAACTCTTCAATCATTCAAGAATTGAGTCGAGGAAAAATGTCGGTACGAAAAAGCACCCCAAAATCCATTGAAACTGCTGTTCTAGCAAATAGTGCTCGCAGATGCGCTCTTTGTTTTCACCTGACTGGAGATCTCTCAGAGAAGCATGGTCAAATAGCCCATTTGGACAAGGACCCCTCAAACAGCGAGGAAGACAATCTTGCTTTTCTATGCCTCTCGCACCATAGCGTATTTGACTCAAAGACGAGCCAGCACAAAAACTATACGAAGGAAGAGGTAAAGTCCGCCAGGTCTCGTTTATATTCTCTCGTTGAGAATGGGGGCTATTTAACTTCAGTGCAGCCTTCGAGCGCGGACACCGACCGAAAAATTCTAGCTGACTTGCTAGATTTATTACCAAGCAATGGAACAATGGAATTCATTAGAACATTCGATTTTGGTGGTAGTTTCCGTAAAGCGGATCTCGAGGAAGCCAGAATCTTCATAGAATCCAGAGGCGGTGTCTGCGGTCAACTACTTTTGTGCCCGTGGTCAATTAAAATTGATCATTAACTCAGGTATTCTGCCTCGGACTTTCAGTAGGGTCCACCGGTCCCTGGTGCTCTGTTCAAGGGCGAGTTGAGACCGCCCTTGAGGCACGCAGCGAATGCTGCGGACGAAAGGGTGGTGAGCCGCTGGGCGGTGCAAGCCCAGCGGAACCTCAGCCTTTGCCAGTGGTAGCCCGGCTAGCTCAAGGGCGTGTCGGTGGCACTGTAGACAAGTTCACCGTAGTAGTCTCCGGGATGCTCGCGGAAGAGCTCACCGGACGCACCGCTACAGTGGGGGCACCGGGCTTTCTGGAAGAAGTCCCAACCGATGCCTTCAGCATCAGCTTGCAGGGTACTTGCATCAGTCCGCCAGGAGATCGGATCTATCTCCTTAGACAAGACACTGAGAGAGTGGCAATCACCGCATTCTTCGCATTGAATACTGATGAGTATTTTGAACATTTTAGTTTACTCCTTGGATGAGGCATCGGTTTCCGGCGCTTGTTTTGTGCGTTTGGTAGTCTTTTTGAGGGCCTCATCTGCGCGGAAGCTCGGACCCTTCAGTTCGAGGATTTCGGAATGATGTACAAGTCTGTCAATCGCGGCGGCGGTCGTCATGGGATCTTTGAAAACCTGGTGCCAGTCAGAGAAGGCAAGGTTGCTGGTGACAACTACACTGCGCCTCTCGTAGCGTTCAGAAAGGAGAACGAAGAGAACATCCGTCTCATCGCGAGTCTGGGGTATGTAGGACAGGTCGTCGATGATGAGAGCCTGAAAGCCGTCGAGAGTCTTTATGAACTGGTTGAGGGAGAGTTCTCTTTTTGCACGAAGCAGCTCTTGAACCAGGGCAGCGGCCGAGGTGTAGAAGACCGAGCGTCCTTGCAGGCACCACTCTCTCCCGAGTCCAACAGAGAGGTGAGACTTGCCGGTACCGGGCTCACCAAAGATGATTAAGTTTTCGCAGGCATCGAGACAGTCGCCGGCAATCAACTCGTTGATGAGGGTGCGGGAGAGCAAAGGCTGCCGTTCGAATTGGTAGTCTGCAAGAAGCTTGCTGTGTGGGAGTCTAGCGTTCTTGAGCAGTCTGGCTATCTTGCGCTTAGAGCGGTCTTGTTCTTCAGCGATGGCGAGCTGATGGAGATACTCCACATGGTTAAGCTTCTCGCGTTCGGCTTTGCGGGCGAAGTCCAGGTAGTGAGCCCGGAATGAAGAAAGGTGAAAGAGCCTGAGCAAGTGCTCGAGTTCTTGAGTCTGTTTTGGTGGTTTCATGGGAGAACTCCTAGAGCCGGCGAGACTGCATCAGACCGTTGTAAATGCTGAGGTCAGGGGCGAGAACAGTGATATCAGGTGGTGATGCGGGTTTAGTAGCGGCACGTTCTTTAACGAGTTCTTCGTTGGGAATCAGACCTGCCAGCAAGATTTGGCAGAGAGCAGTCTCGACCTTAATCTCACCATCGAGAGCGGCTCTATTGAGGATGTTGAGATATTCCTTGTCGGCTTGGCGTTGAGAGCTGTGGTGCTCAAGAAGACGGTCGTAGCAGCGTCTAAAGACTACAGATGGGAAGAATTCGTCACGAAAGACCCAGGCGGCAAATGCGCCCGGCTTACGAACAAGCCAGCTAATGACGTGCCGGTAGTCTATCTTTCGCTCACCTTTGCGCAGGTGGGGCATTTCTTGTACGAGGACGGTACCGAAGAAGAGCTTGATGGTATCGGGGTAGACTAGGGCTTTCAGAACCTTGCCGATGAGTCGGCTTGGCACCGAGTAGATTGATCCATCGATGGTTACAACGCTGAAGGGTGTTACAGAGGCGGTGCACTCGTCCGGGTTATTCCAGTGGCGTGGCGGCAGTGGTTGGAGCACTTGAAGCTCTTCCAGGACCAATGACTCTCGGCGGTCGTTCAGGCGACGCACAAGGCCTTCGAGAAAAGTTCTGTAATGGGCAATATCCCGGAAAGCGCGACTGCCACGGAGCCTGAGGGTTTGGTCAAGTGCAGTCTTGAGACCATGATGCCGACTTTCAACGCTGCCGTTTTCGTTGCTCTTGCCGGGCGAGTTCTTGGAAGGACTGGCATTGTAGTGCCTGAGGAAACCTACCCAACGTTCGTTAAATCCCTGCGGGTCGCGGCTATCCTTGACGGCGGCGGTCAAATTATCAGTCCTGTGATCTGGGGCGACAGCGCCCAGCTCACTGACGGCTTTCATGTAGCCGCTGGTGAGAGATTCGAAAGTCTCAGAAAAGGCGATGTTGACTGATTGCCAACCGGAGTACGGCAGGATGAAGTGATACAGAAGATGTGGAAATGGCTCACCGCCGATTGTTACTCCGAGTTCTCTGCAATCGGTCCAGTCCGACTGGCTCTGCTTGCCGGGAGAGAGGAACTGTTCGAAGTATACTTCCTTGCCGGTGCCATGCTGGGCACGCCAACGCTCAATGCGACGGCGCAGTGTTCGCCCATGTGATTCATTGAAGACGCCTGGATACCTATCAATGAGGTATTCCAGGATCGTCTTTGCTTGGAGTCCATCATCATTCTTGAGAAGACCGCAAATCTCCTCCCAGTGACCAGCAAAGCGATCAGGGCGGGTTAAGTAGTTTCTGGGTGTGCTCTGTCCACCTGGCGGGGCGCCACGAACATACTTTCGAGCGGTATTGATTGACATACCAGCCTTAGCGGCTGCCTGTCGCAGTGGAATACGTTTGTAGTACTTAAACAAGAGGTTCACCTGTTCCTTTGTGCAAGACATGCTGACTCCGGGTTGACCATCACCCGCAGTGTCACGTGGAATCAGACCCCATGCAAAGTCCGACAGCATGGCGCCTGAATATGAATTAGACGGCCATGCCAGCAGCCTAATCTATGCATTTAAGCGTGGCGCGAAACACCTTACGGATATCTTCGCTTACTCCAAATGGACACTCCCCCAAAAAGGATCACTTTTAGTTGACCACGTGATCATTTCTAATTGTCCATCAACAGGCGGGCCCGAGCATGAATTCATCAATCCCTCCCTAGAAGCAGCTCAGCAAAACTTCAGAAAAAAACTTCATGCATTGCTTCATTCAGTAGCAATGAACACGTACGTAGACTATAAGGCTGATCGGGATATTCAGAGCGTTCAAAAGGATCTTCGCGAATCTAATCGGGAAAAATACCGAAACATCGTCGACAAACTCAACAATGAAGCGACTGAGGCTTATACAGCTTATGAACAGTTAGTACGTCTGGCACGAAGGGTGCTCACTTGATAGCTCTACTTGAGCGTGAAAGGATGAAACTTGTGGTAATCCGCGATATCACAAGTTTTTAGCGGCGGCTTAATGAACTTCAGGCAAACCAGGAATTTCTCTGGTATCTGTAAACATTGGTCCTTCTGGCGGGATTATCAAGTTAAAGCAAGGTGTTCCTACTCCAACCTTTTCTGGTGAGGAAAATACTCTCTGTGTTAGGGCGGCAATTTCAGCTCTGTATAGCGCACGCCTGCCGAAGTTTTCGAGAGGATCGTTTGATCTAAGTTCTTTTCTTACAAGCAAATTTAGTAAGGCTTGTTCTACCATCCCAGCCGACAATGACGTTAGCAGTATGTCACCGTTCTGATAAACCAACGGACCGAGAAGTGAGAGGTAATTCGCTACTACCTTTCGATATGAATCTCTTGCATGATGTTCAAAATCACTTTGCTTAGTGAAAGTATGGAAAGTTTGCCGCTGAGCAACAAACCTCGGGCCTTGGTCCGGCTTATACTGGCCTAAAGCAGTAATAGAATTAAAGTTGGTAATCCAAATCAACTCGGGGATATTCAAGTTATCAACCTTTTCATAGAAGGTAAAATGAAGCCCCATGCCTCTTTCACTCAAGACTACGCCCGTATTCGCCCAAAATACCTGTGTCAAATTTTCCGCCATGATGCCAGCTAATTCGTCAGGCGAATTTCCTTTGTATGAGGCAACTTCTGATTCGATCCACTTCATAGCTCTCCATCCGCCAGGAAATGCCGCGGTGCCGTGCCATGAGATTGCCCCCTGGAAACGCGGTATAGCAAAGATTTTCGCTTTTCCAGATTCTGCGTGAACCGGCTTCATGTTTAGATCCACTATCAAAGAATCTGTTGCATGTGCCACACCGTGGGTCGTAACATAAACCAGATTGACTGTCAAAAGCGCCCCCCTAATATCTGCTTTAGCGATGATGAATAATTATTGGATCGAAGCACTCGTAACCTCTCGGCACTAATTTTAAGTGAGTCAACGCGACCTTTCAAAGCAGCGCTCAGCCGCGGTCGTTTATGAAATAAGTTCAGCAGTTGCGGCTCGGCAGCAGACACACCGAAATTCATCTCTAACAGTATTCTTGAAATCTTAGTACTCAAACATTTCAGCATGCCGCTTCGTCTCATTTATGAAACCAAGACCACACCCAAAGACCAATGGTGACAAAACTTCCAAGAACTCCAAGCAGTGTAACCCAAAACATAATCGGGTGGTCCGTTTGCTGCGATTCAATCCAGCCCCAAAAGTGTGCGCGAAAATTGCTGATATGCGTTTTCAGCTTACGCTCGTGAGCGAGCTTCGCAATTTCGAGAATAATTGATGGCTTTTCTTGAACCGAGTTATGAATCTCCTCCCACTTTCCGGCAAGAAAGGCAAACGCCTCCCTATCACCGCTTCTATAGTTACTTCCACCGAGATGATTGTGGCGCAGAAGGTTGAGAAACTTTGGGTGACAAATGTATTGTTGTCCATAAATATCTTGAATGACAGAATCAAGGTCGAGCTTATTTGCATCCAAGATTTCAATTGGGGTTCCCCCGAGAGCTCTATATCTATTCTCAAATACTGGGAAGCCAAAGGTTTCACTGTTCATGTTCCAATGAAGCCAACGGGCGTTGTTCCTACCCTCATCATTGACATATCTGTAAAACTCATCCAGGACTTTCTTCTCGACTCGTGCATATTCAGTCGCAGTGGCGAGTTCGTTTAATGGGATGCTCAACTCATTTGCATACTTGAAAACAGAAAATATTTTCGTTTCATTGCTTTCTGCGTTTTTGACCGCTATTGCGGCAATTCTGGTAGGGGGCGTAACATCGTAGAATGGCTCACATGCATAGTGAACAGAATTCAACAGATTCGGCTCATTTAGGAACCGAGAAAGCTTAGTTGTTGCGCGAGTGTAGCGATGCATAAACTATTGACAATGCTTATAACGATTCTCTAATTCTCTCACAGTAGATTTCGATTAGCGCGACAAGGTAGGAATGTAAATCTCTGAGCATCGATCGAAGTGCACATATGCGGTTCTTAAAAACGGCAATACGAACTTGCGATAAGTGGCAATATCCCAAGTTTCCGGCTCCTTTTCTTGTGATACTGGGGAACCCAGCCCCGCCGGCCATGGTACGATTCCAAGAAATTTCTTGTGATATTAAGAACGCCCAGGCAAACCTTTGAACAAATCCCTCTTGAAAGCCGCCGCCGGCCATTTTGATAAGTACCTTGCATGGCTAGAAAAGCAACCTTTATCAGACCATAGCAAAAGAGCCTACCGCTCCAGGCTAAATCATTTCCTGGGCTACCTGGGCGCCTCTGACGTGGACTACAAAAACCCGTTCAAACACGAAAGTGAGCGAGATTACATTCTCAGGGATTACAAGCGGTTCCTAAAGCAGAAGCACAAGGCCAGCCCAAACACAGTCAACGCAGCTCTTGCGGCCGCCGACCATTTCTATCAGTTCCTGGGCTTACCTAAAACAAAAGTCAAGAGAGAAGACTTGCCGGCAGAAGCCCCCAGAGCTCTGACCAAAATCGAACAAAAAAAGCTCATCCGGGCAGCCGAATGCGCCAGGCGAGCAAAAGACCGGGCGGTCGTCACCCTCCTGCTCTATACGGGAATTCGTATATCCGAGTGCGCTGCCCTGAATCTGGACGATGTTTACGCCCAAGGGCGCAAGTGCAGGATAATTGTCCGCAACGGCAAAGGTGGCAGATACCGCGAAATTCCGCTAAACGGCGATGCCTGTGAAGCGATTCAAGCTTGGCTGCAAGAAAGAGCCAAGAGATTCGACGGCAAAAAAACCGACTCAGCCCTGTTTATCAATCAGCAAGGCGGCAGGATGTCTACATCAGCCCTGGACCTAATTGTCCGAAAGGTCGGCCAAGATGCCGGAATCGAGCTATCAGCGCACGTCCTCAGGCACACCCTACTGACTGCCCTGGTCCGCAACGGCAACGACTTAGTCTTAGTGGCAGAAATCGGGGGGCACAAGCGCTTAGAGACTACACGGCGGTATACTTTGCCAACCGTCGGCGACAAGCAGCGCGCATTGGAAGGAATAACTGAATGAGCAAGGAGCGGAAAGACGACAAGACGAAATCCGCAAAAACGAAAGCGCCGGATCTCTTAAATCGGCTTGAGGGATATGAGAACTTCCTGCAGCAACTTAAGGACCAGGTTCGCCGCTCTCAGGTCAAAGCTGCTCTAGCAGTAAATTCAGAGCTGATTTCGCTGTATTGGGAGTTGGGAAAATCCATTGTGGAGCGGCAGGAAAGAGCCGGCTGGGGTGATGGAGTACTTGACCGGTTAAGCAACGACTTGGCTGTTGCATTCCCAGAAATGAAGGGTTTTTCGCGACGGAATCTTTACCGGATCAGGGCACTCTACCAGGCTTACCGGGCAGAATCTGAATTTGTGCCACAGGCTGTGGCACAAATTCCCTGGGGACACAATATACTCATTCTTGAGAAGGTCAAGGAGCCTTCAGAACGAAGATGGTACGTCGCTAAAGCCACTGAACACGGTTGGTCGCGGTCTATCTTAGGAATGCAAATAGAGACCGGGCTTTACAAACGTCAAGGAAAGGCGATCACAAACTTCTCAAATACTCTGCCTGCGCTTCAGTCTGATATGGCCCAGGAAGCATTGAAAGACCCGTACAACTTTGACTTTCTTACACTCGGCACTGAAGCTCAAGAACGAGACATCGAGCAAGCTCTTGTCGATCACATTCAGAAGTTCTTGATTGAGCTTGGAGTTGGCTTTGCCTTTGTCGGTAGACAGTATCACCTAGACGTCGGAGACCAAGATTTTTACATCGATTTGCTGTTCTATCACCTGCGACTGCGTAGTTATGTTGTCATTGAACTTAAGGGCGGAGAATTCAAGCCGGAATACGCCGGGCAACTAAACTTCTATCTCTCAGCTGTCGACGACTTACTGAGACATCCAGACGACAAACCAAGTATTGGCCTGCTGCTGTGCAGAGGCAAGAACCGCTTTGTGGCTGAGTATGCTCTTCGAGACATTAACAAGCCAATCGGGGTGTCAGAATTCACGCTAACAGATTCTTTGCCGGAGAAGTTGAAAGGGCAGCTTCCGACAATTGAAGAGCTGGAGGCGGAGTTTAGATAAAGAGCTGGGCGACGGGCTTGGTCCAGGTATTTCAAGTTTACAGACGTTGGCGGCAGGGCCGGGATGGCAGTCTTTTGCCTAACACGAAAAAGACAGTCGCTCTGGATCAGCTTCGTAAAGAGTGAAGGCTTCGTTGGCGGCCTCAGCTTAGTTTAGCCATTTGCTGTCTCATTCCGGCTCATTCCGGCTCACTTCGTCTCATTCCGTCTCACTTCGTCTCATTCCGGCTCGCATGAGAAGAAACGCAGTGCAATCAATTCGCGCAAGATTGTCTGAGTTCTAATCTGGGAATTGACTGGGACAGGAACAAGACTAGAAGGGAATTTCTTGCTGAAAGGAAAAACACTTCCGAAAATGTCCATTTACGGCAATATCAGGCGAAGTCCACCAAGCGGGAATTTGAGGCATGGCAAAATCGGTTGTCCAAGATGCTCCCCTACCCGGCGCACACGGGGCGGCAAAAGCGCCTGAGCCCGCCAGCATTCCAGTTTTCTTCAATCACAATGAATTACCTCAGACCTATCACTGGTAAACTCTACAGAATCGGCAAGCCGGACCTTAACCTTGAAGGATCAAACAGAGCTCGAAGCAAAAAATCTGCGTAAGCAACGCGCGGAGTCTCTGGCAGTTCTTGCCGGCGATGAAGACCTGGTCCCCTGGGAAGAGTGGGCGAAACAGGATCTAGGCCGCCCTGACGACCTAATTGAAGGCCAACACGACCTCAAAGCACTATCTCCCTTCAAGAACATTCTCACAAAGGAACTGTTTCAGGAGCTTGAGGAGATGGTCGGCCAGGTGCAGGCAATAAGCAATGAGTACGTCGGTTGCAAGCAATCCATGGCAGAAGTGTTGCTTTCAAACGATAGCAGGGCTGCCGAACTTTCACGCAGCTTCCTGATTTGGTCTTATAGAGCAATTGCCTACCGCCTCGTCCGCTCTAAGCACCGCGAAAATAGCCCCCCTTCAGTGCCTGGACAAGCTCCTGGTCGACGTAGTGAAGCCAATTGAAGCGATTGCCTTCAAGCCAAAAACAGCAAATAACTGCTTCATGGCCGACCTAGCGGACTATATCCCGTGGAAGGTAATGAAGTTGAACTTCAGTGAGCTCATTGAAACCCAAGTCGACCCAGACAACCTTTCCAGCCGGGTGCGTTCAACTGCCGCCAAGCCGGATGACCGGTACTACCTTCTGGAGTTAACCAAACTCTATAAGTGGAGTCAGGAAGGGCACTTGGAGTTCATCTTGAAGCGGGTGGCAGCAGAGCTGAAGGAAGATGAATTCAATCTAGCGGAGTCAGAACTGCGCTCTATCCTTGAGTCCATGGTCTCGGACATTGAAGAAATGAGACCCTTTCTCCTGCACAATTTCAAGTCTGAAAACATCTGCTTGCCGGTTGCTCCGGGAGTCTTCATGAGCTTCTTCTTTGCCGTCGGACACAGCGCAGGTCTAATGATTGCCGCTCCTGACGAAAAACTTCTCCTGTCAGATATCCACCGACGCAAAAGCAGAATGAGCTTCGACTTGCTTCCAGATGGAACTTTGAGCCTTAATTTCCTGCCGTGGATTAGCACAAAATCCTTGTCGATGGACATCAAAACATCCCTGCGAGCCTGCGCGAAAATCGTTTCTTCCCTTCATGCCGCCCTCTTCGCTCTTTACGAGAAAGTTGACGTAGCGAGCATAGTTAAGCGCTACAAGCTTAAGACCCAAGCAGAAGAATCACTTGAGCCTACAGATGAAGAATTCGCCGCCATAGTTCAGACCATTGGACAGGCAGAATCAAGGCGCTCAAAAGAACAACTAGCTGAAGACCTGGAGCAGTATCTACCACTGGCACCGGCGGACGAATCCGCCCAGGAGGTCCCTGACCAGACAATTGACCTGGCAGATACAGCCAAGGGCAGACTGCAAACACTCAGACTGAGCTCGGTGCTTCGCATCCTCCAACAGAACCTGAGCTGCGAGATCCGACAGGGTAAGGGCAGCGAGATAGTAATCTTCAGACCCGGCGGACATCACTTCCGCCTCGGTCATCACAAACGCAATCCCTTGGTCCACGCGCCTATTCTGAAAAACATCCTCAAACAAGTCGGCATCGGACTCCATGAATGGTTAAAGGCCGCAGAGGACAGCTGAAAATCCACAAACCTGGTTGCTACCTTTCCATCAATCCCAGACCGTTGGACAAGGCTTCAATCCGATTTATTGCTTTCTACAGACTGTCTACCGTCTTTAGATTACTGACTTGAAATACTTGATGCTTATCGACTTTCCCCTTCAGCAAAACGCGGGAGTCAACAAAGCCTGTCCATCTGGGAGAATCAAGAGAATTATTGAACTCTTTGGTCTCGTGCCCAAGAACAGTTACCGTGTCAATTTTAGCAAAGGAAACCTTCAGCCGCAGCCCGCTACATGGCGTTCCTTTCGGAGTCTGTGGCGGGCATAGGAAGAATGTACTATCCTTCTGTTTCAATACACCCTCTATGACAATTTCGCGATTGATAAAGTGTTTAATCCTGTTCTTTACCAGCCGAATATCGAATTTTGGTTCAAAAACAACAGACTTCTCCGTCAGATCAAACAACTCGTTCTTGAATTTCTCCGGCGCTGGTGAGAATTCTACAGGTAGCCGGCGCTCCAGTGGTCCGAAATCCCCCACTTGGGCCTCGACCTGGCTATGGAACCAAGGGGATAAGACAAAGAACAGAAATGTGATGGGTTTCAACACTTGCAAAATCGCAGTCTCCTTAAAGCTCACCAAATCTAAGATTGAGTGCTATGCGCAGAAACGCCGGTAACGATTGTCCAATCGAGCCATCGAGAAAGCAGGCAACGGTTGAAACAGGCTGGGAAGTGACAAATCATTCTACACAAATCATGCAAATTATTGTTCAAGCACGCCATTCGGCAAAAGAGCCAGGAGCGTATTCACCAGAGATGAATACGCTCCTCAAACATGTCAAATAGTTCTGCCCTCAAGGGTCTTTCATTGCAATCGCCAGTTCCTGGCTTTAACCAAACTTCCCTCGAAGCTGCGACCAGAAGTCTCCCTCGGGCTCATCATGGTCCCGAGCATCAACACCCTGGTCATCACCCTCTAGAGAATCCCGCCCCTCGTTGCTCAGCCCCATAGCCCCCTCAGCGGTGACATTCAAGTCCGCCTGAGCGCCCGCCTTCCCCGGCTGCTCTTTAGTTACATCGCCACCTGGTTTTTCTTCGCCGTCCTTCTCTGCGCGACCTCCGTATGACTCTTTCCTGGACATCTCCTCCAGGTCCTCCACCACGAGAGGCGGCACCGGAGGCGGCGGCAAACTCGTCTGACTTGGATAGGTCTGCCAGCTCTTCAACCGGTCCAACTTGGCCGGATTCGTGGTCGAAAGCACCAGGTACTTGCCTTCCTTTTCGAGCCTCATAAGGTCGGAGGGCTCAATCAAGGGTCTTGGGAACTGCCGGTTTGATAAATTGCCGCTGGCTGCCACCACCTCCTGCTCTGTCCCAAGCCCCAGCATCTTCGATATCCTCTCAGCCATTCGATCATCTGCCGGCGGAAACAATATCTTCGTCCTTGGCTGACTCCAGAGAATTTGCGCCAGCTTGTCCTTGTACACAAGCTCCAACTGCGCCAGGTCCTGTACCCCCAGGACCGCCCCCACCCCGGCGTTCCTTATCACCGTCAGATACCTCCCTATCCCAGGTATGGCTCCATAGTTGGTGAATTCATCAAGATAAAGGGTCAGTGGATGCTTGAGCTCATCCAGCTTACTTAGAACAAAGGTGAAGATAAAGTTGAAGGCCAGTGCTGCCAGTGGAAGGAAATCCGGTCTGTGTACCGGCACTGCCAGATACATCGTGAAGAGTTCTTTGGAGAGCTCCTCCAACGAAAAATCCGTCACCTCCGTCGCTGCTGCCACCTTCGGGTTGGCAAATATAGAAAGCCTGGCGAGCAAACCGGAGACCACCCCGAAACGAAAGTTAGGCGAGCTATTGTTCAAGAAAGCCTCATACTCCGCCCTGGCTACAGCTAGCCTGGTTCCCTCAAGCTCCTTTACCATTCCGTGCGGACCAGTACGCAAAAGCCTCCTGATCGATGCCAGATTCGCTCCATCACCCTTCGTAGACCGACCGTAGAGGTCGTGCCTTAAACCAGCCGCATGCAGCAAAAGTGCCTGAAGCAAATGGGTCTCGGCCTGGCTCCAGATCTGATCTCCCATGTGGCTATCCGGTGTGGTATTCGACACTATCAATCCGGCTACCATCTGAGCGTCGTCAAAAGTTCTAACCAGGTCCACCGGATTGAACCTCATCGTGCAAATATCGTCGGGGTTGAAGTAAATGACCCGATGGCCATTTGCAGCCCTCCAACCGGCAGTGGCTCCATATAGGACCGGACGCCTGGAACCGGGCGACGCCTCCGTCACTATCGCTGAAGTCTCCAGCCTTTCAATCAAATTGGGAATGAATACGGAAGTCGATTTGCCGCAGCCGGTGGGACCACAGACAAGCACGTGCCTGACCTTCATGTCTCGACTGAGCCAGACTCTCTGGTCGTCATACTTGCCAACAAGAAGTGAACCTGCTTCAGGCTGGACCAAAGGCTCAACAACAAAGCCGCTCTCAAGAAGGTCTTCCTTCGATGCAAACTTGGCTTTCCATGGCACATCAGGTTCGGACTTGCCCCTGGACCGCTCCGCTCCCCTAAGTATCTCCAGCACTATCTTCTCGGCTCTTTCCACACAGGTATCGATGTGCGTATCGCCATAGTTCTTTTCCTTGACCTTCACCTCAAGCTCTAAACCAGCCTCGTGCTCCCTCCAGTTTAGAATCGCCTGATATCGGCACCTCCATGTGTCCATGCCATATGATTCAACGGCATCGTCATAGAAGACAAGCCTGCTATCCACCTCATCGAATATCTCACTTCTGTACTGAAGCGAAACCATGGCGTTGACCGCCACCCGGGGGAACTCCCCGGGCGGCAGTGCCACCACCTCCACTACCTTTGCCGTAAGTGCCATACTCTAGTCCTCTCCATCTTCCACAACAGTGACCTTCACGCGCCTGGGCCTCTGCTCAGCGCGGCAGTCGCTCACCCTTCCACCACCTCCAAGCCTATTTGCCATCGCAAGAAATATCGCTGACTCGGCAATCCCTCGTAGAACCGCCCCCAGCATAAGGAATACGCCCTTAATGACAGCTCCTAGAAGGTCGAAGAAGATCTTGACGATGGCATCGCTTCTCAACCCGGCCATACCGAAAAGAAGTGCCATCATGAAAAGGGGCAAAAGAATAACTCCGAAGATTTCGGCCATATAACTCACCTCGTAATGACGCTGCCATACCTGGCAGCACTTTGTAGTTGACTACCTGCGCTCAGTAGCGGGTGAACCGCCCAGAGGCTCCCTCGGGCTCAGCCTTTCCAGCGCCTGAGCTAAAAGCTTCTCCGTAGCATTTTGAATAAGCCAGACTCGCCCTCTAAAGAGCCACACCGGCACAGTCCACCTGCACCGCACCCTGCTGCTTCCACTCCGCCTGTCCATATCCACCGACACATCCAAAATCAGCTGGTGGAACCGGAAGCCTTGCGGATAGAGAAAATGAAGCTCCTTGTCCTTCCTCTCTCTCCACTCCATGACGGCTCTAAGCGTCAATTCCGTCGGGTCCGATACCACGATTCGGTAGTGGTACTCCCCGAGATAGAAGCCGGAGATAGCTTTACGAATAGCGGCAAAAACTCGGGGTGGCGGGGCACTTACATAAAGCGCAGGGGGATTGTCCTGCCTTGCTTGCAGCGCCTTTAGCGCGACCATAACAGGCACGGCAACAAGGGCCGACCCTATTAGAACTAACTCGGTCATTCAGTCTCTCCTAAAATCTCTAGCGGCGGCGGTGCTGGTCATCGTCATCACGTTCGGGACGGTCTTCTTGCCCTTTATCCTCACGTGTACTGCCCTGACCGGGTGCCCCAGCGTTTGTCGTCGATGATTGCTCTTGCTCAGTCTTTGCCTGCAACATGAATCCGCCTGGCTGCGGGTCGGACTTCACTTCTGGCTTTGAGGCTGGCTCCAGATTTTTCAACTGGTCGATTTCCGTCCGCTCCCGGAAAGCACTATCTTTCTCAAGAGAAGCATCTGCCTGAGAAGCTCTGACCTTCTCTAAATTAGACGTAAGCCCTTCTTGAGTAGTTTCCTGAGCACTATCGCGCTCCACTGCCTTCACTTTCGGCAGATTCTCAAAGGGACGCCCAAGGTCAAACACCTTACCTAGACCAAGATCCTTCCACTCCTTCTGGTAGTCCGCCCAGGTATCAAGCCCTAAGTCGACCTGGTCCCGCCATTCAGAAAACTTGTCAATCCCAAGCTCCAGGAGCTTTTCTGAAACATCGAACTCTCTGAGCATCTCCCCTAACTTGATCTCGACCTTAAGGTCCAGGTCCTTATCAAATTCCCTCATTTTCTCCAGGTAGCGGTTTGATATCTCTCTCAATAATGCAAGCGCCTCGCTATCAAGAAAGACCCTCTTGCCGTCCTTGTCCAACCCGGCAAGCACGATGTGCTCGTGGTAGTGGTCGGTATTTTTGTGCGCAATACCCCACCAGTGAAAGGAGCGCCCTAAAGCTTCCTCCCAGGCCTTCATCACCTCCCTGGCATGGTCCATCAGATGCACCGAGTTATCACCCGGCGAGAGGATAAACTTGTGAAAGGCGGCCGTTGGCCCCAGGAGGTCCTTCGCCTCTTCGTATACGTCTTTGTAGTCGAGATCAGTGCGGTCGGGGGTGAAGAACTTGCGGTCCTGGGACTTTTCAATCTCCCCCTTTTCTCTATGCTGCAAGTAACCCAGATGCTTCTTCAGTGCCGTCTGCGACCGCTTCTTCCCCTCGTTTCTCACGTACCTGCTCTTCAGTATTGAATTGACTCTTGCTCCATCCGTGGAAATACTTCGCCCAGGGCGCTGCCCCCAGTTGCGCCCTCGGCGAAAACCCTTGTGCAACCGGGCCAGCCTTCCCGCCGTCCTATTTCTGCTAGATACTCCATACGGACGGCGACTTCTGCCCTTGACCGAGGCAACAGATCGGCGCCTGGGCCTATCGGCAGACCCATACCGGCGGCGACCGCGACTGCTGGTCTTGAGCAAGTTCGGTGCGGTTAACTTCGGCTTCTTACCTAGGGCTCCGGTGGACTCGCCCCTCTTCTCTTCCTGCCATTTTCCAAGCAGACCCTCCGGACCGATAGTGGTACTTCTCGTCTCCAACTGCCGGTTCTTGATGCGCTCAACAATCTTGCCCGCAGCGGAAGCTACAGCCTTTGCTTGCGCAACTTGCCCCCTGGTGTTAGACGTAGGCTCTGCCTTTTCAGGCTTTTCCTTCCTGACTTTACCGGCTCCTTTCCTTTCATCCCCATCGGAATTCAGCAAAGAAAAAATCGTCGTCTTCAAGACTTGTCCCTATCCTCACTGCCGGTATCGGACTCCTCACTTTCGCTAGCTACCTCAGGCTCATCGAGCGCACTTGGCTGTGCCTTCTTAAGCCACTCACCGGCAAACTGCCGACTCTGGAACCAGAGCGTCTTCATCGCTCCTTCCGGCAGAGGCTCCTTGGGCAAGCCGCCATATAGATACGGCAGGGTGGAAAAATACAGGGACTGTACCGCCGCTCTCGTTAACTTCGCCAGTAGAGCAGCCATCCTGTCTTCCATCTTTTTCATCCGGTATGATAGTTCCGTCTCTTCTATTCGTAGTTCTTCGGTGGGCTTCTCCAGGTTGAAAATGAGTTCCTTTATCGCTTCTCTCGCTAACTCCGAAGGTGTCACACCTAGCGCTAGCGCATACTTTTCTACCTTCACCTTGTCTTCCGGTGAAAGTGCAAATGAAAACCGAACCAATGTTGGTTCCTTACTCTTTTTTGTCATGCCATCATCCTCGTGACAGACCATATTGTTGCCTCTACTGACGGTATCACCGTCCAGGTGCCGCTCCTGGCACTTCCAGCAATTGTCATACCGAATTAACTGCAGGGTATCACCCACAACGCTCACCAGTGCACCATCGTAGCCATTCGTGTGCTTCTCTTTATCCTGCCTTGCGGCGTGCGACCCTCTCAGGTCGCGCCGAAGGATTTTGAATTCGATCTACTTCTCACACCTATTTACTGGGGAACTAATGAAGGTGGGAGAAACCAACCCAATACTATTGCCAGGCAAGCTAACGAGGGGATGGCCGAAGCCATCCCCTCCAAGCATCAATCTTGAGCTTCTTCTACCGGAGCTTTGCTACCGTCTTGAACACCGGGCAAAATACCCGACTCCAGACTGCCTTGCGGCGATTGTGTACTGCTTTGCCGTGAACCTGCCGCCGGCGGCTGCGAGGTGGTTGAAAGTGTGTCACTCTTCTTCCTTGGGGCATGCTTCTTCTCCTTGGGATAATCTTCAGGAAAGGCTTCTTCCAGTCGGCGGCTATAACAACCGCGCACTCTAAAAGCTTTTGCTTGAGGGTGGGATTCTTTCATGGAGCGCCTCCGTTAATTTGACCGGCGATAGTCCCAATAGCCGGGGACCACCACCTGTGATTTTGCTTTCAGCAGATAGAGCCTTGCCAGTGGAAATACTGGAATAGGGCTTGCTACTTCTGCTAAGGCACACTGTGCCTTTAAAAACATTGACGCCGATACTTGTTAGAGCATTTGAGTCGGCGGTAATTTGGACAGTCGAAAACAAATTAGGACGGTTTTCGAGGTCGCTTTCCAAGCTCTCGGAAGATGCTTGCGAAAGTGCGCCATATACAATTTACCACTCAATCATCTGCACTAACTGGGGTAAACCCGGGGTCTTCATTTAGTCTTTTTTAGACGCATTTGGGGAACTTTTACTCCTTTGAAAAGTCTCAATTGGTCCCGCTTTCTAGAACTCAGACATCGAAGATATAGACCTTTATTGAGCCACCACCCGGAGTATCGGGAGCCATATTTCAGGCTCCCGCTTAACTCCGGGGTGGCTAGCCGGAAAGCTTACCCCTACGGCTGGTGTTCCTGGTCAAATCCAGCCAGCTCTGCCACGACACGATCTTGATATTCGAGGATCTTTTCGTAAGCGAAAATGGCATCTTGGGACTCGTCGATTCCGGCGTGGAAGAGAACCAGAATAGAGAGAAGCTCTAGACTGGTCTGGTCTAACTCGTCAAAGGCCCAGTCGGCTACTCGCTCAGCCACCTTAAAAATAGGGTTGCCGAGTGTTTCGAGATCGAACCGCAAAAGAAACCCGCAGGCATGAGATGCAGTGAGTGTTCTCGATTCCCTGAAACGCGTGATCGCATCTTCGAGAAGTGTTACAGCCTCCCCCATACGCCCGGCGTCGTAACTGCGCTCAACCAGATAGGCATAGTGGTCAAGGAGCTGCTTTTCGATGACCAGAACAAATGACTCTTGTGCTTTGAGCCCAGCATATGTGGTCGTGAGCTCTCCGCCGGTGGCCCTGGCGGCGCCTTTACCGACCCACATAACTTGTGGTCTCTTCTTGCCCTCAGGCAAGGAGCCTTCTCCGAAATTTCCATCGTTTTTCTTGTTTGGACCCATATTTCTCCTTTGCAAGGGGCGCTGCTGCCACCCCCTGCATTTCTTGTGTTTGTCTTACTGTTCAAGAAAGAGAGCCAGCGGCTCATGCCGCCGGCTCTCTCTACTCACCTAGATGCTATTGGGCTCTTCTAACTCATCGAAGTAAGCGTCTAGCTCTTTAGCCAGTCGATAGTCGATCTCCTGCATATCGGACAGTAAAGCTGAAGCTCCTGGAACACCAACAAGGGCACGCCTGAGGAAGCGCACCGTGGAGATAACATCCCAGAGACTGCCCTGGTCTGCCCGGTGGTAGCACCACACAGCAAACTCATAGAGCACATCGAAACAGTCTTGCTCCAGACTAAGTAAGCTGATCTGCTCCAGCCACTCGCAGACATGATCTGGACAGATGGTCCGGTCGGCTTTGAGCTTTGCGAAATCCTTCGCCATAAGCTCCGCCGCCTCTTTTCTGCGCCCATTATCCAAAAGCTCGTTAATATTCTTAGGGCTGGTCTCGATAAAATTCAGAGTCGCCTGGCTAGGCTCAGTTCCGTCGTAGCTTTCGTCTAAATAGAGCCTTAAATTAGCTCCAGCTAGAGACTTCTCAATATCTCGACGCTTTCCTCTTCTTGACTCTCTATCAACGGCCCGGCGGTGCCTGCCAAAACGGTGTACGCGACCACACGCGCGGTCAGAGTGCTTTTCACCCATATTCCTCCTTCTCCGGAAGTGCAAAGTAAGACAGCACCTTCCGGCTAAAACTTGTTTCGTTAATGACTTGAGATAGCTCTGAGCTTCTTCTTCGGAACTTCAGCCCCTACTGCCAGGCTCAAACATCTCGTGGTGATTTCTAAAACTCATGACTCAAATCTGGACCGACCGGTCCCATAGCAGTAGAGATTTAGATTTAAGAAAGAGCGGAAACTCTCGGAAGAGTAAGCCACTTTTGACAGACGATCTCGACCACCAAAATTACGGGGTCCGACTCGACTGCTCGCACTATACCAAACCTGCAGAAAAAAGCAACAGCAGCCCCGAAAGGCAAACAGGTGCCTATTCTCGCCTCCACTCCTCCCCTGCTCAAATCACATACAAAAAGACAATTGCCTATAGCTTTTCGCACCTAGATTTCTTGCCTCGCTGGGAAAAAACCGGAATGTCAGACACAGCACATAACACCCTTAGCCAAGGGACTCTGCTGAAAATTCCGCCTGCAGGTAGCAATCGGACCGGACCCGATCGGACGAGGTGCAAACACTAACCACTTCCAGGTCCCAGTTCGGCGGCACTTCAATCGTCGAACCAGATTCACCCGAGCACTTGGCCGCGACAAAGCTAAAACCATCTGTCAGCCAGGTCCTTCAACTGTAGTCCTCGCCGCAACATTAATCCCGCCTTATCCCCCCAAAATGCAACCCTGAAATAACCCGACCCGCTAATGAAAAGCCGCCCATTTCTGAGCGGCTCCTCTCGTTTTCGTCTCAGCTATTCCAGAGATGCGGCTCAAACTCTCGTATGCTCCGCGTTCCATTCGAACTGACTATGATGTGATCGAGCACCCCCACACCTAAAAGTTGTCCGGCTGCAATTAGCTTCTCGGTAGTCTCTATGTCCTCCTGGCTCGGCTTCAAACTCCCGGCTGGGTGGTTGTGGGCCACTATGATGGCGTAAGAGTTGGCTATCAGGGCCGCCTTGAATACCTCCCGCGGATGCACCAAAGACGCGCTAATCGTCCCTCTCGAAACTAGGTGCCACCCGATTACCTGATTTTTTGCATCCAGATGGAAGCTGACGAAATTCTCTTCCGCCTGCAACTTCAGTGGCTCAACAAACCTCTCTATGTCCCCCGGACACCCTATCTGCTGCGGCCTCACCCCCGGCTCCTTAATGAGCGCTAGCCGTATCTCCGGCACTATGTACTTAAGGTGTTTCTTCAATACTCGACTATTCATCTTCAATCCCTCTCTCTTGCTAGCTCCAAATCCAGGGGCGCAGCGCCGCCCCTGCGGGCTGCCTGAATAGCGGCGCACCCGGGTCCCGGCAGCAATGAGGGTTGAGCGGTAAATGGAGGGGACCCGCACAGCGGGGAGGACGCCGTTTAAGGAGCGATTCCCCATTGCTGCCGGGGGGTCGCTGCTAGGCTCTAGCCAGGCAGGGGATTAGCAAGCCCCTGCCTGTCAGTAGTGCAATTAGCGAAACCTAAACGGGGCAAGCTTTCGCAGACACCCAGTTTGACAGTGACGACAGAGTCACCCGACAAACTCTCCTAAGGCGAAAATCCAGCGCAATAAAGCACTAAAAAGAAACCCGGAGCGAAGAAAAGAAGAGGCAGGAGCTATCCCCTGCCTCTTTAAGTTAGCCTTTGACTGCAGCGAGCCGTTTGGCTTTGGTGTTCGGTCTTTCGGTTTCAGATTCCGAACCTGTGCTCGGCTTCTTGCCACAAAGATGGAACGATGTGAGCTTTATCACGGGCTTTGTCATTTGGACCGTCACCCCATTTATCTCTTTGTTGTAGTGGGATAGAGCCAGCCTGCCGACAAGTACTACTTCGCGTCCCTTCGTTATCGTTTTGAGGACTCGCTCCCCAAGTCCGTTCCAGGCGTCCACATCAAGCCACAGTGTCTTTTCTTCGTCGGTATTTGAGGAGTACTCCTTTACCGCTATTGAGAATTTGACCACCTTGTTGCCTGTATCTCCGAAGGAAACTGAAGAGGGAGTCTGACCGACGTGACCTACGAGTTGGATTTGGTTGTTCATATAGTGCACCTCCAAGTGCTGTGTTTAAGTGCAACCCTGAAGGCGTGGCTTGGCGATGGCGCATGGACGCGAAGCGCCCCGCAGGGGTCTGCCATTGCCGCCCATCGCCAAGTTATGCCAGCCTCTGCACTGGTTTAACACAGCTTGGAGGTAAACACAAAGAACAACCAATACCACGTGTGGTCTCGCGGTCAGCACCACAAAAGTTTCCGCCGGTAGGCAACAACGTGTGTCAAATTTCGCGGTAAAGGAGTGCCCTTCCGGCGAAGAAAAGCCCGGCGCTGATGTGAACCAAGAACGGCATGGGCTAGTCCCAAAACATCAAGGGCGCGAAGTTGTCGGCTGGCTGGCTCCTCCCAACAAAGAGTAAATGGGCGTCCAAAGACAAGCCTGTGGCTCACTCGTTCCAACATGGCAAGAAGCCGGGTTCGGATTTGAAACCGCCGAACTCCATAGCCTGGCAGCGCAGTCAATGGCTATTGAGGCAGGGGTAGCCCTTCATCTCCTGAGCGCAGGCAAACAAAATGAACAAGCCTGACAAGGCTTCGGTTCTGGTACCTGTTATGCAGCTCATATGAAACCTGACCCGTCCCGTAAATGCTTCTATACCCTCTCTCAAGAACCCTTAGAGCCAACCTGACATAGTGGAGGCACCTGGGCAGATGAGCCAATCGCCATCAAAGAGAGCGTCAGACATACAGAAAGGCGGCTTTAGATATTTTATAGATATTCAATCAATATCCACCCTTGAGCCGTCGCATATTGGTCTAGTTCAAGCTTCTGACAATTCCGGGCGCTCTCTTGCGCCTGCTTCACCGCCACCTTTGGCAGCCATATTTTTCTTCCTTAGACGTTTTCCGGGGTAGTGGAACTATCCTCGAAACCCGCTATTCTTAATGCATACACGGTGAGCGGTGACCAATCTGGTTCATTGCTTTGAGCCGAGGGGCATTGTGGAAACACCAGGTCTGCGCAGACCCGAAACTGTAGCAACTCGCCCGCTACCTGCCGAAACTGACTGACGCAGTAGAAATATCGAGTCCTCGCAAGCGGACTGTCAGACGATAGCTTAAAGACCGCCGCAGTTTATTCTGGGCGGTCCTTTTGTTGCTGCCGCCGGCGGATTGTTGGAGGCCATTTCAACATAGCTGGGGAGCTAGGGAGCTTGGAAGGCGGCTGGCAATGTGGGTTTAAGATCGATTGCGGCATAGTATAGTAGAAGGTGAAAAAGAGAAAAAAGAGGGAGCCGTAAAGAGCACTGCCTGGGGGCGGTGATAAATACGACTCCCAAAAGGGTGTGTGGTTGGGCGTTTCAGCCTACAAGACGCAGCGATGAAACATATCGATCGTTACCGGACGTTGGCAGATAATTCTGGCAGCGTATTTGGTGGCATCAGCTTTCTGCTCCTTTTCGGCTTTTAAAAGCAAAAACGTGCAGGAAATCTACAGAGTCTTTCAAGCCACCGGACGGACACGAACAGAACTTTTGACTTTGCAGGGCACTTCTGAAAGTGGCAACTCACTTCTTTATCCAATAGAAGGGTCCAGAGTTGCGGGGTCCTTTAACAAAACTCCAACCTTGACTCTGCAATTCATAAACTTCTGGGCTGTACCTATATTTGCCGTTTAAGGGATTGGGATCAGAGGATGGCGTTCTTGTTTTGGTGATTAACATTGTCCCAACTATGGTTCCCTTTATGAGAATTACTCGAAATCTACTGTAAAGTTCCTTGAGTGAATTGTTGCAAAACTGCTGAGTACCAGTCTCATCAAGCCAATATGGTTGGACACCCGCCCTTGTGAATGTCAGGAGATTGTCTGGATAAATTACCGGTGCTTCAAGCAGCATCCATCCTAATTTCGCAGGATTGTATTCATTGTTAGTCTCCGGGGATTCCTTAGCACACCAAAGGTCCTCTTGCCAGCCAAGGGAGCCTGATTGTGGGACCCAGCTCGTCAATTGGAATAACAGTTATTTGCTGCGTTCTTTGGTGGTGCAGGAAAAAAGTTAGCTGCTCTCTCCTGCCAAAGTCTAGAATTCTTTGCTCAAACTGTTCTTGAGTGATAAGAAGGTCTGTATTAGCCACCGATTTACACTCCAAGCGAATCCAACCGGTATCGTACCATCAAAAAAGGAGGCGAGCAACCGAGCGGCTCGCCTCCCAGAAGCTAAAGATTAGTAGCCTGAAGTGGACAATGTAACATCCCCATCAGCGCCTAGTAAATCAGCGCCGTTTTTGTTTTCGCGCATAACAAGATTCCCATTCTTCAACCTTTTACCTACTTGGTGGAAATGGACCCCGCCATCAGGTTTGTCAAAGATCAGATCAGGAAACCTTTTCCCGTTCGGAGTATCGACAGCCTGCTCCGGCCTTGTTCCTCCGGCTCGATGCGCCAATCAGGGTGCCTTTTTCTGAATATCGGCTTGTTGCCTCAGGATTTCATTCTGGTGAGGGGGCGCTCCTTTCTTTCCATACTTGTTTGGTACCCAATTGCTGCTGGGAGTTACGGTAACTTTGGCAGCAGGAAGTCTTTATAGTATTCTGAGCAACAGATTGCCCAACCTTGAGAACAGTTCGTCCGGGAATGCCACGAAGAACACCAAGAACGTCAGCAGCCTTACGTGTAACGTTCTCAACCTGCTTTAACGACAAGTAGACCGCATAGGTCATTGCAGACTGCTCCATATGCCACCTGGTACTGGTTCATCCTCCATCCCATCAGGATCCGTTAGGTTCATGGGATCATTCTTAACGTAGGCGTAAAGGTGCAGATCCTCGGTGTACCCAATCGATCGGTCTGCAAGAAGCGGTTGATTCCCGGCCGGTAATAACGCGCCTTGTAGTGGTACAAGCCAGTCTCGTTATCCCAGCGCTGACCGGTGTAACCAATGGTGGTACCAGTCATGGAAGTTGCTTCACCAAACGGCGAGTACTGATACTTGTTGCCGACAACGCCGGAGGCATTTGCCTGAGCAATCACCGAACCGAGGTGGTCATGGTGCAAGTAGGTAACAACGCCGCTTGAGTCGAGCTGAAAGATCGGCTCATGA
>JADJQZ010000010.1 GCA_016712465.1 Candidatus Obscuribacter sp.
AAGTGGCGAATAATCGGATAGGGGTTTCATTGCCCTCCGCGCCCGGCGAGCAATCCGAGCACTCATTCACAAAAAAGCCCGCGACGGTGGCTAAGACCGTGCGGGCTATTAAATTTCCAACCTGAGCTAGAGGTTAGCCATGAATAATTATACTGATTTTCTCGCGAAAAAACCAAGTCAAATCTAATTTGCTGGATTTGACTACGACGACCCTCCATTATAACCTCTTCGACTTTCAATCGGCCATCGTCTCCTGGGCCTGTAAGCGGGGCCGTGCTGGAATTTTCGCCGACACCGGACTTGGTAAAACAGCGATGCAAGTCGCCTGGGCCGATCAGGTGGTTAAGCATACACAAGGACGGGTCTTGATTCTTGCGCCCTTGTGCGTTGCGCAGCAAACCGTCAAAGAGGCCGCGCGCATTGGCGTAGAGGTCGAATACGCGCGAAGCGGGAATAAAACATCATCGTCAATCGTGATTACCAACTATGAAATGATGGACCATTTCTCGGCATCCGATTTTATCGGCGTAGTTCTCGATGAATCCAGTAATCGCAAAGCCTTTCTGGAAAAATCAGAACCGCCCTGATTGAAAGCTTCCAGAATAATCCTTACCGCTTCCCTGCACTGCACGCCAAGCCCGAATGACTTTATGGAGCTTGGCAATCAAGCAAAATTCTCGGCGTCATGGCGCTAGAGATGCTGGCAACGTATTTTATCCATGATGGCGGTGATACGTCGAAGTGGCGGCTGAAGGGACATGGGAAAACCAAGTTCTGGGAATGGATGGCCACATGGTCAGTTTGTATTAGAAGCCCTGAGGATATTGGATTTGACGGATCGCGGTACATCCTGCCGGGGCTTGACATCAATCATCATGTAGTTGATGCGCAGTTTGTTCCTGATGACCAGCTATTTCCGGTCATCGCGCAAACCTTAAGCGACCGGCGAAGCGCAAAAAGGTCATCGCTTGATGATCGGGTACAGCTTGCGGCTGATATTGTCAATTCATCGGATGAGACTTTTATCATCTGGTGCAATTTGAACGATGAATCAACCGGACTCAAGAAGCTCATACCGGATGCCGAGGAGGTCTATGGGTCATTGTCGATTGAAGAAAGAATCGAGAATCAAAGATTTACCTTTGGTGATTCTCGCGTCATTATTACAAACCATCTATCACTGGGTTTGGTCTGAATTGGCAGCATTGCCACAACATGATCTTTGTCGGAATGGATGATTCATTCGGAGTCGTACTATCAGGCAGTGCGGCGGTGTTATCGCTTTGGGCAAAAAACAAGGTCAACGTCCATTTAATATCATCGGAAAGCGAAGGCGCGATCAAGAAGAATCTTGAACGAAAAGCGGCTCAGGCTTACGAGATGTCGGGTCAAATGGTTGCCCCATGCGGAGATTTGCGGAGATGGAAGTTAAAGGGATCACTATCGAAAAGAGAGCGATTACAGCAGGGACATTAAGACCGGACCCGGCTTTGATCTTCACCTTGGCGACTGCGTTGAAATAACGCAGGGAAATGGATGATGAATCCATAGATTGCACCATATTCTCGCCGCCGTTCGCGTCATTGTATACCTACTCGAACTCTGATCAGGACATGGGGTGTCGAAACGCATCAGAGTTCTATGCGCCTTTGAATACTTGCTTGGCGAATTGTTCAGGGTGACAAAATCAGGGCGTTTGCTTTCTTTCCACTGCATGAATCTACCCGCTACTTATCAGAGTGATGGGTTTATCGGAATTAAGGATTTTCGCGGAGAATTGATCCGCATGTTTGTTGATTCCGGATGGATTTTTCATTCTGAGGTGGTCATTTGGAAAGACCCAGTAACGGCAATGCAAAGGACCAAGTCTATCGGTTTGCTGTACAAGCAGTTGAAAAAAGACAGTTGCATTAGCCGACAGGGAATCCCCGATTATCTTGTGACTATGCGCAAGCCGGGCGACAACCCAGAACCAGTCACCAAAGAGCCTGGCGAGTTCCCTGTTGCGTTATGGCAACGATACGCCAGTCCGGTCTGGATGGATATAAACCCGTCGAACACCCTGCAATTCAGATCGGCAAGGAAAAGTGACGATAAACGCCATATTTGCCCGCTTCAGCTTGAGGTAATCGAACGGGCTATATCCTCGTGGACGAATCCAGACGATCTTGTATATTCTCCTTTCGCTGGAATTGGAAGCGAGGGCTATGTATCTATTCAACAAGGACGGCGGTTTGTCGGCGCTGAATTGAAGCGATCCTATTGGGATTTGGCTTGTCGCAATCTAGCTACCGCGAAATCATCTCAGGGGACTTTGCTTGATCTCGCAGTTTAATCAAGACAACATGGAAGCGGTATACATCCGAACGATACTGCGCCATGACATGCTCAGCATTGCCATCATGCGCCTTGCTGAGCATGACGTTTTCAAACACTTAAAGTCTGAAGGATTGCTGTCGAATTACAAACAACAGCCTTATTACACCAGCGGCTACTGGCGTTCAGTGCATGATCGTGATTACCAGTTGATGCTTGATTTAACCGGAAACTTAGACGCGCCGTTATGACCCCACCAGAACAAATCATCGAATTTCTCCGCGATCACCCTGACAGTACCCGCGCGCAAATCAGCGAGCACTGCGGCCACGAACGAAACTGGGCGTGGCGCTGGGTAAGAGTTCTCGTGTTGCAAGGTAATGTTGTAAGCAGAACAATAAATAAGAACGATGTTCGATATACCCTGATTGATGACGCTATAAAAGACATTCGGGTTGATGGCAGATATAATGCCACCATCCGATCACTGGTTGAGTTTGAGAAATTTCAAAAAGACGTAAGGCCGATGATTGAAGCAATGCCAGGAAGATCAGCGGCATTCTACGCAGAAATGCTTGGGCAGCACATATCGTCGGTTTCTCGGCGTCTGAATGAAATGCAGCGGATGGGAATTCTGTTTTCTGATCGACGACGGCGTAAGCGGATGAAAAACAAAACCGCGCTATGGTGGATCAAAGGATGCGAGCCTGAAGACATGGATAGCGTGGAAACGCCGGAAGAACAGATCATAAGACAAAGCAGAAAATCAGAAAAAAACACACAGCCAGCATACCAAGAAGCAGCAGATTATTTAAATGATGATCAGTGGGTAAACGAAATCAGTAAATCCCGTGAACAGCGGAGACTGGAAAGACTGCGGGCGCAAGATGCGCAAATGCCAATCCCGTCTTATGCGGAATTTTTCAGACAACAAGCAGGTAGGAATTAAAAATGATCGAGTATTACACGAATGAAAGCGCCGCTCACCTCCTTCTCTCCATGACAAGGATTGTCGAGAAGCCGGAAGACTGTGAAGGATTGCGGAAATGTTTGAATAAAGCGGTTGAAAATGTGGCGCTAGAAAGAGACAAAGAAATTGAGAAGCTGAAAAGATACCAATCAAAGCTAATAAAAAGAGTTCTATATTTAAGCCAATTGTGCTTACATATAATTGAAGAAGATTTGTCTAAAAAAGACGTTCTTTATAGCGTATTTTGCCCAACTCCAGATGAGTGAAAACAATGCTTGAACATTACACCCATGAATCATCCGCCGCGCTACTTCTTGAAGTCACTGGAATTCAAGAGACGCCAGAAAATTGTAGCGGATTAGCGGCCTGTTTGAATGCAGCTATCGCAAAGATACAGGAAAGCTATACGCCTGGAGATAAGAGAATCGAGGCAGGGGATTACGTTGAAATTGAATTGGGTGGAGGTTATTGCGTCGATGGAATTATCGATCATGTCCCAAATAAGAGTAGCGATTATTGGATTATCATAGAAGAGGATGGATTACCTCGCTATTGCTATGATCCTCCATCGATTAAGCTTGTTAAGAAAGGAGGAAAGTCATGAACGAAAGAATAGTTGTTGGAGATTACGTCGAAGTAAAGTTTACAGATACTTGCATGATTCGTGGATATGTCGTTCATGAGCCTATTCCTGTTAATGCCGGGGAATGCTGGATTATCAAGGAATTTAACGGATCAATTTGTTATTGTGAAAGGCCGCTTTATGTGAGGCGTCAAGCGAATGACCTTTACGATCCGAAGAAATAAAGTAGCTAGCACGGAAGATTGGGACTAAGACCGCAATGATGCTATCATGTGCGCACCGGTGATGCTGCGCTAACAGCATCCCGGCACGTCTTGCCAAGAACCTACACAACTAGGAAATTGACCAATGCAACATTATAACATATCTGCTTTCCATGCTTCCAGTTTTTTAACGTGGGAGCGTCCATAATGAAAATCCTGATTGCTTGCGAATTCTCCGCAATCGTACGTGATGCCTTTCTAGCGTTAGGCTATGACGCATGGTCATGTGACCTATTACCATGCGAAGGCAACCCGGAAAGGCATATACAAGGCGACGTTCTAGCCATTCTCGAAGACGGCTGGGACATGATGATTGCTCACCCTCCTTGCACTCACCTTGCATCTAGCGGCGCGCGATGGTTTGAGAGCAAGGTGAAAGAACAGGGCGAGGCCCTGGAATTCGTTCGACTGCTACTTTCCGCACCAATCCCTCGAATTGCTCTTGAAAACCCGGTCGGCATAATATCCAGCCGTATCCGGAAGCCTGACCAGATAATCCAGCCATGGCAATATGGGCACGGAGAAACAAAGGCAACATGCCTTTGGCTAAAAGGACTTCGAAGCTGAAGCCATCGAAAGTGGTAGCTGGTCGAGAAAATAAAATATGGAAAATGCCGCAATCGTCCGAACGATGGAAGAATAGAAGCCGGACATATAAAGGGATTGCGGATGCCATGGCGACGCAATGGAGATACCAATCATGAACCGCCTTGCAATGCTCGCTCTCTGGACATGGTTCAGAAACAACCCTCAAGCAACATTCTCAGAATTTCAAGACGCCTTCCATCGCGCAATGCGAATTGGATGGAAATCATGAGCGCCAACCCTAGCAATGTAGTCAAACTCGAAGATCGGCGATTCTGGAAAGAGGTCAACGAAAGATTAGCGCTCAATGCGCTCATCATGGAATCCGCAGCTCACGATAAGCGGCTTACAAAGACCGATCTAGTCGCACTGATAACCCTCCTAAACAACCGTCAATTCTCAAACATGATCCGCTCTCTTCCGGGAAGATGGCCTGAAAAATCCATTCAGCGGCTTGTTAATTGCGGTTATCTCATCGATTGCGGAATCGTCCCTAATCATGCTGTCCCTGAACTTGCGCCGTATTTACACGCATTTGAACTCTCGGAAAGAGAAGCTAACCGCGAATGGTGGATGGAATGAATTCTGATATTAGGCTTTCAGTAAGTTTTTGGGATCATTGGAAAACAGTAGTTCTTAAAGAAGATTTAGGGTATCAGGGAGTTGAATCATTACAGCGATTATGGTGTTTTTCAGCAATCAACAAGCCAACCGGGAAGCTCGTCGGCATGAACTCCAGGGCTATAGAAATCGCTGCAAGATGGACCGGGGCACCGGGGGCGCTGACCACAAAGCTCGTCGAGCTGGCATTTTTGGACTCTCAGAACGGCGTCTACGAACTTCATGACTGGGAAGAGCACAACGGATACGTGGTTCATGCTCCAGACCGATCAGACAAGGCAAGAAAAGCCGCAAGTGCAAGATGGGAAAGGAAAAACGACATAGAGCCTCCGCCAAGAAATGCTACGAGCAATGCTACGAGCAATGCTACGAGCATTCCTAAGAGCAATGCTAAAAGCAATGCCCCTTCTCCTGCTCCTGCTCCTGCTCCTGCTCCTGCTCCTGCTCCTGCTCCTGCTCCTGATCTTGGAAGATTGGAGGAGGAGGTGGTACCTGTCGCGCGCGACGGTTCCGCCACCGCCGCCGCCGTTTTCTTGGTTGACGAACCGATGACATTCTCAGCATCCGACATTCAAGCCGTCGAACGAATGCGGGAAATCTGGAACCGTAAATGTCCTAGCCATGGATTACACCGGCTTGCTGAATTGCGGCATTGGCCAGATCATCGGATCGAAGCAGCCAAGAATTTTCTATTCAAAAAAATCGACGGTGATTTTGATCGATGGGAACGGCTGATCGATCATGTTCTGAAAGATTCGCTCATGACCGGTGGCGCACCAGCAAAAAAAGGCTATGCTCATCCATGGGCAGCATCATTTGACTGGCTACTCGAACAATCCAATATCCTGAAAGTAATGGAGGGGCGTTGATGGAAAATCAACCGCTGGCCAGTATTGAAGCAGAAATCTCAGTTATTGGCGGAATCTTAGTTTCTCCGATTGCGTTCTCCGAAGTCTCGGCAATCGTCGCCGCTGGCGACTTTTCAAATGAATTGCACCGGCGAATATTCTCGGCGATGGCGGCGATGGAAGCGGCGGGACAGCCGATTGACGTTCTCACCATTGCAGAATGGATGGAATCGAAAGGGACTTTGCAGGAAGGTGATTGGGTCTATATCGGGACTGCTGCTAGAGATACGCCCAAGTGCCGCGAACGTATTAGCCTATGCGCGGATCGTTCGAGATAGGGCGAGTCGTCGTGAATTGATTCAACTTGGAACTGATTTGCAGCAATGGGCCATGCGTGATGACGCGGAAAAAGCGATTGCGAAACTAAAATCCGCCACTGAATCCATTGCGGATGGAGCCGGAACTGAATCTGGATTAGTGCCGCTCAAGACTTTGCTCCCGGTAGTTGTCAATGACATCGATCAACGATTCGAGGGTATCGCGCCGAAAGGCGCTGCAACCGGTCTTGCTGATCTCGACGAAAAAACTTGCGGATTAAAACCTGGAAAGCTGTATCTGGTGGCTGGCCGACCAGCGATGGGTAAAAGCGTACTCGGATTGCAGATTGCAGCGCGCGTTGTCGATGACGGCGGCAAAGCGGCTTATTTTACCGCCGAGATGCCGAACGCTGAACAAGTCGAACGCTTGGTGGCTAATACCGGAAATATCGATCTTGGAGCGCTACAAACCGGGAAACTGGACGATGAGCACTGGGCGCGATTAACTTCTGCGGTTTCGCAATTGTCATCCGCTAAACTTTGGTTCGACGAAACCGGCTCCCCGCTGCTTCCCGATATTCTCTCGAAAGCGCGGCGGCTGAAACGGCGTGAGGGGAATATCGATCTGGTGGTGGTCGATCATGCTGGACTGGTGGAGGCCGGCGGCGAGAATCGCCAGAACGCGCAATCGACCGTCGCCCGTGCGCTGAAAGGTCTGGCGAAGGAATTATCATGTCCAGTTATCGCGCTGGTGCAACTCTCTCGGAAACTCGAAGAACGAACAGACAAGCGCCCGATGCTTTCCGATTTGCGGGACTCTGGAGAGTGGGAACAATCCGCTGATGTTGTCGCCATGCTTTACCGGGATGAAGTTTACAGCCCAGACAGCCCGGACAAGGGTTTCGCGGAATTGCTGATTCGGAAACATCGCGGCGGCGTTCTTGGGAATTATCCCATTTCGATTCCTTGGACAATATTCCCGCTTTGAATCCATGGCTGGCGGGTTGCCGTCATGGGATTTGCCGGCACCAACGAAAAGAAACAATCGAGGAATTGATCTTTAGCCATGAACTACGCATTCCAGAATTACCAACCACTACAGCCAGACAAGCGATTCAAGTACGGCGACAAGGTTCTTTTCATGCCACCGCCCGCCGCTTACTCGAAACAATGCAAGCAAGCACGTTGCGTCGGAAAGAAAGGCTTTGTTGCGAAAATGCAATCTGAGGAATACGGGTTAGTGGTTTTCCAGGATTGCTCGTGTCTTTTAAATCTGAGATACTGCGAGAAGCAATGATGCTATTTCAAGCTCAATCTGGAAAGACTGTTGGCGATGGATTGGGAACGTGTGTTTACCAGCAACGCCGCGATCCAATCTTGGTATGCCCGTACTGCAAGCGGGCTGTCATGTCTTTTATAGATATAATTGATGGAAAGCCATTTAGCATTTACCGATGCAAAGAGCACGGCGATGTGGTGGCGATTTGGAGCGAAGTCGTTAACGAATACTGAATAAATCATACTTTCCTGCAGGACACAATAGTTAAAAATCAAAGTGTTATTGCTATTTTTAGCTGTTTTTCCTGCAGGATGAAGCGAGGTTATCCATGCCAAGCCACCGCAAGCACCCGCCGCGCCCCTCCAACCGCCTCCCGAAGAACCTTTACGCGGTCCTGGACGGAGACCTGTCGAGCCTACGGGCCCTAAAAGGCGATTTAAGCCGCCAAATCGGCTCAGGAAGCCACGCTACGAAGGAGGCCGCTAGGGGTGCCAAGGGCGCGTCAGGAAAACGCCTAGAATCGACGAATTTACCGTTCGAGGGGAAGCCATGAAACCAGCCACTGCAACCGCCAGCCCGGTTCAGATCGGGAGAAAAAGCCGACGCAAAGGTCGGGCTGGCGAGTGCGAAATCGCCGGGATTCTGCGAGACCTACTTGGCGTCAACGCAAAGCGTCGTGTGCGACAGCATGACGGTGATTCTGATCTTGAAGGGCTGGAAGGTTGGTCTGTCGAAGTGAAGCGCGCTAAAACACCGGCTATTCCGGCGTGGTGGAGACAGACAGTCGAGCAAGCATCCGCCGCGCAATTGCGTCCGGTATTGTTCTATCGGGTTGACCGAAGAGAGTGGCGGGCTATATGGCCTTTGCAGGCGGCTCTATTTCCAGAAATAGCCGATATATGCGGTTTGCTAGAACCGAGGCCACACTTCTTCCCGGTTGAATCTGGTATTGAGGCATGGGCTATGGTTTATCGGGAGACTATCGAGGGGAAGTCATGAAACCAGACGTGTTCAAGTTCGGCGATCGGGTCCGTAAGGTGGGCGGGAGCTATCAAGCCAACGGCACGATCCGAGCCGCTTTCCAGACGCGCAACGGTCAACAGCGGTATGTATTCGATTTCGATACGCCCGCTGGATTGCTGCATATCTTCAATCATGAGCAATTAGAGCCGCTCAATAATGAGTCACAAAGCGAACATGAAAAAAGCGCGGGATGAATTGCGCAAGCTATTAGGAAAATAGGTTGAAACCGATGACTAAAGAAAACATCCCCGAATTGTTAAAGAAAGCCATCAACTGCTGGGAATCTCTCCGAGGCCCGATGGTTGATTCAGGTATCGTCGATCCAAAGGGGATTATCCCGCACCTAGTTATCGATGCCTTTTTTTTAGGGTGGCGGGACGGATCGACCACAAGCCATGACCACAAACCAATCAAGCTACTCACGAGAATGAAATGGGCAAAATAACGATTGAATGCGACGCCGGAAAGGTATCTGACGGCTATCATACCTTTGATGAACTGTATGATCATCGTTGCCACCTCTTCGCGGCGCTGATGCGTAGCAACCCAGATATCTCATGGAGAGCGAACAATCACGAAGACGGAACAATGTTTGACGGCTGGTTTGTCGCGGGAATGCACCTTCCTAACGGAGATATTTCATATCACCTGCCGGTAAGCATGTGGACTCTGCTAGATGGAAAAGGCATTGCCACAGTCAACAAAGGTCCCAAAGTGGGACGGACATACGGCGGCCGATACCGTTAAGCGACTGGCTGAATGGTGTGTT